>NZ_JAOCKJ010000005.1 GCF_029844725.1 Pantoea sp. GD03673
TGAAGAAGCCCCGCACGGAAGTGCGGGGCTTTTTTACGTCCGTTTTTTGCCACTTTAAGCTGAAACATTTTCATTTTCTGCATGAAACCTCGACATCTTACAGCGATCAGGCTAATGTTGGGCATCCAGATGTCTAAACGTTTATATGGTTGCGAGAGGTGAGCAGGTTATGCCAATCAGGGTTCCCGACGAATTACCGGCAGTGAATTTTTTGCGTGACGAAAATGTCTTTGTGATGACATCGTCGCGCGCCAGTGTTCAGGAGATCCGCCCGCTTAAAGTGCTCATACTGAATCTGATGCCGAAAAAGATCGAAACGGAGAATCAATTTCTACGTCTTCTTTCCAATTCACCATTACAGATCGATATTCAGCTGCTGCGCATCGACAGCCGCGAGTCGCGCAACACGCCCACTGAGCACCTCAACAACTTCTACTGCAATTTTGAAGATATCCAGCATGACAACTATGACGGCTTAATCGTGACAGGTGCGCCACTCGGGCTGGTCGATTTTAATGATGTCGCCTACTGGCCGCAGATTCAGCGGGTACTGCACTGGGCAAATGAGCACGTCACCTCAACCCTGTTCGTCTGCTGGGCAGTGCAGGCTGCGCTTAATATTCTGTATGGCATTCCCAAACAAACCCGGCATAACAAACTGTCTGGCGTCTATGAGCATCAGATACTGCACCCTCATGCATTACTGACCCGGGGTTTTGATGATAATTTCCTGGCACCGCACTCACGCTATGCTGATTTTCCTACTCAGCTGATCACGGATTACACCGATCTTGAGCTGTTTGCTGAATCGGAACAAACCGGTGCCTATCTGATGGCGAGTAAAGATAAACGTCTGGTGTTTGTTACCGGCCACCCGGAGTATGACGCCCTAACGTTATCGGGTGAGTATCACCGCGATTATGAAGCGGGAGTAAGCCCGGAAGTTCCTTATAACTACTTCCCGCAGGACAATCCGGCCCTGCCACCGCGTGCCACCTGGCGCAGTCACGGCAATCTGCTGTTTTCGAACTGGCTCAACTACTATGTTTACCAGATCACCCCGTTTGATTTGCGTCGCATGAATCCGACGCTGGAATAGTCCCGTCTGAAGATCAACTGAACCGTGTTAGCCGATGGCAACACGGTTTTTTTTCGCCTGCAGAACAACATTGAAAGCTGTTCCTTTAACAGAAAGAAAATTAATTACAGCTAAAACATAGGGATAAGACTAATTTAATTTAAAAATGGAAATAGTTTTTGATTTAGAAAAATAAATGCTTATGCTCTGATCCTGTAGCTCACAAAACAAACACCGTGTGGATCCGCTGCATTTGATCCTTTGAATACAGGAGAACGCCAGCATGACAGACTCAGTGCTCAGCCATACCCTCGCTTTCAGCCAGCCCTTTAACCATGCCGAACAGCAGCTGTTAACACCGGAGGCCGTCGCATTTTTGGAGGCGCTGGTCACACGCTTTGCCCCCCAACGCGATGCGCTGTTATCGGCTCGCCAGCAACGTCAGCAGCGATATGACCAGGGCTACCTGCCAGACTTTGATATGGAAACCGCTTCCATAAGGGCAAGTGAGTGGCGTATTCAATCCATTCCGGCCGATTTAGAAGATCGTCGGGTTGAGATCACCGGACCACCCGATCGAAAAATGGTGATTAATGCACTGAACGCCAACGTAAAAGTCTTTATGGCCGACTTTGAAGATTCTCTGTCACCGGAATGGTCAAAGCTGATTGATGGGCAGCAGACACTGCGCGAGGCGGTGCAGGGCACGCTGAGTTACACCAGCGAGAATGGCAAGATCTATCAACTCGGTGCTAATCCGGCGGTGCTGATGTGCCGGGTTCGTGGGCTGCATCTGTCAGAAAAACACGTCAGCTGGCACGGTGAGTCGATTCCAGGCGGATTGTTTGATTTTGCGCTCTATTTCTTCCACAACGTCCGGCCCTTACTGGCTAAAGGCAGCGGGCCTTACTTCTATCTGCCGAAAACAGAGAGCTGGCAGGAGATCGCCTGGTGGCGTGAGATCTTCAGTTTCAGCGAGGATCAGTTCGATCTGCCGCGCGGGACGATCAAAGCCACCGTCCTGATTGAAACCTTACCCGCTGTGTTTCAGATGGATGAGATCCTGTGGAATCTGCGCGATCACATCGCCGGACTCAACTGTGGCCGCTGGGATTACATCTTCAGCTACATCAAAACCCTGAAGCAGCATCCGGATCGCGTGCTGCCGGATCGCCAGTCCGTCACCATGTCTCAGCCGTTTCTGGATGCTTACTCGCGTCTGCTGATTAAAACCTGTCATCGCCGGGGGGCTTTTGCGATGGGCGGCATGTCAGCGCTGATCCCTGCTAAAGATCCGACGCGCAATAGCTGGGTACTGCAGCGCGTGAAGGAAGATAAACAGCGTGAAGCGGGCAACGGGCATGACGGCACCTGGATTGCGCATCCCGGACTGGCAGATACCGCAATGGCGGTCTTCAATGCCGCGCTGGGCGACCGGCCAAATCAGCTACAGGTCATGCGTGAAGAGGATGCTTCAGTCACGGCAGAACACTTGCTCGCGCCCTGTCAGGGTGAGCGCACCGAAGCCGGAATGCGCGCCAACATCCGCGTCGCGCTTCACTATCTTGAGGCCTGGATCAGCGGAAACGGCTGCGTGCCGATTGACGGGCTCATGGAGGATGCCGCCACCGCTGAGATTGCACGCACCTCAATCTGGCAATGGATTCGTCACCAGCAACGCCTGAATGACGGCCAGCAGGTCACGGCTGAACTGTTTCTGTGCTGGCTGAATGAAGAACTTCATCTGCTGCAAAACACGCTGGGCGAAGCCCGCTTCAGCGCCGGTCGCTATGACGACGCGGCCCGGCTGATGGCGCAGATCACCACCGAACGCGAGCTGGTTTCCTTTCTTACCCTGCCAGGCTACCGCCTGATCCCCTGAACAGAGGAGTAATTGCCATGACACGTACTCAACAGACAGATCAACTGGAACAACTCTGGCAGACCGCACGCTGGCAGGGCATTACCCGCCCTTACAGCGCAGCAGAGGTGGTTAATCTGCGCGGCTCGGTTTTACCCGCCTGTACGCTGGCGGAGCGCGGCGCAGAAAAATTATGGGCGCTGCTGAATGGCGAGGCGAAGAAAGGGTACATCAATAGTCTGGGTGCGCTGAGCGGCGGGCAGGCACTGCAGCAGGCTAAGGCGGGTATCGAAGCAATCTATCTGTCCGGCTGGCAGGTCGCTGCGGATGCCAACGTGGCGGGGCAGATGTATCCCGATCAGTCGCTCTACCCGGTGAACTCGGTGCCGGAGGTGGTGACCCGCATTAATCAGACCTTTCAGCGTGCCGATCAGATTCAGTGGTCCAGCGGCATTGAAAAGGGTGACAGCCGGTACACCGACTTCTTCCTGCCGATCGTTGCCGATGCTGAAGCCGGTTTTGGCGGCGTCCTCAATGCGTTTGAGCTGATGAAGGCGATGATTCAGGCGGGCGCGGCGGCGATTCACTTCGAAGATCAGCTGGCAGCGGTAAAAAAATGCGGTCACATGGGTGGCAAAGTGCTGGTGCCGACGCAGGAAGCCATTCAGAAACTGGTGGCGGCACGGCTGGCGGCCGATGTGATGGGGGTGCCAACCGTGCTGCTGGCCCGCACCGATGCCGATGCCGCTGACCTGATTACCTCGGACTGCGATGAATACGATCGTCCCTTTATCTGGGGCGACCGCACGGCTGAAGGCTTCTTCCGCACCCACGCCGGTATTGAACAGGCGATTAGCCGCGGACTGGCCTACGCACCTTATGCTGACATCCTGTGGTGTGAAACCTCGACGCCGGATCTGGCCATGGCGCAGCGCTTTGCCGACGCCATTCATTCGCGCTTCCCTGGCAAACTGCTGGCCTACAACTGCTCGCCCTCGTTCAACTGGAAAAAGAACCTCGACGATCGCACCATCGCGACGTTCCAGCAGGCGCTCAGCGACATGGGCTATCGCTTTCAGTTCATCACGCTGGCGGGCATCCACAGCATGTGGTTCAACATGTTCGATCTGGCTCATGCCTACTCACAGGGCGAAGGCATGCGTCACTATGTTGAAAAGGTTCAGCAGCCGGAGTTTGCTGCCCGCGACCGCGGTTACAGCTTCTCGTCACATCAGCAGGAGGTGGGCACCGGCTATTTCGATCAGGTGACCACGATCATCCAGGGCGGTAAGTCCTCAGTAACCGCGCTTACCGGTTCGACCGAAGAGCACCAGTTCTGACGTTTTCCTCTGACTGCTTCCCCGCCCGTACCACACGGGCGGGCATTTACCGGAGCTGATTATGCCGCCGCGCGAATCTTTAATCGCCCACACTATCCTGCAGGGGTTTGATGCGCAGTATGGCCGCTTTCTGGATATCACTGCCGGGGCGCAGCAGCGGTTTGAGCAGGCGGAATGGCAGGCGGTGCAACATGCGATGAAGGCCCGTATTCATCTTTATGACCATCATGTGAGCCTTGTTGCCGATCAGCTACGGGTGCTGAACGGCGCAGCCAGCTGGGATGAGGTTTTCTGGCTGCGGGTCAAGGATCACTATCAAAGCCTGCTGCCTGGCTATCCGCGGCATGAGATTGCCGAAAGCTTCTTTAACTCCGTCTACTGCCGGTTACATGGACATGCCGACCTGCAACCGGATCGGCTGTTTATCTTCAGCTCTCAGTCCCTGACCGCGCCGGTCACACCTTTACGCCCGCTATCACGTCGTTATACGCCGGAACGGGGCTGGCGGGCATTGGTGGATCAGGTGCTGGGGGATTTACCGCTGACGCTGCCGTGGCAGCACCGTGCGCGTGATGTCGGCTGGATTGTCCGTCATCTGCAGTCGCATTTTCCCCGGCTGAACCAGGGCTGGCTTGAGGTCAACAGTGAGCTCTTCTATCGCAACAAAACGGCCTGGCTGGTGGCGCGCCTGCATCTGCCGGAGGGCATTTTTCCCTGCCTGCTGCCCATCCAGCGCACTGAAACCGGCGAACTGTGGATCGATACCTGCCTGACCGATGTGAATGACGCCAGCATTGTGTTTGGTTTTGCCCGCGCCTATTTCATGGTTTATGCCCCGGTGCCTGCCGCGCTGGTCGCCTGGCTGCAACCGATTCTGCCCGGCAAAACGCTGGCGGAACGCTATATGGCGATTGGTTGCCAGAAGCACGGTAAAACTGAAAGCTATCGTGAATATCTTCAGGCACTGGCAGAGAGTAAGACGGCCTTTGAGATCGCGCCCGGCGTGCGCGGTATGGTGATGCTGGTTTTTACCCTGCCGGGTTTTGACTGGGTGTTCAAGGTGATAAAGGATCGCTTCGCCCCGCAAAAAGAGGTGACGGAAGCGCAGGTCCGCGCGTGTTATCAGCAGGTCAAAGAGCACGATCGTGTTGGGCGTATGGCAGATACCCAGGCGTTCGAGCAGTTTGCGCTGCCCCTGTCGCGTATCTCGCCAGCGCTGCTGGCAGAGCTCTATGCCTGCGTGGCAGAGAAGCTGCATGTCGAAGGCGACCGGCTGATCATTCGTCACCTGTGGCTGGAGCGCCGTATGCAGCCTCTTAATCTCTACCTGGCACAGGCCAGCGTCGCTGAGCGACGTCATGCGATCGAGGAGTATGGCAACGCCATCAAACAGCTGGCGGCCGCCAATATCTTTCCTGGCGATATGTTGTTTAAAAACTTCGGCATAACCCGTCATGGCCGGGTGATTTTTTACGATTACGATGAGATTCGCCCGATGCAGGAGCTGAATTTCCGGGAGGTGCCTGCGGCGCGTTATGAGGAAGATGAACTCAGTGCGGAGCCGTGGTACAGCGTGGGGCCGGATGACGTCTTTCCGGAAACCTTCCGCTATGCGTTATGCAGCGAAGCCGCAACCGGCAGCCTGCTGCTGGCGCTGCATCCGGAGATATTTGACGCCAGCTGGTGGCGTGCGCAGCAGCAGCGTCTCGCCTGTGGTCATGTGGAAGAGGTCATCGCCTGGCGGCAGACGCAGCGTTTCAGCGTCTGCTACGCGGCAGAAACGGTTAACGACCGCTGTACGCCAGCGTAACCTGACGCGCTTCGCGGATGACCAGCGCACCTAACTCCGTAATCCGATCGTCTGTCATACGGGCGATGGGGCCGGAAATCGAGAGCGCAGCAAACGCCTCACCATGCTCATCATAGATGGGGGCGGCGACACAACGCAGGCCGAGAGCATGTTCTTCATCATCCAGCGAAAAGCCCGCTTTGCGCACCTGCGCCAGATTCTCTTTCAGACTCTGCGGCGACATCAGGGTTTTCGGCGTGTAGTAATGCAATCCTTTCTGATGCAGCAGCGCGGTAACCTGTTCATCGCCCAGATGTGCCAGAAACGCCTTACCGGCACCGGACGCGTGCATCGGCAGCTTACCGCCAATCGGCGCGGACATCCGCATCAGCTGAGTGCACTGCACCTGATCAATGATCACCGCCTGGTGGTCACTGAGATCCAGCACCGCCAGGTTTACCGTTTCACCGGACTGCTCCATCAGACGACGCAGCACCGGGTGAACCAGCGCCAGCAGATTGCGGCTTTGCAGGAAACTGCTGCCGACCACAAAGGCGTGCGCGCCAATTGTCCACAGCCCGAGATCGCCTACCTGACGAACAAAGCCCTGCTGCTGCATGGTGCTGAGCAGACGATGCGTGGTGGAGTTAGGCAGGCCCGCCTGCTGTGCCAGCTCGGTCAGCGCTACGCTGCCGTGGGAATCCGCAATCAGCTCCAGCAGCGTCAGGCCACGCGTCAGCGATTGAACCTGACCGCCCGCAGGTGCGGCGACAGGGGTGCCGCGGGGTTTCTTGCCGCGCTTAACGGGAACCGGCGTTGCCATCGTTGTCTCTCCTGTTTCTTTGTGGAAATCATTTTCGTTTTAATCGCGCAGTTTGCAAACGCTGGCTTTCTGGTCAGACCTGTAAGGCCGTGACCTGAACCTGGCGCAAAAGAGGTTACTTTGTCGCCAGACAGGCTTGTGCCAGAATGAAAAACAGGGTTTTCCGCCAACAGCATACTGACGTAAACGGGGCAACAGTGAGCAATAAAATCGACACGCTACATCAGCAGCTCGCACAACGCATTATGGTGCTGGATGGCGGCATGGGCACCATGATCCAGCGCTACCGCCTGGAGGAAGCGGATTATCGCGGCAGTCGTTTTGCTGACTGGCCCTGCGATCTCAAAGGCAACAACGATCTGCTGGTGCTGAGTAAACCCGCTGTGATCCGCGAGATCCATGACGCCTATCTGGCCGCAGGGGCGGATATCCTTGAAACCAACACCTTTAACGCCACGTCGATTGCGATGGCGGACTACCAGATGGAGCGTTTATCGGCCGAGATCAATCTGGAAGCGGCCCGGCTGGCACGGGCCTGCGCCGATGCGTGGACGGCAAAAACGCCGGATCGCCCGCGTTATGTCGCGGGTGTGCTTGGCCCGACCAACCGCACCTGTTCGATCTCACCTGACGTTAACGATCCTGCGTACCGCAACATCACCTTTAATCAGCTGGTGGAAGCGTACCGCGAATCGACCCGTGCGCTGGTGGAGGGCGGGGCTGACATCATCATGATCGAAACGGTGTTCGACACGCTGAATGCCAAAGCGGCTATCTATGCGGTGCAGACCGAGATGGAGGCGCTGGGTGTGGCGCTGCCGCTGATGATCTCCGGCACCATCACCGACGCCTCGGGCCGGACGCTCTCCGGCCAGACCACCGAAGCCTTTTACAACTCACTGCGCCACGCAGAACCGCTCTCTTTTGGCCTCAACTGCGCGCTGGGGCCGGATGAGCTGCGTCAGTATGTGGCGGAGCTGTCGCGCATCGCCGAAGGCTACGTCACAGCCCATCCCAACGCCGGTCTGCCCAATGCTTTTGGCGAATACGATCTGGATGCGGAGCTGATGGCGCAGCAGATGGGTGAATGGGCCACTTCGGGTTTCCTGAATATTATTGGCGGCTGCTGTGGCACCACACCCCAACACATTGCGGCGATGGTTGCGGCGGTTGACGGCGTTGCACCGCGCAAGTTGCCCGTGATTCCGGTGGCCTGTCGCCTCTCTGGCCTGGAGCCGCTTAACATTACCGCAGAGTCCCTCTTTGTTAACGTCGGTGAGCGCACCAACGTCACCGGCTCAGCAAAATTTAAGCGGCTGATCAAAGAAGAGAAGTACAACGAAGCGCTGGACGTTGCGCTACAGCAGGTGCAGAGCGGTGCGCAGATCATCGACATCAACATGGATGAAGGCATGCTCGACGCCGAAGCGGCGATGGTGCGCTTCCTGAATCTGATTGCTGGTGAACCCGATATTGCCCGCGTGCCGATCATGATCGACTCCTCAAAATGGGAGGTGATTGAGAAAGGGCTGCAGTGCATCCAGGGCAAAGGGATTGTGAACTCCATTTCGATGAAAGAGGGGGAAGCGGCCTTTATCCACCATGCGCGCCAGGTAAGGCGTTACGGCGCGGCGATGGTGGTCATGGCGTTTGACGAAGTGGGCCAGGCGGATACCCGCGCCCGTAAAATTGAGATCTGCCGCCGCGCCTGGACGATTCTCACCGAACAGGTCGGCTTTCCACCGGAAGATATCATCTTCGATCCCAACATCTTTGCGGTCGCCACCGGCATTGAGGAACACAACAATTACGCGATGGATTTCATCGGTGCCTGTGAAGATATTAAGCGTGAACTGCCCCATGCGATGATCTCCGGCGGCGTCTCCAACGTGTCGTTTTCATTCCGTGGCAACGACCCGGTTCGTGAAGCAATACATGCGGTCTTCCTCTATCACGCCATCCGTAACGGCATGGATATGGGCATCGTTAACGCAGGCCAGCTGGCCATCTACGACGATCTGCCCGCTGAATTACGCGAAGCGGTAGAGGATGTGATTCTTAACCGCCGGGATGATGGCACTGAACGACTGCTGGCGCTGGCGGAAAAATACCGTGGCGGCAAAAGCGATGGGGCGCAGGACAAACAGCTCGCCGAGTGGCGCAGCTGGGACGTGGTAAAGCGGCTGGAGTATGCGCTGGTCAAAGGCATCACTGAATTCATCGAGCAGGATACCGAAGAGGCGCGCAGGCAGGCACCCCGTCCAATCGAGGTCATTGAAGGCCCGCTGATGTCCGGCATGAACGTGGTCGGTGACCTGTTCGGCGAAGGCAAAATGTTCCTGCCACAGGTGGTGAAATCGGCGCGGGTGATGAAGCAGGCGGTAGCCTGGCTGGAGCCTTTTATCGAAGCCAGCAAAGAGGCGGGGCGCAGCAACGGTAAAATCGTGCTGGCGACCGTTAAAGGCGACGTGCATGACATCGGCAAAAACATTGTCGGCGTGGTGCTGCAGTGTAATAACTATGAAATTATCGACCTTGGCGTGATGGTGCCGGGCGAGAAAATCCTCAAAGCGGCGCGAGAAGTGAAGGCGGATATTATCGGCTTATCAGGCCTGATTACCCCGTCGCTGGATGAGATGGTCAACATGGCGAAAGAGATGGAGCGTCAGGGCTTTACCGTGCCGCTGCTGATCGGCGGCGCGACCACCTCGAAGGCGCACACCGCCGTTAAAATTGAGCAGCACTACAGCGGCCCGACGGTCTATGTGCAGAACGCCTCACGCACCGTTGGCGTGGTGTCGTCGCTGCTTTCCGACACGCTGAAAGCCGATTTTATCGCCCGAACCCGAAAAGAGTATGAGACCGTGCGCATTCAGCATGCACGCAAAAAGCCGCGCACGCCGCCGGTTTCGCTGCAGGCGGCGCGCGATAACGCCACGACGATTGACTGGGAAAGCTACACCCCGCCGGTTCCGCATCGCGCCGGTGTCAGGCAGGTGGAGGCCAGCATTGAAACGCTGCGCAACTACATCGACTGGACGCCGTTCTTTATGACCTGGTCGCTGGCGGGTAAATATCCCCGCATTCTGAAAGATGAGGTGATCGGTGAAGAAGCGCAGCGTCTGTTTGCCGATGCCAATGCGATGCTCGACAGATTAAGCCAGCAGGCGCTGCTGAAGCCGCGTGGTGTTGTTGGTCTTTTTCCGGCTAACCGGGTTGGCGACGATATCCATATCTACAGTGATGAGCGACGCGATGAGGTGTTGTGTGTGAGTCATCACTTACGTCAGCAGACCGAGAAAACCGACTTCGCCAACTACTGCCTGGCAGATTTCGTGGCCCCGAAATCCACGGGAAAAGCGGATTATCTGGGGGCGTTCGCTGTGACAGGCGGCCTGGAAGAGGATGCACTGGCAGAGGCCTATGATCGTCAGCACGATGACTACAACAAGATCATGGTGAAAGCGCTGGCGGACCGTCTGGCAGAAGCCTTTGCTGAATACCTGCATGAACGGGTGCGCAAGGTGATCTGGGGTTTTGCTCCCAGTGAAAATCTCAGCAATGAAGAGCTGATTCGGGAGAATTATCAGGGGATACGTCCGGCACCCGGCTATCCGGCCTGCCCGGAGCACACTGAAAAAGCCGCCATCTGGCGTCTGCTGGCGGTGGAAGAGCAGACCGGCATGAAACTCACCGAATCCTTTGCCATGTGGCCGGGTGCGTCGGTGTCTGGCTGGTACTTCAGCCATCCTGACAGCCGCTATTTCGCGGTGGCGCAGATTCAGCGTGACCAGGTGGAAGATTATGCAGCACGTAAAGGGATGTCAGTCACGGAGGTGGAGCGCTGGCTGGCACCCAATCTCGGCTACGATGCGGACTGAATAAAAAAGCGGCCTGAGGTTGTTGATAAAGCCTGGCTCGCGCTGCTGTGATACCGGAGCGGCGCAGGAAACACGGCCAGATTCACCCTGTTTCGGCTTTTTCAGCGGTCTGAAGCGTTCAGATGGTCGCCTGAAACGCACCGGAGTCAAAGCGATGGGAGCATACACCCGGAGTAAAGCATCGCGGGCCAGGGATGGCCCGCGCTGAGCATGCCACGGATGGCGTTTTTGCGTCTTTACGCAGGGCGTTTGCTCCCTGAGCCTGCTTCTGTAAACAGCGTTGAGCGGCCCGGAGGCCGCCTCTGCTTAGTTGAAGCGCGCGTCGCGATCGGACGTCAGATCATACAACTGGTACTTACGACCCAGCATCTGACCGCCATCACGCGTCAGCGGCACCCAGTTGACCTGCGCACGACCGCGCGTTGGCGTCACGGTGAACAGATCCATCGGCACGGAGATATAGAAGCCTTTGGTGAAGTCGCCTTCGCCATACTCTTCAGACGAGACGTTGGTTTTGGTGGCATACACACCGACCATCACGCCGCTGTCGAAGCGCTTAGAGACATCAACGGTCACGCCTTTATCTTTCGCCAGATACTGACCGACGCTGGTTTTCACCAGCACATCCTGCATAAACCACGGACGCCAGTAGCCTGTCAGGTTGCCGGTTGCCGCTTTATAGCGGTTAAACTGCATCATGTTGTCCCAGTCACGCTGACGGACATAGTTGGCATCGACGCCCACCGCCCAGTTCGCATCGACCGGACGATAGAGCAGCTCGCCGCCCACGCCGCCGTACATCGTCTCCAGATAGCCGCCGTAGACCTGACCATAGAAGCCGTTTCCGAGGTGGCCCATATAGTTTGCCTGCAGATCGTTAACGTAAACGTTGTTCTCAACGTAGTCGCGGATATGGGTACGCACACGCGGCAGCGTAGAGTCAGCCGGTGCGCCGTTGTAGTTGAACTTGTCGTAGTTGTTGGCGAGGTTACCAAACAGACTGCCGCCCACCAGCAGGTGATCCGTCAGCCAGTAATCAGCATTCGCCATGACGCCAATCTGATACATGTAGAAGCTTTCCGGGCCGCCTACCGACTGATTCAGCACGGGTGACAGGCTGTAGTTCAGACGATCCTGACGGATAAACATACCCTGCTCAGTGCTACCCGGGTCGACCGGTTCTTTGCGGCTCTGTTGCAGCGGCTGCTCATGGCCCAGCGGATAACCTTCCAGATTGTTACGCAGACTGGCGACCTGCGTCTCTGTGGTGACCTGAGGCATGTGGAAGCGTGACTCAGTGACGCTGATGGTGTCGATGCCATCCGGCAGGTGGTTCATGATGATGCGGTTCGCGCGATCCACCCCTTCACGGGTATCGCGGTACTTTGTCTGCTCGCCTGAAACATAGAGGGTGTGACCCTGAGTCTGAATACGCGGGCCATCAAGACCGGCGTTGTACTTCAGATCGGTCAGCTGAGTTCCCACGACCGTCGGCTCAAGCAGCTTAGGCTGCGGCTGCGGATTGTAGGCCGGTTTTTCGCTGTCGATGTGCGCCTGGCGCAAATCGTTGAAGTTGGTGCGGAGGGTGACACCAAACATAAAGGTATTGCCGCGTTCGTAGCTGGCGTTGATGTCAGCCCAGTCGGTCACACGGTAGATCGCCCCGACGTTAAGCTTGCTGCGCTGATCAAGGCGGCCAGCAAAGTCGTTCTGGTAGTTATTGCCCTCATACTCCATTTTAAGGCGCAGCGGCTGCCAGGGTGTCTGATACTCCACGCCGCCAAAAAATGCTGTCGGGCCGTGGAACATCTGCGATCCATTGATGGATCCCGCTTCGCCCACCTGCGGGCGCTGGCAATAGCTGTCACTGTAGGAGCAGAAAGGGTTCTTCACCGTGCCGCTGTTGCCGAGATAGCCCCAGCCAAGGCCCAGGGTAAAGTCGAACGGGCCCCAGGCTTTGGTCCCTACCACATATTCACTGTCGAACAGGCCGGTCCCCCCAAGATCGCGGGTTCCCACCGCCACTTCCGGCAGCCAGAAGCTTTCCTGCCACAGACGCAGCTTCAGGTCGAAGGCTTTATCTTTATAGCTCTGTGTGCCGCTGAATTCTGACACCGCACTGTACTGCCGGGTCCGTACGTCGGTATAACGCACGGTGGTCTCCAGCCAGGGAAAGAGCTGCAGTGACGCGGAATAGTAGCGGTACTGATCGTTGTCACGCGCATTGAGGCTGAACTCGCCTTCTTTGGCCATGCGTGCCGTCGGCACCTGCATCAGGCCCACGCCACCGAAATCAGATTGGGACGGGCCCACCGGCGCGGGGAAGGTGTCAGCCTGCGTCTGACAGGCTGCCGCCACGGAAACAGCCAGCAGGCTGAAGAGATAACGTTTTTTCATCAGTCTGGTATCCGGTGAGTCAGTACGGAAAGGATGCGATCATTGAGGTCTTCATAGCTGCCTGGCAGGCTCCACGACGAAAAGCCGAGCCAGATAATGCTGCCTGGTTCCACTTCCGCGTGGCGATGATTCCAGTAAGCCACCGGCACCTGCTGTGTGGTGCCCGAAGGCGCAATCACCGTGACAAAATTGCGTTCCGCCCCGGAGAGGGACGGGTGACCATCCAGATAGTCGCGTACTGATTTACCCGGCTGCCAGCTCACTTTGCCTGCGCCGCTCAATGCGCCGAGCAGCAGCACGGAATCGGATGGCGTCTGCAGCCAGAGGTCATAGCTGCCTTCCAGCCGGCGGTTGTCTGCCGGATGCAGACGGACCCAGTCCGGGTCGAGCGGCGTGAACTGACGACCAGCCACTTTAATGGCGCTGAGCTGGCGGATGACCTCATCAATCGCCTCGGCCCGATCGCCGCTGCTGTCGGCACGCCAGGCACGTAACGCGCCCAGCGTCTGCTGATATTGCTGCTCTGCCACTGCGCTGGCACCGCGCTCGGCAATAACGGTACGGCGCCAGTCAGTGCTGGCCTGCAGCGCAGGCAGGGTCACCAGCTGTGACAGATCCGCGACCTGGCTGAGTTCAGCCTGACCGCCGTTGTGCGATGCATGGACGATAACCTGCGCAGTCGCCTGCGCCCCTGCGGCGCTGAACAGGCTCAGCCCGGCCAGCAAAAAAGTGATTTTTTTCATGATTTCGCCGGCTTCAGAATAGTGGTTTCAACAGGGAAGGCATCGGCCGCCAGCATCTGATGGGCCTGCACCACATCGCCGCTGCTGTTGTCGATCCAGAAGGTGTTTTCCCACGAGCGGTTACTGCTGTCGATGCTGACCTGCTCATGCCAGACGCGGCACGGAATGCGGTTGCCCGCCACTGTCAGCACGTCATCGGTGCCGCGCTGGAAGGTTGAACGCTCGGTCGCGCCACGAACCTTGCCCTGTTCGGTCCACTGCACGATGCGGGTCCAGCCTGCGCCGTTGCTGATATGCAGGCTGTTAGCAAGCGGATCCTGTTGCAGATTGCTGACGCTCAGCAGGTTATCCGGTAAGCCCAGGGTCTTAACCAGGCGGCCATGCTGGGTCACCAGCATCGCCTGATCCTGAGTCACCCATTTCTGCTGCCCGTTCTCGTTGTAACCCAGCACCACAAAAATGCGCGGGCCTTCATTCAGACGAGCATAGAGACTGGCATAGGGAAGATTGTTGACCTGTTGATCGGTGACGGTTACGTCATCAGGACCGTTAACCGCGAGCAGCAGAGTCTGTTCAAGACCTTTTTGCGTTTGTGTACAGGCCTGCAATAGCAGGCAAGCGAGCAGCAGAGGAAGTCGGCGCACTGTGTGTCCCTGATAAGTCATGCCAAAGTAAAAAATAACCACACAGGCGTGTGGTTATGTTTAAAAGTGCTCTGCCCGTCACGGCTGGCTGCTGAGAGACAGGTTACGCGGCGTAGCGTCTCCACTTACCGAAGTCAGTGGTTCAGCCTCGACCCGTTTGCTGTAAATCAGCTATTCAGCCGGGAGTCAGGCATCCATCAACGAGTGGTGCTTGTTGTGGTCGTGGTTGTTGTACCGGTATTTGCACCGTCACCACCGCCAGAAGCGGCAATGCCGAGCCCGACCAGCGCGCCAAGTGCGCCAATACCCACAGCAGTGGACGTGCCAGCAGAGATTGCTCCCGCCTGCGCGCCAGCTGCCGTACCTGCTTCACCTGCTTCCTGCGGCGCAGCAAATGCGCTGGAAGAAGCGGCAACGAGGATCAGGGCTGCACCGGCAACCATAGTTTTTTTCATAACAACGTTTCCTGCATTGAGTGAATGAAGGATCTCTGACCGGCGACAAGGGTTAAACAGACAGGCTGCAACCAGAGCGACGGGCAGTCCCATTGCGGGCGCGTTCATTATAGGGCAACAAAATATCAGAGTTCAGTGCCATAAAAACCAGGGCAAATAGCGGGGTGATTGTGTGATTTAATCAGCTTAATTGGGGTTAACTGCTTTTTATATCTGAATTTTTCCGTTTGATGCCCTATATATCGCTGCGCTTAAGGGTAATGCAAAGCGGAATGTTCTTTTTTATTTATATCTGGTACGGAATGGGAATAATCAGAATTTACTCAGGCGGGCTGAAATTAAATATGGCTATAAATCAACGGCTAATCCTGTTGCACGGCTGTTTTCAGATCCATTTTTTACTGGACACCACTGCGTTCTCTCTCCTGATGTTCAGAATTAACTCAGGGTATTTTAAGACTTTTCCCGCGTCTGAGTGAACGACAGAATCGATAATCAGGCCAGCCAGGTATAAAAAGTGACAAAAAAAGGGCGGCAAAGTTGCCGCCCGATGAAATTGACGCCGATTAACGCCAGGATTTATAGCGGTTAATTAAGGCATTAGTGGAACTATCATGAGAGGTAATTTCGTCCTCATTTTCCAGTTCCGGCAGAATACGGTTCGCCAGCTGCTTACCTAATTCCACACCCCACTGATCGAAGGTGAAGATATTCAGGATGGCACCCTGCGTGAAGATTTTGTGCTCGTAAAGGGCAATCAGCGCACCCAGGCTGTAGGGTGTGATCTCGCGCAGAAGAATGGAGTTCGTCGGGCGGTTACCTTCAAACACCTTGAACGGCACGATGTGGGCCACAGATTCGGCAGATTTACCGGCATCGGTAAACTCTTTCTCCACGACGTCGCGTGACTTACCAAACGCCAGCGCTTCGGTCTGCGCAAAGAAGTTAGAGAGCAGCTTCGGATGGTGATCCGCCAGCGCATTATGGGTTACGGCTGGCGCAATAAAGTCACACGGAACCAGTTTTGTACCCTGGTGGATCAGCTGATAAAACGCGTGCTGACCGTTAGTGCCGGGCTCGCCCCAGATGATCGGGCCAGTCTGGTAGTCTACCGGGTGACCGTCGCGATCCACATACTTGCCGTTTGACTCCATATTTCCCTGCTGGAAATAGGCGGCAAAGCGGTGCATGTACTGGTCGTAAGGCAGAATGGCTTCGGTTTCAGCACCAAAGAAGTTGTTGTACCAGATGCCAATCAGTGCCAGCAGCACCGGCAGGTTCTGCTCCGCAGGGGTGGAAGCGAAGTGCTGGTCCATAGCATGTGCGCCGCTCAGCAGCTGCTCAAAATTATCAAAGCCAATCGACAGAATGATCGACAGGCCAATCGCTGACCAGAGTGAATAGCGACCGCCTACCCAGTCCCAGAATTCAAACATATTGTTGGTGTCGATACCGAATTCGCCCACCGCTTTGGCATTGGTCGACAGCGCAGCAAAGTGTTTCGCCACATGCTGCTGATCGCCTGCGGTTTTCAGGAACCAGTCACGCGCGCTGTGGGCGTTGGTCATGGTTTCCTGAGTGGTGAAGGTTTTCGATGCGACCAGGAACAGCGTGGTTTCCGGGCTGAGATCTTTCAGCGTTTCGGCGATGTGGGTGCCGTCAACGTTGGAGACAAAATGCATATTCAGATGGTTTTTGTACGGGCGCAGCGCTTCAGTCACCATAAACGGACCGAGGTCGGAGCCGCCGATACCGATGTTGACCACGTCGGTGATCGTTTTACCGGTATAGCCTTTCCATTCGCCGCTAATGATGCGTTCGGAGAAGCCTTTCATCTTGTCCAGCACCGCGTTGACCTCTGGCATTACATCTTTTCCATCCACCAGAATTGGCGTGTTACTCCGGTTACGCAGTGCGACGTGCAGCACCGCACGCTCTTCTGTGCGGTTAATCTTCTCGCCCGAGAACATGGACTTAATGGCACCGGCGAGATCGGTCTCTTTGGCCAGCGCCTGTAACTTATCAAGGGTTTCCTGGGTGATGCGGTTTTTGGAGAAATCCACCAGCATCTGATCATCAAAGGTGGCAGAGAATTTGGCAAAACGATCGGCATCCTGGGCGAACAGATCGGCGATTTCGACCGATTTCATCTGCTCAAAATGCTGTTGCAGCGCTTTCCAGGCTGCGGTTTGTGTCGGATTGATATTTTTCATGGCAACACTCTTGTTGATATTAAGAACCGTCATTCCATCGGAGGCACATCATGCCCATTTAGCGTTTCAGTATGACCACAGTTCTGACTGAAAGGAAAAATTTTGTCAGCGCGCGCCGCACAGGCGCGCTGAACGCTGCGGTTGATCGCCAGCATTGACTGGTGCGAACAGCCTGCGGGTCACAGAAGTCTCACGGGCCAAAGTGTGACGCGAAAATCTGCGCAAAACGTTGTGCCGTATCAGGGATTGCTGCAAGGGCTGAACCCATTAAGCACTGTAGCTGCTGTGGCGCAGGGCAATTTGTTTTCTGATGCGGCTTCCAGGCCATCGCTGACGTTGACAGCAGGTCCAGAAAAGGCTAGATCTATGCGCCTACTTGCGCACCTGTGTGCAAGCCAGAAGAGGCGCGTCGCCCAGGCAGTGTGTTGGAGGAACCGTATCCGGTGAAAACACATGATGGGGAGCGACGCCGAGGTGGGTCAGCACGCGGTGTGTTGCCTGTCGGCTACAGGGGCTGAATCCTCTGGGTTGTCACCAGAAACGTCTGCAGTCGACGTTTCGCAAGGTGGGGCGCTTCTGGGTGACTCGTCTATCCGATCTGGTCTGCCCGTTTCTGCTCTTTCCTTGTGCCTGGCTGAAAGAATGTTTCTCGACCCTTTCTGCGGCGAGAACAAGATAACCTGACACGAGGTTCTACATGTCTCAAACTCTGATAGTGGCAAAATTCGGCGGCACCAGCGTAGCCGATTTTGAAGCGATGAACCGCAGCGCCGATGTGGTGTTGCAGGACGCCAGCACGCGTCTGGTTGTGCTCTCTGCTTCGGCAGGCATTACTAATCTGCTGGTTGCGCTGGCGGAAGGCCAGCAGGCGACTCAACGCGCTGCTCTGCTTGACGATATCCGCCGTATCCAGTACGCCATTGTCGATCGCCTGCAGCGGCCGGACGTGATCCGCGATGAAATCGATCGCATGATCGACAATATCAGCATGCTCTCAGAAGCAGCTTCACTGGCCACCTCGAATGCCCTGACCGATGAACTGGTCAGCCACGGCGAGCTGATGTCATCACTGCTGTTTGTTGAAATTCTGCGTGAGCGTCAGGTGAATGCGGAGTGGTTCGATGTCCGCAAAGTGATGCGCACCGACGATCATTTTGGCCGTGCCGTCCCGGATGTGCAGGTACTGGCAGAGCAGGCGACAGCGCAGTTACAGCCGCGCATCGCGCAGGCGCTGGTGGTTACGCAGGGCTTCATCGGCAGTGAAAGCGAAGGGCGTACCACCACCTTAGGTCGTGGCGGCAGTGATTACACCGCCGCGCTGCTGGGCGAAGCGCTGAACGCGGCACGCGTGGATATCTGGACGGATGTGCCGGGTATCTATACAACCGATCCACGTGTGGTGCCGACGGCAAAGCGTATTGACGAAATTACCTTTGAAGAAGCCGCTGAAATGGCGACCTTCGGCGCGAAAGTGCTGCATCCGGCGACGCTGCTGCCCGCCGTACGCCGCGGTATTCCGGTCTTCGTCGGTTCCAGCAAGGATCCGGCCGCAGGCGGCACCCGCGTCTGCAACGAAACCCGGAACCCGCCGCTGTTCCGGGCGCTGGCGCTGCGCCGTAAGCAGACACTGCTAACGCTGCACAGCCTTAACATGCTGCATACGTTTGGCTTCCTCGCCGAGCTGTTCAACATTCTGGCGCGTCATAACGTCTCCGTTGACCTGATTACCACCTCTGAAGTGAGCGTGGCGCTGACACTGGATACCACCGGTTCAACCTCAACCAGCGCCAGTCTGCTGACGCAGGCTTTGCTGACTGAACTCTCGTCGCTGTGCCGGGTGGAAGTGGAGGAAGATCTGGCGCTGGTGGCGATTATCGGCAATGAGCTGTCAAAAGCCTGCGGTGTTGGCAAAGAGGTGTTTGGTGTGCTCGACCCGTTCAACCTGCGGATGATTTGCTATGGTGCCAGCAGTTACAATCTCTGCTTCCTGGTGCCGGGCAACGATGCTGAGAGCGTAGTGCGCACGCTGCATCGCAATCTGTTCGAGTAACTGCCTCTGCTGTTCAGGCCGCCTCTGCGCGGCCTGAACAGCGGTAAAACGGGTGGTTTGATCTACCGCAGTTTAGCGGGAAAAGCAGCGTAATTTCGCCATTAATCAGCCGATCTGCAGCAGTCGATCCGCATTTTGCCGCCGTATCCCATCTTCGCCTTACGCCATGATAATGAAATGTTATGATCCTGAGCGCGTTACGGCAGTCGTTCCTGCCTGGCGTATCTCTATGGCAAATCTGCAAAAAACATAACATTCTTATAAGGAAGTCTGGCTATGCTCGCCACGTTAACCCGCCTGTTCCCGCTATGGGCCGTGCTGCTGTCTGTTGCCGCGTATTACTCTCCGGGTACCTTTCTCGGCATCGGGCCGTGGGTCACGTATCTGCTGATGCTGATTATGTTCGGCATGGGTGTGACCCTGAATATCGACGATTTTAAACGGGTACTGACCCGGCCTGCACCGGTGATTGCCGGTACCTTTCTGCACTATCTGGTAATGCCGTTAGCCGCCTGGGGGCTGGCAAAACTGTTTCATATGCCGCCTGACCTGGCTGCCGGTATGATTCTGGTCGGCTCAGTTGCCAGCGGCACCGCCAGCAACGTCATGATCTATCTGGCGAAAGGGGATGTGGCGCTGTCGGTGACGATCTCGTCAGTCTCCGCGCTGGTGGGTGTATTCGCCACGCCGCTGTTAACCCGTTTTTACGTGGATACCCACATTCAGGTTGATGTGGTCGGTATGCTGCTGAGTATCGTGAAGATCGTGGTGATCCCCATCAGCCTCGGGTTGATCATTCACCACAGCATGAACAGTGTGGTTCGCCGGGTTGAACCCTGGCTGCCTGCATTTTCGATGGTCTGCATTCTGCTGATCATCAGCGCGGTGGTGGCGGGCAGTCAGGGCTTTATCGGATCGGTGGGCCTGATGGTGATCGCGGCGGTGATCCTGCATAACGCGATTGGCCTGCTTGGCGGCTACTGGGGCGGCAAGCTGTTTGGCTTCGATGAGTCAACCTGCCGCACGCTGGCGCTGGAAGTGGGCATGCAGAACTCCGGGCTGGCGGCAACGCTGGGCAAACTCTACTTCTCACCGCTGGCGGCATTGCCGGGCGCGCTGTTCTCGGTGTGGCACAACCTGTCAGGTTCACTGCTGGCGGGTTACTGGTCAGGGAAGCCGATTAAGAAGAAGTAATCCTGCAGGCGCATCATTGCGATGCGCCGCGTCTCAATGCTGTTGCGCTGGCTGATCGCAGTACCGGCGCAACAGGCTATTCACACCTCTTATTCATAGTCACGTTCATCGTCGGGCTGTTCCAGCACGGTATAGGCGACGCTGCAGAACAGAGAATTCAGGCGCTTCATATCGCCGAGCAGACCGAGGTGCAGCGAACTGGTTTCAATGCTCTGCACGTTCTGCTGATGCAGGCGGTCAACGTGGGCGTGAGAGTAGCGGCGAATCATCAGGCGGAAGCGATGCTTAGCGCGGCGCAGACGTCTGGCGCTGGTCACATCGTGTGACAGAAACACCGACAGACTCATTCTGAGGTTGGCGATCAACAGCTCCTGCAGCCCCTCCAGCTCTTTTAATCCCTCAGCAGAAAAGGCACGGCCCGCTGCCAGCGACTTGTCAGCAACATCGCCGCTCATCCGC
Source organism: Pantoea sp. GD03673 (assembly GCF_029844725.1). Lineage (GTDB taxonomy): Bacteria > Pseudomonadota > Gammaproteobacteria > Enterobacterales > Enterobacteriaceae > Pantoea. The sequence goes on from NZ_JAOCKJ010000005.1 coordinate 20,928, forward strand.
TCAATAATGTCACCGGCCTGCTCCAGATTAAGCGACATCTCAATGATTTCGCCCCAGCGGCGCGAATCTTCTTCGGGCAGGTCCTCTTTTGGCATTCGCGCCAGATAAAGTTTGATGGCGGTGTAGAGCACATCGACATCATCATCCAGCCGCCGCACCGTGCGCTCCTCGCGTGATTCACCATGCACGACTTTATTGAACGCCTCCAGCATCTGCTCCAGCACGTCCCCCATGCGCAGCGCTTCACGGGCGGCATTCACCAGCGCCAGCGCCGGGGTATCCAGTGCGCTGCGATCGAGGTGCTTCGGCTTGAGCTGCAGCGCGTTGTCTACGTCGTCGGCAATGATACGACGACAGAGGCGTGCCATCAGGTCAGCAAAGGGCACCATCGCTACGCAGCGGATGAGGTTGTAAAACACATGGAAGAAAATCACTAACTCTTCATCGTTGACCGGCAGCTTATCGAGCCACGTCGCCATTATGTCGACAAACGGCAGAATCAGTACGCAGCCGATGAACTTGAACAGCAGGCTGCCGAGCGCCACGCGTTTACCCGCGGCGTTCGAGCCGCTGGCGTTGATCATCGCCAGCAGACCGCTGCCGAGATTGGCCCCGATGACCAGGCAGAGCGCGACCTTGAACGAAATGACGCCGGTGGCGGTAAGTGTCGCGGTGATCAGCACTGCGGCCAGACTGGAGTAACTGATAATGGCGAACACCGCGCCCAGCAGCGCATCAAGCATAACGTCGCCGGTCAGGCTGGAGAAGAGCACCTGCACACCGGCGGCCTGGGTGATAGGACGCGCCGCTTCGACAATCAGCTGTAAGGCCAGCAGTATCAGCCCCAGGCCAATGCTGGCGCGGCCTAACTGACCGGCGCGGGTCTGCTTGCGGCTGAGGAAGAACACCACGCCAAAAAAGATAAACAGCGGTGAAAGCCAGGAGAGATCAAAGGTCAGAATACGCGCCATGATGGCGGTGCCGACATCCGCGCCCAGAATCACCACCAGCGCGGGCGTCAGGCTGACCAGATTCTGTGCCACAAAAGAGGTCACCAGCAACGTCGTGGCGTTACTGCTCTGTACCAGCGTGGTCACACCGATACCCGCCAGAAACGCCATCGGTTTTTTTTCTATGCTCCGGCTCAGCACGCGGCGCAGATCGGCACCATAGACCCGCATGATGCCGGTTCGCACGATATGCGTGCCCCAGACCAGCAGGGCCACTGCGGAGAGTAGGTTAAGCAGGGTTAACACGGGGTGTCGCTCCTCGTTTGTCAGGCTTCAAACAGCACAGACTGCCAGCCTGACAGCGAGAGCAATCTGTAGAGGGGATTGCCGTGCTATGCGTGATTTTTTCCTGTGTTTTAAGCAACCTGGCGCAAAGTCGACATCGCTAATTGTAGACCAATCTTTCTGCCAGCGGGATGCAAATCCGCCGCCGATCGGTTAAGCACATCCACTGAAAGCTCCACGTCATGTGCCCGGATACGGTAGCGGATCACGTTGCCCAGCAGGCTGTGGCTGAGGATTTCTGCAGGAATGCCCTGGCCCGGCGCGGTGAACAGCATCGATTCAGGACGAATGGCCACCTGGCTGTTGAAAGGCTGGCCGGTCAGTCGCGTTGCCTGCTCCGCGCTCAGCAGGTTGTAGTTGCCGATAAATCCGGCCGCAAAGAGATCGACCGGCTGAGTATAGAGCGCTTCGGCATCGCCATTCTGCACAATTTTGCCCCGGTTCATCAGCACGATACGATCGGAGAGCGTCAGCGCCTCCTCCTGATCGTGGGTGACGAAAAGGGTGGTAAGGTTCAGCTCGCGCTGGATGCGCCGGATTTGATCGCGCAGATGGCGACGGATACGCGCATCCAGCGCAGACAGCGGTTCATCCAGCAGCAGCAGACGCGGGCGCGTCACCAGCGAACGCGCCAGCGCCACGCGCTGACACTGCCCGCCCGACAGCTGATGCGGATAACGTCGCGCATAGTCACTGAGTTCGACCAGTTCCAGTACCTCCATCACCCGCTGACGGATCTGCGCGTCGGGCAGTTTCTGCATCTTCAGGCCAAACGCGACGTTTTTCTCCACCGTCATGTTGGGAAACAGCGCATAGCTCTGAAACACCATTCCGATGGCGCGTTTCTGCGGAGCCAGCGGCACGATATCCTGGCCCTCCAGCCTGATTTCGCCGCTGTCGACGCCGGTTAAGCCCGCCAGACAGCGCAGCAGCGTCGATTTACCGCAGCCGCTGGGGCCGAGCAGGGTAACAAACTCTCCTTCAGCGGCGCTGAAATCGATCTGCTCGAAAATGGGCGTCGGTCCATAGGACTTGTTCAGCGCTTTAACGTCAAGGTAACTCATATTCAGCCTCGCTCGGGATTCAGGACATTGGCCAGCCAGGTGACCAGCAGCACCACAAAGAAGTAGGAGATCACCAGCGCGCTGGTGAAGTGGCCGCTGCCGTTGCGCATGTTGAAGAGGTAGACCTGCAGGGTTTCATAACGGTTGCCGACCAGCAGGTTAGCGAAGACAAATTCGCCAATCAGAAAGGAGAATGAGAGCAGCACGGCAATCAGCATCCCTTTACGCAGGTTGGGCAGCACGACCCACAGCGCCGCCTGCCAGGTGCTGGCCCCCAGTAACTGCGCAGCATCAATCAGCTCTTTGAGGTTGATCGCCTGCATATTGTTCGCCAGCGCCCGATAGATAAAGGGCAACGCGATGGTGAAATAGCAGCCGATTAATATCCACGGCGTGCCGGTCAGCATCAGCGGTGAGGAAGAGTAGAGTTGCAGCAATCCCACCGAGGAAACCACCGGCGGCACGGCGAAAGGCATCAGGATCAGAATGTTCATCACTGAATCCAGCCGGGGAAAATAGTAAGCGATTACAAACATGGCAGGCAGCACCAGCAGCAGCGAGAACAGCAGCGCACCAAAGCAAATCAGCAGCGAATGGCCCAGCGCCGTCAGAAAACGCGGGTCGCTCCAGAGCTGGATGAACCACTTCAGGCTATAGCCCTGCGGCAGGATGGTGTTACTCCAGTCGGACGAGATCGCATAGAGCAGCGTGGCCAGCAAAGGCAGCGCCAGCAGGGTAAAGAGTAACCCGACGATGATCCGATGATAAAGGTGCTCAGCTCGTGACATGACGGCTCCTTTCATGGCTGTTTCGCATTGAGATAGCTGCGGCGCACCAGATACTGCTGCACCAGGGTGATCAGCGCCATGATTGCCACCAGGAGCATCGCCAGTGCGCTGCCGGTGTTGGGATCGAGCGAGATATCACCGGAGACCAGCGCGGCGATGCGCACCGGCACCACGTTGAAATTGCCGGTGGTCAGCGCGTAAATCGTGGCGTAAGCCCCCAGCGCATTTGCCAGCAGAATGACAAAGGTGCCGAGCAGCGCCGGAAACAGAATGGGCAGGCCGATGTGCCACCAGTAGCGCCAGCGGCTGGCACCCAGCAGCGCAGCGGACTCCTGCCACTCTTTTTTCAGGCCGTCAAACGCCGGGTAGAGCAGCAGCACGCCCAGCGGGATCTGGAACCAGGTGTAAACCAGCACCATGCCGTTACGTGAGAAGAGTCTGAAGCTCTCAATCACACCATAATGGCGGAGCAGCAGTGTCAGGCAGCCGTTCAGCCCCAGCAGAATGACGAAGGCAAACGCCAGCGGGACACCGGCAAAGTTGCTGGTCATGTTGGTAAAGGAGATAAGGAAGCGCTGCAGTCGCCCGCCGCCGAGCTGATGCAGCGAATAGCCGGTGATGAGCGCAATCAGTAATCCCCAGACGCTGGACCAGAGCGAAATATCCAGCGAGAAGCGAAACGCCTGCTGATAGAAAGGCGAGGTAAGAATGTCCTGATAGTTATCCCAGCCCCACTGGCTGTTCATCTCACTCCAGAAGCTGTTAATGGCGATCCACAACAGCGGTGCCAGCTGAAAGGCGACCCAGAATAAAGTGAAAGGTAACAGCAGCAGCAGCGCGAAGCCTTTTCCCTTCATCTTTGCGACTCCGCCAGCAGCCCGCGACAGACCGGCTTGTCATGGGCGACTTCGAGCAGTTCACACAGCGTGCCGCACAGGTCGGTCTGTTGTGGGGCAAGGTCAGGCTGCAGCGAGAACGCGTGGCCAAAAACGAACAGCGGTACCGTGGTCTCCTCCGGCAGAATCCCGCCGTGGGAGCGATCGTCATTCATGCCGTGATCGGCCGTGACCATCACCTGGTAGCCTTCGGCCAGCCACCGTGGCATCCACTGCGACAGCAGGCCGTCGGCGATGCGGGCCCGGTTGCGGTACTGCGGCGAGGAGAGCCCTGATTTATGCCCGGCATCGTCAATGTTCATCGGGTGAATCAGCAGAAAATCGGGATCGTGACGCAGCCGCAGGCTTTCTGCATCTTCAAACAGATGCGAGTCGGGATAGCTATCATCAGAGTAAAAATGTCCGAACTGAATGGGCAGGTCCGGCGCGTCAGTGTGACGATCGCGCGCCGGAACGAACGGTGTGCGGTTATAAAGTTCACTCACCCAGTGGTAGGCCGCTGCCGCCGTGGTCAGCCCCGCCGCACGCGCAAAGTGAAACACGCTGCGCTCGCGGCTTAACCGGCTGACGCCATTATGAATAATGCCGCTTCTGACCGGCGGAATCCCGGTCAGGATGCACTCATAAAGCGGGCGCGACAGTGACGGTAATTCACAGGTCATACGGTAATAGAATCCGTTGCCCTGCGAACATTCGGCATGCAGGTAACCCATTGCATGTTGTGCGACCTGATTGCTCAGCCCGTCCAGTACCACCAGGATGGTCTTCATTCCGTTCTCCCTGCCGCGAATTACTGCTGCATATTGATGATGACGTTTTCCTGCCACAGGCGCGGCAGCATTTTCGACGATTTATCCCAGGCAGCCTGATCCTTAACCGGACGGGCATTTTTATATTCTGATTGCGGCAGCAGGCGGGCCTGCACGTCCGCTGGCAGCGTCAGATGCTCGGCACGAATCGGACGGGCATAGCCTTTCGCCAGATTGAACTGCCCCTGGTCTGAGAAGATATATTCGCGCGTCAGTTTGGCGGCGTTAGGGTGTTTCGCGTATTTGTTGATGAGGGTGGTGTAGCCAGAGGTCACTGATCCATCAGACGGAATCACCACCTCATAGCGATTTTTGTCAATCTGGTCACGGTAGTTAAGGGCGTTAAAGTCCCAAACCACCGCCATCTGCACTTCGCCTTTTTCGATGTTGGCAATCACCGGATCGGTCACACCAAGACGCCCCTGTTTTGCCAGATCGGCAAAGAAAGCCAGCGCCGGTTTCAGGCTCTTTTCATCGCCGCCCAGGGCGTAGTTTGCAGCCAGTACGCCGTTAGCCGCCTGAGCTGCCACGCCGACGTCACCGATAGTAACCACATACTTACCTTTCTTCAGATCGGCCCAGCTGTGGGGGATATCTTTAACCTGTTGCTTGTCGATCAGAAAGGCGATAGTGCCGGTATAGGCCAGCGCCCAGTGACCATCTTTATCTTTAGCCCAGGCCGGAATCTGGTCCCAGTGTGTGGGTTTATAGGGCTGGGTTATCCCTTTGGCGACGGCGATCGGGCCAAAGGCAGCACCCACGTCACCTATGTCAGCGCTGGCGTTCTCTTTCTCTGCATCGAATTTCGCCAGCTCCTGCGCCGATGACATATCGGTGTCGCTGTGCCTGAGGCCATATTTGCTGCTGATGTCGTTCCAGGTATCTTTCCAGTTGGCCCAGCTGTCCGGCATCCCGACGCTGTTGACCTGACCTTCACTGCGTGCGGCTTTTTCCAGCGCCGCAAGGTCATTATCGGCGGCCTGCGCAACGGGCAGGGTGAGCACTACAGCACTGGCTACTACAGAGGCGATAAACGCTTTCATCTCAGTTGCTCCGGGTGTAAGTTGATGGGCCTGACTGGTCTAGTCCAGCAAGAACCGAGCCAATGTAGCCCCTGTATATGAACGATTTATGACAGAGCGGCGCTGTGCGGGGGACGGACGGCAAGAGTTGTGACCCGTTCGCCCATCACAGGCGTGTTTACCTGAACAGCAAGAGTGCGGAGTCGCACCAAAATGAGGCTACTGTTGTGGCGTTGACAGCACTCAAAACAGCGGATGTGATTGCCAGCGCACTGCTGACGCGCATTCAGACCGGTGAGTTCAACAGTGGACGCCTGCCGGCGGAGCGTGCCTTAAGTGAGGCCTTCAGCACTACCCGGATTACCCTGCGGGAAGCGCTGGGCAAGCTGGAAGCCCAGGGGATGATCTACCGGGAACTGCGTCGCGGCTGGTTTATCGCGCCGCCGCGCCTGATCTACAATCCCCTGCATCACAGCCACTTTCATGCCATGGCCTCGGCGCAGGGGCGTCAGGCCACAACGGAAGTTATCGCCGCTGAGCAGGTCGCAGCACACGACAGCGTGGCGACGGCGCTGCGGCTGACGCCAGGTTCGGTGGTTTACTGTATCCGCCGCCTGCGGCGCATTGATGGGCGTGCAGTGCTCTATGTTGAACACTACCTCAACCCGCGTTTTTTCCCCGGCCTGCTTGATGAAGATCTGACCCGTTCCCTGACCGATCTCTATGACCAGCGCTACGGCATTCGCTATGGCGGCGCGCGCTTCACGATTCTGCCCGGTCCGTTGCCGGAGGTTGCCGCACCTGCGCTGAATGTGGCTCCGGGCAGTCCCGGCCTGCTGATAACCCGCATCAACCGTAATCAGCAAAAAGAGGTGATTGACTGCGACTGTGAATACTGGCGTTACGATGCGCTCTGTGTGGATGTGGAGGCATAGGGAGTTATTGTGATTTACATCACACTCACGCATGATATTGCGCGCTGATAACCCCTTTTTAAAGGCGCAACATGAGTGACAAAAATCCTTTTGCCCGCCACCTTGCAACGGTCTTGCAGTGGGTGCTGAATCTGGGACTGCTGAGCCTGGCGATCATCCTGATCGTCTTTTTAGGCAAAGAGACGATTCATCTGGCAAACGTACTGTTTAATACCGGCGAGCAGGCATCGTCTTATCTGCTGATTGAGGGAATTGTTATCTATTTCCTCTATTTCGAATTTATTGCTCTGATTGTTAAGTACTTTCAGTCGGGCTATCACTTTCCGCTGCGCTACTTTGTCTATATCGGTATTACGGCGATTATCCGCCTGATTATCGTCGACCATAAAAATCCCTTCGATACCCTCTGCTATTCTGCGGCGATTCTGATTCTGGTCATCACGCTGTGGCTGGCAAACAGCAACCGGCTGAAGCGCGAGTAATCTCCCTGCCGTCTGTCACGACGGCAGGTGTTCGCATCGTCTCTCTGCGCTAAACTAACGGCCTGAAAATTATCGGGAGTGGTGCCATGTCGCAAGACGCACTCAGCTTATTACGTTCGCTTAACTGGCTTTCTCCGTCGCAGGCAACCCTTGCGCCGCCCTTGCTCGACTGGCTGATGGAAGAAGATTCAATGACACGCCGTTTTGAGCAGCACTGTCAGCGAGTCACGGTTCAGCCGCTGCGTGAAGGCTTTATCGACGCCAGCGAGTTAGGTGAGGAAAGAGCCTTGTTGCCAGATGATGAACGATTCTGGCTGCGTGAAGTGCTGCTGTTCGGCGACGATCAGCTCTGGCTGGCGGGCCGCACACTGGTGCCGGAAAGCACCCTGAAGGGGCCGGAGGCGATGCTGCAACAGCTGGGCACCCGTCCTCTGGGCCGTTATCTGTTCTCATCGTCAACGCTGACCCGCGACTTTATCGAGCCGGGGCAGGTGGAGGGACTGTGGGGACGGCGTTCACGCCTGCGTCTTTCCGGCAAACCGCTGCTGCTGACTGAACTGTTTTTACCGGCATCGCCGCTTTATCGCGATCTGGTCTGAGGATTTTGTGGTGCAAACGAGCTTAAAAATGAATAAATGGCACGCCTACGCTCGCCTGATGCGTATCGATAAACCGATTGGTACGCTGCTGCTGATGTGGCCTACGCTCTGGGCATTATGGCTGGCTGACAGGGCGATTCCGCCGCTGCCGGTGCTGGCGGTATTTGTTGCCGGTGTGTTTGTGATGCGTGCAGCCGGTTGTGTCATCAACGACTACGCCGACCGCAAAGTGGATGGTCATGTGGAGCGTACGAAGCACCGGCCACTGGCCAGCGGTGCCGTAAGCGCAAAAGAGGCTAAGCTGCTGTTTGTGATGCTGGCACTGGTGGCGTTTGTGCTGGTGCTGACCATGAACCTGATGACGATTATGCTCTCCGTCGTGGGGCTGGCGCTGGCCTGGGTTTATCCCTTCATGAAACGCTATACCCACCTGCCGCAGGTAGTGCTGGGTGCCGCGTTTGGCTGGGCAATTCCCATGGCCTGGTCTGCGGTTAGTGAGTCCTTACCTCTGGTCTGCTGGCTGGTATTCATCGCTAACATCTGCTGGACGGTTGCTTACGACACCCAGTATGCGATGGTCGACAGGGATGATGATCTGAAGATTGGTGTGAAGTCGACCGCGATTTTATTTGGCCGTTTCGACAAGCTGATCATTGGTCTGCTGCAGCTGGCGACGCTGCTGCTGATGGCGCTGGTGGGAATCATGCTGCACCTGAACAGCGCCTTCTACTGGACGCTGCTGCTGGCGGCCGCGCTGTTTGTTTATCAGCAGAAGCTGATCGCCGGACGCGAGCGCCAGCCCTGTTTCCAGGCTTTCCTGAATAACAACTATGTCGGGATGGTGCTGTTCCTTGGCATTTTAATGAATACGCCGCCGTTCACTCAGCTGTTCTGACTGGAAAGGCAGCCTGTCATAGCGGGAAGACCGTGCCTGCGCAGGGGACAGGGCCAGATCGGAAAGACGCAAAAGCTGTCATCCATGACGGCTCGGCCCGCGCCGTCCCTGGCGCGGGACGCTTTCCTCCTCTGCCCCTGTCCCCTGCGCATCAGGTTCTTCGTTGCTGTAAGAAGCCTGCCAGACAGCCCTGTGCGGCATAAAAAAGGCGACCCTAAGGTCGCCTTTTTTGCTTTACGCGAGTATCAGTCGTGCGCCACCGCGGTTTCAATCGTCATACGAACATCGCTGGTCACCAGGTCAGCCAGGATGTGCCAGGTTGCCTGGGTCTGCGCAACATCCGCATCACCGCTGTCACTGATATAGCCCTCATCGCGCAGCGTCAGTACCAGTGAGGTAAAGACCGCTTTGTCGAAGAACTCCGGGGCATTGATGCCGTGCAGCACCGACAGACGTTGTGCCAGCGTGCGGCTCTCTTTCTCCAGCGTGCCACGGTTAATCGTTGGCTTGGCGCTGAGGATGGAGAAGGTAATGGCATAACGCTGCAGCGTTTCACGCACACCGGCGGCCAGCAGTTGCAGCGTGCGATAGCGCGCCGCGGTAAAGCGCAGTTCACCGGCTTCAAGCGTAATCAGACCCTGACGCGCCAGCTCCTGACTCAGTTCAGTCAGCAGTTGTGGCAGCTCATCGGTCTGCCAGCGCAGGAACAGTTCGCTCTTCAGCATCGGGTAGATCAGGCTAACCTGGCGCAGCAGTTCCGCTTCGGTCAGTGTCTGATGCTGCTGAACAATGGCGGCAATCAGCGACGGCATCACCAGCATGTGATGAATGTTGTTGCGATAGTAGGTCATCAGTACGGCCTGCTCACGCGGCAGAATGATGATGTCGCCAATACTGTCCTTTTCACTCTCGAACTTATTCATACCCATGGCGTGATCCAGCAGCGCTTCTGCGGAGAGCTCGGGTACGGTCGCATTTGGCGAGTAAGGGACATTGCGCAGTAGCTGGGTATAGCACGCCAGCTGTTCAATCAGCTGTTCACGGGTTAGTGAGCGCTGACGTGACGCAAGTAAAGCGGTGACACAAAGGTTCATGGCGTTAGCGGCACCCGCTTCATTGATACGCACCATCAGGCTGGCTGCGATATCATTGACGGTCGGTGTTAACCAGCTCGGACGCTGCGGCTCAATGGGATCAATCGCGTCGCGCCATTCCGGCACACGCTTGTTGAGATAGTTGACCAGCGGCAGCGGTTCGCCAAAGTTAACGTAACCCTGACCGAGATTGCGCAGCTTGCGTAAGCCGCGCACCATCTGCATGAAGCCCTCTTTCTCTTTCGCCGCGCCGCGCAGCTCTTTGGCGTAAGTACCCACTTCCATCACGTGCTCATAGCCGATGTAGATCGGCACCAGGGTGATTGGGCGATTACCGCCGCGCAGCATTGCCTGCAGCGTCATGGCTAAGGTGCCGGTTTTCGGGTCCAGCAGGCGACCGGTACGTGAACGGCCACCTTCGACAAAGTACTCAACCGAATAACCCCGGGTGAACAGCTCGCCGAGATATTCGCGGAATACCGTGGCGTAGAGCTTGTTGCCCTTAAAGGTACGACGAATAAAGAAAGCGCCCAGACGACGGAAAATCGGCCCGGCTGGCCAGAAGTTAAGGTTGATACCGGCAGCGATGTGCGGCGGCACCAGACCCTGATGATACAGCACGTAGGAGAGCAGCAGATAATCCATGTGGCTGCGATGACACGGCACATAAACAATCTCGTGGCCATCCTGCGCCAGCTGGCGCACTTTTTCGCCGCCATTGACGTTAATGCCCTGATAGAGACGGCTCCAGAGCCAGCCCATTACGCGGTCAGTGACGCGAATTGCTTCGTAGGAGAAGTTGGCGGCAATCTCTTCCATCATCTCGACAGCATTCTGCTGCGCTTTTTCATGGGAGATTTTTTTGCTGCGTGCTTCATCTTCGACTGCTTTTTCAATCGCTTTGGATTGCAGCAGACGATTAAACAGATCCTGACGCGCCGGTAAACGCGGGCCAATCGCCGCCAGCCGCTGACGGGCAAAATGGATGCGCGCCACCCGCGCCAGTTTCTGCGCGATCGACTTATCCGTACCGTGTTCCGTCGCCATGCGGCGCAGCGACACGGTCGGCGAGAAGCGGACAAAACTGTCACGCCCGTGCCAGATCACCGCAAAGAACTTCTGCACCCCGTTCAGCACCCGCAGGTGTGGCGTGGCTTCGCCCTGGACTTCTCGCCCCGGTGCGCGGCCGAACATCACGGTGACCGGCAGCATCTGAATATCCAGCGTGGGATTATTGCGATGCAGGTCGAGGTAGTCGTGAAAGATTTTCACGGATTCTACGCTGGGCACAAAGTAGGGGAATACGCGTGGGCCATCGTGGATAAATACGTGGCGCGGCAGCAGTGAACCATCAATCTCCAGCGGAGAAAGTGGATCAGGCAGATGATGCCGCAGACACTGCGCACGTAAAGTCAGTAAGTCGGCCTTCGAATCGTAAGGCAAAACATACATAATAGGTCGGGTCGGATCCAGACCATGTTCAGACACGGGATCGGCCGGAATGGCCTTACTTTTTACCAAAAACGACAGTGGTAAATTAAGCAATTTATAATAGAGTTTACGCCAACCTGACATAGACAACATGAAGCCTCTTGTTAGCAAAGCGCCGCAAGCATACCAGAAAGTGCAGCGAAGATCTGTGGTGGTGCCAATTGCACGCAGCCCAGACATTGACGTCAATCCGATGAAAGGGTTCCCACATCATGGCAAATAATGCCACCGGACTTATCAGAATAGTTAAAGCCGCAGGTTACTCATGGCAGGGACTGCGCGCTGCCTGGCAACATGAAGCAGCATTTCGTCAGGAAGCCCTGGCTGCGCTGGCTGCCATTATTATCGCCTGCTGGCTGGATGTTGATATGATCTCACGCATTCTGATGATTGGCGCGGTCGTGCTGGTGGTCATTGTCGAAATCCTCAATAGCGCGATTGAAGCGGTGGTCGACCGCATCGGTCAGGAGCATCATCCGCTGGCGGGCCGGGCAAAAGATATGGGTTCGGCAGCGGTACTGATCAGCATCTTACTGGCACTGTTTGTCTGGATCGCGCTGCTCTGGACACATTTGCGATAAGCGTTCCATAACGCGCCGGAAGCCGCGTTTTGCCTGACAATCGGTTTCCATTTCGCCAATACCTGTATATACTCACAGCGACTGTATAAACAACCAGGGGGCGGGATGAAAGCATTAACCAGCAGGCAGCAGCAGGTCTATGACCTGATTCGCGACCATATTTCTTCAACAGGCATGCCGCCTACGCGTGCAGAGATTGCAGCACAGCTGGGCTTCCGCTCGCCGAACGCGGCAGAAGAGCACCTGAAAGCGCTGGCGCGTAAAGGCGTTATTGAGATCGTTTCCGGTGCATCGCGCGGCATTCGTCTGTTAATGGAAGAAGAAGCCTCAGAAGGTATACCGCTGATTGGCCGGGTTGCTGCCGGTGAGCCAATCATGGCGCAGGAACATATCGAAACCCATTACAAGGTTGATCCGGGCCTGTTTAAGCCATCTGCTGACTTCCTGCTGCGCGTCAGCGGAATGTCGATGAAAGATATCGGGATTATGGATGGCGACCTGCTCGCGGTACATAAAACCCAGGATGTGCGCAACGGCCAGGTTGTCGTGGCCCGCATTGACGATGAAGTCACCGTTAAGCGCTGGAAAAAGCAGGGTGCTATTGTGCATCTGCTGCCAGAAAACAGTGATTTTGACCCGATTGTTGTCGATACCCGCGCACAGTCGCTGACCATAGAAGGTCTGGCCGTTGGCGTGGTACGCAACGGCGAGTGGCTCTGATTCAGCGGCCTTCGTGCATTCGCCTTTTCTGATGCTATTCTGTCTGCCCTAATTTTGTCGCTGCCTCGATTGTGTAGCGACACTCAGCACGGAACGGCGAATGCGCGTTATTACGGCAACCGATAAAAATCTCTGGCGGCTTGCGCTGCCGATGATCCTTTCAAATATCACCGTTCCCTTGCTGGGGGTGGTCGATACGGCAGTTATTGGTCATCTCGACAGCCCTGTCTATCTTGGCGGGGTTGCGGTCGGGACTACCGTGACCAGCTTTCTCTTTATGCTGCTGCTTTTCCTTCGAATGAGTACCACGGGCCTCACAGCACAGGCGTTTGGCGCGGGCGATAAAACAGCGCTGGCACGTGCGCTGACCCAGCCGCTGATGATTGCATTGCTGGCGGGCGTACTCTTCATCGCTTTGCGTTATCCGATCATTCAACTGGCGACCCATCTGATTGGCGGCAATCCCGCTGTAATGGAACAGGCGGCGCTGTTTATTCAGATTCGCTGGCTCAGTGCGCCTGCCACGCTGGCAAACCTGGTCATTCTGGGCTGGCTGCTGGGCGTGCAGTATGCGCGCGCACCGGTGATCCTGCTGGTGGTGGGTAATCTGGTCAACATCGTGCTCGACCTCTGGCTGGTGATGGGGCTGCACTGGGGTGTCGCGGGTGCGGCAATGGCTACGGCGCTGGCGGAGTACATTACGCTGGGTGTTGGCAGCATCATGGTCTGGCGGGTTCTGAAACTGCACGGCATTACCCCGAGCCTGCTGAAACAGAGCTGGCGCGGTGACAGCGGACGGCTGCTGCGACTGAACCGGGATATCATGCTGCGCTCACTGATGCTGCAACTCTGTTTCGCCTCACTGACCGTGCTGGGCGCACGGCTGGGACCGGACGTGGTAGCGGTCAACGCGGTCTTGCTGATGTTCATTACTTTCACCGCCTATGCGCTGGATGGCTTTGCCTACGCGGTAGAAGCTTTTGCTGGCGAGGCGCATGGCGCAAAAGATGGCAGCAAACTGCTGCGCGTCTGGCACTCCGCCTGCCGCCAGGCTGTAGTCGTGGCGCTATTCTTCTCGCTGATCTATGCCATTTCAGGCCCGCAAATCATTACCCTGCTGACCTCTCTTCAGTCACTTCAGCAGATGGCGGACCGCTATCTGATCTGGCAGATAATCATGCCGCTTATCGGCGTCTGGTGCTATTTGCTGGATGGAATGTTCATTGGGGCGACGCGCGGACGTGAAATGCGTAACGGCATGGTCGTGGCAGCAGCAGGCTACTTTCTGACGTTGCTCAGCGTACCGCTGCTGGGCAATCACGGACTGTGGCTCGCGGTAACGGTTTTCCTGGCGCTGCGTGGGCTGTCACTGTGGCTCATCTGGCGTAAACACTGGCGTCAGAACAGCTGGTTTGACGCCTGATGCCGCCAGGCGCAGGCAGCCTCTGTACAGATTATTCTGTATTATTCCAGGGTTATAAAAATAGCTACTACAATTAACTTTATAAAGCGCAGTTAACCAGCGCGTTATATCGTTATTTTGTTATATAGCAAGATAATCATTAAACCCTGAGGATTGGAGGTCTGCCATGAATAAAGATGAAGCGAGCGGCAACTGGAAGCAGTTCAAAGGCAAAATGAAAGAGAAATGGGGCAAGCTGACCGACGATGACATGCAGGTTATCGAAGGCAAACGCGATCAGCTGGTCGGTAAAATCCAGGAGCGCTATGGCTACGCGAAAGATGAAGCAGAGCGCGAAGTCACGGACTGGGAAGGTCAGAATAAAGATCACCGCTGGTAATACAGCGGTAATCCGCTTACCCGTTCCGGTGCGCCCGCACCGGACGGGTATCAAGACAGGCTCGCAACAAAGTTGTGCAGATTACCCGCGTTTTCCCCGCTTTTTACCCTCATCCTGATGATCATGTTCGCAACTCTCATGATGCGTACAGGCTTCAACCGCAGCACAATTTTCACATAACCCATGTGCTTCAATGACGCTATGGCGCAACGCAAACTGCGCTTCACCCGCCAGCGTCGCGATAATCTTCTCCACGCCCTGCGCCTGTTTCTCGGTAACCGCTGCACAGCGGTCGCAGACCAGCATCACTGACGTATGGGCCGGTGCCTCAAAATGGTGACACATAACGTAGCTGTTGTTGGATTCCACCCGATGAATGAAACCCTGCTCCAGCAGGAAATCGAGCGCCCGATAAACGGTGGGGGGCTTGGCCTGCGGTTCGCTGACGCGGAGTTGATCCAGCAGATCATAAGCGCTGATCGAGCCAGGCTGTTCGGCCATCAGGCGCAACACTTCAGCACGCTGCGAAGTCAGACGTACACCGCGCTGCAGGCACAGTTTTTCAGCCTGGATCAAAATTTGCTGCGACGTCATGTTTGTCATGAAAATTCTCCGCTGGATAAGTGATGTTATTTTATCACACATAGTTTCGCGACGCTGTGGTTCGTTTTTGCCTGGTAAAACAGCATTATTTGCCTGAAAAAACAGCGATTTCAGCGTTTCAGCCTCTCTCTATCTCAAATCTGGCGAGAAATCAGATCCATTCTCAATCGACCTGAAGCGGAATTTGTTGGCATTTTGCTTTGCATCTCACTGAGTTAAGAAGTAATGTTCAGAAAGACTTAAGAAAAGTCTGGCATTATTTGAAATGTCCTGACGCAGTTTGAACAATTACAACGGGTTTTTGATTGGAAAACGTCCAATCCTTTGAATTAAGACACTGTTTCCTTTGAATTCACAGCAATAACGCGTTAGCCAGCGTTCACAATAGGGCTAACAAACTATTCAGTCGTTGAATGTTTCAATGACAATTTCTCAGGTGATGGCAGGCAAATGGTGAAAAAATCCGCTCAACGTTCAGCGCTGATCTACCCCGCTGTAGCGACCGCGCTTTTCCTTTCTTCTTCCGCCATGGCGGCAGGGACCTGGTACGATGCACGTAATGACGCCATGGGTGGCACCGGCGTAGCATCTTCTCTTTATGGCTCTGCAGTGCTGGCAAACCCGGCATTGATGACCCGTGCTCAACCTGACGATAACGTCAGCATTATTTTTCCTTCGGCAGGTATTCAGGTGACCGATAAAGATCATCTGGTTAATAAAGTCGATGATATTACGGACACCGTGGATCGCTATCGGGATGTGATTGGCAACCTGACGTTTGCAGATTATCTGCGTGGTTACCCGGAAGTCCGTGCCGCTTCAGGCGATGTGGCTAACCAGCTCAGTGATTTACGCGGTAACAAAGCGGACGGCAGTGCGGGCGCGGCTGTAGCCGTTACCATTCCCAATGAAACCCTGCCTTTTGCTTTCATCGCCAAAGCCTACGGTACGGCGCACGTTCGCGCCAACGTGGTACAGGGTGATATCGACTACCTGCGCGGTGTCGCTAACGGAACGGTGCTGCCTCGTCCTGGCGATCAAAATAACCTTCGCTCCAGCGCGAATGGCTTAGCCGCGCTGGTCACTGACTACGGTGTGGCGGTGGCCCATGAGTTCACCATCGCCGGTCAGCCGGTATCGGTGGGCGTGACGCCAAAAGTGCAGAAAACCTGGCTCTATAACTACACCGCCAGCATCTATAACTACGACAAGAACGACATCAACAACAGCCAGTATCGCAGTACGAATACCGGCTTTAACGTTGATGCCGGTCTGGCAACCACCTTTGCTGAGAACTGGACGCTGGGTGTAACCGGACAGAACCTGGTTTCACGCGATCTGCAGACCAGAGAGGTCAACGGGTTCCGTGATACCTATCAGATTCGCCCGCTGGTCACCACCGGTCTGGCCTGGGATAACGGTCCGTTTACCGTCACCGGCGATGTGGATCTGACCGAAACCAAACGCTTCAAAACCCAGGATAACAGCCAGTATGCGGCCGTTGGCGCGGAATACCGCGTGCTTGACTGGCTGCAGCTGCGTGCAGGTTATCGTGCGGACATGCGTTCCAATGACGAAAATGTCGCCACGGCGGGTTTTGGTCTCTCACCGTTTAACAAAGCCGTACATCTTGATCTGGCTGGCTCAGTGGGTGCTAACAACACCTGGGGCGCGATGATGCAGCTGGGCTTTAATTTCTGACCACCTGATCAGGGCTGTTCAGAGGCGGGCGATGCACTATCGCCCGCCCTTGTGTTATCCTTGCACAGAATGCCATCACCCTTAATTACCGGATTGTCTGCGCTTCATGCCTAATTTTTCTTCGCAACGCTTCTCTATCGCCCCCATGCTGGACTGGACCGATCGTCACTGCCGTTATTTTCATCGTCAGCTGACCGGTGACACGCTGCTCTACACTGAAATGGTGACTACGGGCGCGATCATTCATGGCAAAGGGGACTACCTGGCTTACAGTGAAACGGAGCATCCGGTCGCGTTGCAGCTTGGCGGCAGCGATCCGGCGGCACTGGCGCAGTGCGCGATGCTGGCAGAGCAGCGCGGCTACGATGAAATAAACCTGAATGTCGGCTGTCCTTCGGATCGGGTGCAGAATGGCCGTTTCGGTGCCTGCCTGATGGCCGAGGCGAATCTGGTCGCGGATGCCGTTAAAGCGATGCGCGACGTGGTGTCGATTCCGGTCACGGTGAAAACCCGTATTGGCATTGACGAGCTGGACAGCTATGCATTCCTGACCGACTTTATCGGCACGGTGGCAGGGCGCGGTGAGTGCGAGACATTCATTATTCATGCACGCAAAGCCTGGCTCTCGGGCCTCAGCCCCAAAGAGAACCGCGAAATCCCCCCACTGGATTATCCCCGCGTCTATCAGCTGAAGCGCGATTTCCCGCATCTGACGATTGCGCTGAATGGTGGCGTGAAGTCGCTGGAAGAGGCACAGACCCATCTGCAGCACCTTGATGGCGTGATGATGGGACGCGAAGCCTATCAAAACCCCGGCATCCTGGCGCAGGTTGATCAGACGCTGTTTGGCCGACAGCATCCGGCGGCTAATCCGGTTGAGGTGGTGCGTGCCATGTATCCCTATATTGAAGCGGAACTGGCAAAGGGCACGTATCTGGGGCACGTTACGCGCCACATGTTAGGACTGTTCCAGGGCATTCCGGGCGCTCGCCAGTGGCGACGTCACCTGAGTGAAAACGCCCACAAACCCGGTGCTGATGTCCGTGTGCTGGAAGCCGCGCTGGCGCTGGTAGCCGATAAGATCCCGCAGGAAGTCTGATCCCAGACCTGAACGACAGAAACCAGCTTTCAGAGCTGGTTTTTTTTACGCCACAATGTGGTTTTTCTCACCAGGTTGCTGCGGCTTTTTTGAACTTTACTTCATTAAAATCAATGTGTTAACGGTTGGCACGCTTTTTGTAATAGCTCTCACAGTGAGATTAAAAAGGAGTGCCGAGGTGGAAATTTTATTCGTAGCAGGTTTTTTTCTGATGCTGTTGCTGACCGGCGTGTCGCTGCTGGGCGTGCTGGCGGCACTGGTGGTCGCAACCATCGTAATGTTTGTCGGTGGACTGTTTGCACTTGTTATCAAAGTGTTGCCGTGGCTGGTGCTGGCGGTGATTGCGGTGTGGCTGCATCGTGCCTTTTTTGGCGATAGCGATGCGCGGGCGCGTCGTAAGCTGAGACGTAAGATCAACAGGTTAGACCGCAAAAGCTGGCGCTAAATGCGGTAACGATCACAGTGTGAGAGATTGACCGGCACCGATCTGCAATTAAACATATTTTTTACTTATGTTTTCTGGCAGGATGCCTGTCGTCAAATCGACGTGCCATCGACTCGACATGAATTCATCGCCGCTGTCCCTACACCAGCGCGAACAAAAAATAAAAAACAGAAGAGGGCTTCCCACGGGAAGCCCTTTTTATTGCCGGCTATCACGGGATTAACAGACAGGATCCCTGCGTGGCGCGGCTCTCCAGCATCTGATGCGCCTTAGTGGCCTCTTTCAGCGCAAACTTCTGCTGCTCTGGCACCTCAACGTTAATCGCGCCGCTCGCCAGCAGCGAGAAGAGCTCGGCACTGGCGGTGTCCAGCTCCTGGCGATTGGTGATATAGCCAAACAGGGAAGGACGGGTCACAAACAGCGAGCCTTTTTTATTCAGAATGCCAAGATCGATGCCGGTCACCGGACCCGACGCATTACCAAAACTGACCATCAGGCCGTGGCGGCGCAGCGAATCCAGCGACGCTTCCCAGGTATCCTTACCCACGGAGTCATACACCACGCCCACTTTTTTACCTTCAGTCAGTTCGCTGACACGCTGCGCAATGTTCTCTTCGCGATAGTTAATGGTTGCCCAGGCACCGGCTTTTTCCGCCATTCTGGCCTTTTCCGCTGAACCGACTGTGCCGATCAAATGCGCACCCAGCGCTTTTGCCCACTGACAGGCAATTAACCCGACGCCACCTGCGGCAGCATGAAACAGGAAAGTCTCTCCGGCGCTGATTTTATAGGTCTGACGCAGCAGATATTGTGTGGTCAGGCCTTTCAGATAGCTGGCGGCACCCTGCTCAAAGCTGATCGCCTCCGGAAGATGCATCAGGCGATCTTCCGCCACGTTGTGCACCTCACTGTAGGCACCCATGGACGCCAGACAGTAGACCACGCGATCGCCAGGTTTAAACAGGGTCACACCACGGCCAACCCGCGACACCACACCTGCGGCCTCCGTCCCCAAGCCAGAGGGAAAAGCGGCAACCGGATAGAGCCCGCTGCGAACATAGGTATCGATGTAGTTGATCCCGATAGCGCGATGTTCAACCTGCACTTCATGTTCAGCCGGGTCAGCAGGCTCAAAATCCGTCCATTCTAAAACGTCCGGCCCGCCATGTGCGCTGAACTGAATACGCTTTGCCATTCTGACTCCTGTGATTGTTTCATCATGAAGGTGAGGCACGCACCCCAACTAAGGTATACTTGCGCGTCCCCACAGAAGATCGGTAATGCATTCACTATGGCAGGAAATAAACCCACCAACAAATCGAACGAAACGCAGGATCGCCAGCTCGCAGGCGTGAAAATGCCCCCGCATTCGCTGGAAGCGGAGCAGTCGGTGCTCGGTGGGTTAATGCTGGATAATGAGCGCTGGGACAACGTCTCTGAGCGCGTCGTCGCGAATGACTTTTTCAACCGCTCACACCGGCTGATTTTTTCAGAGATGCAGCGGCTGCTTGAAAACAGCAAGCCCATTGACCTGATAACGCTCTCTGAATCGCTGGAAACCCGAGGCGAACTGGAGATGGCAGGCGGCTTCGCCTATCTGGCTGAACTGGCGAAAAACACCCCGAGCGCGGCAAACATCGGCGCTTATGCCGACATCGTACGCGAACGTGCCGTTGTGCGTGAGATGATCGCCGTAGCCAACCAGATTGCCGATGCCGGTTACGATCCGCAGGGGCGTAACAGCGAAGAGTTGCTCGATTTCGCCGAGTCTAACGTCTTTAAAATTGCGGAAGCACGTGCAGATAAAGATGCGGGCCCGAAAAACATCGCGCAGATTCTGGAGTCTACCGTCTCCCGCATCGAATCGCTCTATCAGACACCGCACGATGGTGTCACCGGCGTGGACACCGGCTATCAGGATCTCAATAAAAAGACCGCAGGCCTGCAGGGCTCTGACCTGATTATTATCGCCGCACGTCCGTCGATGGGTAAAACCACCTTTGCGATGAACCTGTGCGAAAACGCTGCCATGCTGCAGGAAAAACCGGTGCTGATCTTCAGTCTGGAGATGCCCAGCGAGCAGATCATGATGCGTATGCTGGCGTCACTTTCCCGCGTCGATCAGACCCGCATCCGAACCGGGCAGCTGGATGATGAAGACTGGGCGCGTATCTCCGGCACCATGGGCATCCTGCTGGAGAAGAAGAACATGTACATTGATGACTCTTCTGGCCTGACGCCCACGGAAGTGCGTTCTCGCGCCCGACGCATCTACCGTGAAAACGGTGGCTTAAGCCTGATCATGATCGACTACCTTCAGCTGATGCGCGTGCCATCGCTGTCGGACAACCGTACGCTGGAAATTGCTGAAATTTCCCGCTCGCTGAAAGCGCTGGCTAAAGAGCTGAATGTGCCGGTGGTGGCGCTGTCGCAGCTTAACCGCTCACTGGAGCAGCGCGCGGATAAACGGCCGGTCAACTCGGATCTGCGTGAATCGGGCTCGATCGAGCAGGATGCGGATTTGATCATGTTTATCTATCGCGATGAGGTTTACCACGAAAACAGCGATCTCAAAGGGATCGCCGAGATCATCCTGGGTAAACAGCGTAACGGCCCAATCGGTACGGTGCGGCTGACCTTTAACGGCCAGTGGTCACGCTTCGATAACTACGCTGGCCCGCAATACGACGACGAATAATCTCCGCTTTGTGCTGTCATGCACGATCTGTGCATGACAGCCCCCATCATCAGAAAATAGTGTTGGACAACCTCTCGGGTTATCGGGTTATCTGTAACAAAGCGACGCCTATAACGCTGTGGAAACGGAATGACTCACGTAGACGATTACGACCTTAAAATCCTGACTTTATTACAATCTAATGGCCGTCTGACCAATCAGGAACTCAGCGATCTGGTCGGCCTTTCTGCCTCTCAATGTTCCCGCCGCCGTATCAATCTGGAACAGGCTAATCTCATCCTGGGGTATCACGCCCGGCTGTCACCCGATGCCATCGGGCTTGGCATGGTGGGGTTAATTGAGGTGCGCTTAATCAACCACACCGCCGAATATGTTGAAAGCTTTCACCGGATGGTGGAGCAGGAGCAGGCGATCGTGGATGCCTATAAAACCACTGGCGACGCTGACTATCTCCTCAAAGTGGCGGTGGCCGATCTCAATTCCCTCAGTGCGTTAATCAGCCAGCTGGTCGCGGGCCATCAGAGCGTTTCCCATGTGAAAACCTCTGTCGTGCTGGGACGCATGAAAGAGAACGGGCTGATGATGATTCCTGAGCAGAAGACGCGCTAAAAAGGTGCGTGCTGTGCGGTTTTGGTGCACACTTGCGGCAGTTCATGCAAACAACGCGCATCGCAACGAGTTTTAACGCATAGTCTGACGGTGCCAGCCGGAATTTATGCACAACGTTGCGTTGAGAAGTGACTTAAATATCAACGGGATATCGCTGGACCCCGATTTACAGGCGTCCAGGGCTATAACGATGGTGCGTTTTTTGCATTTCAACCGCATCATTTGCACTGAGAATACCTCCATGGATAACATCGCAGAACCCACCCGCGTCCCGCATTCGCGCATTGAAGATGCGCTGGCGATGGTGCTCGGCACCCTGATGGTCTCGTTTGGCGTTATTATGCTGAAACAGGCCGGTGCGCTGACCGGCAGTACCGCCGGTATCGCCTTTCTGATTAGCTATCTCTCGCCGCTCTCTTTTGGCAGCGCGTTCTTCCTGATCAACATCCCTTTTTACTGGCTGGCGGTAAAACGCATGGGCTGGGAATTTACCCTGAAAACCTTCTGCGCCGTCGGGCTGGTGTCGCTGTTTACCCAGCTGCACCCGCTGTTTGTCCACTTTTCTGACCTCAACCCGTTTTATGCGACACTGTTCGGTAACGTCATCATGGGAATCGGGTTTATAGTGTTATTTCGTCATAAGGCGAGCCTGGGCGGCATCAATATTCTGGCGCTGTGGCTACAGGATCGCTTTGGGATCCGCGCAGGGAAACTGCAAATGGCAGTGGATACCTGCGTCGTGCTGGCGTCACTGTTTGTGGTGAGTGGCCCCATCCTGCTCGCGTCGATTGCGGGTGCGGTGATCCTGAACCTGATTATTGCAATGAACCACCGTCCGGGACGCTATCGGGTTTAAACCGCTTTACCTCTGGACCAATCATGGAGACCTACACCGTGTTTCAAAACGTTGATGCCTACGCTGGCGATCCGATTCTGTCGTTGATGGAAGCCTTTAAACAAGACCCACGCGAACACAAAGTTAACCTGAGCATCGGGCTTTACTACGACGAGCAGAACATTATCCCGCAGCTGAAGGCCGTCGCGGCGGCTGAAGAGCAGATTTATGCTGAGCCGCATCAGGCATCGCTCTATCTGCCAATGGAAGGGCTGAACAGCTACCGTAGTGCCATTGCACCGCTGCTGTTTGGTGCCGACCATCCGGTGTTAAACGCGGGCCGCATCGCCTCGATTCAGACGCTGGGTGGCTCAGGCGCGCTGAAAGTGGGCGCGGATTTCCTCAAGCGCTACTTCCCGCAGTCTGCTGTCTGGGTCAGCGATCCGACCTGGGAAAACCACGTCGCGATTTTTAATGGCGCAGGTTTTGAGGTCAATACTTACCCCTGGTATGACGCAGAAACCCACGGTGTGCGGTTTGATACCTTTATCAGCACCCTGAAAACCCTGCCTGCGCAGAGCATCGTGTTGCTGCATCCCTGCTGTCATAACCCGACCGGCGCGGACCTGACCGATGCGCAGTGGGATCAGACTGTTGAGGTGCTGAAAGCGCAGCAGCTGATTCCTTTCCTGGACATCGCCTATCAGGGCTTTGGTGCCGGTATGCAGCAGGATGCCTATGCGCTGCGCGCGGTCGCAGCGGCGGGTCTGCCCGCGTTGGTCAGCAACTCTTTCTCCAAAATCTTCTCGCTCTATGGCGAGCGCGTGGGCGGGCTCTCAATCGTCTGCGACAGCGCCGAAGAGTCAGCACGTGTGCTGGGCCAGTTAAAAGCCACCGTTCGCCGCAACTACTCCAGCCCGCCGAATTTCGGTGCGCAGGTTGTTGCACGCGTCCTCAACGATGAGGCGCTGAAAGCCAGCTGGCTGGCTGAAGTGGAAGCGATGCGTCTGCGCATTCTCGCGATGCGCCAGTCGCTGGTGGACGTGCTGAGCACCGCTCTGCCAGGTAAAAACTTCGACTACCTGCTGAAGCAGCGCGGCATGTTCAGTTACACCGGCCTGAGTGCGCAGCAGGTCGATCGTCTGCGTAATGAATTCGGCATCTACCTGGTGGGCAGCGGCCGCATGTGCGTGGCCGGTCTGAACAGCAAAAACGTGCATCAGGTTGCGGAAGCCTTTGCCGCCGTGATGTAACCGCAGTCAGGCTGTAAATAAAACCGCCAGCGTTTTCTCTGGCGGTTTTTTTATGGGTCAGGGTTTACCTTTCGGCGACTTGCTGCACACTTAAACGGGATAACCGTTTCAGGAATAAGCTATGTGGCATCAACAAACTATTACGCTGAGCGCGAGGTCACGCGGGTTTCATCTGGTCACCGATGAGATCGTCAATTCACTCTCCGGACTGCGTGATATCAAAACCGGACTGCTGCATCTGCTGTTACAGCACACCTCGGCGTCGTTAACCTTAAATGAGAACTGCGACCCGACAGTGCGCAGCGACATGGAGCAGCATTTCATGCGGCACGTGCCGGAGAATGCGCCTTATCAGCACGACTATGAAGGGCGTGATGATATGCCGGCACACATCAAGTCATCGACCCTGGGGGTTTCGCTGTTATTACCTGTTCAGCGGGGACGTCTGGTGCTGGGCACCTGGCAGGGTATCTGGCTGGGCGAGCATCGCATTGATGGCGGTGCCAGGCGAATTGTCGCCACTTTACAAGGGGAAGTGTAATGAATAACTCAGATTTACTGACCTATTGCATGAGCAAGCCTGGCGCGGAGCAGAGCGTCCACAATGACTGGAAGGCCACGCAGATTAAAAGCAACGGGGTGCTGTTTGCGATGGTGCATGAAGCAAAAGGGCGGCCTGCGGTCTCGCTGAAATCGACGCCCGCGCTGGCAGAATTACTGCGCGAAGAGCACAGCGACATCATTCCCAGCGAGCATCTGAATAAGTCTCACTGGAGCACGCTGTTTCTGGACGGTTCGCTGAAAGACTCACAGATCTACTATCTGGTCGATGCCTCATTTCAGCAGGCAGCCACTGCCCGTTAACGGGCAATAAAAACCCTCTTGCCTGAGCAAGAGGGTGTGCGGCCTGACAGGTTACGCGGCAGATTGCTTGCGCAGCGTGTTGATATCGATAACAAAGCGGTATTTCACATCGCTTTTCAGCATGCGCTCATAGGCTTCGTTGATCTGATCCATCGCGATCAGCTCAATGTCTGACGTAATGCCGTGCTCGCCACAGAAATCGAGCATCTCCTGGGTTTCCGCGATGCCGCCAATCAGTGACCCGGCGATGCTGCGGCGTTTGAAGATCAGGTTAAAGACCTGCGGTGCCGGGTGATCGTGCTCCGGAGCACCCACCAGCGTCATGTTGCCATCCAGCTTCAGCAGGGTGATAAACGGGTTGAGATCGTGCTGAGCCGCCACGGTGTTCAGGATGAAGTCAAAGCTGTTAGCGTGCTGTGCCATCTGCTCCGGGTCTTTGGAGATGACGACTTCATCGGCACCGAGACGTTTGCCATCTTCAATTTTGGATGGCGAGGTCGTGAACAGCACCACATGTGCGCCCATGGCATGGGCAATCTTCACACCCATATGGCCCAGGCCGCCTAAGCCTACGATCCCCACTTTTTTGCCGGGACCGACATTCCAGTGACGCAGCGGTGAATAGGTGGTGATACCGGCGCACAGCAGTGGTGCCACGCCCGCCAGCTCCAGATTCTCCGGGATGCGCAGCACAAAGCTCTCATCTACTACCATTGACGTTGAATACCCGCCGTAAGTGATGGCACCGGTTTCGCGATCTTCACCGTTATAGGTGCCGACAAAGCCGTTTTCGCAATACTGCTCCAGGCCCTGCTGACAGCTCGGACAGCTGCGGCAGGAGTCGACCATGCAGCCCACACCGACCAGATCGCCGACCTTGTATTTCTGCGTCTGCGGACCCACAGCGGTCACGCGACCCACAATTTCATGACCCGGCACAACGGGGAAAACGGTGTTTTTCCACTCATTACGTGCCTGATGCAGGTCTGAGTGGCAAACGCCACAGAACAGCACCTCAAGCTGAACGTCATGGGCGCGCAGCTCACGCGGCGTAAAATCGAACGGTGCCAGTTTGGATTTTGCATCCTGAGCAGCATACGCATGCGTAATATTCATGGTGTCTCCAGTTTCGATGTGTCGTGCGTGTTTTTCGATGATGTGCAGCAGGGTTGATGTGCTGCCAGAACAGGGCGACGCCAGGGGCGTGCCAAAGAGGAACCGCTTAAGAATAGTCAGCGCGGGGAAATGCGTATATGCCTATACATGTCTGAATCTTGCCTGATTCTGCATTTTTCTGGCTGAATCGGCAGAGGATAAAAAAAGGCCCGCACGCGGCGGGCCTGAAAGCGTTACTTCTGTAACAGCGGCTTCAGGAAGCGTGCGGTATGCGATTTCTCACACTCCGC
The DNA here is from genome assembly GCF_029844725.1 of Pantoea sp. GD03673. Lineage (GTDB taxonomy): Bacteria > Pseudomonadota > Gammaproteobacteria > Enterobacterales > Enterobacteriaceae > Pantoea. Next base: position 46,914 of record NZ_JAOCKJ010000005.1, read on the forward strand.
CACGGTTTCTGGCGTCCCGGCAACAAGGATTTCACCGCCGCCACTGCCGCCTTCCGGGCCGAGATCGACAATCCAGTCTGCCGTTTTGACCACGTCGAGGTTGTGTTCGATGACCACGATGGTGTTGCCCTGATCGCGCAGCTGATGCAGGACTTCCAGCAGCTGCTGGATATCGGCAAAGTGCAGGCCGGTGGTGGGCTCATCCAGAATGTAGAGCGTCTGTCCGGTGCCACGCTTCGACAGCTCACGCGCCAGCTTCACACGCTGGGCTTCACCGCCGGAAAGGGTTGTGGCGGACTGACCGAGGCGGATATAGGAAAGACCCACATCCATCAGCGTCTGCAACTTGCGCGCCAGCGCGGGCACGGCATCGAAGAACTCACGGGCTTCTTCAATGGTCATCTCCAGCACTTCGTGAATGCTCTTGCCTTTGTACTTCACTTCCAGCGTTTCACGGTTATAGCGTTTGCCTTTGCACTGATCGCACGGCACATAGATGTCCGGCAGGAAGTGCATTTCGACTTTCAGCACGCCATCGCCCTGACAGGCTTCACAGCGTCCGCCCCGCACGTTGAAGCTGAAGCGTCCCGGATTGTAACCCCGCGAACGGGCTTCCGGCACGCCAGCAAAGAGCTCACGCACCGGCGTGAAAATGCCGGTGTAGGTCGCCGGGTTGGAGCGCGGTGTACGACCAATCGGGCTCTGGTCGATGTCGATCACTTTGTCGAAATGCTCCAGTCCCGCCACGTCACGGTAAGGTGCCGGTTCAGCGATGGTGGCACCGTTCAGCGCCCGCTGGGCAATCGGGAACAGCGTATCGTTGATCAGGGTCGATTTTCCCGAGCCGGAAACACCGGTAATACAGGTGAACAGCCCGACCGGCAGCGTCAGCGTGACATCTTTGAGGTTGTTGCCGCGTGCGCCGGTAATCTTCAGCACTTTGGCCGGGTCCCCTTTGACGCGCTCCTCCGGCACTGCAATACCGCGCTTGCCGCTCAGGAACTGCCCGGTAAGAGACGCCTCCTGCGCCATGATCTCATCAACAGTGCCTTCCGCGACGACCTGGCCGCCGTGTACACCCGCACCCGGACCGATGTCGATCACATGGTCAGCGGCACGAATCGCATCTTCATCGTGCTCAACCACGATCACCGTGTTACCGAGATCGCGCAGATGAATCAGGGTGCCGAGCAGTCGTTCGTTGTCACGCTGATGCAGGCCAATAGAAGGCTCATCCAGGACGTACATCACGCCGACCAGACCCGCGCCGATCTGGCTGGCCAGACGGATACGCTGTGCTTCACCGCCGGAAAGGGTTTCTGCGGAACGTGACATCGAGAGATAGTTCAGGCCGACGTTGACCAGGAAGCTCAGGCGGTCGCCAATCTCTTTCAATACTTTCTCGGCGATCTGCGCACGCTGGCCACTGAGTTTCAGGTTTTCAAAGAAGGACATGGCATGACCGATACTCATTTCAGAGATGGTCGGCAGCGTGGTGTTCTCGACAAAGACGTGGCGCGCTTCACGACGCAGACGCGTGCCTTCACAGCTGGCGCAGGCGCGGTTGCTGATAAATTTCGCCAGTTCTTCGCGTACTGCCGAAGATTCGGTCTCTTTGTAGCGGCGCTCCATATTATTGAGCACGCCTTCGAACGGATGACGGCGCACGGAGGTGTCACCGCGATCGTTGATGTACTTAAATTCGATGCTCTCTTTACCTGACCCGTACAGAATCACTTTCTGCACGTTGTCCGGCAGACTGCCGAACGACGCTTCAATATCAAAATTGAGGTGGTCCGCCAGCGAACGCAGCATCTGGAAATAGTAAAAATTGCGGCGATCCCAGCCACGGATAGCGCCGCCGGCCAGCGAAAGTTCAGGATTCTGCACCACGCGGTCAGGATCGAAATATTGCTGTACGCCCAGGCCGTCACAGGTTGGACAGGCACCCGCCGGGTTGTTGAACGAGAACAGACGCGGCTCCAGCTCGCTCATGCTGTAACCACAGACCGGGCAGGCGAAGTTAGCCGAGAAAAGCAGCTCTTCTGCGTCGCTGTCATCCATATCTGCCACAATGGCCGTCCCGCCGGAAAGCTCCAGCGTGGTTTCAAACGATTCTGCCAGACGGGTTGCCAGGTCTTCACGCACTTTGAAGCGGTCAATGACGACTTCAATGGTGTGCTTCTTCTGCAGCTCAAGCTTTGGCGGATCGGAGAGGTCACACACTTCGCCATCAATACGCGCGCGGATGTAGCCCTGCGTCGCCAGATTCTCCAGCGTTTTGGTGTGCTCACCTTTACGATCTTTCACCACCGGTGCCAGCAGCATCAGGCGACGGCCTTCTGGCTGGGAAAGCACCTGATCCACCATCTGGCTCACGGTCTGTGCCGCCAGCGGCACATCATGATCCGGGCAGCGCGGTTCGCCTACGCGGGCAAACAGCAGACGCAGATAGTCATGAATCTCGGTGATGGTGCCCACTGTTGAGCGTGGGTTGTGCGAGGTGGATTTCTGTTCAATGGAAATGGCGGGCGACAAACCTTCGATATGATCGACGTCCGGCTTCTCCATTAACGAAAGAAACTGGCGCGCATACGCAGAGAGCGACTCCACATAGCGGCGCTGACCTTCCGCATACAGCGTATCAAACGCCAGTGAGGATTTACCCGAACCTGACAGGCCGGTTACCACAATGAGTTTGTCGCGTGGGATAGTCAGGTTGATGTTTTTCAAATTATGGGTGCGGGCACCACGAACTTCGATCTTATCCATTCACCTTTCCCGGATTAGCTGCACTCACCGTGCCTTGCCGACACGGCCAGAATAAACGAGTCATTATGGCACAAAAAATAGACTGAATATATATCCAGTACTCTCTGGCAGGTAAGTGGAAGGGGATTAAAACTGGAACCCCGCTCGAAAGTGGGAAACCGTCCGCAGGACGTGTTAGAATTGATCGATTAGACTGTATGAATTAACTCATCGGGAGACAGCAACATGGCCAGTCGTGGCGTTAACAAAGTGATTCTTGTCGGGAATCTGGGTCAGGATCCGGAAGTACGTTACATGCCAAATGGTGGCGCGGTTGCCAACATTACGCTGGCTACGTCGGAAAGCTGGCGCGACAAGCAGACCGGTGAAAATAAAGAGATTACTGAATGGCACCGTGTAGTGCTGTTCGGCAAACTGGCTGAAGTCGCGGGTGAATATCTGCGTAAAGGTTCACAGGTCTACATTGAAGGCCAGCTGCGTACCCGCAAATGGCAGGATCAGGGCGGCCAGGAACGTTACACCACCGAAGTCGTGGTTAACGTAGGCGGCACCATGCAGATGCTGGGTGGCCGTCAGCAGGGCGGTAATGCCGGTGCGCCAGCAGGTGGCGGCGCGCAGGGTGGTGGCAACAACAATGGCTGGGGTCAGCCGCAGCAGCCGCAGGGCAACAACAACCAGTTCAGTGGCGGCGCGCAGTCTCGTCCGCAGCAGCCACAGAGCGCACCGGCCAGCAACAACAACGAACCTCCAATGGATTTCGACGACGATATTCCGTTCTGATCCCGCTGGATGGACACTGCAAAAAAGCCCGCTTATGCGGGCTTTTTTATGCGCGCTATCTGGCGGCCAGCTACGACCATTCCGCCAGAATCGTCTCCGTGCTCAGCACGCGCGGCACATTGCCCGGTATCAGCAGTGAGGCCCACACCTCATTGTGCTGGTTAATGAGTGCTTCAGCGCTGACCCAGCGGCGATCGGCGGTGGTGTGTGCATCAGCAGCCACGATAATGGCATAGCCCGCACTGGCCCCGACTTTTATGGTGGTATCCAGGCAGTAATCAGTCGCACAACCGCACACCACAAATTCCGCCACCGCCAGCGTCTTCAACAGTGCGGCCAGCTCAGTCTGCCAGAAGCTGTCGCAGGCCGTTTTGGTCACGTAGTGTGCGCCAGCAGGCTGAACCAGTTCCGGCAGCAGATCAAACGCCTCATTCCCCTCGCACATCGCGCCTTCGCGATGCTGAATAAAGAGGGTGATATCGGCGCGCTCAGTCAGCCGGTTAATCTGCGCCACCCGTCCCGCCTGGTCGAAACGTGGTGAGCTGAAGACCCCATTCTGCATATCAATAACGACGACCACACGCTGTGCCATGCTTAACCCCATCCGTCTGAAAAAATCAGTGTTACCTGTGGCATTACGGATAGCAATCTTTTGCATTTCAGCCCCGGTCACAGGCATGCTAAACAGACTGGTCAAATAAGGAGAGAGAAGTGGACGGTGTTCCGGCAAGTTTCCCCTGTGAGAAAGATCGCGCCCGGTTCCGGCAACTCGCCGGGCTGCCCGGTGTGGAACTCTATCAGGCCCACATCTCCCGCTACGCCTTTGAACCCCATACCCACGAAGCCTTTGGCATCGGCACCATTGAAGCGGGCGCACAGCGTTTTCGCTATCGCGGCACCGAATATACTGCGCCAGAGAACTCGCTGGTCATGATGAACCCGGATGAGCTGCACACCGGTGAATCAGCATGCGAGGAGGGCTGGCGCTACCAGATGATTTATATTCAGCCGCAGCTGATGGATGAACTGACCGGCGACCGTGGCTGGTGGTTTAACGAGGCGCTGCTGACCGATCCGCGCGTGGCGCAGCCGCTTTCGCGCCTGCTTGCCGCACTCTGGCAAGCGGAGTCAGAACTGGCACGCCAGAGTCTGATTGCTGAGCTGCTGCTGCACATCCGGCCGCTGGCGCATATGTCCTCACAGGGCAGACCTGATGCACGGCATCGTTTTGATCAGGTAAAGGATTTTTTGCGCGCTAACCTCGCAGAACCGGTGCGGCTGGAGGAGCTGGCGGCGCTGGCTTCACTGTCTCCGTGGCACTTCTTGCGCGCTTTTCGCCAGCACTATCACGTGACGCCGCATCAGATGCTGATGGCTTTCCGGCTTTACGACGCCAAGCAAAGGCTGGCGCAGGGGGAAGCGGCCGCCAGCGTCGCGGCGGCAGTCGGGTTAACCGATCAGGCCCATCTCACCCGCGCCTTTGCAAACCGTTATGGCATCACGCCGGGCCGCTATCAAAAACAGGTGCGTCAGCCCTGACAGAACCGCAATCTGCTACAAGCCTTCCGCGCCCGAACCCGCCACACTGCACAAAAAAGCGATAGAGAAGGAAGAAATCATGTTTGCGGGTGTCATGTTTGCCGTCACCGCCGGGCTGATGTGGGGGCTGATCTTTGTCGGGCCGCTGCTGGTGCCCGACTATCCTGGCGCGTTGCAGTCAGCGGGACGTTATGTGGCGTTTGGGCTGATTGCGCTACCGCTGGCCTGGCACGGTCGTCGTCGCCTGCGTCAGCTGTCCCGGGCTGACTGGCTCGAAGCCGTGAAGCTCTCGCTGGTGGGGAATCTCTTCTACTATGCGTTTCTGGCAAACGCCATTCAGCGCACCGGCGCGCCGGTCTCCACCATGATTATCGGCACGCTGCCGGTGGTGATCGCCATTACGGCGAATCTCTGTTATGGCCATCTTGAAGGACGGCTGCCGTGGCGACGGCTGTTTCCGGCGCTGGTCATGATGGCCGCTGGATTACTCTGCGTGAACGCGGCAGAGCTTCAGAGCCAGGGCAGCACGCTGGATCTCAGCCGTTATCTGACCGGCATTGTGCTGGCAATGCTGGCCGTGGTCTGCTGGACCTGGTATCCGCTGCGCAATGCCCGCTGGCTGCGTACCCATCCCGAACTGCGGCCCTCGACCTGGGCCACCGCGCAGGGGCTGGTGACGCTGCCAATGGCGCTGATCATGTATGTGCTGGTCAGCGTGCAGCTCGCCTGGCAACAGCCTGATTTCTCACTGCCGTTTGGGCCGCGCCCTGGGGTGTTTATCGCCCTGATGCTGGCGATCGGTCTGCTCTGTTCCTGGCTGGGCACCTTATGCTGGAATGCTGCCAGCCAGCGTCTGCCCACCGTACTGATGGGGCCACTGATTGTTTTCGAGATACTCTTTGGCCTGTTGTGGACTTTTCTCTGGTATCAAAGCTGGCCGCCGACGCTTACGCTGGTGGGCATTGTTTGTCTGATGGCAGGCGTAATCCGGGCAATGCGCATCAAACCGCAACCGCTGGTTGTTGCGGTTAAAGAGTAAAACGTAAAACTCGCCAGAATACCTTTGCCGTGCGGACCCGATGTCGCGCGGCTTTTTAAGATTAAACCCTATCCCGATTTGCTCGCTCTCCGGCAGATTTATACCGCGAAATCGATTTCATGGTTCCGCGCCATCGTCCGGCATCCCCCGATAACTGCATTTATCCCACCACTGTCAGTAAAAAAACGGCTCTTTTTACCCCCCGGCGATTGCCTGTTTCCGCGCCGGCAGCCGTGTATCGTTCAGATATCGGTCATTAATCAGGAAAAATAGCGCAGCATTATGGACGTTACGCTTTTATCTGCCGCTTTTTATTGCGCTATGGACCTGAGAAAAGGTGATCAAAAACCACTATTAACTTCACTCAGTGATAAATGAGTAAGAAAACTCCGCCGCTGCGTTATTAATTAAAGATTAATCTCTGGCATCAATGATGCGCAATGAAGAGAGCAAAAAGATAGACCCATAACGTTAGTGATAAGGAGCAATAAACTATTTAACCCGGATTAATCCTGGAGTAAGTTAACCCATAAGCCCATCGCCGGGAATTAAAGCGAAACCGTAAAATTTGAGTTAGGTCCAGCATTAACTTAAAAAGAGTGCGATTCATTTCTGTTCGATCTTTAAGGCCGCTTAATGATATTGAGGTGATTTAGTTCCGACGATTAGCAGGGCTAAACTAAAGAAAGGGAGGGCCCAATCCCGCGTTAACGAGATTGGGAAGGGAAGATAAGGCGTAGAATGCGAGACTTTTGCTGTTGTGAATCAATTTTACCGCAAAAAAAGAAGCTTAGCCGTGAAGCCATTCATTAGTTATAAATGGAGCGGAAAAGGGTGCCGCAATTGTCCTGTTAAATGATCTTCATCTCTTCTGGTAAGAACAAATCTCAGCGTTAAGTCTAAAGAGCGCGGTAGCATTAGGGTTAGCGATTCTCCGTGCCTGACGGATAATGGTATACGCTGCGGCTGATATCTAATAAGCGGCAGCTGCGACGGGTGCCAATGTCGAAGGTGCTTTGCAGGAAATCCACCGCCTGACGTTTTTCATTGGTGGTAAAGAAGTGCTTCAGAACGCTCTGCAGCATCTCTTTGTCCGAGTTGAGCAACTGCAGTTCACGTGTGACATTCTGCAGTTTTTCTTCCAGCCCCTTGATTTTTCTGCCTTCTTCCGAAGACAACCCAGAAAACTTCTTCTTCCAGCTATAGAACGTGGCTTCAGAGATGCCTAGCTCTTCACAAATCTCTCTGACTTTCACGCCCGATTCAGAAGCTTTAATGGCATTTGTGATTTGATCTTCGCTGTATCGTGACTTTCTCATAAATGCTCTTACCTTTCTTATCGATTAATGGATGAGAATGACTTTAATAATTTCTGGCACTGTAAGATTTTATTAAGGCAGTATTAAAGTGCGCGAATTGAATTGCGAAGCCTAAATTAAGATATTTAGAAGAAATATCATCATGGGATAAATCTTATTTTATTCTTATCCGCAGGGCGTGCCTTCCTGGAGGGGGATTTTTGTTATAAATTCATCGCATCCAAAATACGAAAAAATTCAACGTACACTGGATATTTAGCCTCGCCGACTTGATTAATATGCCGGTATGGCTCTTTAAGGTTGTTTTATTTTCAGCCTGAAATCGTTTCCATTTGAAGTGATTCGCGCCATTTATAATAAGAATTATCCTGAATTCACTCACCGGATCATGATTTACATCTCAATTTTCGGACCAGCTTAGTCTGAAGTCTTACATTTTCGCCAGGCCCACTGCGCGCTTATTAATTCGTTACAGGGATGTTGTACCGAAGCGGTTGTAGTTGAGTAATACTAAGGAAGAGTCGATGAAATTGAGCGTAATGTCTAATGCCGCCTGGATGATGTCTGAGAAGATCATCTCCGTTTTTGGCGTCATTTTTGTGACGTCTTACGTGGCGAAATCCTTTGGTCCAACGGTGTTTGGCCAGATGGCGTTTTCAACCTCACTATTTGCGATGGTGCAAACCGTTGCGATCTTTGGCACCGAAACCATTTTGTTTAAGCGCGTGAGCAAAAATGCGTCAAAAGGCCTGCGCCTGATGACCATCGCCCGGACGCTGCGGATGGTGTTATTGCTGGTCACTTCGGTGCCAGTCTTAATTTGGGTCTGGTACAACATGCAGGAAAATTTCCTGGCGTTTGCACTGGCCTCATTTGTTGCCTCGGTTTTTGTCACCCAGGACACGTTCAGCGTTTATAACAACGCACGTCTTGCTTCGCGTCTTAACACCATCGCTAACGCTGTGGGGATGCTGCTGAGTTTCGGCATCAGCTTTACCGTCGCCTGGCTGCGTCTTAATCCGCTCTGGCTGACGCTGTCGATTGTTGCGGTGACGCTGGTGCCTTACCTGATCAAGCGTCACAACTTCTATCAGGACCATCAGGATCAGATGCCACCGCGCGAAAAGCGCACCGCTTACCTGCGTTATCTGATGTATGCCGGTCTGCCGCTGGCAATCTCCAGCATCTTTATCTCAGTACAGGTCAAAGCCGCGCAGATGTTTCTGGCAGGCACGGCTCCCGCGCGCGACCTCGGTCTGTTTGCGGCGGCGAATACCATTTCTGCCTCCTGGATTTTTATCCCGGTTGCGCTTATCACCTCCTGCTTCACTGAAATATTCAGGGAGCGCGGCGAGGTCGCCATTAAGCTGGCTGCCCGGCTCAATGGCTACGTTATGGCTGTTTCATTGCTGATGCTGCTCATCATTTCGCTGTACGGCGAGCAGATCATCATCGCGTTGTACGGTTCGGAATACACACAGTCAGGAAGTCTCATTACGTTGCTGTCGATAGCGACCAGCTTTTCGGCAATGGGGACCGTAGCGTATCGCTACATGGTCAAAGAGGGAGGATTTAACTACTTGCTGAGGAAAATCATCTGTCTGATGGTCATCAGTCTGCCGCTCTCCTGGTGGTTGATCCAGGGTCACGGCATCATGGGGGCCGCGTGGAGCGTTTTCCTTTCAGAACTTTTGTCCCTGACCGTAATGAATTACTTCTTTAAAAACGGCGTCATTCAAAAGATTCAGGTTTCCTCACTCAACTACAAAACATACAAATGAGGTCAGATATGCTCAAGTTGAAAGAAGAACTCAGAAGAAGTGTGCAGTACTTTATCAAGAAGATGCCCTGGGCTTATCAGGACCGCATCTACTACTTCCATAAGTTCAGAAAGCTGCCCAATCTGCGTCAGCCAAAAGTGTTCAACGAGAAGGTGTTGTACCGTAAGTTTATCTTCGGCGATTACCAGAACTATGGTCGTCTGTCAGATAAGTACTCGGTGCGCGAATTTATTGCTGAAAAAATCGGTAATGAATACCTGATCCCGCTGGTGCACGAAACCACTGACCCGACCACGCTGAACAGCCTGCCTTGCTGGAAAGGAACGGTGATCAAGCCGAACCACGCTTCCAACATGGTTGAGATTTTGCTGGAAGAGCCGGACGCTTTGCGCAAGCAGCAGATCATTCATGACTGTTATCGCTGGCTGAAAACCGACTTTGCCAACGAAGCGCGTGAAATCCACTATCGCTACATCAAGCCACGTATCCTGGTTGAGAAGTACATTGGTGATGGCAAAAGCGCGCCCATCGATTACAAGTTTCATATGTTCAACAAGCGTGATGGCAAGTTCGAATATGTGCTGCAGGTGATCTACAACCGCTGCCAGCCGCTGCTGTCAATGAATTTCTACGTGAACAACCTCAATGAGGCCTATCACAAGATTCGCGATACCGGTCTGGATGTTTCACCGATTATGCCATCACTGGAACATGCGCTCGAACTGAGCAAAAAGCTGGCCAGTGACTTCGACTACGTGCGTGTGGACTGGTACATCCATGACGAGCGGATCTACTTTGGCGAACTGACCTTCACCCCAGGTGCAGGACTGGTTACCGGATTAGATCGGGGTTTAAATCAGATGATGGGAGATATGTGGATTCAGGACCGCCGCGGAACGCAGAGCCCGGGCGTTACAGTGCAGGATGTTAATATCCCTGCCATGTTGAAGAAAATTTAAGTTCACACAGCAATATAAAAAACCCCGCTTAGCGGGGTTTTTTATGCGCAAAAATCAGGGCATCGGCCAGTCAGCAGGCGCCTGGCTCATCGCATCAATAAAGGCGTGCTTTGAGATTTCCACGAAGTTATGCACGTTTTCCATACTCAGGGTAATGCCCATCAGACCGGTCACAAACCAGCAGGTCATGCCTAAACCAATCCCGCCACACATAAAGGCCATCACGTGACGGCTATCCTGACGAAGTTTGGTTTTCAGGGTGCTGGCAAAAAACATCATGACTGCGCTCAGCAGTTCCCAACGCATAACAAGTAGACTGGCGGTTAACGTAGCCATCGGCTGGACCTCAATATCAGTAAGTATTCCTGACAATCTGCGGACATCACCGGCGGCGGAAAAGTGTGTCAGGTAGGACTTTTTCGCCGTCAACCCAGGTTCAAAGTGTGACTTGGGTCACATTATATCACCCGATTTTAAATTTTGAACAAAATTTGACTCTGGTATGGTACTGAAGTGAGTAAAACGTGAGCAGCAGAAGAAGAACAGCGGGGAAATCAGGCAGATGCGCCCGGTGCGGGCGCAGCGGAGAATTAACGGACCGGGCAGCACTCGCCGGTGGTGCGCTGGGTAAAGCTATTCATCGGATCGTTACAGCCAAAACTCAGCAGGCGAGGGCGCTGAATCGCCTGGCGGCGCATGGTGTGGCGGTAAGCGGTAGGCGTCTGTGAAAACTGACGACGAAACACCCGTGAGAAGGTCTGCTGTGAGTCATAGCCATATTGCATCGCAATATCAAACACCGGACGCTGGGTCTGCGATAGCGCTTCCGCTGCCAGTGTCAGACGGCGCTCACGAATATAGCCACCCAGCGTCTGTTTCGTTACAGAACGGAACATACGCTGCAGGTGCCATTTCGAATAGCCCGATTTTGCCGCAACCTCATCAATCGACAGGCTCTTATCGAGGTTCTGGTCAATCCAGTCCGTCAGGGAATGAATGATCTCTTCTTGCATCATGGCCTCATCCTTCTGGTGCTTAATAAGCGGTAATGGGAGTTTAGGGGTTTTGATGGAGAAGGAGTATAATTCCTCAAGTTAACTTGAGGTAAAGGGTCTGATGAAAAAAGAACGCAACTATCCAAAACCGGTCTTAACCCCCGGTGAAGTGGCGCGCCGCAGCGGTGTGGCGGTCTCGGCATTGCACTTTTATGAAACCAAAGGACTCATCTTCAGCACCCGTAACAGCGGTAATCAGCGGCGATACAGCCGTGATGTGCTGCGACGCGTCGCGATTATTAAGATTGCGCAGCGCATCGGCATCCCGCTGGCGACGGTCAGCGACAGTCTCGATCATATTCCGGCCAACAAGCGCATGTCGGCGACGGAATGGGATGCGCTGACACAGCACTGGCGCGAAGAGCTGGATAAGCGCATTGAAACCCTGACCCGCCTGCGTAATGACCTGGATGGCTGTATCGGCTGCGGCTGCCTGTCGATGCGCGACTGTCCGCTGCGCAATCCCGGCGACCGGCTGGGTCAGCAGGGCTCGGGTGCGGTACTGCTTGACCCGGAACAGGACGATAAACATCCGGCTGTGGAGTGACGTCTATACTAGGGAAAGGTTAAAACACAGGGAATCATGATGATCACCGTTCACCATCTTGAGAAATCGCGCTCACATCGGGTGCTGTGGCTGCTGGAAGAGCTGGAAGTGCCTTACCAGATTAAACGCTATCAACGCGAACCGACCATGCTGGCCCCGGAGGCGCTGAAAAAAGTGCATCCACTGGGCAAATCGCCGGTCATTACTGACGGGAACCGGGTGGTGGCAGAATCGGGTGCCATTCTCGAATACCTTGAAGAGAAATATGATCATGAGTTCCGGCTGAAAGTCAGTGATGAAGCGTCACGGCTGCAGTGTCGCTACTGGCTGCACTATGCCGAAGGTTCACTGATGCCGCTGCTGGTGATGAAGCTAATCTTTGGTCAGATGGGAAAAGCGCCGGTGCCGTGGCTGCTGCGTCCGGTCGGCGCGGCATTCGGCAAAGGGGTGCAGAAGGCTTTCCTGGATAAACAGCTCAGGCCGCATAGTCAGATGATTGAACAGCATCTGGCGACTCACGCCTGGTTTGCCGGTGAGCGTTTCACGATAGCGGATGTTCAGATGAGCTTTCCGTTACTGGCGCTGGCGCAACGGGCCGGGGTCGATCAGATGCCCGCCACCCAAAAATGGCTGCAGACGGTGCAGCAGCGTGCTGCCTGGCAACGCGCAATCGCGCAGGGCGGTGAGCTTTCGCTGCCTGGCTGATCGCCTGCTCTCCATCGGCGCGTCGAATCACAGTGCGGCTGCGCCGGTGCATCTCACGGAAAATCGCCTTTACGTCATGGCGTCAGCATTCAGACTGACGTCGGCTGGCGCTTTGCGCCTGATCTTTATGCGGAAGAATCTCCCTCTTACAGTTGAAAACGTGCCGCTAAAGGCCGGATAATCGCATGCCTTTTTATCGGGCCGCTTTTGACGGCTTACTCTCTGCGGCAAGGTAAACGTTTGCCTGGCGGTTTCATCCCGACAGCGTTGCCGTTTAGCCGCTTTTTCCAGGGACAGCGAGGGTCGCCGTGCGATCCACACAACAAAAATTCTTGAGGCTCAACTATGTCAACTGAATCACGCCCGGCCAGTGGAAAACTGGACGCCTGGTTCTCGATCTCGGCGCGCGGCAGCAGCGTGCGTCAGGAAATTCTGGCCGGACTCACTACCTTCCTGGCGATGGTCTACTCCGTTATCGTCGTCCCGGGGATGCTGGGCAAAGCCGGTTTCTCTCCTTCCGCCGTGTTTGTCGCCACCTGTCTGGTCGCCAGCTTTGGTTCCATCCTTATGGGGCTGTGGGCTAACCTGCCGATGGCGATTGGCTGCGCAATCTCCTTAACTGCCTTTACCGCTTTCAGTCTGGTGCTGGGTCAGCATATCAGCGTGCCGGTAGCGCTGGGCGCGGTGTTCCTGATGGGCCTGCTGTTTACCCTGATCTCAGTGACCGGTATTCGTGCCTGGATCCTGCGTAATCTGCCGATGGGCGTGGCGCACGGCACCGGCGTCGGGATTGGCCTGTTTCTCCTGCTGATAGCCGCTGATGGCGTGGGCCTGGTCGTTAAAAACCCGGCCCCGGGCCTGCCGGTGGCGCTGGGTCACTTCACCACTTTTCCGGTGATGATGACGCTGCTGGGGCTGGCCGCGATTATCGGACTGGAGAAACGTCGGGTGCCAGGCGGCATCCTGCTGACGATTATCGCCATTTCGCTGCTGGGCCTGATCTTTGACCCGGCGGTGAGCTATCAGGGACTGTTTGCGCTGCCAAGCCTGCGTGACGCCAGCGGTGAGTCGCTGCTGTTAAGTCTCGACATTGTGGGCGCGATGCAGCCGGTGGTGCTGCCAAGCGTACTGGCGCTGGTGATGACGGCGGTTTTTGACGCCACCGGCACCATCCGCGCCGTGGCGGGTCAGGCCAGTCTGCTGGATAAACAGGGCCAGATCATCAATGGTGGTCGTGCGCTGACCAGCGACTCCGTCAGCAGCCTGTTTGCGGGTCTGGTGGGCGCGTCACCGGCGGCGGTCTATATCGAATCGGCGGCAGGTACGGCGGCGGGGGGGAAAACCGGGCTTACCGCGATTGTGGTTGGCCTGCTGTTCCTTGCCATCCTGTTTATGTCACCGCTGGCCTATCTGGTTCCGGCTTACGCGACTGCGCCTGCACTGATGTATGTCGGCCTGCTGATGCTCAGTAACGTGGCGAAAGTGGACTTTAATGATTTCGTCGATGCGATGTCTGGCCTGCTAACGGCAGTGATTATCGTGCTCACCTGTAACATCGTGACCGGCATCATGATCGGTTTCGCCAGCCTGGTGGTGGGGCGTCTCTTCGCGGGTGAATGGCGTAAGCTTAATCCCGGCACGGTGATTATTGCGATTGCGCTGGTGGCATTTTACGCCGGAGGCTGGGCGATCTGACTGTTCATCCGGGCGTGCGACTGCGCGTCCGGAATTTTTGACTTTTTTCCCGCCCGGCGCACGCGTAGCTGACAATCTTCACCGCAGTTTGTTTTACACTTTAGCGCTTCACCAATGTTTGAAAGAAAGGACGCCTAAGGAAAACATGGAAATCTTTTTTACTATTCTCATCATGACGCTGGTCGTGTCGCTCTCTGGCGTCGCGGCCCGCATTCTCCCTTTTCAGATCCCGTTGCCGCTGGTTCAGATCGCCGTAGGTGCGATGCTGGCCTGGCCAACATTTGGTCTGCATGTCGACTTTGATCCGGAGCTGTTTCTGGTGCTGTTCATTCCGCCACTGCTGTTCGCAGATGGCTGGAAAACGCCAATCAGTGAGTTCCTGCATCATGGTCGTGAGATCATTGGCTTAGCGCTGGCCCTGGTGCTGATTACCGTGATCGGCATCGGTTATCTGATCTACTGGCTGGTGCCGGGTATTCCGCTGATCCCCGCCTTTGCGCTGGCGGCGGTGCTGTCGCCTACCGATGCCGTGGCGCTCTCCGGCATTGTCGGGGAAGGCCGCATTCCCAAGAAGATTATGTCGATCGTGCAGGGTGAAGCCCTGATGAATGATGCATCGGGCCTGGTATCGCTGAAGTTTGCCGTCGCTGTCGCCATGGGCACTATGGTGTTTACCTGGGGCGGTGCCAGCGTTGAATTCCTGAAGGTTGCGATTGGCGGCCTGATTGCCGGTGTGGCGATCTGCTGGCTTTACGGTAAATCCCTGCGTCTGCTCAGCCGCTGGAGCGGTGACGATCCGGCGACCCAGACCGTGCTGCTGCTGCTGCTGCCATTCGCCTCTTACCTGATTGCTGAACATCTGGGTGTCTCAGGCATCCTGGCGGCTGTTGCGGCCGGGATGACCATCACCCGTTCCGGCATTATTCGTCAGGCACCGCTGGCGATGCGCCTGCGTGCAAACAGCGTCTGGCAGATGCTGGAGTTCGTGTTCAATGGCATGGTTTTCCTGATGCTGGGCCTGCAGTTGCCGGACATTCTGCAGACCTCTATCGACCAGGCACAGGCCGATCCTAACGTGGAACTCTGGATGCTGTTTGCTGATATCGGGCTGGTCTATGCCGCGCTGATGATCGTGCGTTTTGGCTGGCTGTGGGTTATGCAGCGTTTCAGCAAACGCCTGCTGAAGAAGAAGCCGCTGGAGTTCTCAAATTACTCACTGCGTGAGCTGCTGATCGCCTCCTTTGCCGGTGTACGCGGCGCGATTACTCTGGCCGGTGTGCTCTCTATTCCGCTGTTTCTGACCAACGGCGAGCCTTTCCCGGCGCGTTATGAGCTGGTGTTTATCGCCACAGGGGTGATTCTGTTCTCGCTGCTGGTCGGGGTCATCATCCTGCCAATTCTGCTGCGCGGGATTGATAGCATCGACAAAGGCGCACACCGCCGTGAGCTGCAGAATGCCCGTGCGGTCATGGCCGGTGCAGCGATTGACAGCCTGCACAAGATGGAAGAGCGGCTGGAGAATGAGTCGGAAGAGAACATCGACCCGGAACTGCTCAAAGAGGTCAGTCTGCGGGTGATTGGCAACCTGCGTCGCCGCGCCGAAGGTAAGAATGACCTTGAACATGCGTTGTTTGCTGAGAACCTTGAGCGTCGCTTCCGCCTGACCGGACTGCGTGCCGAGCGTGCGGAGGTGTATCATCTGCGCGCGACCCAGCAGATTTCCAATGAGACGATGCAGAAGTTACTGCACGACCTGGATCTGCTGGAAGCGCTGCTGATCGAAAAAGAAGAGTAAGCCTGAAACTGGCACGCCTGTGCGTTTATGCAGGGGTGCCAGCTTTTCACACCGACAGGCGCGGTGGTTCATCCGGCCAGTGCTCGCGACAACAGGCTATCCACGCCTGCGCACTGCGCGACAGATAACTCCCTTCCCGCCAGATCAATCCCAGGCTCCATTTCAGCTCCGACTCCAGCGGCAGCCATAGCAGTGACTGCTTATCCAGCCGCTGACAGATCGGCTCCGGCAGAATCGCCAGCCCCATTTCCGCCTGTACCATCGCCGCCAGGAAATCCCACTGACCGCTACGCACCGCCACCGCTGGCGTCAGGTTGAGGCGCCCAAACGCCTGCATCAGCTGACGGTTCAGCGAAAATTCCTCATTAAAAATCAGCAGCGGATGCTCTGCCAGTTCGGCCAGCCCAATCTGCTGGCGGCTGAGCCATTCCGCCCGACGCGGCAGCAGGACGCAGAGCGGATGATGCATCAGGGGCAGGGTGTTCAGCGGCAGTTCGGCGTCGACCGGCAGCGCGGTCAGGGCGATATCCAGACTCCCCGCCAGCACCGCCTGCTGTACGGTAAGACCGCCAAACTCTGAGATTTTCAGCTTCACGCCGGGATAGCGACGGCGAAACGCGGAAATCGATCCCGCTATCTGCATACCGACCATCGGCGGGATGCCAAGCCGCAGCTCGCCGGTTTTAAGCTGGTTGATGTCACCAATCTCTGCCTCCAGCTGATGAAACTCCTGCAGGATTGCCAGGCCGCGCTGATAAACCGCCTGGCCGCTGTCGGTGAGGTGCAGACGACGGCCATCACGCAGGATCAGCGTACAGCCCAGCTCCTCTTCCAGCTGACGCAGCATTTTGCTGATGGTCGGCTGCGTCACGAACAGCTTTTGCGCCGCACGGGTAAAGCTCTGCTGGCGAACCACTTCAGTAAAGTAACGCAGGGCGCGGACATCCATAACTATTCCTTTAAGGCATGATTGCGATAATTTTAATTCATTTTTTTCACCTTATGCTGGCGATTTATACTGATGACATTCATTTTATCGGGGAGACAAGGTGATGGCGCTTGCGCTCACGTTACGTACCAGCCGCGCAGTGCAGTGGCTCAGCCTGCCGTTACAGCTGGGGTTATACATCGGTCTGTTTGTCGCCTGCGACCGGCTGGTGAGCTGGCTGCACCTGCCGCTGCCCGCCAACATTGTCGGCATGCTGCTGTTGCTGGCGTTAATCGTGACGCGGATTGTGCCGCTGAACTGGGTAAAAGCCGGGTCACGCTGGCTGCTGGCCGAAATGCTGCTGTTCTTTATTCCGGCGGTGGTGGCGGTGGTGAATTATGGCGATCTGCTGCGGGTTGATGGCTGGCGCATCTGTGTGGTGATTGGCGTCAGTACGCTGCTGGTACTGGCCTCTACTGCCTGGGTGGTGGATCGGCTTTATCAGTATGAAGTCGCGCGTGCGGCGCGTAAGCAGAACCCCCATGCGTGATTTTCTGCTCAGCCTGCTGTGTGTGGCGGTGACGCTGCTCGTTTATGCGCTGAATAAACGGCTTTACCGTCGCTGGCGGACGCTGCTGCTGATGCCGCTGGTGATGACGCCGCTGGTGCTGGTGGCGCTGCTGCTGCTGACGCATATCAGCTGGCAGGATTACATCGCAGAAAACCACTGGCTGCTCTGGCTGCTGGGACCGGCAACGCTGGCGTTTGCGGTACCGGTCTATGAGAACGTGGCGATCATCAGGCGCCACTGGCTGTCCCTGAGCGCGGGCGTCCTGACCGCCACGCTGGTCGCCGTCTGCAGTTCCGTCTGGCTGGCGCGGCTGTTAACCCTGCCGGAGTCGATCCAGCGCAGCCTGGCCGTGCGCTCCATTACCACACCGTTTGCGCTGGCCGCTGCCGGGCCGATTGGCGGTCAGCCCGATCTGGTGGCGCTGTTTGTGGTCATCACCGGCGTGTTTGGCATGGCGGTGGGTGACGTCCTGTTTCTGCGTATCGCCATTAAGCAGGGGGTGGCGAAAGGGGCCGGATTGGGTGCCGCGTCACACGGTGCCGGAACGGCTCGCGCTTATCAGCTTGGGCAGCAGGAGGGGGTCGTTGCCAGCCTCGTGATGATGCTCTCGGGCGTGGTAACGGTCGTGCTGGCCCCGCTGATTGGACATCTGATGTGGACAATATAGTCTACACTGCGTTGCGCAGGCGACAGCGGCATCCTGAACGCGACACGTATTTTTACGTAAAGTTTCCCGGATTTTGTTGTCTCTCCGTTTCAGGCTGTTAACCTTGCGGCCGAATTAATTGTCCTTTCATGGAGTGGAATCATGTTTAAGCAACTCGTTACCGGGAGCGCCCTCGGGCTGGTTTTACTGAGCGGTGCCGCTCAGGCAATTGAAGGCAGTGTTGATGTCGGCGAACACAACACCAACCTGAATCTGGGTCTGGGTACCACCTCACCCGGTCTGTTTCTGAAAGGTAACTGGCTGCGTAGCGACCACGACGGCAGCACCTACGGTGCCGGTCTGGGCTACAACGTTGACTTCGGGCCGCTGCGTCTGGCGCCGACCGCAAAAGCGATCTTCACCCATCCTGAAGATGGAAAAGATGGATTTGCGGTGGCGCTGGGTGGTGCAGCACACTACAGCCTGAACAGCATGTGGGGCCTCTATGGTGAATATTATTATGCGCCAGAGTCCTTCACCGATCAGCTGGACAGCTATCAGGAAGCCGCTGGCGGCCTGAGCTTCACTCCGGTTTCACTGCTTAACCTGCGTGTGGGTTATCAGTACATCGAGCTGAACAACAAAGATGGACGCAAAGATAACGTGCTGGTTGATGGCCCGTACGTGGGTGCATCGCTGCGCTTCTGATTCGTTTGCGCGAAAGAAAAGGGCGACTACCGGGGTAGTCGCCCTTTTT
This sequence comes from Pantoea sp. GD03673, assembly GCF_029844725.1. Classification (GTDB taxonomy): domain Bacteria; phylum Pseudomonadota; class Gammaproteobacteria; order Enterobacterales; family Enterobacteriaceae; genus Pantoea. The sequence goes on from NZ_JAOCKJ010000005.1 coordinate 65,802, forward strand.
TTATCTGCCCGGTTTGAATGTTAAACGGCGATCAGTGTGCTTTACCCTGTTCAATACCGGTGCCGGTCTGCGAGCGAATAAACTGCGCACGGAAACGGGAACGCTCCTCTGCTCCCTGCGGTGAATGGTCGGTAATAGAGAAGAGCCAGATGCCTACAAAGGCCACCACCATTGAGAACAGCGCCGGATATTCATACGGGAAAATCGGCGTGGCGTTGCCCAGCACCTGTACCCACACGGTCGGGCCGAGGATCATCAGGATGACCGCGGTCAGCAGACCCAGCCAGCCGCCCACCATCGCGCCACGCGTGGTGAGTTTTGACCAGTACATCGACAGCAGGATGATCGGGAAGTTACAGCTGGCCGCAATCGAGAAAGCCAGTCCGACCATAAAGGCGATGTTCTGCTTCTCAAACAGAATACCCAGCGCAATCGCCACCACGCCCAGCGCCAGCACGGTGATTTTAGAGACACGCAGCTCATCTTTTTCGCTCGCCTGGCCTTTACGGTACACGCTGGCATAGAGGTCATGAGATACCGCCGACGCGCCCGCCAGCGTTAAGCCCGCGACGACCGCCAGAATCGTGGCAAAGGCAACCGCAGAGATAAAGCCCAGGAAGGTGCTGCCGCCGACCGCATTAGCCAGATGCACCGCCGCCATATTCGTGCCGCCAATCAGCGCGCCGCTGGCATCTTTAAAGGCCGGGTTAGCGCCCACCAGCAGGATGGCACCGAAACCGATAATAAAGGTCAGGAAGTAGAAATAACCCATAAAGCCGGTGGCCCAGAAGACGCTTTTACGCGCCTCTTTGGCATCCGCGACGGTGAAGAAACGCATCAGAATATGCGGTAATCCGGCTGTACCAAACATCAGTCCCAGCCCCAGCGACAGGGCCGAAATCGGGTCTTTAACCAGCCCGCCGGGCTGCATAATCGCGATGCCTTTTGGATGGACCGCCATCGCCTCGGTGAACAGCGTGTTAAAGCTGAAGTTGGCCGCTTTCATGACCATCACCGCCATAAATGAGGCACCAAACAGCAGCAGCACCGCTTTGATGATCTGTACCCAGGTGGTCGCCAGCATGCCGCCAAACAGCACATACATCACCATCAGGATGCCGACCAGAATGACCGCGACATGGTAGTTCAGGCCGAACAGCAGCTGGATGAGTTTACCGGCACCGACCATCTGCGCGATCAGGTAGAGCGCCACCACCACCAGCGAACCGCAGGCTGACAGCGTGCGGATCGGCATCTGTTTCAGACGATAGGAGGCGACATCGGCAAAGGTGTAACGGCCCAGGTTACGCAGCCGCTCGGCAATCAAAAACAGGATCATCGGCCAGCCGACCAGAAAGCCGAGTGAGTAGATCAGTCCGTCATAACCGGACGTGTAAACCAGTGCCGAAATGCCCAGGAACGAAGCGGCTGACATAAAGTCACCCGCCATCGCCAGGCCATTCTGGAAGCCGGTGATATTGCCGCCTGCGGTGTAGTAGTCGCTACGCGAACGGGTGCGCTTTGACGCCCACCAGGTAATTCCCAGCGTGGCACCGACGAAAATCGTAAACATGATGATCGCCTGATAGTTCGTTGCCTGGCGCTGCACCGCACCGGTAATCGCATCGGCGGCCAGCGCTGAAAATGGCAACATCAGGGCCAGCAGCCATAAGGTGAGACGGGTCATGATTTCACCTCGCTGAGGATCGCTTTCGTTAAACGGTCAAACTCACCGTTGGCGCGCCAGACATAGACGCCGGTCAGCACAAAGGACATCACAATCAGCCCGACACCAATCGGGATACCGCGGGTGACGTTGGTACCGGCATGCAGCGGCGCGCCGAGCCAGCCAGGTGCAAACGCAATCAGCAGGATAAAGCCGACATAGAGCACCAGCATGATCAGCGACAGCAGCGTCGCGAACGTCTGGCGTTTACGGACTAACTCATGAAAACGGGGATTACGTTCAATCTGTTGATTGATTGCATCCTGATTCGAAAGGGTGTCATTCATCACATTTTCTCCAGAGGGCTTGCAGGCGAGAACCTCACGACAGGGCGCGGATTCAGCTGGTTATAATAGTTGTGACTACCGAAACAGACTGCGTAGGGCGGGGGTGGCGGGAAGCGATCTTCCCGCCGGACAGCGTGCGTTTAAGGCATTTTGATCGACTGTTTCTCCTCAAGGAGTTTTTCGACGACGCCAGGATCGGCGAGCGTGGAGGTATCACCCAGATTGCTGGTGTCGCCGGTGGCAATTTTGCGCAGAATACGCCGCATGATTTTGCCGGAGCGGGTTTTTGGCAGTGAGTCCGTCCAGTGCAGCACGTCAGGCGTGGCGATTGGGCCGATCTCTTTGCGCACCCACTGACGCACTTCGGCGTAGAGCTCCGGTGACGGCTCTTCACCATGATTCAGCGTGATATAGGCATAAATCGCCTGGCCTTTAATGCTGTGCGGAATGCCCACCACCGCGGCTTCGGCAATTTTCGGGTGCGACACCAGTGCCGACTCAATTTCGGCGGTGCCAAGCCGGTGACCGGAGACGTTAAGCACGTCATCGACGCGGCCGGTGATCCAGTAGTAGCCATCCTCATCGCGACGGGCACCGTCACCACTGAAGTAGGCATTTTTAAAGGTGGAGAAGTAGGTCTGCTCGAACCGGTCATGATCGCCATAGAGGGTGCGCGCCTGTCCGGGCCACGACTCGGTGATCACCAGATTACCTTCACAGGCACCTTCCTGCGGCTGCCCTTCGTTATCCACCAGCGCCGGTTGCACGCCAAAGAACGGTCGTGTGGCGGAACCGGCTTTCAGCTCGGTCGCACCTGGCAACGGCGTGATCATGAAACCGCCCGTTTCGGTCTGCCACCAGGTATCCACTATCGGGCAGCGGCTGTTACCGATTTTTTTGTAGTACCACTCCCAGGCTTCCGGGTTTATCGGCTCACCGACCGATCCCATAATGCGCAGGCTGCTGCGATCGCTGCTTTCAATCGCCTTATCACCTTCTGCCATCAGCGCACGGATCGCGGTGGGTGCGGTATAAAGCAGCGTCACTTTATGTTTATCAACCACCTCTCCCATGCGGCCTGGCGTTGGCCAGTTTGGCACCCCTTCAAACATCAGCGTAGTGGCACCACAGGCCAGCGGGCCATAAACCAGATAGCTGTGGCCTGTTACCCAGCCAACATCGGCGGTGCACCAGTAGATATCATCCTGATGGTAATCAAAGACGAACTTAAAGGTGGTAGCGGCATAAACCAGGTAACCGCCGGTGGTGTGCAGCACGCCTTTGGGTTTGCCGGTGGAGCCGGAGGTATAAAGGATAAACAGCGGGTCTTCCGCGCCAACCTCTGCTGCTGAGTGGTTGGTGCTCGCATTCAGCATCAGGTCATGCCACCAGCGATCGCGGCCTTCAACCCAGCCCACATCTTTACCGGTGCGCCGGAACACCACCACATTTTTCACGCTGGTGACATTTGGATTTTTTAACGCGTCATCGACATTTTTCTTCAGCGGAATGCTGCGACCGGCACGGATCCCCTCGTCGGCGGTGATCACCAGCGACGCGCTGGAATCGACGATGCGGCCCGCGACCGCTTCGGGTGAGAAGCCGCCAAAAATCACGGAGTGGACGGCACCGATTCGCGCACAGGCCAGCATCGCCACGGCCGCTTCCGGCACCATCGGCATATAGATTGCCACCACGTCGCCTTTCTTCACCTCAAGCAGCTCAAGCACGTTGGCGAAGCGACAGACTTCAGCATGCAACTGGCGGAAGGTCAGGGTTTTACTTTCGCTGGCGTCGTCGCCTTCCCAGATAATTGCCGGGTGATCGCCGCGCGTGGCTAAGTGACGGTCAAGGCAGTTTGCCGCCAGATTGAGCGTGCCATCTTCGTACCAGCGAATGTTAATGTTGCCTGGCGCAAACGAGCAATTTTTCACCTTGCTATAAGGCTTAATCCAGTCAAGGATTTTGCCCTGTTCGCCCCAGAAACTGTCTGGATCGTCGACAGATTGCTGATACATCGCCTGATACTGTTCAGCAGTGATCAGGGTGTTTGCTGCAATATTCTCAGGAACGGGATGTTTGTGTATTTGGCTCATGGCGGATCTCCTTGAAGATGTTAATGATATGTCAATCAATGGTTAATTAAAGCCTGCGTCAGCGCTTTGTTTCTTTTTTGCGCCACAGATCACGGGATAGCCATCTTCGGGATAAGCGTAAAGCGGTTCTGATATTTCCGGTTCACTCACGGGCGTTGATAAGGCAGTAAGCAGGGGTGTGATTCGGGGGCGAGCTGGATAAAAAGCAAGCAAACGCGTCGGCCGCGTTTTTAACCAGTGCTGCATAGCTATTCGGAAATTCATCTAAGTATTACTTTTCATAACAGCAGGTTAGGGATTTTTAACGCTGGCAGCACTTTATGCTACTTAGATGGCTAAATTTTAATCGGATCCGCCAGGGGTTGCATTTACCACAGTGAAAATGGTACTTATCTCGCCCCTGTTCTGCAGGTATCAACTCAGACCGCGTCTGAAAATGGGTATGGGAATCATCAGATTTTCATACGAGGCGCTGTTTCTAAACACCCTCTAATTTACCGGGCTTTTTGCTCACTCCCTGTGTGTATTGTCTTCTGCACCTTCGCAGTAGAGAGAAACGGGTTTTGACTGAGGAAATTACGCGTTATGAAAGGTTTTAAAATCAGCCTGGCCTGGCAGATTCTGACAGCCCTGGTGCTTGGCATCGTCGTGGGTGCTGTGTTGCATAATCAGCCAGACAATCGTGAATGGTTAGTCACCAACATTCTCAGCCCGGCAGGCGATATCTTTATTCATCTTATCAAGATGATTGTGGTACCGATTGTGATTTCATCCCTGATTGTCGGCATCGCTGGCGTGGGTGATGCAAAGAAGCTGGGACGCATCGGCGTCAAAACGATTCTCTACTTTGAAGTGATCACCACCATTGCCATTGTGGTCGGTATTACGCTGGCCAACGTATTTCAACCCGGCACCGGCATCGATATGTCAACGCTGGCAACGGTGGACATCTCTAAATATGAAGCGACAACGGCAGAGGTTCAGGGCGGTCCGCACAGCCTGGTGACCACTATTCTGTCGCTGATCCCGCAGAATATTTTCGCCTCTATGGTGAAAGGCGACATGCTGCCGATTATCTTTTTCTCGGTGCTGTTTGGCTTAGGCCTGTCGTCACTGCCGTCGCAACAGCGCGATCCGCTGGTGAACCTGTTCCGTGGCATTTCTGAAGCGATGTTCAAAGTCACGCACATGATCATGCGCTATGCGCCGGTGGGTGTGTTTGCGCTGATTGCGGTGACGATTGCTAACTTCGGTTTTGCTTCGCTGTGGCCGCTGGCTAAGCTGGTCCTGCTGGTGTACGTCGCCATCCTGTTCTTCGCCTTTGTGGTGCTGGGCGGGGTAGCGCGCTTCTGTAAGCTGCGGATCACCACGCTGATGCGTATCCTGAAAGATGAGCTGATTCTCTCTTACTCCACGTCCAGCTCGGAAACCGTGTTACCGCGCATCATGGAGAAGATGGAAGCCTACGGTGCGCCAAAAGCGATCACCAGCTTCGTGGTGCCGACCGGTTATTCATTTAATCTGGATGGCTCCACGCTGTATCAGAGTATCGCGGCGATCTTTATTGCACAGCTGTATGGTATTGACCTGTCGCTGACCGACGAGATTGTGCTGGTACTGACGCTGATGGTGACCTCAAAAGGTATTGCTGGCGTGCCTGGCGTCTCCTTCGTGGTGCTGCTGGCAACACTGGGCAGCGTCGGCATCCCGCTGGAAGGGCTGGCGTTTATCGCCGGTGTTGACCGCATCATGGATATGGCGCGTACCGCGCTGAACGTGGTGGGTAACGCGCTGGCGGTGCTGGTTATTGCCCGCTGGGAAAACCAGTTCGACGCTGAACAGGCGAAAGCCTATGAGCTGCAGCTGCGGACGCAGACGGCAAGCTGAGAAAGGCGCTAACGTAAAAAGGGCTCAACGACAGTTGGGCCCTTTTTGTTTGTGCGGCGGACGCTTTACTCCGCTACTGCGGGTATCTGCCATCACAACCACGTTGAGTGCAGACTGTAAGAAGAACAAAAAGCAGGAAAGGGCATCTTACTTCAGCAGGCTTTTTTTAACATTTATGTCCGGCTAAAACTTCTTTTCAAACAGCAGTCATACAGCCGGAGAGAAGAAAATATTCACCTGAAGAGTAAAGCGTCCCACGCCAGGGACGGCGTGGGCCGAGCGTCACGGATGACGAATGCGTCTTTACGATCAGGTGAACCTTTTCTGACTGGCCCCGATGACAAAGCCATCAAGCGCCAAATGCTACCTGTCACTTATTCAGCCCACTCCCCCGTAACATGATTTACCCCACATCCATTAAAAAAAGATCTCACCCCATGAATTAATCATTCGTTATGATAGTTTGTAATTTGAATAATTTATTCCTTACCGGAGCCCGTCATGAAACTCGACCTCAGCCAGATGATCACCGAAGGCCGCAACCCGGCCAGCCAGAACATTGATGAACTCTCCACCGACGCGATGCTGCGGGTCATTAATGATGAAGATAAAAAGGTGGCACTGGCGGTTGAGGCCATCGTGCCGCAAATCGCCGCCGCCGTTGACGCCATCTGCGCCGCCTTCCAGGCGGGGGGACGACTGATTTATTGCGGCGCAGGCACCTCCGGGCGGCTGGGCATCCTGGATGCCAGCGAATGCCCACCCACCTTTGGCACACCCCGCGAGCAGGTCATCGGCCTGATTGCCGGTGGCCATACCGCTATTTTACAGGCAGTAGAAAACGCCGAAGACAACCGGGAGCAGGGCGCACAGGATCTGAAAGACATTCACTTCAGCCGCCACGATGTGCTGGTGGGCATCGCCGCCAGCGGTCGCACACCTTACGTCCTGGGCGCGCTGGCTTACGCTAACGAGCTTGGCGCAACCACCGTGTCGCTCACCTGTAATCCGGGCAGCGCCATGTCGCAGGTTGCCGCCATCGCGCTCACGCCGGTGGTCGGCCCGGAAGTGGTCACCGGCTCCTCACGCATGAAAGCGGGCACGGCACAAAAACTGGTGCTCAACATGCTCACCACCGGCGCGATGATCCGCAGCGGAAAAGTGTACGGCAACCTGATGGTCGATGTGGAAGCCACCAATCAGAAACTGGTGCAGCGCCAGATCAACATCGTCATGCAGGCGACTGACTGTGATGACGCCACCGCCAGCACCGCGCTCACCGCCTGTGGGGGACACTGTAAAACCGCCATCCTGATGGTGCTGGCTGATCTGGGCGCGGATGAGGCGAAAGCCTTGCTCAGTCAGCATCAGGGCTTTATCCGTCAGGCCCTGAAGGCCGCAGGAGCACGCTAATGGCAAACATCACCGAGGCACTGTTGCGCGACATCCTGCAGGCAGTCGGTGGCGCGCAAAATATCGCGGCCTGCGGCCACTGCATGACGCGTCTTCGCCTGACGCTGAACCAGCCGGAGCAGGCCGATCTGGCCCGGTTAAAAAGCCTGCCGGGCGTGCTGGGCATGATTAACAGCGACGCGCAGTTACAGATTGTTCTGGGGCCTGGCAAAGCACAAACCGCCGCCGGGGGGATGCAGCGCCTGCTGGCGCAGGGGGAAACCGGGCTGGCACCTCAGGGCGAAACCGCGGAACTCAGCCAGCTTGCGGCGCAGCAAAAACAGCAGTTAAAGGCCAGACAGACCCATGGCGTGCATCGGTTTCTGACGCGCTTCGCCACCATCTTCACCCCGCTGATTCCGGGCTTTATCGGCGCAGGACTGCTGCTGGGATTTGCCACGCTGATCGAACAGAGCCTCCACCTCAATGTACCCGGTGACCATGCGCCCTGGCTGCTGCACACCGTGGCGTACATGAAGGTCTTCGGCAAGGGGCTGTTCACCTTTCTCAGCATCCTGATAGGTTACAACGCGCAGAAAGCCTTTGGCGGCAGCGGCGTCAACGGCGCTATCATCGCCTCACTGTTTGTGCTCGGCTATGTGCCCACGGCTACCACCGGCTACTACAGCGGCATGGAGAGCTTTTTCGGCCTGACCATCGATCCGCGAGGCAACATTATTGGCGTGCTGATGGCGGCGATCATCGGCGCGTGGATTGAGAAACAGCTGCGCAAAATCATTCCCGATAACCTCGATATGATCCTCACGTCGCTGTTTACACTGGTCATCACCGGCGCGGTCACCTACCTGCTCATCATGCCGCTGGGCGGCGAACTGTTTAAGGGCATGTCATGGCTGTTTATCCATCTCAATAACAATCCCTTTGGCTGTGCGCTGCTGGCCGGGCTGTTCCTGATCGCCGTGATGTTCGGCATCCATCAGGGCTTTATTCCGGTCTACTTTGCGCTGATGGAAACGCAGGGGTTTAACTCGCTGTTTCCGATTCTGGCAATGGCGGGCGCCGGTCAGGTCGGCGCATCACTGGCGCTGTGGTGCAAAGCAGAAAAAGGCGCGCTGTTGCGGGCGCAGATCAAAGGGGCCATTGTGCCTGGCCTGCTTGGCGTCGGAGAACCGTTAATCTACGGCGTTACGCTGCCGCGCCTCAAACCCTTTATCACCGCCTGCGGTGGTGGGGCGCTGGGCGGTTTCTTTATCGGGCTGGTGGCGTGGCTGGGGCTGCCGGTCGGGATGAACACGGTATTCGGACCTTCCGGTCTTGTGACGCTGCCGCTGATGACCTCCAGTCAGGGGATCTTCGCCGGTATGGCGGTTTACCTGGCCGGGCTGATGGTCGCCTGGACCGGTGGATTCCTGCTGACCTGGTGGTTCGGCACCCGAAACGTCGACCTCAGCTGACTGGCTGCCGGAATCCTCAAATCCGGCTAACGGATGAATAATGACCCGAAAATGTGAAAGCCGCCGCAAAGCGGCTTTTTTCGCGGCAGAAATTTAACTGAAACGTTAAAGAGAGTACGGACGCATGCCGAAAACATAAAAAAAGGTAATCGTTATTTCTCAGCCCACTGTTTTCACGCTGGCACGCAGACTGCCGCGTGCAGGACGTCGGGTTCTCAAGGACTTTTGATGCGTAACAACCAGCCTGTCTCTCAGCGTGAATATCAGTTCGACGATAATGCGACACTGATGTCGACCACCGACCTCAACAGCCACATCACATACGCCAACGACGCGTTTATAGAAGCGAGCGGATTCACTGCCGACGAGATCAACGGCCAGCCGCATAACATGGTGCGTCACCCCGATATGCCACCAGAAGCGTTTGCTGACATGTGGGCGACGCTGAAACAGGGTGAACCCTGGACCGCGCTGGTCAAGAACCGCCGGAAAAATGGCGATCACTACTGGGTGCGGGCTAACGCCATTCCGGTCGTGCGCGACGGTAAAGTGCAGGGTTATATGTCGGTGCGCACCAAACCCACGGCAGAGGAAGTGCGACAGACCGACGCGCTCTATCAGGATTTTCGTGAAGGCCGTGCCAGAGGGCGACGTTTTCACAAAGGCCTGCTGGTTCGCAGCGGCTGGCGGCGTCCCGCCTCCCTGCTGAAAACGCTGCCCCTTCGCTGGCGGATCCGCAGCACGCTGCTGACATTACTGCCGCTCACGGTGGCGGGTGCCTGGGCACTGGGCATGACGCCCGCAGCACTGGCAGGCTTTGCCGCAGGGATGGCTGCGCTTCTGCTGCTCTGCAGCCTGTGGCTGGAGCAGCAGATCTCACGTCCTATTGAGCGGATGTGCAGGCAGGCACTGAGCGTGGCGACCGGGGCGAGCCACAAAGTTGACCAGATGGATCGCGTTGATGAGGTCGGCTTCACGCTGCGCGCTATCGGCCAGCTCGGATTGATGTTCCGCTGGCTGGTGGATGATGTCAGCGGTCAGGCGATCAATGTGCTGAGCGCCAGCGACGCCATCGCCCGCAGCAATAACGAACTGAGTCGCCGTACCGAGCAGGCGGCTGCTAACGTGCAGCAGACCGCGGCCACCATGAACGAAATGACCGCCACGGTGAAGAGCAATACTGAAACGGCGAACGAGGTGAATACCCTGTCAGCCGACACCAGCCACGCTGCCCGTAAAGGCGGTGAGGTGATGACCGAGATGATGGGCATGATGGGCGAAATCGCTGACAGTTCGAAGCGCATCGCCAATATTACCAGCGTTATCGATGGCATTGCCTTCCAGACCAATATTCTGGCGCTCAACGCCGCCGTGGAAGCAGCACGGGCCGGTGAGCAGGGCAAAGGCTTTGCCGTGGTGGCGGGTGAAGTCCGCAGCCTGGCGCAGCGCAGCGCTAAAGCCGCCAGCGAAATCAAAATGCTGGTCGAAACCAGCGCCAGCCGGGTTCAGTCGGGCAATGAGCACGCCAGCGCGGCAGGCCGGACAATGCAGGATATCGTGTCGCAGGTGCAGAACGTCACCGCCCTGATTGCGCAGATCAGCGCCGCCACGGCCGAACAGGCAACGGCGCTCAGTGAAGTCAGTTCAGCGGTGGAAGATCTTGATGACATCACTCACCAGAACGCAGCACGCGTGACAGAAAGCGCCGAGGCGTCAGGCCGCATGACCCACCAGGCGAACCGTCTGGTGGAAGCGATCAGCGTGTTCCGTTAAGAGAAAAGAGGAAATGGCCCGATTATGAGGCCAGCGCCTGCGTGCCTTCGCGTCCGGCACGCAGCGCCCCTGGCGACTGCCCGACAATCCGCTTAAAGGCGCGGCTGAACGCCGCAATCGAGCCGTAGCCGAGATGATACGCCACGGCTTCCACCGCTTCGCCATTGTTCACAATCCGCTGTACCGCCAGCCGCATCCGTAACTCGGTCAGATATCGCAGCGGCGTCATACCGGTGGCATTGAGAAAACGTCCGGCAAACACCGACCGCGAACAGCCTGCCACGCTGGCGAGCCGCGCCACCGTCCAGTTTTCGCCCGGCTCACGGTGCATTGCGGCAATCGCCTGACTCAGACGCGGATCGCGCATCGCCTGCACCAGTCCACTGCGATCGCCGCAGCCGTTCTCGACCCAGCCGCGCACAATCAGCGCGGCAACCACATCCGCCAGACGCGACAGAATGCCAGCAAATCCCGCCTGTCTGGTGCGTGACTCCCGCTCCATCGCCGCCAGAATCGGCTGAATCTCCGGGTATTGCGACAGCAGGGTACTCACCAGCATCACATCCGGCATAGTGGTGATCAGCGGCTGCATACCGCCAAGCTCAAACGCCATGCAGGCGCTGAACAGCAGCACGCTGTGCTCGTCATCGCAGGCATCTTCCGGGGCGGCGATGTCGCAGACGCTGTCGCAGAGCGGCTTGCTCGCCATGTTTTTAATGCACTGGCAGTCTGCCTCTTCACTGGAGATCAGGCTGTGCGGTTTACCGTGCGGCACCAGCAGCGCATCGCCGCTGTTGAGCTGAAACAATTCGCCGGAGGCGCTGCGCACCATCAGGGAGCCGCGCCCGACAAAGTGGAACTGCGCCCGGCCCGGTGCGTGCTCATAATGCAGCCCGAACGGTGCGCTTACCGCGATACGCTGATAGTTCACGCCATACAGCCGCATCCCCATCAGCAGCTCACTGGTCAGATCGCCATAGTGACTCATGTGATTCCAGACGAATTATCAAAAATGAAGGTGTAAGTATCATAGATCGTCCTGACGCGACACTCTATGCTCTCACTCACTTTTTTATCTTCCGGAGAAGCAGCATGAGTCTGACAACCGAAGTGGCTGATGAGGTTTCCTCGCCAACCCGTCCCGCATGGGGCGCGGTATTTGCTATGGCGTTTGGGGTGTTCAGCCTGATTACCGCCGAATTTTTACCCGTGAGTCTGCTGACGCCAATGGCCCACAGCCTGGGCGTGTCAGAGGGGCAGGCGGGACAGACCGTCACCATTACCGCGCTGGTGGCGCTGTTTACCAGCCTGGTGACCGGCAGCGTCACGCGGCGCATCGATCGCCGCGTCGTGATGCTGGTGTTTTCGCTGCTGCTGATCGCCTCGGCACTGATGGTGGCGTTTGCCGCTGATCTGACGGTGATCCTGCTGGCGCGGGTGCTGCTGGGCATGGCAATTGGCGGTTTCTGGACACTTTCAACCGCCATTACCATGCGTCTGGTGCCCACCGATCAGGTGCCGCGTGCGCTCTCTATTGTCTTCAGCGGTATCTCGCTGGCGACCATTATCGCCACGCCGCTCGGCAGCTATCTCGGCGGACTGGTGGGCTGGCGCAACATCTTTATGCTGACCGCCGGACTGGGTGCGGTGGCGCTGCTGTGGCAGTTCTTCACCCTGCCCGCCATGCCAGCAGAGCACAAAGCCCGCAACGGTGGCGTCCTGGCCCTGCTGCGTATCGGCGTGATGCGCTGGGGAATGCTGGCGGTGATCATGATGTTTACCGGTCACTTCGCTTTCTTCACCTATCTGCGCCCGTTCCTGGAAGGTGTTGCCCGGCTCAACCTTAATCAGCTGTCGCTGGTGCTGCTCGCCTTTGGCGTAGCGAACTTCTTTGGGACCTCGCTGGCCGGTTTTCTGGTCACCCGCAGCGTATCGCTGACGCTAAGCGGTATGGCGCTGTTAATGAGCGCGACTGCGATGATGCTGGTGAGTTTTGGCGATGTCAGCTGGATGGTGGGCGCGGGCGTGGCGATCTGGGGAATGGCATTTGGTTCAATGCCAACCGGCTGGTCAACCTGGATTTCGCGGGCGGTGCCGGATGATGCGGAATCGGGCGGCGGTTTACTGGTCGCCACCATCCAGCTGGCGATTACCGTTGGCGCAGCAGCAGGCGGCTGGATGTTTGACCTGCGTGGCGCAGGCGGTGTGTTTGTTGCCAGCGGGGTACTGATGCTGCTGGCCGCACTAACCATCTTCAGCCGGGTGCGGCACCACGGTTAATCTTCTCAAGGCAGCGCATTATGCTGCCTTTATTTATAGCGGTGGGTTATTAACCTTTTGAGCGATAACTGTGCGATACGTGCTTTTTATGTTCAATTTAACTGAATGAGTTAAGCAAAACCCTCCGCTTTTTACTGTTCGGTTTCCGGACTAATATATCTATCAACAAGGCAGCACGCCTTACCTGATGAAAATTAATCGAGGAATTGACCATGAAATCTATCAAAACTTTTGCAGCTGTTATCGCCCTCTCTGTTCTGCCACTGACCAGCTTTGCACAATCTGTGACCGCCATCGACTCTACGCTGGATGGTGCAGAAGCGAAAATTGCTGCACAGGCGCAGGAAGCTGGTGCTTCATATAAAATCACTGAAGCCTACACTAACAACGGCGTTCACATGACCGCTGAACTGCTGAAATAAATCGTTTTACCCTCTTGTGCTGACAGGACGCCTCCGGGCGTCCTGGCGGCGTTTCTCTGCGAATAATCCTGTCCCTTTCCCTCGTAAATAATTATCATTCTCAAAAAAAATCGTACTTCAGCCTGCGCGTCAGGCCTTTCTGGTTGCAATGTCGGGCTTTCTTATCACTGCGTCTGCAGTGGATTAACTCTGGAGAAGTTATGAAAGCGATTACCAATACGTGCCGGACCCTGCGTCCGCTGTTACTGGCTACGGCCCTGTTTTCTGCCTCAGGATGGCTGGCAGTGCAGGCGGAGGATCTCAATCAGGCAGTGGGGAAAGGTGTCTATGAGCTGGCGGTCAGCCCGAAAGACAACGCCCTGTTCGTGGCGACAGCGCAAAACAGCAGCGGAGAAGGCGGCACCGTTTTTCGTCTCGACCCGGCTACGCTGTCGGTGCAGCAGTCGATCAACACTGAGCTGAAATCGTTTGGTGCGGCGATCAATCCGCAAACCAATGTGCTTTATATCGGTAACACCGTGAACGGTTCTGTCACCGCCATTGACGCCAGCAGTGGGAAGGTACTGAATACGCTGGTGCTGGATAGCCGTCAGCGCAGTGAGACCGTGCGTCCATTGCAGCCGCGCCAGGTGGCGGTTGATGTGAAAACTAACCGGGTTTATATCACCGGGCTGGGACCGCAGAGCGTGGTCTGGGTGGTGGATGGCAGCACGATGAAGCTTGTCAGCACCATCCCGAATACCGGCAAAATGGCCACCGGTCTGGCTGTGGATGCAGACGCGCAGAAGGTTTACGTCACGAATGCAGATGGCGAGCTGGTGACAATTAATGCCCGAACCAATGCGATTGAGAAGAAGCAGAAGATTGACGGCGATAAAGCGCACTTCTTCCTGAACATTGCGCTGGATACGCATGGTCAGCGCGCCTTCCTGACAGATTCAAAGCAGGCGCAGATGCTGGTGGTTGATCTGCGTAATCAGCAGGTGATTCAGCGGATTGCTGTGCCTGAATCGCTGGCGGTGCTGTTCAACGCGGAGCGTGATGAGCTGTATGTTACCCATCGCAAAGCCGGTGAAGTCAGCATCATTGACGCCAGCAGCTACAAGGTGAAGCGCACGGTGAAAACCCCGGCATTGCCTAATAGCCTGGCGCTTTCAGCTGATGGAAACGTGCTGTATGTCAGCGTGAAACAGCCCGGCTCACGTAAGGAGCCACCAAAAAATCCTGACAGCGTGATGCGTATTGCGCTGTAAGGGAGGCGGTCTGCACTGAAAAACGGGGGCGCTGTTTTAGCGCCACGCGTTGTCACCGGAAAAGCCACTCTGACGAGTGGCTTTTTTGTCGTAAAAAGCCCGCTTTCGCGGGCCAGAATATCAGTGCGTTCCTGCGGAGCCGGTCAGGTCCGAAGACTCTCCGGGGCTTTACCGGGCAGGAACGCGGGCGACGGTTTTACACACCATTGCCGTACTGCTACACATCCTCTGACGCTTCGCGCATCATCTCATCATGCGGCACATCATCCAGAATCTGCTCAAAGCTGCGCAGACGCTTGTAGATGGACATCAGTTCAATCAGCGTTGACCAGGAGGCGATCAGATACTGGAACGAGCCGCGTACCTGATCAAATACGTTGGTGATCTGGTTGAGTAAGCCCAGCGTGATAGTGCCTGCCACAATTGACGGGAACAGCAGGAACAGACCAAACACATTATCGACCTGCAGATAGAGAATGCGGGTGATGTTGAAGTAAAGATAATGGAAGTAGAGACGGAAGTAGTTAACCCGTACCCGACTGAACAATTCCTGCACGGTCTGCGGCTGCGCACGATCGGCATTGTCTTCGCCGTAGACCAGTTCTTTACGGTAAGCGGCTTCAACCCGCTGGTTGCGGAACTCCAGCCCCGGCAGCTTAATCCCGACCAGCGCCAGTAATCCGGTACCAAACACCGACCAGAGCACCGCCGCAATCACCAGTGCATAGGGGATATTACCAAGGAACGGGATATCTTTTACGTGATGGGAGAGCGCGACCAGCACCGGCAAAAACGCCACCAGCGTCATAATTGCCTGAATAAAACTGACGCCCCAGTTTTCCAGGGTTGTCGCAAACCGCATGGTGTCTTCCTGCACACGCTGTGCGGCACCTTCCACATGACGCAGACGCTGCCAGTTGTGCATGTAGTAGTTGTTCATGGCGGTACGCCAGCGGAAAACCCAGTGGCTGATAAAAAAGGAGTTGAGCACGCCAATCACGACGGCAATTAAGGCGATGCCGAGAAACGAGATTACCTGATGGTAAAACTCTGCAATCTGCACCGATCCCGCTTTTGTCAGCGCTTTCTGGATCAGATCGTAAAACGGGCCATACCAGGCGTTGATGGCGACACCGACCTGCACGCCAAACCAGGTGACAAAGATGATCAGCGCGGACCCCCACACTGACCAGCGTTGCCACGGATGGGCATCAATCACCCGCCAGGCAAGGGCAAAAATGGCGACCATAATCCAGTAATAGAGATAAAACCAGATCTGACTCGCGGCGATAAAACGCGCCGCCGTCGTCGGTAACGGTTGTTTCATTGCTGCTTCAAACGTCGGCCAGATACCGGGCAGATGCGCGGCAAAGCCGAACCAGGCAAAAATCGCGAACAGGCTCCAGACAGCCGCAGAGCTGAAAAACAGCGCTGGCCGCGGAAAAAAAGACTTAAACATAGGCACTCCACTGTTGTGTGTTGCCTGTTATAACGTTTTTGACGGGTCGCTGTCTGTAGTCTGTTGTTTCTGCTAATGACAGGCGGTGGATAGATGTTAATGAAATTGTGCGATTTTGTTTCCTGGAACTAAATCTTTGTGAATGGCAGTGTTACAATATGGTGGTTTGTTACCGGTAACAATACTCTGTCGCCCAGAATTTGCTTATAAAAACCATTACAACGCAACCCTCTACTTTTTCATACCGTGCACCATAGCGGGAATGAGGCAATGTCATGTCAGAACAAAAAAAGGGTCATTCACGCAGGGATTTTCTGCTGAAGACTATTACCCTGGCGCCTGCAATGGCGGTAGGTTCCACAGCCATGGGCGCGCTCTCCCTGCCGCTCGCTGCGCAGGCAGCGGAAACCCCGGCTGGCCCACAGCAGGCGCGTGACTATCAGCCAGCCTGGTTTACCGCCGAGGAGTTTGCCTTTATCACTGCCGCCGTAGCACGCCTGATCCCGAGTGATGAACGCGGGCCGGGCGCGCTTGAAGCAGGCGTGCCGGAGTTTATCGATCGCCAGATGAACACGCCATATGCCACAGGCTCGAACTGGTATATGCAGGGGCCGTTTAATCCCGATCTGCCGAAAGAGCTGGGCTATCAACTGCCGCTGGTACCCCAGCAGATCTACCGTCTCGGTCTGGCCGATGCCGACCACTACAGCAAACAGCAGCACGGCAGGGTGTTTGCACAGCTCAGCGGCGAGCAGCAGGATGCCTTATTGCAGGCGATGGAAAGTGGCAGCGCTGAATTCAGCCAGCTGCCAGCAAAAGTGTTCTTCAGCTTCCTGCTTCAGAACACCCGTGAAGGCTTCTTCAGCGATCCTATCCACGGCGGAAATCAGGGTATGGTCGGCTGGAAGCTGATCAACTTCCCTGGCGCACGCGCCGACTTTATGGACTGGGTAGAGCGCGGCGAACGGTATCCGTTCCCGTCAGTGTCGATTCGCGGGGAGAGAAGCTAAGCATGGCAAACGAAATGAAAAAAGTGGATGCGGTGATTGTCGGCTTCGGCTGGGCAGGCGCTATCATGGCGAAAGAGCTGACCGAAGCGGGCCTGAACGTGCTGGCGCTGGAGCGCGGACCGCATCGCGATACCTATCCAGATGGTTCCTATCCGCAGTCCATTGATGAGCTGACCTATAACGTCCGCAAAAAGCTGTTCCAGGATCTCTCTAAAAGCACCGTAACGATTCGTCATGATGCCTCGCAGACGGCCGTTCCCTATCGCCAGCTGGCGGCGTTTCTGCCTGGCACGGGTACGGGCGGCGCGGGTCTGCACTGGTCCGGCGTCCATTTCCGGGTCGATCCAGTTGAACTGCGGATGCGCAGCCATTACGAAGAGCGTTACGGCAAAAACTTCATCCCGGAAGGCATGACGATTCAGGATTTCGGCGTCAGCTACGATGAGCTGGAGCCGTTCTTCGACAAAGCAGAAAAAGTTTTTGGCACCTCAGGCAGCGCCTGGAGCATCCGGGGCAAAGTCGTCGGCAAAGATAAAGGCGGTAACCCGTTTGCGCCCGATCGCTCAGATAACTTCCCGCTGCCCGCGCAGAAGCGCACTTACTCGGCACAGCTGTTTGCGCAGGCCGCCGAATCAGTGGGTTATCATCCCTACGATCTGCCGTCTGCCAATACCTCGGGGCCTTACACCAACACCTACGGCGCACAGATGGGACCGTGCAACTTCTGCGGTTACTGCAGCGGCTATGCCTGCTACATGTATTCCAAAGCGTCGCCTAACGTTAACATCCTCCCCGCACTGCGCCAGGAGCCGAAGTTTGAGCTGCGCAACAACTCATATGTGCTGCGGGTCAACCTCAGCGATGACAAAACGCGTGCGACCGGTGTGACCTACGTGGACGGGCAGGGACGCGAGCAGGTGCAGCCTGCTGACCTGGTGATCCTTTCTGCCTTCCAGTTCCACAATGTTCATCTGATGCTGCTGTCGGGTATCGGTAAACCCTACAGCCCCATCACCAATGAAGGCACCGTAGGCCGCAACTTCGCCTATCAGAACCTCTCAACGCTTAAGGCGCTGTTTGATAAAAACACCACCACTAACCCGTTTATCGGCGCGGGTGGAGCGGGCGTAGCGGTTGATGATTTCAACGCAGATAACTTCGACCACGGGCCGCTGGGCTTTGTCGGCGGTTCGCCCTTCTGGGTCAACCAGGCAGGCACCAAGCCGATCTCTGGTCTGCCGGTACCCGCGGGCACACCTAACTGGGGCAGCAAGTGGAAAGCGGCGGTGGCGGATACTTACACCCATCACCTGTCGATGGATGCGCACGGCGCACACCAGTCTTACCGTGCCAACTACCTTGATCTCGATCCTAACTACAAAGATGCCTATGGACAGCCGCTGCTGCGCATGACCTTTGACTGGCAGGAAAACGACATCAAAATGGCGCAATTTATGGTCGGTAAGATGCGCAATATCGCTGAAGCGATGAATCCCAAAATGATCATCGGCGGCGCGAAAAAGCCGGGCACCCATTTCGACTCTACGGTTTATCAGACCACCCACATCAGTGGCGGGGCGATCATGGGCGACGATCCTAAAACCAGCGCGGTTAACCGTTATCTGCAAAGCTGGGATGTGCCGAATGTGTTCGTTCCGGGCGCATCCGCCTTCCCGCAGGGACTGGGCTACAACCCGACCGGCATGGTGGCGGCGCTGACCTACTGGTCAGCCAAAGCGATTCGCGAACACTACCTGAAAAACCCCGGCCCACTGGTGCAGGCATAAGGATATGGCGATGAAAAATGGCATTCTGGCTCTGATTCTTGGCTCCCTGACGTTCGCCGCACTGGCGGACAGCAGCCAGGACGATCTGGTTAAACGGGGTGAATATCTGGCGCGCGCCGGTGACTGCGTGGCCTGCCACACCAGCAAAGGCGGCGCAGCATTCGCCGGTGGTCTGCCGATGGCGACACCGATTGGCACCATCTATTCCACCAACATCACGCCCGATCCCGCTACCGGTATTGGCGAATACAGCTACGACGACTTCCAGAAAGCGGTGCGTCACGGCGTGGCGAAAAATGGCGATACGCTCTATCCGGCGATGCCATTTCCCTCCTACGCGGTCGTCAGTGATGAGGACATGAAGGCGCTCTACGCTTACTTCATGCATGGCGTTGCGCCGGTTAAGCAGCCAAACCGGGAAAGTGACATTCCCTGGCCACTGTCGATGCGCTGGCCGCTGGCGATCTGGCGCGGAATTTTTGCGCCCGACGTGAAAGCGTTCCAGCCTGCTGCTCAGGAAGATCCGGTGCTGGCGCGTGGTCGCTATCTGGTTGAAGGACTGGGCCACTGCGGAGCCTGTCACACGCCACGCAGCATCACCATGCAGGAGAAGGCGCTGACCAACGAAGAGGGCAGTGACTATCTGGCGGGCAGCAGCGCACCGATTGATGGCTGGACCGCCAGTAACCTTCGCGGCGATAACCGTGATGGTTTAGGCCGCTGGAGCGAAGAGGATCTGCGTCAGTTCCTGCGCTATGGTCGTAACGATCAGACGGCCGCGTTCGGTGGCATGACCGACGTGGTGGAACATAGTCTGCAGCACCTGAGCGAATCCGATATCACCGCCATTGCGCGCTATCTGAAGTCGCTGGGCGCGAAAGATCCTCATCAGGCGGCGTTCAGCGTGGATGATGCTACCGCAAAAGCGCTGTGGCGTGGTGATGACAGCCAGACCGGTGCGGCGGCCTATGTTGATAGCTGTGCGGCGTGCCATAAAACCGATGGCAGCGGCTATAAACGTTTCTACCCGGCGCTGCGCGGTAATCCGGTTGTTATGGCAGACGACCCGACCTCGCTGATCCATATCGTGCTGGTGGGCGGACAGTTGCCAGGCGTCAATGGCGCGCCGTCGACCATTACCATGCCGGCATTTGGCTGGCGTCTCAACGATCAGCAGGTGGCAGACGTAGTGAACTTCGTGCGTAACAGCTGGGGCAACAAAGCGTCGGAGCCAGTCAGCGCGAAACAGGTCGCTGCGCTGCGTAAAGATGAAAAAGATCGGCTGGGCAGTGCAGATATTCGGGTACTGGAAGGCAAATAACCCCTGAGTACAGGTGGCCGTCATCATCAGGATGACGGCCTTTTCTTTGTCAGGGGGCTGAGAAGTGTACGGTCTGGCAGGCATGAAAACTGGACATCGGCCAGACCTCTGACCCGGCTATCGGTAAGCCGCAGACCATCAAAAGCACCGACTGCGTCAGTTAATGTCACCCCCGTCGTTTATCAGGACAGAGGGTATCCATCGTCTCTTCGGGCGAATATAAGTAATAATCAGACAGATTTAAGCAGTGGTGAGCTATGCAGACGCATTCATATGCTGAACACACCATGAAAAACGGGACGATTTTTGACAGGATAAATGCATGCAGACGGTAATGGTGTTACGGCTCAGGCGATTCTGGCCGGGGACATGGTCGTCTTATGCAGACCCGGCTCATTATAGTCATCTGCTCCGGCAAAAATAATCACTCTGTAAGTTTCTGTCTGATAAAAACGACTCACTGTCCGTTGAGCTGAGAATGTGAAGCCGCTCTGCTTTTAGCCCTTTTTTGTCAAAATTAACATCTCCCTCTTTGCTGCTGCCTGCCACTAAAAATAAATTCTGCTGAACCATTTCTCCCGCAACTACCTTCAACATTGAATAATGGTGTGTGGCAGTATTGCTGAAAGTAAAAGGGGATAACGCTGCGATAATTTCACATCAAACGCCATAAAACCCTCGTCCGAAACATTAAACGCTGACGGGCAGGGAGAAAGCCGTGGCAGGTAGGGGGTCAACACGCCTCAGAGGATTAACAATAATAAAACATGTGAATTCAAAACGATGTTAATTGCTTTATTTAGAGGTTTGCTTAATTTTTAAAATAAATATATCAGGATTAATGCTGTTAATAACTAAACGCTTATGGTGAGGCTATTAATTCTTTTTTTGGGATGTCCTTTGCATATTTGTAATTTTTCACTATGTTGACAATTTATCGTGAAAATGGTCTTCTTAGCCTGAAAATATCCATATAAAAACAGTAGTGAATCTTGCCCGCTTATTGATGGGCTTTGAATCACTGTAATCACTGCTGAGGCAGCATTCAGAGATGGGTCGTTTTAATCATTTTTACATCGGGGTCGGGGTATGTCACCGCTAGTTAATGAAACACTGAGTTAATGAGAATGCTCCTGACTGGTAAAGTAATCAAAGGATAATACTAACCTGTCGTTGTCATCTGGGAATGCTGATGGTTGGTTTGTTATGAATTATCGGATCACTCATGAATATATTGTATTTAGCTAACGAAAGCATTAAGTGTCAGGGTGTTTTTCACGTTTTAAATATTCGGTTTCCTGATGATGAGGTTTTGCTTTTTCCAATGAATGAAGTCCGGCAGGCATTACTCAAAAAGTGTTATGACATCATCCTGATTGATTGTGAAAGCATTGAACAACATCTTGCCTTGTCCGAATCCCTGCGTCCGCTTTCAGAGGTCGATACGCCGATCCTGGGATTATCTGCTAACAACGCACTATTCAATCGTCTGCGTATCGAGTTACCCGGTTTTCGCGGCATGATCAATCAGGTCAGCAACGTGGATTTCTTTGTCTCAGCAATAACAATTGTTGCTGATGGCGGCTATTGCTCTTCCTGGGACGTCTTTGAGTCTGATAAAGAAGTCTATGAAGAGATGTATGAAAAAGCGGGGTTAACGCGGCGCGAACGTGAAATATTAAAGCTGTATCAGTCAGGCGAAAGCAACAAAGCAATATCATTAAAACTCTCACGCAGTGAAAAGACAATCAGTGCGCATAAGTCTAATATCCTGCGAAAACTCGGCATAAAAGGCTGGCAGCTAAAAGCGTTGCCTTATAACGGTAGCGTCTGTTCCGATGGAGGTTAACAGTCATTGCCATAATGTTAAAATTTATTAGCTCTTATAATTAATGCCTTCTCAAAAGATACCACTTTTTCTGGACCCGGATAAAAGAAAATAGTTTTCTGTCGGGCTCAGTGAAGTGATGTTTTGACAGGGCAGGACAGTACCTGCTTTATCAGGTAGAAATTTTTTATTGATTTTTTTCAGGCCGGTTACCGTGCCTTTTTGTTCTGAATCTTTGTTCAGGCAAGTTAATGAAACAACCACTCTGCAACAGAATGAACTGCTCCCGGGTAACGAAATAATTGGAATATTGATAAGAATTCTCGATTAATAAGGAATAAGTTTTTATGAGTGAGAAAAGCATCGTTCTCATAACGCATCATGCTGATGGGAAAAACCAGAACGTCACCGCAAAGGGTTCTCATCCGGCGAAAGTGGTTGTTAAACCAGGAAGTCAGTATCTTCTCAAGAATGAAACAAATGATTTCGCCCCTGAAAACGTAATACTTAAACGCGTGGGAGATGATTTATTCGTTATTCAGGAAGGCGAGTCTGAGCCTGTTATCATACTCGAAGATTACTATGCCAATGATGGTCATCCACCCCTTTTATTGGGAATGGCTGAAGATGGCATGCTTTATCCCTACATTCCTGTCTCAGGCGAAGGCTATGAGACGGGTTATCTGATGGCAGACGGACAGTTGTCCCCTGTTGCACTGGGTGGCGATACCTACGGCCCAGGGGCACCTTATGTGGCGGCACAGGAAGACAGCAACACATTATATCCTCTATTCGGTTTACTGGCAGGAGCCGGCGCTATTGGTACAGGCGCAGCGATAATACATCATAACAATAAAGACGATGACTCCTCCTCTCCAGCGGTGACGCCGCCGCATAGCCAGGGTATCGGACAGATTACCGATAACACCGGGCCCGTCAGAGGTGCGCTGACAGACGGCGCGATTACAGATGAATCTATGCCTCAGATTTCAGGTCAGGGAACAGCAGGCAATATTGTCACCCTTTACGACAATGGCACTGCCATTGGCTCTGCAACCATTGATGCAGACGGCAAATGGAGCTGGACGCCAGCCGCGCCGATGGCCGATGGTTCCCATGCACTGCACACCACAGAAACAGATCCTGCGGGTAATGTCAGCGATGCCTCAGACGCGATTACCATTATCGTTGATACCGTGCCACCCGATCAGTCGACGGTTCCGACCATCACGGACAGTGCGGGCAACGTCATCGTTAATGGCGGGGCGACCAACGAAGTGCAGCCGAATATTTCCGGCAAGGGTGAAGCGGGTAACACCGTTGTTATCTATGACAATGACCAGCCGATCGGCTCTGTTGTTGTGAGTCCGGACGGCAGCTGGAGCTTCACGCCAGACGAACCGATGGAAGAGGGCTCGCACAGCATTAATACCATTGAGACCGATCCGGCAGGTAACAGCAGCGCACCGACGGAGGCCAATGACATCACCATTGACACCGTTGCACCTGAAAAAGCGGCTACGCCGACCATCACCGATAACGTCGGCGACATCACGGGCCCGCTTAACAGCGGTGATTCAACCGATGATGCCCAGCCGGAGCTTTCCGGTAAAGGTGAAGCGGGCAGCACCGTGATTATCTACGACAACGACCAGCCAATTGGCTCCGTCGTTGTAGATGCAGACGGTAGCTGGAGCTGGACACCGGACGCGCCGCTGGCCGAGGGTGAGCACAGTATTCACACCACTGAAACCGACGTGGCGGGCAATACCAGTGCCCCGACTGATGCGGTCACGATCACGGTGGATACCACTGCACCTGACCAGGGTGGTACGCCGACCATTAAAGACGATGCAGGCAATGTCATCGACAACGGTGGGGCAACTAACGACGCACAGCCGGAAATTTCCGGTAAAGGTGAAGCGGGCAACACCGTAGTGATCTACGACAATGACAAGCCGATCGGCTCGGTTGTTGTGGACGCAGACGGCAGCTGGAGCTATACGCCGGATGCGCCGATGGCGGATGGTTCACACAGCATCAACACCGTTGAAACCGATGCTGCGGGTAACAGTAGCGCACCGAGCCCGGCCGAAGTCATTACGGTCGATACCGTGGAGCCGAATGCGGTGGTGCCGACTATCAAAGACGATGCAGGAAACGTTGTTAACAGCGGTGATACAACCAGGGACGCTCAGCCGGAAATTTCCGGTACGGGCGAAGCGGGCAACACCGTGGTGATTTACGACAATGATAAGCCAATTGGCTCTGTTGTTGTGGACGCAGACGGCAGCTGGAGCTACACGCCGGATGTGCCAATGGCGGACGGTTCGCACAGCATCAATACCACTGAAACCGATGCTGCGGGTAACACCAGCGCCCCGACTACGGCTGAAGTCATCACCATCGATACGGTTGCACCCGAAAAAGCCGCTGCACCTGTTGCCACTGACAATGTGGGCGACGTGACGGGGCCAATCCTGAATGGTGGTCTGACGGATGATGGTCAGCCGGGTTTCTCCGGCAAGGGCGAAGCAGGTAACACTGTTGTCATCTACGACAACGATCAGGCCATCGGTTCTGCCACTATAGATGCAGACGGCAACTGGAGCTGGAAACCAGCCACCCCAATGGCAGAGGGTAATCACAGCATCCATACCACCGAAACGGATAAAGCCGGGAACACCAGTGTTCCTTCAGACACCCTTGGTTTCACCACCGATACCACCCCGCCTGACGTGACGAAGCTGGCCATTACCGGCTACGCGGACGACGTCGGTGAGGTGACCGGCAACGTGATAAGCGGCGGCAGCAGCGACGACACCACGCCGGTCATCAGCGGCACCGGCACGGCGGGCGACACGATCACCGTGTACGACACGCTGAACGGCACGCAGATCGTGCTGGGCAGCGCCACGGTGGGCGCGGACGGCACCTGGCAGCTGGCGGTGGACGGCGCGCACGCCCTGGCGGCGGGCACCCACGGCCTTACGGCGGTGGAGAGCGATCCGGCGGGCAACAGCACCAGCCCGACCCCGGCCTACACGGTGACGGTGGTCACCGGCGCGCCGGCGGCGCCGAGCATCAACACGGTGATCGACGACGTGGGGGTGACCGAGCCCCTGCAGAAGGGCGCGGTGACCAACGACAGCACGCCGACCCTGAACGGCACGGCGGGCAACAGCGTGACGGTGCGCATCTACGACAACGGCACGCTGATCGGCAGCACCACGTCGGGCGCGGACGGCACCTGGAGCTTCACGCCGTCGCGGGGCGTGGCGGACGGCAGCCACGCGTTCACGGCGGACGTGGTGAACGGCGTGGGCCAGGTCAGCCCGCAGAGCGGCGAGTGGGCGCTGACGGTGGACACCGCGGCCCCGGCGGCGGTGAGCGACCTGGTGGTGACCGACGACGCGGGGGCCCTGACCGGGGCGCTGGCGGACGGTGACACCACCGACGACAGCACCCCGACCCTGAGCGGCACCGCGGAGGCGGGCGGCACGGTGAACATCATCGACAACGGCCAGGTGATCGGCTCGGTCACGGCCGGTAAGGACGGTGCGTGGAGCTGGACCCCGGCGGCGGCGCTGGCGGACGGCGACCACACGCTGGCGGTGAGCGTGACCGACGCGGCGGGCAACACCGGGGCGGCGACGCCGGGCCTGACGGTGACGGTGGACACCAGCGGCAACCTGATCCAGATCACCAGCGTGACGGACAGCGCGGGCAGCGTGACCGGCAACATCGCGGCGGGCGGGGTGACGGACGACGCGGCGCCGGTGGTGAACGGCACGGGCAAGGCGGGCAGCGTGGTGAGCCTGTACGACGGGGACGTCCTGGTGGGCACGGCCACGGTGCGGGGCAACGGGATCTGGAGCCTGGCGCCGGGCGCGGCGCTGGCGGAGGGGCCGCACACGCTGCGCGCGGTGTCGACGGACGCGGCGGGCGTGGTGAGCGACGCGGTGACGTTCAGCTTCACCGTCGACCTGACGGCGCCGGCGCGGCCGGTGATCGGCGGGGCCACGGACGACGTGGGCAGCGTGCAGGGGGCGCTGGCGAACGGGGCGGTGAGCGACGATCCGACGCCGACGCTCACGGGCACGGCGGAGGCGGGCAGCACGGTGACGATCTATGACGGCGGCACGGTGCTGGGCAGCGTGACGGCGGGCGCGGACGGTGCCTGGAGCTTCACGCCGACCTCGACCCTGGGGGAAGGGGCGCACAGCTTCACGGCCACGGCCACGGACGCGGCGGGCAACACCGGCCCGGCCTCGGCGGGCTTTGAGCTGACGCTGGACTTCACCCCGCCGGACGCCGCAAACCTGGCGATCACCGGCTATGAGGATGATGCGGGCGAGGTCACCGGCAACGTGGTAAGCGGCAGTAGCAGCGACGACACCACGCCGGTCATCAGCGGCACCGGCACGGCGGGCAACACGATCACCGTGTACGACACGCTGAACGGCACGCAGACCGTGCTGGGCAGCGCCACGGTGGGCGCGGACGGCACCTGGCGCCTGGCGGTGGACGATGCGAACGCCCTGGCATTGGGCACCCACGGCCTCACGGCGGTGGAGAGCGATCCGGCGGGCAACAGCACCAGCCCGACCCCGGCCTACACGGTCACGGTCGTGTCTGCAACGTTACCGACGCCAACCATTGATACCGTGATGGACGATGCCGGTGTCTATGTGGGCGCGTTGACAACGGGTGCAACTACCGATGACACGACGCCAACACTTGCGGGTACAGCTACGGCCAACAGTACTGTGCGTCTGTATGACAATGGCACGTTAATCGCGAGTGTTACTGCCAGCGCTCAGGGTACCTGGACGTATACCGTATCGCCTGCACTGCCTGATGGTGCTCATGCGTTTACCGTTGATGCGGTTAACAGCGTGGGGCAGCACAGTAAGCAGAGTACAGCGTTCGATATGACACTGGATACCTCGGGTCCGAATGTGACAGGAATGACGACGACAGCCGCTATCTCTACAGACACCTCGAGTGGGCTGGTAGTGGGTGACCTGTTCAGCCACAGTACTGATGCGACTAACAGTGACATGATCACGCGTGACTCTACAGTCACCATTAGCGGTAAATTGAGCCAGGCACTGAAGAGCACGGAAATTCTGCAGATTACCTTTGATAATGGTAAGACGTGGGCATCACTGCTCTCTGACAGCGGCACAGACTGGAACTATACCCTGGCTGCAGCCACGGCAAGTACTACCTATGATTATCATCTGCGGGTGATTAACTCTGTTGGTGTGATTGCTGCTGATACTGCTTTCAAAGATAAATACCAGGTGGTTATCGACCTTGATTCACCAGATGCTCTTACGAGAGCGCCTAAAGTAGATGCAGCGATTAGCAGCAACGATGTCTTGCTATTTAGCAGTACGACCTATGGCAGGGTTGAAGCTGGCGCTATCGTTTCACTGGTGAGCGATGTGAATCAGAATGGTACTTATCAGGAAGGCCTTGATAAGGTCTTAGGGTTCGCAACCGCTAACAGTGATGGTACCTGGTCAATGTCAGTGTCATTGCCTACGGGTGCACATAACCTGGCCTTTGTAGTCTGGGATTTGGCCGGCAACCGTTCTGCAATGAGCGTCAGTACCAGTACTGGTGTTACCGATGGTTCGGGTGTGACGGTGATTGAGCAAAACTGGGGCGGAACGACCGATGCAGACAATCGCGGCCTGAATGCAGCGGCAGTGACCATCAACCAGTATGGTGGCTGGTCATTTGCTCAAAGCGTACGCGGTACAACTGGCACGACAACGGCAAATGCCCTGCGCGTCTATAACGAAGTGAATCAGCAGGATTACACCTCGACATATCTTGATCAGCCGTCAAAGGCTAATGGCGCAGAGTACAACGTTAATGACACGAGCTATAGCCGCTACATTAACTCAATGACCTTTGCCGATATTAACCGTGACGGTTACACCGACATCATGTCGCAGGTGAGTTCTTACGGTAACGCCAACCACACGGCTTACTGGATGCAAAATGCGGATGGTACTTATCAGGCGCATGCCCTGAACCAGGGATCGCTGAACCACTTAGGTGGGGTCATTGCGTATGACCGTGAAGGTGATGGCTATCTTGACTTCGTCCTGGCAGACTCCGAGTCAGATTCCATTTCGTTTATTAAAAACGTAAATGGCTCGCTCACTTATGAGTCCAATAAGGGCTTTTCAAATGGTCATCCGGGCGGCGCTATACCATCAGCTCTGAGCATTCTGCATGAAGTGGGCGCAGTCGATATCGACAACAACGGTACTGTCGATATCACCGCGCACATCGACTACAACGGCGCATCAAGCTATGTCGGTAACGCCTCACGTGGTCTGGGTATTCTGTACAACACCGCCAACGGTAACGGCACGACCAGCTTTAGCTCAGTCGGTTATTACGCCAACGTATTCCGCAATGATGGTGCAAACGACTATGGTAACTATTCCATGTCGATGACCTATGCGGACTTCAACGGCGACGGCTGGCTGGATCTGTTCCTGAGCGGTGGTTCCAAAGCCGGAGTGAACAGCAATGAGAACCGTATTTATCTGAACGACGGTAAAGGAAACCTGCTGGCAAGCGATGCAAATGCATTGTGGTTTGGTGACTCATTACTGGGGGGAACATCGCTGGCAGTTGACTGGAACCACGATGGTAAGATGGACATCATCGAGATTCCACGTTCGGGTACATCCGGATCACCAACGCTTTACCTGAATACGGGGACCAACAACTGGCGTACAGCGGGTATTACGTTAACGGATAGTGACTACTCAAACCTGACGGGTGCCGTGGCGCTGGACTACGACTGGGACGGTTCGATGGACCTGGTAGTTTACCGTTCAGGGGCTGATGCTGCGGTGGTATCTTCAGACAATTCCGCTCCGACACTGCTGGTGAAAAATACCAACGTGGCGGCAGATGGTACCAGCCTGAAGATTCGTATCGTTGATGGTGAAGGTATCAATACCTTCTACAGCAACACGGTGAAGCTCTATAACTCCGCAGGTGAGCTGGTTGCCACGCAGCTGATTAACCCGCAGGCGTCTGGTTCAAGTAACAGCATGGGACTGGTGAGTTTCTTTGGACTGGATGTCAATGAAACATACTCCGTTCAGCTGCTTCGGGTAACAAACGGCGCAGCCAACCACGTTGGGGCAACTGCCAGCATTGGCGGCTACATCAACGGTACGGTGAACGAGAACTGGGGCAATCTGACAACGGGTAAATCGCATGATGCTTATGTACTGACGGCAGAGAAAATCAGCGACGTAAACAGCACTACCGGCAACGGTATTATTGGTACGGGTTATAACGATACCTTCTTCAGTACAGCGGGTAACGATACCTACACGGGTGGTGGTGGCTGGAACCTTACTGTCACAGGTACTCAGGTCTGGAGTGAAACTGCGGGTCTGGATATTGTGGACTACAGTCATGCTCCTGGTGCGATTACTGCCAACCTGAAGACAGGCGTAGCAGTAGGACATGGCTTCGATACGCTGGTGAGTATCGAAGGGCTGATTGGTACCAGCGAGGGTGACACCTTTACTGACAACGCTGCAAACAACCAGTTTGAAGGGCGTGGTGGTAATGATGTCTTCTGGCTGACTAACGGCGGCAATGACGTGCTGATGTATAAAGTCCTGACCGGTTATAAGTCCGATGGCACGGGAGGTAATGGTCACGATACCGTACATGATTTCCATGTTGGCAATCTGGCTACCGATAGCAATGCGGACCTTATCGACCTGAGCGATCTTCTGGATTACACCGGCAGTATCTCGTTCTTCAGGGATAATGGCGTGCTGCAGCTGGATAATAGTTCCAGGGATATCCTGAACTATCTGAAGGTGGAAACCTCAGGCCATAATACAGTCATCAGTATTGACCGTGACGGTACCGGTGGTGCGTATGGATTCACCAATATTATTACATTGGCTGATACCCAGACCGACCTTGTAACTTTATTGCAGAACAATCAGATAATGGTGTAAGGATTAATTAGCTCGCCGTCCTGGACGGCGAGCTAATTTCACATCATTCCTGTTTATTGCAATTTTCCATATTGTTTTCAGATCCCTCTGTTTAAATATCCAGAGGGAGCGGAGTTCATAAATGAAAGTGAAAAAATTAAATTTCTCGTGTGCTTTGCGGGTTGTTACCCTGGCATTGTTTTCACTGATGGCATCGGGTCTTCAGGCGCAAGCGGAAAGTACCACGGTAAATTCAGAGACTAAACGTCAGAAAGTAAATGTTCAGTATCACTCTTTGCCGCAGGTGATCCCTGAACAGGCCCAGATGGTTTATTACTACCCAAAAGAGATAAACGCAGGTCCGCTGTATGTGTATGTCGATAAACAGTTTCACACAGCCTTATTGCCAGGCCAGTTTACAGTGATGTGTGTTGCTACAGGTGAGCATGCTTTTTCTACCGCGATAACGGATGAACCTGACTACAAGAATAAACTGCATTCTTTTTTTAACGCTAAGTTTAAAGGCGGATTGACGTATTTTGTTAAAATGAATTCAGCCAGCAGCACTGTAACAAACATTGCCGTAACGCGGCAGGACGCCGAGCGTGATTTGGCTTCACTGCAGCGTCAGGTCAAATTAATCAATCGTGCTTCCGCTGTTAAGGCGTGCCAGTATATTGGTGGGTCAACAGTGAATACGATGCTGGTTCAGGATTCACTGCTATTTAATTTTGGTGGCAGTGACTATCATGATCTGTTGCCAGAATCGCGCAATCGCCTTAGCAGGATTCTGAAAACGATAAAAAACCCTGATGATATCAATGCAGTAAAAATTACAGGGTTCACGGACGGCATTGGTGACATCGATAAAAATATGCGCCTTTCACAGGCTCGCGCAGATACAGTGCGTCAGGTGTTAGTTCGCGCTGGCATTGGCAGCCATCTGATCATCGCTGAGGGCGGAGGCGTAGCGCACTCAGCAAATGGCTGTACTGCTAAAGCCAGTCATCAGTCCGATGGGTGTAATAAGGTGAGCCGCCGTGCAGAAATTATGATTGATGGTCAGTAAAAGTATTATCAAATAAGACTAAACCTCTATGCCTGACGGGCATAGAGGTTGATCTTAGTCATATTTTAATGACATGGCCCATAATAATGAATTACTTTTCATTCGCGTGCGGCCATATGTCTTTTGTTCATGGCGCTGTTTCGATTAATATAGCTTCCTGCCTGAGTGTCGGGTTTCACAATTAATTAACTACTGGTGTATTTTAAATGGTTGGCATGCTGACTGTTTATTTTTATCTATGTGTCAGGGATAGCCTGATAAGGCTTCGTTGTTCTTAATGAGAATGCAATGAAAGATAATAACCTTTCGGCCGTTACTGCGGTGTCAAATGACAATCACTATTACGAAAGTGAAGAAAAAGATACGCTATTATGTGCAGTGAAATGGCTGTCGAAATATTATGGCAAAGCGGCCAGTACAGCAGTTCTTTTTTCAGGCTTACCGCGTGGAAAAATGCTGACAGCAGAGCTTGCGGTAAAGATGCTGGATCAGACAGGCATTAATGCCGGATGGGTTAAGCGCGATCTTAATACAATAAACGACTATTTATTCCCTCTGATCGCTGCACAGAAAGAGGGGGACGTTGTCGTTATTACAGGTTGCAGGCGTAGCAAAGGAAAAGTGGAATATGATGTGGTCATTCCCGAAACCGGCCTGACACATCAGGTAAGCGCTGAATCGCTTAAAAACGCTTATAACGGCTATGCGTTGCTGGCCAGCAAACGACCCGCGCTTAACACCCAGGGTGAAAACGATATTCTGCCTCAGGTAAACAGTGGCGGGCACTGGCTGTTCAGTACGTTATGGCGCTATCGCCACTATTTTTACAGCGCGGCATTAGCCGCACTGCTGGCTAACGTCCTGACACTGGCCTCAACCTTTTTTGTTATGAATGTCTATGATCGGGTCGTACCAAACCAGGCCTACGTAACGCTTTGGTCGATGGCGATTGGCGTGACTATTGCCATTATATTTGAATTCGTTTCACGGCAGCTGCGCGCCTGGTTAATTGATGTGGCGGGAAAAAAAGCCGATCTGATTATTGGTACAAAGCTGTTTCGTCAGATGATGTCGGTACGACTGGAACATAAACCTGCTTCGGCAGGCTCTTTTGCTAACCAGATGCGTGAGTTTGAATCAATCCGTGATTTCATGACATCAGCTACCCTTGCGACCCTGTCAGATTTGCCATTTTGCCTGCTGTTTCTGGTCATCATCTGGATGATTGGGGGAGCTCTTGCCTGGGTTCCACTGATGGCGGTACCAGTCATTTTAATTATCAGTCTGATCATTCAGCTGCCGTTGCGGCGCTGTATGCAGGAAAACATGCGTGAGTCATCCCTGAAGCATGGCATGTTGGTTGAGACCATTTCAGGCATTGAAGCACTGAAAGCAGCGCATGGTGAAGGCGCAATGCAAAAGCGCTGGGAAGAATACAGCGCGTTATCGGCCCATACTTCGATGAAAACGCGTTATTTGTCCAGTATGACGCTGAACTTCACGACAGCGATACAGCAGCTTACGACGGTTATTACCGTTGTCTGTGGTGTTTACATGATCCACAGCGGTGAGTTGAGCATGGGCGCGATGATTGGTGTGGTTATCCTCTCAGGCCGGATGCTGTCACCGCTCAGTGCTATGGTTGGACTCGCGCTTCGCTATCAGCAGGCAAAAACGGCCTTAACATCGCTGAACAATCTGGTTCGCCTGCCGGTTGACCGGGACAGTAACAACAATTATCTGCCAGCGCCCCAATTTCAGGGCAACCTTCATCTCAGGGATATAATTTTTGACTATCCGATCCCGGGAACGGATAAGTCGCTGAATGCCATCAATCGTGTGTCGTTTGACGTAAAACCCGGCAGTCGGGTGGCGATTATCGGCAATATCGGGAGCGGGAAGTCAACACTGCTTAAGCTCCTTGCCCGACTCTACTGGCCGAAAAGCGGACAACTCTCAATCGATGGTGTCGACGCGGGTCAGATCGATCCCGCTGACTGGCACACGACGGTTGGCTATGTCGGACAGGAGTGCCGTCTTTTCCACGGATCACTGCGCGAAAACGTGATGATCGGTGACCCCTCAGCCAGCACCCTTCACTTTTTACATGTCGCGAAAATGACCGGTCTGGATCAGATTGCGGCTCGTCACCCAATGGGCTTCGACATGCCAGTGGGAGAAATGGGGCAATTGCTCTCCGGTGGTCAGCGGCAGCTGGTTGCGCTGGCACGCTGTCTGCTGCTTGAGCCAAAAATCCTGTTAATGGATGAACCCACCAGCTCAATGGATGCCCTGACGGAAGCCCGGTTTATTCAGCAGCTCAGTAGTGCGGTAACAACTCAGACGCTGATTATTGTCACCCATCGGCTCTCATTGCTCAGCATGGTCGATCGGCTTCTGGTTATGGAAGACGGCAGAGTTACCCATGACGGCGACAAAGAAGCCATCATCGCTAAGTTGAGTGCTGCGCAACATCCGGCGGGAGAGTAAGGAATGTTTAACAAATCAACAACCAGCACGCCGCAGGCTACTGCGGATGTGATGGCAAAGCCTGCTGAGATTCAGGCAAAAGGGCCGGTTAAAGCGGGTGATGAGATGTTCATGCGCGACCTTCATGGTGCGCTGTTAATCCAGAAGAACCCGCTCAGCACCCTCATTTTGGGGTTGATTGCTGCAGTGATTATCGTAGCCGTAACCTGGGCGCATTTCGCCATCGTGGAAGAGATCACCATGGGCGAAGGAAAAGTGATCCCGGCGAGTCGTGAGCAGATTATACAGAGCCTGGAAGGCGGTATTCTCGATGAGCTGGATGTGCGTGAGGGAGAGGTGGTAGAGAAGGGGCAGCCGCTGCTGAAAATTGACCCTACGCGTTCGGCTGCCAGTTATCGTGAAGCGCTCTCAAAAGTGCAAGGTCTGAAAGGGACAATTGCACGTCTTCGTGCTGAAGCTTATGACACGCCCTTGATTTTCCCCAACGATATTGAAGAAAGCATCGTGCGTGATGAAACGCAGGCATACCATTCGCGCAAAACCTCGCTTGATGAAACGGTCGCATCGCTTCAGCACAGCCTGAACCTGGCGCAACGCGAGGTGAGTTTATCGGAGCCACTGGCGCGTAAAGGGCTGGTTTCTGATGTAGAAATTCTGCGGCTGCGTCGTCAGGCCAATGAGTTCAATATGCAAATTGTTGAACGCACGAACCGGTTCCGTGCCGATGCTAACAACGAGCTGACCAAAATGGAAAGCGAGCTGGCGCAGGCAGAGCAGATACTTGCAGGACGTCAGGATGTCATGGCGCGCACCACGATTGTCGCGCCCGTCCGGGGAACGGTAAACAACATCAAAGTGACGACGCAAGGTGGCGTTATACAGCAAGGGGCAGAAATTATGACCCTTATCCCGCTGGAAGATCGCCTGCTGGTTGAGGCAAAAATTAAACCGTCTGACGTCGCCTTTTTACATCCGGGTCAGCCTGCGACAGTAAAAATCACCGCTTACGACTATGCCATTTACGGCGGCCTGCATGGCCAGGTTGAGCACATCAGTCCCGACACCATTTTCGATGAAGAGAGAGCACGTTCCGGACGTGGTGATCCCTACTTTTACCGGGTTTACATACGCACTGACGAGGCGGAACTTCGCGTGGGAAATAAAACCTTCCCGATTATTCCTGGCATGGTGGCGACGACTGAAATACGGACCGGCGAAAAATCGATTCTCTCCTATTTGCTTAAACCTGTTTTAAAAGCTCGTGAAGCTTTTAGGGAGCGCTAATCGTGATGAAGAAAAATCGCCTGGCTATTCTGTTGCATATTGCACTCGCGGCCATGACAGGAGTTTCAGCTGCCTGGGGGCAGGAGGAGGATGAACTGCTGGTACTGGAGTCGTTATCGTCTGCATCAGACACGCCTGCTCCGGTGACCCATCAGGCCGCGGCCCCTGACGCTTTGCCGGACACCCCCCGATCGCCTGCAGACGCGGAGATACCGCAACCTCAGGCCGCGTCTGCTGAACAGAAACCGGAACCGGAGTCGCACTCAGTCAGCACCCCGTCCACCTCTGTCACAGAGCCGCCTCAGGCGCCGCCCGCGAAAATAACGGCACCTGCGCCGAAGCCACCCGAAGCGCCGTTACCGGCTCATGCACCACAGCCTCAAACTCAGCCGTCAGATAAGCCCGAGCTTAAGACCCTGATGGATCAGTTTGCCTATAAGCCAGACAGGCCAGAACCTCCGTTGCGGGAGGCCGTGGGATCGGCTCGCACTCTCCAGCGACCGGGCGATCGGCATGCCGTCGTGGCTGCTGGCGGCACAACGCGTGCCTATTTCCGTGACATGGTGCTCATCGCGCTTAATCACAGTCCGGAAGTTCGGGGCGCAATTGCTAATCTTGAGCAGTCCACCTGGAGTGCCGAAGAGGTTAAAGGCCAGCGCTATCCACAGTTAAAAGTCGGCATGAACACGCCTTTCCGATCATTTGGCGAGGGCAACTCCACCAATAACTCTTCACCGGGAGACACCAGCGCAACCGTGTCAGTCTCAACGACGTTATTTGACTGGGGAAAAATCAGCGCAGACCTGCACAGCGCCCGGGAAAATATCAGTGCTTCCGAGCTGGCAATCAAAGAAGAACATGAGCAGATTGCGTCAGGCACGGCAACCGAATTACTCAACCTCAGCCGTTATCAGGCCAGTCTGGCGATTGCCTCGCAATATGCGGCACGTATGCAGGAACTGGTAAAAATGCTGTCTCAGATCGCAAAGGCGGATCGGGGCAGAGCCAGCGAACTCACGCAGGCGCGTGCGCGTCTCTATTCTGCCGAAGCGAGCAAAGAGCAACTCCGTCATCAGTATGATGCGACGAAGATCAAACTGGTGCGCCTGTTAGGCGTTGAGCCGGTGATACCGCCGGGTCTGCGCTGGAACGATGGTCTGATTCCCGCTCCGGTTGCGTTAGAGGCATTAAATAATCATCCAACGCTTTTGCGCGGTGAAGCGCAGGCCCGGGCAGCCGATGCCAGAGCTGAATCAATAAAAGCAGCGGGCATGCCGCAGATCGACTGGGTCGTTTCCAAAAGCACGGCGAAAAACGCAATCGGTGAACAGGAAGCCTGGTACACCGGCCTTAACGTCGAGTGGAGTCTGTTTAGCGGCGGTTCAGAACGTGCGGCACATCAGGCAGCACTGGCACAGGCGCGATCTCTGCGCGAAAGAGAGCATACGACAAAACTTGAGCTGGAATATCAGGTGAGAAATATGATTGAAACGCGCACCTCATCATTGCAGCGCGCAGAAGATTACGATCGACTGAGTGCTGAAAGCGATAAGGTACGCCGCATGTTTTACGATCAGTGGTATCACCTGGGAACGCGAACTCTGCTGGATGTGCTGACCGCAGAAACGGACCACTTCAACAACCAGATATCGGCCATTAATAATCGCTTTGACGGCTATGTCAGCAATGTAAGCATCATGTACAACGCGTCAATATTAATGAACTGGCTGGCTGACAAGTCACTGAATAATGATTCACTGGCCCAACACCATTCTGACTAAATGAATAAGATTGCCGGATGTGAATTTGCCCCCTTTTTTTGGATGTTCTGTCCGGGAACATTCAGTCCGGAATCATTGCTAACCCTGTCCGTTGCATACTGCCAGGGGACTTTTTTATCCGCAGTCCCTCAACGCGTTAAATCTTCATGGTCTACGCTTTTAGAGAACCGTCATTAATACAAACGACAAATAGAGGTGAAGATGCAAGTCAGTCCTTATCTGTTTCTCTATGGCCGTTGCGAAGAGGCTATCGACTTTTACCTGCAGGCGACCGGGGGAGAGTTGCTCTCTAAAATGAAATTCGGTGACATGCCGGATCAGGGTGAACAGGTTGGCGATAAGTCTGCGCCGCCGTTGCCGCCAGAGAAGATCATGCACGCTCAACTGCGTATCGGTGAGGGTGAACTGATGCTGAGTGACGGAAACACCGATCAGCCGCCAGCGTCTGAACACGCCGGTTACGCGGTCAGCCTTTCAACTACCGACGTCGATAAGGGTAAAGCCTGGTTTGAGAAACTGTCGGCAGGCGGTAAGGTGACGACACCGTGGCAGGAGACGTTCTGGTCGAACGGATTCGCGATGTTTATTGATAAGTTCGGTATTCCGTGGCGCATCAATGTTGAGAAACCACAGGCGTAACCGCAGGAGAGATGCAGTGCTAATTCGATTAGCCTGCATCCGAAAAAACGGGCGCTGAAGGCGCTAAGCCCGGTGCCAGCGCTGCTGCGAAACGGGCGGTTTTCGAGCCGCCCGTTATCATTATCAGAAGTTGTAACCCGCCACCAGGTAGTAACCCCAGCCGGTCGATTTCACTTCAAACGGACCGTTGCCGAAGTTCAGCTCCTGACCATCTGCCCACTGTCCGCCGTTGTGGAAGTAACGCGCCACCGCAGAGATGTGCCAGTGATCGTAGCCCAGTGACAGAATGTGGCTGGAGGCGATGGAATTGCTGGTGCGGGATGCGCCGCCTTTTTCGTTGAGATCGGAACCCCAGTCGAAGTTGGTGAAGCCCACATAGCCCAGATTACCTCCCCACAGTGTGGTGATAGGCACGAAGTATTTCACCTTGAAGCGATAGCCATCCCAGCTGTTTTCGTTCGCCGCACCGTAGTTTTCCCACTGATATTTGGCGTAAACGTTCAGCGACAGGCCGACATCGCTGTGCGTATCGATATCCGTGCCCAGACCCATATACCATGTGTTCTGGCGGTTATCGCTGTTGCGGCCCATGTCGTAGATGTAGTTGTTGGCGAAATACCACTCTTTGAACGGTCCAAAGGCCAGGCTGGTGCCGGTCAGTTTATCGATAGAGAAGCGCGGTTCAATTTCCATAAACATCGGTGAACCGTGGTCGAACACGCCGTTGGCATTGCTGTTACCGACGCCGAAGAAGTTAGGCACGTCCAGATAGCCGTAGAAATCGAACCACTCTTTTTTCGCAAACGCTTCATATTCCAGATAAACGTCGTTGTTAAACTGCGGTCCGAAACGCGTGTGGTAGCTGCCTACCACGTTAACACTCTGATGCCACCAGTCTGAGACATACTGCGGATCGCTTTCAGCGGCCTGGGCAGCACCATTCAATGAACATGCCAGCACGGCACCTGCTATCAACGTTTTAAATTTCATTATCATCAGCCACATGCTTTTGACCGCCGCACAGCAGACGCAGTCAGAGAGAAGTCGGTCCCTGGAGGGGAGTGAGGTATTCAGCAAAAAACAACCAGTTCTTCAGCCCGCGTAGCGTGCCTGTAACAGATCGATAGAAAATAGATTTTGCTCACGTTTGTCAAAAAGTGTTGCATTACAATTCAGCTAAAATGTGATGCACTTCACAATAACGGCGTGGACCGAACGGAACCAGGCAACCGTTTACGTTGTCTGGTTCGTGATCAAACGGGCGGGATCAGGGAAGGGTGACGCGAACCTGTAAACCACAAATTGCGCCCTGCGGCGTCAGGCAGTTGGAAAGGGCGACATGAATCTGGTGTTTCTGCGCGACGTTGCGCACAATCGATAACCCCAGCCCGCTGCCCTGAGCTTTCACGTCAGGCGAACGGGTAAAACGATCGAACGCGCGTTCGATAAAGGATTCCGGCATGCCCGGCCCGTTATCGACAATATCGACCACCGTTTTTCCCGCGACCCGATGCAGCAGCACATCGACAAGGCTGCCTTCCGGCGTGTGCAACATCGCATTACCAATCAGGTTGTCGAACAGACTGCGTAACTCGGAACGGCTGGCCTGCAGACGGTACTGCGTGGAGCCGTTAAAGCCGATATCAATACCGCGTTTATCCGCCACCACCATTAACTGCTCAATGCTCTCTTTCAGCAGATCTTCGAGTTCAATATGCTCTGTGCTGGAGACCACGCTCTGGTCATCCTGGCGTGACACGTTCAGCAGCTGCGTGACCAGGTGACGGGTACGTGTGACGCCCGCCTCCAGCTGGCTGAACTGCCGGGTCGCTTCACCCGGCTGGATATGCTGACGCAGGTTTTCCAGCTGTAACGTTACCGCCGTCACCGGTGTGCGCAGTTCATGCGCGGCATCTTCCAGAAACTGACGCTGTGACGACCAGGCTTCTCGCAGCTTACTCAGTAGCGAGTTATAGGCAGCCACCAGTGGCAGGATCTCATCCGGCAAACCTTCTGGTGAGACGTTGTGCGGATGGTGCGTCTCCTGCGCGGCAATCTGACGGGAAGCGACCTGCAGATCCCGGGTGATCTTTCGTACCACCAGCCAGATCACCAGCAGCGACAGCGGCATCATCAGGATCATCGGAATGATCGCCGCCAGCGCCCGTTTGACCATCGAGGCCTTCATGTAGCTGAGGTTGTGCATCACCTGAATGGTTTTGATCTCGCTGCCGGGCATGCCGGGCCGGGTAAAAATACGCCATTCACAGTCCTCACACTGACCCACATGCACATCATGATAACCGCGCTGGTTTTGCAGTGGGGCCTGCAACTCCGGCCATGAACTGGCCCGCAGCTGGCCGTGATCGTCCCAGAGCTGAACCACAAACGCGCTTTTCGCTTTGTCAGGCGCGATAAGCATCGGCATCAGGGCTGGCATCTGCTTATTGGTGGACCAGGCATCAGCGATTTTTGCCAGCTGATCGTCCTTCATGGTGCCGACCATATCGCCGTAGCAGCTGAAGAAATACCAGGTGACACCGCCGATCATCAGCAGGTGAATAATCAGCAGTGTAGAGAGTAATTTATTGCGCAGTGAGCGCATAAAGCGGAAAGGTCTCATATTGCCGGAACCCGCCAGCCCAGACCCCGCACGTTGCGGATGACGTCGTTATCGAGCTTGCGACGCATGCCGTGGATCAGGACATCCACCGCGTTGCTGCTGACTTCATCGCCCCAGCCGTAGATACGGTTTTCCAGCTGTTCACGCGACAGAATCGCGCCCGGGCGCTCCAGCAGGGCGTAGAGCAGGGCATACTCGCGCGCCGTCAGCTGCTCGCGCTGGCCTTTGTAGAGCACTTCGCGGGTCATCATATCCAGCTGGACATCGCCGCTGCCCAGCACGGAGTCTGCCGCGCCGTGGCTGCGTCGGGTAATGGCGCGCATCCGGGCCATCACTTCCTGGAGATCGAACGGTTTAAGCAGGTAGTCGTCCGCACCGCTGTCGAGCCCCTGAATCCGCTGCGCCACCGTATCGCGCGCGGTAAGAATCAGCACCGGCGTGGCGTCACCGCGCCCGCGCGCCCGTCGCAGTACCTGCAAACCATCATCGCGGGGTAAGCCAAGGTCGAGCAGCACGCAGCTGTAGCCGCCTTCGCTCCAGGCGTTCTGGGC
Organism: Pantoea sp. GD03673; assembly: GCF_029844725.1. Lineage (GTDB taxonomy): Bacteria > Pseudomonadota > Gammaproteobacteria > Enterobacterales > Enterobacteriaceae > Pantoea. The sequence goes on from NZ_JAOCKJ010000005.1 coordinate 106,238, forward strand.
ATAGACGCCATCGCGCACCCAATCCACCGACCAGCCCGCACCCTCCAGTGCCTGCTGCAGGTTCGCGCCGATCATTTCATCATCTTCAACCAGTAACACCCGCATGGCTGATCTCCTCTGCAAAGATGGGGGGAGTTTACTTATCAATTGTTAGGCCAGAATTATCCGCCGTCATACTTCGTACTAAAGCGGGGGGCTGCCTTTGCCCACCCCGGTCACTGACATCAGTCAGTACGCTGCCGTTTCAGCTCTTGCTAATTCTGCGCTAATTTTCTGCTAATTAAGGGATAAATTTTAGCGGGTAGAGTGGCTCCACTGCACATCAGCATCAACAGGAGGAACCATGAATCAGCGCGAGTTTATTCGGAGTTTGCTGGACTGGATTGAGAATAACTTAGGACACGATCTGCATCTGGATGAGGTGGCACGCCGCTCGGGCTATTCGCGCTGGCACCTGCAACGCCTGTTCCGCCAGCACACCGGCTTTTCACTGGCAGAATATATCCGTCAGCGTCGCTTAACCGAGTCTGCCCTCAGTCTGCTGAGCGGCAACGAAGCGATACTGCAGGTGGCGATGAACTACGGCTTCGATACCCAGCAAGCCTACACCCGCACCTTTAAAAACTATTTTATGATGACGCCAGGCCAGTTGCGCCGTCAGCGTCGCGTTGAGCCGGATCGGCTGCTGTTCCCGCTGGCGATGGCGAGCTGATGCCTGATCAGACCCTCCCGTCACAGCACACAGACGGGAAGGTCGGCCCATGCTTTACGCCGTACGTCGCCTCGCTTTTTTTGCCCGTCAGCCACAGTGACCCCGCCCGAACGTGTTAGTTTGTTGCCTGCATCCCTTTACTGCTGGAGTCGGGAAACATGGAAAACGGCGCGAACTTAACCGCCATGCTGATATTTGCACGGGTGGTTGAGTTACAGAGTTTCAGTGAAGCAGCACGCGCACTTGGCTTGTCCAAATCTCATGTCAGCCGGGAAATTGCCCGTCTGGAACTGCGGCTCGGTATCCGGCTGCTGCAGCGCACCACCCGGCGACTGGCACTGACCGAGCTGGGTCAGGCTTACTACCCCTTCTGTGTGCGAATGCTGGCTGAAGTGCAGCGCGCCGAGGCGTTTGTGCAGCAAGTGAATCAGCAGCCCGCTGGCCATGTCAGGCTGCAGGCCCCCGTCACCTTCGGCTGCCAGTGCGTGGTGCCCGTTCTCAATCGTTTTCTGCGCCGTCATCTGCATATCAACGTCGATCTTGATCTGACCGATCGCAATCACGATCGGCTGTACGATCAGGTTGATCTGGCGATTGTGATCCGATCCCGATCGCCGCAGCAGGGCAATTTCCGGGTCCTGAGCGATATCACGTGGGGACTCTATGCCGCATCCGCTTACCTGGCGCAGCGACCCGCCATCACGCATCCTGAGATGCTGCCGCGCCACGACCTGCTGCTGTTTCATGGCCCGGCGCACACCGCCGCACTGCCTTTCCGCCGTGATAAGCAGCGGCTGGCACTGGACGTGCGCAGTCGCTTTCGCGCCAACAACAGCATGGCGCTGCTCAATGCCGCACTGGCGGGCAGCGGCATTGCCTATCTGCCCTCCTACATGGCGCAGGAGGCGGTGGCGCGTGGCGATATCCAGCAGTTGCTGCCGGAGTGGCAGATGGATCGCCTGCAAAGCTATCTGCTGCTGCACGAGACCCCTGAACCGGCATCGCCCGTGACGCTACTGTGCGATGCCCTGGTTGCGGCGCTGAATCCAGACTGATTGTTGCCTTCTGACAACAATCAGCGCCACAGAGTAACTATTCTGCGATGACTGTTGTTAATCTGCTACGCCGGTTAGCCTGTATCCCTGATCATTCAACGGATATCACCATGCAACAGTCACCCGAACCGACAGCGTTTCCGCACTGGAGACGTAACTTAGCGGTCTGCGTCGCGGGCTCTTTTACCACTATTGTAGCCATGACGCTGCTGCTGCCGTTTCTGCCGCTCTATGTCCAGCAGCTGGGTGTTGAGCAGCCTGCCGCCATCGCCCGCTGGTCTGGCCTGGCCTATGGCGCGACCTTCTTCAGCGCTGCGCTGACGGCACCCCTGTGGGGCAGGCTGGCTGATCGTTATGGCCGTAAACTGATGCTGATACGTGCCAGTCTTGGGATGGCGGTTGCGATGTCGCTGATTGGCATGGCGACCGCGCCGTGGCAGCTGGTGGCGCTGCGGCTGCTGGCGGGATTACTGGGCGGCTACGCATCGGGATCGACCATTCTGGTGGCGGCGCAAACGCCAAAAGCACAGACCGGCTGGGCGCTGGGCGTATTGTCCTCCGGCATTATGGCAGGCAACGTGGTGGGGCCACTGCTGGGCGGCGTGTTACCTCCGCTCATCGGGATTCGTCAGACTTTCTGGCTGACCGGCGCAGTGATTTTCCTCGCCTTCCTCGCAACCACCTTTTTACTCAAAGAACAGCCGCGTGCGGCCGTGATGTCGCGTGCCAGCCAGCAACACCTGACTGACGACCCGCCGGTCAATCACAGTCTGGTGCGGCTGATGTGGCTCTCCAGCATGTTGCTGATCTTCGCCAGCATGTCGATCGAGCCGATTATCACGCTTTACGTGGGTGAGTTTGTGAAGGGGGACCATCAGATCATCCTGATGGCCGGACTGGTCATGTCCGCAGCGGCGCTCGGCACTGTCCTGGCGGCACCCCGGCTGGGCCGTCTGGCCGATCGGGTGGGGCACGGACGGGTGCTGACCGGTGGATTGCTGGTCAGCGGGCTGCTGCTGATTCCGCAGGCGTTTATTACGGCGGCCTGGCAACTGGTGCTGCTGCGTTTTCTGATGGGGATAGCGCTGGGCGGATTGATGCCCTGCATCACGGCGATAATCCGTCATAACGTGCCGGGGTCACAGGTCGGGCGGATGCTGGGGTACTCAACGTCGGCGCAGTATATCGGCCAGGTCAGCGGCCCGTTATTCGGCGGGCTGGTGGGCGGCGCATTCGGAATGCGGCCAGTGTTTCTGGTCACCTGCGGGGTGATGCTGTTTTGTGCGTGGCTCAACGGGCGCGTGATGAAAAAATAGCATAAAAAAAGGCGGACCGGAGTCCGCCTCAGGCTATTCACAGATACGTGAATTACTTCTGGTCTGGCAGGGCGTAAGCAATCACATAATCGCCCAGCTTAGTCCCAAACGAGCCGTGACCGCCTGCCGCAATGACAACATACTGCTTGCCATTCACTTCATACGTCATCGGGGTCGCCTGGCCGCCAGCTGGCAGACGTGCCTGCCATAACAGCTCGCCGGTGTCGGTGCTGAACGCACGCAGGTAGTTATCTGCGGTTGCACCAATGAAGAACACCTTACCTGCGGTGGTGATAGGACCACCCAGCATCGGCATACCCATTTTGAACGGCAGCGGAACCGGTGCGCTATCGCGAACGGTACCAATACGCTGTTTCCACACCACGTCGTTGGTCTTCAGATCCACCGCAGAGATGTAACCCCAGGCAGGCTGTTTACATGGCAGACCAAACGGTGACAGGAACGGATTCAGCTCGACGCCATACGGCACGCCATACTGTGGCTGAATACCGGTTTCGGTGCCTGAACCCCCTTCAGCGCCTTTCGGCGGCTCAATCGGGTTGCCCGGGCCACGTGGAACCAGCTTCGAGACAAACGGCAGCGCCATTGGGTTAGCGATGGCGATCTGACGATGTGGATCGACTGCGATGCCGCCCCATTCGAACATGCCAAGGTTACCCGGGAACACCAGCGTACCCTGCTCAGATGGCGGGGTGAACGGACCTTCATAGCGCAGGCGTTTGAAGATCACGCGGCACACCAGCTGGTCAAACATCGTTGCGCCCCACATATCCTTGTCCGTCAGGTTCTGCTTCGGACGGAAGGTCAGCTCAGAGTAGGGCTGAGTGGCGGCAACGTGATCGCCTTTGGCAGCACCCTGTGGCACTGGCGTTTCTGGCGCAGGCACCACTGGCTTGCCGGTGCGGCGATCCAGGACAAAGATATTGCCGGTTTTCGCGGGTGCGTAAACCACCGGTACGGTGTTGCCATCTTTGTCGGTGATGTCAGCCAGCGTTGGCTGAGACGGCAGATCCATATCCCACAGGTCGTGATGCACAGTCTGATAAGACCAGACCAGCTTACCGGTGGTGGCATTCAGAGCCAGCACGCTGCTCGCATAACGCTCCTGCTCTGGTGTGCGGTTACCGCCCCAGATATCCGGTGTGGTCACGCCCATTGGCAGGTAAACGGTATCCAGCTTCGGATCGTAAACGGCCGGTGCCCATGAGTTCGGAGAGTTCATGGTGAAGGTGTGTTCATCAGCCGGAATGGCATTCGGATCTTTCGCGCCTGGATCAAATACCCACAGCAGTTTACCGGTATTCACATCAAAACCACGAATTACGCCTGACGGCTCGCGGGTAGAGAAGTTATCGGTTACTGCACCCGCCATCACAATGGTGGTGTTAGTAATGACCGGCGGAGACGTCGGCTCATACATACCCGCAGTGGTGACAGGCTGTTTGTGTTGCAGATCCAGTTCGCCGTTAACGCCAAATGACGGGCAGCGCTCGCCGGTCTCTGCGTCCAGCGCAAACAGACGACCATCGTTAACAGGCAGATAGATACGACGTGAACAGAGAGCAGGCTGAGTATTCGCTGCATCGGCTGCTGCCGGTACTTCATGATAAGAAACACCGCGACAGGTTACGTGCTGGAAGGTCGGGTTGACCTTCATGCCCGGATCAAACTTCCACTTCTGCTTACCGGTGGCCGCATCCAGTGCAAACAGAATCTGGTGTGGCGAACAGAGGTAAAGCGTGTCGCGGATTTTAATCGGCGTGACTTCGTCAGTGATTTCACCCGGATCGTTAGGCCCTTTCATGTCGCCAGTCTGGAACTGCCAGGCAACCTGCAACTCTTTCACGTTCTGGTGATTAATCTGCTTCAGCGGCGAGAAACGGGTTCCCTGCTGATCGCGCGCATAAGCGGGCCAGTCAGCATCCGGAATGTTGCTCAGCGGCGCAGCCTTAGGGGCGTTGTCAGCGGCTTCTGGCACTGAACCGTTTATCACCTGCGGGTCGTTGAACACCGCATAGGCCAGCACGATAGCACTGGCAACCAGCGCCACCGCCATCGAACCCAGCGCAGCTTTACTGCCCACGCTGACACTGCGATAAACAAATGGCAGGATCAGCCAGACACCGAAGATCACCAGCACATCGGTGCGCGGTGCCAGTGCCCAGAAGTCAGTACCCACTTCCCATACACCCCAGATGAGGGTGCCGATCAGCAGAAGCGCATAGAGAACCAGCGCGGTGCTTTTACGACGGTAAAGCAGGTAAGCGGTGATAAGCATCACCACACCACCAACAACGTAATACCAGGAACCACCAATGGCGGCTAACCAGCCACCGCCAATCAGCATAAACGCGCCCGTCAGCACTGCGAACAGTACCGTCAGGAAACGAATTACGCCAAAAGATGAGGAGTTTTTCCCCATAATATCGACCTCGTTTCGTTACCATAAAACACACGAAAACAACCAGATAGGCTGCTTCCAGTTATCAAGTACAAATGATTAAGGGTGTTCTTGAGTATCTCTTCCGCTAAGACAGACGATCCCTTTGTGTTAAATGTTATAGCAAAATTAGATCAAGGTTTGATTTTTTTAGCTCAAAGCGCTTAACAAATGCAGTAATACGACATTTTATGAGGGATTAAAGGACGTTAAGCGCACCGCCGTGTGCCCTTAACGCCGGAAGGCAGGATTTGTGAATCAGCAGCTAATAAGTTCGCCCTCCGAGCGTTGCTGTTGCCAGCCGCTGATATTTATCTCAGTAAACTGCTCAGCGGTTAAAAGCGGCGTATGACTTCGCACGATGACCTCTGCCCCTTTTTCACGAAATGTCGCCATAAAAAAGGGAAAGGTAAATTTTGCATAATTGTCATTAAAGAACGCTTCGTTTAAAACAATCCCCGAAAAAGGAAAGGATTCCAGCAGTCGCCAGTCTGCACCCGGCGGCGCAAAATCATAAAGCCAGAAATCAAATTTCTTTGTTAATTCAAGCAGTGACGCGCGATGTGAAGCCAGACTGGAATAATTAATCCCAATCCGGATTCGCGCATTCTGTAAATGCGAATAAGCGTCGGGTACCGCAATCATTCCCTGTAATCGTCTGTCATCGACTGGAATAATCATTAATGCTGCTTCAGTAGCGATTTGATTGTGTAATGAAATAATGTTGTTTGTATTAAGTGTATTGCTGCTTTCCTGATTTTGCTGAAGATAAGGCACGCTATAGCAAATGCCAGAGACATTATGCTTAACGTGATGGATAGGTTCAGTAACATAGGGGTTATATAAACTGTTTTTCATTATCTCTATGAAATGCAATAAAAAAGAATTTGTTGATAATTCATCATATAAAAAGTCGCGCTTTTTTAAACGCGTGAATAAATATAGATCATCTCCTTAATGCAAATCATCCTTTTGTTGCAAGATAAAGTAAATAAACCCATTAGCAAAGAGATCATAATTCCTTTGGCGTCTGATGATGTGCTGGAATATATTCAATAGTCGGGACCAATAGGCTGGTAATAGTCAGGAGTGGTCGGACGCGCCAGTGCCGGACAGGTCACGTCGGGTTGTGCAGGGAGCCGGGGCGGGTGCCGCAGTCATTCAGGACTCATCCGGTCTGTTAATTTAACCTCGTCAATTACCACACCAATAACACCGCGCAACGATGCGGGTTTCCTCACCTGATTTGGGATAAGACATGGGATTTATGGCATCGGCAGCGGAAGAGTCGCTGTGGCGGCATCGGACGTTTGTCGCTTTCTGGCTGGCGCGCACCTGTTCATCATTTGGATTTCAGATGTTCTCAGTGGCGATCAGCTGGCAGATCTATGCGCTGACCAACAGTGCAATGGCGTTAGGGATGATTGGCCTGATGCAGTTTCTGCCATCAGTGTTGCTGGCGCTACCGGCGGGTCATCTTGCGGATCAGTATGACCGGCGGCGCATTGTGCTGTTGGGTCAGCTGGTGGAATTTGCTGCACTGGTGGCATTAGTGGTGCTTACCTTATTCCATAACGCTGATAAGACCGCGTTGTGGGGCCTGGTATTCATGATTGCGGTGGCGAAGGCGCTGGAGTGGCCTGCGATGTCCTCAATGTTGCCGTCGCTGGTGCCGCCCTCAATTCTGGCGCGCGCAATGGCGATGAACTCGGTAGGAGGGCAGGCAGCGGTCATCGTCGGGCCGACGATTGGCGGGCTGCTTTATGTGGCCGGGCCGCATGTCGTGTATGGCGTGTCCGGACTGTTTTATCTGATTTCACTGACGCTGGTGAGTCTGCTGCGTTATGCGCATCCGGTGCAGACCCGCTTGCCGATGAACATGAAGAATCTGTTTGCCGGCATTCACTTTATCCGTGAGCGCAAAGATGTGCTTGGGGTGATTTCGCTCGATCTGTTTGCGGTGTTGCTGGGTGGCGCGACGGCGCTGCTGCCGATTTTCGCCAAAGATATTCTGCACACCGGGCCGTGGGGATTGGGGATGCTGCGCGGTGCGCCGTCAGTGGGGGCGTTGCTGGTGGGCATCTGGCTGAGCCGTCACAAGCTGGACAGGCATGTCGGGATGATTATGTTTGGGTCGGTAGCGGGCTTTGGCGTTGCGACGCTGGTATTCGCACTGTCCACACAGCTGTGGCTGTCGCTGGTTGCGCTCTGTGCGCTGGGCGGTTTTGATATGGTGAGTATGGTGATCCGGGGGGCGCTGGTGCAGCTGGATACACCGGATACCATGCGCGGGCGGGTGAATGCGGTTAACGCGATATTTATTAACACCTCCAATCAGCTGGGTGAGTTTGAGTCGGGATTGCTGGCGGCCTGGATGGGGGCGGCACCCGCAGCAGCGATTGGCGGCATCGGTACGCTGATTGTGGTGGCGTTATGGATGAAGTTGTTTCCGCATCTGCGGCGGCGTCAGAAGCTGGAGAATGAAGGGGATCCGGTTTAGCACTGGCGTTGGGTTTGCCAGCAGAAAGTTGTGCGGTAAGTGGGGGCGCTGGCGCAGGGTGTATCAGCCAGCTCAGAACCGGCGTTGTAACTGGCCCGAAGGCCAGTACAAGGAAGCTACCAGTCATACTGCCATTTCGATCCTGGGGTCAGAGGGGGGCCGACCCGCAGGCGGGAACCATCAGGCCCCGGATTTTCCCAGGTTGGCGTCAAATGTTAGCCAGCTTTCACGCATATCCACTACGCTGCGGGTTTTGCGCGCCTCATCGATTTTTATGGCGGTGAGGCCCGCTTCCAGCGCGTCCACGACAGAAACTTTCAGCGGTGTTCCCTGTTTAATATGTTTTACGATCTCTTCTGCCATCAGTGCATCTGCGCCGTAATGGCCGTCATAAGCATTGCCGCCGTAGGCGGTATCGACCTCTTTCTCGCCGCTACGTGCGTTATGAACGCGGAAGTAGTTACGCACGAAGTCGCCTTCCGCCATGCCGTCGGTGCCCATTACACAGAAACGGCGGAACTCATCCGGTACGTTCAGGTTGGCATGGAAAGCGAGGGTTGCGCCGCCTTCGTACTCAATCAGGGCTGTCTGGTAGTCGACGATATCAGCGTCGCTGTCGAACACCGCATCGGTACCCGACCAGCCGCTTGGCTTCACATGATAGAGCTCTGACTCTGCGGTGATAGCCCCCTGTGGCGCATGCGCGGGGGTAAAGGATTTTCGGCCACCAAAGCTGGCAACGCGGATCGGGCGCTGCTGCAACAGACCCTGATAGAGATCGATGTCGTGACAGCACTTCTCCAGAATGTAGGGGCCGGCATATTTTTCCAGACGTCGCCAGTCACGCTGGAAGAATGCGCCGTGGTAAGGCTTGATGTGTTCTGTCGCCTCAATTGAGGTGATCTCACCCAGCTGACCGGCATCACGCGCCGCCAGCAGATCGTGATAGAGCGGGGAATAGCGCAGCACCAGACCGACCAGAATGCGCGCCTCGCCATACTGTCGCACCAGCTTCGCCATCTCCATGGTCTGCTCTTCATTAATCACCACCGGTTTTTCGGTAAACACGGTGTAACCCGCCGCCAGCGCCTGACCCACATGCTCCAGATGCAAAAAGTTGGGTGAGCCAACCAGCACCACATCCATTCCGCCATGCTCCAGCAGCGCGTCAATGGAGGCAAAGGCCTGGCCGGGTGCGATACCAAAGCTGTGCAGATTAGGCAGTCCGGCGGGGGCCGGATCGTAATAGCCCACCACTGAGAAGGTGTCGTCGGCGTTGCTGAACTCTTTGATCACGTGGGACAGACGAAAGCCGAGACCGATAATGCCTACTTTCATGTTAAACCCCTGCTCCTGAAATCGGACAATGCATAGCCTGCCTGTGATCGGGCGCGGCTGTTGATAATCTGACCACCAACTTATTACGACAGAAAAACTAATGTCAATAAGGCGCTATGCGTTTTGCGGGTGCGTTTTTGTTATCCTTATGTAAATTAAATAAAAATCTTAAATATGTTTTTGCCATATTTATTTGTTATTGCGATTTAAGTTTTTTTATCCTATCGTTCGCTCATTATGGCTATAACCCAAAATCGGGAAGGATGCGCGTGCAACCACACTATCTCCTTGGCATTGATGGCGGCGGTACACAGTGTCGCGCGCGGCTAACCGACCTGCAGGGTCACGTTCTGGCGGAAGCCACAGGCGGGCCAGCCAACGTCTGGTCCGATTATGACGCGGCGCTGATCTGCGTCGGGCAGCTGATTGATCGGGTATTGTTACAGGCGGGACTGGCCCCTGAGGCTCTGGCGCAGACGGCGCTGGTTGCCGGATTAGCGGGTGCCAATGTCGCCTCAGTGCAGGCGCGGCTTGCCAGCTGGCAGCCTGCCTGCGCGGCATTCCAGGTGGTCAGCGATGTGGAGATTGCCTGTGCGGGTGCGCACAGCGGCGCACCAGGCGCTGTTTTTATCATCGGCACCGGCAGTCAGGGAGCCGCCTGGGATGGCGAGCGCTTTACGCTGCTGGGCGGCTGGGGCTTTGCCCTGTCAGATCAGGGATCAGGCGCGGAGCTGGGTCGTCGTGCGCTGCGTCTGGCGCTGCTGGCCCATGAGTCAATCCTGACGCCGGGTACTCTGACCCGGCAGCTGATGGCGCAGTTCAGCGACAGCCCTGAAACCATGCTGCTCTGGACCCGTAGCGCGGCACCTGCCGACTGGGCGCGCGTGGTACCACAGATTTTTGCGGCCGCTGACGCAGGCGACGGTCACGCACAGGATTTGCTGCAGCAGACCGCAGCCGATATCGGCCTGATGGTGCGCCGTCTGATTGCGCTAAGCAGCGGACCTGTCGCGCTGATGGGGGGCCTGGCCACGCCGATTCAGCGCTGGCTGGACGACGATATTCAGGCCAGGCTGGTGGTGCCGCAGGGCGATGCCCTGAGCGGGGCGCTGACACTGGCGCAGCAGCTGATGCCTGCCGATTACCGATTTCAAGCTGGCTGAGCTGCCTCAGCCAGATAACCCGAGGAATCTATGACCGCTCCCAACGTAACCGCACGCATTCTGCGGTTGATTGTTGAAAATGCACCCATCAGTCAGTCAGACCTGAAAGTTCGCAGCGGACTGAGCATGTCGACCGTCTCACAGGCGACCAATCGCCTGCTGGCACAGGAGATTGTGCAGGAGCTGGGGCTGCGTCGTGTGTCGATGGGGCGGCCAAAAACCCTGCTGGGACTCAATCCCGATCGCGCCAGCGTGATTGGCATCCAGCTCAATGCGGAACGCAACCTGATCGTCATGACCGATCTCAGCGGTAATCTGCTGGGCGAACAGCAGATGCCGAAAGGGACTCTGACGCCACGCCAGCTTGGCGATGCGCTGGCGAAGTTCCTGCGCGGCGTTGAGGAGAAACGGGTCGGGGCGATTGGCCTGGCGCTGTCGGGTCTGGTCGATGCCGAAAACGGCTACTGCATCCGCTCCAAAGTGCTCGACTGGGACAACGTCCCGATTGCGCGACTGCTCGAAGAGCGCTTTTCGCTGCCGGTTTTTATTGAAAACGACGCCAACGCGATGGCGATGGCGGCGCTGGTGTTTGGTCAGCTTGGCAACGCCCAGTCAGCCGTGATCGCTACCTACGGCAAAGGGATCGGGGCGGGCATCATCCTGAATCGTCAGCTCTACCGCGGTCGTCACGGCAAAGCGGGGGAGATTGGCAACGGGCGGGTGGGCGACGGCTCGCTGCGTCTGCTGGAGGATGTCGCCTCATCACGCGCCATTCTTGAAAAGCTGGCTGAACAGGAACCGGTGGACGGCCTCACGTTGCAGGCGCTGGATCAGCGGCCTGCCCCCGAGGTGCTGGCGGTGCTGGAAGAGGCGGGACGCGAGCTGGGCATTTCACTGGCGAACCTGTCTGTGGCCTACGATCCGGATGTGGTTTATCTGGCGATGGAGCCGCACATGGCGTCACGCATTCTGCTCGACCACATCACCCAGAGCTTCCAGGCTTACCGGCTTAAACTGACGCCACATATGACGCCGCTGCAGTTCCTGACGGAATCGAACCGCATGTGGGCGCTGGGCGCGGCGGGTTTTGCCGTTAACCGGCTGCTCGATCTGCTGGCGGCGCAGGCCGACGAAGAGCCGGTGACCTGAATCACCTCCAGAATAAAAAACGGGCGCCGCAGCGCCCGTTTTTGTTTCCCCGCGCTTCCCTTAGCGCAGGCGCAGTCCCTGCTCATCAAACAGCAGGCAGTGCGCGGCAGAAAAGCCCAGTTCAACCTGCGTACCCAGATCGCGCGTGGTCGCCTCGCGCTCTTCCACCACCAGCATCTGCTCACGCCCGATATCCAGGTAGAGGTAATTGGTGTGCCCAAGCATCTCGCCGTAGGCCAGCTCGCCGTGAAAGCGTAAAGCGTCCGGCGTCTGCGCGGCTGGCTGGAAATGTTCAGGACGGATGCCCAGCGTCACGGTTTGCCCCTCGCGGCAATCGGCGGCGATTTTCAGTACCAGCCCCTCAATCTTCAGTTCCGGCACCCGCAACTGCACTTCCCCCTCGCCCGTCGCGCTGATTTCCGCCCGCAGGAAGTTCATTTTTGGCGAACCGATAAAACCGGCCACAAACAGGTTATCCGGGTCGTGATAGAGCGTCAGCGGTGCGCCAACCTGCTCAATGCGGCCCTGACGCAGCACCACAATGCGGTCAGCCAGCGTCATCGCCTCCAGCTGATCGTGGGTAACGTAAATCATGGTGTTGCCGAGCGAGGCGTGCAGCCGGGCAATCTCAATCCGCATCTGCAGGCGCAGCTCGGCATCCAGGTTAGAGAGGGGTTCATCGAACAGGAAAATACGCGGATGACGGATAATTGCCCGCCCAATTGCCACGCGCTGCCGCTGCCCGCCTGAGAGTGCGCGTGGCAGGCGATCGAGCAGTTCGGTGAGATGCAGACGGTCGGCCGTCCGGGCAATCGCCTCGTTGATTTCCGCTTTGGGCTTTTTCATCACTTCCAGCGGATAGGCCAGGTTACCGCGCACCGTCATGTTGGGGTAGAGCGCATAAGACTGAAACACCATGGCGATGCCGCGCTCGGTGGCAGGCTGCCGGGTCATGTCCTGCTCTTCAATCAGCAACTGCCCGCTGCTGATCTCCTCCAGTCCGGCGATCATCCGCAGCAGCGTCGATTTACCGCAGCCGGATGGCCCGACAAACACCACAAATTCACCGCTGTTAATCGTCAGATCGATGCCATGAATGACATTCACGTGTTCATATGACTTCTTCACATTCTGCAAACGCAGGCTGGTCATCGGCTACCTCACTCAGAGTAACTGGCCCATGTAGATGGCGTTGCTGCGCAGGATCGGGGTAAACCCCATGCGCGCATAGAAGGCACAGACCTGCTCGTTCTGCAGGCTGACGCCGAGATGGACACCGCTGACGCCCGCCGCCCGCAGCGCCGCCAGCTCATGCTCAATCATCCGTCGGCCCCAGCCGCCTTTCTGCGCTGCGGGCAGCAGATTGATATGCAGGTGCGCGGGCCACTGCGTCACCAGGTTCTCAGCGGCCTGGTCCGGATGGCGTATTGCGTCGAGCACTTTGCTGTCGAGCGGGGCGCTGGCGGGGCGATCGCGGTATTTCTCCTGCAACAACGGCCACCATTCGGCCTGGAGCTGTGCTTCAAACGCACGGGTATCGGGTGCAGCGACCACATAACCCTGGACCTCCCCGTCCCGCTCCAGCACAAAGGCGAAGTCAGGCGCGAAGCGTGCATAGGGCACGGCAAAACGCTGGCCGGGATAGTCAGGATCGGAGTAGAGCGTGCGGGCATCGCCGCCCGCATCGGCTGTTTCCAGGCAGATGCGGTAGAGCGCCGGAAAGTCCGCCAGCGTGGCCGGACGAATGACACCTTGATTCGCCATGGTGAATTCTCGTGAGTGAGTGAACCGGTCAGGGATTGAACAGATCCGCAGGTGAAAGTTACGTTAATGAAAGTGGACTTAGTTTTCAAGATAGAATAATTACCTTATCGCACTAACGCAGGCGGTTCGGCAACGTTTACCGGCATCGGGATGCACAACTGTGATCGCCAGCACGCCCGCAGGGCGGCGGCCGGAGGCGGATCCACGGCCAGTGAAAAGAGAAAAGTGTGAGCGTGATAGGATTTTCGTATGCTTTATCAGGACGTTATTCTGCGATGATCGCGCTGGCATCTCCTGCTACCGAAAAAGCTATGGGCGACGTGCCGTGACAGGTATTGGCATAAAAGCCAGCGGGCTGTGCTGCCGTTCGCGTCATATTGCTGTTTATTTGCGCGTGCTCACAGCATTGCAATTCCGCCTGCAGGCTGTTTGACTTTATTTTTTTATTAAAGTAAGTATGAGTGAGTGCGTTTGTGTGCGGCTGCAGCCTGAAGGATGTCAGGCGGTGAGATGAAAGGATGCCGATCCTGGTCTGAAGAAGGTGAGCATAATGTCTGTTTCCTCCGTTCGTTCGTTCCGAATTCGCAATGTGGGTCGGCTGCTGGCAGCAGGCCTGCTGGCGGGCAGTCTCTCTCATGCCGTCCACGCCGCTGTCACTCTGAATGAGTGGGATATCTACAACTACCCGGAGCAGACTGCTGCGGTGGATGAAGGAATTAAAGCGTTTTCACAGCAGAATCCCGGCATCGTGATTAACCGCTCTGTTCACTCCTTTGAAGATACCCGTATTCCGCTGAAGCTGGCGCTGACCGCAGGAGATGGCCCGCAGATCGCGCAGGTCAACCAGGGGGGCGGTGATATGGGCTCGCTGGTTAAAGATAAGCTGCTGCTGCCGCTCGACAGCTATGCCGCCAGCAATGGCTGGACCACCCGCTTCCCGGACTCGATTCTGAAACGTAACCGCTGGTCAGACAGCGGCGAGTTTGGCAGCGGCAAGCTGTATGGCATCGCCAGCCTGGGCGAGATGGTGGGGCTCTATTACAACAAAGCGCTGCTGGATAAAGCCGGTATTGCGGTGCCGAAAACGCTGGCTGAGCTGGAAAGCGCCATGGCGAAGCTGAAACAGCAGGGCACCGCGCCGATGATGCTCGGCCTGCTGGATGGCAACATGGGCCAGCAGCTGCTCAGCACCCTGTGGCAGGCGCAGATTGAGAGCCACGACCGCAAGACGCTGGATAATCTGATTTACGATGTGGGCGGCACTTTCAAAGACAGCAAGCTGGTCAATGCCGCCACCATGATGAAGAGCTGGACCGACAAAGGGTACTTCTTCCCCGGCTTCCAGGGCATTGGTCACGACGATGCCGCGACACTGTTCCAGAACGGCCAGGCCGCCTTCCTCGTGAGCGGCACCTGGTATCTCGGCCAGTTTAAAGACAACAAAGATATTCACTTCGCTGCGATGCCTGCCGGTGACGGTGTGAAGCAGCCGCTGATGGTGGGCGGCACCGATCTGGCGTTCTCTGTCACCAGCACCGCCAAAGGCAAAGAGCAGCAGGATGCTGCGGCGAAGTTCATCAACTATATGGTCTCTGATGCCATGGCGGACCGCTGGCTGAAGGTGGGCTTCCTGCCCGCCAGCACCAACAAAGCGGCCAAAATGCCAGCGGATAATCCGCTGCTGGCAGAGGCGTATCAGGTCTGGCTGACGCTCAATGATTACGATGGTCTGGGTCACTATGTGGACTGGGCGACACCGACGATGAATGCCGAGCTGAACCAGAACGTCCAGCTACTGCTGGCGGGTCGTCAGACCGCCGATCAGATGGTGGTAAATTTTGATAACAACTATCAGCGTTACCTCAAAACACTGAAGCATTAAGCCGGAGGCCCGGCGAACAGCCGGGCCTGAGCATCGTTATGAACCACGAGTAGGGCTATGTTGAATTTAAGCGGCTGGCGTAATTTTCTCTATGTGCTGCCTGCGGTGCTGGTCTATGCGGTGTTTCTGCTATTCCCGCTGCTGGCCTCGCTGGGCATCAGTTTTACCGAGTGGGACGGGACTTCGCTGCCGGTATTCAGTGGCGTCAGCAACTACCTGCGAATGTTCAGCGATCCGGTATTCTGGATTGCGCTGGGCAATAACGCCATCCTGATGCTGTTCTATACCCTGCTACCGATCGGCGTCGGCCTGCTGCTCTGTAGTTTTCTGTATGACACGCGCAACAACAGCGAACGCAGCGTGCTGCGCATTCTCTTTTTCCTGCCCTACATCATGCCGATGGCGGTGCTGGGCGTGGTGTGGCGCTGGCTCTACAACCCGGCGTTTGGGCCGATCGACCAGATCTTACGTGCGATTGGCCTGCCACAGCTGGCGCTCTCCTGGCTGGGTGATTTTACCTGGGCGCTGCCTGCTGTCGGGCTGGTCGCTACCTGGTACTTCTTCGGTTTCTGCCTGGTGCTCTTTATGGCGGGTCTGCAGCGCATGGATCCCTCTCTGCTGGAAGCGGCGGATCTGGATGGCTCGTCACGTCGCCAGAAGTTTATGCGCATTACACTGCCTGGCCTGCGGCCCGAGCTGCGGATTGCGCTGCTGCTGACGGTGATCGCCAGCCTGAAAGCCTTTGATCTGGTCTATGTGATGACGCAGGGCGGGCCGGGCACCTCCACCATGGTCACCAACATCTTCATGTATAAGCAGGGCTTTGACCTGCACTACTTTGGCTACGCTTCGTCGGTGGCGGTGTTCAGCATGATCATCGTTTTAGGCATTAACTATCTGATCCATCTGGCCTTAAAGGAGCGTTACTGATGCGAAGCACGCCGGTAATTTCACGCGCGCTGATCTGGATCGTGGCGCTGATGACGATTCTGCCGTTTCTGATGGCGCTGATGACATCGTTTAAAACCCAGATGGAGCTGTTTCAGGGGGTTTTCACGCTGCCCGCTTCGCTGAATTTCAAAAACTACCTGACCGCCTGGCAGCAGGGACACTTCAACGTCTACTTCCTTAACTCGGTGCTGGTGGTGATCCCGGTGGTGCTGTTCAGCGTGCTGCTCGGCATTCTGGCCGGATTCGGGTTCGCCGGGCTGAAGATCCCCGGCAAAAAAGTGATTGGGGCGATGCTGGCACTGGGCATGGTGCTGCCGAGTGAAGCCTTTATCATTCCGCTCTATCACGAGCTGCGCTGGATGGGGCTGACCAACACCTATCTGGCGCTGATCCTGCCGCAAATCGCCCTGTCGCTGCCCTTTACCACGCTGATGATCGCCAGTGCTTTTCAGCAGGTGCCGAAAGAGCTGGTGGAGGCGGCGGTAATGGATGGGGCGTCGCGGGTCAAAATTCTGTGGGGCATTCTGGTGCCCGCCATCTGGCCGACCCTGTCGACGCTGGGGCTGCTGCTGTTTATCTGGACCTGGAATGAGTTCCTGATCCCCCTGATTCTGGTCAACAAGGATGAGCTGCGCACGCTGCCCATTGGCATGATGTTTTTCCAGAACAAAAACACCATCGACATTCCGGTGCTGATGGCGGGCGCGATGATTGTGATTATGCCGCTTATCGTGGTGTTCCTGATTTTCCAGCGCAAGTTTATCAGCGGCGTTACCGAAGGCGCTGTGAAGTAATGTGTGACGTTCCGCACGAAACGGCGCACTGGCGATCAGACGAAGGTTTGCCAAGCCGCCGCGTGCTGAAATTCCTCTTCCTCAATCCTGCGGGAGACGCATGATGCACCTTTCCCTTGCTGATTTTCACCCTGTCGCCGATGGCGAAACCCTGGACACCGCCGTGCTGCAACGCGCCCTGGACCAGATTGCGGCGGCGGGCGGTGGTCGTCTGACCTTGCCAGCCGGGCGTTATCGCAGCGGCTGCCTGAATCTGCCCTCTGATGTTGAGCTGCACCTTGAAGCGGGTGCGGTACTGATCGCCAGTCATCGGCTGGCCGACTACCAGGCCGTGCAGGCGCTGAGCTGTGCTGAGAAGTCCCACAACGTGCTGCTTTATGCGCTGGGCCAGCGCAATATCACCATCAGCGGCACCGGGTGTATTGATGGCGAGGGGGACGCCTGGTTTGCTGCTGAACGTGATGAGCAGGGCTATCGCCTGCCGCGTGCCGACCGGCCGCGCATCATTGTGTTTGAAGATTGCGAGCAGGTGACGCTGACCGCCTTTACCATCGTGCAGGCACCGATGTGGACAGTGCATCTGGTGAGTTGCCGCCATGTTCACATCGACCACCTCACCATCGACAACGCCATGACCATGCCGAATACCGATGCCCTCGACATCGACAGCTGCGAAGCGGTGTTTGTCAGCAACAGCTACCTCAGCGCCGCCGATGATGCCATCTGCATCAAAACCACCCACAAACCGGCCGCGCTGCGGCGTCCGGCACGGCAGATTATGATCACCAACTGCCTGCTGCGCAGCTACAGCTGCGCCTTTAAAATCGGCACCGAAACCTGGGATGATGTGGAAGATGTCACGGTAACCGGCTGCACTATTTTTGATTCGAACCACGGCATTGGCATTCTGTCACGGGACGGCGGCGCGATGCGTCGTCTGCTGTTCAGTAATCTGACCTTTGCCTGCCACCACGCGCCACCCTGTCACTGGGGCAAAGCCGATCCGCTGCATATTTCGGTGCGCCGCCGCGATCCCGCGATCACGCCCGGCAGGGTGGAGCAGGTGCAGTTCAGTAACATGACGGGTGTGGCGGAAGGGGCGATTAACCTGCATGCGGCAGAGCCAGGCTGGATACGCGATGTGGTGATCAGCCAGTTGCAGATGCGGCAGACCGTGGCGCAGGTTGCACAGGGGCATTACGACGTGCGACCGCCCTGTAATCCGGACTCGCCGACCGGCATGGGGCTGGATAACGCCTACCGGCTTGACCCGAAAACCGGTGAAGCCTTTGGGGTAGAGCGTTATCCCGGCGGACTGCCGGGCCTGTTCGCATCCGGGGTAGAGAATCTGCAACTGCACAGCCTGGTGATATCACGTCCGGCGCCGTTGCCGCCAGGCTGGCACCCTGAGTGCGTGGTGCAGTTGCCAGCGTGATTTACAGCGCGGCGGCGATGGCTGCACCGAGCTGTTCGGTGCTGGCGCTGCCGCCGAGATCGCGCGTCAGATGCTGGCCCGCCGCCAGCGTGCGTTCAATCGCCTCTAACACGGCATCACCCGCCGCTTTGTAGCCAAGGTGCTCCAGCATCATCGCTCCGCACCAGATCTGCCCGATGGGATTGGCGACGCCTTTGCCAGCGATATCTGGTGCAGAGCCGTGAACCGGCTCAAACAGGCTGGGGAACAGGCCTTCCGGGTTGATGTTAGCCGAGGGCGCAATGCCGATGGTGCCGGTACAGGCCGGACCCAGGTCGGAGAGGATATCGCCAAACAGGTTGCTGGCGACCACCACATCAAACCAGTCCGGGTGCAGCACGAAGTTAGCGGTGAGAATATCGATGTGATATTTATCGACGCGAACCTCGGGGAACTGACCGGACATGGCTTCGACGCGGCTGTCCCAGTAAGGCATGGTGATGGCGATGCCGTTAGATTTGGTGGCGGAGGTCAGGTGCTTCTTTGGCCGGCTCTGCGCCAGCTGATAAGCAAACTTCAGGAT
Organism: Pantoea sp. GD03673; assembly: GCF_029844725.1. Classification (GTDB taxonomy): domain Bacteria; phylum Pseudomonadota; class Gammaproteobacteria; order Enterobacterales; family Enterobacteriaceae; genus Pantoea. The sequence goes on from NZ_JAOCKJ010000005.1 coordinate 125,320, forward strand.
GCGATCGACGCCGGTGCGCGTCATCACCGTTTCCTGAATCACCACTTCACGATCGGTGCCGGGGAACATCGTCCCCCCCACGCTGGAATATTCGCCTTCGGTGTTTTCGCGCACCACATAAAAGTCGATATCGCCGGGCTGACGATTTGCCAGCGGTGCTTTGACGCCGGGCATCAGTCGCACCGGACGCAGATTGACGTATTGATCGAACTCCCGGCGGAACTGCAGCAGCGAGCCCCAGAGTGAAACGTGGTCGGGCACCACGTCAGGCCAGCCCACCGCACCAAAGTAAATCGCATCAAAGGCTTTCAGCTGCGGGAACCAGTCGTCAGGCAGCATTTTGCCATGCTGCTGCCAGTAGTCGGCACTGGCGTAATCGAACCACTCCCAGCGCAGCGGAATGTTGAATTTCTCTGCGGCCGCATTCATTACGCGGACGCCTTCCGGCATGACTTCTTTGCCAATGCCGTCGCCAGGGATGACGGCAATACGGTGAATTTTGTCAGTCACAGGGTACCTTTCCGGTTGATGTTCGAATTGTGTACGCAGTATAACTGTCGATTCCGGGGAAATAATGAGCCTGAAAGGCAATCCATTGTTGAATCAAAGTAGAGAATCCCGCACCTCCACCGATGACTTAGCCTTTTTTGTCCGTCTGGCCGCGCTGGAGAGTCTGACTGCGGCGGCGCGCGAACTGGGACTGTCACTGGCGGCGGTCAGCAAGCGTCTGAGTCAGCTGGAGCAACGCCTTGGCGTGCAGCTGCTGCGCCGCACCACGCGACGGCTGGAGCTGACGCCCGAAGGCCGCCGTTATCTGGCTGGCGCACGTCCGTTGCTGGATCAGCTGGCGGCACTGGAAGAGGCGGTCAGCGGTGAAACCGCCCAGCTGCGCGGCACACTGAACATCAACGCTTCATTTGGTTTTGGTCGTCGGCATATTGCGCCCTGCGTTTCGGCCTTTGCCGCACTGCATCCGCAGCTCTCACTGTCCCTGTCCCTCAGCAGCCAGCCGCTTAATTTTCTGGATGCGCACATGGACATTGATATCCGCGTCGGCGAACCGCCGGACTCGCGGCTGGTGGCACGCAAACTGCGCACCAATCCGCGCATCCTCTGCTGCTCACCTGCCTATGCTGCCCGGCACGGTCTGCCCGCTACGGTGCGCGATCTGGCGCAGCACAACTGTATTCTGCTGCGCCAGCACGACAGTGATTTTACCCTGTGGCGGCTGACCAGCGGCGAACAGAGCATCAGCCAGAAAGTGCGTGGCAGCCTGATCACCAATGATGGCGAAGTGGCGATGCGGCTGGCGATGGATGGGCATGGCATTCTGCTGCGTTCCTGGTGGGACGCACAGCACAGCCTGGCAACAGGCGAGCTGCTGGCGGTATTGCCCGACTGGCAGGCACCCGATGGCGATATTTTTGCGGTCTGGCAGGCGCAGCGCCAGCTGCCCGCGCGCATCACCGCGTTTGTGGCGTTTTTACAGAATTCGCTTCAGTCGGCTGATTAATTGAATGTCGTGATGAGGCTGGAAGCAGGCGAGCCTGCGGATAGCCAGCCTGCAGGATTAAACTGATTCGATCAGTTCAGGGCGCAGCGGCGTTTACAGCGTTTTTGCTGATGCGTATGATTCTCATTCTTTTTTATTTCGGGCAAGCCGCCGCGCTGCGGCCAGCCGGGAGTAGCAGGTCGCAGAAGGAGTTAAGCATGAAAGCGTTGTTCAGCCCGCGTAACGCGGCACTCGCACTGGCGGTCGTCACCACCTTCGGCCTGACCGCGTGCCAGACCACGGTGAAAAAAGCGGATAGCGGCGGCTCCGTCGTGATGCAGCCCTCCAGCCCCGATAATCTGATCGAGCGCGAGCTGGGCGAAGGGCTGTATGAGATGGCCTATCTGCCCGCGAAAAATGCGCTATATGTTGCCAGCGCCCAGGGCTTCAAAGATGTCAGCGGCGGGATGATCTATCGTCTGGATGCCACTACGCTGCAGAGCACCGGCGCAGGCCACTTCGATCTGAAAAACTTTGGGCTGATCAGCGAGCCGGACGGCAGCGCGCTCTACGCTACCAACTCCCTGGATGGCGGTATCTCTAAGATCGATCCGGAAAACGGTAAGGTGCTGAAGCGCCTGATGTTTGACGATAAAAACGAGAAGGGATTGCCGGTTGGCACGCGTGAAATCTTTCTGCATGACGGACTGCTTTATGTTGGCGGCACGGGCGACCCGGGTGTGATCTGGGTGGTCGATGCCAAAACCCTGACGCTAAAAACCCGGATTAAAAATGCCGGGAAGTGGGTCACAGGCATTATCTTCTCGCCGGTCAGCGACCGGATTTACGCGGCGAACGGCAGCGGTGAAATCCTGGTGATCAATCCCCGGAATCACAGGATCGAGCAGCGCCTGACGGCAGGTGACGGGCAGGATTATCTGTTCCTGAACATGGCTGAAGATCCGGCAACCGGACGCCTTTTTGTTACGGATGATTCTAAAGCGAAAAATACCCTGGTGTTTGATGAGCGCAGCGGCAAGGTCATTAAGCGTCTGGATACGGGCGATTCAATGGGGATTAAGTTTAACGGCAAGCGCAACGAGATTTACATCAGCCAGCGTGAGTCGAAGAAGGTGCTGCAGCTGGATGGTGCGACCTATGAAGTGAAAAACAGCTGGTCGTTTGACAGTCATCCCAACAGCCTGCTGGTTTCACCAGACGGGCAGACACTGTTTGTGACACTGAAGCAGGGCTTCAATGACGATAACAGCAGTCAGGGGCTGGATGGCGTAGCGCGTATTACCCTGCAATAAAAAAAGGCGGCATCGCTGCCGCCTCTTCAGTTACTTATCAACACCCTGTACCAGCACCACGCGGTAGTTCGCGCCTTTCAGGCGGTGGGCTTTGGCAGCCTGATATTCCGGGCTGTCATACCAGGCGTGTGCGGCTTCGCGGGTCGCGAATTCCAGAATCACCACGCCTTCCGCTTCCTGTCCTTCCAGCGTTTCCAGTTCGCCATAAAAGGCGAGCGGGGTGATCTGATGATCGCCGCGTGCCTGACCCGCTTTCTCAGCGTAGATGGCCATTTCGTCCTGGTTCAGGGTGTTATCACGAATAAATACAACGTATGCACTCACAGTTCTCTCCTTAAGCTTTTTTATCCTGGGTTTGGGTATCAAAGTCAGCGGCATCATGACGCTCATGCAGCTGATCGGCCGGGTCGCCCATGACGCGGTTGACCTTGCGGCCACGAATGACGGCAGGGCGCTGTGCGATCTCTTTCGCCCAGCGCACGACATTTTTATAGGACTGCACATCCAGGAATTCGGCAGCGCCATACTGATCGTTCAGCACCATGTTGCCGTACCACGGCCAGGTGGCGATGTCAGCGATGGTGTAGTCATCACCAGCCAGATAGCGGTGTTCGGCCAGCTGACGATCCAGCACGTCGAGCTGACGTTTCGCTTCCAGGGTGAAGCGGTTGATGGCGTACTCGATTTTTTCGGGCGCGTAATGATAGAAATGGCCGAAACCGCCACCGAGGTAAGGCGCAGAACCCTGCAGCCAGAAGAGCCAGTTCAGCGTCTCGGTGCGGCCTGCAATATCCTTCGGCAGGAAATAGCCATATTTTTCCGCCAGATAGAGCAGGATGTTACCTGATTCAAATACGCGAACCGGCGGCGTTGCCGAGTGGTCGCTCAGTGCCGGAATTTTTGAGTTGGGGTTCACGTCGACAAAACCGCTGGAGAACTGATCGCCGTCGCCGATACGGATCAGCCAGGCGTCATATTCAGCATCGTTGACGTTAAGCGCCAGCAGCTCTTCCAGCAGGATGGTGACTTTCTGGCCGTTAGGCGTGCCGAGCGAATAGAGCTGCAGCGGGTGTTTGCCGACCGGCAACGCTTTTTCATGGGTGGGACCAGCGAACGGACGATTAGTTTTAGCGCCGTTACCTTTGGCTTCAGGGTCCCAGGTCCAGACGTTTGCGGGCTGATATGCATTTTCCGACATAATGAAAGTTCGCCTTATGGTGTGGTATTGGTCTGGAGTGTAGCAGGTGCTGCAAAGGCGGTTTAACTCTGCTGGCTGCGAGAGGGGGGCTGCAGGGGGCTGATGCCAGGCGGGCAGCGGCACAGGAGAAAAGTGAATAAAAGTGTGTCAGACGGGGCGTTTTTTGGCCTGAACGGACCTGACCGTGCAGTCACCGCGACTGCACGGCAGGCAGATTTACAGCAGTTCGCGCTCGATCAGTTCGCGGGTTTCAATCGCCTGCACCTTCATCTTTTCCGGGTAGCCAAACAGTGACGCCGCAATAATCGGTTCTCCGCCCACTTTATGGGTGCGGGTGGCAAAGCCAGTGTCGCGCAACGTTTTGAAAAGCGTGTCGAAGTCGACTTCGCCTTCACCCACGCCGACGTGCTGGTGAATGGTGGCATCTACGCCTGGCGGGTTAACGATGTAGCGGCAGTGTTTAGTGTGGTTCATGGTATCGGCGATCAGCATGTGCGACAGATCATCACCGGCGTACTCCAGCATCGGCTTCACATCACCTTTGCCTTTGTCATAGAAGAAGGTGTGCGGTGCGCTGTAGATATACTTCACGTTATCGCTGCGGAACGATTTCACGATATCCACGGTTTCGTTGTTCTCTTCGCAGAAATCCCACGGATGGGCCTGGATTTCGACGCGGATGCCTTCGCGTTCGATAATGGGCAGCAACTCTTCCATCGAACGATAAAACATCTCTTCACAGATTTCCGGTTCGTTAGGCGTGCCGGAGAGCTCGGTGTTAATCACCTGCACACCCATTTCGACGGCAATCTCAATCATTCGCTTCCAGTTCTTCACTGCCGCCTGACGGCGTAATTCATCCGGGCCGGACCAGCGATACACCACGATAAACGAAGAGATCTCCAGCCCGGTGGCGCTCAGCGCATTTTTATACTCGGTGATGATTTCACGGCTGGCTTTGGGATGTTTATAAAACGGGTTGATCTGCGGATGCGGCGACTGTTCGATATATTTGTAGCCCCAGTCGGCCACCTGATGAACCATACGGGTGATGCCTAAGTCTTTGATCACATCCACATCAAAAGCGATTTTCATCTTTCTGCTCCGGGCACATTAAGGTTGCTGTTCTTCGTTAAAGGTCACGCCGATCTGCTGCCTGACATTGTCCATGACGGCCAGGGTGATAATCGCCTGATCAAGCGAATGGACAGGCGAATCGATCAGGTTCTGGCCGACGCACCAGGCAAAGTGGTTAATTTCATGACAGAGCTGCTCATAGCGGCTGGCAGGCTCCTGCCACTGCAGGCGGTGACGCCGATCGCTGGACGTGAGCGTGAAGTGACCGGGTGCATAGAACTGGCCCGCCAGCTCCAGCGTGGCATCGCGACCGGCAATTACCGCGCTGCCAGGCGTGTTGCTGAACAGAGTGGTGTTCAGCACCGACTGCATGCCGTGCTGATGCGTAAACAGCATTGACGTCTGACCGTTGACGCCGCCATCCGGGACGGGCTGACCACGGGCGATAATCGACTCAGGCGCACCGCCGCTCACAAACACACTGAGCGCCACCAGATAACTGCCGAGATCGAGCATCGGACCGCCCGCCAGAGCGGCATTGAAAATACGGTGATCCGGGGTGAAAAACTCCCCATGATCGGCAATCAGGGTGTGAATATCACCGAGCGCGCCATCCTCCAGTAATTGACGGATGACGTCATACTTCGGCGCGAAGTTGCACCACATTGCTTCCATACAGAGCAGGCTGGCGGCAGCGGCGGCCTGTTTAAGCTGAGTGGCCTGCTGCGCATTCAGCGCCAGCGGTTTTTCTACCAGCAGATGCTTTCCGGCGGCAATCGCACGCAGGCCATCGGGAAAATGGTGGTTATGGGGTGTGGCGATGTAGACCGCATCCACATCTTCCCGCGCCAGCAGCGCATCGAGGCTGCCTGTGGCATGGCCGATTGACCATTTGTCGGCAAAGGCCTGCGCTTTTGCCGGGTCACGCGCAGCTACCGCCGTGATCTGCTGCTGGGTGTGCTGGCGCAGCGCATGCGCAAAATGGTCGGCGATCCAGCCTGGCCCGATAATGCCCCAGCGCAGTCGCGGAACCTGGCGGGCATCGGTTATGCGTGGAGCCGGAAGCGTTGATGGGAACATAATTTTTCCTTTTTACGAGCAGGCTGGAGGGGTCAGGACTCCACTATAGAAAGCCCGCCGTCGCCGCTCTAACCTTTTGATGAGGTGATTCCATCAACCGGATCGGCGCGGGATTTTTATCCGTTTTAGCAAATGAACGTTTTAATGAGAATGCAGGAGGAAATGAATGTTTCATTTTGAGAGGAAGATCAAAATTAGCGGTGGTTTTCTATCAAAAAAATGAGAGGAAAAGGCTGTGGCGCGATAAAGTAGTGCGGTTTTAAACAGCAGAACATGAAATAAGTTACGTGGAAGGCAACATTGGCTGAGTAAGCTTTGAACGGTAATTCTGACTTCAAAGGTGAAAGCAATGATCACCACGCTACTGTGCCAACCGTCATTTCGTTTTCTGAGCGATGACCTAAATTACCGTCAGACCCTGGCAGAGCACCGGCAACGAGCAATGCTTACCGCGCTGCGCTTATTTACTACACCCCCTACTGCAGCCAGCATCAGTTAGCAACTGAAAAGGCGACGTTCAGAGATATCGCAGCATACATCTGCCTTTAATTACCCGGAATGCAGCATCCTGCGGCAAGTTCAACGCTTCAGCTACGCCTGTGGTTTGATTACCTGATTTATATGGACGTAATTTGCCTGAACCCTTTGCCGCGTTCAGGCCGGGGAGTGGTTCCCCGTGTCGTGAAGCCGCTGCGTATTCCTGACGATGCGCAGTGGCAGTCTTTTCTCTTTCACGCCGCCGTTTCACCGCTTTGTCATGGTGGGAGGGGCAGGTCAGTCCGAATCTAAGATCCTCAACCACGCCCGCCCGGAAATTAAAAAACAACCATTATGTTCACGTATGGCCGTCTTTTGTCGTTCATATTTCCTGAATAATGACTAATCAATCAGGCTGGCATCACGTGTTCTAAAACTCTTCGTCTATCAGAAAACGTGGCTTAAAACATTTTTTCATCAGCCAGACTGAAAGACTTAATTCAAGAGAAACATCCTGCAACATCTATTTACTTAAAATGACCTTCTCAAGGGGGTAGGTTTACATAGAGCAGGAGTTAAACCCGGCTGAGATTATCCTTCTCTGACCTTCTTTAACGTGACAGTTAAATGGAATTTAAATGTTCAGAATTCATTTCATCGGCATCGTTTTTTTTATATCCCTGACATCCTTTTCCTGTGATGTCCGGGCCGGGATAGATATTCCTGATGCAAAGCCCTTCGGAAACGATGCCACTATCCTAATAAAAGGAGATACCCTTTTATTTGACGGCCTTATCACCCGGCAATCTGAGAAAAAACTGGTCGGATTACTGCGCCATGCTGACATTAAAAACTTTTCAGTTAACAGCATGGGGGGTGATGTTGATTCCGCTATTGATATCGCAAAAATCATCTACGAAAGAAAAATAAATATTATCGTACGTACGGTGTGTGCTTCAGCATGTGCTAATTATATTTTCCCGGCAGGCCATAAAAAACTGCTAGGTGAAAACTCTTATCTGCTGTGGCATGGCAGCGCTAACAGCCCCGCCGGGCAGTTGCTGATAACGTCTGATGATAAAGAGATATCCCGGAACGATTTTATCAGGCTTCCAGCATTCGTAAGAATAAAAAAAAGGGAAAAGGATTTTTATCAAAAACTAAACATCAATCCCAGGCTGCCATTCTGCCCGCAGCTTCAGGACGACTATCTGATTAATTTTCCGGAAAAGTGGTTTTCCTACACGCCAGAAGATTTAGAAAAATTTGGAATTGAGAACATCTCATATTCCATTTCAGCCTCTCATTGGGTTAGTTCAATGAGAAATAAGCACGTTATATTTGCCAGTTACTGTAAACAGGAGTGAAGACAATGCGTGAGTTATCAGCACATGAAATGAATGCTGTTGCGGGTGGTTTTTCAATTGGCAGTTGCTCAGTCGGAGCATCGTATTCTTCATCACGGGATGGTCACGGAGGATCGTCGACCTCAATGAGTGTGCATGCCAGCTGCGGTTTAAATGCCCTGACGGAAGCCGCGCGAGGGCTGATCCCTGAAAGCAGGGCATCAATTCGACGTTACCGCGAAGAGGTTCCGTTCATACCCGATGAGAAAGCCATACTGGAACAGGATGCAGAGAAGGTAGAAAGGACTCTTACAAAATTTGCTACAACACCTGAAGGATGATTTTGAATACCCTATGCATAATGGAGTATACCGGTCTTATAGTTTCGATATTAGGGTGCCAATGAGGTAACAGTAACGGTAACAAATAGCTCATATACTTCATAAATATCATTCAAAGAAAGGAAATGCCGTATGAGAACGCCTGATTATCCTTCCCGTGATTCTGATAAATGGGCACATGTGGATGCCTGGTTTGCTGAAAAGTTTGCCCCTGAAGGCGTTGAGTTAAAAAACGCACTTGCCAATAACAAAGAACAAGGGCTACCAACACACGATGTCTCTGCTTTACAGGGAAAAATGCTGGCCATATTCATTAAAATGACCAGTGCTGTCCGTATTCTTGAGATAGGAACTCTTGGGGGTTATAGCACCATCTGGATGGCCAAAGCATTACCCCAACATGGAAGCGTAACGTCCATTGAATTTAATGAACATCATGCGGAAGTTGCGCGTCAGAATATAATACACGCAGGCATGACTGATCGTGTTGAGCTTCATACTGGTGCTGCCCTTGATGTCCTGCCCACTCTAAAAGCACCTTTTGACCTTATCTTTATCGATGCCGATAAGGTGAATAACCCTCGTTATCTGGAATGGGCTTTGAAGCTATCTAAGCAAGGTACTGTAATTGTGGGAGATAATTCGGTACGCGGCGGAAGTGTGATAGATTCAGATAGTGAGGATCCAAGTGTCAAAGGACTTAGAGAGTTTGTCCGGATGATTTCAGAGGATGAGCGGCTTGAAGCTACTGCAGTGCAGACTGTAGGTGAAAAGGGATGGGATGGTTTCGTCTTAGCGATTGTTAAATCAGCATAGTTATCCATCTTACTATGAGATGATCCAGCCGCCGTCAGGCGGTTTTTTTCATCATTGCTTAGTGTGGTCAACGCCCCCGCTTCCTAAGGTTTTTGACATAAAACTTATGACTTCATAGTGACCCCATTTTTTCACAGGCATTGATGGCAGCAGTCGTGCCTGGCGATTATTGTCGGCACTTAAAGTTTAAAAAAATTTAGTACATTCTCCATTCACATAAAAGCGTAGCCGTCAGCTAACGCAACCGGAAGAGGCAGGGAGAAGGGTGATGTCAAAAGTGACGATGACTGCCATTGCGCAGGCGGCGGGCGTGGGTGTGGCGACGGTGGATCGGGTGCTGAACCGCCGTGCGCCGGTGCGCAGTGTGACCGAGCAGAAGGTTCTGGCGGCGGCCCGCGAGCTGGGCTATCGCCTGACGCAGGCACACAGCCAGACACCCGCCATCCTGGCGGAAGCCACACTCCGCGTGAGCTTTATCCTGCTGCCTGCACGTTATTCGTTTTATCAGCAGCTGGGCGAGGCGCTGAAACAGCAGCTTAAGGCACAGCAGCCACAGGGCAGCGAACCTGAATTCTGCTGGCATGACATTCACGAGGTGGAAAGGGTCGCGCATTCCCTGCGTCAGCTGGCACAGCGCAGCGACGTGATTGCCCTGGTGGCGCTGGACCATCCGCTGATTCGCCACGCAATCCAGGATGTGTCACGGCTGGGCGTGCGGGTTTACGCGCTGTTCTCAGATTTCTCGCCCTGTGAACATGCCGGATTTATCGGCATTGATAATCAGAAAGCCGGGCGCACGGCGGCCTGGATGGCACAGCATCTGCTGCGTGAGCCGGGATGCGTGGGCGTGCTGCTGGGCGATCACCGCTTTACCTGTCAGGAGAGCAGTGAAATCAGTTTTCGCTCCTACCTGCGCGAGTCGGGCATCAGCCAGCGGGTGCTGGAACCGCTGAAAACGCATGAGTCGGGCGACGGGGGCTATCAGGCGACCCGTCAGCTGCTGGAAGCCCATGATGATCTGGTCATGATTTATGCGCCCTGCGGTGGCATTGAGGGCGTGGTGCAGGCGCTGCGTGATAGCGGACGCACGCAGATTGATCTGCTGTGCCACGGTCCGCTGCCCGGCGATGAGCTGGCGCTGATTGACGGCACCATTACGCTCATGCTGCGCCACCGTATTGATGCGATGGCAGAGGCGGTAATAGCGGCCTGTCTCAACAGCCGGATGGACCAGCCAGACCATTTTTCACAGGTGACCGTGCCGTTTGAGATCGTCACGCGTGAAAACCTGTAAGAAGAACAGGTTAACTGATATTTGATAAAAACCTATCATTTATCGGAATTTCTAAACGCGATCTCTATCAAAAAATGAAACTTTCATTGTTGTGTGAGATGAAATTTTCATTTGATACTGCCAGCAGATTTCATTGCACAGGCAGATATCATGACCTTTCATATTGCGAATGCGCCCTGTAGCTGGGGCGTGGATGATCCCGCTAATCCCTTTCTGCCGCCGTGGCAGAAAGTCCTGACCGAAGCCGCACAGGCTGGCTACCCCAGCATTGAACTCGGCCCCTGGGGCTATCTGCCAACGGATTCCACCGAACTGACCCGGCAGCTTAATGCACACCAGCTTTCGCTGGTGGCAGGCACGATTTTTGACGATCTGGTGAGCGAGGCGCATTTTCCGTCGCTGGTGGCGCTGACTCACAACCTGTGCCGGACGCTGGCCAGCGTGCCTGTCGCCACCCGAACACCGGGAGCCAGCGCGCCTTATCTGGTGATTATCGATTTCGGCAATCCGGAGCGGGCGAAATATGCCGGTCAGTCTGAAAAAGCGCCACGGCTTCCGGCTGATGACTGGCAGCGCATGATGCAGCACATCACCCTGCTGAGTGAGATTGCCTGGCAGGAGTATGGCGTGCGGCCAGTGATTCATCCGCACGCGGGTGGCTGCATTGAATTTGCCGATGAGCTGGCACAGCTGGTCAGTGATATTCCCCATCAGGTCGCCGGTTTATGCCTGGACACTGGTCACCTCTATTACGCCGGAATGGACCCGGTTACCTCGCTGGAGCAGTACTGGTCGCGCATCGATTACCTCCATTTTAAAGACGTTAACCAGCCGATCTGGCGTGATGCCCTCTCTCAGGAACTCGACTTTTTCACTGCCTGTGCACAGGGGGTGATGTGTCCGCTGGGGCAGGGCGCAATTGACTATCCGGCAGTGCGCAGGCTGCTGACTGAGCGTGACTATCAGGGCTGGATCACCATCGAACAGGAGCGTGATCCGCGCCATGCCGACACCAGTCTGCGGGATGTTAAAGCCAGCCTGGACTATCTCCGATCAACAGGGTTCTGAGGACAACACTATGATTAACGGTAAAAAAGCAGTTAACCGCTCGCTGCGCTGGGGCATGATCGGCGGCGGCGGAACCAGCCAGATTGGGTATATCCATCGCTCGGCGGCGCAGCGTGACGGCAATTTTGCACTGCTGGCGGGGGCGTTTGATATCGATGCCGCGCGCGGGCGCGAGTTTGGTCAGTCGCTGGGTGTGGCACCGGAACGCTGCTATCCCGATTACGCCAGCCTGTTCGCCGGGGAAGCCGGGCGCGAAGATGGCATTGAAGCGGTATCGATCGCCACACCTAACAATACCCATTTTGCCATTTGCCGTGCGGCGCTCAATGCCGGGCTGCATGTGGTGTGCGAAAAGCCACTCTGTTTCACGGTTGAAGAGGCCGATGAGCTGGAGCAACTGAGCCGGGAGAAGCAGAAGATCGTCGGCGTCACTTACGGTTACGCCGGGCATCAGCTGATCCAGCAGGCCAGAGAGATGATTGCCGAAGGGGTACTGGGTGAGATCCGCATTGTGAACATGCAGTTTGCTCACGGCTTTCACAATGAGGCAGTGGAACTACAAAGTGAAAGCACCCGCTGGCGGGTCGATCCGCGTTTTGTCGGGCCGAGTTACGTGTTAGGCGATCTGGCAACGCATCCGCTGTTCATCGCCGAAACGATGATGCCGAAGCTGAAGGTGACGCGTCTGCTCTGTTCGCGCCAGAGTTTTGTCGCCTCGCGTGCGCCGCTGGAAGATAACGCTTTTGTGATGATGGAATATGACAACGGTGCGGTGGGCACGCTCTGGGCGTCAGCGGTCAATGCCGGATCGATGCATGGGCAGAAAATTCGGGTGGTCGGTTCGAAAGCCAGCCTGGAGTGGTGGGATGAGCAGCCGAACCAGCTGCGTTACGAAGTGCAGGGTGAACCGGTGCGCATTCTGGAGCGCGGCATGGGCTATCTCAGCCCGCGTGCGCTGGAAGAAGATCGTATCGGCGGAGGCCATACTGAAGGGTTATTTGAAGCCTGGTCGAATCTTTATCGCCGCTTCGCGCTGGCGATGGATGCCACCGATCGCCGCGACACCGCATTCCTGGAAGACTTCTGGTATCCCGACGTGCATGCCGGATTAATGGGCGTGCGCTGGGTGGCGCAGTGCGTGAAATCAGCGGATGCCGGAGCGGTGTGGGTCGAGGGGTGATGTGACATCTTTAAAAGCAAAAACCCGCCAGAGGCGGGTTTTTTAAATTTTGGTGCCCGAACCCGGAATCGAACCAGGGACACGGGGATTTTCAATCCCCTGCTCTACCGACTGAGCTATTCGGGCAACGGGGCGCATTAAACCGTAAAGGCCGCGGGTCGTCAACGGCTTTCACTAAAAAACCCCTGAAAACGTGACTGATTGCCTGATTTTCAGTCAAAGCGGGTAAAACCTCAGGCCAGCGCGCCATTTTTGCGGCACAGCGCGATGCTGTAAACATCTTCCGCCAGTCGCTGGGCGGTGGCGACATCCTGCACATTGCGCTTCACCAGTAGCTTGCTCAGGCAGCCTTCGAGAATCAGCTCCATCTGATCGGCCACCATGCTGGGGTTATCCAGCCCCTGCTCTGCCAGAATCTCATGAGTGAAATGCCAGGAGCCGCGTTTCTGCTGCTCGGCCAGCTGATGAATGGGCTGATCGGGCTGCGGGTAGAAACTGCAGGCGGCGATAAACAGGCAGCCCGGAAAACGTCCTTTACTGACCTGCTCACTCAGGACGTCATAGCGTGCCATCAGCTTCTGATCCGGTGACAGTGAATCATCCAGCAGGATCTGGCGTCGCCAGGTGTCAATCTGCTGGCCGTGATAGCGCAGCGCGTCGTAGAGCAGGGCGTCACGATCGGGCCAGAACAGCTGAAGCTGCTCAAGGGTTAATTCAGTCTGTCCCGCCAGGGTTTCCAATGAGAGGGTGGCGGCGAGGCCGTTCTGTTCAAGCACATTCAATGCATGCTCGAGTATCTGTTCACGCTGCAAGTGACTCTCCTCTGGTATGCAGGCCCGGCCATATCACCGGGCAATGATCTGACTCCAGTGTTGTTTACGGGGTAAGTTTCTGCAAATGCGCCCGAAAGTCGGCAGCATTGAGAAAGCCGGTGATGCGCGAGTCGGGAATCTCACGGCCCTGCGCATTAAAGAACACAATCGTTGGTAAGCCCAGCACCTGAAGATGCTGCAACAGCGCGTTGTCGCTGGCGCTGTTTGCCGTAACGTTGGCCTGAAGTAACTGCACCTGACTCAGGCTATCGCGCACGGCGCTATCGCTAAAGGTATATTTTTCAAACTCTTTGCAGGCGACACACCAGTCAGCGTAAAGATCGACCATGGTGATGCGGCCCCGGGCATTCTGAAGTGCGCTGTCGAGCTGCTGTGGTGTCTCCAGGGTCTGGAACGGCAGCGGCGTCACCGCATGCTGCGCGGCCGGACTGCCAAAGGCCCAGTCCTGCAACGGACGCGCGCTGATCAGCGCAGCGGCCAGCATGATAATCTGCACGACGCGCCACTTACCGCCACTGGCACGCAGGCTGATGCTGAACGCCCAGCCAAAGAACGCCACACCCAGCAGGCTCCAGAGCCGCACTCCCCACGCATCACCCAGCACCCGCTCCAGCAGGAACACCGGCAGCGCCAGGATGACAAAACCAAAACCTTCTTTAACCGTCTGCATCCACGGGCCGCTTTTCGGCAGCAGCCGGTTACCAAACAGCGTAACGGTGATCAGCGGCAATCCCATGCCCACCGCATAGAGCCACAGCGTCCCGGCTCCGGCCCACAGATTGCCGCTCTGCGCGATGTAAAGCAGGATGGCGCTGAGCGGGGCTGTGGTGCAGGGCGAACAGATCAAACCCGCCAGCGCCCCCATCAGGAAGACGCCGGGCAGCGATCCCCCCTGCTGACGATTGCTCCACAGAGTCAGCCGGGTTTGCAGACTGGCAGGCAGTTGCAGCGTAAACAGCCCGAACATCGACAGGGCCAGCGCGATAAACAGCAGCGAGAGCGTGAAAAGCACATAAGGATGCTGCAGCGCCGCCTGGAAGCGCAGACCCGCAGCCGCAACCACCACTCCCAGCAGCGTGTAGGTCAGCGCCATCCCCTGGACATAGACCATCGCCAGCGCAAACAGCCGGCCCAGCGAATAGTGGCGCTGTCCCCCAAGGATTATGCCGGAGATCAGCGGATACATCGGCAGTACGCAGGGGGTAAAGGCCACGCCAATGCCGATCAGCAATGCCCAGAGCGGAGAAAAAGGCAGCGGGCTGGCGGGCGCGGGCTGAGCGACCGGGGCTGGCGCGCTGCCTGCTGTTACCGCACTCACCGGCACGGTGCGCGTCTCCGGCGGATAACAGAATCCGGCGGCGGCACAGCCCTGATACGTGACGCTGAGCATGGCATCAGGGCCTGCCTGTTGCAGCGTCACCGGCAGCGTCAGATCCTGGGGATAGATTTCACTTTTGCCGAAGAATTCATCTTCATGCGGCTGACCTGCGGGCAACGTCAGTGGCGCGAGGGTCGCGTTTTGCGGCGTGATGTGGAACTGCTGGCGATAAAGGTAATAACCCGATTTCACTTTCCAGTGCAGATTGAGCTGCGCACCCTGCTGGTCAAAGTCAAACGTAAATGCCTGATCGACCGGCACAAAGCGGCTGGTTGCCGGATTAGAAAAGAGTGATGCATGCGCCTGCAGGCAGATAAACAGCGTCAGCAGAAGCGTAATTAAGCGAGAGATGCGTGCAGCCATGACAAGTATTCACTGTCTCCATGTTGAACCGGCAGCGCCAGCAGTTCGGGTACGTCGTAAGGGTGCGCCTGTTTGAGCAACTCACACAGCGCCTGCTGATGATCGCTGTCGCACTTCAGCAGCATCTGGATTTCGCTGCTCTGCTCCATTTTTCCCTGCCAGAGATACCAGGAGGTCGCGCCTGGCAGCATTGTCACACAGGCCGCCAGTCTGGCTTCCAGCGCCAGGGCAGCAAGTTTTTCCGCCGTGGTCTGATCGGGCGCAGTGCAGAGGATAACAACAGCGTTCATCCGGTGGCTCCTGTAGAAAAGAGCGCCGATGATAGCACGCTCCATCCGTAACACGATGCGGGCGCTATAACAGCAAGCCGCCAAACACGAAGCCGGAGAGCACCGACAGCGCAATGGCGATCACCCCGGGAATAATAAAGGCATGGTTAAAGACAAACTTGCCAATCCGGGTTGAGCCGGTGTCATCCATCTCAACGGCAGCCAGAAGCGTCGGGTAGGTGGGCAGCACAAACAGCGCCGAAACCGCTGCGAAAGAGGCGATGGCCGTCAGCGGCGTTACGCCCAGCAGCAACGCGGCGGGCATCAGTGCTTTGGTGGTGGCGGCCTGTGAATAGAGCAGCATTGAGGCGAAGAACAGCACCAGGGCCAGCATCCACGGATAAGTTTGCAGCGTGTCGCCTGCCAGCATCTGAATGTCTGCCAGATGTGCTTTCACAAAGGTGTCGCCCAGCCAGGCGACGCCCATGACGCAGACACAGGCACTCATGCCGGATTTAAAGGTGCTGGCGCTGAGGATGTCACTGGTGTCGATTTTGCAGGTCAGGCTGATGAGCGTAGCGATGGTCAGCATAAACACCACAATCGCTTCATTGCGCGGCAGCGGCGGATTGACGATCAGCCCAACGCTGGCGCTGGTTGCGGTGGCATAGAGCACCACGGCGACAATACCTGTCAGAAACAGCAGCACCGACTTTTTCGCCCCCGGATTTGCCTGATAGACGCTGGCTCCGCGCAGCGTGACTTCGCCTTTCGCAAGACGAGCCTGATACACCTCATCATCCTTTAACTCTTTGCCAAGGAAGTTAGTCACCAGCGCCGCCAGAAACAGGCCAACCATGGTTGAGGGGATCGCGATTGCCAGCAGCGTAATATAGCTGATGCCGCGCGGTTCAAGCAGGGTGGCGAAGAAGACCACTGCGGCGGAAATCGGCGACGCGGTAATCGCGATCTGTGAAGCCACTACCGCAATCGACAGCGGACGGGAAGGGCGGACTCCTTGCTCTTTCGCCACTTCTGCAATCACCGGCAGCGTTGAGAAGGCGGTGTGTCCGGTTCCTGCCAGCAGCGTCATCAGGTACGTTACCAGCGGGGCCAGCAGCGTGACATGGCGCGGATGACGGCGCAGCAGGCGTTCCGCCAGACTCACCAGATAGTCCATTCCGCCCGCCACCTGCATGGCGGCTATTGCGGCGATCACCGCCATGATGATTTCAATCACATCGAACGGGATTGCACCGGGTGCCATGCCAAATCCCAGCGTCAGGACCAGCACGCCCATGCCACCTGCGAACCCGATACCAATGCCGCCAAGACGTGCGCCCAACCAGATCGCCATTAAGACGATAAGCAGCTCAACCACAAACATGAATCACTCCTGAAAAGTAAACCGGTAAACCTGGGTGTGCTGTGTAACAAAAAAAAAGGCACACCGTGTTGATCGCGGTATGCCTTTGGTTAACCAGCGTCGGTTAAGCCTTACTGTTCGTTTTCATCAGTGTAACGTTTAGCTTTATAAACCGGGTACATCAGGTTCTGTACCGAGAAGATATCGTCCAGCTCACTTTCCGTCAGCAGGCCGCGCTCCAGAACGACTTCCCGCACGCTTTTACCGGTTTCCGCACAGATTTTGCCGACGATGTCGCCGTTGTGGTGGCCGATGTAAGGGTTAAGGTAAGTCACGATACCAATCGAGTTGAAGACGTAGGCTTCGCACACCGCGCGATTGGCGGTGATGCCGTTGACGCACTTCTCCAGCAGGTTGTAGCAGGCATTCGTCAGGATGCTGATTGACTCAAACAGCGCCTGGCCAATCACCGGTTCCATGACGTTAAGCTGCAGCTGTCCGGCTTCAGAAGCCATCGTGACGGTAATGTCGTTGCCAATGACTTTAAAGCAGACCTGGTTAACGACCTCTGGCACGACCGGATTCACTTTAGCCGGCATGATAGAGGAGCCCGCCTGCAGTTCCGGCAGGTTGATTTCATTCAGACCAGCACGCGGACCGGAGGAGAGCAGGCGCAGGTCGTTACAGATTTTAGAGAGCTTCACCGCCAGACGTTTCAGCGATGAATGCACCATCACATAGGCACCGCAGTCAGAGGTTGCTTCAATCAGATCTTCCGCAGGTACCACCGGCAGGTTGCTGACTTCCGCCAGACGCTGAACGGCCAGGTGCTGATAGCCTTCCGGCGTATTGAGGCGGGTGCCGATGGCGGTTGCGCCCAGGTTTACTTCCAGCAGCAGTTCAGCAGTGCGCAGAATGCTTCGGGTCTCTTCGTTCAGCAGCACGCTGAAGGCGTGGAACTCCTGGCCGAGCGTCATGGGTACTGCATCCTGCAGCTGGGTGCGGCCCATTTTCAGGATGGTCTGGAATTCATCGGCTTTATGCTGGAAGCCGTCGGCCAGCTGACTGATGCCATCCAGCAGTTTGAGCAGTGAGCTGTAGACGGCGATGCGGAAACCGGTCGGGTAGGCATCGTTGGTGGACTGGCATTTGTTCACATGATCGTTGGGGTTGAGATACTGATATTCCCCTTTCTGATGGCCCATCAGCTCCAGGCCAATGTTTGCCAGCACCTCATTGGTGTTCATGTTGACCGAGGTTCCGGCACCGCCCTGATAAACATCCACAGGGAACTGGTCCATGCAGCGGCCGTTGTTCAGCACCTCGTCGCAGGCCTTAATGATGGTATCGGCAATGTTGCGCGGAATGGTCTGCAGCTCTTTGTTGGCCATCGCCGCCGCTTTTTTAACCATGACCATACCGCGGACAAATTCAGGTATGTCGCTGATTTTACTGTTGCTGATATAAAAATTTTCAATCGCACGCAGAGTATGAACGCCATAATAGGCATCCGCCGGAACTTCGCGCATACCTAACAGGTCTTCTTCGATACGAATGTTGTTCGCCATGATAACCTTCTTGTTGTTGCCGCTAACCATCACAAAGGATGTGTTTATTTTGTTGTGGTGTGCCCGTGCCGACATATTATCCGTCTTCACAGTGGCAAGTGCGATCATATTCTGATGCATACGAAAAGCACGCATGCAGATCACCTAATGCTGCCGTCTGGTTAACGATATGTGAAGTCGGTTACAAAATTAACCCCGCAGGATAAATTTGACAGGATCGGTTGAAAATGGCGGCGCGGGTGCCCATCTCTTTTCTTATCATCCTCAGGATGAACGCTTTCTGCTGACCGGCACGCTGCCGTTCAGCCTCTACTTACAGGAGAGTACGGTGCGCTGGATACCGTTATTAGTCTTTTTTGTTCTGGCCTGGATTGAGATTTCACTCTTCATTCAGGTTGCACACGTCATGGGCGTGCTGCTGACCATGCTGCTGGTGGTCTTTACCTCATGCATCGGGGTTTCGCTGGTCAAAAATCAGGGCATGAAGAATTTCATGCTGATGCAGGAGAAGCTGGCACGCAACGAAAGTCCTGCCGGTGAGATGATCAAAAGCGTGTCGCTGATCATCGCCGGTTTCCTGCTGCTGTTGCCGGGGTTCTTTACCGACCTGCTGGGCCTGCTGCTGCTGCTGCCCCCGGTTCAGAAGCATCTGACGCTGAAGCTGATGCCCCATCTGCGCGTCTGGCGCGGACCGGGTGCCGGACCGGATAGCGGCTACACCATGGATGGTGAGTTCGAGCGTAAAAACAGCGATCGCCTTGAGCACCATGACGATCACAAGGATCGTTAATCACAGCGGTCACCTCTGAAAGCGCAGCCTCCGGGCTGCGTTTTTTATTTGCCATGCCATCTGTTTAAAAAGTCATCAGTTATCACGTTCGGGTAAAAAATTTGTTGGCTGCCCCCTTGAAAGCACGTGGGTGCGGCCCTATCTCACTGGTCACGAGGCCGGAAGCCATGCAGCCCGGTGTTCAACCCCAAAACTGAATGATTGGACTTCTCAAAGGAGAGCTATCAAATGAAAATTCGTCCATTGCACGATCGCGTTATCGTCAAGCGTAAAGAAGTTGAAGCTAAATCAGCTGGCGGCATCGTGCTGACCGGTTCTGCAGCCGGTAAATCCACCCGTGGTGAAGTCCTGGCTGTCGGCAATGGCCGCATCCTTGAGAGTGGCGACGTTAAGCCGCTGGACGTGAAGGTTGGTGACGTCGTGATCTTCAATGAAGGTTACGGTGCTAAAACCGAAAAGATCGACAACGAAGAAGTGCTGATCATCTCTGAAAGCGACATTCTGGCGATTGTTGAAGCGTAATTTTTTCGCGTAACTCACTGAACGAAACGAATTTAAGGGACAATTGAAATGGCAGCTAAAGACGTAAAATTCGGTAATGACGCTCGCGTAAAAATGCTGCGTGGCGTAAACGTACTGGCAGATGCAGTAAAAGTTACCCTGGGTCCGAAAGGCCGTAATGTGGTTCTGGATAAATCTTTTGGTGCACCGACCATCACTAAAGATGGTGTTTCTGTGGCACGTGAAATCGAGCTGGAAGACAAGTTCGAGAACATGGGCGCGCAGATGGTGAAAGAAGTTGCCTCTAAAGCGAACGACGCTGCGGGCGACGGCACCACCACGGCAACCGTACTGGCACAGTCTATCATCACCGAAGGCCTGAAAGCGGTCGCAGCGGGTATGAACCCGATGGATCTGAAGCGCGGTATCGACCAGGCTGTTGTCTCTGCCGTTGAGAAACTGAAGGCGCTGTCTGTGCCTTGCTCAGACTCTAAAGCGATTGCACAGGTTGGTACTATCTCTGCTAACTCCGATGAAACCGTAGGCCAGCTGATTGCTCAGGCGATGGAAAAAGTCGGTAAAGAAGGCGTGATCACCGTTGAAGAAGGCACCGGTCTGCAGGACGAGCTGGATGTGGTTGAAGGTATGCAATTCGATCGTGGCTACCTGTCTCCTTACTTCATCAACAAGCCAGAAACCGGTGCGGTTGAACTGGAATCTCCGTTCATCCTGCTGGCTGACAAGAAAATTTCTAACATCCGTGAAATGCTGCCAGTGCTGGAAGCCGTTGCTAAAGCAGGCAAACCACTGCTGATCATCGCGGAAGATGTTGAAGGCGAAGCGCTGGCAACACTGGTGGTTAACACCATGCGCGGCATCGTGAAAGTGGCTGCGGTTAAAGCGCCAGGCTTTGGTGACCGTCGTAAAGCCATGCTGCAGGATATCGCTATCCTGACCGGTGGTACCGTCATCTCTGAAGAGATCGGTATGGAACTGGAAAAAGCTGCGCTGGAAGATCTGGGCCAGGCTAAACGCGTTGTGATCAACAAAGACACCACCACCATCATCGACGGTGTGGGTGAAGAGGCGACAATCCAGGGCCGCGTAACCCAGATTCGTCAGCAGATCGAAGAAGCAACCTCTGACTACGACAAAGAAAAACTGCAGGAGCGCGTAGCGAAACTGGCAGGCGGCGTGGCCGTTCTGAAAGTGGGTGCAGCAACTGAAGTTGAAATGAAAGAGAAGAAAGCCCGCGTTGAAGATGCGCTGCACGCAACCCGTGCTGCTGTCGAAGAAGGCGTGGTTGCAGGTGGTGGTGTGGCGCTGGTTCGCGTTGCCGCACAGCTGGCTGATCTGCGTGGTCAGAACGAAGACCAGAACGTGGGTATCAAAGTTGCGCTGCGCGCAATGGAATCTCCACTGCGTCAGATCGTTTCTAACGCCGGTGAAGAGCCATCCGTTGTTGCTAACAACGTGAAAGCGGGCGACGGTAACTACGGTTACAACGCGCAGACCGAAGAGTACGGCAACATGATCGACTTCGGTATCTTGGACCCAACCAAAGTGACCCGTTCTGCGCTGCAGTATGCGGCCTCTGTTGCGGGTCTGATGATCACTACCGAGTGCATGGTTACTGACCTGCCAAAAGGCGACGCACCTGATTTAGGCGCAGGCGCTGGCGGTATGGGTGGCATGGGCGGTATGGGCGGCATGATGTAATTGCCGTTGACTGCTTAAGTCATCAGAGAGCCCCCGATCGGAAACGGTCGGGGGTTTTTCTTTTGGGCAGGAAAATAGTATAAGTAGTGGCGCACTCGTTCGTTTTTTCTCTTGATATCTCCTGCTGTCTGCACGCTGAGTGTTGCCGCCTCACCGGATGGATTTACTGCCGTAAGTCCATCGGGATGCGCCAGTCTGTCAGCCTGAACACAGTATGAAATATTGAGGTGATATAACGGGATTAAGGCAATGAATGTTCAGAAAAAACAGATCTTTTTCTGCTACGCTGCCACCCGACTCTGATGATAATAAATGGGGATTACAATGCGGATTAACCTCTTGCTCGGACTGACGGCTGGCGCGTTATTGCTGGCGGGCTGCAGCAGCTCTACGCAACTCTCTTCAGCAGGACAGCGCGTGACGTTTACCGATCAGCAGCCTGGCAATAACTGCCAGCTTCTGGGCAACATCACCGGCTCACAGAGCAACTGGCTCAGCGGTGCAGGCGGCGAAACCAGTGCTCTGCGCGGTGCAGCCAATGACCTGCGCAATCGCGCAGCGGAGATGGGCGGCAACGTGATTTACGGGGCAACCAGTCCGACGCAGAATCTGTTATCCGCGTTCGCGCCACTCGACAGCAAAATGACCGGTCAGGTTTATAAGTGCCCATAATGTGAATCGGGCATCTTACTCTGTTCAAGCGGCCAGCCTTTTGCTGGCCGTTTTTATTCCTGACGTAACTGCAAATCTAACGGTGTTTTACTCGGTTCTCCGCCAATTTCACGCGCCAGCTTCGGCACCAGATAGCCTGAGACCTGTGACAGCAGGGATCGAACCAGCTGGCGGGCTTCATCATCTGACACAAAGAAATGCGCTGCGCCCTGCACTTTGTCCAGCACGTGCAGATAGTAGGGCAGAATACCGGCGTCAAACAGCGCGTTGCTCAGGGTCGCCAGCGTCTGCGCATTATCGTTGATGCCACGCAGTAAAACGCTCTGATTCAGCAGGGTGACGCCCGCACGTTTCAGACGGATCATCGCTTCACGCAGCGCATCATCAATCTCCTGCGCATGATTGATGTGTGTCACCATCAGAACCTGTAGACGGGTTTCGCTGAGCGTCTGGCAGAGTTGATCGGTGATGCGCGCCGGTATCACCACCGGTAAACGGCTGTGAATACGCAGACGCTTCAGGTGTGGGATCTGTTCCAGCGCCGCGATCAGCCAGGCCAGTTCATGATCTTTTGCCATCAGAGGATCGCCGCCGGAAAAAATGATCTCATCAAGCTCGGGGTGATCGGCGATATAGTCCAGCGCCGCCTGCCAGCTCCGCTTATTTCCGGGATTGTCCTGATAGGGGAAGTGACGGCGAAAGCAGTAGCGGCAGTTGACCGCACAGCCGCCTTTGACCAGCAATAACGCCCGGTTTCGGTATTTGTGCAGCAGTCCGGGCACCGCGTTGCTTTGTTCATCGAGCGGATCGGTGCTATAACCTGGCGTATCGATGAATTCCTGACGCTGAGTCAGAACCTGAAGCAGCAGCGGGTCGTGCGCATCGCCTTTTTTCATCCGGCGGATGAACGCATGCGGCACACGCAGGGCGAAAAGACGCCGCGCATCTGCGCCTGCAGCCAGCTCAGTGTGCTGATCCAGGGCTAAAATCCGCAGTAATTCATCAGGTTCAGTGACAACATCCGCAAGTTGCTGCAACCAATCTTCTCTGGAAGGTATTTTTAGGGTTACAATGTGTGCCATTTTTTTGGCTTAGTACCAGTATCAATTTTCGTAGAGGGCCTTCATGGCGACTTATTCTAGCAACGATTTCCGTCCCGGTCTTAAAATCATGTTCGAAGGCGAACCTTATGCCATCGAATCCAGTGAGTTCGTTAAACCGGGTAAAGGTCAGGCATTCGCACGCGTTAAAATGCGTCGCCTGCTGACGGGTTCTCGCGTTGAAAAAACGTTCAAATCCACCGACTCCGCTGAAGGCGCAGACGTAATGGATACCAACCTGAGCTACCTGTACAACGACGGTGAGTTCTACCACTTCATGCACCAGGAAAGCTTTGAGCAGTTCCCGGTTGAAGAGAAGACTGTTGGCGATGCAGCAAAATGGCTGCAGGACAACGCTGAATGTATCGTTACGCTGTGGAACGGTCGTCCAATCGCCGTTCAGCCGCCGAACTTTATCGAAGCTGAAATCGTGGAAACCGATCCAGGCCTGAAAGGTGACACCGCAGGTACCGGCGGTAAGCCAGCCAAGCTCTCTACCGGCGCGGTAGTGAAAGTGCCATTGTTCGTGCAAGAGGGCGAAGTGGTGAAAGTTGACACCCGCTCTGGCGAATACGTGTCACGCGTGAAATAAGATTCGCAGGCGCATCTTCTGGTGCGCCTTTTTCTTGTCTGAGAGAAAAAATGATCAAGCTGGCAAAATTAATCGCGTTCGCGTTGCTGGTCTCTTCTGCGCTTAGCGCCTGCAACACATTCCACGGTTTTGGCGAAGATGTCTCCCACTTAGGCGGTGCCATTTCGCGTGCGGCAAAATGACCTTAACTGATTGTCCTTTTTAAAGTCCCGTCTGCAGCAACCGCCTGAAATCCGGCTATGCTTAAAACGCTGTACTTTACATCCATCAAAAAGGACATTGTTATGTTAAAGAAAAGTATTGCCGCAATCTTCTCTGTACTGGTGCTCTCTTCTCTGCTGACGGCGTGTAATACAACGCGTGGCGTCGGTGAAGATGTCGAAGCGGGTGGCCAGGCGATTCAGAACAGCACGAAGTAACCTGTTATTCCAGCCGGTACGAAAGGCTTTCGTACCGGCTTGTCAGATTGCGCACTATTTCTGTTTTACCCAGATTAACTCCTCAACCGGGAAACCATCCCGACGCGCCTGCTCAACCAGCTTCTCTTTTACGCCCGGCTCCAGTTGGGGTGTCCGTGACAGTATCCAGAGATAGTGGCGATTCGGGCCACACACCAGTGCATAGCGATAATCGGGATCCAGTGCGATAACGTTATAGCCGCCGTAGAAGGGACCAAAGAAAGAGACTTTCAGGGAAGCACGCTGGGGTTCGCCAGTGAAATAGGCTTTACCGACACTCTCCTGCCAGCGCTGCTTTTTAACGTTATAGCCACGATTGATAACTTTCAGACCGCCATCTTCTCGCGGGCTGTAGTTTGCCGTCACCTGTTCAAGGCCACGTTCAAAAGGGTGGTTAAGGCGGGCAATTTCATACCACTGACCAAGGTAGCGCTGGCTGTCAAAGTTATCGATGACCGTGACGTTCTTGGGCGGCGTGGTGCTGCAGGCCACAGAGAGAAAGGCACTCAGGCTGGCAACAACTGTTTTCCATGGAGACATAGTGGGATTCCTTTGTGATTTAACCGCTTAAGTATAGAAGCCGAAACGCTGTTTTTGGCAGCATGGGCACGAGATTGTTTGCTGCAGGCATTGCAGGTAGACTTCCCCTCCTAATTTGTATCAGGAGTCATCACCATGAGCGAAACGGCAAGCTGGCAACCTAGCGCATCCATCGCCAATTTGTTAAAACGCGCCGCTATTTTAGCCGAAGTGCGTCGTTTCTTTGCCGATCGCGGCGTGCTGGAAGTCGATACCCCGGCGATGAGCCAGGCAACGATTACCGATATCCATCTGGTGCCATTCCAGACCCGTTTTGTCGGGCCTGGTGCGGCGCAGGGGCGCGATCTCTGGCTGATGACCAGCCCGGAATATCATATGAAACGCCTGCTGGCGGCGGGCAGCGGCCCGATCTACCAGATGGCGCGCAGCTTCCGCAATGAAGAGGCGGGACGTCACCACAACCCGGAATTCACCATGCTGGAGTGGTATCGTCCGCATTACGACATGTACCGTCTGATGAACGAAGTCGACGATCTGATGCAGCAG
The DNA here is from genome assembly GCF_029844725.1 of Pantoea sp. GD03673. GTDB lineage: Bacteria > Pseudomonadota > Gammaproteobacteria > Enterobacterales > Enterobacteriaceae > Pantoea. The sequence goes on from NZ_JAOCKJ010000005.1 coordinate 150,697, forward strand.
GTGCTGGAGTGTGACAGCGCTGAGTCGCTCTCCTATCAGCAGGCGTTTATCCGCCATCTGGAGCTGGATCCGCTGTCAGCGGATAAAGCGCAGTTGCGTGAAGCGGCCGAGAAGCTGGGAGAAGGCGAGCTGGCGCGTGCAGAAGAGGATCGCGATACCTTACTGATGCTGCTGTTTATGCTGGGTGTGGAACCGAAGATTGGTCAGGATAAACCCTGCTTCGTTTATCACTTCCCGGCCAGCCAGGCTGCACTGGCGGAGATCAGTACCGAAGATCACCGTGTGGCTGAACGCTTCGAGGTCTATTACAAAGGCATTGAGCTGGCGAACGGTTTCCGTGAACTCACCGACAGCCGTGAGCAGCGTCAGCGCTTTGAGCAGGATAACCGTCGCCGTGCGGCGCGTGGCCTGCCTGTACATCCGATTGATACCTATCTGCTGGATGCGCTGGCGCATGGCATGCCCGCCTGTTCCGGGGTCGCGCTGGGTATTGATCGCCTGATTATGCTGGCATTGAAAGCGGACTCATTGAGCGAGGTGATCGCGTTTCCGGTGGATCGTTGCTAGAAGTCCGGATGAAAAGGGCAGGGATGGCCCATCTGATCGCAAAGGAACCCTGCATCCCTGCAGGTCTGCCTCGCCATCCTGGCTCGGACGCTTTGCTCTTCAGATGGGCCACCCCTGCCCGTCAGGCTAAGTCATGGCTGTGAGATTCAGGCTCCGGCAATCAGCTGCTGCTATCCGGAAACTCCTGAATCGTCACCGGTAGCGTCAGCTTCTGGTCGTTGCGCAGCACCTGCACATCAATTACTGAACCCGGACGAATTTCGGCCACCTGATCCATCGTCTCCTGTGCGGAAATCGCAGGCTTGCCGTTTACGCTGAGCAGCACATCGTTGGCCTGAATCCCGGCTTTATCAGCCGGTCCGTCAGGCGTAACCACGCTGACAATAATGCCCTGAACCCGATCCAGACTGCTGCCCTGTCCATGCAGCGGCGGCAACTCACGCCCGGTAATACCGATATAGCCGCGGATCACCCGGCCATCACGGATCAGCTTATCCATGATTTTTGAGGCTAAGACGGTCGGAATGGCAAAACCAATGCCTTCCGGGGTTTCGCCATCATTGCTCTTATCAAACGTCAGGGTGTTAATGCCCATCAGCTCGCCAAGCGAATTAATCAGTGCCCCGCCAGAGTTACCCTGGTTGATTGAGGCATCGGTCTGCAGGAAGTTCTGGCGGCCTGACGAACTCAGGCCTACGCGTCCTGTGGCGCTGATAATGCCCTGCGTCACCGTCTGACCGAGGTTATAGGGGTTGCCGATCGCCATCACCACATCACCGATATGCGGCTGCCGGTTGGGATTAATCGGGATAACGGGCAGGCCAGAGGCCGTAATCTTCAGCACGGCAAGATCGGTCATGCCATCGGAACCCACCAGCGTCGCTTCAAAGAAACGGCCATCCTGCAGCGCCACGATAATCTGGTCGGCATTGTTGATCACATGCTTGTTGGTAAGGATGTAGCCTTTTGTATTCATGATCACCCCTGATCCCAGGGTAGTGATGCCACGATTGTTGTTGCCGTGAGCGCTACGATTGTAAACATTCACGACGGCAGGCACGGCACGGCGCACCCCCTGATTGAAGCTAAAGGGCGTTTCGTCGGTAATATTTTCGTGGTTATAAAGGGCGTCGCTGCCCATACGCAGTGCAGGCAGTGCTGCGAGCAAAATACCCGCGACAATCAGGCCCAGCACCACGGCACGCAAAAGTTTAAGAAACATGGTGTTAAATCACGCCAGGGGAGATCGCAGGGGAGAATAGCATGAGAGCGGCGGACACACACGTGCTTGTGTCCGCCGTAATGCGAGGTTTATCTCAACAACAGATAGATACTTTCATCGCCGCGCACGACATTCAGTGCCAGCACAGGCGGTTTTCCTTCCAGAATTTTACGCATTTCCGCAAGGGTCTGAACCCGGTTGCGGTTAACGCCGATAATCACATCATCTTTCTGCAGACCAACCTGTTCAGCCGGTGTGCCTTTTTCGATGGTATCGACCTTCACACCTTTATCACCGGTTTTGGTCTGTCCATCACTCAGGGTTGCACCTTGAAGCGCGGGTGACATCAGCTGTGCGCTGGCAGTGGTCTGAGCGCTCTGCTCCAGCGTGACGGTCACCGTTAACGGTTTACCTTCGCGCAGCAGGCCAAGCTTAACCTGCTCGCCAGGCGGCGTGGTGCCCACTTTGACGCGCAACTCTGCGAAGCTGGTAATGGGCTTGTCGTTGATCGACGTAATGATATCGCCTGACTTCACGCCCGCTTTCTGCGCGGCAGACTGCGGTAAGACTTCCGAGACAAAGGCACCGCGCTGTGCGTCCACATTGAACGCTTTAGCCATATCGGCCGTCATTTCAGTGCCTTTGATGCCGAGCTGACCGCGCTTCACTTCACCAAATTTGATCAGCTGCTGCGCAAGGTTCATCGCCATATCGCTCGGAATAGCAAAGCCGATGCCGATGTTACCGCCGCTTGAGGCCAGAATCGCGGTATTGATACCGATCAGCTCACCGTTAAGATTGACCAGCGCACCGCCTGAGTTACCCCGGTTTATGGCGGCATCGGTCTGAATAAAGTTTTCCAGCCCTTCCAGATTCAGGCCACTGCGGCCCAGCGCAGAGATAATCCCGGAGGTGGCGGTTTGTCCAAGACCAAACGGGTTACCGATTGCTACCGCGAAATCACCCACTTTCAGCTGATCAGAGTCCGCGACTTTCACCTGCGTGAGGTTTTTAGCGCCCTGAATCTGAATCAGTGCGATATCAGTCTGCTCATCGTGGCCGATCAGTTTGGCCTCATATTCGCTGCCGTCGCCAAGCTGTACGTTGATCTTATCCGCACCGTTGACCACGTGATTGTTGGTCAACACGTAGCCTTTAGCGGCATCAATGATGACGCCCGAACCTAAACCTTCAAACGGCTGTGGCTGGCTGTTTCCGCCAGGCATCTGGCCGAAAAAGCGCTTCAGCGGTTCAGGAATATCCTGAGCCTGCGCACCTGAATCGGTGCCTTCCACGTGAACACTGACCACAGCAGGTAACACTTTCTCCAGCATCGGTGCCAGACTCGGCAGCGGCTGGCCCGCAATTTGTGCTGGCAGCGTTGCCATCGCGTCTGGTGCGGCGGCAAGACTCATCCCGATACTCAGGGCTAATGCGCTAAACAGGCGTGCTTGTTTTTTCATTGTTACAACGCTCTCGCTGCAAAAGGTGGCAGGAATTAATGAGTGTGACAGTCGTTTGCGGTCAGGGTTCGCAAAATAAGGTGGGCGCAGACAAGCCGCGCCCCAAAAAGATTAGTCGCGGGCAGGGCGCTCGCCACGCAGTAAACCCGATGCGCCTTCAGAGTAGTCGCGTGGCATCTGCACAGGCACCTGATCGTTGTCCGCTTCGGCTTCGGTCAGCTGATAAGCAAACGGGTTTTTCTGACCAGGCAGATTCGGCAGCAGGTCATTGGAGCCTTTTGCCATATGCTGATAAAGCTGACGATAATCACGCGCCATGTTGTCCAGCAGCTCCGCACTTTGCGCGAAGTGGTTGGTCAGCTCTTCGCGATAATCAGCCAGCTCCGCTTTCGATTTTTCCAGCTCGTACTGCATGCTGCGCTGCTCACGCAGCTTTCTGTTGCCAAAACGCATGGCGACTGCGCCGACAATAATACCTACCACTAAACCAATTAGCCCGTATTCCCAGGTCATAATGACTCCCGTGTTATTTCCATTGTTCCGTAGGGCGTTGCACCATTTCAATAATAGTCACTATACCCGTTAATCTTATGGATGTGGAACTCCGGAGCAGCATGGCTTAGTGTAGAACGGCCTTTTTTTCAGCAACCGTGGTATCAATCAGACACCATTCAGGGACTTTGAAACAACAATGCAAACTTCAACTCCGCTTGCACGCTATGAGCAGGCGCTGTCGCAGGGCGAATTCAGGCCCGATGACGTACAACGTGAAGCGATTACCCGTTTAGATGCGCTGCAGCAGGCGCTGGTTGCCCGGCAACAGTCCGCCGCGCCCGCCACATCCGGCCTGCTGGGTCGCCTGTCAAAATTGATGGGTAAAGAGAAAAATGAGACGCCACAACCGGTGCGCGGTCTCTATATGTGGGGCGGGGTGGGTCGCGGTAAGACCTGGGTCATGGATCTCTTTTTTCAGTCTATTCCTGGCGATCGCAAACTGCGTCTGCATTTCCACCGCTTTATGCTGCGGGTACACGAAGAACTCACGCAGCTTCAGGGACAGAGCGATCCATTACTGATTATTGCGGACAAATTCAAAGCGGAAACCGACATCCTCTGTTTTGATGAGTTTTTTGTCTCCGATATCACGGATGCAATGCTGCTGGGTACGCTGATGGAGGCGCTGTTTGAACGCGGCATTGCGCTGGTGGCAACGTCGAACATTCCACCGGACGACCTCTATCGCAATGGTCTGCAGCGCGCGCGTTTCCTGCCCGCCATCGAGCAGATAAAACGGCACTGTGATGTGATGAATGTGGATGCCGGTATCGACTACCGGTTGCGCACGCTGACCTCTGCCCATCTGTGGAACTATCCGCTGAACCACGAAACGCACGCTGAAATGACACGCATGTTTAAAGCGCTGTCGGGCAGCCAGCCTGACGCGGCACCGGTGCTGGAAATTAATCACCGTCAGATGCCGACGCTGGGCGTGAGCGAAGGCGTACTGGCGATTAATTTTACGACCCTGTGCGGTGAAGGGCGCAGCCAGCATGACTATATTGCCCTGTCGCGCCGTTTTCACAGCGTGCTGCTCTATGACGTGCCGGTGATGATCTATAAAACCGAAGATCAGGCGCGCCGTTTCCTGGCCCTGGTCGATGAGTTTTATGAGCGTCATGTGAAGCTGGTGGTCGCGGCAGAAACGTCCCTCACAGAGATTTATCAGGGCACGCGGCTGAAGTTTGAATATCAGCGCTGTTTATCACGGCTTCAGGAGATGCAGAGCGAAGAGTATCTGCGTTTACCGCACCTGCCGTGAGAATAAACAGGATAAATACCGAAATAGGGTTCGATTTTTGTAATCGACTTCTCTATAATCTTGCGACCCCACGTTACAGCAAAGGATTTTTTTCCCAAATCCTCTGTGTTCCAGTAACTCTATCCGAAGGGGTGGCTTGCTGGTCAAAATGGTCGTGTGAGCCTCATTCGTTTACTTAAGCGTTTGGGATTTCACCAACGTGTAACTTAATTTGGGTAAGCTTTTCGATGAAAACTTTTACAGCTAAACCAGAAACCGTCCAACGTGACTGGTTTGTAGTTGACGCAACGGGCAAAACTTTGGGTCGCCTGGCGACTGAACTGGCGCGCCGTCTGCGTGGTAAGCATAAAGCGGAATACACTCCGCACGTTGATACGGGTGATTACATCATCGTTCTGAACGCAGAAAAAGTTGCTGTAACCGGCAACAAGCGTACTGACAAGATCTACTATCACCACACTGGCCACATCGGTGGTATCAAACAGGCGACCTTTGAAGAGATGATTGCTCGCCGTCCTGAGCGTGTGATTGAGATCGCGGTTAAAGGCATGCTGCCGAAGGGCCCGCTGGGTCGTGCTATGTACCGTAAACTGAAAGTTTACGCAGGCAACGAGCACACCCATGCGGCACAGCAACCGCAAGTTCTTGACATTTAATCGGGATTAAAGGCAATGGCTGAAACTCAAAACTACGGCACTGGTCGCCGCAAAAGCTCTACCGCTCGCGTATTCATTAAGCCGGGTAGCGGTAACATCGTTATTAACCAACGTTCTCTGGAACAGTACTTCGGTCGCGAAACTGCCCGCATGGTAGTTCGTCAGCCGCTTGAGCTGCTGGACCTGGTTGGTAAATTCGATCTCTATGTCACTGTTAAAGGTGGCGGTATTTCTGGTCAGGCTGGTGCGATCCGTCACGGTATCACCCGCGCTCTGATGGAATACGACGAATCACTGCGTGGCGAGCTGCGTAAAGCTGGCTTCGTAACGCGTGATGCGCGTCAGGTTGAACGTAAGAAAGTCGGCCTGCGTAAAGCACGTCGTCGTCCTCAGTTCTCCAAGCGTTAATTGTTTGCAGCTCCGGCTGCAGCAATTGGCTCAAAAAACCCGCTTCGGCGGGTTTTTTATTTTCTGCCTTCCCTTCGGCCCCCCGCGAAAACCGTAATGTCGCGCTCAATTTACCTGCAAAGATTCATTCCACGCCCACAAGCAGCCTAAAATCTGGTAAACTCTGTGTCACTTTGCGCCCGCAGGCCGGTGCATTATGCGCCTTCCCATTCTCGGGGCGTCAGTATCTGTGACGCGGCTAACCAGGTTGCGTGCGAGTTCGATAAGCTGGTGAATCGCCGTGTGGTTGGCTATTCGCAGTATCTTTTTGTGAACAAACTTGGAGGTTTTCATGGCTGTCGCTGCCAACAAACGTTCGGTAATGACGCTGTTTTCTGGTCCTACTGACATTTTCAGCCATCAGGTTCGTATCGTCCTGGCGGAGAAGGGTGTCAGCGTAGAGATCGAGCAGGTCGAAATGGATAACCTGCCGCAGGATCTGATTGACCTCAATCCGTATCGCACGGTACCGACGCTGGTAGATCGTGAGCTGACGCTGTATGAATCGCGCATCATCATGGAATATTTAGATGAGCGCTTCCCGCATCCGCCACTGATGCCGGTTTATCCGGTTGCCCGTGGTGATAGCCGCCTGATGATGCATCGCATCGAGCAGGACTGGTACAGCCTGATGCGGAAAGTTGAGAACAGCACGGGTCAGGAAGCCGAAGCTGCACGTAAGCAACTGCGTGAAGAGCTGCTGGCCATCGCGCCACTGTTTGGCCGTACGCCTTACTTCATGAGCGAAGAGTTCAGTCTGGTCGATTGCTACCTGGCACCGCTGTTATGGCGTCTGCCTTCTATGGGCATCGATTTGATCGGCTCGGGTTCAAAAGAGCTGAAAGGTTACATGAACCGCGTATTTGAGCGTGACTCTTTCCTTGCTTCATTAACTGAAGCTGAACGTGAAATGCGCCTGCAAGCCCGGGCTTAACGTATGGAAATGTCGCAACTTACTGCACGTCGTCCCTATCTGCTGCGCGCCTTCTATGACTGGTTGCTCGACAACCAGCTGACGCCGCATCTGGTGGTCGACATTAATCTGCCGGGTGTGCAGGTGCCGCTGGAGTATGCGCGTGATGGTCAGATTGTCCTGAACATTGCGCCACGCGCTGTCGGTAACCTCGATCTGGCAAATGATCAGGTGTCGTTCAACGCCCGCTTTGGTGGCGTTCCTCGCCAGGTTAACGTGCCGATGGCGGCAATTCTGGCGATCTATGCACGTGAAAACGGTGCCGGAACGATGTTTGAACCGGAACCGGCTTACGAGCTGGGCATGCAGGAGGCGTCAGAGGGTCAGGAAGAGACGATGATGTCCGTGATTGATGGCGATCGTCCTGACGATGCCAGCGACGACGAGACACCGCCTGATGATGATCCTCCGCCACGTGGCGGACGGCCTTCACTGCGCGTCGTGAAATAGCCGTGACATCATCGTGAATACCCGTCCATGCGACGGGTATTTTTTTGCCGGTCAGCCATAAAAAAATCCGGCTGCCTGCGCAAGCCGGATTTTTTCAGCAGACCTTCACGATCAATAAACGTCGCGCAGGTAGCGTTTCTCTTTCTTCAGCTGATCGACATAGTCCGCAGCACGCTCGGTAGAAAGACCACCAAACTGACGAACCACTTCATACAGCGCGTTATCCACATCCTTCGCCATACGCGAGGCGTCGCCACAGACGTAGAAGTAAGCCCCTTCCTGCAGCCAGGCATAGAGCTCTGCGCCCTGTTCAAGCATCCGGCTCTGCACGTAGATCTTCTTCTCCTGATCGCGTGAGAAGGCCAGATCCAGACGGGTCAGCAAGCCGTTATCCTGCCAGGCAAGCAGTTCATCCTGATAGATGAAGTCATGCTCCTGATGCTGATCGCCGAAGAACAGCCAGTTTTTACCCTGCGCACCGGTGGCCTGGCGCTCCTGCAGGAAGGCGCGGAAGGGGGCAATACCGGTGCCCGGACCCACCATGATCAGCGGTGCGCTGTTGTTAGCAGGCACGCGGAACGCTTTATTCGGTGAAATAAAGATGGCGGGCTTCTCACCGCGACGCACGCGTTCGGCCAGATAGGTTGAACAGACGCCACCACGATTACGGCCACCACTGTGGTAACGCACCGAAGCAACGGTCAGGTGCACCTGATTCGGATGGGCTTTAGAACTTGATGAGATGGAGTAAGCGCGATGCTGCAGCGGACGCAGCAGAGCAACAAACTCAGGCACCGCCAGCGTGCGTGTCAGCTCCAGCTGCAGCAGATCGAGGGTATCTTTGCCCCACAGCCAGACGCCCAGCGCATCTTTATCATCATGCTGTAAAACATGACGCAGTTCCTGGTTGGTGGTGTTCTGCCCGACCCATTCGATTAACTTGCGTGACGGCTCGGAGATTTCAAACTGATAGGTCAGCAGGTCGCCGAGGCTGCGATCAAAGCCAGGGACTGGCGTCTGGTAATCCGCATTAAGCTGGGTCAGCAGCAGGCTGACCAGTGACGGCTCGTTGACCGGAATTACGCCCAGTGCATCGCCCGCTTCATACTTCAGGCCGCTGTCAGACAGGTCGAATTCGAAATGACGAATATCTTTGGCTGACTGCTCGCCAGACAGGCGCTTGTTGGTGATTAGCGCGGCGGCATATGGATTCGATTTGTTGCTGCCTGGAATAACTGGCGCTTCAGGTGCGCTTTCCAGTACGGTGCCGCTGCTACCGGCGCTGGCGGCGAACTGTGGCATCGAGCTGTTCAGCCACTCGCTGGACGGCTCCTCAAAATCAATATCACAGTCGATACGATCGACCACGCGTTTCGCACCCAGCTGCTCAAGGCGCATATCAATGAACTTGCCCGCCTGACAGAACCCATCGTAGCCGGTATCGCCAATCGCCAGAACGGCGAAGTGCATCTGCTCCAGGCGCGGCGCGGTACTGGCTGAGATGGCATCCCAGAACAGCTGCGCGTTGTCCGGCATTTCACCTTCGCCATACGTTGAGGTCACGATCAGGACATGGCGCATGGTGGCAAACACGTCGAGATCGACATCCCCCAGCGCCTGAACCACGGGCACCAGTCCTTTTGCACGGGCAGATTTCGCCGCAGTCTGCGCCAGCGCTTCGGCATTGCCGGTCTGTGAGCCGTACAGAATGTGCAGTTGCGTGGTCGCGGCTGCAGCAGAACCCGCGGCGGGTTGCTGCTTGTCTTCTAATACCAGCAAACGGGAGTGAAGACCTGCGAGAAAGCCAGCCAGCCAGTACTTCTGGTCGCCATTAAAAGGTGCATCTTCTGGAATATAAGGAATTTTCATGGGTACTTTTACTCAATCCCGTTCTCGCCCGTCATCTGTCGCGTTATCCGGTCTGAAAGCGGTTCCGCTTTCCCGCGCCGCAGCGTGTGCAGCAGGGGAGAGCGGTTCTGCATCTGTCCGGGACAACGATTAATCCGGGCAATGATCAATTAATAATATTCAGTTCAGCCTGATCAGTATCACTGTCAGGAGAGTTTACCCACCGCAGCGGCAATTTCAGGCAATGCCGCACGTGCAAACAGCTCTTCAAAGTCTGGCAGGTGGCCCAGCACTTCCCGGTTACAGGCATCCTGATACATGATCCAGCCGTAGGTTGCCAGACTGTCCATAGAACGGATGTTACGTTGCGTCAGCGCCGCTTTGTAATCTGACATGCGTTTGGTGCCAATCAGACTGGCCAGTTCATCATCGCTGTAACTTTCGATGGCGGAACGGGCATGACGCTGAAGCTTGCTGATCAGCGAAAAGTCTTCCGTCATCAGCAGATTACGGACCGCTTTTTCTACCGCCGGATCTTCAACCGGTGTGCCTTTCGGCAACTTCGCCAGAGCCAGCTGCTGGGCGAAGCTCAGCACGGTGTAGTTGTTCAGCAGGACAAACATCTCCTGCGTATCGGTTGCACCATAGGCCGGTACGGCACCGTTGGCGATGATTTTGCCCTGACGCCACGCCGCTTTAAATTTCGCTACCTGATGGCCTGCCAGCGCCGTAGACAGCTCTTCGAGCAGCTCTTTGCGGCTCCTGGCTTTCAGGATCTCGCCGCCATCCTGATAAAGCAGCAGCGAGCGCGGCATCACATAGACAAAGTGGTGGCACTCTGTTTCCCAGTTCTCCAGCAGCCAGGCGGCACGTGGCGATTGGGTCGCTTCAAGATGCCAGTTCAGCATGGTCAGTACCGCCTGCTTGTGCACCTGCGCCATCTCATCCTGATCGGCAATCGATCCGAACCGCACTGAATCACCCGCCGCGTGGCTGGCCAGCGATCCATACGGGTCGTACTGGTAAGCAAAGCCGCCGCTCATACCGTTGCCAAATCCTTTACCAAAGGTGCCCAGGTTAAGGATGGCGCCGTTGGTCATATATTCGCAGCAGAAGTCACCAACGCCTTCAACCACAGCCGTGGCGCCTGAGTTACGCACCGCGAAGCGGTCACCCGCCTGGCCCTGCACGAAAAGACGTCCGCCGGTCGCGCCAAACAGCGCAAAGTTACCGATCAGCACGTTGCCATCGCCATCCTGCGCGCCGCCGCCAGGCGACATCACAATCAGTTCGCCGCCACACTGTCCTTTGCCAACACCATCGTTACAGGTGCCGTAATGGGTCAGCTGCATGCCATCGTTGCAGAATGCGCCAAATGACTGACCGGCAGAACCGGTGGTGGAAATTTTTACGCTCTCAGGGGCCAGATAGTGGCGACCGCGATCGTCGCTCAGCACCGCAGGCATTGCCTTTAACTGCTCAGGGCTGAGCTCATGGTTCAGCATGCGCTCAATGTCGATTGCCAGCTGGCCGCCAACGCTTTTGTTACGGTTATTCAGCACGATGCTGTTGCCCAGTGAGACGTCAGGATTTTTCTGCTCTGCCAGAGACAGCTTCAGTTGTTCAATCCAGCCATCATCCAGCTCAAAATCTTTTTCCAGATAAACCGGCTTGTCGATTTTCAGCTCAGGCACCACGGTGAGCATGGCACGTAAATCGAGTTTGCCCACTTCCAGCGGGTGATCCATCAGGTGCAGCAGATCAGCGCGACCGCGTGCCTCACGCAGGGATCGCAGGCCCATGCGCGCCAGGATCTCACGCACTTCATGTGCCACGTTGAGGAAGTACTGCGCCAGCTGACGCGGATCGCCATCAAAGGCTTCGGCGTTGGTGGTTAAGCCAGCCGGGCACTTAACGTTACAGTTTTTCGCCATCACGCATTTGAGCATCATCAGCGCCGTTGTACCGAACTCAAAGCTATCACCGCCCAGCAGAGCAGATTTCACTACGTCGCTGCCGGTCTGCTGTGCGCCGGAGCAGCGCAGCAGCACTTTCTCGCGCAGGCCGTTGGCGCACAGTGCCTGGTGTACTTCAGCGATGCCAATTTCAGCCACACGTCCGGTATATTTCAGGCTGGTCACCGATGCAGCGCCTGTGCCGCCGGTGTTACCCGCGACGTTGATCACGTCGGCACCCGCTTTTGCCACGCCCACCGCGATGGTGCCGATCCCTTCGGACGACACCAGTTTGACGATCACGCGTACGCGTGCCGCTTTACAGTCGTGGATCAGCTGCGCCAGATCTTCGATAGAATAGGTGTCGTGATGCGGCGGTGGCGAGACCAGCTCAACGCCAGGTGTACCGCCACGGGCCGCCGCAATCTCAACGGTCACTTTGGCCGCCGGTAACTGACCACCTTCGCCAGGCTTCGCACCCTGACCAATTTTAATCTCCAGCTCTTCCAGCATCGGGTCCGCCAGATAGGCAGCCCAGACGCCGAAACGACCCGAAGCCAGCTGTTTGATACGCGAGGCACGGATGGTGCCGTGACGGGAGTAATGCTCACCGCCTTCACCGCAGTTACTCATGCCGCCGACCATATTCGTACCGTGTGCGACCGCTTCATGAGCAGGGGCGACCAGTGCGCCGTGGCTCATTGCCCCGGATGCAAAGGTGCGGGTAATTTCACAGGCTGGCTGTACTTCGCTCAGCGGCAGTGAGGGCAGCGTCGTGAAGATGCGTGACAGATAATCTGCCGCTTTGCCGTACGCAGTCACTTTCAGGCCGCCGGTGACCACATCGCTGCTTTCGATCTCGTCGCCGAAGCGGGACTTCAGAGCACGGGACAGGTTCTGCAGGCGTTCGCTCTCAGGTTTCAGGCCCTCGATAGCATTGGTCAGACGCAGCATAAAGTGATTCAGGCTGCCATCCACCGCTTCACACTCCATGCCGCGAATGGCAAAGCCGTTGTTGGTCAGCGAGTAGCGCCCCAGCTTGCGGCGGAACTCCGCTTCGCTGTCGATGTGCGTCAGATCAGCCGGGAAAGTCAGGATATCGCGCAGCGCCGCCGGGCGACGCTTACGCTCTTCATACATCAGGCTTGAGAACTGACGGTAATCGGCGGTAATCGCAAAATTGTTGATCACCTCATCCGGGATGCGCTCGAAGCTGCTGTCTTTAAAGGTTTCTGGCTTGATGCCAAACGCGTTATCCAGTTTTGCCAGCGTCATCAGGCGGATGAAGTTGTCCTCTTCGCGCGCTTTGTCGGCAAAGCGAATCGGCTCTTCAGTCATGTCGATGAAGGTCCGCACGGCAATGGTGCCGTAAGAGTGGCCAGCACCTTCAGCACGCTCTTTGAACAGGCCCAGCAAAGGCACTTCAGCTTCGCCCTGAATTTTCAGTGCGCTCTGGTGCCAGTCAACGGCCATCTGCGCGATAGCCGCGAAACCTGCGCCACCTACCGGCGTTCTGATATTCGGGAAATACTTTTTCAGCACCGGATCGTCGGTGTTAAGGAAGTTAGGCTCGAAGAATTCGCCGCTGCTGTAGCTCTCAACGGTACAGAGACCCACTTTACCCATGGTTTTCATCAGCGCTTTTTCAGCCGCTTTGGCATAGCGTTTAAAGGCTTTGTTGCCTTCTTCACCTTCACCAAATTTCTCCTCTGCACGCATCTGTACGCCCAGTGGATAGATAGCGGAAGCCCCGAAGCCAAGGGTGGCAGCAATGTGGTGCGAGGAGATGCTCTGGCCGCTTTCCACGACCAGGGAAACATCCAGACGCAGGCCTTCCTGCACCAGACGCTGGTTGATGGCCGAAACCACCAGCAGCATCGGGATCGCGGCGTGCGTTGACGAAATGTGGCGATCGGTAAGCACGGCGATGCCACCCTGGGAACGGGCAAAATCCACAACTTGCTGTGCCAGGTCATCAATCGCTTTTTCCAGCGCATTCGCGTTCGCAGTGGTGCTCAGCAAATCTTTGCCGATTACCGGCTCATAGAGCATCTCAAAGCGGGCATAAGGTGCGATGGTCTGCTCGCGCAGACGCAGCATATCAAGGTGGCTGAGGATCGGTGTCGGCACCACAATCTGGCGACCTTTGCTGCGGCCCAGATGCGGTTTGGCACCCAGCGCGACACGCAGCGTCATACCATCCACTTCGCGGATTGAGTCCAGCGGCGGGTTGGTAACCTGAGCAAAGCGCTGAGAGAAGTAGTGCGCCATGCCGCCTTCATGATCGGATAAGCCGTTGATGGCGTTGCCGTAACCCATCGCAGAAATTTTCTCTGCGCCCGTGTTTAGCATCGGGTCCATCATGAACTTGAAGCTTTCCTGATTGTAGTAGTAAGCCACAAAGCGCTGATAGGTTTTCAGATCGCCGCGATAACGCAGCGGTGAACCCTGTTGCTCTGCCGGGATCTCGGGCAGATCGTCAAGACCGACGCGTGCTTCACGCAGCAGCGCCGAATAATCTTTCTCTGCAGCCAGTTTTTCCAGCGCCTGCAGCGTGGTGTAGCTGCGTTTCTCACGATGATCGAAATAGAGCATGCCGCCCGCTTCGATACGGCCACGACGCAACACGCTTTCAGGTGGAAAAGCAATCTGGCCCGCTTCTGACATCGCACCGATATATTCAGCGGTTTCAACGGAGCGCAGTGGACGCAGGCCAAGACGGTCAAGACGAGCGCCAATCACTTCGCCATTGCCAAAGATTAATGCTGCAGGGCCGTCGTTCTTCTCTTCATACAGTGAGAAGTACTCCAGCATGTCGCGCACGTCTGGTGACAGCGAACTGTCGTTTTCCCAGGCGGGCGGCATCATCGAGACGACGGCGGTGATCAGATCGAGGTCATCTTCCATCAGACGGCTGTGGATACTCTGATCCAGACGCGAGCTGTCGGACTGGCCTTTCGGCCGCACGATTTTCTTGCCACGGGCCAGCGCCAGCGCGGACTCCGCGATGCGGTTTTTACGGTCCGTGTTCAGCTCACCGTTGTGCGCCATCAGGCGGAAAGGCTGCGCCATCGTGGTATGCGGATCGGTATTGGTCGAGAAACGGGTATGGAAAAACAGCCCGCGCACCTGATGATCGGGATCGGTCAGATCTTTGAAGTAGGGGATGACTTCATTGGAGTTCAGGCGGGCTTTAAACACCTGGGTGCGCGACGACAGCGACAGCGGATAGAGACCGCCAAATTCGCTTTCGGTAAAGGCACGGGCTTCAATCGTTAACAGGGCGCGGTAGATGCGTTGTTCGAAGTCGTTCTGGTCGACCACGTCCTGTGGCGCAGTGAAAATCCACTGCAGAATCGGTAACTGAAATTGCACGGCAGCCGGACGCGTCACGCTGCTGTCGAGCGGCATGTCACGCTTCATGATCACCGGCAGACCAAAGCTGCTGAGTGTCTCATCGACCAGACGTTCGGCATTCGCGCGCAGCGCTGCATCTTTTGGCACAAAGAAGTTGCCGACGCCGAAGCGGCCTGCTTCCAGCGGCTGGCCGGTAATCTTGCGGAAGAAATGCAGCGAAAGGTCAACGTTGACCCCCGCGCCATCACCGACGCCTTCCGCTGACATACCGCCGCGGTGAGGCACCGTACACAGGGCGCTGTGCGCCATCTTCAGAATTTCGTGGGTCTGCTCGCCGTCCTTGCGCGTAATGAAACCTACACCACAGCTGTCACTGCCTGCTGTCGGATCATACAAGCCATAGGATTGAGGTTTTTGAGTGGACATTGAGGGTCTCCTTAACTTACTGCTGTGACATTACCTGCACTGTTTCAGGGTCTGAGCGCACCGGGGCGCAACATCATTTTCATCGCCATGCTCTGTCGAGCGCGCGTCATAGCCCTGAGCATTTCTCTCCAGACATCGGTAAAACGTCCTTAATTGAGCTGCTCTCTGATTTCCGGTCTCTTAAAGGAGATGACTTAAACCGCGCGGGAGTCTTCTTGTTGCATAGATATGCCGAGACAATAGCCCGTCTGGAAAGCTTTCAGCGGATTTCCAACTTATCGGGAAAGCGTAATCAGGTCAAATAGGGCGGTCAGACGGGGTTAACAGCGGTTTTATATGATTAAGCTTATGAATTAACTGGTTTTTAAGGTTTAAAATGTATCACTCTGGTGCCTGGCGATCGGCCCATAAATGTGAACTGACTCACTGTAGTGCAGGCATCAGATCTCTGCACCATGCTGGTGACAGGGTATTAAACAGCATTAAATGCTGTTCAGAACCGTTGATGCATAGCATGTATCTGTTTTTCTTATGTCCGCCTATTTGAATGAAACCGCGGTTGGTTATAAGAAAAATTAATCAGCACAGGCGTGCTTAAAACATCACTTAAGATGAATGGGTATGCATATAAAAAGGTAAGCCTGCGCAACAGGACGTTGCCAGGAGGGTGATAAAAGGCCGTACAGAGAAATCGGTGATTCGCTGGCGGCATTACAGATTATTCATTTGGCACAAACAGTCAAGGGTTTTAACCGCTTTGTCCTTAACGTCGCCGATCGGCTACGCGAATGCACCATAAAAGCGCATTTGTTCCCGTATCTCCACGCGACGTGCCGGGACGTCAGCGGGCTAACTGCGCTATTATGAGGCTGTTTCTCTTCCAGGGAGTTGTTATGAAACAAATTCGGCTGTTGGCGCAGTACTACGTTGATTTAATGGTCAAGCTTGGGCTGGTGAGGTTCTCGCTGCTGCTGGCGTCTGCGCTGGTGGTGCTGGCGATGATTGTCCAGATGGCGGTTACGATGGTACTGCGGGGCCATGTCGAGAGCATTGACGTGGTGCGTTCGGTCTTCTTCGGGCTGCTGATTACGCCCTGGGCAGTCTATTTTCTGTCGGTGGTGGTCGACCAGCTGGAAGAGTCGCGGCAGCGGCTGGCAAGGCTGGTGGATAAGCTGGAAGAGATGCGCACCCGCGACCTTGAACTCAATCAGCAGATGAAAGAGACCATCACGCAGCTGAATCAGGAGATTAGCGATCGTAAAAAGGCGGAGCTGGCACGCGAGCAGGTCATGGATAAGCTGCGTGAAGAGGTGACGCGTCGCGAGCAGGCACAGATTGAACTGGAGCAGCAATCCTCCTTTCTGCGCTCATTCCTGGATGCCTCGCCCGATCTGGTGTTCTATCGCAACATCGACAAACAGTTCTCCGGCTGTAACCGTGCGATGGAGCTGCTGACCGGCAAAAGCGAAAAACAGCTGATTGGCCTGACGCCGCGCGATATCTATGATGATGAAGCGGCAACGAAGGTGCTGGAAACGGACGAAAAGGTGTTCCGTCATAACGTCTCGCTGACCTATGAGCAGTGGCTGCAATATCCCGACGGGCGCAAAGCCTGTTTTGAGATCCGTAAAGTGCCCTATTACGACCGCGTGGGTAAGCGCAGCGGGCTGATGGGCTTTGGCCGCGATATAACCGAGCGTAAGCGCTATCAGGACGCGTTAGAGAACGCCAGCCGGGAAAAGACCACCTTTATCTCTACGATCAGCCACGAGCTTCGTACGCCGCTTAACGGCATTGTTGGCCTGAGCCGCATTCTGCTGGATACCGACCTCAATCAGGAACAGCTGAAATATCTCAAAACCATCCACGTCTCTGCCATCACGCTGGGCAACATCTTCAATGATGTGATTGAAGTGGACAAAATCGAGCGCCGTAAAGTGCAGCTTGATAATCAGCCGCTCGACTTCACCGGCTTCCTTGCCGATTTAGAAAATCTCTCCGGTCTGCTGGCACAGCCAAAAGGACTGAAGTTTGTGCTCGCGCCGCAACTGCCACTGCCGCACATGATTTCAACAGACGGAACGCGTCTGCGCCAGATTCTGTGGAACCTGATTGGTAACGCCGTGAAGTTCACCCAGCAGGGCGAAATCGTGGTGCGGGTAACCTATGAGCAGGACGAAACGCTGCGCTTTGAGGTGCAGGACTCCGGCATGGGTATTCGTCAGGAGGAGCAGGATAAAATCTTTGCGATGTACTATCAGGTCAAAGATCAGCATGGCGGCAAACCGGCAACCGGTACCGGCATCGGACTGGCGGTTTCACGCCGTCTGGCGCAGGCGATGGGCGGTGATATCCGCGTCCACAGCGCACCCGGACAGGGTTCATGCTTCACCGTTGAGATCAACGCGCCGCGCATTGCTGAAGAGGTGGAAGATGAAGGCCTGGATGACAGCCTGCCGCTCCCGGCGCTGCACGTCCTGCTGGTTGAAGATATTGAGCTTAATGTGATCGTGGCGCGCTCGGTGCTGGAGAAGCTGGGTTGCAGCGTGGAGGTGGCCATGACCGGCAGCGAGGCGCTGGCGCTGTTCGATCCGCTGGAGTTTGATCTGGTGCTGCTGGATATTCAGCTGCCCGATATGACCGGGCTGGATGTCTCACGTGCCATCCGTCAGCAGTATCAGGGAACGCATCTGCCGCCGCTGGTTGCGCTGACCGCCAACGTCCTCAAAGATAAGAAAGAGTACTTCGATGCAGGGATGGACGACGTTCTGAGCAAGCCTCTGGCGGTACCAGCACTGACCGCCATGATCAAAAAGTACTGGGATTATCAGGCAGAGCCGGAAGAGGAAACCGCGGATGCCAGCGATGACAAAACCCGGATGCTGCTGGATGTGGCGATGCTGGAACAGTATATCGAGCTGGTGGGGCCTGGTCTGATTACTCAAAGCCTGACGATGTTTGAAAAGATGATGCCAGACTATCTTGCGGTGCTGGAATCGAATCTGATGGCACGCGATCAGAAAGGCATTGCGGAAGAGGGACACAAGATAAAAGGGGCGGCGGGGTCGGTCGGGCTGCAGCGTTTGCAGATGCTGGCGAAACAGATCCAGAGTCCTGAATTACCGGCGTGGTGGGACAACGTTGTTGAATGGATTGACGAGCTGAAGCACGAATGGCGACACGATGTGCAGGTATTGCGCGACTGGGTGGCAGAGCAGGATAAGTGATACCCCGGAAAAAAATGACCCCAGCCGAGGCCGGGGTGCGCGAATACTGCGCCAACACCAGGGAAAATATTGCGACCGCTATGATTTGAATAATTAATGCAGCCGCACGGTATTGGTTAACACTGTCATCACCTTAGCAAATTCATCTTCTCATGTGACAAGATTCATTAAAAATTGTGATATTGAGCAGCGTTTAAATACAGAAAACATTAATTTGGCAACACAGTCAAGCAAGGAATCATTTTCTCTGCTGAATTGCTGATATTTTAATCAAATCTGGCCTTTTTAGTGTAGTTTTAACGCTGCCCTGCTGCAAAGCAAAGGCTGAGCAGCAATAAAGTGAGCTGGCATTCACATCCGCCTGTTCAGTGCGGCTAACGCGCTGATATTGCAAGTGACCGGCCTGAAACGATACGAATTATCCAAAACGTTTTGGAATGATAAAAATGAATCTGAAACTTTGCCCTTTCATGGCGCTGACATCCGCGCACCTGAAGCGAGCGAAGAGTGCCATTTCAGCCAGGAGTGATGCCGTTAAGCGCTGTTTATTTATACGTTATAACCGTGATTCTGATTAAGCTTTGGGCGGCTCATAAGTCATAAAAAAATAACAGTTAAGCAGATTGAATGATTCTAACCGGCGCTTATTATCCAATATTAAGTGTTTATCTGGAAAGATGCTAAGCAGGGGTCATGAATGGAACCGATTCCTTTTTTTCGGAAGTGCTTGAACTATTTCGAACTGTTCCAGCATTTTGATGCAAAATGATTGAATAAAGTCTGGAAGCCGCTGACCGGTTTTCAGCGATAATCGTAAAAAGGCCGTTTTTGTGGCAGTGATTACATGAGTGATTGATTAACGTCTGAAACAAGTATGGGAAGATTGCATGAACAAGCATAAAGGAAGCGTCGGACAGCGTATCAGACGTATTATTGGCCGTATCGTGCTGGTGTGGCTGGGGATATGGCTGGCGGGGATCTTACTCTTTTCATTCTTGCCGGTCCCGTTCTCAGCGGTCATGGCTGAACGACAGATTGGGGCCTGGCTACGCGGTGACTTTAGCTATGTCGCTCACTCTGACTGGGTCGGACATGATGAGATTTCGCCCTGGATGGGGCTGGCCGTTATCGCCTCAGAAGATCAAAAGTTTCCGGACCACTGGGGTTTTGATGTCGCGGCGATTGAATCTGTGCTGGATAAGAGCGATAGCCGGATGCGCGGGGCATCGACGCTGTCACAGCAGACCGCGAAGAATCTGTTTCTGTGGGATGGCCGCAACTGGGTCCGTAAAGGTCTGGAAGCGGGGCTGACGGTGGGTATTGAGACAGTCTGGACGAAGCGACGTATTCTGACCGTCTACCTCAACATCGCGGAGTTCGGGCCCGGCATCTTTGGTGTTGAAGCCGCGTCACAGCGCTACTTCCATAAGCCTGCCAGCCGGCTGACCGCCGCCGATGCTGCTCTTCTGGCGGCCGTTCTGCCTAATCCAATCCGTTACCGTGCTGCTGCACCTTCAGGCTACGTCAGAGAGCGGCAGCAGTGGATTATGCGCCAGATGCGCCAGCTGGGTGGGGAAGGCTTTTTACAGCGTAATAAGCTCGACTAGGTCTTACTCTTCATCGAAGCCCGCTTCAAATAGCTCAATGACCGCTGCCAGCGCCGGAATCTCCTCCGGGCCGCTGGCTTCAATCTCAATGTGTCCGCCTTTTGCAGAGTCGAGCATCAGCAGCGCAATTACGCTGCTGGCCTCGGCTTCCGTGCCCGCTTCGTTGCGCAGCAATACTTCGGCATCGAAGCTCTGCACCAGCTCGAACAGCTTCATCGCCGGACGGGCGTGCATGCCCAGCTTATTTTTGATTTCTACAGTTTGTCTGACGGTCATGATTTGCGCTTTTCCAGCGTGCGATGGCGTGACTGTACATTCTTACCGCGTGAACGGAAGTAATCCGCCAGCTGTTCTGCGATATAAACTGAGCGGTGTTTGCCACCAGTACAGCCAATCGCCACGGTAAGATAGCTACGGTTATTGGTCTCCAGCATCGGCAGCCAGAGTTCAAGATAGCTGCGTGTCTGGTAGATAAAGTTATGCACTTCAGTGTGACGATCAAGGAATGCCGCGACCGGGCGATCGAGGCCGGTCATCGGGCGCAGCTTCGGATCCCAGTGGGGGTTGGGCAGAAAGCGCACGTCAAAGACATAATCAGCGTCGATAGGAATGCCGTGTTTGAAACCGAAAGATTCAAACACCATGGTCAGTTCACGTTCACGCTTGCCCAGCAGGCGGGTACGCAGCATCTCTGCCAGTTCATGTACTGACATCTCTGAGGTGTCGATGATCAAATCGGCGCGTGAACGCAGCGGCTCCAGCAGATCGCTCTCTTCATCGATGGCACTCTCCAGTGACAGATTTTTGCTGGAAAGGGGATGCAGACGGCGCGTATCGCTGTAACGACGAATCAGGGTATTGCGATCGGCGTCGAGAAACAGCAGCTGAGGTGAAAATGTGTCAGGCAGATTATTCAGCGCGGTTTCAAAAATTTCAGGGGATTCAGGCATATTACGAACGTCGATGCTGACCGCCGCCGAAATATTGCGTTCCGCCAGCGAGTTGGCTAACTCAGGCAGCAGCACGACCGGCAGGTTATCGACGCAGTAGAACCCCATATCTTCCAGCGCACGGAGCGCCACTGACTTCCCCGAGCCTGAACGACCGCTAACGATCATCAGCACCATGACCTTCTCTCCCGTTTTAAAACCGGCATCTCGCCGGTAAAGACGCGTTACTGCTCTGTCTGGACTTCCGTAATAATGGCATAAAGCTCTTCATCACTCTGCGCAGCACGCAGACGACGGCAAACCGTTTTATCTGCCAGACGTTTTGCCACCAGTGACAGGGTGTGCAGGTGCGTTTTGCACTGGTCAGCCGGAACCAGTAACGCAAACAGCAGATCGACCGGCTGGTTATCGACGGCATCAAATGCAATCGGCTGTTCGAGGCTGATAAACACCCCTACTGCACGCAGCGTGTCCTCTTCCAGCTTGCCGTGAGGAATGGCTATCCCGTTACCTATACCGGTACTGCCCATACGTTCGCGGGTCAGAATCGCTTCGAAAAGCGTCTGGTGCGGCAGGTTGAGCTGCTTAGCGGCCAGTTCGCTGATGATTTCCAGCGCACGTTTTTTGCTCTGGCAGTGTACGCCGCTGCGGGTGCAGTCTGGCGAAAGCACTGTGCTCAATTCCAGTGTAAGATCGTTGTTCATTGTCGTTTCACTTGCGTGTTCACCAGGCCATTCACCGCCAGCGCGCCCTGACGTGTGTGACAAACGGCGCTTGCTTAGATGACAAAACGGGGCGGATTATCCGCCCCATCCTGTCGGCTCTGCGCGGCAGGCGCGCGTAGCTAGCGTGAAGGTTAGTGTTTTTTCAGTTTATCTTTGTGTTTGGTCAGCTGACGGGCGAGTTTATCAATCAGCCCATCAATTGCCGCATACATATCTTCCGCTTCCGATGTGGCGTGCAGCTCGCCACCGTTCACGTGGAGGGTTGCGTCAGCCACCTGCGTGACTTTCTCAACCTTCAGGACAATATAGACCTGATTGATATGTTCAAAATAGTGTTCCAGTTTGGCAAATTTACCGCTGACGAATTCACGTAAAGGTGGCGTGATTTCAACATGTTGCCCGGTCAGGTTCAGCTGCATAGGTCTTCCTTCTCATTTCTTTCAAATCAGCTGCTTACGCTGATTCGATGGCGGGATGGATAAAGACTCACGATATTTGGCGACGGTACGCCGTGCCACCATGATCCCCTGATCGGATAACATGGAGGTCAGTTTACTGTCGCTCAAGGGTTTGGCTGGATTTTCCGCCGAAATTAATTTTTTCACCAGAGCGCGGATCGCGGTAGAAGAGGCTTCACCACCTCCTTCCGTATTCACGTGACTGGAGAAAAAGTACTTCAGTTCAAAAATGCCACGCGGGCTGTGCAGATACTTCTGCGTGGTAACACGGGAAATAGTCGATTCGTGCATCTCAACCGCCTGGGCGATATCTGCCAGCACCATCGGACGCATAAATTCTTCACCCTGCTCGAAAAACGCCTGCTGCTGCTCAACGATACAGCGCGTTACTTTCAGCAGCGTATCATTACGGCTTTCCAGGCTCTTGATCAGCCAGCGGGCTTCCTGCAGATTGCTGCGAATGAACTGGCTGTCGCTGTCATTCCGCGTTGCGCCGCCCATTGCCGCGTAGTGCTGGTTGATCTTCAGACGTGGCACGCTATCGGCATTAAGTTCAACCGTCCAGCGACTGCCAACCTTACGCACCAGCACGTCGGGGATGACATATTCCGGCTCGCCGGTGTTGATCGACTGGCCCGGACGCGGGTCCAGCGACTGAATCAGCAGCATCGCCTCTTTCAGCACCTCTTCTTTGAGGCGCGTCACGCGCATCAGGCTGCGAAAATCGTGATTGGCCAGCAGATCGAGATGGTCGCTGACGATCAGGCGCGCCTCGGTCAGCATCGGTGTGTCGGGCGCATATTGTGAAAGCTGAACCAGCAGACAGTCACGTAAATCACGTGCGCCAACACCAATCGGGTCAAAACGCTGGATACGCTTCAGCACCGCCTCAACTTCATCCGCTTCAAGCTCATCGTTGCCGATGCTGTCGAGGATTTCCTCAAGCGAGACGGTGAGATACCCGGTGTCATCGATAGCATCGACGATAGACGTTGCAATCGCACGGTCGGTATCGCTGAAAGGCGTCAGTTCGACCTGCCACATCAGATAGTCCTGCAGCGACTGCGTGGTTTCGCCCTGGTAAACCGGTAACTCATCATCCTGATAATCGGTGCCGGTGCCGGAAGGGGTGCCCGCAGTGTAGATCTCATCCCAGGTGGCATCCAGCGGCAGCTCATCAGGCATCTCTTTCTGCTCTAGCGCTTCACGTGTATCCAGCGCTTCGGCTTCCGACGATTCCCGGGCGTCAATCTCATCATGCAGATCGGTCTGCTCAAGCAATGGATTACTTTCCAGTGCAAGCTGTAACTCCTGCTGGAGTTCAAGCGTAGAGAGTTGCAGCAGACGAATCGCCTGCTGCAGTTGTGGAGTCATTGCCAGCTGTTGGCTGAACCTGAGTTGTAAACCTTGCTTCATAGACAGGATGGTAGTTCCCAGGTAAACATCGGTATTAACGACACATTATCAGAGTCTGAACTCTTCACCCAAATAAACCCGCTTAACCTGCTCATCCGCAAGAATTTCATTGGGTGTACCATGCGCAATAAGGTGGCCCTGGCTGACGATATAGGCCCGCTCACAGACCGCGAGCGTTTCGCGCACGTTGTGGTCGGTAATCAATACGCCGAGGCCGCTGTCGCGCAGATGCTCAATGATCTTCTTGATGTCGATAACGGAGATAGGGTCAACACCGGCAAAGGGTTCATCCAGCAGAATAAACTTAGGATTGGCAGCCAGCGCGCGGGCAATCTCAACACGACGTCGTTCACCACCCGAAAGCGCCTGACCCATGCTGTCGCGCAGGTGCTCGATGTGAAACTCCTCCATCAGCTCACGGGCGCGATCCTGGCGTTGCTCTTCGGTCAGGTCATCACGAATCTGCAGTACCGCCATCAGATTATCGTAAACGCTAAGGCGACGGAAAATAGAGGCCTCCTGCGGCAGATAGCCAATGCCGCGACGCGCACGCGCATGCAGCGGCAGGATGCTGATATCTTCATCATCGATAACAATGCGGCCAGCGTCACGCGGCACAATCCCCACGACCATGTAAAAGGTGGTGGTTTTACCGGCCCCGTTCGGGCCAAGCAGGCCGACAATCTCGCCGGATTTTACCTGCAGGCTGACATC
Source organism: Pantoea sp. GD03673 (assembly GCF_029844725.1). Lineage (GTDB taxonomy): Bacteria > Pseudomonadota > Gammaproteobacteria > Enterobacterales > Enterobacteriaceae > Pantoea. The sequence continues at coordinate 174,977 of NZ_JAOCKJ010000005.1, forward strand.
TTCTACCACGCGACGGCCTTTATATGCCTTCGCCAGGTTTTCTGCGATTAATGTGGCCATAGCTATCAGTTACTCTTCTTTCCGCTGTTGGACGAACCTTTATCCTGAAGTTGCGACGGCACCAGGACGGTCGTGACGCGCTTGTTCTGGCCCTGACTGTAAGCCTGCATTTTCTGCTCTTTCACCAGGTAGGTGATGCGATCGCCTTTGATGTTACTGTCCTGCTGCTCAATGAATGCATTGCCGGTCAGTTCAACGAAATCGTTGGCCAGTTCGTAGTGCAGCTTAGCGGCATGACCCTGCACGGGCTTGCCGCTGTCCTGCATCTGATAGAAAGTGGCAGGATTACCGTAGGCGTCAACGATGGTTTTCTTGCTGTCGCCGCCCGGACGCGTCACCACGACTTTATCCGCCGTGATTTTGATCGTGCCCTGCGTCACGATAACATTGCCGGTAAAGGTCGCGACGTTGCCTTGCAAATCCAGCGCCTGATTCTGCGAGTCAATATTGACGGGCTTGTCCGAGTCACCGGTCAGGGCCAGCGCCGGAACGGTGGTTGCCAGTAACATGCTGGCCAGCAGAATCTTCAGGCTATTTTTGTTCATTTTGAATTTCATAAGAGGTTTTGACCTTCTCGATTAACTCGGCGTTTTTTGTCCGTAAATTGCCGCGCATTTTCATGCCGGTGGAGTTAAAGCTGCGGCCATACAATGTCACCTGGTCATCAGAGGTAACGTCCTGAGTGACAAGGTTAATCCGGGCGTTATCAGTTTTGATCCGCTCAAGCTGCGAATCCTGCGTCAGCGTATTCAGCTCAACATGTCCATACAGATAAAGCATACGATCTTTGGTGAGCTTTGCTTTATCTGCGCGTAACGTCCAGGTGGGAACTTTGTTCTCATCAAAGGTGGTCATCACCGGCTTGTCGAACCAGCTCAGCTCGTCATCCGAGAAATAGGTCACTTTGTCAGAGACCAGTTTATATGAGAGCCCGCCCTGCGGGTTATACACCACAGTGTGAGAATCATCACTGGTATAGGTCGGTGCCTGGCTGTTTGTCCCGACTGGCGTGCCATCGCCATCCTGGTTAGTAAGATTCCAGCCGATCAAAACCAGTGCAATCAAGGTCAGAATCAGCGTTATCCAACGCCTGCTTTTACTCATACTGATTGCCCTTTGGCATCCTCAAATTTGTTCTGCGCCATTAAGATCAGGTCACATACTTCGCGAACCGCGCCGCGTCCACCCGCAATTCGCGTGACATACTGCGCTCGCGGCAACAGGATTGGATGTGCATCCGCCACCGCCACGCTTAATCCCACTTTTGCCATAACCGGCCAGTCGATCAGATCGTCACCAATGTAGGCGACCTGCTCGTCAGAGAGAGACAGTTTATCCAGAAGTTCGCGATAGGCCAAAAGCTTATCCGATTGTCCCTGATAAAGATGACGGATGCCGAGCGTTTTGCAGCGATCTTCCATCAGACGGGCATTGCGGCCGGTAATAATAGCCACTTCCACATCGGAGGTCAGCAAACAGCGTATACCGTAACCATCCCGCACGTTAAAGGCTTTCAGCTCTTCGCCGTTATTTCCCATGTAGATCACCCCGTCGGACATCACGCCATCCACGTCGCAGATCAGCAGACGAATGCGGCTGGCGCGCGCCATGACCTCAGCACTGACCGGGCCATAGCAGGTGTCAATCGGGGGAGTTGCCTGTTGCATTTTCTCTTCCTGTTCAGACTACGCCAGCGCGCAGCATGTCATGCATATGTACCACACCGAGCAGATGGTCGTCATCGGCCACCAGAATCGACGTAATGTTTTTGGTCTGCATCAGGTTCAGGGCTTCAACCGCCAGCATATTCGGCCGGACGCGAATGCCACCTGGCGTCATCACTTCGCCGATGGTGGCGCGCTGAAAATCGATGCCCATGTCAAAGATGCGGCGCAGGTCACCATCGGTAAAAATACCTTCAATTTTCATCAGGCTGTCGACAATCACCGTCAGTCCCAGATTTTTGCGGGTAATCTCCAGTAGCGCATCACGCAGTGAAGCGTCACGGGTGACGTGCGGCAGCTCATCGCCACTGTGCATGATATCGTCTACATGCAGCAGCAGTTTGCGGCCCAGCGCACCGCCGGGGTGGGAGAGAGCAAAGTCTTCCGCTGTAAAGCCGCGTGCCTCAAGTAACGAAACCGCCAGCGCGTCGCCCATTACCAGCGTGGCTGTAGTGCTGGTGGTGGGAGCAAGACCTAACGGACAGGCTTCCTGCGGAACATGGACACACAGATGCACATCGGCAACCCGGCCCATCGCGCTGTCAGGGCGTCCGGTGATGCAAATCAGCGCAATATGCTGACGTTTTAACACCGGAATCAGCGCGAGGATTTCGTTCGACTCACCGCTGTTGGAGATGGCGATCACCACATCATTTTTGCTGACCATGCCCAGGTCGCCATGGCTGGCCTCGGCCGGGTGGACAAAAAAGGCAGGCGTACCGGTACTGGCAAAGGTTGCGGCCATTTTTTTTCCGATATGGCCAGATTTACCCATGCCCATTACCACCACTTTTCCCTGACAGGCGTAGATCAGGGCGCAGGCGCGGGCGAAATCGTCATTAATATATTGATCGAGCTGTTCCAGTCCTTCACGCTCAATGCGCAGGACGGTTTTTCCCGCCTGCTGGAAATCAAATGCTGTTGGTTGCTGATATGACATAGTGAGTCTGTCCTTGTTAGCCGTCCATGAATGCCGGCTGCATCCACAGCAGCGTCACCCAGACGAAGAAACCACAGAGTAAAATCAGGCCATTGATGCGGCCAACGCGCCGGCGACGCAGCAGGCAGAGCAGGGCAAACAGCACGCTGACGCCCAGCATCACCCAGTAATCACGGGCAAAGGCGTGATAGTCGATACTGCCGGGATGAATCAGCGCCGGCAGGCCCAGCACAATGGCAATATTATAAATGTTGGCACCGATAAGGTTGCCGATCGCGATATCATCTTCGCCTTTCAGTGCGCCAGCGATCACCGTCGCCAGCTCGGGCAGGCTGGTGCCCACGGCGATGAGCGTCAGGCCCATCACCAGTTCACTGACGCCAAAGTAGTCGGCAAAGGCCGTGGCATTATCGATCACCATCCGGGTCGACATTGGCAGAATAATCAGGGCGACGGCCAGCCAGAGAAAGGCCACCGTGTTTCCGCTCTCTTCGCGAGGCAGCTCGGCCAGCTGTTCGCGGGTCAGGGTGTCGTTGTTGTCCCGTTCGGCTTTCCGCGCAATCCGAATCACCACCATCAGATAAATAGCGGCAATGGCGATAAGGCCAATTCCATCCAGTCGACTAAGCTGATTGTCAAACAGCATGAATCCGCTGAGCAGGGTGACCAGCAACATCAACGGCAGCTCACGGCGTATCAGATTAGAATGGACGCTAAGTGGATGCATTAGCGCAGCGGCACCCAGAATCAGTAAAATATTGGTAATATTCGAGCCGAGCGCGGTGCCAACAGCCAAATCCATCTGGCCATGCTGCGCCGCAGAAAAGGAGAGAATCATCTCGGGCAGTGAGGTGCCGATGCTGACAACGGTCATGCCAATGATCAAAGGCGGGATGCCAAATGATCGACACAATATAGAGGCGCTAAACACCAGACGATCGGCACCATATGCCAGTAAAAGCAAACCGATAATCAGCAGTGCAGAAGCTACGAACATGAAAAATCCTTGCATAAAAACCCAGGCCGGCAATGCCTTTCCCGACCGGTTAAAGGTTCTGTTTGGCGAGACAGGCGCTGATTTTGACCGCCTGAACGGCAAAAGTAAATTTTATGACCATTTTCGCCAAATCTTAGCGGTAAGTTTCTGTAAAGCTATCGTGAATCAGGACCGAACAGGCTACCATCGTACCCCATGTTTACGCCCGATCCTTACAAGAGGTAATAATGACCCAGCAGCAAACGAATCTGGTTGAGGTTCGTGGCGTGAGTTTTTCGCGCGGAGATCGCACCATCTTCGACGACATTTCGCTGACCGTGCCGAAAGGCAAAGTAACGGCGATAATGGGACCGTCGGGGATAGGGAAAACCACTCTGCTACGCTTGATTGGGGGGCAACTTCAGCCGACCCGCGGTGACATCTTTTTCCGGGGCGAAAACATTCCGTCATTGTCGCGCGCTAAATTATACGAAGCGCGTAAGAAGATGAGCATGCTGTTCCAGTCCGGCGCCTTGTTTACTGACTTAACGGTCTATGAAAATGTCGCCTGGCCGCTGCGTGAACATACCCGTCTTCCCGCCCCCATTCTGCACAGCACGGTATTAATGAAGCTGGAAGCGGTAGGGCTGCGTGGCGCAGCCCAGCTGAAACCGGCTGAGCTGTCGGGCGGCATGGCGCGTCGTGTGGCACTGGCGCGCGCGATTGCGCTTGAGCCGGAACTGATCATGTTCGATGAGCCTTTTGTCGGTCAGGATCCCATCACCATGGGCGTGCTGGTCAAACTCATTGATGAACTGAATCATGCTCTGGGCCTGACCTGTATTGTGGTCTCGCACGACGTACCGGAAGTACTGAGTATTGCGGACTATGCCTATATCGTGGCCGGACAAAAAATTATCGCACACGGCACCACGCCGGAACTGCGAGAGAACAATGACCCGCGCGTCCGCCAGTTTATTGATGGCGATGCGGATGGTCCGGTTCCCTTCCGTTTTCCTGCCGGCGACTATCTCGCTGATTTAACCGGCTCAGGGAGTAACTAAACAGATGGTCTTGAAGGCGCTGGCGTCATTCGGTCGTCAGGGAATTGAAACGTGCGCCAGTTTTGGACGCGCAGGATTAATGCTGTTTCACGCGCTGGTAGGAAAACCCGCGTTCCGCAGGCACTCGCCGCTACTGATCAAACAGCTCTATAGTGTTGGCGTGTTGTCGTTACTGATTATTGTGGTTTCGGGCCTGTTTATCGGCATGGTACTCGGACTGCAGGGCTATCTGGTACTGACCACTTACGGTGCCGAAACCAGCCTGGGTATGCTGGTGGCGCTGTCGTTGCTGCGAGAGCTGGGGCCGGTCGTGACCGCACTGCTGTTTGCCGGACGGGCAGGTTCAGCACTGACTGCTGAAATTGGCCTGATGAAAGCCACTGAACAGCTCTCCAGTATGGAGATGATGGCGGTGGACCCGTTGCGCCGCGTCGTGTCGCCGCGCTTCTGGGCAGGGTTTATCAGTATGCCGCTGCTCGCCCTGATTTTTACCGCTGTTGGCATCGCTGGCGGTGCGCTGGTGGGGGTGAGCTGGAAGGGAATCGATCCCGGCTTCTTCTGGTCAGCGATGCAGAATGCGGTCGACTTCCGCACCGATGTCGTTAACTGCATCATCAAAAGCGCCGTATTTGCCGTGACGGTTACCTGGATTGCCCTTTTTAATGGCTATGACGCGATTCCCACTTCTGAAGGGATCAGTCGCGCGACAACGCGTACCGTAGTACATGCTTCACTGGCAGTGCTCGGGTTGGATTTTGTGCTGACAGCACTGATGTTTGGGAATTGATGCAATGCAAAGCAAAAAAAGCGAAATCTGGGTTGGCATTTTTATGATTATGGCGTTAATCGCCGCATTGTTTCTCTGCCTGCGCGTCGCCGATTTGAAGTCGATGGGCACAGAGCCAACGTGGAAGCTCTACGCCACGTTTGACAATATTGGCGGCCTGAAAGCCAGTTCGCCGGTGAAAATCGGCGGTGTGGTGATTGGCCGGGTGACGGACATTGCGCTTGAACCGAAAACGCTGCTGCCGCGTGTCACGATGGAGATCAGCGATCAGTATGCGAATAAAATCTCTGATACCAGCTCGCTGGCGATTCGCACGCAGGGACTGCTGGGTGAGCAATTCCTGGCGCTGAATTTAGGCTTTGACGATCCGGAACTGGGTTCGGCGATGCTGAAAGATGGCGATACGCTGCGTGATACCAAGTCAGCCATGGTGCTCGAAGACCTGATCGGTCAGTTCCTGTATAAGAGCGGCGATAACAAACAAAACAGTGACAACAAGGATGCGCAGGAAGGCGGCAGTGCTGCGCCTGCGGCACCGGCTCAACCTTAAAGAAGAGGGTATACCATGTTTAAACGTTTACTGATGATTGCGATGCTGGTGGTTGCCGTACCGCTGACAGCGACTGCAGCCGATCAAAGCAATCCCTACAAGCTGATGAACGAAGCGGCGGAAAAGACGTTCTCCCGTCTGAAAAATGAGCAGCCGAAAATCAAGCAGAATCCCAACTACCTGCGTCAGATTGTGCGTCAGGAACTGCTGCCCTATGTGCAGATCAAATATGCGGGCGCGTTAGTACTGGGTCGCTACTATCGTGATTCGACCCCGGCGCAGCGTGAAGCCTATTTCAGCGCCTTTGGTGACTACCTGGCGCAGGCTTATGGTCAGGCACTGGCACTTTATAACGGTCAGAGCTACCAGATTCAGCCTGAGCAGCCGCTGGGCGATGCTAACATTGTCGCTATTCGGGTCTCAATTATCGATCCCAATGGTCGCCCACCGGTTCGCCTCGACTTCCAGTGGCGTAAAAACAGCCAGAGCGGTAACTGGCAGGCTTATGACATGATCGCCGAAGGCGTCAGCATGATCACCACTAAACAGAATGAGTGGAGCGATCTGTTACGTACTAAAGGGATTGATGGTCTGACGGCGCAACTGAAATCCTCTGCGGCACAGCCCATCACGCTGGATAAACAAAAATAATGCACGAATCGTTACGCTGGGAGCGGGAAGCCAGCACGCTATTACTGAAAGGCGAACTGGATCGCGACACGTTAATGAGCCTGTGGCAGCAACGTGACACGCTGATTAACGATGTGGATACGATCGACGTCGCAGGGCTGGAGCGTGTTGACTCTTCCGGTCTCGCCCTGCTGGTGCACCTGCGGGAAATCGCCCGGGCACAGGGCATTACGCCACGCTTTACGGGTATCAGCGACAAACTGCAGTCGCTGATTACGCTTTACAATCTGCAACAGATTATTGTTTCTGCGGATAAAAGCGCCTGATTTCCGGTTGTTATGCTAAGCCCCTGTTTTCAACAGGGGCTTTTGCGTATTTAAGAGTCAGTCGCTTTCCTCTACTATGTCAGCCTTATTATTATTAAGTGAAGTTAAGCCCAATGGAAAACAGTGAAATTCAGGCCGTGCTGATGGCCGCATTGCCTTTAGACGAAGTGCATGTGATGAGCAACGATGGCAGCCATTTTCAGGTGATCGCCGTAGGCGAACTGTTTGGCGAACTGAGCCGCGTCAAAAAGCAGCAGGCTGTTTACGCGCCGCTGATGGAATTCATCGCGGATAACCGCATGCATGCTGTCTCCATCAAAACCTATACTCCCGCTGAATGGGCGCGTGACCGTAAACTCAACGGTTTCTGATCCCGCAGCGTGGTGAACTCGCCGTGGGCGAGTCCCATCTTTAGCTAGTTAATTGAGAGCCGTGTTAATGGACAAATTTCGTGTGCAAGGCCCCACCCGCTTAAGTGGTGAAGTAACCATTTCCGGGGCGAAGAACGCCGCGCTTCCTATTCTGTTTGCTGCCCTGCTGGCTGAAGAGCCGGTAGAGATCCAGAATGTGCCAAAGCTGCGCGACATTGATACCACCATGAAGCTGCTGAGCCAGCTGGGTGCGAAGGTGGAGCGCAACGGTTCTGTGCATGTCGATGCCAGCGCGGTAGATGTATTTTGTGCGCCTTACGATCTGGTCAAAACCATGCGTGCCTCAATCTGGGCGCTGGGCCCGCTAGTGGCACGTTTTGGTCAGGGTCAGGTTTCGCTGCCGGGAGGCTGCGCGATTGGCGCGCGTCCGGTTGACCTGCACATCACCGGTCTGGAACAGCTGGGTGCCGAGATCAAGCTGGAAGAGGGCTACGTTAAAGCGTCAGTCAATGGCCGCCTGAAGGGTGCGCTGATTGTCATGGACAAAATCAGCGTCGGCGCGACCGTGACCATCATGAGTGCTGCGACGCTGGCGACCGGTACTACCGTGATTGAGAATGCGGCGCGTGAGCCGGAAATTGTCGATACTGCCAACTTCCTTAACACCCTGGGCGCTAAAATTACTGGTGCAGGCAGCGACAAAATCACCATCGAAGGTGTAGAGCGTCTGGGTGGCGGTGTCTACACCGTCCTGCCGGATCGTATCGAAACCGGTACTTTCCTGGTGGCTGCCGCCATTTCGGGCGGCAAAGTGATGTGCCACAAAACCCAGCCCGATACGCTGGATGCGGTACTGGCGAAGCTGCGTGATGCGGGTGCCGATATCGAAACCGGTGAAGACTGGATCAGTCTGGATATGCACGGCAAGCGACCAAAAGCGGTCAATGTTCGCACCGCACCGCATCCGGGGTTCCCGACCGATATGCAGGCGCAGTTCACCCTGTTAAACATGGTTGCGGAAGGCACCGGTGTGATTACCGAAACCATCTTCGAAAACCGTTTCATGCATATCCCGGAACTGATCCGTATGGGCGGACATGCTGAGATTGAAAGCAACACAGCGATCTGTCACGGGGTTGAAACCCTGTCAGGTGCGCAGGTGATGGCGACCGATCTGCGTGCGTCTGCCAGTCTGGTTCTGGCTGGCTGTATCGCAGAAGGAACGACGTTCGTTGATCGCATTTATCATATCGATCGTGGCTATGAGCACATCGAAGATAAGCTGAAAGCGATGGGCGCGAACATCGAGCGCGTCAGCGAAGAGTAATGCTGCAGGTGCGCTAAAATAGCCAGCCCTCCTGGGGGCTGGTTTTTTTTTGCCTGAGGCTTACCTGCGATCTCAGGCGTTATCCGTCTGTTCGGCAGGCGTACGGATGCGCTTTCGGCGATCCAGCAGACAGTGGGTAATCGGATCGTAATAGCGGCTGGGCCAGATTTCGCTGGGATGAACGGTGATCGCGTCGGCGATCAGCCATTCACCTTTGGGCCATGGACGCGTCAGCGCATTAGCCAGCGTGGATGAACTCAGACCAGCTGCGCGTGACAGCGCCGCCAGTGTCATACCACGCTTATGCAGCGCCGCGATAATGTCAGCCGGGTGCCAGTCTTCCTTTCTTTTTTGCATAACCTGTTCTCCTTTTCCTTGTCATTGCATCGTTCAGCGAGACGCTGGCCCTCCTTTTACGGTTATCTGGAAAGAGCGGGTATTTTATAGCAAATGTTTCCTGTTATTTTCCAGTAATATTTGGATCCAGCGTCTGGTCTGTGTGACAGCACGCAACAGGAGTGCAACAGCGAAGAAGGAACAGGAAGAAATGAGAGCAGGGCGATAAAAACGGAGCCAGAAAGGCTCCGTGAGGGATCAGAAGTCGCGCTGAACTGACATATGCGCAAGCGACTCCAGCGCGCTGCGCCAGGGCGATTCGGGCAGAATCCGCAAGGCTTCAATCGCTTTATCCGCTTCCTGTTCGGCGCGGCTGCGGGTCCATTCCAGTGAACCACACTGATTCATCGCTTCCAGCACTGGCTCCAGCAGATGACGGCCATTTCCCTGCTCAATGGCTTCACGTATCATCTTCGCCTGTTCAGGCGAGCCATGCTGCATGGCATGCAGCAGCGGCAGCGTCGGCTTGCCTTCACTCAGGTCATCGCCGGTATTTTTGCCCAGCGTCTCACCGTCAGCGCTGTAATCCAGTAAATCGTCAATTAACTGGAAAGCAGTACCCAGATAACGCCCATAATCCTGCAGCGCTTTTTCCTCTTCGGGTGTGGCTTCAGCCAGTATTGCAGAGGCCTGCGAGGCCGCTTCAAACAGGCGCGCGGTCTTGCTGTAAATCACGCGCATGTAGCTCTCTTCGGTGATGTCGGGATCGTTAACGTTCATCAGCTGCAGCACTTCGCCCTCAGCAATAACGTTTACCGCCTCTGACATCAGCGCCAGGATACGCAGCGACCCCATGCTGGTCATCATCTGGAAGGCGCGGGTGTAAATAAAGTCACCGACCAGCACGCTTGCCGCATTGCCAAACGCCGCGTTTGCGGTCGCTTTGCCACGACGCATATCGGATTCATCCACGACATCGTCATGCAGCAGCGTGGCGGTGTGGATAAATTCGATCAGCGCCGCATTGGTCACGTGCAGGTCGCCCTTGTAGCCCATGGCACGTGCAGATAGCACGGCAATCATGGGACGGATACGCTTGCCCCCACCACTGATGATGTAGTAGCCCAACTGGTTGATGAGCGAGACATCTGAATTCAGCTGGTCGAGGATGGTCTGGTTAACGGCAGCCATATCCTGTGCGGTTAATTCATTAATCTGTTCTAAGTTCATTCGTCTTTTCAGCTATGACTCGTTATCTCTGCCATGGTAAGTGGTTTACCCAGCCAGCGTTCAGGTAATCTGTTACTGATTGTACTTGAATTTTGTGCCTGAGAAACGGTTGCATTCAGCCTGTGTTTTTTTTCTGCAAGAGTGTGCAAAGTGCTCTTGTCTTCTTCTGGAGTTTTGCGTAGAATTCGCGCCCTATTGTGAATATTTAGCGCGCCGCCTGATGAACTAAAAGGCAAGCGCAGAAGCGGAGTTTTATATGTACGCGGTTTTCCAAAGTGGTGGTAAACAACACCGAGTAAGCGAAGGTCAGACCGTTCGCCTGGAAAAGCTGGACATCGCAACCGGTGAAACGATTGAGTTTGACCAGGTTCTGATGATTGCTAATGGCGAAGACGTGAAAATCGGCGCGCCACTGGTTTCAGGCGGAATGATCAAGGCAGAAGTTGTTGCTCACGGTCGTGGCGAAAAAATTAAGATTGTTAAGTTTCGTCGTCGTAAGCACTACCGTAAGCAAGCAGGCCATCGCCAGTGGTTCACTGATGTGAAAATCACTGGTATCACGGCGTAAGAGGAGATCTGACAAATGGCACATAAAAAGGCTGGTGGTTCGACTCGAAATGGTCGTGACTCCAATGCAAAACGTCTGGGTGTAAAACGTTTCGGTGGCGAATCTGTTCTGGCAGGTAGCATCATCGTTCGTCAGCGTGGCACCAAATTCCACGCCGGTACCAATGTAGGTTGTGGTCGTGACCACACCCTGTTTGCTACCGCAGACGGTAAAGTACAGTTCGAAGTTAAAGGTCCGAACAACCGTAAATACATCAGCATCGTTGCTGAGTAAGGTTGTCGTGACGCAGACGTTTAACGTCTGAACGCACGAATTGAAGGCCCCGCAGCTCCTGCGGGGCTTTTTACATTCTGCGGTCTGTCGCGGTAAAAGCGACGCATCACAAAAGTTTGCTGTACACTTTATGTACGCACTGGCGAAAGCCAATCCTGATTTATCCGCCGCTGGTCAGCGCAGAAGACCCTGGCGGACCCGTCTGCAGAGTGCTGCAGGCGATTGTGTGACGGAGATTGAAAATGAAGTTTGTTGATGAAGCGACAATTCTGGTCGTCGCCGGTGATGGCGGTAATGGTTGCGTCAGCTTCCGCCGCGAAAAATATATCCCGAGAGGCGGCCCTGACGGGGGTGATGGCGGTGACGGCGGTGACGTTTATCTGATCGCTGATGAAAACCTCAATACCCTTATCGATTATCGCTTCGAAAAATCTTTCCGCGCTGAGCGTGGGCAGAACGGCCAGAGCCGCGACTGTACCGGTAAACGTGGTAAAGATATCGAAGTTAAAGTGCCGGTCGGCACCCGGGTTATCGATCAGGGTACCGGTGAGACACTCGGCGATATGACGCGCCACGGCCAGAAACTGATGGTCGGCAAAGGCGGCTGGCATGGCCTGGGCAACACCCGTTTCAAATCGTCAGTGAACCGCAGTCCGCGCCAGAAAACCATGGGTACGCCGGGTGAAAAGCGCGACCTGCAGCTGGAGCTGATGCTGCTGGCAGATGTCGGGATGCTGGGCTTACCGAATGCCGGTAAATCGACCTTTATCCGTGCCGTATCGGCAGCCAAGCCTAAAGTGGCAGACTATCCGTTTACCACCCTGGTACCAAGCCTGGGCGTGGTGCGTATGGACAGCGAGCAGAGCTTCGTGGTGGCCGATATCCCTGGCCTGATTGAAGGCGCAGCAGAGGGCGCAGGCCTCGGCATTCGCTTCCTGAAGCACCTTGAGCGCTGCCGCGTGTTACTGCACCTGATCGACATCGACCCAATTGATGAGAGCGATCCGGTTGAAAATGCCCGCATCATTCTCGGCGAGCTGGAAAAGTACAGCGAGAAGCTGTTCAGCAAGCCACGCTGGCTGGTCTTCAACAAGATCGACCTGATCAGTGAGGAAGAGGCACAGTCACGGGCTAAAGCTGTTGCTGAAGCGCTGGGCTGGGAAGATAAGTATTACCTGATTTCTGCCGCAAGCCGTACCGGCGTCAACGAACTCTGCTGGGACGTGATGAGCTTCATCAACGCCAACCCGAAAGAAGCGGAGCTTGAAGAGAAGCAGCCGGAGAAAGTGGAGTTCATGTGGGATGATTACCACAAAGAAACCATTGAAAACACGGTCGAAGTAGAAGATGAAGAGTGGGACGACGACTGGGATGATGAAGACGACGAAGGCGTTGAAATCATCTATCAGCGTTAACAAAGCGCCTGCTACAGCGTGATATGTGATGCCCCCTTTCAGGCCTGAAAGGGGGCATCGTTCTTTCTGCCGTTAGCACATCACCGCTACGCTCAGCCGCGCACTGCAACACAGCTGATCCCGACTGTTGCGAATCTCTATATGCCAGCTCTGACTGCGCTTACCCAGATGCAGCGGACGGCACGTTCCCCGCACCAGACCTGCCGATACCGCACGATGATGGCTGGCATTAACGTCGACGCCGACCACACTGCAGCCTTCTTCCACGGCCAGGTAGCCGGCAATTGAGCCCATCGACTCTGCCAGCACCACGGACGCGCCGCCATGCAGCAACCCGAATGGCTGCTGCGTACGGGCATCGACCGGCATCGTCGCTTCCAGATAATCATCGCCGATAAGGGTAAATACGATCCCCAGATGTGCGACCAGTGAGTTCTCACCCAGCGCGTTCAGGGCGGGAAGATCAATGGATCGTTTCCAGATCGCGGTCATCATCAGGCTCCCAGCGTTGCGCCACCATCAACCACAATATCCTGTAGCGTCACATGGCTGGCAAGATCGGATGCGAGAAACAGGACGGTGGCCGCAATTTCCTGCGGCTGCGCGATTTTGCCCAGCGGAATACCCAGCTTGAACTGATCCGGGAAGCCCGCAATCATCTCCTGCTCGCCGGTCGGTGTGTGCCACAGGCTGCGCTGCATCGCCGTGTCAGTAGAGCCGGGCGAAACAATATTACAGCGCACGCCGTAAGGTGCCATTTCCAGACCCACGGTCAGACAGAGGCTGCGCAGCGCCGCTTTTGACGCCCCATACGCGGACATGCCGATACGCGGGGCGTGCGCCGAATTCGACGCGACGGTGACGATGGAACCGGCGCGCTGTTCGCGAAAGCGGGGCAGCGTCTGCTGGAACAGATTAAACGCGCCGCCCGCATTAACGTTAAGGCAGGCCTGCCAGTCAGCAAACGACAGCTCATCGGTGGCACCAATACGCAGAATACCGGCGGCGTTGACCAGCACATCAATGCGCGGCTGGGCGGCGAGCACCCGCTGACAAATCGTTTTTACCTGCGCCGGATCGGCAACATCCATGGTGTGACAGGGAAACGGATAGTCATGACCCTGAAACCGCTGATCAAAGGCCTCGACCTGCGCGCCAGCCTGGTGAAACGCCAGTGCCGTATGGTAGCCAATGCCCTGACCGGCACCGGTCACCCAGACGATTTTACCGCTGAAGTCGGATACGTGGCTCATTGCGCAGGCTCCCGCGACAGCAGCGCCCACCAGCCATCGATGCTCGGGTTTTTTGCCAGACTGACAAAATCGATGTCACGATGGACCTGACGCCAGCGTGCCGCCAGCGCCATCACACGTACCGAATCCAGACCGTAGTCGATCAGATTTTCGTCATCTTCCGGTACCTCATCATCTTCCAGCAGCGGCAGGATCAGCGCACGCAATTCGTCTTTACTGAGGGGGACAGGCATCAGATCGGCGGTCATCACCACTTTTCCGCTGCGACCCGCCGTGTAGGCCAGCGCCATCATATGTTCTTCACGGCTAAAGTCAGCCAGCGCATCGGCCACCATAAACGGCTGGATATTACGCATAAACGCGTCGGTGGCGGTGGTCAGGCAGCCGATGTGGGCATAGACGCCGGTGATGATCAGCTGATCGCGGCCCATCTCCTGAAGGATCGCCTCCAGCGGCGATCGGTGAAACGCACTGTAGCGCCACTTGGTCAGCACCTGATCGTGCTCATCCGGTGCCAGTGCCTCCACGATCTTCTGCTGATCGGGGTGTTTATTCAGACCCGGCCCCCACATATCGTTAAGTAACGCACGGTCTTCGTCGCTCTGTGCATTCGGCTGAGCGGTGTAAAACACCGGAATGCCCTTCGCTTTGCAGTAGTGACGCAGGCGGACAATGTTATCGACGACCTGCTCAACCAGCGGGCTGTTATCGCCCCAGAAGTTAAGAAAATAGCGCTGCATATCGTGGATCAGCAGGGCAGCACGGCCCGGCTCCAGCGTCCATTTCACCTTGTTGTTCGGCAGCTCGGAGGCGTCAGGAAGCGGGTAAGCGGTCAGTTGTGGAATAGCCATTAAAAAATCTCCGGACAGATCAGGCTTGAGTGCGTTGATCGGCAAGTTGTTGGCGCAGACGTTTTTTGTCCACCTTGCCGACCGCAGTCAGCGGCAGAGCCTCTACGCAGGTAATACGGTCGGGCAGCTTAAACTCGGCAACGCCCAGTTCACGCAGGTGACGACGCAGCGCCACCGGTTTCACCGGCTGCCGGGTGACAATAAAAGCACAGCTCTTTTCACCCATCAGCTCGTCGTGCATGGAGACCAGCGCCGCGTGAATCACATCCGCATGGCGCTGCAGCAGGTTTTCGATCTCTTCAGCTGCGATCTTTTCACCGCCCCGGTTGATCTGATCTTTCTCCCGGCCCTGCACAATGATATTGCCAGCGGGGGTGATCTCAACCAGATCGCCAGAGCAGTAAAAGCCCTGGTCATCAAAGCTGGCGGCGTTATGTTCCGGGCTGTTGTAGTAGCCACGGAACGTATAAGGGCCGCGTGTCATCAGGCGACCAACGGCACCGACCGGCAGCGGATTTCCCTGCTCGTCGGCGACCCAGACCTCGTCATCCGGGGAGACAGGGCGTCCCTGCGTGGTGAGAATGGTCTGTTCATCGTCATCCAGTCGGGTGTAGTTCACCAGACCTTCCGCCATACCAAACACCTGCTGCAGGGTACAGCCGATCTCGTTCTGGATGCGCGCAGCCAGCGTTTCGCCCAGCTTTGCGCCGCCGACCTGAATACGTTGCAGTGAGGCCAGTGCGGTATTGCTGCCCCATTCCTGCATCGCCTGCAGCCAGAGACTGACGGCGGGCGGAACCAGTCCGGTATCAGTCACCTGATGTTTTTCAATCAGCGGGAAACAGAGGGTTGCGCTGGGATCGGCGGCTAAAATCACCTGTCCGCCCGCGTAAAAAACGCCCAGCGCCCCCGGCGAACTCATCGGGAAGTTATGCGCAGCGGGCAGGGCAATGAGGTAACGGGTGTCTGCGGTAATACTGCAGATCACGTCACTTTCCCGGATGCTGTAGTAGTAATCATTGTGGGTACGCGGAATCAGTTTCGGGGTACCGGTGCTGCCGCCCGACAGCTGGAAAAAGGCGACTTCATCGCCTGCGGTCGGGGTTGCGATGAAGTCACCGGCGGGTTCAGCCAGCAGGGCGTCGAGACCGTTTTCCGCGTGTGCGTCATTCCGCAGGATGACCTGCTGGAGTGAATGTTGATCGTGGCAAAGCTGCGTAATAAAGGCGTCATCGGCAAACAGAGGGTGGCTGCGATCGGCAATTAACAGGCGCGGCGCGATCTGGCTGGCATAGGCGGCCAGCTCGGTGCGCTGATGGCTGAACAGGGCATTGACCGGGGCAACGCCGATTTTGAACAGAGCAAACAGCGTCAGGTAAAATTCCGCCACGTTGCCAAGCTGTACCAGTGCGGTATCGCCAGGCTTCAGGCCACGACGCTGCAATGCTGCGGCCAGATTGTCACTCAGTGAGGCCAGCTGGCGATAGGAAAATTGCCGGTCGCCATCAATTACTGCCACGCACTCGCTGTCGCGGTGACGTTCCAGGATGTCGGTCATCGGCAGATCGAGCCAGTACCCTTTTTCACGGTAACGCGCAGCCAGATCGTCCGGCCAGCGGCTGTAGGAAATTGTCATACAGGTTCCTTTATTGCAATCCAAAAGCGCGAAGCATGGTGTCGAGTTTGACGCCGGTTTCGCGCCATTCTGATTCAGGTTGTGAGTCCGCCACGATGCCCGCACCCGCAAACAGCCGCACCCGCGGGCCATTCACCGTGCCGCAGCGAATGGTGACGACCCACTCGCCGTTGCCCTGATCGTCACACCAGCCGACGATGCCGCCAAACAGCTGACGATCAAAGGGCTCAAGTTGCTGAATCAGCGCCCGGGCGCGCGAATGCGGAAAGCCGCTGAGCGCCGGTGTCGGATGCAGCAGGCAGGCCAGTGACAGCGCATTTTCGCGGTCGTCCAGCACCTCGCCCCGAATTTGCGTGGCGAGGTGCCACAGCGTTGCGGTGGTCAGCAGGGAAGGGGTTTCGGGGACGGACAGCAGCCGACTGCGTGGCTGGAGTGTCATGCGCATTGCATCCGTCACCAGCTTATGTTCATAACGATCTTTGGCCGACTGCATCAGGCTGTCGCCTGCGGCCCTGTCTCGCAGCGGATCGCTGTTGCGCGGCGCTGAACCGGCCAGCGGGCAGGAGCTGAACTGGCCGCCCTGCTTACGGATCATCAGTTCAGGGCTGGCCCCCACCAGCGCACCGCCATCGGGCAGCGGCAGATGAAAGTGATAGCTGTCAGGGTTTTGCGCCACGATGCGCTGCATCAGGGGGGCGGTATCGACGGGCTGTTCCGCCACGATCTCCATCAGCCGCGACAGCACCACTTTATCCGGATTGCCGCGCTGCGTGGCCGCTACGGCCTGCGCAACCATGTCAGTGAAAGTGTCATGATCCGGCAACGCCGTGCGGCGACGAACCTTTGGCAGATCGGCTTCAGCCGATGAGGCGCGGGCTTTCAGGTCGTCACGGTTAAAGGTCTGATACGACTCAGGGATGAACAGCGCTGCGGGCTGATCCACATCGAACGGGATCGCGCCCACCAGAACAGGATGGGCGATGCCCTGCTTTCTGGCCGAGGCAAAATGGTGCTGCAGGTCTTGCTGAAACGCTCCGGTCAGCTGCTCACCCTGGTTTACCGGGGTCGTGAGGGTTGTGAAACAGCCCTGAGTCGTCAGGCTTCGCCAGGGAGAGGTAAACAGGAAGCCACGGCAGAGTGCCGGAAAATCCTGCAGCAGGGGATGTTCAAATGCCAGCGATTCCACCATAATTTCACCTATAAATGATAAGATAACTAATAATGATTATCATTTGTATTATGTTGCAGTAACCTACGTTGATTAGCCAGACGTGTCAATAAATACGCGGTGATTCGGCTGCCTTTGTGGGTTAAATCAGCACAAATAGCCGCTAACATTAGCGGCGACAAAGTGGATGAAAATGTATGAATAAACATGGCGTAACGTCGGCGTTAGCGCTGTTCTTACTGAGTATCACCCTGTTCAGCGTGACCGCTGTTGCACAGACCGGCTGGCCGCGAACCGTCACCGGGACAACGGGGCATGTCACGCTGACCCAGGCACCGATGCGCATCGTTTCGACCAGTGTCACACTGACCGGATCGCTGCTGGCCATTAATGCGCCGGTCGTCGCCAGCGGCGCAACCGCACCTGGCAGCCGTCTGGCTGATGAGCAGGGATTCTTCCGGCAGTGGGGGGATGTGGCGAAACAACGCGGCGTAAAGCGGCTCTATATTGGTGAACCCAATGCAGAGGCGATTGCTGCGGAAGCGCCAGATCTGATTGTGGTCAGCGCCACCGGGAATGATTCGGCGATCAAACTGGCCGACCAGCTTTCGGCGATTGCGCCGGTGCTGGTGGTCAACTACGACGACAAAAGCTGGCAGCAGCTGGTGACGCTGCTGGGCGAGGCGACCGGGCATGAAGCCGACGCCGCTGCCCGGATAAGCGAGTTCGACGTGCGCGAAAAAGCGCTCAGGGCAAAGATGACCCTGCCTCCGCAGCCGGTTTCCGCGATGGTGTGGAACGGGGATGGCCGGGCTGTGAATCTCTGGACAGATGCGTCAGCGCAGGGGAAATTGCTGCAGCAGCTGGGCTTCACGCTGGCAACGCCACCGGCTACGCTTCAGGCCGGTCACAGCATGGGACAGCGTAAGGATATTCTTCAGCTGTCAGGCGAAAATCTGGTGACGGGCCTGAATGGTCAGACTTATCTGCTGTTTGCCGCCGAAGATAACACCGCTGCGCAGGTGATGCGCAATCCTTTCCTGGCGCAAACGCCGGCGGTGCGTGCTAAAGCGGTCTATGCGCTGGGGGCCGATAGCTTCCGTCTCGATTATTACAGCGCCAGTAATGTGCTGACGCGGCTGGAGACGCTTTTCGTTAAATCATGATGCGGCTTCGGCGGGGGCAGGCGGTTGATAGCGTCGCAGACGTGCCATCAGCAGCCACATGATAAGACCCAGCACGGTGGCTGCCAGACCAGAGAGGGCGGCCGCCTGCTGCGGTAACAGCAGTGAACCCATCGCGCCAATCATCGCTGCACCTATCGCATCACCGGTGACATTCTGCGCTGTCCAGAGACTGTTGATCCTGCCAAGCAGCGCATCAGGCGTCAGCGTCTGGATCATCGCGTATTGCACCAGACTGCTGATGGCACTGAAATAACCAAAGGCTGCCAGACAGACCAGACTCAGGCTGAACCACGGCATCAGGCTGAACAGCGCCAGTGCAACGAATGCGGCGATGGCACTGACCAGTATCAGGCGACCCGGCTGCGGCGACTGAGCCAGCCGTCCGCTGGTCAGCGCGCCCGTCGCCGCACCCAGCGGCACGGCGGCATACATCAGCCCCAGCTCTGTAAGTCCGACCTGCCAGTGCGGTGCCAGCGCCGGATAGAGCACGCGCACCGCGCTGGCTAACGTCACCAGCGCGCCGACCACTGCCGCCATGCCGACAATCGGGGTATCAAACAGAAAGCGGATGCCGCTGCTTAGCGCCTTCAGTGGATGTTCACGCGGTTGCGGCGGTGGCGCAAGCAGGGGCAACCGCAGCAGGGTTAACACCGTCAGCAGCGTGCCGAACGCGGCCAGCCCGTAGTTCCATGCCACACCGCCCTGTGCAATCACCACCCCCGCAATGGCGGGTGAAAGAATCGCGCCAAAGCGCACCGTCAGCATGGTAATTGCACCCGCCTTCATCAGATTTTCACGCCCGACCAGCGCCGGGGTGGCAGCCAGCAGCGCCGTGACGCCTATCGCACCGAAAAAGCCATCCCAGAGTCCCAGTACAAAGACGGCAGTGACTGACGGTGAAGGGAGCAGGGCGTTGATGCACAACGCAACAAAGCCCAGACCACAGGTGGATCGGGCAAACAGAATCAGGCGACGGCGCTCATAGCGATCGGCCAGCACGCCGCCGGTCAGCAGGCCAGTAAACATCCCGGCACCGGCCAGGGTTACCGCCAGTCCCACCAGCAGCGGTGATTGCGTCAGCTGCTGAATCTGAACCGGTACCGCCACCGCCAGCATGCCGAGTGCAACAATCGATATAAAGCGGGCGATAAATATGGCGCGAAAGGCGGGGTGGGTTTTCAGCAGACTGAGATCGATAAAGCGAGAGGGGTTGTTCATAACGTCGGCTCTTTGTACCCATTTTCCTCATCATTGACTCTGAGAGTCATGGTAACATACAAAACAGCGTTAATAACGATAACAAGTATCATTATCATACACACTCGCAATTGCGGGTTACATTGAATTCGTGAAGGTTTAAACGTTATGCGTCAACTCCGTGCAATAGCCGGTTCAGGGATGCTGCTATTGTTGCTTATCGCGCTCAGCCTGATGCTGGGTGCCAGACCTGTCCCCTTTCATGATGTCACTCATGCCTTACTCTCTGACTGCAGCCGCGTCGATTGCGTGATCGTGCGCGATGCCCGGCTGCCGCGAACCCTGGCGGGACTGCTGGCCGGGATCAGTTTAGGCCTGGCGGGCGCGCTGATGCAGAGCCTGACGCGCAATCCTCTGGCCGATCCTGGCATTCTCGGCGTGAATGCCGGGGCGGGGTTTGCCGTGGTGACTGGCATTGCCCTTTCGGGCGCAGATTCCCCTGCGGAATGGCTGGGTTTTGCTTTTACAGGCGCACTGCTGGCGTCGCTGCTGGTGGCGCTGACTGGCGCGATCGGCGGCGGTCGCGTGAATCCGGTGCGTCTGACTCTGGCTGGCGTGGCGCTGGGGGCGGTGCTGGAAGGTTTAACGTCCGGCCTGTCGCTGCTTAATCCTGACATTTACGATCATCTGCGTTTCTGGCACAGCGGCTCGCTGGATATCCGCAATTTTGCCATTCTGCGCACCGTCTTTCCGGCGGTCGTGGCGGGCAGCCTGCTGGCGCTGCTACTGGCACGTTCGCTCAACAGCCTGAGCATGGGCGGGGAGATGGCGACCGCGCTGGGCACGCGGGTAAGGCGAACTCAACTGGTGGGATTGCTGGCGATTGCGCTGCTGAGCGGCGCGGCGACGGCCGCTGTCGGCCCCATAGCCTTTGTCGGTTTAATGACGCCGCACCTGGCCCGCTGGCTGCTGGGAAACGACCATCGCTGGATGCTGCCGGGAACCCTCCTGATCACTCCCTGTCTGCTGCTGGCCGCCGATATTCTGGGCCGGCTGCTGGTGCCGGGTGAACTGCGCGTGTCTATTGTCACGGCCATTCTCGGCGCACCGATGCTGATTGTGCTGGTGCGCCGTAAGCTGGGAAGAGGGCAGATATGAACCGGGTGATGATCAATACGCTGCTGCTGCTGATGGCCTGCGGGGGGCTGGCTTTCCTGGGCATCACGCGCGGCACTTTACCGATCTCTGCCAGCCAGTTATGGGCACTTTTCAACGGCGAGGCGGCGCGCAATGTTCAGCTGATTGTGCTGGAGTGGCGTCTGCCGCGCGTCATGATGGCGCTGCTGATTGGTGCCGCACTGGGCGTCAGCGGGGCGATTTTTCAGTCGCTGCTGCGCAATCCGCTGGGCAGTCCCGATATTCTGGGTTTCAACACCGGCGCTTACAGCGGTGTACTGGTGGCGCTGGTCATCTTCCAGCAAAACATGGAAGGGATGACGCTGGCGGCGCTGCTTGGCGGGTTACTCACGGCGGGTGTGGTCTGGCTGTTCAGCTGGCGCAACGGCGTGGAGACTTTCCGACTGATTATTGTGGGCATCAGCGTACGGGCACTGCTGATGGCGCTGAACAGCTGGCTGATTATCAGTGCTTCACTGGAGGCGGCTCTGAGCGCCGGGCTCTGGAGCGCCGGTTCACTGAACGGCATTACCTGGGCAAAAACCACGCCGGTGATAACCGTGCTGCTGCTGGCGCTGCTGGCAACAGGTATGCTGGCCCGCCGCATGCGACTGCTGGAGATGGGTGACGACACGGCCTGCGCGCTGGGCGTCCCGGTTGAGCGCAGCCGCGTCATGCTGATGCTGACGGGCGTTATCCTCACCGCCGCCTCTACGGCGCTGGTCGGCCCCATCTCCTTTATTGCGTTGCTGGCACCCCAGATTGCCCGGCGGCTCAGTGGTGGCATCAAAGGTGCACTGCCGCTGGCTGCCTTATGCGGTGCGGTGCTGTTAACCGCCGCAGATTACGCGGCACAGCACGTTTTCCTGCCTTATCGGCTGCCGGTTGGCGTGATTACGGTCAGCCTGGGCGGACTCTATCTGATTGCGCTACTGGTGCGGGAGGCACGACGCCAATGAAAGTGAAAACACGTTTGCAGGGCGACGCGCTGACGCTGGGTTATGACAAAAAAATCGTGGCGGAGAACCTCTCTGTGACGATCCCCGACGGTGAACTGACCGTGATCATTGGCCCCAACGCCTGCGGAAAATCAACGCTTCTGCGTACCTTAAGCCGTCTGGTCTCGCCGCTGCAGGGCGAGGTGCTGCTGGATGGCAATACGATTGCTCATTACGCCACCAAAGAAGTGGCACGGCGACTGGGGCTGCTGCCGCAAAGCTCGAACGCGCCAGCGGGTATCAGCGTCAGTGAACTGGTGGCGCGCGGACGTTATCCGCACCAGTCGTTGTTTGGGCGCTGGCGACAGGAAGATGAGGCGGCGGTTCAGCAGGCGATGCAGGCCACTGGCGTGGCCGATTTAGCGCAGCAGCAGGTTGATACGCTCTCTGGCGGTCAGCGGCAGCGGGTATGGATTGCGATGGTGCTGGCTCAGCAGACGCCACTCCTGCTGCTGGATGAACCGACCACCTGGCTGGATATCGCCCATCAAATTGAGCTGCTGGAATTAATGCAGGATCTCAATCAGCAGCATGGCCGAACGCTGGTGGTCGTGCTGCACGATCTTAACCAGGCGTGCCGCTACGCCAGCCACCTGATCGCAATGCGCGATGGAAAAATCGTTGCCGAAGGGAAACCGGCGGAGATTGTGACGCCGGAACTGATCGCGGCGATCTATGGCCTGCGCTGCATCATCATCAACGATCCGGTAGCCGGTACGCCGATGATTGTGCCGCTGGGAAGAGGCTGACCTGCGCCTTCTCCGGAAAGAGAAGGCGCGGGACGTTTACGGATTCAGCGCTGCCAGACACTGCTGCAGTCGTGGGCCAATCTGCGTGAACATGCGCGGTGAGATGATCTCGATGTGCGCACAGTCCAGCGGCCAGACGGTTAGCTCCCCAACCCAGGGCGCCCAGGCGCGGCGTGCATCCTGACCAGGCTGCTGCGTCTGTTCCGCCAGGAACAGCGTGGCGTGTCCGTTAAAGCGGACACTGCGCGCCGTGGCCAGCAGGCGCACTGAACTGGCGTAGTTGGCTTCAATGGTGGTAAACAGCGCCTCCATGCCTTCCCCCGCCTGCTGCCGCTGCGCTGCGATAAACTGCTCTCGCTCACGCGCAACCTCTGCCAGCACCGCCGGATCCAGCACGTTTTCGCCGCGCCGTTCATCCCAGTTCTGCGTTTCTGGCGGCCAGGTATCCAGCAGCCCAAGGAAGGCGACCGTTTCACCTTCGGCCTCCAGCCGTGCGGCGATGCCCTGTGCCAGCGTGCCGCCCAGCGAATAGCCCAGAAAATAGTAGGGCCCCTGTGGCTGCTCCTGGCGCACCGTCGCCAGATGCGCGTCACACACGGCATCAAGGTGCTGTGCCTGGTTAAGCGGACTGGAAATGTCGGGTGACTGAATCCCCAGCAGCGACCAGCGTGCATCCAGATAGCGCTGTAACACGCTGAACTGCCAGGCAAACCCCGAGGCGGGATGGAAGCAGAACAGCGTCGGGCCCGTGCTGCGCCGCAGCGGTAATACCGCTTCAAATCCGGCGCGGGCTCTCTCCGGGGCGTCGACGCTCAGCAGGGCCGCCAGCTTCTCCACCGTAGCGGCCACCATAATCTGGCCAACCGACACCGGCTGATTCAGCATCCGGCGCAGCTGCGCCGCCAGCCGCATCGCCAGCAGCGAATGACCCCCCAGTGCAAAAAAATCATCCTGTGCGCTGACGGATTCACATTCCAGCAGCGTGGCAAACGCCTGCGCCAGCAGGGTTTCCAGGCCCGGGTGTGGCGCACGACCATCGACTGCTGTCCGGGTTTGCGGCAGCGGCAGCGCTTTGCGATCCAGTTTGCCGTTGCTGCTGAGCGGTAACGCCGTCAGCGGAATAATCGCTACCGGCACCATATGCGCGGGTAACTGTGTTGCCAGGGTCTGACGCATGACTTCGGTATCGACCGGGCCATTCGTCACCACATAGCCGACCAGCTGGCGGGCATCGCCCTGCAGATCGCTGTTGTTGCCCAGCACCACCGCGTGCGTCACGGCCTGCTCAATGCCGGGCAGCGCAGCCAGGGCATGATCGATTTCATTCAGCTCAATGCGCTGTCCGCGAATTTTAAGCTGATCGTCGCTGCGGCCCAGATACTCAACCGCGCCATCTGGCAGCCAGCGTGCCACATCGCCGGTGCGGTACATGCGGGAGCCGTGCCCCCACGGATCGGCCACAAACCGGCTGGCCGTGAGGTCGGGACGATCAAGATAGCCATGCGCAAGCTGCACGCCGGTCAGCCAGAGATCGCCTGCTACGCCCGGCGGTACCGGCTGCAGACGCGCATCCAGAATCCGTAAGCCGGTGTTCCAGACCGGGAAACCAATGGGCACGCTGGCACCTTCGACGGCGGCCAGCTCCGGGCCAGATGCCGGGTAATAGCTGACATCAACCGCCGCTTCGGTCGGGCCATACAGGTTATGCAATGGCACCTGCGTCAGCGCCTGCCACTGGCGCGACAGTGCAGCGGGCAGCGCTTCACCGCTACAGAACACCTGACGCAGGGTGGTACACCTGGCTACCGCGTCGTCATCCTGTAGCGAGCCGACAAAAGCTGCCAGCATCGACGGAACAAAATGGGTCGTGGTTACGCGGTAGCGGGAAAACAGCTGCTGCAGCGCTTCCGGATCGCGGTGGGCATCAGGCGGGGCCATCACCAGCTGTGCGCCGACGATCACTGGCCAGAAGAACTCCCACACCGAGACATCAAAGCTGCTCGGGGTTTTCTGCAACACCACATCCTCACTGCCGAGCGGATAGCGATCCTGCATCCACAGCAGCCGGTTGACGATGGCCTCGTGACTGACCAGCACGCCTTTTGGGCGGCCAGTGGAGCCGGAGGTGTAGATGATGTAAGCGGCATCATGAGGGCGTGGGCCCTGTGGCAGCAAACGATCGACCGGTGTTAACAGTGTGTCATAAAACAGTGGCGCGACCGGTGAGAGCGCCGCCAGCCTGTCCGCCAGTTCGCGGCAGGTGATCAGCGTTTTCGGCGCGGCATCTTCCAGCATCATCTGCAGCCGATCGTCCGGATAGCCGGTATCGAGCGGCAGCCAGGTTGCGCCCACGCTGACAATCGCCTGCAGCGCCAGCGATAAAAAGACCGAGCGCGGCAGCGCCACGGCGACGATGTCACCCCGCGTTACACCCTGCGCAATCAGCTGTTGTCCCAGCGCGGCGACCTGCTGCTGCATCTGCTGATAGGTGAGCTGATGCACGGTATCCGCCAGCGCCGGGGCCTGCGGCGTACGCTGTGCCTGTTGCCGCAGCAGGCTGCTGAGCGTCTCTGCGGGCAGCATCACGGCGGTCTGATTGATCGCCGCCAGCTGCGCATGTTCCTCTGGCATCAGCATATCCAGCTCGCCACAGGCGCACGTCGGCCGGACGGCAAGCTGCTGAAGCAGCAGGCCAAAGCGTCTGGCATGCTGTTTCAGCGCGTCTTTGCTGTAGCGCTCTGCATTGGCGAGCAATTCCAGCGTCAGGTCGCCCTGTTCGCTGAGGTAGATAGCAATTTCCAGATCGCGAACCGGACCTGACGCCAGCTGGTGGGTCACACCTTCAATGCCCGCGAAATCCAGCTGGTAGTCGAACATTTTCAGGTTGATCACCGGTCCATAGAGCGGATCGCCGTCGCCGGATCGCTTCAGATCGCGCTGCACCTGCTCTGCGTCATAACGCTGGTGACGACGCATTTTTTTGACTTCACCCGCCAGCTGGGCGGCCAGTGCCGTCAGCGGCTGTGCCGGATCGTAATGGACCGCCATGGGCAATACGTTGATCACCGGGCCGGTGGCACAGAGTGCGGCTGAGCCGATGCGGCGCATAAAGATGAAACCGGCGGCAAAGTCGTTTTGACCGGTGAGACGTGCCAGCCACAATGCCACCAGCGCAAAGGCGGTATCTGCCGCACTGAGGTTTTGCTGCCGGGTATGCGCCAGCAACGCCTGAAAAGTGTGTCGATCCACAGCAAACGTGTGCCGCAGCAGGCTGGTGCTGGCGCTCTGACCCGCCAGCGGCAGCGCGGACAACGAGGCGGGCGCAGGCAACTGCGCACCTTTCTCCCGCCAGAACTGGCGATCGCGCTGCCAGCCCGACGAGTGCTGGTAGCGCTGATACTCGTCGACCACCTCGCTGAAGGGCACAAACGGGCTCGGCTCCGGCGTGTCGCCGAGCTGCCAGGCGCTGTAGAGATGGGCGATACGGCGGGTCAGGGCGGTGAAGCTGAAACCGTCAACCACCAGATGATGGTAGCGCTGATACCAGTACCAGTGCTCCTCGCCCAGCCGAATCAGGCTGTGATGATAGAGCGGCCCTCCGCTCAGCACCCGCAGATCGCCGGACATATCCTGCTGCATCAGCGCACGTGCGGCGGCCTCCGGATCGGCGGCGTCGCGCAGATCGATCAGGTCAGGCTCGCGGAAACGCTGGGGTGAAGACCACTGCAGCGGTTCACCCTCATGCTCGCCAAAAGCCATATTCAGCGTGTCCGCCTCCTGCATGCCAGCAACGATGGCGCGGGAAAGCAGCACGCTGTTCAGCGCACCTCGCAGTTCAACGAAATGCGCCACAGCGTAGGCATTGGAATAGGGGGATAACTGATCGGCGATCCAGATGCCTGGCTGAGCGGCCACCAGCGGCCATGTTTTTTGCTGTGTCAGCGGGTGCAGAGTGGTCTCAGACATTGTGGCTCCCACTGTCCTGCGTCATAACCGGACGGATATCGTGCCAGTTTTCATTCAGCCAGCGCAGGCAACGGGCCTGCGGTTCGGGGCCAAACACAGGCTGCCATCCTGGCGGAACGGCACAAAAGGCGGGCCATAAGCTGTATTGCTGCTGATCGTTTTTCAGCACCTGACAATCCTGCTGAGGATCGTCGAAATGATTGAGTTGTTGCATGTTGGTCTCCTGTCCGCGATTGCCGGGCGCGTGAACGCCGCTCTCCTGCATAGCCGCGCGCAGCCGGCGGGGTATCAGCGGTTTATGACAATTGCCACAAAGCTTTCAGGCCTGCCAGCAGTCCGCCGCGCCAGCACAGCGCATCGTGACCACCTTCAACCGGGTGATAGCTGACCTGATGTCCTGCCTCGATCAGATCGCGCTGAAACTGCTGGTTTGCCGCCAGAATCAGTCGTTCGCGCCGTCCTGCCTCCAGATAAAAGCGGCGGGAAGGAGCCTGCAGCACACCCTGCTGTAACTGCTGTGGCAGCCAGCCATTCGGATCGCCGCGTGCGGGCCACCAGAACGAACCGGAAAGACTGACGGCACCTGCAAAGGTTTCCGGCCAGTTCAGGGTGGCGTAAGCGGCAGCAAGGCCGCCAAAACTCTGTCCGGCCACCAGCGTGCTGTCGGTCCGAAACGGTGCCCACTGCTGAACCTGGGGTAACAGCTCGTGCTGAATCGCCAGCCAGAAATCAGGGTTACAGGTCAGTTCACGCGTGCGGTGTTCGCGGTCGATGATGTCGATCATCACATAGACCGCAGGAGGCAGTTCGCCTGCCTCAGTGAGCTGCTGAAGCGGATTGGCAACCGGCATGCTGTGCGCCCAGAACTGACCATCCAGCAGCAGTGCCAGCGGACGATCGCCTGCATCTGCCTCACCGGTGACATACATCCAGACCTGACGCTTATTGCCCAGCCTTTCGCTGTGCCACAGATGCTGTTGCAGCGGAAGAGTAGCGGCGCGGCCTTCATCAACGGCACGCCATACCTGCTGATCGGGTGCGAGCGGCAGATGTAATGGTGAAACGGTCATGCCACGACCGCCTGCCCAGCTCCGCAGAGGATTCAGCGGGTCGCTTTGCGCCTGCTGGAATTTCTGCCCCCACCACTGACGCAGCGCCTGCATATCAGCCTGCCCGGTAAACGTCTCTGTCTGGTTGTCTGGGATCAGGCAGTAGCTGCCGCGCCAGTCAGCGGGCAGGGTGGTTTGCCACCACCAGACATCAGTATGAGGAACGGGTGTTAAGGAGGAAGGGGTGAATGAGTGATGATGATCGGTTACACCGGTAATGTTGATCCAGACGCGCCGGGTCTCTGAATGCTGCGGATCACCCTGCGGATCACGCCAGAAGAAGGTGACCTGACAGGTGCCTTTTTCGTCGGGTTCAATCAGGGGAATGCCCTGTTGCTGCTGCTGTTGCCACCAGCGTTCGCTGCCGGTCTCTTCGTTCAACCACGTCATACGCGCCATTATTCGATCACACTTACTTCGGGTCATGCATGTTATGGATAATAGTATTGATAATTATTTGCATTTGCAATAGGGTGTTTCCGCTCGACAGGGAGCGTGCGCATGCTCTCTGCCGCATCGGGTTTCAGACGGGTGCAACGGAGTCCGGAAGCCGGTGTGGCGAGAGGCTAATGCGTGACAGGCAAGGTTATGACCTTTTTACCGGTACGCCGGCAGTGGCATGCTCGCTGGCACTCCAGGAACAGAAAAATGAAAAAGTTATCCCGGCTTTCGTTAGCCATTATGATTGAACTGGGTTTCACCGCCTCTCTCATTTCTGCTGGCGCAATGGCTGCTGAAGCCAACAGCGACCCGGCGATCAACAGCACCTCAGACACGCTCCACGACGGCACCATGACGGTCACTGCCGCTGAACAGACGCTGCAGGCACCTGGCGTGTCGACGATTACCGCTGACGAAATCAAAAAACATCCGCCTGCACGCGACGTCGCCGAAATCATCCGCACCATGCCGGGTGTCAACCTGACGGGGAACTCCACCAGCGGCCAGCGTGGTAACAACCGTCAGATCGATATCCGCGGTATGGGACCGGAAAATACCCTTATTCTGATCGATGGCCTGCCGGTGACCAGCCGTAACGCAGTTCGGCTTGGCTGGCGTGGCGAGCGCGACACACGCGGCGACACTAACTGGGTTCCGCCAGAGATCATTGACCGTATAGAAGTGATTCGCGGTCCGGCAGCGGCCCGCTACGGCAATGGCGCGGCAGGTGGGGTGGTAAATATCATCACCAAAAAAGCGATGGATAATCAGTGGCACGGCTCGTGGAGCGCCTATTACAACGTGCCGGAACACAAGGAGGAGGGCGCGACGCGGCGCACCAACTTCAGCCTTGAAGGACCGCTGGGCGATGATGTCAGTTTCCGGCTCTATGGGGGGCTGGCAAAAACGCAGGCCGATGCTTACGACATCAATGAAGGGCACGCCGCAGACCGCACCGGCAGCTACGCGGGGTCCTACCCGGCGGGCCGGGAAGGATCGGTCAATAAAGACATTCATGGCCTGCTGCGCTGGGCGTTTGCACCGATGCAGGCGCTGGAAGTGGGGGCCGGTTACAGCCGTCAGGGTAACCTTTATGCGGGCGACACCCAGAACACTAATACCAACGCGCTTGTAAAAAGCAAATATGGTGACGAAACCAACCGGCTCTATCGCCAGAACTTTTCGGTTAAGTGGACCGGGGCCTGGGATAATGGCATCAGCACCAATACCTATGCGCAGTATGAAAACACCCGCAACTCGCGTCTGAACGAAGGGCTGGCGGGCGGCACTGAAGGCATATTTTCCAACAGCAACTTCAATACCATCCAGCTGGATGATGTGTTGCTGCACAGTGAGATCAGCGTGCCGTTTGAGTGGCTGGTGAATCAGACTGCAACCTTTGGCACGGAGTGGAATCAGCAGCGGATGAAGGATCCGTCCTCGACGACCCAGGCTGCCAGCTACGGTTCGATTCCGGGCATTGCGACGACCGGCCGCTCGCCTTATTCGCAGGCGGAGATCTTCTCGCTGTTTGCCGAAGACAATATTGAGCTGACTGACAGCACTATGCTGACGCCGGGTCTGCGCTTCGATCACCATTCGATAGTCGGCGATAACTGGAGCCCGTCGCTCAACCTGTCACAGGGATTGGGGGATGAGTTCACCCTGAAAATGGGCATTGCACGCGCTTATAAAGCGCCGAGCCTCTACCAGACTAACCCGAATTATCTGCTTTACAGCAATGGTCAGGGCTGTGCTGCCAGTACCGGTGCCTGTTATCTGATGGGTAATGATGACCTGAAAGCGGAAAACAGTATTAACAAAGAGATTGGGCTGGAGTGGAAGCGCGAGAATTATCAGGCGGGTCTGACCTGGTTCCGCAACGATTACCGCAACAAGATTGAGGCCGGTACGGCACCCACCGGCACCGCGTCTAACGGTAAAACCGACATCTACAAATGGGAGAATGTGCCAAAAGCGGTGGTTGAGGGGCTGGAGGGTACGGTTAACGTCCCGTTCTCCGACAGCGTAACGTGGAATAACAACTTCACTTATATGCTGCAGAGTAAGAATAAAGAGACCGGCGATCGCCTGTCGATTATTCCGGAATATACGCTCAATTCAACGCTGAGCTGGCAGGCAATGCAGGATCTTTCGCTGCAGACAACCCTGACCTGGTACGGCAAACAGATGCCGAAGAAGTACGACTATAAGGGTAACGCCGTCACCGGCAGCGCCACCGATCAGGTCAGCCCCTATTCAGTGGTGGGGATGAGCGGCACCTATGACGTTAATAAGTATGCCAGCGTTACGGTAGGTATCGACAACCTGTTCGACAAGCGTCATTTCCGTCAGGGCAACGCGCAGACCACCGGCAATGCCACTACCGGCGCTTATCTCTACGGCGCGGGTGCCAACACGTTTAACGAGTCGGGGCGTACCTATTATATGAGCGTCAACACCCGCTTCTGATCGGCTCCGCTCTAAAAAAACGCAGCAGGTTCATCGCCCGCTGCGTTTTTTTCTGCTTAATCAGTTGTTCTGGTTAATATCGCGGTAGAGTCGGCTCTCAAAACGCACCAGCGGAATACGCCGGGTACGTTGATCTTCCGGCGGCACCGCATAACCGGAAAGGAACTGAACAAACGCCACCCGTGCGCCACTGGAGGTGGTAATAAAGCCCGCCAGATTATAAACGCCCTGCAGTGAACCGGTTTTCGCTGAGACCTTGCCATCCAGTCCCGCCTCATGCAGTCCGCCGCGATACTGCAGCGTACCGTCATAACCCGCCAGCGGCAGCATGGAGATGTAGTCCAGCGTGTTGTCATTCTTCGCAATGAACTGCAACACCTGCATCATGGTTTGCGGCGAGATCAGATCGTGTCGCGACAGACCGGAACCATCGACCTGAATGCTGTTGCCCATATCGATATCAGCTTTGGCTTTCAGGATGCGGCGAACAGCGTCCTGTCCGGCGCGGAATGTGCCGGGTACGTTGAAGTAGTGATGACCAATGGTGCGGAACACCGTGTCGGCTATCATATTGTCTGACTTCTTCAGCATGGTATGCAGCAGCGTATGCAGCGGGGCAGACTGGGTTGAAGCCAGCACGGTGCCTGGCTCAGTGACCTGCGTCTGGCGCACCAGATGGCCGCTGTAGTCAATCTCTGACGAACGAAGTTCCGCCTTAAGGATCTCGCCTGCCCAGGCGGCCCCATCCTGCACTGCAAAGGCCAGCGGCAGGGGTTCGGCGCGCTGGCGCATACAGCCTGTCAGGGTGTAGCGGTTCAGCTCACCCGGCACGACATCCAGCTCGCAATATTGGCCTTCGCCACTGTTGCGGCCGATGGTGCGGACCTGGCTGTACATATGCGCCGGATAATAGGACGCGATGCGCACAAAAGCATTCTCACCTGGCGTACTGGCACTGTAGAGCGACACAGAGAAGCAGTTTTTATCCACAATCGCCGCACCCGGCGGGGCGCTGAAGCACTGGGTCATGTCGTTCCACGGCCAGCCCGGTGCCATGTCGTGGCTGGCAAAAACCGAGGTGTCGATAACCAGATTACCTTTAATATGGTTAATGCCCTGCTTCTTTAATGCCGCCACCATATTGCGCAGATCCTGACGGCTTAAGGTAGGATCACCGGCGAAACGTGCGACTAAATCGCCGTTCAGGGTGCCATCTATAATGGCACCACGGGTCTCAAAGGTGGTCTGAAAACGGTAGTCGCCACCCAGTTCCAGCAAGGCCGCCAGCGCCGTCACCACTTTCATGGTACTGGCGGGCAGGGCCATCTGTTTTCCGTGGTAATCAATGATCGGTGTTGATGCACCCACTTTTTGCACCATCAGCGCCAGATTGGCACCATCAGGCAGGTACTGCATGTATTCATCAACTGGCGCTGCGTGTGCCTGCAGCATAAATGCGCAGCTTAATCCGGTAACAAGTCGTGAAAATCGCATAATCTCGCGGTAACTGGCAGGTGAGGGCGTCAATACTACGTCGCTGGGCGGTGCAAAGTAAACGATGACCCGCAGGGAACTCTGGGGTAAAATACGTATCAAATTGCAAAACTCTTTTCTGGCCTGGAAGCATTTCCGGGTCAGGATTCTTTTATTTGCAAAAACGGGCTAATGCGCCGCAGAGCGCTTTTTTCTGCGGTCACCAGTCAGGATGACATCGTTAAACAGGAAAGAGGGCGAGGAGCTTAAATGAATCAGATTCCGATGACGTTAAGAGGCGCTGAAAGATTGCGCGAAGAGCTGAACGAGCTGAAAACCGTGAAGCGCCCGCGCATTATCGCCTCTATCGCTGATGCACGCGAACACGGCGATTTAAAAGAGAACGCGGAATATCACGCAGCGCGTGAAGAGCAGGGCTTTTGCGAAGGTCGTATTCAGGAGATCGAAGCCAAGCTCTCCAATGCACAGGTTATCGACGTTACGCAGATGCCTAAAACCGGCCGCGTCATTTTCGGCGCAACGGTGACCGTGCTGAACGTCGAGACCGACGAAGAAGCCACCTATCGCATCGTGGGCGATGACGAAGCGGACTTTAAGCAAAATCTGATTTCGGTCAATTCGCCAATGGCGCGTGGCCTGGTGGGTAAAGAGGCCGATGATGTGGCGATCGTTAAAACCCCGGGCGGCGACGTTGAGTATGAGATCCTGAAGGTGGAATACCTTTAAGATGTTGCTACGCTTTGAAAAGCGTTTAAGCACAATGTAAAGAAAGGAAAAAGGCCGCATTGCGGCCTTTTATCTGAGGTAAGAGCATGTCACTTTCTTTGCCCACTTAGCGTGGCAGAGAAATTTTGCTCTCTTTAGAAGGGCGATACAGCACCAGCGTTTTGCCGATCACCTGTACGTTGCTGGCACCGGTCTCACGCACGATAGCCTCAACGATGAGCTGTTTCGTTTCACGATCTTCAGAGGCGATTTTTACCTTGATCAGTTCGTGATGCGACAGAGCCTGCTCGATTTCGGCCAGCACGCCTTCAGTCAGGCCATTGCCACCCAGCATAACCACTGGCTTGAGCGGATGGGCGAGGCCCTTGAGGTGCTGTTTTTGTTTGGTACTTAGATTCATCGTAGTATTTTACTTACTCAGGGATTGAAAACGGTTCATTCTACCGCCATCTCGGGTATATCACCAAATCGACGCAACCCCTTGCGTGCAGGTTTATCGCTACGATGACGATTTAACTGGAATTATTATGACGGGTAAAAAGCGTTCGGCCAGCTCCAGCCGCTGGCTACAGGAACACTTTAGCGATAAATATGTGCTTCAGGCGCAGAAAAAAGGGTTGCGTTCGCGCGCCTGGTTTAAACTTGATGAAATACAACAGGGTGACAAGCTTTTCAAACCCGGCATGACCGTGGTAGATCTGGGTGCTGCACCTGGTGGCTGGTCGCAGTATGTGGTTCAGCAAATCGGGAATAAAGGGCGAGTCATTGCCTGTGATATCCTGCCCATGGATCCGATAGTCGGTGTCGATTTCCTTCAGGGCGATTTTCGTGAAGAATCGGTGATCAATGCGCTGCTTGAGCGTGTTGGCGATCAGAAAGTTCAGGTTGTCATGTCTGATATGGCACCGAATATGAGTGGTACACCTGCCGTAGATATTCCCCGGTCGATGTATTTAGTGGAACTGGCGCTGGAGATGTGTCGGGATATCCTGGCACCCGGCGGCAGTTTTGTAGTGAAAGTGTTTCAGGGAGATGGCTTCGATGAATACCTGCGGGAAATTCGCTCCCTGTTTACGAAAGTAAAAATTCGTAAGCCGGACGCTTCACGTTCACGTTCACGTGAAGTGTACATTGTGGCGACTGGGCGCAAACTATAACCAAATTGCTGGAGAAGTCCGCAGCTTTGCTGCGATTCCATGTATGCAGGATCTATAGTACCCTACGCTATCTGTTAACACCGTTGTAATATGAGGTTAATCCCTTGAGTGACATGGCGAAAAACCTGATTCTCTGGTTAGTCATCGCGGTCGTGCTGATGTCAGTATTCCAGAGCTTTGGGCCCAGCGAGTCAAATGGCCGTCGGGTTGATTATTCAACCTTCCTGTCGGAAGTGAACCAGGATCAGGTCCGCGAGGCACGTATTAACGGGCGTGAAATTAACGTCATTAAAAAAGACAGCAATAAATACACGACCTACATTCCTGTCAACGATCCCAAGTTGCTCGATAACCTCTTGACCAAAAACGTCAAAGTGGTTGGCGAACCGCCAGAAGAGCCAAGCCTGCTGGCTTCTATCTTCATTTCGTGGTTCCCGATGCTGCTGCTGATCGGTGTGTGGATCTTCTTTATGCGTCAGATGCAGGGCGGCGGCGGTAAGGGCGCGATGTCCTTCGGCAAAAGCAAAGCCCGCATGTTGACGGAAGACCAGATTAAAACCACTTTCGCCGACGTAGCCGGTTGTGACGAAGCGAAAGATGAAGTGGCTGAGCTGGTGGAATATCTGCGTGAGCCGAGCCGTTTCCAGAAGCTGGGCGGTAAAATTCCAAAAGGCGTTCTGATGGTGGGGCCGCCGGGTACCGGTAAAACCTTGCTGGCAAAAGCCATTGCCGGTGAAGCGAAGGTGCCTTTCTTCACCATCTCCGGTTCTGACTTTGTGGAAATGTTTGTCGGTGTCGGTGCATCCCGTGTGCGCGACATGTTCGAACAGGCTAAGA
Source organism: Pantoea sp. GD03673 (assembly GCF_029844725.1). Lineage (GTDB taxonomy): Bacteria > Pseudomonadota > Gammaproteobacteria > Enterobacterales > Enterobacteriaceae > Pantoea. The sequence goes on from NZ_JAOCKJ010000005.1 coordinate 209,971, forward strand.
AAGCTGCACCGTGCATCATCTTCATTGATGAGATCGATGCCGTAGGTCGTCAGCGTGGTGCCGGTTTAGGCGGTGGTCATGATGAACGTGAGCAGACGCTGAACCAGATGCTGGTTGAGATGGATGGTTTCGAAGGCAACGAAGGTATTATCGTTATTGCCGCAACGAACCGTCCGGACGTACTGGACCCTGCACTGCTGCGTCCAGGCCGCTTTGACCGTCAGGTTGTGGTTGGCCTGCCAGATGTTCGCGGTCGTGAGCAGATTCTGAAAGTGCATATGCGTCGTGTGCCACTGGCCACAGATATTGATGCAGCAATCATTGCACGTGGTACGCCTGGCTTCTCGGGTGCCGATCTGGCTAACCTTGTGAACGAAGCAGCGCTGTTCGCCGCACGTTCAAACAAGCGCGTCGTGTCGATGGTCGAGTTCGAGAAAGCGAAAGACAAAATCATGATGGGTGCGGAACGTCGCTCCATGGTGATGACGGAATCGCAGAAAGAGTCAACTGCCTACCACGAAGCGGGCCATGCCATTATTGGTCGCCTGGTGCCAGAGCATGACCCTGTGCATAAAGTCACGATTATCCCGCGTGGCCGTGCGCTGGGTGTGACCTTCTTCCTGCCTGAAGGCGACGCGATTAGCGCCAGCCGTCAGAAACTGGAAAGCCAGATCTCGACCCTGTACGGCGGTCGTCTGGCGGAAGAGATCATCTACGGTGCAGAACATGTTTCTACCGGCGCGTCGAACGACATTAAAGTCGCGACGAACCTGGCACGCAACATGGTGACGCAGTGGGGCTTCTCGGACAAACTGGGTCCGCTGCTCTATGCAGAAGAAGAGGGCGAAGTGTTCCTTGGCCGTTCTGTTGCGAAAGCGAAGCACATGTCTGATGAAACGGCGCGTATCATCGACCAGGAAGTTAAACACCTGATCGACAGCAACTACCAGCGCGCCCGCCGCATTCTGGGTGAGAACATGGACATCCTTCACGCGATGAAAGATGCGCTGATGAAGTATGAAACCATTGATGCACCGCAGATCGATGACCTGATGGCGCGCCGTGAAGTGCGTCCGCCAGCGGGCTGGGAAGATCCAGGCAGCAACTCAGACAGCAACGGTACGCCAAAAGCGCCACGTCCGGTTGATGAACCGCGTACGCCGAACCCAGGCAATACCATGTCAGAGCAGTACAACAAATAAGACGCAACATCGTCAGACAAAACCCCGGCTGGTCCGGGGTTTTTTACATCCAGATATTGATCAGCAAGGAGTTTTCACCATGAAGTTGTTTGCCCGTGATTCCCATCTCGATTTATCTTTTCCTCATGTGATGGGCATTCTGAATGTCACGCCGGACTCCTTTTCAGATGGTGGCAAACATAATGCGCTGGTTGATGCGCTGACGCATACCAATGAGATGGTTAATGCAGGCGCAACCATCATTGATGTAGGCGGTGAATCTACCCGTCCCGGTGCGGATGAGGTGAGCGTGGAGGAGGAGCTGGAACGGGTGATTCCGGTGATCGATGCCATTGCCCAGCGTTTTGAAGTCTGGATCTCAGTGGACACCTCGAAAGCGGAAGTCATCCGGGAAGCTGCGCGAGTGGGTGCTCACATCATTAACGACATACGTTCCCTCTCCGAACCGGGTGCGCTGGAAGCTGCAGCGGCTACCGGACTTCCTGTCTGTCTGATGCATATGCAGGGTGAACCGCGCACCATGCAGCAGGCACCGGTGTATGAAAACGTCTTATCCGAAGTGGACACTTACTTCGTTCAGCAGATTGCACGCTGCGAAGCGGCAGGAATTAAAAAAGAGCAGCTGATACTCGACCCGGGCTTCGGTTTCGGTAAAAATCTCAGCCACAACTATGAACTGCTGGCTCATCTCAGCGATTTTCACCACTTTGGCCTGCCGCTGTTGGTGGGAATGTCGCGTAAATCGATGATTGGCCAGCTGTTAAATGTCGGCCCGTCACAGCGTTTAACCGGCAGCCTGAGCTGTGCGGTGATTGCTGCCATGCAGGGTGCGCAGATTATTCGCGCGCATGACGTAAAAGAGACGGCCGAAGCGATGCGCGTGGTCGAAGCGACCCGAAGAGCAAAAGGATAATCATGAGTAATCGTAAATATTTCGGTACAGACGGCATTCGCGGCAAAGTCGGTGAAACACCTATCACGCCTGATTTTGTCCTGAAGCTGGGCTGGGCTGCGGGTAAAGTGCTGGCGCGCCACGGTTCGAAAAAAATCATCATCGGCAAAGATACCCGTATCTCTGGCTATATGCTGGAGTCTGCACTGGAAGCGGGTCTGGCTGCCGCAGGTCTGACGGCCGCCTTTACCGGTCCGATGCCGACACCCGCCATTGCCTATCTGACCCGCACCTTCCGCGCAGAGGCAGGCATCGTCATTTCAGCGTCGCACAATCCGTTTGACGACAACGGCATTAAATTTTTCTCGTCTGAAGGCACCAAACTGCCTGATGACGTTGAAGAAGCGATTGAGCTGGAGATGGAAAAGCCGATTACCTGCGTAGAATCAGCACAGTTAGGCCGCGCCAGCCGCATCGTCGACGCCGCAGGACGTTACATTGAGTTTTGTAAGGGCACCTTCCCCAGCGAACTCAGTCTGAATGGCCTGAAAATTGTGGTCGACTGCGCCAATGGTGCAACTTACCACATTGCGCCGAATGTCCTGCGTGAACTGGGGGCGACCGCGATCGCTATCGGTGTGCAGCCCGACGGGATGAACATCAACAAAGAGTGCGGTGCCACCGATCTTAAACTGCTGCAGCAGCGCGTGCTGGCAGAGAAAGCCGATATCGGCCTGGCCTACGACGGCGACGGCGACCGCATCATGATGATTGACCACCTTGGCGAAAAAGTTGATGGTGACCAGATCCTCTACATCATTGCGCGTGAAGCCCTGCGTCAGGGGCAGTTACGCGGCGGTGTCGTGGGTACGCTGATGAGTAACATGGGGCTGGAGCTGGCTCTGAAACAACTGGGCATTCCGTTTACCCGTGCCAAAGTAGGTGACCGCTATGTGCTGGAGAAGATGCAGGAGAAGGGCTGGCGTCTCGGCGCAGAGAACTCCGGGCATGTGATCCTTCTGGATAAAACCACCACCGGCGACGGTATTGTTGCAAGTTTGCAAGTACTCACTGCAATGGTGCGCAATCACATGAGCCTGCACGATCTCTGCAGTGGCATGAAGATGCTGCCACAGGTTCTGGTCAACGTACGCTTTGCAGGCGAACATGATCCGCTGCAAAGCGATGCCGTGAAAACGGTGACCGCCGATGTTGAAAAAGCGCTGGCGGGTCGCGGGCGTGTCCTGTTGCGCAAATCCGGGACTGAGCCGTTGATTCGCGTCATGGTTGAAGGTGAAAACGAAGCGCAGGTCACTGAACTGGCTAATCGCATCGCCGATCAGGTCAAGGCAGTTTAAACCCCTGACAGGCGGTTCACTATTCTGAGAACTGCCTGTAAAATCACCGGGATGGCGCTTTTTTCTGCAATCAGTTTGCATAAGAGAAATTGCACTTGCAGAGATATGCGCCTTTGGTTAGTATTCACACCCGCTTCTGATGGGTGATGACGAGACTCCCCATCAATACTGGTTGAAGCTTTAACTGTACGATTATCGTGCAAGGAACAGGTTGAATATGTACGAAGCTCTTTTAGTTGTTTTCCTTATTGTGGCTATCGCCCTCGTGGGTATGATTATGCTGCAGCAAGGCAAAGGCGCTGATATGGGAGCCTCATTCGGTGCAGGCGCATCCGGTACGGTGTTTGGTTCTTCGGGTTCAGGTAATTTCATGACCCGTACTACTGGCATCTTAGCGGCACTGTTCTTCATCATCAGCCTGGTTCTGGGTAATCTGAACAGTAATAAAGCCTCGAAAGGAAGCGAGTGGGAAAATCTTTCTGCGCCGGCGCAGTCTTCTCAACAGACTGAAAAGCCAGCTCAACCGGTCACGCCGGGCAGCGATATTCCTAAGTAAGGTCGTCAGCACAACGAATCGTTGTGGTCAGTGTAGTGCCGTGGTGGTGGAATTGGTAGACACGCTACCTTGAGGTGGTAGTGCCCGATTGGGCTTACGGGTTCAAGTCCCGTCCTCGGTACCAAATCGTAGTATCACTTGCATTTTATGCAGGTCTGGCGTATTATTCGCCACGTTTTCGGACGCGGGGTGGAGCAGCCTGGTAGCTCGTCGGGCTCATAACCCGAAGGTCGTCGGTTCAAATCCGGCCCCCGCAACCACTTTCCCTTTGAGTTCTTTTTCAAATATACTGTATGCATCGACGGACGCATTCACGGCTATTTTTTGAAAGAAAATTCTTTGGATGGAGTCCGGACCGCAATGCGGTTTACAGGGTCCAGTGATTAAAAGCCCCGAATATTCGGGGTTTTTTGTTATTAGCGAATCGTAATACTGGGCTATAGGCCCTTTTTTTATGTCTTGGGGGTGGGCTTGTCCACATTAGAGCAAAAATTGACAGAGTTGGTATCGGCTCCCGTAGAAGCGCTGGGTTACGAACTGGTTGGTATCGAATTCGTTCGTAGTCGCACATCTATCCTGCGCATCTATATTGATAGTGAAGATGGCATCAATGTCGATGATTGCGCCGATGTCAGCCACCAGGTAAGTGCGGTAATGGATGTTGAAGATCCCATTACGGTACCTTACAACCTTGAAGTCTCTTCACCGGGACTCGATCGTCCTCTGTTCACCGCCGAACACTACACCCGTTTTATGGGTGAAGAAGTGAGTCTGGTGTTGCGTATGGCCGTTCAGAACCGCCGTAAATGGCAGGGAACCATCAAGTCAGTTGATGGCGAGATGATCACGGTGCACGTTGAGGGTAGCGATGAAGTGTTCGCGCTGAGTAATATTCAGAAAGCGAACCTGGTCCCCCACTTTTAAAAGTCCGGATTGAGGCTAACCAGGATGAACAAAGAGATCTTAGCTGTTGTAGAAGCCGTTTCTAACGAAAAAGCCCTGCCGCGTGAGAAAATCTTCGAAGCGCTGGAGAGCGCGCTGGCGACTGCGACCAAGAAAAAGTACGAGCAGGAAATTGAAGTACGCGTCAGCATTGATCGCCGCAGTGGTGATTTCGATACTTTCCGCCGCTGGGAAATCGTAGAAGAGGTGACACAGCCGACGCGCGAGATCACGCTGGATGCGGCCCGCTTCGAAGATGAAGCATTCAATCTGGGCGATTATGTCGAAGATCAGATTGAATCGGTCACCTTTGACCGTATCACCACCCAGACCGCTAAGCAGGTTATCGTGCAAAAAGTGCGCGAAGCTGAGCGCGCAATGGTGGTTGACCAGTTCCGTGAACAGGAAGGCGAAATTATCACGGGCGTGGTGAAGAAAGTTAACCGCGACAACATTTCCCTCGACTTAGGCAGCAATGCCGAAGCGGTCATTCTGCGCGAAGATATGCTGCCGCGTGAAAACTTCCGTCCAGGCGACCGTATTCGTGGCGTACTTTACTCTGTTCGCCCGGAAGCGCGTGGTGCACAGCTGTTTGTGACGCGTTCTAAACCCGAAATGCTGATTGAACTGTTCCGCATTGAGGTGCCAGAAATTGGCGAAGAACTGATTGAAATTAAAGCCGCAGCCCGCGATCCGGGTTCACGCGCTAAAATTGCAGTCAAAACCAACGACAAACGTATTGATCCGGTGGGTGCCTGTGTGGGCATGCGCGGCGCGCGTGTTCAGGCCGTTTCCAGTGAACTGGGCGGCGAGCGTATCGATATCGTGCTGTGGGACGATAATCCGGCGCAGTTTGTTATCAACGCCATGGCCCCGGCCGATGTGGCGTCAATCGTGGTTGATGAAGATAATCACACCATGGATATCGCCGTAGAAGCTGGCAACCTGGCTCAGGCGATCGGCCGTAACGGCCAAAACGTGCGTCTCGCTTCACAGCTGAGTGGCTGGGAGCTGAACGTGATGACCGTCGATGATCTGCAGGCCAAGCATCAGGCTGAAGCACATGCAGCGATCGATATGTTCACTAAACATCTCGACATCGACGAAGAGTTCGCCACCGTACTGGTGGAAGAGGGCTTCTCTTCGCTGGAAGAGCTGGCATACGTGCCAATCAACGAGTTGCTGGAAGTCGACGGCCTCGACGAAGAGACCATTGAAGCCCTGCGTGAACGAGCAAAAAATGCGTTAACCACCCTGGCACTGGCGAAAGAAGAGAGTCTTGGAAATCAGGAGCCCGCTCAGGATCTTCTGAATCTTGAAGGCCTCGATCGTGCGCTGGCGTTCCGCCTGGCGTCGAAAGGCGTTTGCACGCTGGAAGATCTCGCTGAGCAAGGTGTTGACGATCTGACGGATATTGAAGGCCTGTCTGATGAACAAGCCGGCGCGCTGATTATGGCCGCACGTAATATCTGCTGGTTCGGCGATGACGCGTAATAACAGGAAGGAACAGCATGACAGATGTAACCGTAAAATCGCTGGCCGCAGAAATTCAGACTCCGGTCGATCGCCTGGTACAGCAATTTGCTGATGCGGGGATCCCTAAGTCTGAAAACGACGCGGTAACCCAGCAAGAGAAAGAAACCTTACTATCTCATCTGAACCGCGAACACGGTCAGGTCGGTTCAGCTAAGCTGACGCTGCAGCGTAAAACGCGCAGCACCTTGAATATTCCAGGCACCGGGGGTAAAAGTAAGTCGGTGCAAATTGAAGTCCGCAAAAAGCGTACCTATGTGAAGGGTGATGCAGAGGCTGAGCAAGCTCAGGCAGAAGCTGAAGCCGAGGCGCAGCGTGAAGCGGAAGAGCAGGCGCAACGCGAGGCTGAAGAAAAAGCCCGTCGCGAAGCTGAACAGAAAGCGCAACGTGAAGCCGAAGATAAAGCCAGGCGCGAAGCCGCTGATAAGGCCAAGCGTGCAGCAGCGGAAAATGACAAAGTGACAAATCAACCTACCGACGAAGTGACCAGGGCTGCGCAATCAGACAAAGCCCGTCGCGAAGCTGAAGCTGCCGAACTGAAGCGTAAAGCTGAAGAAGAAGCCCGCCGTAAGCTGGAAGAGGCTGCCCGCCTCGTAGCCGAAGAAGCCCGCCGTCTGGCTGAAGAGAAATCAGCTGAGTGGGAAAAACCGGAAGAAGAGGATAAAGGCGACTATCACGTCACCACTTCGACCCATGCCCGTCAGGCAGAAGACGAAAACGACCGTCAGGTTGAAGCAGGCCGTGCGCGTGCGCGTACGACGGCTAAAGCTGCGCGTCCGGCGAAAAAAGGCAATAAACATTCTGAAGCCAAAACTGACCGTGAAGAAGCGCGTGCGCAGGTTCGTGGCGGTAAAGGCGGTAAGCATCGCAAACCTAGCGCACTGCAGCAGGGCTTCAACAAGCCAGCGCAGGCCGTTAACCGCGATGTTGTGATTGGCGAAACCATCACCGTAGCCGAACTGGCGAACAAAATGGCGGTGAAAGGTTCTCTGGTCATTAAAGCGATGATGAAGATGGGCGCAATGGCGACTATCAACCAGGTCATCGATCAGGAAACTGCACAACTCGTTGCCGAAGAGATGGGCCACAAAGTGACCCTGCGTCGTGAGAACGAGCTGGAAGAAGCGGTAATGGACGATCGTGATACCGATGCGGCACAGGAGTCTCGTGCGCCGGTTGTCACCATCATGGGTCACGTCGACCACGGTAAAACGTCTCTGCTGGACTATATCCGTTCCACTAAAATCGCCTCTGGCGAAGCGGGCGGGATTACACAGCACATCGGTGCTTACCACGTTGAAACCGACAACGGTATGGTGACCTTCCTGGATACCCCGGGCCACGCCGCGTTTACCGCGATGCGTGCTCGTGGTGCGCAGGCGACCGATATCGTTATCCTGGTCGTGGCAGCAGACGATGGCGTGATGCCGCAGACTATCGAAGCTATTCAGCACGCCAAAGCCGCGAAAGTGCCGGTTGTGGTTGCAGTGAACAAGTGCGATAAGCCAGAAGCGGATCCGGATCGTGTTAAAAACGAACTGACTCAGTACGGTATCATTCCGGAAGAGTGGGGCGGCGAAAACATGTTCGTGAATGTCTCTGCGAAAGCGGGTACCGGCATTGATGACCTGTTGAATGCAATCCTGCTGCAAGCGGAAGTTCTGGAACTGACCGCTATCCGTGAAGGTATGGCGAGCGGCGTGGTCATCGAATCCTTCCTGGACAAAGGTCGTGGTCCGGTTGCGACCGTGCTGGTACGTGAAGGTACGCTGAACAAAGGCGATATCGTCCTTTGTGGTTTCGAATATGGCCGTGTTCGTGCAATGCGTGACGAACTGGGTCGCGAAGTCCTGGAAGCGGGTCCTTCTATCCCGGTTGAGATCCTGGGTCTGTCCGGTGTCCCTGCTGCGGGTGATGAAGCGACTGTGGTCCGTGACGAGAAGAAAGCACGTGAAGTTGCGCTCTATCGTCAGGGCAAATTCCGCGAAGTTAAACTGGCTCGCCAGCAGAAATCTAAGCTTGAGAACATGTTTGCTAACATGACCGAAGGCGAAGTTTCTGAACTGAACATCGTTCTGAAAGCTGACGTTCAGGGTTCTGTGGAAGCAATCTCTGATTCCCTGCAGAAACTCTCCACCGACGAAGTGAAGGTGAAGATTGTCGGTTCAGGCGTGGGCGGGATTACCGAAACCGATGCGACCCTGGCTGCGGCCTCTAACGCTATCCTCCTTGGCTTCAACGTTCGTGCCGATGCCTCTGCGCGTCGCGTCATTGACTCAGAAAGCCTGGATCTGCGCTACTACTCCGTCATCTATAACCTGATTGACGAAGTGAAAGCCGCGATGAGCGGTATGCTGGCACCAGAGTACAAACAGCAGATCATTGGTCTGGCTGCGGTCCGCGACGTGTTCAAATCACCGAAGTTTGGCGCCATTGCCGGTTGTATGGTGACCGAAGGTAACATCAAACGTCACAATCCAATCCGCGTCCTGCGTGACAACGTGGTGATTTATGAAGGCGAGCTGGAATCTCTGCGTCGCTTCAAAGATGACGTCAACGAAGTGCGTAACGGCATGGAGTGTGGTATCGGCGTGAAGAACTACAACGACGTTCGCGTTGGCGATATGATCGAAGTGTTTGAAATCATCGAAATTAAACGCACCATCGAGTAATAGACTGCTGATGTGTTGCAATTTGGGAGGCCTCTGGCCTCCCGAATTATTTGGGAGAAATAATGATGGCGAAAGAATTTGGTCGCCCGCAGCGCGTGTCACAAGAGCTGCAAAAAGAGATAGCGATGATCCTGCAGCGTGAGATCAAAGATCCCCGTCTTGGCATGATGGTCACCGTATCGGGTGTTGAAGTGTCACGCGATCTCGCTTACGCAAAAGTGTTCGTGACGTTCCTCAACGACAAAGATGAAGATGCGATTAAGAACGGCCTGAAAGCGCTGAAAGAAGCCTCAGGTTACATCCGCATTCTGCTCGGTAAAGCGATGCGTCTGCGTATCGTGCCTGAGCTGACGTTCTTCTACGACAACTCGTTAGTGGAAGGGATGCGCATGTCCAATCTCGTCACCAGCGTTGTGAAAAATGATGCTGAGCGCCGTGGTCCGGAGACCACTGGCGATGACGAGGAGGCGTAATGAGTCGTCCGCGTCGTCGCGGTCGCGACGTCCATGGCGTGTTGTTGCTGGATAAGCCACAAGGCGTCTCGTCGAATGATGTTCTGCAGAAAGTGAAGCGTATCTTCAACGCTAATCGCGCAGGACATACCGGCGCGCTTGATCCACTGGCCACCGGCATGTTGCCGATCTGCCTGGGTGAAGCAACCAAGTTTTCGCAGTATCTGCTCGATTCCGACAAGCGCTACCGTGTGATTGCCCGACTGGGCGAGCGCACTGACACGTCAGACGCCGATGGCAACATCGTGCAGACGCGTCCGGTCAGCTTCAGTCAGGCCGATCTGGATAACGCCCTGGAGAGTTTCCGTGGCGACACGCTGCAGGTGCCCTCCATGTTTTCGGCGCTGAAGCATCAGGGGCGTCCGCTGTATGAATATGCGCGTCAGGGCATTGTGATTGAGCGTGAACCCCGCCCGATTACGGTCTATGAACTGCAGTTTATTCGCTGGCAGGATAATGAGCTGGAGCTGGAAATCCACTGCTCCAAGGGCACCTATATCCGTACCATCATCGATGACCTGGGCGAAAAGCTGGGATGCGGTGCGCATGTAACCATGCTGCGTCGTGTGCAGGTTGCCCGTTATCCGTATGAGCGGATGGTGACGCTGGAACAGCTCAATAGCCTGCTGACGGAAGCCACTGAAGCGGGTATCCCACTGGAAACGCAGCTCGATCCGCTGTTGTTGCCGATGGACAGTCCCGCCTCTGACTTCCCTGAAGTGAATATCCCGCCTGCGGTAGCTAATTTCTTCCGCCTGGGACAGCCGGTGCAGGCCAGTAACGCACCTGCGCAGGGACTGGTCAGAGTATCGGAAGGTGACGCGCGTAAATTTATCGGTATGGCAGAAATCGCCGATGATGGCCGCCTTGCGCCACGGCGTTTAGTGGTCGAGTATCAGGATTGAGCCGGGCGTTCACTTTTCGCTGATGGGGCATTTGCGTTGCTATCGGGCGCAGAGTAGAATAGCGCGGCTTTAAAGCGGGATGCTGAATTAGAGATCGGCACCCATACATTCATTTATTACTGGAGTTTATTATGTCTCTAAGCGTAGAAGCTAAAGCAGAGATCGTTGCTAAATATGGTCGTGGTGCAAACGACAGCGGTTCAACTGAAGTTCAGGTTGCCCTGCTGACCGCGCAGATTACCCATCTGCAGGGTCACTTCTCTGAGCACAAAAAAGACCACCACAGCCGCCGCGGTCTGCTGCGCATGGTATCTCAGCGTCGTAAGCTGCTGGACTACCTGAAGCGTAAAGACGTTGCACGCTACAGCAGCCTGATCGAAAGTCTCGGTCTGCGTCGCTAAGTCTGAAGAATCTGATCGTCGGGGCATTATGCGGGCATTTGCACTGTGTGCAGCTAACGATCAGATTTGTGCGAGTTTCGTGAAGAGGGGGCCTTTATGGCCCCTTTTTTCGAGCAATCGGCAGCAATCCGGGCCAAACTGATGTATTGTTGCTTAGTGTGATCTTTAGTTTGCAGAATTTCGCGCGGCTAATGAGAGGCTTTACCGCAGGGGCGGTCGAGGGTTGTCATTAGTCGCGAGGATGCAACTGAAGGTTGGTAATCAATGGCGGGCTACAGATAGCCCTGCCCCGAAGTTAAGGACTTTGATTTTGCTGAATCCGATCGTACGCAAATTCCAATATGGTCAACATACCGTCACGCTGGAAACCGGCATGATGGCTCGCCAGGCGACAGCCGCTGTCATGGTGAGCATGGACGATACCGCAGTGTTCGTCACTGTCGTAGGTCAGAAAAAATCTAAACCTGGTCAGGACTTCTTCCCGCTGACCGTAAACTATCAGGAGCGTACCTACGCTGCTGGTCGTATCCCAGGCAGCTTCTTCCGTCGTGAAGGCCGTCCAAGCGAAGGCGAAACGCTGATTGCGCGTCTGATTGACCGCCCGATTCGTCCGCTGTTCCCGGAAGGTTTTGTTAACGAAGTTCAGGTTATTGCAACCGTGGTTTCTGTTAACCCACAGGTTCACCCGGACATCGTTGCGATGATCGGTGCCTCTGCGGCACTGTCTCTTTCAGGTCTGCCTTTCAATGGCCCAATTGGTTCTGCACGCGTTGGCTACATCAACGATCAATATGTCCTGAACCCAACCGCAGATGAGCTGAAACAGTCTCGTCTGGATCTGGTGGTTGCCGGTACGCAGAATGCCGTGCTGATGGTTGAATCTGAAGCTGAGATCCTGTCAGAAGAGCAGATGTTGGGTGCGGTGGTCTTTGGTCACGACCAGCAGCAGATCGTTATCGAAAACATCAATGCGCTGGTTGCTGAAGCCGGCAAACCACGCTGGGACTGGCAGCCAGAAGCGGCTAACACCCCGCTGATTTCCCGCGTTGCTGCCCTGGCAGAATCGCGCATCAGCGATGCTTACCGCATCACTGACAAGCAGGAGCGTTACACGCAGGTTGGCGTCATCAAAGACGAAACCATTGCTGCACTGCTGGCTGAAGATGAAACCCTGGACAGCGCTGAAATTGGCGATATCGTTCACAGCCTTGAGAAGAACGTCGTTCGTACCCGCATCCTGAATGGCGAGCCACGCATCGATGGTCGTGAAAAAGATATGATCCGCGGTCTGGACGTTCGTACTGGCGTGCTGCCACGTACGCACGGTTCATCACTGTTCACCCGTGGTGAGACGCAGGCACTGGTAACGGCAACGCTGGGTACCACCCGCGATGCGCAGAACCTGGATGAGCTGATGGGCGAACGTACCGACAGCTTCCTGTTCCATTACAACTTCCCTCCCTACTCTGTCGGCGAAACCGGCATGGTTGGTTCGCCGAAGCGTCGTGAGATCGGTCACGGTCGTCTGGCGAAGCGCGGCGTGTTAGCGGTAATGCCTAAAGCGGAAGATTTCCCTTACACCGTTCGCGTGGTGTCTGAAATCACCGAATCTAACGGCTCTTCTTCAATGGCCTCTGTCTGCGGTGCCTCACTGGCGCTGATGGATGCTGGTGTGCCAATCAAAGCCGCCGTTGCGGGTATCGCAATGGGTCTGGTGAAAGAAGATGAGAAGTTTGTGGTTCTGTCTGACATCCTGGGCGATGAAGATCACCTGGGCGACATGGACTTCAAAGTAGCCGGTAGCCGTGAAGGTATCACCGCGCTGCAGATGGACATCAAAATCGAAGGCATCACGCGTGAAATCATGCAGGAAGCGCTGAACCAGGCCAAGGGTGCGCGTCTGCACATTCTGGGCGTGATGGAACAGGCTATCAGCACTCCGCGTACCGAGATTTCTGAATTTGCACCACGTATTTACACCATCAAGATCAGCTCTGACAAGATCAAAGATGTGATCGGTAAAGGCGGCTCAGTGATTCGTGCGCTGACCGAAGAGACGGGCACAACCATCGAAATCGAAGATGACGGCACCGTGAAAATCGCTGCGACCGATGGTCTGAAAGCGAAAGAAGCGATTCGTCGTATCGAAGAGATCACGGCAGAGATCGAAGTGGGCCGCATTTACAGTGGTAAAGTGACCCGCATCGTTGACTTCGGTGCCTTCGTTGCCATCGGCGGCGGTAAAGAAGGTCTGGTTCACATTTCACAAATCGCTGATAAGCGCGTTGAGAAAGTGACTGACTACCTGCAGATGGGTCAGGAAGTACCGGTTAAGGTGATGGAAGTTGATCGCCAGGGCCGCGTACGTCTGAGCATCAAAGAAGCGACAGAATCTAAGCCGCAGACTGAAGAAGCTGCAGCGGTGAGCACGCCTGACGCTGAATAAGTCGTTGCTGATTTGCCCCTCTTTGCCTGGCAGAGAGGGGCGTTTGTATCATCGCGAGGGCGGGAATCCTTGTGCACAGCAGGCGGATGACAGGATGGTTATCCCAATGTTTGTATTCGGGAGTGGGAAATGAAGCCTTTTCTGCGCTGGTGTTTTGTTGCGACAGCTTTGACGCTGGCAGGATGCAGCAACTCCAATTGGCGTAAGAACGAAGTTCTTGCAGTGCCTTTACAGCCCACACTGCAGCAGGAAGTGATACTGGCGCGCATGGAACAAATTCTTGCCAGTCGCGCTCTCACCGATGATGAACGCGCACAGCTGTTATATGAGCGCGGAGTGTTGTATGATAGTTTAGGTCTGCGGGCATTAGCGCGGAACGATTTTTCGCAAGCGCTGTCTATAAGACCAGATATGCCCGAGGTGTTTAACTACTTAGGCATATATTTAACGCAGGCGGGCAACTTTGATGCCGCCTATGAAGCGTTTGATTCTGTACTTGAGCTTGATCCAACTTACAACTATGCGCATTTAAACCGTGGTATCGCCCTCTATTACGGCGGTCGATACAAGTTAGCGCAAGATGATCTGCTGGCGTTTTATCAAGACGATCCTAACGATCCTTTCCGCAGCCTGTGGCTCTATCTCGTTGAACGTGAGATGGACGTCGACAAGGCAAAAGTTGCGCTTCAACAGCGCCACGACAAAGCGGTCAGAGACCAATGGGGATGGAATATTGTCGAGTTCTACCTTGGAGATATCAACGAGAAAACGTTGATGGAAAGTCTCAAGGCGGACGCAACGGATAACACCTCGCTCGCTGAACATCTCAGTGAAACCAACTTCTATTTAGGTAAGTACTACCTAAGTCTGGGGGAGAAGGACGACGCGAAAGCGTTGTTCAAACTGGCGGTGGCCAACAACGTCAACAACTTTGTTGAACACCGATACGCATTGTTGGAACTGGCGCAACTCGGCCAGGCACAAGACGATTTATCAGAATCTGACCAGCAATAGCTGACGAACTTATTTTGCCTGTAAAACCTGTTAAGTCATCATCTTAAGGGATGAGGGCTTTTCTGTTCGTCAAAACTTCTAATTTGAGCCGGTTCACACTTTTTGATGAAAATGACTGAAAGTTTTCACGACGAGTTATGTAGACTGGCCGCCGAAATCTAAGAGGCACGTGTACTACATGACTGATATTCAAACCACTTTTGCTGACCTTGGCCTGAACGCCGACATCCTTGAATCACTGAATGGCATGGGCTACGTAAAGCCATCCCCAATCCAGGCTGAGTGTATTCCTCACCTGCTGGCGGGCCGTGACGTATTAGGTATGGCGCAGACCGGGAGTGGTAAAACTGCGGCATTCTCTCTGCCGCTGTTAAACAACATTGACCCGACTGTTAAAGCACCACAGATTCTGGTGCTGGCACCTACCCGCGAACTGGCGGTACAGGTTGCTGAAGCAGTAACTGAATTCTCTAAACACATGCGCGGCCTGAACGTGGTTGCCCTGTACGGCGGCCAGCGCTATGACGTGCAGCTGCGTGCACTGCGTCAGGGACCACAGGTTGTTGTGGGTACCCCTGGTCGTCTGCTTGACCATCTGAAACGCGGCACGTTAGACCTTTCTAACCTGCGCGGCCTGGTGCTGGACGAAGCCGACGAAATGCTGCGTATGGGCTTCATCGAAGATGTTGAAACCATCATGGCGCAGATTCCAGCCGGTCATCAGACGGCGCTGTTCTCTGCCACCATGCCGGAAGCGATTCGTCGTATTACTAAACGCTTCATGAAAGATCCACAGGAAGTGCGTATTCAGTCAAGCATGACGACGCGCCCTGACATCAGCCAGAGCTACTGGACCGCTTACGGTCGTAAAACAGACGCACTGGTTCGCTTCCTGGAAGCAGAAGACTTTGATGCTGCCATCATCTTCGTGCGTACTAAAAACGCAACGCTGGAAGTGGCAGAAGCGCTGGAGCGCAGTGGCTACAACAGCGCTGCACTGAACGGTGATATGAACCAGGCACTGCGTGAGCAGACGCTGGAGCGCCTGAAAGATGGTCGTCTGGACATCCTGATTGCAACCGACGTTGCGGCCCGTGGTCTGGACGTTGAGCGTATCAGCCTGGTTGTAAACTACGACATCCCGATGGATGCAGAATCTTACGTTCACCGTATCGGCCGTACCGGTCGTGCAGGTCGTGCTGGCCGTGCGCTGCTGTTCGTTGAGAACCGCGAGCGTCGTCTGCTGCGCAATATCGAACGTACAATGAAGCTGACCATCCCTGAAGTCGAACTGCCTAACGCAGAACTGCTGGGTGAGCGTCGTCTGGCCAAGTTTGCCGCGAAAGTTCAGCAGCAGCTGGAAAGCAGCGATCTGGATCAGTACCGCGCTCTGCTGACGAAAATGCAGCCTGAAGATGAGCTGGATCTGGAAACGCTGGCAGCCGCACTGCTGAAGATGGCACAGGGCGAACGTCCTCTGATTCTGCCACCAGAAGCGCCGCGTCCGGCACGTCGCGAATACCGCGATCGTGATGACCGTGATGGCCGTCGTGACAGCCGTGAAGCGCGTGGTGACTCTCGTGGTCAACGTGAAAGCCGTGATGGCGATCGTCCACGTCGTGAACGTCGTGACGTTGGCGAAATGCAGCTGTACCGCATTGAAGTTGGCCGTGATGATGGTGTTGAAGTTCGTCACATCGTTGGCGCTATCGCTAACGAAGGCGACATCAGCAGCCGTTACATCGGTAACATCAAGCTGTTCGGTAACCACTCGACTATCGAGCTGCCGAAAGGCATGCCAGGCGATGTGCTGCAGCACTTCACCCGTACGCGTATTCTGAACAAACCTATGAATATGCAGCTGCTGGGTGATGCACAGCCAAACGAAGGTCGTGGTGACCGTCGTCCGGCCGGTGGTGATCGTCGCAATGGTCCAGGCGCTGGCAACCGTGAAGGTGGTCGTCGCTTCTCTTCAGAGCGCCGTGAAGGTGGTCGTGAAGGCGGTCGCAGCTTCAACCGTGAAGGCGGTCGTGGTCCACGTCGTGAAGAGGGCGCTGCCGCTCCACGTCGTCGTGATGCATAACGACTTCGCGTCGTAACGAAAAGGGAAGCCACTGGCTTCCCTTTTTTTATGGCCGTCAGGCACCGCCACTGATCATGACGCGCTCCCCGCTGACGTAAGCGGACTCCTCCGATGCCAGAAACAGCGCAACCTGCGCCACATCCTCCGGAAGACCAAAACGCCCCAGCGGTGTGGCAGCCAGCAGTTGCGCCTTGAGCTGCGGACTCATCCTCTTCGCAGCCAGTAATCCCTCGGTCAGGATCATGCCGGGAGCCAGGGCATTAACCCGGATATTTATTGGGCCCAGTTCGCGTGCCAGTCCCTGAGTCAGCGTATCCACCGCGCCTTTCGTTGCTGCCCAGAGGACGGAACCCGGCGTGCTGTTTTTGCTGTTCAGGGCGCTGAGGTTGATGATACTGCCGCCGTGCGCGGGGAAGTGACGAATGGCCTGCTGACAGACCAGCAGCGTGCCGAGCAGGTTAACGTTAATCTGCTGCTGCATCTCCTCCAGCGTGAGCGCCGCAAACTCGCCGTGATGAAAGCTGCCCGCATTATTCACCACAATGTCGGGAGCACCGAAACAGTCCACAGTGGTTGTGAACAGCCGCTCCACATCCCGCAGAAGAGAGATGTCTGCCTGTACCGCCACGGCTTCACTGCCCAGGGTGGCGATATCACTGACCACGTCAGCCGCTCCCACCTCATCCTGGTGGTAATTAACCACGACCCGTGCGCCCGCTGCGGCAAACGCGATGGCAATCGCCGCACCAATCCCTTTTGAGGCCCCTGTCACCAGGGCGATTTTGTTCTGCAGTGCTTTCATTATGTCATTCTCCGCCGTAATGATTGCGTCGAAAGACTATGCGCGCAGGTGACGAAAAGCGGGTAGCGCAATCCTGCAAGCTTTTTGCACGATCCTGCAAAAGTGCTGCAACAGGACAGGCATTTCGTCTGGCGTCAGGTAATATCGGCACAGCGAGCGGAAGGGGAGAATGTAATGACAGAGAGTGACAAGTGGCAGGCGCTGGCACAGTTAATTGCCCGTCATGCACCCGAGGATGGCCGGCATTCAAGTGCCATTGATTGCCTGTTTTTTGGCCGGGTTTCAGCCCCCACTGAGCCGATGCACTTTGCTCAATGGGCCAGTTTTGCGCTGGTAGCCCAGGGCAGTAAAGCGCTGCATATGGGGGATGAGGTCCTGCACTATGGACCGGGCGATCTGCTGCTGGTGACGCTGGATATGCCGGTGCGGGCGTGCGTCACCGTCGCCACGCCGGACAAGCCTAACCTTGGGATAGGTATCGCCATCAATGAATCCCGGCTCATGCGCTACCTTGAACAGTTTCCTCCGACGCTGCCGCTGGCGACAGCAGGCAATGAACGCGGCGTCGCAGTGCATAAGGTCTCACCGCTGCTGGTGGACGCGGTGATCCGACTGGTGCGCCTGCTTGACCACCCGGAAGATATTGAGGCGCTGGCTCCGCTGATTGAGCAGGAGATTTTCTACCGACTGCTGACCGGGCCGGAAGGCTCACGCATACTTAATATGGCGCTGGCTGAGCGTCCGGGCAACCGGGTCGCGCAGGCTGCTCGCTGGCTGCGGGAAAATTTTCATCAGCCATTGAAGATCGACCAGCTCGCCAGCAGTGTCGGCATGAGCATCTCTTCGCTGCATCATCACTTCAAAGCCGTTACGGCCATGACGCCGATGCAATACCAGAAACAACTGCGATTGAATGAGGCGCGACGTCTGATGATGGTGGAAAAGCTGGATGCCGGAACGGCAGGCTATCGGGTAGGGTATCAGAGCGCCTCACAGTTCAGCCGGGAGTATCGCCGCCTGTACGGGCAATCTCCGGCCAGAGATAATCGTCAGCTGGCGGTGAGCACGGAGATCATCCGCCCACCGCAAAACTGATTAGAGGCTGTTTGCTGCGTCCATCGCGATGGCGAAGGAGCGCAGACGCGCTTCGCAGTCAAAAATCTGGCCGTTAACCATGATTTCATCCGCCTGCGTTTCACGCATCAGCGAGGCCAGGCCATGACGCACCTTATCGGTATCGCCGACCAGCGACATGCTGAGTGCCTGCTGTACGCCATACTGCTCTGACGGCGACCAGAGATTATCCATGTTCTCAACCGGTGCCGGTAACGGGCCAGGCTTGCCGCGGCGCAGGTTAATGAACTGCTGCTGTTGCGAGGTAAACAGGAAGCGCGCATCACGCTCATTGTCAGCGGCAACCACGTTAATGCAGACCGTGGCATACGGCTTATCGAGACGCGCCGAGGGCTGGAAATTCTCACGGTAGACGTGCAGCGCCTGGAACAGCTGGTCAGGCGCGAAATGGGAGGCAAAGGCGAACGGCAGGCCCATTTTTGCGGACAGCTGCGCGCTGTAGAGGCTGGAGCCAAGCAGCCAGACCGGGATCTTCAGGCCCAGACCCGGCACCGGCTGAACCGGCAGCTGCGTATCTGCATCAGCATCAAACCAGTTAATCAGTTCAGCCACATCTTCGGGGAAGGTGTCGGCGTGCATGCTGGCCTGATGACGGCGCAGCGCCATCATCGTGCGCTGGTCAGAACCCGGCGCGCGACCTAAACCGAGATCGATACGACCAGGATAGAGAGAGGCCAGGGTGCCAAACTGCTCAGCGATCACCAGCGGCGCATGGTTCGGCAGCATAATGCCGCCGGAGCCCAGCTTCAGGGTCTCTGTGTTCGCCGCCAGATAGCCGATCAGCACCGACGTCGCAGCACTGGCAATCCCTGTCATGTTGTGATGTTCAGCCAGCCAGTAGCGTTCAAAGCCCAGTTTTTCAGCCTGACGCGCCAGCGCCAGTGAATTGTGGAACGCATCCCGTGCGGTCGCGCCCTGTGGAATCGGCGCAAGATCCAGCACGGACAGGCGAAGAGGTTTTTTATCAGACATGACTACTCCCGTTGTATGGCGCAGGCGTAAAACCTGCACCATTTAGTATTACGCATCATTCCTTATATTAAAACTGCTAACCTCAGCAGGAATATAGCCGGTATGTGCTTTTATTCAGGATGCCAGCGTCATGCCCGCCAGTTTACGCCAGTAACCGTTACAATCGCTGCCTTTCGCGACCATTAACGGCGCCTGACCGTTTTCATTCGCACGGAAACGGTCGATTTCCGCCAGCGTCGCGCTGTCCTGTGGTGAGAGCCGGACACAGTCGACGTTGCCATGCATCCCTGCCAGATCGTTACCCAGGTTGTAGCAGTAGCCGCTCATGGTCTGAATGCCATTGAGGACGAACACCTGCTGCCCCTCCTGAGAGTTGACGCGGCGGCCTGTCGGATAGTGAATGCAGCAGGTTTCGCAGTCATCTTTCGCACGGTTTTCCGAGCGGGCAGTGAAACAGCGTGCGGAGAGCGCCAGCGGCAGATGACCGTAGCCCAGCACTTCCACCTCAAACTGCTGACGGATACCCCGGGTTTCACACTGCGCCAGCAGCTGAAGCAGCCAGTCACGCGACATCTCTACCGGCATACACCAGCGCGTCATGCCTTCTTTGACCAGCAGCTGCAGCGTGTCCGCGTTATAGACATTCAGCGTCGGGCCCGCGACAAAGGGCAGATGGCGCTCTGCGGCCATATTGACCGTGCCGATGTCATTGGCTTCAATCAGGAACTCGCCGTTCTCTACGTAGCGCTGCAGCTCTTTCAGTTCAGAAGGGGATTGCAGCAGCGCCAGCGTGCTGAGTACCACCTGCTTGCCGCTGGCTGCCACGTCACGCGCCAGCGCCATCCAGCGGGCATAGGGTGTGGCGCGGCGTTTACTGCACACCGCTTCGCCGAGGTAGATAATATCCGCGCTACTGCGGGCAGCCTGCTGATAAAAATCTTCCAGCGTATCGTTCGGCCAGTACCAGAGTACCGGCCCAAGGGCATATTGCATCATGACTCCTTATTGCCATTCACGGTGATAAGCACCCAGCGTGGTTTGCGTGCCTTCAGAGAGATCGCCCAGCGTCTTCATCCACTGTGGTTCGACGTCAAACCGGTCCGGCTGCGCCTTGCAGCGATCGATTGCCTGACGCCAGACGCGTGCCACATCAGCAACGTAGGCGGGGCTGCGCTGCCGGCCTTCGATTTTCACCGAGGCGATGCCTGCCCGCAGCAGCTCCGGCAGCAGTGCCAGGGTGTTGAGGCTGGTGGGTTCTTCCAGTACGTGATAACGCTGATGGTTGACCTCATACCGGCCTTTGCAGAGCGTCGGATAACCCGCGCTTTCATCAGCGGCGTAGCGATCAATCAGCACTTCATTAAGACGTGACTCCATGCCCTGCGGCGTCTGCTGCCAGCGTACAAATTTTGCCGGGGAGCAGGCACCTGCGCTGTTGGGCGACTCGCCGGTCAGCCAGGAAGAGAGGTAGCAGCGGCCTTCCGCCATAATGCACAGGCTGCCAAAGGCGAACACCTCCAGCGGTACCGGCGTGCCGCGTGCCAGCTGCTTAACCTGATGAATCGACAGCACGCGTGGCAGCACGACCCGCTGCAGACTGAAGTGGCGATGATAAAAACGAATCGCCTCCAGATTGGTCGCCGAAGCCTGCACAGAAAGATGACGTTCAACCGCGGGATAGTTCTTCGCGGCATACTCCAGCGTGGCAATATCGGCCAGAATCAGTGCGTCGGCCCCGTTTTGCGCCGCGACATCAATCGCCCGCTGCCAGCGTCCCATGCCATCCGGGTGGGCAAAGGTATTGATCGCCACATGCAGTTTGCGGCGATGCTGATGCAGATAGCGCGCCGCTTCAGCCAGCTTTTTATCGGTGAAGTTCAGGCCTGCAAAATGACGGGCGTTGGTGTCATCCTTCAGTCCCACATAGACCGCATCCGCGCCATTCTCTGTGGCGGTGCGCACTGCGGGTAAGTTTCCAGCCGGGCAGAGCAGTTCCATAGGTGTTCCTCTCAACATGCGATGGGCGTCGAGTCTAGGCATCTGGTCCGGTGAGCGTGTTGATTTGGGGCAGTGAAATTCCAGTTCATCCGCCCTGGCGGCGCTTTTTTTCCTTCATCGCGGCGGTTTTTATTGATCTCAGAGGAGGCGCGCCGAAAAGGATATGGCAATATACGTAAAATTTTCTGAAGGGAGGGAAGAAAGTGTTAAAGCGGATACATGCCCATTGTGTGAAAAACGGTCCTAAAATCTTAGGGTTACCCGCAGCGCTTACCCCATTCCCGGTCAAAAAGTTGCTTTTGCAACAACTCTTAAACTGGCAATTTCGCCATGCTTTGGCTGAAGGTGAGTTAGACTTTCTGAACGGTCGCCTGCTGGGTATCGGGATTGCCGATCTCAATCTGCAATGGATAACCACGCTGCAGGATGGCCGACTGGCGGTATTGCAACAGTCCGAAGCGGATGTCTGGTTTCGGGGCAATGCCAATGATCTGTTGCTGGTGGCAGCACGTAAAGCAGATCCCGACATGCTGTTCTTTCAACGCCGTCTGGTGATTGAAGGTGACACAGAACTGGGACTTGAGGTGAAGAACGTAATGGATGCTATTGAACCCGAGGCTATGCCCACCGCGTTACGCACGGCTATTGAGCAGATGGCGGCATTTGTCGACGCTGGCATGAAACAGGACGCGAAGGCCGCACAGGCGCGCGCGGGTGCCGCATGTTGATCCGTAGCGAAATTGGTGTTGATGCTGCAGGCATCGACGCGCTGCTCAGACGCTGCTTCAGCCGTCCAGCCGAGGCGGAACTGACTCAGGCACTGCGTGAAGATGGCCTGCTGACCTTAGGCGTGGTCGCCACGGATGACGAGGGACAGGTGCTGGGTTATGCCGCCTTCAGTCCGGTCAGCGTCCAGGGAGACGATCGCGGCTGGGTTGCCCTGGCACCGCTGGCTGTTGATGAGACGCTGCGCGGTCAGGGCATTGCCAGCAAGCTGATTTATGAGGGGCTGGATACGCTCAATGAATTTGGCTACAGCGCGGTTGTGGTGCTGGGCGATCCGGCGCTGTTCAACCGGTTTGGTTTTGAACCGGCGGCACGCCACGGCCTGCGCAGTCGCTGGCCGGGAACAGAGGCAACGTTCCAGGTCTATCGTCTGGCGGACAATGCCTGTGACGGCGCGGAAGGGCAGATCGACTACGCCGAACCCTTTAATCGGCAGCCGTAATACCCAGCCAGCTCTCCAGACTGAGCGGTTGACCCGCCACCAGCAGTAACTTCTGCTGACGGGTCAGTTGTTTAACCTGATACTCCAGTCTGGAGGCGCTGGCGCGATCGCCCGCCTCACAGTGAAACACCAGGTCCAGCGGACCTTTGCCGCGCAGCGCACGGGCGCCGCGTCCGCTCTGGTGCTCAGCAAACCGGCGCAACACATCCGTGGTAATACCGGTGTACAGGCTCCCTTTCGCCGTCCGGACGATGTAGAGTTGCCACTGCTTCATCGCAATCATTTCCCAAAAAAAGGTGCCGTGCAGTGTAGCGTGCTTCACGTTCCGGTGCACCGCCAGGAGTTTATCTTGTCCGATCACGCCCATCTGGTTCGCTACCTCAGAAAGCAGCATGTGCTTTCACTCTGCTGTACCGCCGGCGATCAACTCTGGTGCGCTAACTGCTACTACGTCTTTGATGAAACGCAGATGGTCTTCTGGATCATGACCGAACCCGATACCCGCCACGGTGAACTGATGGCGCAGAATCCGCAGGTTGCGGGCACCATCAATGGCCAGCCCCGCAGCGTGCTGCTGATTAAAGGGGTGCAGTATCGTGGCCGGGTTAAACGGCTGGAGGAGGCAACAGAGCAGCGTGCCCGAGCCGCCTATCAAAAACGTTTTCCGATCTCACGCAAGGTGTCGGCTCCGCTGTGGGAGATTGTGCTGGATGAGGTAAAGATGACGGATAATGCGCTGGGATTCGGCAAAAAAATTGCCTGGCAGCGGGAGAAATAACCACGCCCCTTTCAGCAGAAAAGGGCGTAGCGTAGCGGGTTTACAGCGCTTCGAGGATCCGCAGGGATTCACGATTAAAGGCGGGTAAATCGTCCGGCGTCCGGCTGGTGACCAGCTTATCGCCGTCCACCACCACTTCCTTGTCATGGAAGTCAGCACCGGCATTGATCAGGTCAATGGCAACGGCTTTAACGGTGGTCATCTTGCGACCGCGCACGCCATTCGCGCTAATCAGCAGCTGTGGACCGTGGCAGATGGCAAAGATCGGTTTGCCGCTGGCGACAAACTCTTTGGTAAAGGCGACGAAACGATCGTCACCGCGCAGGGCGTCTGGCGAATGGCCGCCTGGCAGCAGCAGGGCATCAAATTCTGCCGGGCTGACGTCATCAATGCTGCGATCGATGGTCACTTCCGCTTCGCCTTTCTTGCCCTTTATGACATTACCGGCCTGTTTCTCAATGGTCACCACCTCAAAACCAGCGCCTTTGTAGGCTTCCGCAGGTGAGGTAAATTCTGAGTCTTCAAATTCATCGGTAATCAAAACCGCAACTTTCTTGCTCATCTTTTTTCCTCCTTAAATATGTGGAGCGCGAGGCGCGCTTTCAGGTTAACGCTGTAAGCCTGGTCGCTGAGCGTGAGAACGCAAGCCAGCCCGTTAAGATCAGCTATCTTTTAAGCTGTCAGCAGTGAAATAAGGACGAATCTGAGATGAATCGCGTATTACTGACCGGTGCCACCGGCTTAGTCGGGTCGCATCTGCTGCGCTTACTGATTGAGGATCCACGCGTTGATGAAATCATCGCGCCCACCCGTCGGCCACTGCCCGCGATGCGCAAAGTGGTCAATCCGGTTGAAGCCGATCTTACGGATGTGCTGGGGCCGCTGCAAAGCTCGCTGGACACGGTATTCTGCTGTCTGGGCACTACGCGCAGGCAGGCGGGCAGCAAACAGGCCTTTATCCACGTCGATTACACCCTGGTTGTGGACAGCGGACTAAGCGGGTTACGTCTGGGGGCGAAGCAGATGCTGGTCGTCAGCGCACACGGTGCCAGCCGTCACTCGCCGTTTTTGTATAATCGCGTCAAAGGCGAAATGGAAAATGCCCTGCGTCATCAGGGCTGGCCGCGTCTGACGCTGGTGCGGCCGTCACTGCTGCTGGGGGATCGTGCGCAGACACGCCGGGGTGAAAGCCTGGCGGGGCCGCTGTTCTCGCTTTTGCCAGGCAACTGGCGGGCGGTCCACGCACGCGACGTGGCACGCTGTCTGCATGAGCAGGCGTTCACGCCGGGGGGTGAGAGCGTCAACATCATTGAGTCGGGCGACATCCCGCGTCATTCAGCGTAACTGCCAGATAATCTGATTGCGGCTGCCGCGCCATTGCAGCGTGGCATCCTTCTCCTCTTCAACAAAGCGGCCATCGATCAGCACATCGAGATAGATCAGCACGGCACGCTGCGCCGCATTCAGCTCCTGCATCCGGTAGCCGGTCCAGAGCCAGATATCTTTACCGGGGCACGTCTGCCGCACCCGTTTCACCAGCCGACGAATGTGCGGTACGTTGTGCGGATGCAGCGGATCGCCGCCGCTCAGCGACAATCCCTGGCGCGGAATGCGTGTGTCCTGCAAATCCGCCAGCAGTTGCTCCTCCATCGCCAGCGTAAAGGGCTCGCCGGAATCAGTACGCCAGGTGCTCTGGTTGTAGCAGCCACGGCACTGATGTTCGCAACCGGCAACAAACAGCGTGCAGCGGGTGCCGGGGCCATTAACGATATCCACATCGTAGTAGCGATGGATATGCATCATCCCAGCGGTCCTTCTGCCAGATGTTTCACCCGACGCTGTACTTCCTGCTGCTTACCGGCGTTAAAAGGCCGGGCATCCGGGCTGCCCAGATAGCCGCAGACCCGCCGTGTCACAGAGACGCGCGCCGGGTCATGGTTGCCGCAATTCGGGCAGGTGAAACCACGGCTGGTACAGGTGAACTCGCCATTGAACCCGCACTCATAGCACTCATCAATCGGCGTATTGGTGCCGTAATAGGGCACGCGGTCGTAGCTGTAATCCCAGACATCCTCCAGCGCCTTGAGGTTGTGCTGCACGTTCGGGTATTCGCCGTAACAGATGAATCCGCCATTCGCCAGCGGCGGATAGGGTGCTTCAAAGTCGATCTTGTCATAGGGATTCACTTTCTTCTCAACGTCGAGGTGGAAGCTGTTGGTGTAATAGCCCTTGTCGGTGACACCCGGCACCAGACCAAACTGCGCTGCATCAAGACGACAGAAGCGGTCGCACAGATTCTCGCTCGGCGTGCTGTAAAGGCTGAAACCGTAGCCTGTTTCTGCTTTCCAGCGCTCGGTTGCCTCGCGCATATACGCAATGATCTCCACGCCTTTAGCGCGCAGTGCCGCGTCATCATAGGGGTGCTGGTGACCGCCGCTGAGCGCATTCAGGGTTTCGTGCAGGCCGATGTAGCCCAGCGACAGTGACGCACGCCCATTGCGGAAAATCGGCCCCACCTCATCATCGGCCTTCAGCCGGACGCCACAGGCCCCTTCCATGTAGAGGATGGGCGCGACGCGTGCTTTGGTCTTCTCCAGGCGCGCCACCCGCGTCATCAGCGCCCGCTTAGCCAGCAGCAGGCGCGCATCGAGCAGCGTCCAGAAACGCGCTTCATCGCCCGCTGCTTCCAGCGCGATGCGCGGCAGGTTCAGGCTGATCACGCCAATGTTGTTGCGGCCTTCATGGATCTGCTCGCCATTCTCTTCATAAACGCCCAGGAAGCTGCGGCAGCCCATCGGGGTTTTGAACGAGCCGGTGACTTTCACCACCTGATCGTAATTGAGGATGTCGGGATACATCCGCTTGCTGGCGCATTCCAGCGCCAGTTGCTTAATGTCGTAATTGACGTCGCCCGCCCGGCGGTTAACGCCTTCACGAATGCTGAACACCAGTTTAGGAAACACCGCCGTTTTGCGATTTTTGCCCAGTCCGGCCAGCCGGTTACGCAGAATCGACTGCTGGATCAGCCGGGCCGCCCAGTCAGTCCCCAGACCGAAACCAAAAGTGACAAACGGCGTCTGGCCGTTGGCGGTGTGCAGGGTATTCACCTCATACTCCAGTGACTGAAAGGCGTCGTAGCACTCCTTCTCCGTCCGCTGGCGCGCATAACGCTCTGACTGCGGGATCTGCCACTGTTCAGCAATGGCCAGATGCCGGGCATAGCTCTGCTCAACAAACGGGGCCAGCACTTCATCAATGCGGTTAATGGTGGTGCCGCCGTAAATGTGGCTGGCAACCTGCGCGATGATCTGCGCCGTCACGGCGGTGGCGGTGGCGATCGACTTCGGTGGCTCGATCTCAGCATTGCCCATTTTGAAACCATTGGTCAGCATGCCTTTAAGATCGATCAGCATGCAGTTGAACATCGGGAAGAAGGGCGAATAGTCGAGATCGTGATAGTGGATCTCACCGCGCTCATGCGCCAGGACGATATCGCGCGGCAGGATCTGCTGCTGTGCGTAGTGCTTCGCCACGATCCCGGCCAGCAGATCGCGCTGTGTCGGGATCACTTTGCTGTCTTTATTGGCATTCTCGTTCAGCAGCGCCGCGTTAGTCTGATCGACCAGACCGCGAATGGCGTGATGTAACTGGCTCTGACGATCGCGGGCGACATCGCGATCGTGACGGTACTCAATCCAGGCGCGCGCCAGTTGCGGGTAAGGGCCCGCCATCAGCGTCTCTTCTACCGCACACTGAATCTCACTGATAGCCACTTCCGGACGATCGGCCAGCCGCAGGGCAACGCGCTCAGCGACCTGCGCGCACCAGGCCGCATCGTCGACGTCTGCTGCCTTAGCCGCCGCCGCCACGGCCTGCTCAATACGCTGCGCATCAAAGCCAGTCCGGCATCCATCACGCTTGATTACCACCCTCGCCATTTCTCTCTCCGTTAACTACATATGGGGTCGGGGTTGATTCTAATCCCTACATGTAGTGATTTTCGGAAATTAATACGCGCCGGTTTGACCTGAAACAAAGAAGCCTCAACATGGTGGATCATGCTGGCTGGTGTAAAAATGGGGGGACAGGTTGCCGTTTGGTGCGGGGGAGCGGCGGGCAGCGCTGACGTGCTGAACCCGCCGACGTGACGTCAGGCCGGGCCGCTGACTGAATGGCGGCGCACCAGCGTCGGGCTGAACATGTGGGTCACTTCCGGCAGCGGCAGATCGTTGGCCAGCGCCAGTGCCAGCTGGGCCGCCTGCTGCGCCATGGTGACAATGGGATAGCGGACGGTGGTGAGGCGTGGTCGCACATAGCGCGACACCAGCACATCATCGAAGCCGATCAGCGACATCTCTTCCGGTACGCGGACGCCGTTATCGCTCAGCACCGCCAGCGCGCCTGCCGCCATGGAGTCGTTGTAGCAGGCGACGGCGGTGAAATTCCTGCCACGCCCCAGCAGTTCCGTCATCGCCTGCTCGCCGCCCACTTCGTCCGGCTCACCCCAGGTCACGAGCCGATCGCTGCACGGCAGACCGTGTTCTTTCAGCGCATCGTAATAACCCTGCAGGCGATCTTCGGCATCGGAAATGGTGTGGGTCGAACAGATAAAGGCAATATTCTGATGGCCGAGCTGGATCAGATGACGCGTTGCCAGCCAGGCGCCGTAGCGATCGTCGAGCGCAATACAGCGCTTTTCAAAGCCTTTTATCAGGCGGTTCAGCACCACCATACCCGGCACCTGCTTCATCAGCACTTCCAGTTCGGCATCGGGAATTTTTTTGGCGTGAACCACCAGCGCCGCGCAGCGGTGACGCATCAGTTGTTCAATGGCCTGCCGCTCTTTTTGCTCATTATGGTAACCGTTACCAATCAGCAAAAAGTTACCGGTGTCGCCTGCGACCTCATCAACCGCTTTAACCATTGCGCCAAAAAAGGGATCGGAGACGTCACCGACAATCAGGCCGAGCGTTTCGGTCGATTGCTGCGCCAGCGCACGTGCGTTGGCATTCGGGTGATACTGAAGCTGCTCCATTGCCTGGCCTACGGCCTGCCGGGAGCTGTCGCTGGCTTTGGGAGAATTATTGATTACACGGGAGACTGTGGCGACAGAAACGCCAGCCAGTCGCGCAACATCCTTTATGGTAGCCATGCGTTGACCTGCTTTGGGGAAAACGTTTACACATCGCATCAGTGTTACGGAAAAGGGCGGACACATCAACCCGACAGAATGCCAGCGTCGTCGCAAAATCGGACCATGCGGCACATCTTCTGCTCAGCCGTTGCACCATGTTATGCTCAGGCTCCCACCTGGCTACCGTGAAAAACAACGATGAAAACCAAAGTGCCACATCTGGCGCACTGGGGCGCGTTTACCGCCGTCACTGAAAACGATCGCCTGATTGGCTGCGAACCTTTCTTCGCTGATGCCGATCCGTCTCCGATGATCCACACCATCCCTGAACTGGTTTACTCCGACAAACGCATTCGCCAGCCGATGGTGCGCCGCTCGTGGCTGAAGTCACGCGAAAAGAGCGACCGCACGCTGCGTGGCCGGGAAGATTTTGTCGCCGTTGACTGGGAAACCGCGCTGGATCTGGTGGCGGAAGAGAATCGCCGCGTCCGTGCGCGCTACGGTGCGTCGGGCATTTTCAACGGCTCCTACGGCTGGTCGTCGGCCGGACGCGTCAACCATGCCCGCACGCTGGTGCGTCGCTTCTACTTTCAGGGCGGGGGCGGCGTCGATCAGCAGGGTAACTACAGCTGGGGTGCCGCGCAGTTCTTCCTGCCTTATGTGATTGGCACCTATATGCCGCTGACCGGGCGCGTCACCGAATGGCCGCAGGTGGTGGAACATGCCGAAATTTTTGTCGCCTTTGGCGGACTGGCGCTGATAAACGCCCAGGTTGCTTCCGGGGGGGCAGGGCAGCACAGCCTGAAACCGGCGCTGATGCAGCTGGCGGCTAAAGGCACGCCGGTGATCAACATCAGCCCGATGCGCGATGACTGCCCGGACTTTGTGAACGCCGAGTGGATCCCGATTCGCCCCAATACCGATGTGGCGCTGATGCTGGCGCTGGGTCATGAGATCACCCGGCGCGGCGCGGCAGATGAAGCGTTTCTCGCCAGCCACTGTACGGGCTGGCCGCAGCTGCGCGCCTATCTGCTGGGCGAGACCGACGGCGTAGCGAAAACCGCTGGCTGGGCCAGCCGTATCACCGGCATTCCGGCAGACCGAATTGTGCAGCTGGCGCAGCAGCTGACCGGCAAACGCAGCTTTATTACCTGCTCCTATTCCGTGCAGCGCGCCCATCGCGGCGAACAGCCTTACTGGATGATGATTGCGCTCTCCTCAATGCTCGGCCAGCCCGGCCTGCCAGGTGCGGGGTTCTCCTTTGGCCACGGGTCGATGAACAGCGTGGGCAACCCGCGTCAGGAAGGGCCAGCACCCATGATGAGCACCGGGCCTAATCCCGGCGGGCTGTCGATTCCGGTGGCGCGCATCAGCGATATGCTGCTCAATCCCGGCCAGCCCTATCACTTCCAGGGCGAAACCCTGCACTATCCCGACATCCATATGGTGCACTGGGCGGGTGGCAATCCTTTCCACCATCACCAGCAGCTGAACCGGCTGGTGGAAGGCTGGCAACGGCCCGATACGGTGGTGGTACAGGATATCGTCTGGACGCCCGCCGCGCAGATGGCGGACATCGTGCTGCCCGCGACCACCACGCTGGAGCGCAACGACATCGGCGGCTCCTCACGTGACCGCTTTGTGCTGGCGATGCATCAGGCGATTAAGCCGCAGCACCAGGCGCGCAACGACTTCGATATTTTTGCTGACCTGGCAGAGCGCCTCGGTTATCGCGACACGTTCACCGAAGGGCGCAACGAGATGCAGTGGATCGCCCATCTTTATCAGCAGTGTGCGACCGCGCATCAGCGCAAAGGCATCGATTTCCCCGAATTTGATGAATTCTGGCAGCGCGGCTTTGTGGAAATTCCGGAAGGCGGCAGGCCTTATCAGTTTATGGAGGATTTCCGTGCGGATCCGCAGGCGAATCCGATTAAAACCGCCAGCGGCAAAATCGAGCTGTTCAGCCAGACCATTGCGGACTACCAACTGGACGATTTCGCCGGTCACCCGGAATGGCGTGAACCGCAGGAGTGGCTTGGTTCGCCGATCAGCGGCGACTATCCGTTACACATGATCTCGATTCAGCCGTCCGACCGGTTACACAGTCAGCTGGATGCCACCGACACGGTGCAGGGCAATAAAACGGCCGGACACGAAACGCTTTACATGCATCCGCAGGATGCGGAAGCACGCGGGCTGGTGGCGGGCGATGTGATTGAGGTGAGCAACGCACGTGGTGTGATGCTGGCGGGCGTGCGGATCACAGAGGGCCTGACGCAGGGCGTGGTGATTATCGCCACCGGTGCCTGGTTTGACCCCGGCTTCGGCCAGGCGTGGCACCCTTACGATCGCGCCGGGAACCCGAACGTGCTGACGCTCGACATCGGCACCTCGTCGCTGACGCAGGGGCCCAACGCCATGAGTTGTCTGGTGGAAATCAAAAAACATCAGGATTGCACAATAGCGTAAGGATCTCATGGCTGGTTACATTTTGCCGGTAACTGTTGCGTTTGAGTGATGGCAGCCGATCAATCCCCTTTGCTACATTCAGGGTCCCAGAGGTATTGATGGGTGAACATCAATAGATTTTCTTGATTACACCAACCTGCGCAGATGCGCAGGTTTTTTTTGCCCGCAATCTGCTGCCGATAACGATCTGATACACAGTTTTCCTGTTATACCGCCAGCGCTTTCTTTATAACTGCTGGCACCAGCCCCTTTCTCTTTATTTTGCGCAGCGGAATGCCATGCCCCGGATTAAAAAACTACTGGGAAAAGACCAGATAAAAGCGCCGTTTAACCCGTTTCGTTTTCGGCTAATCTGCCTGGGCGTTATGACCTGTCTGGTTGTCCTGCTGGCGCGTGTAGCGGACCTGCAGTTCCTGAATCAGCCTATGCTGGAGCACGAAGCGGATCAGCGATCGCTGCGAACCGTCACGCTGCCCACCAGCCGTGGCACCCTGTTGGATCGTAACGGCGAAGCGCTGGCGCTCAGCGTCCCGTCGCGCGACGTCATTGCCGATCCGCAGCGCGTGCTGGAGAGCAACCCCGATTTTACCAGTGCGAAATGGGCCTATCTTGCTGCCGCGCTCAACACCCGTCCCGAAGAGCTGGCGGCGCAGATCACCGCCAATCCGAAACGTCGCTTTCTCTATCTGGGACGTAAAGTGGAGCTGGGCATTGCCAAAGACATTAAAGAGCTGAAGCTGAAAGGCATCAGTGAAGTGTATGACGACAGCCGTTTCTATCCGATGAGCGAAGCTTCAGCGCCGCTGATCGGCATCGTTGGCGCGGATAACGTCGGCCTGAACGGGCTGGAAAAAGGTTTTGATAAGGTGTTGCAGGGCGAGCCGGGCAAAGAGGTCTATCGTCAGGATGCGGCGGGCAATATCATCGCGATGATCAACTACCAGCCGCCGACGCAGCCACCCACCGTTCAGCTCAGCATCGACAAATATGACCAGTACACGCTTTACAGCAAACTGCGCGACGGCGTGCTGATCAACAAGGCGGATTCGGGAGCGGCCGTGCTGGTGAAAATCGACACCGGCGAGATTCTGGCGATGGCCTCCTATCCCTCATTCAACCCCAACAACTATGAAGGGGCTACCCCGGCGCAGATGCGTAACTCGGCCATCAATGACAGCTACGAACCAGGATCGACCGTCAAGCCGCTGGTGGTGATGGAAGCGCTGGAACGCCATCTGGTGCGTGCGGACTCGGTGATCGACACCACGCCTTACAGCGTTAACGGCCATCTGATCCGCGACGTCGGCCACTGGCCGCGTCTCACCATGACCGGCATTCTGCAAAAATCGAGCGACATCGGGGTCTCGCATCTCGCGCTGGCGATGCCCGCCGAAGCGCTGGTGAATACCTATCATGCGTTTGGGCTGGGCAAACCGACCGGATTAGGGCTGACCGGCGAAAGCGTCGGCTACTTCCCGCTGCACCGCGCCCGCTGGGCTGATATTGAGCGGGCGACCTTCTCCTTTGGCTATGGCCTGCGCGTGACGCCGCTGCAGATTGCCCGCGAATACGCCACGCTCGGCGCTTATGGCGTCTACCGTCCGCTGTCGATCACCCGCGTCACGCCACCGGTCATGGGACGGCAGGTCGCTAACCCGGAAACGGTGAGAGAGGTGGTGCATATGCTGGAGAGCGATGTGCTGCCGGGCGGAACCGGGCTGAAAGCCGCGGTGCCGGGCTACCGTCTGGCAACCAAAACCGGTACGGCGGAAAAGATGGGCACCAGCGGTAAGTATGATGGCGGCTACGTCAACTACACCGCCGGTATTGCACCCGCCAGCCATCCTGAAGTGGCGCTGGTGGTGATGATTAACCATCCGACGGCGGGGGATCACTTTGGTGGCTCGGTCGCTGCACCGGTGTTCGGCAATATCATGGGGCCGGTACTGAAGCACATGAACGTTGCGCCGGATGCTATCTATACCAGACCTGCGGCCAATGCTTCGGATAAATCTTAATTAAATCAGTGTGTAAGCGAGGCGTGAAGGATATTCACACCTCGTTGCACTTCCCCGAATTCGGTTGCGTTTTCCTGCTGTCTCCGTGCGGTCAATCAGTGCGAGGATAGCTGTCCCAGAGGTATTGATGGGTGTGAAAACAACACCGCTTCGGCAGTGAGAACCCTGTTATTACACCGACCCACGCAGATGCGTGGGTTTTTTTTTGCCTGTGCGTCGCAGCCTGGCGTTCGCGGTGTAAATCAGCGTTACCCTCTGTCGTCAGACGGTACTGACCGCGCTGCAGCAGGGAGACGATGAACGGGGGAGCTGAATACGTTGCAGGGCGGGATCGCCGCGGCCGGCGGTGGCTGGCAGGCGTCCTGATGCGGCGTCTGTATGGCGATAATTCTATTGTCGAACTGCGTCAAATCCTGCATCGTGAGGGCTATTTTTTACGATGCTAAGGAGCTGGCATGGCTTACACACTTTTACGTCTGATATTCCGACTATTATGGCGGGTCGAATTGCGGGGTGACGTTGCCGAACTGCACAAGCAAAAGGTATTGATCACGCCGAACCATATGTCGTTTCTCGACGGCATATTGCTGGCGTTGTTTTTACCCGTTAAACCGGTATTTGCCATTTATTCGACCATCAGTGAAAGCTGGTTTATGCGTCTGGTTAAACCTTTTATCGACTTCGTGCCGCTGGATCCAACCCGGCCTATGGCGCTGAAGCAGCTGGTACGGCTGATCGACACGGGCCGTCCGGTGGTGATCTTCCCGGAAGGACGGATTACGGTGACCGGCTCGCTGATGAAAATCTACAGCGGGGCGGGCTTTGTCGCGGCACGTTCAGGCGCTAACGTGGTGCCGATGCGCATCGAAGGCGCAGAGTACACGCCGTTCGGCCGTCTGGCGGGCGTGTTTAAACGTCGCCTGTTCCCGCGCATCACCCTGACTATTCTGCCCGCGACCCGCATTCCAATGCCGGAGGCGAAACGGGCGCGTGACCGTCGCGTGCTGGCCGGTGAGCATCTGCATCACGTGATGATGGAAGCGCGCATGGCGGTGCGTCCGCGTGAAACCCTGTTTGAGGCGTTTCTGGCGGCACGGACACGCTATGGCGCGTTTAAGCGCTGCATCGAAGATGTTAATTTCAAACCCGACAGCTATAACGGACTGCTGAAGAAGTCACTGGGCGTGGGCCGCATTCTGGAGCGCTACAGCCAGCCGCGTGAAGTGGTGGGGCTGCTGCTGCCCAATACCACCGTGACGGCGGCAGCGATTTTCGGGGCCACTTTGCGCGGCCGCGTGCCCGCGATGCTCAACTACACCGCAGGCGTGAATGGCATGCAGGCGGCGCTGACCGCCGCGCAGATCAAAACCGTTTTCACGTCGCGGCAGTTCCTGGACAAAGGCAATTTGTGGCATCTGCCGCAGGGGCTGGGCGATGTGCAGTGGATTTATCTTGAAGACCTCAAAGATACCGTCACCGGCAAGGATAAGCTGTGGATCCTCGCCCACCTGCTGATGCCGCATCGCGCCCAGCTGCCCCAGCAGCCGGAAGACGCCGCAATGGTGCTGTTCACCTCCGGATCTGAAGGCAATCCCAAAGGGGTCGTGCACTCACACAAAAGCCTGCTGGCGAACGTTGAACAGATCCGCACCGTGGCGGACTTCACCCCACGCGACCGCTTTATGTCGGCGCTGCCGCTGTTCCATGCGTTTGGCCTGACCGTCGGGCTGTTTACGCCGCTGATGACCGGTGCTCAGGTCTTTCTCTATCCCAGCCCGCTGCACTATCGCATCGTGCCGGAGCTGGTTTATGACCGTAACTGCACCGTGCTGTTTGGCACCTCAACGTTCCTGGGCAACTACGCACGCTTTGCCGCGCCCTATGATTTTGCCCGCCTGCGCTATGTGGTCGCAGGTGCGGAGAAACTGCAGGAGAACACCCGTCAGGTTTATATGGAGAAGTACGGCATTCGCATTCTTGAAGGCTATGGCGTAACCGAGTGCGCGCCGGTGGTGGCAATCAACGTGCCGATGGCGGCGAAGGCACACACGGTAGGACGCATTCTGCCGGGCATGGATTCACGACTGATGTCGGTGCCGGGCATTGAGCAGGGCGGACGACTGCAGCTGCGCGGGCCGAACGTGATGAAAGGCTATCTGCGGGTCGGGAATCCTGGCGTGCTGGAAGTTCCGGTCGCCGACGATGGCGAAGGCAATGCGGAAGCAGGCTGGTATGACACCGGTGATATCGTCAGTTTCGATGAAGGCGGTTTCTGCCAGATTCAGGGGCGTGCCAAACGCTTTGCGAAGATCGCCGGTGAGATGGTGTCGCTGGAGATCGTTGAGCAGATCGCCCTTAAGGCATCGCCAGATAAACAACATGCCGCCTCGCTGCGTCCCGATGGGCAGCGCGGTGAAGCACTGGTGCTGTTTACCACCGACGATGAGCTGACGCGCGACAGACTGCAGAAAGCGGCCCGTGAGCTGGGTGCGCCAGAGCTGGCACTGCCGCGTGACATCCGGGTGATGAAACAGTTGCCGTTGCTGGGCAGCGGGAAACCGGATTACGTCACGCTGAAAAAAATGGCGGAAGAGGAGCAGGCATGAGCCTTGATCGCAATGCGCCCCTCATGTCACGGGGCATGATCGCCGTGATTATCGCCCAGTTCTTTTCGGCTTTTGGCGATAACGCGCTGCTGTTTGCCACGCTGGCCGTGCTGAAAAGTCAGTTCTACCCCGACTGGAGCCAGCCGGTGCTGCAGATGCTGTTTGTTGCCGCCTACATTCTGCTGGCACCGTTTGTGGGGCAGGTGGCGGACAGCATGGCAAAAGGGCGGGTGATGATGCTTGCCAACAGTCTGAAGCTGCTGGGCGCGCTGGTGATCTGCTTTGGCTTCAATCCCTTCCTCGGCTATACCCTGGTGGGGGCGGGCGCAGCGGCCTACTCGCCGGCAAAATATGGCATCCTCGGTGAGATCACCCATGGCGAAAAGCTCGTGAAAGCCAATGGGCTGATGGAGGCCTCCACCATCGCTGCCATTCTGCTTGGCTCGGTGGCGGGCGGTATGCTGGCTGACTGGCATATTCTTGCCGCGCTGGGGATCTGCGCACTGACCTACGGCATCGCGGTCGTCGCGAACCTGTTTATCCCGAAACTGCAGGCGGCTCGTCCGGGTCAGAGCTGGCAGGTCGGCATGATGGTGCGGCGCTTTTTCAAGGCCGCCACGCTGTTGTGGCGTGACGCAGAGACGCGCTTTTCACTGATCGGCACCAGTCTGTTCTGGGGGGCAGGCGTCACGCTGCGTTTCCTGCTGGTACTCTGGGTGCCGGTGGCGCTGGGTATCCATGACAACACCACGCCTACCACCCTGAATGCCATGGTGGCTATTGGCATCGTGATTGGCGCGGGGGCGGCGGCGAAGCTGGTGACGCTGGAGACCGTGCGTCGCTGCATGCCAGCCGGTGTGCTGATTGGCGTCATGGTGGTGGTCTTCGCGCTGCAGCATTCTCTGCTGAATGCGTATCTGGTGCTGATGCTGATTGGTGCGCTGGGCGGTTTCTTTGTGGTGCCGCTGAATGCGCTGTTGCAGGCGCGGGGCAAAGAGAGCGTCGGGTCAGGCAACGCGATTGCGGTGCAGAATCTGGGTGAGAACAGTGCCATGCTGATCATGCTGGGGCTCTACACGCTGGCAATCCGGGCGGGTGCACCGGCGGTAGCGACGGGAGTCGGTTTTGGCGTGCTGTTTGCGCTGGCGATTGCGCTGTTATGGCTGAGGCGACCGGCTAAGCGTTAACGGATTCACCGCCTCTTTCCGGTGACACGGAGAGAGGCGGCCTGAGTCTTAGCGACGAACGGCAATCGCTTCGATTTCGATTTTCACATCTTTTGGCAGACGCGCCACTTCGACACAGGAACGCGCCGGGAAGTGCGCCTCATGCTCGGTGAAAAACGCCTCATAAGTGGCGTTGACCGTGGCAAAATCATTTAAGTCCTTCACGAACACCGTGGTCTTCACGATGTCGCCGACCTTCAGACCCGCCGCTTCAACAATCGCCTTCACATTTTCCAGCGACTGACGCGCCTGTGCGGCAATGTCATCCGCCACCTGGCCGGTCGCCGGATCCACCGGGATCTGACCCGAGGTAAAGATCATGTTGCCCAGATCGACACCCTGAACATAGGGACCGATAGCGGCAGGGGCTTTTTCAGTACTGATTTCACGAGACATCATGACTCCTTTGATTATTCGTCAGGCGGCGA
The DNA here is from genome assembly GCF_029844725.1 of Pantoea sp. GD03673. Taxonomy (GTDB): domain Bacteria; phylum Pseudomonadota; class Gammaproteobacteria; order Enterobacterales; family Enterobacteriaceae; genus Pantoea. The sequence continues at coordinate 247,283 of NZ_JAOCKJ010000005.1, forward strand.
TGCCGCCGGTGCTGCCCATTATAAGGTCGGGCAGGGCGATTACCAGTGACCCAGTACCACATGGCGGGCGAACTCTTTCTCGCAGTATTTGCACTTCAGATGCACATCGTCGGCACGCTGTTTCACGGCAAAGCTGGAGAAGACCGGCTCGCTGCGGCTGATGCAGTTGCTGTTGGGGCAGGTCAGCACCCGTTCAACATGATCCGGCAGCGTCGGGGCGATCTTCGCCACCACTTCATAGTCGTCGATGCGGTTAACGGTGGCGTGGGGCGCATAGACCGCCAGCTGATTCACCTGATCGTCGGTGAGAAAGGTGTTCTCAATTTTGATCAAATCTTTGCGGCCCATCTCGCCCGACGGCAGATTCAGACCAATGGTAATGCGCTGATCGGTTTCGGTCAGCCGGAACAGGGAGAGCAGTTTAAAGCCGATCTGCGCCGGAATGTGGTCGATGACCGTGCCGCGTTTGATCGCTTCGACCTGCAATTTATTGTCCTGCGTCATGGGGGATTCTCCTTACAGGGCGAGTTCGCTGTTTAACACCAGTGCCAGCAGAGCCTGGCGCGCATAGATGCCGTTCCCCGCCTGCTGGAAATACCAGGCGTAAGGGGTGTTATCGACATCGGTCGTGATCTCGTCGATGCGCGGCAGTGGGTGCAGCACTTTCATATTGTCCCGTGCCGTATTGAGATCGGCAGCGCGCAGAATGAACTGTGCTTTGACGTTGGCATATTCTGACGGATCGAGCCGCTCTTTCTGCACCCGCGTCATGTAGAGGATGTCGAGCTGCGGCATCACCTCTTCAAAGCTGTCGTGACGTGACCAGGCGATATTCTTCTCATCCAGCATGTCGGTGATATAGGCTGGCATCGCCAGCGCATCGGGTGCGATAAAGAAGAATCGGTTGCCATCAAACTTCGCCAGCGCCTGCGTCAGGGAGTGTACGGTGCGACCGTACTTCAGGTCGCCGACCATCGCCACATTCAGCTGATTAAGGCGGCTCTGCGTCTCCTGAATGGTGAAGAGATCGAGCAGCGTCTGGGTCGGATGCTGGTTCGCCCCGTCACCGGCGTTGAGAATCGGGATACCGCCGGAGAACTCCGTCGCCAGGCGCGCTGCGCCTTCCTGCGGATGGCGCATCACAATCGCATCGACATAGGTGCTGATCACTGAAATGGTGTCGGCCAGGGTTTCGCCTTTTTTACCGAGCGACGTGTTACTGCCGTCCGCAAAGCCCACCGCTGAAGCGCCAAGACGATGGATCGCGGTTTCAAACGACAGGCGGGTACGGGTCGAGGCCTCAAAGAAGCAGCTGGCGATGACCTTGTGCTTCAGCAGTTCCGGCTGCGGGCTGGCTTTAAGCTTTGCAGCGGTGTGCAGCGCCAGTTCCAGCTCTTCACGACTGAGGTCGTTGATTGAAATAATGTGCTTGCGATATAGCGGGTTAGGCATTGCTGTCTCCTCTGCGCGGCCGGATTGCGGACAAAAAAAAGCCCCTGCTTAAGGGGCTTTTTTATGATCGGGTCGATGACCGAAAGAAACAGCAGCGCCGCCTGCGGTCAGGCGTGATTGAGCGTCAAATTGTCCGCTGTGCTGTCGCATATTTCCTCCGGCAAATTGGGCCGCATTATACCCGTTCGCGGTGGGTCAGCAAGAGGAAAACGTTTGCGGCTCTGTGGCCGACAGGGGCGCATAAGAGGTCAGACGGGTGCGCTGCTCAGCGTCGACAGACGTTGTTCAGCGTCCTTAGCCCGCCTGACACCCACCAGTCAGCGCTGGCCGAGCGTGGCGACCATCACCGCTTTAATGGTGTGCATCCGGTTCTCAGCCTGATCGAACACGATGCTGTGCGGCGACTCAAACACCTCATTGCTCACTTCCATGCCGTTGGGCAAATCATACTGCTCCGCCATCTGCTGGCCCAGCGTGGTCTGATCGTCGTGGAAGGCGGGCAGGCAGTGCAGGAATTTAACCTGCGGGTTGCCGGTCAGATCGAGCATGGACCGGTTAACCTGATAGTCACGCAGCAGGGCGATACGCTCAGCCCAGACCTCTTTGGCTTCACCCATCGACACCCAGACGTCGGTGTAGATAAAGTCAGCGCCTTTCACGCCATCAGCAATATTGTCGGTGAGGGTAATTTTCCCGCCGGTCTGCTGCGCAGCGGCGCGGCACTGCGCCACCAGTTCGTCCTCTGGCCAGCAGCTTTTCGGGGCGACCAGACGCAGATCCAGACCGACCTGTGCGGCGGCTTCCAGCATGGTGTTACCCATGTTGTTGCGCGCATCACCCACATAGACCAGCGTCATTTCACTGAGTTTTTTGCCCGGCAGATGCTCCTGCATGGTCAGCAGATCGGCCAGCAGCTGGGTTGGGTGAAATTCGGTGGTCAGGCCATTCCACACCGGCACACCGGCATGTTCCGCCAGCGTGTCCACCAGTGCCTGACCGTAACCGCGATACTGAATGCCATCGTACATCCGGCCCAGCACCCGCGCGGTGTCGCGCATCGACTCTTTATGGCCGATCTGACTGCCACTCGGGCCAAGATAGGTGACGTTCGCACCCTGATCGTAAGCGGCAACTTCGAAAGAGCATCGGGTACGGGTCGAGTCTTTTTCGAAGATGAGCGCGATGTTTTTGCCCTTCAGATACTGCACTTCGCTGGCGCTCTTTTTCGCCTTTTTTAATTCAGCAGAAAGGGAGAGCAGGTGCCCAATTTCGGCGGGGGTAAAATCCAGAAGCCTGAGGAAATGGCGCTGATACAGCTGACTCATACAACACTCCGGTAATCATTAAAGTGAATTAAAATTCAATCTAACCGTATGAATATGCATTTTCAAGTGTGAGGCTAATAAACTTTTCGTTTTGTGTAGTGGCGCGACAGGCAGTGTGGGAAAATAATTGCTTATTGCCGAACTCAGAGAGGACATTGTCATGGCATATGAAGCATTACTGGAAGAGCAGCAGGAAGAGACACGGCAGATTATTGAAGAGCTGCTGGAGGATGGCAGCGATCCTGATGCGCTCTATACCATCGAGCATCATCTCTCATGCAATAATTTTGATTCACTGGAAAAAGCCGCTGTTGATGCGTTCAAGCTGGGTTATGAAGTGACCGAGCCGGAAGAGCTGGAACTGGAAGATGGCACCACCGTGATGTGTGTCGACATCATCAGCGAATCTGCGCTGAAGCCTGAACTGATCGATGCGCAGGTGGAGCAACTGGTGAACCTGATTGGTAAGTACAACGTCGACTACGACGGCTGGGGCACCTATTTTGAAGATCCCGATGCTGAAGATGAAGACGAAGATGACGACGCCATCGACGATGAAGATGATGATGGTATTCGCCACTAATTAGCCGGGGCGGAGAGTTCTCCGCCTGTCACTTCTGCCACACCTGTTCTGACATCATGAATTACGCATCGTTACTCGAACCGATCTATCAGTTTCTGCATTGCCGCACGCCACAGGCCTGGATTGATGAGGCGCGCAAGCCGGAAAACCTGACTCTGCTGTTAACCGACCATCTGGTGTGTGAGCTGAAAGCCGCACAGACCGCAGTATGGTTGATCCGCAAATATGTTGCCGACAAACCCAGCGGCGACGCCATTCTGGCGTGGCTGAAACCCTATGAAGATTTTATCTTCCGCGAAGATGGCGACAGCGACTTTATTAACGCCCATAAGAATCTGACGAAACGCATCATTGTGCGCAATGCGCTGCCGTGGGCGGATGAGCTGGTAGAGAAGATGGTGCTGTTGATTAAAGAGGAGCTGCATCACTTCTATCAGGTGTGGGAAATTATGCAGTCGCGCGGGCTGGTCTATCAGAAGATCACCTCCAGCCGCTATGCAAAATCCCTGCTGCGTGAAGTCACCACCCATGAGCCGGAAACGCTGGTCGATAAGCTGATTTGTGGCGCTTACATTGAGGCGCGATCCTGTGAGCGCTTCGCCAGTCTGGCCCCCTGGCTGGACGACGAGCTGGCGAAGTTCTACCTTTCGCTGCTGCGCTCCGAGGCGCGGCATTATCAGGACTATCTGACGCTGGCCGCGCAGATCGCCGGTAAAGATATCGCACCACGGGTGCAGGCGATTGGGGCCACAGAAGGGCGGTTAATCAGTGAGCCCGACAACGAATTACGCTTTCACAGCGGCGTGCCGGCATTCTGATTCAGCCCCGTCTTTCACAGCTGTTTCAGCATCCGCACTTCGCAATCTACGTGGCCGGTACAGCCCATCGCACTGTCGATATGCGCAAAGCCCAGTGACTCATAGAGTCTGATGGCCCGCGTCAGGCTGGCCGTGGTTTCCAGATAGCAGCGGCGGAAGCCGTGGCTGCGTGCATGTTCCATCGCCCGCAGCGCCAGTTCGCGCGCCAGACCCAGACCGCGCACTGTGGGCAGAAAGTACATCTTTTGCAGTTCACAGATATCGGGTGCGCTGCACGCCAGAGGTGCAACCCCGCCGCCGCCCACGACGCTGCCCTGATACTCAACGATCCAGTAGGCACTCTGTTCGGCACTGTAAAGTTCAAACAGCTGGTCGAGCTGGGGATCGGAGACGGTATAGCCCTTGTCAGCCGTCAGGCCAAACTCCGCAGAAACGTCACGGATCACCTGGGCAATATGCGGATTATCGGCGGCAGTAATCGGCCGCACCTGGAGGTCAACACGCGGGATGGTACGGGTCGTCATCATCTCTTCCGGATTTGTACGAGGTCAATAAAAAAGCCGGGCAAGCCCGGCTTTATGAATAAGCTGTCAGCTAAGACGCTTACAATGCCGCAATGACCGCCTGCTGTTCAATCAGTTTTGCTTTTGATTGTTGCAGTTCTGCCACGCGTTCGCGCTCTTTCGCGACGACCGCTTCCGGGGCGCGTGAAACAAAGCCTTCGTTCGCCAGCTTGGTCTCGATCTTCTCGATTTCCACATCCAGCTTAACCAGCTCTTTCGCCAGACGCTCCAGCTCAGCGGTTTTGTCGACCAGATCCGCCATCGGGATCAGCAGCTCTGCGCCTTCCACAATTTTGGTCACGGAAACCGGGCCTTTCTCACCCGCAGGCAGAATGGTCAGGCTTTGCAGACGTGCCAGGCGCGACAGGAAGTTACGGTTCTCCTCAACGCGGCGCTGGGCAGCCGGTGAGCAGTCACGCAGCAGCACATCCAGCGGCTTGCTCGGCGCAATGTTCATTTCCGCACGGATATTACGAACGGCAACAATCGCCTGCTTCATCCACTCGATGTCCGCTTTCGCCGCGACATCTTCTTTCGCAGCATCAAACTGCGGGAACGGCTGCAGCATGATGGTGTCATCGCTGATGTTTTTCAGGCCTTTCACGCGCTGCCAGATGGTTTCAGTGATAAACGGAATGATGGGGTGTGCAAGACGCAGCAGCGCTTCCAGCACGTGAACCAGCGTATGGCGGGTACCGCGCAGTTCAGATTCACTGCCGCTGTTCATCACCGGCTTGGTCAGCTCCAGATACCAGTCGCAGAACTGGTTCCAGGTGAAGTCATACAGAATGTTCGCCGCGATATCGAAACGATAGCTGTCCAGCGCTTCACGGTAGGCTTTCACCGTGTGATTGAACTCGGTCAGGATCCAGCGATCCGCCAGCGACAGCGTCATTTCGCCGCCATTCTGTCCGCAATCCTGATCTTCGGTGTTCATCAGCACGAAGCGGCTGGCGTTCCACAGCTTATTACAGAAGTTGCGATACCCTTCCAGGCGCTTCATATCCCAGTTGATGTCGCGGCCGGTTGAAGCCAGTGCGGCCAGGGTGAAACGCAGCGCATCGGTGCCCGATGGCTCGATGCCGTCCGGGAACTGCTTCTCGGTACGTTTGCGGATTTTCTCTGCCAGCTGTGGCTGCATCATGTTGCCGGTACGTTTTTCCAGCAGCGCTTCCAGCGAAATGCCGTCGACCATATCCAGCGGGTCAATCACGTTGCCCTTGGATTTCGACATCTTCTGACCCTCTTCATCACGGATCAGACCGGTCATGTAGACGGTTTTAAACGGCACCTGCGGTTTGCCGTTTTCATCTTTGATGAAGTGCATGGTCAGCATGATCATGCGGGCAATCCAGAAGAAGATGATGTCGAAGCCGCTGACCAGCACGCTGGTCGGATGGAAAGTGCGCAGCGCTTCGGTGTTTTCCGGCCAGCCCAGGGTGGAGAAGGTCCACAGACCTGAGGAGAACCAGGTGTCCAGCACGTCATCATCCTGACGAAGCGCCACGTCGGCGGCCAGGTTGTTCTCGGCGCGGACTTCATCTTCGGTGCGGCCAACGTAGACGTTACCGTTGTTGTCATACCACGCCGGGATGCGGTGACCCCACCAGAGCTGACGGGAAATACACCAGTCCTGGATATCGCGCATCCAGGAGAAGTACATGTTTTCGTACTGCTTCGGCACGAACTGGATGTCACCATTCTCAACGGCTTCAACCGCCACTTTCGCCAGCGGGGCGGTGCGCACATACCACTGGTCGGTCAGCATCGGCTCGATAACAACACCGCCACGGTCGCCGTAAGGCACGGTCAGGTCGTGAGGTTTGATCTCTTCAAGCAGGCCCAGCTCATCGACAGCGGCGACAATGGCTTTACGCGCTGCGAAGCGTTCCATGTTCTGGAAAGCCGCCGGGATCTCATCCGAACAGGCATCGCTGGCTTCGCCGTTGGTGTCATACACCTGAGCGCGGTCGCGGATGTCACCGTCGAAGGTCAGAATGTTGATCATTGGCAGCTTGTGACGACGACCGACTTCATAGTCGTTGAAGTCATGAGCGGGGGTGATCTTGACGCAGCCGGTGCCTTTTTCCATGTCGGCGTGTTCGTCGCCCACGACAGGAATCAGGCGGCCAACCAGCGGCAGCATCACAAATTTGCCGATCAGATCTTTGTAGCGGGGATCGTCCGGGTTAACCGCCACGCCGGTATCGCCCAGCAGGGTTTCCGGGCGGGTGGTGGCAACAACCAGGTAATCTTTACCGTCGGCCGTTTTTGCGCCGTCCGCCAGCGGATAGCGGATATGCCACATAGAGCCTTTGCTCTCGCGGTTTTCCACTTCCAGATCGGAGATCGCCGTGCGCAGCTTAGGGTCCCAGTTCACCAGGCGTTTGCCACGGTAGATCAGGTTCTCTTTATAGAGGCGAACAAAGACTTCTTTAACGGCGTTGGACAGGCCTTCGTCCATCGTGAAGCGCTCGCGCTCCCAGTCGACGGAGTTGCCCAGACGGCGCATCTGGCGGGTAATGGTGCCGCCGGACTCAGCTTTCCATTGCCAGATTTTGTCGATGAACGCATCGCGGCCATAGTCCTGGCGCGTTTTGCCCTCTTCAGCCGCAATTTTGCGCTCAACCACCATCTGCGTGGCGATGCCCGCGTGGTCGGTACCGGCCTGCCACAGGGTATTTTTCCCCTGCATGCGCTGGTAACGGATCATGGTGTCCATGATGGTTTGCTGGAAGGCGTGACCCATGTGCAAGCTACCGGTGACGTTCGGCGGCGGGATCATGATGCAAAAGCTTTCCTGGCTGGTGTCGCCATTCGGTTTGAAGTAGCCCTGCTTTTCCCAATGCTCGTAAAGCGGCTGCTCGATATCTTGCGGGTTATATGTCTTTTCCATTTCTGCTATGTCGTTTGCGGCTGTGGTGGCGCTGCCGTATTCAATTGGAATCCAACGCTGCGATACGCTTTATAGCGGTCGCGCGCCAGTTGTTTGAGAGCGTCCTCGTAAGGAACGAAGTCTATCACTTCATGGAAAGCAGTAGCAAAATCTGCGAAGTGGGGCAGCAGGCTAATCAGCAGGTCGCGCGGTGAACTGCCGCGACGCTGGGGCCAGGCCAGCTCAACCGGCGCACCGTAGCGCGGGCCTTCACCCGCCAGGTTGTGCGGCACGAAGGCGTTTGCCGGTCGTTGCCACAGCGCTTCGTCGAGACGAACGGCTTGCTGTTCATCTTCGCAGGCGATCAATACCCGCTTTCCGGCCCGCCAGCGTGTTTCCGCCAGATCGCACACCAGCGCTTCAACGGCGCTCAGGCCGTCGACTGGGGCATCGGTTTCCAGCACGTAGAAGGTTGCGTTTTTCATCGGTTAGCTCATCAGAAGATCAGGGGCGGAATGCGATCCGCCCCTGCTGTCAGAAAAGAGGGCGCTTAGTCGTCGCCGTTCAATCCTGCCCGATTCAACAGAAACTGCGACAGCATCGGCACCGGACGTCCGGTCGCACCTTTGGCCTTGCCGGAACGCCAGGCCGTGCCGGCGATATCCAGGTGCGCCCAGTTATATTTGCGGGCAAAGCGAGCCAGGAAGCAGGCTGCGGTAATCGCGCCGCCAGGACGGCCACCAATGTTGCCCATATCCGCAAAGTTGGACTCCAGCTGCTCCTGGAACTCATCCGCCATCGGCAGACGCCAGGCGCGATCGCCCGACTGCTCCGAAGCGCTGATCAGCTCATGCGCCAGCGGATTGTGGTTCGACAGCAGGCCACTGATGTGATGGCCCAGCGCAATCACGCAGGCACCGGTCAGCGTTGCCACGTCAATAACCACTTCGGGATCGAAACGTTCCACGTAGGTCAGCGCATCGCACAGCACCAGGCGGCCTTCGGCGTCGGTGTTCAGCACTTCAACCGTCTGGCCAGACATGGTGGTCAGCACGTCACCCGGACGCATTGAGCGGCCATCCGGCATGTTTTCACAGCCCGCCAGCACGCCAACCACGTTCAGCGGCAGATTCAGCTCTGCCACCATCCGCATCACGCCATAAACGGCGGCCGCGCCACACATGTCATATTTCATTTCGTCCATGCTGTCGGCAGGCTTGATAGAGATGCCGCCGGAGTCAAAGGTCAGCCCTTTACCCACCAGCACAATCGGCCGCGCTTCAGCGTCAGGATTGCCTTTGTACTCAATCACCGACATCAGCGATTCATTTTGCGAACCGGCACCGACGGCGAGATAGGCGTTCATGCCCAGCTCTTTCATCTGCTGTTCACCGATCACGCGGGTCGTGACATTTTTGCTGAAGGCATCGGCCAGCTGGCGCGCCTGTGACGCCAGATAAGCAGCGTTACAGATATTGGGCGGCATGTTGCCGAGATCTTTAGCTGCTTTCATACCGGCAGCAACCGCTAATCCATGCTGGATGGCGCGTTCGCCGCTGGTCAGTTCACGGCGGGTCGGCACGTTAAACACCAGCTTGCGCAGCGGACGACGTGGCTCCGCTTTGTTGCTCTTGAGCTGGTCAAAGTTGTAGAGCGCCTCTTTTGAGGTCTCCACCGCCTGACGCACTTTCCAGTAAGTATTGCGGCCTTTAACGTGCAGCTCGGTCAGGAAGCAGACCGCTTCCATAGAACCGGTGTCGTTCAGCGTATTAATGGTTTTCTGAATGACCTGCTTGTACTGGCGTTCATCCAGCTCACGCTCTTTACCACAGCCAATCAGCAGAATACGCTCGGACAGGATATTTGGCACATGATGCAGCAGCAGTGTCTGGCCCACTTTTCCTTCCAGCTCGCCGCGGCGCAGCAGGGCGCTGATGTAGCCGTCGCTGATTTTATCCAGCTGCTCGGCAATCGGTGACAGACGACGCGGTTCGAAAACGCCAACGACAATGCAGGCACTGCGCTGTTTTTCCGGGCTTCCGCTTTTTACACTGAACTCCATGCACTCTCCTGAATCTTAAAGACAACGGCCGCTGCTGCCGCTAGAATGTAGCGCGCTCATGACCCATTTATTCATTGTCGCAGCATGACATTCTGCCGCTGGAGGTCATAATGAATCAGGGTGACAAGATGTTGTTTTTTCACCACCCGGACGCGTTTTTCATACAAATTTAGCTACGGCGACGGCCATTGATGAAGAAAAATGGCTGATAAGCGTTGAAACTAGCGATTTTCCTGCAAAAAGACAAGTTTTCACAGGCGTACTAAGCGTGATCATCATTAGATATCTGGTTCGGGAAACGCTCAAAAGCCAGCTGGCTATCCTGTTTATCCTGCTACTCATCTTCTTTTGTCAGAAGTTAGTCAGGATCCTGGGAGCCGCGGTGGATGGCGAAGTGCCGACAAACCTCGTTCTGACCTTGTTAGGACTCGGCGTGCCTCAAATGGCACAACTTATACTGCCCTTAAGTCTGTTTCTGGCGATCCTGATGACGCTGGGGCGTCTCTACACGGAAAGTGAAATTACCGTGATGCACGCCTGCGGCCTGAGCAAGGCCGTTCTGGTTAAGGCAGCGATGGTACTGATGTTCTTTACCGCAGTGGTAGCCGCGGTGAACGTCATCTGGCTGGGGCCGTGGTCATCCCGCTATCAGGACGAGGTGACGCAGAACGCCAAGGCGAACCCGGGTGCGGCGGCGATGGCTGCCGGACAGTTCCAGACCTCCAGCGACGGCAGCGCCGTGCTGTTTGTCGAGAATGTGAAGGGCAACCATTTTGGTAATGTGTTCCTGGCGCAGTTACGGCCAAAAGGTAACGCCCGTCCCTCGGTGGTGCTGGCTGACAGCGGTCACATGGAGCAGCATAAAGATGGCTCGCAGGTGGTGACGCTGGATAAAGGCACCCGCTTTGAGGGTACGGCACTGCTGCGTGATTTCCGTATCACCGACTTCACCAATTATCAGGCCATCGTGGGGTATAAAGCGGCAACGCTCGATCCAAACGATGCCGAGCAGGCGAGTCTGACGGACCTGTTCGCGAATAAGACACCTGATTTCCAGGCCGAGCTGCACTGGCGTCTGACGCTGGTGTTCGCGGTGCTGGTGATGGCGCTGATGGTGGTGCCGCTCAGCGTGGTGAACCCACGTCAGGGCCGCGTGCTGTCGATGTTGCCCGCCATGCTGCTGTATCTCATCTTCTTCCTGTTGCAGAGCTCGCTGAAGTCGAGCGGCGCGAAAGGGCGGCTCGATCCGGCACTCTGGATGTGGGTCGTGAATATCAGCTATCTGGTGCTGGCGGTGCTGCTTAACCTGTGGGATACGGTGCCGATGCGTCGGATTCGCGCCCGCTTTACCCGCGGAGGGTCGGTCTGATGTTTCGCGTACTTGACCGCTATATCGGTAAAACCATTTTTAATACCATCATGCTGACGCTGTTCATGCTGGTGTCGCTTTCCGGCATCATCAAGTTTGTCGATCAGCTACGTAAAACCGGCCAGGGCAGCTATAGCGCGCTGAGTGCCGGTTATTACACCCTGCTTAGCGTGCCTAAAGATATTGAGATCTTCTTCCCGATGGCGGCCCTGCTGGGCGCGCTGCTGGGACTGGGCGCGCTGGCGCAGCGCAGTGAGCTGGTGGTGATGCAGGCGGCGGGCTTTACCCGCATGCAGGTTGCGCTGTCGGTGATGAAAACCGCGATTCCGCTGGTGCTGCTGACGATGGCGATTGGTGAGTTTGTTGCGCCGTCGGGCGAGCAGATGGCGCGTAACTATCGGGCGCAGCAGCTTTATGGCGGCGCACTGGTTTCGACGCAGAATGGCCTGTGGGCAAAAGATGGTAATAACTTCATCTATATTGAGCGCATTAAAGGCGACAACGAAATTGATGGTGTGAGCATCTACAGCTTTAACGATCAGCGTCGTCTGCAGAGCGTGCGTTACGCGGCGACAGCGACCTGGGATGCGGATAAAAAGCGCTGGATGCTGTCACAGGTCGATGAATCAAACCTGACCGATCCAAAGCAGATTACCGGTTCACAGAGCCTGAGTGGCGAGTGGAAAACCAATCTGACGCCAGACAAGCTGGGTGTGGTCGCGCTGGACCCTGACGCGTTATCGATTCGCGGTCTGCACAGCTACAGCAAATATCTGAAGCAGAGCGGGCAGGAAGCAGGACGCTATCAGCTGAATATGTGGAGCAAGATTTTCCAGCCGCTGTCGGTGGCGGTGATGATGCTGATGGCGCTGTCGTTTATCTTCGGTCCGCTGCGTAGCGTGTCGATGGGCGTGCGTGTGGTGACAGGGATCAGCTTTGGCTTCCTGTTCTACGTGCTTGACCAGATCTTCGGTCCGCTGAGTCTGGTCTATGGTCTGCCACCGATTCTGGGTGCGATTCTGCCAAGCTTTGCGTTCTTCGCGATCAGTCTGTTTATGCTGATTAAGCGGCGCTAAGCGCAGCAAGCGAAGTGAGGAAAAGGCCGCGAAAGCGGCCTTTCCTGTTTTCAACGTGCTGGCTCAGGGAGCAGACGGGGGTGAGTCGTCCGGAAGAGGCGGCTGGCGCGTGGAGTGGCAGCTTTACCCCACGCGGCTTATCCAGCCTGACAGCGCAGGCAGAGCTGCGGGCAGTTGCGACAGCAGATAGAGAACCAGTCCGATGGTGCCGCCTACCAGCGTGCCGTTGATACGGATAAACTGCAGGTCTTTGCCGATATTCAGTTCGATCTGCTGCGACATGTCCTTTGCATCCCAGCTCTTCACGGTATCGCTAATGTGACGCGTCAGGAAATGGGCAAACTCCGGGGCTACGCTGCGCGCCGCCTGTTCCAGATGCTGATTCATGGAGTCACGCAGCGCCGGGTCGGCCGCCAGCGTTTCGCCCAGCCACAGGGCCGCGCCGCGCACTTTCTCCTGGACGCGTGAATCCTCACTGCTGAGATCGGTCCTGATCCAGTTGCGCATATCATTCCACAGCTCGCCGATGTAACGATTGAATGAGGCATCCTCTTTCAGCCAGCCTTTAATCTCTTCGGCGCGTTCAGCCATTTCCGGGTCGTTCTGCAGTTTCACGATCAGCTTGTCTACCGCCCGGTTGAAGCCGAGGCGCAGCTCATGGCCCTGGTCCAGTGCCACATCATCCAGCAGTGAATCAACCGCGTTCGCCACCAGCTCGGCGCTGTGTTCCCCCAGCCACTCGGTCGGCAACATTTTGGCTTTGATAGGATGCTCGCGCCTGAGCCAGCGCACCAGCTGCTGGGCGATGGCCGCATCCAGCAGCGCCTGATGACGGTTGTTTTTGGTCAGGCTCTCCAGCACCAGGGCGCTGGTCTGGCTGAGATCGACCTTGTCGATGGCGCGATGCACGGCGCGGCGCATAAAGGCCTGAATGCGGGTGTCATCGGTCAGATCCAGGAAGCCGCGCATTACCTGCAGCAGATGACGGCCAATCCGGTCAGCATTGCCCGGCGCATTCAGCCACTGCGCCAGCAGGGCAGAGGGATCGTGACGGCGGATCAGATTCAGCAGGGAGTCGGTATCAAGAAACTTCTCCTGCACAAAGCGGCCGAGGTTTTCCCCGATACGATCTTTGTTACGCGGAATAATGGCGGTATGGCGTGAGATAAAGGGCACCGGCACGCGACGGAAGAGTGCGACCACGGCAAACCAGTCCGCCAGTGCCCCGACCATCGCGGCCTCCGCAATCGCTTTGACGCCGCTGACCCAAAAGCCGGGCGGCAGGAAAAGGGTGACGACAAAGGTCGCGGCAGCGAGCAGCAGCAACAGCAGCGCCAGACGTTTAGTCCGTTTCAGTTCGTGTTGTTTATCCATAACCTGATCTTAGCAGAGAGCCTGATTCATCGGCGACGGCCACCCAGCAGACTGCCGAGCACCCCACGGATGATCTGATTGGTGATCTGGCGGGTGGCGCTTTTCGCCATGGTCTGCACCACGCCGTCGTGTTTGCCGCCACGCGGGCCGGTGTGACCAAACAGAATCTCTTTCAGACCACCGAGAATGCCATTGTCTACCGCGACAGCTTCGCCTTTAGCCGGTGGCGCACTGGCCTCATCGCTGGCGGCCTGGAAACCTTTCTGCAGCTTTTCAAACGCCGATTCGCGATCGATGCCGGTGTCATATTTACCGTACAGCGGCGAATGGTTGATCAGGCCGTTACGCTCATCGCCTGTGACCGGCCCCATGCGCGAGCCAGGCGCAATCACCATAGCGCGCTCCACCACCGACGGGCTGCCTTTGGCATCCAGGAAGGAGATCAGCGCTTCGCCGGTGCCCAGCGCCTGAATCGCCTCTGCGCTGTCAAACGCCGGGTTGGCACGCAGCGTATCGGCGGCCGTTTTCACCGCTTTCTGATCTTTGGGCGTGAAGGCGCGCAGGGCGTGCTGGACGCGGTTGCCGAGCTGTCCCAGCACCCGGTCGGGAATATCTGCCGGATTCTGGGTGACGAACCAGACACCCACGCCTTTGGAACGGATCAGTCGCATCACCTGCTCGATTTTCTCAAGCAGCACGGCTGGGGCGTCGGTAAACAGCAGGTGCGCTTCATCAAAGAAGAACACCAGCTTCGGCTGGTCGAGGTCACCCGCTTCCGGCAGATGTTCATACAGCTCCGACAGCAGCCACAGCAGGCTGGTGGCGTAGAGTTTTGGCATCTGATAGAGCTTCTCAGCGGAGAGAATGTTGATGACCCCTTTACCGTTGCTGTCCACCCGCATCCAGTCGGCGATATCCAGCATCGGCTCACCAAAGAAATGTTCCGCGCCCTGTTGCTCCAGCGTCAGTAATCCGCGCTGAATGGCACCGACGGAGGCGCTATTGATGTTGCCATAGTGGGTCTGGAAGCTTTTGGCGTTATCGCCGATGTACTGCGTCATGGCGCGCAGATCGTTAAAGTCCAGCAGCAGTAACCCCTGGTCATCGGCGATGCGGAAAATAATCTGCAGCACGCCGCTCTGGACGTCATTCAGGTTCAGCAGGCGCGCCAGCAGCAGCGGACCGAGATCGGAGACGGTGGCGCGCACCGGATGGCCTTTCTCGCCAAAAATGTCCCACAGCACCACCGGATTGCTCTGCGGCTGCCAGTCGGTGACCCCGATTTTCGCCAGTCTCGCCTGCAGCTTTTCGCCCGACTGACCCGCCATCGCCACGCCGGTTAAATCGCCTTTGACGTCAGCCATGAAGACCGGCACGCCGCTGGCGGAAAACGATTCGGCCAGCTTCTGCAGCGTCACGGTTTTTCCGGTGCCGGTCGCACCGGTGATGAGACCGTGGCGGTTGGCCATTTGAGGCAGCAGATGAAGTTCGACGTCTGGCGTACGGGCAATCAGTAGCGGGGAGGTCATGGTTTTCCACTCTCAGTCAAAGGATTATGCCTGAAGAATAGCAAGCCGGAGCGGCAGAGGAGGAGAACTATTCACCAAAAAGGCCGTTGCTTTTTAAAGCAACGGCCCGTGCCTGGGTGTATATCTGCTTCTTTTTAGCTGGCTGACGCCGTTACCCGCCAGATCAACCGGCTGGCGCGGGGGGTGACTTCTGCACCTCTTCGAAATTGAGCAGGCTGACCCCAATGCCCTGCTGCAGATGACTGAGATTGCTGCGCACCGCCACCTGCGTCGCACCCTGCAGCAGCAGGACAAATGGTGAATCCTGCTGGACGCGGGTCTGCAGACCGGTATAGAGGTTACGGCGTTTAACCGCATCGCTCTCTCCGGCGGCAGCGCGGGTTTGAGCACTGAGTTCGGGAATGGACCAGCCGACGCGCCATGCCAGGGTTTTGCCGCCCCCCGGCACGTTAGAGGCAAAGGTGCTGGCGTTGGTATTCGGATCGATGTAGTCCGCGCCCCAGTAAGAGAATATTGCCTGGAAGTCACGGCTGCGCATTTTGCTCCACAGCACCGATTCTGCCACCGGCTGGATATCGAGCTGCACGTCCGCTCTGGCAAAGCTCGCCTGCAGCGCCTGCGCCACGTCAATGTAAGGTGGCTGGTTCACCACCGTCAGTGCGATATGGGTGCCGGGTTTAATGCCGCCTTTTTGCAGGATGTCCTGCGCTTTTTTCAGATCGTAGTGGAACGGCGTGGTATTCAGTGCGCCATCAAAGCCGTCCGGCAGGAAGCTCTGGTGAATGCGGTACTGACCTTTGAGCAGCTGGTTCGCCAGACTGTCATAGTCCACCAGCCAGCGTGCCGCCTGCCACAGCGCCGGATTTCCCAGCGCCGGTTGCTGCGGGCTTTGGGTGTTAAAGCCGATGTAATAAACCAGGCTGGACGGGAAGGCGTCGACGCGCACGTCGGCCACGTCCTTCAGCGCGGTAATCTGGTCCGGCCCGAGCTGATAAGCGACATCCACATCACCCTGCTGGAGCAGCAGGCGGCGGCTGCCGGGGTCGGCCACACCTTTCAGTAACACGCGCTTCAGATGCGGTTTCTGCGTGCTGTAGGGGTTAGCTTCCAGCACCAGCGCCTGCAGCGGGACAAACTGTCTGATGGCATACGCCGCGCTGCCAGCGGAGTGCGTCTTCAGCCAGCCGTTGCCGTAATCATTGTTGCTGGTGTGCTGCTGTGCCAGTTTGCTGTCCACGATGGAGGCGACCGGCGCGGTCAGCAGGCGCAGCGCCAGATCGCTGCCAATCTCTGCTGGCCAGCGCAGCGCAAGCTGATGGTCGTTAATTACCGTGAATTGCTGGTCGATATTCTCCGGCGTCCAGCCAAACTCGCCCAGGATAAAAGAGGGCGCTTTGTTGAGTTTAACCGCACGGCTTAATGAGAAGACCACATCCTGGGCCGTCAGGGGATTACCGCTGGCGAAGCGGGCCTGCGGATTGAGGTCAAACACCAGGCTGCGGGGCGTTTTCCCGGCCTGCCAGCGTGTGACAGCCAGCGGCGAAAGCTGCTGCGGGTTCTGATGATCCGGCTCCAGCAGCGTCTGGTAAATATTGCGCAGGCTGCTGTTGCTGACCGTTTCAAAGCTTTCCGCCGGATCGAAACTGATAATGCCATCGAGTGGGACGGCAACCACCAGCGTGTCGGCAGGCGTAGCGGCATGTGCCGGATGAGCCAGTGCCAGGGCAGTAAACAGCGATAAGAGTGTTTTGCGCATCGAAAATTATCCTGAGTCGTTGATCGTTCTACTCTATCGGGCGTCGGATAATCTCAAAATGCCGGTTTGTTATGAGCTTTGCACAATTACTTGCTTAGTTATTCAGGCAAAAAGACAAAATAAGATCGTGTCAGTCAGTCATTATTTGATTGTCGTTTTACCGCAGGCGGAATAAAGCCGGTTTCACTCAGGCGATCACAATTTGCGCACTGTCTGATTGTGTGGTCATCAACATCGCTATACGGTTAACGATAAGAATGTTTCTCTTGTATGGAAGAATGATATTTTTTTATCGGTTATTCAGCGTGATGATGACCAGACGAAAATAATATCCGTGGCTCCTGCGTTAAAACAGCTAAATACCCGATGTTTATGCGGTTTTAGCCGAAATTTCTTCGCTGTAAATCTTTTACCTGCCTGCAACCATTGCGTAACACCATGATAAACTTTCATTTAGAAATATCTTAAATTCAATTTTTACATTCAGACATATCTATATCCCTAATATTGCCAGGCTATTAACCGATAAGTTTCGTTAGTCACCGAACCCTAATTCTACCCGCCTTTATTTGTTCTGCCGTCGTCTGTGCTGTGTACGTTAATCTCTGCGGGGGGTTGTCTGCCTGCACTCAGCCTTTCAGCGTCATAACCTATAAAACGGGTATTTAGCAGATGAGAGTCGTGCGGATATGCTGTTAGACAAACCCACCACCAGGCGTAAATTTTTGCTCGGTTCACTGCTGGCGTTGCCATTAAGTGAGCTGGTCCTGAAAGGCATGACTGCGGCACAGGCTGCAGAGATGGCCGCACCCGAATTAGCCGATTACAAACCGATCTTTTTTAGTGCCGATGAGTGGCAGTTTATTCTGGCCGCCACCGACCGTCTGATCCCGGCGGGCGGCAAAGGCAAAGCGCCGGGCGCGCTGGAAACCAACGTGCCGATCTTTATCGATCAGCAGCTGCACAGCGAAGCGTTTGGCAGCGAGATCTACATGCAGGGCCCCTTTAACACCAGGGCACCCGCCACGATGGGGTATCAGATCCCGTTCCGTCCCCAGCAGATGTATCAGACCGGTATCCGGCTGATCAATCAGTGGTCGCAGAACACGCATCAGAAAGCGTTTCATGCGCTGACGCTGGAAGAGAAAGATGCGGTGCTGACCCAGGTCAACAAAAACGAAATCGACTTTGCCGCGCTGGGCGAAGCCGATCTCAAACCGTCGCATTTCTTCAGCCAGCTGCTTTCCGATACCAAACATGGCTATCTGGCCGACCCGATGTACGGCGGTAATAAAGGGATGAAAGCCTGGATCGCCATCGGCTTCCCTGGCGCACGAGCCAGCTTCACCGAGTGGGTGAAACAGCACAACGTCCCTTATCCGCTCGGCCCGGTCAGCATCAAAGGTGAACGCGCCTGAGGCGCTTCCACATCAGGTAAACAGGATTATCATGGCACAGGTTACTAAAAAAGAAGTCGACGTCGTGGTCTGCGGCCTCGGCTGGGCAGGCTCACTGATGAGTATTGAGCTGGCGCTGGCAGGGCTGGAGGTGCGCGCCCTGGAGCGCGGCGGCGATCGCGATTATGACGAATTCGCCTATCCGAAACCGGCGGATGAATACGCCTATGCGGTGCGCAACAAAGTGTTTGCGACACCCGCCGAAGTGGCGGTCACCGTGCGCTATAACAGCAGCCAGACCGCACTGCCGACCCGTAAATGGGGCGCGTTTGCACCGGGCACCGGCGTCGGGGGTGCCGGTATGCACTGGACGGCGGTACTGATCCGTCCGACGCCAACCGATATCAAACTCAAGACCTATGTCGACGAGGCGTACAAGCCGGGCATTCTGCAGGAAGATATGCGGGTGATGGACTTCCCGTTCAGCTGGGAAGAGATTGAGCCGTATTACTATAAGTTCGAACTGATCTGCGGTCAGTCGGGCAACACCGGCAACCTGCGCGGCAAAATCCTGGCGGGCGGTGATCCGTTTGAAGGGCCACGTTCTGAACCTTATCCACTGCCCGCACTGGATGACACGCTGAACAACGTCATGTTCAAAGAGGCGGCGACCAGACTCGGTTATCACCCGTTCCCGAATCCGTCAGCCTGTGTATCGCGTGCCTGGAAAAACCCGTATGGCAACCAGATCGCGCCGTGCAACTACTGTGGCTACTGCAGCAAATATCCCTGCCTGAACTACTCCAAAGCGTCACCGCAGACCGCAGTAATGGACGCGCTGAAGCGCATGCCGAACTTCTCTTATGAAGTGAATGCGGAAGTGATCAAAGTCGTACTGAACGATGATAAGAAAACCGCCAAAGGCGTGATCTACATTGATGCGCAGGGCAATGAATGCTTCCAGCCAGCGAAAATCGTGGTGCTGAGCAGCTTCCAGCTTTACAACGTGCGTCTGATGCTGCTTTCCGGCATTGGCAAGCCTTACAACCCGATGACCGAAGAGGGCGTGGTAGGGCGTAACTACGCGTTCCTGTCGAACGGCGGCGCAACGCTGTTCTTCAAAGATAAAAACTTCAATCCGTATGCGACTGCGGGCGCGACCGGTCAGATGTTTAACGACATCTCGCCAGGCAACTTTGACGGCCCGTCACTCGGCTTCCTGGGCGGCGCGAAGATCCACAGTTCACAGGCGACCGGCACGCCAATCAGCACCGCACTGCCAAAAGGCACGCCGACCTGGGGCATGGGCTACAAGGAAGGTCTGGAAGAGTGGTACGGGCATTCGATGAAGATCAGCATCACCACCACCTGTCAGTCATACCGCGACATCTATCTGGATCTCGATCCGAACTACAACGATCACCGTGGTCTTCCTCTGCTGCGCATGACGTTTAACTGGAAAGAGAACGAGCTGAAGCTGCAGCAGCATCTGAAAGGCATCGTCGGCAACATCGCCAAAGAGCTGAACCCGGACAGCATGAGCATGAGCTTCCTGCCGATGGGCGCGGACTTCGATATCACCAAATATGTCTCAACCCACAACGTGGGCGGCGCGGTGATGGGCGATAACCCGAAAACCTCAGCGCTCAATAAGTACCTGCAAAGCTGGGATGTGCATAACGTCTTTGTGCCGGGCGGCAACGCCTTCCCGCAGAACTTCCAGGCGAACCCGACCGATACCATCGGTGCGATTACCCTGATGGCGGCACAGGCGATCAAAGATCACTACCTGAAAAATCCCGGCCCACTGGTACAGGCATAAGCGCATGAATAAGCTGAAACTGAAGTCTTTTATTGTTGCTAACGCGGTGCTGCTGGCCAGCGGATTTGCGCTGCCGGTTCACGCCGAAGATGACGCGCAACTGATTAAGCAGGGCGAATATCTCTCGCGGCTGGGCGACTGTATGGCGTGCCACTCGCTGCCTGGCAAACCAGCCTACTCGGGTGGACTGGCGATTGAGTCGAACCTCGGCACCATCTTCTCCACCAACATTACGCCGGACAAGCAGCACGGTATCGGCAACTACAGCGAGCAGCAGTTCTCTGATGCGGTGCGCAAGGGCGTATTACCGGACGGAACGCACCTCTATCCGGCGATGCCGTACCCTGACTACGCCAAAATCAGCGATGCCGATATCCACGCGCTCTACGTCTACTTTATGAAAGGCGTGCAGCCAAGCGCGGTACAGCCGCCGGAAACCGATCTGAGCTTCCCGTTCAGCCAGCGCTGGGGCATGCGGTTCTGGAACTGGGCGTTTGCGTCCGATAAGCCGTTCCAGCCGATAGGTGGCGCATCAGCCGAAGTGAATCGCGGTGCCTATATCGTGGAAAGTCTGGGTCACTGCGGCAGCTGTCACACGCCGCGCGGCCTGGGCATGAATGAGAAAGCGCTGGATAGCGGTGACGATAAATTCCTGGCGGGCGGCAGCCTGAACCACTGGGATGTGCCGTCACTGCGTGGCCTGCCACACTGGAGCGAGCAGGAGGTCATTGATTACCTGCAGACCGGCCGTAACGATAAAGCGGCAGTCGGTGGCGAGATGACCTCAGTGGTGGAGCACAGCAGCTCACACATGACCGACGCCGATCTTAAAGCCATCGCGGCCTACCTGAAGTTCCTGGGGGGCAATCCGCCATTGCAGGCGTTTAACGTGCAGGCGCAGCAGGCAACGAAAGCGAAACTCACCGCCGCGAAGCATCTCAGCGAAGGCGAGCGTCTTTATCTGGATAACTGCGGTGCCTGTCACTTCGTGACCGGCAAAGGCGCGCCGGGGATCTTCCCCGAGCTGGATGGGGCAACCATCGTGAATGCGAAGGATCCAACCGGCTTGATCCACACCATTCTGGCCGGCGCGCAGCAGCCTTCTACCGCGAAAGCGCCGTCTAAACTGGCGATGCCGGGCTTTGCCCGTCGGCTGAGTGATGATGACGTCGCGCAGCTGGCGACCTTTATTCGTCAGGGCTGGAGTAACACCGCGCCTGCGGTGAGCAACGATCAGGTTGCTGAAGTGCGTAAAACGCTGAAGTAATGGAGCTTCCCCTCTGCCTGTCCGGAGAGGGGAAATCCCGGATTAGTGAAAGGTGCGCACCACTTCCAGCACGCCGTTTATGATGAACTGCACGCCCATACAGACCAGTAAAAATCCCATCAGGCGTGAAATCGCCTCGATGCCGCTTTTGCCCACCAGCTTCATAATTGCGCCCGAACTCCGCAGCGAGATCCACAGAATCAGGCTCACCAGCAGGAAAGTCAGCACCGGCGCAACACTGATCACCCATGCGGGAAAATCGACGCCGCTTCTCACCGTCGAGGCAGAGGAGATGATCATCGCAATGGTGCCCGGTCCCGCCGTACTCGGCATCGCCAGCGGCACAAAGGCGATATTTACCGGCTCTTTGGCACCATCCAGCTCATCCAGTTTATGTTTTGCCTCAACGGAATGACCCGCAGGCTTCGCCGGGAACAGCATCCGAAAGCCAATAAAGGCGACGATCAGGCCGCCCGCCATACGCAGGCCGGGTATGGAGATGCCGAAGGTATTCAGCACCGCGCTGCCCGCGTACCACGCCACCACCATGATGGCAAAGACGTAAATGGAAGCCTGTCGCGCCTGCCGGTTGCGCTCCTGGAAGTTCATGTCACCCGCCAGCCCCAGAAACAGCGCCACGGTGGTGAGCGGATTCGCGAGCGGGAGGATGACGACCAGCCCCAGGCTAACCGCTTTAATCAGTTCCAGCATGTCCGAACTCCCTGATTAGTGTTTCGGGCGCTCCAGCGCCTCAAGCAGCTCCGGGAAGAAGTCCTGCAGGATTTCAGGCGTCATCAGTTCGGGGTACTGCATCAGATGTTCGCGGATACGTTCGTTGACGTCCGGCAGCAGATGCTGTGCCGCAGCGCTGGCCGTGATTTTATACTTCTTCATGGCGCGCAGCAGATCGGCTGGCAGCGCGTCTTCGTCGTCGGCGTCATCGACCATCTCCAGCGCATCCAGCTCGTCGAACATCTCCATCAGCGCTTCGGTCTGCGGCGTGCGCGACTCATATTCACGCGGATGTTCGTCTTCCAGGAAGCGCAGCATCGCGCGCATCGGCGTGCCGTCTGGTGTGGAAGGTGGTTCAGCGGCAAACCAGCTCAGCAGCTGATGCATGGTCACCTGATGGACGCGATAGCCGCTGTCGACCAGTTCATCGGCCAGCAGCTCGGCGGT
The DNA here is from genome assembly GCF_029844725.1 of Pantoea sp. GD03673. GTDB lineage: Bacteria > Pseudomonadota > Gammaproteobacteria > Enterobacterales > Enterobacteriaceae > Pantoea. Next base: position 269,730 of record NZ_JAOCKJ010000005.1, read on the forward strand.
TTCGTTTTCAATCAGGCAGATGTGGGTGCGCTTAGGTTCGTACTGCTCCAGCCACTGGTAGATCTCTTCAATCACGCCATCGTCATACTCGAATTTTTTGCTGAGATAGCTGCCGTCCTGTTCGTGAACGCAGGCCTGAATCTGATCGGGGTCGAAGTAAAGTGCGATGTTGATGCCTTTCATGCGTGCTGTCCTGTAGAAACCAAAACAACACTATAGCGCTCACCCCAGGGTAAGGGAATGTCAGGCATCACAGCAAAGAGGCGTTTAACACTCCCCTCAGAGCGGCGAGGGGAGTGAAGCGGGAGCGGGATCAGGAGATAAAGTTTTTACCCTGCTTCAGGACCACGTCACAGGCTTTGGTTTTCAGCTTCTCGCCCATTGGTGAGTTGCTCAGGCTTTGCAGATTCAGCTGCTGGCCGTTTCCGGTGTTCAGCAGGCCTGCCACGCCCTGGGTGTAATCGGTTTTCTGTTCCTGTGCGGTGGTGGTGTTCAGACCGAGCTTGCTCAGCACCTGATCTTTAACCGACTGCACGTTGTTTTTCACCACGTTGTGTTCGACGCAGTACTGCATCACACCGGCCGCATTCGTCATGCTGTTGGCACTGACCGCTTTGTCGCCGCCGCCCAGCATGCTGGTAATAGAAGAAAGCGACATGCCGCCATTCTGCTGTGTTGTGCTGGTGGTATTACCGTTATTCTGCTGGCTGAGCTGTGACGCTGCACTGCTCAGCTGATCCTGCCAGCTTGCCGCTGATGCATTGCCTGCCACCAGAAGGGCCGCCATGCCCAAAATCCACGCACTGCGTTGTGCCTGTTTCATCTTAACCTCTGTATGCACGTATTCGTTTTCCTAAGAAACGCTGACGAGCAGAAAGTTCCTGAATTTCTCTTCTAAATAGCGCCTTAAATAACGCTTTGAGAATCTTCTGTAATAGGGGTGGCGAGACATGCAGATGCGTGCCGGAGTTATTATTTCGCGAGGTAAGTTTTTAAGGTGATTAATAAGCGGGCTCTGCTGAAACATTATTTAATATCCCTGTCTGATTTATCAGGAATTGTCCTGGTTTAAATTAAATATACCGCTTTGCTTAAAAGCCCTTCTGCAGAGTCTTTCGTCTGGCTTGTTAATATTTACCTGTGAAATTATTTTTATTTAATATTCTGATTTTGTTGGTTTTTTATTTTTATCGAAACGGCATTAATAGGATTTCTGATGATTGTCTGATGCGGGATTTGATACGGAAATTAAATTTATATGGTGGGGTTTTTTATTATTCTGCCTTGCGAAAAACGCGAGAGTGTTCATGCTTAATTACTGTGTCAGGCAGTTGTGGCAGACAGTTAATTTAACGGGGGAGTTATTATGGCGGGACAGCCAGAGCACAATAATAATGCAGACGTTACGCTAAAGCTCGCTGAAGAGCAGATAGCCCTGACGAAGCAAAAGATTGTGGATGGACATGTCCGCGTTACCCGTTCCACAACCGAGCATGACGAGGTGAACAGTACGCTGCTTAACCGGGAGAGGGTTGAGGTTGAGCATGTAGCGAAAGCGCAGCCCGTTGAAACGATGCCCGAAATCAGGGAAGAAAACGGTGTACTGATTGTCCCGGTAGTTGAGGAAGAAATCCAAATCGTCAAAAAGCTGGTGCTTAAAGAGGAGATCCACATCCGAAAAGTGCAGGAGAATGTTCCTTTTCAGGAAGTGGTGACCCGACGTGAGCAGCAGGTGAACGTTGAGAGAGATGACGATCAAATTAGCTAACAGAGAGGAACCTATCATGGCACAGGAAAAAATCGTAACACTGTTCGATTCTGCAAATCAGGCAGAGGCCGCGAAAAGAAATCTCGTGAAAGCAGGCTTTTCTGATCGGGACATCAGTCTTATCAGTGGAGAACGTTTGCAGCAGGAAGGGCAGTCGATCCGCCATCCGAGCCTGTGGCAGCGTCTGTTTGGGCACGACGTCGACAAAGATGAGGCGGATGTCTACACCCGAGCGATGGACAAAGGTGGCGTCGTGCTGACCATCCGTACTGAGGAGGAGAAGCTGGCCCGCGGCATGACGATTCTCCATTCACATGACTCGGTGGATGTCCCGTCACGTATGCAAAGCTCAGTCGGGAACGGCACCCCCGCGCCGGGCATCAATCCGACAGCAGGCAAGCAGTTTGCCGGTGAGACTAACGACCGCCAGGTGGAACCACGACGCACTTCACTGACCGGTGATGAGAGCGAAGCTGACATTCTGCGTCTGGCCGAAGAGCAGGTGGAAGTGGGTAAACGTCTGGTCAGCGAAGGCTCGACACGCGTACGACGCTATACCGTGACCGACACCGTCTCTGAAGATATCTCGCTGCACGAGCAGCACGCTGACATTTTCCGCCGCGCGGTGAATGAACCGGCGCTGGCGGGTGAAGTTGACTGGTCTGAGAAAACCGTCGAGGTCGCTGAGACCCATGAGCAGCCGGTGATTAACAAAACGACCCACGTGAAAGAAGAAGTGGTGGTGCGAACTGACGGCAGCGATCGTACCGAGACCATCAACGACACGGTGCGTCGTCAGGAAGTGGATATCGACCATGCACGAGGTGGTCTGGAGCGCGAACTGCCGGGTACAGCTGCAGGGGTGAAACCTGCCGCCGCTACGCAGTCACCCGGCGCGCACAACCGCGACCACAAAGAGAGCCTGACGGAGAAGGCGAAGGATAAAGCCAGCGAAGTGAAGGATAAGGTGGAGCATAAGCTGCATGACCATTCGCATTGAGGCGCTTTTCCTGACAACGACAGGCGCTGATGGGCAGAGTTGATGCCCGATGCTGAAGATGCAAAAAGGAGCCAGCCGCGAGGTTGGCTCTTTTGCGTTGTGGGGAAGGTGAGCTGTTAAGGCTGGCGCTTCTGCTCAGAAGATGGGATCCCGCGCTTTATGCAGGCCAGCTATCAGATTACCTTTTTCCTGATAATCGCATTCAGCCAGGCCTCATCGCTGCGTCCAACACGTACATCACCGGTCTGCCAGATTTTAGCCGTTTCAAGAGCGAACCTGTTTCCCGTTACGTCCTCAACGCCAGCCTCTTTTCTGATCCCCATGGTATTTTTAGCCAGGATGTCACCGCCGACAGTGTTAATCCCCTCGACCTGTTTCTGTAACCCAGCTGCATCCATATCCGTGAATCTGCGCCCGTCCTTTTCCCGTTCGCCGTGGCCATGTTTAAAAGAGAGATACCATACGCCGCCGGGCTTTAGCGCTATGGCCAGTTTTGTCATGACCTCAGGGAGTTCAGCATCGGAAACATGCAGCAGTGATGCGCAGCACCAGATACCGTCATATTTTTCAACCGCATCAACATCCTGAAAACGCATCTGCACTACAGGCTTTCCGGATAACTGGCAAGCCAGTGCAACCAGCTCCGCCGATGCATCAAAGGCCTCGACGTCAAAACCCATTTCGCCAAAGGCTTTGACATCACGACCTGAACCACAGCCCGCATCGAGAATGCGTGCACCCGGCGGCAGGCAGGCAACGAAATACGGGTAAAGCGCAGACATATCCACGCTTGCCGTATCGGTAAAAAACCGCTGAGCGTTCTGCCGGTAATAATCTTCGTTACTCAAAACAGACTGCCTCCCTGTGCCGCTGGCTGCCATTCGTGGAGCAGGGCAAACTTTGCCGTATCCCAGCTGTTTTGCAGGAAGCTATGTCGGAGCATCGGCGTTGCGCCGGTCTGGCGGAGTAACGTCTCTCGCAATGGCAGATGGCTGTTAATAAAGTACTCATTTCGATCATGCAGTCGCTGCAGCAGCGTTATCGACGGGATACGCGCAAACTTACCCTGAGCGCCGCGATTACAGGTCTGGCAGGCCAGCACCAGATTCCAGACACCGTTGAGGTTACCGATTTGCTCGCTGAGCATCAGCGGCAGGAAGTGATCGACATCAGCCAGATTCTCCTCGCCGCCCGTCACGCCAATGGTGCGGAAGCAGTAAAAGCACAAGCCTTTCTGGTAGCCGTTCAGGCTGCTGCGACAGCTGGTAATGTTGATGCGGCGACCACTCTGGCGGCTGAAGAGCAATTTGTCATCATCGTCATAATCAACCGCAATCAGACTGCGTGAAACGTTCATCGCCCAGGCTTCTTCAACCAGCCGCCACCTGGCATCCGTTTCCGCTTCCAGACTGGCAAACTGTTCGGTTTCCGTCAGCTGATAAAAGTTATCCGTAAGCCGGATGCCTTTATGGCTTCGCCGTTCATCCAGGAAAAAGCGTTTGTCGATCTCAGCGTGATTCACATTATGAAAAGCATCGATGACGTTAGCAAAACCGCGCTTAACGGTAATAGCGATCAACTGTTCTTCGCTGATTTCGCCCGCATTGAATTGTCTGCAGGCCTCCAGAAACTCGCTGCTTTTACTGGTGATCTGCTTTGGCGCATGACGCAGGTGGGCGCATAAATGCCTCGCAAAAGGCACGGCCAGCTCGTCCAGCGTAATCAAATCGTTGTCCGGCTGCTTCAGGTCGTACAGCGCATGGGCCAGAGCAAATTTATAAGACGCAACGTTTTTGCCAAAGAGAATAACGCCGCGCCAGTAGTTTTCAAGGCGGGGATCGGCCTGGTAAAAGCGCATGCAGGATCCTGTTTTGCGAGACGGCTCGAGGAATTCACGTAACAGGATCACATAACAAATGCAGGTAAATGTAAACCGTGAAGGTGGGTAGGGGGTTAGGCGTTTCTAAAGGCGAACAGGCCTTGTAAGTGGATGGAGAAAAAATAGGCTTGAGAGGTAAGTAGAGGGAGGATGCACAGGCTAAAGCATTGGGTCATTGCCGGTTTTATTCAGGTAAGGCAGGTGGCTTAGCGGTGTCAGGAGCCGGCACTCATCACGCAGATCGTACTGCACTGAAGGATGATCGGGCAGAGCGGTAAAAACGGATAACGGCGTCATAACTCATTCGATATAATCAGCAAATCTCCGCGCAGTCCGGGTCATTTAAATGCACGATATTTCCGCTATTCTGTCCACTCTATTAACGTTGGTTTTTGTCATTTGGATCATCAGGTGTTTCTTCTGGCCGTTATTCAATAAAGAGTCGTTCTTTCCGTCTAAAGGCGAGATGAAAAAAATATCGGCTAACACCCCGATATTAATAAAATTGGGCATGAACACGGAAGATTATTACTATGACAGCGACTTCCTGTATCAGCAGCGTGACGGCGAAACACTCTGCAAAGTTCCGCTGGAAAATATTATCAGGATAAAAGTCACCGGAACCGAAGTCAGCAGTCGCCGGGTGTGGCTGGTGCGATACGTCACCGGGTCTTATCGCACGGAAAGGGAGTTCAGAGTCCTGAAAAACTACACCCTTTTTAATCGGGATTTTGCGGGTTTTCTTGCCGCCGTGAGAGAGGCAAATCCAGCGGCTGAGGTACAGAAAATGACTCTGTGGCGAGTGTAAAATGACAGAAAGGCGCGGAGCGCTCTGGCAGGAGCAAGGATATGGAACCTTCATTAGCTGACGTTATCGCTTTTGTTCGTGAGTTTTCAGGATGCAGACGTGAAAACATTGATGAAAATACCTGCCTGGAAAACGATTTGGATATTACCGGCGATGATGGTGTTGAATTGCTGGAAGAAGCAGAAAAAGTTTTCGGCGTGAGCTTTTTTGCAGAAGAAGATGATTTCCGGAAGGCATTTTCCCTGCAAGAAAACGAATATCTTTTCCACAGTGAAGGTATCGACTTTTTGGGTATTGTTTATCTTTGCAGACGACTACGCGGCATTCCTGCGCCTGTCATCCGCGATCTCTCTGTCGGCCAGCTGCACAGCGTGCTGGTAGAAGCACGTAACAAAAAAGAGAGAGTTGCCCTATAGCCGCATTGCCCAGGAACGCGGCGTATCCTCTCTTCAAAGCCTGGCGGCAATAAACGATGGCTGTTGGTTTCCTCGCACTCGTGGTGTAAGAGTGATATCAGCACTGATATCAGAAATAAAACCTGAGGGATTAAAGTGAACTGTAAACCGATGCTTTTCGTGCTGGCGGCGCTCTCCCTGTCGGCTCAGGCCGCGCAGAGCGCAAAAACGCTTGAGCACAAGGACTGGGAAGTGGTCTGTGATAACACCCTGACCTGCCGCATGGCGGGTTATGGCAAAGAAGAAGACCCTTCCGGCTCCATCCTGCTCACCCGTGCGGCTGGACCCGGAACGGAGACAGTGGGCGAAGTGACGCTGGGCGACACCGAAGATGACAGCGAACCGGCAGAAAAGCTGACGCTGTGGATCAACGGGAAATCAGCAGGCGATCTGGTCGCGGCTGATGATAACTGGCGAATGTCGGCCAGTCAGACCGCTGCGGTCATCAGCGCTGTAAAAGGCAACGGGAAAGTCGAATTTAAAGGCGGCACCAAGCCTTTCCTGCTTTCCGGCGAGGGCGCGTATGCCGTGCTGCTGAAAGCGGACGACGTGCAGGGCCGTATCGGCACACCAGGCGCGCTCACCAAAAAGGGCAATAAGCCGGAAAGCAGCGTGGCTAAGGCCGTGTCCGCGTCGGTTATTCAGGCGGCAAAAACCCTCAATGGCGACCCCCGTTTACTCTCCGCTGCGGAAAGCGACGCGCTGAAAACCCGACTGCTGGCAACGGTTAATCATAACGACGATGACACGTGCGACAGCCTGTATTCACCGGCAGAAAACAGTGACCCGGAAACCGACGGACTCACGCTTACGCCACTGGATGAGAGCCACGCTTTGCTATCGGCACTCTGCTGGCGAGCCGCTTATAACGAAGGATATGGCTACTGGGTCATTGATAATCAGCTGAGAGGTAAGCCTGAGCTGGTAACCATTTCCGGCTCGGATTACGACAAGGGCGAGATCACCAGCGTGCAGAAAGGCCGCGGCATCGGCGACTGCATGAGCCAGGAAAGCTGGGTATGGGACGGCAAGGCCTTCCGCAAAAGCTATGACGGCGGGACCGGTATGTGCCGTTATATCCATGCGGGCGGCACCTGGGATCTTCCTGTGCTGGTCACGGATGTGAAGCCTGTTTCGGGTTAGCGCTTTTGTAATGGCCGTGAAAGTTGATGGCTGACGTGAATGCTTTACGGCGGGCGAGGGGAATAGGGAGTTTTGACAAGGATGTGTGCAGTAAACCTGAAAATCCAAAAGACGTTTTTTTCAGCACTTGCACCTTAGCCTGCTGATAAGGGTTGCGGAAACAGGGGGTAACGGTATAATCCTCAACGTTTTCCGCATACCCTTCAGTGCCGAAGTGGCGAAATCGGTAGACGCAGTTGATTCAAAATCAACCGCCGCGAGGCGTGCCGGTTCGATTCCGGCCTTCGGCACCATACAAAGCTTTTTTCAAGTCTACTAACGTCTACTTTAGTCCATAAAAACAGTAAGTTAAGAAGGGTTTTGGCTTTTCTTAGTCTGCCCACGTCTACTTACTTCTATCCACATATACCAACGAATGATGGTATAACTGGTGGTATCTTCGGTTCGATTGATTTTGATACCAACAGCGGAGGTATCAACTGATGGCACTCACTGATATCAAAGTTAGGACTACCAAGCCCTCCGACAAACCTTTCAAACTCACAGATGGGCAGGGTATGCACCTGCTGATCAACCCCAATGGTTCAAAATACTGGCGACTCCAATACCGTTTCGATGGCAAACAGAAAGTTTTAGCATTGGGTGTTTATCCAATGGTCTCTCTTGGTGAAGCTCGCAGGAAACGAGATGAGGCCAAAAAGTTGGTATCTGTTGGTATTGATCCTTCTGAGAAGAAAAAAGCCGACAAGATCGAGCAAAGTGAAGCCCTGACATTCGAGGCTGTCGCAAGGGACTGGCATACTGCCTGTAAAAGGAAATGGTCTGATTCCCACAGCGAGAGAGTTCTAAAAAGCATGGAAGATGGTCTCTTTACTACTATTGGTAAAAGAAAAATATCCGAGCTTAATACCAGAGATCTTCTTGCCCCTATCAAGGCTGTTGAAGCTTCCGGGCGACTGGAAGTTGCTTCCCGACTACAGCAAAGGACGACGGCAGTAATGCGATATGCTGTCCAGAACGGGCTGATAGATTACAACCCTGCTCAGGAGATGGCAGGAGCTATTGCTGTAGCCAAAAGAATCCACAGGCCTGCTTTGCCATTCGAACGATTTTCAGAACTCTTAGAACGAATTGATAACTTCAAAGGTAGGAAACTCACGAAGTTAGCCGTAAAGCTGACATTGCTCATTTTTATTCGTTCCAGTGAACTCCGATTCGCAAGATGGTCGGAGATCGACTTTGAAAATGCGATGTGGACTATCCCTGGAGAACGCGAGCCATTGCCAGGAGTCAAACATTCCCATCGAGGTTCAAAAATGAAGACCCCACACCTCGTGCCGTTAAGTCGTCAGGCTTTAGAACTTCTAAAAGCCATCAGAGAAATCAGCGGAGAATGCGACCTTGTATTCATTGGCGATCATGATTTCAGAAAACCTATGAGCGAAAACACAGTCAACAAGGCACTAAGGTCGATGGGTTATGACACAACTGTTGAGGTATGTGGGCATGGTTTTAGAGCGATGGCTTGTAGTGCTTTGATCGAGTCAGGAAAGTGGTCGAGAGATGCTGTTGAGAGGCAGATGAGCCATCAGGAGCGGAACTCCGTTCGTGCCGCATACATTCATAAAGCTGAGCATTTGGACGAGCGTAGGTTGATGTTGCAGTGGTGGGCTGATTATCTTGATGAAACAACTGAGAGAAGAATTGCACCTTTTGATTTTGATAACTAATTGATTTTAATTAATAAAATGGCGTGCTCAATAAAAAATTGAGGCGCTATTTTTTTATTTGCGATTTATGTGCTATTACGAAGTAAAACTTTTTACAACGGAGTGGCATTAATGAAATCTTGGGTAAAAATGAATAGTTGGACATCAGAAGACACCAAAGCAGTGAAAACATGGTTTGATTTGGACAGATATCGAGAGTTTGAAAACATTTCAATTAATATGCTTTACCATGAAATATGGGCGAGGACATATTTCTTCAAACCAGTAATAGAAGAAGGAATGCAGAAAACAGTATTGAAAAATTATATGCAGATATTAGAAGGTAATCCTTTTCTCATCAAAGAGAAAGACTTGAATTATATGGATGCTGAAAATCAACTTTATCAACCGCCATACTTTTTTATAACCACGGTAGATCGAATAGCAAATATCAGTTTTGCTTGTATGAAAAAGGCTTTATTCATAAGAGCAAATTCAGAACAATATAAGATTGATTCCACTATTGAGAACGAATACATATCCGAAAAAATCCCTGAACAGTTTCCTACTACAATTATGTTAGAAATCGATCTTGCGGCTGGAAGTGATGATGAGATAGCAGAGGCACTGCGAATATCATTACCACAATGGCGAAAAGTTAAGGGTGTAAAACCTGCACCGCTTGATGCAGTAAGATTTGGTTATGGGACAATAAAAAAGTTAATGAGCTATAGAATAATACCAATGCTTGATTTACTTGCTTGGTCAGAAAGAAAGAAAGTGCTTCTGTCAGATGATAGAATATCACGATTGATTTATAGAGATGAAGATGACGATAAGGTAATTAGACAAGGGTATCATATTAGAGATGCAGACCGACCTTTAGCTATGAAAGTAGTAGAAAATGATTTTTTACGCCAATTCTACTTTTTTATAAATAAAAACAGACATATTAAAGAGATGAGCGTTTATGATGTAATGAAAATTACAGACGCTGACTGATTATATTGTAATGGTTGATAAATATATTTTAAGAGAGATTTTACTGGAAATAGAGTATTTTAATGATTTGAAATGCAGTAACGATTATGCGAGATATGACAATTTTTTTCACGGTATGATTGTGCTATTATATAACAGTGAATATTATGATGGATTTCCCAATGGCGCTAAGTATCGATAATATAAGAGTTTTTTCAAGGGTGTTCAGCCGCCCAGTTTTCGAGGCTTTAGCCAAGGGAAGAGAACCGTCTAATGTCTTGGATTTTGTGTCTTTCTCTGATGAAATGAAGCAGGATGGGCAGCCATTACATACATTTTTTAGTGAATGTTATAAAGAGTTATCCAGAAATTATAGAAATGAGTATGTTTACAAAACAGAAGTAGCCAATCGAATAGTTTTTGGGAGGCATAGTCCCCGGACCTCATCCTTATTAAGTGAGCTTCATGTCGGAAAGTCTATTGTTGATATTGCAATTTTTAACGGAACATCTACAGCGTATGAAATTAAAACGGAATATGATACCCCGCGTAGATTGCAAACCCAAACCCCAGATTATTTAAAAGCATTCGATAAAATTTATGTGGTTACTCATCCAAATTTATCTGAAAAATATGCTGAGATTGTTCCAGATAAAGTTGGTGTTATTGCATTAAATAATAGAGGTAGCCTTAAAATAGTGAAAAATGCTGAGTCAAATTTAGCTAATGTTGATATATTATATATTTTTCGTATGCTGAAAAGAAGTGAATACCTTCCAGCAATAGAAAAATTCATTGGCGAGAAGATCAATTTACCCAACGGGCTTATTTATGCATTCTGCGAGGATATATTTAAAAAAATCCCTCAGGATATAGCTCACAATATTTACATTAATGCAATGAGAGGCAGAACGACAAGTGATGATATTGTAAGCTTTGTTAATTGCCTTCCTAGTTGCCTTCGTGTGTTGGGAATGTCATCTGCTTTATCAAGTGTTCAACGTAAAAAGATCCTCACGGTTTTGGGGATAGTGTAGAGATGCTTAACTTTATGTGATCATTTTTCTCTCTGGAGGGAGTCATATGTATAGTCCATATCTATATGGTCGTGGTTCTGAGCTGTTAGCGCTAAGAGAATTGGCAACAAGTTGTACTAATGCTGAGTTGTTTATACCGATAATTGAACCTGTGCTAACCAAAACCGATAAACTTATACGTTGTTTAGAGATACTTTCAGAGAAAAACAAGAGGGTCATGTTAGTCATCAATCCAAAACAACATGAGTTTAGTAAAGATATAGAGGCTCGAAGAAAATTTGTAGCAACGATTAAAAATAATTTAGATAAATGTAAAACGCTTATCCCCACCCTTATAGTTGACTCAAGTGTAGCAATTGAAACCCTTAATGGTTTCTTAAAAGCATTTGAAGGTTCAAATGTTGCTTTAATATACAACAAGCCAAGTATTAGCGATGTGGAATTTTCCAAGTTAACAAAATTAAAAGTTATTGAATTTCATATCACTATTGATGGTAATGTTACCGATTTTCAATTTAATGAAATCCCTAAAAATAAACTTATTGAAGTGAAAGATAACTTCGTCAAATTAGATAAGAATGCAGATTACTCTGGCCAAGAAGTTTTCACGGATAAACATAAAAAAATTGGTAAAACAGTATTAGGTATCGGTGATTTCACTATAGTCGGGAAAAAACTTGAGATTGGTGGTGGCAAGGCTGGTGCCGTTGCATCTCATTTAATTTATAAACATCCTGCAAGCGGTGATATATGGATAGAACATTTTGTTTCGAATGATACTGATAGAGACATTGGCGACGTAGCGTCAAAATTCTTACAAATGACAGATAAAATTGAAAAGGAAGTTAGAACAAGGGCCACAGAGTACGGCTCTAATAAAGCATTAGAAAAATATAACGAGCATTATAAAAGCAGAACGTTTCCCGGTTTGGGGAAAAATAAAGAATATCAGATTAGACACCACATACAGCACATAATTGATGTAATATCAGGAAAAATCTGACAGTAAAGAGGCTATTCTATAGCCTCTTTTTAGTTTTGTTTAGAGATTTTTTGTTATGAATTTTGGATTCGATTATATTTTTTTCTCTTTTAGCAGTGTGTATGTTATTTAATGTAATAGATTTTTTTGTCAGATCTTGATAGTTCTCTGTGAATATATTTTCAGATATAGCAAATGAATTATCTTCCTGTTTTGTTAATATTTCTTTGCCGAGCATATAACTAATTAAAGAGGTTATTTCATCTGGTATTATCGTTGTTCGTTCAATTATATCATCAATTAGAAGTTGTAAGAAATCAAGATATTCTCTTGGTGTTAGATTACATAGGTATTTATCATAGAATTCATAACTACCAAGTTTGATTAATTCACTTCTGAAAAGATGCTCATTGCTATAATAATACACTCTGATGTGATCTATGTTCCCTTTTATATCAATCATTTTTGGGTCCTTAATAACTATTGTTATAATAAAATAACATGTCAAAACTATTATGCAATAGAATTTAGAAGGTTTTTATTATAAAAATATATTTTTCAATCCAACGGCTTATTGAAGAAAAATACATAATTAGAGGCTACCTTAATACGCAATTGAACAGATGGTTATCTTCTCTAAGCTCAAATCTAGTGAGTAAAGGCTTTCGATCTTGTGAAAATTTAGGTGAATGAAAGAACTGTTTTCTACCTGTAGCCTATTGATGTGAGGGTTTCGGATGTTATGAAACTCTCAGATTCTGAGTGATATGAATCTCCAGAGACTCATAGTTTCGAACCAGGGATGGCTCTGGTGTTCGTAATCTCGCTTCATCCATTCGAAATTCATTTGTACTGTATCCCTGTAGAAACAACAGAGGACATACATATGGAAAATCAAGCTCGTCTCATCCGTTTACCAGAAGTCATGAAGAAAACTGGATTTGGTAAAGCGTGGATCTATCGTCTTATCAGCCAAAATAGGTTTCCACAGCCAGTAAAGATCGGTGTTCGTGCTACCGCTTTTGTCGAAAGTGAAATCGATGAATGGATTCAATTAATTATCGAAAATTCAAGAAAGCATGTCGCTTAACAAAAATGCTGCTTCATCGATTTTTAACTTTTGATAATGTATTAAGAAAAAGAAATTTACAGATTTTGTGAGTTTACGTAGTGGGTTTGAAACAACGAGGCTTTGTAAAGTTTGCATTTGAAAAAAAGAATATATTTGACGTAATTCTTTACCTTTTTTCTGGCAGAGCTTTTGCTATAAGACTTAGAGATGGTTTTCTTAATATCGGGTATGGATACTAATTACTAGCCGTACCTGTTTATTTGACGTCAAATAAATTTTTTCAAGCCATTAATATATATACCAAATAAACTAAAGTCATTGTAAAAAATTTGAATTATTTTGAATTGGAATATATTTAATAAGTGAGAGTGATATTAATTTGTAAAGAATGAGGTCAAAATGGGATATAAAGTAAAGAAATTCATCATGAGTAATGGGGAGCGAGGATGCCTGATCCTTGATAAAAATAGTAGTCTACCAGCTTACTATCAAAATCTATTTCTTACTACAGACATAAGAAATAGAGGCGCAACCGCCTCAACTATGGAAATAGTTGCAACTAACTTACTAATTTTTAGTAATTTTTTAGATAGTAGGAAAATTAATATAGTTGAGAGAATTGAGCTTAAAAAGTATCTCAGCGTTGCAGAAATAGATGATCTGGTAAGATATGCGAAACAAAGATTCGATAGACAAAAAATTATAAATATAAAATCAGCAAGTAATAGGTTTATTGCGAAGAGAACCTTTAGTTATAGAATACATGTTTTTTCACGCTACCTTAAGTGGTTATGTGGATTAGTTCATTCGTCAAAGGGGATTCATGCAAAGTATGAAGTAGACGTATTTATTGAAAGTATCAGAGCACATATTCCAAGAAACAGTTCATTGAATATGAATGAAATGTCTGAAAAATCGTTAAATGAAGAAGAGATCAAAGTGCTTTTCCGTCTATTAGAAATTGGCGGGATTGAAAACCCTTTCCATAAGGAAGTACAGGTCAGGAACAGACTAATATTTACCTTGCTCTTAAATTTAGGTTTAAGGGCTGGAGAGTTGCTCAATCTTAAAATAGATGATTTTGATCTCAGAGACAACACTTTAAGTGTAGTCAGAAGACATGATTCAAAAGAAGATGGAAGATCTTATCAACCATTAGTAAAGACTGGAGAAAGGGTTATTCCGTTATCTGATGAATTAGCCTGTGAAATTTTTGATTACATAAGTAATAGCAGAGAAAAAATGACAAAAAGGAAAAAGCATAATTTCTTATTGGTGGCTCATTGCACCGGAAAAAACGCAGGGGAACCCTTAAGCATTTCAGCTTATGAGAAGGTGATATCAACACTGAAACGAGCAAGTCCAGAGCTATATAATCTTTCAGGTCATAGGCTAAGGCACTCCTGGAATTATATGTACTCTAAAGGAATAGAAGGTGCTGAATTAGAATATAGTAGAAGGAAAGATTTAAGGAATTATCTCATGGGTTGGTCAAAAGAGTCAATCATGTGTGATAGATACAATTTTAAATATATATCCCAACAAGAAAAAGATGTCGTCCTAAAGGTCTATAAATCAGTAAGTAAAATAATTAGTGGGGTTTAGTGTGGAAATAAAATGTATTGAAAATGAGCAAATATTTTTTGCTAAGATAAATAGGTATAGTTTCAAATTGGCAGATAAGAAATGGCAACTGGATAAAGAAAACTGTGTATATCCTTATAAAGTTGTAGATAGAATGCCTACAAAAATGAAACTTAGCTACTTAAAAATGTTAGCTTTCTATGCGTCTGAATATAGTTCTTTTTATATTAAAAGCATTAACAATCTATTCTATAAGTGGTTTGGTGCAATGACTATCGATACTATTGATGACAAAGCAATATATCAATTGAATGTTCATTTAGGTTCAGCGAGAAACTACAAACTAAACATAATTAAGGCTTTCATCACTAAATGGAAAAAACTCAATTACCCTGGGGTAGAAGCGACGGCCCTTAGGATGTTGGAGAAAATAAAAATCATTCCAAACCAAACAGGAGAGGCAGTTAAAAGACGAGATCCAAATAAAGGACCTTTAACTGAAACGGAACTCAATAACATCCTTAACGCCGTTAGCAAATTTTATCTTGAGAAAAAAATTCAACGCTTCTTATATTGTTACATTCTACTGTTGGCAATAACAGGAAGAAGGCCATTACAATTAATCTCTCTAAAAGCTAAGGATCTCATTAAAAATGAGAAAGGGTACTTTTTAAATGTACCAAAAGTAAAACAAAGGAAATCATTCAGAAATGAATTTAACATGGTAATGATAGAAAAGTTCTTATATGACGGCTTATCAATGCTAATTAATGAGAATCAGGTGTTTGTAGAAGATAAATTCAGTGTTGGTATTAATAACTATAGAGGCGAATTACCAATCTTCATGGATTTAGACAAGATTAAGGAAATAAAAAGGATTGAGGGTTTTTTATCTGATTTAAAAACAGATTTTTTCCATATGAAATATTCAGTCATGTCAAAGCTATTAAAACGCTTTCCTTCAAAATTCGATGTTAGATCAGAAAGGACTAACAGTTATATAGAACTCAATGCCAGAAGATTCAGATATACATTGGGAAGTCGACTGGCTAATGAAGGAGCCTCAATTGATGTGATAGCTAAAGCGTTAGATCATAAATCAGCAAGCTCTTCTATGATATATATAAAAAATAATCCTGACAATGTTTATGATATCGATAAGAAACTAAGTGCGTTTTTTAACCCCTTATCTAATATACTTATGGGCGTAGAGATTGAAGAAAACAAGAACTTTTTTATCAAGTATGTTTTAGATTCATTTTTATTATTAGAAGATATTAGAGAGGAACTTAAATGTTTATCTTGTAAAAATTTTAACCCCTGGAGAGCATGATGAATAATATATTTAATTTTGAACTAAGTAATAAAAACAGCCCTCACGATAATGTTATTAACTTCATCGAGTCTTGTAAGAATACCATTTCTAATAATAATTTAACAACTTCCTGGGAAAGTAATAAATGGAAAGGCTTATATAGATTTACTAAGTTTAACTTAAAAAACAATCTAAACAGCAAGGAACGCTTAGATGATACTTTTATTAATTTTGCTAAAGCATATATGTTGCATGTGCATTCATTTAATAAATCTAAGACGAAATACTCAACATTATCAATGTTGAAGATTGTAGAATTCGTTTTACTTAAAATCAATATGGAAGCTAATGTAAACTATTGCAACAATTCAATTTTTGATGAATGCATAAGGATAGCCTCCGAAAAGTATTCTAAAGCACATGCATTTGCTATTGGGAAAGAACTTGAGAAATTGAGTTCATTTTTAAATGATAATAGGATGACTAACTCATCTTATTTATTTTGGGTAAATCCAATTAGATATAGAATTACTCAGTCTTGGACTGGTTATGATTCTTCACTGGAAGGCCATTCTAGATTGCCTGATATCAAATCAGTTATTGCTATTGCTGAGATATTTTCAAAGCGGGATGAAACATTATCTTCAAGAGATATACTTACTACATCTGTGCTTGCTTTACTTATGTGCGCACCGAGTAGGATATCAGAAATTTTAGCTTTGCCAGCGGATTGTGAAATTACAGAATGTGATGGAAAGGGCATTCAAAGATACGGTTTGAGATTTTTTTCAGCAAAAGGGTATGAAGGTAATATAAAATGGATTCCAACTTTAATGATACCTGTAGCTAAAAAGGCTATTAGCAGATTAAAAGAATTATCAAGTCAAGCGAGGTTATTAGCTGCTGGAATTAAAAAGGATTACTCTAATTCAACGATGGAAACCCTTAAAGAAAATATACCTCCAGATTTCCCTTGGTATGATAGAGAGAAGAAAATTAAATATTCTAATGCGCTTTGCTTGTTAACTGAAGGACAGTTAAATCAAAATAAAAAAGAAATGTTAGATAAGTTATTCAGACCTACAACGAATTTTTTTAAAACTGATATCGTTGATTCTGATTATATAAAAGGATATTTTAATGTCTTTAAAAGACATGGTTATATAAATGAAGATGGTAGCCCATATTTGCTAAGAACACATCAATTGAGGCATCTTCTCAACACATTTGCTCAAATAAATGGTATGGATGAGTTTAGTATTGCTCGCTGGTCTGGACGTAAGCTTATTTATCAAAATGTTTCTTATGACCACAGATCGCATCTTCAAATGTCTAAAGCAATAAGAGAAAAAAAGTTATCAGTAAGTGTTAATGAGCACAGAATAAAGGATATTCCAGTGGTTGAACTTGATGAGTTTGATTCACTTAGTAGTGGTGCAATACTTGTATCCAAGCATGGCTACTGCAAGCATTCATATGCGTTTAAGCCGTGTGATCATTATCCAATTGATAACTCTGGTTTAGATAACGAAACGATTTCAAACATTCACGATAAAATTTTAAAACGAACACTGTATGATAAAAATGATGGAAACATAAATGCTGATAGATGGTATGAATTCCATAAAAGAATAAAAAAAGGAGAATAAATGGCTAAGCATATAAATGGTTTTTATGAGAAGAAGATTGTAGATGTTATTAATACATGGTCTATAGATGAAAAACTAACCTGGGATGCTTTGTGCGATAGGTTAGTCAGGGTTATTGGGAAAAGACCATCAAGACAATCCTTAAGTAGTCATGTAAGGATTGCAGAAAGCTTCAGTGTGAAAAAAGCCACTATCAAATCCGGTGCAATACACACTGTAAAACCTGCTAATTTAAAAGTGGCTTCTCAACGAATTAGAAGACTTGAAGCAGAAAATGAAGCTTTGAAGGCATTAAATGAACGCTATTTAGAGCAGTTCAAAGTATGGCTTTATAATGCTCACCTTAAACAAATAACGATTGAAGAACTTAATAATCCGTTACCTGCAAAATACCTTTAATAGAATTGAAAGGTTTTAGCTATTGACATGATAAAATATTATGTTATTTATTTTCTTGTCAGGACGACAAAATTTCACTATTGCAAGGATGCATATTATGGATAAAACAAATATTAACTTAATGGAAAGGTATCTACTACTGCTTGATCGATTCGTTGATAAACTCGCTGAATCTGGTTTCTCAGAGCAACGAATTGTCGAACAATCATATCTTTTTTGTGCAGGGTTTTATATTAAATACCAAAGTGGTATCGAAAAAATGACCTTCTCCAATAGGGAGGTTGTTTTAACCTTTCTGCTACTTTCATATTATAGTCATATAAATAAACTGGATGATGATTTAATCAACAAAGAGCGTATGAAAAGTATATGTTCTTCATTGATTAACTTTATAGTCAGTAATGGTAGCCGAACAGAGAAAGTCTATGCTAATGAGAAAAGAAAATATGAGGCTTCAACTCTAAAAAGAGAATTATCGAAAAAGGATAAAAGGAAAAGATATGGGTTGTAGTGTTTGTATGATTTTCATTGAACTTACTTAATCTATAGTCTAAATTTTAATATTAGATTCGTAAATCTATAAATCCATGAATCTAATTAATGCTTAAAAGCATCCTCTAAGATGCTTTTACTGTTACCTCGTTCTGTCGAACATTTAATTTCTTTGAAAAATACTAATTATACCACTTAAGTTAATAACTTCTGCTTGATAGTGTATTTTGGTAAGTTGGAATACAATTTTTTGATTGGATCGTCAATAAGAAAAAGCTAGAATCCTTAGAAGGACATAGATTTTCATAGGGTTAAGATATGACGATTGCGAAGGATAGTTCGACTGATGAAATCATTCATGGAAATGATCTCCGTGGAATGGATGATTTTTACATTAAGACAACGAGTTTTGAATGCCCATACGAGCCTTGTAAAATTAAAGCCACACCTTGTAGTTTTACTATGAAACATGTTAATCAATCATATTTTAGATATGGTGATAAACATAAGGATGGATGTGGTATTCATGACCCAAGATATAAAAACAATCATACTTCAAATGACGAAAGAAAACATAATTCGCCACCTGCTCCAGTTATATCACTTTTAAAAATTGATGTGAAGCCAAGAGGTGGTGTTAAAAATGCCAGAAGTAGTAAAAATGAAAATCACAAGGATGAAAAAAAAGCTAATGAACATCCTGTATCTTCATCAAGTATTAAGCCAGTCGTTGACTATTACATAAATAATAGCAATCATAATGAACAGCTATCAATCCCTCCATATGGCACGCGATCTTATAAAGATACGTTTCAACTTATTTTTTACAAAAACAACATACGTTATTACAAACCTGCAATTTATTATGGTGTAGTCCAGTCTAATATTCGTCTGCATGAAGATTCAGATAAACATTGTATTACTTTCCTCGCAAGGGATAAGAAGACCCAAAAACCATTTACGCTTGAAATTGATGTTTCTGACTGGAATAAAAGTCAGAAGGATGTGTTTTGGAAAGAATATGAAAAGCAAAGGAAGGACGCTGATAGGTATTATAAGGGACTTAAAGATAAAAGGAATGCTAAAAAATACCTGACGGTTTTCTTTTTTGGGATGCCGGATGAAAATGATAAGTTTCTATTTAAGACAAACCACTTTAAATTAGTATATGTGGCTTTCTTGGGTAAATTTGAAAGCTCATATAATGATAGTAATTATTACATTGAAAATGATCTGTCTGTATCATCATTGAATGAACAACCCATTTCAGTATCTGATATAGACCATAAAAATCATGAATATAATATTGAAACTTCATTAGATTTTAGTTCTCCTTTGCCAGAGCCAGAGCCAGAGCCAGAGCCAGAGCCAGAGCCAGAGCCAGAGCCAGAGCCAGAGCCAGGGCCAGAGCCAATAAAATCCTCTTTAAAGGAAAATACTGAGACTGTAGAAATGAAGAGTAAAGTTTGGGGGAGGCTGAAAAAGATAATCACTTTCTTTAAAAAGTGATTTATGTTTTCTGTAAAAAAGCCCGTAGGTTTCAACTGCGGGCTAAATTTTCCCTTGATGCTGGTTTTGTCTTTTATCTAAAAAATGCCAGTCTTCACGTTGCTTGTTCCAGCATTAAAGATGTATGTGCTGACTTTTTCGCCTTTGAAAGAAACTGTCAGAGATTTAGTTTGTGAGTCTGCTCCACCTGCAAGCAGTCCCACAACGGGGATGAAAGAGGTTGCTTTGGACTGGCTGTTATACATAGTGTATGACCATTGCTCTTCACCATCGATCAAAGAACGGCTGTCAGGTTCACCGAACGATGCTAACACGTCCTGTTTTGTAGTTTTGCCTTTAACAATTTTAGTTTTCACACTTTCCTGCGTCTCATTTTTCAATGACTGGTTGCCTACTGAAGAACAACCTGCCAAGGTCAGAAAAACGAATCCTACGATTATGATTTTTTTCATACCACACTTTCCTTTTTTATTTTTAAATTTTAGCGCTTTACTGACTCAATAAGATTTCTAAGTTCTTTTTCAAATTTCTGGCTTCGTCTTTTCATCAAATTGATACAAATAAAACTTCCAACTCTTGAGAAAAGATATGTAAACCACATGTATTTGTGGTCGCTCCACATGTAGCCGTCTTTAAATCCCCAGGGTAGTGTGAGAAATGAAATAAGTGCAGCAGCACAAAGTAAAATGAAAATAACGGTGAGAAACTTTGGAACAGGCATTGCTCTGTAATACGATGCTGTGGAGGCAGTATGAAATAGCATTGTCAGAAAAGCGGGGATAATAATGGTTTTTCTTTTTAAGTTTACCTCGTGTTCACCCGTTTTCTTATTAACGATAAGCGCATCTTTATATGCATCATACGAACCATCCTCACTGTATTGGCGAAGTTCGTATTTATGGATAGTGTGTGAACTTCTGAAAGGGATACCATAGTCAGAAATCTGCTTCTCATCCCCTGTGTTGGTTTTTACCCAGATATGACCATTGCCTGGATCGGAGTTGATGACAGTGGCAGAGAAAGTCTCAATAAATGTGAAAGTTTCGTCAAACAGCACAAAATTGGGTGTCGTGATTTCCGTTTGCCGAGGATCATCAGAAAGACCAGCTTCAGCTTCTTTCTTCCTGCTTTTCGTAGCGGAGATGCTCATACAAGTTCCTTAGTGTTCAAAATGAAGTCATATTCGGTGATGTATGAAACCGTCCAGGCTTACAGTTGAGATGGTAGTTGCCATTTCAAACCCTGCGTTTGAGCTAATGAATAAGTAAATAGACTAGTTAAATCATATCGTTAGATGATTGCATGTAAATTGACATTTTGACTTAGTTCGTAAGAAACGCAAATCACTTGTACCGATCGATTATGAATTAATGATAGATATAGCCTATCAACACTAGATTATCGATCGGTATAAACGATCAATATATTGGGCTATATTTATCAAAAAAGGTTTGCCAGCCTTACATCGAAAGCGATGTTCTTCTGGATTGAGGTGCTGATTCGATGAGATTTTTTTTGGGGATAGGCATAATCTCTACCACTCTCACGCCAGTGATGGTTTTGTGTTTTCGAGGGCGTTTAAGGGTTGGTATTTTGAGGTTTTTCAACATACGATAAATTAAATCGAGGTAGGGGATGTACTCCAACCACCTGAATGCTGAAACTGCATAGCTTCGGTCGGGGGCTTCTTTTAACGATTCTTTAGCACCAGCTTCTAAGTGAAACTGCTTTACAGAAGCGTTAGTGTATTCGTCCTGCCCAGCACGGTTATCATGGATAAGCGCTTCTATGGGGCTGTGAACCTCTCTTGTTGTGATTTCAGGAGCATCTGTAGTCATGAACGTACAAGGCGCTTCACTGACAGATGCTTTCAGTTCAAACAGGAAAGCATTATCACGTTCCGGTTGGTAGTCGATTCTGCTTTGCAAAGCATACCAGGAATACCCTTTTCCCAATTGAGATGCTTTGAAAGCAATCCCGTTGTATTCGAATGAGAAGCCGTTCATGCGTCCAGTAGAGGCAATGTTAGGGATTGGCCTGATATTTTGTGCCACAAGCTGTTGCACGAAGTCGGTAATCGATTGCCTGGTATCAAGCAGTTCGTTAAGGGCGTTTTGGATGATTCCTTTTGGGCATAGCTCACCAGTTCTCTTTTCTATCATCATCTCATTACGGGATTTTTTGAGCTTCGGTTTAGGTGAGGGCGCTGCCGGAGATGCTTTCGGTCCTTTGGTTCTGGTTAACTGATAGTCTTTTTCAAGTTCCTGGATGATACGTGTGCTGATAAGATTCTCATTCTTCCCAAGGTAGAGCTTTCCGGCATCAAGAGACGCTCTGCTGGCGATGATATGGATGTGCTGGCCATCTTCGTCGTCATGTAGGACGTAGCATCTGAGATGCGTTTCAGAAAACCCCATTCTTGCCATGTAGTCATCTGCGATGTAGGACCACTGCACAGGCGTTAGTGATTCACCTTTAGGTAAGCGAAGCGAGTTGTGCCAAACGGGTTTAGCCACATCAGGGCGAAGTGTTTTTGTAGCACCAAACTCAGCTATTAGCTCTTTAGCGAGGCTCCCCATCATATTGCCACCTACGACAACTGGATCAACTTTGTGATGAGAAGCTGGTCTCAATGCATAAAACACTACGCCAGCGAAGTTCTTACCTCGCTTTATCTTCTGCATCCCCTTCATTGATTTATTTCCATAAGTCAGCAGTAATCAGCTTCATGCGAAGCTCAGATATCTGGCGCTTCACTGCGAATAGTTCTGTTTGCGTCAGAGAGCTTCCCTGGCTTTTGTTATCCAGATGAGCGACAAGCTTGTTCAGCTTCTGTGATATTTCGCTCAGAGATTTCCATGCTTCTAAGTTGATAGGAGGGACAGTTACTGGAAGCTTTTCAATGAGGGCTAAACGAACCCATTCACCTTTACGATGACGGCCACGTTTCTCATTGAGAAGCTTTAGCTTTGCATCATTTAATCTGACACTGACGCAATGAGAACGAAGCTGGCTTTGTGAGAGCTTCGCTTCGTTAACGCTTTTATTACGGGAATGCTTACTTACAACGATCTTATTAAAAGTATTATTTTCGACCATATGAACTCCTTTTCATATAATTAAATAAAAGCATATTCCTTATGCTTAATTTATTTATATAATAGAGGCGAATAATGTCAATGCAGTGTGTTGATTTTGCGTTTAATTTTTTTCAACCGAAGGGCGAAAAAACAAGGGAAACTCGAAGAAGCAGCGTAGCGCTTCGATGAGTTAGCCCTTGCTTATCTCTTTCTCTAATTGATGAAGTGTGTATAAATTACATATCTTATTTTCATCAGAGTAGAATGTAAACTTTGTATCTGGTGAGGCTTCTGTTTTTTTCAATAAATCAAGAGTTTTTTTAAATGGCACTGGATTTGAAAGAGGATCAAAATTGATATGAGCTTTTTTTGAAAGAAAAAACTTAATTTCTTTTTCATTAAGTAGTCTTAAGCATTCATGTGTGTTTTTGAACACTTGGAAAATTTCTATATTTTTTTTGTTGGTGGGTATTAGGTGTGGCGAAAATATATCTGGTATCGTGTGAAACAACTCATGAGATAAAAAACAATGATTTTTGATATCAGTTAAATTTTTATTTATATCGAACTTCAACATCAACTCAACATTTTCAGGCTCATTAACATAAAACAAAAGGTTTTTCCCCTCGTTATCCACATGATTAATATTAGCCCCAAAAAGTAAAAGCAATCTAAATTGAATTTTATTCTTGCAATAGAAAATAGGAGTTTTACCAAAGTTATCAATGCTATTGATATTGAATCCGTTTTTTGTTAATGATTCTAAATCATTCATATTCCAAGTGTAATCTTTAAAAATAAGATTTTGTCCTTTTTCATTTTTATTACTTGGGTTGCTATATTGTCTAATCAACTCTGAGAAAACGGATTGTATTGAATCGTAATGTTCGGCCACTATTGAAATCTCCTTTTTTATAAATTAATAAAATAAAAAAAGGAGAAGTCAATAGTAATTATAAATAAAAATCATGAACCTAATTTTGGTGGTTTTATCGACTCGATTAATTCATTATCTATTTCATTTTTTTGAAATAAAAATGGGAAGTAATTAGCAAGGTCATTTTCTTCAAATTTATCAGAAAGTGCATTTTTCAAAGTCTCAACCATACTACCATTTGTATATTTTTCTTCAATCAATGTGGAAAGAAATCGCTTGTGCAAGGTATTGATATCTTCACTACTGAAGACCAGTTTAAAATTTTTTTCATTTAGTAAAGTAGGTATGGTAGAGAATAATTTATGTTTTTCAGTAAATAGGAATTCTTTTTCCTTATTTATTTCTATGTAGTGCAGTGAGGTGATTAATCCATCAATATATATTGTTTCGTCAAGTTTTTTATTATTTTGCTTTTTAATTTCATCTGAAACTTGTGCTATCTGTCTTTTAAGTTTAAAATGTGAGCTATCTTCATAGATTTCTTCTAAATACCTTAAATAGATATTTATCAAACCATATGCTAAATCGATATTATTGAAATAACCAAGGCAAGTATTAAATGAATCAAAAACTAAATAATGGTTATGATTTTTTTCATCTGTTTCTTCAAAAATGTTGAATGTATATTCCATTTTTTTCCTCAGCATAATTATTAAAAAAATGATAAAGCTATGTGTTCATGATTTTAAATGCACTGCATAACAAAACTTTAGATTTTTGAAAAATAAGTGTTAGATGAGCCACCTAAATTTGTCATCTAACACACATTTAATTTCATTATAAAACAAGCAAATCTTTAGCCAGTTCTTTTGACGTCGGGTATGATTTAGCTCTGATCGATGAGTTCTTTTTATAAATTAAAGTACAACCATTCTTACTCTGTAGTTGGGGACGATTATTGATACCAAGTATATATTCGCCTTCTAATACAAATCCGACCTTTAATCTCAATCTTTTATCATTTATATCTGATACAGCCATGAGCTTTAGAAAAATCGCATCATTAATTAAATGTGAACCTTTTGGATCTAAAGCCCACACTTGATTTTTAGTCCATAATAAAAAATCAGGAAAGAAATTAGAAGTCCCTTGACCAATTTCAGGGATAGGAATGTTATAACCTGTTTTTGATGGATTTCTGCACCAATCAACTCCTAATGAATCAATTGATTCTGCAATTTCTAACTCAAATTTATTTAGGCCATTATATTCAGAATGCAAGGCATTTTTAAAGGCATTAACTTTGTATCTGTTTCTTTTATTTAAGTCTTCATATTGATAGTCTGGTGAAACTAAATTAAATGACTTTACCGCATATATGTCATCGTATTCATATTCGAGATGGAACTCATTATTAAGCAGACGAGTAATATTTGATAGATTATTATTGATTTGCAACATTGCATCTGAGCCAAATTGCATCCGCTGCTTCATCTTAGGATCATTTTTTACAAAAGGAGTAAAACATGTCCCTGATTTCCGGGCTATACGGTTATCATAAGTTCCTAATCTTGAGACTAAATATTCCCATACAGAAATATCAGCATTGTCATCCTTAGTTTCTTCTTTATTAAGATCCAAATCTTCACAACTGTTAACTAAATCTAAAACTCGTGTATGCATTTTTCCTTTTGAACGAAGGCTTTCATCAGAAAAAAGAGGCACATTTGAAAGTAGTATTTGGTCTAATATTTCAAGGTCTTCACCGAAAGTTTCTGCGACTTTAGAAACAAACACTTCCTTTTTAACAGGCACTTCTCTCGAAATTTGTGGTCTCGGACTGTTACTTTCGATTGAGACTATTTCATAACCTGAATCACTTAGGTCATTTTGTGTAGTTTTAACAAGTTATGAAAAAATCTTTATCTGGAACATTAAAATAAAAGTATGCTGAATTTAAGTCTCCATCATCAAAAGGAGTAGCATTAGGTTGTCTCAAAAAACGACCAATTTTTTGTGAGATATCAGTAGTAGATTTACCTAACCCATCAAGATAAGCTACATAAGCCCATGGTTCATCCCAACCTTCTCTTAATGATAAATTCCAGATGATATGTGAATAACCTTCATCATGTAAATCTTCAGGGCTTTTCTTCGCTTTATGAGTATCGACTAATAAGCTCCATGGTGCATTAGGATTAACATTAGCTAAGTTGGAATTTACATTTGCTAAATGAACGGCAATTCTTTTTGGATCAACTTTTAACTGACTGACCAACGATTCCCAAACTTCTAAGCCTGCTAATGTTGAATTTACGATGCAACAAATTACAGGCCAAGTATTAAAGCTACTTAGTTTAGTGCTAAGTTCTTGCCATTTAGTATTAGCTTCGGTTAATGCATCTAATCGAGAAGTGTTACAATCGACAAGATAAAGACGGGTCTTTAATAGCCCTTCTTTAACAACTAATGGTGTCGAAACTACTACTGTTTGATTTTTTAAAGATAAAGATTTTTCATCCACATTGTTCCCAGGCAAAAGATCAATGAGATCGCCCGACATTTCGGAGGAAGATGCTAAAATAAATGCACGAGGATTGAGTTCTTTCAATCTTGAGAACTGAGCTTTTGTACCACCATGAGCTTCATCGTAGACTACATAAAGTTGGCGATTTCTACCTTCCGGCCCCTTTCCTGAAAGAACATCCCAATGACTAATGCCATCTCTGTCTTTATGAACATTTAAAGCATCTCCATCCCTATTAAATAAAGCAACAGTAGCAAGGATAATTGTTAAGCCTTTTTTGGCACGACAAATATCGACCCAATCAGTTTCCGTAATCTCATTTAAATTCAGGATATTTACATCGTCAGGAAGTAAATTAGAGTATTTTCCTCCAACACTAAGATTATTTTTTGTTTGTGAGATTACTGCTCCTCTGTTAGTAGTCCAAAGGATAATACCATCACCGATTTTGTTACATGCGAGTGAAAGTATCGGCGTTTTACCACTCCCCGTAATAGCTTTTAGCCTGCAAAGGAAGGGAAGCGACATACCGGTTTCGGGATCAAACCTCCTTTTGTAAGGAGGGTTAGGGTAAGTTGCAATCATCTCAGCAATTTCACTTGCTGCTTTAATTTGAAATGGTTTGAGTGTGTCTATTGTTAGTTTCAAAATGATTACTCTTCTTCCAGTAAATTTAATCTCGCCAGAATTGAATCAGGAATCTGCTGGAAGCGGTAAAGCTGATCATTCAACGGAGATACATTAGCTACAGCATAAATATAAACAGGTCTGTTCACATTCGCTTTCTTAGCCTCATCCATAATTACTGAACGGATTTCTCTTGTTAAGGGCTGATGTCCATTGGCTTTGCCTGCTTCCCACACCAATGCAATTCCAAAGCCAAGTTTTGTCTTTCCAATTAGATATTTATAGCCATCCATGCGACAATCTAAACGGTTAGAATCATCTTCAACAACCTGTAAAATAATATCAGCTAAATTTTCTCTATTAGATTCCATGATGACTGTTTTGCTGACAGTCTTTTTAGCTTCATAAAAATTGAATCCTTCATTGATTTTGGGATGCTGAGATTTGTCAGCCCAATTACCGGAAAGGACTCTTCTAATTCGTTCAGCCGTTATATTATTCACATAGTGATCGCGGTTGATTTTTTTATTTGAAGGATCACCATTTTCTACTAAAATAAATTTTCTCTGACCATTATCCTCAGAGTTCATAGTCAAAACAGCATGACCAGTAGTTCCACTTCCTGCATAAGGATCGAAAATAATTGCATTGGGATCTCTCCAAGTAACAAGGTTGAAGAGTTCTGCCAGCATTTCATGATCTTTGGGATTATCGAATGAATTTTTTCCAAGAATATTTGTTACGGTTTCTACCGCTCTTTGACCCATTCTTCTAATCACTGAAGTTGCGACTTCTGATTCCATTTCATGTAAATAGGTTTTCATTCTCGGAATACCATTGTGATCGCTTTTGAAAGCAATCTTATCGGCATCAATTAAAGCTTGCATTACCTCAGGATTAGCAATCCTCCAGCCAGATGCTGGGACTTTACATGGTTTATGTGTAATTGGGTGTACTACATCGTATCGAGGGCCACCACCGCCTGGCCAGTTTAGATTACCGTCGTCATTATAGACGCCATTTTTGTCTACTTTGCGATAACGAATTTTCTTTGCAGGATGATCTTCTGGCAGATTTTTGAAAAAATCATTCATATATTTTTGGATTTTAGGAATATCATCCAAAAATATTTTTTTAGCATCAGAGTATGCTGTCAGTATATCTTCTGCACCTTCTTTGGGCTTTCTCCATTTTCCTTTGTATCTCTCCCATTTCTTGTTTTTAGCAAGTTCTTTCATTTTTGAATCGAGAGCAGATTTGTCGCGGGCCCAAACTAATAGATACTCATGGCCTTCAGAAATATAATTTGCATCATTTTTCCTTGACCTTTCCCAAATAAGTGTGGCAATACGGTTTTTTTCACCATACATTTCTTCTAGAAGCATCCACAGTCTTGGTAATTCATGTTCATCGATAGATATTATGAGTACACCAGTATGCTTTAGTAGTTTTCTTGCTGCCCAAAGGCGAGGAGCAATATGATTTATCCACTTAGTATGTCGGGATGGGTCATCAAGTGAAACACCCTTTTCAACTCTTCCAATAGCATCTTTTAATTTATCTACTTCAGCCTTTGAAAATCTATAATTGTCATTATAAATAAATGCATCACTTCCTGTGTTATATGGCGGGTCCATATATACCACATCGAATCCAGTGTTCGGTCCGCCACGGAATTCATTAATTTATGAGCGCATCACAGCTAAATTATCACCATCAATGATTCGATGATTTCCACCGATTTTTTCAGGATAGCTCTTTTTCGCATCGCTCTTTATCGTGACTGGTGTTACTGTTTCAGCTAAGAATCTGTTCCGACCCTGCCACATTAGAGTTGCATCATTAGCATACAAATCTGCGTCCGTAGAGAAAATAGCATGCATTTTTTTATCTTCATGCATCTCTTTAACCAGCTTAAGAAGTTCTTCTTTTGTTAGTTTCTCAAGTAGTGATTCTTCTGGAAGTTTCTTTTGCATTTTAGTTCCAAGTGTATATATTACCTAATTCCATTATATCATAAATCTTATAGATTTGGAATTATCTTCTTAATATAGGGAATGTATTGGCTAATAGTTAACATATATTTTTATGTGGCGTTTTTGTGGCTATTCTTAATAAAACTATTATGTTGGCAGAAAAAATTATTCATCATAGTTGTTTTCAAGGTAATTGGTCGTCAATTGGTTATTGTACATTTTTGATTGTCATTTATAATTTCTCAATAGATGTGAAGCTATGAATACTGGTCTAATGTTTCTACATTGATTGTTCGATTATCACCAATAGGGACTGATGGTATCAATGTTGGTATCATGTCCAATATGAAAATTTTTAATCTCTTATGATCATAAGGATAGTTGCGATGTTCGAGTCCGGCCTTCGCACCAGGTATACGAATTAAGTCGCTCAAGGGCGGCTTTTTTTGTGTCTGAAATCCAGTATCCGTAAGGCTTTCCTCGTTTTTTCACCCAACCTAAGTCAACCTGATTCAATCTGCATCAACTTACTGATGCGGGTATAACTGCGGGTACATCCCGGTTCGATAATGTTTAAACCTACACGGAACCCTTGAAAGGATACTCATCATGGCTCTGAGTGATGTGAAGGTTCGTTCGGCTAAGCCTGAAGCAAAAGCCTATAAGCTGGCTGATGGCGAAGTCATGGTTTTGCTGGTTCACTCTAACGACTCCAAATACTGGCGGCTGCGTTATCGCTTTGGCGGCTAATAGAAAATGCTGGCGCTGGGGGAAATACGCCGAAGTGTCGCTGGCGGATGCCAGGGCTTGTCGGGATCAGGCCCGTAAGTTGTTAGCTAAAATCAGGTTAGTTGTAGAGATCTCCTCATTGGCGTTCATTCGTTCAAGTGAACTGCGTTTTGCCCGCTGGCCAGAAGTGGATTTTGAAACGGCCATGTGGACGCTTCCTGGTGAGCGTGAAACGCCAGAAGGTGTTAAATATCATCAGCGTAGTTCAAAGATGCGAACTCTACATTTTGCTCCCTTATCACGTCAGGCCTTAGCGGTTTGGAAAAGATCAAAAGTATGATCGGGATGGAAGAGTTTATCTTCGTTGACGATCACGATCCTAAAAAACTCATGAGTGAATACACGGTTAATAATACTCTGTGAGCAAGAGGGTATGAAACGAAGACCGAAGTTTGCGGAAATGTCTTCACAACCCCGAATGAAGAGCGGGAAATCACAACGCACTGGATAAATGAACATAATAGCGAACGGCCTCATGAATCCCTTAATAATCTGACAGCGGAAGAGTACCTGCGACTCGCTGAAACCTTAAGCCCTCCAGAATTAACTGGAACTAAAATTGATGGAATTGCATTTTGATTATACTAGTATGCAACTTACGTTGCATAAAAGAAAAACTAAAGAGGCCTGATAATATTTCAGGCATTTTGAATGTCTGCCGAATTAAAATTTGACCCCAGATTGTATCTTTTTTATAAGTTCGCCAACTGTGAATATTTCCCAGCCGTCTGATTTTATTTTAATTAAGTTTACTGCAATTTTTAAGGTGGGCCATGCTGCTTCTACAGTTGCAATTACCTCATTTGCAGAGTTCCGCAAGTTTAACCCTGGTACCGGAGGTTGATATCCTTTTTGCTGCATAATATTGATGTCACCGTGAACAGATGGATCAGTCAGTTCATAAATATCCCTCCAGGAGTCAGCTTTTATTAACCCTTGTTCCAGGCGCAAGCGTTGAATAATTTCCATTTGAGCCTGAGTAACAAATATTCCTTCGTGCAAAGGTTGCTTGCGATGACAATCTTTGCAAAGAACATATAGATTTTCCATTGAGTTATCATATTTAACACCGTTTTTATGATGAACATCGCAGAGTTGGCGTGATGAGCTTAAATTGACTCCACAATCATTGCATTTATAACCTGCCTGCTCGCGAACAGAGCGAGAAATATCTTTCCAGTTGTCCACATAACCACTGTTTGCTTTATCATGAATACCTTTAGGCATATAGCGGAAGCAAGTACTGTAATCAGAGAAAAAATTATTCAACGAAAACGATTTGAATACCAATTTTTTCTGTATTTTATCAATACTGCCTTTGTAATTAAGGCGTTCAAGACAATTCATGCAAACTCTTAGGTCAGCATTTTGGCTTCGGCCCAAACCGTCATCAATTTCAAATAAACCATCAACACGGTTTGTTGCATGGTAGCGCTCAAAACGATTTTTCTGTCGCATGTCGTCAAGTGTGCGACACCAGGCAATATGAAAACGCTTCCCTTTCTCGCCATCCTCTAATGCCGCATCATAGCACCCAGTATGATCACGGATGTATAAAAGAACCTGACGACCCTGATAGGAAATTAAACCACTGCCAGGATCCAGATCGGCAATGCTGACTTCCTTTCCTGCAGATAATTCAATATCAATTGGATCGAAAACGACAGTGGCTTCAGCAAGAGAAAAGTTAGCACCTGAAGGAAGCATTTTTTTCCCCAGCGCAATCAGCTCAGAAAAATCAACAGTTAACTTCATCCTGATTATTCCTGAATAATGCGACGAATCTGCAATTCTGCATTTGTAATCACTTTAAATGTAACGCGTCGTGAACGGTTGGGGTCTTCTTTTCCCGCTGGAGTTAGAATAGGATGTGAAGATGAATATCCTACCGCAGAAAATTTATTTTTTACCCATTTTTGATGTGCTTCTGATTCTTTTAAACTGTATACGTATTGTAAGACTGCGCGAGTTCTTCCTTGAGATAATTCCATGTTATTAAAATATGCAATATCTTGGTTAGCAGCACCCGTCCAATCAGTACTTGTATGTCCTTCTATTCGGACCTCAGTGATATGTTGCTTATACTCATCTAATACTTTCAAATAGCGAGGAAAAAAATTGTTAAGAATTACTTTGAATTTTGGCTTTAACTCTGAGCTTCCTAATCCAAAAAGAACATCAGGAGATTTAAATCTTACCTCAAGGGTTTGTTTATCGATTTCAGCATCCCAGGATGTCAGATCTTTTGAAAATTCAATCTCCAAAGCTTTATAAATCTGCTGCTGTGCCTGCTCATAGGCAACAGCAACTTCTTTTATCTTTTCTTTTTCAATACGAACATAATGCATATAAGCAATAGAAATAAACATAAATACCATCATCAGACCGGCCATCAGGTCTGACATAGAAACCCAGTGTTCATTATCTTGAGGTTTTTTTGAGATTTGCCTGCCAATAATTTTATCCATTAGCGATTATCCACGATTTTGTCTGGCGCTGATTAATGGCTGCAGCTGACCAAGAACGCTTTGATATTCTTTTATCAGTTGGTCATAATTTTTGACAAATCCCTGGCTAATTGCCAGTAATGCATTGCCCAGAGATTGCATTTCTCTGTTCATTTCGCGCTCAGTAGCTTGTTCAAAAGCGTGCAACTGTTCATTGATTGAACTACCAAAGCGCTCTACTGATTCTTTGACCTGAGAATTTAAGCCCGAACTCGCTTTATCAAAGGCTGACTGCATAGTTCCAAACATACTTTCTGCATTGTTGGCTAACTGCTGATTAAATTTATCGCCAGTTTTACTGAAGAGATCAATCACACTGGTTGTGTTGTGCTCCATATTACGGTGAAGTTCTTTAGAGTGTGATTCCAGAGACTTCAGAATCTCATCACCACTTTGTTTCATTTCAGTAATAGTGTCGCCCAGTGTTGTTGTTAAGGTTTCTGAAGAGTTGCTTACATCATGTGCCATTGAGGCAAATGCTTGCTGCGTCTGAGCAACAAACTGTCTGAATCCTTCTGTTCCTTCATCCAGTGCTATTCGCATCGCATTCGCATTGATAAGTAGTTCGGTTCCTGTTTGCCCCAGGGAAGAGCTGACACTCAATGCACCCGCTTTAAGCAGTTCACCTACTTCATCAAGTTTTTCATGGATCACTGGAACTGCATCGACTGCTTTGTCGCGTAACAAAACAAAAGCATCAAGGTGCCGTGATAACTCGCTTATCTGATGTTGGTTAACATGTAAAACATCACGTAATTCAGCCATTGCAAGTGGGATCTCTTTGCACTCCTCCCAGATACCAGCAACTGCACCACGAGTTTCAACTAGTGATTCGACACTTTGTTGGTACTGCGCGCCCATTTGGTCGACTTGATTTTTATAATTCTCTTGCCAGTCGACAAGTTTTTTCACCGAAGCATCAAGCGCTTTAAAGTTCTCACCGAATTGCTCTGTTAAATTATTATTAAAATCAATAATGACTTGTTTAAGAGCATCAATTATTTGTTCCGTTGCGCCCCTGGCCATTAAATCTGCAAACTGTTGAAGTTGTGCCCATAGCTTATTGCTAAATTCGTTGTGATGAGAGATTTGGGAGCGAGATGCATCATTAATTTCACTGCGTAATAGTTTCATCTGCGCAACTAACGATCCCTCTTCGCTGCCACTCATTCCTGATACTAATTTCTCCAGAAATTTGTTCTGTTCTTGTAGTTGATAGTGAATATGGTCTGGAGTGATAAGTTCAGGCTCATTGACTGCTAATTTATTTCTTTTGTTAGCGAAGAAAAAAGCATCGAGGGCGTTAAATACAATTGCAAAAAACATCCCGACAATACTGGTAATAAATGCTGTTTTTAGCCCTCCAAGCAACACTGGAATGCTGGTATCTATGCTCTCAGTATTAAAATTCAATAAGCCAATTATTATTCCTACAAAGGTACCTAAAATACCTAGTGCACCCATCAATGTTGGCGCGTATTCTCTGAACTTGCTATGGACATTTTTGTAGTCACACCACCATGCACTTATGAAAACAGCAATGACGGCCCAAATAAATATGTTGGTAATGAGGGTAGAGTTAATGGAATAAAAAAAATGTTCAAAAAGCTGCGCTAACATTGTTGTCCCTGCGTTACAGAATTGAGGTTTTAAGCTAAACGTCGAACACAATGGCAAAAGGGAAGTCGAAATGCTTCGACAAAACCTGAATTATGTCAGCAGTGTAGCAAAAACTTTTGGAGGAAATGATACCAATCATTATTGTTGGTGGCTACTCATTCAGCTTTCAATTGATGGCAGTAATCTATGGAAATGTGGGTTGTGGACAACAGGATACTTGTTAACACCTCAGCTAACCCACTTCTGCTAAGGCTTAAGCCTTTCTAAAAAATGTATGCTAACTGCTACAGATGGAAGAGTTCTTTACGCCTATCGCTGTGGAGATACTGATGTGGCTAATGAAAACATTCCTGACATCGCGGTGCAGTAATCAACGGGGAGCAGGTCAACCTTTCAACTTAATACGATGTAAAATCTTAAAACATGCATTCGCGCTAATTTTTTACCAGTTAATCAGCCACAGCAAAAACACAGGTCACTTCAAACCTGCCGGGCAGAACCCCGCCCGACAGCTCACAACGCAGCGCCATCAATCAATGCAGACAGCACTGCTTATACTTTTTGCCGCTGCCGCACGGGCAGGGATCGTTACGGCCAGGCAGTTTCTCTGCTGAGACAGGTTTCTGTGGCACGGGAATCGCTTCCGGCTGAGAAATCCAGTGGTCGTGCAGCGCCAGCGCGGCAGGGCGGATCGCCTCAATGCTGGCTTCCATCTCCTCCGGCGACATGGCGTCGATTTTGTCGAGGTTCTCTTCCACGCCGTGCAGGGCAATAGCGTCCAGTGCAGGCTGCAGTTCCGCAGGCAGGGCAGACCAGTCGGTCAGCGCGACACCGCGCATGTAGCCGAAGCACCACTCCTCCACCACGGTAAACTCCAGACCTTCCATCTCGCGGATGCCAAACAGCGGTTCGAACTGCTCCGGGAATTCGGATAAGCGGTCAGCCACATCATTCATATGCTGGAAGCACAGCGACATAAAGCGCGTCATTTCACGCTCGTTGCTCCATTTTGGAATCTGCTTCTCGCCACCCCACAGTGCGACAAGCCACTGGCTGGGTTCAACGGTCACGGGGCCGGAGAGAACGGCAGTCAGCAGACCATCCAGCTCGGAAACATCAAGAATTGACGCTTCGCTGCCATATTTTTCCAGCATATCTTCCAGCCATTGCAGCTCTTTTTCGGACAGTGGGCCTTCTTTCATGCGGTTGCCTCCCGGGCATATCAAAATTTCAGCGCGGCGTTAAGCCTTAAAACCGCAGCAGTGTACACCCTTGTGCGCTGTAACACAGCTAACCCTGTTCGGGCATTCCCTGGCGGCTAAACCGCGTTTACCCCGCTTTTCACCCCGTTGTGCAGGCGATAGCCCATCGCACTTTATGGTACATTTTTGCGCTACAGACAGCCTGCTGCGTATTAAATAAATTTAACCTGATGATTAATAGATGAAAAATGGATTTTACTGCAGCCGGGATGTGGCCGCATACCTCACACGGATGGGATCTGCCAGCCAGTGGATGAGCAGATTAACAACGCGATGCATACCCGCCCTGATCTTCCTGCTGGCGGGCTGCGGAACCTTGTCGCAAACGTCCGCGCCGGTAGGCGATCGCGTTTATCTGACGCACGCCACTTTTCACGAGAATGTCGATGACATCGTGCAGCATTACATGCAGCAGAATCAGGTTCCCGGCATCAGCATTGCGGTCATTCATCACGGCGGGCCGACCCGCTACTACCCGTTTGGCGTTACCGATCGGGTGCATCGCTATCCCATTACGCCCGATACCCTGTTTGCGCTGGGATCGCTGAGTAAAGGCGTGACGGCAGAAGTGATTATCCAGCTGGTGGATCAGGGTAAGCTGCGCTGGCGCGATACCCTGGCTGACCTGCTGCCGCAAGGCGTTCCCCTCAGTGCTGACGCACGCCGCATCACGCTGCTGCAGCTGGTGACACACACCTCCGGCCTGCCGCGTCAGGATATGGATCTGCCGATGCTGCAGCGGTTCGTTCGTTACCTGGGCACGGGCGAAAACTTCTATGACAATCTCGACAGCGACAGGCTGCTGGGTTATCTGGCGGACTTCTCAGCACCGGCGGTACGCAGGCCACACTACTCGAACCTCGGCTATGCACTGCTCGGTTTTATCGTGCGCACCCGTTTTCATCAGGACATTCAGACGCTGGCGTCACAGCTGATCTTTACCCCCTTAAAGATGAACCAGAGCAGCTTTGTTCCCGAAACGCTGGCGGGTTATCCGCTGCGTGCGTTGGGTCATGCTGGCGATCAGCCGAAATTTATCCGTCGCGGCACGCTGACGCCCGACTGGCATTTCCACGGCAATATGGTGGCTGCGGCGAGCCTCTACAGTAATGCCCGCGATCTGAGTGCCTATCTGCGGGCACACCTTGATGCCACGGGTGACACGCCACGCGGTCGGGCGTTTGCCGCAGTGAACCGGGCATGGTATCAGCAGGGGACGCAGGCGCAGAATATCGCCTGGGTGACCGACACCATCGAAGGGCAGCAGATCACCTGGCAGGTGGGCTATATCGGCGGCTACGCCAGTTTTATCGGCTACGATAAACGCAACGGCAATGCGATTGTCGTGCTGCAGAACAGCTTTAACTGGAGCAACTATTTAGGCATTGCGTTGTTGGTCGATCTGGCAACTCAGGATAAAGTGGTCGCACAGTGATCCGTCACCTGGCCTGTGTGCAGCAAAGCGAACAGCGCTGTTTTCCCTGCACACAGCGTCAGCGTACCGGAACTGAAGTGCGATAAATTTAGCCTGACTGTCAAATTCAACGTGGAAATCATTATGCGCAGGACTCAACGTGTACTTTTATCAATGGGATTACTGGTTGGCTCGCTGAGCCTGATCCCCGCTGTACAGGCTGCTGGCGAAGCAACGGATTCCGTTCCGCCACCGCCGCAAATTCAGCCGGCTAACCCTGATGCTCAGCCCGCTACGCCAGATACCGGAAGCGCCCAGCCGGGTGCCGGTGCCGTGCAAAGCCAGGCACCCGCCAGCTCACAGTCTAATGATGGTATTACGCCGACCACGCCAACCACGCCGTCAACGGCCAACGGCGCGCGCCCTAATTACGAACTCAGCACTATCATCATCGACTATAAAGAATACAAAATCGGTGACATCGTGCCAGAGAAGTACACCGCCAAAACGTACACCATCACTGAATGGCAAAAGCGTAATCTGCCTGCACCGCAGGAAAATACCCACTGGGCGTATATCAACGCCAACTACATTCTTATTACCAATGACACCGGCAAAATCGTCATGGGTAAATCGGGTGATATATTCTTCCGTGGCTAATGCCATGGCTAAATGAAATCAGCCGGTCGCGATGACCGGCTTTTTTTTTAGCTGAAGCGCTCCGCACCAAAGCTTGCCAGCATCGGGTGCTTCTCACCGGTAACAATCTCCTCCGCCAGCAGTTCGCCGACAATCAGCGCCAGCGTGGCACCGGAATGCGTAAACGCCACATAGCAGCCCGGCACCTTCTGCAGCTGGCCCAGTACCGGATCGCCATCGCCCGGAATCGGCTTCAGGCCAATCTTCCAGCTCTGAACGCGGAGTGGCTCGTCACCCCGTAACAGCCTGCTCGCTTCTTCTGCCAGCGTTGCCACGACCTGCTCATCAATATGATAATCACCGCCGGGCAGTGGCTGGATATCGGCTTCATACCAGTCATGATCCAGCGCGTAACGGTTGCCGGGATTGGGCCGGATGGCGGCGCGGGGCGTATTCAGCACCGCTTTCAACGCATGGCTGCCCGGTTCTGTGATGACCAGCATGGAGACCGGCGATCCGTTGGGGATTGTCACGCCCAGTGGCGCAACCACCTCCGGTGTCCAGGGCCCGCAGGCGACCACCACCGCATCTGCCCGCAGTTCACTTTGTTCGTAGCGGATGCCACAGGCCCGGCCCTGATCGGTGATGACGCTGGCTTTACCGGCGTGTTCTATCACCTCACCCCCGAGCCCCCGGAACTGATTCACCAGATAATCTGTCAGGTGCGGCAGGCTGACCCAGCCTTCACCGGGATTAAATATCGCCTGTGACGGCAGCGCGTCGGGATCGATGGACGCATCGGCCTGCGCCACGTTATCTGCGGTTATGAGTTGTGAGTCGTAGCCGTGTGCTTTCTCATAAGCATGCCGCGCCTGAGTCCCGGCATCATCGTCGCTGAACCAGCAGACTCCGCCATCAAAACGCAGCCAGTCAAGGTCGGGATGTTGAGCAAACAGCGTGCGATAGCGATCGATGCCCGCCATACGCAGTGCGTGATAGGGCCGGGAGCGTTCACCTGCCGAGTTGAGCCACGAGAGTGAACGTCCCGATGCGCCGGAACAGAGTGCGCCTTCGGTTACCAGCGTGACCGCCGCACCGCGTTTTGTCAGCGCCAGCGCCGTCGAGACACCAATGACGCCACCGCCCAGTACCACCACTTTCATTTCAGTTTTTACCGCCATTATCAGGTTCCTTGCTCAGTTACAGCACTTCAGAGAGAAAACGTTGCAGTCGCGGTGACTGCGGCGCATCAAAAATGGCACCCGGCGGCCCGGCTTCAACAATCTCGCCTTCGTCCATAAACACCACCTGATCCGCCACTTTGCGCGCAAAGCCCATTTCATGTGTCACCACCACCATCGTCATGCCGCGACGGCAGAGATCCGCCATCAGCGTCAGAACACCTTTCACCAGTTCGGGATCGAGGGCGGAGGTCGCCTCGTCAAACAGCATCACCTCAGGATCCATCGCCAGCGCACGGGCAATCGCGACGCGCTGCTGCTGGCCGCCAGAGAGGTCGCGTGGCCGATGATCGGCGCGCTGACCCAGGCCTACCTCTTCCAGCCGCTGACGCGCAATCGCCATCGCCTGTGCTTTAGGCAGGCCTTTGACCCGCCACGGTGCCAGCGCCACGTTCTCCAGCGCGCTGTGATCGGGGAAGAGATTGAAATGCTGAAACACCATGCCAATCCGCAGCCGCAGCGCATCGGGCTTGTCGTGCAGCACCGATCGGTCAGCCAGCAGGACATCCCCCGACTGCGGTTCATGCAGACGGTTGATGCCGCGCAGCAGCGTCGATTTACCCGATCCGGATGGCCCGATAATGCAGGTGGTGGTGCCGGGCGCGACCCGCAGCGAAACGTTACGCAGCACCTCAATCGGGCCATAGGCCAGCGTCAGATCGCGTAATTCCAGGCTGGCACCGTGCCAGCTCGCGGCGTTCAGGTTATTCATGTGTTCCTCCAATGCGGGGGTGCGTGACCAGAGAAACGGCGGGCGCTCTGACTTCATCCACCTCTTTTAAGCCGCTTTGCGGGGCAGTCAGGCGACGACGACCGGTGCGGTAACGCACATCGACACAGTTGACCATGTGCGTCAGCGGCACCGTGATGATCAGATAGAACAGCCCGGCCAGCATCAGGGGCGAGAGGTTGCCGGTGAGCACCGCTGCATCCTGGCCCACGCGAAACAGCTCCCGCTGCTGGGTCATCAGGCCCAGGAGATAGACCAGTGATGAATCTTTGATGATGGCGATGAACTGGTTAACGATGGCGGGCAGCACGCGGCGGATCCCCTGCGGGATCACCACCAGCCGCATCGCCCGGCCATAGCTCATCCCCAGCGCCCGGCAGGCCTCCATCTGGCCGCGTTCCACACTCTGAATCCCGGCGCGAAAGATCTCACCCATGTAGGCGCTGGCGATCAGGCTAAGGGCGAAGATCCCCAGCGGGTAGGGTGTCGGACCGAACAGCTGGTAGCTGAAACGCGCCAGGCCCTGACCAATCAGCAGAATGGTCAGAATGGAAGGCAGACCGCGAAACAGATCGGTATAAATCCGGGCTGGCAGGCGCAGCCAGCGTGAAGGTGAAATGCCCATCAGCGCCAGCAGCAGCCCGAACAGCGTGCCGAGCAGCGTGGCCGCCAGCGAGATAATCACCGTGTTGACCAGCCCGGTGGTCAGCATCTGCGGCAGTACTTCCATCATGGATGGAAAATCAAAGAAGGTGCGGGAAAGAATCGTGAACAGGTCCATCGCCGTCTCCATGCAGGGCGGGGGTTACCCCGGTTAACTCAGGACGCGAGCGTCCGCCTCTTTACTGGCCGCCAGGCAGATACTGTTTTGGCATCGGCGATCCGGGGAACCACTTCTCATAAAGCCGTTGCCAGGTGCCATCCTGCATCGCGGCTTTGATGGCGGTGTCCAGCGCAGCCTTAAAGGCGGGTTTGCCTTTGGCAATGGCAATGCCAGCGGGTGCATCAAATGAGGGGATGTCGGCGGCAGAGACCAGCTTAAAGCGTTCGGCGTAGCTTTTTGCCGCCTCGTAGTCCAGGAAGATGGCGTCGAGCGTGCCGTTGTTGAGCGCAGAAACGGCGCTGTTGTTATCCGGGAAGCGCACAAGATCCGTCTGGGGAAAGTGTTCGACGGCATAGCTCTCCTGCAGCGTGCCCTGAACCACACCAAGCCGGCGTTTTGCCAGGCTGGCAACATCCTTCACGCCACTGTCAGAGCGGGTGAGAACGGTGAGAAATCCCGCCAGATAACCGGTTGAAAAATCCACGGTCTTTTCACGTGCAGGCGTGATGCCGATAGCCGCTACCGCCGCGTCATACTGACCGTTAGCAACCGCAGGCATGATGGCCGAGAAGTCCTGACCAATAAACGCGACCTTATCGATGCCCATGCGGTGGGCAACATTTTTAAAAAATTCGACGTCGAAGCCGGTGAACTGACCGCTGGCATCGGTGAAGGTGTAAGGCTTTGAGTCGCCGACGCTGGCGATGCGTAGCTGACCCGGTTCGATCAGCCCATAAGGATTGTTATCGCTGGCAGCCAGCGTACAGAACGAAAGTGAACAGAGTGCGAGCGTGGTGCCGAGCAGTTTGCCCAGAGTGGTTTGCGATTTCATAGCTCATCCGTTTTTGCAGGTTTAAACATCAGAGACTGTTGAGCCAGCAATTATAATTGAGACCGGTCTCAACACAGGTGGCACCTTAAGACGTGGGCATTGTGAGACCGGTCTCAAGGGGTTACAATGAGTTTAAGCACAGCCTTTTTTCGGCGTCAATATTCCTGTCATCAACCTGTGATTCAAAATAATTATGACGAGCCTGAAACGACAATCGAAAGCGCCTACCGTAGCGGATGTGGCGCGCGCAGCAAACGTCTCCAAAGCCCAGGCCGCACGGGCGCTGGGCGGCTATGGGGCGGTCAGCGATGAAGTGCAGGAGCGGGTCAACAGCGCGGCCGCTGCGCTGGGCTACCGTCTGAATGCTCTGGCCCGCAGCATGAACACCGGACGCTCCAATACCATTGGGGTGATTGTCGGCGATATTGAAAATCCCCACTTTGGCCTTGCGCTGCGCGGCATGGCCGATGTGGCACGCACTGCCGGTTATCATCTGCTGCTCAGTAACAGCGATGAGAAGCTGCAGGCTGAGCAGGATGCGGTGCGGGTAATGCTGGAAAAGCGGGTCGACGGCATTATCGTCGCGCCATGCTGTTCAGAGTATCAGCACAACAGCCATCTGACGCAGGTGCTGGAAGAGGGGCGGGCGCTGAAATTATTCGATCGTGCAGTGACTGACCTTGATGTCGAAGCAATCTGCTGCGAATTCACCGATGTTGCTAAAGAGGCGACCGCCCGGTTACTGGAGGCGGGTCACCGCCATATTGCCTATGTCACCAGCATGGCACTGGCAAACCCCTACAGCACGCCAGATGATTTTGGCCTGACGCCGGTTGCCCAGCGCGTTGGCGGCATGATGCAGGCCTTTGCCGCCGCTGGCGTGGAATTTGACCCGACGCTGGTAAAAGTTAATGCACTGGACGAAGCGGCGATTGCCCGAATCGTGGCTGAGTTGTGGCAGCGCCCGCAGCCGCCCACGGCGCTGGTGGCGTCTGACAGCGTGGTCGCCATGTGGCTGCTGCGCGAAGTGACGCAGCGCGGACTGCGTATCCCTGCCGATCTCTCCTTTGTGATGTATGACAATTTTCCGTGGAGTGAAATTGTCACGCCGCCGCTGACGGTGGTGGCGCAACCGGTGTATGAGATGGGCCGTGAAGCCGCACGACGCCTGATTGCCGGGATTCGCGGCGACGCAACCGGGCCAATGCCGCGCTTTGATGCCCGCCTGATGATTCGTCAGTCCATTGCTGCTCCGGCCAGTCACGTCAGCGCGACATTTCCTTCCTGTGAGTGACAAGCCGGTGACAGCATCTGCCGCCGGGCGGCGACAGGTCACCGCACATGAATCAGTACGGACAACCGGTCGGAGAGCCGTGATTACCCTGGCATCAGGGTTTTAACGACGCAATGCCCTGTCTGCGGCCCGGACGCTGGCCAGAGATAGACGTGACGGGACTGAGATGCCTCACACCAGCCAGGTGAAGGCACAATGAGGTGCCTCTGCGGACGTCCGCAGAGGCGGGAAGAGAAAGCGGAAGCTACGGCTGTGGCACGATTTTGATTTCAACCATACCAATGCCGAGTTTACGCGGATCCTGACCGGTAATATTACCGGTGTTACTCAGCTGCGGCTCCGGTGGCGCAATCACCAGACGATGGCTGGCTCCCGGATTGTCGAAATGCAGGGTGTGCGTCGATATCTCTTCATCCAGCGACAGCAGTTGCTGCTGCTCACCAACCCGAACCGGAATGGCACGGTGTACGTTCGCGCCGTAGGCACGTGCGGTGATGACGAGATCAAACTTCGCTGGCAGCGCATCAACATAGTCGATATGCACCTCAGGCGCGAGATTGGCGTTTGACCAGCGTCCCCAGTTTTCTGGCCGTGAAATGCCGCTGAAGCTTTTCACATTCTCCGGCGCGCCTGGGACGTCGAGCCGGAAGCTGTCGGCGCTATAGCGGATGTTGTTGTCTTCAATGCGGATTTGCGCCAGATTCTGCTGGTAGCGCGCATCGCTGACTGCGCTGTCCGGGAACTGTACTTTGCCTTTCCATAGCGGTTTATCGACATGCGTCACTGACGGCGTGCCGCCGAGCTGACCCATCGCTACACAGAGATCGCCGGAAAGGGCCAGCGAAGGCTGCCAGAGTCGCGCCATTTTAAAGCAGCGATCGACCCAGAGGAATTTATCGACAGCGGCAAAATCTGCCAGCTGATAGCGCAGCGGTGCCGAATATTCCCCTTCCGGCATCGGCTCAACGTGCTTATCGCTGATGCGGAACAGAATCGGCAATTTAAAGGTGGTGCCGGAAAAGCTGAACGAATTCTTCGCCTGATCGACCGTGAAGTTGTCTATTTTCTTCGGGAAGTTCCAGAGCTGAATAATATCGGGTTTCCAGCTGGCAACCTTACTCTTCATATCATCGAACTGGGTGGAGAGTGAAAGAGAAGAAAGGCTGCTGCGGCCGAGGCCAATCGCGTTATCGCCGCCGAGAATATCCAGCAGCGTTGCGCCGTTATCCAGCGTGCTG
The DNA here is from genome assembly GCF_029844725.1 of Pantoea sp. GD03673. Taxonomy (GTDB): domain Bacteria; phylum Pseudomonadota; class Gammaproteobacteria; order Enterobacterales; family Enterobacteriaceae; genus Pantoea. Next base: position 312,988 of record NZ_JAOCKJ010000005.1, read on the forward strand.
CGCTTCGCCTCCATCAGTTCTGCCTGCGGTTTGTCACCCCGGATCACCATGAACAGATTGCGACGCGGTTGTTTGATCAGCCACGGATGCGCCGTGTTGTTCATCGCCAGATGATCGGAGCTCACCACAATCACGGTATTCTTAAACCACGGCGACGCTTTGATGCGCGTAATCAGGCGCGCCACGTGTTCCTGCGAGCAGGCGACCGCACTGAAGGACTGATTCGGTTTGCCCTCAATGCTGTAGCTTTTGCGATCGCAGCTGCGCGAGATAAAACCGTCGGGATGGTGGGTATCAACGGTCAGCGTAAACAGCGCAAACGGTTTACCGGCCTGAGAGAGCGCCTGATATTTCTCAAAGACTTCATCCAGCACCGTATCGTCGTAATATCCCCAGTTATTGCGGTAAGTGGGATCGGCAACGCGGCTTTTCAGCTCCTGCGAACCATACAGGTTTTCAGGGTTAAAACCGTGTGACTTCAGGAAGATATCTTTACCCGCGAAGCGCAGGTCGGCCCCCTGAATAAACCAGTTCTCGTAGCCGGAGTTTTTCAGGATGTCGCCCAGACAGACGTTTTGCGGATAGAAGCTGGAGAGCGACGCCGACGCATTGCCGTCAAACGGGGCAAAAAGCGGGATGCCGCACTGCGAGGCGACCATGCCCGCAATCGTGTAATCGGTGCCTGGCAGCTGTTCGGTTTCGCTGAAGTCTATGCTCTGCTCTTTCTGTCGGCTCAGCTCCGGTGCCAGGCCAGGAAAGGCGATGGGATTGAAATAGGTGCGCTCTAAGCTTTCACCGTAGATGTAAACCACGTTGAGGCGCGGCTGTTCAATGTGATTACGCGGCACTTTATAGAAGTTGTCGAAGTCAGAATCTGCCATCTGGGTATGCGACACAATCAGCGTCGCGACCTGGCGAAAGGCTGGCGTGGTCTGCACCGAGCCGAGCGCGCAGGCGACCGCCAGCAGCGACCAGCCCATGTGATGGGGACGCTTACGCCGGCGCAGAATCCACGACAGCAGGCAGAACAGCAGAAACAGCACGATAATCAGCCCAATCGCTGGCACCACATACTTACTGACACCCGCGCCGGTCAGGCTATTCGTCAGGGTATAGAGCACCGCATCGTTGATGCCGTCACCGGTGAAATAGTTGCTGGCAAAAAGGGTGGCGTTCAGCACAACGAACAGCACCAGCAGGACAAGAACAAGAATAAACCAGAATTTGTTACGCCCGGCTTTACAGGAATAGATTGCAATAGCGGCCAGAAACAGCGCGACGGAGACCAATTCGGACAACGGCAAATCCTCTCTCTACAGGACAGGGTTGCACGAGGCTTCACGCAACCGGCCACCTTCGGGGGATGGTTTTTCGACAATCTATATTGGCTGTCATCCGGCTGCAACATATCCGGCCCGATTTGTGCAGTGGAGAGCAGATTGGCGCAGAAGTGAGGATATCAGGCGTGACGGTGGCTGGCGCGCACCGTCAGCAGAGCAGAAGTCAGACCGTTTTTCAGAGTTTGCCGGTGAGGTATTGTGCTTCGCCGTCGGCAAAACTCCAGTCACCTTTGTCATTGGTGATAAAGCTGATCATTAAATCGTTACCCTGCACGCCGCAGTGCTCACACAGCTCACGGGCCAGTTCCGCCATAAAATGCTGCTTCTGTTCACGGCTGCGCGGGCTGGTATAGACCCGCACCATCACCAGATTATCGCTGCGGCTGAATCCCAGACCGGTATCCTGAAACACCATCTGATAGCGCTTGTTTTCCTGAACAATCTGGTAACGATCGCGTTCAGGCACGTTGAAGGCCGTGAGAACGGCACGGTGTGCTGCATCCAGCAGTGTACGCAGCTCTGATTCTGAACGACCCTGAATAACATCAAATTGCAGCAGTGGCATAGCGAATTCCTCATCGTGATTAATCAGTCTATGGTGGCCCCTTTATCCGGCGGGAAAAAGCGCGTAGCCTGAAATGATTATTCACCACAGTGAACAATTGACATGAAAGAGATGAAAACGGATGCGCTATGGGATCATCTTCACTGGCTGACGGTACTGGCGGAGCAGGGCAGTTTTACCCGTGCGGCAGAGCGGCTGGAGGTCAGCAAGGCTGCGATGAGCCAGAAAATCAAAGAGCTGGAGCAGCTAGCCGGTGTGCTGCTGGTACAGCGCACTACGCGCAGCGTGCGGCTGACCTCGGCAGGGGAGAAGCTGGTGGCAGAGCTACGTGAGCCTTTTGCCCGCATCGAACAGAGTTTTTTCAGCGTGCGCGATACGGCCGGGCCGGTGCGTGGCCTGGTGCGTATAACCGCGCCGGTGGCGTTTGCCCGGCAGCAGCTGGTGCCGATTATCGGTGAATTTCTGCGGGACTATCCGCAGGTGCGCCTGCAGCTGGATGTGACGGACCGCATTGTGTCCCTGAGCAGTGAGGGGTTTGATCTGGCAATCCGACACAGTGACACGCTGCCGGACACGCACGTGGCGCTGCCGCTGTGTGATACGCAGACCGTGCTGGTCGCATCACCCGCCTATCTTAACGTGCAGGGCAGGCCGCAGTCGCCGCAGGATCTGGTGCAGCATAACTGCCTTTACTATCCGCGTGGCGTTGAATCACCGCGCTGGCAGTTTGTCACCACAGCGGATGGCGAACGGGTACAGGTGCAGATTCAGGGCAGCTTCGCCACTAACAACAGTGAGTCGATACGCGATGCTGCCCTGCAGGGACTGGGCATCGCAATGCTGCCCGATTTCAGCGCCTGTGAGGCGCTGGCAGCGGGGGCATTGCAGCAGGTGCTGCCTGACTGGCAGCCGGTTGAGGCCTTTGCTGCCCGCCTCTGGATCGTGCGGCCCTGGGCGGCGCAGGTGCCACGTGCCGTCACCACCTTTACGCACTGGTTACGCGCGCGCTTTGACCGGTGACGGCAAGGCCAGCGCAGGGGGCGTGGTGTGCATCATCTCGCCAATCAGGCTGCTGCGGTTATACAAACCCAGCCGCAGATTGAAGTCGAGATGCAGCCGCTCATTGCCGGTTAATTTGATAATCGGGGGCGGCGTCTCTGGCCGCTGCTGGAACATTACGGACTGGGCAAAGGCGCTGCTGCTGTCGGCATGAAGGCGCTGATAGTACCAGGCGCTGGCTTCGCCTTTACGCAGATAAAGATTGGCCCGCCGGTATTCACGCATGGCGACCTGCTGAGCCAGCGACAGGAACTGACGCGACGGATTATCCATATTCTGCACAATCAGCGGAAAATCATCCCGCTTCTTCAGCTCATGGAAATAGTTACGGATTCCGACGTTTTTAACCGGTGCCAGCTGTTTAAGCCATTCGCGAATAAAGGCGTTCTGAGGCGGTGCGGCCATAAACCAGCTCTCGGTGACCGGCGCAAGCAGGTTCAGCGTGGATTGCTCGCGGTAGTACCCGATAAGATCCATGGGGCGCGCCTCGTGAACGCGATGCACCCAGGCGAGATTCTCAAACAGCAGGGTACTGCAGTCGATGCCGATGCCGCCATAACGGTGAATCAGCTCAAGCCGGATGATTTCACTTTTATGTGCCAGCGTGAGATCGGCTGAGATAAACCGCAGGTCGGGCAGCCACTGCGACAGGGTGCGCTGCGTCACCAGATAAACCTGATGGTCGGGGTTGTCCCGCCGGATTTTACGGATATTCAGCGCCATCGACGTCGGCAGTTGATCGTTATGCCAGACCATCCAGACAATTTTTGGAATCTCTGGCAGATCTTTCTGCTGTGTCATTAAGACGACATTATCTTCCTGATCCGGATCATATTCCGGTGCCTGACAGAGACTTTGCTGTTTCTTATTCCATAACATCTGGCTACTGAAGGATATTCTTTTCCAGTTACGCCAGATTTTATGCGCTGGACGTGGGTGATGTGAAGTCATGGTTCACCTGTTATTTTTATTTTCCCGTCATAATGCAGACTCTGCCCGTTGCGCCTGATGCGGGAGCAGGTGGGATTGCACACTGGCTGCAATCCCGATGCGTGCGGGAATGAATGAATAGTTTTCCCTGGTGGCGACGCAGTGTGGGAGCGCGCGATAGTTTCCTCACGGCTTTTTAATTGCACTGCACCTTTTTAATAAAACATTATTTACACATTAGCTATGTCTTTTTTCGACTTTAGGATAATACGGAAATAATCCGGTCACGTTATGCAAATAATAATATCGACACGGTTAATTATTTATTTAAATGTGGCCGGACTCTTTGATTAAGGAATATCTGAATATTATGCTGCGCTTTAGGGATCTTTTAAGGCCCGGAGGTCAGGTTCGGTCACTATTGCGCTTAACGTGTGACATAAGCCTGGCTCAACAATGCGCGGAATCAGACAGCCTGAAGAGGATTGTCTACGCTTAAGAAGAACTTACTGAGAAAGGAGCACGCATGCAGAGTGAATCCTATGGTTTACTGGCCGTTGATAAGCAGGGCAATCGTGTCCTGTTTCTTAATCCGGAAACCTTTGCGGTTGAGCGTGAGCTGAACGCTTTTCCACCGCGGCCGCATGAACTCCTGATGCTGGCCCCCTGGGGTAAAGCTTATGTGCCCATCTATGGCGATGGCGTTCATGGTAATAATCCGCATCCGGGTCACAAAGTGGCGATCATTGATTTATCGCGTCGGGAGATCAGCGGCTTTATCGATCTGTCGCCGCTGCGGTCGCCGCACAGCGGACAGCTGGGGCGCGATGGCAAAGTCTATCTCTGCTGTGAGCAGAGCGCCGCCGTAGCCGTGATCGATCCGCAGACTGACAACGTGGAAAAGATCATCCCGATTCCTTCTCATAATGCGCATCGCCTGACGCTGTCACCCAGCGGCCGCAAGCTGTTCACCGATAATGAGGAGGATGCGACTATTACCGTCGTGGATCTCTGTGAAGCAGAGGGACGGGTAATTGATACGATTCTGCTGCCCGGTCAGATTGCGGGTATTGCCGCATCGCCGAAACACCCTTATCTGGTCGCCAGCGCTGCCGATGCGCCATTGCTTTATGTGATTGATCGGCAGAGCCACCGCATCCGCCAGCGCATCACGCTGCCGGGTCATCAGCAGCCCTGCCAGGTGGTTCGCTTCAGCGCCGATGGCGAACAGCTGGTGGCGATAGGGAATCAGGAACCCCGGGTGACGCTGTTTGACGACCTGCTGAATCCGCTGGGCGATATCAGCGTGGGCAACAAGCCGATGGATGGCTGCTTTACCCCTGACAGGCAACAACTGCTGATAGCCAATCAGGATGATGGCACGCTAAGCGTAATCGATCTGGCACAGCGTAAAGTGATTGCCACGCCGCGTGTCGGGACTGGCTGTGAGGTACTGGGTTATTTTCCTGTCAGTCAGATAAACGGACGATGATAGATTGCGGAGCTCCAGTGGCGGCTGCTGGCGTGCTTTTCCGCCTGCCAGCCGCGTTTACGTAATTCGCGCGCAATCATCTTGTTCATAAGGCCGTGGCCCAACAGCAGCACTGTGCCACGCCGGGAGTGATCGATCAGTTTCTCTGCCGCCGCCGAGGCGCGGCTGCGCGCATGTTGCAGCGACTCCGCGTCACCCGCATAACCGCAGAACCACAACAGCCGCAGTAAGGCCAGCCAGTAAAGCGTCGGCAGCTGAATCGCGCCCGCTCGCAGCAGCGGCACGGCAACTTCACTATACAGCGCGTTAACTTCATGGGGCTGCAGGCCAAGCTGGCTCAGAGAGGATTGCGCACGGGGCAGCGGACTGCAGACAATAACTGCGGCCTGACGAGCAATCTCAATACTGCGCGGTGGCGGCCCGTCACTGACTCCGGACTGATCGTACGCTTCGCACCAGTCTGCCAGGGCCTGCACGCTCTGGCGACCCGCCGCCTGGTGGTCGGGTTTACCGTGTCGCATCAGAATAATGGTCATCGTACCTCCGTCAGGCTTTATTTCAGGGTAACGCAGTGTCGGCATTTGCCGCGATTTTTCAGAATAAAGATAACCTGTCATCTGCGGGTAACCAACCTGTGCGACAACAGAACCCGATGAAAGGATCGTCGCCCCGCTTATCACGCTTAATGATTAGAGAAAATGCTAACTCACCGCACAGGGTGATTTTTTATTGTGCGATGCGATGGCGTTAACTGGCTGAATTTGCGCTAAAAATGCGTGATGACGCGCTGTGATAGTGAAGTTTTTCTAACAATTTGCGTCGGGATCTCTTGATTTATCTACGCGCGTAGATACACTAGCTCCCCAGTGATTGCTCACGGTGCACGATGCACAGTCGGCTCCATTGATTGATAAGTTACATTCGCTCAGTTTAAGCGACCGGTGAAAAATACAGCGGCGAAACGGGGCGATGAATACGATTCCAACACCAGGGAATCCTTTAACCTTTCATCATGGTTAGTCAACTGAACGTCGCCACCGGGGGGATTCTGCTTTCATCAGGGAATCGACCCATGGACGGGCGTTTATCATTCTGCATACGCATTCAGGGATAGGGTTATGACGGCACACAATTCCGTTAAGCAGCAGGCATCACTGTCATCCACTTCGGCCGCCGATGAGCGGTTTAACACCTCTTCAGGGCGCAAAGATTTCTGGCGCGCCACTTTCTCATGCTGGCTCGGCACGGCAATGGAGTACGCGGATTTCGCGCTCTATGGTCTGGCCGCCGGGATCATCTTTGGCGACGTGTTCTTCCCGGAATCGACCCCGGCGATGGCTCTGCTCTCCAGCTTTGCCACCTGGTCAGTCGGCTTTATTGCCCGGCCTATCGGCGCACTGTTTTTCGGCTGGCTCGGCGACCGCAAAGGCCGCAAGGTCGTCATGATCTCCACCATCATTCTGATGGGGGCTTCCACCACGTTTATCGGCCTGATACCGGGCTATGCCGCGATTGGCGTCTGGGCTCCGGTCTGTCTGGTGCTGCTGCGGTTTACGCAGGGTTTCGGCGCGGGGGCAGAGTTATCCGGTGGCACGGTGATGCTGGGTGAATATGCCCCGACAGCGCGTCGCGGACTGGTCTCTTCCGTGATCGCACTGGGCTCCAACAGCGGCACGCTACTGGCCTCACTGGTCTGGCTGCTGGTGGTGCAGATGGATCAGCAGAGCCTGCTGGCATGGGGCTGGCGTATTCCCTTCCTCAGCAGTTCACTGATTGCACTGGTTGCGCTGTGGATCCGACGTCATCTGCGTGAAACGCCGGTGTTTGAGCGCAGGAAAGCGGAGATCGAAGCAGAACGTGCAGGGGTGCTGGCGGCGCAGGGGGCAGATCAGCGACCTTTCTTCCAGCGTACACGTGCCTTCTGGACCATGGTGGGCCTGCGTATCGGGGAAAATGGCCCGTCCTATCTGGCGCAGGGTTTTATCGTCGGCTACGTCGCGAAGGTGCTGATGGTGGATAAGTCCGTACCCACCACTGCCGTGTTTCTTGCCTCACTGCTGGGTTTCCTGATTATTCCTTTTGCGGGCTGGCTCTCTGACCGATTTGGTCGCCGGGTGGTTTATCGCGTGTTCTGTCTGTTACTGATGGTCTACGCCTGGCCCGCCTTTACGCTGCTGGACACCCGTGAACCGATGCTGGTTATCCCGGTTATCGTGGTCGGCATGGCGCTGGCGTCACTGGGTATCTTTGGTGTGCAGGCTGCATGGGGCGTGGAGATGTTCGGCGTTCATCATCGCTACACCAAAATGGCGGTAGCGAAAGAGCTGGGCTCGATTTTATCCGGCGGCACAGCACCGCTTATTGCCGCTGCTATGCTCTCTTATACCGGCCACTGGTGGCCGATTGCGGTCTACTTCTCGGCGATGGCCGCAACAGGATTCCTGACAACCTTTGTCGCGCCTGAAACGCGAGGGCGGAATCTCAACCTGCCGGAAGATGCCATCTAGATTTACCTGAGGATGCTGCCTGCCAGGAGAGCGCGAGAGACAGCAGGCCGTGCAAAGCGGCCTGTTTTTTTTATGGAGGAATGTGATGTGCCTAAGTCGTTAACGACAAAAGTGACCCGCAGTGAAGTTGCGAAAGCAGCAGGCACCTCAGTGGCAGTCGTCAGCTATGTCATTAACAACGGGCCTCGTCCGGTCGCCGAGGCGACCCGTCAGCGGGTACTGGAGGCGATTAAAGCCACCGGTTACCGGCCAAATGCGGCAGCACGCGCCCTGGCGTCCGGTAACACCAAAACGTTTGGACTGGTGGTGCCCAACATCGGCAACCCCTTCGTGGCCTCAATGGCGCACGTATTGCTGCAGGAGTCGATGAACCACGGTCATGTCATGCTGCTGGGTGATGCAGGTGATGATCGTAAGCGCGAACTGGAGTTAATTCAGGGGCTGCTTAACCGGCAGGTTGATGGACTGTTTTACAACAGCGTCGATCGCCATCCTTATATCGATCTGATTAAAGCCAGCGGCACACCCCTGGTGATGCTGGAGCGGGTTGAGCCTCAGCCGGGCGTGAACATGCTGCGGGTCAATGAGCGTCAGGCCGCCTGGCAGGTAACCGCGCATCTTCTGAGTCATGGTTATCAGCAGGTGGGGATCATCAGCGGCCCGGTCGATATGCTCAACGCGCAGGATCGTATTCAGGGCTGGCGTGATGCCATGCAGGAGCGTGGCCTGGTGATTGATGAGTCGCTGATGTTTCCTGCCAGCTACACCCCACAGGGCGGGTATGCCGCAGCACAAACCATGATCGCCCGGGGGTGTGTGCCTCGTGCGCTGTTTACCAGCAACGAAGGTCAGGCAATTGGCGCACTTCGGGCCTTTTCCGAACATCAGATTCGCGTGCCGCAGGATGTGGCACTGGTCTGCTTTAACGGGACCAATCACTCGTCGTTTCATGTGCCGACATTAACGACCGTGCGGCAGCCCCTGCGTGAAATGGCCCGCTCTGCCATTCAGATGCTGAAAGAGGGTCAGAGCGAAGCGCAATTAAAGGAGTTTCCACACTATCTTGAAATTGGTGAATCCTGCGGCTGTCAGCCGCAACGTCAGAGTTAAACTATAAGAATATGAAAAGAATCATTATTGACTGCGATCCCGGCAACGGTATTGCGGGTGCCAACACCGATGATGGGCTGGCGATTGCGCTGGCCTTAGCTTCACCGGCTCTGTCGCTGGAATTGATCACTACCGTGGCGGGTAATACGCCATGTGACGTGGGCGCACGCGTGGCCAAAGATCTGATCGTCCGGCTTGGACTCTCTGTCCCGGTGGTACAGGGCGCGGCACAGGCGCTACAGGAAGATCCTGCGCCCTGGCGCGAGACACTGGATGACCGGGTTAATCAGCTCGCACTGGGTGAGCTATGGCAGGATGTACGCCAGCCAGCCGATGTCGCGGCGGATGCGCTTGATGCGGCGGACGCTATCGGCAAACTGATTTGCGACAATCCGGGCGAGATCACGCTGGTCGCGATTGGCCCGCTGACGAATGTGGCGCTGGCGATGCAGCGCTATCCCGCCCTGGCAGAATCGGTGGCGGAAATTGTGATCATGGGTGGCGTCTTTACGCTGGACGACTATATCAAAGACACCAATTTTGGTCTGGATCCTGAGGCGGCGCATCAGGTGTTGCACAGCGGTGCTGCAGTGACACTGGTGCCAATGGATGTCACCACGCAGACGCTGTTGACCCATCAGGATCTGACCCGCCTTACCGCCGTCGATCATCCGCTGACCGATTTTGTGCGCGATACGCTGCGTCCGTGGATCGACTATTCGATGGAAACCCGTCAGCTGGCGGGATGCTGGATCCACGATGCGCTGGTGGTCGCCTGGTTGCTGAATCAGCGGGTCGCGTCGGGCGTTGATTACCGGGTCGATATCGAACTGCGCCCCGGTGCGACGCGTGGAAAAAGCTGGCGTTACCGTCAGCCGCTTCGGCTCACTGTTGGTGTGCCTGAGCACTGCGGCGCATCGGTGCATGTGCTATGCCGTGTCGATAACACGCTGCTGTTGTCGATCATCGAACAGGCATTCAGACGCCTGACAGCCTGAAGGCCTGCACGATGGAGTTGCCCGCTTACGGACTACGCCTTACCGGCTTCACGATGCGATGAGAGCTTTCAACAATTTAAGCGATCAGCCTTGGTTAGCAGCATCAGGGCGCGGGCAGAAGGGACAGGGCCGGTCTGAGCAGATGCACAGCATTAAATCGTTTCGCACACGTCGATCCAGCGAGCGTTGGTCAGTTCAGCCATCAGTTGAGGCGTGATGCGGACGGCGCTGTAGGTAGCGCCTGCGGCGGGCAGGACTTCTTCAAAACTGCGCAGTGAGACATCACAGTAGACGGTCAGTGGATTCTCCAGACCGAACGGACAGACGCCGCCAACCGGGTGGCCGGTCCAGCTGATTACCTCGTCAACGCTCAGCATTCGCGCTTTCGCGCCCAGTGCCGCTTTCAGCTTGCGATTATCCAGCCGGGCATCGCCCCGTGTCACAATCAGCACCACGTCGTTTTTCACTTTCAGTGACAGGGTTTTGGCAATCTCGCCTGGCGTCACGCCGTGGGCGCGGGCAGCCATCCCGACCGTTGCAGTGCTTTCTGCCAGTTCAATAATTTCAATTTCAGGGGCGTGTTCGGCAAAGAACTGGCGCACGGACTCCAGGCTCATCTTTCTCTCCAGGCTGATCGAAGGCGTAAAAACTGCCACAAGCCTCAGTGCCTGTAAACGAGATAAACGGAGAATTCGCTGTAATTAAGTCAGTTTAGCTGCCGCTCAGGGTGCAGTTGCCGCATTGTTCGACATCCGGGATGCGATAACGCTGGCAACAGCTGCGGCGGACCAGTTCGCCGTTACGCGGGATCATTGTGCGGTAGAGTGGGTTTTCGCTGCCATCCAGCAGTCGCTGGCTGAAGAACAGCGCCTGCTCAAGTTGCAGCACCAGCGTCTCATCGATCTGGTTTTTCAGCTCACCCAGGAACCACTGGAACGAGTAGCCCATGTTATTCCAGATCAGCCGGGCGTTAATATCACCATGCTGCGTAATCCCATTGACCACCGGGATCAGATGCTGCTGAATCAGCCGATCAATGCGCTGCAGGGAATTAAGATAACGCGCTTCTTCATCTTCCTGCACATCGATCCAGAACGTGGAGGGATGGCCATTCTCATGAAACCCGACACGAATATGCTCAGGCGAGCAGTCCAGTGCACGGGATTCCTGCAACAACGCCATGATGAGCGGTGGCAGCAGCAGGCCAAAATACCATTGCGCCCAGAGTGAAAGCACCGGTTTCGCTTCACGAACCGCGTCAGGATGATCGCGATAGAGATAATCGCTGTAGCGCTGGGTCAGCGAGGCAAAGGCCTCTGATTGCGACCAGGCAGCAAGGGTCAGGGTGTTGTGCGGAGCCGACTGGCTGAACTTCGTCGATTCAAGCAGATAGCTGCGCTGTTGTTGTAGTTGCTCATGAAGACTTTCCGCCAGCGGACGATCATTCTGACGAAAGATCATCGACTGAGCGTTAAAACGCTGTTCCTGAGCTGAAACGGTGGCCATAACGACTCGCGAAAAGTGTAGATAAGAAAGCAAATGATAATCGTTATTGATTAACTCTACAAGTCGTGTAAAAAACCGTCGCGGCTGGCAGCGAAAGGGCGGGGTGAAGAGCGGTCACCAGGCCGGACAGCGCGGTGCCTGGTGCTACCGTATTGGTTAACCGCGACTGCGTTATGCTTAATCAGGCATGTTCGCTGGCGGCGTGCGACTGCTGTCGGGGCAAATCTTCCCAGGCGAGAATCGTGTTCCGGCCCTGATTTTTAGCCACGTATAAGGCACTGTCCGCATTGGCTACCGCAAGATCGAACTCATTATCGTAAATAGGCGCGATGCCAGCGCTGATGGTGACGTGGGTTGAAACTGTTTCATTGAACAGATGGGGAATTTCTAAGTCCAGCACATACTGGCGGATGCGCTCTGCCAGCTTCATGGCGATGGAGCTGTTCACATTGGTCATCAGCACCAGAAATTCTTCGCCGCCGTAGCGGGTGACAACATCGCGCGAACGCACCGCATCACGAATCGCTACAGATACCCTTGCCAGCGCCTGATCGCCCATCGCATGCCCATAATTGTCGTTGTAGGCCTTGAAGTGATCGATATCCAGCAGCAGCACATAGTGACTGCCCGCGTGGTTTTCCAGAATATTGTCGAGCCGGTTCTTCAGGCCGCGACGGTTATAGAGCCCGGTCAGCGGGTCAAGCATGCTGAGATCGCTGAATGTCTCTTTCTCTTCATAGAGCTGATGCATCAGGCGCAGGGTAAAGTTGTCGGCACGGCGGCGCATCAGATGCTGCAGAGAGAAACCGATCAGCGGCAGGGTAATGGTCAGCAGGATCAGCGGCAGATGCTGGCCATTGTCGAGTAGCAAGACGGTGAGTACCGGCGGCGCGACGTGCAGACAAAAAGCACCCAGATAATCGCTCAGAGCGATGGCACTGATAAATAACACACTGATCAAACTGATAATAAGAAAGCCGCCATCAAAATAGAAGACCTGATGAAAGCGATAATTAATATGCCACGCCCAGAGTATACCCAGCAGCAGGGCCACAGGATTTAACAGGGGAAGTTTCAGTTTAGGCCATATTAAATGGGTAATTAACATGATGCCGCTAAAGGCCGCAACACAAATTACCGGCAGGGTAGTCTCGTTTATCTCACTGCTCATTATTGGCAGCAGGTAAAAGAGTGAAACGGCGATATTTAAAAAGAGAAAAAGCATCACTGAAAGCCGATATTTACTCTGCTTCAGTTCTTCATATGATTGTAATTTCATTATAAATACTCGTGACGGCCCTGAAATACCAAAGCGCAAGCCGGCAAAAAAAGACTTTGCCAGAGAGTGAGCAAATTATTGCTGTTGCTGTTATTAAAAGTGTTATCGGCCGCAATCTAGCATTTTCCAACTGGTCTGTCATCTTCGTTGCCGGGCGTGACAAAAACAGGCTGCACGCGGGGCAAAACTGACATATGATAATGGGAATGCTTATCATTTGAGGTTTGCGTCATGGGGATAGCGATTATCGCGGCCTGCGGCCTGTGGGGTGTCAGCTGGGCAATGGGTAAAAGACTGGATAGTGCGTGGGGGGTGTTGCTGCCCTGCATCGCGTTGCCGCTTTTCGCCTTGTGGGAACCGAGCTTCAGTCAGTGGCGGATGGTGATGACGGTTACGCTGCTGCTGACGGTGGTGATGTTGTTTAACCCGCGTCTGCGTCACTATCTGCTGCTGCCATCCTGTCTGGCTTTAGCGGGGGGGCTGGCGGCTATCTCTGTGAATTTCCATCTGTATTAACAAAGGCTGAAACCGGCGTACAGATGAAGCGACTGGATGAGCTAAAGCGAGCTGAAAAAGTAAAGTGCGCAGGGGATAAAGGAACAGTGCATTGAGAACCGAAGGGGACTTGCGGAAAAAGCTGAGGATGACAACGTTGGTGCGAAGAGAGGGACTTGAACCCTCACGTCCGTTAAGACACTAACACCTGAAGCTAGCGCGTCTACCAATTCCGCCACCTTCGCATCGAGTTGTCTGTTCATATCACCGCAATGGTGCGAAGAGAGGGACTTGAACCCTCACGTCCGTTAAGACACTAACACCTGAAGCTAGCGCGTCTACCAATTCCGCCACCTTCGCGCAGTGCTCGCGATATGAAACATGTGATTTTGGTGCGAAGAGAGGGACTTGAACCCTCACGTCCGTTAGGACACTAACACCTGAAGCTAGCGCGTCTACCAATTCCGCCACCTTCGCATACCCGTAACACCCTGAGAATGTTACAACCACGGAGGCGCATTCTAGAGATTTTACTCTTTGCGTCAACAACTATTTCGTCGGGCTGAAACGATCGCTGTAAAAAGCAACGTTTTCAGCCCGGCAACGCGGTTGACGGCGGGAAAAGCGCTTAGCGGGTTTTGGCTCCGCGACCGTAGACGGCACGATAAACTTTAAAACGGCCGGTTTGCGCGATAACTTCGTGGCTGCCGAAGGCTTCATCCAGCACCTGGGGGTAGGGCAGGAAAGTATTGGCCACAATACGCAACTCGCCCCCGGTGTTCAGATGCTTCACCGCACCCCGGATCAGCGCCTGGGCAGCGTCGAGGCTGGTCTGGGTGCCTTCATGGAATGGCGGGTTTGAGATAATCATATCGAAACGGCCGGTCACGTCAGAGAAGACGTTGCTGGCAAAGACTTCGCCCTCAATGCCGTTAGCAGCCAGCGTCGCTTTACTCGCTTCAATGGCGGCCGCATGGACGTCGCACAGCCACAGACGCACTTTAGGCGAACGGGCAGGCAGCGAGGCGGCGATCACGCCCGCGCCACAGCCCATATCCAGCACTTTACCTTTGGTGTGCGGGGTAAAGGTCGAAAGCAGCAGGGCACTGCCGCTATCCAGGCCGTCACGGCTGAAGACGCCCGGCAGGGTGTGAATTGTCAGACCATCCAGCTCATACTGCTGACCAAAGGTGCTGGCATCAAACGCAGGCTGTTTATCCAGGCGACCGTGGTAAAGACCACAGCGACGCGCACTGTCAATCTTCTCCAGCGTCACCCACGACTCCACCATGCCTTCGGCACTGCGGACGCCGCTGCGATTTTCACCGACAACGAATACGTCGCAACCCACCGGCAGCAGTGAGAGGAGGTTTTGCAACTGGAACTGCACTTCCGGCTTATTTTTGGTCCAGAAGTAGATCAGCGTATCGCAGCCCTGCACATCTTCTGCCTGCGCAACCATGCCGTAACGCGCCTGCTCGCCCATACGGCGGCTCAGGTTTTGCCAGTGATGATATTGCTGGGTGTGAACACGCGACGAGGCGGTTTCCAGCTGAGCGGGCAGGTCATCCTGCAGATCGCCAGCAAATAAAACATGGCGGGCGGTAAATTCATCACTGTGGCGCAGAATGACTTCGCTGGCCGGGGTTAAAGCAGACATGTAGGGCTCCTGTAAGATCTGAGCGGGGATTATAGTGGTTTGTTGGCGCATGTTCGATGGGTTTGCTAGCATAGCGTCGCATTCAGGCAGCAGAACAGGTAACACCATGACGTCCAGGCGCGACTGGCTTTTACAGCAAATGGGAATTACGCAGTACCAACTGCGCCGCCCGCGCGTGCTTCAGGGCGAAATTGCCGTCACGCTGGCCCCGGACACGCAGTTAATTATTGTTGCTGACGCGCCACCGGGTTTGCATGAACCGCTGATGCGCGACGTGCTGCATGCTCTCAATCTGCAACCCACTCAGGTGATGACCGTGACGCCGGATCAGCTGCAAATGCTGCCGGAAACGCTGGACTGCGCTGGCTGGCTGCTCGGGGTCGAGAGCGAACAGACTTTTAATGGCGTGGCATTAACCAGCGCCTCTTTCAATGAACTGATCAGCAGCGGCGTCGCCAGACGCGCGCTCTGGCAACAGATGTGTAACCATGACAGCCATCTCTTTTCTCACCCCTGACGATCTGGCGCAGGCCTATGCCATTGAGTGTCGCAGCCACGCGTTTCCCTGGAGTGAACAGACGTTTGCCAGCAATCAGGGTGAGCGTTTTATCAATTTACGTCTTGATGTCGACGGCAAAATGGCGGCTTTTGCCATTACCCAGGTGGTGCTGGACGAAGCCTCGCTGTTCAATATCGCGGTCGATCCCGCCTTTCAGCGCCGGGGATTTGGCCGTCAGCTATTGCAGCATCTGATTGACGCGCTGATCAAACGCGATGTGCTGACGCTGTGGCTGGAAGTGCGGGCGTCGAATCTGCCCGCCATCGCGCTCTATGAGCAGCTTGGATTCAATCAGGTCAGTCGTCGCCCCAACTATTATCCCACCGCCAGCGGCCGCGAAGATGCCCTTCTCATGGCGCTGACGCCGTAGCGGTGTAAAGGAGTTTTAATGTCAGATAACTGGGATTGCATCCTGTTTGATGCGGACGATACCCTTTTTCATTTCGACGCCTATGCCGGATTACAGCGGCTGTTCGCCGGTTATGACGTGCAGTTTACTGACCAGGATTACAGCGATTATCAGGCGATCAACAAACCGCTGTGGGTCGATTATCAGAACGGCACCATCTCAGCTTTACAGCTGCAGACGCAGCGTTTTAACCACTGGAGCGAAAAGCTCAGCGTTGCGCCAGAGATCCTCAACAGCGGCTTTCTCAGCGCAATGGGAGAGATCTGCACGCCGCTGCCGGGTGCGGTCAGCCTGATGAACCAGCTGCATGGCCGGGTAAAAATGGGCATCATCACCAACGGCTTCACCGCGCTGCAGCAGACGCGTCTGGAGCGCACCGGTTTCCGGGATTACTTCTCGGCGCTGGTGATCTCTGAGCAGGTCGGCGTGCCAAAACCGGCAGCAGAGATCTTTGATTACGCGCTGGAACAGATGGGTAACCCGGATCGTCAGCGGGTGCTGATGGTGGGTGATACGCCAGAATCTGACATTCTGGGCGGCATGAATGCTGGCGTAAAAACCTGCTGGCTCGATCATGGCACCCGCCCACTGCCGGAACATATCAAACCAACCTGGCAGGTCAAATCGCTGGGTGAGCTGGAAGCGCTGCTGATCGGCTGACAAACCCAAATCCGAATAAATCTGACAGCAATAAATAAACGTAACGCGCAGGGAACACGGGCAGAGCAGGAAAGCGTCCCGCGCCAGGGACAAAAACGTCGGGAGCGTTTTTGAACAACGCGAAGCGTTGGCCCGGCAACGGGCGCACCTCATGGATGAGGTGCGTAATCGCGCGGGACGAGCGGCCAGGGACGGTTTAAGCGACTTTCCGATCTGACCGTGTTCCCTTCGCAGGCTCGGTCTCACCGCATGCCTGAACTGAGTTTGTCCCGGTATAAAAAAGGCCCGCACAGCGGGTCTTTCTCGTTTTATCCTTTCAGCCGCGCAGACGCGCTACGCTTTCTTCTCATCATCCTCATCCCGGTCCTCTTTCACCGGGGTGCTGGCGGTAAGCAGAAACGGCGACTGCTGCCAGCGGGTGCGGCGGTGGCGCAGGAGGGTACGGGAGAGAATAATGCCGATCGCCAGCGCCAGCAGCATCATCAGACGCAGAATATTGGTGGTGTTATCAACCTGATGTGAATCGGTAACCAGCACATGGGTATCCAGCGTCACGCGCAAAAAGCCCAGCGGGCCGTCGTTTCCGGCCAGCGGCTGCACAATCTGGTGGTTGAAATAGCTGCCCGCACGCTTACCGTCGAGCGCCAGCCGGTCGCGGACATTGATGTTTTCCCCGCTGTGCGCCACCAGGCTGCCGTCGCCGTCGTATACCGACGCATCCAGAATACGGCTGTTAGCCGTCATCTGATTAAGAATGGCTTCTATCTGATTACGGTTGTTTTCACTGTTGTCCATCAACGGCTTAAGGCTGAACGCCACCTGGCTGGTCAGCGTATGTGCCAGCTCTTCGACCTGTTCAGAGCGCGCCGTCTGATGACCCAGACTGAACCAGGATGCGCCCTGCATCAGCACAACCAGCAGCGCCATCGAGATAAGAACGATTACGGTACGATGTAAGCGAAATTTCAGTGCGGTTTTAGCCATTAATCATCCGGGTCATATCACAACAGAAAGCCTGGAGATTATGTTGCCAGAAGCGGCGCAGACAAGGTAGCCTCTTGCGTGGTTTTGTTGTCCCTACAGGAGCTCTGATGCCAAATCGTTTAACCTGGTGCGATCTTCCCGCCGATGTCTCCCTCTGGCCGGGTTTGCCCCTTTCTCTTAGCGGTGATGAAGTGATGCCGCTGGATTATCGCGCTGGCCGCACAGGCTGGCTGCTGTATGGCCGCGGGCTGGATAAGCAGCGGCTGACCGACTACCAGCACCAGCTGGGTGCCGCGATGGTAATCGTCAGCGCCTGGAACGTTGATGAGTATCAGGTGATTCGCCTGGCGGGATCGCTGACGCCGTTTGCCAGCAAGCTGGCGCACGACGCCGGGCTGGACGTTGCGCCGCTGGGCAAAATCCCGCATCTCAAAACGCCGGGTCTGCTGGTGATGGACATGGACTCCACCGCAATTCAGATTGAATGCATCGACGAGATCGCCAGACTGGCGGGCTGCGGCGAGCTGGTGGCAGAAGTAACGGAACGTGCGATGCGCGGCGAACTCGACTTCACCGCCAGCCTGCGTCAGCGCGTGGCCACGCTGCAGGGTGCGGACGCCAATATCCTGAAACAGGTGCGCGATGCGCTGCCGCTGATGCCAGGCTTAACCACCCTGACGCAGAAGCTGCAGGCGCTGGGCTGGCAGGTTGCCATCGCGTCTGGCGGCTTCACCTACTACGCCGAATACCTGCGCGACAAACTGCATCTGTCTGCGGTGGCGGCCAATGAACTCGAAATACGCGACGGCAAGCTGACCGGCAACGTGCTGGGTCCGATTGTCGATGCACAATACAAAGCCGATACCCTGAAGAAGCTGGCGCAGCGTTTTGACATCGCGCCGGAACAGACGGTAGCGATCGGCGATGGGGCCAATGACCTGCTGATGATCAAAGCCTCAGCGCTGGGCATTGCGTTCCATGCTAAACCTAAGGTGAATGAGCAGACTGCGGTCACCATTCGCCATGCCGATTTAATGGGGGTGTTCTGCATCCTGACCGGCAGCCTGATCCACGAAGAGCGTTAACAGAGGTATTGATTTGGCCAAAGCGGCAAAACGCGCATTTGTCTGTAATGAATGTGGCGCAGATTACCCACGCTGGCAGGGGCAATGCAGCGCCTGTCATGCCTGGAACACCATCACCGAGGTACGCATTGCTGCCTCGCCCGCCGCTGCGCGTAACGAGCGCCTGAGTGGCTATGCCGGCAGCGCTGGCACCAGCCGGGTGCAGAAGCTCTCTGAAATCAGCCTGGAGGCGTTACCGCGCTTCTCCACCAGTTTCAAAGAGTTTGATCGGGTACTGGGCGGCGGGGTTGTGCCGGGCAGCGCTATTCTGATTGGCGGCAGTCCCGGCGCGGGCAAATCCACGCTGCTGCTGCAGGTCATGTGCCGGTTGTCAGAAGGGATGAAAACCCTTTATGTCACCGGTGAAGAGTCGCTGCAACAGGTCGCAATGCGCGCCCATCGTCTGGGATTACCCACCGAAAATGTGAATATGCTGTCGGAAACCAGCATTGAGCAGATCTGCCTGATCGCCGAGCAGGAGCAGCCGCAACTGATGGTGATCGACTCGATCCAGGTGATGCACATGGCGGAGATCCAGTCATCGCCTGGCAGCGTCGCCCAGGTGCGGGAAACCGCCGCTTATCTGACGCGCTTCGCCAAAACGCGCGGTGTCGCAATCATCATGGTGGGCCACGTCACCAAAGATGGCTCACTGGCCGGGCCGAAAGTGCTGGAACACTGTATCGACTGTTCAGTCCTGCTGGATGGCGATGCCGACTCCCGCTTCCGCACCCTGCGCAGCCATAAAAACCGCTTCGGTGCGGTGAACGAACTGGGTGTGTTTGCCATGACTGAGCAGGGCATGCGTGAAGTCAGCAACCCGTCTGCGATCTTCCTGTCGCGTGGTGAAGAGATCACGTCGGGCAGTTCGGTCATGGTGCTGTGGGAGGGAACGCGTCCGCTGCTGGTGGAGATTCAGGCGCTGGTCGATCACTCGATGATGGGCAACCCTCGCCGCGTCGCGGTCGGCCTGGAGCAAAACCGCCTGGCGATTCTGCTGGCGGTGCTGCACCGTCACGGCGGATTGCAGATGGCGGACCAGGATGTGTTCGTTAACGTCGTTGGCGGCGTTAAAGTCACCGAAACCAGTGCGGACCTGGCGCTGATGCTGTCGATGGTATCAAGCCTGCGCGATCGTCCGCTGCCACAGGATCTGGTGATCTTCGGCGAAGTGGGACTGGCCGGTGAGATCCGTCCGGTGCCCAGCGGGCAGGAGCGCATCTCTGAAGCGGCGAAGCATGGCTTCAAACGCGCCATTGTACCCGCGGGGAATGCCCCAAAAAAACCGATTGCCGGGATGCAGGTTTTCAGCGCGAAGAAGCTGGCCGATGCGCTGGCGATTCTGGACGATCTCTGATGCGCCTGCGGCCTGCCAGCCTGAGTGGCGGGCAGGCCGCTCCCACCTTAACCGCATTGATGCAGGAGGCACGACATGTCGTCGTTTGATTATCTGAAAACGGCCATTCGCCAGCAGGGTCATACGCTGCAACAGGTCGCTGATGCCAGCGGCATGACCAAAGGCTATCTGAGTCAGTTGCTCAATGCCAAAATCAAAAGTCCCAGCGCGCAAAAGCTGGAGGCACTCCACCGCTTTCTGGGGCTGGAGTTTCCACGCCGCGACAAAACGGTGGGCGTGGTGTTTGGTAAGTTCTATCCGCTGCACACCGGTCATATCTATCTGATTCAGCGCGCCTGCAGCCAGGTGGATGAGCTGCATATCATCATGGGTTATGACGAGCCGCGTGACCGCGAACTGTTTGAGAACAGCGCGATGTCACAGCAGCCCACGGTCAGCGATCGTCTGCGCTGGCTGCTGCAAACCTTTAAGTACCAGAAAAATATCCGCATTCACGCCTTTGATGAAGAGGGGATTGAACCCTATCCGCACGGCTGGGATGTCTGGAGTAAAGGCGTCAGCGCGTTTCTTAGCGAACACGGCATTGCGCCGGACTGCATCTACACCAGCGAAGCGCCCGACGCAGAGATGTATCAGCAGCACCTGGGCATTCAGACCGTACTGGTCGATCCCAGCCGATCTTTTATGAGCATCAGCGGGGCGCAGATCCGTCAGGACCCATTCCGCTTCTGGGATTACATTCCCACTGAAGTAAAACCGTTCTTTGTGCGTACCGTGGCGATCCTCGGCGGGGAGTCGAGCGGAAAATCGACGCTGGTGAATAAGCTTGCCAACATCTTTAACACCACCAGTGCCTGGGAATATGGCCGCGACTATGTCTTTTCCCACCTGGGCGGTGACGAAATGGCGCTGCAATACTCCGATTACGACAAGATCGCGCTGGGCCAGGCGCAGTACATCGACTTCGCGGTTAAATATGCCAACAAAGTGGCGTTTATCGACACTGACTTCGTGACGACGCAGGCGTTTTGTCTGAAGTATGAAGGGCGGGAGCATCCGTTTGTGCAGGCCCTGATCGATGAATATCGCTTTGATCTGGTGATCCTGCTGGAGAACAACGTGCCCTGGGTCGCTGACGGATTGCGCAGCCTGGGCAGTTCAGTGGATCGGCGGGAGTTTCAGTCGATGCTGGTGACGATGCTGCGGGAAAACAACATCGACTTCCTCCACGTGCAGGAAGATGATTATGACACCCGTTTCCTGCGCTGCATTGAGCTGGTAAAAGCGATGCTGGGCGAGAAAAACGCCCAGCAATAATGGCTGCAGTAACCCGGTCTGCCGCACGGCAGCCGGGTCAGTGCCTTAATACACCATCACCACTTTGCCGCGCATGTGGCCTTCCAGCACCCGCTGATGGGCGGCGGTTAAGGTCTCAACGCTTAAGCCGTGCAGCGTTTCGCTCAGCGTGGTTTGCAGTTTACCCTCATCCAGCAACGCCGATACCGCATCCAGAATCTCGCCCTGACGCGCCATATCTGGCGTGTTGAACATGCTGCGGGTATACATCAGCTCAAAGTGCAGTGCCGCACTCTTCAGCTTCAGCTGGTCCATCGACAGCGGATGTTCGTTTTCCACGATGGTGCAGATATGGCCCTGCGGTGCGATCAGCTTAGCCATGGTTTCCCAGTGACCGTCGGTGTCATTCAGGCAGAAGATATAATCAACCTGCTTAATGCCCTGTTTCTCCAGCTCACCGATCATATCTTTATAGTTGATCACCAGGTCGGCACCGCGATCGCGGCACCACTGTGCGGAATCTTCACGGGAGGCGGTAGCGATGATCTTAACGTTGCTGCGCAGTTTTGCCAGCGGGATCGCCAGCGATCCGACACCACCCGCGCCGCCGACGATCAGCAGCGTCTGATCGTCGGTGGCCGTCTCCAGGTTAAGACGCTCAAACAGGCCTTCCCAGGCGGTCAGGGCCGTCAGCGGGATCGCCGCCGACTGTGCCCAGTCCAGGCTCTCTGGCTTGTGACCGGTGATGCGTGAGTCAACCAGCTGCTCGGTGCTGTTGCTGCCGGGACGGGTCAGGTCGCCTGCATAAAAGACTTCATCGCCAGGCTTAAAATTGCTGACTTTGCTGCCCACTTCCAGCACGACGCCGCTGGCATCCCAGCCGAGAATGCGGGGCTGCTGCAATCCGTTTTTCCTTGCCCCTTTATGCACCTTAGTATCGACCGGGTTGACCGAGGCGGCTTTAACGCCCACCCGCAGGTCATACTCCCCTGGCACTGGGGTTTCAGGGAAAATTTCAGTGAAGTTTTCAGGACTTTCCGGGTTAATGGCGATAGCGCGAATAGACATAACGTTTTCCTGTTGAGTCAGGCCAGGAGCCTGGTGTGTGGTTGCTATTCTGGCCCTGAAGCGTGCTTATACGCCGCAGGGGGATGCCACGCTGTCCGTGGCAGACTGCTGTAATGATTCGGAACAGGCTATAAGTGTAGAACCTGATTTTAGCGGTGATAAGATGGACAATCTTTCATAGAGTGTTCGTCTGGGGTGAACAATGGCGTTTCGTCAGTGGCAGGATATGGCGCTGTTTGCGCTGGTGGCGGAGTGTGGCAGCTTTACCGGGGCGGCTGAACGTGCAGGTCTGCCCAAATCAAGCGTCAGTCAGCGCATCAGCCAGCTGGAGCAGCGGCTGGGAATCCGGCTACTGAACCGCACCACCCGCCAGCTCAATCTGACCTTTGCCGGTGAGCGTTATCTGCTGCACTGTCAGGAGATGATGCAGGCCAGTGAACGCGCCGATCAGGCGATCGCCAGCCTGCGTGAAAACCCCAGCGGGCGCTTGCGCATCACCAGTCCGGCGGGGATTGGTGCCACGCTGCTGGCGCGCTGTAATGCCGGGTTTTTACGGCTCTATCCGGATGTGACGCTGGATGTGTCCATCTCTGATGAAATGCGCGATTTGGTGCAGGAGGGCTTTGATGTGGCGCTGCGCACCGGTCAGCCGCAGGAGTCTTCACTCATTGGCCGACGGATCGGTAACTGCCCGCGACTGCTGGTCGCGTCTCAGCACTATCTTGATCAGCATCCGCCGCTGCTTCATCCCCAGCAGCTGTCGGCACACCGCTGTATTGCGCATCGCGCCTGGAATGAATGGGTATTGCAGCGCGATGACGCGTTCTATCGCTGGCTGCTGCCGCCAGGCCATCTCACTGACAATTTGCTTTATGCCCGGGAATGCGCGCTGGGCGATGCCGGTATCACGTTGTTGCCGCACTTTCTGACGGATGGGGCGATGGCAGATCCGCGGCTGGTGCCGGTGCTGCCGGAATGGGAGATCGAAGGGAATGAACTCTGGCTGGTCTATCCGGGGCGCAAACTGCATTCACCAGCGCTGGCACGTTTTATTGAGTTCGCACTGCAGTCCCCGGTGTTCAGGGAATTTTATCGCTGAACTTAAAATGAAATTTATAACCTTAATCTCTAACTTTGACGCCTGTAGCAGAAAATTACATTGTATTAATTATGATGGCATTTCATCTTATTCTCAAAGGAAGAGAAATGTTATGAAAGCTCAAAATTTAAAAACTGCATGTATCAAAACTTTATCAAAAAGTGAAATTTATGATCAAAGAGAGTTTAATGGTGTTACCGCCCTTAAAAATATTTTAGGTAACGAAAATAAAGACATTCAAGCAGAGTTTGTGCTCAGGGGCAGTGATGTCAGCTGTAGTGCATCACTGACCTGGTATGATGCCAGAAAGTCACATGAAAGCCGGTCTGAATTTCGGCTTTATTACGAAGGCAATCCGGTAATGGAGTGCGCAGTGCCTGGTGACAATATCGTCATTGGTTTTGATAAAAAAAGTAAATTAACCTGCATTTTATTTAAAACACACGATGATGAACATCAAGGGCATATTGAAGAATGGACGCCGCTTTAAAAAATAAAAAAGGGAAGCATCTGCTTCCCTTTTTAGTATTAATCAGACTGCAATTACTTCGTCATACGCTTGTACTTGATGCGCTTTGGCTCCAGCGCGTCAGCGCCGAGGGTACGCTTCTTGTACTCTTCGTATTCGGTAAAGTTACCTTCGAAGAATTCGATGTTGCCCTCATCCTGGTAATCCAGAATGTGCGTTGCGATACGGTCCAGGAACCAGCGGTCATGCGAGATCACCATGGCACAGCCCGGGAACTCCAGCAGGGCGTTTTCCAGTGCGCGCAGGGTTTCGATGTCCAGGTCGTTGGTCGGTTCATCGAGCAGCAGCATGTTGCCGCCAACCTGCAGCAGCTTCGCGAGGTGCAGACGACCGCGCTCACCGCCCGAGAGTTCACCCACGCGTTTGCCCTGATCGACGCCTTTAAAGTTAAAGCGGCCGACATAGGCGCGGCTTGGCATCTCGGTGTTACCGATACGCATGATGTCCTGACCGCCGGAAACCTCTTCCCACACGGTTTTAGCATTATCCATGCTGTCACGGAACTGATCGACTGAGGCCAGCTTAACGGTCTCGCCCAGCACGATGCTGCCGGAATCAGGCTGTTCCTGGCCGGACATCATGCGGAACAGCGTCGATTTACCCGCACCGTTCGGGCCGATAATTCCGACAATCGCGCCTTTTGGCACAGAGAACGAGAGATCGTCAATCAGCACACGGTCGCCGTAGGACTTACGCAGATTGCTGACTTCCAGCACTTTGTCACCCAGACGGGCACCCGGCGGAATGAACAGTTCGTTGGTTTCGTTACGCTTCTGGTAGTCCGTGTTGTTCAGCTCTTCAAAGCGAGCCAGACGGGCTTTGCCCTTAGACTGACGGCCTTTCGCACCCTGACGAACCCACTCCAGCTCTTTCTCAATCGACTTACGACGAGCGGCTTCTGAAGAGGCTTCCTGTGCCAGACGTGCATCTTTCTGCTCCAGCCAGGAGGAGTAGTTGCCTTCCCACGGAATACCTTCACCGCGGTCAAGTTCCAGAATCCAGCCTGCCACGTTATCCAGGAAGTAACGGTCGTGCGTAATGGCCACAACGGTGCCTTCGAAGTCGTGCAGGAAGCGCTCCAGCCAGGCGACAGATTCGGCGTCCAGGTGGTTCGTTGGTTCGTCCAGCAGCAGCATGTCTGGTTTTTCCAGCAGCAGGCGGCAGAGGGCGACGCGGCGGCGTTCACCACCGGAGAGATTCGTGATTTTCGCGTCCCAGTCCGGCAGGCGCAGCGCATCGGCAGCACGCTCCAGCTGGGTATTCAGGTTGTGACCATCGTGTGCCTGGATGATCTCTTCCAGACGGCCCTGCTCAGCGGCCAGCTTGTCGAAATCTGCACCCTCTTCGGCATAGAGCGCATAGACTTCGTCGAGGCGTTTCAGGGCACCCACCACTTCTGACAGCGCTTCTTCAACCGACTCACGCACGGTGTGTTCAAGGTTAAGCTGCGGCTCCTGCGGCAGGTAGCCAATCTTGATGCCTGGCTGCGGACGCGCTTCCCCTTCGATATCTTTATCGATGCCGGCCATGATGCGCAGCAGGGTCGATTTACCCGCACCGTTCAGGCCGAGTACGCCAATTTTTGCGCCAGGGAAGAAGCTGAGCGAGATGTTTTTCAGGATATGACGCTTCGGCGGAACCACTTTGCCGACGCGATGCATGCTATAGACGAATTGAGCCACGTTGGATTGAGCCTCTGGGTCTGTTGGTCGTTGGAATGATGTCGAAGTTTAGCCTTTTTCACCGTTTAATCCCAGCCGGGGGACGGCGAATATTCGCGGGGCAGAAGGCATGCCGGACGACGTGTGGGATAACTGACTGATTTCCAGGCAACATCACACAACGTCGCTGAAAAGGGCCAGTCTGGAAAGGCCGTGACAGCGATCAGGGCAGGCGCAGCGGTATCGCCTGCTGAGCCAGCCAGTTCTGCAACGCCTGATCGGGCGCGCTGTCGCTCACCAGCAAATCAAAACGCTGCAGCTCAGCAATGCGGGCAGGCAGCACCTTGCCATATTTACTGCTGTCAGCCACCAGCACCGACTTGCGGGCGCGGAGCATGGCGTGATGTTTCATCATCAGCTCATTGGTGTTGTAGCAGGTCGCTCCCTGATCTTTGTCGATGCCTGCCGCAGAGATAAAGGCCAGCGTCGGACAGAGATCGTCCAGGATGGTGTGGACGCCAATGGGCGTAAACAGCGCGTTGTCGGCATGAAATTCACCGCCGCTGAGAATCACATTACAGGCCGGTTTCTCTTTCAGCGTCAGAAAGGTGTTCATCGCGCAGCAGATGGCGGTAAACGACAGGGTATCGGGAATGGCATCAACGATATAGGGCAGGGTAGTGCCGCAGTCAAAAAAGACCGTATCGTTCTCGCCGATCAGGCTGGCAGCCGCCTGGGCCAGCCGCTGCTTTCTGGCCGCATTCTGCCCATGCTGATCGCTGACAAAATAGTGGCTGGCATGACTTTTCGGGTCGCTGACGATGTAGCCGCCCAGCAGCACCACGCTGGAGCCCGGTTCGGTTAAATCGCGGCGAACCGTCATCTCTGAAACGCCCAGCAGCTGGGCCGCATCTTTGAGGTGCAGTTTATCGGTGCGTTTAAGCGCCTGCGTCAGCTTGTGAATGCGTTCGTCGCGCCGGGTTTCCATGGTCATCTCTCTGTTACCTATCCTGCAGTGCGGAGCAAGAACGCCGTGATCGACGTCGATACGCTGCAAACCTCACAGATTTGAATGAGTTGCGTCTCATCCGCCAGGCTGGCAGTCAATCTTACCCGCAATCTGTAAGGGCCGCAAACCTCCGCCGTGCGGGGATACCAGCCCGTTACCGCAGGCGGTCACCGCTTTAAGCTACAGCCCTTCATGATGTTACCTTGTGATAATCGTAACACTTAGCATCGCCTTGAGGGCCGTTTCCTGCTCATTACTGCCGCGCCGGGATGTGGTTTTTGTCACATATTTAACCTTTAAGAAAGGTTATTGTTACTTTATTAACATTTTAAAGTTTAAAAACACCCAGGAGATTTGTCATGACAATTGCGGTCATCGGCTCAAACATGGTCGATCTGATTACCTACACCAACAGCCTGCCGAAAGCGGGCGAAACGCTGGAAGCGCCCGACTTTGCCATTGGCTGCGGCGGCAAAGGGGCGAACCAGGCGGTGGCGGCGGCAAAAATGGGTGGCAATGTGATGATGGTCAGCAAGGTCGGCGACGACCTCTTTGCCCCAAACACCGTGGCTAATCTGCAACAGCAGGGCGTGGATACCCGCTTTGTTACCACAGCAGCGGGCACCTCCAGCGGCGTGGCCCCGATTTTTGTCGATGACCAGTCCCAGAACCGCATTCTGATTATCAAAGGGGCCAATCAGCATCTGAAGCCTGCGGATATCGACGCGGCGGCAGAGGCACTGAAAGCCTGTGAGCTGATCATCCTGCAACTGGAGATCCCGCTGGAGACGGTCTATTACGCCATCGATTTTGCCCGCCAGCATCAGATAAAAGTGATCCTCAATCCGGCACCGGCTGTCGCCACGCTTGATATTGACTACGCCTGCAAATGCGACTTCTTTATGCCGAACGAAACCGAACTGGAGATCCTCACCGGCCTGCCGGTGAACACCGATGACGCGGTGATCCTGGCCGGGCAGTCGCTGCTGAAGCGCGGCCTTAAAAATCTGATCATCACCCTGGGCAGTCGGGGATCGGTCTGGATGCACGGCGACGAGATCCATCGCGTGGCCGCCACGCCGGTTCAGGCTGTTGACACCAGCGGCGCAGGCGATGCCTTTATCGGCTGTTTTGCGTATCTGCTGGTGAAAACCGGTGATGTGGCTGCCGCCATGACGCAGGCATCTGCTTATGCTGCCTGCAGCGTCACCGGGCGCGGCACGCAGTGCGCCTATCCCACCGCCGAGTGTTTCCAGCGTTTTCTCAACCGTAAATGAGGTTCTGCTATGCAACAGAAAATTGTTCAGCAATCTGATGGTTATCTCAATAAAACGCCGCTGTTCCAGTTTATTCTGCTGTCGTGCCTCTTTCCGCTCTGGGGCTGCGCGGCGAGTCTCAACGATATCCTGATCACGCAGTTTAAAAGCGTCTTTGCCCTGAGCGACTTCGCCAGTGCGCTGGTGCAGAGTGCCTTTTATGGCGGCTATTTTCTGATTGCGATCCCCGCGTCGCTGGTGATCCGCAAAACCAGCTATAAGATGGCGATCATGATCGGTCTGGCGCTCTACATTGCTGGCTGTATTGCCTTTTATCCGGCCTCGCACATGGCAACCTACACCATGTTTCTGGCGGCGATATTTGCCATCGCCATCGGCCTGAGCTTCCTGGAAACGGCGGCCAATACCTACAGCTCGATGATTGGCCATCGTGACCATGCCACGCTGCGCCTCAACGTCAGCCAGACCTTCTACCCGATCGGTGCGCTGATGGGGATTGTGCTGGGTAAATATCTGGTGTTTCAGGAGGGCGACAGCCTGGAAAGTCAGATGGCGACCATGACGGCAGAGCAGGTGCATGCCTTCCGCCTGACGATGCTGGAACACACGCTGGAGCCTTACAAATATCTGGTCATGGTGCTGGTGGTCGTGATGCTGCTCTTCATGTTCACCCGCTATCCGCACTGCAAACCAGATAGCGGAAAATCCCGCCCGTCGCTGGGCGAAACCTTCCGTTATCTGGCCGCCAATCGTCACTTTAAACGCGGCATTGTGACCCAGTTTCTCTATGTCGGCATGCAGGTCGCGGTCTGGTCATTTACCATTCGCCTGGCGCTGACGCTGGGGGCGGCCAATGAACGTCACGCCTCTGACTTTATGATCTACAGCTTCATCTGCTTCTTTATCGGCAAGTTCGTGGCGAACGTCCTGATGACCCGCTTCCGTACTGAAAAGGTGCTGATCGCCTATGCCGTGCTGGGCGTGCTGACGCTGGCTTATGTGATGCTGGTGCCGAACTTTACCGCCGTCTACGCCGCCGTCTTTGTCAGCGTGCTGTTTGGTCCCTGCTGGGCAACGATCTACGCCGGTACGCTGGCGACGGTCGATAATAAATACACCGAAGTGGCAGGCGCGTTTATCGTGATGGCGATTGTCGGTGCGGCTTTTGTCCCGGCGCTGCAGGGGCTGATGTCGGACATTCTGGGGTCGATGCAGCTGGCATTTGGTGTCTCGCTGCTCTGTTTCGCCTGGGTCGGCGTCTACTTCTATGGCGAACTGCGCCATAAAAAACCGCCGGTTGCCGCCGGTCGTCTGGTGGAGGAGTTACCATGAAAACCCGTTTACCGCTGGCGCGTGAACAGTTTCACACCACGCCCTGGGTGCTGCTGGAGAGCGAGGACTTCCGGGTGGAGCTGTTTCGCTACCCGGCAGGCATTGAAGCGGTGCGCATGCATAACCGGCGCGGCAGCGTGACCGTGCTGCCGTTTCTCGGGCAGATGATCTGGGACGTGCAGTTTGACGATCATAACCTGACTATGGGCCACCGGTTTAAACAGCCGCTGCCCGCCAGTTCAATCATCGACACCTATGGCTGTTTTGCGTTTCATTCGGGGCTGCTGGCTAACGGCTGTCCCGCGCCAGAAGATGACCATGCGCTGCACGGTGAGATGGCCTGCGCCCGCATGGACAGCGCCTGGCTGGTGCTGGACGATGAGACGCTGTCGCTGGAAGGGGAGTGTGAATATATCAAAGGCTTCGGGCATCACTACCTTGCCGCACCCGCCGTCCGCATTCAGGCCCGTCAGCCCCGGCTGACGATTGAGATGACGGTGACCAATCTGGCGGGCGCACCGATGCCGCTGCAGTACATGTGTCACCTCAACAGCGCGTGGATCGACCACGGACGTTTCAGTCAGTCGATCCCCGACGGCGCATTTCAGCTGCGTCGCTCGATCCCCGCACACCTGAAGCCCACGCCTGCCTGGCGCGACTACACGGATCACTTATCGCAGGATCCGCAGGCGCTTCAGCAGCTGGATCAGCCGCAGCTCTGCGATCCGGAGATCGTCTTCTTCGCGGACGATCTGCCGCAGTATGGCGATGACGTGCAGTTTGAGCTGCATTCGCCGCAGGGCTTTGCGCTGATGACGCGCTTTTCGACCGCGCAGTTCCCGCACGCTACCCGCTGGCTGCTGCACAACCACGATCAGCAGGTCGCGGCCTACATTCTGCCCGCCACCTGCCGGCCAGAGGGTTTTCTTGCCGCACAGCAGGCTGGCACGCTGATCACCCTGGATCGCGGTGAAAAGCGCCACTTTTCCGTGGAGACCGGCCTGCTCTGAGTGGGGTTAAATGGCCACAAGGCCGCGCACACCCTCTGCTTCCATGGTGTCGCCGCGGCCACGCTGCACGATTTCCCCACGTGACATCACCAGATAGCTGTCCGCCAGTTCGGCGGCGAAATCATAAAACTGCTCCACCAGCAGAATCGCCATATCGCCGCGCTGCGCCAGCTGGCGGATCACCGCGCCGATCTCTTTGATCACCGAGGGCTGGATCCCTTCGGTTGGCTCATCAAGAATCAACAGCTGTGGCCGGCAGGCCAGCGCCCGACCGATCGCCAGCTGCTGCTGCTGACCGCCAGAGAGATCGCCGCCCCGGCGTGACTTCATCGCCAGCAGCACGGGAAAAAGCTGATAGATCTCCTCCGGCACGTTACGCGCCGCAGCTGCCGGAAAGCGCGACAGACCCATCAGCAGGTTCTCTTCCACCGTCAGACGCGGAAAGATTTCCCGCCCCTGCGGCACATAGGCGATGCCAGCCTGTACCCGCTGGTGCGGCTTGCGGCCATTCATTCGTTGCTGCTGCCAGTGAATCTCACCTGACTTCGCCGGGATCAGCCCCATCAGGCACTTCAGCAGCGTGGTTTTTCCCACGCCATTGCGCCCCAGCAGACAGGTGATTTCGCCAATTTTTACCTCAAACGACAGGCCGCGCAGAATGTGACTGCCGCCATAATATTGATTCAGTTCAGTGACCTGTAACATTTTAGCGCCCCAGATAAACGTCGATAACCTGCTCATTAGCCTGCACGTCGCGCAGTGAACCCTCGGCCAGCACCTGTCCCTGATGCAGCACCGTGACATGGTCGGCGATGGTTTCAACAAAGCCCATGTCATGCTCCACCACCATCAGGGAATGTTTACCCGCCAGGCTGCGAAACAGCTCGGCGGTGTAGTCCGTTTCCGCGTCGGTCATGCCCGCAGCGGGTTCATCCAGCAGCAGCAGATGCGGCTCCTGCACCAGCAGCATGCCAATTTCCAGAAACTGCTTCTGGCCGTGCGACAGCAGGCCCGCACGGCGCTGGCGCTCGCCACCCAGCCGCAGCAGTTTCAGCACCTCATCGATCCGATCGCGCTGTTCGCTGCTGAGGCGGGCGCGCAGGCTGGCCCAGACTGATTTATCGGCTTTGAGCGCGATCTCCAGATTCTCAAACACGGTTAACGCCTCAAACACCGTGGGCTTCTGGAACTTGCGGCCTATCCCGGCGCGGGCGATCTCCACCGGTGAAAGGCGGGTCAGATCGCTGTCCTGGTCGTAGATCACCCGGCCAGAGTCAGGCCGGGTTTTGCCGGTGATCACATCCATCAGCGTGGTTTTACCCGCGCCGTTGGGGCCGATCACGCAGCGCAGTTCGCCGACGCCGATCTGCAGTGAAAGATCGGTCAGCGCCCGGAAGCCCTCAAAGGAGACGCTGATCTTCTCCAGTTGCAGCACCGGATCGCGCTGCGCCCGATGACGATCCGCCAACTGGGGTTGGGTAAACAGGGCATCACTCATTTTTTCCTCCGGCGCAGCAGGCCAATCACGCCATGCGGCAGAAATAGCGTCACCAGGATGAACATCAGGCCCAGGAAGAAGAGCCAGTATTCCGGGAAGGCGACGGTGAAAAAGCTGCGCGCACCGTTAACAATTGCCGCACCCAACAGCGGGCCAATCAGCGTGCCGCGTCCCCCCAGCGCGACCCAGATCGCCGCTTCAATCGAGTTGGCGGGTGACATCTCCCCCGGATTGATAATGCCGACCTGCGGCACATAGAGCGCCCCGGCCAGGCCACACAGCACGGCGGAGAGCGTCCAGACAAACAGCTTGAAGCCGCGGGGGTCGTAACCGCAGAACGTCAGGCGGTTTTCGGCGTCCCGCACTGCGGTCAGCACGCGGCCAAATTTACTGCGCGCCAGGGCGAAGCCGATGACCAGGCTCAGCAGCAGCAACAGCACCGTCGCGATAAACAGCCCGATGCGGGTACCGGTCGCCGTCACCGAAAAGCCGAGCAGGGTAGTAAAGCCGGTGAAGCCGTTGTTGCCGCCAAAACCGGTTTCGTTACGGAAGAACAGCAGCATCCCGGCGTAGGTCAGCGCCTGGGTCATGATGGAGAAGTAAACGCCTTTAATCTTCGAGCGAAAGGCGAAGAAGCCAAACAGCAGCGCCAGCAGGCCTGGCACCAGCATACTCAGACAGAGCGCCCAGGCGAAAGAGTCGGTGCCGGTCCAGAACCAGGGCAGCTCACGCCAGGAGAGAAAGGACATAAATGCGGGTAAACCTTCGCCTGCGGCCTGGCGCATCAGGTACATGCCCATGGCATAACCGCCCAGGGCAAAAAACAGGCCGTGACCCAGCGACAGCAGTCCGGCGTAGCCCCACACCAGATCCAGCGCCACCGCGACCACCGCGTAGCAGAGAATTTTGCCGACCAGCGTCAGAGTGTAAGTGGAGATCGCCAGCGGGTGTGTGGCGGGCAGCAGCGCCAGAAACGGCATCACCAGTAACGCCAGGGTGATCGCCAGGCCGACGCTGATTGTCAGGCGTGGCGCGGTGCGCGCCACGCGAAGCGTGATGGGTTGCGTCATCAGTCAGTCACCCTTCCTTTTACCGCAAACAGTCCCTGCGGACGTTTCTGAATAAACAGCACGATAATGACCAGAATCAGGATCTTACCCAGCACGGCACCTATCTGCGGCTCCAGCACTTTGTTCAGAATCCCCAGGCTGAATGCGGCAACCACGGTGCCTGCCAGCTGACCGACGCCGCCCAGAACCACCACCAGGAACGAGTCGATGATGTAGCCCTGACCCAGCTCCGGTCCGACGTTACCCAGCTGCGACAGCGCCACGCCGCCCAGCCCGGCGATGCCGGAGCCGAGGCCAAACGCCAGCATATCGACGCGGCCGGTCGGCACGCCGCAGCACTCCGCCATCGCGCGGTTCTGGGTAACGGCGCGCACGTTCATGCCCAGACGGGTGCGGTTCAGCAGCAGCCAGGTGAGCGCCAGCACAAACACCACAAACAGGATCACCGCGATGCGGTTCCACGGCAGCACCAGATTGGGCAGCAGTTGTAAGCCCCCGGAGAGCCACGACGGGTTTGCCACCTCCAGGTTTTGCGCCCCGAACAGCACCCGCACCAGCTGGATCAGCATCAGGCTGATCCCCCAGGTGGCGAGCAGCGTCTCCAGTGGACGGCCATACAGATGGCGGATCACCGTGCGCTCCAGCGCCATGCCGATGGCGGCGGTGACCAGAAAAGCGACCGGCAGCGCCAGCAGCGGATACCAGGCTAAAGAGTCCGGTGCAAACTGCTGAAACAGGCTCTGAACCCACCAGGTCGCGTATGCGCCGAGCATCAGCATTTCGCCGTGCGCCATGTTGATGACGCCGAGCAGGCCATAGGTGATCGCCAGGCCCAGCGCGGCCAGCAGCAGAATTGAGCCCAGCGACAGGCCGCTGAAGGCCTGGCCCAGCAGATCACCCCACATCAGCCGCTTCTGAATCTGTTGCAGGCTGTCCGCCGCTGCTGCCCGCACCGTGGCGTCCGGCTCGTTCGCCGTCTGGGTCAGGCGTTGCAGGCTGGCCTGAGTATTGGGATCGCTGGACTCACCCAGCAGTTTCACCGCCCGCAGGCGCACCATCGGCTCGCCATCCGCCAGTTGCAGGTTCGCCAGCGCCAGCGCTAAGGCGGCATGCACCCCGCTATCCTGCTCGGCGGCCAGACGCTGCTCCAGCAGCGGCAGCTGGTCGGCGACGCCCTCATTTTGCAGCTGCTGCGCCGCACGCAGACGCAGGGCCGCATTGCTGCTAACCAGCTGGTGGGCGGCCAGCGCGTTGTTAATCAGCACGCGCAGACGATTGTTCATAAACAGCTTTTTCAGGTTTCCCGTGGGCTGCGACACGGCGTCCAGCGGCTGCAGCGTCGTACCCTGCTGGCTGAACGGCTGTTTGTTCTGGTCGATGACCACGGTTTCGGCCTTCAGCGCTTCCAGCAGCGGCAGGCGATGACTGTCCGGCGCGGCGGCCCACTGTTGCAGCAGCGTAGCCTGCTGGCTGCGGCTGGCGGCCGCAAAGTCAGCCGCCGGTCCGGCGCTGGCCAGCAGCGGCATCAGCAGGAGCAGGCTGAAAAAACAGCGACATAGATTCATTAAGAGAGCCTCGTTTGGGGAGGTCAGCACGGCAGCCCGATAACGGCTGCCGTGCTGCCGCTTCACAGCGGATGACGCTGCGTATCGATCAGCAACACACGCTTACTGCGCGGTTTTTACCGGGTGATCGGGCTTTTTGTCGTTACCGGCAATGTACGGGCTCCACGGCTGCGCACGCACCGGCTTGTCGGTCTGCCACACCACGCTGAACTGGCCGTTCTCTTCCACTTCGCCAATCATCACGGGCTTATGCAGATGGTGATTGGTTTTGTCCATGGTGAGGGTAAAGCCGTCCGGCGCGTTGAAGGTTTGACCGGCCATCGCGGCCCGCACTTTGTCCACGTCTGTCGTGCCCGCTTTTTCTACCGCCTGCGCCCACATATGGATGCCGACCCAGGTCGCTTCCATCGGATCGTTGGTGACGACGGTAGCGGCGTTCGGCAGGTTGTGTGCTTTGGCGTAAGCGCGGTAGTCAGCTACGAATTTCGCGTTGGTCGGGTTATCGATCGACTCGAAATAGTTCCAGGCGGCTAACTGACCGACCAGCGGTTTGGTATCAATGCCGCGTAGCTCCTCTTCACCCACCGAGAAGGCGACCACCGGAATGTCGGTGGCTTTGATGCCCTGGTTCGCCAGCTCTTTGTAGAACGGCACGTTAGAGTCGCCGTTGATGGTCGAGACCACCGCCGTTTTGCCGCCAGCCGCAAATTTCTTGATGTTCGACACGATGGTCTGGTAGTCGCTGTAACCAAACGGCGTGTAAACCTCTTCGATATCTTTGTCCGCCACGCCTTTGCTGTGCAGGAAGGCGCGCAGGATCTTATTGGTGGTGCGCGGGTAGACGTAGTCGGTGCCCAGCAGGAAGAAGCGTTTCGCGCTGCCGCCATCTTCGCTCATCAGATATTCCACCGCCGGAATCGCCTGCTGGTTAGGTGCCGCGCCGGTGTAAAAGACGTTAGGCGACATCTCTTCCCCCTCATACTGCACCGGATAGAACAGCAGGCCGTTCAGCTCTTCAAACACCGGCAGCACCGATTTGCGTGACACCGAGGTCCAGCAGCCAAACACCACTGCCGCTTTGTCCTGGGTCAGCAGTTGCCGCGCTTTCTCGGCAAACAGCGGCCAGTTAGAGGCGGGATCGACCACCACCGGCTCCAGTTTTTTCCCCAGCACGCCTCCTTTGGCGTTGATCTCATCAATGGTCATCAGCGCCACATCTTTCAGCGGCGTTTCAGAAATCGCCATCGTGCCGGAGAGCGAATGCATGATCCCCACTTTGATGGTGTCAGCCGCCTGCGCACTCCAGGCGAAACCCATACTGACAACGGTAGCGGAGAGCGCGAAAGCCTTGATCAACGAACGTCTTTTCATCATTTAAACCCCTGAGTGGTTGTTATGTTATTCGGTGAGCTGGAGCCGGGCCTGCTGGAGGCGGTGCAGGGTGATCTTTCTGACCTCCGCCTTACTGACGGCGATGTGATCGGTCAGCATGCGTTGCGCCTCGCCGGTCTGCTGCTGAAAAATGGCCTGTAAAATCTGTGCATGTTCCTGATAGGTGGCACAGACGCGGTCATCACGGGTGAAGTCGAGCCGACGGATAATGCGTATCTTCTCCGTGAGCTCGGCGTGAATGCGCGCCATCTCCGGGTTGCCCGCCGCCGCCACCAGCGTCATGTGAAACGCCTCGTCATGCTGTGATACCA
Source organism: Pantoea sp. GD03673 (assembly GCF_029844725.1). Classification (GTDB taxonomy): domain Bacteria; phylum Pseudomonadota; class Gammaproteobacteria; order Enterobacterales; family Enterobacteriaceae; genus Pantoea. The sequence continues at coordinate 349,139 of NZ_JAOCKJ010000005.1, forward strand.
CCAGCCCTTCGGTGAGCGCCCCGGCCTCACACCAGAACTGATTCAGTTCGCTGAGCAGGGCGGCACACTGCTCAGCTGGCAGGGCGCAGAGGCGTTTAACCGCTTCGCACTCCAGCACAGTGCGCAGGTCATACAGCGATTCGAACCAGGCGAAATCGAAGTTTTTGATCTGCCAGCCGCTGCGGAACCAGACTTCAACAAAGCCTTCGCGCTCCAGCCGGAACAGCGCCTGACGCACCGGGGTGCGGCTGACCGCCATCCGTCCGGCGATTTCGCTTTCGCTGAAGCGATCGCCCGGCATCAGGCGAAAGGCGAAAATATCGGCCTTCAGCGCCTGATAGACCCGTTCAGCCAGGGCTTCCGGGCGCGCTTTAGGGGAGTGAGGTTGCGTTGTCATTGCTGCTCCTTATTCCAGCCACAGCAGGTTATCGCCAGGACTGACCGGCCGTCCTGCCTGGCAGGCAATCCGCGTCACCCGACCGGCCTGCGGCGCGACAATTGCCAGCTCCATCTTCATCGCCTCGACGATGATCAGCGTCTGTCCGGCGCTGACCGCATCGCCCGGCTGCACCAGCACTTTCCAGATGTTGCCATTGAGGTCAGCCTGCACCGCCAGCCCGTTTTCCTGCTCGTCGCTGACGCTGACGGATGCGTCATCAGCCTGCGGCGCGTTCTGTTCCTCCTGTGCCCATAGCTGCACCTCCTGTTCAAAGGCGGTCGCCTGACGCTGGCGGAACTCCGCGATCTCAGCGGCATGTTCGGTAAGGAACTGCTGGTGGGCGGCAAAATCAAACAGGGTCTCTTCAATGCGCAGGCTGGCGCGGCCTTCACGGAAATCTTCACGCAGCTGGTTCAGTTCGGTTTCGCTCACCGGATAGAAGCGCACCTGATCGAAGAAGCGCAGCAGCCACGGCGCATCGGCCGCGAACTGCGGATTTTTCAGGAAGGTGTTCCAGATAGGCAGCGTACGGCCCACCAGCTGATAGCCGCCGGGGGAATCCATACCGTAGATGCACATGTACATGCCACCGATGCCGACCGTGCCTTCGGCGGTGAAGGTGCGTGCCGGACTGTATTTGGAACTCAGCAGGCGATGGCGCGGATCGATCGGCACCGCGCAGGGTGCGCCGAGGTAAACATCGCCCAGACCCAGCACCAGATAGCTGGCGCTGAACAGGGTGTCGCGCACCTGCTCGCGGCTGCTCAGGCCATTAATGCGCTGGATAAAGTCCACGTTGTTCGGCAGCCACGGCGCGCTGGCACGTACCGTTTCCTGATAGCGGCTGACCGCCCCCAGCGTGGCGCTGTCTTCAAACGCCATCGGCATCCACACAACGCGGGAGGGCACTTTCAGCGTGCTGACGTCGCCCAGCGTTGCCTCCAGCGCCAGTAACAGCGACATCAGGGCAGACTGATTAATGATGCGGCTGTCGTAGCGCACCTGCAGTGAGCGCACACCCGGCGACAGCTCCTCAACGCCGGGCTCCGCCTGCACCGTCAGCGCATTCATCAGCAGGTGTACGCGCAGACGCAGTGCCAGATCCAGCACGTTGTCGCCATACTCAATCAGCACATATTTGTCGCCAGCCTGGCGATAGACCACTTTTGGCGTGCTGTCGGTAGCCTCAATGGCGGCCAGAATCGTGGCGGAGCCGTGGGCGGTTTCGGCCAGAGACGGCACGGCAAACGTCGGCGGATGCTCCGGCCGCAGGGTCTCAATCAGATGCATCTGCGCTTTTTCCCGCGCCAGCGCATCGTCTGCGGTAATCGGGTGGAAGCGGATAGTGTCGCCAGGTTTGACCTGGCCCACTTTCCACAGCTCGGCTTTGGCGATGGTCACAGGACAGACAAAGCCGCCGAGGCTGGGGCCATCGTGCGTCAGGATCACCGGGAAGTCGCCGGTAAAATTGACTGCACCGATGGCATATTCACAGTCGTGAACGTTGGAGGGATGCAGGCCCGCTTCGCCGCCGTTGGCGCGGGTCCAGGTTGGTTTCGGACCCACCAGCCGCACGCCAAGGCGGTTGGAGTTGTAGTGAACCTGCCAGTCACTGGCAAAGAACGCGTCGATGGCGGCCTGGGTGAAGAAGTCCGGTGCGCCGTGCGGGCCGTAGAGTACGCCGATGCGCCATTCGCTGCCGTAGTGCGGAATCAGCGCCGCATCCAGCGGCTGCGGGTCGCTGACCGGTGCTGGCGTGGTGCAGGCAGCCCGTTCAGGCTGTGAAATCGGTAGCATATCGGCCACCCGCAGGGTACGCCCGGCGTGACCGCCGAACTGGCCCAGCGAGAAGGTGCTGCGGCTGCCCAGATATTCCGGCACGTCGAAGCCGTTGCGCACGGCCAGATAGCTGCGGCAGCCCTGCCGGGCACGTCCCAGCGTCAGGGTCTGCCCCGCCTTGACCGCCAGCGGCTGCCAGTAGCTGACCGGTTCACCATCAAGCGTGGCGTCGCAGTCCGCGCCGGTCAGCGCCAGAATGGCATCACAGTGGAAACGCAGCGTCGGCCCCTGCAGGGTAAACTCCAGGCCCGCTGCTGTGTCATGGTTACCGACGATGCGGTTCGCCAGCCGGAATGCGAAGTCATCCATCGGGCCGGAAGGCGGCACACCGATATCCCAGTAGCCGAGGCGGCCAGGATAGTCCTGAACCGAACTGAAGGTGCCGGGTTGCAGCACTTCCACCACGGCGGCGGCGGGCACCACGCTGTCGAGGTAGCGCGTCCAGACGTTGCCACTGTGAAACGCGTCGCTGCGGGTGATCTGGCGCAGGTAGTCGAGGTTGGTAGCAATGCCATGCAACTGCGTGGCATCCAGCGCCTGATGCAGTTTTTCCAGCGCCGCCTCGCGGGTGTCGGCCTGCACAATCAGCTTGGCGATCATCGGGTCGTAGAAGCTGGAGACCTCGCTGCCGGTTTCGATCCCGCTGTCGATCCGCACGCCATCAGGGAAGGAGACGCCGGTGAGCAGGCCGGGGCTGGGCTGAAAGTTTTTCAGCGGATCTTCTGCGTAAAGCCGGACTTCGATGGCCGCGCCCTGTGGAGCCTGCTGCAGACGCGACCAGTCCACCGCATCGCCCGCCGCTACCTGCAACATGCACTCCACCAGATCGAGTCCGGTGACGCATTCGGTAACCGGATGCTCCACCTGCAGGCGGGTGTTCACTTCCAGGAAATAAAAGGCCTGCTGGCTGACGTCGTAGATGTACTCCACGGTGCCTGCGCTGCGGTAGTTCACCCGCTCGCCGAGCCGCACCGCCGAGGCGAGCAGGGCGTCGCGGGTTGCCTGCGACAGACCGGGTGCAGGCGTCTCTTCCACGACTTTCTGATTGCGGCGCTGCAGGGAGCAGTCGCGTTCGCCCAGCGCCACCACGGTGCCGTTACCGTCACCAAAAATCTGCACTTCAACGTGGCGGGCGCGATCGATACAGCGCTCCAGAAACACGCCCGCATCACTGAAGAACTGTTCACCCAGACGGCGCACGCTCTCCCAGGCGCTGGCGAGCGCCCCGGCGTCGGCGCAGCGCGTCAGGCCAATGCCGCCCCCTCCTGCGGTGCTTTTCAGCATCACCGGATAGCCAATTTCATCGGCAGCCTGCAACGCCTCCTCCAGTGAGGCAAGCAGCGGTGTGCCTGGCGTCATCGGGACACCTGCACTGGCTGCCAGCTCACGGGCGCGGTGCTTCAGGCCGAATTCACCAATCTGCTGCGCGGTCGGGCCGACAAACACGATACCCGCCGCGTCACAGGCCTCGGCAAAGGCCTGGCTTTCCGACAGAAAACCGTAGCCCGGCCAGATCGCCTGTGCGCCGCTCTGCTGAGCCGCCGCCAGAATCCTGTCGATACGCAGATAGCTGTCGCTGGCTTTGTCGCCGCCCAGCGCGATAGCGACATCTGCCTGTTTAACGTGCTGCGCGTTGCGGTCAGCATCAGAGTAGACCGCGACGCTTTTCACGCCGAGGCGCTTCAGGGTCCGAATGGCGCGGCAGGCAATTTCGCCGCGGTTGGCAATCAGTACGGTGGTGAACATGATCAGTGACTCCCCTGTGATGCCAGCCAGTTGCGCCAGCCGCCCGTTTCAGTAATTTCCAGCGCGTTTTTCAGCGCCGCACCTTCGCAGATAAAACCTTTCACCACCCGGCCATCAGCCAGCGTCAGGCTGCCGATACCCAGCGGGGCGGGGATCTCTGCCACAAACTCGCCAAAACGTGCGACCGGGATATCCCATAGTTCTACGGTGATGGCCGCCCCCTGTTCGTCCCGCATCAGGCCAGGCTTTTTGATCGCCCCTTCCAGCAGGGCGAACAGGCGATAGTGTGGCGCGGTCTGCGTCTCTTCGACCCGGACGGCATTGCGTTCGGTGAGCTGGAAATTCAGCGGCATGCCGGTGAGATGTGCGCCCACTACCGCCAGCCGGACATGGTCGGGCGAGGCGGGCAGGCGGGTGCGCCGGGCGGGGCAGGGCTGACCGGTCGCGCCCAGCGGCAGGGCGAGCTGCTGCTGCCAGCGAAGACCAAATTCAGCCAGCGCCCGATCGTGCCAGGCCGGTGCAATCAGCGTGATGCCCGCCGGGAGATCGTCGTTGCGGAACGGCCCCGGCAGCGCCAGCGCAGAGAGGTCGGCAAGATTGGTGAAGTTGGTGTAGATGCCGAAGTGCGAGTTGTAGAGAATCGGCTCCTGCTTCATCTCCTCCAGGGTATGGATGGTGGGCGAGGTCGGCACCACCAGCGCGTCGAACTGCGCCAGCGTTTGCTGAATCTGGCGCGTCAGGTCGGCCCGCAGATACTCTGCCTGATAAGCATCAACCGCGCTGTATTTCAGGCCGCTGGCGATGATCTCGTGTACCACCGGGTCCATCTCCGCAGGCTGGTCAAGCATCCCGCCCACGGCTGCGGTGCGTTCGGCGACCCAGGCGCCGTAATAGAGCTGCTCAGCCAGCCTGCGGAACGGTGTGAAGTCGATGGGGTGCAGCGTCGCGCCGCCCGCCTGCAAGGCCTCCAGTGCCTGATCCCAGGCCGCTTCGGCTGCGGCGTCATCAAAAAATTCCGGGTTCACCGGAATAGCAAAATGGGGATGCGCGGGCAGGCTGGCCGGTGCGGTGCGCGGATTGATGCGCGAGTAAGCGTCACCGGCATCATAGCCTCCCATGATGCTGGCGACGTTAAACGCATCTTCTGCCGTCAGCGCAAACACCGAAAGGGTGTCGTTGAGGCGGCAGGCGGGCACGACGCCGCGCGCTGAGAACCAGCCTTTTGTCGGCTTCAGCCCGACAATATTGTTAAAGCCTGCCGGAACACGGCCCGATCCGGCGGTATCGGTGCCCAGTGAAAAGGCGACCAGACCCCGTGCCAGTACCGACGCAGAGCCGGAACTGGAGCCGCCACTGACATAATCGGCATCAAAGGTGTTACTGACCGCACCAAAAGGCGAGCGGGTACCCACCAGACCGGTGGCGAACTGATCGAGGTTGGTTTTGCCGATGACGACTGCGCCAGCGGCTTTCAGCCTGGCGACGGCAACCGCGTCTTCGCTGGCGGTATAGGTAAAGGCGGGGCAGGCGGCGCTGGTGGGCCAGCCTGCCACATCAATGTTGTCTTTGACCGCGAACGGCACACCAAAAAGCGGCAACGAGCCGGGATCGCGCTGATAGGCCGCCAGCAACGGCGCAATCTGTGCCGCTAACTGCGCCGGTGTCGCCAGATAGATCCAGGCATTATCGTCGGTGTTAAGCGCTGCAAGATGGGCGCTCAGCAGTGAGGTGATCTGTTGCGGAGCCTGCTGATAGCGTTGCTGCCAGTCGGGAAGGGTCAGGCCGAAGGTAGAAGTCATAGAAAGAATTCCAGCTGGTATACAAGATGGAATTCAACAGAGCAAAGGCTGTGCCATTTTTTTAACGCGATGATTCAACAGTTTAATGCGTTCAGCGATAAGATTTTCTGATGATAATCTGCACAATCACGGCGCGCACGCTGTGCGATGACGGTGCGTTTACTCTCTCTGTGCGTAAATTTTGTGAAGAACATGGCAAGAGTCCGGTGGCCCGGTTAGCATGAAAGACTGTCTGGCAACCCGCCGGCGCCCAGCAACAGAGGAGATTTACGTGGTGAAGTGGCGTAACTGGATGATAGGGATCTGCCTGGTCGGTACGGCCAGCAGCGCATGGGCCGATTCGCTTGATCAACAACGGCAACGTTATCAACAAATTAAACAGGCCTGGGACAGCAATCAGATGGCGACCGTGGATCAGTTGCTGCCGACGCTCCAGGATTATCCGCTCTATCCTTATTTGCAATATCGCCTGCTGGCACAGGATCTCGATCAGGAGACCCCTCTGGCCGTGCAGAACTTTATTCGTCAATACCCGACGTTGCCGCCCGCGCGATCGCTCAGCATCCGCTTTATCAATGTGCTGGCCTGGCGTCAGGACTGGCAGGGCGTGCTGAACTTCAGCCCGACCGAACCTAAGCCGGTGCAGGCGCGCTGTAACTGGTATTACGCGAAATGGGCCACCGGTCAGCAGCAGGCTGCGTTTGATGGCGCGAAGCAGATCTGGCTGCGCGGCACGGCGCTGCCCGCAGACTGCGACAAGCTCTTCTCGGTCTGGCAGGCTTCCGGTCAGGTTTCACCCATTACCATTCTGGAACGTATCCGGCTGGCGATGAAAGCGGGCAACGACAGCCTGGTCAGTTATCTGGCAAAAACGTTACCTGCCGATTATCAGACCATGTCTGACGCGATTCAGTCGCTGCAGCAGGACCCGTTAACGGTCAGCACCTTTGCCAGCGCCGTCGGGCCAACCGACTTCACCCGCCAGGCAACGATTTACGCCTTTACGCGCGTGGCACGCCAGGACATGGAAAATGCCCGCAGCCTGATTCCGATTCTGGTCCGGGCGCAGAAGATGGGGCCGGAAGATGAGCAGGCGCTGAAAGAGATTGTGGTCTGGCGCATGATGGGCAGCGATCTCACCTCTGAGCAGGCGCGCTGGCGTGATGCGGTGGTGATGAACAGTGAGTCTACCGCGCTGGTGGAACGCCGGGTACGACTGGCGCTCTCGCAGCATGATCGACGCGGCCTGAACACCTGGATCGCCCGCCTGCCGCTGGAAGCCAAAGAGAAAGATGAGTGGCAGTACTGGCAGGCTGACCTGCTGTTTGAGAAAGATCGCAAAGAGGAAGCGGAAGAGATCCTGCGCAAGCTGATGCAGGCGCGTGGCTTCTATCCGATGGTGGCCGCCCAGCGGCTGGGCGTTGACTACCCGTTACAGGTAGATGAAGCGCCGAAGCCTGACAGTGCCACGGTGCAGGGGCCGGAGCTGGCCCGTGTACGTGAGCTGATGTACTGGGGGCTGGATAATCTGGCACGCAGCGAGTGGAGCAATCTGATTGCCAGCCGCACCCACACGCAGCAGCAGATGCTGGCGCGCTACGCCAATGAGCAGGACTGGTGGGATCTCAGCGTGCAGGCGACCATTACCGCAAAAATGTGGGACAGCCTGAAAGAGCGCTTCCCGCTGGCCTGGCAGAGCGTTTATGAGCGTAACACCGAGGTCAAACAGATCCCGCCGAGCTATGCGATGGCGATTTCGCGTCAGGAAAGTGCCTGGAACCCGAAAGCGCGTTCGCCGGTCGGGGCCAGTGGTCTGATGCAGATTATGCCCGCCACCGCAGCGCATACCGTGAAGATGTATGACATTCCTGGCTACAGCAACACCAGTCAGCTGCTCGATCCGGAAACCAATATCCAGATTGGTACCCAGTATCTGGAATACGTTTATCAGCAGTTCAACCAGAACCGGATATTCGCCTCTGCGGCCTATAACGCCGGGCCGGGCCGGGTGCGAAGCTGGCAGAAAACCAGTGCGGGCAATCTCGATGCCGTCGCGTTCATTGAGACCATTCCGTTCTCGGAAACGCGTGGCTACGTGAAGAATGTGCTGGCGTATGACGCCTACTATCGTCACTTCATGGGCAAGCCTGACAGCATCCTGTCAGATGCTGAGTGGAATCGCCGTTACTAGCTGTGCTAAGCTTCCGTACTCTTTAGCGAGTACGGAAGCCTCTTCATGACCCAGTATGATTCCCCCTCTACCGATGCGCATCCGCCAGAAGACAGCTGGCAACGCTTTGTGGTGCTGATGCAGCAGGCCTTTGCTGATGGTCATGCATTGCCACTGATGCAACTGATGATGACGCCTGATGAGCGGGAAGCATTCGGCACCCGGCTGCGGATTATCGAAGAGCTGATGAACGGTGAAATGAGCCAGCGCGAGCTGAAAAATGAGCTTGGCGTCGGCATTGCGACCATTACCCGCGGCTCGAACAGCCTGAAAGAGGCACCGCCGGAGCTGAAACGCTGGCTGGAAGCGCGTCTGGGACGCGCCTGATTACTGCTGATAGAGCGAATGGACGAACGGGCAGAGCGCCAGAATCAGTGCCTGATGATAGACGCTGGAGCGGCTGAGCAGGCCGTTCGTGAACGCCCCGATAGCCCCTCCCTGGTGTTTAATGTTTTCGATGCCGGTTAACCGCGCCATCTCTTCGCCCAGTTCACGGCCTTCGCGCAGACCCGCCAGCACCACCGGTGGCAGGGTGAAACTGGCCGAGCGTGACTCGCCACGCTGCTTCTGGTTCTCCACCACCATCCAGGCAAACGCGGTGTCATCTTCAATACCCGCCTCAATGGCAACCCAGAACGCGGCTTCAGGCCGGACCTGGCGGGCATTCATCACGCGCTGACGTGCGCCCGTTCGCGTTTCAAGATTGGTTAACGGTTGTGCTGCTACGCCGCTATCGACCCCGACCCCTTCAATATGGCAGGATCCCTCGCCGAAAACGTCGCTGAAAGCCTGAGCAATCGCGTGAATCTTCGCTGGGTTGGTTGTGGCTGCGACAACATGGTACATAATTGATTGAACCCTCAGGTGATTAAGAGCCTGGCCCATCAGGCAAGTTTACGGGCGGGTCTGAACCTGAGCCGTGCCACGATCCTCACGTACGCCGTGTACGCCGGGTCATTCCGCACGCTCCGTGTCCAGACTCCCCGCAACAATGGTGCCTGATGGGACAGGCTCTGAGACAATTTTTGTCGCAGTATAACGGAAACTAACATGCTACAGGTCTATCTTGTTCGTCACGGTGAAACGGTATGGAATGCGGAACGCCGCATTCAGGGGCAGTCCGACAGTCCGCTGACGGAAAAAGGTGAGCAACAGGCTTATCAGGTGGGTGAGCGCGTGAAGCATCTGGGTATTACGCACGTGATTGCCAGCGATCTGGGGCGTACGCGCCGCACCGCAGAGATTATTGCGGATGCCTGTGGTTGCGCAGTGACGCTGGATCCGCGCCTGCGTGAGCTGAATATGGGCGTGCTGGAAAAACGTCCGCTGGATGGTTTAACGGCAGAAGAAGAGCAGTGGCGTGCCACGCTGGTCAACGGCACCGAAGGCGGTCGTATTCCTGAAGGGGAGTCGATGACGGAGATGGCAACGCGTATGCACGCCGCGCTGAATGCCTGTCTCGATCTTCCTGCCGGAAGCCGTCCGCTGCTTGTCAGTCACGGTATGGCGCTGGGATCGCTGGTCAGCACGATTCTCGGTCTGCCCGCTTATGCTGAACGTCGTCTGCGCCTGCGTAACTGCTCTCTTTCACGCGTTGATTATCAGCAGAGCGCCTGGCTGGCAGAGGGCTGGATTGTGGAGACAGCGGGAGACATTTCCCATCTGGATGCGCCTGCGCTCGACGAGCTGCAACGCTGAGTGCATAAGGGCTGCCGTTGCGATAACGGCAGCCCTGATCTTAGCTGGCCACGGCCTGGCGGCGAATCGGAATCAGATATTCGCACCGGATTTCGGTTGGTGGTTCAGCGCGCTTTTTACCGCCATCGGTATAAAAGCGTTCGATGTCCTGTCCCTGACGACGGGTCAGCCCCAGCGTTGGCATGCAGGTGCCGTAAAGCAGCAGGATAAATTCCTGCAGGTTGACGCGCGGGCCGCTGTAGCTGAACTGCACGTAATCGCCCGCTTCCAGAATAACACGCTGACCGGAATGCAGATTGACCGCGCTGTCAGCAGGCACCGCCGTGGTGTAAAGAATCTCCTGCTCATCATCTTTGTCCTGGCTGGCACGCACCTGATGCAGGCCATACAGCACAGGCGGCACCGTGTCCGTTTCCAGCAGGAACTGCTTCCAGAAGTGCATACGCATCTCGTCGCGGTAGCTGGAAATCTGCTCCAGAATACAGGTGTAGTTCTGGGTCTGTCCCACCAGCACGGTTTCCGGCAGGGTAACAAACGTCGGTTCCGGCTGCGTTTCATCGTCCAGGCGAATCGGCGGACGAATTCCGAATGAGTTCCAGTCGGAAGAGCGGCGATACCAGGCCGGAGTCTGAGCAAACTGCTTTTTGAATGCGCGAGTAAAAGTCTGCTGTGAATCAAACCGATACTGCAGGGCGATGTCCAGAATCGGGCGGCTGGTCAGACGCAGCGCGACAGCGGCTTTAGACAGACGACGCGCACGGATGTAGGCACCAATGGCGTGACCGGTCACGTCCTTGAACATCCTTTGTAAATGCCATTTAGAGTAACCGGCTTTCTGGGCAACGTTATCCAGTGAAAGGGGCTGATCCAGATGGCTCTCCAGCCAGACAAGCAAATCGCGAATGATACCGGCTTGGTCCATAAAACATCCTCATACTCTGGTGGTGCAGCTAAATGCATTCGAAGAATATTAGCACTCATTGCTCAAAAGACGTGGGCCGTTTTCCGGGGAAGGTTGTGCTAAATCAGTACGGGCTTAAACCCGTTTTGGTTTGGTCATTGATTCGATTGCCAGTACATTACATTCTCATCTATTCCATTTGCAACGGTAACGCCATGACAATATCTCGTCTTATGATCGCTGTACTGACCACGCTGACCTTTTCCAGCCCGCTGTTTGCCGAACAGATCGGCTCGGTCGATACGGTATTCAAGATCTTCGGGCCTGACCACAAAATTGTTGTTGAAGCTTTCGATGACCCGGATGTTAAAAATGTAACCTGTTATATCAGCCGGGCAAAAACCGGGGGTATCAAAGGTGGACTGGGTCTGGCTGAAGATACCTCGGATGCCGCGATCTCCTGTCAGCAGATTGGTCCGGTCGAGCTGAGCGAAAAAATCGCGCAGGGGAAAGCGCAGGGTGACGTGGTCTTTCGCCAGCGCACCTCTTTAATCTTCAAGAAGCTGCAGGTTGTACGCTTCTTCGACAAAAAGCGCAATGCTCTGGTCTATCTGACCTACTCCGATAAAGTGGTCGATGGCTCACCGAAAAATGCGCTCAGTGCCGTGCCGATTATGCCGTGGCACTGATTAAACGGCTGTATTGCGCCCAAAAAAAACGCCCGAAGGGGCGTTTTTTGTTTATCGCATCTGACAGCTGATCAATCCTGCAGATCGCCACAGAAGCGATAACCTTCACCATGAATGGTGGCGATGATCTCAGGCGTGTCCGGCGTGGATTCGAAATGCTTGCGGATACGGCGGATGGTGACATCAACGGTGCGATCGTGTGGCTTAAGGTCGCGACCGGTCATTTTTTTCAGCAGATCGGCACGGGTCTGAATTTTGCCTGGGTTTTCACAGAAGTGCAGCATGGCGCGGAACTCACTGCGTGGCAATTTGTAGTGCTCGCCGTTCGGGTTGATCAGCGAGCGGCTGTTAATATCCAGCTCCCAGCCGTTAAATTTATAACTTTCTACCTGGCGGCGCTCTTCGCCTGGCATGGCCAGATTCATGGTGCGCGACAGCAGGTTGCGGGCACGAATAGTCAGCTCACGCGGATTAAACGGTTTGGTGATGTAGTCGTCAGCGCCAATTTCCAGACCAAGAATTTTATCGACTTCGTTGTCACGGCCGGTCAGGAACATCAGGGCGACATTGGCCTGCTCACGCAGTTCACGGGCCAGCAGCAGGCCGTTTTTACCTGGCAGGTTGATGTCCATAATGACCAGGTTAACGTCATTGTCGGTCAGCACCTGATGCATTTCAGCACCATCCGTCGCCTCATACACCACATAACCTTCCGCCTCAAAAATGCTCTTGAGGGTATTACGCGTGACCAGTTCGTCTTCAACGATAAGAATGTGCGGGGTCTGCATGTTTAGCTACCTAAAATTTGCCAACAAATTGAAAACAGGGCGTACAGCGGTATGGCGTTATCCATCATCAAGAGCGGCGGGTCGCGCTGAACCGTTGTACGAAATCATATTTTGATAAGCCATCTATCAACGTCAACAACAGGTTTAGCTCAGCCAGTCAGGATGAAAATTGCATGCCCCGGGCGTTAATAATAATGGCGCATATCCTAACTGTATTAACAGCAACCTAACAGCACCAACTACAACCGATAAGCATAAAAACAACGCTTCGTTGACTTATATCAAATGCAATTGTAGCACGTTAACACTTTCGTGAAAAACTTCTCGCAGATTGCCTGTTTAGCTCACAAAAAGCATCATTTCGGTTACATTTATTACGCTTGCACTCCAAAATGAAACCAGTGGGTAACCACATTCTATCCGGTTGAAGTTGAACAGATTAATCAGGGTTTCTTTAATAAGGCTGGTTTCGGCGATAAAACGGTTCAGGACATCTTTTTTAATGAGTTTAAACGTGTTAACACCGGATTTTCTTATTACCTTATGACCAGTGAATCATTAACAGCCATGTTAATATGGCGTTATGTAAATGGACCAATGGAATAAATATGCTTTTTCCCCTGATTCTCGTCTCGCCCGCGCGGCCAGAAAATATCGGCGCTGCGGCGCGTGCCATGAAAACCATGGGGTTCAGCCAGCTGCGCATCGTTGACAGCGACGCCTGGCAGGATCCCGCTGCACGCCGGGTAGCCCATGGTGCTGGTGAGATCCTCGACAATGTTCAGACCTTCGCCACGCTGGCCGAGGCATTAGCCGACATCGATTTTTCGGTGGCGACGACGGCGCGCAGCCGGGCAAAGTTCCGCTACTACGCCACACCGGAGCAGGTGGAAACGCAACTGCTGGAAAAGCGTCAGTGGGTAAACAGCATGGCACTGGTGTTTGGCCGTGAAGATAGCGGGCTGACGAACGAAGAGCTGGAGCAGGTTGACCTGCTGACCGGCATCCCGATGGCGAATGACTATCCTTCACTGAATCTCGGTCAGGCCGTCATGGTTTACTGCTATCAGCTGTCGGCGCTGAATCAGGTTGAGGCACCCGTGGCGTCTGCCGCCGACGGGCAGCAGTTGCAGGCGCTGCGTCAGCGTTTCCATCAGCTGCTGGTGCAACTGGACGTCAGTGATGATGAGAAGCTGTCAGACTGGATCGATCAGCGGGTGGGTCTGCTGGAACAGCGCGACAGTGCAATGCTGCATCGTCTGCTGCACGATATTGAAAAAAAACTTACAGATAAATCCTCGGCAAAAAGCTGATTTTATAGCAACAGATCGCAGAGAATTTCTGCATCACAAACGATCAAACAGTGTTTTACGGTTTCACCGGTGGCTGTGCGCAGTGGTGGAAAACTGTCCGTCCGACAAATCGGGTTGACTTAATGTGCGCTTTGCTTTACTTCTGGAGGCAAGACGGACAGACAAAAACAGACAGAAAATAAATCTACATGCGTAAAATCAGCCTGAACACCACAATTATTACCACCACCATTACCCCAGGTAACGGTGCGGGCTGACGCATACAGGAAAAACAGAAAAAAAGCCCGCACCTAACCAGTGCGGGCTTTTTTTTGGGCTTAAATTCAGGAGAGTTTATATTATGCGAGTGCTGAAATTCGGCGGGACCTCGGTAGCGAATGCGGAGCGTTTTCTTCGCGTCGCTGACATTCTGGAAAGTAATGCGCAACAAGGACAGGTTGCAACCGTGCTCTCTGCGCCAGCAAAGATCACTAACCACCTGGTGGCAATGATTGAAAAAACCATCAGTGGTCAGGATGCTTTGCCGAATATCAGCGACGCCGAACGCATCTTCAGCGAGCTGCTACAGGGATTGGCTGACGCGCAGCCGGGCTTTGAGCTTGATCGGCTCAAAACCCGCGTTGATCTGGAGTTTGCGCAACTGAAACAGGTTCTGCACGGCATCAGCCTGCTGGGTCAGTGTCCGGACAGCGTCAACGCGGCCATTATCTGTCGCGGTGAAAAACTCTCGATTGCGATCATGGAAGCGCTGCTGCAGGCGCGGGGTCATGAGGTCAGTGTGATTGATCCGGTGGAGAAATTGCTGGCAGTCGGCCACTACCTCGAATCCACGGTCGACATCCCTGAATCGACCCGTCGCATTGAAGCGAGTCAGATTCCGCCGCAGAACATGATCCTGATGGCGGGCTTTACAGCCGGTAATGAACGCGGCGAGCTGGTGGTGCTGGGCCGTAATGGCTCTGACTATTCAGCGGCTGTGCTGGCCGCCTGTCTGCGCGCCGACTGCTGTGAAATCTGGACGGATGTGGATGGCGTCTATACCTGCGATCCTCGCCAGGTGCCGGATGCGCGCCTGCTGAAGTCAATGTCCTACCAGGAGGCGATGGAACTCTCCTATTTCGGGGCCAAAGTGCTGCATCCCCGCACCATCGCGCCAATTGCCCAGTTCCAGATTCCGTGCCTGATCAAAAACACCGCCAATCCGCAGGCGCCCGGCACCCTGATCGGTGCCGAAGGCGAACAGGATGAGAATCCGGTAAAAGGCATCACCAACCTGAATAACATGGCGATGGTTAACGTCTCCGGTCCCGGCATGAAAGGGATGGTCGGAATGGCGGCCAGAGTCTTTGCGGCGATGTCGCGAACCGGCATCTCCGTGGTGCTGATCACCCAGTCCTCGTCCGAGTACAGCATCAGTTTCTGCGTGCCGCAGAGTGAGCTGGCGCGGGCGCGTCATGTGCTGGAAGATGAGTTTTACCTGGAGCTGAAAGATGGCCTGCTGGATCCGCTGGGTATCATTGAAAACCTGGCGGTAATTTCAGTAGTGGGCGATGGTATGCGTACCCTGCGCGGCATCTCTGCCAGGTTCTTCTCGGCGCTGGCACGCGCCAATATCAATATCGTGGCGATTGCTCAGGGCTCCTCAGAGCGCTCTATCTCGGTGGTGGTGAACAATGACGACGTGATCACCGGGGTACGCGTGGTGCATCAGATGCTGTTTGCCACCGATCAGGTGATCGAAGTGTTTGTGGTTGGCGTCGGCGGCGTCGGCGGTGCGCTGCTGGATCAGCTGCATCGCCAGCAGGCGTGGCTGAAGAAAAAACATATCGACCTGCGCGTGTGCGGTATCGCGAACTCGCATGCACTGTTAACCCACGTCCACGGCATTGATTTAAATAACTGGCAGGAGGCCTTAGCCGAAGCGAAAGAGCCGTTTAATCTCGGTCGTCTGACCCGTCTGGTGAAAGAGTATCATCTGCTTAACCCGGTCATTGTAGATTGTACTTCCAGCCAGGCGGTCGCCGATCAGTATGCGGATTTCCTCAGCGAAGGCTTCCACGTCGTGACGCCGAACAAAAAGGCTAACACCTCCTCCTGGAATTACTATCAGCAGATGCGGGCCGCTGCCGCCAAATCACGACGCAAATTCCTTTATGATACCAATGTCGGTGCCGGACTGCCGGTCATCGAAAACCTGCAAAACCTGATGAACGCCGGTGATGAGCTGCTGCGCTTCTCCGGTATCCTCTCCGGCTCGCTGTCATTTATCTTCGGCAAGCTGGATGAAGGGGTTTCGCTGTCGCAGGCGACAAACATGGCGCGTGAAATGGGCTTTACCGAGCCCGATCCGCGTGACGATCTCGCGGGCACCGATGTGGCACGTAAGCTGCTGATCCTGGCGCGTGAAGCAGACCATCAGCTGGAGCTGAGTGACATTGAAATTGAGCCGCTGCTGCCCGCCAGCCTGACCGGGATCCAGGACGTTGAGCTGTTTATGCAGCGTCTGCCAGAGCTGGATGACGCTTTTGCCGCCCGGGTTGCACAGGCGCAGGAGGCAGGTAAAGTGCTGCGCTACGTGGGTGTGATTGAAGAGGGCGGCATCTGTAAGGTGAAGATCGACGCCGTTGACAGCAACGATCCACTCTACAAAGTCAAAAACGGCGAAAACGCACTGGCGTTTTACAGCCGCTACTATCAGCCGATTCCGCTGGTGCTGCGCGGATACGGTGCAGGAAATGATGTCACAGCGGCCGGTGTGTTTGCCGACCTGCTGCGCACGCTGTCATGGAAGTTGGGAGTTTAATAATGGTAAAAATTTACGCACCGGCCTCGATTGGTAACGTCAGCGTCGGCTTCGATGTGCTGGGCGCAGCGGTTTCGCCGGTCGATGGCTCCCTGCTGGGCGACTGCGTCTCCGTTGAAGCAGCAACGCAGTTTTCACTGACCAACGCCGGACGTTTTGTCAGTAAGCTGCCCGCCGATCCGAAAGAGAATATCGTTTATCAGTGCTGGCAGCGTTTCTGCGAGGCGATTGGCAAAGAGATCCCGGTGGCGATGACCCTGGAGAAGAATATGCCCATCGGCTCCGGGCTGGGTTCAAGTGCCTGCTCGGTCGTGGCCGGTTTAACGGCGATGAACACGTTCTGCGGTAAGCCCCTCAGCGACAGTACGTTACTGACGCTGATGGGTGAGCTGGAAGGGCGGATCTCCGGCAGCGTGCATTATGATAATGTCGCTCCCTGCTTCCTCGGCGGCATTCAGCTGATGCTGCAGGAAAATGACATTATCAGCCAGGCGGTGCCAGGCTTTGACGACTGGCTGTGGGTCATGGCCTATCCGGGCATTAAAGTGTCAACTGCTGAAGCGCGCGCCATTTTACCGGCGCAGTACCGCAAAGAGGACTGTATTAAGCATGGCCGCCTGCTGGCTGGCTTCATTCACGCCTGCCATACGCGTCAGCCGCAGCTGGCAGCTAAACTTATGCAGGATGTGATTGCCGAACCCTACCGGACCCGGCTGCTGCCAGGTTTCGCCGAGGCGCGGCAGGCCGCAAAAGATACCGGCGCACTGGCGTGCGGTATTTCCGGCTCTGGTCCGACACTTTTCGCCGTTTGCAATCAGATGGAAACGGCACAGCGGATGGCTGACTGGCTGAGCCAGCACTATCTGCAGAATGATGAAGGCTTCGTCCATATCTGCCGTCTCGACACGGCTGGCGCACGACAATTGGGATAACGCATGAAACTCTACAATCTTAAGGATCACAACGAGCAGGTCAGCTTCGCCCAGGCGGTGAAACAGGGTCTGGGGTCGCAGCAGGGTCTGTTCTTTCCGCTGGAGCTGCCAGAGTTTGAACTGACCGACATCGATGCGATGCTGGAGATGGATTTTGTCAGCCGCAGCAGCAAAATTCTCTCGGCTTTCATTGGTGACGAGATTCCGGCCCAGCAACTGCATGAGCGTGTTAACGCCGCTTTTGCCTTTCCGGCCCCGGTAAAACAGGTCAGCGAAGATATCGCCTGTCTGGAGCTGTTCCACGGCCCGACGCTGGCGTTTAAAGATTTCGGCGGCCGTTTTATGGCGCAGATGCTGGCGTATGTCTCGGGTTCAGATGAGCAAATCACCATTCTGACCGCGACCTCCGGTGACACCGGCGCGGCTGTGGCACACGCTTTTTACGGCATGAAGAACGTGCGTGTGGTGATCCTCTATCCACAGGGCAAAATCAGTCCGCTGCAGGAGAAACTTTTCTGTACCCTGGGCGGCAACATCGAAACCATCGCTATCGACGGCGATTTTGATGCCTGTCAGTCGCTGGTGAAACAGGCGTTTGATGATGAAGAGCTGAAAAAGGCGATTGGTCTGAACTCGGCGAACTCCATCAATATCAGCCGCCTGCTGGCGCAGATCTGCTACTACTTTGAAGCGGTTGCACAGCTGCCACAGGAAAAACGTAATCAGCTGGTGGTGTCAGTGCCAAGCGGCAACTTTGGTGATTTGACTGCCGGTCTGCTGGCGAAGTCGCTGGGTCTGCCGATCAAACGCTTTATCGCCGCGACCAACGCCAACGATACGGTGCCGCGTTTCCTCGGCAACGGCGAGTGGCAGCCAAACCAGACGGTGTCTACGCTGTCGAATGCGATGGATGTCAGCCAGCCAAACAACTGGCCGCGTGTGGAAGAGCTGTTCCGCCGCAAAACCTGGCGCTTAACCGATCTCGCCTGTGGTGCGGTCTCAGATGAAACCACGCGCGCTGCAATGCGTGAACTGGCTGAGATTGGCTACGTTTCCGAGCCTCATGCTGCCATCGCCTGGCGTCTGCTGCGCGATCAGCTGCAGGAAGGGGAGTATGGTGTGTTCCTTGGGACCGCCCATCCGGCTAAATTCCGCGAAAGTGTGGAAGCGATCCTTGAGCAGACCCTGACGCTGCCAGCAGCGTTAGCGGAGCGCGCCGAACTGCCGCTGCTGTCGCACCAGATGAAGGCGGAATTCGCGCCGCTGCGGGCGTTCCTGCTGAAGTAATCCTGTGAGATGCTTCCCGGTTGCGGGAAGCAGATCTGTGGAAAGCACCGTGCGTGCGGGGTGTTACTGCTCCGCGCGCTTAAAGACCAGTTCGCTCTCACTGCTGCTGGCCGCATCAAACCGATAGCCATCCAGATCAAACGCCTTAAGCTGTTCCGGCTTTGTCAGGCGCTGCTGAATCACATAGCGACTCATCAATCCACGCGCCTTTTTGGCATAGAAGCTAATCACTTTGTAGCGGCCATTCTTCTCGTCGAGGAACACGGGCTTAATCATCTGTGCCTGCAGTTTCTTCGGCTTAACCGCCCTGAAATATTCGTCAGAGGCGAGGTTAATCAGCACATCATCACCCTGTTCCGCCAGCGCAGCATTCAGCGTTTCAGTGATGAGATCGCCCCAGAAGGTGTAGAGATCTTTGCCCGCCGGATTCGCAAGGCGAATGCCCATCTCCAGCCGGTAAGGCTGCATTAAATCGAGCGGACGCAGTACGCCGTACAGCCCGGACAACATGCGCAGGTGCTGCTGCGCAAAATCGAAATCCTGATCGCTGAACGTTTCAGCCTGCAGACCGGTGTAAACATCACCTTTGAACGCCAGAATCGCCTGACGGGCATTCTGAGGGGTAAAATCGGGCTGCCAGCTGTTAAACCGTTCGGCATTGAGGTGCGCCAGTTTGTCGCTGATACCCATTAACGAGGCGATGCTGGCGGGCGACAGCGTGCGCGCAGTCTCAATCAGCTGTTGTGACTTTTCTAACAGCGCAGGCTGGGTGAACCGCGTTGTCGCCAGCGGGCTTTCATAATCCAGCGTCTTGGCGGGAGAGATCACCATCAACATAGTTGCTTCCTCGGTTAATGCCTGCTTTAACAGGGTATTGGCGGCTTATCAGGCTGTGCAGTGTACCAAAAAAGCCGCAAAGAATGACGAATCACACCTATTTGTTCGCGCTATCGTAAACGGCATT
This sequence comes from Pantoea sp. GD03673, assembly GCF_029844725.1. Taxonomy (GTDB): domain Bacteria; phylum Pseudomonadota; class Gammaproteobacteria; order Enterobacterales; family Enterobacteriaceae; genus Pantoea. The sequence continues at coordinate 368,567 of NZ_JAOCKJ010000005.1, forward strand.
CCCTGACCTTGCGCCACCGTTGCCGCGTGATATTATCCCAACAGCCTTTTTTCACACTGACAGTTAACTAAGAGAAAAGAACATGACGGACAAACTTACCTCCCTGCGTCAGCTCACCACCGTCGTCGCTGACACCGGTGATATCGCAGCCATGAAGCTGTATCAGCCGCAGGATGCGACCACCAACCCTTCTCTGATTCTCAACGCCGCACAAATCCCTGAATACCGTAAACTGATCGATGAAGCGATCGGCTGGGCGCGTGAGCAGAGCAGCAACAAAGAAGAGCAGCTGCAGCTGGTTTCTGACAAGCTGGCCGTGAACATTGGTCTGGAAATTCTGAAACTGATCCCGGGCCGCATCTCGACTGAAGTCGATGCGCGTCTCTCTTACGACACGGAAGGCAGCATCGCTAAAGCGCGCAGCCTGATCAAACTCTACAATGATGCCGGTATCAGCAATGACCGCATCCTGATCAAACTGGCGTCAACCTGGCAGGGCATCCGTGCGGCAGAGCAGCTGGAAAAAGAGGGCATCAACTGTAACCTGACGCTGCTGTTCTCCTTTGCTCAGGCGCGTGCCTGTGCCGAAGCGGGTGTGTTCCTGATCTCTCCGTTTGTTGGCCGTATCCTTGACTGGTACAAAGCCAACACCGACAAGAAAGAGTATGCCGCGCACGAAGATCCAGGCGTGGTGTCCGTTTCTGAAATCTACAACTACTACAAGCAGCACGGCTATGAAACCGTCGTGATGGGTGCGAGCTTCCGTAACACGGGCGAAATCATCGAGCTGGCTGGCTGTGACCGCCTGACTATTTCTCCTGCGCTGCTGAAAGAGCTGGCAGAAAGCGAAGGCACTCTGGAGCGTAAACTGAGCTACAGCGGCGAAGTGAAAGCGCGTCCGGCCCGCATGACCGAGTCTGAGTTCCTGTGGCAGCACAACCAGGACCCAATGGCGGTGGCCAAGCTGGCAGAAGGCATTCGCAACTTTGCCGTTGACCAGGGCAAACTTGAGAAGATGCTGGCAGAACTGCTGTAATCTGCTGACCGTGGCGGCGCAGGCTGCCACGGTTTTCCCTTTTCCGACCCTTTCACTTTATATTATCCTCTCTGCTATTCCCCTTTTACTCCACCGCACCGCGGTAAATCACAGCGAAGCTCATCATGAATACATTACGCATTGGCCTGATTTCGGTCTCCGATCGCGCCGCGAACGGCATCTATCAGGATCAGGGGATTCCCGCGCTGGAGAGCTGGCTTGGCAGCGCAATCAGCAGCCCGTTTGAGATTGAGTCCCGGCTGGTGCCGGACGAGCAGCTGATGATCGAGCACGCGATTTGCGAACTGGTTGACGAACGTTTTTGCCATCTGGTGTTAACCACTGGCGGCACCGGTCCGGCCCGACGCGATGTCACGCCCGATGCCACTTTAGCAGTTGCCGATCGTGAAATGCCCGGTTTTGGTGAGCAGATGCGCCAGATTAGCCTGCAGTTTGTGCCGACCGCGATTCTGTCACGGCAGGTGGGGGTGATCCGTAAACAGTCACTGATCCTTAATCTGCCGGGTCAGCCGAAATCGATCAAAGAGACGCTGGAAGGGCTGAAAGATGCGCAGGGGAAGGTAAGCGTTCAGGGTATCTTTGCATCTGTACCTTATTGTTTACAGCTTCTGGACGGGCCTTACGTTGAGACGCATCCCGACGTGGTAGCAGCATTTCGGCCTAAAAGCGCGATACGTGAGATAAATAACTAAATATTCCCTGTTTCAGGCATAAGCTATAGCCTTGCTGGTGTGGCAAAAGATTGACGGTATAGTAAGGGTATCTTTACAACTTTGTCTCTTTTGCCTCTGGACTATTATGAATCAGATTCACACACAGCGTCTGACCGGTAAGGATTACAAAACGCTGGCGCTGGCCGCACTGGGCGGCGCGCTGGAATTTTACGACTTCATCATCTTTGTCTTCTTCGCCACCGTGATTGGCGAACTCTTCTTTCCCGCCGATATCCCGGAATGGCTGCGTCAGCTGCAGACCTTTGCCATTTTTGCCGCAGGTTATCTGGCACGTCCGCTGGGCGGTATCGTGATGGCGCATTTTGGCGACAAACTCGGGCGCAAAAAGATGTTCAGCCTGAGCATTTTGTTGATGGCGCTGCCGACCCTGATGATGGGGGCTTTACCCACCTGGCAGACGATTGGCATCGCTGCGCCGCTGCTGATGCTGCTGATGCGCATGTTGCAGGGGGCGGCCATTGGCGGTGAAGTGCCGGGTGCCTGGGTGTTTGTCGCGGAGCATGTGCCTTACAAACGTATCGGTATTGCCTGTGGGACGCTGACGGCCGGGCTGACCATCGGCATTCTGCTGGGATCGCTGGTCGCGACGCTGATTAATACCTCAATGTCGCAGCAGGCGATTCATGACGGCGGCTGGCGTATCCCGTTCTTCCTCGGTGGCGTGTTTGGTCTGATGGCAATGTACCTCCGCCGCTGGCTGCATGAGACGCCGGTCTTTGTTGAGATGCAGCAGCGTAAAGCGCTGACTGACACCCTGCCGCTGAAGACCGTGCTGGCGGAGCATAAAAAGTCGGTTGTCATCTCCATGCTGCTGACCTGGCTGCTTTCTGCCTGCATTGTGGTCGTGATCCTCATGTCGCCGGTCTGGCTGCAGAAACAGCTGGGTATTGCGCCCGCGCTGACCCTGCAGGCCAACAGCATCGCCACCGTGATGCTCTGCATCGGCTGCATTATTGCCGGGCTCGCGGTCGATCGTTTTGGTGCCAGTCGGACGTTGTGTGTCGGCAGCCTGCTGCTGGCGATTTGTAGCTGGCAGTTTTATCACCTGGCTGCCCTCTATCCGCAGCAACTCTTTCTGCTCTATGGCGTGGCGGGCCTGAGTGTCGGCATCGTTGGCGTCGTGCCCTTTGTGATGGTGCGCGCCTTTCCGGCAGAAGTGCGTTTTACCGGGCTCTCTTTTTCCTACAACCTTTCTTATGCCATTTTTGGCGGGCTGACACCGATCTTTGTATCGCTGCTGATGAATGTTTCAGTGATGGCACCGTGCTGGTACGTGATGGCGCTGGCGCTGGTGGGATTGCTGACCGGGATCTGGCTGCGGCGTGACGTCAGCCACGAGCCGGGTCTGCAACAGGGGATTAAGACGCTGTAACAGGAGAACGCGGAGCCAGGCTCCGCGTTTTATCAGGCTTGCAGTGATTTCGCGCCAATGGGCAGAATGGTGCGGCCAAAGGTTTCATTGAGCACTTCACCCATCGCCAGATAGCAGGCGCTGGCACCACAGAGAATGCCAACCCAGCCTGCAAACACCACCACGGCGGGCAGGTGCATGAGGTGAGCCACAGCCAGCAGCAGAAACAGTATTGTGAGCGAGCCGAATACAAACTGCAGCATCCGCGCACCTTTCAGCGTGCCTGTAAACATAAACAGCGTGAAAATGCCCCAGAGTGCCAGCCAGGCACCCAGAAAGCGTTCGTCAGCCGCGTTTGTCAGCCCTGTTTTCGGTAACAGCAGAATCGCCACAAAGCTTAACCAGAACATGCCGTAAGAGGTAAAGGCGGTCAGCCCAAAGGTGTTGTTCTTTTTAAACTCCAGCAGACCGGCCAGCACCTGGGCGATCCCGCCATAAAAAATCCCCATCGCTAAAATCGCCACGTCCATGTCAAACAGGCCCGTGTTGTGCAGGTTCAGCAAAATAGTTGTCATGCCAAATCCCATTAAGCCCAGCGGGGCAGGATTAGCCAGCGTTGAATGTGCCATAGTTCCTCGGCAGTAAGATGATCGTTAATGAAAGAAAAGGACTCTGTCCTGCTCCCCGAAAGGAACAGGGCGACGCATCATATTCAGCGGGATAACCCTGTTCTTTGATCCCGGCAGGGCCAAAGGCAGAAAATTTTTTTTGGTTTAGCCCTTGATGCGCATCGAAGCGGCCCCATTTACTTGTCATCGAGCGTTGTGAACGTTGGAAAAAAAGCATGTGCTGGCAGGTTGAATGCAAACAACCCGCCCACATAAAAGGTTCACAACCCAAATTGGCAACGAATTTAAGTGGGAGATGTTTAGATGGGTAAGATTATTGGTATTGACCTGGGTACAACCAACTCTTGTGTTGCGATCATGGATGGCACCAAAGCACGCGTGCTGGAAAATGCCGAGGGCGATCGCACCACGCCTTCAATTATTGCTTACACACAGGATGGCGAAATTCTGGTCGGTCAACCGGCTAAACGTCAGGCAGTGACCAACCCGCAGAATACCCTGTTTGCAATCAAGCGTCTGATTGGTCGTCGCTTCCAGGACGAAGAAGTACAGCGTGATATTAAAATCATGCCGTACAAAATCGCCAGCGCCGACAACGGCGACGCATGGTTGGAAGTAAAAGGTCAGAAAATGGCACCCCCGCAGATCTCTGCTGAAGTGCTGAAGAAAATGAAAAAGACCGCCGAAGATTACCTCGGTGAGCCAGTGACCGAAGCCGTTATCACCGTACCGGCTTACTTCAACGATGCGCAGCGTCAGGCGACCAAAGACGCAGGCCGCATCGCGGGTCTGGAAGTCAAACGTATCATTAACGAACCAACTGCTGCTGCACTGGCATACGGTCTGGACAAAGGCCAGGGCAACCGCACCATCGCGGTATATGACCTGGGTGGCGGTACCTTCGATATCTCAATCATCGAGATCGACGAAGTTGACGGCGAAAAAACCTTTGAAGTTCTGGCAACCAACGGTGACACCCACCTGGGTGGTGAAGACTTCGATAGCCGCCTGATTAACTATCTGGTTGCTGAATTCAAGAAAGACCAGGGTATCGATCTGCACAACGATCCGCTGGCGATGCAGCGTCTGAAAGAAGCGGCAGAGAAAGCGAAAATCGAGCTCTCTTCTGCACAGCAGACCGACGTTAACCTGCCTTACATCACGGCAGATGCGACCGGTCCTAAGCACCTGAACATCAAAGTCACCCGTTCTAAACTGGAGTCACTGGTTGAAGATCTGGTTGCACGCTCAATCGCGCCACTGAAAGTTGCGCTGCAGGATGCGGGACTGTCTGTATCAGACATCAACGACGTTATCCTGGTGGGTGGTCAGACCCGTATGCCACTGGTTCAGGCGAAAGTGACCGAGTTCTTCGGTAAAGAGCCACGTAAAGACGTGAACCCGGACGAAGCCGTTGCCGTTGGTGCTGCGGTTCAGGGTGGTGTACTGGGTGGCGACGTGAAAGACGTGCTGCTGCTGGACGTTACCCCGCTGTCACTGGGTATCGAAACCATGGGTGGCGTGATGACCTCGCTGATCAGCAAGAACACCACCATCCCAACCAAGCACAGCCAGGTCTTCTCGACGGCTGAAGATAACCAGTCAGCCGTGACCATTCACGTGCTGCAGGGTGAGCGTAAGCGCGCCAATGACAACAAGTCACTGGGCCAGTTCAACCTCGACGGTATCCAGAACGCGCCACGCGGTATGCCGCAGATCGAAGTCACCTTTGACATTGATGCGGATGGTATTCTGCACGTGTCGGCAAAAGACAAGAACAGCGGTAAAGAGCAGAAGATCACCATCAAAGCCTCTTCAGGTCTGAACGATGAAGAGATCGAAAAAATGGTGCGTGATGCTGAAGCGAACGCCGAATCTGACCGTAAGTTCGAAGAGCTGGTACAGACGCGTAACCAGGGCGATCAGATTGCCCACAGCACGCGTAAGCAGCTGGACGAGGCGGGCGACAAACTGTCAGCTGATGACAAAGCGCCAATCGAAGCCGCACTGGCCGCGCTGGAAACTGCGCTGAAAGGCGAAGACAAAGCGGAAATCGATGCCAAAATGCAGGCACTGATGGAAGTGTCCGGCAAACTGATGGAAGCAGCACAGCAGTCTCAGGCGGGTGCAGCGGATGCCGGTGACGCGTCAGCGAAGAAAGATGACGACGTTGTTGATGCTGAATTCGAAGAAGTGAAAGACAACAAGAAATAATTGCCCCTGACCGGGCGCGACGGTTGGCCTGACAGCCGTTGAAACCAGCACGGGCGTAGGAGATCTCTCCACGCCCGTGCGATCATGTTAAGGGCTAAAAAAACATGGCGAAGAGTGATTACTACGAGATTTTAGGCGTCGCCAAATCCGCGGACGAGCGTGAAATCAAAAAGGCTTACAAACGCCTGGCAATGAAGTTTCACCCGGACCGTAATCCCGGTGACAAAGAAGCCGAAGCGAAATTTAAAGAGGTCAAGGAAGCGTACGAAATCCTGACCGATGCGCAGAAACGTGCGGCCTACGATCAGTATGGTCATGCAGCCTTCGAACAGGGCGGCATGGGTGGCGGCGGATTCGGCGGCGGTGGCTTTGGCGGCGGCGGTGCAGACTTCAGCGATATCTTTGGCGACGTATTCGGTGACATCTTTGGTGGTGGACGCCGTCAGCGCGCCGCCCGTGGCGCCGATTTACGCTACAACATGGAGCTGTCGCTGGAAGAAGCGGTACGCGGCGTGACCAAAGAGATCCGCATTCCAACCCTGGAAGAGTGTGATGTCTGCCACGGCAGCGGCGCGAAAGCGGGTACGCAGCCACAAACCTGTTCAACCTGTCACGGTGCAGGTCAGGTGCAGATGCGCCAGGGCTTCTTCACCGTCCAGCAGGCCTGTCCGACCTGTCATGGTCGCGGCTCGGTGATTAAAGATCCGTGCAACGCCTGTCATGGTCATGGCCGCGTTGAGAAGTCGAAAACGCTGTCAGTGAAAATCCCGGCCGGGGTCGACACCGGCGACCGTATTCGTCTGAGTGGTGAAGGCGAAGCAGGCGAGCAGGGCGCACCAGCGGGCGATCTCTACGTTCAGGTATCGGTGAAGAAACACCCGATCTTCGAGCGTGAAGAGAACAACCTTTACTGCGAAGTTCCGATCAACTTCGCGATGGCGGCGCTGGGCGGTGAGATTGAAGTGCCGACACTGGATGGTCGCGTGAAGCTGAAAGTGCCGTCAGAAACCCAGACCGGCAAGCTGTTCCGTATGCGCGGACGTGGCGTTAAATCTGTTCGTGGCGGTGCGGTCGGTGACCTGCTCTGTCGTGTCGTGGTGGAAACACCGGTCAGCCTGAATGAGAAACAGAAAACGCTGTTGCGTGAACTGGAAGAGAGTTTTGGCGGCCCAAGCGGTGAGCATAACAGCCCGCGCTCCAAGAGCTTTTTCGACGGTGTGAAAAAGTTCTTTGATGACCTGACCCGATAAAGTGTGAGGGATAAAACGGAGCCTGAGGCTCCGTTTTTTTTGCCGTTTATAAGCGATTCTGCCTGCGGACTTTTCAGCCATGTGACGGGCGTTCCGGTTTCGTCAGATTACTCGGTTAAAGCGAGCTATAAGCCTGGTATAAGCTGCTTTTAACGAGCTATATGAGTGGTTACACTTATTAACTTTCTATCGCCGATCAGGAAGATAAACGTTGAATAAGCCTCGTAAACTCAGAAACCTTCTTAAAAGCTTCATTGAAAGTGACGCCAGCAACGGCATGATATTAATTCTGGCGGCAGTCGCAGCCATGATTCTTGCTAATACGGCCGCGACCGCTGACAGCTATCAGGCGTTGCTCAATGAACCTGTCCAGATCCGCTTTGGTGCGCTGGATATCAGCAAAAATCTGCTGTTGTGGATAAACGATGCGCTGATGGCGCTGTTTTTCCTGCTGATTGGCCTGGAAGTGAAACGTGAGCTGATGGTCGGCGAACTGGCAAGCCGCGAAAAGGCGATCTTTCCTGTCATCGCAGCATTGGGCGGCATGGCGCTGCCTGCCTTAATCTTCCTTGCTTTCAACCACGGTGATGAGATTGCCCGCAACGGCTGGGCTATTCCCACGGCAACGGATATCGCTTTTGCGCTGGGAGTGCTGGCCCTGCTCGGCAGCCGTGTTCCTGCTGCGCTGAAAGTTTTTCTGATGGCCCTGGCGATCATCGATGACCTGGGGGCGATTGTGATTATCGCCCTGTTCTATACCAGCGGTCTGTCTGTTCTTTCTCTGGGCGTGGCGGCGGCGGCTATTGTCGTGCTGGCTCTGCTGAATTACTTCAATGTCCGTAAAATCTCGATCTATATTCTGGTTGGCATTGTGCTCTGGACCGCCGTGCTTAAGTCGGGCGTCCACGCAACGCTGGCAGGCGTTATCGTAGGCTTCTTTGTGCCGCTGGAAAAGAAAGAGGGACATTCACCGGCGGAGCATCTGGCACACGGCCTGATGCCGTGGGTGAACTGGCTAATCCTGCCACTGTTTGCCTTTGCGAATGCCGGTATTTCGCTTGCGGGTATTACGCTGGGCGATATCCTTTCGCCTGAACCAACAGGCATCATCCTGGGCCTGTTACTGGGTAAACCATTAGGCATTACCCTGTTCTGCTGGCTGGCAGTAAAGCTCCGGCTGGCGGTATTACCTGGCGGCACCACTATCCGCGATATCATGGCAATCGGCGTGCTGTGCGGTATCGGCTTCACGATGTCGATATTTATCAGTTCACTGGCCTTTGATTCAGCCCATGAGCAGCTGGTGACGTTCTCTAAACTGGGCATTCTGACCGGTTCTCTGCTGTCCGCCGTGATTGGGTACACCCTGTTGCGGATCAAGCTGCGTTAATGGAGAGGAGGCGAAAGCCTCCTTCTTTTTAATGAATCATATTAACTACAATCATCTCTACTACTTCTGGCACGCCTGCCGTGCCGGGTCGATAGCGGGTGCAGCCGAGGCGCTCTCACTGACGCCCCAGACCATTACCGGGCAGATTAAGACGCTGGAAGATCGCCTGCAGGGTAAGCTGTTCCGGCGTCAGGGAAGGGGGCTCGTGCCGACTGAACTGGGGCAGCTGGTGTTCCGCTACGCTGACCGCATGTTTATGCTGGGTCAGGAGATGCTGGATATTGTTAACTACCGCAAAGAGTCTCATCTGCTGCTGGATGTTGGTGTGGCAGATGCCCTCTCAAAGCAACGGGTCAGCAAGGTGCTGGAGACGGCGGTGGTGGCAGAAGAGAAAATCCATCTGCGCTGTTTTGAATCGACCCACGAGATGCTGCTGGAGCAGCTCAGTCAGCATAAGCTGGATATGATTATTTCTGACTGCTCCATCGATCCCACCCAGCAGGAAGGGCTGTTTTCGGTAAAGCTGGGGGAGTGCCCGATTAGCTTCTGGTCTGCTCAGCCGATCGCTGACTGCTCTTTTCCGGGTTGCCTGGAAACGCGTCCTCTGCTGATTCCGGGTCGCCGCTCAATGCTGGGGCGTAAAATCCTTAACTGGATCACGACCCAGGGGCTGCAGGTGGAGATTCTGGGTGAGTTTGATGATGCGGCGCTGATGAACGCATTTGGTGCGCGTCAGAAGGCGATTTTTGTTGCGCCGTCGCTGGACGGTTGTCAGCAGGAGGGGATGTATGAAGTCGGCCGGCTTGATGCCGTTTCAGAGGAGTATCACATCCTCTTCGCCGAGCGGATGATTCAGCATCCGGCGGTGCAGCGTCTCTGTCAGGCTGACTTCAGCGCACTCTTTCCTTACCAGAGTACAGACGAAAAAAAACCGGCGTAAGCGCCGGCTTTTTCAACAAAGCGATGAACAACGGGCGATTAAGCCAGTTTGTTGATCTGTGCAGTCAGGTTTGATTTATAACGTGCAGCTTTGTTTTTGTGGATCAGACCTTTAGCGGCCTGACGATCCACGAGTGGTTGCATTTCATTGAATGCGTTCTGCGCAGCAGCTTTGTCGCCTGAAGCGATCGCCGCGTATACTTTCTTAACGAAGGTACGCATCATTGAGCGGCGGCTAGCGTTATGCTTGCGGCGTTTCTCAGATGTTACGGCGCGTTTCTTAGCTGATTTGATATTAGCCAAGGTCCAACTCCCAAATGTGTTCTATAGAGACAAATCAAAGGCCGAGGACTATGCCCTTCTAACCTGATTTTGTCAATGGATTTGTGCAAATAAGCGTCGCTCTATGAGCAGCACTCGGTTACGTATTTGATGGCGCAAGATTCTACCAGCTTCCCCTCACTGAATACAGTATTTCGCGACAAAATTCTTAACGTACGCATCTGTAACAGGAAATGCAGCGCCTGAAGCATGAAAGGCGTGCTGACGGGTTAACCTGAGTCGCTTTCAAGGGTATAATCCGCCGATTTCCACCGGTTTGGGCCAGCCATGAAGTTTATCCGCGGTATTCATAATCTTAACGAGCAGCATCGCGGCTGCGTTCTGACCATTGGTAATTTCGATGGCGTACACCGCGGACATCAGGCGCTGATGTCCCGGCTGTGTGAAGAGGGGCGTAAGCGCAATCTGCCGGTCGTGGTCATGGTTTTTGAGCCACAGCCGCTGGAGCTGTTTGCCGGTGACAAAGCCCCGGCGCGTCTGACACGCCTGCGTGAAAAACTGCGATACATGGCGGAGGCTGGCGTCGATAAAGTGTTGTGCGTGCGGTTCGACCGCCGCTTTGCGGCCTTGTCCGCCCAGCGTTTTATCAGTGACCTGTTAGTCGACAGGCTGGACGTAAAGTATCTCGCCGTAGGCGATGATTTCCGCTTCGGCGCTGGTCGACAGGGGGATTTCCTGTTATTACAGAAAGCCGGTGCGGAGTATAGTTTTGAGGTTGTCAGCACCGAAACCTTCTGTGACGGCGGTAAGCGAATCAGCAGCACCGCCGTTCGTCAGGCGCTGGCCGCGGATGATTTAGCGCTGGCACAGTCGCTGCTGGGTCATCCCTTCACTATTTCCGGCCGCGTCGTGCACGGTGATGCACTGGGACGCACGCTGGGGTTCCCCACGGCGAACCTGCCTTTACGCCGCAGCGTCTCGCCGGTGAAAGGGGTGTATGCGGTGGAGGTGCAGGGTCTGACGCCTGAGCCGCTGCCGGGTGTTGCCAATATCGGCACCCGTCCGACCGTAAAAGGTTTACGCCAGCAGCTTGAAGTTCACCTGCTCGACATCAATATGGATCTCTATGGTCGTCACATTGATGTGGTGCTGAAACAGAAAATACGAAACGAGCAGCGCTTTGCCTCACTGGAGGCGTTGAAAGAACAAATTGCGAACGATGTGGTAACGGCCCGGCAGTTCTTTGGGCTGCTTTAACCTGAGCGAAAAACGGAATCGAGAATCTGATGAGTGACTATAAATCTACCCTGAATTTGCCGGAAACGGGATTCCCGATGCGTGGCGATCTGGCCAAACGCGAACCGGGAATGTTGCAACGCTGGTATGCCGACAACCTGTACGGCATTATCCGCGAAGCCAAAAAAGGGAAAAAAACCTTTATCCTGCATGATGGCCCTCCGTATGCGAACGGCAGCATTCATATTGGTCACTCTGTAAACAAGATTCTGAAAGACATTATCGTTAAGTCGAAAGGCATGGCGGGTTATGACTCGCCGTACGTGCCGGGCTGGGACTGTCACGGTCTGCCAATTGAACACAAAGTTGAGCAGATGATTGGCAAGCCAGGTGAGAAAGTCACCGCCGCTGAATTCCGTGCAGCGTGCCGCAAGTACGCTGCTGAACAGGTTGAAGGCCAGAAAGCGGACTTTATCCGTCTGGGCGTGCTGGGTGACTGGGATCGTCCTTACCTGACTATGGATTTCGGCACCGAAGCCAACATCATTCGTGCGCTGGGTAAAATCATCGGCAACGGCCACCTGCACAAAGGCGCGAAGCCGGTGCACTGGTGCCTGGATTGCCGTTCGGCTTTAGCAGAAGCGGAAGTCGAGTATTACGACAAAACGTCACCGTCAATTGATGTGATGTTCAATGCCATTGATGCCGACGCGGTGCGTCAGGCGTTTGGCGTGGCACAGGTTACGGGCCCGATTTCACTGGTGATCTGGACAACCACACCGTGGACATTACCGGCTAACCGCGCCATCTCTCTGCATCCTGAATTTGAGTATCAGCTGATCCAGATCGAGGGACGTGCCCTGATCCTGGCGAAAGAGCTGGTCGGGAGCGTCATGAAGCGTGCCGGTGTCAGCGAATGGCAGGTACTGGGCGAATGCAAAGGCGCTGCGCTGGAGCTGCAGAAATTCCAGCATCCGTTCCTGGCACTGGAATCGCTGGTCGTGCTGGGTGAGCACGTCACCCTGGAAGCCGGTACGGGTGCCGTACACACGGCACCGGGTCACGGCCCGGATGACTATGTCATCGGTCAGAAATATGGCATCGAAACCGCGAACCCGGTCGGACCGGATGGCAGCTATCTGCCAGGCACGTACCCGACGCTGGATGGGGTTAACGTCTTTAAAGCCAACGACATGATCGTTGAGCTGCTGAAAGAGAAGGGCGCGCTGCTGCACGTTGAAAAACTGCTGCACAGCTACCCGCACTGCTGGCGTCATAAAACGCCGATCATCTTCCGCGCTACACCGCAGTGGTTCATCAGCATGGATCAAAAAGGATTGCGTGCGCAGTCGCTGAAAGAGATCAAAGGCGTGCAGTGGATCCCGGACTGGGGCCAGGCGCGTATCGAGTCGATGGTGGCGAACCGTCCTGACTGGTGTATCTCCCGTCAGCGTACATGGGGCGTGCCAATGGCGCTGTTCGTCCACAAAGAGAGCGAAACGCTGCACCCGGACACGCTGGCGCTGATGGAAAAAGTGGCGCAGCGCGTTGAGCAGGAAGGCATTCAGGCATGGTGGGATCTCGACCCGCGTGAACTGATGGGCGACGATGCCGATCATTACGTTAAAGTGCCGGATACGCTGGATGTCTGGTTTGACTCCGGTTCAACCAGCTCTTCAGTTGTCGATGCGCGTCCGGAGTTTGGCGGACATGCACCAGACCTCTATCTGGAAGGTTCCGATCAGCATCGCGGCTGGTTCATGTCCTCGCTGATGATCTCCACGGCGATGAAAGGCAAAGCGCCTTATCGTCAGGTACTGACGCACGGTTTCACCGTGGATGGTCAGGGCCGCAAGATGTCGAAATCGATCGGCAACACCGTTGCGCCGCAGGATGTGATGAACAAACTGGGTGCCGATATTCTGCGTCTGTGGGTGGCATCAACCGACTATTCGGGCGAAATGGCGGTCTCCGATGAGATCCTCAAGCGTTCTGCCGATGCCTATCGTCGTATTCGTAACACTGCGCGTTTCCTGCTGGCTAACCTCAGCGGCTTTAATCCGGCCACCGATCTGGTGAAACCGGAAGAGATGGTGGTGGTGGATCGCTGGGCAGTGGGTCGCGCACAGGCTGCGCAGGCCGATATCGTCGCCTCCTATGAGAACTACGATTTCCATGAAGTGATCCAGCGTCTGATGCAGTTCTGCTCGATTGAGATGGGCAGTTTCTATCTCGACATCATCAAAGATCGTCAGTACACGGCGAAAGGCGACAGTCTGGCGCGTCGCAGCTGCCAGACCGCGCTGTGGCATATCGTTGAAGCGCTGGTGCGCTGGATGGCACCGATCATGTCCTTTACGGCCGATGAGATCTGGGGCTATCTGCCTGGCGAACGTGCGCAGTATGTCTTCACCGAAGAGTGGTATCAGGGGCTGTTTGGCCTGGCAGAAGATGAAGCGCTGAATGATGCTTACTGGGCTGAGCTGCTGAAAGTGCGTGGCGAAGTGAACAAGGTGATCGAGCAGGCGCGTGCGGATAAACGTATCGGTGGCGCACTGGAAGCGACGGTCACGCTCTATGCCGATCCGGAACTCGCCGCTAAACTGCAGGCGCTGGGCAATGAGCTGCGCTTTGTGCTGCTGACTTCTGGCGCACGGGTGGCGGATTACGCGCTGGCGAACGACGAAGCGCAGCAGAGTGAACTGCTGAAAGGTCTGAAAATCGCGCTGCACAAGGCGGAAGGTGAGAAATGTCAGCGCTGCTGGCATTACACTACCGATGTCGGACAGAATCCTGAGCATGCTGAGGTCTGTGGTCGTTGTTACACTAACGTAGCCGGTGACGGCGAACAGCGTGAATTTGCCTGATGCGTAAACCTATTTTATCAACCGGATTGCGCTGGCTGTGGCTGGTGCTGGTGGTGATTGTTGTGGACTTCGCCAGTAAGCAGTGGGTGATGAACAACATGATGCTGCATGAAACACAGCCGCTGATGCCCTACCTGAACCTGTTCTACGCGCACAACTACGGTGCGGCGTTCAGTTTCCTGGCAGACAAAGGCGGCTGGCAGCGCTGGTTCTTTGCCGGAATCGCGCTGGCTATTGTGGTCTCACTGATGGTGATGATGTATCGCAATCAGGCCAGTCAGAAGATAGCCAATATCGCGTATGCCCTGATCATCGGCGGTGCGGTAGGCAATCTGTTTGATCGTTCCTATCATGGCTTTGTGGTCGATTTTATCGATTTCTACGTCGGTAACTGGCACTTCGCTACATTTAATATCGCTGACTGCGGCATCTGTATTGGTGCGGCACTGGTGGTGCTGGAGGGCTTTTTCAGCCCGAACGGCAAACAGGCTAAACAGAAAGGGTAAGTGATGACTGAGTCCGTACAGCGCGACAGCGCGGTGTTGGTGCATTTTACGCTGAAGCTGGAAGATGGCTCGACGGCGGAATCGACCCGTGCAAACGGCAAACCCGCGCTGTTCCGTCTTGGTGATGGCAGCCTCTCTGCGGCACTGGAGCAGGCACTGCTGGGGCTGAAAGCGGGTGAAACGAAACAGTTCACCCTGGCACCGGAAGAGGCATTTGGTGGCGTCAGTCCTGACCTGATCCAGTATTTCTCGCGCCGTGACTTTATCGACGCAGGTGAACCGGAAGTGGGTGCCATCATGCTGTTCAGCGGCATGGGCGGCAGTGAGATGCCAGGCGTGATCCGTGAAGTCTCCGGTGACTCTATCACCGTGGACTTCAACCATCCGCTGGCAGGTCATCGTATTCAGTTTGATGTAGAGGTGCTGGAAATCGATCCAGTGCTGGAGGCGAACGATGCAAATCCTGTTAGCTAATCCGCGCGGTTTCTGCGCTGGCGTTGATCGCGCCATCAGTATTGTTGAGCGTGCGCTGGAAATGTATGGCGCGCCGATTTACGTCCGTCACGAAGTGGTGCATAACCGTTACGTGGTGAACAGCCTGCGCGAACGCGGTGCCATCTTCATTGAAGAGATCAGTGAAGTGCCTGATAACGCGATCCTGATCTTCTCCGCGCACGGTGTTTCGCAGGCGGTGCGTGCCGAAGCCAAAGCGCGCAATCTGACCATGCTGTTTGACGCCACCTGTCCGCTGGTGACCAAGGTTCATATGGAAGTGGCGCGTGCCAGCCGTAAAGGTGTGGAAGCGATACTGATTGGTCATGCGGGTCACCCGGAAGTTGAAGGCACTATGGGGCAGTACAATAACCCCAATGGGGGCATGTATCTGGTGGAGTCCCCGGAAGATGTCTTCAGGCTGACCGTCAAAGACGAAAACAATCTGAGCTTCATGACCCAGACCACGCTTTCCGTGGACGACACCTCTGACATCATTGACGCCCTGCGTCAGCGTTTCCCGGCGATTATCGGGCCGCGTAAAGATGATATCTGCTACGCCACCACTAACCGTCAGGAGGCTGTTCGCACCCTGGCGAAAGATGCGGACGTGGTGCTGGTGGTGGGGTCTAAGAACTCATCCAACTCTAACCGTCTGGCTGAGCTGGCACAGCGTGCCGGGAAACTGGCGAAGCTTATCGACTCGGCGGACGATATTCAGGAAGAGTGGGTAAAAGGCGTTGACTGTATCGGCGTCACCGCAGGCGCGTCAGCCCCCGATATTCTGGTGCAGCAGGTAATTCAGCGGCTGCGCGAGCTGGGCGGCGAAGCGGCGATTGAGCTGATTGGCCGTGAAGAGAACATCGTCTTTGAAGTGCCAAAAGAGCTGCGCGTCGAAGTGCGCAACGTGCAGTAGCGCTATGATTAAACTGATAAAAAGGCCGACTCTGTTCGGCCTTTTTTGTTTTCCGGGCCAGACAGAAAAAGCCGTTGTTTGCCGCCGTGATTGCTTTTACTGATAATCCCAGGCGGCTGGCATAAAATTCTTATTATCACTGATTAATAGTGGCGTGACTGTTAACTCGTCGTTAACCTGATGACGCTTTGGATGCATAGTTTTGTTTTAGGAATGAATAAATATGAACACTATCCGCATTGCTATTGTGGGCGCGCCGGGCCGTATGGGCCGTAATCTGATTCAGGCGACGCAGCAGGCAGAGGGCGCAGAACTGGGTGCAGCACTGGCACGCCCGGGCTCATCGCTGATCGGCAGTGACGCCGGTGAAGTAGCGGGCATCGGCAAGAACGGCATCCTCATCACTGACGATTTACGCGCGGTGATAGATGACTTTGATGTGCTGGTCGATTTCACCCGCCCGGAAGGAACGCT
Organism: Pantoea sp. GD03673; assembly: GCF_029844725.1. Lineage (GTDB taxonomy): Bacteria > Pseudomonadota > Gammaproteobacteria > Enterobacterales > Enterobacteriaceae > Pantoea. Next base: position 384,904 of record NZ_JAOCKJ010000005.1, read on the forward strand.
GGAATATATGGCGATCTGCCGTGAGCAGGGTAAAGCGATGGTGATTGGCACTACCGGCTTTGATGAAGCCGGAAAAGCGGCCATTCGCGCAGCGTCGGACGAGATCGCCATCGTGTTCGCCGCGAACTTCAGCGTGGGGGTCAACCTGGTGCTGAAGCTGCTGGAAAAGGCTGCCAAAGTGATGGGAGAGTACGCGGATATTGAGATCGTGGAAGCACATCACCGTCATAAAGTGGATGCGCCGTCTGGCACTGCGCTGGCAATGGGTGAGGCGATAGCCGACGCGATGCAGTGGAAACTGGATGAGCATGCAGTCTATACCCGTGAGGGCCACACCGGCGAACGTCAGCCGCAGACCATCGGTTTTGCGACGATACGCGCCGGAGACATCGTCGGTGAGCATACAGCGATGTTTGCAGATACCGGTGAGCGAGTAGAGATTACGCACAAGGCTTCAAGCCGCATGACCTTTGCTAAGGGTGCCGTTAAGTCGGCTTTATGGCTGAAAGATAAGAAATCAGGTCTTTTTGATATGCGTGATGTGCTGGATTTGTCGATGTTGTAAGTGTTGTGAGCCATCGTGATGTGGTTATTTCAATCATTAACCAGTTGATTGAAAAGGGGCAATGTTTTCATTGCCCTTAATTTTGCCTGAAAATTGCCTTTCTGAACTACATTCCTTCTCTGATTCGTTTTTTTCTCACTTATCTTCGTTTATCTATCCCGCCAGAAGCTATTTTTGACCATTTGGTCAAAAATAATGGCCGGATAACGCTGGTTTTGTTTTTTAGTGACCTGGCAAACGATTATTCCGCCGGGTTTTATCCTCTTTTTGCCGCTTATGCCCGTTTTTTTCTTCATAAGGCAGATAATAATGAAAAAATCCCGTCGCAGGGTAGACAATGACCAGGGCGATCATTAGAATGCGCGCAATTTGCCAAAAATCGACAATTCAGGCGGTTTTTGCATTGATTCAGGCACCTATTTTGAATTAATATGCAGATATATTGACTGTTTATTCCCTGGAGGATGTTTTGATTAAGTCAGCAATCCTGGTTCTGGAAGACGGAACCCAATTCCACGGTCGGGCCATCGGGGCAACAGGGTCGGCAGTGGGGGAAGTCGTTTTCAATACCTCAATGACCGGTTATCAAGAAATCCTCACTGATCCTTCCTATTCCCGCCAAATCGTTACTCTCACTTATCCCCATATCGGTAATGTCGGTGTTAATGCCGCAGACGATGAGTCCAGCCAGATTCACGCGCAGGGCCTGGTCATTCGTGACCTGCCGCTGATTGCCAGCAACTTCCGTAGCGAAGAGGGCTTATCTGCCTGGCTGCAGCGCAACAACATCGTGGCGATTGCCGATATTGATACCCGCAAGCTGACGCGCCTGCTGCGTGAGAAAGGGGCACAGAACGGTTGCATTATCGCGGGCGACAATCCGGACGCCGCGCTGGCGCTGCAAAAAGCCCAGGCGTTCCCCGGACTGAAAGGGATGGATCTGGCGAAAGAGGTCTGTACAACGGAGACCTACAGCTGGCAGCAGGGCAGTTGGACGCTGAACGCGGGACTGCCTGAGCAGGCCGCGGCTGACTCACTGCCTTACCATGTGGTGGCGTACGATTACGGTGCCAAGCGCAACATTCTGCGCATGCTGGTCGATCGCGGCTGTCGCCTGACCGTGGTTCCGGCACAGACGCCTGCTGAAGACGTTCTGAAACTGAACCCGGATGGCATTTTCCTCTCTAACGGTCCCGGTGACCCGGAGCCGTGCGATTACGCCATCAGCGCTATTCAGGCCTTCCTGAAAACAGACATCCCGGTATTCGGTATCTGTCTGGGTCATCAGCTGCTGGCGCTGGCCAGCGGGGCTAAGACCGTGAAGATGAAGCTCGGCCACCACGGCGGCAACCATCCGGTGAAAGATCTCGAAAACAATCGCGTCATGATCACGGCTCAGAACCATGGTTTTGCGGTCGATGAGCACGATCTGCCCGCGAATCTGCGCGTGACCCACATTTCGTTATTCGATAAAACGGTGCAGGGCATTCACCGCACTGACAAGCCAGCATTCAGCTTCCAGGGGCACCCGGAAGCCAGCCCGGGACCGGGTGATGCCGCGCCGCTGTTTGACCACTTTATTGAATTGATTGACGCATTCCGTCTGCAAGCGAAGTAATCAGGAGCTAATTCATGCCAAAACGTACAGACCTAAAATCCATCCTGATTCTTGGTGCCGGTCCGATTGTGATCGGCCAGGCCTGCGAATTTGACTATTCCGGTGCGCAGGCGTGTAAAGCGCTGCGTGAAGAGGGTTACCGCGTCATTCTGGTGAACTCCAACCCGGCGACGATTATGACCGACCCGGAAATGGCCGATGCAACCTACATTGAGCCTATTCACTGGGAAGTGGTGCGCAAAATCATCGAAAAAGAGCGCCCGGATGCGGTTCTGCCAACCATGGGCGGTCAGACGGCGCTGAACTGTGCGCTGGAGCTGGAACGTCACGGCGTACTGGAAGAGTTTGGCGTCACCATGATTGGCGCAACCGCAGATGCCATCGACAAAGCAGAAGATCGTCGTCGTTTCGACGTGGCAATGAAAAGCATCGGTCTGGATACCGCCCGCTCCGGCATTGCGCACACTATGGAAGAAGCGCTGGCTGTGGCAGAAGATGTGGGCTTCCCCTGCATTATCCGTCCCTCCTTCACCATGGGCGGCACCGGTGGCGGTATCGCCTATAACCGCGAAGAGTTTGAAGAGATTTGCGAACGCGGTCTCGACCTCTCGCCAACGAATGAGCTGCTGATTGATGAGTCGCTGATTGGCTGGAAAGAGTATGAGATGGAAGTGGTGCGCGATAAGAACGATAACTGCATTATCGTCTGCTCCATTGAAAACTTCGACGCGATGGGGATCCACACCGGTGACTCCATCACGGTTGCGCCTGCCCAGACGCTGACCGACAAAGAGTATCAGATCATGCGTAACGCCTCGCTGGCGGTACTGCGTGAAATCGGTGTTGAAACCGGCGGCTCCAACGTCCAGTTCTCGGTTAACCCGAAAGATGGCCGCCTGATTGTCATCGAGATGAACCCCCGCGTGTCGCGCTCCTCGGCGCTGGCCTCTAAGGCAACCGGCTTCCCGATTGCTAAAGTGGCGGCCAAACTGGCGGTGGGTTACACCCTTGACGAGCTGATGAATGATATTACCGGCGGGTTAACCCCGGCCTCGTTCGAGCCTTCAATCGACTACGTTGTTACCAAGATCCCACGTTTCAACTTCGAAAAATTTGCCGGCGCCAACGATCGCCTGACCACGCAGATGAAGTCGGTCGGTGAAGTGATGGCGATTGGCCGTACTTTCCAGGAGTCGATGCAGAAAGCGCTGCGCGGCCTGGAAGTCGGTGCTAACGGCTTCGACCCGAAAGTACACCCTGACGACCCGGAAGCGTTAACCCGCATTCGCCGCGAGCTGAAAGATGCCGGTTCAGATCGCATCTGGTACATCGCTGACGCGTTCCGCGCCGGGATGTCGGTTGATGGCGTGTTCAACCTGACCAACATTGACCGCTGGTTCCTGGTACAGATTGAAGAGCTGGTGCGGCTGGAAGATAAGGTGTCACGCGAAGGGGTGAACAGCCTTGATGAGATGTTCCTGCGCACCCTGAAGCGTAAGGGCTTTGCCGATGCACGGCTGGCAACGCTGGCCGGTGTGGCTGAGAGCGAAATCCGCAAGCTGCGTCAGCAGTTTAACCTGCACCCGGTTTATAAGCGCGTGGATACCTGTGCCGCAGAGTTCGCGACGAATACTGCTTACATGTACTCCACCTATGAGGAGGAGTGCGAAGCCAACCCGAGTCCGGATCGTGAAAAAATCATGATTCTGGGCGGTGGACCTAACCGTATCGGTCAGGGTATCGAATTCGACTACTGCTGCGTTCACGCCGCGCTGGCGCTGCGTGAAGATGGTTACCAGACCATTATGGTCAACTGTAACCCGGAAACGGTCTCGACCGATTACGACACCTCCGACCGCCTCTACTTTGAGCCGGTAACACTGGAAGATGTGCTGGAGATTGTGCGCATCGAGCAGCCAAAAGGTGTCATCGTGCAGTATGGCGGTCAGACTCCGCTGAAACTAGCGCGGGCACTGGAAGCCGCAGGCGTGCCGGTTATCGGCACCAGCCCGGACTCCATTGACCGTGCTGAAGACCGTGAACGTTTCCAGCAGGCGGTTGATCGCCTGAAACTGAAGCAACCGGCTAACGCCACGGTGGCTACGCTGGAGCAGGCAGTGGAGAAAGCTGCCGGACTGGGTTATCCGCTGGTGGTGCGTCCTTCTTATGTGCTGGGCGGCCGTGCCATGGAAATCGTCTACGACGAAATCGACCTGAGACGCTACTTCCAGACGGCAGTGTCGGTTTCCAACGATGCGCCGGTACTGCTGGATCGCTTCCTGGATGATGCGGTCGAAGTGGATGTGGATGCAATCTGCGACGGTGAGCGGGTGCTGATTGGTGGCATCATGGAACACATCGAGCAGGCTGGCGTTCACTCCGGTGACTCCGCCTGTTCACTGCCCGCCTACACGCTGAATCAGGAGATTCAGAACGTGATGCGCCAGCAGGTTGAGAAGCTGGCGTTTGAGCTGAACGTTCGCGGCCTGATGAACGTCCAGTTCGCGGTGAAAGACAATGAAGTCTACCTGATCGAAGTTAACCCGCGTGCAGCGCGAACCGTTCCGTTCGTCTCTAAAGCGACCGGTGTGCCGCTGGCAAAAGTGGCTGCACGTGTGATGGCAGGTAAAACGCTGGCAGAGCAGGGCGTGACGGAAGAGGTGATTCCGCCGTACTACTCTGTGAAAGAAGTGGTCCTGCCGTTCAACAAGTTCCAGGGCGTCGACCCGATTCTGGGGCCGGAAATGCGCTCTACCGGTGAAGTCATGGGCGTGGGCCGCACGTTCGCTGAGGCTTTCTCCAAAGCGATGCTGGGTGCGCAGAGCAACATGAAGAAGTCGGGCCGTGCGCTGCTGTCCGTGCGTGAAGGTGACAAGAAACGTATTGTCGACCTGGCCGCTAAGCTGCAGAAGTTCGGTTTTGAACTGGATGCGACCCACGGCACAGCGGTTGTGCTGGGCGAAGCGGGCATCAACCCGCGCCTGGTCAACAAGGTGCACGAAGGGCGTCCGCACATTCAGGACCGTCTGAAGAATGGCGAGTATAGCTATATCGTCAACACCACGGCGGGTCGTCAGGCGATTGAAGATTCGAAGCTGATTCGCCGCAGCGCACTGCAATATAAAGTGCATTACGATACGACGCTGAACGGCGGCTTTGCCACCGCGATGGCGCTGAATGCAGATCCGACGGAGCAGGTTATCTCCGTTCAGGAGATGCATGCCCAGATAAAGGCGATGTAATGTGAAAAACGGCTCCTGCGGGAGCCGTTTTTTTTGCCCTATCACTGGCGATAATCCGAAAGTCAGGTCCGGGGAAAGCAAAGTATTTGCGTTAAAGTCACTGATTTGACTTAGTTTTTTAGCTTTAGATGCGAATGATGCCGGTTCGCACAAATTTATAAGATAAACACTTCCTGCGCGGATTTTTCGCCAGTACTATGCCTGCCGCTCATCACTGGAGCGTATCAGGACATAAATAAAAAATGAAAATGCGTACTTTTTCTCTGAGTGCAGTGGCTGCACTGATGGCTGTTCTTCCTTTCGCCAGCCAGGCGGAAATTACCCTGCTGAAGCAGGATCCGCAGGCAGGCGATCCGCTTAGCCGTCTTACCCTGAATGTTGGCGGCAGTATCCGTGCTCAGGTCAATCATCAGACCGGCGTGGATGACAAATCCTACAAGCGTGACGGTTTCGATGGCGGCACCCGTTTCCGTTTCGGCGCTGATTACTACCTGTTTGATGACGTTAGCTGGATCAGCTACTACGAGCTGGGCGTTAACATCCCGGCGGTATTCAGCTGGGACCGTCATTATGCCGATGGTGCTCATAACACCACGCGTCGCCAGCTCTACACCGGTCTGAAAAGCAAAACCTGGGGCCAGCTTACCTTTGGTCAGCAGAACAGCGTTTACTACGACACCGTGGGAGCCAAGACCGATATCTGGGATTACGACATGGTCGGCCAGGCACCGGGCAACGGTATCAACGGCGACTACGACGGATCTTACCGTTCACGTAAGCAGCTGAAGTATAAAACCAGCGTTGGCGATGCGGACATCTACGCCTCTTATCTGTTCGACGATAACGAATACCTGCCAGGCAACGGTCTGCGCTATAAGCGCAAAGGCGGCGGCTCGCTGGGCGTGGATTACCACATCACTGAGGATCTGAGCTGGGGCACGGCGTGGAACTACACCCGTGCAGCGATGCGTAACCCGAACAACGGCGACAGCCGCGATTACGATCAGAACATCTACGGCACTGCGCTGAGCTGGACACCCGGCAACTGGACGCTGTCAGCGGGCGGTGGCTGGTATCAGAACTTCATGACCACCAAACGCAAAGACGTTCATGACTACTTTGCAGGCGACGCGTGGGGCATTGAATATTTCGCCGGTTACAAGATTCCGGTGGCGCAGTACGGTCTGAAAGCCGTCCAGCCGTATGTCATGGGCGATCGCATCGAGTATGCGACAGGCCGTGATTACCAGCGCATCGACAACGGTCTGGGTGTGACGCTGTTCCTCGACTACGGTTTCCGTGTTGATTACGAACATGTCTTCACCTCCAGCACCGATAACCTGGGTGACATGAACCTGGTACGTCTGCGCTACGACTTCTGATAAGTCTGGCGGAACAGGCGGGGAGCGGGTGCCTGCACAGGCAACACGGTCAGACAGGCAAGGCGCTTGTGCAATGCCTGGCCGTCTTCCTTTGCATTGAATGGGTTTGCTGCGGTCAGGTTCATTCTGATTTGCATTTATCGGCCCTCTGATGGCTCCTTCGGGAGCCGTTTTCTTTTACGCACCATTTTTGTGCCAGCCGGACGCCGTTCGCTGGCGCGCTGCGGTAAACTGACGCGATTACGCGGTTAAAAACGCTGCACAGGCCGTGAAAAACGGCGTCCTGAAAAGGTTTACGCAATTAGACCTTTCCCCCTATCGACGAAAGTTTCACCTTTACGTATCATGACGCCAATTTTTTTCAGTGAGTGGTTAACATGATTAGTCTTATCGCGGCATTAGCAGCAGATCGCATTATTGGAATGGAGAACGCCATGCCGTGGGACCTGCCTGCAGATCTGGCGTGGTTCAAGCGCAATACGCTGAAGAAACCGGTCATTATGGGTCGACTGACCTTTGAATCCATTGGGCGTCCGTTACCTGGCCGGCTGAATATCGTGGTCAGCAGCCAGCCGGGCACAACGGAAGGCGTCACCTGGGTTACGTCGCTGGATGAGGCGTTACAGGCCGCTGGCGATGCAGAAGAGATCATGGTGATTGGCGGCGGACGCGTCTACGAGCAGATGCTGAAGCGTGCCGATCGTCTCTATCTGACGCACATTGATGCGGAAGTTGAAGGTGATACGCAGTTCCCGGATTACGAGCCGGATGAGTGGCAGTCCACTTTCAGCGAATTCCACGACGCTGACGCTCAGAACTCCCACAGCTACTGCTTTGAGATCCTGGACCGTCGCCGTTAATCCTCCTCCAGCCCGGCTGTAACCTGGCTGTCATCTCTGTTCATTAGCATTGCTTCTTTTCTGGGATCGTCATAAAGGAAGCAATCAATAATGAAAACTGAACTCTTCGCATTAAGTACGGATCGCCTTCGTGATCCGCGCCGTCGTCAATTCCTTGCCGGTTCCGGCGCAATAGGGCTGACCGGCTTTCTCAGCGGCGGCCTGACGCTCTCATCTCCGACCCTGGCGCAGGCGAAGCCTGCTGGCAGCCCGCTGCTGGGTTTTCAGGCGATTGCCGCGTCCACGGCTGATGAGGTTGTGGTGGCACCCGGTTATCGCGCCGAGGTGTTGATCTCATGGGGTGATCCGCTGGTGAATGGTGCGGCCGCGTTTGATCCGCAGGGCAATAACAGCGCAGAAGATCAGGAAAAGCAGTTCGGTGACAACAACGATGGAATGAGCTTCTTCGCCATTGATGCAGACCGTGGCGTGATGGCGATTAACAATGAATACGTGAATGAGCCGACGCTGTTTGCCCACGGCGGCAGCAAAGCGACCAGCCTGGAAGATGTGAAGAAGTCACAGGCGGCACACGGTGTCTCTGTGGTTGAAGTGAAACGGGGTGAGGACAACCGCTGGCAGGTCGTTCGACCTTCTGACTATAACCGCCGCATTACCGCCAATACGCCCATGCGTTTTTCCGGTCCGGCCGCAGGTGATAAAGCGCTGCAGACCGCTGCCGATCCGCAGGGCATGCATGTCCTTGGCACCTTTGGTAACTGCGCCAACGGTAAAACGCCGTGGGGCACCTATCTCACCTGTGAAGAAAATTACGACACCTACTTTGGCACCCATCAGGCCGGTTTTACGCCGACGGCAAAGCAGAAGCGCTATACCCTGAATGCTGCCGATCCGGAGCGTAACTGGTCTGACTTTGATCCCCGCTTCAATGTCGCGAAGAATCCCAACGAATTTAACCGTCACGGCTGGATTGTCGAGATCGATCCCTTTGATCCCCAGTCGGTGCCGGTAAAACGCACCGCGCTGGGCCGCTTCAAGCATGAAAATGCCGCCGTCACGGTCGCTAAAACCGGCCAGCTGGTGGTTTATATGGGCGACGATGAGCGCGGCGAGTATATCTATAAATATGTCTCCGACGACAAAGTCATCCCGGATGAGGCCAAATCGAATCACGGCCTGCTTGATAAGGGCACGCTCTATGTGGCGCAGTTCAATGGCGATGAGCAGGGCACGCCGCTGAAAGGGACCGGGCGCTGGCTGGCGCTGAAGTGGGGCGAAAACGGCCTCACCGCGGAAAAGGGGTTCAATAGTCAGGCCGATGTCCTGATCAATGCGCGCGCTGCGGCGGATGTGGTTAACGCAACGCGAATGGACCGGCCGGAATGGATCGCCGTTAACCCCCATGATGGCCGCGCCTACTGCACGCTGACCAATAACAACAAGCGCGGTAATGAAGGCATGCCGGTCAATGCGGCGAATCCGCGCCCTAAAAATATCTATGGCCAGATCATCCGCTGGGATGAGAAGGGCGATGCCACCGCACACACCTTTGCATGGGATATCTATGCGTTGTGCGGCAACCCGATAGCGCATCCCGAGGGAATCTATCGCGGCACACCCAACATCACGGCGGAGAACACCTTTAACAGCCCGGATGGCCTCGGCTTTGATGCGCAGGGGCGCTTATGGATCCTGACCGACGGTAAGTACAGTAACAAAGAGGATTATCAGGGACAGGGCAACAATCAGATGCTGGTGGGCGATCCTGACAGCGGAGAGATCCGCCGGTTTATGGTCGGACCGAAATCGTGTGAACTGACCGGCATTACTTTCACGCCCGATTACAAAACGCTGTTTGTAAATGTGCAGCATCCCGGTGAAGAGGGGGACTCGCATTTTCCCGACAACAGTCCGCGTCCGCGCTCGTCGGTGATCATGATCACCCGTGAAGATGGGGGCATTATCGGCGCATAAAGCAGGATGCTGGCCTTACCGGCCAGCATTGTTGTTACAGCGCAGGCGGTGCCAGACTGTCGCTGGCGGCCAGCGCTTTTTCGCGGTTGGAGGGCTGAACCACATAACGCTGTGACTCCCAGTGCAGCAGGGTCAGCGTTCCACCCCAGCAGCAGCCGGTGTCCAGACCGATAATGCCTTCTGGCGTTCCTTTGCCCTCCAGCGAGGCCCAGTGACCAAATACGATGGTGTAGTCACGTGCGACCGGCCCTTCGATGTTAAACCAGGGCTTCAGCGGCGGAAGCGCGGATTCAGGCGCATCTTTGCAGATCATGTCCAGCTGCCCATTGGGGAAGCAGTAACGCATGCGGGTAAGGGCATTGGTTGTGAAGCGCAGACGCGCCAGACCGCTCAGATCTTCACTCCAGTTGTTTGGCATGTCGCCATACATGGCATCAAGAAACAGCGGATAACTGTCGCTGGCAAGCACCGCTTCGACTTCACGGGCGCACTTTTTCGCGGTCCCGATATCCCACTGTGGCGTGATACCGGCGTGTCCCATCACCAGCTTTTTCTCTTCATCAACCTGGAGCAGCGGCTGACGACGTAGCCAGTTGATCAGCTCATCCGCATCGTCCGCCTCAAGCAACGGTGTCAGGCGATCTTTGGGCTTATTACGGCTGATGCCAGCGTAGACCGCCAGCAGATGTAAATCGTGATTACCCAGCACCAGACGCACTGCGTCGCCCAGCGATTTCACGTAGCGCAGGACGTCAAGTGAGCCTGGACCGCGCGCGACCAGGTCGCCGGTCAGCCACAGCGTATCCTGCTCAGGATCGAAACTGACCTGCTGCAGCAAGGCACGTAATTCATCGTAGCAACCGTGAACGTCGCCAATCAGGTATGTGCTCATAAGGTTTTATCCATCAGGCGTGCCCGAGTTAACGGGCAAAAAAGCGTGTAAATCAGTGAATGTGGGTCTGAATGGCGAGGCGGAACACCGGGATTTCGACGTGGAAGGTGTCACCCTGTTCGTCGACCATCACGTAATGTCCCTGCATGGTGCCCATCGGCGTTTCGATCACGGCACCGCTGGTGTACTGAAATTCATTGCCAGGCGCAATGTGCGGCTGTTCACCGACCACGCCTTCACCCTGAACTTCTGTCTCGCGGCCGTTACCGTTGGTAATCAGCCAGTAGCGTCCCAGCAGTTGCACGGAGGAACGGCCCAGATTGCGTATCGTAATGGTATAGGCGAAGACGTAGCGATCCTCATCCGGTGAGGATTGTGAGGCAACGTACTGGCTTTGCACATGGACGGAGACGCGGGCCGTTTCACTCATGACTTACTCCTGCGATTTTCCCTGATGATTCGCCAGCCAGTTTGCCAGCTGACAATATTGCGCGACGGAGACGTTCTCGGCACGCAGGGTTGGATCTATGGATAACTCTTCCAGTGCACCTGCAGCGACCATGTGGCTCAGGCTATTACGCAGCGTTTTGCGGCGCTGGCCGAATGCTTCCGTGGTGATACGGCTCAGGATACGCACGTCACTGACCGGATGCGGCGGCTCGGCAAAGGGCACCAGACGCACTACGGCCGAGTCCACTTTCGGAGGCGGCGTAAAGGCGTGTGGCGGCACTTCCAGCACCGGAATCACCTGACAGTAATATTGCGCCATCACGGTCAGACGGCCATAGGCTTTACTGCCCGGACCGGCAACCAGACGGTTAACCACTTCTTTCTGCAGCATGAAGTGCATATCTTTGATCGAACCAGTATAGCTGAAAAGGTGGAACATCAGCGGGGTCGAAATATTGTAAGGCAAGTTACCAAATACCCGCAGCGGCTGGCCTCTCTCCTGCGCCAGCGCGGCGAAGTCGAAGGTCATGGCATCCTGCTGGAAGATGGTCAGCTTCGGGCCAAGGAACGGATGGGTTTGCAGACGCGCAGCCAGATCGCGGTCCAGCTCTACCACCGTTAAGCTATCGAGGCGTTCACCCACCGGCTCGGTTAAGGCACCCAGGCCTGGGCCGATCTCGACCAGCGCTTCGTCGCGCTGAGGATGGATGGCGGAGACAATGCTGTCGATAATGTACTGATCGTTCAGGAAGTTCTGCCCGAAACGTTTACGGGCGTAGTGCCCCTGATGGACGCGATTATTCATTACTGCTCTTGATCATAGTGATGGCGAGGTTAAGCGCCGTGATGAAGCTGCCCGGTTCAGCCTGACCCAGACCGGCGAGTTCAAGCGCGGTGCCGTGGTCAACAGATGTCCGGATAAAAGGCAGGCCCAGAGTGATATTGACCGCCCGGCCAAACCCCTGAAATTTGAGTACCGGCAGGCCCTGGTCGTGATACATCGCCAGCACCGCATCGGCAAATTGCAGATATTTAGGCTGGAAAAGGGTATCCGCAGGCAGCGGGCCAGTCAGTTTAATGCCCTGCTGACGCAGTTCATTGAGTGCTGGCGTGATGGTGTCGATCTCTTCCCGTCCCATGTGGCCGCTTTCGCCCGCATGAGGATTGAGACCACAGACGTAAATATGCGGCTCGGCAATCGCGAACTTCTGCTGCAGATCGCGATGCAGAATCGTGATCACTTCATGCAGACAGTCACGGGTCACCGCAGCGGGGACATCTTTCAGCGGCAGATGCGTGGTAGCCAGTGCGACACGCAGCTCTTCTGTCGCCAGCATCATGACGACACGATGGCCGCCTGCGCGATCGGCGAAGAATTCGGTATGGCCGGTAAACGCGATGCCGGCATCGTTAATGACGCCTTTGTGCACCGGGCCGGTGATTAGCGCCGCGAATTCACCGCTGAGACAACCGTCACAGGCGCGTGCCAGCGTGTTCAGAACATACTCGCTATTCGCGACGCAAAGCTCGCCGGGCGTGACCGTCTCTGCCGTTTCAACGGGCAGTACAGTCAGCGTACCCGCCTGCTGTGGTTCAGCGGCGACGCCAGGCTGGTAGGTCCGCAGCGTTAACGGCAGACCGAGTTGCGCTGCCCGCTGCTGCAACAGGGCAGGCGAGGCGCAAACCACCAGTTCAACGGGCCACGACTGCTGGGCCAGCTGAACGGTAAGATCGGGACCAATCCCGGCGGGTTCGCCGGGCGTGATCACTACACGGAGATTATTGTGCATTGCCATCCAGAATCTTCACGTAGGCGCTGGCGCGTTGTTCCTGCATCCAGGTCTGCGCTTCTTCCGCAAATTTACGGTTAAACAGCATACGGTAAGCACGCTCTTTCTGGGCGGCATCCGTTTTGTCCACCTGACGGCTGTCCAGCAACTGAATCAGATGCCAGCCGAAAGAGGAGTGAACCGGCTGGCTGACCTGACCTTTCTGCAGACGCAGCAGCGCGTCACGGAATGCAGGATCAAACACTTCAGGAGAGGTCCAGCCAAGATCGCCACCCTGATTCGCCGAACCCGGATCGTCAGAATACTGTTTGGCCGCCGCAGCAAACGTGGTTTTGCCACTGCGGATATCGGCAGCGATCTGTTCCAGCTGAGCGCGCGCCTGTTCATCAGTAAGAATAGGCGATGGCTTCAGCAGAATGTGACGTGAATGGACTTCGGTGACGGAGACATTTTTGCTCTCGCCGCGCAGGTCGTTTACTTTCAGGATGTGGAAGCCCACACCAGAGCGTACCGGTCCGACGATATCGCCTTTTTTAGCGGTCGCCAGCGCCTGAGCAAACAGGGTCGGTAACTCTTCGATTTTACCCCAGCCCATGTTGCCGCCTTTCAGCGCCTGGGAGTCGGCAGAGTAGGTCACCGCCATCTTGCCGAAGTCAGCGCCATTTTTCAGTTCGCCGACCAGCTGTTTCGCCAGCGTCTCCTGCTCGTCAACCTGCTGCTGTGTCGGGTTTTCTGGCAGCGGCAGCAGAATATGACTGACGTTCAGTTCCGTCCCCTGACTGTTCTGGGAACCAATCTGGTTTGCAAGCGTATCCACTTCCTGCGGCAGAATAGTGACGCGACGACGCACTTCGTTGTTGCGCACTTCAGCAATGGTCATCTCTTTGCGGATCTGAGAACGATAAACGCTGTAGTTCATACCGTCATAAGCCAGACGGCTGCGCAGCTGATCAAGGCTCATGCGGTTCTGCGCAGCGATGTTCTGAATAGCCTGGTCCAGCTGCTCGTCGCTGATCTGGATCCCTGCTTTTTCACCCATCTGCAGGATGATGTTATCCATGATCTGACGTTCCAGAATCTGGTGGCGCAGCGTTTTATCATCCGGCAATTGCTGACCTGCCTGCTGGGCCTGAGATTTAACCGTGCCCATCATACCGTCCACGTCACTCTCAAGAACCACGCCGTTATTGACCACGGCTGCAACTTTATCAACGACTTGTGGTGCTGCGAACGCGGTGTTGGCACTGATTGCCACACCAAGAATCAGCATTCTCCAGTTCTTCATACTTTATCCATTGTTGGTTCCGCACTGCGGGATTGCCTGTCAAACATCACAACATCAGAAAGCGGGCTGGTAAGGGATAATGCCCTGACGCAGCATATCGTTAGTGCCTAAGCCATAGTTAGGACTCAGACCACGCAGCTCAATGTTGAATGAGATTTGGTTGTCATACTTACTGTCGTTGTTTTCCCAACCGTTAATTTTGCGTTCGTAACCGACCCGGATTGCATAACAGCATGAGCTGTATTGCAGGCCCACCAGCTGTGATGCCGGACGCGTGTTGCGGGTATCGTAGTAGTAAGCGCCTACCACAGACCATGCATCCGCAATCGGCCAGCTGGCCGTAGTACCTACCTGTGAAATCCCGTTTTTATAGACAGGATCTGTCACCAGCTTGTTATCGTTCAGCGCAGTAGCCACATATTCCGGGCTGCTGTAACGGTAACTCAGCTGAACCATGCGGTCGGCATCACGACGGTATTCCAGTACGGTATTACCCTGGGAGACGTTGTCGAGTTTGGTGTCATATTGCAGCCCACCTCTGACGCCCCAGCGATCGCTGATTTTCCAGTATGTATCACCAGCCCAGACCAGGCTGCCGGTATCATCTTCTTTACTGGTTTGATTCACACCAGTACGAGAAGGGGTAAACGAGTAGATTTGACCTACAGAAACGTTAAAACGTTCAACCAGATCGGTATCATAAATGCGTGAGGTGACGCCGGTAGCCACTTCATTGGCCGACGCAATGCGATCCAGACCGCTATAAGTACGATCGCGGAACAGACCGGTGTAGTCGGTTTGCAGCAATGTTGAGTCGTAAGGATAGATGTTGCTCTGATCGCGATACGGGATATAAAGGTACTGCACGCGCGGTTCCAGCGTCTGGGTGTAGCCCACAGCCGAGTTCATGTCGCGGTCAAACACCATCCGGCCGTCCACTTTAAACTGTGGCAGGGTACGGTTGACCGACTCATCCAGTTCGCCGCTTTTGTCACCCCTGATACCGTTAGCCGCGTTGTTGTAGAAATCAACGTCAGTCTGCTGATAGTGGGTTGCCAGAAACTTCGCTTCGGTATCCAGGCTGGCCCAGCCGTTGGACAGCGGCAGGTTCAGCGTCGGCTCAATGTGCAAACGGGTCGCTTCAGGGTAGCGATCGCTGACGTTGGTAAACTTCACCGCCTGAGCATAGACCCTGCCATCAAACGGGCCGATATCATTCTGATAAAGATTAACGTCCAGCTGCGGCATGGCGCGGTAGACGTTATTGCTACTGTTATTGCCGAACACCTGGAAATCTTTGGTGGAGAGCGTAGCGTCCCAGTTGGTGTCGGCATAGCCAATGCTGAATTTCTGCGTGGCGTAGTTGTCGGTCGAGCTGTAGTACTTCGAGTCGAGATCGTTGAAATAGTACTTGTCGCTGACCTTGGTGTAGTCCGCGTTGAAACGCCAGTGCTGGTCATAAACACCCGCATGACGCCAGTAGAACAGCCAGCGATCGGAACTGTCATTTTCAGCGATGCGGCGCAGTGCTTTGTCGTTATCGTACTGTTTATCGGAGCCGAGGTAGTCGAATTCCATCAGACCGGCACCCAGCGTGGTCAGATAACGGAATTCATTTTCAAACTTCATGCCGCGCTTACTGATGTAATGCGGCGTGATGGTCGCATCGGCCTGCGGCGCGATGTTCCAGTAATAGGGCAGAATGAACTCGAAGCCGTTGTTGCTGCCATATTTTGCGTTCGGGATCAGGAAACCGGATCGACGACGATCGCCAATCGGTAACTGCAGATAGGGGCTGTAGAACACCGGAACTGAACCGAGCTTGAAGCGGGCGTTCCAGATCTCTGCCACTTCCTCTTCGCGATCCTGGATCACTTCAGAACCCACTACGCTCCAGCTGTTAGAGCCTGGCAGACAGGAGGTAAAGGAGCCGTTTTCCAGAATGGTGTAGCGGTTATCGCCGCGCAGTTTCATCTGGTCGGCAGTACCGCGCCCCTGGCGATCCACCATCTGGTACTGACCATTCCAGACGTTGGTATCTTTGCTGTTGAGGTTTGACCAGGCTTTCGGACCTTTCAGGATGACCTGATTGTCATCGTAGTGCACATTACCCAGGGCATCGACGGTGCGCACTGGCGCAGTCTGACCTTCCTGCTGACGCTGATGAAGCTGAACTTCATCCGCCTGCATACGGCTGTTGCCCTGCTCAATGTTTACATTGCCGGTGAAGACCGCATCATCGGGATAGTTCCCTTTCGCGGCATCGGAGTGAATGGTAACAGGCAACTGGTTCGTATTACCGTTCACCAGCGGGCGGTTGTAACTCGGCACGCCTAACATACACTGCGACATCAAATCGTCGGCAAAGGCTTGCTGGCTAATGGCTGCGCCGATCAGTGTGGCCAGCAGGGTAGGTATATGTTTTTTCATACGCGGTATCGAGAATTCCATGAAAACTGGCATCATGCCGACAATCGGGTCAGAGACTAACTTACTGCCCGGCGTTGCGCCAGTGTTAATCCTGGTCTGTCAGCGTTGCCGTTAGGCGCTGAGATAAATGACAGGTATGATAATGCAATTTTCAGCCGCAAGCATGGCGAATTGAGGAGTTTATGCGCTACTGGGGAAAAGTTGTGGGTCTGGCGGTGGGATTACTTTCCGGCGCAGGCTTTTGGGGTATCGTGATCGGTTTGATCATTGGCCATATGATTGACAAAGTACGCGGCGCGCAAGGCAAGGCCTACTTCTCAAATAATCAGACACGACAGACGCTGTTTTTCAGCACCACTTTTCAGGTGATGGGCCATCTGACCAAGTCAAAAGGGCGCGTCACGGAAGCGGATATTCAGATTGCTTCACTGTTAATGGAGCGGATGCAGCTGCACGGTGACTCCCGCACTGCGGCCCAGCGCGCATTCCGCGAAGGCAAGCAGGCGGATTACCCGCTGCGCAGCAAATTGCGTGAACTGCGCAGCGCCTGCTTTGGCCGGTTCGATCTGATTCGGATGTTCCTGGAGATCCAGATTCAGGCCGCTTTTGCCGACGGCTCACTGCATCCCAATGAGCGTCAGGTGCTCTATGTGATTGCTGAAGAGCTGGGTATTTCACGCGTCCAGTTCGATCAGTTCCTGCGCATGATGGAAGGTGGCCAGCAGTTTGGAGGGGGTCAGCGCAGTGCTGGTGGTTTCCAGCAGGCGCAGCGCGGCCCGACACTGGAAGATGCCTGCAGCGTGCTGGGCGTGAAAAGCAGTGATGACGCCACCACCATCAAACGCGCTTACCGCAAACTGATGAGCGAGCATCATCCCGACAAGCTGGTGGCGAAAGGGCTACCGCCTGAGATGATGGAAATGGCGAAACAGAAAGCGCAGGAAATTCAGGCGGCGTACGATCTGATTCGTAAAGAGAAAGGCTTTAAATAATCACGCAGTCCGGTGGCCTCTTCTGCAACAGAGGAGGCCACGGTGTCAGGCCGGACTGGTCAAAAATCGGCGGGCTGACGAAACGTCATGGCATTACCAAATGCCGGATGGGTAATGGTCAGCGACTCCGCATGCAGCAGCAAACGGGAGGCCATCGCTTTGGCTTCCGGATGCGCATAGAAGTTATCCCCCAGAATCGGATGGCCCAGCGCCAGCATATGCACCCGCAGCTGATGTGAGCGGCCGGTAATCGGCTTCAGGGAAACACGCGCACTGTTATCCGCACGATATTCCAGCACCTGATACTCCGTCTGCGCGGCTTTACCGGTCTCAAAGCAGACCATCTGCTTTGGACGATTTGGCCAGTCGCAGATCAGCGGCAGATCAACCAGTCCCGCTTCCTTCTCCGGGTGACCCCAGATGCAGGCCACGTAGGTCTTGGACGGTTCCCGTTCACGAAATTGTCGTTTCAGCTCGCGCTCAGCCGCCTTGGTCAATGCCACCACCATCACGCCGCTGGTCGCCATATCCAGCCGGTGGACAGATTCCGCCTGCGGGAAATCGCGCTGAATCCGCGTCATCACGCTATCTTTGTGCTCCTCCAGACGACCGGGTACCGAGAGCAGACCGCTGGGTTTGTTCACCACCATGATATGCGCATCCTGATAAAGGATGTGCAGCCAGGGTTCATGCGGTGGATTGTAAGGTTCCATGAGGCTTTCCAAAAATAAGGGGCCATGCGGCCCCTGAGCTTACTGGTGTGTCACCACAATCAGGCGCAGCGCGTCGAGACGCCAGTTGGCCTGGTCGAGACTTTCCAGCACCTGTTCACGGTTGCTTTCCAGCGCTTCAACTTCATCGTCGCGGATGTTCGGGTTGACGGCTTTCAGCGCGTTGAGACGCGAGAGCTCAGCGCCCAGCTTCTCATTCGCGTCTGCACGTGCCGCATCAATAACGGCTCGCGCTTCGCTGACAACACTCTCTTCGGCCTGAGTCAGAATCGCATGCACATCCTGCTGCACCGCATTCACCAGTTTACTGGCGGTATGACGGTTAACTGCATTCAGCTGACGGTTAAAACTTTCGAACTCCACTTTGCCCGCCAGGTTAGTGCCTTTGGTGTCCATCAGCAGACGGATTGGCGTAGGCGGCAGGAAGCGGGTCAGTTGCAGATGCTTCGGTGCCTGCGCTTCAACGACATAGATCAGCTCGACCAGCAGCGTCCCGACCGGCAGCGCCTTGTTCTTCAGCAGTGACAGTGCGCTGCTGCCGGTATCGCCTGACAGGATCAGATCCAGGCCGTTACGGATCAGCGGATGTTCCCAGGTAATGAACTGGGTATCCTCACGTGACAGGGCCTGATCGCGGTTAAAGGTAATGGTGCAGCCATCTTCCGGCAGGCCAGGGAAATCGGGCACCAGCATGTGGTCGGAAGGGGTCAGCACAATCAGGTTATCGCTGCGATCTTCCTGATTGATACCGACAATATCAAACAGGTTGAGTGCGAAGTTCACCAGGCCGGTGTCGTTGTCCTGCTCGCTGATAGCATTGGCCAGCAGCTGAGCCGACTCACCGCCGTTAGAGTTCAGCTCCAGCAGGCGATCGCGCCCCTGTTCCAGCTGCGATTTCAGCGCGTCGTGCTGTTTGCGGCAGTCAGCGATAAACGCATCGAAGCCTTCATTGTTTTCCGGCGCGGCCAGATAGTTAATCAGCTGCGGATGCACGCTGTCATAGAGGGTCCGGCCGGTCGGGCAGGTGTGTTCAAACGCGTCCAGCCCTTCGTGATACCAGCGCAGCAGCACCGCCTGTGCGGTCTGCTCCAGCCACGGCACCAGAATCTGAATGTCGTGCGCCTGGCCGATACGATCCAGACGACCGATACGCTGCTCCAGCAGATCCGGGTTAAACGGCAGGTCGAACATCACCAGACGGCTGGCAAACTGGAAGTTACGGCCTTCAGAGCCAATCTCGGAGCACAGCAGCACCTGCGCGCCATTCTCTTCTGAGGCGAACCAGGCGGCTGCACGGTCACGTTCAATGATCGACAGACCTTCGTGGAACACCGCCGCACGAATGCCTTCACGCTCGCGCAGGACCTGCTCCAGCTGCAGCGCCGTGGCGGCTTTGGCGCAGATCACCAGCACTTTCTCTTTACGGTTGCTGGTGAGATAGCCCATCAGCCATTCCACACGCGGGTCGAAGTTCCACCAGGTGCCGCTGTCGCCTTCAAATTCCTGATAAATCTGCTCCGGGTAGAGCAGGTCACGCGCCCGATCCTCGGCGCTTTTGCGCGCACCCATGATGCCGGAGACTTTGATTGCCGTCTGATACTGCGCAGGCAGCGGCAGACGGATCTGGTGCAGCTCGCGTTTCGGGAAGCCTTTAACGCCGTTACGGGTGTTACGGAACAGTACGCGGCTGGTGCCGTGACGATCCATCAGCATGGCGATCAGCTCCTGACGCGCCTCCAGCTTGCCATCACGGTCGCTGTTGGCGACCTGCAGCAGCGGCTCAATGTCCTGCTCGCCCACCAGATCGTTGATCCGGTTCATCTCTTCACGGGAGATCGCTTTATCTGCCAGTAGCGCGGTAACGGCATCGGCAATCGGGCGGAAATGCTGCTGCTCTTCAACAAAGGCGGCAAAATCATGGAAACGGTCCGGATCGAGCAGGCGAAGACGGGCGAAGTGGCTCTCCATGCCCAGCTGTTCCGGTGTTGCGGTCAGCAGCAGAACCCCGGCGGTTTTCTCTGCCAGCTTTTCGATGACCTGATATTCGCGGCTTGGCTCACCTTCTGACCACGCCAGATGGTGCGCTTCATCCACCACCAGCAGATCCCATTCGGCATCGGCCAGCATCTCCAGGCGCTGCTTGTTACGGCGCACAAAGTCCAGCGAGCAGATAATCAGCTGCTCGGTTTCAAACGGGTTGTCGCTGTCGTGCTGTGCTTCGGTGTAGCGGTCATCATCAAACAGCGCAAAGCGCAGGTTGAAGCGGCGCAGCATCTCGACCAGCCACTGATGCTGCAAGGTTTCAGGCACCACGATCAGCACCCGCTCAGCACGGCCCGCCAGCAGCTGCTGCTGAATGATCATCCCGGCTTCAATGGTTTTACCCAGGCCCACTTCATCGGCCAGCAGCACACGCGGCGCATGGCGACGGCCCACGTCGTGGGCGATATGCAGCTGGTGAGGGATCAGGTTGGTGCGCATACCGCGTAAGCCGCTGATGGGCAGGCGGTATTGCTCGCTCTGGTATTTACGGGCGCGGAAGCGCAGGGCGAAACGATCCATCCGGTCGAGCTGGCCGGCAAACAGGCGATCCTGCGGCTTACTGAATACCAGCTTGCTGTCGAGCATCACTTCGCGCAGCATCACATTGCTTTCTTCGGTATCCAGTCGGGTACCGATATAGGTCATCAGGTCATTTTCGTTGCGTACTTCATCGACGCGCATCTGCCAGCCTTCGTGGCTGGTGATGGTATCACCCGGATTAAAGATGACGCGGGTAACTGGCGAATCGTTGCGGGCGTAGAGGCGGTTTTCCCCTGTAGCCGGAAACAGCAGGGTGATCATGCGGGTATCGATCGCCACCACGGTGCCCAGTCCCAGTTCACTTTCCGTATCACTAATCCAGCGCTGACCTAATGTAAAAACCATATATTTTTTGCTCGAATTTTAACGTTTTTAGAGGTGTTCCCAAAGCTCAGGCAATAGCGTTACCGCCAGACAACAAGGTCTGGAGCTTACTTAAGAGCGGTGAGTTTCAGGAAGGGCGCTATGGTACTGGATGGCAGGGCGTTCGTCACCTGTCAAAAAAGCCCCAGTTGCCCGGTAATCAGTGTAGCAAAATCCCCATCCACAAAGGGCAAAATGCCCTCAGCGACCGGCTGAAGTTGCTTCGTCACGTAGTGGTCATAGTCCAGCGGCGTGCTGCGCGCCTCCAGTGGCTCCGGGCCTGCCGTGGCCATAACGTAACGAATACGGCCACCTTTCTGGTACTGCAATGGCCGGTTTAATTTACGATTCTGCTCATCGGCCAGCCTGGCGGCACGTACGTGCGGGGGCACGTTGCGTTCATATTCTATCAGCGGCCGCCGCAGACGCTTTTTGTAGACCAGCTGATCGTCGAGCTCTCCCGCCAGCAGCTGCGCGACGGTCGTACGAATGTAATCCTGCCAGGGCTCACGGTGAAAAATTCGGTGGTAGAGCTGCTGCTGAAACTCTTTGGCCAGCGGCGTCCAGTCGGTTCGCACCGACTCAAGCCCCTTAAAGACCATACGCTCACCCTCTGCGTCACGAATCAGACCGGCATAACGTTTTTTGCTGCCCTGTTCCGCGCCGCGAATGGTCGGCATCAGGAAGCGGCAAAAGTGGCTTTCATACTCCAGTTCCAGTGCGCTGGTCAGCCCCTGCGTCTGCTGCAGGTGGTCACGCCACCAGGCATTCACTTTCTGCGCCAGCTGACCGCCAATTGCAGCGGCCTGATCTTCACTGTGGGCGGACTTTAGCCAGACAAAGGTGGAGTCGGTGTCGCCATAGATGACGTCATAGCCTTCCGCCTCAATCAGCGCACGGGTCTGCTGCATGATGGCGTGACCGCGCAGGGTAATCGAGGAGGCAAGCCGTGGATCAAAGAAGCGGCAGGCGCTGGTGCCCAGCACGCCGTAAAAGGCGTTCATGATGATCTTCAGCGCCTGTGACAGCGGCTGATTGTTCTGCCTTTTCGCCGCTTCACGCCCCAGCCAGATCTGCTCAACAATTGCAGGCAGACAATGGGTATGCCGCGAGAAGCGCGCTTCACGGAAACCTTCGACCGAATCGGCATCATCAGGATGGGCCAGCCCTTCAACCAGACCCACCGGGTCAATCAGAAAGGTGCGGATGATAGACGGGTAGAGGCTTTTGTAATCCAGTACCAGCACCGAGTCATAGAGACCGGGGCGCGAATCCATCACGTACCCGCCCGGACTCGCTTCCGGGGCCACATCGCCCATGTTCGGGGCGACAAAGCCAGCGCGATGCATCCGCGGAATATAGAGGTGACCAAAGGCCGCTACCGAACCGCCGTGGCGATCGACGGCCAGGCCATTCACCGCCGCACGTTCCAGCAGAAACGGCATAATCGCTGTCTTATGAAAAATGCGCGTCACGAGCTCGCAGTCTTTGAGGTTGTAGCGGGCCAGCGCCGGTTTATCGTTGGCGAAGCGCCAGTTGATCTCCTCCATGCGCTGCCAGGGATTATCGATCGCTTTCCCTTCACCCAGCAGCTGCTGTGACACCGACTCCAGGCTGAACGACGGAAAATCCCAGAACGCCGATTTCAGTGCATCAATGCCATCAATGATTAACCGGCCGCTGGCCTGCGCGAAGAACACGCCGGGTTTGAAGCCATGTTCACGCCACTCAAGCGCGGTCTGCTGACGGCCAAGGCGAAGCGGAATCCCGTAGCGATCGGCATGTTTCTGCAATACCCGCAGGTCAAACTGCACCACGTTCCAGCCAATCAATACGTCCGGGTCATGCGCTGCAAACCACTGGTTCAGCGCCTCAAGCAGCTGCGGGCGGCTGTCGAAATAGATCAGCTCAAAATCCAGCGTGCTGGCATCGCCGTTGGGCGGGCCGAGCATGAAGACCTGACGCTGACCGCACCCCTCCAGCCCGATGCAGTAAAGCTCGCCATGCTGTGTGGTCTCAATGTCGAGCGAGACCCATTTCAGCGGCGGGCGATAGTCAGGATGGGGCTTGAGCCGCGCATTCACCACGCTGTCGCCGCGCTGCTCGCCATCAAACCAGACCGGCGCAGTAATAAACCGCTCCATCAGGTAGCGTTCCGGCGGGCGAATATCCGCCTCATAGACCGGAATACCCTGTTCGCGCAGCCGCTTTTCGATGCGCTGCAGCTGACGGTTCTGCGGGCAGTAGAGGCCAAAAACCGGGCGGCGGCGGAAATCTTTCAGCGCCAGCGACTGAATCCGAAACTGGCGCTCATCTTTGAGCAAATCGCGGACCTGCGCCTGAAATTCCTCGGGAATAAACGCAACGGACTCCTGCACCGGCAGCACCACGCGCTGCGCACCGGCGTCCGTCGCAAGCCAGAGGATAATTTCGGTGCCTTGTGGGCTGTCGCGCCAGTGGCGGGTGAGCAGAAAACCTGCGCGGGGCATATTCAGATGTTCTCCGGACTCAGCATTTCAGGGGTGATAAAACGGCTTAAGTATATCATGGATATTTATACAGTTCCCGCCGCTGAGTTTTGTCAACATTGTCCTACAATTCTTGCCTTGACGCTGTGTGGCTGGCTCTGGACAATCCAGCCTTCTGCTTTTACTAAGGACGACTATGGAAGCCTGGATTCAACAACTGATTACGCAGTCCCTGGAATGGGCGCTGTTTGCCGTTGCGCTGGTGACGTTTCTGGAGTCGCTGGCGCTGGTCGGGCTGTTGCTGCCAGGTACGGTAATGATGGCCAGTCTGGGCGCGCTGGTCGGCAGTGGCGAGCTTGGCCTTTACCCTGCCTGGGCGGCGGGCTTTGCGGGCTGCCTGATTGGTGACTGGGTCTCCTATGGCATCGGCTGGAAATTCCAGGGGCCGCTGCATCGCTGGAAGTATCTGCAAAAGTACAAAGGCCTGCTGGATAAAACCGAGCACGCCCTGCATCAGCACAGCATGTTTACGATTCTGGTCGGGCGCTTTGTTGGCCCCACGCGTCCGCTGATCCCGCTGGCGGCCGGTATGCTGGAGCTGCCGGTGCGTAAATTCCTGCCGCCGAACATTATTGGCTGCCTTCTCTGGCCACCGCTTTATCTGCTGCCTGGTATTCTGGCGGGTGTGGCGATCGATGTACCCAAAGCCGCGCAGGGCGGCAGCTTTAAATGGCTGTTACTCGGCGCAGCCCTGCTGATCTGGCTGGGGGGCTGGTTATGCTGGCGCTGGTGGCGTCGCGGCAAGAGCCGCGACTGGGCTAGCGCCTGGCTGCCACCTGAGCGTTTACGCTGGGCAGGGCCGCTGGGGCTGGTGATTGCCGTCGCAGCCTTTACTGCTATTCAGTTCCATCCGATGATGCCGGTTTTCCGTCATCTGCTGTGGCAGGTTTTCTTCGCCTGAACCGCTTAACGACGCGGGATGCCGAGCACGTCGGCCTCCCGCGTGTCGCCCGACAGCAGTTGTCGGGTCTCACCGTCCCAGTAAACCCGACCCTCCACAATCACCACGCTGCGCGGCGCAATCTGCCGGGCATCTTCCAGACTGTGCGACACCATCAGCAGCGTGATGCTGCGCGCTTCACACACCGAACGCACCAGTTGCAGCATTTCACCACGCAGCGCGGGATCCAGCGCAGAAAAAGGCTCATCCAGCAGCAGCACCGGACGGTCACGTAACAGGCAGCGTGCCAGCGCCACGCGCTGTCGCTGTCCGCCCGACAGCTCGCCCGGCAGACGGGTAAGCAGCTCGCCTAATCCCACCTGTCCGGCCAGTTCAGCCAGCTGCTGACGCTGTGAGGCGCTGAGTTTTAATCCCGGATGCAGCCCCAGCGCCATGTTCTGCTGCACACTGAGGTGTGGAAACAGGTTGTTCTCCTGAAACAGCATGGAAACCGGGCGTCTGGCTGGCACGCTGTGGGTGTGATCCTGACCATCAATCATCAGGCTGCCATGATTCACCGGCAGGAAGCCCGCGATCAGGCTGAGCAGAGTGCTTTTACCGGCCCCGCTGGGGCCGAGAATCGCGATGCGCTCGCCGCGTGCGGCATTGAGGCTGAAGCGCATCGGCAGATGCTGATAAAGGTAAGTGAGGTTATCAAGTGTCAGCATGGCGGCCCGGTAATTTTTCCATTAGCGTGAACAGCAGTAAGCAGAGCAGCAGCAGCAGCAGGGCCGTGACCGCGCCATCTGCGCCGCGATAGGCCCCAATCTGCTGATAGAGGTAGAACGGCAGCGTGCGGAAGTCGGCACTGCCAAACAGCGCCACCACGCCGAAATCGCCAATCGACAGCACGCAGGCAAACGCCAGTGCCTGGGAGAGCGGACGTTTCAGCGCCCGCAGTTCGATCAGCCGCAGCCGGTTCCAGCCGTGGATACCCAGTGAATCGCAGAGTCTGCCGTAACGCGCCGCAACATCCCGCATCGGGTTTTCCAGCACCTTCAGCGCATAGGGAATGGCGATCAGCGCATTGGTAAAGATCACCAGCCCCTCAGCCGACTCGGGCAGGCCGATGGTGGCGTTGAACAGCAGGAAAAAGCCGGTGGCCAGCACAATGCCCGGCATCGCCAGAATCAGCATCCCGCTGGTGTCGATTAACTGCGCTGCTGCGGGACGCTGACGCAGACGCAGCTCGCGACTGCTCCACAGCAGCATCATGGTCAGCACTACGCAGAGCAGACCGGCACCGGTGGCGATGCGCAGTGAGGTCAGGGTGGCCTGCCAGAGTGCAGGCTGCGTCAGCGCACCGCGCAATCCGCCGTGCAGACCCTCGACGATCACTGCCGCCAGCGGAGGCAGCAACAGGAGCAGCGCCAGCCCGATCAGCAGCGCATCCATCAGCTGTGCTGTCCGGGAATCCTGCGGATCGCGCCAGCCGTTCAGCTGGCTGTGTCCGGCGGGAATCGCCTTGCTGAAGCGCTGGCTGAGCAGCACCAGCGTCAGGCAGCAGCCAAGCTGGATGAGCGCCAGCAGCGCCGCCCGTCCGGGATCGTAGTCGTAACTCAGCGCCTGAAATATCGCCAGCTCAATGGTGGTGGCCTGCGGACCGCCGCCCAGTGACAGCACGGTAGCAAAGCTGGCGAAACAGAGCATAAAGATCAATGCACCGGTCGGCAGCAGCTGACGCCGCAGCCACGGCCACTCCAGCAGGCGAAAATGATGCCAGCCGCGCAGATCGAGCTGTGCGGCCAGCTGACGCTGCTCAGCCGGAATGCTTTCCAGCGCCTGCAGCATCAGGCGGGTAGCCAGCGGCAGGTTAAAGAAGACGTGCGCCAGCAGAATGCCTGACAGACCATAGGGGGAGAAGTGATAACCGATCCCTGCCAGCTGACACAGCTGCGCCAGCCAGCCGACGCGCCCATAGACGGTCAGCAGACCAAACACCGCGACCAGCACCGGCAGCACCAGCGTCATGGCGCACAGGCGCAGCAGCAGCAGGCGGCCGGGGAAACGGCGTCGATAGAGCGCCCGTGCCAGCGGAACTGCGGGCAACAGCGACAGCAGGGCAGAGAGCAGCGCCTGACCGAAAGAGAACGCGATCACATGGTGCAGGTAGTCATCCTGCAGCACGCCGTGTACGTCACTGTCCGGCGCGGCGCTCCAGAGCGCGCCGAAGGCCAGAAACGCCACGCTGGTCAACAACACCGTGGCGAGCGAACCGGGGATGAGCCAGCGCGGCATCAGCGGCTGACGGCGCGTTGCCATTGGCTAATCCAGCCTGAACGCTGGCTGGCAACTTCTTCCGGCGAAAATTGCAGGGCGGTAGCGGGCACGTTCAGCGTACCGAAGCCAGCTGGCAGCGGCGTGTCAATCACCGGGTACATCCAGTTACCGGTCGGGATCGTGCGCTGGAAGTCGGGCGAAACCATAAACTGCATGAACTGCTGTGCCAGCGCGGGTTGTTTGCTGCTGGCGAGCTGCGCGGCAACTTCAACCTGCAGATAGTGTCCTTCGGCAAATGGCGCGGCGGCGTAGTTCTCTTTTTTCTCTTCGATGATGTGGTAAGCCGGTGACGTGGTGTAGCTCAGCACCAGATCGCCTTCACCCTTGAGGAACAGACCATAAGCTTCACTCCAGCCTTTGGTCACCGTCACGGTTTTCTGCGCCAGCTTCTGCCACGTCTGCGGTGCCTGATCGCCATAGACTTTCTGCATCCACAGCAGCAGACCTAAGCCAGGTGTGCTGGTGCGGGGATCTTCGTAGATCACCCGCCACTTCTCCGGGCTGTCTATCAGCTCCTTCAGGCTTTTTGGCGGATTTTTCAGTCGGGTTTTGTCATAGACAAAGGCGAAGTAGCCATAATCAAAGGGCACGAAGGCGGTATTTTGCCAGCCGCCGGGCACGGTGAGTTTTGAGGTATCAACCTGACTTTTGGCAAACAGGCCGGTTTTCTGCGCCGCCTGCACCAGATTATTATCCAGCCCCAGCACCAGGTCGGCTTTGCTGTTTTTACCTTCCATGCGGACGCGGTTCAGCAGCGACACGCCATCTTCCAGCGTGACAAATTTCAGCTCGCAGTTGCACTGTGCTTCAAAGGCTTTTTTAACCGCCGGACCAGGGCCCCAGTCAGCGGAGAAGGAGTCGTAGGTGTAGACCGTGAGAACCGGTCTGGCCGCCAGAACGGGGGCGGAGAGTAACAGCAGCACCGGCAGAACTTTGTTTAACACTTTGCGCTCCTTCAGGAGAATAGGGGATGAGTCGCAAAGGATCTGAGCACAGAGGCCTCTCAAATCCCTACGTCGGTATTAACCGAATCAGGTTCGACGGGTCTCTCTCAGCGGCTTGCTGTTGGCAGGCCGCACCCCGTTGAGAACGTCACATTCTAGTCATTTCATCGCCGGGGCGAAAGCGTCACAGCGCCGGTGGTGCAAACCAGGCGGATTTAAAATCAAACCAGCCCAGCGTATTCATCCGAACGCCGCGCATGCTGCGCTGTCCTTCAAGCAGCAGCCAGTGGTGAAACAGCGGATGCAGACCCGCCTCGTCGACCAGTTGTTTGCTCCATTCGGCCAGCGGCAGCGTTTTCTCACGCCAGCGGGCAGCATCGCCGTGCCAGTCTATCGGCAGACAGTGATGCAGCAGCGGGATCTCGTAAAGCTGCGCGAACAGCGAATAATTCAGCGGCAGGGTAAAGTTCACGCTGCCGAGCCAGATATCACTCTCCGCCTCGCCCTGATACCAGCTTTCGTAGCTGATCTCGCGCGTCTCCAGCGTGACGCCATGCTGTGCCAGCAGCGGACGCAGCGCATTGGCGATGCCCTCATGCTCAACGTGCTGACTGTACCAGGTCAGCGTCAGATGAGTTAAGCCGGGCGGTTTTTCTACTGGCGTCAGGTCCCGGCGGTGATGCCAGCGCGGCAGCAGACCGTAAGCCGGGAACCAGTAGCGCTGATAGCCGACACCGGCGTGATTGAGCAGGGCGATGGGGTTAAACAGATAGCTGACCCAGCGCCGAACCGCCTCGTTGCGCCCCTGCTCTGAGCGCTGGTCGAACAGCAGGTAGTAGCAGCCCTCTTCAAGGCGGCTCTCCTCCTTAACTTCATCGGCACCGTCGCCCTGCAGACGGACACCGGCATAGACCAGCTCATCGCTGATGTCGGGCAGGACCCAGATAGAGACATCATCAATCAGGGCGCGAAACCCGAAGTAGTCATCAAACGCTTCGATTTTGAGCTGGCTCTGCTCATTGCGGATCACCCGATAAGGACCGGTGCCGACCGGCTGGCGGGCGAAGTCGCGCAGCGTCGGCCATTCACGCGGCAGGATCATCGCACTGACGCTGCCCAGCAGCCAGGGCAAGCCTTCGTCAGGCTGGCTTAAGTGGATATCCAGCGTCCAGGGTGCGGGCGAGTCGATTTGCGCAATATGGGAAAAGAGCGCATGGGAACGCTGACGCTCCAGCGTGGCGAGCACATCTTCCATCTCCAGTTCTCTGCCGTGATGGAAGCGAATCGCCGGACGCAGAAAGAAGCGCCAGTGAAACGGGGAGGTCCGCTGCCAGTGGTGGGCAATATCGGGCTCGATTTCCCCGTTTTCCTCATTTATTCGCGTCAGGCCATTAAAGATCTGGCGGGCAATATGGGTTTCAGAACGCCGCAGCGGCGAACCGGGCAGCAGGTTGAGCAGCGGACGATAGTAGAGCACCCGCAGGATATGCTTGCCCTGCCGGAAACTGCGCCCCAGGTGCGCTCCAATCATCTGCCGCACCTGATTTTTATCCCCCACCAGCTGCACCAGTTGATCGATGCGATCCTGCGCCAGCAAATCCTCGGCACGCTGCTGCTGCAAGGCCAGGCCGGTGTAGCAGAAGGTGAGTTGCGAACGCTTGCTGCGTCCCGCTTCAGCCTGCCAGACCAGCCAGCCTGCGGCCTGCATCCGGTTAAGCAGATTGCGCATATGGCGGCGCGAGCAGTGCAGCAGATCGGCCAGTTCGCTGAGCGTAATCTCCTGCGTCTGGCCCTGACAGCTCTGCCACAGCCGGATGAACTGCTGCTTCAGACGTGATGAGGACATAAAAGAGGAACTCCCTGTGAAAAGCGCTCTGTTTTTTCTGCCCCATTTTAAGAGCAAACTTTGCGCTATGGGAAGAGCGGGAGGCATTCAGCAGTGAATGGCGTTCGACCCTCACTGTGCTGTTCAGCAGAGTGTTTTTCTGAGTAGGGTGCATTTACACCGCCAGCAGAGGATCTCTGCTGGCTTTTTTCATGTTGCGCGTTATCGTCTACCCTTCTTTTTCCCCTCTGTTTGTTCTGTAAGGGATTTCGGTATGAAATCGCTGTTAACGCGGCAGCGCCGCATCAATCCGGTTTACCTCGCTTTTATGGTCGCCTCGTTCATGCTGGGCATCGCGGGCGCACTGCAGGCACCCACACTCAGCCTGTTTCTGACGCGTGAGGTGCAGGCACGGCCCTTCTGGGTGGGGCTGTTTTTCACCATCAATGCCGTGGCCGGTATCGTGGTGAGTATGCTGGTGGCAAAGCGCTCAGACAGCGTTGGTGACCGTCGGCATATCATCCTCTTATGCTGCCTGATGGCGCTGATCAATGCGCTGTTATTTGCCTTTACCCGTCACTACCTGACGCTACTCACACTGGGTGTGCTGCTGTCGGCGCTGGCCAGCGTCTCAATGCCTCAACTTTTTGCACTGGCGCGGGAATATGCCGATCAGTCGGCGCGTGAAGCGGTCATGTTCAGTTCGGTGATGCGTGCGCAGCTTTCGCTGGCGTGGGTGATCGGGCCGCCGCTCTCTTTTGCGCTGGCGCTGAACTACGGCTTTGTCACGCTGTTCATGGTGGCTGCCGCGCTGTTTCTGATCTGCATTCTGCTGGTCTGGTTCACCCTGCCATCGGTGCCGCGTACGCAGCCGCTGGTGCAAAGCGGCGGGCTGCCGATCAGTGGCTGGCGCGATCGGGATGTGCGATTGCTGTTCATCGCGTCGGTCGTGATGTGGACCTGCAACACCATGTATATCATTGATATGCCGCTTTATATCAGCACCACGCTGGGGCTGCCCGAGAAGCTGGCCGGTCTGCTGATGGGGACCGCCGCCGGGCTGGAGATCCCGGTGATGCTGCTGGCCGGTCATTACGCCCGTCGCATCGGTAAGCGCCGGTTAATGCTGGTAGCGGTTGCGGCGGGCGTTCTGTTTTATCTGGGGCTGGTGCTATTCAACTCCCGCACCTCGCTGATGGTATTACAGCTCTTTAACGCGGTGTTTGTCGGGATTATTGCGGGTATCGGAATGTTGTGGTTTCAGGATCTTATGCCGGGCCGGCCCGGCGCGGCAACCACCCTGTTCACGAATTCCATCTCGACCGGCATGATTCTGGCGGGGGTGATTCAGGGCACGCTGAGTGAGCGGCTGGGGCATGAGGCGGTTTACTGGCTGGCATTCGGGCTGGCGATTGTGGCGCTGGTGATGTCAGCGCGGGTGCGCGACGTATAAAAGAGAAGGGCGACCGGATGGTCGCCCTGCTTTAACTCAATCAGCGCAGGAAAGTGGGCTGATTCTGCTCATACTGCGAAATCGACGCTTCGTGCTGCAGCGTCAGGCCAATGCTGTCGAGGCCGTTAATCATGCAGTGGCGGCGGAAGCTGTCGAGTTCAAACGGATAGACTTTATCGCCTGCGGTGACCGTCTGCGCTTCCAGATCGACCGTAAAGCTGATGCCAGGCTGGGCCGCAACCAGTCTGAACAGCTCATCTACTTCCTCTTCGCTTAATTTTACCGGCAGCAGCTGGTTGTTAAAGCTGTTGCCGTAAAAGATATCCGCGAAGCTCGGCGCAATAACCACGTGAAAACCAAAATCGGTCAGCGCCCAGGGCGCATGCTCACGGGAAGAACCACAGCCAAAGTTCTCGCGTGCCAGCAGGATGCTGGTGCCTTTGAACTCAGGCTTGTTCAGGACAAAGCCGGGCGTTGGCACCGTGCCAGCGTCATCTTCAAAGCGCCAGTCGTGGAACAGGTGCTGGCCGAAACCGGTGCGGGTCACCTTCTGCAAAAACTGCTTAGGAATGATGGCGTCCGTGTCGACGTTCGCGGCATCCAGCGGCGCAATAATGCCGGTGTGCTGAGTAAATTTATTCGCCATGACTTAAGCTCCTGTCGTCAGTTCACGGATGTCGGCAAAGTGGCCGGTCACGGCAGCCGCCGCGGCCATCGCCGGGCTGACCAGGTGGGTACGTCCACCACGGCCCTGGCGGCCTTCAAAGTTACGGTTGCTGGTTGAGGCGCAACGCTCGCCCGGATTCAGACGATCGTTGTTCATCGCCAGGCACATTGAGCAGCCAGGCAGACGCCATTCAAAGCCCGCGTCCAGGAAGATTTTATCCAGACCTTCCGCTTCAGCCTGCGCTTTTACCGGGCCGGAACCGGGCACCACCATCGCCACGACACCCGGCGCAACTTTGCGACCTTTAGCGATGGCGGCCGCGGCACGCAAATCTTCGATACGTGAGTTGGTGCAGGAGCCGATAAACACCTTATCAATCGCGACATCGGTCAGTTTAATGCCCGGCTGCAGGTTCATGTAGGCCAGCGCTTTTTCCGCTGAGGCGCGTTCAACCGGATCGGCGAATGAGGCCGGATTCGGGATTGCCTGATCAACGGCAATAACCTGGCCCGGATTGGTGCCCCAGGTAACCTGCGGGGCAATCTCTTCGGCATGCAATGTCACTACCGCATCATACGTCGCGCCTTCATCGGATTTCAGCGTGCGCCAGTAATCCACGGCCTGCTCCCACTTCTCACCCTGCGGAGAGAACTGACGGCCTTTCAGGTAGTTAAAGGTGGTCTCATCCGGTGCCACCAGGCCCGCTTTCGCCCCCATCTCAATCGCCATGTTGCACAGGGTCATACGACCTTCCATGCTCAGCGCCTGAATTGCCGGGCCGCAGAATTCGACCACATAGCCGGTGCCGCCTGCGCTGCCGGTTTTGCCGATGATGGCCAGCACGATATCTTTGGCGGTAATGCCGGCAGACGCCTGACCCAGCACTTCAATCTTCATGGTTTTCGCCCGACCCTGTTTCAGGGTCTGGGTAGCAAACACATGTTCAACTTCAGAGGTGCCGATACCAAAGGCCAGCGAGCCAAATGCGCCGTGCGTCGCGGTGTGCGAGTCGCCGCACACAATGGTCATGCCCGGCAGCGTCATACCCTGCTCAGGACCTATAACGTGTACGATGCCCTGGAACGGGTGATTCAGGTCATACAGCTGTACGCCAAACTCGGCGCAGTTCTTCATCAGCTCCTGCATCTGGATACGCGCCATCTCGCCCGACGCATTGATATCTTTGGTCTGGGTAGAAACGTTGTGATCCATGGTGGCAAAGGTTTTGCCCGGCTGACGGACTTTACGGCCGTGCGCACGCAGACCATCAAACGCCTGTGGCGAGGTCACTTCATGGATCAGGTGACGATCGATGTAGAGTAACGGCGTTTCATTGGGCGCTTCGTGGACGACATGTGCATCAAATAACTTCTGGTATAAGGTTTTCATTTTTTTATTTTTCCTCGGCGATAAAGCGGGCAATGATGCTGCCCATCTCATCTGTGCTGACCGCTGGGCCATCACCGGCTAAATCTTTGGTACGGTAGCCCTGTTCCAGCGCGTGGCTGATGGCGCGTTCGATACTGTCGGCAGCCGCATCGGCATTCAGGCTGTAGCGCAGCAGCAGCGACAGCGACAGAATCTGGGCGACCGGGTTAGCGATATTCTGACCGGCGATATCCGGCGCTGAACCCCCCGCCGGTTCGAACAGGCCAAAGCCCGCTTCGTTCAGGCTGGCGGAGGGCAGCATCCCCATCGAGCCGGTAATCATGGCGCACTCATCAGAAAGGATATCGCCAAACAGGTTGGAGCAGAGCAGCACGTCAAACTGCGACGGGTCTTTGATCAGCTGCATAGTGGCGTTATCGATGTAGATGTGGCTCAGCTGCACGTCCGGGTAATCTTTAGCCACTTCATTAACGATTTCACGCCACATTACCGAGGTCTGCAGCACGTTGGCTTTATCAACCGAGGTGACTTTGTTGCGACGTTTGCGCGCCGATTCAAATGCGATACGGGCGATGCGCTCAATTTCGAAACGGTGATAGACCTCGGTATCGAAAGCACGCTCTTCCGGGCCGCTGCCTTCACGGCCTTTCGGCTGACCAAAATAGATGCCGCCGGTCAGTTCACGCACGCACAGAATGTCGAAGCCCTTCGCGGCGATGTCGCTGCGCAGCGGGCAGAAAGCTTCCAGTCCGCTGTAGAGTGCAGCCGGACGCAGGTTACTGAACAGCTTAAAATGTTTGCGCAGCGGCAGCAGCGCACCGCGTTCCGGCTGTGAGGCGGGCGGTAAATGTTCCCACTTCGGACCGCCAACGGAACCAAACAGGATGGCGTCGGCCTGCTCGCAGCCTGCAACGGTTGCGGGCGGCAGCGGTTCGCCGTGCTGATCGATAGCAATGCCGCCGACCGCATATTCCTGGGTCGTAATCTGCATATCAAAGCGCTGACGAATGGCATCCAGCACTTTCATAGCCTGCGCCATCACTTCCGGGCCGATACCGTCACCGGGTAAAACTGCGATATGAGATGAGGTGGACATGGTTATACGGTTTCCTTCTGATCTTTAAATTTGCGCTGCAATTCTTGTTCAACCTGACGGGCACGCCAGATATTGTTCAGGGCGTTGACCATCGCTTTAGCGGAGGACTCGACGATATCGGTCGCCAGACCAATGCCGTGGAACTTGCGGCCGTTGTAGCTCACGACGATATCGACCTGACCCAGCGCATTCTCGCCGTGGCCTTTAGCCGTCAGTTTGTAGTTCACCAGTTCAGCATCGAACTGGGTAATGCGGTTAATGGCCTGATAGACCGCGTCAACCGGACCGTTACCGGTGGCGGCATCCGACTTAGCGACATCGCCGCAGCCCAGATTAACAGAGGCGGTGGCGGTGATGCCGGAACCGGTCTGGACGTTAAATTCGTGCAGCTGGAAATGCTCCGGCTCTTCATTCTGCTTATTGATGAAGGCCAGCGCTTCCAGGTCGTAATCGAAGACCTGACCTTTTTTATCGGCCAGCTTCAGGAAGGCGTCATACAGCGTATCCAGATTGTAATCCTGCTCGGCATAGCCCATCTCTTCCATGCGATGTTTAACCGCCGCACGACCAGAACGCGAGGTCAGGTTCAGCTGGATTTTGTGTAAGCCGATCGACTCCGGCGTCAGGATTTCATAGTTCTCGCGGTTCTTCAGCACGCCATCCTGATGAATACCGGATGAGTGGGCAAAAGCGTTGGAGCCGACGACGGCCTTGTTAGCCGGGATCGGCATATTGCAGATCTGGCTGACCATCTGGCTGGTACGGTAGATTTCCTGATGATTGATTTGGGTGTGCACATTCATAATCTGCTGACGGGTTTTAATCGCCATGATCACCTCTTCCAGCGCACAGTTACCGGCACGTTCACCCAGGCCATTCATTGTCCCTTCAACCTGACGTGCGCCTGCCTGAACGGCAGCCAGGGCGTTACCGGTTGCCATCCCCAGGTCATCGTGGGTATGAACAGAGATAATCGCTTTATCGATATTGGGAACGCGGTTCATCAGCTCACTGATGATGTGGGCATATTCGCCTGGCAGGGTGTAGCCAACGGTATCCGGGATGTTGATGGTGGTTGCACCGGCGTTGATCGTGGCTTCCACCATCCGGCACAGATCATCAATTGGCGTGCGGCCGCCATCTTCACAGGAGAACTCAACGTCACTGGTGTAGTTACGCGCACGTTTCACCATATGCACCGCACGCTCAATGACTTCTGGCAGTGTACTGCGCAATTTGGTGGCGATGTGCATCGGAGACGTCGCGATAAAGGTATGGATACGGAAGGCTTCGGCAACGCGCAGAGATTCGTACGCGGCATCAATATCTTTTTCCACACAGCGCGCCAGTCCGCAGACCCGGCTGTTTTTAATGGTGCGGGCAATGGTCTGTACTGACTCAAAGTCGCCCGGTGAAGAGACCGGGAAGCCAACTTCCATCACATCCACGCCCATACGCTCCAGCGCTAAGGCAATCTGCAATTTTTCTTTCACACTCAGGCTGGCCTGTAATGCCTGCTCACCGTCGCGCAGAGTGGTATCGAAAATAATGACTTGCTGGCTCATCGTATTCATCCTTATGCTTTTTCGGGCCTGGCAACGAGCATAAAAAAACCCGCGACAGGCGCGGGTTTTTAACTTTCAGCAGGTTTGAATCAGTGTTTGATTCCGCCCACAAGTCTACCGCGCAAGCTGAGTGCGTTTAGTAGTAGACCGAGAAGGCGAACAGAACGAAACATGGATTCAAACCTTATAAAATGTTGTGCTGTACATATTGGTACTGGAATCATTCCGTGATGTCAACCTTCAGTGCAGGGGTATTTTCTGAGGCGGCAGAGAAAGATATTCTGTTATTTACCGGTCAGGCAGCGTAATGAACAGCGCTTCAGTGGCTGCGGAGGCCATCAGCACCGCAATGCGTGCTTTTATGGCACGGGTTTGAATTTAATTTATTGAAATTAAATGTATTTATTTGGCTGCCTTTCTGCGGGGTGACAGGATTTATCACCTTCTGGCTAGCATAATCACGTGTACCTGAGTAATTTCCTGGTTAATTACGCCAGAAAAGAAAAGTGTCAGGGGATTGTGGGCTATTGCAGCCGGTAATAAGTTTTCGTTATTTCTTATATCACGCTGAAAATAATTTCTTACCCAGCATTTTCGTCTGCGGTTCTGCAACGTAATTAGTTTAATCCGCGCAGCCAATTCTTATCGGGCAGAGCCTTTACGCCCCGGCCTTTTAATTTACGCGGGTTTGCGGTTTGCCTGCCCGGTTAACTGCGGTTATGGTAATTGACCTACTCTCAGAACAATGAACCCGACAGATATTTCTGTCACAGGACAGCGACGCAGGTTTTCGCTGTCGTGCATAAACACAAGATTTTGATTGGCAAAGCAGGTACCAGGGCAACGTGGTACGCCTGTAAAGGCGTTGTAACCGAGCCGGGTCCTGAAGCCTGGAGGCAGAAGATGGAGATGTTGTCAGGAGCCGAAATGGTCGTCCGTTCGTTAATCGATCAGGGCGTTAAGCAGGTATTCGGTTATCCGGGTGGCGCAGTTTTAGATATCTATGATGCGCTGCAAACCGTCGGGGGTATCGATCACATTCTGGTGCGCCATGAGCAGGGCGCAGTGCATATGGCTGACGGCCTGGCACGCGCCACGGGCGAAGTGGGTGTGGTACTGGTCACTTCCGGACCCGGTGCGACCAATGCGATTACCGGTATCGCCACCGCCTATATGGACTCGATTCCGCTGGTGATCCTGTCGGGTCAGGTTCCCTCGTCGCTGATTGGCTATGACGCCTTTCAGGAGTGCGACATGGTCGGCATCTCTCGTCCGGTGGTGAAGCACAGCTTCCTGGTGAAAAGCACTGAAGAGATCCCAACCGTACTGAAAAAAGCGTTCTGGCTGGCTTCCAGCGGACGTCCCGGACCGGTGGTGATCGACCTGCCAAAAGATATTCTGAATCCAGCCAACAAGCTGCCTTATCACTGGCCGGAGTCAGTGAGCATGCGCTCTTACAACCCGACCATTCAGGGCCATAAAGGGCAGATTAAGCGTGCGCTGACGACGTTGCTGGCCGCGAAGAAGCCGGTCATCTATGCCGGTGGCGGTGCCATTACCGCAGGCTGCGAAGCGGAACTGTTACAGCTGGCAGAAAGCCTGAATATTCCGGTGACGACCTCGCTGATGGGCCTGGGCGCGTTCCCGGGTACGCATCGTCAGTGCGTGGGCATGCTCGGTATGCACGGTACGTATGAAGCCAACATGACGATGCACAATACCGACCTTATTTTTGGCATCGGTGTTCGTTTCGATGACCGCACAACCAACAATCTGGCGAAATATTGTCCCAACGCCACGGTAATGCACATCGACATCGACCCTACCTCTATTTCTAAAACGGTCGCGGCGGATATCCCGATTGTGGGCGATGCAAAACAGGTGTTGCAGCAGATGCTGGAGTTGCTGGCGCAAAGCGACACGCCATCGCGTGCTGAGAGCCTGCACGAGTGGTGGCAGGCGATCGAAGGCTGGCGCAGTCGTCACTGCCTGGAATTTGATCGCACCAGCGACAAAATCAAGCCGCAGGCCGTGATTGAAACCATCAGCCGTCTGACCAAAGGCGATGCGTATGTCACCTCGGATGTTGGCCAGCACCAGATGTTTGCGGCGCTTTATTATCCCTTCGATAAACCGCGCCGCTGGATCAACTCCGGCGGTCTGGGCACCATGGGCTTTGGCCTGCCTGCGGCGCTGGGCGTGAAAATGGCGCTGCCGGAAGAGACCGTCATCTGTGTAACGGGCGATGGCAGTATCCAGATGAACATTCAGGAGCTTTCCACCGCGCTGCAGTACGATCTGCCAGTGCTGGTGCTGAACCTGAATAACCGGGTGCTGGGCATGGTGAAACAATGGCAGGACATGATCTACTCTGGTCGTCACTCCCAGTCTTATATGGAGTCGCTGCCTGATTTCGTGCGCCTGGCGGAAGCCTACGGTCATGTTGGCATTGCGATAGAGCATCCGGCTGAGCTGGAAGAGAAACTGACGCTGGCGCTGGACACCCTGGCGAAGGGGCGTCTGGTGTTTGTGGATGTCACCGTTGACGGTAGCGAGCATGTTTACCCGATGCAGATTCGCGGTGGCAGCATGGATGAGATGTGGTTAAGTAAAACGGAGAGGACATAATTATGCGTCGCATTTTATCAGTTCTGCTGGAGAACGAATCCGGCGCATTATCCCGTGTCGTCGGCCTGTTCTCACAGCGCGGCTATAACATTGAAAGCCTGACCGTGGCACCGACTGACGATCCGACCTTGTCGCGGATGACCATTCAGACGGTGGGCGATCAGAAGGTGCTGGAGCAGATCGAAAAACAGCTGCACAAGCTGGTGGATGTACTGCGCGTCACCGAGCTGGGGCAGGGTGCCTATGTTGAACGGGAAATTATGCTGGTGAAGATTCAGGCCAGCGGGTATGGCCGTGAAGAGGTGAAGCGCAACGCCGAGATCTTCCGCGGTCAGATCATCGACGTGACGCCGACGCTGTACACGGTTCAGCTGGCGGGCACCAGTGACAAACTGGACGCCTTCCTGAATACCGTTCGCGATGTCGCCGAAATTGTTGAAGTGGCGCGCTCCGGTATCGTGGGCGTTTCACGCGGCGATCGCATCATGCGTTAATCACGCTCCGTCATCATTAATCCTCACCTAACCCGGCGAAATGCCGGGTTTTTTTATTTTTTATGCGCAAGGCGAGTTACATTCAGAAAAGCGGTTGCTCCGCGCACTTTTCTGCTGTTAGATGAGAGTTATAAGTTATCCATAGCTTAACTGCGGCTATTTTTGCCGTTAAAGCGGATTTGATGGTGGGGTTATCGTGAAACTGGATGAAATTGCGCGTTTGGCAGGCGTGTCGCGCACCACGGCCAGTTATGTCATCAATGGCAAAGCGCGGCAGTATCGTGTCAGCGACAAAACCGTTGAGAAAGTCATGGCGGTGGTACGTGAGCATAATTATCACCCTAATGCAGTGGCTGCCGGGCTGCGCGCCGGGCGAACGCGCTCTATTGGGTTGGTCATTCCCGATCTGGAAAATACCAGCTATACCCGTATTGCGAACTATCTGGAGCGACAGGCGCGTCAGCGGGGCTATCAACTGCTTATCGCCTGTTCTGAAGATCAGCCCGATAACGAGATGCGCTGCATTGAACATCTGTTACAGCGCCAGGTGGATGCGATTATCGTCTCTACCTCACTCCCGCCAGAGCATCCTTTTTATCAGCGCTGGATTAACGACCCCCTGCCGATTATTGCGTTAGACCGTGCGCTGGATCGTGAGCATTTCACCAGCGTCGTGGGTGCCGATCAGGACGATGCGCAGACACTGGCAGCTGAACTGCGTCAGCTAGAGGTCAAAAATGTGCTGTTCCTCGGCGCGTTACCTGAACTGTCAGTGAGCTTCCTGCGTGAGATGGGCTTCCGCGAAGCCTGGAAAGACGATCCGCGCCCGATCGACTACATCTACTGCAACAGCTTCGAACGCACAGCCGCAGCAGCACTGTTTGAAAAATACCTTGAAGATCACCCGATGCCGGAGGCGCTTTTTACCACCTCATTTGGTCTGCTGCAGGGCGTAATGGATGTCACGCTGAAACGTGACGGGCGGCTGCCGACTGAACTGGCGATTGCCACCTTTGGCGACCACGAATTACTGGACTTTCTTGAGTGTCCGGTACTGGCCGTGGGTCAGCGTCACCGTGACGTGGCAGAACGCGTGCTGGAATTAGTTTTAGCCTCGCTGGATGAACCCAGAAAACCAAAACCGGGTTTAACCCGCATTCGTCGTAATTTATACCGTCGCGGACAATTAAGCAGAAAGGTTAAATGAGTAACGGGGCAGTATTACGCTGCCCGCCCATTTTAATTACGTGAATTACTGATTAAATAAACAGGTCGACGTAAAAAAGCGTAAATTCTGCTCATCAAATCTAACAATGTCGAAAGGCTTATTTTTATTATCTGCTTACAACTTCAACAAACTTCCTGCCCCGTCCGGCCTTAAGCCGCTGTGCTTCCTTTCGGAAATCCCCTAAAATGCCGCCGCTGTCTCAGAAACTACGATAAATATTCAGCACGTCATAGTGTTTCATTTTTAGTCGTTTTTTTCCGCGATACTTTTTTTATTCAGGTATTCATTGGCTTAATTTTTTAATTTTCCTTTTTATTGGTTTACGTCGCCACCTGAGATTAATTTTTCGCTCTGTAAAGAGTGATATTCAGCTACCGCTCCGGCTTGACAAGGATTTCATGGGATCCTTAAACTCGTTTCGTGGTAAAAAGTGGGATAAAGTGGCGTAAACGGGTGACCAGGAGGAGAGACTGGCATGTTCCGCGGAGCAACGTTAGTCAATCTCGACAGCAAAGGGCGGCTCGCCGTACCCACGCGATATCGCGATTTGCTGATTGGGGAATCTCAGGGGCAGATGGTCTGTACCATCGACCTCCACCAGCCATGCCTGTTGCTTTATACCCTGCCCGAATGGGAAATCATTGAAAAAAAGCTGGCACGCCTTTCCAGTATGAATCCACTTGAGCGCCGCGTGCAGCGTCTGCTGCTGGGACATGCCAGTGAATGTCAGATGGACAATGCAGGCCGCCTGCTGCTGGCAAATACGCTTCGGCAGCACGCAAAATTAACCAAAGAAGTGATGCTGGTTGGACAGTTCAACAAGTTTGAGCTGTGGGATGAACAGACCTGGTATCAACAAGTCAGGGACGATATTGACGCAGAACAGTCGGCTCAGGAGCCTTTATCTGAGCGGTTGCAGGACTTGTCGCTATAGCTATGCAGGAAAATTTCAAACATACCACCGTGCTGTTGGATGAGGCGGTTAACGGCCTCAATATCAGGGAAGACGGTATTTACATCGACGGCACTTTTGGTCGTGGTGGCCATTCACGCCTGATTCTTTCGCAACTGGGAGAGAAGGGAAGGCTGATCGCCATCGATCGCGATCCGCAAGCTATCGCCGCTGCCGCTGAGATCACCGACCCGCGTTTTTCAATTATTCATGGCCCTTTTTCCGCGCTGGCTGAGTATGTCGCTGAGCGGGATTTAGTCGGAAAAATTGACGGCATTTTGCTTGATCTGGGGGTTTCATCACCGCAACTGGATGACGCCGAACGCGGCTTTTCTTTTATGCGTGACGGACCACTGGATATGCGAATGGACCCTTCACGCGGTCACTCCGCTGCGGAATGGTTGCTGCACGCGGAAGAAGCGGATATCGCTTTCGTTCTGAAAACCTTCGGTGAAGAGCGATTCGCTAAACGCATTGCCCGTGCCATTGTCGAGCGCAATCGTGAGCAGCCGATGACCCGCACCCGGGAGCTGGCGGAGGTGATCTCTGTCGCCATGCCGGTAAAAGATAAGTTTAAGCACCCGGCCACACGCAGCTTCCAGGCGATTCGTATCTGGATTAACAGCGAACTGGAAGAGATCGATATTGCTCTGAAAGGGGCGGTTGAGGTGCTGGCACCGCAGGGTCGCCTCTCTGTCATCAGCTTCCATTCACTGGAGGATCGGCTGGTGAAGCGCTTTATGCGCGATCAGAGTCGCGGGCCGCAGGTGCCTGCCGGGATACCCATGACTGAACATCAGCTGCGTGCTCTCGGCGGGCGTGAACTGAAGCTGCTCGGCAAAATGTCGCCGGGTGACGCTGAAGTTTCTGAGAACCCACGTGCGCGCAGTTCGGTATTACGCATCGCGGAGAAAACCGACGCATGATCGGTAACGAGCGCCACAGTCTGCCCGCCGTCATCGGCGGGGATTTGCTGCGAAAGGGCAAGATTCCGGTGCTGTTGCTGATCGCTGTGGTGGTGTCTGCCGTGCTGGTGGTGACCACTACCCATAAAACGCGACTGTTGACCGCGCAGCGCGAACAGCTGGTGCTGGAGCGTGACGCGCTGGATATCGAGTGGCGTAACCTGATTCTGGAAGAAAATGCGCTGGGCGACCACAGCCGGGTTGAACGGATCGCCACCGAGAAGCTGCAATTGCAGCACGTTGATCCTTCACAAGAAAATATCGTGGTGCAGAAATAAGGATTTCAGATAGCGAATGAGCGGCACAGGCAGAACGCTGAAGTTGAAGAAACCGGAAGATAAAGCCAGCTTTGTAAGCTGGCGTTTTGCGTTGCTGTGCGGCTGTATTTTACTGGCGCTGGGCGGTTTGCTGTCGCGTGTGGCCTGGCTGCAGGTGATTAATCCCGGCAAGCTGGTCAAAGAGGGCGATCTGCGATCGCTGCGTGTTCAGGCTGTGCCGACCTCACGCGGCATGATCAGCGATCGCGCCGGACGCCCGCTGGCAGTCAGTGTACCGGTTAATGCTATCT
Organism: Pantoea sp. GD03673; assembly: GCF_029844725.1. Lineage (GTDB taxonomy): Bacteria > Pseudomonadota > Gammaproteobacteria > Enterobacterales > Enterobacteriaceae > Pantoea. The sequence continues at coordinate 427,583 of NZ_JAOCKJ010000005.1, forward strand.
GGGCTGATCCAAAAGAGCTGCATGCGGGTGGCGGCGTCACGCTGGATAGCCGCTGGAAGGCGTTGTCCGATGCACTTTCCATCCCGCTTGATCAACTGGCTGCCCGCGTGAATGCCAACCCCAAAGGCCGCTTTGTCTATCTGGCGCGTCAGGTCAATCCGGCCATCGGCGACTATGTCAAAAAACTCAAACTTCCCGGTATTCATCTGCGTGAAGAGTCCCGCCGTTACTATCCTGCCGGGCAGGTCACCTCCCATCTGATTGGCTTTACCAATATCGACGGGCAGGGCATTGAAGGCATTGAGAAGAGTTTTGATAAGTGGCTGACCGGTGCGCCGGGCGAGCGGACGGTGCGCAAAGATCGTTATGGTCGCGTGATTGAAGATATCTCTTCCGTAGACAGCCGGGCCGCCCATAACCTGACCCTGAGTATTGATGAACGGTTGCAGGCGCTGGTTTACCGCGAGCTGAATAACGCTGTCGCCTTTAACAAAGCGGAGTCGGGCACGGCGGTGCTGGTCGATGTGAATACCGGTGAAGTGCTGGCGATGGCCAACAGTCCGGCTTACAACCCGAACAATCTCACCAACACCCCAAAAGATCTGATGCGTAACCGCGCAATCACCGACATTTTCGAACCGGGTTCTACCGTGAAGCCGATGGTGGTGATGACAGCGCTGCAGCGCGGCGTGGTCAGAGAAAACAGCGTCCTGAACACCGTGCCGTACCGCGTCAATGGTCATGAGATCAAAGACGTGGCGCGCTACAACGAATTGACCCTGACAGGGGTTTTACAGAAGTCGAGTAACGTCGGTGTTTCACGTCTGGCGTTAGCGATGCCTTCCTCAGCGCTGGTAGAAACTTACGCGCGCTTTGGACTGGGCAAACCGACCAATTTGGGGCTGGTCGGGGAAAGCAGTGGCTTATACCCTAAAAAACAACGGTGGTCTGACATAGAGAGGGCCACCTTCTCTTTCGGCTACGGGCTAATGGTAACGCCGTTACAGTTAGCGCGAGTCTACGCAACGATTGGCAGCTATGGCATTAATCGCCCGCTGTCGATCACCAAAGTGGATCCGCCCGTCGCGGGGCAGCGCGTTTTCGATGCGTCACTGGTGAAAACCGTGATGCACATGATGGAGAGCGTGGCGCTGCCTGGTGGGGGGGGCGTCAAAGCGGCCATCAAGGGCTATCGCATTGCGATAAAAACCGGTACGGCGAAAAAGGTCGGACCGGACGGACGCTACGTCAATAAATACATTGCTTATACCGCAGGCGTTGCGCCTGCCAGTCATCCCCGATTCGCGCTGGTGGTGGTGATCAACGATCCCCAGGCTGGCAAGTATTACGGTGGTGCGGTTTCTGCACCGGTGTTTGGTGCCATCATGGGTGGCGTACTGCGCACCATGAACATCGAGCCGGACGCGTTGCCGACCAATGACAGGAATGAGTTGGTGACTAACAGAAGTGAGGAATCAAGTGACAGATCGTAACCTGCGCGACTTACTCGGCCCCTGGGTGCCAGGCGCGCCGGCGCGCCCACTGCGTGACATGACACTGGATAGCCGCATTGCGGCGTCTGGCGATCTGTTTGTCGCTGTTGCAGGCCACCAGGTTGATGGCCGCCGTTTCATTCCGCAGGCGATTGCGCAGGGCGTCGCTGCGGTCGTGGCCGAAGCTGAAGGTGAAGCGGTCGACGGCGAAATCCGTGAAATGCACGGCGTACCGGTTATCTATCTGGCGCAGCTGCCTCAGCGGCTGTCGGCTTTAGCGGGCCGTTTTTATCAGCAACCGGGCGAAAAGCAGACGCTGATTGGCGTTACCGGCACCAACGGTAAAACCACGACCACCCAGTTGCTGGCGCAGTGGGCGACGCTGCTGGGTGAGACCAGTGCGGTCATGGGCACCGTCGGCAATGGGCTGGTGGGGCACTTAGCCGCTGCAGAGAATACGACCGGTTCAGCGGTCGACGTTCAGCATATGCTGCACGAACTCGCTGAAAAAGGGGCGACCCTGACCGCCATGGAAGTCTCGTCACACGGCCTGGTGCAGCATCGCGTCGCGGCTCTGCCGTTTGCTGCGGCCGTCTTCACCAATCTCAGTCGCGATCACCTCGATTACCACGGTGATATGTCGGGTTATGAGTCAGCCAAATGGCTGCTGTTTTCTGAGCATCAGGTGGGGCAGGCCATTCTTAACGCGGATGATGAAGTGGGCCGCCGCTGGCTGGCGCGCTTACCTGATGCGGTTGCCGTTACCATGGAGGATAACCTCCAGCCGGGCTGCCACGGCCGCTGGCTCAAAGCCGATGCGGTTGAGTATCACGACAACGGCGCACATGTTCGCTTCAGCTCCAGCTGGGGCAACGGTGAAATCGACAGCCCGCTGATGGGTGCCTTCAACGTCAGCAATCTGCTGCTGGCGCTGGCGACCCTGCTGTCACTCGATTATCCGCTGGCGACGCTGGTAAGCGTTGCACCCCGTTTGCAGCCGGTTAACGGGCGAATGGAAGTCTTCAGTGCCGCAGGAAAACCGACGGTCGTGGTGGATTATGCCCATACCCCGGATGCGCTGGAAAAAGCGCTGGAAGCGGCACGTCTGCACTGCAAAGGCAAGCTCTGGTGCCTGTTTGGCTGCGGTGGCGACCGTGATAAAGGCAAACGCCCGTTGATGGGGGCAATTGCTGAACAGTTTGCCGATGTGGTTGTCATTACAGACGACAATCCGCGCAGCGAAGATCCGCAGGCGATCGTCCAGGATATTCTGACCGGTTTGCTGGACCCGGGCCGCGCCCGCGTCGTGTCCGGCCGGGCGCAAGCGGTCACCAACGCCATTATGCAGGCGCAGCCTGACGATATCGTGCTGGTGGCGGGCAAAGGCCATGAGGATTATCAGATCATCGGCAACCGTCGTCTCGACTACTCCGATCGTGCCACGGTTGCGGCACTGCTGGGAGGCGCAGCATGATTCCGGTTTCATTAACAACCCTGGCGAAAATCACCGGCGGCACGCTGCACGGCAGCGATTTGACCCTGAATGAGGTGACCACCGATACCCGTAAAGTGACGGCGGGCAGCCTGTTTGTCGCGCTGGCAGGTGAACGTTTTGATGCCCATGACTTTGCCGGAGATGCCATCGCTAATGGTGCAAAGGCATTGCTGGTAAGTAAGCATTTACCTGTTAATGTGCCGCAGGTGGTGGTGGAAGATACCCGTGTTGCCTTTGGCCGACTCGGTGCCTGGGTTCGTCAGCAGTCCACAGCCCGCGTAGTGGCGCTGACGGGCTCCTCTGGCAAAACCTCGGTTAAAGAGATGACGGCAGCGATTCTGCGTCAGTGCGGCGAAACCCTCTACACGGCAGGCAATCTTAACAACGATTACGGCGTGCCGATGACGCTGGTACGCCTGACCGCAGAACATCAGTATGCGGTTATCGAGCTGGGTGCTAATCATCAGGGCGAAATCGCCTACACCACCGACCTGGTGAAACCCGAAAGTGCGCTGGTAAACAATCTGGCTGCAGCGCATCTGGAGGGCTTTGGCTCACTGGCGGGTGTTGCCAAAGCCAAGGGCGAAATTTTCCAGGGCTTACCGGCTGACGGCATTGCGATTCTCAATGAGGAGAGCAATGACTGGCCGAACTGGCAGACCGCGTTGCAGGATAAAACCGTGTGGCGTTTCTCACCGCAGGCGGCAGAGTGTGATTTCTCTGCCCGTGATATCCGCATTGCTCAGGACGGCACCCATTTCGTGATGCAAACGCCGCGTGGCGAAGCAGAGATAATACTGCCGTTGCCGGGTCGTCATAACATCGCTAACGCCCTGGCGGCGGCGGCACTGGCTCTGTCAGTGGATGCGCCGCTGAGCGCCGTTCAGCAGGGACTGAAAAATCTGCAGTCGGTGCCTGGTCGCCTGTTCCCGGTTCGCCTCTCTGCGCATCAACTGCTGCTGGATGACAGCTACAACGCTAATGTCGGATCGATGACCGCAGCCGTTCAGGTTCTGTCAGAGATGCCAGGTTACCAGGTGCTGGTCGCGGGTGATATGGCGGAGCTGGGCGAAGAGACCGAAAAATGCCACCGCGAAATTGGCGAGGCGGCACGCGGTGCAGGCATTGACCGTGTACTGACCTGCGGGAAATTCAGCCATTTCATCAGTGAAAGTAGCGGAGTTGGCGAACATTTCAGCGATAAGACGGCGCTGACTGAACGTTTGCGCCAGCTGTTGTCCGAACACTCAGAAATTACCGTGCTGATTAAAGGTTCACGTAGTGCCGCCATGGAGCAGGTAGTACAAAGTTTACAGGAGAAAGGAACATGTTAGTTTGGCTGGCCGAACATCTGGTCGCTTTTTATTCGGGCTTTAACGTCTTTTCCTATCTGACGTTTCGCGCCATTGTCAGCCTGCTGACCGCATTATTTATCTCGCTCTGGATGGGGCCGCGCCTTATCGCGTGGCTGCAGAAGTTACAGATTGGCCAGGTCGTCCGCAATGACGGCCCGGAATCGCATTTCAGTAAGCGCGGGACGCCCACCATGGGCGGCATCATGATTCTGACCTCCATTACCATTTCGGTGCTGATGTGGGCGTATCCGTCGAATCCGTATGTCTGGTGCGTGCTGTTCGTGTTAGTGGGCTTTGGCATCATCGGCTTTGTCGATGACTACCGCAAAGTGGTGCGCAAAGACACCAAAGGCCTGATCGCCCGCTGGAAATATTTCTGGATGTCGGTGATTTCGCTGGGCGTGGCGTTCGGGCTTTATGCGGCGGGCAAAGACACCCCTGCAACCCAACTGGTCGTGCCGTTCTTCAAAGACATCATGCCGCAGTTAGGCCTGTTTTATGTGCTGCTGGCCTACTTTGTGATTGTCGGAACAGGTAACGCGGTCAATCTGACCGATGGCCTGGACGGTCTGGCGATTATGCCAACCGTCTTTGTCGCCGCAGGCTTTGCATTGGTTGCCTGGGCAACCGGGAACGTGAAGTTTGCTGAATATCTTCATATCCCTTATCTGCGTCACGCCGGTGAGCTGGTGATTGTCTGTACCGCCATCGTCGGGGCAGGGCTGGGCTTCCTGTGGTTCAACACCTATCCGGCTCAGGTCTTTATGGGCGACGTCGGCTCACTGGCTTTAGGCGGCGCGCTGGGAACCATCGCGGTGTTACTGCGTCAGGAATTTTTACTGGTGATCATGGGCGGCGTGTTTGTGGTTGAAACGCTGTCGGTGATCCTGCAGGTGGGATCGTTCAAGTTGCGCGGCCAGCGTATTTTCCGCATGGCACCGATCCATCACCACTATGAACTCAAGGGCTGGCCGGAACCGCGCGTCATTGTGCGTTTCTGGATTATTTCGCTAATGCTGGTGCTGATTGGCCTGGCCACGCTGAAGGTGCGTTAATCATGGCTGACTATCGGGGTAGAAAAGTTGTCATCATCGGACTGGGCCTGACCGGGCTCTCCTGTGTTGATTTCTTTTTAGCGCAGGGCGTGACGCCTCGCGTGATGGACACCCGTGTCTCGCCGCCGGGGCTGGATAAATTGCCCGGACAGGTTGAACGCCATCTGGGCGGCATTAATGGCGACTGGTTACTGGCGGCCGATCTGATTGTCGCCAGCCCTGGCGTCGCGCTGGCGCATCCGATTCTCAGCGAAGCGGTAGACGCCGGGATTGAAATCGTCGGTGACATTGAGCTGTTCTGCCGCGAGGCGCAGGCACCCATCGTAGCGATTACCGGCTCCAACGGTAAAAGCACCGTGACCACGCTGGTGGGTGAAATGGCGAAAGCCGCAGGCTGGCAGGTGGGCGTCGGCGGCAATATTGGTCTGCCCGCGCTGAGTCTGCTGCAATCCCCGGCGCAACTTTATGTGCTGGAGCTTTCCAGCTTCCAGCTTGAGACCACGCACAGCCTGAAAGCGGCGGCGGCAACCGTGCTTAACGTCACCGAAGATCATATGGATCGCTACCCGCTGGGTATGCAGCAGTATCGTGCGGCCAAGCTGCGGGTCTATGAGAATGCACAGATCTGCATTGTTAACGCCGATGATGCGCTGACGATGCCGGTTCGTGGTGCAGATAAGCGCTGTGTCAGCTTTGGTATCGATTTTGGTGACTACCACCTTAACAAGCAGCAGGGCAGTATCTGGCTGCGGGTGAAAGGCGAGAAGGTGCTGAACACCGCTGAAATGAAGATGGTGGGTCAGCATAACTACACCAACGCGCTCGCCGCGCTGGCGCTGGCCGACGCGGTGGGCCTGCCACGCGCCTCCAGCCTGGCAGCCTTAACGCACTTTACCGGCCTGGCGCATCGCTTCCAGCTGGTGCATGAGCATCAGGGCGTGCGCTGGATTAATGACTCCAAAGCCACCAACGTTGGCAGCACCGAAGCGGCGCTGAATGGCCTGCAGGTGAGCGGAACGCTGTGGCTGCTGCTGGGCGGTGATGGTAAGTCAGCCGATTTTACGCCGCTGACCCCCCGGCTGCAGGGCGACAATGTGCGCCTTTACTGCTTTGGCCGTGACGGCGATGCGCTGGCCGCGCTGCGTCCTGACATCGCTGTGCGCACGGAGACCCTGCGACAGGCGATGGAGCAGATCGCGCCGCAGGTCAAAGCCGGCGATATGGTTCTGCTGTCGCCCGCCTGTGCCAGCCTTGATCAGTTCCGTAACTTTGAGCAGCGCGGCGAGCAGTTTGCGCAACTGGCGAAGGAGCTGAGCTGATGCGTATTCCTGGCGCCGGACTGGCGGGTTATTTCTCAGGACGCCTGAAAGACTGGGTCATGGGCGCACGCGAAAGCGATGACACCTCGCTGGTGCTCTATGACCGCACCCTGTTATGGCTGACGCTGGGCCTGGCGGTGATTGGTTTTGTGATGGTGACCTCGGCGTCTATGCCGGTGGGGCAGCGTCTGAATGACGACCTCTTTTATTTCGCCAAGCGTGACGCTTTCTACATCGCGCTGGCGCTGGGTATGGCACTGGTCACGCTGCGGGTGCCGATGGATTTCTGGCAGCGCTACAGCAACGTGATGCTGATGGTCACGGTTGCGATGCTGCTGATTGTTCTGGTGGTCGGCAGCTCGGTTAACGGTGCATCGCGCTGGATCGCGCTGGGACCGCTGCGTATCCAGCCTGCGGAGCTGTCAAAGCTCTCCCTGTTCTGCTATCTCGCCAGCTACCTGGTGCGCAAAGTGGAAGAGGTGCGCAACAACTTCTGGGGCTTCTGTAAGCCAATGGGCGTCATGGTTGTGCTGGCGGTATTACTGCTGGCTCAGCCGGACCTCGGCACGGTGGTCGTGCTGTTTGTGACCACGCTGGCGATGCTGTTCCTGGCGGGTGCCAAGCTGTGGCAGTTCATGGCCATCATCGGCTCCGGCATTTTTGCGGTGATTCTGCTGATCATTGCTGAACCTTATCGTATGCGCCGTGTGACGTCGTTCTGGAACCCGTGGGAAGATCCGTTTGGTAGCGGCTACCAGCTGACGCAGTCTCTGATGGCATTTGGTCGCGGAGAATTCTGGGGGCAGGGGCTCGGTAACTCGGTGCAAAAGCTGGAATATCTGCCGGAAGCGCATACCGACTTTATTTTCGCCATCATCGGGGAAGAACTCGGCTACGTCGGTGTGGTATTGGCACTTTTAATGGTATTCTTCGTCGCTTTTCGTGCGATGTCGATTGGCCGTCGTGCTCTGGAACTGGATCAGCGTTTTTCCGGCTTTTTAGCCTGTTCAATCGGTGTCTGGTTCAGCTTCCAGGCGCTGGTTAACGTCGGGGCGGCAGCCGGTATGTTACCGACCAAAGGCCTGACCTTACCGCTGATCAGTTACGGTGGTTCGAGTCTGATCATTATGTCGACCGCCATCGTCTTTTTGTTACGCATAGATTATGAAACGCGCCTGGCGAAAGCGCAGGCGTTTACCCGAGGTGGTCGATGAGCGGTAAGCGATTGATGGTGATGGCAGGCGGAACCGGCGGACATGTGTTTCCCGGTCTGGCTGTCGCCCATCATCTGATGGAACAGGGCTGGCAGGTTCGCTGGTTAGGCACCGCCGACCGTATGGAAGCCGATCTGGTGCCGAAGCATGGCATCGACATCGACTTCATCCGCATCAGCGGATTACGGGGGAAAGGCATGAAAGCGTTGCTGCTGGCACCGCTGCGTATCTTTACTGCATGGCGTCAGGCGCGCCGCATCATGAAAGCCTGGCAGCCGGATGTCGTGCTGGGTATGGGCGGCTACGTTTCAGGGCCAGGCGGCTTAGCGGCCTGGAGCTGCGGTATTCCGGTGGTGCTGCATGAGCAGAACGGGATTGCCGGGCTGACCAACAAATGGCTGGCGAAAATCGCCACAAAAGTATTGCAGGCGTTTCCGGGCGCATTTCCTGCCGCTGACGTGGTGGGGAACCCGGTTCGCACCGACGTGCTGGCGCTGCCTTTGCCCGCGCAACGTCTGATGGATCGTCATGGCCCGATCCGGGTGCTGGTGATTGGCGGAAGTCAGGGGGCGCGAATCCTGAACCAGACGCTGCCGCAGGTAGCGGCGCTGGTGGGTGATGAGATCACCCTGTGGCATCAGACCGGTAAAGGCGCGTTGCAGGAAACAGAGAAAGCGTATCAGCAGGTCGGTCAGACGCAGCATAAGGTGACCGAGTTTATTGATGATATGGCTGCTGCTTACGCCTGGGCTGATGTGGTGGTGTGCCGCTCCGGTGCGTTAACCGTGAGCGAAGTGGCTGCCGCCGGTTTACCGGCGATTTTCGTGCCGTTTCAGCACAAAGATCGCCAGCAGTACTGGAATGCGCTGCCGCTGGAAAAAGCGGGCGCGGCCAGAATTTTTGAGCAGCCGCAATTTACTGCGGAGGCTGTAGCGGATCAGCTACGCCACTGGGATCGCGCAACACTGATGACGATGGCTGAGCAGGCCCGTCAGGTGGCGATCCCCGATGCGACTGAACGGGTCGCTCAGGAAGTGGCTCGCGCCGCAAAGTAATCATTCCGGTCAGCGTGTCTGACCTGTACCCGGAGCGGGTACAAACTGAAAGAGCAGGTAACAGAGAGCGATGAATACACAACAATTGGCAAAACTGCGTTCTATCGTGCCCGAGATGCGTCGCGTCCGGCACATCCACTTTGTCGGCATCGGTGGTGCTGGCATGGGCGGTATTGCCGAAGTGTTAGCAAATGAAGGCTACCATATCAGCGGTTCAGATCTGGCCCCTAACCCGGTGACACAGAACCTGATTGCGCTGGGTGCCACCATTTATTTTAACCATCGCCCCGAAAACGTAACCGATGCCAGCGTCGTGGTGGTTTCCAGCGCCGTGGCGCAGGACAACCCTGAACTGGTGGCGGCGCGTGAGCAGCGTATCCCGGTGATCCGTCGTGCGGAGATGCTGGCTGAACTGATGCGTTTCCGTCACGGCATCGCCGTCGCGGGCACCCATGGCAAAACCACCACCACGGCGATGGTGTCGAGTATTTATGCGGAAGCGGGCCTTGACCCGACCTTCGTGAACGGTGGGCTGGTCAAAGCAGCAGGCACCCATGCGCGTCTGGGGAACAGCCGGTATCTGATTGCTGAAGCGGACGAGAGCGATGCGTCGTTTCTGCATCTGCAGCCGATGGTGGCGATTGTGACCAACATCGAAGCTGACCATATGGACACTTATCAGGGCGATTTTGAGAACCTGAAGCAGACGTTTATTAACTTCCTGCACAATCTGCCGTTTTACGGCCGTGCGGTGATGTGTGTGGATGATGCGGTTATCCGTGATCTGATCCCACGCGTGGGCCGTCATATCACCACTTACGGTTTCAGTGATGATGCTGATCTGCGCATCGAAAATTACGAGCAGAGTGGCGCGCAGGGGCACTTTACGCTGATCCGTCAGGACAAAGCACCGCTGCAGATTACGCTGAACGCACCGGGTCGTCACAACGCCCTGAATGCGGCAGCGGCCGTCGCCGTCGCCAGTGAAGAGGGCATTGAAGACAATGCCATTCTGGCGGCGCTGGAGAGTTTCCAGGGGACAGGCCGTCGCTTTGATCTGCTGGGTGAATTCCCGACAGAGCCGGTCAATGGACAGCCGGGCAGCGCGATGCTGGTGGATGATTACGGTCATCACCCCACCGAAGTAGATGCGACCATCAAAGCCGCTCGCGCAGGCTGGCCGGATAAAAAACTGGTGATGGTGTTTCAGCCGCACCGTTACAGCCGCACCCGCGATCTGTTTGATGATTTCGCCAACGTGCTGTCACATGTCGATGTCTTGCTGATGCTGGATGTCTACTCCGCCGGTGAGACTGCGATTCCGGGTGCCGACAGCCGTTCGCTGTGCCGTGCGATCCGCAATCGGGGCAAGGTTGATCCGATTCTGGTGCCGGAACATGACGCGCTGCCGGAGATGCTGGCACCGCTGCTGTCAGGCAACGATCTGATTCTGGTGCAGGGTGCCGGTAACGTCGGCAAGGTCGCCCGCAAGCTGGCTGACATCCGGCTTCAGCCGGAACGCAAAGCGGAGGATCGTCATGGCGGATAAAGTAGCCGTTTTAATGGGCGGGACTTCAGCTGAGCGTGAGGTTTCACTGAACTCGGGTCAGGCCGTTGTCGCTGGCCTGCGGGAAATGGGCATTGATGCGCATGGCATTGATACCCGCGACGTTTCCGTACTGACGCTGAAAGAGCAGGGCTTCACCAAAGCCTTTATCGCGTTGCATGGCCGGGGCGGAGAAGACGGCACGATGCAGGCGGTGCTGGAGTTTCTGACGCTGCCTTACACCGGCAGCGGCGTGATGGCATCGGCTGTGACCATGGATAAGCTGCGCACCAAACTGCTGTGGCAGGGGCGCGGATTACCGTCAGGAAAATTTGTGTGGCTGACGCGTCAGCAGTTCGATGCCGGACTGGATGCAGAGAATAATGCGGCGATTGCAGCACTGGGTCTGCCACTGTTTGTTAAGCCAGCCTGTGAAGGTTCCAGCGTCGGTATCAGCCGGGTTAACGATCTGAACGCGCTGCCTGCCGCACTGGAAATGGCGTTTAAGCACGACAATGACGTACTGGTCGAGGCGTTTCTCAGTGGCGCGGAGTACACCGTCGCGATTGTGGGCGATCGTATTCTGCCCTCAATCGAAATAAAGAGCGCCAGTGAGTTCTATGACTATGAAGCCAAATATATTTCTGACGATACTCAGTACGTCTGTCCGGCTGCTTTAAGCGCTGAACGTGAAGCTGAATTACAGCAGCTGGTGCTGGCGGCCTGGCGTGCGCTGGGCTGTCGCGGCTGGGGACGGGTTGATGTGATGACGGATGGGGCAGGGAATTTCCAGCTACTGGAAGCCAATACCTCACCGGGCATGACCAGCCACAGTCTGGTGCCGATGGCAGCGAAACAGGCGGGCATGAGTTTCCCGCAGCTGGTTGCTCATATTCTGGAGCAGGCCGACTGATATGTCACAGGCGGCGATGAGAGTTCGAAACCGTGAACCGCAGGAGCGTATTCGCACCGGGCGCAGTAACGGTGCCCGACTGTTCGGCATTGTTTTTCTGCTGATCGTCATCGGGATTATGGTTGCTGGCGGACTGGTGGTGCTGAAGTGGATGAACGATGCGTCCCGTCTGCCCTTGTCAAAACTGGTGGTGACGGGGCAGACGCACTACACCACCCACGACGATATCCGTCAGGCAATTTTGTCGCTGGGTCCGCCTGGCACGTTTATGTCTCAGGATGTGGACATTTTGCAGCAGCAGATTGAGCGGCTGCCGTGGATTAAGCAGGTCAGTGTGCGTAAGCAGTGGCCAGACGAACTGAAGATCCATCTGGTTGAGTACACGCCGGTGGCGCGCTGGAACGATTTGCATATGGTGGATGCTGAAGGTGTCTCCTTCAGCGTACCTGCCAGTCATGCCGGCAAAGAGACAATGCCGATGCTGTATGGGCCGGAAGGGAGTGAGAAAGAGGTCCTGGCGGGCTACCACAGCATGGATGATGTGCTGAAGGCCCGGAAGTTTACTCTGAAGGTGGCGTCGATGACGGCCCGGCGTTCATGGCAGCTGGTGACCAGCGATGATGTACGTATCGAGCTGGGACGCAGCGACACCATGAAACGACTGAATCGCTTTATTGAGCTCTACCCGGTGCTGCAACAGCAAGGTCAGAACGAGAGCAAACGTATCAGCTACGTGGATTTGCGATACGACTCTGGCGCTTCTGTTGGCTGGACACCGGTCGTGATGGAGCCACAGGACAGTAATCAGCAACAGAACCAGGCACAGGCTAAACAACAATGATCAAGGCAACGGACAGAAAACTGGTAGTTGGACTCGAAATCGGCACTGCAAAGGTTGCCGCCCTGGTTGGGGAAGTTCTGCCCGATGGTATGGTCAATATTATTGGGGTGGGCAGTTGCCCTTCCCGCGGTATGGATAAAGGTGGCGTAAACGACCTTGAGTCGGTGGTGAAATGCGTTCAGCGCGCCATCGATCAGGCTGAGCTGATGGCAGATTGCCAGATCTCCTCCGTCTACCTTGCTTTATCGGGCAAACATATCAGTTGCCAGAACGAAATCGGGATGGTTCCGATTTCCGAAGAGGAAGTGACTCAGGATGATGTAGAGAACGTTGTACATACCGCCAAATCGGTGAGAGTACGTGACGAGCACCGCATCCTGCACGTGATTCCTCAGGAATACGCAATTGATTATCAGGAAGGCATTAAGAATCCGGTCGGGCTGTCCGGCGTGCGTATGCAGGCAAAAGTGCACCTGATCACCTGTCACAACGACATGGCGAAGAACATCGTCAAAGCCGTTGAGCGTTGTGGGCTGAAAGTGGATCAGCTGATTTTTGCCGGTCTCGCCTCCAGTTTTGCGGTTCTGACTGAAGACGAACGTGAGCTGGGCGTCTGTGTTGTCGATATTGGTGGCGGTACAATGGATATCGCCGTATATACCGGCGGCGCTTTGCGGCACACTAAGGTAATTCCGTATGCAGGCAACGTTGTCACCAGTGATATCGCCTATGCATTTGGCACACCGCCAACGGATGCTGAGGCAATTAAAGTGCGCCATGGTTGCGCGCTGGGCTCGATTGTCGGAAAAGATGAAAACGTTGAAGTGCCGAGCGTCGGCGGACGTCCACCGCGCAGCCTGCAACGTCAGACGCTGGCAGAAGTGATTGAGCCGCGTTATACCGAACTTTTGAATCTGGTCAATGACGAGATTCTGCAGTTACAGGAACAACTGCGTCAGCAGGGCGTCAAGCACCACTTAGCCGCAGGCATTGTTCTGACCGGCGGTGCAGCGCAAATTGAAGGACTGGCGGCCTGTGCGCAACGCGTATTCCATACGCAGGTGCGTATCGGACAGCCGCTGAATATTACCGGCCTGACTGACTATGCGCAGGAATCGTACTACTCCACCGCCGTGGGACTGTTGCATTACGGCAAAGAGTCGCACATGAACGGTGATGCAGAGACCGAAAAACGGGTTTCAGTAGGTAACTGGTTCAAGCGTATTAACAGTTGGTTAAAAAAAGAGTTTTAATTTTTGTGAAAGGGGATCATGCTGTTTTCTTTAGTGATCTCCAGGCGACAGGCACATAACGGAGAGAAATCATGTTTGAACCTATGGAATTAACCAACGACGCGGTGATTAAAGTCATCGGCGTCGGTGGCGGCGGCGGTAACGCCGTAGAGCACATGGTACGCGAGCGTATCGAAGGTGTGGAATTCTTTGCTGTGAATACCGACGCGCAAGCGCTGCGTAAAACAGCTGTCGGCCAGACCATTCAGATCGGTAATAACATTACCAAAGGTCTGGGTGCGGGTGCGAACCCGGAAGTCGGCCGTAACTCTGCAGAGGAAGATCGCGAAGCACTGCGTTCTGCGCTGGAAGGGGCAGACATGGTCTTCATCGCAGCAGGCATGGGCGGCGGTACCGGTACCGGTGCAGCACCTGTGGTCGCTGAAGTTGCTAAGGATCTGGGTATCCTGACGGTGGCCGTTGTCACCAAGCCTTTCAACTTCGAAGGCAAAAAGCGCATGGCGTTTGCCGAGCAGGGTATCGCTGAACTCTCCAAGCATGTCGATTCACTGATCACCATTCCAAACGACAAGCTGCTGAAAGTGCTGGGTCGTGGTATCTCTCTGCTGGATGCCTTTGGTGCAGCCAACGACGTGCTGAAAGGCGCAGTCCAGGGTATTGCCGAACTGATCACCCGTCCGGGCCTGATGAACGTCGACTTTGCTGACGTGCGTACAGTGATGTCCGAAATGGGCTACGCAATGATGGGTTCAGGCGTGGCGTGCGGTGAAGATCGTGCGGAAGAAGCGGCTGAAATGGCGATCTCCAGCCCGCTGCTGGAAGATATCGACCTGTCAGGTGCGCGTGGCGTGCTGGTCAACATCACTGCGGGCTTCGACCTGCGTCTGGATGAGTTCGAAACCGTGGGTAACACTATCCGCGCCTTCGCTTCTGACAACGCGACCGTGGTAATCGGTACCTCGCTTGATCCGGAAATGAATGACGAACTGCGCGTCACCGTGGTGGCAACCGGTATCGGTATGGACAAGCGTCCGGAAATCACGCTGGTAACGAACAAGCCAGCCAGTCAGCCAGTGATGGATCATCGCTATCAGCAGCACGGTATGTCACCACTGCCGCAGGAGCAGAAGCCAGCTGCCAAAGTCGTTAACGACCAGGCTGCGCAGTCGAATAAAGAGCCAGACTATCTTGATATTCCGGCCTTTTTACGTAAGCAGGCCGACTAGGATTAACCCTATAATTGGGATTCTCCGCTCTTTGTGCTAAAGTGTCTGTCCGCTGGTAAAGTATACTGGCGGTCGGAAAGGTGATACTGCGAGATAATGCGATGATCAAACAAAGGACATTAAAACGTATTGTTCAGGCGACAGGTGTCGGTTTGCATACCGGCAAAAAAGTCACACTGACATTACGCCCTGCGTCGGCTAATACCGGGGTCATCTATCGTCGCACCGACTTGAATCCACCGGTAGATTTTCCGGCTGATGCAAAATACGTGCGCGACACCATGCTGAGTACCTGCCTGGTGAATGATGAAGGCGTGCGTATTTCAACGGTTGAACACCTCAATGCCGCCCTGGCGGGTCTGGGTATCGACAACATTATTGTTGAAGTCGATGCGCCAGAAATCCCGATCATGGATGGCAGCGCAGCACCATTTATCTATCTGCTGATGGATGCGGGAATTGAGCAGCTCAACAGCGCAAAGAAATTTGTGCGCGTTAAGCAGACCGTGCGTGTGGAAGAGGGTGACAAGTGGGCCGAGATCAAACCTTACAACGGTTTCTCGCTCGATTTCACCATCGACTTCAAACACCCGGCTATCGATTCCAGCTCACAGCGTTATGCGATGAACTTCTCTGCTGACGCCTTTGTTCGTCAAATCAGCCGGGCGCGTACATTTGGCTTTATGCGTGAAATCGAATATCTGCAGTCTAAAGGCCTGTGCCTGGGCGGTAGCTTAGATTGTGCGATAGGTCTGGATGATTTCCGCGTACTGAATGAAGAAGGCCTGCGTTTTGAGGACGAGTTTGTCCGTCACAAAATGCTGGACGCGATTGGCGACCTGTTTATGTGTGGTCACAACATCATTGGCGCATTTACTGCGTTCAAATCGGGTCACGCACTGAACAACAAGCTGTTGCAAGCGGTTCTGGCTAAGCAGGAAGCCTGGGAATGGGCAACCTTCGAAGACGAAGCTGAACTGCCAGTGGCATTCAAAGCACCGAATCTGGTTCTGGCTTAATTACCCCAGAACGTGAAGCGGCTGGTTATGCTGACACCCTCTCCGGTCAGCGGCACCAGCCGTTTTTTTATTCTTTTCCGCACCACACCTCATGACTGCGACCCTGCTCGCAAAGCGTTGTCTCTTCTGCTGAATTGCTGAACAATCACACGCGTTTTCTCACGTCGCCTCTTTAATCCTAGGTGTGGATGCCCCACATTAATGTTACTATCTGTGGCGCTTTTACAGGCCGAAATCCGTTGCAGCTCGCGGCGGGTACACGAAATCAAGAGCGCAACAGAGCGTGCGCGATGGAAAGGTTGTGATCGGGATTCTTCAGCGCTGGCGACAATTAGGTAGACGCTACTTCTGGCCCCATCTCCTGTTAGGGATGGTAGCGGCCAGTTTTGGCCTGCCAGCCTGTGCGCAAAGCCCGGAACTCAGCGCCTCGTCTGAATCGCCAGCCAGCAGTCTCTTTCTTGGCAATGCCACACGCTTTGATCATTTAATCCGGCTTCAGGAAGCATCCCGACGCCCGAGCTTCAGCGTAGATTACTGGCATCAGCACGCCATTCGCACCGTTATCCGACACCTCTCATTCACGCTGGCACCTCAGGTGCAGGCGGAGCAGCAGCAATTACCGCTGGCGGCACAAAAGCTGGCGTTGCTCGACTCGCTGCATAATTTACTGACCTCGCATTCTGCACTGCACACTGCATCGCAGCAGCGCTCTGCGCCACCTCTTTTCTCAGCCAGCACCCGCTCATGGGTAGAATGGCATGCCCGCGTGCATGGCATTCGCGCCGGACCCGCCCGATTGTTCTGCTAATATTTTTGGTTTTATTCACTCTGTTTAGATTTCGCAGTCCGGAATGCTCCGGCTGAATTGAGAATATATTTACTATGTTAAGCAAAATATTGACCAAGGTTTTTGGTAGCAGTAACGATCGTACGCTGCGTCGTATGCGCAAAGTGGTGGACGTCATCAACAAGATGGAGCCCGATTTTGAGAAGCTCTCTGACGATGAACTGAAAGCGAAAACCGACCTGTTCCGCGACCGTCTGAAAAAAGGCGAATCGCTGGAAAGTCTGATCCCGGAAGCATTCGCGACCGTACGTGAAGCAAGTAAACGTGTCTTCGGCATGCGTCACTTCGATGTGCAGCTGATCGGCGGGATGGTGCTGAACGATCGCTGCATCGCTGAGATGCGTACCGGTGAAGGTAAAACCCTGACCGCAACGCTGCCAGCCTATCTGAATGCGCTCTCCGGCAAAGGCGTTCACGTGGTAACCGTCAATGACTATCTGGCGCAGCGTGATGCAGAAAACAACCGTCCGCTGTTTGAATTCCTGGGTTTGAGCATCGGTATTAATATGTCGGGTCTGCCGGCTGTGGCGAAGCGTGAAGCCTACGCCGCAGATATTACTTACGGCACCAACAACGAATATGGCTTTGACTACCTGCGCGACAACATGGCGTTCAGCCCGGAAGAGCGCGTACAGCGTAAACTGCACTATGCGCTGGTGGATGAGGTCGACTCCATCCTGATCGATGAAGCGCGTACGCCGCTGATTATCTCCGGTCCGGCAGAAGACAGTTCTGAGCTTTACACCAAAGTGAACAAGATCATCCCTCATCTGGTTCGCCAGGATAAAGAAGATACCGAGACCCATCAGGGTGAAGGCGACTTCTGGGTCGATGAGAAAGCGCGTCAGGCTCACATGTCTGAGCGTGGTCTGGTGAAAGTGGAAGAGCTACTCGTCAGCCAGGGCATTATGGAAGCAGGCGAGTCACTTTACTCACCGACCAACATCATGCTGATGCACCACGTGACTGCCGCGCTGCGTGCGCACGCACTCTTTACCCGCGATGTTGATTACATCGTGAAAGATGGCGAAGTGGTTATTGTTGATGAGCATACCGGCCGTACCATGCAGGGTCGTCGCTGGTCTGATGGCCTGCACCAGGCGATTGAAGCAAAAGAAGGCGTTGAGATTCAGAACGAAAACCAGACGCTGGCCTCTATCACCTTCCAGAACTACTTCCGTATTTACGAGAAACTGGCCGGTATGACCGGTACCGCCGATACTGAAGCGTTTGAATTCAGCTCCATTTATAAGCTCGACACCATCGTCGTGCCGACCAACCGTCCAATGGTGCGTAAAGATCTGGCTGACCTGGTCTACATGACCGAGAAAGAGAAGATCGATGCCATTATCGACGATATCCGTGAGCGGACTGCCAATGGTCAGCCGGTGCTGGTGGGAACCATCTCGATTGAGAAATCGGAAGTGGTCTCTAACGAACTGACCCGTGCCGGTATCAAACATAACGTGCTGAACGCCAAGTTCCACGCCCGCGAAGCCGATATCGTGGCGCAGGCCGGACAGCCGGGTGCGGTCACCATCGCCACCAACATGGCTGGCCGTGGTACGGACATTATGCTGGGCGGTAGCTGGCACGCTGAAGTGGCCGAACTGGAAGAGCCAACCGAAGCGCAAATCGAAGAGATCAAAGCGGCATGGCAGCTTCGTCACGATGCGGTTCTGGCGTCAGGTGGCTTGCACATTGTCGGTACTGAACGTCATGAATCGCGTCGTATCGACAACCAGTTACGTGGTCGTGCCGGCCGTCAGGGTGATGCCGGTTCTTCACGCTTCTACCTGTCGATGGAAGATGCGCTGATGCGTATTTTCGCCTCAGACCGCGTGTCGAATATGATGCGTAAGCTGGGTATGAAGCCAGGCGAAGCCATTGAGCATCCGTGGGTTACCAAAGCGATTGCCAATGCACAGCGCAAAGTTGAAAGCCGCAACTTCGATATTCGTAAGCAGCTGCTGGAATATGACGATGTGGCAAATGACCAGCGCCGCGCAATCTACAGTCAGCGTAATGAACTGCTGGATGTGTCGGACGTCAGCGAAACGATCAACAGTATTCGCCACGATGTCTACAAAGCCACCATTGACACTTACATTCCGCCACAGTCGCTGGAGGAAATGTGGGATGTACCGGGTCTGGAAGAGCGTCTGCGTGCTGACTTCGATCTGAACCTGCCGATTGCTGAGTGGCTGGATAAAGAGCCTGACCTGCACGAAGAAGTGCTGCGTGAGCGCATCATGACCCACGCAACGGAAAGCTACGCTGAGAAAGAACAGATTGTTGGTGCAGAGATGATGCGCAACTTCGAAAAAGGCGTGATGCTGCAGACGCTGGACTCCCTGTGGAAAGAGCATCTGGCTGCGATGGACTATCTGCGTCAGGGTATCCATCTGCGCGGCTATGCGCAGAAAGATCCGAAGCAGGAGTACAAGCGCGAATCTTTCGCTATGTTTGCCGCGATGCTTGAATCACTGAAATATGAAGTGATCAGTACGCTGAGCAAAGTTCAGGTGCGCATGCCAGAAGAAGTTGAAGCGATGGAACAACAGCGTCGCGAAGAAGCTGAACGTCTGGCACAGCAACAGCAGCTGAGCCATGTAGAAGAAGATCTGCTGGCAGCCGAGCCCGTGGCGGAGCAGGGTGGCGAACGTAAAGTCGGCCGCAACGATCCCTGCCCGTGTGGTTCCGGCAAAAAGTACAAACAGTGTCATGGCCGTATTGCCTGAGACTGAATGCTGATAAAAAAGGAGCCGATGGCTCCTTTTTTTATGCAGCCTGACCCGTCCTGAATAGCGTTAGCGCTGAGCTAAAGCGGTTAACTTCCGCTCTGGCATGCTCTAGAATCAGCCTTCATTCACCTATGACGACCGGATAGTTTCCATGAAGCACCTGCAGGTTGCAGTTGGCATCATTCGCAATGCCAATAAACAGATTTTCCTTGCCCAGCGCGCGGCGAGCTCGTACATGGCGAATAAGTGGGAGTTTCCCGGTGGCAAGATAGAAGCGGGCGAAAGCGCCGAACAGGGGTTAATAAGAGAGCTACACGAAGAGACCGGGATTGACGTCACTGAGGCTCACCCGATTGGTCATGCAGACCACAGCTATGACGATCTGCGCGTGACGCTGCATTTCTTTCTGGTTGAAGGATGGAAAGGCGAGCCGTGGGGCAAAGAGGGTCAGCCGCAGCGTTGGGTTGATCAGCATGCGCTGGTGGCAGATGAGTTTCCGCCCGCGAATCATCAGCTGATTGCGCGTCTGGTTGCGGGCGAACTCTGACGGGATGGGGCAGCGCGCCCCATCTTATCAACGATCTTCTTCGCTCCAGTTGTCACTGTCATTCATATCGTTGCTGCTGGGAATGCGTTTCTCTTCTGCGGCCCACTCCCCTAAATCGATGAGCTGGCAGCGCTTGCTGCAAAAGGGCCGCCACGGGCTGAGCTCATCCCAGATCACATCTTTGCCGCACTGGGGACAGGAAACGGTCATAACGTCTTGCTGCATATTTACCTCTAACAACAGGCCAGTTGAAAATTAAGGCGGGCCGGAACGTCACCGCGCTCACTATCAAGCGGCATAAAACGAATGGCGTAGCGGCTTTTATGTCCGGACACCTGTGGATAGAGCGCATCGTCCAGCGATAACTGCAGTCGCAGCAGATCGGCACCCTCGGCATTATCCTGATAAAAACCATTCAGGCTGGTCTGCATATGGAACGCACCGGACTGGCGGATCAGATCCAGTACCATCGCCAGCGCATGATGCAGTGGCTCCAGCGTCTGCATCCAGGCCTCGACCTGCGCATCGCGTGTTTCCTGCGGCAGGTGGAGCCAGATGTGCAGGCCTGGCAAATCAAAGCTGCAACAGCCGCCAGGGATGCTCAGTCGCTGCCGCACCAGAGCAATCAGACGATCCTCGCGGAGTTGCTGTCCCATACGCGGTGCATTCATCAACTGGGTTGACTGAATTTTAAGTTTCTCGCGCAGGGCATCCACCAGCGTCATATCGACACCGGGCACGTCAGCCCATGCACGTAATTTTTGCTGCTGACGCTCCAGCTCCTTCAGCAGTTCTGTCCGCATATCGCCCCGCTCGAAAATGTCGAGCAACTCGCCAGTCAGGCGAAAAAAGGTCAGCGCATTAACGGTTTTATCCAGTGGGGTGGTTTCATCTAACTGATTAATCAAAAACTCAACCCGCAGCCAGGTCCGCATTTTTTCATTCAGTGGGTGTTCAAACAGAACGGGTGTGCTCATGGTATTAATCCTGTTTCGTTGCCGCCAGCCTGAGATAGCGCTGATGGAGTTCGGCAACCTGTGGCAAGGCAGCGTCGGGCTCGCCACTGTTATCAATAATGTCATCGGCACAGGCGAGGCGCTGCTGGCGCGTGGCCTGTGCGGCAAGAATACGTTTCGCCTGCCCGACAGAAAGATGGTCACGCTGCTGAGTGCGTGCTAACTGCGTTGCCTCATCAACATCCACGACCAGTACCCGATCAGCCTGGTGCTGTAACTGATTTTCCACCAGTAACGGCACCACCCAGAGCACATAAGGTGAGGCGGCCTGGGAAATCAGCTCTCGCGTCCGGGCGTTAATCAGCGGGTGCAGCAGCGCGTTTAACCAGCTTTTCTCTTCCGGTTGCTGAAATATAATGTCGCGAAGCCGGGCACGATCAAGCATCCCCTGATCTGTCACGATCCGGACGCCATAGCGTGCCTGAATGGCCTGCAACGCGGGCGTGCCAGGTTCAACAACTTCACGTGCAATCAGGTCAGCATCAATGATTTCCACGCCAGACGCGGCGAATGCCTGGGCAATCGTACTTTTTCCACTGCCGATCCCCCCTGTAAGCGCGACGATATAGGGCATGTATTCACCTGACTTCATATTCCGACATAGGTTCAGGGTAATGATCTGGCTAAAAAACGCAAAAACGCGCGTCAGATCACACCGATAAAGCACAACTAAATTTAACGGATTGTAGCGTAAATAAAGTGAAATTCGCAGTCTTGTCGCGCAGCGAGAGGCGCGTATCATAACGTCACTGGAGCTGTGCTTACTTCGTGAACTACGATTCGTTGCCACTTACCAGGACACTGTTTATGCGTATTGAAGAAGATCTGAAACTGGGCTTTAAAGATGTCTTAATCCGCCCCAAACGTTCGACGCTGCAAAGTCGCTCACAGGTTGAACTGGCGCGCAGCTTTACCTTCAGACATTCAGGCCTCAACTGGAGCGGTGTACCGATTATTGCCGCTAACATGGATACCGTCGGCACATTTTTAATGGCTGAAGCGCTCGCCAGCTTCACGATTCTCACTGCCGTTCATAAGCATTACAGCGTTGATGAGTGGCGCACATTTATTCAGCGTGTGCCCGCGACAGTCCTGAAATATACGATGGTTTCAACCGGCACGTCAGAAGCTGACCTCAATAAACTGGTCGCGATTATGGCGCTGTCAGACGATCTGCAGTTTATCTGCATTGACGTGGCTAACGGCTACTCACAACATTTTGTTGATTTCCTGCAGCGTGCGCGTGAAATGTTCCCGGCTAAAACGATCTGTGCCGGTAACGTGGTAACGGGCGAAATGGTGGAAGAGCTGATCCTCTCCGGCGCGGATATCGTCAAAGTTGGCATTGGCCCGGGATCAGTCTGCACCACGCGGGTGAAAACCGGTGTGGGCTATCCGCAACTTTCTGCTGTCATTGAGTGTGCCGATGCTGCGCATGGCTTAAGCGGACAGATTGTCAGTGATGGCGGGTGTTCAGTGCCGGGTGATATTGCGAAAGCCTTTGGCGGCGGCGCTGACTTCGTCATGCTGGGCGGCATGCTGGCCGCGCATGATGAGTGTGAAGGGCAGGTCGTCGAAGAAAATGGCGAAAGCTTCATGCTCTTTTATGGCATGAGCTCCGAATCGGCGATGAAACGTCACGTCGGTGGCGTAGCGCAATACCGTGCCGCCGAAGGTAAAACCGTGAAGCTGCCATTACGCGGTCCGGTCGCTGACACTGCGCGTGATATTCTGGGTGGACTGCGTTCTGCCTGTACTTATGTCGGGGCAGAGCGCCTGAAAGAGCTGACCAAGCGCACGGCCTTTATCCGGGTTAACGAGCAGGAAAATCGCGTTTTCAATCGGTAATATTGCGGGGCGCACTTCGCGCCCCTTAATGCATCGCATCACCCAGCCCGAACACCGGCAGATACATCGCAATCACCAGCGTGCCGACAATGCCGCCAATCACTATCATCATCATCGGTTCCAGCGAAGCCGCCAGTGTATCAGCCCGTTCCCGCGTTTCTGCCTCATGCCACTCGGCCAGTCGTGCCAGCATCAAATCCAGTGCACCCGCCTCTTCACCGACCCGAATCAACTGACCACATAATGGCGTGAACAGCGGATGCTGCATCAGCGCCTGGTGCAGAGGATTCCCCTGAGCGATGTGCTGCTGCAGCCCGGCTATCGCTTCCCGCCAGAGTAAGGAGGAGAGCGTTACCTCAACGGCGGCCAGTCCCTGTAGCAGGGTTAAGCCGGCGCGCTGCGTGAGATTAAGGATGGTGTAGATCTGCGTCAGCTGCGTGCCCCGCCACAACCCGGAAAGCAGCGGGAGACGCAGAAAAAATGCCTGCTCACGGCGTTGCCAGCCTGCCGATCGTCGTCGCAGCTGCTGCCAGAGAACCAGTATCAGCGAAAAGCCGAAGGCGAGCACACCTCCCCAGGCCTGAAGCGCGGCAGATAACTGCATTACCGCTGCCGTAAAAGCGGGCAGGGGCGCATCAAAGGAGTCATAAACGGCAACAAACTCTGGCAGAACGAACAGCAGCATGCCGCAGGTCACAGCTATCGCCACCAGCAGAATGAACAGCGGATAGCGTAACGCCTTTGCGACCTGTTGCCATAACTGCTGCTGATGGATTTGCTGCTGAGCCAGCTCACTGCAGCAGGCATCCAGCTGGCCGGTCAGTTCGCCCACCTCCATCAGAGCCGGATAGAGCGGCGGAAAGATCTTCGGCCATTCCCGCAAAGCCTGTGAAAAAGGGGCACCGCTGAGCACCCGATGATGCAGGGCAAGCATCAGTGCCCGCCAGCCTGCGTGTGGATGACCTTCAGCCAGCAAGGCGAGACTTTCTGCCAGCGGCAGACCAGCTTTAAGCAGGGTCGCCAGCTGGCGAATCAGATCGGTTTTGTGCTGCCACTTCCACTCTCTCTGACGCCAGGTCTTTTCCCGTTTCCAGCTCACCGGCAGAAGGTCGCGCTGCGACAGCATCAGCAGCAGGTTATCCGGGTCAGTTGCCAGCAGCTTGCCACTGAGCAAATGCCCCTGAGTGTCGACCGCCTGCCACCTGAATAACGACGCATCAGCCATCGTCCAGCCCAATCACCCGTTGCATCTCTTCCAGCGACGTATCGCCCCGGCTTACCGCTTCCAGACCGGCAACCTGCAGGGTGCGCAATCCCTGCTGCTTCGCCAGAGTGAGAAGATTTTCCAGCGGCATGTCGGCTGCAATTGCATTCTGCAGCCTGGCATTGATCGGCAGGAGTTCAAACAGGGCCAGCCGGCCATAATAGCCGGAAAAACAGTGGTCACAGCCGGGTGCCCGCCAGGTTTGCAGAGTACCGGGCCAGAGCTCCGGTGGATAGTGCGCCACCGCCTGAGCGGGCTGACGGCAATGGGGGCAGAGGCGTCGAACCAGGCGCTGCGCAACGATCAGTTTCAGCGCCGATCCCAGCAGGTAACCCGGAATTCCCATCTGTCGCAGCCGGGTCAGCGTCTCTGCGGTGGAGTTGGTGTGCAGCGTCGACAGCACCAGGTGCCCTGTCTGCGCCGCTTTCACCGCAATCTCTGCCGTTTCGGCATCGCGGATCTCCCCTACCATGATTACGTCCGGATCCTGTCTCAGCAGCGCCCGCAGCACGCGGTTAAAATCGAGGCCGTTTTTGGTATGGATCTGCGTCTGGTTAATGCCGGGCAGGGGGATCTCAATCGGATCTTCAACGCTGCACAGATTTTTCTCTGGCTTATTGAGGGCGCTGAGTCCGCTATAGAGCGTAAACGTCTTGCCGCTGCCGGTGGGGCCGGTCACCAGAATCAGTCCCTGTGGCTGAGCCAGCGCAGCGCAGAACAGACGCAGCTGGGCTGCGGGCAACCCGAGCTTATCCAGAGACAGCGCCGCACTTTCACTCTGCAACAGCCGTACCACCGCTTTTTCACCGCCGTAGATGGGTAAGGTGGCCAGGCGAAACGAGGCGGGTTTACCGGCAATCTCCAGGCTGAACTGACCATCCTGGGGTAACCGGCGTTCGGCGATATCCAGCCCGCCGAGGATCTTCAGTCGCGCCAGCAGCGCCGCAGGCTGAGTGGCGGGCAGTGAGGAAAGCGGATGCAGTACGCCATCAATGCGCAGTCGTACCCGCAGACCCTCCCGGCTGGGTTCAATGTGTACATCGGAGGCTCGACGCTCCAGGGCCTGACGCAGGATCAGCTGAGTTGCTTCAATTGCCGACTCAGTGGGGGTCTCTTCGCGGGCCACCAGCGGCTTATCCGCGTGCTGAAGCTGATCAAGCCGCGCCTGTGGCCAGCATTCAATCTCAATCTGACACTGGCTGGCAAAATGAAGAGCTTCACTCAGTCCGGGCGGCACGCTCTCCGCAACGGCAACGCGCAGCTGACTGGCATCATGGTGTAAAACCAGGGCACGATAGCGCTGGCATAATGCCGCAATCGTCTCATCAGGCTTGTTCATTGCTGGCACCTTTATCGGCAAAGCGGAACTGTTCCCGGCAATTGTCCTGCAGGCTGGTGTTACTGCTGGTACAGCTGCGTTGCCAGCTGATGCCGCCCTCGGTGCTGTCCCAGATCGGCAGCATTTCAACGCTCAGACCATTCAGGCTCTCCTGGCCGGTCAATGTAATCACCCCATTGGTCACGCTCAGTGCCGAGACATAGCGCGACTCTCGGGCGGCCGGAATACCGGCTTTTCCAGCGTGACACTGCGTCGGACCGCCACGTTCCATGGCGCAAAGTTCTACTGCGGTTTTGTAGGGCACCATCGTTTGCAGCATGTCGGTGAGGGCTGCCCGCTGCAGATAATTTTGATAAGCGGGCAGGCCAATGGCACTTAAGATCGCCACGATACCCACCACAATCATCAGTTCAACCAGTGTAAATCCACGTTGATAATTCATCACATCGTCTCCTGAGTTAAGAAGGCGACAGGGTAAAAATCGGGAACGCTGAAAGACAGCCAGAGATGGGCAAACTGGAAAGCGTGACGTGAACAGATTTCAGCATTGCAGCGCAGTCGAAACTGCGCCGGAAGCGGGGTCACAAAAACGCCGTGTCGGGCGACGGCTCAGGCTATTTTTGTCTGAAACGCATCGAGAGATCCAGCGCCCGCACATGTTTGGTCAGCGCGCCAACCGAGACATAGTCCACGCCGGTCAGGGCGATCTGCGGCAGCGTGGTTTCGGTAACGTTGCCGGAAACCTCCAGCAGCGTCCGGCCCCGGTTGAGTTTAACGGCTTCACGCATCCCTTCCAGGCTGAAGTTATCCAGCATCACAATGTCGGCTTCAGCTTCCAGCGCCTGCTGTAACTCCTCCAGCGATTCCACCTCTACTTCAACCGGGACATCGGGCTGCAGCCATTGCGCACGTTCCACGGCCTGAGCAATCGAACCGCTGGCAATAATATGGTTCTCTTTGATCAGGTAAGCATCAGAAAGGCCCAGACGATGATTGCTGCCACCGCCACACAACACGGCATATTTCAGCGCCGTCCGCAGTCCGGGCAGGGTTTTCCGCGTGTCCAGCAGCTGCGTCTGACTTCCCGCCAGCAGCGCGACATAGCGGCTGACTTCGGTAGCAACACCCGAGAGCGACTGCACAAAATTGAGCGCCGTCCGCTCGGCGGTCAGCAGCAGGCGGGCAGGTCCCTCGATTTCAAACAGCAACTGATCCGCCTCGATCTGATCACCATCTTCGACATGCCAGGTCAGGGTCACGTGCGAGCCAAGCTGAATGAACACCTCTTCAACCCAGCGTTTACCACAGAAAACACCGGCTTCCCGGGTGATCACCTGTGCATGGGCCTGCGTTTCAGCGGGTAACAGCTGCGCGGTAATATCCCGGTCAGCGTCGATTTCGCCACCGAGATCCTCTTTTAACGCCAGCGCAACAGCATCCGGAATATCACTTTCAATGCGTTTAATCAGTGCCTGACGACGGCTGTCGGGATCATAACCACGGGAGGACATAGGTATCTAACTCCAGAAAGAGGGATGACAGAGGCGGTCACAATAGCCTGAACCGGCATCAGGTTCCAGCAACGGATAGCATTTTGTTTAGTATCCTTAACACTGACCGCTATGATGTCGCCGTGACGACACACTAAGAGGCAAGAATCCGTTATTATTCATGCTATTCTCAGCCTGATGAAATAAGGAAAAGCGGTATGAAAATCAAACAGGGCTGGCTGACCGGCGTGCGTCATGTGCCGTCAATGCATTGTAATGAACGTCCTGATAATGAGGCGCCTTCACTGCTGGTGATCCACAATATCAGCCTGCCACCTGGTGAATTTGGCGGGCCGTGGATCGACAAACTGTTTACCGGCACATTACCACCCGATGCCCATCCCTATTTTGCGGATATCGCTGCACTGAAAGTGGCGGCACACTGCCTGATTCGTCGTGACGGAGAGATCGTGCAGTACGTCCCCTTTGACAAACGGGCCTGGCATGCAGGCATTTCGCAGTTTGAAGGACGTGAAAACTGCAATGATTTCTCGATAGGTATCGAGCTGGAAGGGACAGACAGCGAGCCGTATAGCGAGGCGCAATATCGGGCGTTGCAGCAGGTTACTCAGTTGCTGCTGCAACACTATCCGTTAACGCCTTCACGTATAACGGGGCACAGTGACATCGCGCCGGTACGCAAAACCGATCCCGGACCTGCTTTTGACTGGGACTACTACAAACAGCTGTTAACGCAGCAAAAATCCTGATTTTTGCGGAGTCAGTATGACGTTGTTTACCTTGTTGTTGGTTTTAGGCTGGGAGCGCCTGTTTAAACTGGGCGAGCACTGGCAGCTCGAACATCGGCTGGAGCCGATCTTTCGCCATCGCCGCCATTACTCCATGATGCGTACTCTGCTGATGACCGTAGTGGCGATGGCGCTGACCGCGCTGGTGGTCTGGAGTCTGAAAGGGCTGCTGTTTGGGGTGCTGCAGTTGCTGTTCTGGATCGTTGCCGGACTGCTCTGCATCGGTGCCGGTTCGGTGCGGCAGCACTATCATCGCTACCTGAAAGCGGCCAGTCATGATGACGACGCGGCGCATCAGGCGATGGCCGCTGAGCTGACGCTGATCCATGGCGTGCCGGTGGAATGCAGCGAGCGCGAGTTCCTGCGCGAGCTGCAGAATGCGCTGATCTGGATAAACTTCCGTTTCTATCTTGCCCCGATGTTCTGGCTGGTGGCAGGGGGGCCGTGGGGTCCGGTGCTGCTGGTGGGGTACGCTTTTCTGCGCGCCTGGCAAGGCTGGCTGGCAAAGAACGGCACACCGATGGCACGCGCGCAATCGGGCGTGGATGCCATTCTGCATCTTCTCGACTGGATTCCGGTGCGGCTGGCGGGTGTCGCCTACGCGCTGCTCGGTCACGGCGAAAAAGCGCTGCCCGCCTGGTTTGCCTCGCTGACCGATCGTCACCGTTCTCAGTATCAGGTGCTGACGACGCTGGCGCAGTTCTCACTGTCCCGCGATCCGCACACCGATAAAGTTGAAACGCCACGGGTTGCCGTGGCGTTAGCGAAACGGACTTCGCTGGTGCTGGTCGTTGCCGTCGCGTTGCTGACAATTTACGGCACGCTGGTGTAATCCGCCGGTGGCACGCCGAAATCGGGCGTGCCATCTTCCCGCCAGCTGAAATGTTTCAGTCTCGTATGGCGGTTAGGATCCCACAGCGGATCGCCCTCAATCTCAGTGTAGTGACGGGCGTGGTAAACCAGCACGTCACGTCCTGCCTCATCCACGGTAAAACTGTTGTGACCCGGCCCGTACTGATGGTTGTCCCAGCTGGAAACAAACACCGGCCGTGCCGATTTCTGCCATGCCAACACATCCAGCGGATCGGCATCTGCGGCAATCGACAGTATCCCCAGACAATAATTTTCATCGGTGGCGCTGGCTGAGTAGGTGACAAACAGCCGATCGCCGTGCCGGATAACTGCCGGTCCTTCATTAACGCTGAACCCTGCGCACTCCCACTCATATTCAGGCCGGCTCAGCATCACCGGCGTGCCTTTCAGCGTCCAGGGATTCTGCAGCTCGGCCAGATAGAGATTCGAGTTGCCGGGAATCAGGGGATCTTTCTGCGCCCAGAGATACCAGTTTTTGCCCTGATGGACGAAATGAGTGGCATCCAGTGAGAAGCTGTCCTGATGGCTGTAGATCCGGCGGCAGGGCTGCCATTCACCCTGCAGTGGATCGTCCGCTTCACATACCAGCGCATACATCCGATGCTGAAACAGCCCTTCCTTGATCTCTCGCGTCGGTGCTGCCGCAAAATAGATGACCCACTGACCGTCAATGTAGTGCAGCTCCGGTGCCCAGATTAACTCGCTGCAGGGGCCGCTCTCAGGCTTTCGCCAGACCACAACCGGACTGGCGTTGCGCAGGCCAGCCAGCGTGGTGGCGCGGCGGATCTCCAGCCGGTCATACTCCGGCACCGATGCGACAAAATAGTAGTGCTGTTCATGGCGCAGGATAAAGGGATCGGCACGCTGCTCGATGAAAGGATTTGGCCATGCTGGGGTCATTTTACATCTCCTGTTGGCGTGGCAGCACCGTCGCGCAGGCGAACAGTGTGTAACTCATGGAAGTTTTCGCGACGCAGGGCAAGATCCTGCTGAATGGTGATCATCATTTTGCGGTCGACCTTCATCAGCCTTACCACACCTGCGGTAATCAGATAGCCGACGCCCGGAATAACCGTAAAGAGCAGCATGATGCCGTTGATTGCCTCAGGTGACTGCACCTTAGCGCCTGCATGGTAGCCATAGATCGAGAGCAGAAAACCGACCATCGCACCGGCGACTGCCAGGCCCACCTTAAGGAAGAACAGGTTGCCGGAGAAGCTGATGCCGGTAATGCGTTTCCCCGTTTTCCATTCGCCGTAATCATCCACATCGGCCATCAGCGACCAGTGCAGCGGAGACGGGATCTGATGCAGGATATTCAGCACAAAATAGGCGACCACGACCATCACAGTGGCGTGGGGGTCGATCCAGTAGAAAGCGCTGGAGAAAAGGGCCAGTGCGATATTGGTCCAGAAGAAAACTTTGAGTTTGCACCAGCGATCGGTGAGCAGTTTTGCCAGCGTACTGCCGACCATCATGCCAATCACTCCCAGGCTGATAAACAGTGTGGCAAAGTGCGTGGACTGGCCCATGACCCAGGTGACGTAATACATAGTGGCCGCCATGCGGATAAAGCCGGGACAGACGTTACAGAAGGTCAGCAGCAGAATGCGCACCCACTGGTCATTCTTCCAGACATCACGCAGATCTTTTTTGAGGTCATCGTTGCTGGGCACGGCAGGGCGGATGCGTTCCCGCACTGTGGCAAAGCAGAACAGAAACATCGCCAGACCAATGGTGGCCAGTACCGCCATCGCCATCTGATAGCCGCGCGCTTTATCGTCGCCACCAAACCACTCCGCCATTGGCAGCAGTGACATCGACAGGATCAGCGTGGCGATGCCGACCATGACAAAGCGGTATGACTGGCAGGAGACGCGCTCACCGGGATCGTTGGTAATCACGCCGCCCAGAGAACAGTAAGGAATGTTAATCGCGGTGTAGGTCAGCGACATCAGGAAGTAGGTGATAAACGCCCAGATGACCTTGTTGTGGTAAGTCCAGTCGGGCGTGGTGAACATCAGTACGCTGAACAGCACATAGGGCACGGAAACCCACAGCAGCCAGGGACGAAAACGGCCCCAGCGACTCTGGGTGCGATCGGCGATGGCACCCATAATCGGATCGGTGACCGCATCCAGCACCCGGACCGAAAGCAACAGGGTCCCCACCAGCGCCGGGGCCAGCCCGAAAACATCGGTATAGAAGTAATTCAGGAACAGCATGATAGCACCGCCAATCATGTTGCATCCGGCATCGCCCATGCCATATCCCAGTTTTTCCCGAAACGAGAGGGCTGCACCTTTCATGGTTTTCTCCTGCGCATCCAGTGTGAACAGGAAGTATCGTCATCAAATCAGCGAGATGAACCGGAGTAATTCGTCATGAAGATGGACAAAACAGGTGCGGGAAAAGAAGTGTGAACTGGATCGGGGGG
>NZ_JAOCKJ010000006.1 GCF_029844725.1 Pantoea sp. GD03673
ACGCAGTCTCCTGTGCCTCTTAACCCGTTTCCCGTTGCCGGTTTGCCGTGTCAGTGGAGGCGCATTATAGGGAACGGTTCAGATAGCGCAAGTGCAAACTACAACTTTTTTACTGACCGTTCAATTTGCGACCAAAAGGAGCAATAACTAAGCAAAAAGCTCTCAAAAGAGTAAAAAACGGGCCAGCGGCCCGTTTTTGCACTCACACCATTACTGATGTGCAGTAATAACATCGTTTTTCACATCCATTTCGATGGTTTTACCCGGCACCAGCGAACCTGCAAGGATCTGCTGAGCCAGCGGGTTCTCAATCTGCTGCTGTATCGCTCGCTTCAATGGACGTGCACCATAGACCGGATCATATCCGTTCTCTGCCAGCAGTCTGATCGCATCATCAGAGATGTGCAGCTGATAGCCACGTTCATCCAGACGTTTGTACAACCGCTGCAGCTGAATCTGCGCAATAGACGCAATGTGTTTCTCAGCCAGCGGATGGAACACCACCACCTCATCAATACGGTTGATGAATTCAGGACGGAAATGCTGGCCGACTACGCCCATCACAATCTCTTTCATTTCCGGGTAGCTGAGATTGCCGAACCGCTCCTGGATTAAATCTGATCCCAGGTTAGAGGTCATGATCACCACGCTGTTACGAAAATCGACCGTGCGAC
Organism: Pantoea sp. GD03673; assembly: GCF_029844725.1. Lineage (GTDB taxonomy): Bacteria > Pseudomonadota > Gammaproteobacteria > Enterobacterales > Enterobacteriaceae > Pantoea. The sequence goes on from NZ_JAOCKJ010000006.1 coordinate 675, forward strand.
CCTGTCCATCTGTAAGACGCCCGTCATCCAGCACCTGCAGCAGGATATTGAAGACATCAGGGTGCGCCTTCTCGACTTCATCCAGCAGAATCACCGAATAAGGACGACGGCGTACAGCCTCGGTCAGATAACCGCCCTCTTCATAGCCGACATAGCCCGGAGGTGCGCCCACCAGCCGTGATACTGAATGCTTCTCCATAAATTCGGACATGTCGATACGCACCATCGCATCGTCACTGTCGAACAGGAAGTTAGCCAGCGATTTACACAATTCGGTCTTACCTACCCCGGTTGGTCCCAGGAACAGGAAGGAACCAATAGGCCGGTTAGGATCAGAGAGACCGGCACGACTCCGGCGAATGGCATTTGATACGGCCTCAACCGCCTCATCCTGTCCGATGACCCGGCCATGCAGATCCTGCTCCATGCGCAGTAACTTATCACGCTCACCTTCCATCATTCTTGCTACCGGAATACCGGTCCAGCGTGCCAGCACATCGGCAATTTCCACATCCGTTACGCGGTTGCGCAGTAACTTCATGGTTTTACCTTCCGCCTGAGTCGCTGCGGCTAACTGTTTCTCAAGCGCCGGAATTTTACCGTACTGCAGCTCCGACATCTGAGCGAGATCCCCCTGACGACGGGCCTGCTCTAAATTCAGACGCGCCTGCTCAAGTTCAGCTTTAATGTTCTGGGTGCCGGACAGAGAGGCTTTTTCTGTCTTCCACTCATCTTCCAGCTCGGCGTACTCGCGCTCTTTCTGATTCAGCTCGGTTTCAAGCATCTCCAGACGCTTGATGCTGGCATCATCGGCTTCTTTCTTCAGCGCCTGCTGTTCCAGTTTCAGCTGAATGATACGGCGCTCCAGGCGATCCAGTGACTCCGGCTTCGAGTCCATCTGCATACGAATGCTGGATGCCGCCTCATCGATCAGGTCAATCGCCTTATCCGGCAGCTGACGGTCAGCAATATAACGGTGAGACAGCGTTGCCGCCGCGACAATTGCCGGGTCAGTGATCTGCACATGGTGATGCAGTTCGTAACGCTCTTTCAGACCACGCAGGATAGCGATGGTGTCTTCCACGCTCGGCTCAGCCACAAAGACTTTCTGGAAACGGCGCTCAAGCGCAGCATCTTTTTCAATGTACTGACGGTACTCATCAAGTGTGGTGGCACCTACGCAGTGCAGTTCACCCCGCGCCAGCGCAGGCTTCAGCATATTACCGGCGTCCATCGCGCCGTCCGCTTTACCGGCGCCCACCATTGTGTGAAGCTCGTCGATAAACAGAATGACGTTGCCTTCCTGTTTCGACAGGTCACTCAGCACCCCTTTCAGACGCTCTTCAAACTCACCGCGATATTTCGCTCCGGCCACCAGCGCACCCATATCCAGCGCCAGTACCCGACGACCTTTCAGCCCCTCAGGGACTTCACCGTTGATAATGCGCTGCGCCAGCCCTTCGACAATCGCGGTTTTACCCACGCCAGGTTCACCTATCAGCACCGGGTTATTTTTAGTACGGCGCTGCAGAACCTGAATGGTCCGGCGAATCTCTTCGTCACGACCGATCACCGGATCGAGTTTGCCCTTCTCTGCACGCTCGGTCAGATCGATGGTGTATTTCTTCAATGCCTGGCGCTGATCTTCAGCCCCCTGATCGTTCACGTTGTCTCCTCCCCGCATCTGTTCAATCGCACGGGTGATTTTTTCGCGCGTTGCACCCGCTGCTTTAAGCAGATCGGCCAGTGAGCCGCGAGATTCCAGTGCGGCCAGAACAAATAATTCAGATGAAATGAAGTTATCGTTGCGCTTCTGCGCCAGCTTATCGCACAGGTTTAATACCCGGACGAGGTCAGATGAAGGTTGTACATCCCCTTCGCTGCCTTCAACCTGGGGCAGACGATCGATAGCCTGCTCAACCTGAGCGCGAAATGGCGTAACGTTGACACCGGCCGAAGTCAGTAAAGGTGAAACCGATCCGCCTTCCTGTTTGAGCAGCGCGCTCATCAGATGCAGAGGTTCAATGAATTGGTTGTCGTGTCCCAGAGCCAGGGACTGCGCGTCGGCGAGAGCCAGCTGAAATTTGTTAGTAAGACGATCCAGACGCATAATTCCTCCCATTACAGGTCAAAATGCTACTGGAGATTAAATGAGGTCACCCCTCAAAATTTCAAGGTTAATGACCTGAGATTTGAGTAAAAAATACGCTAACTGGACCGTCTTATGGCGTAAGGTTATAACAGCCAGATCAAAGTTGCCATACGCCCGGTGATCCCATCACGGCGGAAGGAGAAGAAATCGTCGCGCTGCGCAAACGTACAACGGCTCTCGGCGGCGATTGATTTGACGCCCGCAGCCTGGAGCCGCATACGCGCCAGCAGCCAGATGTCGGCATAAAAACGGTCGCCAGATGGACGAAAAGCCTGTGCTGCATGGGGATGCTGAGCCATGAAAGCCTCACGCACTTCTTCACCAACCTCAAATGCGTCAGGTCCGATTGCCGGCCCCAGCCAGGCATGGATCTGATCCGGTGGAGAACGAAACTGCGCCAGGGTATTTTCCAGTACACCCGCACAAAGTCCGCGCCAGCCTGCATGTGCTGCCGCCACTTCTGCCCCATCCTGCGAACAGAACAGGACGGGCAGACAGTCGGCAGTCATGATGGCGCAAACAACGCCGGGCTGATCGGTGATGCAGGCATCAGCACGTAATGGCGCACTTTCTCCCGCAGCAAGACGTACAACCCCGGTGCCATGAACCTGATCCAGCCAGTGCGGCATTGCAGGCAAACCCGCCTCTTCCACCAGCAACTGACGGTTACGCGCCACCGCCTCAGGATGATCCCCTACGTGCCCGCCAAGATTCAGTGAATCCCAGGGCGATGTGCTGATGCCACCCTGTCGCTGCGTCGAGCAGGCCCGTACGCGTGACGGAGCAGGCCATTGGGGCGTGATCAGATTCATCACCAGTTCAACTGATCTTTAAATTCTTCGGTGTCAGCTTTTAACGCCGCGATTAAATCGACCATGTCCTGCGGAAGCGCCGCATGGAATTCCATTTCAATACCGCTGATAGGGTGGTACAGACGCAGCATAGTGGCGTGCAGAGCCTGACGATCAAAGCCGCGCAGCGTAGTGATAAAGGCCTCTGATGCACCTTTTGGCGGACGCGGACGGCCACCGTAAAGCGGATCCCCCACCAGCGGATGACTGATGTGAGACATGTGCACACGAATCTGGTGAGTACGACCGGTTTCCAGACGCAGGCGCAGACGGGTATGGGCCCGGAAGTGCTCCATGATGCGGTAATGGGTTACCGCCGGTTTACCCATTGGGTGTACCGCCATGTGAGTGCGTTTGGTTGAGTGACGGCTGATAGGCTGCTCAACCGTGCCGCCTGCCGTCATAGTCCCGATGGCGACCGCTTCATATTCACGGGTAATTTCGCGACGCTGCAGCGAGTCCACCAGATGCGTCTGAGCCGGAACAGTTTTTGCGACCACCATCAAACCGGTGGTGTCTTTATCCAGACGGTGTACGATGCCCGCGCGTGGCACATCCATAATCGCCGGATAGTGATGAAGTAAGGCGTTTAGTACCGTGCCATCCGGATTACCGGCGCCAGGGTGAACCACAAAGTCGCGTGGTTTGTTGATGACAATAATGTCTTCATCTTCATAAACAATGTCGAGTGGCAGATTCTGCGGTTCCCAGCGCTGTGCCTCTTCGATCTCAGCGTCAATCGCGACCAGCTCGCCGCCCAGAACTTTTTCTTTGGGTGTATCGACCATAACGCCATTTACCGTTACACGACGATCGAGGATCCACTCTTTTATGCGGGAACGTGAATAATCAGGGAACAATTCCGCCAAAGTCTGATCTAAGCGTTGTCCGAGTTGTGATTCGGATACCGTTGCGGTGAGTTGAACTTGTTGTGCCATATACAGCTTCTTCGTTAACGTTGGGTTTTCACGGCGATGCCGTTTAATATAATGTGCTATCGTACCTGGTCATTACCGGGAGCTATACGGACAGCTTCCGCCATAACATTTGAGGATAATCACTTCGTCATGACGCGTATGAAACATCTGGTGGCTGCTGCCACACTGAGCCTGGCACTTGTTGGTTGTTCCGGCTCAAATGACGCGGTACCGGACAGCCCGCCTTCTGAAATCTATGCTACAGCGCAGCAAAAGCTGCAGGACGGTAACTTTAAAGCTGCGATTAAGCAACTGGAAGCGCTGGATAATCGTTATCCGTTCGGTCCTTATTCGCAGCAGGTGCAGCTGGATTTAATCTACGCGTACTATAAAAATGCCGATTTGCCCCTGGCACAGGCTGCCATTGCCCGCTTTATGCGTCTTAACCCCACACATCCGAACATTGATTATGTCATCTATATGAAAGGTCTGACGGATATGGCGCTGGATGACTCGGCGCTGCAGGGCTTCTTTGGTATCGATCGTTCTGACCGCGATCCGACGCACGCGCGTGATGCTTTCCGCGACTTCTCCCAGCTGCTACGCAGTTACCCGAACAGCCAGTATGCGGCTGATGCTCAGAAACGTCTGGTCTATCTGAAAGACCGACTGGCGAAATATGAGCTGTCAGTGGCGCAATTCTATACTAAGCGTGAGGCTTATGTCGCGGTTGTTAACCGGGTTGAAGGGATGATGCGCGATTTTCCGGACACCCAGGCAACACATGATGCCCTGCCGCTGATGGAAAACGCTTACCGTAATCTGCAGCTGAACGCGGAAGCCGACAAAGTGGCGAAAATCATTGCGGCTAACAACAGCTAATAGCACGCCTGCGTTTCAGCCATAAAAAAAGCAGCCAGAAAGGCTGCTTTTTTTTGCTCACAGAACAGCCAGAACTGGATCTGAAATCAGCGAGCTAACCCATCAAGAATGCCGCGTTTATCGTTTCGCTTCAAGGTATTTCAGCCCGTTTCCGAGCCTTTCTCACAGATTGTCAAAACTGACAAAAAGTGACATTTTTCCGTGATAGAAATCTCACATTCAGCGCTTTTTCGCGCTATGCTGAGAAGACCAAGACGGAAATGACAGAGAGGTAAGAACGATGATTCTGAACATTACCAGTAAGCAAATGGAAATCACCCCGGCCATCCGAAGCCATGTTGAAGACCGTCTCGCCAAGCTCGAAAAATGGCAAACCGACCTGATTAATCCGCATATTGTTCTGTCTAAAGAGCCCAAAGAATTCGTTGCAGATGCCACCATTAACACACCTAACGGGACTCTGGTGGCCAGCGCCAAGCATGATGATATGTATACCGCGATCAACGATTTGATTGCGAAGCTCGAACGTCAACTGAATAAAGTTCAGCACAAGTCTGAAGCACGCCGCGCCAGTGCCAGCGTAAAAGACATTATCCCCGCGGACGAAGAGTCCTGAGTTTCTTAACGCGCCTCCGGGCGCGTTTTTTATTGACAGCTTTTCACCAGTACGGTTACTCTCAGGTCACTCTTTTTTCGGACGTTCCCATGAAACCTGATCTGTTTTTCTTCGCTTTCTTTTTTACCTTCCCCTGAACGGGAGGCCATTCGTCGTGTGAAAATGAAAGCGAAGACGAACAACGAAGCCTCCCAACCGGGAGGCTTTTTTATTGGATAGCATACAGGTGAGCCCTATGAATCCCGACACTCCATTGCTGGCGCTACGAGATAAAATCAGCGCAGTAGATAAAAAACTTCTGACGCTACTGGCAGAGCGTCGTCTGCTGGCAGTGGAAGTTGCTCAGGCGAAACTGGCGACGCATCGCCCGATTCGGGATGTGGAGCGCGAACGCGCGCTGCTGGAGAATCTGATTGTGCTGGGTAAAGCGCATAAACTGGATGCGCACTACATTACCCGCCTGTTCCAGCTGGTAATTGAAGATTCAGTGCTGACTCAGCAGGCCCTGCTGCAAAAAAACCTTAATCATCCCCATGCGCATGCCGCCCGTATTGCATTCCTCGGCCCGAAGGGATCTTACTCGCACCTTGCCGCCCGCAATTACGCGTCACGTCACTTCGATAGCATGGTGGAGTGTGGTTGCCTGAAGTTTCACGACATCATCAGGCAGGTCGAAAACGGCGTAGCCGATTACGCCGTAATGCCGATTGAGAACACCAGTTCAGGCTCGATTAATGACGTTTATGATCTGCTGCAACAGACCAGCCTCTCTATTGTGGGTGAACTGACATTGCCTATTGACCACTGCGTGCTGGTGAATGGCCCTACCGATTTACAGCAGATAGAAACAGTTTACAGTCATCCTCAGCCCTTCCAGCAGTGCAGCCAGTTCATTAATCGTTTCCCGCACTGGAAAATTGAATATACCGAAAGTACCGCGGCAGCGATGGAGAAAGTGGCTGCGCTCAACTCACCGAAAGTGGCAGCGCTGGGCAGTGAAGCTGGTGGTGAGCTTTATCAACTGCAGGTGCTGGAACGTAATCTGGCAAATCAGCAGCAGAACCATACCCGTTTTATTGTGCTGGCCCGCAAACCCATTGAGGTATCGGACCAGGTGCCGGCTAAAACCACGCTGATTATGGCAACAGGCCAGCAGGCGGGTGCGCTGGTTGATGCGCTGCTGGTTCTGCGTCAGCACAATCTGATGATGAGCAAGCTGGAGTCCCGTCCGATTAATGGCAATCCGTGGGAAGAGATGTTTTACATTGATGTGCAGGGCAATCTGCAATCCGAACGGATGCAGCAGGCGCTTCAGGAACTACAAACCATGACACGCTCTCTGAAAGTACTGGGCTGCTATCCCAGCGAGAATGTGGTACCGGCCGACCCTGCCGAATAAAAAAGAGAAAAAAGGCATCCAGATGGATGCCTCTTTCATTTATGGACGGCTGTCATTGGCCGAACGCAGCAGACTGCGGCTTTCAACCAGGAAGCGTTTCGCGTGATCGCCAAACCACTGTTCGACCCGGTTAAAGCTGGCGATAAACGCCTGCTTGTCGCCCTGTTCCAGCAACGCTATCGCTTCACCAAACCGCTGGTAATAGCGTTTAATCAGCGCCAGGTTACTCTCTGACGACATGATGATATCCGCATAAAGCTGGGGATCCTGAGCGAACAACCGCCCTACCATCGCCAGTTCAAGCCGGTAAATTGGCGATGAAAGCGCCAGCAGCTGATCCAGATTAACGTTCTCTTCGGCTAAATGCAGGCCATAGGCAAAGGTAGCAAAGTGACGCAGCGCCTGAATAAAGGCCATGTTCTGGTCATGCTCCACTGCGCTGATACGATGCAGCCGCGCACCCCAGACCTGAATCTGCTCCAGGAACCACTGATACGCTTCCGGCTGGCGTCCATCACACCAGACCACCACCTGTTTTGCCAGGCTGCCGCTGTCCGGACCAAACATCGGATGGAGGCCCAGCACCGGACCGTTATGAGCAGCCAGCATCGCCTGAAGAGGCCGGTTTTTTACCGACGCCAAATCAACCAGAATACAATCTTCCGGCAGAGGCGGCAGTCGGGCAATGACCTGCTCGGTCAGGTGGATAGGCACACTGATGATCACCATTCCGGCATCGCTGAGCAGCGTATCAGCCTGTGACCAGTCCTCTTTATCCAGCGTTTTTACCGTATAGCCTGACAGACCGAGCATTTTTTCAAACAGTCGGCCCATCTGGCCTTTACCACCGACGATCACCACCGGGCGCAGTTCAGGACAGAGGGTTTTAAAGCCTTTGTCATTCTCGCTGGTATAGGATTCGCGCATCACACGACGCAACACATCTTCAATCAGGTCCGGCGGTACACCCAGAGCTTCCGCTTCTTTGCGGCGGGAAGCCAGCATCGATGCTTCACGCTCAGGCACATAGATAGGCAGACCGTAACGGCTCTTGACCTCCCCTACTTCAGCAACCAGCTCCAGCCGTTTAGCCAGCAGATCCAGCAACGCCTTATCAACACTGTCAATTTGATCGCGTAACGCGGTCAGTTCAGCCACCATTGCTCTTACACCTCTTGTGACAGACGCGCCGACAGCACTCCCTGCAGATCCTGATGCATCTCACGCAGTAACGTTTCGGTCACTTCCCAGTTGATGCAGGCATCGGTGACAGAAACGCCATACTTCATTTCGCTGCGTGGCTGTTCAGAAGACTGGTTACCTTCATTGATATGGCTTTCCAGCATTAAACCAATGATTGAACGATTCCCGTCTTTGATCTGCGCAATAGCGGATTCCGCTACGCCAGGCTGACGGCTGTAGTCTTTGTTCGAATTCCCATGGCTGCAATCTATCATTAAGGCTGGACGCAGTCCCGCTTTGAGCATCTCTTTTTCACACTTCGCCACATCTTCAGGGCCGTAGTTTGGCGCTTTGCCACCACGCAGGATCACGTGACCATCCGGGTTACCCTGCGTCTGCAACAGGCAGACCTGACCAGCCTGGTTAATTCCGACAAAACGATGTGGCATTGCGGCGGCACGCATGGCGTTGATCGCCGTTCCCAGACTGCCATCGGTACCATTTTTAAAGCCAACCGGCATTGACAGGCCAGACGCCATCTCGCGGTGCGTCTGAGATTCTGTCGTCCTTGCGCCAATGGCAGACCAGCTGAACAGATCGCCCAGGTATTGCGGGCTATTGGGATCCAGCGCTTCAGTTGCCAGCGGCAGCCCCATTTCAACGAGGTTGACCAGCAGCTGGCGCGCGATGTGCAGACCCGCTTCCATATCAAATGAGTTATCCATGTAAGGATCGTTGATCAGCCCTTTCCAGCCGACGGTGGTACGGGGTTTTTCAAAATAGACGCGCATCACGATGTAAAGCTGATCTTTCAGCTGTTCAGAAAGCGTTTGCAGACGACGCGCATATTCCAGTGCCACTTCGGTATCGTGAATCGAGCAGGGGCCGCATACCACCAGCAGACGCGGATCGCGGCCAGCAATAATGTCAGAAATGGTCTGGCGGGATGCCGCGACCTGATCCTGCTGTTCCGTAGTCAGTGGAAACTTCGCTTTCAGCTCTTCAGGCGTGATTAATACCTGTTCACCGGCGATATGCACATTGTTCAGCGCGTCTTTTTGCATGATGGCGATCCTTTGGCTCGTATTGGCGGTCATGGACTCCTCATTGAGGATTGCGAATACTGTATCACAGGGAATACAGAGCGCAATATTATGTGTACATCTTTATTACCACACATCAAATTCCCAATAGATTAATCATAAAATTATCAACTAAATCATATAAATAAAAAGATTAACACCAAAACAGACAACAACACCATGTGTAATATAATATTTACACTGTGACGCATTGCGTTTCTGCCATCCGCAGGCAGAATAAAAGAATTAATCTGTTGCAACTGAGAGAGTTATGCACCTATCGCTACAGGACATCTATCTGCGCCCGTTTGAACTCAGTGACGTCCCCGCCTTTACCGCTGCGGTAAATGCCTCTCTGGACACTCTTATCCCGTGGATGGTCTGGGCGCACGATGATTATCAGCCTCACGAAGCGGAAAGCTGGATACGCTTTACCCACTGGCAACGGATGAGGGAGGAGGCAGAAGAGTTTGCGATTGTTGATCAACATGATCATCTGCTGGGAGGCGCAGGAATACGTTTTGCGCGTCATCCAGGTGATATCAGTGCAATAGGTTACTGGGTTCGCAGTGACGTCCAGCGTCAGGGAATTGCCAGCCGTGCTGTGGCTGCGTTGCTGCCGCTGGGATTCTCCCGCCCGGAAACCCGCGTGATTGAAATTCTGGCGGCAGAGAATAACCTGGCCAGTCGGGGCGTCGCGGAAAAGTGCGGTGGCGATTTTATTGGCTGTCGTTATGGCTTGATCGTATTAGAGGAAGGGCCGGTGAATACTGCAATTTATCATTTTCAGCGGCCAGACGCCGGTTAGCTGCAGCTGAAGGCAGTCATCAGGACAAAAAAAGGGGCTGGCAGATGCCAACCCCTTGTTTGCTATTAACTTTTAGATGTCGCGTTAGCGATACCTTAGTTAAGACGCTCTTTAATACGAGCAGACTTACCAGTACGCTCACGCAGGTAGTACAGTTTGGCTTTACGCACAGCGCCACGACGTTTAACAGCGATGCTGTCAATTACAGGTGAATGAGTCTGGAATACACGCTCAACGCCTTCGCCGTTAGAAATTTTGCGAACAGTGAATGCAGAGTGCAGACCGCGGTTACGAATAGCGATAACCACGCCCTCGAATGCCTGCAGACGTTTTTTAGAACCTTCAACGACCCATACTTTCACTTCCACGGAATCACCCGGGCGGAAGGAAGGTACGTCCTGTTTCATCTGCTCTTGTTCAATTTGCTTGATAATGTTGCTCATAATTAAATCTCATATCCTGGGTAAACTGATAGTCGGGGAAGATCACTCTTCCACATCATCGTTTTGTTGCTGCTGATATTCCTGCTGGAACTCATTCAGCAACCTTGCTTGCTCTTCAGTCAGAGCCAGGTTTTCCAGAAGTTCAGGTCTTCTCAGCCAGGTACGGCCTAGCGACTGCTTCAGACGCCAGCGGCGAATATCAGCGTGGTTACCTGACAGTAATACTGCCGGCACCTCCACGCCGTCTAACACTTCAGGTCGGGTATAGTGCGGACAATCCAGCAAACCTTCAGAGAACGAATCCTCATCGGCTGACGCCTGCTTGCCGAGTACGCCGGGAATAAACCGGGCGACTGCATCAATCATCGTCATTGCTGGCAATTCCCCGCCACTGAGAACGTAATCACCGATTGACCATTCTTCATCAATTTCGGAATGAATTACGCGCTCATCAATCCCTTCATAACGGCCACAGACCAGAATTAACTTGTCCCGTGCCGCCAGTTCGCAAACGCCCTGTTGGTCCAGCTTGCGACCCTGAGGTGAAAGATATATCACCCTGGCGCCATCACCTGCCGCTGCTTTCGCTGCGGAGATGGCATCCCGTAAAGGTTGTACCATCATCAGCATTCCCGGTCCGCCGCCGTAAGGACGATCATCCACGGTACGGTGCCGGTCGTGCGTGAAGTCACGAGGACTCCAGCTTTGAATGCTGAGCAGACCGTTTTTTACAGCCCGGCCAGTTACCCCGTAATCGGTAATAGCGCGAAACATTTCTGGAAACAGGCTGATAACACCAATCCACATTGTATTCGCCGTTACGTTACCGTTCGATTCGGAGATCAAAAACCAGGATCCCAATCTACCTCAATGACGCCAGTAGAGAGATCGACTTTCCTGATAACCTGTTCATCAAGAAACGGAATTAACCGCTCCTGAGCACCGAATGCATCCTTCAGGTTTGCCTTAACGACGAGAACGTCGTTCGAGCCGGTTTCCATCATATCGATGACTTTACCCATCTCGTAGCCTTCAAGGTTAACCACTCTGCAGCCCATAAGGTCTTTCCAGTAGTAGTCACCCTCTTCCAGCAATGGCAACTGCGTCGAGTCAACCTGAATTTCGCAATTGGTTAACTGAGCCGCCGCATCCCGATCTTCAATGCCTTTGACTTTGATGATCAGGTCCTGATTGTGGTGCTTCCAACCTTCCAGTTCGACCTGCTGCCATTTACCGGCGCGCTGGATGAACCAGGGTTGGTAGTTGAAGATGCTTTCAGCGTCTTCAGTGGAGGAAAACACTTTGAGCCAGCCGCGAATACCGTAGGCGGCTCCCATCTTACCCAATACAATCGGGTTAACAGGAGGCTGTGCGGCAAGTTGTCTGCTCATGCTCACCACCGTGACAGATTAAGCTGCTTTCTTAGCTTCTTTGACCAGCGCGTTAACGCGATCAGAAAGCGTTGCGCCCTGGCCAACCCAGTGCTCGATACGATCCATATCAAGACGCAGACCTTCAGCCTGACCAGAAGCGATCGGGTTGAAGAAACCAACGCGCTCGATGAAACGACCGTTGCGTGCATTGCGGCTGTCAGTGACGACGACCTGATAGAACGGACGCTTTTTAGCGCCGTGACGTGCCAAACGAATTGTTACCATAACATCCTCTTCAGTTAATAAAACACCCGGCCCCCATCGAGGAACGGGGTCCGGGTGCTATATAAAAAGCCCGAAAATTTTACTCATTTTGGCGAAAAAAGCAACCTAAACCGTGCCTTTTCGGGCTTTTTTGTAGAACGCTTAGCGGCCTGGGAAACCTGGCGGCATCATACCCTTCATGCCGCGCATCATTTTCGCCATACCGCCCTTCTTCATTTTCTTCATCATACGCTGCATGTCGTCGAACTGCTTCAATAAGCGGTTAACGTCCTGCACCTGCATACCGGAACCATTTGCGATGCGGCGCTTGCGCGAGCCTTTGATGATCTCGGGTTTCTCGCGCTCTTTGCGCGTCATCGAGTTGATGATGGCTTCCATGCGTACCAGCACTTTGTCATCCATCTGCGACTTCACATTGTCCGGCAACTGACCCATACCAGGCAGTTTACCCATGAGGCTGGCCATGCCACCCATGTTGCGCATCTGCTTGAGCTGCTCAAGGAAGTCATTGAGATCGAAACCGTCGCCGGTTTTCAGCTTCTTCGCCAGTTTCTCCGCCTGATCGCGGTCAACCTTGCTTTCGATATCTTCGATCAGGGACAGTACGTCGCCCATGCCGAGGATACGTGACGCAATACGATCGGGATAGAACGGCTCAAGCGCATCGGTTTTTTCACCGACACCCATAAATTTGATCGGCTTGCCGGTAATATGGCGAATGGACAGCGCCGCACCACCACGTGCATCACCGTCGACCTTGGTCAGGATCACACCGGTCAGCGGCAGCGCTTCATTAAAGGCTTTAGCGGTGTTTGCGGCATCCTGACCGGTCATGGCATCGACCACAAACAGCGTTTCTACCGGCTTGACTGCGGCGTGAACCTGTTTGATTTCGTCCATCATCGCTTCGTCAACGTGCAGACGACCAGCGGTATCCACCAGCAGCACATCGTAGAATTTCAGGCGGGCTTCACGCAGCGCATTATTAACGATATCGACTGGCTTCTGGCTGAGATCGGACGGACAGAAATCCACCCCGACCTGCTGCGCCAGCGTTTCCAGCTGTTTGATTGCCGCCGGGCGATAGACGTCGGCAGAAACCACTAAAACTTTCTTCTTGTGCTTCTCACGCAGGAACTTACCCAGCTTACCGACGCTGGTGGTTTTACCGGCACCCTGCAGGCCCGCCATCAGCACGACGGCTGGCGGCTGAGCCGCCAGGTCGAGTGCGTTGTTCTCTGCACCCATCGCCGCAACCAGCTCGTTACGAACGATTTTGATGAACTCCTGACCGGGTGTCAGGCTTTTGTTCACATCATGACCGACCGCGCTCTCTTTCACACGGTTAATGAAGTCACGCACCACTGGCAGCGCAACGTCAGCTTCAAGCAGTGCCATGCGCACTTCACGCAGGGTCTCTTTGATGTTCTCTTCAGTCAGCCTTCCGCGGCCGCTGATATTTCGCAGGGTTTGCGACAAACGATCGGTTAAATTATCAAACATGGTCTCTCACTTAAAAAGATCGCGAGGCGCCTGATCGGCAGAATGCGGCGGATTATAACACGAAGCCTCCGGGATCTCTGCAATTGCCCCTCAGATCGTTTGGAGCCTGCTTCGGCTGGCGCTATACTGCCTTTTTCCTTATCTGACTGAACCGAAAGGATCTATGTTCGTTTTCGCGATAGTGGCGCTATTCGCCTACTCCTTAAGCCTTGCCCTGATCATTCCCAGCCTGTTGAAACGCAACGGCGGCTGGCGGCGAATGGCGATGCTCTCTGCCTGTGTGGCGCTGGTGACGCACGCGGTGGCTCTGCAGCAACGCATATTTGCGGTTGATAGCGGACAGAATTTAAGCCTGCTCAATATTGGCTCACTGGTCAGCCTGTTGATCTGCGCCATCATGACTATTGTGGCGTCGCGCAACCGTGGCTGGCTGCTGCTGCCGATTGTTTACAGCTTCGCGCTGATCAATCTGGCCTTCGCCACCTTTGTGCCTAATGCGTTTATTACCCATCTGGAAACGACGCCAGGCATGATGATCCATATCGGCCTGTCGCTGTTCGCCTATGCGACGCTGATTATTGCCGCCCTCTATGCACTGCAGCTGGCATGGATCGATTACCAGCTAAAAAATAAGCGACTGGCGTTCACTCAGGATATGCCGCCACTGCTGACCATCGAACGTAAGATGTTTCACATCACCCAGGTCGGCGTCGTGCTGCTGACGCTGGTGCTCTGCACCGGTCTGTTTTATATGCAGGATCTCTTCAGCGCAGAAAACGTTGATAAAGCCGTTCTCTCTATCATTGCGTGGTTTGTTTATATCGTTTTGCTCTGGGGGCACTATCATGAAGGCTGGCGTGGTCGCCGCGTCGTCTGGTTTAACTGCAGCGGTGCGGTGCTGTTAACCATGGCTTACTTCGGCAGTCGCATTTTGCAGCATCTGCTTGTCCCCACCTCTCGTTAAAAAGGAAGTTCTGCGTTGGAGAATGTTTCAACCACCACGCTGATTATTATTCTCTGCGTCATGGTACTGGTTTCCGCCTGGTTTGCCGGGTCAGAAACCGGAATGATGACGCTTAACCGCTATAAGCTGCGCCATCAGGCAAAAAACGGTAATCGCGCCGCACGCCGGGTGGAAAAGTTATTGCGTCGCCCTGACCGGTTGCTCAGTCTGGTATTAATCGGTAACAACCTGGTGAATATTCTGGCCTCTGCCCTGGCCACCATCGTGGGCATGCGTATTCACGGTGATGAAGGCGTCGCGATTGCGACTGGTATCCTGACCTTTGTGGTGCTGGTCTTTGCTGAAGTGCTGCCGAAAACCGTGGCCGCCCTCTACCCCGAACGTGTCGCTTTTCCCAGCAGCCTGCTGCTGGTCCCGCTGCAATACATCATGCTGCCACTGGTCTGGTTGCTTAACACCATTACCCGGCTGCTGATGAGAATGGCCGGTATTCGCGCTGAGGGGGCCATTAACTCCGCACTGAGCAAGGAGGAGTTACGCACCATCGTCTATGAGTCCCGTAGCCTGATGTCACGCCGTAATCAGGACATGCTGCTCTCTGTGCTCGACCTGGAGAAAGTCAGCGTTGATGACATCATGGTGCCGCGTAATGAGATTGTCGGCATCAACATTAATGATGACTGGAAGTCGGTAGTGCGCCAGCTGAGCCACTCGCCACACGGCCGCATTGTTCTGTTCCGGGACTCGCTGGATGACTGCGTTGGCATGCTGCGGGTGCGTGAGGCCTGGCGCATGATGACGGAGAAAAAAGAGTTCACCAAAGAGACGCTGCTGCGCGCCGCCGATGAGATCTACTACATCCCGGAAGGCACACCGCTGAACACCCAGTTGGTGAAGTTTCAGCGCAACAAAGAGAAAGCGGGCGTGGTCGTCGATGAATATGGCGACATCAAAGGGCTGGTGACAATTGAGGACATTCTGGAGGAGATCGTAGGCGACTTCACCACCTCGATGTCACCGTCACTGGCAGAAGAAGTGATGCCGCAGAATGATGGCTCGGTGCTGATCGAAGGCAGCGCCAGCGTGCGTGAAATTAACAAAGCGTTTAACTGGCACCTGCCAGAGCAGGAAGCCCGCACCATCAACGGTATGCTGCTGGAAGCGCTGGAGGAGATCCCCGCCATCGCCACCCGCGTCCAGATCGGCCTCTATAATGTCGATATTCTGGACGTGCAGGACAACATGATCAAACAGGTGCGTATCACGCCAAAGACGCCACTGAAGAAATCGGTCGGTTCCTGAAGCCATAAAAAAACGCCGCAATCGACATGATGCGGCGTTTTTTTTAGCAGAAAAGTCCTGACTAGATGTGCAGTTCTTTCAGCTTTTCAGCAGGCAGTTTCAGATCTTCGTTACGGTTAACGCCAATCTCATGCGCCAGCACGTTGCGGGCAATCTGCTGTGCTTCATCCAGTGAGTGCAGCTTGTAGCTGCCACACTGATATTCATTCAGCTCAGGGATCTGGTTCTGATCTTTAACTTTCAGAACATCTTCCATCGCCCCTTTCCACGCTGTCGCAACGCGCTGCTCGTCTGGAGTACCGATCAGGCTCATGTAGAAGCCCGTGCGGCAACCCATTGGCGAGATATCGACGATTTCCACACCGTTACCATTCAGGTGGTCACGCATGAATCCGGCAAAGAGATGCTCCAGCGTATGAATGCCACGCTCAGTAAGGATATCAATGTTCGGACGGCAAAAACGCAGGTCAAAGACGGTAATCGTATCGCCATGCGGAGTCTTCATGGTTTTGGCAACGCGAACTGCCGGTGCGCCCATGATGGTGTGATCAACGGTAAAACTGTCCAGTAGTGGCATACGTCACCTCCTGTTCTGAGAATTTTTTTAAAACGATGAAACTTTTCTGTTCGCCCAACGTCTGAATATATGAAAGACGCGCATTTGTTATCATCATCCCTGACAACAGAGATGTTAATTTGGCCACATTGATGTGGCCTTTTTCTTTTCTACCCTTCCCGGCTCGCCAGATACGCTTCAAAATCCAGCTTATCATCCGCTTCCAGCTGCTGCTGCGCAGCAACAGATTCCTGCGCCTGACGTGTGAAATCGTCTTCTGTCAGTACTTCCAGCGGCTCTTCGCAGAGCAGATGGCGATACTGTTCAGCCAGCGCAACGCCCGTTCCGGTTACACCATTGTCCTTCATTGCCTGAAGGATGCGCGCCGAGTAGGTTAGCTCAGGATCGTCGAACGATGCTACCAGTTGATCGCAAACCTGCTGATATTCCGTGCTGTCCTGATTATTGCTGTCTAAGACTTCAGCAACCCGACGCAGATCGGCAAACAGGGTCTTGCCCACGTCCACCAATGCATGTTCCGCTTCTCCGCAGCCCACAGCGATTTTCTGGTCCGGTTTGCGCCCTTCCAGCACCACCCGATTCCAGTTTTTACGGGTGCACTGCAGCTCATCAGCACTCATTTCCGGCGCGTCTGCCAGGGTACACCAGATCAGGAACAGGTCCAGGAAGCGGACCTGATTCTCATCGACACCGATGGCAGAGAACGGGTTGATATCCAGTGAGCGCACTTCGATGTATTCAATGCCGCCACGCAGCAGCGCGTCTGAAGGCGCTTCACCTGAACGGGTCACACGCTTAGGCCGGATAGGCGCATAAAGCTCATTTTCAATCTGCAGTACGTTGGTGTTGAGCTGCAGCCAGTTGCCGTCGGCATCTTTGGTGCCCATCGCCGCATACTCTTCGGATGGGGTCTTAATCGCTTTCTTCAGCGCTGTGACATAGCCTTCCAGGGAGTTAAACGTGATGCCCAGTGAGCTTTGCGATTTGTTGGTGTAGCCTAAATCGCTCAGACGCAGCGAGGTGGCATACGGCAGCCACATCGTGTCTTTATCATTGGTTTCAAACGGCAGCGCGCTCTCGCGGCCCTGCAGGAAGCTGGAGCTGATTGCCGGTGATGCGCCAAACAAATAAGGGATCACCCAGCCGAAGCGATAATAGTTGCGGATCAGCCGCAGATAGCCCGCTGAAATCGTCTCTTTTCCGCTTTCCTGATCTTTCACGTCAGCCCACTCCTGCCAGAATGAAAGGGGCAGCGAGAAGTTGTAGTGAATGCCGGAGATGGTCTGCATTAACGCGCCATAGCGGTTTTTCAGGCCTTCGCGGTAGAGGGTCTTCATTTTGCCGATATTGGAGTTGCCATATTGCGCCAGCTCAATATTGTCCGCGTCATCAATGACGCACGGCATACTGAAGGGCCACATGCGCTCTTCCCCCAGTTCACGGGCAACGTGACGATGGATATCGCGCAGGAAGGCCAGCATGTGATCGATACTGTGATCCACTGGCGTAATAAACTCCAGCAGCGTTTCGGCAAAATCGGTGGTGATCCAATCATGCTTCAGCGCCGAACCCAGCGATTCCGGGTGGCCACTTTTTGCCAGATCGCCATTTTCCTGCACACGCAGCGTTTCACGCTCGATGCCACGGCCAATCCCTTTAAGGGCATTGGGATGCGCTTCCAGCCAGGCGAGCGCTTTAGATACGTCCGGGATCACATTACCCCCCCGCTGTGATAATAATTTATTTTTGTTCAGCATAATGTTAACCGTAGCCTCGAATCTGTGCGAATCAATGCCACCATTGCATACCCTGTAATGTGGCAGTCGCGATAACGATATAACGCAGTGTTTTACCGACGGCGAGAAACAGCATTGCAGGTAGCCAGGCGAAACGTAACCAGCCTGCGAGCACGCAGAGCAGATCACCTATCACCGGCAGCCAGCTAAATAAAAGTGCTGCGGGTCCCAGTCGGTGCAACCACGTCATTGCTGTGTCATGCCATCGCCCCTGACGTTTTAGCGGCAGCAAGCGACCAATAAGAATGTTGGTTAAGCCGCCCAAGGTGTTTCCCAGTGATGCGGCCAAAAGCAACCCGTAAACTGATGTCTTTTTTGCTATCAATAGTGCTATCAGCAGTGCTTCAGAACTTCCCGGCAGCAGCGTCGCACTCAGAAAGCTGCTGCCGAACATTGAGGCATAGGTAAGAATGTCACTCACAGTAAGCGGACATCCACCACATCCATGCCTGCCGCCTTCGCGGCCTGAATACCAAAGTCCGCATCCTCGAACACCACACAACGCGCCGGAGCTACACCCATCAGCTCTGCACAACGTAAGAAGGTCTCGGGCTCAGGCTTATGACGCTGAACGTCGTCAGCGCCGACGACGGCCGAAAACAGCTTACGCACGCCCAGTTGCGTCAGTAACGCCTCTGCCATGCTGTGTTCGCTTCCGGTACCCACCGCCATCGGACGACGCCCGTGATACGCTTTCACCACCTCCAGTAAAGGCAGTGGTCTGACGTTTTCCAGCAGCATCGCTTTCACAGCAGCCGTTTTTTCTGCGGCAAGAAGATGAGGGTCGAGAGACGACTGATTGGATTCAATGATGAACTGCGCAAGCCGCCAGGCGGGAGCACCGTTGAAGTCGATAATACGAGCTTCATCCAGCGTTAATCCATAACGCGCCAGTACCTGACGCCACGCTTTTCGATGTGTCGGCTCAGTATCAAGAATCGTGCCGTCCATATCGAAAATCAGGGCGTCATATTGATCGTACATTGTCACTCCGGACATTCACCAAATGAGACATTACTTTAGCCTAATGTGGACAGGTTGTCGCCAGGGGGGATGAACAGCAAATGCTTTGAAAGCATTAACAATTTTTGTTTTCAGATAAAGGTGATCGTCCGCAGCCAGTTATAACCGTACGAATTTTCAGCGTTTTTTTAACATTCTTTTAGTCGGGAAGCAGCCGCGGATGGGCGTGGGCATAAAAACGGAGAGCGACAAAGCGGTAAACAGGCGTCACAGGTCGCTTAAGTCAGAATGATGAATCAATGCGTCAGGTTAAGCAGGAAATCAGTGCGGGTAAAGCCAGCGGGAAACTGCAGAGGGATTCTGGATAGTGATTTCATTTCAGGCTTCGCATTACGGAGCTGATGCATTTTATGTGCGAGAGGGAAGACGATGACGTTAAAACAGACTGAGGGAATTTCGGAGGCTAAAAAAGACGGTGCATCCAGGAGGATTACTCAGCGTGCGCTTCGCCCTGCGGGCCGTTGCTAAAGCAACGTTATCCTCCTTAGTGCTGCCTGAACGCTAATCACGTCATGACACACTGAGGCACTAACCATATTGGAGAATATGGTGCATCCAGGAGGATTCGAACCTCCGACCGCTCGGTTCGTAGCCGAGTACTCTATCCAGCTGAGCTATGGATGCATTGGGGTCTATCTTTTGGGGTGTAACTTTTTATGGACTTTCAGAAACCAACCTGAGGATGTTACAAAGAATGGTGCATCCAGGAGGATTACTCAGCGTGCGCTTCGCCCTGCGGGCCGTTGCTGATGTAACGTTATCCTCCTTAGTGCTGCCTGAACGCTAATCACGTCATGACACACTGAGGCACTAACCATATTGGAGAATATGGTGCATCCAGGAGGATTCGAACCTCCGACCGCTCGGTTCGTAGCCGAGTACTCTATCCAGCTGAGCTATGGATGCATTGGGGTCTATCTTTTGGGGTGTAACTTTTTATGGACTTTCAGAAACCAACCTGAGGATGTTACAAAGAATGGTGCATCCAGGAGGATTACTCAGCGTGCGCTTCGCCCTGCGGGCCGTTGCTGATGTAACGTTATCCTCCTTAGTGCTGCCTGAACGCTAATCACGTCATGACACACTGAGGCACTAACCATATTGGAGAATATGGTGCATCCAGGAGGATTCGAACCTCCGACCGCTCGGTTCGTAGCCGAGTACTCTATCCAGCTGAGCTATGGATGCATAAATCTGATTCTTGTACAACGCAGGGTGCTAACTACTCACCATGAAAGGAATTGCTAATTCACTTTATTTCTTTCTTTTCGATGGTGCATCCAGGAGGATTACTCAGCTTGCGCTTCGCCCTGCGGGCTGTTGCTGATGCAACGTTATCCTCCTTAGTGCGGCCTGAACGCTAATGCGTCATGTCACACCGAGGCACTTCTCCATATTCGAAAATATGGTGCATCCAGGAGGATTCGAACCTCCGACCGCTCGGTTCGTAGCCGAGTACTCTATCCAGCTGAGCTATGGATGCATCGAAAATGGCGGTGAGGGAGGGATTCGAACCCTCGATACAGCTTTTGACCGTATACTCCCTTAGCAGGGGAGCGCCTTCAGCCTCTCGGCCACCTCACCTTACGCTTTCTTTCGAACCGTGCGTCTGAACTTGTTTCTGCTCATCGGCACTGCGTGGCGCACATATTACTTTCCCGGACTTTTAAGTCAAACAATTTTTCCGAAACTTTGTTTGATTGAGCAAATCACACACAATTGGGACAAAATGGCGACAAAAAGAGTGAATTATCAACAATGAAAGAGGTTGTCGTTAACGAAACAGGAAAGAGAAAGGAGAAAAGAAAAGGCGGGATTTTTACAGAAAGCGGTAGCGCCTCGCACAGGTGCGAGGCGCTGAATCCGTTAAACGCTGGTTTGTTGCGTTTTTTCAGCCTGGATGCGCTGATAGATCTCTTCGCGATGCACAGACACTTCTTTCGGCGCGTTAACCCCTATACGAACCTGGTTACCCTTAACACCCAGCACCGTTACAGTTACCTCATCACCGATCATGAGGGTTTCACCAACTCGACGAGTTAGAATAAGCATTCTTTGCTCCTTGAAAGATTAAAAGAGTCGGGCTTGTACAGGCTCCCGGCATTATCCATCATTTAACGCTGTACATTGACTATGAGAGATACACCAATGCACATCGATGCGCCAATACATTCTGCTGATAGTTAGTTTAGCCGAAATACACTACATCAACCTGACTTTGTCATTTGCTGCTTTAGCATTGTATTAAAAAGCGCCGGAACCGGGGTTCTGACGCTTCAGACAGTGCCTTATTCTATGTCATTACAGGCGGCTGTTAACCCAGCTCTCAACCCCTGCCAGAGCGCCCTTCAGCGCTTCAGCATCCGTACCACCAGCTTGTGCCATATCAGGACGGCCACCGCCCTTCCCGCCAACCTGCTGCGCCAGACCGGCAATCAACTCACCTGCTTTAACACGGTCTGTCAGATCTTTAGTCACACCCGCAATCAGCGACACCTTACCTTCAGCAACCGTTGCCAGCACAATAATCGCCGACCCCAGCTGATTCTTAAGATCATCAACCATAGTGCGCAACATTTTAGGTTCAACATTGTTGAGCTCACTGACCAGTAGCTTCACTCCCTTAATCTCGATGGCATTGCTGCTCAGTGAAGCGCTCTCCTGCGCGGCCTGCTGATCGCGCAGCTGCTGCAACTCTTTCTCCAGAGCCCGTACATGATCGACCAGACCACGCACTTTCTCATTCAGGTTGCTGCTGTTCGCTTTCACTAGCTGCGCAAGATCCTGCAACTGGCTGTTCTGTGCATTGACCTGTGCCAGCGCCCCTTCACCGGTAATCGCTTCAATACGACGGATGCCGGCTGCCGTACCTGACTCAGCCTGAATGCGGAACAGGCCGATATCCCCGGTGCGCGCAGCATGCGTGCCACCGCACAGCTCAACCGAGAAATCACCCATGGTCAGAACGCGTACGCGCTGATCGTATTTCTCGCCAAACAGAGCCATTGCACCTTTAGACTTTGCCGCCTCAAGATCCATCACTTCGGTTTCTACCGGCAGATTGCGACGAATCTGCGCATTGACGATATCTTCGACCTGACGAATCTCCTGAGGTTTCATCGCTTCAAAATGTGAGAAATCGAAACGCAGGTACTTGTCATTGACCAGCGAGCCTTTCTGCGCCACATGCTCACCTAAAACCTGACGCAATGCGGCATGCAGTAAGTGGGTTGCAGAGTGGTTGAGGCGGATACGCGCACGGCGTGCAGCATCAACCTGGGCCTCAAGACGATCACCAATACGCAACTGTCCTGCGGTCAGCTTACCGACATGACCGATGGCCTGACCATATTTTTGTGTATCCTGGACGCTAAATTCAGCATTCTTCCCTTTCAGCAGACCGGTATCGCCTACCTGACCACCCGATTCACCATAAAATGGCGTTTCATCCAGCACGACCACGGCATCCTGACCTGCAGTCACTTCATCAACCGCCTCGCCCGCAACATAGAGCGCTTTGACAGTGGCGGCTAAGTCAAGCTGGTCGTAGCCTTTGAAGGATGAGGCGGCATCAATGCGAATAACGTTGCTGTAGTCAGCGCCAAAGCCACTCGCTTCACGTGCGCGCTGACGCTGACGCTCCATCGCCTGCTCAAAGCCCGCTTCATCGATTTTCAGATTGCGTTCACGGCAGACATCAGCCGTTAAATCAGCCGGGAAGCCAAAGGTATCGTAAAGACGGAAGACGATTTCACCATCCAGCGTGTCGCCCTGCAGTTTTTCCAGTTCTTCGTCCAGCAGCGCCAGTCCGCGCTCCAGCGTTCTGGCAAACTGATCTTCTTCGCTTTTTAATACCTGCTCAACCTGGGCCTGCTGACGCTTTAACTCTTCGCCTGCGGCACCCATGACCTCAACCAGTGGCGCAACCAGCTTATAGAAGAAAGCCTCTTTAGCACCCAGCATGTTGCCATGACGCACGGCACGACGAATGATACGACGCAGCACATAGCCACGGTTCTCATTCGACGGGATGACACCATCGGCAATCAGGAAAGCACAGGAGCGGATATGGTCGGCTATTACGCGCAGCGACTTGTTACTGAGGTCAGTGGCACCGGTAACTTTAGCAACAGCCTGAATCAGTTTCTGGAACAGGTCGATTTCATAGTTAGAGTTGACGTGTTGCAGAACGGCAGAAATGCGCTCAAGGCCCATTCCGGTATCAACCGACGGTTTTGGCAGTGGCAGCATGGTGCCATCAGCCTGACGGTTGAACTGCATAAAGACGATGTTCCAGATCTCAATGTAACGGTCGCCATCTTCTTCCGGGCTGCCAGGCGGGCCACCCCAGATGTGATCGCCGTGATCGTAGAAAATCTCGCTGCACGGACCGCAAGGGCCGGTGTCGCCCATCTGCCAGAAGTTATCTGACGCGTATGCGCTGCCTTTGTTGTCGCCAATGCGAATAATGCGCTCGCGTGGCACCCCGATTTCATCCGCCCAGATATTGTAGGCTTCATCATCGGTTTCATAGACTGTCACCCACAGACGCTCTATTGGCAGGCTGAACCACTGCTCGCTCGTCAGAAGTTCCCAGGCAAAACCAATCGCCTCTCTCTTGAAGTAGTCACCAAAGCTGAAGTTACCCAGCATTTCAAAGAAAGTGTGGTGGCGTGCGGTGTAGCCGACGTTTTCAAGATCGTTGTGTTTACCGCCTGCGCGAACGCAGCGCTGTGACGTAGTCGCACGGGTGTAATCACGTTTATCCTGACCGAGGAACACATCTTTAAACTGGTTCATCCCGGCGTTGGTAAACAACAACGTTGGATCGTTATTCGGTACGAGGGAGCTGCTGGTTACAACCTCATGTCCCTTGCTATGAAAAAAGTCGAGAAACGCTTGACGGATCTCAGCAGTGCTCTTGCTCATATATGTCCTGGAATCACGCTAACGAACGTTCCCTCTGATCGGCGCGACCACATTCTCGTGGTGCCTGATTAGCGGAACAAAAAGTGGGAATAAGATAAATTTTCTTCAGTGGGAAGTAAAATTACATCGGCTTTTAGTCATCAAAATTTCTGAAAACGGATTGGATATCTTCGGTCTGAAAGCCCTTTGACTGCAGATAGCGTAGTACTTTCGCTTTCTCTTTCCACTCTGTGGGCAGCGGGTGTCCGAATTTTCGTTCAGCCAGCTGAGCTGCGCAGGCTGCCCAGTCCACGTCGGTCTCTTCCATCGCGATATCAATGGCTTCACGATCGATGCCTTTCTGGGCCAGTTCAAGGCGTACGCGCTGCGACCCAAAACCTTTACGGCTTCGGCTCTGAATAAACCGATCGGTGAAACGTTCATCATTCAACCAGCCGCTTTCCTGACACCAGTCCAGTACCTGCTCCAGCAGTGCTTCGGTGATAATTTCAGGCTCTTTTTTCTGCGCCCATGCGGCACGCTGCGCTGATTGTTGCAGCTTTCGGGATAACTCTGCACGGCTGTGATCGCGCTGACCCAGAATGCGCATCGCACGGTCAAGCAGACGGGAATAAGAGACGACATTGGATTGGGGTTGGGGCTGAGAGGATTCAGTCATACTGCGCACCTTGTACAAACAGAGGGAGATTATGGCGACAGAACAGGACAGAGGGAAGGCAGGAAAGGTATCAGAGAGGATAAAACTACGGGAGAGGCTTCCGCCCCTCCCGCATCAGAAATCAGAAGTCTTCGTTTGCTTCGCTTGGTGCGTTTTCGTTCTCAGCAGACTTGTCTGCTGCGAGTTTCTCATCCGCGCCATTGAGCAACATTTCACGTAACTTCAGATCAATTTCGTTTGCTACAGCAGCATTCTCTTTCAGGAAGTTGCTGGCATTCGATTTACCCTGACCAATCTTGTCACCGTTGTAGCTGTACCATGCACCCGCTTTTTCAATCAGCTTGTGCTTCACGCCGAGGTCGACCAGTTCACCAAAGGTATTGATGCCTTCGCCGTACATGATCTGGAATTCAGCCTGCTTAAATGGCGCGGCGATTTTGTTTTTCACCACTTTAACGCGTGTCTCACTGCCCACCACGTTATCGCCCTCTTTGATTGCACCGATACGGCGGATATCAAGACGGACAGAGGCGTAGAACTTCAGCGCGTTACCACCGGTGGTGGTTTCCGGGTTACCAAACATCACACCAATTTTCATACGGATCTGGTTGATGAAGATCAGCAGGGTGTTGGACTGCTTCAGGTTACCAGCCAGTTTACGCATCGCCTGGCTCATCATACGTGCCGCAAGGCCCATGTGTGAGTCACCGATTTCACCTTCGATCTCTGCTTTGGGCGTCAGTGCCGCAACGGAGTCGACGATGATGACATCAACAGCGCCAGAGCGCGCCAGCGCATCACAGATTTCCAGCGCCTGCTCACCCGTATCGGGCTGCGAGCAGAGCAGGTTTTCGATATCTACGCCCAGTTTCTTAGCGTAAACCGGATCAAGTGCATGCTCTGCATCGATAAAGGCACAGGTTTTGCCTTTACGCTGTGCAGATGCGATAACCTGCAGGGTCAGCGTGGTTTTACCGGAAGACTCGGGTCCGTAGATCTCAACGATACGGCCCATTGGCAGACCGCCTGCACCTAATGCGATATCCAGCGAGAGCGAACCGGTAGAGATGGTTTCCACATCCATTGAGCGGTCTTCACCCAAGCGCATGATGGAGCCTTTACCAAATTGTTTCTCAATCTGGCCCAGCGCGGCAGCTAAAGCCTTCTGTTTGTTTTCATCAATCGCCATTTCAACTCCTAATCAAGCCGGGTAAACACGCACTCAGGGTGCCTGCACTCTTTCTGTTGCCGACAATTATACTGTATAGTCATACAGTATCAAGTTTAATTTGTCAGAAATTCGCCATACAGTTTCTGCAGGGCCCATGCCACCGACTGGCGACGAACGGCATCACGATCGCCGTTAAAATGCTGCTGAAAAGTCAATACGTTATCCTGCGGTCCGGCAAAGCCAAACCACACCGTACCTACGGGTTTTTCTTCACTGCCGCCATCCGGGCCAGCAATGCCGCTGACGGAGATCGCGAAGTCAGCATGGGCCGCTTTACGCGCACCCAGCGCCATCTCACGCACCACCGCATCACTTACCGCACCATGTTGCGCCAGCGAGGCAGCCTGCACATGAACCAGCTGCTGTTTAGCCTCATTACTGTAAGTCACAAAACCGCGTTCGAACCAGGCGGAACTGCCGCTGATATCGGTAAAGACTTTGGCAATCCAGCCGCCCGTGCAGGATTCTACACAGGTTACGGTAGCCTTACGCTGCTTCAGCTTCTCACCTATCTGCGCGCTTAACGCCTGCAATTGCTGATCATCCATTGCAATTCTCCCTCTGGTCGTGGATTGAAGGTGGTGCAGAAAAACCACTTTTTCAAGGGCTCCTTTCATTATTGCCCTGTTTTTGCGGACTGCTTTCCACCACCGTCACCTTTTTTTCACTGCAACCATAAAAAGACGCGGAAAGGCGAGCAGAACCTGACTGTCGGCCTGAGCCGGATAAGCGGTGAGCAAGCGCTGATGATAATCGGTGAGAAAGGCCCTCTGTTCAGACGCATTCAGCGTGGCCAGGAAAGGCCGCAAGCCGGTCGCCTGCAGCCAGCTGATAATCGCCTGCGCATCGGCCATCACGTGATAATAGGTGGTTCGCCAGATATCCACCTCGCAGCCAGCCCGGGTCAGAACATCATAATACTCACCCGCAGAAAGCAGCTGGGTACGTTCAGCGGCACCGGCATCAATGCGTGAATACCAGCGCTCCGTAGCCGCCACCTCGCGCATCAGCTGGTGCGACGGCTCATTGAGGTTATCAGGCATCTGGATTGCCAGCACGCCACCGGGTGCCAGCTGGCTGACAAGATGGGGCAACAGCATGGCGTGATTATTCAGCCACTGCAGAGACGCATTGGCATAAATCACCTGCTGCGGCGCATCGGCCTGCCAGCTGCGGATGTCAGCCTGGACAAAACGGCAATGCGGCAGGCGTTCACGGGCCTGAGTCAGCATCGCCGCTGAACTGTCGAGCCCGGTGATCTGCGCCAGCGGCCAGGCATCAGCGAGCAGCTCGGTGCTGTTGCCTGGCCCGCAGCCCAGATCGGTCACCTGCTCAACCTCTTCCAGGCTGATGCGCGCCAGCAGTTCGCGGGCCGGACGGGTTCGTTCCGCTTCAAATTTGCGATACAGCACAGGATCCCACTCTTTCATCATCACCTCTCGCTCAGTTATCAGATGCCTCCGCTTACTGAGACGGATGAAAGCCGAAAAAGTGCGACCCATTGCTCATTTTTGAATCATGTGCTGGCAGAGCGTGGCGGGAGTTATTAAGTTAAAACACTGTTTCACTTTTAACATCTGTCTCAGGAGTCAGCTATGCGTGAAATATCGGCCTTTGCGGGTGTCTGGTGTCCCTCTGTTACCCCGTTCAATGCGCAGGGCGGCGTTGATATCGACGCGCTCGGGCGACATTTTTCCCGCCTCAATGATTCCGGTATCGACACCCTGCTGGTGATGGGCAGTATCGGCGAGTTCGCTTCACTGACGCAGCAGGAGCGTTTACAGCTGATTCAGGAAGCCAGACCCTTGTCACCGCTGAAGATGGTGGCGAACGTCTCGGCGACCTGCATGCCGGACATGCTGGAGCTGGCCGAAGCCGCGTGGAAGAATGACTTTGACGCGGTGATGGTGCTGCCGCCCTACTACTATGGCCAGACGCAACACCAGCTGATGCACTACTTCGAGGCGCTTGACGGACAACTGAGTGGCAAATGGTTTGCCTACAACTTTCCGGCTCGCACCGGCTGCGATCTGACGCCCGCGCTGGTTGCCGCTCTGGCTGCGAATCTGCCCAATTTTGTCGGCATTAAAGATACCGTGGATTGCCTGTCGCATAACCGGGCGATGATTGAAGAGACCCGCAAGGTACGCAGTGATTTCGCCGTATTGTCAGGGTATGACGAATATCTGCTTCCCAATCTGCTGGCGGGCGGAGCCGGCGTGATTTCAGGCCTGAATAATATTGTGCCGGAGTACTTTGCCAGGATGATGGTCGCATGGCGTGAAGGCAACCTGTCCGGGCTGACGCATCTGCAGCAGCAAATTGGCCGGCTGATGGCGATTTACAGTATCGGGGATGATTTCGTGACAACGATAAAAACGGCGGTGGCGCGACGCTATGACTCCATAAGCAGCGTTTCACGTAACTACGGTGGTACGCTGAACGCGGAACAGTGCGCCGCAATCGACAGGCTGTTCAGCCAGGCAGAATAGCGGGCGCATCCCTGCGCCGCTCAACTCAGTTCTTTTTCACGAACTCAGATTTTAATTTCATCGGGCCAAAACCGTCGATTTTACAGTCGATGTTGTGGTCCCCTTCAACCAGACGAATGCTTTTCACTTTGGTGCCAATCTTCAGCGGTGAGGAGCTGCCCTTCACCTTCAGATCTTTGATCACCGTGACGCTATCGCCATCTGCCAGCAGATTACCGTTGGCATCACGCACTTCCGGTAATGCATTGCTGCTGTCACCTTCTCCTTCGGTCCAGATATGGCCGCAGGAAGGGCAGTTGAGGTTTTCGCCATCTTGCCATGTGTAATCGGCGTGACAGGCTGGGCAGGCAGGTAAAGACATAACGACTCCAGAGATATCAGTGGCTGTGTGGCCTGAAAAAGGGCGTCATCATATAACCTTACAGTTAACAAGGATAGCCTTTATAACAGGCCGCCCTGCCGTGCCTTGCTCACCGCCTCACCCAGTTGCCACACCGCCATCGCATAATGGGTACTGTGGTTATAGCGGGTGATGACATAGAAATTCGGTAAGCCGTACCAGTACTGGTAACTGGTGCCCAAATCGAGGCGCAGCAGGCTGACCTGATTGTTACCGTCCAGTGAACCCTGTGGAGACAGGCCTGACGCCGCCAGCATGCTTACGCTGTAACGGGTTTTGAAGCCATCTTCCAGCATCGGTGCCTGGCCGCTGGCCGGTACCGCCACATTTTCGCCGCTGCGCCAGCCATGCTTCTGGAAGTAGTGCGCCACGCTGCCAATGGCATCCACCGGATCCCACAGGTTTGCATGGCCGTCACCGTTGAAATCAACGGCATAATCATTGTAAGAGGACGGCATAAACTGACCATACCCCATTGCCCCGGCGAAGGAACCTTTGAGCGCCAGCGGGTCATCCTGCTCTTTACGCGACATCAGCAGGAAGGTTTCGAGCTCGCTGCTGAAGTACGCGGCGCGGCGCGGATAGTTAAATGATAAGGTCGCAAGCGCATCCAGAATCCGCGTTTTCCCCATTACGCGGCCCCAGCGGGTTTCCACGCCAATGATGCCGACAATAATTTCCGGCGGCACGCCGTAAACCTGCTGCGCGCGTTGCAGCGCATCCTGATACTGGTTCCAGAACGCCACGCCATTTTGCACGTTGTCTGGCGTAATAAACTTGTTGCGATAGCGGATCCAGGCCCCGTTAGGTCCCGGCGCTGGCGTATAACTCGGTGCCTGACGGTCCATCAGCCGCAGCACATAATCCAGTCGCTTAGCCTGACCAATGATGTTGTGCAGCTGCTCACGATCAAAGTCATGCTTCTCCACCATCTTATCGATGAACTGCTCTGCTGCCGGGTTACCAGCAAAGTCGCCGAACATCGCCTGTCCGCTATGCGACGGCTGCAGTAAAAAACCGCCCTGTGGCGCAGCCAGCATCTTCTGCTGGGACGGGACTTCAGGTTTGCTGCTGCAGGAGGCCAGAAGCGGGATGAACGCAAGGAGGGCTAACTTGAGACGCATCGGTTATCCATAAACGAGGGGTAATTTCAGATGCGGTAATAGTAGACGTTCAGCGCAGTGACATACAGTCCAGAATCTTAAAAAAACGTCAACGCAGCCGGGGTTAAAACGGCTGCGGGCCGCTATCTCGCCCGCAGCCATCCGGTATTCAGCGGCGGTTTTTCACCAGCTGATAACGGCGGGTCAGATACTCAACCGGTGCGCTCCAGATATGCACCAGGCGACAGAACGGGAACAGCAGGAACAGCGTCATTCCCAGCACCATATGCACGCGATAGATAAACGCAACGCCTTCAAGATGCTGTGAAGCACCGCCGTGGAAAGTCACTACCGCCTGTGCCCAGCCCACCAGCTTCATCATTTCACTGCCGTCCATATGCTGGGCGGAGAAGGGAATGGTCAGCAAACCCAGCGTGGCCTGAGCCACCAGCAATGTCAGGATCAGAATATCGCCGACGCTGCTGGTCGCCCTTACCCGTGGATTGGTCAGACGACGCTTCAGCAGCAGCGCACCGCCTGCCAGCGTCAGTGCGCCGAACAGGCCCCCGGCTATCATCGCCAGCTTCTGCTTCACGTCGATCGGCAGGAAAGATTCATACATCCAGTGCGGCGTCAGCATCCCCACGATATGGCCGAAAAAGATGCCGATAATGCCGATGTGGAACAGGTTAGAGGCGAGCCGCATCCCTTTTTTGTCCAGCATCTGACTGGAACCGGCTCGCCAGCTGTACTGCCCGTAGTCATAGCGCAACCAGCTCCCCACCAGGAAAACCGTTCCGGCCAGGTAGGGATAAATATCGAAGAAGAAGGTGTTAACAAAATTCATGCTGATTCTCCTGTGGTACGCGCCGTCGCCGCGGCGATATCCAGATACTGCGGCACGACCGCATCGGCGAAGCGACGCTGGTGCATCGCCTGCTGTGCCGAGGCGCAGCCCTGTTCGCCGAGAAATTTAATCTGCTCCTCTTCCCAGACCGCATCCAGTGCGGCAGGCGTATCGTCGCGGTCTTCCTGCGCCACCTGCGGTTTAAGAGCCGCAGGGTCAACCGCATTTCCGGACAGCGTCAGTAACACCGTGAAGAGATCGGCGTAAGGACTCTGACGATCGTCAAGACGCGCGGCCAGCAAGGCCAGGATCGGCACAATGTCGTCCAGCCCCTGACGCGCAGCCTCATCACTTTTACAGGCAAGATATTCAAGGTAGAGGGGCAGATAATCGGGCAGCTCTTTGCTGTCCAGCTCCAGACCATCGGCCCGATACTGTTCCAGCAGATCAACCATCGCCTGTCCGCGATCGCGGGATTCACCGTGTACATGTTCAAATAGCAGCAGCGAGGTAGCCCGGCCGCGATCAAACAGTTCGCAGTAGTCAGCCTGCACGTCCAGCAGTGGCCGGGCGCAGAGTTGCCTGATAAAGCGCACCAGCCCGGCGCTCTGCTGCAGGCTGAGTTCGCACGCCTCTTCCAGCGCTGCGATAAGGTCGGGAGAGTGGGTAAACAGCGCCTCATCCGGGTAGTCCAGCAGGCGTGACAGCACACGCAGCGTGATCATGAGGCATCCTCCTGACGGCTGGTTTTCCTGCTGACGTCGATGGCATCAATACGGCGGCTGTTGAACAGATTGAATTTGCTGTCGCTGCCGTGGCAGCCATCGCCAAAGCTAAAGCCGCAGCCTTTGCTTTCCGGGAAGGCTTCGCGTGCCAGCTCACGATGGCTGGAGGGCACTACAAAGCGATCTTCATAATTCGCGATCGCCAGATAGCGATACATCTCCTGCGCCTGCGTTTCGGTCAGGCCAACCTGCTCCAGCGCCCGGATGTCATGCTCACCCTCCACGCTCTCTGCGCGCTTGTAATGGCGCATCGCCAGCATGCGTTTCAGTGCCAGCAGTACGGGCGCGGTATCGCCTGCGGTCAGCAGGTTCGCCAGATACGCAACCGGAATGCGCAGGCTTTCCACATCCGGCAGCACGCCGGTATGTGCCAGCGCCCCGCCATCCACCGCTGACTGAATCGGTGACAATGGCGGCACGTACCAGACCATCGGCAGCGTGCGGTATTCAGGGTGAAGCGGCAGCGCCAGCTTCCACTCCATCGCCATTTTGTAAACCGGAGATCGCTGCGCCGCGTCGATCACACTTTGCGCAACGCCATCTTTCAGCGCCTGCGCGATGACCATTGGATCGTGAGGATCAAGGAAGATGTCCAGCTGGCTCTGATAGAGATCTTTTTCGTTTTCTGCGGCAGCGGCCTGTTCAATGCGATCCGCGTCATAGAGCAGCACGCCAAGATAGCGGATGCGGCCAACACAGGTTTCTGAACAGACGGTAGGCTGGCCCGCTTCGATACGCGGATAACAGAAAATACATTTTTCTGACTTGCCGCTTTTCCAGTTGAAGTAGATCTTCTTGTAGGGACAGCCGGTGAGGCACATTCGCCAGCCGCGACATTTATCCTGATCGATCAGCACGATGCCATCTTCGCCGCGTTTGTAGATCGCACCACTCGGGCAGGTCGCCACGCAGGCCGGGTTGAGGCAGTGCTCACACAGGCGTGGCAGGTACATCATAAAGGTGTGCTCAAACTGACCGTAGATCTCCTTCTGGATGTTGTCGAAGTTCTTATCCTGTGAGCGTTTAGCAAATTCGCCGCCGAGGATCTCTTCCCAGTTCGGGCCATTTTCGATCTTTTTCATCCGCTGACCGGTGATCAGCGAGCGCGGGCGCGCAATCGGCTGATGTTTACCGGCGGGTGCCGTGTGCAGATGCTGATAATCAAAATCGAACGGCTCGTAATAATCATCCAGTGCGGGCACATCCGGGTTGGCGAAGATCTTCGACAGCAGGCCAACGCGACTGCCCATGCGCGGCTCCAGCCTGCCGTTGATCTTGCGGATCCAGCCGCCCTTCCACTTCTGCTGATCTTCCCAGGCGTGCGGATAGCCGACGCCAGGCTTACTTTCGACGTTATTGAACCAGGCGTATTCCATACCCTCACGGCTGGTCCAGACGTTTTTACAGGTCACCGAGCAGGTGTGGCAGCCGATACATTTGTCGAGGTTCAGCACCATGCCGACCTGTGAACGAATTTTCATAGTTTAACCTCCTGCTGGCTGCCCTGGCACGCGTCGTTGCCTTCGCCATCTAACCAGTTAACGTTATTCATTTTTCTTACCACCACGAACTCATCGCGGTTAGAGCCGACGGTGCCGTAATAGTTGAAGCCCCAGGAGAGCTGGGCATAGCCGCCGATCATATGGGTCGGTTTCGGACAGGTTCGCGTCACCGAGTTATGGATGCCGCCGCGCTGGCGGGTGATCTCTGAGCCTGGGATGTTCACGATGCGCTCCTGGGCGTGATACATCATGGTCATACCGGCCGGGATGCGCTGGCTCACGACCGCACGTGCAGTCAGTGCGCCATTGGCGTTAAACGCCTCAATCCAGTCGTTATCCACAATACCCAGCTCGCGGGCGTCATCTTCACTCATCCAGACGATCGGTCCGCCACGCGACAACGTCAGCATCAGCAGGTTGTCGCTGTAGGTGGAGTGAATGCCCCATTTCTGGTGTGGCGTCAGGAAGTTCAGCGCCTTCTCCGGGTTACCGTTGGGCTTGCTGTTCAGCAACGGTTTCGCCGCACGGGTATCGATTGGCGGACGATAGACCATCAGGCTCTCACCGAAGGCGCGCATCCACTCATGATCCTGATAGAGCTGCTGACGGCCGCTCAGCGTACGCCACGGAATCAGCTCATGAACGTTGGTGTAGCAGGCGTTGTACGAAACATGCTCATCTTCCAGCCCTGACCAGGTCGGGCTGGAGATAATTTTGCGCGGCTGTGCCTGGATATCGCGGAAGCGGATCTTCTCATCTTCCTTGTTCAGTGCCAGATGGGTGTGGTCACGGCCGGTAATGACGCTCAGCGCCTGCCAGGCTTTCACCGCCACCTGTCCATTGGTTTCGGGTGCCAGCGACAGGATTACTTCCGCTGCATCGATCGCCGTGTCGATATTTGGCCGTCCCGCTGCCGGGCCATCCGCTTTGACATAATTCAGCTGTTTGAGGAAATCGACCTCTTTACTGGTGTTCCAGCTGATGCCTTTACCACCGTTCCCCAGGGTATCCAGTAACGGCCCCAGCGAGGTAAAGCGCGCCCAGGTCGCCGGATAGTCACGTTCCACCACCATAATGTGCGGTGCGGTTTTACCCGGAATCAGGTCGCACTCCCCTTTTTTCCAGTCCTTCGCCTCAAACGGCTGCGCCAGTTCGGCAGGCGAGTCATGCAACACCGGCAGCGTAACCACATCCGTTTCTACGCCTAAATGGCCCGGGCAGAGATCGGAGAAGGCTTTGGCGATGCCTTTGTAAATCTCCCAGTCGCTTTTTGAATCCCAGGCAGGATCGACGGCCGCCGAAAGCGGATGAATAAACGGATGCATGTCCGAGGTATTCATATCGTCTTTTTCATACCAGGTCGCGGTGGGCAGGACGACATCGGAGTAAAGACAGGTGCTCGACATGCGGAAGTCGAGGGTGACCACCAGATCCAGCTTCCCTTCAGCGCCCTGATCCAGCCACTCAACCTCTTCCGGCTTCACGCGGCCCTGCTGGCCTAAATCCTTACCCTGGATGCCATTTTCCGTGCCCAGCAGGTATTTCAGCATGTACTCATGCCCTTTACCTGACGAGCCGAGCAGGTTGGAGCGCCAGACAAACAGATTACGCGGGAAGTTCTGCGGATCGTCCGGCTGTTCAGCGGCAAACCGCAGCGTACCCTGCTTCAGACTCGCTACGGTGTACTCCAGCGGTGACTGACCGGCGTCTTTCGCCTGCGCCGCAATGTGCAGCGGGTTGACGTTGAGCTGCGGCGCGGAAGGCAGCCAGCCCATACGTTCGGAACGGACGTTAAGATCAATCAGGCTGCCGCTGTAGCGACGTTTGTCCGCCAGCGGTGACAGCAGCTCGCTGGTGGCCAGGGTTTCATAGCGCCACTGACTGGAGTGGTTATAGAAGAAGGAGGTGCTGTTCATCTGACGTGGCGGACGCTGCCAGTCGAGGCCAAAGGCCAGCGGAGACCAGCCGGTCTGCGGACGGAGTTTCTCCTGACCGACGTAGTGCGCCCAGCCCCCGCCGCTCTGACCAACACAGCCGCAGAAAATCAGCATATTCATCAGGCCACGGTAGTTCATGTCCATGTGATACCAGTGGTTCATACCGGCACCGACGATGATCATCGAACGACCGCGGGTTTTCGCGGCGTTTTCGGCAAACTCACGGGCAATGCGAATGATGTTCTGACGGGAGACACCCGTAATCTGCTCCGCCCAGGCCGGGCTGTAGGCTTTGATATCATCGTAGCTGTGCGCGCAGTTGGCATCATCCAGACCGCGATCCAGACCGTAGTTCGCCAGGGTAAGGTCGTAGACGCTGGTGACCAGCGCTTCGCTGCCATCGGCGAGCTGCAGACGTTTCACCGGCAGCTTGTGCAGCAGGATCTCATCCAGCGCGACGCTGTTGAAATGCTCGCTGGTGATGCCACCAAAGTAAGGAAAACCTACGTCAACAACCTCATCATGGCTGCCAAGCAGGCTGAGCTGCAGCTCGACCTCTTTTTGAGACAGGGCGTCGCGCTGCTCCAGATTCCATTTGCCTTTTTCACCCCAGCGGAAACCAATCGAACCCTGCGGCGCAATCAGTTCACCGGTCGCCTGATCCAGCGCCACGGTTTTCCACTCCGGGTTGTTCTCCTGACCCAGGGCATCCACCAGATCGCTGGCGCGCAGCTGACGGCCTGCGGCGTAGTAACCGCCCTCACGCGGTTCCAGCAGTACCAGCATCGGCATATCGGTGTAGCGGCGCACGTAATCACGGAAATAGCCGACTTCACGATCAAGATGGAACTCTCTCAGCATCACGTGGCCCATCGCCAGCGCCATCGCGCTGTCGGTGCCCTGCTTCGGATTCAGCCACTGGTCGCACAGCTTCGCGACTTCGGCATAGTCCGGGGTGATCGCCACGGTTTTCGTCCCTTTATACCGAACTTCGGTGAAGAAGTGCGCATCCGGGGTGCGGGTCTGCGGTACGTTTGAGCCCCAGGCAATGATGTAAGAGGAGTTGTACCAGTCAGCGGATTCCGGCACGTCGGTCTGCTCACCCCAGGTCATCGGTGACGCAGGCGGCAGATCGCAATACCAGTCATAGAAGCTAAGGCAGGTTCCGCCAATCAGTGACAGGTAACGTGCGCCGGCAGCGTAAGAGACCATCGACATCGCCGGAATCGGCGAGAATCCAATAATGCGGTCCGGGCCATACGTCTTCGCCGTACAGATGTTCGCAGCAGCGATCATCTCGTTCACTTCCTGCCAGCTGGAACGGACGAAGCCACCGCGTCCGCGTGCCTGTTTATAGCTTCTGGCTTTTTCCGGATTGCTGATAATGGATGCCCAGGCATCCACCGGATCGCTGTGCTGCGCTTTCGCATCGCGCCACAGCTGAATCAGCTTCTTGCGCATCAGCGGATACTTCAGGCGGTTGGCGCTGTAGAGATACCAGGAGTAGCTGGCACCGCGTGGGCAACCGCGTGGCTCATGGTTCGGCAGATCGGGCCGGGTACGTGGATAGTCGGTCTGCTGGGTCTCCCAGGTGACCAGACCATTTTTGACGTAAATTTTCCAGCTGCATGAGCCGGTACAGTTAACACCGTGAGTGGAGCGCACGACTTTATCGTGCTGCCAGCGGCTACGATAGCCATCCTCCCAGTCGCGGTTACTGTTTAAGGTCTGGCCATGCTGGCCGGAAAAGGGCTCGGCCAGCTGTTTGAAATAACGAAATCGATCAAGGAACTTGCTCATCCGGAAAACTCCTGAAGACCTGGTAAGACATTGCTCACTCTGCATCTGTCGCGATACAGAAAGTAAAATGTTGCCGGTGCGCCACACCGACTTTGTTGTTATCAGGCGCGGGATTTTCGTCCGTAAACCAGCCAGGTCACCGCGATACAGCAGAGATAAAAGACCAGGAAGATTTTCATCGCGCCAGCGGGTGAGCCGGTCATCGCGAGCGACAGGCCAAAGGTCTGCGGAATAAAGAAGCCGCCCAGTGCGCCAATGGCAGAGATAAAGCCGAGCGCAGCCGAGGTTTCGGTCGCCGCTTCACGCTGCGCCAGCGCCTCATCGCCACCCTCGGCTTTGATACGTTCCAGCGTCAGCTTGCGGAAGATCACCGCAATCATCTGGTAGGTGGAGCCACTGCCCAGACCGGCGGTCAGGAACAGGCCCATAAACACGGTGAAGAAGGCAATGAACGAGCCATCATGTCCGGCACCCGGCAGCGTGAGGAACAGCAGCGCAGCAAACAGCGCCATCAGGATGTAGTTCACCAGCGTGACACGGGTGCCGCCCAGGCGGTCAGAAACGATGCCGCCTGCGGAACGGGCCAGCGCCCCAATCAGCGGGCCGAAAAAGGCGTACTGCATAATCACAACATCAGGGAACTGCGTTTTCGTCAGCATGGCGAAACCGGCAGAAAAACCAATAAATGAGCCAAAGGTCGCCAGATAGAGCAGCGCCATGATCCAGAGATGTGGACGTTTCAGCACCGGCAACTGCTCACGCAGCGAAGATTTCGCCGCGGCCAGGTCGTTCATGCCGAACCAAGCTGCCAGCGTCCCGATCGCCAGGAACGGCACCCAGATCCAGGCCGCATTTTCCAGCCAGATGCTGTCGCCGGTGACGGTGGTATGCCCCACATCGGCAAAGCCAAAAATGGCACAGGAGATCGCCAGTGGCGCAACAAACTGCATCACGCTGACGCCAAGATTACCGAGACCGCCATTGATACCCAACGCGCCGCCCTGACGGGCTTTCGGGAAGAAGAAGCTGATGTTGCCCATGCTCGAAGCGAAGTTAGCGCCACCAAATCCGCACAGCAGGGAAATCACCATAAACGTCGTGAATGAGGTCTGGCTATCCTGTACCGCAACGCCAAGCCACACGCAGGGAAGGATCAGAATGCCGGTGCTG
Source organism: Pantoea sp. GD03673 (assembly GCF_029844725.1). Classification (GTDB taxonomy): domain Bacteria; phylum Pseudomonadota; class Gammaproteobacteria; order Enterobacterales; family Enterobacteriaceae; genus Pantoea. Next base: position 38,684 of record NZ_JAOCKJ010000006.1, read on the forward strand.
AAGGCGGTCCAGCGGCGGCCGCCAAAGAGGGGAATCACGAAAGAGTAAGGTACACGCAACAACGCGCCAGACACCGATGGCAGCGCGGTCAGCAAAAAGAGCTGTTCGGTGCTGAAGTTGAAGCCGACTTTGTTCAGGTTAACCGCAACGGTGCTGAACAGCATCCAGACGCAGAAACCCAGCAGCAGACAGAAGACAGAAATCCACAGGTTACGGCTGGCGATGCGCTTGCCACGCGCCTGCCAGAACGCCTCGTTTTCCGGTTGCCAGTCCTGTATTAACGCGCCGCGTGTCGGGGTTTGCAAGGGGGCGGATTGGGTCATAACTCTCTCATCAGCAGAATAATAATTGTGCATATCCTGCGTATCCGGCCTGTTACCTTGCTTGATACAAATCAACGGCAATGCAGGTTACAAAGGCGTGACACCCCTTAGCCATCCCGGTTAAGTAGCTGACCGGATACAGATAATCCTTATAAATCATGCGGTTTAATTCCAGCCTCAAACACCTTCAGCAAAAGGGCATCTGAATGGAAATAAAGGAGTAGTCCATTGGGGGTATATAGCGACCCCGCTTCACCGGTAAGATAGGCACCTTCGCCCGTACAGGGCTGGCGTATGAGACAGGAATGATGGTGACAGCAGAGAAATTTACGCTTTTATTGATCGATGACCATCCCATGCTGCGCAACGGCCTGAAGCAGCTGATTGCCCTGGATGAAAGACTGCAGGTGGTCGCCGAAGCGGGTAATGGCATTGATGGTCTGGCGCTGGCACAACAGCACGATCCCGACCTGATCCTGCTGGATCTTAATATGCCAGGCCTGAACGGGCTGGATACCCTGACCCAGCTGCGCGAAATCGCCCTTTCTGGCCGGGTGGTAGTGTTCAGCGTTTCCGATAATGAAGAGGATGTGGTCAGCGCGCTGAAGCGCGGCGCGGATGGTTATCTGCTGAAAGATATGGAACCGGAAGCTTTGCTGAAAGCACTGCATCAGGCGGCCGCCGGGCAGATCGTGCTGAGCGAAGCGTTAACCCCCATTCTGGTTGCCCGGTTGCGTGATACGCAGCCTGCGCAGACGCGTGACATCAGCCAGCTGACCCGACGTGAACGGGACATTCTGCAACTGATCAGCGATGGGATGACCAACAAAGCGATTGCCCGTAAACTGGCTATCAGTGAAAGCACGGTCAAGGTTCATGTCAAATACCTGCTGAAAAAGATGAACCTCAAATCCCGCCTTGAAGCCGCCGTCTGGGCGCTGCAGAACGGGTTGCACTGAGTCTTTTTGCTGTGCGGTGGAGTGCCGCCCTGCACGCCGTAAACGGTTGGAGAAATCGCGATCCATCCTGCAGCTTTGCGACTGGGTCATGAAAAAACGGACTTTTATGTCGCCAGCCGTCGCCACATTTGCCAGGATGCCCGTCAGGTTACACCCGGTCAGGATGACGGCCATGCATCATGCTGGCATATGCCCTGCCCTATTCGTTATCATCTGATTATCCTGCGCGCCTGGAATCCCTTTCGGTTTCATTGGCGTTGACCGCCAGAAATTTACCGCATTAAAGATGAGTTAAAACCTTATGCAAGAGCCAACTGAAAAGGACTTTTCCACCCATACCCCCATGATGCAGCAGTACCTGCGCCTCAAGGCGGAGCATCCTGACATTCTGCTGTTTTACCGTATGGGTGACTTCTACGAGCTGTTTTATGACGATGCAAAACGCGCTTCGCAGTTGCTGGAGATTTCACTCACCAAACGTGGCGCGTCCGCGGGTGAACCGATCCCGATGGCGGGTGTGCCCTATCATGCGGTGGAAGGCTATCTGGCTAAGCTGGTACAGCTGGGTGAATCGGTTGCCATCTGTGAGCAAACAGGCGACCCGGCGCTGAGCAAAGGCCCGGTAGAGCGCAAAGTGGTGCGCATCGTTACACCCGGCACCATCAGTGATGAGGCGCTCTTGCAGGAGCGGCATGACAACCTGCTGGCGGCGATTGTGCAAAGCCCGCGTGGCTTTGGCTACGCCACGCTCGACATCAGCTCAGGCCGTTTTCGCTTAAGCGAGCCTGCCGATGCTGAAACCATGGCAGCAGAACTGCAGCGCACTAACCCCGCCGAGCTGCTCTATCCCGAAGATTTTCAGGCGATGCCGCTGATCGACCAGCGTCGTGGCCTGCGCCGCCGTCCGCTGTGGGAATTTGAGATCGACACCGCGCGTCAGCAGCTGAACCTGCAGTTCGGCACCCGCGACCTCAGTGGCTTCGGGGTGGAAAACGCGCACCTCGCGCTGAGCGCGGCGGGCTGCCTGCTGCAATATGTCAAAGATACCCAGCGCACTACGCTGCCCCACATCCGTTCATTGAGCATGGAGCGGCAGCAGGACAGCATCATCATGGATGCCGCCACCCGCCGTAACCTGGAGATTACCCAGAACCTGGCAGGCGGCACCGACAACACCTTAGCAGCGGTGCTGGATAAAACCGTGACCCCGATGGGCAGCCGGATGCTGAAGCGATGGCTGCATATGCCGCTGCGCGATGTGCGCATCATTAACCAGCGTCAGGCGTCGATTGCTGAGCTGCAGAATCTCAGCGACGTGCTTCAACCGGTGCTGCGTCAGGTCGGTGATCTGGAGCGAATCCTGGCGCGCCTGGCGCTGCGCACCGCCCGTCCGCGAGACCTGGCCCGTATGCGCCACGCATTTCAGCAACTGCCGGAACTCCGTCAGCTGCTGGCCGATGTTGAGGCACCACAGCTGCAGACGCTGCGCACACAGATGGGCGAGTTCACCGCGTTACGTGAGCTGCTGGAGCAGGCAGTGATTGAGTCACCGCCGGTGCTGATTCGCGACGGCGGGGTTATTGCACCCGGTTACAACGCTGAGCTGGATGAGTGGCGTGCGCTGGCCGATGGCGCAACAGACTACCTTGACCGGCTGGAGATCCGCGAACGCGAAAAGCTGGGGCTGGATACGCTTAAGGTCGGCTTTAACGGTGTGCATGGCTATTACATTCAGGTCAGCCGTGGACAGAGCCACCAGGTCCCGATGCACTATGTCCGCCGTCAGACGCTGAAAAACGCGGAGCGCTACATCATCCCGGAACTGAAAGAGTATGAAGACAAAGTCCTCACCTCTAAGGGCAAAGCGCTGTCGCTGGAAAAAAGCCTGTATGACGCGCTCTTCGATCAGCTGCTGCCGCATCTTGAAGCGCTGCAGCTAAGTGCTGCTGCGCTTGCCGAGCTGGACGTGTTAAGCAACCTGGCAGAACGTGCCTGGACCCTGAACTATTGCCGTCCTGTGTTGCAGGATAAAGCCGGCATTAAAATCAGTGGCGGTCGTCACCCTGTGGTTGAGCAGGTTCTGAAGGAGCCCTTTATTGCCAATCCGCTGTCACTGGCACCGCAGCGCAGAATGCTGATCATCACCGGCCCCAACATGGGCGGTAAAAGCACCTATATGCGACAGGCCGCGCTGATTGCGCTGATGGCCTGGATTGGCAGTTTTGTGCCTGCCGATGAAACGCTGATTGGCCCGCTGGATCGCATCTTTACCCGCGTCGGTGCCGCTGACGATCTCGCCTCCGGGCGCTCAACCTTTATGGTTGAGATGACCGAAACCGCCAACATCCTGCATAACGCCACCGAGAACAGCCTGGTGCTGATGGATGAAATTGGGCGCGGCACCTCAACCTACGACGGTTTATCGCTGGCCTGGGCCTGTGCCGAAAACCTGGCGAACCGCATTAAGGCGATGACGCTGTTTGCCACCCACTACTTCGAGCTGACCACCCTGCCGGAAAAAATGGAAGGCGTGGTCAACGTCCACCTGGATGCGGTTGAGCACGGCGATACTATCGCCTTTATGCACAGCGTTCAGGAAGGTGCTGCAAGTAAGAGTTATGGTCTGGCCGTCGCCGCGCTGGCTGGTGTGCCCAAAGAGGTGATTAAGCGGGCGCGCAACAAGCTGAAAGAGCTTGAGACCGTTTCAAACCACTCGGCATCATCAACGGTAGACGGTTCTCAGCTGCCGCTGCTGGTGGAAGAGACCTCGCCAGCAGTCGAGGCACTGGAAGCGCTGGATCCGGATACGCTGACACCGCGTCAGGCTCTTGACTGGATTTATCGGCTTAAATCGCTGGTCTGATAGCACGCCACATCGTGTGAACACGCGGTGTGGTGCTGACGTTATACCGCAGATCGCTTTCTGCAGGCATAAAAAAAGCGGTGGTTATCACCACCGCTTTTTGCATTCGTACTCAGGCCTTGTTACAGACGGTTATTCACGAAACAGTGCTTCAATGTTGAGACCCTGCGCCTGCAGGATTTCGCGCAGACGGCGCAAGCCTTCAACCTGAATCTGACGTACACGCTCACGGGTTAAGCCGATTTCACGACCAACATCCTCAAGCGTTGCCGCTTCATAGCCCAACAGGCCAAAGCGACGAGCCAGCACTTCACGCTGCTTGGCGTTCAGTTCGAACAGCCACTTGACGATGCTTTGTTTCATATCATCGTCCTGCGTGGTGTCTTCCGGGCCGTTGTCTTTCTCATCGGCCAGGATATCCAGCAGCGCTTTTTCAGAATCACCGCCCAAAGGCGTATCAACTGAGGTAATGCGTTCGTTGAGACGCAACATACGGCTTACGTCATCAACCGGTTTATCGAGCTGTTCGGCGATCTCCTCCGCACTTGGCTCATGGTCAAGCTTGTGGGAAAGCTCACGCGCGGTGCGCAGATAAACGTTCAGTTCTTTAACAATGTGAATCGGCAGACGAATAGTACGGGTTTGATTCATGATCGCCCGTTCAATAGTCTGACGAATCCACCAGGTGGCGTACGTAGAGAAACGGAACCCGCGCTCCGGGTCAAATTTCTCTACGGCGCGAATCAGGCCGAGGTTACCTTCTTCAATCAGGTCCAGCAGAGCTAAACCACGATTGCTGTAACGACGGGCGATTTTCACCACCAGGCGTAAGTTACTTTCGATCATACGGCGACGGGAAGGGATATCACCCCGCAATGCACGGCGAGCGAAGAAAACTTCTTCCTCTGCCGTTAACAACGGAGAATAGCCAATCTCCCCAAGATAGAGCTGCGTCGCATCTAATACACGTTGCGTCGCACCCTGTGATAGCAACTCTTCTTCCGCTACGTCGCTATCACTGGCTTCATTTTCAACAAGGGCCTTCTCGTCGAAAATTTCAGCTCCGTTCTCATCGAATTCCGCGTTCTCATGTAACTCGTTTACTTTCAGCGTATTCTGGCTCATAAGCGGCTCCTACCCGTGATTCCAGGGCAGAACATAAAAAGGGTTTGTTCTGCCGGATTATCGCTGCGGTAAATAACGCAACGGGTTTACGGATTTCCCCTTGTAACGAATTTCAAAATGTAATCTGACTGAACTGGTTCCGGTGCTACCCATGGTAGCGATTTTTTGCCCCGCCTTAACTTCCTGTTGTTCCCGAACCAGCATTGTATCGTTGTGGGCGTAGGCGCTCAGGTAATCATCGTTGTGTTTAATGATGATTAAATTACCGTAACCCCGGAGTGCGTTACCTGCGTAGACCACTCGTCCTGAAGCAGTGGCGACCACAGATTGTCCGCGCGTCCCGGCGATATCGATACCTTTATTGCCGCCTTCGGCAGCAGAGAAGTTATCGATAATCTTCCCGTCAGTCGGCCAGCGCCAGCTTCCGACCGGCGTTGAACTGTTGGTCGTACTGCTAACCGTTGGGGGTGCGGTAACAACCGGAGCTGTTGTCGTTGCAACATTTGCTCCTTTCGAAGGCAACAATTTGCTGCCACCCGAATTACCTGAATCATCAGAATACGTAATAACAGGTTGCTGTGCAACAGCAGGCGATTTAATTTGTGGTGCCGCCGGAACGCCGCCCTGCGTTGCATCAGCAACGGTAATGGGATTGCCACCGGTAATTGGCTGACCAGACCCGTTGCCAATCTGCAGAGTCTGACCCACATTCAGGCTGTATGGCGCGGGAACGTTGTTGCGCTGGGCTAAATCACGGAAATCGTTGCCGGTAATCCAGGCAATGTAAAATAAGGTGTCTCCGCGCTTAACGGTATATGTTTCACCGGAGTAGCTACCCTTAGGAATATTCTGGTAACTGCGGTTGTACACTATCCGGCCGTTCTGCGTCTCAACATTACCGCTGGTACTAATCATTCCACCATTGCTGGGGACAGATGCTGAATTTCTGCTTAACATTTGTCCCTGGGACGGCGCGGCAGGAACACCACCCGAAACCGTGTCTGCGCCAGCCTGGCTGTTCATCATGCTGCCATTATCGCCAACGCGACTGATGGGAGCCTGTGAGTTGTCGCCGGAGCTGCAGCCAGCCAGCCAGAATCCTGCCAGTGAAAGTGCCGCCAGACGGCGTAACTGAAAAAGTGTGCTTCCCGTGCTCATTAATCCCCCGTGATGGCAACGCTGATCTATCTGTTTCACTGTACCTGCCAGCAGAATGCTCTGCGCGGCGCGATAAAATCTGTGTTTTCGTTGATAAACCGGATAGTAACAATATCAACCCGGTGGTGCCATGAAACAGTTGTGAAGAAATACGAAGAGAGTCAGGCGAGATCGCCCTGCACCAGCGGGACAAAACGCACCGGTTCAATGATCTCTTCCGTGACTTCTTCGCCCTGACGGCGCAGGCGCTTGAGTACCTGCTGATCTTCGCCAACCGGCAGCACCATAATGCCGCCTTCTGCCAGTTGTGCTATCAGCGCAATCGGAATTTCCGGTGGAGCTGCGGTAACAATAATGGCATCGAACGGACCGCGAGAAGGCCAGCCCTGCCAGCCATCGCCATGACGGGTTGAGACATTATGCAGGTCCAGCTGTTTAAGACGACGTTTAGCCTGCCATTGCAGCCCTTTGATGCGTTCCACTGAATAAACATGGTCTACCAGATGGGCAAGAATTGCCGTCTGGTAACCTGAACCCGTACCAATCTCAAGTACACGCGAATGCGGATTCAGCCCGAGCAACGCGGTCATCCGCGCAACCATATAAGGCTGTGATATCGTCTGCCCGGAGCCGATAGGCAAGGCCACATTGTCCCAGGCTTTATGCTCGAAAGCCTCGTCGATAAAACGTTCGCGTGGCACCTCGCTAATGGCTTTCAGCAGGTTTTCATCATCAATACCCTGCTGACGCAGTTGTGACAGCAACGTCTCAATACGCCGATTCACCATGCCAGGTTCACCTCAGCTTTAGCCAGCCAGTCACTGAGCACGTTCTGCGCGCTGTGCGCCGTTAAATCGACATGCAGGGCGGTAACAGAAACGTAGCCCTGATCCACGGCGGCAAAGTCCGTATCCGGGCCCGCATCCAGTTTTTCGCCTGGTGGTCCAATCCAGTAGAGAGTATTGCCGCGTGGATCCTGCTGCGCAATCACCTGATCAGCCGGATGGCGGCTGCCACAGCGCGTCACGCGGATACCTTTCACTTCAGACAGCGGGAGATCGGGCACATTGATATTGAGTATGCGGCCGGTGCGCAGCGGTTCGTGCGTGAGCGCTCTGAGGATAGCGCAGGTCACAGCCGCCGCGGTGGCGTAGTGCTGATGGCCATTAAGTGAAACCGCTATTGCCGGTAAACCAAGATGCCGCCCTTCCATCGCCGCCGCCACCGTGCCGGAGTAGATCACATCATCGCCCAGATTGGGGCCGGCATTGATGCCTGACACCACAATGTCGGGACGCGGCTGCATCAGCGCATTCACGCCCAGATAGACACAATCGGTGGGCGTGCCCATCTGAACCGCGATATCGCCATTTTCATGGGTGAACGTGCGCAGGGGCGTTTCAAGCGTTAAGGAATTTGAGGCACCGCTTCGGTTACGATCGGGGGCAACAACCTGCACGTCAGCAATCTGCCGCAGTGCTTTTGCCAGAGTCTGAATACCTGGCGCATGAATGCCATCATCGTTGCTGAGCAATATCCGCATTTCGTTCTGACCTTTTTTTATTCGACTGGTCGCCGTGACTGAACCTGTTTTAACGGCATGGCAACAGGTGATGATTGGACAGCGATTTTTGCATTCTAGCGAGGCATGCAAGGAAGTGGTAGGCGTAAATCACACGACGGAGGGGGTTTGCCGCAACATTATCCACACTGTGGGTCATGTTGCGGCGAAGATTACTCATCAGGTTGTTCGGGCGAATCCGGGTGAGTCAGCAGTTCCCGGACCACGCTGGTGGCAAAGCTGCCTGCTGGTAGCCAGAACGACAGTTCAAGCGTGACGTCATCCCACCAGCGCCACTGCATATCGCGTGGCACCACCAGCATGGCGCGGCGTGCAGCATCGACCTTCTCGCGTTCGATCAATCCCGGCAGCAGCGACGCATCCGCCAGTACCTGCTGTTCAAAGGCCAGCGCGTCAGCCTGCGGGCCAGGCTCACCCCGTCCCGGCAACGGCGCGGTGATACGCAGCTCATGCTGCTCAACCCGGCGCTGCGACTCTGCCAGGTCATCAGGCTGCGCGACAAACCAGCTGCCGCGACCGGTCAGCTGCAAGGCATCGCCGCTGAGCACCTGAGTCAGGCCGCCCTGCTGTTGCAGACGCGCACTGGTCACCTGATTAAACAGCGCGCTGCGTGCGGCAGAGAGCATCAGGCTGCGTTTGTTGCGGTCGCGAACGATGATCTCATTGCGCGCCCACTTTTCTGCCATCACCAGGTTATTGCCGCCACGACCAAAACGCTGCTCACCAAAATAGTTCGGCACGCCCGCATCGCGAATCTGTGCCAAACGTGTTTCAACGGCTTCACGGTCGCTGATCTGACGGATAACCAGCCGGAACGCGTTTCCCGCCAGTGCGCCGATGCGCAGCTTACGTTTGTGGCGCACCACCTGCAGAATATCAACGCCTTCCAGCGCGAAACCACGCAGATCGGGCATCGCATTACCTGGCAGACGAAAACAGAGGGTCTGCTCCGTGACCGCATGGCGGTCTTTCATCCCGGCATAGCTCATGTCGCGCTGATGAATACCAAGATACTTAGCCAGCGCCTCCGCGACAAAGCGCGTATTGGCCCCGACTTTACGGATGCGCACCAGCAGGTGCTCACCTTCCCCATCCGCGCCATACCCGAGGTCTTCAACCACCACGAAGTCTTCCGGATTGGCTTTGATCACGCCAGAGGCCACGGGCATGCCGTGCAGGTAATTCAGCGTCATTGGCTGTCAGCTTTCAGTACTAACGCGACCGCTTCACAGGCGATGCCTTCGCCGCGTCCGGTGAAGCCGAGCTTCTCGGTGGTGGTCGCTTTGACGTTGACCGCATCCATATGGCAGCCCAAATCTTCTGCGATGTTGATGCGCATCTGTGGCACGTGCGGCAGCATTTTCGGTGCCTGAGCAATAATGGTGACATCGACATTACCGATGCGATAGCCTTTGGCTTCGATACGACGCCAGGCCTCACGCAGCAGGCCACGGCTGTCCGCCCCTTTAAAGGCCGGATCGGTGTCAGGAAACAGCTTGCCGATGTCCCCCATCGCGACCGCGCCCAGCAGCGCGTCAGTCAGCGCATGCAGCGCCACATCGCCATCTGAATGCGCGATAAAACCCTGTTCAAACGGGATCCGCACACCGCCAATCACTAACGGACCTTCTCCGCCAAACGCGTGAACGTCAAAACCGTGACCGATACGCATCATGCGCTCTCCTTTAATTGAATCTGACTCAGATAAAAAGCCGCCAGCGCCAGATCTTCTGGCCGGGTGACTTTGATGTTGTCACTGCGTCCGCTGACCAGCAGCGGATGGTAGCCGCAATATTCCAGCGCCGACGCTTCATCGGTGATGGTGGCACCTTCTGCCAGCGCCCGCGTCAGGCAGGCGGTGAGCAGCGCATGAGGGAAAAATTGCGGCGTTAAAGCGTGCCAGAGATCGTCGCGTTCCACGGTATGCGCCACCGCCGCTTTGCCCGGCTCGCCCCGTTTCATGGTGTCGCGCACGGGCGCGGCCAGAATCCCGCCCACGTGGCTCTGTTCGCGCACGTTAAGCAGCTGCTGGAGGTCGTCGGGATGCAGACAGGGGCGCGCAGCGTCATGGACCAGCACCCAGGCGGATCCCTGGGCGGCCTGAAGACCAGCCAGCACCGATTCGGCGCGGGTCTCTCCGCCGGTGACCCTGACCACACGCGGATCGCGTGCCAGCGGCAGTGAGGCGAAGTGCTGGTCATCAGGGCTGAGGGCGACGATCACCGATTTAATAGCAGGATGGGAAAACAGACGCGCAATGCTGTGTTCCAGAAGGGTGTGCTGACCAATCGTCAGGTACTGCTTAGGACAGGTTGCCTGCATGCGGCTGCCGATCCCGGCCGCGGGCACCACGGCAATCACATCCGCAAGGGAGGCCAGAGTGTTCATGTGTTATCGTTGTTGGTTTTGCGCAGATTGTTGCGCGTTGCGTTTGTTCTGGTCAGGCACCAGGCGATAGAAGGTCTCACCGGGCTTAATCATGCCCAGTTCATTGCGTGCGCGCTCCTCGATCGCTTCCGAACCGCCATTGAGATCGTCAATTTCGGCAAACAGCTGATCGTTTCGCGATTTCAGTTTGGCATTGTTTGCCTGTTGCACCGCGACATCATCATTGACGCGCGTATAGTCATGGATGCCGTTTTTCCCCAGCCACAACGAATATTGCAGCCAGCCAAGCAGCACCAATAACAGTAACGTCAGTTTTCCCATCCCGCCCCCTAAAAACGGCCCAATCATCCCATAACTTTGCACAGGACTCCACACCAGCGGCGAAAATGGCATGCTTTGCTGCGCGTCGGGATAATCAGTGCCGATTCTGGCGGGAAAAGATTTGTAACCTGCCGATGCGTTTGCACATCAGCGCGGCGGAGTAAGAGCTTACCAGCCGGAGAGAAATGAGAACATTAACCAGAAAAGCGTGACCACCAGAATCACCGTGGCGAGCGCAGCCCAGAGCCACTGTCCGCTCAGCAGCGTATTCAGTGCGATACCGGTGACAACGGCTACCGGCAACAGCGCCAGAAAGAATGGCCAGGTATAAAGAAAGAAAAACAGTGTGTTAGAGCCGAACAGCAGAAAGGGGATCGCCAGCGCGCACCAGTAAGCGAGAAAGCCGATAACGCCGCCCGGCAGCAATGAGCGCGGCTCATCCGGGGTGGAGTCATCTTTACGAGCGAGCATTGGGGTGATGTTCTGCATAGGCATCCTGTTGACGCGAGGGCGGCAAACCAGAAACGATTTGCCGCTGTCTCTTCAGGATCTGATGATATCGCGGTCGCGCAGCAGGTCTAACAATTGGGCGGCCAGTTTTGTAACCAATTGTTCACCATCGAGCCGGATTTCCGGGCTATCCGGTGCCTCATAGACGCTGTCAATGCCGGTGAAATTACGCAGTTCACCAGCGCGTGCTTTGCGGTACAACCCTTTCGGATCGCGCGCTTCACACACCGCTAACGGCGTATCGACAAAGACCTCGATAAACTGCCCTGGCCCCAGCAGGTCGCGCACCATCTGACGTTCGGCGCGATGCGGCGAAATAAAGGCGGTGAGTACCACAAGGCCGGCATCCACCATCAGTTTCGCCACTTCACCCACCCGACGGATGTTCTCTTTACGGTCATCATCGCTGAAACCGAGGTCACGGCAGAGGCCGTGACGCACATTGTCACCATCCAGCAGATAGGTGCTGACGCCGATGCGATGCAGCGCCTGCTCCAGCGCGCCAGCAACGGTCGATTTTCCCGAGCCCGAAAGCCCGGTAAACCACAGCACCACGCCCTGATGGCCGTGCTGCTGTTCGCGTGAAGCGCGTGACACCGGATGGTCATGCCAGACCACGTTATCATCGTGCTGCGCCATTATTGACCGCCCAGCAGGTCGCGTGCGTTCCAGTGTGGGAAGTGACGGCGCACCAGCGCATTCAGTTCCAGCTCAAACGCGCTGAACTCACCGCGGTTAACCGGAGCGTCCTGGTTTGGCTGATGGATCATGCCAGCACCCACGGTAACGTTGCTCAGGCGATCGATAAAGATCATGCCGCCGGTCACCGGATTCTGCTGATAGCTGTCGAGCACCATCGGTTCATCAAAGGTAATTTCAATGCGACCGATGCCGTTCAGCGGCAGCGAATCGACCTGAAGGGTCTCCAGCGAGTTGATCTCGACCTGATGCAGCACCTTTTCAACCCGGCCACGGGTTTTCTTACCGGCGATTTTCAGGTCATAGCTCTGACCGGCCTGCAGCGGTTGTTCCGCCATCCAGACCACATCAACGCTGGCAGACTGCACCGCAGAAAGCGCTTCGCTGGCATCCACCAGCAGATCGCCACGGCTGATATCAATCTCATCCTGCAGCACCAGCGTGATCGCTTCACCTGCGCCTGCTTCCTGCAGATCGCCATCAAAGGTCACAATGCGGGCAATAGTGGATTCCACGCCAGACGGCAGCACTTTAACGCGCTGGCCCATCTGCACGCTGCCTGACGCCAGCGTACCGGCATAGCCACGGAAATCCAGATTCGGACGGTTCACGTACTGCACCGGGAAACGCATCGGCTGATGATCCACGACGCGCTTCAGCTCCACGGTTTCCAGCACATCCAGCAGGGTCGGGCCGCTGTACCACGGCATAGTCTGGCTGGCCGAGGCGACGTTGTCCCCTTCCAGCGCCGACATCGGCACAAAGCGAATGTCGAGGTCTTCCGGCAGCTGGGCAGCAAAGTCGAGGTAATCCTGTTTGATCTGCTCGAAACGCGCCTGATCGTACGCCACCAGATCCATCTTGTTGATCGCCACCACCAGGTGTTTGATCCCCAGCAGCGTTGAGATAAAGCTGTGACGGCGGGTCTGATCCAGTACGCCTTTACGCGCATCGATCAGCAGGATTGCCAGATCGCAGGTTGACGCGCCGGTCGCCATGTTGCGGGTGTACTGCTCATGTCCCGGCGTATCCGCGATAATAAATTTACGCTTTTCGGTCGAGAAATAGCGGTAGGCCACATCAATCGTTATGCCCTGCTCACGTTCAGCCTGCAGGCCATCCACCAGCAGGGCCAGATCGAGCTTCTCGCCCTGGGTACCGTGACGTTTGCTGTCGTTGTGCAGAGATGAAAGCTGATCTTCATAGATCTGACGGGTGTCGTGCAGCAGACGACCAATCAGGGTACTTTTTCCATCGTCAACGCTGCCGCAGGTCAGAAAACGCAGCAGGCTCTTATGCTGTTGAGCGGTCAGCCAGGCTTCAACGCCGCCCTGGTCGGCAATCTGTTGTGCAATTACGGTATTCATCTGGCGTCTCCTTAGAAGTAACCCTGGCGTTTTTTCAGTTCCATCGAACCGGACTGATCGCGGTCGATCATGCGGCCCTGACGCTCGCTGGTGGTGGAGACCAGCATCTCTTCGATGATCTCCGGCAGCGTCTGCGCGTCGGACTCCACCGCGCCGGTCAGCGGCCAGCAGCCGAGGGTACGGAAGCGGACCATCCGCTGGGTGATCTCTTCACCCGGCTGCAGGTTGATGCGATCGTCATCGATCATCATCAGCATGCCATCACGCTCCAGCACCGGACGGGGAGCCGCGAGATAGAGCGGTACAATCTCGATGTTTTCCAGGAAGATGTACTGCCAGATATCCAGTTCAGTCCAGTTCGACAGCGGGAAAACGCGGATGCTTTCGCCCTTGTTGATCTGGCCGTTATAGTTGTGCCACAGCTCAGGGCGCTGGTTTTTCGGGTCCCAGCGATGGAAACGGTCACGGAAGGAGTAGATACGCTCTTTGGCGCGTGACTTCTCTTCATCACGGCGTGCGCCGCCGAAGGCCGCATCAAAACCGTATTTGTTCAGCGCCTGCTTCAGCCCTTCGGTCTTCATGATGTCAGTGTGTTTGGCACTGCCGTGAACAAAGGGGTTAATGCCCATTGCCACGCCTTCCGGGTTGCGGTGAACCAGCAACTCTGCGCCCATCGCTTTCACGGTGCGGTCGCGAAACTCATACATTTCACGGAATTTCCAGCCGGTATCCACATGCAGCAACGGGAACGGCAGCGTGCCCGGATAAAAGGCTTTACGCGCCAGATGCAGCATGACTGATGAGTCTTTGCCGATGGAATACATCATCACCGGGTTGCTGAACTCCGCCGCCACTTCGCGAATGATATGGATACTCTCCGCCTCCAGCTGACGCAGATGAGTGAGTCGTTTTTGGTCCATGATTTTCCCTCAAGCCAGATTGACAACGGCGGACTCGCGAGTCCCCTGCTGTGCTGAATGTTTAAACCAGGCGAGTTGCCCGTGCAGATTAACCACCTCTCCGATCACCAGCAGCGCCGGAGTGGGTGCCGAGGCGGCCAGCGCCTCAAGTTGTTCTAAGGTGCCGGTCAGCACCTGTTGATCCTGACGGGTGCCGCGACTGATCACCGCCACTGGCGTGGATGGCGCACGACCGTGCTGAATCAGCGCTTCGCTGATAGCAGCCGCTTTAACCGTCCCCATGTAGATCGCCAGCGTCTGACGCGCACGCGCCAGGGATGACCAGTCAATGTCATCCCCATCGGGACGGCAGTGGCCGGTAATAAACATCACGCTCTGCGCATAGTCACGGTGCGTCAGTGGAATACCGGCATAGGCCGTTGCACCAGCCGCTGCGGTAACGCCCGGCACCACCTGAAACGGCACGCCCGCCTGCTGAGCCGCCTGAAGCTCTTCACCGCCACGGCCAAAGATAAAGGGATCGCCCCCTTTGAGGCGGACAACACGCTTGCCTTTCAGCGCCAGCGCGACCAGCAACTGATTGATCTCTTCCTGGGGCAATGTATGCGCGCTGGCGCGTTTGCCGACGCAGATGCGATCGGCATCGCGGCGCACAAGATCCAGCACCTCTTCGCTGACCAGGTGGTCATAGAGCACCACATCGGCTAACTGCATCACCTGCAGGCCACGCAGCGTCAGCAGCCCGCTATCACCCGGTCCGGCACCCACCAGAAAAATCTCGCCCTGACGGGTCGGTTCTTCCTGCAGTTCACGGTCCAGCGTGCGCTTCGCCTCGTCAACATTACCGGCTGACATCTGACTGGCGAACAGACCGTCGAAGGCCCGCTCCCAGAAACGCCGACGGTCAGACATGCGGCTGAAGCGCTGTTTGACTTTATCGCGCCAGAGTCCGGCCACCTCAGCCATCTGACCGAGGCTGGCGGGCAGCAGCGTTTCGATTTTTTCGCGCAGCATACGAGCCAGCACCGGTGCGGTGCCGCTGGAGGAGATCGCCACCACCAGCGGTGAGCGGTCAACAATCGAGGGGAAGATAAAGGTGCATTTTGGCTGGTCGTCGACCACGTTGACCAGCTTATGCCGTGCGTTTGCAGCTTCAAACACCTGGGTATTGAGCTGGTTGTCGTCAGTGGCGGCAATCACCAGGAAAACGCCATCCAGCTGGGCCGGGTCAAACGCGGTCGCCACCCATTCCAGCTCCTGCTTGTCCAGCAGTGCCTGCAGTTCAGGGCAGAGCTCACGAGATGCGATCTGAACGCGCGCGCGTGCGCGACGCAGCAGTTCAATTTTTCGCGCCGCAATATCTCCACCGCCGACAACCAGAACCGGGCGGCCAGAGAGATCGGCAAAAAGAGGCAAATAGTCCACGTTAACCCTGATGTTTTAACTTTGTATTAACGCGACTATACGTCGCTGAGTTTATCCAGATGAAATTACGAATTGGAATGAGTAGTTACCGAATGGAATAACGACGTCGCAAAGCACAGAACAATTTGATCTTAACAGATGAAATTTAATGGCTTTTTCGTGAACAGGCTCACACAACAGCAGCCGCACCTGGGGCGGCAAAAGCAGATAAGTGCCAGCAATAACCGTGCGTTCGTGCTTTCACGCCGCGCCGCGCCCGATTCCGCTAACCAGCTCGCAGAACAAAAAGGGTATAATGCGCACGGCATGACGGGCCCTGGCCTGCGTGCCGATCGGCTCCCGGATGATCCCGGATAATAATGAAAAAAAAGGATGCACTATGTTTTGTTCCCTCCGCCTGAGGGTCGCGACAGTTTTGTTGAGCGCACTCATTTCCCCGCTGGCCCTGGCCGCGCCAGCGGGTCAGTTTGCTGAGCAGCAGGTCCGGCACATCGCCACTTATTTTCCTGGCCGGATGAGCGGGAGTCCGGCTGAGCTGATGGCCGCTGACTATCTGCAGCAGCAGTTTACCTCGCTGGGGTATAAGACCAATACCCGTCAGTTCAACACCGGCTATCAGTGGCAGGAAGATGACGGCACGCAGCGCTGGCATAAGCTCACGGCAACGTCGGTGATTGCGGCACGCGCAGGCAGCGTGCCGCAGGAGATTCTGATCGTGGCGCACCTGGATACCTGGACGCCGCAAAACACCAGTCAGGTTCATCACAATGTGGGCGGCTTACGCCTGCAGGGCGTTGATGATAATGCGTCGGGTCTGGGTGTGATGCTGGAGCTGGCGCAGCAGCTGAGTCGCAAACCCCTGCACTACGGCATCCGCTTTGTGGCGCTAAGCGCCGGAGAAAACGACCTGCACGGCATGGAGGATTACGTTGAGCGGATGAGTGCGCGTGAGAAGAAAAACACCCTGCTGGTGATCGATCTGAACAGCCTGATCACCGGCGATCATCTCTATTTCAACAGCGGCATGAACACGCCCCGGGCAGTGCGCAAACAGACCAGCGAACGCGCTCTGATACTGGCCCGTCAGCAGGGCATTCCTGCTGCCAGCCACACGCTGAACCGCAAAGACTTCAAGGGTCTGAACGGCTTCGACAAGGCGGGCTTTCCGCTGCTGGATGTCACCGCCAGCAACTGGACGCTGGGTAACAAAGATGGCGCAATGCAGCGTCACCGCAGCCACCATTTTCCGGATGGCGTCACCCGTCATCAGACTGACCTGGATAATCTGAGTTATCTCGATCGCTGGCTGCCCGGCCAGATAGCGTTGCGAACCCGCGACAGCGTCCGCATATTGCTGCCGCTGATCAGCGAACTGACCAATCCCAAAGTGTGAGGATCTGACATGTATGTGGTCTTTCTGAATTACGTTCGTCCGGTAGACGAGGTTGAAGCGCTGCTGGCTGCGCATATCGAATGGCTGGATCGCTATTTTGAGGCAGGCTGTTTTATTGCTGCGGGACGTAAAGATCCGCGCACGGGCGGCATGTTACTGGTCAGGGATATTGAGCGTGAACGGCTGGATGCAATCCTGGCGGAAGATCCGTTTGTCGCTGTGGCGCAGTATGAGGTGACAAAGGTGAATGTGACTCGCGCTGCGGAGGCGTTTGCCGGATTAAACGCCGTTTAGCTTTAACTGACGGAGGCGAAGAACTTCTCTCCCCCTTACAGAGGAGAGAAGCACGGCATTAGCCTTCGTGCAGACCACACTCGCGCTTGAGGCCAAAGAAGCGCGTCTCTTCTTCTGCCATACCCGGCTCCCACTTGCGGGTGGTGTGCGTATCGCCGACCGAAAGATAGCCTTCATCCCACAGCGGGTGGTACTTCAGCTTGTGCTGCTCCAGGTACTGATGAATCTGGCGGTTATCCCAGTCGATAATCGGCAGCAGCTTAAAGACGCCTCGCTGCACGCCCAGCACCGGCAGATTCGCCCGGCTGCCAGACTGGTCGCGACGCAGGCCAGCAAACCAGGTCTGCGCACCCAGGGTTTCCAGAGCACGATTCATCGGCTCAACTTTGTTAATCTCGTTATATTTCTCAATCCCTTCAACGCCCTGCTCCCACAGTTTGCCGTAGCGTGCTTCCTGCCAGGCCGGTGAGGTTTCGGCGCGGAACACTTTGAGGTTGAGGTTGAGCTGGTCCGCCAGCTCATCAATAAAACGATAGGTCTCCGGAAAAAGATAGCCGGTGTCGGTCAGGATCACCGGAATATCGGGCTGCTGACGCGTCACCAGATGCAGCGACACCGCGGCCTGAATACCGAAGCTGGAGGAGAGCACATAGGCACCCGGCAGATTCTCCAGCGCCCAGCTGACCCGCTCTTCCGCTGATGACTTCTCCAGCTGCGCATTGGTCGCGGCCAGCGCCATCGCACGCTGGACTTTGGACATCTCATTCAGTGCTGCGAGGTCGGGCTGACTCATTTTGCTTCCTCCCAAAAATCGCGTGCCGGGTCCAGCACCGGCGCAACAATGCCCGCGCGGATGGTGAAGTCACCAAAGCCTTCAGCGGCCTGGCGCTCGGTGGCCCAGCGTCCCACCAGCTCATCAAGGGCGGCGAGGATTTCGCTTTCGTTAATGTTCTCACGGTACATACGGGGAATACGCGTTCCGCTGCGGTTTCCGCCCAGATGCAGGTTATAGCGGCCTGGCGCTTTACCCACCAGACCCACCTCTGCCAGCATGGCACGGCCACAACCGTTCGGACAACCGGTAACGCGTAACACTATGTGCTCATCACCGACGCCGTGGGCATGCATTATGCCCTCTACTTTGGTCACGAACGCGGGCAGGAAGCGTTCTGCTTCCGCCATTGCCAGCGGACAGGTCGGGAAGGCCACGCAGGCCATGGAGTTTTCGCGCTGCGGCGTAACATGATCCATCAGACCATGTTCACGGGCGATCGCTTCGATCTGTGCTTTTTCGCTTTCCGGCACGCCCGCCACAATCAGATTCTGGTTGGCGGTCAGGCGGAAATCACCCTGATGGATTTTCGCAATTTCTGCGATGCCGCTTTTCAGCGGTCGGCCCGGATAGTCGAGCAGGCGGCCATTCTCAATAAACAGCGTCAGGTGCCATTGGTTGTCGATGCCTTTAATCCAGCCAATGCGATCGCCACGGGTGGTGAACTCGTACGGGCGAATCGGCTCAAACGTCACGCCAGCTCGCTTTTCAACTTCCGCTTTAAAGGTGCCGACGCCCACGCGTTCCAGGGTGTACTTGGTTTTCGCGTTTTTACGATCGGTACGGTTACCCCAGTCACGCTGAGTGGTCACAACCGCCTCGGCAACATCGAGGATCTTCTCTACCGGGAAGTAACCAAACTCGCTGGCGGTGCGCGCATAAGTCGCTTTATTACCGTGCTCAATTGACAGCCCGCCGCCCACCAGCAGGTTGAAGCCCACCAGCTTGCCGTTTTCAGCGATCGCAACAAAGTTCAGATCGTTGGCGTGCAGATCCACGTCGTTGTGCGGCGGGATCACCACGGTGGTTTTGAATTTACGCGGCAGATAGGTTTCACCAAGAATCGGTTCTTCGTCTGTTGTCGCGACCTTCTCTTTATCCCACCAGATCTCGGCATACGCACGGGTGCGCGGCAGCAGATGCTCAGAGAGCTTCTTCGCCCACTCATACGCTTCCTGATGCAGCGCCGACTCAACCGGGTTCGACGTACAGAGTACGTTACGGTTTACATCGTTGGCGGTCGCCAGCGCATCCAGCCCCACTTCATGCAGCATCTGATGCGTCGGTTTGACGTTCTTCTTCAGAATGCCGTGAAACTGGAAGGTCTGACGGTTGGTCAGACGGATGCTGCCATAGATTGTTTTATCGGTGGCAAATTTGTCGATGGCCAGCCACTGAGTCGGCGTAATGATGCCGCCCGGCAGACGGCAGCGCAGCATCATGGCGTGGCGTGGCTCCAGCTTCTGCTCCGCACGCTCGGCACGGATGTCACGATCGTCCTGCTGGTACATGCCGTGGAAACGGATCAGCAGGAAGTTGTCGCCGGTAAAGCCGCCGGTCAGACCCTCTTCCAGATCTTCTTTGATGGTGCCGCGCAGATAATTGCTCTGCTTCTTCAGACGCTCAGCATCTGATAATTTGCCTTCTACAACCAGCGGTCCAGGGTGTTTATCGCTCATTAGTAAACGTCTCGCTGATAACGGCGCTCAATGCGCAGCTCACTTAAAAATTCGTCGGCCGTTTCACGATCCATTCCGCCGTGTTCGACCACCACATCCAGCAGTGCCTGCTCGACGTCTTTTGCCATACGATTCGCGTCGCCACAGACATAAAGATGCGCGCCCTCTTCAATCCAGCGCCACACTTCGGCTCCTTTCGCGCGGATCTTATCCTGTACGTAAATCTTCTCTGCCTGATCGCGTGACCAGGCGAGGTCGATATTCGTCAGCAGACCATCCTTAACATATTTCTGCCACTCTACCTGATAGAGGAAATCGTCGGTGAAGTGGGGATTGCCAAAGAATAGCCAGTTTTTGCCGCTGGCGCCGTCGTTGTCACGCTGCTGCATAAAGGCGCGGAACGGCGCAATGCCGGTGCCGGGGCCAATCATGATCACAGGCGCGTCAGGATTAGCCGGCAGACGGAAATTATCGTTGTGCTCGATGAAGACCCGTACTTCGCCCTCTTCTTCGATGCGATCGGCCAGCCAGGTCGATGCGCCGCCGCCGCGCTGGCGACCTTCAATGTCGAAGCGCACGGCACCCACGGTGATGTGGACTTCGGTATCGGTTTCGGCCTGAGAAGAGGCGATGGAGTAGAGACGCGGCGTCAGCGGACGAAGCAGTCCGGTCAGCTGTTCAGCGCTGAGTTCAGCCGGTGCCAGCCGCACCATATCCACAATCGGATAGCGCTGCGCATAGTGCTGCAACCGGGCTTTATCATCCACCAGCGACAGCAGCTCAGCGTTACGTGACAGCTGAGCGTACTGCGCAACAATCTGCGCCGTGTTCACTGTCAGCTCGAAGTGCTTCTGCAGCGCCTCAGCCAGCGGCAGGGTGCTGCCCTGAATTTCTACCGGCTCATCACCTTTCAGCCAGACCAGCTCAAGCAGTTCGCTGACCAGCGCCGTGTCGTTTTCATACCAGATGCCCAGCGCATCGCCGGGCTGGTAGCGCAGACCGGAGTCACCCAGATCGATTTCAATATGGCGCACATCTTTGTCTGAATCACGTCCGGTAATTTTCTGGTTCACCGCCAGACTGGCGCTGAGCGGAGATTCTTTGCTGTAGGGACTGGTGGTGACTTCGTTGACGCTGCCTGCCGCTGTCGCCGCAGCCTGCGCCGGAGATTCTGTCGGAACGCGCTGTCTGAGAATCTCCGTCAGCGCAGTCCGCCAGGCCGTTGCCTGCTCCGCATACTCAACATCCGCGTCGACGCGATCCAGCAGACGCTCGCCGCCCAGTTCCGCCAGACGGCTGTCAAAATCTTTGCCCGCCTGACTGAAGAATTCATAGGAGGTGTCGCCGAGGCCAAACACCGCAAACGCAGCCCCCTCCATTTTCGGTGCCTTTTTCGACATCAGGAATTTGTGCAGCGCCACCGCCTCTTCCGGCGGCTCACCTTCACCCTGCGTGGAGGTCACGACCACCAGCATTTTTTCCTGGCCAATCTGTTTGAACTTGTAATCACCGGCATTCACCAGGTTTACGTTCAGCTTCGCGGCCAGCAGGTCATCACGCAACTGCTCCGCCAGACGACGGGCGTTGCCGGTCTGAGAGGCAGAAAGCAGGGTAATCACCGGCGCTTCGGCGGCGGGGGCTGGCGGCGCGCTGCTGGCGACGGCGCTCCCCGGCGTCTGCTCTACCCGGCCCCAGAAATAGCCTGACAGCCACGCCAGTTGAGTCGGGGAATAATCTGTCGTCGCCGCCTGTAAGCGGGCGAGTTGTTCCGGGGAGAACGGAAGCATTGAACCAGGTGCCTGAGTCGTCATCGCGTTAAAAATTCCAGTATCAGAAGTCCGGACCGTAAAATGGCGGAAGAGTGCGTAGGTTACCGGGCTGTATATTAACGATTAAATACGCCTTCGACATATCAAATAACCAAAATGACTAAGTGGTTTTCCTGGTAGGGATAATCATTAAAAGTGGTAAGTAAAGGGGTGATATATCAGTTAATTAGCTGGAGGCTATCCGGCAATCGGGGCCGAAAGTATCGCTTTGTGCGGCGCGGGTGCGAAAAAAGCGGTAATCAGGTAGAATCCAGCGGTTTTTTAATGTCTGAGAACCACTATGTCTACCACCCTGTTTAAAGAGTTCCAGTTCGAAGCCGCGCACCATCTCCCGAATGTGCCGGCCGGACACAAATGTGGCCGTCTGCACGGTCATTCGTTCCTGGTTCGTCTGGAGATTACCGGCGAAGTGGATGCGCATACCGGCTGGGTTATGGATTTTGCTGAACTGAAGGCGGCGTTCAAGCCTCTGTACAATCGGCTCGACCATTATTACCTGAATGATATTCCTGGCCTGGAAAATCCCACCAGCGAAGTGCTGGCGAAATGGATCTGGGATCAGATGAAGCCGCAACTGCCGCTGTTGAGCGCGGTAATGATCAAAGAAACCTGCACTGCAGGCTGCGTTTACCGCGGCTAAGCCTGTCGGATCGAGCCTTTCGATCCGACGTCCTTCCCCTTCCATCCCGCATCAACCGCCCCTTCCCTGTGGTTAACCGTTCAGCGCGCTGCCTGATCAGGCGATATTGAGATATTTATGGGTCTGCATCGACAGACGCCAGTTGCGTGCAATGCAGGTTTCAATGCAAAGTCGGGTCGCATCCTCTTTGCGGCTGATGGGCTGCAGGGCAATAATTCGGGCTTTGGTATCTTCAATGCCCGCCAGCAGCAGATCCAGCGCCTCCACATCACGCTGACGCGCCACCGGATGTTTGATTTCATCGGCCCGGCTCAGCGCCTGGGGCAGCACATCGTAGCCGCCGCGCATGTTGACCTTCGGTGAGACGGTGACCCAGGTCTGTTCAGAACAGTGGATCTCATGGGTGCCGCTGGTCTCAATCTGGCACTGGAAACCGTGCTGTTCCAGAATCGTGGTTAACGGACGCAGGTCGTAAATCGCCGGTTCGCCACCGGTGATCACCACATGACGCGCCGTCCAGCCCTGCTGTTCGATGGTACGAAGCAGGGTTGCCGCATCAGCATCGCCCCAGGCGTCGCTCTCCACCGCTTTGATCAAAATATCGCCCAGCGACGTTTCCCGATCTGCCCGCTTTTCCCAGGTGTGTTTGGTATCGCACCAGCTACAGCCCACCGGGCATCCCTGCAGGCGAATGAAAATGGCAGGCACGCCGGTGTAATAACCTTCGCCCTGCAGTGTCTGGAACATTTCGTTAATCGGGTAGAACATTTTTTACTCGCCTGGATAAATCGGGGCGCTGATTATGCCAGCGTGTGCCGCACAACAACAGCTGTGCGACACGAAAAAGCAAAAGCCCCGCACAGGGCGGGGCTTTCAGATTATGCGATGCCGCTTAACGCGACATCAGCACAGGGTCATTACTGACCTTTAACTTCTTTCAGACCGTTGAAAGGCGCTTTAGAACCCAGCGCTTCTTCGATACGGATCAGTTGGTTGTACTTGGCAACACGGTCAGAACGGCTCATTGAACCGGTTTTGATCTGGCCCGCTGCAGTACCTACCGCCAGGTCAGCGATGGTTGCATCTTCGGTTTCGCCTGAACGGTGAGAGATCACGGCAGTGTAGCCCGCGTCTTTCGCCATTTTGATCGCCGCCAGGGTTTCGGTCAGAGAACCGATCTGGTTGAATTTGATCAGAATGGAGTTAGCGATGCCTTTATCGATACCTTCTTTCAGGATTTTGGTGTTGGTAACGAACAGGTCGTCGCCCACCAGCTGAATTTTGTCACCCAGAACTTTGGTCTGGTAAGCGAAGCCGTCCCAGTCAGATTCGTCCAGGCCATCTTCGATAGACACGATCGGATACTGTTTAGTCAGATCTTCCAGGAAGTGGGTGAACTCTTCAGAAGTAAACGCTTTACCGCCTTCACCGGCCAGAACGTATTTGCCATCTTTGTAGAACTCAGATGCCGCACAGTCCATCGCCAGGGTGATATCTTTGCCCAGCTCGTAGCCTGCTGCTTTTACCGCTTCAGCGATAACAGCCAGCGCTTCGGCGTTAGAACCCAGGTTTGGCGCGTAGCCACCTTCATCACCGACTGCCGTGCTCATGCCTTTGCTTTTCAGCACTTTTGCCAGGTTGTGGAACACTTCAGAACCCATACGGATAGCTTCTTTAACGTTAGAAGCGCCAACCGGCTGGATCATGAATTCCTGGATGTCGACGTTGTTGTCGGCATGTTCGCCGCCGTTGATGATGTTCATCATTGGCAGTGGCATAGAGTATTTGCCTGGGGTGCCGTTCAGCTCAGCGATGTGCTCATACAGCGCCTGGCCTTTAGAGGCTGCAGCCGCTTTAGCCGCTGCCAGTGAAACAGCCAGAATGGCGTTAGCACCGAAGTTAGATTTGTTCTCAGTACCGTCCAGGTCGATCATGATCTTATCGATGTTCGCCTGATCTTTCGCGTCTTTGCCTTTTACCGCTTCAGCAATCGGACCGTTTACTGCAGCAACGGCTTTCGTTACGCCTTTGCCCAGGAAACGTGATTTGTCACCGTCACGCAGTTCCAGCGCTTCGCGTGAACCGGTAGAGGCACCTGATGGCGCAGCGGCCAGGCCGACAAAACCGCCTTCCAGATGCACTTCAGCTTCAACAGTCGGGTTACCACGTGAGTCGATAATTTCGCGACCGATGACTTTTACGATTTTGGACATTACGATTTTCCTCAGTACAAGTTAGTCAATCCTAAGACAAGCAACGCGCGAAAAGTTCGCGCGTTGCCTGTGAAACTTACTTCGCTAAACGCTTCTGATGCTCATGCGCGGCTTTAACAAAGCCGGCAAACAACGGATGGCCGTCGCGTGGGGTCGAGGTAAACTCAGGGTGGAACTGGCAGGCCACAAACCACGGGTGGTTCGGGATTTCGATAATCTCAACCAGTTGATCATCACCAGAGCGACCTGCTACGCGCAGACCGGCTGCTTCAATCTGCTTTAACAGCATATTGTTCACTTCATAGCGGTGGCGATGGCGCTCAACGATAATGTCAGAGCCGTAGAGCTGGCGAACCTGGCTGCCCGGCGTTAACTGACACTGCTGGCTGCCCAGACGCATGGTGCCGCCCAGATCGCTCTGCTCGCTGCGGACTTCGACGTTACCCTCTTCGTCGCGCCATTCGGTGATTAACGCCACCACCGGGTATTTACAGTCTGGCACAAATTCCGTGGAGTTGGCGCCCGGCATCCCGGCGACATTGCGTGCAAACTCCATCAACGCAACCTGCATGCCCAGGCAGATGCCAAGGTACGGCACGTTGTTTTCACGTGCGTACTGTGCGGTCATCAGCTTGCCTTCCACGCCACGGTAGCCAAAGCCACCTGGGATCAGAATCGCATCCAGATCTTTCAGTAATTCGACACCGCGTGATTCAACATCCTGCGAATCGATCAGTTTGATATTCACGGTGACGCGATTTTTCAGGCCACCATGTTTCAGCGCTTCAATAACGGACTTATAGGCATCCGGCAGTTCAACATACTTGCCCACCATACCGATGGTGACTTCACCACCCGGATTGGCTTCTTCGTAGATCACCTGCTCCCACTCGGCCAGGTTGGCTTCCGGTGCATTCAGGTTGAAGCGCTTGCAGATATAGTCATCCAGGCCCTGCGATTTCAGCATGCCAGGAATCTTGTAAATGGAATCAACGTCTTTCAGCGAGATAACCGCTTTTTCAGGGACGTTACAGAACAGGGCGATTTTGGCGCGTTCGTTAGCCGGTACGGCACGGTCAGAACGGCAAATCAGCACATCTGGCTGGATACCAATCGACAGCAGTTCTTTCACGGAATGCTGAGTAGGTTTGGTTTTCACTTCACCGGCAGCCGCCATGTACGGCACCAGCGTCAGGTGCATATACATGGTGTGTTCACGGCCCACATCCACGGCCATCTGGCGAATGGCTTCCAGGAACGGCAGTGATTCGATATCCCCGACCGTGCCGCCGATTTCGACCAGCACCACATCATGACCTTCACCGCCTTCAATAATGCGTTCTTTAATGGCGTTGGTGATGTGCGGGATAACCTGAATGGTAGCGCCCAGATAGTCGCCACGGCGCTCTTTGCGCAGGACTTCTGAGTAGATACGGCCCGTGGTGAAGTTGTTGCGACGCGTCATTTTGGTGCGGATGAAGCGCTCGTAGTGACCCAGATCGAGATCGGTTTCAGCACCGTCGTCAGTGACGAAAACTTCGCCGTGCTGGGTTGGGCTCATGGTGCCTGGGTCCACGTTGATATACGGGTCCAGCTTCATGATGGTCACGTTCAGACCACGCGCTTCGAGAATGGCTGCGAGGGAGGCGGCGGCAATGCCTTTACCCAGAGAGGAAACGACCCCGCCGGTCACAAAAATATAATTCGTTGTCATGCTGAACCTGAGAGTTTAGGTTTAAAGACGGTGGAATAACCAGGACGGGAAAACAGTATACTGGAAACCGCTATCAGCCACAATTGATGAATCACAGCCATCCTCCAACGCATTGCTGCGCCTTAACATAGCGGATAGCTGACAATGAAATGTTGATGTGCGTCACAAAGTTGTCGCCCCGCTGAAACGAGTAAGCACATATGGCGGTTTTATGCACAGCGCTGGAATAATCAGCGCTTCTCGCCCGATTTCACCTGCTGCCAGGCCGCTTCCATCTGATCCAGCGTGGCACCCGGCATGCTTAACCCCTGTGCGGCGATGATCGCTTCCACCTCGCGGAACCGGCGCTCGAACTTATCATTGGCCTTTTGCAGCGCAGTTTCCGCTTTACTGCCAAGATGGCGCGACAGGTTAACTGTGGCGAACAGCAGGTCGCCAATCTCCTCTTCCAGCTTTTCACTGTCCACCACACTCTGCTGCGCCTCGTGCATGACTTCATCAATCTCTTCATGCACTTTCGCCACCACCGGCCCCAGCGTGGTCCAGTCGAATCCCACATTATGACAGCGCTTCTGAATTTTATGGGCGCGCATCAGTGCAGGCAGCGCTTTAGGAATGTCGTCCAGCGCCGAATGCTGGGCTTTATCAGCCCGCTCGGCGGTTTTAATCGCTTCCCAGTTTTTCAGCACGTCGCGGCTGGTTTCTGCCGTGGCATCGCCAAAAATGTGCGGATGACGGCGCTCCAGCTTGTCACTTATAGCGTGACAGATGTCCTCAAAATTAAAGCGATCCTGTTCGCTGGCCATCTGCGCATAGAACACCACCTGAAACAGCAGATCGCCCAGTTCGCCGCGCAGATCGTCAAAATCTTCGCGCTGGATGGCGTCCAGCACTTCGTAGGTCTCTTCCAGCGTGTAGGGGGCGATAGAGGTGAAGGTCTGTTCCCGATCCCACGGGCAGCCATGGTGGGGATCGCGCAGGGTTTTCATGATGCCAAGCAGGCGCTCAATAGCGTTCATTCAGACGGGTCCTTGAGTAGTCAGGTGACAGGAGGCGGGCAAGGCGTGCAGCAGTGCCGGACGGGATGAACCGCGTCCGGCACTGTTAAGGTGATGCAGAAAACGCCCGCGCAACCTCCTGCTGCAGGTTGCTTAGTGCCTGACTGAATATCAGTGCAGGCGGCGGGCGTCAATGATATCAGAGACCTGATTCAGGCGCGCCAGGACACGTCCCAGTACCTGATGGTTGTAAATCTCAATATCCATGTCGATGGTTGCCAGCTGTTTTTTAGTGTCGCTGCGGCTTGAGACACCCAGTACATTCACCTTCTCGTTGGCGAGAATGGTGGTGATGTCACGCAGCAAGCCGCTGCGATCGTTAGCCGTCACGCGCACCACCAGCGAGTAACCGCTGGAGTAGCTTTCGCCCCACACGGCATCGACGATACGTTCGGGCGCATGGGAAATCAGCTCAGAAAGCTGGTCGCAGTCGGCGCGGTGGATGGAAATGCCGCGCCCCTGGGTGATGAAGCCGACGATATCATCGCCCGGAATCGGCTGACAGCAGCGGGCAATGTGGTGCATCAGATTGCCCACGCCTTCCACTACGACGCGCCCGCTCTCTTTACGTGGGGGTTGCGAGTAAGATTTCTGGGTCAGCTGGCGCAGCGCTTCGCGATCTTCCTCTTCGGCGCTCGGCTTGTTGAGCTTCGCCTGCAGGAAGTTAACCATCTGGTTAAGACGGATATCCCCGCCGCCAATTGCTGCCAGCAGCTCCTCCAGCGAGGTCACGTTGTAGCGTGGCAGCAGCAGTTTTTCCGCTTCGCGCAGGCTGATGTCGAGCTGATTCAGTTCGTTGTCCAGAATCTGCCGTCCGGCAATAATGTTCTTGTCGCGATCCTGCTTGCGGAACCAGTTGTGGATCTTCGAGCGCCCACGGCTGGTGGTGATATAACCCAGGTTCGGATTGAGCCAGTCGCGGCTCGGGTTCGGCTGTTTCTGGGTGATGACTTCAACCTGATCGCCCATCTGCAGCTGATAGGTGAACGGCACGATGCGGCCACCAATTTTTGCACCGATGCAGCGATGGCCGATGTCACTGTGAATATGGTAGGCAAAGTCGAGCGGCGTCGATCCGGCAGGCAGATCCACCACGTCACCTTTCGGGGTAAAGACGTAGACCCGGTCATCAAACACCTGGCTGCGGACCTCTTCCAGCAGCTCGCCGGAGTCGGCCATCTCTTCCTGCCAGCTGATCAGCTTACGCAGCCACGCAATACGCTCTTCGTGACCCGCTGCGCCACGCGCGCTGCTGGAGGTTGGCCCCTCTTTATATTTCCAGTGCGCCGCCACACCCAGCTCAGCATCTTCATGCATCTGGCGGGTACGGATCTGGATCTCAACCGTTTTGCCCTGCGGCCCTAACACCACCGTATGAATCGACTGGTAGCCGTTGGGTTTGGGGTTAGCAACATAGTCATCAAACTCGCTGGGCAGATGGCGATAGAGCGTATGCACCGTGCCCAGCGCGCCGTAGCAATCCTGCAGACGATCGGCCACGATGCGCACCGCACGCACGTCAAACAGCTCATCAAAAGCCAGCGATTTTTTCTGCATCTTGCGCCAGATGCTGTAGATATGTTTCGGACGACCATAGACTTCGGCGCGCACGCCCTCTTTGACCATCTCTTTGCGCAGGTTATTGACGAAGTTATCGATGTACTGCTCACGATCGATGCGACGCTCATGCAGTAATTTAGCAATGCGCTTATATTCATCGGGATGCAGGTAGCGGAAGCAGTAATCTTCCAGCTCCCATTTGAGCTGGCCGATACCCAGACGGTTGGCCAGTGGGGCATAAATGTTGGTGCTCTCTTTGGCAGCCAGCACCCGCTCATCTTCCGGCGCATCTTTCATTTCGCGCAGGTTCATGATGCGTTCGGCCAGCTTCAGCACCACGCAGCGGAAATCTTCCACCATCGCCAGCAGCATACGGCGGACGTTATCGACCTGTTCAGAGGCCATGGAGTCGTTGTGGATCGCTTTCAGCTGGCGGATGGCGTCCATATCGCGCACGCCGTGTACCAGCGAGACGATGCCTTTGCCAACGGCGGTTTCCAGCTCCTCTTCACTCACCACTTCATCGTTAGCCAGCGGGAAAATCAGCGCCGCACACAGGCTTTCAATATCCATGCTGAGCATGGAGAGGATTTCCACCATCTCAATACCGCGCCACAGCAGCAGCGACTGGTCGGGATGGCCCTGCGTCTGCGCTTCGCAGTAGCGCCAGGTCTCGGCAACGCGTTGACAGGATTGCGGGTTGGCAATACCGAGACTGGCGATCCACTGGTCGAGGGCGAAATCCCCCTCAGTATTTAAATGCGCACTTCTGACCGCAACCATAACCTCTCCTGCACAACGACATTCATCGCTTATGTTTTTCTGAACAGCACCATGGATTCGAGATGACGGGTATGTGGGAACATATCCAGCATCGCGACCCTTTCCAATTGGTAGCCTGCCGACAGCAATGTCTGGCTGTCGCGGGCCAGTGTCACAGGATTACACGAAACATAGACCACGCGTTCTGGTGCAAGTTTAACCACATGCGCCATGACGCCCGCAGCCCCGGCGCGTGCCGGATCGAGTAAAACCTTGTTAAATCCCTGTGCCGCCCACGGCTGGCGCGACACCTCTTCTTCCAGATTATGCTGAAAGAAACTGACATTTTTAAGATTATTCAAATCAGCATTATACGCTGCCTGCCGCACTAATGCTGCAATCCCCTCCACACCAACCACATTTTGTACGAAAATTCCTACAGGAAGTGTGAAGTTTCCCATGCCGCAAAACAGATCCAGAACCCGGTCTTCCGGTTGCAGATCGAGCCAGGCGATCGCCTTCGCGACCATCTGCTGATTAACCGCATCGTTAACCTGGATAAAATCCTGTGGGCTGAAGGTGAGCTTAAGCTGGTGCGATTGATAAAACGGCGTCGACGCACTGAATGCGGTCAGTTCTTCACCGCCTGAATCCAGGAACAGCATCAGCTGATGCTTATGCGAAAACTGTTCCAGTTTTTCACGATCGTCGGCATGCAGCGCATCAAGATGGCGCAGAATCATCAGCGGACCGTTGTCTGCCAGCACCAGTTCCACGTGCCCGAGACGCCTGACGGCGCTCAACCCGCTGAGGCACTGGTGCAGCGGCACCAGTAATGCCTCAAGTTCGGGCACTAAAATGGGGCAGTGCTGGATATCGACCAGATCGTTGCTGGCTTCCTGGCGGAAGCCCATCTGTAAGCGTTGCGCTTTATTTTGCCATTGCAGACCCAGACGGGCGCGGCGGCGATAGCCCCAGGGCTGACCGGCGATCACCTCATCCACCGCCACGTTCTCCGCTGCGGCCTGGCTCAGCATCCGGCTCAGCGCCTGGGCTTTGCTCTGCTGCTGCAGCGTCACATCCGCATGCTGCTGCTGGCAGCCACCACAGCGTTCATAGTGCGGACAGCGCGGCGTGACACGCGCCGGACTGCGGCTAATCAGTCGTGTCACTTTCGCCCGGGCAAATTGACGTTTATCCTCTGTCAGCACGATTTCCGCCTGTTCACCCGGCAGGGCTCCGCTGACAAACAGGGTTTTACCCTTGTGGCGCGCCACGCCCTGTCCGAACGGATCGAGCTCATCAATGGTGACGGTGATGCGTTGTTGCGTCGTCACGCGCTGTTTTGCAACGTAAAATTGCGCCATAGTGTTATCTATTCTCTTTATCGAAAACGACCTGCACCGTGTTTGCGGACAGCAAGCACAGGGACGTTAATGCCGGAGTAGCCAGGCGACTATTATGACCAAATACAGCCTGCGGGCGCGAATGATGATTTTAATTCTGGCACCCACGCTGATGGTTGGCCTGCTGCTCAGCTCATTTTTTGTGGTGCACCGCTACAACGAACTGCAGCGCCAGGTGATCGACGCCGGATCCAACATCATCGAACCCCTGGCGATCTCCAGCGAATACAGCATGACCTGGAACAACCGTGATGCGATGCGTGAACTGGTCAGCCTGCTGCACCGCCGCCATTCCGGCATCGTCCGGGCAATCTCGGTGTTTGATAACCACAACCAGCTCTATGTCACCTCCAATCACAAACAAAACCTCAGCCTGCTGCAACAGGATGATATCCGCGCCCTGCCTGATGATGTCTCAATGGAGCGCCACGGCAGCATACTGATCCTGCGCACGCCGATTACCACCGAGCGTTATGATGTGGATGAATTACCGGATGAAGATGCCAAGCCAGCGGGCAATCCGCTGGGTTACGTGGCGATAGAACTGGACCTGCAGTCGGTGCGCCTGCAGCAGTACAAAGAGGTGTTTGTTGCCACGCTGATGCTGCTCTTCTGCCTCTGTCTTGCCATGCTGTTTGCTTATCGTCTGATGCGCGATGTCACCGGCCCGATCCGCAATATGGTCACCACCGTTGACCGCATCCGTCGCGGCCAGCTCGACAGCCGCGTTGAGGGCTACATGCTGGGTGAACTCAGCATTCTGAAAAACGGGATTAACGCGATGGCGATGTCACTGACCGCCTATCACGAAGAGATGCAGCACAATATCGACCAGGCGACCTGGGATTTGAGGGAGACGCTGGAACAGCTGGAAATCCAGAACGTTGAGCTGGATCTGGCGAAGAAACGCGCCCAGGAAGCGGCGCGGATCAAATCTGAGTTTCTCGCCAATATGTCGCATGAGCTGCGAACGCCGCTCAATGGCGTGCTGGGCTTTACCCGACAGATGCTGAAAACCCAGCTGCGCACTACCCAGCGCGACTATATGCAAACCATTGAACGTTCGGCCAATAACCTGCTCAGCATTATCAATGACGTACTTGATTTTTCGAAGCTGGAAGCGGGCAAACTCATGCTTGAGGCAATCCCCTTCCCGCTGCGCGCCACGCTGGATGAAACCCTGGTGCTGCTGGCCCCGTCGGCACATGAAAAAGGGCTGGAGCTGACGGTAGTGTGTGACAGCAGCGTGCCGGACAACGTGATTGGCGATGCGCTGCGCCTGCAACAGATCCTGATCAACCTGATTGGCAACGCCATCAAGTTTACCGAACAGGGATACATTGGCCTGCGCGTCGGACAGCGGGTGATTACCCAGTCACGCGTGGAGCTGGAAATTCAGGTTGAGGATAGCGGCATCGGTATCTCTGAGCAGCAGCAGACCCAACTCTTCCAGGCGTTCCGTCAGGCTGATGCCAGCATTTCGCGTCGTCATGGCGGCACCGGGCTGGGGCTGGTCATCACCCAGAAACTGGTGCGGGAGATGGGGGGTGATATCACCTTCAGCAGCCAGCCGGAGCAGGGATCAACCTTTGTGATCCGCGTGCAGCTGGATCTCAACCCCAACGCGCCCGGCATGCCCCGCGTGCTGGATGCGTTGTCTCATGCGCGTATTGCTTATGTGGAAGCGGATGCTAACGTTGCCAGCGCCGCGCTGGAGATGCTGAGCGCGACCCCGTTGCAGATCGACTACAGCGAAACGCTGGAGGGGCTGAAAGCGTCTCACTATCCGCTGCTGCTGATGGCAATGCCGGTCGATACCAGCCAGCCTGAGCTGCTTAATGAGCGCCTGATCAACGGGCTGTTGGATCGGGCAGACAACGTGCTGATGGCGCTCCCCAGTCCCATGATGTTGCTGGCTGATGAGCTGAAGGTACGTGGCATAGACGGCTGCATCGCGAAACCGATCTCGCTGACGCGCCTTCTGCCCATGTTACTGGATCTTCATACCCGTCAGATCAGTGAGCTGCCGCTCTCACCGCGTCTGCCGCTGACGGTGATGGCGGTGGATGATAACCCCGCTAACCTCAAACTGATTGGTGCGCTGCTGGAGGAGCAGGTGCAGAACATCCTGCTGTGCAGCAGCGCCGAACACGCCATCCGCGAGGCACGTCAGCAGTCGCTGGATGTGATTCTGATGGATATTCAGATGCCTGAGATTGATGGCATTCGCGCCAGCGAAATTATCCGGGGTCTGCCGCATCACGCTAATACCCCGATTGTGGCGGTGACCGCGCACGCGATTGATGGCGAGCGTGAGCAGCTGATCAAGGCGGGCATGAATGACTATCTTGCCAAGCCAATTGATGAGAGCAAATTGAGGCAGCTGCTGGCGCGCTATACGCCGCCGCCGGTGGTCTCGATGCCGGAACTGCAGCCGATATTACCGACGCTGGACTGGCAACTGGCGCTGCGCCAGGCGGCGAACAAACCCGACCTGGCGCGTGATTTACTGCGGATGCTGCTGGAGTTTTTACCGGAAGTGCATACGAAAATGGCGCAGTTTATGGCGGCCAATGAGGTCAACGCCCTGCGTGAGATTATTCACAAGCTGCACGGCAGTGCCAGCTACAGCGGCGTGCCGCGCATGAAGCAGCTCTGTCATCAGCTGGAACGGGGGCTGCTGGAGGCCAGCGACATCGCTGCGCTGGAGCCGGAACTGCTGGAGCTGCAGGATGAGATGGAGAACGTCGCCAGAGAAGCCCGGCGGCTGTTAGGGTTCGGGGCCGTCTGACGGGCCTGCTGCCACGGCTGTCACTCGCATAAAAGCTAACCGTGACGTGCATCCGCTTTCGCTGACGCACGTCACGCCGTGGTAACGGGCTGACGCCGTAAAGGTCTGGCTTAGCCCACGCAGCACGGCCTGCTGACCGCTGACCGGGTACGTCTGACGGTCAGTGAAAGCCAGCCAGCTTTAACGTCGCGGCCACGTTACGCGCCGTCATCTGAACATTCTTTCCGGCGCTGGCGAGTGCCTCATCCAGCGTACAGATGCTGTAGAGCACGCTGAACACCGCATCGATCCCGTGCTGATGCACCACGCCAACATCTGGCGTCAGGCTACCGGCAATGCCAATCACCGGCTTATTAAAGCGCTTTGCCACACTGGCGACCCCAATCGGCACCTTGCCATTGATACTCTGGCTGTCGATACGTCCTTCACCGGTAATCACCAGGTCAGCATCTTTTACTTCATCTGCCAGCCCCAGCGCCTCCGTGACAATTTCGATGCCGCGCCGCAGTTCCGCCTGACAAAAGGCGTGCAGCGCCGCGCCCATACCGCCCGCTGCGCCGCCGCCGGGAATAGGCAGCACATCGATGTCGAGGTCGCGATGAATAATCGCGGCGTAATGGGCCAGCGCCTGATCAAGCTGCTGCACCAGCGCTGGCGTCGCCCCTTTCTGCGGACCGAAAATGGCCGATGCGCCCTCTTTTCCGGTCAGCGGATTCGTCACGTCACAGGCCACTTCAATGCGGCATTGATGAATGCGGGCATCCAGCGCGTCAATATCAATGCTGGCAAGATCGGCGAGCGCACCGCCGCCCTGACCGATCTCCTTCCCTGTGGTATCCAGCAACCGGGCCCCCAGCGCCTGCATCATCCCGGCCCCGCCATCATTGGTGGCGCTGCCACCAATGCCAATGATGATGTGGCCTACGCCCTTATCCAGTGCATTTTTGATCAACTCGCCGGTGCCAAACGAAGTCGTGATCAGCGGATCACGCTGTGCAGCGGGCACCCGCTCCAGCCCGCTGGCCGCCGCCATTTCGATATAGGCGGTGCTTTCATCTCCCGACAGACCATAAAAGGCATCAACCTGCGTGCCTAACGGACCTGTCACCTTCAACCTGACGATCTTTCCCTTCGTCGCCGCCACCATCGCTTCTACCGTTCCTTCGCCGCCGTCGGCGACCGGTATTTTCACGTAATGCGCATCGGGGAAAATGTCACGGAAACCCGCTTCAATCGCCGATGCCACATCCAGGGCGGATAAACTCTCTTTATATGAATCCGGTGCGATTACGATTTTCATAGGCAATCCGAGCGCAGTTGGGTAATTGAAACGGCTCTTAACCAGTCCGGTTTCCGCAGAGACCGGCACCGGGTTTTAGCGGGCGATTTCAACCTTCGCTAACTTCTCATAATAGCAGGCCAGCGCACTGTGGTCGGCGCTTCCCTGACCATCGTTGCGCAGCGCCTGCATCATCTCCATCACCGCCGCAGTCAACGGCAGA
The DNA here is from genome assembly GCF_029844725.1 of Pantoea sp. GD03673. GTDB lineage: Bacteria > Pseudomonadota > Gammaproteobacteria > Enterobacterales > Enterobacteriaceae > Pantoea. Next base: position 73,997 of record NZ_JAOCKJ010000006.1, read on the forward strand.
TGTGCGCCGATGCCGTGCGAGGTATCCAGTGCGTTCGCCAGATCTTTGATATGCAGGTCGATACGGAAGCCGGGCTTGAAGTTGCGATCCATCACCATCGGCGCTTTGGCATCCAGCACCGTGCTACCGGCCAGCCCCCCGCGAATCGCCTGATACACCAGATCCGGATTCACGCCCGCTTTGGTTGCCAGCGACAGCGCCTCGGACATCGCCGCAATATTCAGCGCCACAATCACCTGGTTAGCCAGCTTGGTGACGTTACCTGCGCCGATGTCGCCGGTATGCACGACCGATCCCGCCATCGCTTTCATGATGTCATAGCAGGAATCGAACACCGCTTTGTCGCCGCCGACCATCACAGAGAGCGTGCCTTCAATCGCTTTGGGTTCACCGCCGCTGACCGGCGCGTCCAGCATTTTGATTCCTTTTTCTGCCAGCGCATCATGGACTTCACGGCTCGCCAGCGGCGCAATCGAACTCATGTCGATCACCACCAGGCCGGGTTTCGCGCCTTCGATAATGCCATTTTTGCCCAGACAGACTTCAATAACCTGTGGCGAGTTGGGCACCATCGTAATCACCACATCGCACTGTTCAGCCACCGCTTTGGGCGATGTCGCCACGGTCGCGCCCAGTTCAGTCAGTTCCGCTTCGCTTTCGGCGTTGTGATCGCGTACCACCAGCGAATAACCGGCTTTCACCAGATTTTTACTCATTGGTTTGCCCATGATGCCCAGGCCGATAAATCCAATTTTCATTGCGTTTCCCCTTGATTGATTAGCGCTTAAATTTGTCGCATAACGCCTGCGACGCGTTGCGGAACATCCCGACATCACTGCCGACGGCCACAAAAGTAGCGCCCCATTCCAGATAGCGACGCGCGTCTGCTTCCACCGGTGCCAGAATACCGCTCGGCTTACCGGCGGCTTTGGCACGTTCAAAAATGTGTTTAATCACGTTCAGCACTTCCGGATGCGCGGGCTGACCGAGATAGCCCAGCGCAGCAGAGAGATCCCCCGGCCCGACAAAAATACCGTCGACGCCCTCCACCGCCGCGATGGCGTCAATGTTGTCGACCGCCTGCTGAGTTTCGATCTGCACCAGTACCGTGATGTTGTCATTGATGGTGCTGTTGTAATCCGGCAACGTGCCGTACATGTTGCTGCGGTGCGACACCGAGACACCGCGAATTCCGGCTGGCGGATAGCGGGTTGAGGCGACGGCACGCAGTGCCTCCTCTTCGGTCTCGACAAACGGCACCAGAAAGTTGTTAAACCCGATATCCAGCAGACGCTTAATGATCACCGGCTCGTTGCAGGGCGGACGCACCACGGGCGCGCTGTGGCTGCCTTTCAGCGCCATCAGCTGCGGCACAAAGGTCGTGATATCGTTGGGCGCATGCTCCCCATCCAGTACCAGCCAGTCGAAACCGGCCAGCCCCAGGATTTCAGTTGAGATTGGACTGGCCAGCGCACACCAGCTGCCAATCAGGGTATCACCCGCTAACAGGCGACGACGAAATCCATTAGGCCAGGCTGCATTACTCATGGTTGAACTCCTGTGACGGTGGCTCCACGGCGGGAGCCAAAAAAAGTTAACGTACCAGGCACGGACGTTTGTTGTCGAAAGTCCATCCCGGCACTAAAAATTGCATCGCTTCTGCATCGTCACGTGCGCCAAGGCCATGCTTCTGATAGAGCGCATTGGCCTGCATCACCTGATCCATGTCCAGCTCAACGCCGAGACCCGGTTTCTGCGGCACCTGCACCATGCCGCCTTTGATCTGAAACGGCTCTTTCGTCAGGCGCTGGTTGCCCTCCTGCCAGATCCAGTGGGTATCAATGGCGGTAATCGCGCCCGGCGCGGCGGCGGCAACGTGGGTAAACATCGCCAGCGAAATGTCGAAGTGGTTATTGGAGTGTGAACCCCAGGTCAGGCCAAAGTCGTGACACATCTGCGCCACCCGCACCGAGCCCTGCATGGTCCAGAAGTGCGGATCGGCCAGCGGAATATCCACCGACTGCAGCGACAGGGTATGCCCCATCTGTCGCCAGTCGGTGGCGATCATATTGGTGGCGGTTGGCATACCGGTGGCGCGGCGGAACTCCGCCATCACTTCACGACCGGAGTAGCCCTGCTCTGCGCCACAGGGATCTTCTGCGTAGGCCAGCACATCTTTTAGCTGTTTGCCGAGCATGATCGCCTCGTTGAGCGACCAGGCTCCGTTGGGATCGAGGGTGATTCGGGCTTCAGGAAAACGTTTTGCCAGCGCCGTAACGGCTTCGGCCTCTTCGCCACCGCGCAGCACGCCCCCCTTGAGCTTGAAGTCGTTAAAGCCATATTTCTCATAGGCGGCTTCCGCCAGACGTACCACCGCATCCGGCGTTAACGCCTCTTCATGGCGCAGACGATACCAGTCACAGGGATCGCTCTGCTGATGCTGATAAGAGAGCGAGGTTTTATTGCGGTCGCCGATGTAGAACAGGTAGCCAAGCATCTCAACGCGGTCACGCTGCTGCCCGTCACCCAGCAGCGAGGCGACGTTCACGCCCAGGTGCTGACCCAGCAGATCAAGCAGTGCCGCTTCAATGCCGGTCACCACATGAATCGTGGTGCGCAGATCAAACGTCTGGTTCCCGCGCCCGCCCGCATCGCGGTCAGCAAAGGTAGTGCGCACCAGACTGAGGGTATTTTTATACTCACCCAGCGTTTTGCCGATGACCAGCGAGGCGGCATCTTCCAGCGTCTGACGAATCTTCTCGCCGCCAGGAATTTCACCGACGCCAGTGTGTCCGGCGTTATCTTTGATAATCACAATGTTGCGGGTAAAGAATGGCGAGTGAGCGCCGCTGAGGTTCAGCAGCATGCTGTCGTGGCCTGCAACCGGGATAACCTGCATGGCGGTCACTTTCGGTGTTGAACTCATCTCCTGCTCCTTATGCTGTTTCCCGGCCAAATGCCGGGCGCTTGCGATCAAAAGTCCAGCCGGGGATCAGATACTGCATCGCCGTCGCGTCGTTTCGCGCACCGGCAGGCAGTGACTGATAAAGCTGATGGGCTTTGTTTACCTGCTCCCAGTCGAGCTCAATGCCCAGACCCGGTGCATCCGGTACGGCAATTTTTCCGTTGCGGATTTGCAGCGGATTTTTCGTCAGGCGCTGATCGCCCTCCTGCCAGATCCAGTGGGTATCAATCGCGGTGGGATTGCCGGGCGCTGCCGCCCCCACATGCGTGAACATCGCCAGGGAAATATCAAAGTGGTTATTGGAGTGGCAGCCCCAGGTGAGGCCCCACTCATCGCACAGCTGGGCGACACGCACGGCACCGCTCAGCGTCCAGAAGTGAGGATCGGCCAGCGGAATATCGACCGCGTTAACCATTACCGCGTGATTCATCTCACGCCAGTTGGTGGCGATCATATTGGTCGCCACCGGCAGGCCCGTTGCGCGCCGGAACTCGGCCATCACTTCACGCCCCGAATAGCCCTGCTCCGCGCCGCACGGATCTTCGGCGTAGCTCAGTACATGCTGCATCCCTTTGCAGAGCGCTATCGCCTCATCCAGCCGCCAGGCACCGTTGGGGTCAACCGTAATGCGCGCCTCGGGAAAACGCTGCTTTAGCGCCGTCGCCGTGGCGATCTCCTGCTCGCCCGGCAGCACGCCGCCTTTGAGTTTGAAATCTTTGAAGCCGTACTTATCCTGTGCCGCTTCAGCCAGCCGGACTACAGCATCGCTGGTCAGCGCTTCCTGATGACGCAGGTGATACCAGTCGTGACTTGCCTGATCGCCACTCAGATAGGGCAGATCTGTTTTGCGACGGTCGCCCAGATAGAACAGATAGCCCAGCACCGTGACGTGATCACGCTGCTTTCCCGGTCCCAGCAGTTCAGCCACGGGCACGCCAAGGCACTGTCCCAGCAGATCGAGCAGCGCGGCTTCCAGCGCGGCTACCGCATTGACCCGCAGCTCAAAGGTCCAGGCCCCGTTGCCAAAGGTCGTGAAGTCAGCCGACTGATTGCCCTTGTGTACCTGCTGCACCAGACGGTTCATCCGGGCAATCTGCTGGCCTTTCACCTGCGGAATCGCCTCTGTCAGCGTCTGATAGATGGTGTCGCCGCCGGGCGCTTCACCCACGCCGGTGTGACCGGCGCTGTCAGTGAGCACCACAATGTTGCGGGTAAAACAGGCGTTGTGCGCCCCGCCAATATTGAGCAGCATGCTGTCGTAACCGGCGACCGGGATAACCCGCATATCCGTAATGACGGGGGAACTTTGCGTATTCATGATGCGTCCTTACCGTGCCAGGATTTCAGTTCAACACGTTTGATATCGCCAGCAATCACAAGGAAGCTGAAGGCCGCGACAAAGGCATGAATGCCAACATAGATCAGCGCACCTTCAAAGGAACCACTGGTGGCAATGATGTAACCGATAGCAATAGGGGTCACGATGCCGGAGAAGTTACCGAACATGTTAAACAGGCCGCCGCTGAGGCCGCTGATCTCTTTTGGCGCGGTATCGGCCATCACCGCCCAGCCCAGCGCACCAATGCCTTTACCAAAGAACGCCAGTGCCATGAAGAACACCACCACCCATTCGGTTTCGGTGTAGTTGCACATCACCATCGAAATAGAGAGCAGCATGCCAAGCACAATGGGGGTTTTACGTGCGATATTCAGCGAGCCGGTTTTTCGCATCAGCCAGTCGGAGATAACCCCGCCCAGAACGCCGCCAAGGAAGCCGCACACCGCCGGAATCGAGGCGATAAAGCCCGCTTTAAGAATCGACATGCCACGTGCCTGCACCAGATAGACCGGGAACCAGGTAATAAAGAAGTAAGTTAAGGCGTTAACACAGTACTGACCAAGGTAGATACCCAGCATCATGCGTGACGTCAGCAGCTGTTTGATCTGGAACCACTTCTCGCTCCAGCTCACTTTGCGGGTATCCTTTTTGACATCCATGTTGATCAGCGCGCCGCCCTGCTCCATATACGTCAGTTCAGCTTTATTTACGCCGGGATGATCGGTGGGATCGTGGATAACTTTCAGCCAGATAAAGCTGAGGATGATGCCCAGGCCGCCCATGAACCAGAAGACGTGCGCCCAGCCCACTTCAGAGACCAGCCAGCCCATAATGGGCGCGAAGATCACGGTGGCGAAGTATTGCGCAGAGTTGAAGATGGCCACCGCCGTGCCGCGCTCCTGCGCCGGGAACCAGGCGGCCACAATCCGGCTATTGCCCGGGAAGGACGGTGCCTCAGCCAGACCCACGAGGAAACGCAGGATAAACAGTGACATGATGATGCCGAAGCCGCTGAAGATATCCACGAATCCCTGCAGCAGCGTAAACAGCGACCAGGTAAAGATACTCCAGAAATAGACGCGTTTTGAGCCGAAGCGATCGAGCAGCCAGCCGCCCGGAATCTGCCCGATAACATACGCCCATGAGAAGGCAGAGAAGATATAGCCAAGCCCGACCGAATCGAGACCAATATCTTTGGACATCGCGGAACCGGCAATCGAGATGGTTGCGCGGTCACCGTAGTTGAATGAGGTGACGATAAACAGCATCACCACAATCCAGTAGCGGGCATTGGTGCGCTTCTGCACCGTTTCCGCAGTCTGGCTGAAACTATTCATGATGCACTCCTGAAATATAGCTTGAGCTACATTCGCTCTGACTGCATACACATCGCGTTGGGTATCAGAGAGAAGTTGGGTTAAACACGGCGATCGTTTTGTTCTGGCAAACCTTTATTTATCCATCTGCGAGGGGGCAGCCAATGCGCCTCTGAACCTGCTGCGGATGAGTAATACGTCGTGACAGATAACCTGACTTTGGCTAACGGAACCCAGTATAAGAACAGCCTGTGGCGATCACATTGGTGCATCGCCCTGGAATAATGGCTGTAAAGAAGTGATTGTCTGGCGTATGCACAAAACCCTGCGGCGTGGCTCACGAAAGCGGCAAATACCCGTGCGTAAAACGCCTTAATGCACGCTTTCCCCCGCTGTTTGTGAGGGTCTTCACTTGCTTTTGGATAATCGACCCAAAACGACAGGACGAATTGTCTTAATGGTGGTCATTTGCACAATGCGCGACCCACGCCGCCTCCCTATACTGGAGCTGGCAAACAAACGTGTGACAGGTCAGATTATTACAGCGTGCCGCACAAGTACGGCACGACAGACGGGAAGGTGAGCGATGAACCTTAAAACAGACGAACAACCGCTCTATATCAAAGTCCATGAGCACGACAATGTCGCGATTGTAGTGAACAGCCTGGGTCTGCCAGCTGGCACACAGTTCGCTGATGGCCTGACGCTTACAGAGCACGTGCCACAGGGCCACAAAGTGGCGCTGAGCGCGATTCGCCAGGGTGCAGAAATCGTGCGTTATGGTGAAGTCATAGGCTATGCGGTGCGGGATATTGCCCAGGGCAGCTGGATTGATGAGTCGCTGGTGACGCTGCCGGAAGCGCCTCCGCTGGCAAGCCTGCCGTTAGCCACGCAGGTTCCGCCTGAATTGCCGCCCCTGGAGGGGTATACCTTTGAAGGTTATCGCAATGCGGATGGCAGCGTCGGCACCCGTAACCTGCTCGGCATCACCACCAGCGTTCACTGTGTGGCCGGTGTGGTGGATCATGTCGTACAGATCATTGAACGGGATTTACTGCCGCGCTATCCGAATGTCGATGGCGTGGTCGCCCTGAACCACCTTTATGGCTGCGGCGTAGCCATTAATGCACCCGCTGCGGTAGTGCCAATTCGTACCATTCACAACCTGGCGCTGAATGCGAATTTCGGTGGCGAGGTAATGATTGTCAGCCTGGGCTGTGAAAAGTTACAGCCGGAGCGTCTGCTGACCGGCACGCCCGACGTGCAGGCAATTTCGCTGGACGATCATGACATCGTGCGTTTGCAGGATGAAAAGCTGTCAGGGTTTGGCGCGATGGTGAATGAGATTCTGCAGGTGGCGGAGCGTCATCTTCAGCGACTGAATCAGCGCCAGCGCGAAACCTGCTCTGCTGCAGACTTGATTGTCGGCATGCAGTGTGGTGGCAGCGATGCATTCTCAGGCGTGACGGCGAATCCGGCCGTGGGCTTCGCGTCCGACCTGCTGGTGCGTTGCGGCGCGACCGTGATGTTCTCGGAAGTGACGGAAGTGCGGGATGCGATTCACCTGCTGACCCCACGCGTGATTAACCAGGAAGTTGGTAAGCGCTTACTGGAGGAGATGGCCTGGTATGACAACTACCTCGACCAGGGCCAGACCGATCGCAGCGCTAATCCGTCGCCGGGCAATAAAAAAGGCGGACTGGCGAACGTGGTGGAAAAAGCGCTGGGGTCTATCGCTAAATCGGGACGGAGCGCCATTACAGAAGTGCTCTCGCCCGGTCAGCGGCCGACGCGACGTGGCCTGATCTACGCGGCGACGCCCGCCAGCGATTTTGTCTGCGGAACACAGCAGCTGGCGTCCGGTATCACCCTGCAGGTGTTTACCACCGGTCGCGGTACGCCTTACGGCCTGGCTGCGATTCCGGTAATCAAGATGGCGACGCGCAATGCGCTGGCAGAGCGCTGGCACGATCTGATGGACATTAATGCCGGGACGATTGCAACCGGTGAAGAGAGTATTGAGCAGGTGGGCTGGCGGCTGTTTGAGTTGATTCTGGACATTGCCAGTGGCAGGAAGCAGACCTGGTCCGATCGCTGGGGCATCCGTAATCAGCTGGCGGTGTTTAACCCGGCACCGGTTACCTGACATTCCTGTGCATGCAGGCCAGGCTTATCACTATGCTGCTGAGGCAGCGATAAGCCTGGCATCGCCATCAGAGCTGCGCGCCCCAGGCTTCAACCCAGGGAGAGGTGACCGCTTCCGGCTCTGGATTTTCAGTGGCATCAACCAGTAACACCTCACCGACCCGCTGCGCACCCTGCTCCTGCAGCAGCGCATCGAAAGCTTTACCCGCGCCACAAAAATGGTCGTAACTGCTGTCACCCAGCGCAATCACGCCATAGCGCAGGGCGGGCTGATGACCGAGCTTATCTTTAACCGCATGGAACAGACCTGAAATCGTGTCGGGAAAATCGCCCTGCCCGGTGGTTGAGGTGACGATTAACGCCACGTCGCTGGCGTAGTTCTGCCAGTCTGCCAGCGTCGGATCGTCAAACACGGTGACGCTGTGCCCCTGCTGCTGCAGAACGGACTCCGCTTCTTCTGCCACCAGCAGCGCATTGCCGTATACCGTGCCCACAAAAATGCCAATCTTTGCCATTTGCTCTCTCCCTTATTCTGAAACGTTATCCTGTCCTGGCGCTGCGTTAAACTCAACACGCGGCACCTCAGGAATGCGATCCTGCCAGCCAAACTGGTTCATCAGGTTCTGCCAGACTCTATCCAGTCCGGCGCGCAGCAGCAAAGGCTCACCGGTCACCGGATGGGTCAGTGCCAGACTGCTGGCGTGCAGCATCAGCCGGTTAGCGCCAAAGTGTTCGGCGGCCCCCCGGTTCTGGCGCAGATCGCCGTGCGCCGAATCGCCAATAATCGGGTGACGCAGGTGTGACATATGACGACGCAGCTGATGCTTGCGGCCGGTTTTCGGGGCCATTTCAACCAGGCTATAACGCGAGGTGGGATAACGGCCGATGCCGACCGGCATCTCAACCGTTGCCAGTGACTGATAATCGGTGACTGCGGGCTGGGCAGTGCGCGGTTCAGTAGCGTGCCTGTCCGCAATTTTATCCAGCTCTTCAACCAGCGGGTAATCGAGCGTACCGCTGCTTTCCAGCCAGCCGCGCACGACAGCGTGGTAGGTTTTCTGCATCTCGTGCTGTTCAAACTGCAGCGAAAGCAGACGGCCGACCTCACTGGACAGCCCCATCAGCAGCACCCCGGAGGTGGGCTTGTCCAGACGATGCGCGGTAAACACATGCTGTCCAATCTGATCGCGAACGGTCTGCATTACAAAGACCGTTTCATGCCGATCCAGCCAGCTGCGGTGAACCAGCCAGCCGCTGGGTTTGTTGACGGCAACCAGCCATTCATCCTGATAGATAATTTCCAGCATCAGTGGGCAGCATCCGTGAATAACGCATCAAGTTGACGCAGCGTCAGCAGCAGCGGCGCAACACCGGGCTGGTCAGGTGCCAGCGCCATCTCGAAGTAATTGGCAACAGCAAAATTTTGCGGTAACGGATGTCTTGCGGCAATCAGGGCATGCATTCGCGGTATCAGAACCCACTGGAGCCACTGGAGCGGCTCCAGCGTATCCACGCAAAAGGGTTCACGGCTTTCGAGCGCGCACCTGTCTGGAGGCGAACTCTGCCACAGATGGTGCTCACGCATCACCGCTTCCAGTTGCTCCAGCCGCTGCGTAATCAATTGTTCAGGCGTCATACGCCACCTCCAGCGAGCAATCAAAAATGGGCGGCAAGCATAACATTTGTTAGCCCAGGCACAAAAAAAAGGGAGCACTGTATAAACAGTGCTCCCGGTTCGTTTGCAGCCTTCCTGCTACGTTTTTGCTCCCTGCTCTTCCATGACAACTTGTCCAGTGCGAACTCCTGTCGCGCATCGTCCTGATGTATCCTTAGCATCCTGGCCCACCACCTCTTCTGAGGGGTTCTCATTCTCCATCCTGGAGGTGTCCCTTGCTCACTCCTGAGCGATCCTGTTTCGTCCTGAAACCTTCCGTGTGCCGTAAGCTCCGTTACGTTCCTGCCTCATGGCTTATCATCATCCTGACGATATCTGTTTCCTGAGCGTCCTGCAGTGGCAAACATTTTGACAGAACTCGTTACGTGTACAAGGGACTTACAGCGAAACTTTACGAATTGTGCTGCCTGAATTCAGATTAATGCCATTAAGTTTATGATTCACAATATTTTTACATCGCAGCCTTCCGGACGTCTTAAATGTTATATGGCGATCTCTTACAGCAGATGTAAGAGATGTCTCACAATCCAGGCAGCAAATGACTGCAATTCAGATGATAACCGGTTGTAATGAAATAAGAAATGTCTCAAGACTTTGTGCCAGGACGACACGCTGTTTACGACCAGGCTGCTCCAGAATGACTTCGCCGCTGAGATTAGAGAGGGAAATGATCGCCTCTTCTGAATCGGTGGTGGCAATAAACAGCGTAGGCGACTGTCTGAGGCGGCGCTGCATCACCAGATGACCAATCAGATTCTCCTGTAACCGCAGGAAATCCTCTTCACTCCACACCTGTAACAGCGTCAGCGAATTCTCACCAAAACGGGCCTGCATATCCCCGGCAAACTGCGTGGTGTAGAACGCCGCGATCGGCGGCTGGAGCTGGATGTCAACCGCCCGCTCAACCGCATCAAGCGTCGATGGCAGAGTGAATGGCTGCGGCTGCCAGAGGACCCGCTGATCGCGATCTTCGATTGCGCAGGGCGACGGGATGCCATAGAGATCGCTGCTGGCCGGCGCATGCCCGGCCTGCTGAAGCCAGTGCTGGCAGTATCGGGTGGTAAAGTCGCGCAACGCGGCGGCAGTTTGCTGCATCATTCATATTCTCACTTCTGATGGGTTACACTTAGCCACTTTGATTAATTTTGGTGGTAACCGCAATGACTACTCACGAACAGGATCAGGCGCTCAGTAACCTGACGCTGGGCAAACCTACAGCCTATCACGATCAGTATGACAACAGCTTACTGCAGTCGGTGCCGCGCAGCCTGAACCGTGAACCGCTGGGCCTGTTTCCCGATAGCCTGCCCTTCACCGGCAGCGATATCTGGACGCTGTATGAACTCTCGTGGCTCAACAGCAAAGGCCTGCCCCAGGTTGCCGTTGGCGAAGTGGTGCTGGATGCGCAGAGCCGCAATCTTATCGAGTCTAAAAGCTTCAAGCTCTATCTTAATAGTTTCAATCAAACCCGTTTTGCCGACTGGGGTGAAGTCCGTCAGACGCTGGAGCGGGATCTGAGCGCCTGTGCTGAAGGTGAAGTACGGGTCGCGCTGTTCCGGCTCAGTGAAGTCGAAGGTCAGCCTCTCGGTCATTTCGAGGGGTGCTGTATTGATGAGCAGGATATCGAGATAGAAGATTACCGCTTCAATGCTGACTATCTGGCCAATGCCGCAGGCAGTGAAATCGTCGAAGAGACGCTGGTCAGTCATCTGCTCAAGTCAAACTGCCTGATTACCAACCAGCCCGACTGGGGCTCAGTGATGATCCGCTACAAAGGCCCCCGTATCGGGCGTGAAGCCCTGCTGCGCTATCTGGTCTCATTCCGCCAGCACAACGAATTTCACGAGCAGTGTGTTGAGCGCATCTTCAATGATGTGATGCGATTCTGTCATCCGGACGCACTGACAGTTTATGCGCGCTACACGCGCCGTGGCGGGCTGGATATTAACCCGTGGCGCACCAACGTGCCCTTCTCGCCCGGTTTTTCGCGGCTGGTCCGTCAGTAGTTTGCGAGACTTCTCGCAGGCTGCGTGCTGCAAGCGCAGTTCCGCTTGAGCTGTGCGGGCCGACAAGGCTACTCTGGGGATGGCGGCATCCTGCGGATGGCCGACCAGGGATTTTCGTCACTGCTGTGGCAGTGCCAACACGCACCCAGGCGGGTGTAAAGGAGTTCATTTGATTACCCATATCAGCCCTCTTGGCTCAATGGATCTGCTCTCGCAGCTGGAAGTCGATATGCTCAAGCGCACAGCCAGCAGCGACCTCTATCAGCTGTTTCGTAATTGCTCTCTGGCCGTGCTTAACTCCGGCAGCCAGACTGACAGCAGCCACGAACTGCTCTCCCGCTTTGAAAACTTCGACATCAACGTGCTGCGCCAGGAGCGCGGCGTCAAACTGGAGCTGATCAACCCGCCGGAAGAGGCGTTTGTGGATGGCCGTATCATCCGCTCACTGCAGGCTAACCTGTTTGCGGTGCTGCGTGACATCCTGTTTGTCAGCGGCCAGCTCAACATGCCCGGCCGGTTAAGCGCAGCCGAAGAGAATGATTCTGCCACCATCACCAACACGGTGTTTTCCATTCTGCGTAATGCGCGGGCACTGCATATCGGCGAGTATCCCAACACCGTGGTCTGCTGGGGCGGGCACTCAATTAACGCCGTTGAGTACCAGTATTGCCGCAATGTCGGGACGCAGCTTGGCTTGCGTGAGCTGAATATCTGTACCGGCTGCGGGCCGGGCGTGATGGAAGCACCGATGAAAGGTGCAGCGGTTGGTCATGCGCAGCAGCGCTATCGTGACAGCCGCTTTATTGGCCTGACTGAACCCTCGATCATTGCCGCTGAACCGCCGAATCCACTGGTGAATGAGCTGATCATCATGCCGGACATTGAAAAACGTCTGGAGGCTTTTGTGCGTATCGCCCACGGCATCATCATCTTCCCAGGTGGCGTAGGTACGGCAGAAGAGTTGCTCTATCTGCTGGGCATCCTGATGAATCCGCAAAACAACGATCAGGTGTTGCCGCTGATTCTGACCGGCCCGGAAGAGAGCGCCGATTACTTCCGCGTGCTGGATGATTTCATCGTTAACACACTGGGTGAACAGGCGCGTAAGCATTATCAGATCATTATCAACGATGCAGCCGAAGTTGCGCGTCTGATGAAGAAAGCGATGCCGCAGGTGAAAGAGAACCGGCGCGAAACCGGCGATGCGTATAGCTTTAACTGGTCGATTCGCATTGAGCCCGATCTGCAGGTGCCCTTCATGCCAACCCATGAAAATATGGCCAACCTCAATCTCTATACCAATCAGCCTCCCGAGAAGCTGGCGGCCGACCTGCGCCGTGCCTTCTCAGGCATCGTCGCGGGTAACGTCAAAGAGATGGGTATCCGCGAAATCCGCGAGAAGGGACGCTACAAACTGCATGGTGACCCCGACATCATGCACCGCATGGATGAGCTGCTTCAGGGATTCGTTGCCCAGCAACGTATGAAACTGCCCGGCACCGCCTACATCCCCTGCTACGAAATCATCAAATAAACCAGGAGGCAGCCCCCGGGCTGCCCATACTCTCATGGATCTTCATCTTGTTATTGTTGACGCGCTGAACCTGATTCGCCGTCTGCATGCGGTTCAGGGCTCCCCCTGTGTCGACGGCTGCGTGGCTGCGCTGCGTCAGATTCTGGGCCACGCCCGTCCGACTCACGCTGTGGCGGTTTTTGATGGCGAAGCGCGCCATCAGGGCTGGCGTCATCAGCTGCTACCCGATTACAAAAGCGGTCGTCCGCCAATGCCAGATGATTTACAGGCAGAGATGCCAGCGTTGCAGGAGGCTTTCCGCGACGCGGGCGTAAGCTGCTGGATAGCGGGCGAGGATGAGGCGGATGATTTAGCGGCGACGCTGGCGGTAAAAATGGCTCAGGCCGGACATCAGGCTACCATCGTTTCCACTGACAAAGGTTACTGTCAGCTGCTGGCCCCGGAAATCCGCCTCCGCGACTACTTCCAGAAACGCTGGCTCGATCTGCCCTTTATCGAGGCTGAATTTGGCGTGGCACCTCAGTTGTTACCCGACTACTGGGGCTTGTGCGGCATCAGCAGCAGTAAGATTCCGGGCATCACCGGCATCGGCCCGAAAAGCGCGAAACAGCTGCTGGCAGAGTTTCAGACGCTTGAGGGCATTTATCAGCAACTGGATAAGGTGCCCGCTAAATGGCAGGAAAAGCTCGCTGAAGGCCAGCAGATGGCAGAAATCAGCCGTCAGGTGGCCACACTGAAGCGGGATCTGGTGTTGCAGGGGAATCTGAATACGCTGCGTTATACAGGCTGAGTGCAGCTGCACTCAGCCCGGCAATTAACGTTCGTCGCGACGACCACCCACAGCCGCCCAGATGCGACGCACATGTACCGTCACCTCTTCGCGGTCATGATAGAGCTGGCGGGCGCGAATCTGCACATTAATGCCATTATCATCAAACCGTTCCTGCATCATGGCGAGGTTCTGCGTAACCTCTTCATACCGCTTTTTCATCGGCAGCTTGAGGTTGAAGATGGCTTCACGGCACCAGCCGTTGACCAGCCAGTCGGTCATGAGGTTAGCCACACGCACCGGCTTCTCCACCATGTCACACACCAGCCAGCTGATGTTGGTGCGGGGCGGACGGAATTTAAATCCATCGGCTTTTTCATGCATCACCTGACCGGTATCCATCAGGCTCGGTGCCATCGGACCGTTGTCTACGGCATAGACCATCATGCTGCGCTGGACCAGCTGATACGTCCAGCCGCCCGGACAGGCACCGAGATCCACGGCGTACATGCCGCTGGCTAAACGCTCATCCCACTCATCCGCAGGAATAAAGACATGGAACGCCTCTTCCAGCTTAAGGGTTGAACGGCTTGGCGCATCGGAGGGGAATTTAAGCCGTGGAATCCCCATGTAAAACGGCGAGCTGTTTTCCCGGATGGAATAACCAACGTAGCACGTGCCTGGCGCAATGAAAAACACATGCACGACAGGGCGTTTCGGGCTTTCATAATTCAGCAGGATCTTGCTTTCACGCAGTGCCGCACGCAGCGGCACGGTGAATTTACGGCAGAATTTTGTCAGCTCTTTCGCTTCATTGGTGTCCGGCACTTCAACACGCAGTTCGCCGCCCTTCTCCACCACGCCAGTCAGCATGCCCACGATCGGGCTAATACGATCTTCCTGCGGCAGATCACGCAGCAGCTCTCCCACAACCAGCATCTGGCGGGCAAAGATCAGGTCGTCAAACGGCAGCTCACGCGCCAGACGCTCAGCGTCTTCAAACTGATAGCACTCAAACAGCACGTAGCCAGCGTCATCTTTAACCCGTGGAAAACCGTAAATCTCACGTTCAGCCGCTTTGGCGCTGATTTCCGCCGCACACTCTTTTTCAAAACCGGGACGACAATAGAGTAAAACTTTATTCATGGCGTTCTGCCTTTCGTTTAAGACGCAGCGCGCCAATCAACATCAATACCCAACCAGCGAGGAAACAGACCCCGCCCACGGGTGTGATAAAAACCCAAAACTTCAGATGTGACAGCGCCAGACAATAGAGGCTGCCACTGAACAGCACGGTGCCGAGCGCCATCAGCGCACTGCTCCAGTAAAACCAGATATTGGCGCGGCGAAGCATCGCAGCACCCAGTCCCATCACCGCTAAGGTGTGATAAGCCTGATATTCCAGCCCGGTATGAATCCAGGCCATCTCAGCCGCACCAAGCGACCGACTCAAAACGTGGGCACCAAATGCGCCAAAAGCCACCAGCAGAAATCCGCTGATAGCCGCAAAAACAAACATGGCACGACTGGACATTAACCGATCCTCAGGGTGCTTTTGCATCGTAATGCAAATAAATCAAAAGGTTATTGTTGATAGCGAAAGCGGAATTTTTCTTGTTCGGTTGCAGCTTTTTCCAGAATCCACTGTCGGAAGGCGGCTATTTTACCCAGTTCTGCCTGACTGTCATGACAAACCAGATAAAAAGCGTTTTTACTGACTAATACATCATTAAACGGGCAGATTAATCGTCCGGCCTCTATTTCGCTCTGCGCCATGACGTTGTTCGCCAGCGCCACGCCCTGACCATGAATCGCCGCCTGCAACACCATGGCGCTGTGACTGAAAATCGGCCCCTGCTGCACGTTAATATGCTGCAGGCCCAACTGCCGGATATAAGATTGCCAGTCACGGCGGGAAGCATCATGCAGCAGCGTAAAGCGCGACAGGTCCACCGGCGTTTTCAGCGGGTTATCCCCGGTCATCAGCGACGGCGAACAGACCGGCAACAGATATTCGGCATAGAGTTTTTCAACCCGCAGGCCGGGCCAGTTGCCCCGGCCGTAAAAAATCGCCACGTCGACATCATCAGCCAGTTTCTCTTCGTCGCGGTCAACCGCTTGAATACGGACGTCGATTCCCGGATAAGCCATATTAAAGCTGGAGAGACGGGGAACCAGCCACTGAATGGCAAAACTCGGCAGTAAACTGACCGTCAGCGCCCCCTTGGCACTGCGCGCCTGCAGTTTGCGCGTCGCTTCGTTAATCGCCGAGAAAATCTCTTTGATGTCGAGGTAGTAGCTTTGTCCTTCTTCGGTCAGCAACAGCGAACGATTCCTCCGGCGAAACAGCTTTAACCCCAGAAAATCTTCCAGAGATTTAATCTGATGGCTTACAGCAGCCTGGGTAACAAACAGCTCTTCAGCGGCTTTGGTAAAGCTTAAATGGCGCGCAGCGGCATCAAAAACCCGCAGTGCGTTAAGAGGAGGAAGGCGTTTCGACATGGTTTTGCGTATCCGGATCGGCGAAAAATACGCAGGCTTATGAAAAGCGTTCACGTATTAGAATTTTTAATCCGAGGCATTATAATTTGTCCGTTGAGGAACCTCCAGCAAATACCTATAGTTGCCGCACTTCCTGAGCCGGAACGAAAAGTTTTTAGATTTGTGAGTGAGTTCGCAGATTTTCTGAAAGCTTTTGGCTTGTGGTCGTGATGTTGTGTTTGCAATTTTTGATCCGACGATTGCGGATCGAACGCTTAATTCCTGTAGATTTACCCTGTCTGTCCATAGTGATTTTTGAATAGCACCGCAAATTGCGGTGCTTTTTTTTTTGCTGCTTACTTCGACTCAACCATTTCTTTCACATCAGAGCGGTTAATCTGCTGCTCGTTGCCGTTCGCATCTTTATAGCTGATCATGCCGGTATCGTTATCGACTTTAGGCTTGCCGGCAGCCACGATGGTGCGCCCATCGTTGGTATGCATCACGTAATTGCTTGAACAGGCACTCAGGGTAAAAGCAAGAGTACACACGGCCAGTACTGCGGTAAGTTTTTTCATCTGCTATCTCCTTGTAGATTGATTGCATCAAACCACCCGCGTTACGCTAACCAGAGGCAGCCGAAAAGTGAGTTCGACTAGTAAACGTCCGATCGTTATGCGGGTTTAGTTTAAACCTTGCAATATTCAGCATAACGCGCTTTTCCAGCTTTGCCAGACGCAGACCATTCTTTCAGTGTGGTCCTAATTTTCCTTATCATGGACCAGGCATGACCGCATTTAATCCCATCGCATTTCGCCAGCAGTTTCCCGCACTCGCCGACGCCGGCGTTTATCTCGACAGCGCCGCGACCACGCTGAAGCCGCTGGCCGTCATTGACAGCACGCAGCAGTTTTACAGCCTTAGCGCTGGGACAGTTCACCGCAGCCAGTTTGCCGCGGCCCAGGCCTTAACCCATCGCTATGAGCAGGCGCGCAATCAGGTTGCCCGCTGGCTGAATGCCGCAGACGATCGTGAGATTGTCTGGACGCGCGGCACCACCGAAGCGATAAACCTGGTGGCGAACAGCTGGCTGCGTCCGCGCCTGCAGCCCGGTGATGAGATTGTGGTAAGCGAGGCAGAACACCACGCCAACCTGGTTCCCTGGCTGATGGCTGCGCAGGCGTGCGGTGCCCGCGTTGTAAAATGGCCATTAGGGCCAGACCGTCTGCCCGATATCAGCCTGCTACCCGCCCTGCTCAACAGCCGCACCCGCCTGCTGGCTGTCGGTCAGATGTCAAACGTCACCGGCGGTTGTCCCGATCTCGCCGGGGCGATTTCGCTGGCACACGCTGCTGGCGCGAAAGTGATGGTTGATGGTGCGCAGGGCGTGGTGCACTGCCCGCCGGATGTACAGGCGCTGGACATCGACTTTTATGCCTTTTCCGGCCATAAGATTTACGGCCCGATGGGCATTGGCGCGTTATATGGCAAAGCGGACCTGCTGGAGGCGATGGCCCCCTGGCAGGGCGGCGGCAAAATGATAACGGATGTGGATTTCAATGGCTTCACACCGCAGCCGGTGCCGTGGCGATTTGAAGCTGGCACGCCGAATGTGGCGGGGGTGGTGGGATTAAGTGCGGCACTGAGCTGGCTGGCGCAGGTCAACCTGCCCGAAGCTGAGCGCTGGAGTCAGCAGCTTGCGACACGGGCGGAAGAGCAGCTGGCAGAATTACCCGGCTTTCGCAGCTTCCGCTGTGGCAACGCCAGCCTGCTGGCCTTTGAATTCGCTGGCCTGCATCACAGCGATCTGGTGACGCTGCTGGCTGAACAGGGCATCGCGCTGCGTGCCGGTCAGCACTGTGCCCAGCCGTTGCTGGCAGCGCTGGGCGTCAGCGGCACCCTGCGTGCTTCTTTTGCACCCTATAATAATCTGCAGGATGTGGATGCGCTGGTGCGCGCCATGACGAGCGCCATCACGCTGTTATCGGAGTTTTGATTATGCCTTCACCGCTTTTAGCGCCACACCCGTTTGGCGAACAGATTACCGTTGCCAGCCTGAAAGAGAGCTTCAGTCACTTTCATCAGTGGGAAGATCGTTATCGACAGCTGATCCAGCTAAGCCGTCAGTTGCCCCCATTACCGGAGGCGCTGAAAGCAGCGGACATTGAACTCAGCGGCTGTGAAAACCGTGTCTGGCTGGGCAGTCAGTTGCGTGAGGATGGCTCGCTGCATTTCTACGGTGACAGTGAAGGACGCATCGTGCGCGGTCTGCTGGCTGTGCTGCTGACTGCGGCAGAAGGCAAGACGCCGCAACAGCTGCTGGCAACGGACCCCTTACACCTGTTTGATGAGCTGGGCCTGCGCGCCCAGCTCAGTGCCTCCCGCAGCAGTGGCCTGCAGGCGCTGGCTGCTGCGGTTGAGCACGCGGCGCGTCAGGCACTGACGGCCTCCTGACGCGCCGCACGCGCCAGAAATTTCTTCAGCGCATGCGAAACGGCAACAAAGCCGAAGGTGGCGGTCACCATGGTGGCCGCGCCAAAACCGGATGTGCAATCCATTCTCTTCGGGCCTTCTGCGGTGCTGCGTGAAGCACAGACGCTGCCGTCAGCCTGCGGATAGACCAGCGCTTCAGTAGAAAAGACACAGTCGATGCCGAGTTTGCCTTTACTGCTTTTCACCACGCCCAGACTTTTCAGCCGTTCGCGCAGCTTCGCCGCCAGCGGATCCTGAATGGTTTTTGCCAGATCGGCGACCTGTATTTGAGTCGGATCAATCTGCCCACCCGCGCCACCGGTGGTGATCAGCGGGATCTTATTCCGGCGACACCAGGCGATCAGTGCCGCTTTAGGGCGCACGCTGTCGATAGCGTCGATCACATAGTCGAAGCCCGCAGCCATCAGTTCCGCGGTGTTGTCGGGCGTAATAAAATCATCAATGCAGATCACTTCGCAGTCAGGATTGATCGCACGCAGCCGTTCTGCCATGACGTCTGTTTTAGCTTTGCCGACGTTGCCCTGCAACGCATGAAGCTGCCGGTTGGTGTTGGTGATACAGACATCATCCATGTCGATCAGGGTGATCTTACCAATCCCGGTGCGCACCAGCGCTTCCGCCGCCCACGAACCGACCCCGCCAATACCGATGACGCAGAAGTGTGCGTCAGCAAAACGTTGCAGCGCATCCTGACCATAGAGACGTGCTGTGCCGCCAAAGCGCTGATGCCAGGCGTCATTTAACACTTTCATAGTTGAACCTGTTACGTCGTGCGGGCCCGGAGGCCCGCAGAGAAGAAATTAGTTGGAACCGAGAAGCAGTGAACCATTATTACCGTTTTGCGGGCTGGAGAACAGCGGCTGTCCGGCACCCGGCGCGGCTTTCAGCACCCAGACGCGTCCGTAGTGATTATAGAAGCCCGCCAGATGTGCGGCATCCGGTCCGATACCCTGATAGATATCAAAGTGTTGGCCTTTAATCGCCCCACCTACATCCAGAGCCACCATCAGGCGCATCTCATATTTGCCGTTGAATTTGCCTTTCTCATTCAACTGCGGCACTTCAGCCAGCAGTACCGTACCCGCCGGAATAATGGAGCGGTCAGATGCCACCGAGGCTTTTGCCACCAGCGGAACGGCGCTGGCACCACGGACTGGCGTAAACGGCTCAGCCTTAAAGAAGACGAATGAAGGGTTAGTTTCCAGCAGCGCACGCACCTCCTGCGGGGAGTGCTCCTGCGCCCACTGGCGAATCGCCTGCATCGACATATCTTCGCGCTTCACTTCGCCGCGATCGATCAGCTCTTTACCGATACTGTGATAGCCCCAGCCATTTTTACCGGCGTAACCAAAGAAGGTCATCGGCCGGCCATCGCCAAAGTCGACATAACCACTGCCCTGCACATCCATCATGAAGTTATCAATCAGCGAGTTGCTGTAGGCAATAACGTAGCGGTCATCGAGCCCGCCACTGTAGATTGAGGCGCGGCTCGGTAATTTTTCACCCCGTTTGCGCGGCGGCATACGGTAGATTGGATACTGGAACTCGCCCTGACGGGTGTAGCGCGCTTCCACGACCGGCGTGTAATAACCGGTGAACTGCACGTTACCGTAGTTGTCCGTGCCCTCCATCTGCCAGGCGTTCAGACCATACTGACGGAGCTGTCGGGTATCTGCACCCGCCATCAGCCAGCTTTCAATCGCGCTATAAGTGCCGTTCTGACGACTGTAAAGGGCGGATGAGGCGGACTGAATCTGACGGACCTGATCGCCAAAGTCTTTGCCATTCACCGGTGCGCCTTTGGCATTGGGCTGATTCACCAGCGCCAGCGGCTGTTCCAGTTTGCCATCTTTATATTGCTGACCGCGATCGGTCGGTTTAGAGCTACAGGCCGCCAGCAGCGTGATTAACGCGCCAGTGAGTGCATACTTCACCCAATGTGGTTTCATTATCTTCTCTTTTTATAACTGTTCGCCCCGCGACGATAGCAAAGCGCCCGACATAATGAAATGCATCCGCTTTGACGCAGCGCATATCAGTTCAATAATTAATCAGATGGCTGAATCCTTCAGCAACTGGCTGTTAATTTGGCCTTTATCTTTAAAAAGGGGTTGCATCAATTAGCGCGGAGAGTATAGTGCGCTTCCACGGACGCGGGGTGGAGCAGCCTGGTAGCTCGTCGGGCTCATAACCCGAAGGTCGTCGGTTCAAATCCGGCCCCCGCAACCAATACTTCTGCAGCAGTTTTACAGAAGTCACAATGTGAAAAGTCGCAAAGCGCAATACGGACGCGGGGTGGAGCAGCCTGGTAGCTCGTCGGGCTCATAACCCGAAGGTCGTCGGTTCAAATCCGGCCCCCGCAACCAATCATTTAAACACCTGAAAGGGTGTTTTTTTGTTTCTGCCGTTTGAAAATCCCTCTTACGCCTTTCTCCCGCTGACAAGCGCACGAATAGCCGTGGCTATCCGCACCCCTTTTTATCGATGGGCCAGTGCCGCCCCACTCTCCACATACGCTTTGATACCGTTAAGAATCGCTTCCGCAACCTGATGCTGATAGCGCGTGGTGCGTAATTTTCGTTCCTCTTCCACATTACTGATAAACGCGGTCTCCACCAGGATGGACGGAATATCCGGGGCTTTCAGCACCGCAAATCCGGCCTGATCAACGGTACGTTTGTGCAGATGGTTGATGCGCCCCATGCGATGCAGCACCTCTTTACCAAACTTCAGGCTGTCGTGAATGGTCTGGCGCTGCACCATATCGAACATGGTGTGATCAAGATAGCGGTCGCCGCTTTTGCTGACGCCGCCAATCAGGTCGGATTCATTCTGGGTCTGCGCCAGGAAACGGGCTGCTGCTGATGTAGCACCGCTGGTTGATAAGGCAAACACCGAAGAGCCGCGTGCCGCCCGGCTGGTAAATGCATCCGCATGAATCGACACAAAGAGGTCGGCACGCTGTTTACGGGCTTTTGCGACCCTGACGCGCAGCGGAATAAAGACATCTTCGTTGCGCGTCATGTAGGCTTTCATGTGGGACTCTTTATCGATCAACGCTTTGAGTCGCCGTCCTATCTTCAGCACAATATCTTTTTCGCGGGTTTTATATTTGCCGTGCGCACCGGGATCTTCGCCGCCGTGGCCAGGATCGATCATGATGATAATCGGGCGATCGCGCCCCGCTTTGCCTGGTAACGGTGCCTGCACCCCTTCATCTTTCTCCAGCTCACCCTGATTATAATCTTTCAGCAGGGCCAGCAGCGGGTCGTCTTCCACAGCGTTCTGGCTCGGATAGAGATCGACCACCAGCCGGTGATTGATCCCGGCGACCGGTGCCAGATTGAAGATCTTCGGTGCGACGTTGCGCTTTAACTCCAGAACAACGCGCACTGTGTTGCTGTCGAACTGGCCGACCCGGGCATGTTTAATAAAGGGATCTTCAACCCGTACCTGCTTATCTACCCCTTTCAGGACCGGATTAAGGTGCAGGCCCTGAATATCGATCACCAGCCGTTCAGGATTGCTCAGCGCAAACTGCCTGTACTTCAGTGCAACGTTTGATTCCAGCGTCATGCGCGAGTAGGTGGATGAGGGCCAGATACGCACCGCTACAATGTGGTTCTTTGCCGCCAGCCCTGTCCGGCTGACGCTCAACAGCAGTAAGGCACCCGTCCCCTGTAAAAATCGTCTGCGTGAAAAATGGGAATTACCGTCTGACATGCCGCTCCAGCTACTGTGTTGTGTCTAAAAAAACGCCAGTTAATCAAGTGGCGGCGAAAACTTTATCCAATCCGCAGCATGATGTCACCCCGGAAACCCTAAATAATGCAGGCTGTTAGCGGCTTTGACACCCGAAAAAACGTAAATTTTCGTCAGGATTAAGGCTTGCAAAACCGGACGTAAAAGCATAAAAATACAAAAAATACGAATAAACATTCACTGAGGGTTGGCCGTGAAGGAACGTAGTACCGAACTGGTTCAGGGTTTTCGCCATACCGTTCCCTATATCAATGCCCACCGGGGTAAAACTTTTGTCATCATGCTGGGTGGCGAAGCGATTGAGCATGAGAACTTCTCTGGCATCGTTAATGATATCGGCCTGTTGCACAGCCTGGGCATCCGCCTGGTGGTGGTTTATGGCGCACGGCCTCAGATTGACGCCAGCCTGGCCCAGCAGCAGCTGGAGCCGGTTTATCATAAATTTACCCGGGTGACGGACGCGCAATCGCTGGAGTTAGTGAAACAGGCTGCCGGTCGGCTGCAGCTAGATATCACTGCCCGCCTCTCGATGAGTCTCAACAACACCCCGCTGCAGGGCGCGCACATTAATGTGGTCAGCGGCAATTTCATTATTTCACAGCCGCTGGGTGTGGATGATGGCGTGGATTACTGTCACAGCGGACGCATCCGTCGTATTGATGAAGAGGCGATTCATCGCCAGCTGGATAACGATGCCATCGTACTGCTGGGTCCGGTTGCGGTCTCTGTGACCGGCGAGAGCTTTAATCTGACGTCTGAAGAAGTGGCTACCCAGCTGGCAATTAAGCTCAAAGCCGAAAAGATGATCGGTTTCTGCTCTGAGCAGGGCGTGCTGAACAGCGAAGGTGAAATCATCTCCGAGCTGTTCCCTAACGATGCGCAGGCCCGCATCGACGAGATTGAAAAAGAAGGGGATTATCTTTCCGGGACGGTCCGCTTCCTTCGAGGCGCGGTGAAGGCCTGCCGCAGTGGCGTGCGCCGCAGCCATTTAATCAGCTATCAGGAAGATGGCGCGCTGTTACAGGAGCTCTTCTCACGCGACGGTATCGGAACGCAGATTGTTATGGAGTCAGCCGAACAGATCCGGCGCGCCAATATCAATGACATCGGCGGTATCCTCGAACTGATCCGCCCGCTGGAGCAGCAGGGCATTCTGGTGCGTCGCTCCCGCGAGCAGCTGGAGATGGAGATCGATAAGTTCACGATTATTCAGCGCGACAATCTGACCATCGCCTGTGCCGCGCTCTATCCGTTTATGGATGAGAAGATTGGCGAAATGGCCTGTGTGGCGGTTCATCCTGACTATCGCAGCTCTTCACGCGGTGAGATGCTGCTGCAGCGCGTGGCGTTGCAGGCGAAGCAAATGGGGCTGCAAAAGCTGTTTGTATTAACCACCCGCAGCATCCACTGGTTCCAGGAGCGCGGCTTTACGCCGGTCGATATTGAGTCACTGCCCGAGAGTAAGAAAGAGATGTATAACTATCAGCGCCGCTCCAAGGTGCTGATGGCCGACCTCACCTGATTCAATGCTGAAGGGACGGGCCACTCCTCATGGCCTGTCCCCCTTCTTCTCAGCCGGTTTCCCCCAGTCGTTCCACCAGACCGCTGCGTCGCTGCGTTCGCAGCTGCACTGCACGCTGAAATACGCCAGTTTCACTGTAAATAGTCAGTTGTTTACGCGCGCGCGTAATCGCGGTGTAGACCAGTTCACGGGTCAGCACCGGCAGAAACTGCGTCGGCATCACCAGCGCAGTGTGGTCGAACTCTGACCCCTGCGATTTATGCACCGTCATTACCCAGGCCGTTTCATGCGACGGTAACCGGCTCGGCTGGATCGCCTTGATTGAGCCATCCGGCAGCGCGAAAAAGACCTTCAGGTTACCCTCTTCATCCCGCAGCGTAATGCCGATGTCGCCGTTAAACAGTCCGAGCGCACTGTCATTCCGGGCGATCATCACCGGACGTCCGGCATACCAGCGGCTGCCGATACCGGGACGCCGGATGCGCTGCAGCTGCATCAGTCGCTGCTCAATGCGCTGGTTCAGCCCCTGCACGCCAAAGGGCCCGTCACGTAATGCACACAACAGCTGATAACGGCCAAATGCAGCAATTACCTCAGCAGGCGGAGCCTGTTGTCTGATGAGCTGCAGGAAAGGCTGATAGCCCTGTGCCACTTCATCGAGCATCACCTGATACGCTTCCGCGCTGTTCAGCGGCTGATAACTGACATCTTCATGAGCCGCAGCAAACACTGCCCTGACCTGCTCAGCATCGCCAAGGTTGATCGCTTTTGCCAGCTGGCCGATGCCTGATGAGGCGTCAAAACGGTAACTTTTCTGCAGCAGACAGATGCTGTCACGCACTGCCGGTGCAAGCCCGTCGTCGCTGCCCTGCAGTGTACAGCCGGTCAGCAGGGCAAGCTGTTCTGCCCGCGCCAGGCTGTAGCCGCTTTCCGTGCAGCGGCAGATATCGCCCAGCACCGCACCCGCTTCAACAGAGGCCAGCTGGTCGCGATCGCCCAGGAACACCACACGGGCATGGGCAGGCAGCGCGGCAATCAGTTTTGCCATCATCGAAAGATCGACCATCGAGGCCTCATCCACCACCAGCACATCCAGATGCAGCGGATTACCGGCATGGTAGCGGAGCCGCTGGGTATCGGGCTGTGCGCCCAGCAGGCGATGCAGCGTGGTGGCTTCGGCAGGAAAACGCCGCCGTTCTTCGTCAGTGACCGCCAGATCCTGCAGCGCCCGGCCCAGTGACTCAGTCAGCCGCGCAGCCGCTTTGCCGGTTGGTGCCGCCAGCTGAATCCGCAGCGCACCAGGATTCAGGCGAATCAGGGCGGCGAGGAGTTTCGCCACGGTCGTGGTTTTACCGGTGCCGGGGCCGCCGGAAATGACCGCCGTCTTGCGGGTCAGCGCCACGGCCGCAGCAATTTTCTGCCAGTTTTCCGGATCGTCACCAAACAGGCTGTTGAGCACGTCGCCTGCTGCACGCATATCAAACGCGGTTTTCACGTCCTGCACAGCAAAGAAGTCGGCAACCCGGCCTTCGCTGTGCCACAGCCGATGCAGATACAAACGCTGGTTGCTCAGCACCAGCGGCGTAATCAGGCTACCATCACTGACGGCCGACCAGTCAGCCAGGCGTGATGGCCAGTCATCCGGCGCGCCCGCAGCCTGCCAGATGGCCTGGGCCAGCGCAGGCTGACGCCCGGCAAACAGGTTTGCTTCACAAAGGTTGCTCAGCGGCAAACAGACGTGCCCTTCGCCCGCCTCCGCGCTGACGCAGGCGGCTGCAAGCAGCAGCGCAGGCTGTGATTCCGGCGCCACCAGACGGGCAAACTGAATATCCAGCGGCCGCAGGAGACGCTTCTCAACGGCCTGCAACAGCAGATTCAGCATGTCACTCATAACCTCTCTCCGGTTTCACCAAACAGCGCATCAATCTCCTCCACAAAGGCTTCGGAAGGTCGGGTGGCAAAAATGCCGTTGTCCGGCGAACTGCCATCCATTCCGCGTAAAAACAGATAAAACACCCCACCAAAATCACGCTCATAGCGGTAATCCGGCAGGCGATGCTGCAGATAGCGATGCAGCGCCAGCGTATAGAGCTGATACTGCAGGTCGTAGCGGTGGCCAGTCATCGCCTGCGCCATCGCCTCTGGCGTATAAGCAGCATGACTCTCTCCCAGCCAGTTCGACTTGTAGTCGAGCAGATAATATTTACCCTGCCAGCGGAAGACCAGATCGATAAAGCCTTTCAGCATGCCGCGCACCTGACGAAAATCCAGGGCGGCAGCCTGCTGAGAGAGACGGTCGTGCCGGCGTAGCAAATCGTCAAGATCCGCTGCGGTCAGCAGATTATTGATCGGCAGATAAAACTCCATCTCAATGAGGCGCTCGCTGCTTTTTATCGCCGACAGCGTCAGTCCTTCGGCATTGAGCGGCGTATGTAAGACCCGATCAATCCACTGTTCCAGAACCGGCAACCAGCTCAGGGGGTAACCATTGTGCTGTAGCTGATCTTCCAGCCAGACGCGATCCGGCGGTTCGGTAAAATCAATCGACTCAAACAGACCGTGCAGGAAGGTGCCGGGTGCCGCACCGCGCGGAAAGTGATGCGGCGTCAATGCCGCCTCTTCACCACGCTCTTCTTCACCTGCGGCATCAATATCGAAATTGGGCAGCGCATCCAGCAACGGCGAGCTGTGGTGCTGTTGCAGGCCAGAATAACTGGTTACCCGCCAGACATCGCCCAGTGCGCGGGTCACGTCGCGACTGCTTAACGCCTCATCGCCCTGCTGCGCATCCTGCCATATTTCACCCGGCAGCAGATCGTCGTCAACCAGCGCAATGCCCTCACCGGTTAACGCCTTCAGCCGCTGACTGAGCTGCTGCGCATCGGTTGCTTCCCCCTTCTGCACCAGGTAACCCAGTGCGCTCTTGTGGAGATCGCTTTCACCCTCTTTTTTGCGGGTGCCCTTGATCAGCGGAGCAATGCCCACGCTGCAATGATAAACCGAACGGGTCAGCGCCACGTAGAGCAGGCGCAGATCCTCAGCCAGACGCTCCTCTTCGGCCAGCGCCAGACTTCCGGCATCGCCCTGCACATCCAGCAGTGCCGTGAACGTGTCGCGGTCGTGATAGAGCGCGCTGGCTGCCTCACGGAATCCGGCAGCGAAGGGCAGCCAGACCAGCGGATATTGCAGCCCTTTCGATTTATGGATGGTGATGATCTGCACCAGATGGCGGTCACTTTCCAGACGCAGCTGCTGGCTGGAGGCCTGGCTGTTTGGCCGGGCAATCTGCTGCGCCAGGAAGCGCACCAGCGCGTGCGGACTCTCCAGCTGCACCGAGGCTTCCTGCAGCAGTTCACCCAGATGCATCAGGTCTGTCAGGCGACGTTCACCGTTCTCCGAAGCCAGCATATTCTCTGCCAGCTGCCGTTTGATCATGACATCTCGCAGCATGGGTAACACGCCGCGCTGATGCCACAGCTGCTGCCAGAGGGCAAACTGCTCCACCAGCGCATCCCATTCGCGCTCATTCTGCGTCAGCGCGTCCAGCGTTGCCGCATCAATAGCGAAAATGGAGGTCGCCAGCGCACTGCGCAGCAGCCGTTCCTGCTCAGGAGCCTGTATCGCCTGCAGCAACCAGAGTAATTCGCGCGCTTCGGGCGTGCTGTAGACGCTGTCCCGACTGGAGAGGTAGACCGAGGGAATCGACAGCGCATTCAGCGCGTCACGGATTAATCCCGCCTCATTGCGACTGCGCACCAGCACGGTGATATCGGAAGCCCGCACCGGCTGCAGCGCCTCGTCTTTACCCAGCCAGGCGCGTCCCTGCTGTCCTGCCACCAGCCAGCGGCTGATGTCAGCGGCACACTGCTGCGCCATAAACTGCTGGTAGTCGCTGTTACCGACGCCTTCGCCAGGCTGCAGCCAGAAACGTAATGCCGGTTGCTGTTGCTGGTCAAAAATCAGCTTCAGCGACTGATTGGGTGCAGCGGGCCTGACCGGCTGGAAAGGAATTGCCGAGAAGAGGAAAGGCGAATCCAGCTGAGAAAAGAGGCGGTTGACGCTCTCTACCATCTCAGGTGAAGAACGCCAGTTGGTATCCAGCGTGTAGTGAGCACTGACTTCGTTTCTGGCCCGCAGATAGGTAAAAATATCCGCGCCGCGAAACGCATAGATCGCCTGTTTGGGATCGCCGATCAGAAACAACGCCTGTTCAGGCTGATTAAGATAGAGCGTGCGGAAGATGCGATACTGCTGCGGATCGGTATCCTGGAATTCATCAATCAGGGCCACCGGGAATCGCGCCCGGATAGTTTCTGCCAGTAACACGCCGCCAGGCTGCTGCAACGCCTCATCCAGCTTACTGAGCAGATCGTCGAAGCCTAACAGTGCACGTAACCGTTTCTCGCGCTGTACCGTGGCACGCACATCAGTCAGCGCCTGCGCAATGATCACATCCCGCAGCGACAACGGTTCCGCCAGAAACTGATCGATCGCTTCAAACAGCGAATGTCGCGGGGCTTCGCCCTTTTTGGTTTTCTCATCCAGCACCTGCTGACCAAAGCGCTCCAGCTCTTTCGGCAACTGATAATCCAGCGTCTCGCTGCTGGCCCACTGCGTGACTTTTGCGACCCAGTTCGGCAGATGTTTGCTGCTGTAGCTGCGCTTATCCACGCCCGAGGTGCTGATCATACCCTCAACATCGGCGCTGAGCGCCTGCCACTGCTGCTTGATGGCGTCAATGCGCGCCAGATTACGGGCATGACGTGAGGCCAGCGTCTCATCAGCGGCGGGTGGACGCTTCAGGCTGGGCGATTCACCCTGAAGCCAGGGGCGCAGCGTGGTCAACAGGCTGTCGGGCCCGCTCCACTCTGCGGCAATGATTCGCGCCACATCCAGCGACAGGGGATAGCACTGACGACGCCAGAAATCAGCGGTCGACTGCTTCAGCAGCGCCTGCTCATCTTCAATTAACTCCAGCTCAAAGAGCATGCCTGATTCAAAGGCGTTGAGATTCAGCATCCGCTGACAGAAGCCGTGAATCGTGAAGATGGCGGCTTCATCCATCTGGCGTTCAGCAGCCAGCAACTGCGCGGCGGCCTGACTCAGATCCGCCATTTGCTCCAGCAGTAGCTGATGCATTGGATTGCTGCTTTTCCCGCGGATACAGGCCAGACGTAACTGATGAATATTTTCGCGGATGCGCCCGCGCAATTCTGCTGTCGCGGCCTCGGTGAAGGTCACCACTAAAATTTCTTCTACCGGGAGCGGCCGGCTATAGGCGTTTTCTCCGCCCAGTCCAAGCAGCAGGCGCAGATAGAGCAGACCAATGGTAAAGGTTTTTCCGGTGCCCGCTGACGCCTCAATCAGTCGCTCACCTCTGAGCGGCAGCGTTAAAGGATTCAGCGATACGGGAGGTAACTGCGTCATTGGGTCTCACTCTTTACCGGCAGCGACTGCTGCAGTTGCGCCACTTCATTCCAGGTTTTCCAGCCAGGCTGGCGGGCAAATGCAGTTTTGCCATTGCCGGTGCCTGCAATTTGCGAAGTCATCACCATGCCCTTGTGTTCAATCACCGCCTGCCGAAAAAAGTCAGCCAGGCTGGCCGGAGTCAGCCGCTGAACCTGCTCTGTCATTTTTTGCCGGGTATCAAATTGATCATTCTGCCTGTCGAAGTCGCGGTTAAAACGGTCCGCTTCCTCAAAGAGCGTCTGAGGGCGTTGCTGTAAGTCGTTGATCATCGCCTGCTGATACTGGGCAAAATCTGCCTGGCTCATGCTGCGTAACCGTTTTTCTGCCTGTGGATAGAAGGCCTGGTAACGCTGTAACAGCCAGTCTGGCTGTTTACTGTTGCTTTGCAGCAGGAAGCCGACACCCCACTGGCGGCCCACCGGCATCTGGAAGGCAAACACCGCATAGCCGAGCTGCTCTTTAGTCCGCAGCTGGTTGTAGAACCACGGCTGCACAATCTGGCTCAGCATAGCGCTGTGCGCCATGCTTTGATATTCACTGTACCCCAGTGGCACATAGAGGGCGGCAAGAGCGGAGTCGGTGCTGCTGCCCTGCTGTTGCAGGTTGGCTTTCAGCGGTTTTTTAATGGTCACATACTGGCTTTGCCAGTTGCGGGTCGCATTGCTCTGCATCTGCTGTTTCAGCTCGTGTCCCAGTTGCGTCACGCTGTCAGCACTGAGGTTCCCCACTACCAGCATCTCTGGCGTCGCGTCGCGGAACAGCGTATCGCGGTAGGTCGTCACATCATTAAGAGAGATTGTGCTTACCAGCTTACGGCGGGTTTCTCGCTGGGTATAAGGCAGTTGCGACAACAGCTGCATCGGCTGAATCGCCTGCTCAAACGCCTTGCCTTTTTCCGCCGCGTCCAGCCGCTCCAGATACCAGGATTTGGCCTGCTCCAGCTGCTGCTCTGTCGGCTGGAAGGTGGCATAGCCTTCGACCAGTTTCTTCAGCAGCGTTGGCAGGCGCTGCGTAAAACCGTTGGCGCTGAACACCAGCCCCTCATCTTCACCGATTGAGAAGCTGATGCCGCCCACCGAAGCCTGAGAATTAAGCGCGTCCAGTGCCAGGCTGGAGAGGTAATCATTAAGGCCGAACAGCACCTGCTGGCGGGCATCGCTGATGGCGTGCCTGTTTCGTAACGCCAGGGTTATGGCCGCTTTCGGCTCGCTGGCATAATAACGGCTGGGCATCCAGTAAATGCGCATACCGTCATTGTTATCCAGTCTGATCGGATGCTGATACGTTTTTCCGTCTGACGGCAACAGGGTGAAATCATCCGGGATATAGGGGTTCAGCACGGGCATCGCCAGCGTAATCTGACTGCCACGCTGCTGCCAGTCTGCAAAGGTTTGTGGGGTGATCTTCTCAACCTGATAAGGCGCATCCACAAAGTAGGCGGTTTTATTGTGCGGCTCCTGCGGGCTGATATACCAGATGCGCGCACGCTGCGGAGTCATCTCGTCCAGCCGGGCTTTAATCGCGGCGGCATCATACTGATCCGCCAGATAAGGCGCATCCAGCGTGTGTTCCACCGGCACGCGCAGCATGGTGTCAACCAGCCATTCAATGTAATCCATATCGCGGGTGATGGAGGGATAGCGGAAGTCGAGCGCCAGCACGTGTGAAACTTCATCGAAATAGCGCTTATCATCGCTCTGCTGGCGCAGCAGATTGATGTAGCTGAATATGGCCGCTACCACTTCGTCACGCTGTGCCAGGCCTTTATCAGTGAGTGAAGCGGTAATTGCAAATACGCCGCTGTTACGCTCTGTCACCGGGTCAGCGCCCGCATTTACGCCGTCGGCCAGCCCCTGCTTTTGCAGCCATTCGGTCAGCGTGTTTGCGCTGCGGTTACTGATTAAATAGCTGATCAGCGTGTCGGTTTTACTGCGGAAGCGGTCGCTGTTGTTGGCAATGCGGAATTCAATCCTGAGCTGCTTGCGCGGCTGGGCGGGGACGTAATGAATAATGATGCCCTGCTGGGCATCCGTCACCACCGGCACCGTAATCTGCGGCACGCTGGCGTTGTTGTTTTTCACCCGGCCAAAGGTTTTGGCCGCAATTGAGGCCATCTCCGGCAACAGTTTATTGCTGTAGATCACCGCCTTCATCAGGTTAGCGGAGTAATGGGTATGATAAAAATCCAGCAGCGCCTGGTGCAGTTTGCTGCCGGGTTTATCTTTCAGGGTCTCAAGATTGCCGCCCGAGAAACGTGACGCCGGATGCGCCGGGTTCAGGGTTTCAGCACCGACCTGGGCCATGCGCAGGCCGTCACGCGAGCGCGCCATGGTGAGCTCGGCGTTTACGGCGTGGCGTTCGCGGTCAGCGTTAACCGGATCCAGCAGTGGCTCAGCCACCGCATCCGCCAGGCGATCAACCGCCGGTTCCAGCGAATCGTTTTCCACTTCCAGATAAAAAGCGGTGCGGTAAGAGGCCGTACTGGCGTTGTGGCTGCCACCATGCTTTTTCAGGAATTCGGCCAGGTTATCCGGCTGCGGGTAGTGCTTTGAGCCCATCAGCACCATATGCTCAAGGTAGTGCGCCAGTCCCGCCTGCTGATCGGGATCGTCCAGCGATCCTATCGGCAGCGTCAGCGCCGCCAGCGATTTTGGTGCGACTGGATCGGAAACCAGCAACACCGTCATCCCGTTATCAAGCCGGATCGCCTGATAGTGGCGAGGATCCTGTTCACTTTTGCGAATGGTGTCGTTAACAGGCTGCCAGCCTGAAGATGCCTGCGCCTGTGCTGTGCAAGCCACCAGGCTTAACAATAGCGCCGCTATCCAGCGTGCGTGTACCCGCATGTCAACCCCTCTCGTTTCCCGATAAGCCGCCAATCTCTGACGCGGCGGCTCAAAGCAGAGCAAAATTTCTGTGTTATAAATCAGTCAGCAAAACGCGCTCTGACCTGCTATTCATCATCCTGATGTGCAGCCAGCACCGGTAAATACCAGCGCTGTGCCGCCTCAGTTATCTGCTGTAGTTGTGGCTCATCCAGCACACGGCAAAGGCGTTGCAGATAGGGATCGCCGCCCTCGCCCTCAACCTGATAGTTACCCTGCCAGGCGGTCAGCAGGCGATTACGCGCTTTGAGCTGAGTCGCGTCATCGGTCAGCAACTGCTGGCTTTTTTTGTCATAGCTGGCGGTGAGCCACGCACCGCCACTTTTACTGAGCAGCATCAGCGGCTGTCGCATACCGGCGAGATAGCCCGCGGCGTACTCATTCAATGCAGCAATCGCTTCTGTCTGCGGCACCGCGAGGAAACACCAGCGACTCTTCTGTCGGCCAAACATCCGGCTGCTGCCGGTGCCTCCCAGCGCGCAGTAAACCAGATGCTCCAGCCAGAGTAACAGTCCGTCGTTCATGTTGAGCACGCCAGGCCGCCAGCGCAGTAATCCATCACCCTGCACCTGCGTCAGCCAGCCAGTTAAGCTGACCTGCTCCAGCTGCAGATTCACTTCCCAGCTCTCACCGTCGCTGCGCTGATCAACCACTTCAGCCGCCACTTCCTGCATTTCATCCCGCTGCGCCTGCCAGAACAGCTCACCGAATGCACCGTAAGGCAGATTACCGGCCGCACGATGGTGCGCATAAAGCCGCTGGGTATCCTCGCCTTCAACGAGGGCATTCAGCAACTGCGCATTGATCTGGTAACGCTCCAGGTTGTCGAGCGCAAACGGCTCGCTGTCGGGCAGTTCGTTCTCCTCCAGCCAGAAACTTACGCCAAGCCGCTGATGGAACCAGGCGCGGACCGGATGACGCCAGAAGCGCAGAAATGCTTCCAGCGTCAGCGCATCCATTGGCGGCGCGTCCAGCGGCTGAACAAAATCGGGTTGCGGCTTCCCCGCCCCCTGCGCGGCAGGCAGCCATTCACGGGCGAAACTCTGCAGCCTGGCGGCTCGCTGGAAGTTTTCTGCGGCAAACGGCATCCGGCTGTGCAGGTGCTGCAGGTGCATCCGCACCCGCCCGGCGCTCTCATCCAGCTCAAGATGACCATCACCGTCCAGATAAAAGCTCTGTCCAATGTAATCCAGCAGTTCTGTGACCAGCACTGACGGGTAGCGTTCCGTATTATCCTGAATCGCCCGGCCGATATAACTGATGTAAAGCTGCTGCTGCGCCGAAATCATCGCCTCCAGAAAGAGGTAACGGTCATCATCGCGGCGGCTGCGGTCGCCTTTACGGGACTGCTGCTGCATCAGGTCAAAGCCTAACGGTGCCAGGGTGCGTGGATAGACGCCATCGTTCATGCCCAGCAAGCAGACCAGCTGAAAAGGAATGGAGCGCATCGGCATCAGGGTACAGAAGTTAATCTGCCCGGCCAGAAAACGCTGGCTGATGCGCTGCTGATCGAGCCGGCTGCGCAGATCATCGCGCAACAGCGCCACCGGAATCGCCTCTTCAAACCGTGCATCCATGCCATATTCAATCAATTGCTGCCACTGCTCTTCGACCAGCAGCAGGGCAGCCTCGGTTTCGGCATCGGGACTGAAGAAGGCGTTCAGCAATTCCCGGCACAGGGGCAGCCAGGCCGTCAGTGGCCGGGGTTCAGCCAGCAGCTGTCGCCAGTGATTAAGCCGCGAAAGCAGCTCTGCCAGATGTCCCGCCAGTTCCCCGACAAGACCACTCGATTCGTCGTAAGGCAGAATTCCTTCCCAGTCACCGTTGTGGCTCTCCATTGCATAGCCCAGCAGCATACGCTGCAGGCCAAAGCGCCAGGTGTGCTGACCGGTAATCGGCAACGACAGGGCTTCTACGCTGGCATCATCCAGCCCCCAGCGCACACCCGATTCGCTGACCCAGCGCCGCAGTAAGCGCAGACCACTTTCATCAATGGAGAAGTGGGCAGCCAGCGCCGGGACATCCAGCAGCGCCAGCACATCTTCTGAAACGAAACGGCTGTCCGGCAGCGCCAGCAGATTCAGAAATGCCACAATAGCCGGATGCGCCTGACTGGCCCGCCGGTCTGAAATCGCAAAAGGCAGATAGCGATCGGCCGGGGCATTAGCGAACACCGCCTGAATAAACGGCGCGTAGGCGTCGATATCCGCCACCATGACAATAATGTCACGCGCTTTCAGCGTCGGGTCGGCCTCCATCATTGCCAGCAGATGATCCTGTAACACTTCAACTTCACGCTGGGCACTGTGACAGACCTGCACCGCAATGGAGCGATCAGCGGGATCAAGGCAGCGTTTCTGATCGCTGTGCGCCAGTTCCGCTGCATTCAGTCCGATGATGGCGTTGTCCTGCAGATTGAGGAGATCGTGCTGCATACAGTGCAGCAGGTTGTCCGGCTCAACATCCACAAACGCATCGATATCGTCAATCGACTCCATCTGACTGAGCAGAAACAGGTTGTCTCGTCCCAGCTTGCCCCATGAGGCGAGCAGCGGGTTCGTCAGTTGCTGCTCACCGGCATCGTTAAACAGCGCCGGTGCCTGATCGGCATCCCGGAAGAGTCCGCGGGATTCATCGGCACCATGACGCCGGCGCTGACGGCTTTGCAGTCTGGCCAGAAATGCATAATCCTGAATGTCGCCCCAGTAATCGCGGCAGGGATTGGTGAACAGCAGATGAATGTCGATGTGACGTCCCAGCGCCTGCAACGCCTGCAGATAGACCGGCGGCAGCGCTGAGATGCCACAGATAAAAACCCGTTTGGGCAGATTGGCTGGTGTGGTTTTCGCCTGATCCAGCGTCTGGATAAATCGCGCATAAAGGTTGGCACGGTGCCATTCGGGCTGGCGCAGGGCCTGGGTATAACTCACCAGATCGCGCCACAGTGCAGCCTGCCAGCGCTGTGCGTCACCCAGCCCGTCAATGGTTTCCCCGCGTTCCCAGCTGTTGAGCCAGTCGGCACGATAGACCAGATACTGGTCAAACAGATCGGCCACGCGGGAACTGAGCTGATAGAGTTTTCGCCTGTCGTCGTCGTCATAGAGATAGTGGCGTAAAGCGCCAAACTCTTCATGTTCGAGCATCACTGGCAGACGGTGCATCAGCTTCCAGGCCATGCTGGCCTTGCTGAAGGCACTTTCTACCGGGATATCCGGCAACACGCGGACGAACATCTCCCAGATAAAACTGGCGGGCAGCGGAAATTCAATATTGGCCGCAATGCCAAAGGTTTGTGCCAGCTCCATCTGCAGCCACTGCGCCATACCCGGACTCTGCACCAGCACCATTTCTGAGGCGAAAGGATCATCAAGAGGATCATGTTTAATCACCGCCGCCGCCAGAATCTTCAGCACATCAAGCTGATTTGAGTGATAAACGTGAAACATGAAAACTCCTGTGATAACTCAGAACGTGACTGCGGTATTGCGGCCCTGTCACTTTACCGCGTATCGCGGTTGAAACCCATCAAAAGGGCGTCCCGCGTGTTGAACATCGCAGCCGCGTCAGAGTAGCGCTGCGCTGATAAGGCCCCGTCACGTCTGCCCGATCCAGGATGCAGCCTGAGGCGCTGCTCTGCTGTTGCAGTGTGGATCGCCATCCCGCGACCTCATGACCGTTCAGCCGCTGCTCCGCAACCCGCCAGGCCTCGCGCTGATACCACTGCTGACTGAGCGCCAGCGCCAGTGCGCGATGGTAGTGCAACAGCGTGCTGGTGCTTAATGCCATTAGCAGCAGAGCAAACAACACCTCTGGCAGACTGAATCCACCGCCTTTACTGACAGGTTGCCGGGGACGTGAGCGGGCAGTAATCGATCCAGCCGTGCGGCAGTGCAGTAATCTGGTTGCCCCGTAAACGCACCCAATGCCAGACCGCCATCCCCCTGCCGCTGGCCTCACCTTTAAGCAGACCTTCATTATTTTCACCTCGCTGTAAACAGCTGCGCCAGCCCTGGCGATCATCCTGCTGACACAGCGCAGGCTTAGCCGCTGACCAGCTCATGGAAAGACCCCATTGCAGCGCCGACTGTGCCCGCCAGAAATCCTGAACATACTGCTGCTCATCCGCCAGCAGTCGCATTCCCTGCTCAGACATCTTTCGGCTGGCATGCAGCGTGAAGCTGCCGATAACCATAATCATCAACACCATGCCCAGCGCACTGCTGCCTCGCTGTTTCACAGGTTCACGCCCTCCACCCAGCTCTCTACCGTTTCAAGCCACCGTCCGGCCCGTCCCTGCAGGACGATCCTGATCAGTGCGCCCTGCTGGCTGACGCTGAACTGCTGTAGCGTCATAAATGCCGGATCGGAGAGCCGCTCCCAGCCCGCAGACTGACACTGGTCAACACCTCGCTGCATCTCAAGCTGCTGTTGCCGCAG
Organism: Pantoea sp. GD03673; assembly: GCF_029844725.1. GTDB lineage: Bacteria > Pseudomonadota > Gammaproteobacteria > Enterobacterales > Enterobacteriaceae > Pantoea. The sequence continues at coordinate 110,795 of NZ_JAOCKJ010000006.1, forward strand.
GCGATAGCCGTAGTAGTCACTTTCCGCATGGCTCACCGCTTCCCATTTACCGTTGCTGTTCTCATCCCAGCGCAGCAGCAGGCAGTTCTCACGGATTTTCAGTGCGCCCCTGCCGCACTCACCGTGACAATAACCGGCACGCCGCACCGCCTTTTCCAGCGTGGCCATAATCTGCTGTAACTCCTGACGCAGTTGCGCCTGTTGCAGTACGCCAGCATTTTCTGCCAGCAGTAATGGCAGAAAACGACCGGCGCTTAACATCACGACTGCGCTAATCGCCAGGGCGATCAGCATCTCCAGCAGGCTGAATCCGGCGATTTTCAACGGCATGTCTCCTCATCCGTCATACAGAGGCGAATTCGGGCTCTGGCCGAGATAATCAGCCTTATACGCCCTGCGCTGTTTCCCAGTTCAATGCTGCCTGCTCTGGCTACGTTTCGACGGCCATAGAAGCCCGGTTCTCCCCGGAAGCCATAAAGCGCGACGCCAGAATGCGGTGCCAGAAAATGCAGCCGTTTCCCGTAACTGCAACCGGCATCGGGGCGACTTCCGGCCCCGATGCACCAGGGCTCGCCAGGTTGTGACCATAACACCAGGTCGCTATTTTGCCGGTTGGCCTGGGCACGTAAACGAAGCAGGAATCCCTGCAGCTGCTGGGCGCTGTCGCGCAGTTGCTGCCGCTGTTGCCAGCTCTGCCAGCCGTGCAGCGCCGCAAGGCTTAGCATACCGGCAATCACCATGACCAGCAGCAGTTCCGGCAGGGTGAAACCGCGTAAGTGGGCTGTTTTCATGGCGTCAGACTGCGGGTTACAGACAGGTGAAACAAGCGGTGTTGTGGCAGGCTGGAAAGCGTGCCGCAGAGAATGTTCACCGCCGACAGGCAGATTCAGACGCGTGCGAGGGGTGTCGCAGATTGACTGATTTAGGCGCAAAAAAAAGCCCCGGCGGCGTGCCAGGGCGTTATCTTTTATTGCCGATCAGATGGCGACAGGCGCTTTGATCGCTGGATGCGGATCGTAGCCTTCGATCTCAAAATCGTCGAACTGATAGTCAAACAGTGACGCCGGTTTGCGCTTAATAACCAGCGTTGGCAGTGGACGCGGTTCGCGCGTCAGCTGCAGGCGCGCCTGCTCCAGATGGTTGCTGTAGAGGTGCGTATCACCGCCGGTCCAGACGAAGTCGCCCACCTGCAGATCGCACTGCTGCGCCACCATATGCACCAGCAGCGCATAGCTGGCGATGTTAAAAGGCAGGCCCAGGAAGATGTCGCATGAACGCTGATAAAGCTGGCAGGATAGCTTGCCATCCGCCACGTAGAACTGGAAGAACGCGTGGCAGGGTGCCAGCGCCATCTCACTCAGTTCGCCGACGTTCCAGGCGGAAACAATAATCCGCCGTGAGTCGGGATCGCGCTTCAGCTGCTCTATCACCTGGCTTAACTGGTCAATCTCCTGGCCGCTGGCCGTTCCCCAGCTGCGCCACTGTTTGCCATAAACCGGGCCAAGATCGCCCTGTTCATCGGCCCACTCGTCCCAGATTGAGACGTTGTTTTCCTTCAGATAACCAATGTTGGTGTCACCTTTCAGGAACCACAGCAGCTCATGAATAATGGAGCGGATATGACATTTCTTGGTGGTGACCAGCGGAAAACCATCCTGCAGATTGAAACGCATCTGGTGACCAAAAATTGAAAGCGTACCGGTGCCGGTACGGTCAGCTTTTGGCGTGCCTTCGTGCAGCACATGTTGCATTAAATCCAGATACTGTTTCATTTTTCCTCGCGAAATTGTGGCTGCGGGCGACGACGATACGCCCAGATCATCATAATAATACCGGCAATAATCATCGGCACAGAGAGGATCTGTCCCATACTGATTCCGCCTTCGAACAGGCCAAGCTGCGCATCCGGCTGGCGGAAGAACTCAACGATAATACGGAAGGCACCATAGCCAATCAGGAACAGGCCAGAAACGCTGCCCATCGGGCGCGGCTTACGAATAAACAGGTTCAGAATGATAAACAGCACCACACCTTCCAGCGCCAGTTCGTAGAGCTGCGAAGCGTGACGTGGCAGCACGCCGTAGGTGTTAAGCAGTTCCTGATATTGCGGATTGGTCGCGGCCAGCGCCACATCTTCGCTGCGGGAGCCAGGGAATAGCATCGCATAGCGGAAGCCCGGATCGACACGGCCCCAGAGCTCGCCGTTAATGAAGTTACCGAGACGACCGGCACCCAGACCAAACGGGATCAGCGGCGCAATGAAATCAGAGACCTGGAAGAAGTTACGTTTAGTGCGGCGGGCAAAGATCAGCATCACCACAATCACCCCAATCAGGCCACCGTGGAACGACATGCCGCCATCCCAGACTTTGAACAGATAAAGAGGATTTTCCAGGAACAGCGGTAAGTTGTAGAACAGCACATAGCCGATACGGCCGCCGAGGAAGACCCCCAGGAAACCGGCGTACAGCAGGTTCTCAACTTCCTCTTTTTTCCAGCCGCTGCCAGGCTGATTGGCGCGGCGTACTGCCAGCCACATGGCGAAAACAAAGCCCACCAGATACATCAGACCGTACCAGTGAAGCGAAACTGGTCCGACCGAGAAGATCACCGGATCGAACTGCGGAAATGCAATATAGCCGTTATTCATCATTCACCGTCTATTTTTCAACCCTGAAAAGGGGTGTTGTCAGGCACATAAATTAAGGCTGCGCATCATAGCACAGCCGGTTTTGTGAATTGTCGCGCAAATGTAAACACGTAAAACCTGGTCCGTCAGGCGTACAGTGTTGCAGCCAGTCTGGACGCGGACAGCGCGAAACAACCGGAGTACACGTCATACGTGAGGATGACCCGCTGTGCTCGCCCCTTCAGGGCCGCCCTGACGGGCCAGGCGGTTAGCGACCGCCGCGAATTAATCCCCCCAGACCACGCCGCTCCATAAAGGCCGAGACCAGATGGCGCACTTCGGTGGCAGTATGGGCATTCATCCCCTGCTCGCTGAGCTTCTGGACCTCCTCGTGATCCAGATGACGCAGCAGATACTTAACACGCGGTACGTTTTTACCGTTCATGCTGAGATGGTGATATCCCAGACCAACCAGCAGTGCCACGCACATCGGATCTCCGGCCATTTCACCACACAGGCACAATTCCAGATTGGCCAGACGGGCTTCCTTCGCAATCGCATTCAGCGCACGCAGCATCGCCGGATGCAGCGAGTCGTAAAGGTTAGCGACGCGGGTATTGTTGCGGTCCACCGCCAGCAGATACTGCGTCAGGTCGTTGGTGCCGACCGAGACAAAATCGACCCGTGACGCCAGATGCGGGATCATAAACAGCATCGACGGCACTTCAATCATAATGCCGATACGCGGCGCAGGAATCGCATAACCCAGCATCTCTTCCACTTCGCGTCCGGCACGATCGATCAGCTGTTTTGCATCGTCGATCTCATCGATATGACTGATCATCGGCAGCAGGATACTGAGGTTGCCGGAGGCAGCGTTGGCACGCAGCATTGCACGCACCTGCACCAGGAAAATTTCCGGCTGGTCGAGCGTCAGGCGAATGCCGCGCCAGCCCAGACAAGGGTTTTCCTCGCTGATCGGCATGTAGGGCAGCTGTTTATCTGCGCCCACATCCAGCGTTCGCAGCGTCACTGGCTTATTGTGGAACAGCTGCAACATGCCCTGATACTGTGCCACCTGCTCCTCTTCCGACGGAAAGCCGTTCTGCAGCATAAACGGGATTTCGGTGCGGTAGAGGCCGATACCATCAACCCAGCTACCCAGCGCCTGCTCATGTTCCGGGCTTAATCCGGCATTCAGCATCACCTGCACGCGTTCGCCACTTTTCAGCTCACCCGGCTGATCGACCACGCCCTCCGCCATTTTGCTCAGCGCGTTTTCTTCGCTGATCAGCCGCTGATACTCCTGCACCAGCACCGGCTCAGGATCGATCAGCAGCTCACCGCGATAGCCGTCAACGATCAGCAGGCGTTTGTTAAGCTGATGAGGCTGGATATCAGCGCCCATGACCGTCGGGATCCCCATGGCGCGGGTCAGAATCGCTGCATGGGAATTGGCTGCGCCGTCACGCACGACCACACCCGCCAGCCGCTCCTGCGGTAACTCCGCTAAAGTGGTGGCGGTCAGCTCATCGGCCACCAGCACAAAGCGTTCCGGCCAGGCATTGGTGCCAACCAGTGTGTCATCGAGGTGAAACAGCAGACGCTGGCCCAGCACCCGCAGATCCCCTGCACGTTCACGCAGGTAGTTGTCTGTCAGGCTGGCGAACTGTTCAGCAAACTTCTCGATCACCTGTTTCACCGCCCATTCCGCGACCGATCCGCGCTCGATCTCATCGAACAGATCTTTCTTCAGCCGGGCATCGGTTAACAGGTGTGAGTAGAGATCGAAGATCGCCGCGCTCTCTTTCTGTGCGCTGGCGCTGAAACGTTTGCTAAAGCGGCGGAATTCACTGGCGGCCTCACTCATGGCGAGCGACAGACGCTCTCGTTCGCGCTGAACATCCAGCGTCGAGGCGGCCGAGACCTGATCGAGCAGCGGTTGAGTTTCATCGACCCAACCCGGTGCCACTGCCACGCCAGGCGCTGCCGCAATGGCGCGCACCCGCGTCTGCCTGAACTGACCAAACAGCTGGCCCATCTGAGATTGCGACAGCAGGGCCGCCATCTGGGTAGCCAGCGTGACCAGAAAGGACTCTTCGCTTTCATCAAACTGGCGGTGTTCGCGCTGCTGCACCACCAGTACGCCAAGAAGCTGGCGACGGCTGATGATGGGCACGCCAAGGAAGGAACGATAGCGTTCCTCTTTCACTGCGGGGATATATTTAAAGCTGGGATGACTCTGGGCGTCAGCAAGGTTAATCGGTTCGGCCAGACGGCCCACTAAACCGACGATTCCCTCGTCAAACGCCAGCGTCACGGTGCGGCCACGCGGTTTTTTGAGTCCGCGCGTCGCCATCAGGTAATAGCAGCGACGATCGTGGTCGGCGAGATATACGGAACAGACTTCCGTATCCATCGCCAGACAGATCTCATTAACCAGGATGTCGAGTGCTTCATTGAGACGCGGCGCACTCGCCACTTTTTCTACAATTTCGCGCAACTGAGTGAGCATAAAGGGCGTGGCCTATCCTCTCTTACGTCGATGGGCAGGATTATTTCGCTGCCCCGCACTCTCCTGCATAGACATCACCACGCCAGCGAATTCCTTCATCACCCGACGATAGACATCGCGCTTGAAGGAGACAACCTGACGCACCGGATACCAGAAACTGACCCAGCGCCAGCCGTCAAACTCCGGCGTGCTGCTGTGCTGCACATTGATATCCGCGTCATTACACATTAACTGCAGAAGAAACCACTTTTGTTTCTGGCCGATACATACCGGCTTTGTGTCCCAACGCACCAAACGTTTTGGCAACTTGTAACGTAACCAGTTGCGGGTAGAGCCAAGTATTCGAACATCTTTCCGGTGTAAGCCGACCTCTTCAAACAGTTCGCGATACATCGCCTGTTCTGCGGTTTCACCGGGATTGATGCCTCCCTGAGGAAATTGCCAGGAGTGCTGTCCAAAGCGCCTGGCCCATAACACTTGTCCCTGCCGGTTACAGATTACGATACCAACATTCGGGCGGTAGCCATCATCATCGATCACCGGACTACCTCAAAGCAAAATTTGAATGGCCTGATTGTTTCACACTCCTTACAGGCGGTAAACCACTGGATTCATGGGGGGTAACGCCTGCAATAGCGGGATAACTCACAGAAAAGGGCAAAGTTATAAACAAAGACCGCAAAAAAGATCGATCTTATTCACCTTTTCTGTGGATAGCTTTGTGCAGAACGCGGGAGTTAACTGAATAACCCTTCCATTGCACGCTGATGACCGGAAAAGAGATAACCATTCATCTTCATGATTTTAAATAAAATTAACCCAGAATCACGCTTCTCAGCCTTTTTATAAACAGCGAATATTTTTACGGCCACTGACAATTGATTAAATTATCATCACCGCGCTTTTTATCCACAGATAATCGCTCAGGGTTAGGTCAGAGCGGTGAAATTATGGTCAAAAAGAGAAAAGTCAAGGCTGTAAATGGAACCAGTACCGCAGAGATAGGGGGGTTATCCCATTTTTCTGTGGATAACCCGGCTGGAGATCCTGTTCATTGTTGCGGGTAAGCTGGGATAACCCTGCCCTACTACAGATGACGCAGGGGCAATCCGCTAAAAAAAGCACGATCTATCATGTTATTATCGATCCCGGACGCCCTTTATTTTCGCGGGACAACTTACCCACCCGCATCTGTACCAATTTTAACCAGCGTGAGTTATCAACATGCGTTATCCGCCAGGACCACCCGAAGATGAAGCCAGCCTGCTGGCACGTGCGCAGGATTTAGCCGGATTAACCCTGGAGATGCTGGCCGCACGTGCCGGTCTGCCCATGCCTGCGGACCTTAAACGCGATAAAGGCTGGGTCGGTATGCTGCTGGAGTGGCACCTTGGGGCGAGCGCGGGCAGCAAAGCGGAACAGGATTTTGCCCATCTGGGTATCGAACTGAAAACCATCCCGATTGATGCCCAGGGCAAGCCGCTGGAAACCACCTTTGTCTGCGTCGCGCCACTGACCGGTAACAGCGGCGTGACATGGCTCACCAGCCATGTGCGTCACAAACTGGCCCGGGTGCTGTGGATCCCGGTTGAAGGCGGGCGTGAGATTCCCCTGCGGGAACGCCGTGTCGGTGCACCGCTGCTCTGGAGCCCGGATGCGGACGAAGAGGAGATGCTGCGTCAGGACTGGGAAGAGCTGATGGATATGATTGTGCTCGGACGCGTTGAGCAGATTACCGCACGGCATGGCGCCTGGCTGCAGATCCGGCCCAAAGCCGCCAACAGTAAAGCACTGACAGAGGGAATCGGCGACCAGGGCCAGCCAATCATGACCCTGCCACGCGGCTTTTACCTGAAGAAGAGCTTCACCGGCCCGCTGCTGGCACGCCATTTTCTTCTGTAAATCATTCACCCTGCGCGACCAGCATCGCAATTTTGTGGGAGATTGGCGAATTCAATGCGTATAATCGCCGTTTACTTTTCGTTTAGGATTGAATGCCGGTATGTTTGAGTGGATTTCCGATCCCAACGCCTGGCTGGCGCTGGGCACCCTGACCATCCTTGAGGTGGTGCTGGGTATTGATAACATCATTTTCCTGTCACTGGTGGTTGCTAAACTGCCAAAACATCAGCAAGCCAGTGCTCGCCGCATTGGTCTGATGGGCGCGATGCTGATGCGTCTTGGCCTGCTGGCCTCTATCGCATGGGTAGCCCGTCTGACTAACCCGCTGTTTACGTTAATGGACCACGCCTTCTCGGCACGCGATCTGATTCTGCTGTTTGGTGGACTGTTCCTGCTGTGGAAATCGAGCATGGAGATCCATGAAACGATTGAAGGCAGCGAAGGCGAGCACAATACCCGCGTTCATTCGTTCCTTGGCGCGATTGTGCAGATCATGATGCTCGACATTATTTTCAGCCTCGACTCGGTGATCACCGCCATCGGCCTTTCCGATCATCTGTTTATTATGATGGCGGCCGTGGTCATTGCTGTGCTGATGATGATGTTTGCGGCACGCGCTATTGGTGAGTTTGTTGAACGCCATCCGTCAGTAAAAATGCTGGCACTCTCCTTCCTGATTCTGGTCGGTTTTACCCTGATTCTGGAGAGTTTCGCGGTTCACGTACCAAAAGGTTACATTTATTTCGCTATGTTCTTCTCAATGGCGGTTGAGTGCCTTAACCTGATGCGTAGCAAGAAAAAGCACGCCTGAGAAAGTCAAGGGCGAGCCTGCTCGCCCGGTTATTTTCAGATTCCTACGATTAACCCTGCCGGCAAAACCATTTATTACTACACTTTTTGCACATAACGATTGGTGAGGATAAGGCGTGATGAAAGGGTGGGCAGGCGTAGCAATGGTGATGGTAACCGCCGCGTTCTTAAGTGGATGCAGTTCTGATTATGTCATGGCGACCAAAGATGGCCGGATGATCATGACCGAAGGCAAGCCGAGCATTGATAAAGAGACCGGCCTGGTGCAGTACACCGATCAGACCGGTCACGAGGTGCAGATTAACAGCGATGAGGTCTCTACGATCATTGAACGTTAAGTGCGCCATTTAATCCCCTGCCACCGATTCCACGCTGGCAGGTGATTTCCCCGACTTTTCCCCCTTCCTTCCCCGCCATTGCTCGCGCTATAGTCCCTGAGGACACAACATTCCATTCCATAAAAAAAGGAAGCTGGCAATGCACTATCATCGTATTCCCCACAGCACGCTGGAAGTGAGTCAGCTGGGGTTGGGCACTATGACGTTTGGCGAACAGAACAGCGAAGCCGACGCCCATGCTCAACTGGATTTGGCTATCCGTTCCGGCATCAACTTTATTGATACCGCCGAGATGTATCCGGTGCCACCGCGCCCGGAAACCCAGGGTCTGACCGAACAATACATTGGCAGCTGGCTGAAACAGCGCGGCAGCCGCGACAAAATCATTCTGGCCAGTAAAGTCGCGGGCCCTTCCCGTGGCAACGACGCGTCAATTCGTCCTGACATGGCGCTGGACCGTAAAAACATCCGCGCCGCACTTGATGCCAGCCTGAAACGCCTGAACACCGACTACCTTGATCTCTATCAGCTGCACTGGCCACAGCGCCAGACCAACTTTTTTGGCAAGCTTGGCTATCAGTACAGCGAGACCACCGCGCAGGTGACGCTGCTGGAGACGCTGGAGGCGCTGACCGAGCAGGTGCGTGCAGGCAAAATTCGTTATATCGGGGTGTCGAACGAAACCGCATGGGGCGTGATGCGCTACCTGCAGCTGGCGGAGAAGCATGAACTGCCGCGCATTGTCAGCATCCAGAATCCTTACAGCCTGCTGAACCGCAGCTTTGAAGTCGGTCTTGCCGAAATCAGCCAGCATGAAGGTGTAGAGCTGCTGGCCTATTCAAGCCTGGCGTTTGGTACGTTAAGCGGCAAGTATCTGAATGGCGCACAGCCTGCGGGCGCACGCAACACGCTGTTCAGCCGCTTTACCCGCTATAGCGGCGAGCAGTCGCAGAAGGCGATTGCCGAATATGTGGCGTTAGCGCAACAGCATCAGATCGACCCGTCGCAGATGGCGCTGGCCTATGTGCGTCAGCAGCCGTTTGTAGCCAGTACGCTGCTGGGTGCCACAACAACTGAGCAGTTGCAGATGAATATCGACAGCGTCAATCTGACCTTAAATGCAGAGATTCTGGAAGGTATTGAGGCGATCCACCGCCGTTACACTTATCCTGCGCCATAAGCGCCTTGTTGCCAGCTGCCGCGATGGCGGCTGGCATTTCACAGATCGCGATAGTAGAGCGTTACCGGCTTGTCGGGATACTCCAGCGCCTCTCCCTGCGGCAGCCAGCCATACCGTTCGTAGTACCCCCCAAACGTTGACCATAACCACAGCCGTGGATAGCCGCGTGCCTGTGCATAAGCAATCACATGCTGCTGCAGCGCCTCGCTGACGCCCTGGCCGCGCACCGACTCATCCACATAGAGCGCCGCCAGCCACGGAAAGAGATCCTGACGGCTGATCAGATCGCAGCGCCAGAATCCTGCCGTGCCGATTGCCCTGCCCGCCTCCACAGCAACAAACGTTACCGGAAAATCAGCGCCGGTCAGGCTGCTGTTTACCACGCTGGCGAAGAACGCCCGGCTGCTGGCTTCGCCAAACGCGCGCCACTGCCAGTCGATGATCTGATCGGCAAACTGCGGCACATCGCTGAGCGAGACAATCTCCATCACATGAATTCCTTAAGCGTCCGACGTTAAGATATCGCTGCACACTGCGCCAGGAAGCCGCCTCTGTGCTGACAGGCCGGTGTCACCTTTCGCGCAAGCCCGGTGCGTAAAACCGGCGGCACGCTGGCCGCCTGAGTGAGATGATTAGCCGATCTCCAGCGCCAGTAATGACGCAATGGTCTGCGCACGACGTATTTCGCGCGGCTGGCCCTGCTCAAACAGGACTTCCGGGATCAAGGGACGGCTGTTGTAGTTTGAGGACATAGAGGCCCCGTAAGCACCGGTGTCGTGGAACACCAGATAATCGCCTACCTGTGCCGCCGGCATTGCGCGTGGTTCGACCATGCCGCCCTCCAGCTGGGTGAAAACATCGCCCGATTCGCACAGCGGACCCGCGACAACCGTGTCGATGGTGTGCTGCGCATCAATCGCCCGATCATCGCCCGCCATCAGCGAGATATGGTGATAGCTGCCATACATTGAGGGGCGCATCAGGTCACTGAAACCGGCATCGACCAGCACGAAGTGACGGCTGCCCATCGACTTAACCGCCCGCACCTGTGAGACCAGAACGCCAGCTTCGGCAACCAGAAAACGGCCCGGTTCGATCTCCAGCTTAACCGCGTGACCCAGATGCTGAGCGATGCGCTGCCGTGCCGCGTCCCACAGGCCAAAATAGTGACCGGTATCGATCGCCTCTTCGCCGTAGCGGTAAGGAATTGAAAGCCCGCCGCCTGCGGAGATGGCTGTCAGATCCTGACCCGATGCCATCACCAGTCCGACCATCGCATCACAGACCTGCTGCAGATGCGCATAATCAACGCCTGAGCCGATGTGCATGTGAATGCCCACCAGCGTCAGGCCGTGCTGTTCAATCGCTGCCAGCGCGTCGGCTAAATCGCCGTGCCAGATACCGTGCTTGCTGTTTTCGCCGCCGGTGTTGGTTTTCTGGCTGTGGCCGTGACCGAAGCCAGGATTAACCCGCAGCCACACCGCGTGCCCCGGTGAAACCGCGCCAAGCTGATGCAGCATGTCAATTGAACCGGCGTTAACCGGCACCTTTAGCGCGGTAACACGCGCCAGCGTCGGCTGGTCAAACAGATCCGCAGTAAAAACGATGTCGTCACCGCCGGGCTGATAGCCAGCGGCCAGCGCACGTTCGATCTCGCCCAGCGATACCGAATCCACTTTCACCCCTGCGTCGCGCATCAGGCGCAGGATATGCACATTTGAGCAGGCTTTCTGTGCAAAGCGCACCACATCAAACGCCTGCAGCTGAGCAATACGCGCCTGAATAATCTGCGCATCATAAGCCCAGAATGGCCCGGCATAACGGCGTGCAAGTGGCAGCAGGTTAGCGGCGTTGAGGGCCGTTTCGGTACTCTGTAAAGAACGTGGCATAACAAGTCTCCTGTGGCGATAACTGCATTAAGCCAGAATCGTGTCATAGCGAAAAATATCTGTTTTAATAGCATCTATGCAGAATGGATATAGGAAAGCGGCGTGGCAAACATTAACTGGCGGCATATCGAGATTTTTCATGCGGTGATGACCAGCGGCAACCTGACTCAGGCCGCCACGCTGCTGCATACTTCCCAACCTACGGTAAGCCGGGAGCTGGCGCGACTGGAGCAGCAGCTGGGATTAGCGCTGTTTGGACGAGTACGCGGTCGCCTGCAACCGACCGTGCAGGGGTTACGCCTGTTTGAAGAGGTGCAGCGATCCTGGTACGGTCTGGATCGCATCATGGAAGCAGCGGAAGGCCTGCGTCAGTTCCGTCAGGGTGAGCTGTCGATCGCCTGTCTGCCGGTTTTTTCGCAGTCGCTGCTGCCACCGCTGTGCCAGCCCTTTTTACAGCGCTACCCCGATGTGAGCCTGAATGTAATTCCGCAGGAGTCGCCGCTGCTGGAGGAGTGGCTGTCAGCACAGCGCTATGACCTTGGCTTAACCGAAACCCAGCACGCCCCGGCCGGAACGGACCGCCTTGCTCTGCTGACCTGCAATGAAGTGTGCGTGTTGCCGCAGCAGCATCCGCTGAGTCAGCGTGACGTGCTGACGCCGCACGATTTTGCGGGCGAACAGTATGTGAGCCTGTCGCGCAACGACAGCTATCGTCAGCTGCTGGATGCGCTGTTCCAGGAGCAGGGCGTCGAACGGCGGCTGGTCATGGAGACGCACAGCGCAGCTTCGGTGTGCGCAATGGTGAGAGCGGGCGTGGGCATTTCGATTGTGAATCCGCTGACGGCGCTGGATTACGCCGACAGCGGTGTGGTGATGCGGACATTCAGCGTGGCGGTGCCGTTTACCGTCAGCCTGGTGAGGCCGCAGCACCGCCCTGCATCGGCGCTGGTCGATGCCTTTGTCAGCCATCTGCAACAGCAGGTGGCTGACTTTCCGGCACGTATCGCCGCCCGTCTGGCTTAAGCGCGAACCCTGGCGGCTGCGCGGCCCGATTTACGGAAGGTGATCAGGCAGATCAGCAGGCCGATGGCTGCCAGCGCAGCCGCCGCGACCGGTACTGTCGTCAGGCCAAATCCACGCCCGATAACCGCGCCGCCGACCCAGGCACCCAGCGCATTACCGACGTTAAACGCCGAAATGTTCAGGGTTGAAACCAGGTTTGGTGCCTCTTTACCGTGACGGACCACGTTAATTTGCAGGCCTGGCACCGTCGCAAAGGTCGCCATCGCCCACAGGAACAGGGTGATCTCCGCCAGCCACAGCGCATGACTGGTCCAGCTGAACAGCAGCGAAAAAATGGCGATCAGTGAGAAGCTGAGGATCAGGCTGAAAGAGACTTTCCAGTCGGCCAGTTTGCCGCCAAGAATATTCCCCACCGTCAGCCCTGCGCCAATCAGGAACAGCGTCCAGCTGACGCCCCGATCGCTGATGCCCGTCACCTCTAACAGCAGCGGCGCAATGTAGCTGAACAGCGCGAACATCGCCGCGGCAAAGAAGACCGTCATCAGCAGCGACAGCCAGAGTTTCCCGTTGGCCAGCGCACCGATTTCACTCGCCAGATGAACCGGCTTCTCCTCTTTATTGTTGGGCAGACTCACGATCAGGGCGATAAACGCCAGCACGCCAATGACCGCCACGCCCCAGAACGTGGCCCGCCAGCCAAACATCTGTCCGAAGCTGGTGCCCAGCGGAACGCCCAGCACATTCGCTAAGGTCAGCCCGGTAAACATGAGCGCCACAGCGGATGCCTGACGACCGGCAGGCACCAGGCTGGCAGCAACGACCGCGCCAATACCAAAGAATGCACCATGACAGAGCGCGGTAACGATTCGCGCCAGCATCAGCAGGTTATAGTTGTATGCCAGCGCACACAGCAGGTTGCCGACAATAAAGATCACCATCAGCAGAATCAGCGTTTTTTTGCGCGGCAGTCTGGCGGTGAGCAGCGCCATAATCGGCGCACCTATCGCCACCCCCAGCGCATAGCCACTGATTAGCCAGCCCGCCAACGGAATGGACACCTGAAGGTCACGCGCCACCTCCGGCAATAATCCCATGATGACAAACTCGGTGGTTCCGATGGCGAACGCACTCAACGCCAGCGCCAGTAATGCAACAGGCATAACACTCTCCCAGTCTTATTTGCAGGTGAACCGCGCAGACGCGCAGCCCTTCGACGCTTATTAAAATTTGATCTGCGTCACAGTGAGTATTACAGCACAGCGCCGGTTAGCCACCTAGCCTGTCGCGCGCAAAGGATTATTGCTGCTGCCGCAATAATCCTGCCCTCCTGATGCCATCCCTCCGCGTCAGACGGTCAGAGGCAGAGCCGTGCGGCGTCTGCCTGCACCGGGCCAGGTTGCCATTTCCTGTTAACCGATTACCCTTTTTTATATGTAACTCATTAATTATTTCGCAACGTTGCCGATATATCCCTAATCAATTGCCAGGTGTAGTTATCAACTTTTGACGCAGGGAGAGAGAATGCAGCGACTCATAGCCTTGATGGTCTTTGCCCTGACCGGCTGCTCCGTTGGTCATTATGAGTACAGTAAAGAAGCTGAAAAGCGGGTTGATATGACCGTGACCGGCATTCCGACCATACTGGGTATCGGCACGCTTGGCACCACTATCCCGCTGACGCCGGAATACAGCCTGACCGCCGCGCACGTAGCGAAGTTTTCGCTTTATCGGGTCAAAGCCTGGCATCCGCAGTGCGACCTGGCGGTGGTCTATCACAAAAACAGCGAAGCGAACCTGCCCCCCAGTTTCCGCAACAGCCATATCGGCGACCAGGTAAACCTTTACGGCTACAGCTTTATTTCGGCTATGCCGGTCAGTTCCAGCGGGCAGAACCTGATCAATACCACGCTGGCAAACAGCTGGAACAAGCCAGACTGCGTCGTGGTAGCGGCGAATGCGGGTGTGGTGAAGGGGATGTCGGGCGGCGCGGTTTATAACGCGTCAGACGATACGCTGGCAGGGGTGATTATCGGCTACAGCAATAACATCAATGACAATGCCAGCGGCAAGACACTTTATAAGAATGTTGCGCTCTATGTGCCCTATTCGCGGTTCCAGACCTGGCTGGATAATGCCCTGAAATCCTAAGGCTTTTTGTCAGGCAAGCCGGGATGGTTGCCCATAGGATGTTCGGGCGGATTCAGCCATCTGTCTTGACGGGTTGCTTCGTAATCCGGGTTAAGAGGATAAGTAATACGATTTTCTGGCTTGCGGGTCTCCCCCACCACCAGAAAGCGTGCTTCGCGATCGCTGTTATTGATGAAGGTGTGGCAAATGCCCGTCCCCGCCGGAAAGGCCACTGCATCGCCCGGCGATAGCGGGTAAAGCTCGCCGTTGATCCAGGCGTCAGGCTGACCTTCAAGCACAAAGATGAACTCTTCTTCCGCGCTCTCCGCATGGGGATAAGACAGGCGGCGTCCGGGCAAAAGCCTTTCATGATGAATACCAAGGCGGGTTAATCCCAGCAGCCGCCCCAGTGGCGCACCGATCGACATGCGCTCATCGCTGTCGTCATAATGTTCGTTATCCTCGCCTTCCAGCGCCTGCCAGTGGCGAATACAGTCGGGACGTTGCGTCATGATGATTGCTCCAGGTTAAGACCTTCAGCCTGGCAGAGGGAACGGCATGACTCAAGCATCACGCGGCGAACGGCAGACATAAAAAAGCCGGGATACCCCGGCCTTTTCTGAGAACAGTAAGACTTATTTGCTGCCTGGACGCAGTGCCGGGAACAGAATGACGTCACGGATGGTATGGCTGTTGGTAAACAGCATCACCATACGGTCGATACCGATGCCCAGACCTGCGGTTGGCGGCAGACCATGTTCCAGTGCGGTAACGTAGTCTTCGTCGTAGAACATCGCTTCGTCGTCACCCGCATCTTTGGCATTCACCTGCTGCAGGAAACGCTCAGCCTGATCTTCCGCATCGTTCAGCTCGGAGAAGCCGTTACCGATTTCACGACCGCCAATGAAGAACTCAAAGCGATCGGTGATTTCCGGGTTATCGTCGTTGCGACGGGCCAGCGGCGACACTTCTGCCGGGTATTCGGTAATGAAGGTCGGCTGAATCAGATTCGCCTCTGCCGTCTCTTCAAAGATTTCCGTTACGACGCGGCCCAGACCCCAGCTCTTCTCCACTTTGATGTGCAGAGATTGTGCAATCGCCACCGCTTTATCGAAGTCTTCCAGATCGGCCAGATCGGTTTCCGGGCGATACTTTTTGATGGCTTCGCGCATGGTCAGTTTTTCAAACGGCTTACCGAAATCAAACGTCTGCTCACCGTAAGGCACAACGGTGCTGCCCAGCACATCCTGCGCCAGTGTGCGGAACAGGCTTTCGGTCAGCTCGATCAGATCTTTGTAATCCGCATAAGCCATATAGAGTTCCATCATGGTGAACTCTGGGTTATGACGTGGCGAAATCCCTTCGTTACGGAAGTTACGGTTGATCTCGAACACGCGATCGAATCCGCCTACCACCAGACGCTTCAGATAAAGCTCTGGTGCAATACGCAGATACATGTCGATATCCAGCGCATTGTGATGGGTGATAAACGGACGCGCAGAGGCACCGCCCGGGATCACCTGCATCATCGGGGTTTCCACTTCCATAAAGTCGCGGCCCACCATGAACTGACGAATGCCAGCCATGATCTGCGAACGAATTCTGAAGGTGTTGCGTGACTCATCATTGGCGATGAGATCAAGGTAACGCTGACGATAACGGGTTTCCTGATCGGCAAGGCCGTGGAACTTGTCCGGCAGCGGGCGCAGCGCTTTGGTCAGCAGGCGCAGTTCAGAACAGTGAATCGACAGTTCGCCGGTTTTCGTTTTGAACAGTTTGCCACGTGCGCCAAGGATATCGCCGAGATCCCACTTTTTGAACTGCTCGTTGTAGATGCCTTCAGCCAGGTCGTCACGTGAGACGTAAAGCTGAATCCGGCCGCCTGTATCCTGCAGGGTCACGAAAGAGGCCTTACCCATGATACGGCGGGTCATCATGCGTCCGGCGACGCTGACTTCGATGCCGAGATCTTCAAGCTCTTCGTTGCTCTTCTCGCCATAGCGCTCATGCAGCTGGTTTGAGAGGCTGTCACGACGGAAATCGTTAGGAAACGCCACGCCATTTGCACGCAGCACGCTCAGCTTTTCGCGACGCGCTTTCAGTTCGTTATTTAACTCAACGGCGGCATCAGCGCTCTGCGGTTGTTGTTCAGACATGTCGGTTCCTTATAACCCTGCTTTTAAACTAGCTTCAATGAATCGATCCAGATCGCCGTCCAGCACCGCCTGGGTGTTACGCGTCTCTACGCCGGTGCGCAGATCTTTGATGCGGGCATCATCGAGAACGTAAGAACGGATCTGACTTCCCCAGCCGATGTCGGACTTGTTGTCCTCCAGCGCCTGTTTCTCAGCATTTTTCTTCTGCATCTCAAGCTCGTACAGCTTCGCTTTCATCTGCTTCATCGCCTGATCTTTGTTCTTGTGCTGAGAACGGTCATTCTGACACTGGGTGACGGTACCGGTTGGAATATGGGTAATACGAACCGCTGATTCCGTCCGGTTAACGTGCTGACCGCCCGCACCCGAAGCGCGATAAACGTCAATGCGCAGGTCGGCCGGGTTGATGTCGATATCAATATCGTCATCCACTTCCGGATAGATAAAGGCGGAGCTGAATGAGGTGTGACGACGACCGCCGGAGTCAAATGGGCTCTTACGCACCAGGCGATGCACGCCCGTTTCAGTGCGTAACCAGCCAAACGCGTAGTCGCCTGACACGCGAATGGTCACAGACTTGATGCCCGCGACTTCACCTTCAGACTCTTCGATAATTTCGGTTTTGAAGCCTTTGGCTTCAGCCCAACGCAGATACATACGCATCAGCATGCTGGCCCAGTCCTGCGCTTCGGTGCCGCCAGACCCCGCCTGCAGATCGATGTAGCAGTCGGCGCTGTCATATTCGCCAGAGAACATGCGGCGGAATTCCAGTTCGCCCAGCTTGCCCTCAAGCCCATCCAGCTCGGCAACGGCTTCGTTGAAGGTCTCTTCGTCTTCTGCTTCTACCGCCAGTTCAAGCAGACCCTGCACATCTTCAAGGCCCTGCGACATCTGTTCCAGCGTCTGCACGATGGCTTCCAGCGAGGAGCGCTCTTTGCCCAGCGCCTGAGCACGCTCAGGTTCATTCCAGACATCGGGCTGTTCCAGCTCGGCGTTTACTTCTTCGAGGCGTTCTTTCTTGGCATCGTAGTCAAAGATACCCCCGAAGAACGTCGCTGCGCTCACTGAGGTCCTGAATACGGTTTTTGACCGGGTTAATTTCAAACATGGCTTTAGCGTCTTTCTTATGTTCGATGGGACAGGAAAATTAACGCACAAGTTTACCCGAAACTGGCGGCAGTTTGTAGCGCTGAGACAGCGGGCGGATGCCCTGATGAGATGACACGGCGCATTTGCTTATCGGGCCGCGGCACCCTCCTCGCTTACCGCACGGTGAGCGAAAGCAGCAGGCGGGCTGACGCGCCGCTGTTGTGACCGCAGAAGCGCGCCCTGTTCACTCAGTTCAGTGGCCAGATATGATCGATGATCAGCTGCACCGAACGGTTGCCGCGATACTCGTTGATATCCAGCTTATACGCCAGTTCGACCTGACGAATGCTGCTGTCGGGCCAGAGGGTGGTATCGATATTAAAGGCGATACCGTCGATCAGCGGACCGCCATCCAGCGGCTCAACCATCACTTTCAGATGGCGCTCCCCCACCAGCCGTTGTTGCAGCAGCTTAAATTTGCCGTCAAACGCGGGTTCCGGGAACGCCTGGCCCCAGGGACCGGCTTCGCGCAGCGTCTCCGCGGTCTGCAGCGAAAACTCCTGCGGCTGCAGCGCGCCATCAGACCAGATGATGCCCTGCAGCGATTCGCCATCCAGCCACTCACCAATCAGATCGGCAAAGCGCTGGCGAAACTCCTCGTAGCGTGCGGTTTCCAGCGATAAACCCGCGGCCATGGCGTGACCGCCGAACTTCAGCATCAGGCCGGGATTCAGCGTGTCCAGTCGCTCCAGCGCATCACGCAGATGCAGCCCGGCAATCGAACGGCCCGAACCTTTCAGCGTCCCGTCGCCCGCTGGCGCAAAGGCAATGACCGGACGATGGAAGCGCTCTTTCAGACGTGAAGCGAGGATGCCCACCACGCCCTGATGCCATTCGGGATGATAGAAAGCCAGACCCAGCGGCAGATCGCGCTGCTCGCGCTCCAGCGCCTGACACAGCGCCAGCGCTTCGCTCTGCATGCCCTGCTCTATCTCTTTTCGCGTCTGATTCAGCGCGTCCAGTTCACTGGCTAACATGCGTGCCTGGCTGAGATCGTCTGTCATTAACAGCGCCACGCCCACCGACATATCGTCGAGACGGCCCGCGGCGTTAAGCCGGGGACCCAGTGCAAAACCCAGGTCGCTGGCGGCCAGCTGACGCGCATCGCGATTCGCTATCTCCAGCAGCGCCCGGATGCCTGGCCGGCATTTTCCGGCCCGGATGCGGCTGAGCCCCTGCCACACCAGAATGCGGTTGTTAACGTCGAGCGGCACCACATCGGCTACCGTGCCAAGCGCCACCAGATCGAGCATCTCCGCCAGATTCGGTTCAGTACGGGTCGCGCCAAACCACCCCTGCGTGCGCAAATGGGCACGCAGCGCCAGCATCAGATAGAACGCAACGCCAACGCCTGCCAGCGCGCGTGAGGGAAAGTTGCAGTCTGGCAGGTTGGGGTTAACGATCGCGTCAGCGGCCGGTAAGGTCTCGCCCGGCAGGTGATGGTCGGTAATCAGCACCGGAATACCGTGCTGATGCGCGCACGCTACCCCGGCATGCGAAGAGATGCCGTTATCGACCGTCAGGATCATCGCGGCACCCCGCGCACGCGCCTGCTCCACCACTTCCGGACTGAGGCCATAACCATCTTCAAAGCGGTTAGGCACCAGATACTGCACGTTGCCGCCACCCATGCTGCGCAGCGCCATGACCGTCAGTGCGGTACTGGTCGCGCCATCGGCATCAAAGTCGCCCACCACCATAATGCGACGCCCGTCCAGCAGCGCCTGGTGCAGCAGCGCTACTGCACTCTCAATCCCGCTCAGGGACTGATACGGCAGCAGGTTTTTCGCACCGCGCTCCAGCTCAGCGGCGTCGCACACGCCGCGTTGCAGGTAGAGTCGTTTCAGCAGCGGCGGCAGCGTCGCCGGAAGCGCATCGTCAACCGTCACCTCACGACGACGGAGTTCCACATCCTGTTTTACCACCGATTACCCACCACGCTTCTGATTGTCCAGCACCTGCTTCAGCTCCTGCGGCGACTGATAACCCGGGATCATCATGCCGGTATCGGTCAGCATCGCGGGTGTGCCCTGAATGCCGAACAGCACACCAAGTTTGTAGTGCTGAGCAATATCGATTTTGCAGCTGTCCGGGGCGGCCATCTTCGGCGCATTGCCTTTCATCGCCTCATCAAAGGCTTTATTGCGGTCAGCGCTGCACCAGATCGCTTTCATGGCCGGTTCAATCTGACCCTTCAGCCCTTCACGCGGAAACGCCAGGTAGCGCACGGTAATGCCGAGCGCATTATAGTCAGCCATCTGCTCGTGCAGCTTGTGGCAATAGCCACAGGTGATGTCGGTGAAGACCGTAATCACATGCTGCTCTTTCGGCGCTTTATAGACGATCATCTCCGGCACCAGCGCCTCGACTTTTTTGTCCAGCAGCTGATTGGTCACGTTGACCGGCTGTGTGCCACTGACGTCGTAAAGCGGCCCCTGGATCATATGTTTGCCATCGTCAGTCACGTAAAGCACACCGCTTTCAGACAGCACGGTTTTAAACCCTGGCAGCGGTGACGGGCTGATCTCCGTCTGGTTCAGACCGAGCTTTTTAAGTGATTGCTGAATGGCGCTGTCATCGGCCTGAGCCAGACCGGAAAAGGCGCTGGCTAACAGAGCCAGCAGGGCAAAATGCTTGTTCATTTTTATCCTTATGGCCGCGAATCAGGCTCGCGGATGGTGTTGTTGATGTAACTGACGCAGGCGCTCGGTGGCCACATGCGTATAAATCTGGGTGGTGGAAAGATCGCTGTGTCCCAGCAGCATCTGTACGACACGCAAATCGGCACCGTGGTTCAGCAGATGGGTCGCAAAGGCATGGCGCATCACATGCGGCGATAACTTTTCGCTGTCGATGCCCGCCAGCGTGGCGTAGTGCTTGATGCGATGCCAGAAGGTCTGGCGCGTCATCTGCTGCGCCCGATTACTGGGAAACATCACGTCCAGCGTCTGTCCGTTAAGCAGCCACGGGCGACCATGTTCCATATATTGCTCCAGCCAGTAAACTGCTTCTTCACCTAAAGGCACCAGCCGCTCCTTATCACCTTTACCGATGACCCGGACCACGCCCTGACGCAGGCTGATGTCGCTAAGCGTCAGACCAATCAGTTCGGAGACGCGCAGACCGGTGGCGTAAAGCAGCTCCAGCATCGCTTTGTCGCGCAACTCCAGCGGAATAGCGATATCCGGTGCCTGCAACAGCCGCTCGACCTGTGCCTCACTGAGATCTTTTGGCAAACGCTGCGGCAGTTTGGGGGCTGACAGCAGCGCGCTGGGATCGTCCGCACGCAGCTTTTCGCGGTAAAGATACTGAAACAGGCGGCGCATGGCGCTAAGCAGCCGCGCTGAGCTGGTCGCCTTGTAGCCGCCCTCCAGCCGTTCGGCCAGGAACTGCTGCAGATCCAGTGGCGTCACGCTGAGCAGCGTCAGCTGGTGATGCGCCAGCCAGCCGGTCAGCGTCTGAAGATCCTGACGATAGGAGGAGAGAGTGTTCTGCGCCAGATTGCGTTCAATCCAGAGCGCATCAAGAAACTGTTCTGTCAGTTCGCTGTCCTGCACGTTATCTCCGCCGTCTGGTGTAAAATCATGCTCATTATGCCTGATTCAGCAGCGCTTCTGGTACAATTGCGCCAAAGTCAGTATTTACAGAGTGTTATCTGCATGAAAATCGGTCTTTTTTACGGTTCCAGTACCTGTTACACCGAAATCGTAGCGGAGAAAATTCGCGATTTTATTGGCGAAGAGTTAGTGACGCTGCATAACGTCAAAGATGACGACCCGCGCCTGATGGAGCAGTACGATTTGCTGATCATGGGCATCCCGACCTGGGATTTCGGTGAGTTGCAGGAGGACTGGGAAGCTATCTGGACGCAGTTGCCCGCGCTGAATCTGCAAAACAGGATTGTCGCGCTCTATGGCATGGGCGATCAGATTGGCTATGGCGAGTGGTTTTTAGATGCGCTCGGCATGCTGCATGATTTGCTGCAGCCGATGGGTGTTCGTTTTGTCGGTTACTGGCCGCTTGAAGGCTATACGTTCACCAGTCCGAAACCGCTGACTGCTGATGGCGCACAGTTTGTGGGTCTGGCGCTGGATGATGTTAATCAGTTCGAAGTTACCGATGAGCGCGTTGAGCAGTGGTGCGAGCAGGTGTTAACCGAAACCGCTGCACTGCTCTGATCGGCCAAAGGTGAGCGCCTGCCGTTGTTGCACCGGAGCACGCGCCGCTGAACGGCAGTTATCGCACTTGCCTGCCTGCGGGCTTTTAATGTCGCGCTTTGCTGAAGCAGCAGGCGCGTAACGCCCGCCATTCGCCAGGCTGCATATTGTCCCGCATCAGCCACCAGCGCAGCACAGCCCCCTGTTCGCTTTTCGCTACCAGCAGCACGCCAGCCGGTAACCAGCGTAGCGGCTGAACAGGCCGCCAGCGTTTTCCCTGCCAGATCCAGCAATGTACGCTTTCCCGCTGTAACGGGCCGTGCCGCTGAATCAATCGCCGGCAACACCGCCAGCCCTCGGCCAGCAACAGCAGAATAATCGGCCCTCTGATCAGCCAGCCGCCTGCAGGCAGCGCCATCAGCACAACCCCCGTGATGGCGGCCACCAGCCAGGCGCACAGACATCCGCACGCCAGGCGAGAGGGCCGCAGCTTACATTGCCACCGGGCCGCGATCATGATTACGCTGCTGGATCAGACTCACCATCCGCTTAAATTCTGGATCGGCTGGCTCACCGTGATTCATCAGCCAGTTAAACAGGTCAGGATCGTCACTCTTCAGAAGGGCAACAAAGACCTGCTTATCGGTGTCGCTCAGCGTGTCATACTCAAATTTGAAGAACGGCATAATAGCCACATCCAGTTCCAGCATGCCGCGACGGCAGGCCCACTGAATTCGTGATTTATCATTAATATCCATGCATCAATTTCCACCATTCACAACGTGGCCGCTAGTGTAACCTGGTTTCCTGCGGCTCGCAGGCGCAGCATCGCAGGCTGTGCAACCTGCCACATTTCAGCGCATCTGTTTTCAGGGTTATCACGCCTTTTGTGCGCCGTTTTCCGTAAACAGGTTGCATTGCCAGTCGGCTCTTTTAACATTGAAGACAATGTTCCGGATGAACCTTCTTAAACAGGATATCTCCATGCCCACTTTTACTTTACCGCCGCGCCAGCCTGCCGCGTCGTCTCGTCTGCCGTTAACCCTGATGTCACTGGACAGCTGGGCGCTGGTTTCCGTTACCGGTGCCGACAGCACCGCTTACCTGCAGGGTCAGTTAACCCTGGATGTTGCGGCACTGGATGCAGACCACCATTCGCCCGCCGCCCACTGCGATGCCAAAGGCAAAATGTGGAGCAACCTGCGCCTGTTCCATCGCGGCGAAGGCTACGCCTATCTGATCCGCCGTGAACTGCGCGACACCCAGCTGACCGAGTTAAAGAAGTATGCCGTGTTTTCGAAAGTGACGATGGCCGCTGACGAGGCGTCCGTGCTACTGGGCGTCGCCGGTTTTCAGGCGCGTGCGGCGCTGGCCGGTCTGTTTGACAGCCTGCCCGACAGCGAGAAGCCGGTAGTGCAGCAGGGAGACACCACGCTACTGTGGTTTGCCCATCCCGCCGAACGTTTTCTGATTGCCACCTCGCAGGCACAGGCTGAGACGCTGAAGCAGAAACTCAACGATGATGCGCAGTTCAATGACAGTCAGCAGTGGCTGGCGCTGGATATTGAAGCGGGGATTCCGGTTATCGATCCCGCCACCAGCGTGCAGTTTATTCCGCAGGCCACCAACCTGCAGGCGCTGGATGCAATCAGCTTTAAAAAGGGCTGCTATGCCGGTCAGGAGATGGTCGCCAGAGCGAAATATCGTGGTGCCAATAAACGCGCACTCTACTGGCTGGCGGGTCAGGCAAGCCATCTTCCCGAGGCCAATGCCCCGCTGGAATTGCAGATGGGTGACCGCTGGCGTCGTACCGGCAGCGTGCTGGCTGCGGTGCAGTTAGATGACGGCCTCAGCTGGATTCAGGTGGTGCTGAATAACGATCTGGAGCCGGACAGCGTGCTGCGGGTTGAAGGTGACGAAGGCGGACATCTGACCATTCAGCCGCTGCCCTACTCACTGGATGAGAGCTGATTAAGCCACATGGCCCTTCTGTTCAGGGAAGGGCCCGTGCTGCACTTCAGATCAGCGCACATAAAAGTAAATCGCGCAGAAGTGACAGAGACTGCCGCCCAGCACGAATCCATGCCAGATAGCGTGGTTAAAGGGAATGCGGCGCGCCACATAGAAAATGACCCCCAGCGAATAGACAATCCCGCCTGCGGCAAGTAACCAGATGCAGCCCGGCGGCAGGATCATCGCCAGCTGATAAACCACAATCAGCGACAGCCAGCCCATGCAGAGATAGGTCACCAGCGACAGCGCTTTAAAGCGATGCGCAATAGTGAGTTTGAAAAGAATGCCTGCCAGTGCCAGCCCCCAGATCACCGCCATTAATCCATACGCCAGCGGCGTTCTCAGACCGACCAGCAGAAACGGCGTATAGGTACCGGCAATCAGCAGATAGATGGCACAGTGATCCAGCTTTTTCAGCCAGGGTCTGGCCGGGCCATCCGGGATGGCATGATAGAGCGTTGAGGCAAGAAACAGCAGGATCATGCTGCCGCCATAGAGGCTGTAACTGATAACGGTGAGGGTATCTGCCTGACTCTCCATTGCCTGATTGAGCATCAGCACCAGTCCGACGATGCCGAACAGGCACCCCAGACCGTGACTGATACTGTTAGCAATTTCTTCAGCAAACACATAGCCCGCTGCGTGTTGAGGCTTTTGAGAAAGTGTGGTGGTCATAACAGGTTCCTGAACAGCTGATAGCAGTAATGACTGCTATCCAGCGTAGCCAACAATTTTTTCAGTGTACACGTGTACGCTAAAATAATCTGATAGATTTCGCTCTCCGTTAAACCGGATGATGAATCTGGTAAACTGACCGCCGGTCAACTGTTCAATGAGTACTCCATGTTTTCGCATCGCGATCTCGCCCGCCTTAACGATCTGGAAATGCAGGTCTATCAGTTCATCATTAAGCACCGTGAAGGCGTCAGCTACATGACGATCCGCGAACTGGCTGAGCAGGCGGGTGTCTCCACCACTACCGTGCTGCGTTTCTGCCGCAAGATGGACTGCCAGGGCTGGTCGGAATTCCGCATCCGCCTTCGCTTAAGCGAACAACAGAGTGCGCCGCTGCTTAATACGGCAGGCGTCAGCGAGATGCTGAGCTTTTTTAAGAGTATTAATAACCCGGAGTTTGAACAGCTCATCACGCAGGCCGCGCAAAAAATTAATCAGGCTGAGCGGGTCTTCTTTATTGGCGTCGGCACCTCCGGCAGCCTGGCAAAATATGGCGCACGTTTTTTCTCTAACCTTGGGAAATTCAGCCACGCCATTGACGATCCCTATTATCCGGTCAGCCCTGATCTGTATGAAAATGCCGTGGCTATCATTTTATCGGTCTCCGGTGAAACGGAAGAGATCCTGCGCATTGCCAGCCAGTTCAGCCTGAATAAGTGCAAAATCATTGCAATCACCAACACGGAGAGCTGTTCACTGGCGAAAATTGGTGATTTCACGCTGTGCTATCACGTACCGATTATCCGTATGGCGGACAATTCAGATATTACGACTCAGGTGCCGGTCACCTATATAATTGAAGCGATTGGCCGCCAGCTGGGGAAATAAAACAGCCTGTTTTTCAGATGTAACAAACGCAATTATTCGCATGCTGTTATATCGTGACTTTCATTATTGCCTTGCTACACTCAGCTCAATTTCAATATCCGTAATGGGGTGAAGCATGAGTGCAGAATGGCAGTTACCTGAAGGCTTTCTTTGGGGCGGCGCGGTAGCAGCACATCAGGTTGAAGGCGGCTGGGATCAGGGCGGCAAAGGCGTCAGCATTGCTGATGTGCTGACCGGCGGTTCACATGGCGTTGACCGGGTGATCACCGACGGCGTGCAGCCCGGCCATTTCTATCCAAACCACAAAGGCGTGGAGTTTTACTCCCACTACAAACAGGATGTCGCGCTGTTTGCCGAGATGGGCTTCAAATGCTTCCGCACCTCCATTGCATGGACCCGCATCTTCCCCAACGGGGATGAGCAGCAGCCCAACGAAGCGGGCCTGCAATTCTATGACGACCTGTTTGATGAACTGCTGAAGTATGGCATTGAACCGGTCATCACCCTTTCGCACTTTGAAATGCCTTATCACCTGGTTAAAGAGTATGGCGGCTGGCACAACCGTAAAGTGGTCGACTTCTTTGTGCGCTTCAGCGAAGTGGTGCTGAACCGCTATAAAAACAAAGTGAAATACTGGATGACCTTTAACGAGATCAACAACCAGCGCAACTGGCAGTATCCGCTGTTTGGTTACTGCTGTTCAGGCGTAATCTTCACTGATCACGAGAAGCCTGAAGAAGCAATGTATCAGGTCATGCACCATCAGTTTGTTGCCAGCGCAAAAGTGGTGAAACTCGGCCACGACATCAACCCGGACTTTCAGATTGGCTGCATGATCGCCATGGTGCCGGTCTACCCGTTCTCCTGCCATCCGGACGATGTGGTGCTGGCGCAGGAATCGATGCATCAGCGCTATGTGTTCAGCGACGTGCAGATGCGCGGTGCCTACCCGGCCTATACCCTGAAAGAGTGGGCGCGCAAAGGGTATGACATTCAGATGGACGCTGACGATGCTGAAACACTGCGCCAGGGCTGCGCCGACTATGTCGGTTTCAGCTACTACATGAGCAACGCCGTGAAGACGGATGCCAGCGGCGTTGATGATCCCATCACCGGCTTCGAAGGGGTGGTGAAAAACCCACATGTGAAAGCATCAGACTGGGGCTGGCAGATTGATCCGGTTGGCCTGCGTTACGCCCTGAACGAACTCTATGAGCGTTATCAGAAACCGCTGTTTATCGTGGAAAACGGCTTTGGTGCTATCGATAAGCCCAACGCTGACGGCGTGATTGAAGATGATTACCGCATCGACTACCTGCGTGCGCACATCGAAGAGATGAAGAAAGCCGTGGCGTATGATGGTGTCGAATTAATGGGTTATACGCCATGGGGCTGCCTGGATTGCGTATCGTTCACCACCGGCCAGTACGATAAGCGTTACGGTTTTATTCATGTGAATAAAAACGATGATGGCAGCGGCGATTTTTCCCGTGCGAAGAAAAAGAGTTTTAACTGGTATCAGCAGGTTATCGCCAGCAACGGTGTAAACCTGTAATTCGCAACGCCGCCTTCGCGACGACGTTAATTAACGCCCACCGGCAGCGTCAATGATGCTGCCGGTGACGTAAGAGGCCGCGTCGCTGGCCAGCCACACGATCGCTTCTGCCACCTCTTCTGCCACACCGCCACGCCCCATCGGAATCACGCTGGCCAGCCTGTCTACCCGGCCTGGCTCTCCGCCATCGGCATGCATCTCTGTATAGATGAACCCAGGCCGAACGCCGTTGACCCGAATCCCCTGCTGCGCCACTTCCAGCGACAATCCCCTGGTCAGCGTGTCCATCGCGCCTTTTGAGGCCGCATAATCAACATATTCGCCGGGCGCACCGGTACGGGACGCCGCCGACGAGACGTTAACAATCGCGCCGCCCTGGCCGCCGTGATGGGTGCCCATCCGCTTAACCGCCTCACGACAGCAGAGAAAGGTTCCGATAACGTTGGTGGCAAAAACCTTTTGCAGTCGCGCCGCATCCAGTTGCTCGGTGCGACACTGCTGAAACAGAATCCCGGCGTTGTTCACCAGCAACGCCAGCGGCATGGATTGCTGGTCAAGCTGCGCAAACATCGCCATCACCTGCGCTTCATCACTGATATCCGCCTGAACCGCAACGGCCTCACCGCCCTGCTGCTGGATTTGCGCCACAAGCTGTAGCGCTTCCGCCTCACGCTGACGATAGTTCACCGCAACCCGATACCCCCGCGCTGCCAGCAACAGCGATGTGGCCCGTCCTATACCGCGACTGCCGCCCGTAACCAGTGCCAGTTTCATGCTGTTTCTCCCGTAAAAAAGGGCCGGGAACCGGCCCTTATGGCATGACCTGCTGCTGCCGCGATTTACTGATAGTCGCTCATCGGCACGCAGGAGCAGAACAGATTGCGGTCGCCAAACACATCATCCAGACGCTTCACGGTTGGCCAGTATTTATTGTGGCTGCCCGCCGGGAAGACCGCCAGTTCACGGCTGTAAGGATGTGACCACTCACTGACGATTTCCAGCTGGGTGTGCGGCGCATTCACCAGCGGGTTGTCGTCCAGCGGCCATTCACCTGCCGTTACCCGGTCAATCTCCATGCGGATCGCCAGCATCGCATCAATAAAGCGATCCAGTTCGATTTTGCTCTCAGATTCAGTCGGCTCGACCATCAGCGTGCCAGCCACCGGGAAGGACATGGTCGGCGCATGGAACCCGTAGTCGATCAGGCGCTTGGCAATATCCAGTTCACTGATGCCGGTCTGCTCTTTCAATGGGCGAATGTCGAGGATACATTCGTGCGCCACGCGACCGTCACGGCCGGTGTAGAGCACCGGATAGGCAGACTGCAGGCGGCTGGCGATGTAGTTGGCATTCAGAATGGCAACCGAGCTGGCCTGTTTCAGCCCCTCTGCGCCCATCATGCGGATGTACATCCAGCTGATAGGCAGAATGGAGGCACTGCCAAAGGGTGCTGCGGATACCGCGCCCTGCTGGGTCAGCACACCGTCGATCTGCACCACGCTGTGTCCCGGCACAAACGGAGCCAGATGCGCCTTGACGCCAATCGGTCCCATACCCGGACCGCCACCGCCGTGCGGAATGCAGAAAGTTTTATGCAGATTGAGGTGCGACACATCCGCGCCAATATAGCCCGGCGTGGTGATACCGACCTGCGCATTCATGTTTGCGCCATCCAGATAAACCTGGCCGCCATACTGATGCACAATCTGGCACACTTCACGGATAGTTTCTTCATAAACACCGTGGGTGGACGGATACGTCACCATGATGCAGGAAAGCTTATCACCCGCCTGAGCCGCTTTTTCACGCAGATCGCCAAGGTCGATATTGCCCTGTTTATCGCAGGCCACCACCACCACGTCCATGCCCGCCATCTGGGCTGATGCCGGGTTAGTCCCGTGCGCTGAACTCGGGATCAGGCAAAGATGACGATCGCTCTCACCGCGACTTTCATGATAGCGACGGATCGCCAGCAGTCCCGCATATTCACCCTGTGCGCCGGAGTTCGGCTGCATACAGAGTGCATCATAGCCGGTGAGCTGCACCAGCCACTGCGAAAGCTGGCCGATCATCTGCAGATAGCCTGTGGCCTGTTCCGCCGGGCAGAACGGATGCAGCTCCGCAAATTCCGGCCAGGTGATCGGGATCATCTCGGCGGCAGCATTGAGCTTCATGGTGCAGGAGCCCAGCGGGATCATCGCCTGATTCAGCGCCAGATCCTTTTTCTCCAGGCTGTGCATGTAACGCATCATCTCGGTTTCGCTGTGATGACGGTTGAACACCGGATGCGTCAGGATAGCGCTATGGCGTTGCAGGCCCGCAGGAATCGCATGGCTTTCGCTGGCAACTTCGCTGTCGAGCTTTTCCAGATCCTGGCCGTGTTCATCACCCAGCAGAATCTCGAACAGCGCCAGAATATCGTCACGGCAGGTTGTTTCGTCCAGCGTGATGCCAACGGCGTTGTGAATGTCGCTGCGCAGGTTAACGCCAAAGCTCAGGGCACGGTTCAGCACGGCGGCTTTATCTGCAACTTCCACCGTCAGCGTATCGAACCAGTGCTGATGGCGCAGCTTCAGGCCGCCCTGCTGAAGTCCCGCAGCCAGAATAGTCGTCAGGCGGTGAATGCGTGAGGCAATGCGTTTCAGACCGGCCGGGCCGTGGAATACCGCGTAGAGACCGGCGATGTTTGCCAGCAACACCTGCGAAGTACAGATGTTGGAGTTGGCCTTTTCACGACGGATGTGTTGTTCACGGGTCTGCATCGCCATGCGCAGCGCCGTGTTGCCAGCGGCATCACGCGAAACACCAATGATGCGGCCTGGCATGGAGCGTTTATGCTCGTCGCGGCTGGCGAAGAAGGCCGCATGAGGACCGCCGTAACCCATTGGCACGCCAAAGCGCTGCGCTGAACCAAAGACGATATCTGCGCCCTGCTGGCCTGGCGCTTCCAGTAACACCAGTGACATAAAGTCCGCCGCCACGCTGACCACCACTTTGCGTGCTTTCAGCCCGGCAATCAGCGCACGGTAGTCATGCGCTTCACCGGTGGTGCCCACCTGTTGCAGCAGCACACCAAACAGGTCGTCGTGATCGGCCGCTTTGTCCGCGCGATCAATAATCAGTTCGAAGCCGAACGTCTCTGCGCGGGTTCGCACCACATCCAGCGTCTGCGGATGAATATCATCAGCAATAAAGAATTTATTGGCGTTTTTGAGCTTACTGACGCGTTTTGCCATCGCCATCGCTTCGGCAGCAGCCGTGGCTTCGTCCAGCAGTGAGGCGGATGCGATATCCATGCCGGTGAGGTCCAGCGTCAACTGCTGGAAATTCAGCAGCGCCTCCAGACGGCCCTGAGAAACTTCGGGCTGATAGGGCGTGTAGGCCGTGTACCAGCCTGGATTCTCCAGCATATTTCGCAGGATGACCGGCGGGGTGATCACCGCGCTGTAGCCCATACCGATCCAGGATTTGTAACGCAGATTCTGGCTGGCAATCGCTTTCAGCTCGGCCAGCGCCTGCTGTTCAGTGGCGGCTTCACCTACCGCTGGCGGGCCTGGCAGCTGAATGTCTGCCGGTACAATCGTGCTGATTAACGCGTCCAGCGAACGGGCACCAATAGCATCAAGCATCTGCGCCTGCTGCTCAGGAGAAGGACCGATATGGCGCTCAATAAATGCACCGTTATGTTCAAGCTGGCTGAGAGTCTGAGTCATTTGCAGTAAATCCTGAATCGGGCTGGGGGAACCGGAGAGCAAACAGAAATCTGCGGCCTCTGCACGAGGCCGCCTGACGATTACTCGTCGATGGAGGCTTTGTAAGCATCCGCATCCAGCAGCGTGTCAATTTCAGACTCGTCGCTGGCTTTGATTTTGAATAACCAGCCGCCGTCATAAGGCTCGCTGTTGACCTGCTCCGGTGAGTCAGTCAGGGCATCGTTAACCGCCACAATCTCACCGCTGACGGGTGCATAGATATCTGAGGCCGCTTTAACGGATTCAGCAACCGCGCACTCTTCACCCGCGGCAAACGTCGCGCCGACTTCAGGCAGATCGACAAACACCATGTCGCCCAGTAACTCCTGCGCATGTTCCGTGATTCCCACGGTGTAGCTGCCATCAGCTTCTTTGCGCACCCATTCGTGGCTGTCGCGGTACTTCAACGTATTCGGCACATTGCTCATTGGCCATTTCTCCTGAATAAAAGTTACTGGGCGACCGGTTTACCGGCGCGGACAAAAACGGGACGGGTAACCTGGACCGGCATCTGGCGGTTACGGATCTCAACGATTGCGGTGCTGCCGATAGTGGCCGGAACACGCGCCAGAGCAATGCTGTAACCCAGCGTTGGTGAGAAAGAACCACTGGTGATGATGCCTTCCTGCCGTTGCCCCTGATCATCAGTAAAACGCACCGGCAGGCCGTTACGCAGCACCCCTTTTTCTGTGAGGATCAGTCCCACCAGCTTTTCAGTACCGCGCTCACGCTGCAGTTCCAGTGCTTCCCGGCCAATGAAATCGCGGTCAGTGGGCTCCAGGCAGACGGTCCAGCCCATATTGGCTGCCAGCGGTGAAACGCCTTCATCCATCTCCTGACCGTAAAGATTCATGCCTGCCTCCAGACGCAGCGTGTCGCGCGCGCCCAGTCCGGCAGGTTTGACACCTGCGGCCAGCAGACGCTGCCAGAAACCCGCCGCCTCGCCTGCGGGCAGGGCAATCTCATATCCCGCTTCGCCGGTATAGCCCGTCGTGGCAATGAACAGGTCACCTGACTGAACGCCGAAGAACGGCTTCATGCCCGCGACAGCCTGACGCTGTTCTTCGCTGAACAGCGTCTGCGCTTTCTGCTGCGCCTGCGGACCCTGCACTGCAATCAGCGCCAGGTCATCGCGTTCGGTGAGCGTAATGCCGTAACCCTGCGCGTGCTGCGTGATCCAGGCGAGATCCTTTTCACGGGTGGCGGAGTTCACCACCAGCCGGAAAAACGATTCGCTCATAAAGTAAACAATTAAATCGTCAATGACGCCACCTGATGCATTCAGCATGCCGGTGTAAAGCGCTTTGCCTGGCTGCGTCAGTTTTGCCACATCATTTGCCAGCAGGTAGCGCAGGAATTCGCGGGTACGCGGGCCCGTCAGGTCGACAATGGTCATGTGAGAGACATCAAACATGCCAGCATCGCTGCGGACCAGATGATGTTCATCCATCTGGGAGCCATAGTGCAGCGGCATCATCCAGCCATGAAAATCCACCATGCGGGCACCGCAGGCCTGATGCTGTTCAAACAGAGGTGTTTGCTGAGTCATAACCATCCTGTGCAGAAGCGAGTGGGTGCAAAAGTGCGCCGGGATTCAGTGCCGACGCAAACGTTCTCTTACGGCTGACGTTACCACCGAATCTGACGATTAACCATAAGCAAAACGGGGTCGAAAGCCGATGCACAGCCTAACCAGGAATGGCAGGCCACAGGATAAAAAACTGCAATTTTGTGATTAATCGCGCAATAAATGCAGGGCTTTCAAATATGCACAGCAAATTTATGCGGGATAGCGTCCAGGATGTTAAAAAGATCTTGCAGCCAGATGCGTTATGCATGAGATAAAGTAATGCGAATTCTGGCGCAAAATTAGAATAAATCAAACGAAGAACCCTGCTGGTGCAGCGTTGCCTTTTCGTGGTGCAGAGGGAGATTCAGACATAAAAAAAGCCAGCAGACGCTGGCTTATCAGAAGAGCGGAATTAGCGTAGCCAGGCGGGCAAATCGTTCAGACCCATCGCCTGCTTCAGCATCATCGGTTTTACGCCTGGCAGGCGATCAGCCAGTTTCAGACCGACGTCGCGCAGCAGTTTTTTCGCCGGATTGTTGCCCGCGAACATTTCCCGGAAGCCCTGCATTCCCGCCAGCATCATGGCGGCGCTGTGCTTGCGGCTGCGCTCGTAGCGACGCAGATACAGGTGCTGGCCAATGTCTTTGCCCTGCTGATGCAGACGGCGAATCTCTCCGATCAGCTCAGCGGCATCCATAAAGCCAAGGTTAACACCCTGACCCGCCAGCGGATGAATGGTGTGAGCCGCATCGCCTACCAGCGCCAGACGATGTGCCGCGAAGTTGCGGGCATAGCGTGCGACCAGCGGGAACGACTTACGCTCGCTTTCCAGCTGGCACAGGCCGAGTCGCATATCAAATGCCACCGAAAGTTGCTGATTGAACAGCGCTTCCGGCATGGTTTCCAGACGGCTCGCTTCCTGCGGCGAGAGCGACCAGACGATGGAACTCAGATGCGGATCCTGCAGGGGCAGGAAAGCCAGAATGCCGTCGCCGTGGAACACCTGGCGCGCCACTGCGTCGTGCGGCTTCTCAGTGCGAACGTTAGCCACTAACGCATGGTGGTCGTAATCCCAGAAGGTCAGTGGAATATCGGCTTTATTGCGCAGCCAGGAGTTGGCACCGTCGGCGGCAATCAGTAAGCGCGCGCTTAACATGCTGCCATCCTGCAGGGTAATAAAGGCTTCGTTGTCGCCAAATGCCACCTGCTGTAGCTGCGAGGGTGCCATCAGCGTCACGTCACTGCAGGCGCTGGCGCGTTGCCAGAGCGCGTTGTGGATCACCGGATTTTCGATGATATGGCCCAGATGCGACAAGCCCTGCTGCTGGTCATCAAAGGCGATGGTACCGAAACTGTCTTTATCCCACACTTCCATGCCGTGATATGCGCGGCAGCGCAGCGAAAGAATCGTGGACCAGACATCCAGCTTCTGCAGCAGCCGTTCGCTGGCGGCGTTGATTGCCGAGACGCGAACTGACGGTGACGCACTCAGCACCAGCGGGGGCTCTGACGATTTTTCCAGTACGGCGATGCGCAGTCCGCTGCCCTGCAAGCCGCAGGCCACTGCCAGTCCCACCATACCGCCACCGGCAATCACCACATCAAAAGTTTGCATCTGAGCCTCTTTATTAACGCTTAACCCAGCCAAGCGTGCGCTCAGCCAGTTGATTTCGTAGCCACGGCAGATGATCCATCGCCAGCAGGCCCAGGTTACGCCCTGCCACCAGCGGACCATAGTGATTCGCAAAGACGCGAACCAGTCCGTCGGTGATACCGATGGTCGCCGCACGATCGGGCTGACGCCGCTGCTGATAGTCGTTCAGCACCGCATAGCTGCCGGGGTCCTGCTGCTGCCGATGGGCGGCGGCCAGGGTTTCAGCCAGCGACATCACATCGCGCAGACCCAGGTTAAAACCCTGTCCGGCAATCGGATGCAGCGTCTGCGCCGCGTTACCCACCACGGCAACGCGATGCGTTACTGGCGTCGTCGCCTGCTGCAGCGCCAGCGGATAATATTCACGCTGGCCGGTATGCGTGAATTTGCCCAGTCGCCAGCCGAATGCACGCTGCAACTGGCTGAGGAATTCAGCCTCGCTCCACTTCTCTATCTGCTCACGCTGCGAGAGTGGATGGCACCAGACCAGCGACAGACGGTTGCCGGACATGGGCAGCAGCGCCAGCGGGCCATGCCCGGTAAAACGTTCAAAGGCGCGGCCCTGATGAGGCAGCGCGGTGGAAACATTGGCTATTACCGCGAGCTGCTGATAGTCATCCCGTTGCCACTGAATGCCGCACGAGGCGGCCAGGGCAGAGCGCGTGCCATCTGCGGCCACCAGCAGTTTGCCGCTGAGTTTTTCACCCCTGTCCAGCGTGACTTCAACCTGCTCTTCACTGCGGCTTGCCTGGGTGACCCGCGCCGGACACCGCAGGGTTACGCCTGGCGCTTTTTTCAGCTCAGCAAACAGGCGCTGGCCGACATCAAACAGCTCAACAACCTGTCCCAGCGCCGGAATCGCGTAATCAGCCGCCGCCAGCGACACAAAGCCAGCGTGACCGCGATCGGACACATGGATGTCGGTAATCGGCGTGGCACAACTGGCGATGCGCTGCCACAGGTTGATGTCCGCCAGCTGCTGGCAGGTGCCGGCAGAGAGCGCAATCGCACGGCCATCGAAACCGGGATGCGCCCGGCTACCGGGCTCACTGCTTTCAATCAGCGTCACCGGCAGGGTGCCCTGGGTGAGATGGGAGATCGCCAGCGCCAGCGTCGCCCCGGTCATGCCGCCTCCGGCAATCAGAATCGTCATGCCTGTTTTGCCGCCGCCATCAGTGCCTCGATTGCATCGGGCTCTTTCACCACGCTGTCGGTGAGATTTTCGATGCCCGCTTCAGTGATCACAATGTCATCTTCAATACGGACGCCAATGCCGCGATACTGCGCGGGAACGTCCGCATCCGGTCCGATATAAAGACCCGGCTCAACAGTTAACACCATGCCCGGTTCCAGAATCCGGTCGCGGCTCGGCGTGCCGTAGTGGCCAACGTCGTGCACATCCAGCCCCAGCCAGTGCCCCAGGCCATGCATGTAGAACTGACGATGCGCATCTTCAGCGATCAGGGTATCAACGTCGCCTTCCAGAATGCCCAGCTCCACCAGGCCGGTGACCATAATGCGCACCACTTCATCATTCACTTCACGAATGCTGATGCCGGGCCGGAACAGCGCAAGCGCCCGGTTCAGTGAAGCCAGCACGATGTCATAAATCGCACGCTGTGCCGGACTGAATTTGCCGTTAACCGGGAAGGTACGGGTGATATCGCCCGCGTAGCCGTGGAATTCACAGCCTGCATCGATCAGCACCAGTTCGCCATCCCGCATTTCACTTTCGTTTTCGGTGTAGTGCAGAATGCAGCCGTTCTCTCCGGCCCCCACGATAGTGTTGTAGGAGGGATAACGCGCGCCATGGCGGGTAAATTCGTGATGAATCTCCCCTTCAAGCTGGTACTCGAACATGCCGGGCTGGCAGGCTTGCATAGCGCGGGTATGCGCCAGTGCGCTGATTTCCCCGGCGCGGCGTAACAGCGCCATCTCATCCGCATCTTTAAACAGGCGCATCTCATGCACCCACGGACGCCAGTCGGTGACGGTGGCAGGCGCACTGAGATTCTGGCGAAAACCGCGACGCAGCGTATCCATCGCGCTGAACACCAGCGTATCCGCATGGGCGTATTCGCCCTGCGCATGGTAAATCACATCCAGGCCATTCAGCAGCAGGTGGAGCTGTTCACCGATATCGTTCCAGGGCAAGGCGCGATCAACACCGAGTTTGTCTGGGGCCGCCTCCTGGCCCAGCCGACGGCCAGACCAGACTTCCGCTGCCGGGTCACGCACGCGGTTAAACAGCACGCTGTGGTTGTGATTTTCATCGCTTTTGATCAGCACCAGTAGTGCGTGTGGCTCATTGAAACCGGTGAAATACCAGAAGTCGCTGCTCTGGCGGAACGGATATTCGGTGTCATTGCTGCGCGTCACTTCAGGCGCAGCAAAGATTAACGCTGCACTGCCTGGCACCATCTTCGCCAGCAGCGCCTGACGACGCTGCAGGAATCGTTCCAGTGAAATCATCTCTGCACTCCCTGTAAACTGACCGGTTAGACTCGTTGACCTGAACTTAGTGTAGCGTCGGTTTTTGCACTTCTGGCGCGGTAGGCTGCGGCCGGGTAAACGTATCGTGGCAGAGCAGTGCGGCCACGCGCACATATTCAATCACCTCTTCCAGCGACTGCTCCAGCTCTTCCTGGTCTTCATCTTCTTCGTAACCGAGCTGTGCGATAGTACGCAGATCGTCGATTGCTTCGCCGGTTTCGCCGGTGACTTTATCCAGTTTAGGCTGTGTGACGCCCAGGCCGAGCAGAAAATGGTTAACCCAGCCCGCCAGCGCATCCGCACGGTCAAATACGGTGATGTCATCGTCAGCAGGCAGCAGCAGCTGGAACAGGAAGCCGTCATCTTCCAGCGTGGTCGCCGTATGCTCATGCAGCGCCGCCAGCGGCACAGCAAGAGTGTGTGAAAACGCCATGCCTTCGTTAGCCAGATCGTGTACCAGCGTTTTCCAGCTGGTGTCCTGGTTGCCGCCGCAAAGGATCCCGCTCAGCAGGCCGTGCATTTCTGCGGGCGTCATTCCAACGCCCTGCTGTGAAAGCACTGCCGCGAGCGCGTTGTAATCGGGGGTTGCGTTCTGTAAGGACATAAGTTTTCATCGTCGTTGGCAGAATAAGTTCGTGTTATGCTACCACTAGCTGCCTCAAGGTTTCCAGAAAAGGGGTTGTATCTTATTTCGTGGGTCTATATAGTTGCCCGCCTCCCAAGCCATTGACTGCTAAGGGAGTTGCGAGCGAAGTAATCAGTCAGGAAGGTGGCATGTCTGCACAACCGGTAGATTTACAAATTTTTGGTCGTTCGTTGAGAGTGAATTGTCCGCCAGAGCAGCAAGATGCGCTCAATAGTGCGGCTGAAGATCTCAATCAACGGTTGCAAGATCTAAAAGTTCGCACTAGAGTCACAAATACAGAACAACTGGTGTTCATCGCCGCGTTAAACGTCTGCCACGAGCTGGCGCAAGAGAAAGTGAAAACGCGCGATTATGCTGCTAATATGGAACAGCGCATTCGTATGCTGCAGCAGACAATTGAACAGGCACTGGTTGAGCAAGGTCGCATCTCTGAGCGTGAGGGTGCGAAGTTCGAATAAAACTTCATGGTTGCTACAGTCAAAGTAACGGTGAGGTAAATTTTCTCTGAGATGTTTGCATGTGGGCCAGTCCCCTGAGCCGATATTTCGAAAAAACAGAATGTGACGCTCTGTAACCTGTGTGCATGCTCGGTTCGTCCGAGAAGCCTGATGGTTACGACGGCATGTTCACCTTGAACCAAGGGTTCAAGGGTTACAGCCTACGGCGGCATCTCGGAGATCTCCCTTTCTGCAGTCCTGCTTCACTCCCCGGACCGACATGTTATAGTCGCTTATCAGCGGCTAATCCGGCGGGGAAATCATGTCTGAACCTTCCATATCAGCACCTTCAATGTTACAGCGTCAGGCGATTCGTCAGCAGGTACGTCATCTTCGTCGTGCGATGACGGATGAGCAGCAGGCCCAGGCGGCTGAGCAACTCGCTGAACTTGCCCTTAACTACGCCCCGCTCTCAGCCGCACGCACTATTGCTCTGTTTTTATCGGTTGATGGGGAGCTGAATACCCGCCCGCTGATCGCCCGGCTCTGGCACCTTAAGAAAGCGGTCTATCTGCCGGTTTTACATCCTTTCTCCCCCGGTAATCTGCTGTTTTTGCGCTACTCGCCCGAAACGCCATTGCGCCTGAATAAACTTCGCATTCCCGAACCGATGCTCGATATCCGGCAGTTGATCACGCTTGATCAGCTGGATCTGATGATGGTGCCGCTGGTGGCGTTTGATCAGCAGGGGCAGCGACTGGGGATGGGCGGCGGTTTCTACGATCGGACCCTGCAGAACTGGCGACAGCACGGTTTTTTGCCCGTCGGTCTGGCACACGACTGTCAGCAGGTTGATACACTGCCGGTGGCGGAATGGGATGTGCCTTTGCCTGCGGTGATGACACCGTCAAAACTCTGGCAGTGGGAGTAGAAGTGTTAAGAAACAGGCGCAGTGAAGCGCCTGAGATTACTGGCATTGCTGCCCTGTTAGCGGTGAGATTTATCAGATTCAGGTGTCTCAATAGCCTGTAGCGCCACTAAACGCTACAGGCTGTAACGATCCGCTTAGTAAAGCAGACGGGCGCGGATGGTGCCCGGAATGGCTTTCATCAGCTGCAGCGCGTTCTCAGCCACTTCTGGCTCTGCATCAATATCGATGACCACATAGCCCATAAACGGCGAGGTTTGCAGATACTGGGCGGCGATGTTGATGCCCTGCTCAGCAAAAATCTGGTTGATGGCCGTCAGCACGCCGGGACGGTTCTCATGGATGTGCAGCAGACGACTGGCACTGATACCGTGAATCGGCAACGACACTTCCGGGAAATTCACCGCTGACAGGGTTGAACCGTTATCGGAATATTTCGCCAGCTTGCCTGCGACTTCAATCCCGATATTCTCCTGCGCTTCTTCCGTCGACCCGCCAATGTGTGGCGTCAGGATCACGTTGTCGAACTCACTGAGCGGAGAGATAAAGGGATCGCTGTTAGTCGCCGGTTCGACCGGGAAGACGTCGATGGCAGCGCCACCGACATGCTTACTGGCCAGCGCATCACACAGCGCCGGGATATCCACTACCGTACCGCGTGAGGCGTTAATCAGCAGCGCACCAGGCTTCATCTGCGCCAGCTGCTCTGCACCCATCATATTCTGTGTAGAGACGGTTTCAGGGACGTGCAGGCTGACAACGTCGCTCATGTTGAGCAAATCTGCCATATGACGTACCTGCGTGGCATTACCCAGCGGCAGCTTATTTTCAATGTCGTAGAAGAAGACATGCATGCCCAGGCTTTCTGCCAGGACGCCCAGCTGCATCCCGATATGACCGTAGCCGATGATACCCAGCTTTTTGCCACGCGCTTCAAATGAGCCTTTGGCATTTTTATTCCAGATGCCACGGTGTGCTTTCGCATTCGCTTCCGGGATGCCACGCAGCATCAGCAGCATCTCGCCAATGACCAGCTCAGCCACCGAACGGGTGTTAGAGAACGGCGCATTAAATACCGGGATACCCCGGCTGGCAGCCGCCTGCAGATCAACCTGGTTAGTACCGATACAGAAACAGCCAACGGCGACCAGCTTTTCGGCCGCCGCAAAAATCTCTTCAGTGAGCTGGGAGCGGGAACGGATACCAATGAAGTGCGCATCGCGGATTGATGCTTTTAACGCGTCGGAGTCCAGTGCGCCCTTGTGGAATTCGATGTTGGTATAGCCTGCAGCCCGCAGGTTCTCCAGCGCGCTCTGATGGACACCTTCCACCAGCAGGAACTTAATCTTATCTTTTTCCAGTGATACCTTTGCCATTTCCCGATCCTATTCAGCATTCAATGAGGACTACCATAAGCCAGCCTTCTGTCAAAATATCAAAAAAATCGCGTCCGGCAATACAAACGATTGCCCGGCAGCCAGCACGGCAACGGCTGGCAACCGCACATTGCCGGACAAAATCGTGAAGTCGGTAAATAAGAGAGAATGAACCCGCTGCCGATGACGCTTATGTGACATAAGTCACCAAATTTCACCGACGCGAGAAAAGATGATTTGCAGGCAGAAATAACCGGCGCCGCCCCGACGCCGGACAGATCATTTTTTGATGGTTTTCACGCCATCTGGTCCGCCGATCAATGCGATATCGGCTCCGCGCGCGGCAAACAGGCCAACGGTGACCACGCCAGGCAGCGCATTGATGGCTTTTTCCAGCTCGATGGGATCGAGAATACGCAGATTATGCACATCGAGAATAATGTTGCCGTTATCCGTGACCACGTTCTGACGATACTCAGGCAGGCCACCCATTTTCACCAGCTCACGCGCCACGTAACTCCGCGCCATGGGAATCACTTCCACAGGCAGCGGGAACCGACCCAGTACATCCACCTCTTTTGAGGCGTCAGCGATACAGATAAAGGTCCTGGCTACCGCGGCCACAATTTTTTCACGCGTCAGCGCTGCCCCACCGCCTTTGATCATCTGCATCTGTGGATTGATCTCATCCGCGCCGTCAACGTACACCGACAGCTCGTCAATCTCGTTCAGGTCGAACACCTGAATGCCCAGGCTTTTCAGCTTCTGGGTAGAGGCATCTGAGCTGGAGACGGCACCTTCGATCTGATGCCTGACCGTGGCAAGCGCATCAATAAAGTGGGCAGCCGTGGATCCGGTGCCTACGCCAACAACGGTGCCCGGCTGCACGTAGTCAAGTGCAGCCCAGCCAACGGCTTTTTTCAGTTCATCCTGGGTCATGGTATGTTTAAAACCTGTGCGACAACGAAGTGCGCGTAGTATAAAACAAGGCTTGCTGAAAATGCTCGGCTGACCGATGTGGATTTATCGCTTTGGAAGCCAGCCCACAAAAAACAAGAGAGCCATCACAGGTGATACTTTTGTGGCATAGTGACGTCCACCCTGAAGGAGAGAAAAGAACAATGAAACGCCCGGATTATCGAACGCTTCAGGCGCTGGATTCAGTGATCCGCGAACGCGGGTTTGAGCGTGCCGCACAAAAGCTGTGTATCACCCAGTCGGCAGTTTCACAGCGTATCAAGCAGCTGGAGAACCTGTTTGGTCAGCCGCTGCTGGTGCGCACCGTGCCGCCGCGTCCGACCGAACAGGGGCAAAAACTGCTGGCGTTACTGCATCAGGTGGAACTGCTGGAAGAGGAGTGGCTGGGCGATGAGAACAGTGGGACGACGCCGCTGCTGCTGTCGCTGGCGGTCAATGCGGACAGTCTGGCGACCTGGCTGCTGCCCGCACTGAAAGATGTGCTGGCAGACTCACCGGTGCGTCTGAATCTGCAGGTTGAGGATGAAACCCGCACGCAGGAGCGTCTGCGTCGGGGTGAAGTGGTGGGTGCGGTGAGTATTCAGCCGCAGCCGCTGCCGAGCTGCCTCGTGGATCAGCTCGGCGCGCTCGACTATCTGTTTGTGGCGTCACGCGATTTTGCCGACCGGTTCTTCCCAAACGGCGTTACCCGCTCTGCCCTGCTGAAAGCGCCTGCGGTGGCGTTTGACCACCTGGATGACATGCATCAGGCCTTCCTGCAGCAGAACTTTGACCTCTCTCCGGGCAGCGTCCCCTGCCACATCGTGAACTCCTCTGAAGCCTTTGTGCAGATGGCACGACAGGGTTCGACCTGCTGTATGATCCCGCATCTGCAGATTGAGCGTGAGCTGGCGAGCGGAGAGTTAATCGATTTGACGCCGGGGCTGTGTCAGCGCCGGATGCTCTACTGGCATCGGTTTGCACCGGAAAGCCGGTTAATGCGTCGGGTGACCGATGCGCTGATTGCGCATGGCCATCGGGTTCTGCGTCAGGATGATGTCGCGGCCTGAAAACAAAAACGGGGCGAAAGCCCCGTTTTGCATTATGGCGTGTTGGGCTTAAGCTCAAACACCACATCAACCTGATCGTCAAAGTTGATGCTCTGCTGATCGTAGGTCTCCTGCGCCGAAGTATCTGCTGCCGCAGCCGCTTTATACATGCGGTTCATAGGCATCGGCTGATAGTTGGCGACCTGATAACGGATGCTGTAGATCGATCCCAGCTTCGCATTGAAGCCTTCAGCCAGCTGAGATGCCTGCTGGGTGGCGTTTTTAATCGCCGCTTTACGCGCCTGATCTTTGTAGCTTTCCGGGTTTGCCACGCCCAATTCAACGCTACGCACCTCATTCAGACCTGACTTCAGCGCCCCATCCAGCAGGTCATTCAGCTTGTCCAGCTGGCGCAGGGTTACCTGAACCTG
Source organism: Pantoea sp. GD03673 (assembly GCF_029844725.1). Taxonomy (GTDB): domain Bacteria; phylum Pseudomonadota; class Gammaproteobacteria; order Enterobacterales; family Enterobacteriaceae; genus Pantoea. Next base: position 153,094 of record NZ_JAOCKJ010000006.1, read on the forward strand.
ACGCACTGCACGGTAGCCTTTCAGGACCGATTTACCCTCTTTGGTGTAATCGTACTCTGGCTGCGTGCTCAGGTTAGCCGCATCGATATCTTTCTTCTCGATACCGTTTTTCTGCAGAAAATCGAAATATTGCGCAACCCGGCTATCCGCCTGCTTTTTCGCATCTGCGGCATCTTTCGACGACACGTTCACCACGATAGAGATCGTCGCGATATCAGGACGGGCATCGACCGTTGCCTTGCCTGAGGTCACCACGTGCGGTCCGTTGGGTAACTCATCAGCGTGTACGCCAGGCAATGCCCCGGCGCTCATGATTGCGGCCAGAGCCAATGCTTTCAGTTTCATGAAAGTCCTCCTTGAAAAGGTCACTATGACGGCTTCCAACCGGCGAAGCCCGACAGCGCATCGGTATGCGCCATGCTTTGAGTGGTCATTATGGCAAAAGTTCGCCCGCAGCGCGGCAATTACCGCGATGGATCAGGGCTGAGATCAAAAACCCGTCATGCCCTGGCGCGCCAGCTGCAAAGCGATAAACCACATTACCGCGCCGACCAGAAGGTTGATTATGCGCTGTGCTTTCGCAGTGCGCAGGCGCGGTGACAGCCACGCGGCCAGCAGCGCCAGACCGAAGAACCAGAGGATCGATGCGCTGATGGTACCCAGCGCGAACCACTGACGTGCCGTGGTGGTCGGCAACTGACCGCCCAGACTGCCCAGCACCACAAAGGTGTCGAGATAGACGTGCGGATTGAGCCAGGTTACCGCCAGCAGCGTCGCGATAATACGCCCCCTGCTCTGCTTTAACGGCTCGCCATCCGCCATATCGGCGTCCCCCCGGTACGCACTTTGAAGCGCACCCCAGCCATACCAGAGCAGAAACGCCACGCCCGCCCAGGTGATCACCATCAGCAGCAGAGGAGACTGGCTCAGCAACGCGCTGCCGCCAAAGATGCCGCCGCATATCAGCAGAATATCGCTCAGCGAACAGAGTGCCGCCGTCATCAGATGATAGTGACGCTTCACGCCCTGATTCATCACAAAAGCGTTCTGCGGCCCCAGCGGCAGGATCAGTGCAGCACCCAGGGCAAGCCCCTGAAAGTAGAGAGATAACACAGGATTACGTCCTCACATGGTCAGATGTGGAGAAGTATAAAGAGAGGGGATGATTAGCGGAAATTGAAAGAATTAATCTGCGATTAGAGAAATTAATGGGCGACAGACGCCGCCCATCGACTGATTACTGCGGCTGAACCTGCGTCTCTGCGGCTTCAGGCGCGGATTTCTGATGCAGATGCACATCCATCTGCGGGAAAGGAATGCCAATGCCTTTTGAATCCAGCGTACGCTTGAAGTTCTTCAGCAGGTCCCAGTAAACGTCCTGCAGGTCTCCACTGTTGCTCCAGCAGCGCACCACAAAGTTCATTGAAGACGCGGCCAGTTCGTTAAGACCGATCTGAATGCCCTTCTCTTTCAGTACGCGGCTGTCGGCTTCAACAACCTGCTTCAGTAAGGCGATCACTTCATCCACATCGGCTTCATAGGCGACGCCAATGATAAATTCATTGCGGCGAACCGGCTCACGCGAGAAGTTGACGATGTTTCCGCTGATAATCTTGCCGTTTGGCACCACAACGAATTTGCCATCAGCCGTTCTGAGTGTGGTGGAAAAAATCTGCACATGCAGCACGGTTCCCATCACGCCACCCAGGTCAACAAACTCGCCGGTACGGAACGGACGGAATGTGACCAGCAGTACGCCTGCGGCCAGGTTTGAAAGCGACCCCTGTAAGGCCAGACCCACAGCAAGACCGGCGGCACCCAGCACGGCAATCACCGACGCCGTCTGCACCCCAATACGTCCCAGCGCGGCGATAATGGTAAAGGCGATAACGCCGTAGCGCACCAGTGCAGAGAGGAAATCCGCTACCGTCGCGTCAATATGACGGGCGCGTAACAGGCGGTTGACCGTGTTAGAGATAATGCGGGCGATAATCATCCCGACAATAATGATGGCGATAGCGGCAACGATATTAACCGCATAGCTGAGGATCAGTGCCTGATTGCGTATCAGCCAGTTGCCTGCGTTATTGATGCCGTCGACGACGTGTAACTCTTCCATTAATAAGCCCTGTTGTTAGATTCCCACCGGGGAATGAAAAAACTGCCAGATGTAATCCGACACCCTGCTACCAAGGGTAATCAATTATGAGCTGAATCGCCAAACTGCCCGGCGTTTAAGCCCCCGATTTCCGGAAATGATGCATAAAAAAAGGCCCTTTCGGGCCTTTTTTGTACAGTAACCACGAATCAGTTACAGAACGTCGACAGCGTTAAGCTCTTTGAAAGCCTGCTCCAGACGCACGACCATTGAGGCCTGCGCAGAACGCAGCCAGACGCGTGGGTCGTAGTATTTTTTGTTTGGCTTGTCGTCGCCTTCCGGGTTACCCAGCTGCGACTGCAGATAGCCTTCGTTCTTTTTGTAGTACTGCAGGATGCCATCCCAGGTTGCCCACTGGGTGTCGGTATCGATGTTCATCTTGATCACGCCGTAGCTGATAGACTCTTCGATTTCTGCAGCTGAAGAACCTGAACCGCCGTGGAAAACGAAGTCCAGCGCGTTGTGCGGCAGGCCATGTTTTTCACACACATATTTCTGCGAATCACGCAGAATGGTTGGGGTCAGTTTCACGTTACCTGGCTTGTAAACGCCGTGCACGTTACCGAATGAGGCCGCAATGGTGAAGCGCGGGCTGATAGCATGCAGTTTTTCGTACGCGTAGTTCACATCTTCTGGCTGGGTGTAAAGTGCAGACGCGTCCATATGGCTGTTGTCCACGCCATCTTCTTCACCGCCTGTGCAGCCCAGTTCGATTTCCAGGGTCATGTCGAGTTTCGCCATGCGCGCCAGGTATTTGCTGCTGATCTCGATGTTCTCTTCCAGAGACTCTTCTGACAGGTCGATCATGTGAGAAGAGAACAGCGGCTTACCGTTTTTCTGGAAGTATTCTTCACCTGCGTCCAGCAGACCGTCGATCCATGGCAGCAGTTTCTTGGCACAGTGGTCGGTGTGCAGGATAACCGGCACGCCATACTGCTCAGCCATCAGGTGAACATGGTGTGCACCTGCGATAGCGCCGAAAATGGCCGCGCCCTGTGGCTTGTCAGTTTTGAAGCCTTTACCTGCGATAAAGGCGGCACCGCCGTTAGAGAACTGGATGATGATTGGCGCTTTAACTTTCGCAGCGGCTTCCAGTGCGGCATTGATAGAGTCGGTGCCGACGCAGTTTACGGCTGGCAGTGCGAATTTGTTCTCTTTCGCAACTTTGAAGATCTTCTGAACGTCATCACCAGTGACGACGCCGGGTTTTACGAAATCAAAAATTTTAGACATGATTGTGTCCTGTTTCGTGACCGTTGTTCCCCTTGAGGAACCCCGATTTAAACGCCCAGACGGGCAAGACTTCAGGCGATGCCACCAGGCATCGCCCCCAAAGGATTACTGCTTCGCACGCTCTTCCAGCATAGCAACTGCAGGCAGTTTTTTGCCTTCCACGAACTCAAGGAACGCGCCGCCGCCGGTAGAGATGTAGGAAATTTTGTCTTCAATGCCGAACAGGTCGATAGCCGCTAAGGTATCGCCGCCGCCAGCAACAGAGAAGGCATCGCTGTCTGCAATGGCGTTAGCCACGATCTCAGTGCCTTTACGGAAGTTAGGGAACTCAAACACGCCCACCGGGCCGTTCCACAGGATGGTTTTAGCGTCCTTCAGAATGGCTGCCATGGCCTGCGCAGTTTCATCGCCAAAGTCCATAATCTCTTCGTTATCTGCGACTTCCGAAACCTTTTTCACGGTCGCTGGCGCAGTTTCAGAGAATTCTGTGCCGACACGTGAGTCAGTCGGAACCGGGATACCGTGCTGGTCGCGCAGGCCTTTGGCCGCTTCAACGAAGTCTGGCTCATAAAGTGATTTACCGACTTTGTTGTCGATAGCCACGAAGGTGTTGGCAATGCCGCCGCCCACAATCACGGTGTCCGCGATTTTGACCAGTGACTGCAGCACGTCAAATTTGGTTGAGACTTTAGAACCGCCGACGACAGCCACCAGCGGACGCTCAGGATTGCTCATGACTTTACCCAGCGCTTCCAGTTCGGCAGAAAGCAGCGGACCTGCACAGGCGATAGGGGCGAATTTGCCCACGCCGTGGGTCGACGCCTGCGCACGGTGCGCAGTACCAAAGGCGTCCATCACGAATACGTCGCACAGCGCAGCATATTTTTTAGACAGCGCTTCGTCGTCTTTCTTTTCGCCTTTGTTAAAGCGAACGTTTTCCAGCACAACCAGTTCGCCCGCGCCGACGTCAACGCCATCGAGGTAATCTTTAGCCAGGGTCACATTGGTGCCGCTCAGCTTCTCTTTCAGGTAGTTAACTACCGGCAGCAGCGAGAACTCTTCGTTGTATTCACCTTCAGTCGGACGACCCAGGTGAGAGGTAACCATCACTTTCGCGCCCTGTTTCAACGCCGCTTCAATGGTTGGCAGAGAAGCACGGATACGTGCATCAGACGTCACTTTACCTTCTTTAACCGGAACGTTCAGATCGGCACGGATCAGAACGCGTTTGCCAGCCAGATCCAGATCGGTCATCTTAATTACAGACATGGTGAACCCTCTCGTTGATTCTCATAAGTTTTGCCAGACGCAAACCGCGTCTTACCTGAAACCGCTTGCGGCCATCGCTAACGTCGTGTCGAGCATTCGGTTAGCAAAGCCCCATTCGTTGTCACACCAGACCAGGGTCTTGATAAGGTGTTGACCGCTGACCCGCGTTTGTGTTCCATCCACAATGGCACTGTGCGGATCATGGTTAAAATCGACTGAGACTAACGGTAATTCCGTATAGTCAACTATACCACGAAATGCCCCTTCTGCCGCGCTTCGCAACAGGGTGTTAACGTCACACGCTGACACGGCGTTATGCACAGAAACGCTGAGATCAATGGCCGTCACGTTGATGGTCGGGACGCGAACGGCTATCGCCTCAAAGCGATCGTTGAATTTCGGAAAAATACGGGTAATGCCTGCCGCCAGACGCGTATCCACCGGGATGATCGACTGACTGGCAGCGCGCGTGCGGCGCAGATCGCTGTGATAGGCGTCGATCACCTGCTGATCGTGCATCGCCGAGTGGATCGTGGTGACGGTGCCGGATTCGATTCCATACGCATCGTCCAGAAGCTTAATCACCGGAATAATGCAGTTCGTCGTACAGGACGCGTTGGAAACGATGCAGTCGCTGGCGGTCAGTGCCTGCTGGTTAACGCCATACACCACCGTGGCGTCGAGATCGTTGCCGCCGGGATGGGAGAACAGCACTTTTCGGGCACCAGCCTGCAGATGCGCTTCGCCATCAGCGCGTGAACCATAGACGCCGGTGCAGTCCAGCACCACATCCACGTCGAGTTCACGCCACGGCAGGTCGGCAATGGCTGCACGATGCAAAATGCGCAGGGTATCGCCACCCACCCACATGACATCGCGCTCCTGACGGACATCGAAAGCAAAACGGCCATGGCTGGTATCGTACTTCAGCAGATGCGCCATACCGGTGGCCTCTGCCAGCTCGTTAATTGCGACCACGGTGATCTCTGCACGCCGGCCCGTTTCATACAGCGCGCGCAGGACGTTGCGTCCAATCCGGCCGAAACCATTTATCGCTACCCGTACCGTCATTTCTCTCCTGCCACGTCAGACTGAAAAAAACGTGCCGTTAGCCTGAGCGTTTCACTGCATTTTGTACAGGAGATTCTTACCCGGCATTGTCCGAAATCAGGCCGGTCTGCGCAGCGACTGAAACGGTTCAGCCACAATAATAGAAGGAAGGAATAACAGGAATGACTGTGATCAATCTGACTGCTTAAATTTGGATCTGCGTCACAAATTCTGGCTATTGTCAGTTATTACTGGAGGAATAATAAGAACCCGGGACGAAAACTTTGTCCCGGGTTTAGTACTGCCAGACGGAACCTTCCCGCCTGGCCGGTGTTTACGCCAGCAGCGCTTTCGCTTTCGCGACAACGTTGTCGACGGTGAAGCCAAACAGTTCGAACAGCTGATCTGCAGGTGCTGATTCACCGAAGCTGGTCATGCCCACGATAGCGCCATTCAGGCCGGTGTATTTGAACCAGTAATCCGCGATGCCTGCTTCGATAGCGACGCGAGCGCTGACCGCTTTCGGCAGTACAGATTCGCGGTACGCATCGCTCTGCTTGTCGAACGCATCCGTTGACGGCATAGAGACCACGCGCACTTTGCGGCCTTCACTGGTGAGTTTGTCCCAGGCACCCACAGCCAGTTCAACTTCTGAACCGGTGGCGATCAGGATCAGCTCAGGCGTACCGTCGCAATCTTTCAGTACGTAGCCGCCGCGCGCCACGTCAGCCAGCTGTGCTGCGTCACGTTCCTGCTGCGCCAGGTTCTGACGGGAGAAGATCAGCGCAGTCGGGCCATCTTTACGCTCAATTGCATATTTCCACGCCACTGCCGATTCAACCTGGTCACACGGACGCCACAGGCTCATGTTTGGCGTGGTGCGCAGGCTCGCCATCTGTTCAACCGGCTGGTGCGTCGGGCCATCTTCGCCCAGACCGATAGAGTCGTGGGTGTAGACCATGATCTGACGGATCTTCATCAGTGCCGCCATACGCGCCGCATTACGCGCATATTCAACGAACATCAGGAAGGTGGCGGTGTAAGGCAGGAAGCCGCCATGCAGCGCCAGTCCGTTAGCGATGGCGGTCATACCAAACTCACGCACGCCGTAATGGATGTAGTTGCCTGCCGCGTCTTCGTTGATTGGTTTAGAGCCAGACCAGATAGTCAGGTTGCTCGGTGCCAGATCGGCTGAGCCGCCCAGGTACTCTGGCAGAATTTTACCAAAGGCTTCGATAGCATTCTGTGAGGCTTTACGGCTGGCGATCTTCGCCGGATTCGCCTGCAGCTGCTCAACGAACTTCTGCGACTCTTCCTGCCAGTTTGCTGGCAACTCGTTGCTGACGCGACGTTTGAATTCAGCGGCCAGTTCAGGGTGTGCCTGCGCATAAGCAGCGAATTTCTCATCCCACGCAGCTTCTTTCGCCTGGCCCGCTTCTTTCGCGTCCCACTCCGCGTAGATTTCAGAAGGAATAACGAAAGGTGCGTGGTTCCAGCCCAGCTGTTTGCGGGTCAGTGCCACTTCGTCATCACCCAGCGGTGCGCCGTGTGAATCATGGGTGCCCGCTTTGTTCGGTGAACCAAAGCCGATCACGGTTTTGCACATCAGCAGTGAAGGCTTGTCGCTGACGCTTTTCGCTTCGTCGATCGCCTTCGCAATTGCATCCGCATCGTGACCATCAACGCCGCGCACCACGTGCCAGCCGTAAGCTTCAAAGCGCTTCGCGGTGTCATCGGTGAACCAGCCATCGATGTGACCGTCGATGGAGATACCGTTGTCATCATAGAAGGCAACCAGTTTACCCAGCTTCAGCGTACCGGCGAGTGAGCAGACTTCATGCGAAATACCTTCCATCATGCAGCCATCACCCATGAAGACATAGGTGTTGTGGTCTACGATGTCATGACCCGGACGGTTGAACTGTGCAGCCAGCGTGCGCTCAGCAATGGCGAAGCCCACGGCGTTAGCGATGCCCTGCCCCAGCGGACCGGTGGTGGTTTCAACACCTGCGGTGTAGCCATATTCCGGGTGACCTGGAGTTTTAGAGTGCAGCTGGCGGAAGTTTTCCAGTTCGCTCATTGGCAGATCGTAGCCGGTCAGGTGCAGCAGGCTGTAGATCAGCATTGAGCCGTGACCGTTAGAGAGGACGAAACGGTCGCGGTCAGCCCACAGTGGGTTGGTTGGGTTATGGTTCAGGTAGCCGCGCCAGAGTACTTCAGCGATGTCCGCCATGCCCATTGGGGCACCCGGATGTCCCGATTTCGCTTTCTGTACTGCATCCATACTTAACGCACGAATGGCGTTGGCAAGCTCTTTACGAGAGGGCATTTTCTACTCCAGGTCGGATTAATGCTTCGCACCTTAACTTATTGTTATTAATGAGTTACCGGGCAAAACAAGGAAAAAGTTGCCCATCAATGTACATGAAAATCGGGGCAAAAGTACATGTTGTAAAACGCTAAATGTAACCGCTTCGTATGGCTTTTCGGGCCAACTCTGCTAGCAAAGTGCAGACTGGCACGCTATAACCAAATCGTTTATTCACCTGGCCCGGTTTCAGGTGTTTGTTTTTCTTACCTTGTTATGGATGGGATACAGCATGAAGATCAAAAAAATGGTGTTCGCTCTGGGTCTGACAACCCTGCTCGCAGGCTGTCAGGGTTTAGACAATAATGCGCTGATGCAGTCGGGTGCGCAGGCGTTTCAGGCCTACACCCTGAGCGACGATCAGGTTAAGCAACTGAGCGATAAATCCTGTGAACAGATGGACAAAGATAATCAGATTGCGCCTGCTAACAGTGAGTATCAGCAGCGCCTGAACAAGATCGCGGCCGCGCTGGGCGATAACATCAACGGCGTTCCGGCCAACTACAAGGTTTATCAAACCAAAGATGTCAACGCCTGGGCGATGGCAAACGGCTGTATCCGCGTTTACAGCGGCCTGATGGATATGATGACCGATAACGAAGTGGAAGGCGTACTGGGGCATGAGATGGGCCACGTGGCGTTAGGCCATACGCGCAAGGCGATGCAACTGGCGTATGCCACAACCGCAGCGCGGACGGCGGCCGCTTCTGTGGGGGGCGTAATCGGTTCACTGTCGCAGTCGCAGCTGGGTGAAATGGGCGAAAAACTGGTTAACGCGCAGTTCTCCCAGACTCAGGAGTCACAGGCTGATGACTACTCCTACGATCTGATGAAGAAGCGTAACATTAACCCGATGGGTCTGGTCACCAGCTTTGAGAAACTGGCGAAGCTGGAACAGGGCCGTCAGAGTTCGATGTTTGACTCCCACCCTGCTTCAGAAGCACGCGCTCAGCATATCCGCGATCGCATTGCTGCCGACGCGAAATAACGCTTAACACAGGCGCATGGCCCGGTTCAGGGCGATGCGCATGAGACATTTCAGCCGGGTTTAGCGCTTAAATATCTGGTCCACCATCGAGCCTAAATCGAGCTTGTTCTCGTGCAGTGACGCTTCATCCATGCGCCCCTGCGGTGACATCCTGTCAATCAGCTGCGGCAGGATAACGGCCAGCGTGCCTGCAGCACCCCTGACGTCTGTTCCCAGCTTGTCCGCCAGTGACTGCAGCTCCGCGTCACCGAAAGCAGAATGAATATCGCTGTGTGCTACCGGCTGATTAGTCCCGGTGCCAATCCACGAACCAAACACCTCACCCAGCCCGCCCTGCTGGAATTTTTGCAGCAGCACCTCAATGCCGCCCTGCTCCTGTACCCAGTGCCAGACCGCCTGCAGCTGTCCGGGCAAATGCCCGTCACTCTGGTTGCCCTGCAGCGCGCCCGCCAGTTCATCAAGAAAGCCCATGATTGCCTCCACATTGCGAATTGATATCTGTCAGTTTAGTTGCGAATGGGCGGTTACGCCTGAGGCGCGTGAGGTGTCGCAAGGGGAGAGGAAGTGCATGGACGTCGTGGTGGGTAGTGCGCCGCATCGGTCAGCGGCGCAAAGCCTGCCAGAGTGATCCGGCAGGCTTTACTGCGTATGAACGGAGATTAGCCTTTGTTCACGGCCTGTACATGCAGCATATCCAGCGCCAGCGTCGCCGCGGCCAGAGCCGTTAAATCTGCATGGTCGTAGCCTGGTGCCACTTCCACCAGGTCCATACCGACAATGTTCATGCCCTGCAGGCCACGAATCAGCTTGGTTGCTTTGTCTGTGGTCAGGCCACCAATGACCGGCGTGCCGGTGCCAGGCGCATGGGCCGGATCCAGACAGTCGATGTCGAAGGTCAGATAAACCGGCAGATCGCCGACGGTGCGTTTCACTTCAGCAAGAATATCGTCAACGCTGCGGTCATTGACCTGCGCGGCATCCAGCACGTTGAAACCCAGGCTCTTGTCGAATTCGGTACGGATACCGATCTGCACGGAGTGCTGTGGATCGATCAGACCCTCTTTCGGCGCGGTAAAGAACATGGTGCCGTGGTCAAACGTCGGGCCGTTGGAGTAGGTGTCGGTATGGGCATCAAAGTGAACCAGCGCCATCTTTCCGAAGTGCTTCGCATGGGCGCGCAGCAGGGGCAGCGTAACGTAATGATCGCCACCAAAGGTCATCATGCGTTTGCCACTGGCCAGCAGTTTTTCCGCATGGGCCTGTAATTTGTCGGAGAGATCCTGCGAGTCGCCGAAGGCGTAAACCAGATCGCCGCAATCGACAACGTTCAGACGCTGACGCAGATCGAAATCCCACGGCCAGCGGCAGCCTTCCCAGGCCAGATTTGTGGAGATCTGGCGAATCGCGCCCGGCCCCAGGCGGCTGCCCGGACGACCTGAAGTTGCGGCATCAAACGGCACACCGGTGATAACCCACTCGGCGTCGCTGTCGTAAGGCTGGAAATTCAGCGGAAAACGCATGAAACCAAAGGCGTTAGAAACCAGGGAGTTGTCGTACTGATTGCCAAGCGTGTTATACATAATTGCTCTCTCTATGTGCGTAAAGCGGGCCGGGCCCGCAAGCCATTAAGGTTGAGATGAAAAAAATCCCCTCCGTGTCGTTAGGCCCGACGAGGAAGGGATTGAGTGAGTCAGATTATCGACATAGTTAACGGCAACTGCAATATGCGATTGCGGGCTGCCGCGGCCGATTATTCATCTTCTAAATAGGTGTATCCGTAGAGGCCGCTCTCAAACTCTTCCAGGAACTGCGCACGCAGCTCGTCGTCGAGATCGGACGCCTGCACCTGGTTGCGGAACAGCGCCATCAGCTCGTTGGGATCAAGCTGCACGTATCGCAGCATGTCTGCCACGGTGTCACCTTCATCAGAAAGCTGCACTTCTACTTCACCATTTTCGCGTGCGTAGACATCCACCGCCTCGGTGTCACCGAACAGGTTGTGCATGTTGCCCAGGATTTCCTGATAAGCACCGACCATGAAGAAGCCCAGCATTGGCGGGTTATCAAGGTCATATTCCGGCATCGGCATGGTCGTCGCGATACCGTCACCATCCACATAGTGATCGATGGTGCCATCGGAGTCACAGGTGATGTCGAGCAGCACGGCACGGCGCTCCGGCTTCTTGTTCAGCCCTTCCAGCGGCAGCACCGGGAACAGCTGATCGATACCCCACGCATCCGGCATTGACTGGAACAGCGAGAAGTTAACGTAGATCTTATCCGCCATCCGCTCCTGCAGTTCGTCGATGATCGGACGGTGCGCACGGTTGCTGGGATCAAGATGCTGCTGAATGTAGTGACAGATGCTCAGGTAGAGCTGTTCAGCCCAGGAGCGCTGCTTGAGATCGTAGGTGCCGGACGAGTAGCCGGTATGGATATCAAACAGGTCCATCTGGCTGTCATGCAGCCATTCACGCAGCGAACGGCGCGTGTTCGGCTCGTGCATCTCCTGCCAGGTTTCCCACATGCTGAGGATTGGACGCGGTGCATCCACATCCGGCGTTTCGGGTTCGCTGAACTCGTTACGTTCCACGCCGATGATGTTGGAGACCAGCACCGTGTGGTGCGCGGTCACGGCACGACCCGACTCGGTGATCACCGTCGGATGGTCAAGACCGTGCTCATCACAGGCCGCGCCAATCGCCCAGATAACGTTGTTGGCGTACTCATTCAGGCCATAGTTCACTGAGCAGTCAGACTGCGAGCGCGTTCCTTCGTAGTCGACACCCAGACCGCCGCCGACGTCGAAACACTTGATGTTGACGCCCAGCTTCGCCAGTTCAACGTAGAAGCGTGCCGACTCACGCACACCGGTCGCGATGTCGCGGATGTTAGACATCTGCGACCCCAGATGGAAGTGCAGCAGCTGCAGACTGTCGATGCGACCCGCTTCACGCATGATCTCAACCAGTTTCAGCACCTGGGTAGCGGAGAGGCCAAACTTCGACTTTTCGCCGCCGCTCGACTGCCATTTACCGGAGCCCTGTGAAGCCAGACGCGCACGGATACCAAGACGCGGCACCACATTCAGACGCTCCGCCTCTTCCAGCACCAGCCGCACTTCGGTCATCTTCTCCAGCACCAGATAGACCTTGTGACCCATCTTCTCGCCGATCAGTGCCAGACGAATATATTCGCGGTCTTTATAGCCGTTACAGACGATCACCGAGCGGGTCTGTCCGGCATGAGCCAGGACGGCCATCAGCTCTGCTTTCGAGCCAGCTTCCAGTCCCAGCGGCTCGCCGCAGTGGATGAGCGACTCAATGACGCGTTTGTGCTGGTTAACTTTAATCGGATAAACCAGGAAGTAGTCGCCTTTGTAACCATAGGACTCACGCGCACGTTTAAAGGCCGCGTTGATCGAGCGCAGACGATGCTGCAGGATCTGCGGGAAGCAGAACAAGGCGGGCAGACGCTGCCCCTGTGCTTCGCGCTCTTTCACCAGGCGGGCTAAATCGACGCGGACATCCGGGCGATCCGGATCGGGGCAGACACTGATGTGGCCCAGTTCGTTTACGTCGTAATAGTTGTTGCCCCACCAGGCGATGTTGTACGTGCGCAACATTTTGCTCGCATCCTGATCGTTCATTGCAACCTCCTGCATGGAGCGGAGTGTACCCTGTTCGCCAGCTGACGAACCTTTGATATTCTTCATGTCGTCAGACATCGCGAACCTCAATTTTCCGTTGAAAGATGAAACTGTTAACCGGCTTTATGGCCGCTAATCTGAAAACCTGTTGCCACATTAAACGCACTGTCCTGTTCTCCTGACGTTGCCGTCAGCGCGATTCACGCATGAGAGTTAAGTGTAAAACACCCTGGCCATCTCCGTTAAAACAGAGAACATTTAACCGATCAGTATTGACCATGGATAATCTGCGTCGTTCCGCTGCGCGGGCGCAGGGAAGAGACAAAACCGATCGGGCAGAGATAAAGATTAGCCGGCGCCTGTGTCGGTAAAATTACCGCATCGGCAGGAAAGAGAAACAGATGGGAAGCAGGAGAGACCCAGCGCCACGCCGCAGCGCAGAGAACCGGAAGAAGAAAAAGCGTGGTTCATTACTTGTATCACCTCCGCATATGCCAGGGGCACATGGAAAACAACCTGGGTGAAAGCCAGATCAGAGTCCGACAGGCGCGACGCAAACAGCGGCGTCATCCTTGCTGCTGCTATCGAAGCAGCGGCATTTTATACAGTTTACAGCCGGTAAATGCAAAAAGATTATCCGGGAATTGCGTGAAGTGTCAGCAAATTATGTCGATAACGATAACAGGTTAAATGCTGAAACAGAAAAAGGGCTGGTAATTGGTTTATCCTCTATCCTAAAATAGCCGTCCAGATGGTTTTCCATCTAAACAGGTTACTATCCAGGCGGTGTTGGCCCGTTGTGCTGACACATCCTCACTGCTCGCGGCTTTGCCTGAAGGGGCGTCAGGTCAGACAACCTCACTGGCGCTATGCAGTCGTACTCAAACCATATTTAAGGTAAAGAACAGAATGGCTAAACACCTTTTTACGTCCGAGTCCGTATCAGAAGGACATCCCGATAAAATCGCCGACCAGATCTCCGATGCTGTGCTGGATGCGATCCTTGAACAGGATCCTAAAGCGCGCGTGGCCTGCGAAACTTACGTTAAAACCGGTATGGTGCTGGTTGGCGGTGAAATCACCACCAGCGCCTGGGTCGATATCGAAGAGATCACCCGCAACACCGTACGTGAAATCGGCTATGTTCATTCCGATATGGGCTTTGATGCCAACTCCTGCGCGGTATTAAGCGCGATTGGTAAACAGTCTCAGGATATCAATCAGGGCGTTGACCGCACCGATCCGCTGGAACAGGGCGCGGGCGACCAGGGCCTGATGTTCGGCTATGCCACCAACGAGACAGACGTTCTGATGCCTGCGCCGGTGACCTATGCGCACCGTCTGGTCCAGCGTCAGGCTGAAGTCCGTAAAAACGGTACGCTGCCGTGGCTGCGTCCGGATGCCAAAAGCCAGGTCACTTTCCAGTATGACGATGGCAAAATCGTCGGCATCGATGCCGTTGTGCTCTCCACCCAGCACGCTGAATCCATCAGTCAGAAAGATCTGCAGGAAGCGGTGATGGAAGAGATCATCAAGCCGGTTCTGCCAGCAGAGTGGCTGAGCGCCTCAACCAAATATCACATCAACCCAACCGGTCGCTTTGTGATCGGCGGCCCGATGGGCGATTGCGGTCTGACCGGTCGTAAAATTATCGTGGACACCTACGGCGGCATGGCACGTCATGGCGGCGGTGCGTTCTCGGGTAAAGATCCATCCAAAGTTGACCGCTCTGCAGCCTATGCAGCGCGTTACGTGGCGAAAAACATCGTGGCGGCGGGTCTGGCTGACCGTTGTGAAATCCAGGTGTCCTACGCTATCGGCGTCGCTGAACCGACCTCTATCATGGTGGAAACCTTCGGCACCGAGAAAATCTCTACCGAACAGCTCACCCTGCTGGTCCGCGAATTCTTCGACCTGCGTCCATATGGTCTGATTCAGATGCTGGATCTGCTGCACCCAATCTATAAAGAGACCGCTGCTTACGGTCACTTTGGTCGTGAACATTTCCCATGGGAAAAAACCGACAAAGCTGCGCTGCTGCGTGAAGCCGCTGGCCTGTAACGAAAGCCGCTGTTGATGAAAACCCTGCCCGTGTGGCGGGGTTTTTTATTGCCTTTTCCGCCCCATTGCTGACCGGAGAATGCTCTCTTCCGCACGCATGCTGAACGCCGGACCCGCGCTGTCGCTGGCGACCGACTGAGGGGTTAAAAACAAATCTGCCTGGCCTCTCCTTCACGCTGCAGCAAACTTTCAGTTCTCAGCTACACTTCTTTTCGCTTTTTCTGACAACAAAATGTTAACGATTACAAATTGAAATGCTTTGTATTTCTGGCATTTAGGAATTAACGCACGTGGTTATTATGCTGAAAATGCGTTATTTTCAGCGTCGTCTGATAGCCATTAAACAGAGCATTGTCAGAAACTTAATGAGTGCTATACCTCACTGGTTAATTAATCTTTCCGGGAAAAATATGCTGAATTTCAGGGTTTCAGCGTGTGTAAGCGATTACACTGATGTGATCAGCCTCACTTTTTTCCCGCAAAAGGTTTTTTAACATTGATAAAAACAATGATGGATAAACCTGGAGGCTACAATGCCTGGCAATACACACAAAAGCAGAACTTCAAATAAGGCGATGACCTTATTTGTCTGCTTTCTGGCGGCCCTTGCGGGACTGCTGTTCGGTCTGGATATCGGCGTTATCGCCGGTGCTCTGCCGTTTATCGCAAAGGACTTTAACGTTACCCCTCATCAGCAGGAGTGGATCGTCAGTTCCATGATGTTTGGTGCGGCGGTGGGTGCTATCGGCAGCGGCTGGATGTCATCCCGTCTGGGGCGTAAAAAAAGCCTGATGGCCGGTGCAATTCTGTTTGTTATCGGTTCACTCTGGTCGGCAATGTCGCCAAACCCGGAAATGCTGATCAGCGCCCGCGTTCTGCTGGGTCTGGCAGTGGGTATCGCCTCTTACACCGCCCCGCTCTATCTTTCTGAGATCGCGCCGGAAAAAATTCGCGGCAGTATGATTTCGCTTTACCAGCTGATGATCACCATCGGTATTCTGGGTGCTTACCTGTCTGATACCGCCTTCAGCTTTACCGGCAACTGGCGCTGGATGCTGGGCATCATCACCATCCCGGCCCTGCTGCTGCTGATCGGTGTGTTCTTCCTGCCAAACAGCCCACGCTGGCTGGCGGCGCGAGGCAACTTCCGCGATGCACAACGCGTGCTGGATCGTCTGCGTGACACCAGTGAGCAGGCAAAACGTGAGCTGGAAGAGATTCGTGAAAGCCTGAAGATCAAACAGTCTGGCTGGGGTCTGTTCACCAGCAGCAGCCACTTCCGTCGTGCGGTCTATCTCGGCATCCTGTTGCAGGTCATGCAGCAGTTTACCGGCATGAACGTCATCATGTATTACGCGCCAAAAATCTTTGAAATCGCGGGCTTCGCCAACACCACTCAGCAGATGTGGGGCACAGTGATTGTCGGTCTGGTCAACGTACTGGCGACCTTTATCGCCATTGGTCTGGTGGATCGCTGGGGGCGTAAACCTACCCTGATTCTGGGCTTTATGGTGATGGCAGCCGGTATGGGCGTGCTGGGTACGATGCTGCACTTTGGCATCCACTCGCAGGGCGCACAGTACTTTGCTGTGGGTATGCTGCTGATGTTTATCGTTGGCTTTGCCATGTCAGCCGGTCCGTTGATCTGGGTACTCTGTTCCGAGATTCAGCCGCTGAAAGGCCGCGATTTTGGTATCACCGTATCCACCACCACCAACTGGATCGCCAACATGATCGTGGGTGCAACCTTCCTGACGATGCTGAATACGCTGGGCAACGCGAACACCTTCTGGGTCTACGCACTGCTTAACCTGTTCTTCATTCTGCTGACGCTGATGCTGATCCCTGAGACCAAAAACGTCTCGCTGGAGCACATCGAGCGTAATCTGATGGCCGGTAAAAAACTGCGCGACATCGGTTCACGCGACTAACATTACGCGGCAAAAAACGCGGTAAAAAAAACGGCGGGGTTTCTCTGGAAACCCCGCCGTTTTTATTGGTTCAATGCATCCCTAAAGGGTATTCACTCGCCTTACCGGCAGCGACCGCCCTAAACAACAGAGCGCCAGCGCCATGATGAAAATGGTGGCGGTCTGATTGTAAGGCAGTACCGAGTCGGTCAGGCCGCAGATAAACAGTGCCAGCACTGGCAGCGCCGCACCGCGCAAATCGCACTTCTTCAGCCAGCCAGCCAGTACAGCCAAGTAGAGCAGCGCCAGAGATAACATTCCCACCCAGCCCTGCAGCGTTGTCACCTCCAGAAACTCGTTGTGCATGTTGTACTTAACGTTGGTGTAGCCTTCAACATTCTGAGGATAGTGAGCCGTGATGAACTGACGCGCCTCGGTGGTACGCGCATCCGGCGTGGCAAACCCGCCATGATGCTCAATAAAGTTAACCGCCCCGCTCCAGATAGCCACACGTGCGCCCAGCGAGGTCGAGCTGTTTGAGCCATAGTTCTCAATATCCTGAACCCCCTCTACCCAGCGGTTACTGGTCATCAGGATCAGCACCGCCAGCACACCCACCAGCAGTGCGCTAATGCGCCAGTTTGTCAGCAGCGTCAGCCGCCAGGTCTGCAACAGGAACAGAAGCCCCACGGCAATCAGCGCAATCAGCGTCACGCGGGTGCCACAGAGGTAGAGCAGGGCAAAAGTCACAGCCAGCACAGCGATATCGGCAATCTTCCAGTATGCGTGCGTCTCGTAACGGCTCAGCCACAGCCAGGCACAGTAGATAAACAGAATCATGTAAGAGGACATGGACGCCGCTTCGGTGGTGAGCTTGATGCGGATATTCTCGGTGTAGAGGTGCTCATGAATGCCGAAGCCCAGCGTAATCAGCAGCCCCACCAGGATTAACACTTTCCCTGCGCGCAGCGTGATCACAGAGACCCGGTTGCCGTAAATCGCCAGGCTGAGCAGCACAAAGGCTCCCAGCAACAGCCGCTTCGCCCCCAGCAGATAGTTGCCGATATTGGTGATGGCATCGTTTGAGGGGGCGGTCTCAATCCCCTTCGTGTGGATGGCCCAGAACAAACGGATCAGCGCAAAGACAATCAGCACAGCAAAGAGGGCGATATAAAAACCGTTCTCTTTAAAGTCCCCCCGCCTGCGTATCACGCCATACAACACGGATGCGACGGAGAGATAAGAGACCAGATAGAATATTTTTTGCGGCAGGCCGGTAACAAACATATTCAGCGACAGCGCCAGACAGAGCGCAATAACTGAAAAATTAACCATTAACGTTAACCCATTGCGTCTGGCTTCATTCGTCATGCTTAACCTCGGTCAGGCGGTTAAACGCACTCATCAGGTGCTTCATATAATTTTCCTCATAAAAACCGGTGATGCTCGCTTTGATAACCTGATGCTCGGGGAAGTGAAAATCCCCGCTCATGGCGTTGAGAATAGCGGCAAGCGCCATGCTGTCATTGGTGGGGTAGAGTTGACCATTAAGACCGTTCTGAATAATTTCCGCCGGGCCGCTGACGCAGTCAGATGAAACGCAGTAAACCCCCCGCGACATCGCCTCCAGCAGGATCAGCGGAAAGCCTTCGAAGTTAGAGGTCATGAGCAGGCAGGTCACCTGTTTAATATGGCGGCTGACATACTCCCAGGCGTTCTCCTGCCACCCATGCCAGGTAATACGATCCTGAATTCCCAGTTGTGCCACGTAATGCTGACACTGGGTCAGATCTTCCCCGTCACCGACAATGTCCAGCGTCCAGGGTGCATCCAGCTGCTGCAGGGCATCAAACAGATCTTTAAGCTGTTTCTGCCGCTGAAAATGGACGCGACCAATGTAGAGAAACCTCAGCGCCTGGGGTCTGCCGATAACTACGTCATTGCGCCGGATTGGGTTATAGATGACGTCAACGTCCGTCGCGCGTACGCCTGACTCCACCAGCTGCTCTTTAATTTGATTACTGATGGCAAAATGATGATCGGCCCGCAGCAGATAATGGGGACGGTAGCGTTCCCGCGGTGGCAGGTGCATCCAGCTCGACAACACGATTTTACGTCCTGAGAGCGTAATGGCCCGGCGCGCCATCAGGCAGGGGATAGTGTTAAGGGTCAGAACATGATCGGGCTGGTAGCGACGAAAGAAGGCGGCCATTCTCAGCGTGTGAATAAAATTTTTTATTTTCTTATTTCGTAGCGTGCAGACGCTTTCTGCCAGCACAGCGTTAGCGGTCCAGGCACGGGAGTGGCTCTCTTCTCCGCTGTTGATAATAAACAGCCCTGCTTCCGTTTCGGGTTCCGCATTCAGGGCGGTGATCAACTGGCAGGTCACATTCTCCATACCACCACGGCCTGCCATGAGATCGGTAACCAGCACAATACGCTGCTTCCTGATGTTATTATTTTTCATTGCGTTGTCCGTACACTATGCCTTCCGCTTCTGATCCATTCACTCTGCAGTGAACCGTCTTAACAGGATATTCTAAAAAAGGCCGTAACAATATTTAATCCAGAAATTTCAGCCAATAGCAGGGGCACTTCAGACCGCATGCCTGCAGTGGATCGTCAGAGTGAAACTGGCGGATGAGTATAGTCGCTGTGCGGCCGTTTTCGCGGGTAACGTTGAGTTCCTGGGCGGCGGCGATTATTCTGAGCGCCATGAAAACACCTCGTCTCCCCATTGCCCTGCAGCAGGCTGTGATGCGCTCACTGCGCCAGTCGCTTGCGCGTGCCAATCAGGCACTGAAAACGCATTACCCGGAACCGACGCTGCTCTATCAGCAGCGGGGTACGGCGGCGG
Organism: Pantoea sp. GD03673; assembly: GCF_029844725.1. Classification (GTDB taxonomy): domain Bacteria; phylum Pseudomonadota; class Gammaproteobacteria; order Enterobacterales; family Enterobacteriaceae; genus Pantoea. Next base: position 172,637 of record NZ_JAOCKJ010000006.1, read on the forward strand.
GCACCGCATGGCTGGCGGCCTGGGAGATCCGCATCAATCCGGTGCTGCTGCTGGAAAACCAGCAGGCGTTTATTGATGAAGTGGTGCCGCACGAGCTGGCGCATCTGCTGGTGTGGAAACAGTTTGGTCGCGTTGCACCGCACGGCAAAGAGTGGAAGTGGATGATGGAGCAGGTGCTGGGCGTTCCGGCACGACGCACCCATCAGTTTGAAATCGCCTCCGTGCGCAGCAACACCTTTGCTTACCGCTGTCAGTGCCAGCAGCATCAGCTCACGGTTCGTCGCCACAATCGGGTGCTGCGTAAAGAGAGTGAATATCGCTGTGTGCACTGCGGCAGCCTGCTTACCGCAGGCGAGTTTGTTGCATCCTGAGAACACGTCCCATTCCGCCCTATTCCTCATTCTGTTAACCTGCCGCCCTTTTTCGTACCAGGAAGAATTCAGTAATATGTCTCGCATACTAAGTCTGGCCGTTGCGCTGCTGTTTGCCCCTGCCGCTGACGCCCTCAATCTGAACAACTATCATCAAAATAACTTCCAGCAGGCCAAAACCTTTGCGGCAGCGATCAACGCTGATGCGCCGGGCTCTTTTTATTGCGGCTGTAAGATTCAGTGGCAGGGCAAAAAGGGCATTCCCGATCTCAACAGCTGTGGCTATCAGGTGCGCAAAAACGCCAGTCGCGCCGGGCGCATTGAGTGGGAACATGTCATGCCGGCCTGGGAGTTTGGCCATCAGCGCCAGTGCTGGCAGGACGGTGGTCGCAAAAACTGCAGCAAGGACCCCGACTATCGCCGCATCGAAACTGATTTGCATAACCTTCAGCCCGCCGTGGGTGAAGTGAATGGCGACCGTGGTAACTTCGCCTACAGTCAATGGAACGGCAGCGAGAAGCAGTACGGCCAGTGTGAGATGAAGATCGACTTTAAACTTAAACAGGCAGAGCCCCCCGCGCGTGCGCGCGGTGCCATTGCACGCACCTATTTCTATATGCGCGACCAGTATCATCTGCGCATTTCGCGCCAGCAGACGCAGCTGTTTACCGTCTGGAACAGGCTCTATCCCGTAACGATTTGGGAATGCGAACGCGACCAGCGTATTGCAAAGGTTCAGGGCAATCACAATCCTTATGTGCAGCAGGCTTGCCAGCATTAAAATCCCTGCCCTACACTAGCTCTTTTTCCATGACGCCGCTGCAGCGCGGCGTCCGGTCTCAGGAATCTTATGCGCATACCTCGCATCTACCACGCCGGGCCAGTAGACATCGGCAGTGAAATTACCCTGGATGAAGATGCATCCAATCATGTGGGCCGGGTACTCCGGATGACGCCAGGCCAGCGTCTGGAACTCTTTGATGGCACTAATCTGACTTTTGCAGCAGAGATCACGCATGTTGATAAAAAGCGTGTAAAAGTATCGGTCACAGAGAGCCAGCCGGACGATCGCGAGTCACCCTTACATCTGCATTTAGGTCAGGTGATGTCGCGCGGTGAAAAAATGGAGTTCACTATCCAGAAATCGATCGAACTGGGCGTGAATGTCATTACACCGTTGTTTTCCGAGCGCTGTGGCGTAAAGCTTGATGCTGAGCGTCTGGCAAAGAAGATTCAGCAGTGGCAGAAAATTGCTATTGCCGCCTGCGAGCAGTGTGGCCGTAATCGCGTGCCGGAGATTCGTGACGCGATGACGCTGGAAGCCTGGTGTGCAGAGGCCGACAGCGGCCTGAAGCTCAACCTGCACCCCCGTGCCAGCCACAGCATCAACACGCTGCCACAGCCTGTTGAGCGGGTACGACTGCTGATTGGCCCTGAAGGCGGCTTGTCTGCGGACGAGATTGCGATGACGGCGCAGCACGACTTTACTGACATTCTGCTTGGCCCACGGGTCTTGCGTACCGAAACCACCGCGCTGACGGCCATTACGGCACTTCAGGTGAGGTTTGGCGACCTGGGTTAAGCGATACTTTCAGCGGAAAGAGCGCAGGCATGATGTCCTGACCGATCGGCCCACTGCAGACCGAACCAGACGAGGCGGCAAATGCCGCCTTACCGAGGAGATAATAATGATTAAACTTGGCATCGTGATGGACCCTATTTCGTCCATCAATATTAAAAAAGACTCCAGCTTCGCCATGCTGCTGGAAGCACAGCGCCGTGGTTACGAAATTCACTACATGGAGATGCACGATCTCTCCATGCGTGGTGGCGTCGCGTCTGCCCGCACCCGCCTGCTGAGTGTTGAGCAGAACCCTGACAACTGGTATCAGTTTGGCAGTGAGCAGGTGATCCCGCTGGCTGACCTCAACGTGGTGCTGATGCGTAAAGATCCGCCATTCGACACCGAGTTCATCTATGCGACCTACATTCTGGAACGCGCTGAAGAGCTGGGCACGCTGATCGTTAACAAACCGCAGAGCCTGCGTGACTGTAACGAAAAGCTCTACACCGCCTGGTTTGCTGAGTTCACGCCTGACACCCTGGTGACCCGCAGCAAAGCGCAGCTGCGCGCATTCTGGCAGGAACATGGCGACATCATCATGAAGCCGCTGGATGGCATGGGCGGGGCGTCAATCTTCCGCGTGAAGAAAGACGACCCTAATTTTGGCGTTATTACCGAAACCCTGACCGAGCATGAGAGCCGTTTCTGTATGGCGCAGAACTACATTGCGGCGATTAAAGAAGGCGACAAACGCGTGCTGGTTGTGGATGGCGAGCCCGTGCCTTACTGCCTGGCGCGTATCCCGCAGGGCGGTGAAACCCGGGGTAATCTCGCCGCCGGTGGTCGCGGTGAAGCGCGTGCGCTGAGCGAAAGCGACTGGGAAATTGCACGCCGTGTTGGCCCGACGCTGAAAGCAAAAGGACTGATTTTTGTCGGTCTGGACATCATCGGTGATAAACTGACTGAAGTTAACGTGACCAGCCCAACCTGCATTCGTGAAATTGAGGCTGCGTTCCCGATCTCCATCACCGGCATGTTGATGGATGCCATTGAGAAGCGCCTGGGCTGAGCAAGAAGCCGGGGCGTGGCTCCGTGATCAACCCAATACCGGTGCGGCCATAGCGTGCCGGTTATTTTTTGGTACATCGTGTGAGAATGAATTTACAACATCACTTTTTGATTGCCATGCCTTCATTGCAGGATCCTTTCTTCAAACGTTCTGTGGTCTATCTCTGCGAACACAACGAAGAGGGTGCAATGGGACTTATCATCAATAAACCCATGGAAAATCTGACGGTTGAAGGCATTCTGAAGAAGCTGAAAATCTCTGCTGACGATCGCGATCCGGCGATCAAGCTGGATAAACCGGTGTTTACCGGCGGTCCGCTGGCGGAAGATCGCGGCTTTATTCTGCACTCAGCACAACGCACTTTTACCTCCAGCATCCGGGTCTCAGATAATACGATCATTACCACGTCCCGTGACGTGCTGGAGTCGATCGGCACCGCGTCTCAACCCACCAATGTGCTGGTGGCGCTGGGTTACTGCGCCTGGGAAAAAGATCAGCTGGAAAATGAGCTGATGGAAAATGCCTGGCTGACCACGCCAGCCAACAGCAATATCCTGTTCCAGACGCCCATTTCTGAGCGCTGGCGTGAAGCGGCGCGCAGTATCGGCGTCGATATTCACAATATGGCCAGCGACGCCGGACACGCCTGATGTCAACTCAAACTCTGTTAGGTTTCGACTTTGGCACCAAAAGTATTGGTGTCGCCGTCGGTCAGCAACTCACGGGCAGCGCCCGTCCGCTGACCGCCCTTAAAGCGCAGGATGGCATCCCGGACTGGCTGGTGATTGAAAAGCTGCTGAAAGAGTGGCAGCCCGATTTCGTGGTGGTCGGCTTACCACTGAATATGGATGGCACTGAGCAGCCGCTGACTGACCGCGCGCGTAAATTTGCCAACCGCCTGCACGGTCGTTTTGGCATCCGGGTCGAATTACAGGATGAACGACTCAGTACGGTCGAAGCGCGTGCTGGCCTGTTTGAGCGTGGCGGCTACCGTGCGCTCAATAAAGGGTCGGTCGATTCACAGTCCGCTGCCATCATTTTGCAGGACTGGTTCGAAAACCATTACTGACCTTCTGACTCAATCAGACCGGCTACCTGACGCGCCAGCCGGCTCTGCTCAAACGTCTGCATACCGGCCTGTGCGCCGGTCTGCAGCAGCGCGGGGATCTGGTGCATCTTGCCCTCACGGATCAGATTCATAATGCCCGGTGTGGCGATCAGCACCTCAAACAGCCCGATGCGCGATCCGGCAACAGACGGCACCAGCCGCTGTGCTATCACCGCTTTCAGGCTGCCTGCCAGCTGCGTGCGCACCAGCTGCTTCTCCTCCGCCGGAAAAACATCCACCAGGCGATCCACCGCCTGGGCAGCGCCCCGCGTGTGCAGCGTTGCCAGCACCAGATGGCCTGTCTCTGCCGCCGTCAGCGCCTGACGAATGGTGTCGCTGTCGCGTAATTCGCCCAGCAGGATGACGTCGGGATCTTCACGCAGTGCCGCCTTTACCCCCTGCGGAAACGACCCACAGTGCAGGCCAACTTCGCGCTGCTGGATCAGCGACTGCTGGCTGTGATGGATAAATTCAATCGGGTCTTCCAGCGTGATGATATGGCGCGCCTGCTCACGGTTCAGCGCATCGACCAGCGCCGCCAGCGTGGTGGATTTACCGCTGCCGGTCGCACCGGTCACCAGAATCAGCCCATCCTGCTGCGCCAGCAGCGCAGGCACAACGGCGGGCAGTTGCAGGCTCTCCAGCGTCGGGCACGCCGTGGCGATAATGCGCAGCGCCAGTGACAGGCCGTTGCGCTGCATAAACAGATTTGCACGCAGACGCTGGCCGCAGGTCAGGCTGAGGGCGAAATCGAGCTGCCCTGCACTCTCCAGCTTCTGACGCTGCGGGTCACTGAGCCAGCGTGCCGTAAACTGCGCCATCCAGCCTGCAGAGAGCCTGGCCTGCTGCGGAATCGGCTCCAGCCTTCCCTGCCGCCGCCAGTAGGGCAAATGTCCGCTGCAAAGGTGCAGATCGGCGGCATTATGCTTTACACTAAGCCCCACCATTTCATCCAGATTCATGATGTCTCCTGACTATGACTTCAATCCAGCAGAACCTACAGCAAGTGCGGCAGCGAATCGCCGCCGCTGCCGCGCGTTGCGGCCGCGCTCCAGAAGAAATTACCCTGCTTGCAGTCAGTAAAACCAAACCTGCGAGCGCGGTCGAAGAAGCCTTTGCCGCTGGCCAGATTGCCTTCGGTGAAAATTACGTTCAGGAAGGGGTTGAAAAGGTCCAGGCCTTGGCCGCACATCCTGAGCTGGAGTGGCACTTCATCGGCCCGTTGCAGTCGAACAAAAGCCGTCTGGTGGCCGAACATTTTGCCTGGTGTCACACCCTTGACCGCCCGCGCATTGCGCAGCGGCTCAACGATCAGCGGCCCGCCTCGCTGCCACCGCTGAATGTGTTAATTCAGGTAAATATCAGTGACGAGAACAGCAAATCTGGCATCATGCTGGAGGCCGTTTCCGGGCTGGCGGAGCAAATTGCGGCCCTGCCGCAACTGCGGCTGCGGGGATTGATGGCGATTCCGGCGGCGGAAAGTGATTACGCGCGGCAGCTGGCGGTGTGTCAGCAGATGGCGGAAGCCTTCCGGCAGTTGCAACAGCACTATTCTGGTATCGATACGCTTTCGCTGGGGATGAGCGATGACATGGAGGCGGCCATCGCCGCAGGCAGTACGATGGTGCGTATCGGCACCGCCATTTTTGGCGCACGTGATTACGCGCACAACTCACAACAATAACAGAGGAACTTCATGTTAACACTGACGTTTTTAGTAAAAACGCTGATCGATCTCTACGTCATGGTGCTGCTGTTGCGCATCTGGATGCAGTGGTCCCGCTGCGATTTTTACAATCCGGTGGCGCAGTTTGTCGTTAAAGTGACACAGCCTGTTGTCAAGCCACTGCGCCGCATACTGCCCGCTCTGGGGCCGATTGATACCGCCTCGCTGCTGCTGGCCTTTGTGCTGACCACGCTGAAATACCCGATTTTGCTGCTGATTCAGGTGGGCACGTTCTCGGTCGATCCCACCAATCTGCTGGTCGGCCTGCTGTCGCTGGTGAAATCCGCCGGCTATCTGGTCTTCTGGGTCATTATTATTCGCTCCCTGATGAGCTGGATCAGCCAGGGCCGTGGCCCGATCGATTATCTGCTGGTGCAGTTAACCGAGCCGATGATGGCCCCTGTTCGCCGTATTCTGCCTGCGATGGGCGGCATCGACTTCTCTGCGATGATCGTCATCCTGGTGCTGTATGCCCTGAATTTTCTCGGCATGGACCTGTTCCCGGGTCTCTGGTATCTGCTGTAAATGAATCAAACTGGAACTGTTATGCAAAAAGTTGTCCTCGCCACCGGCAATCCCGGCAAAGTGCGTGAGCTGGCGGAGTTACTCTCCGCCTTTGGTCTGGATATCGTCGCACAGACGGACCTTGGGGTTGAATCGGCGGAAGAGACCGGCCTGACCTTTATCGAGAACGCCATTCTCAAAGCGCGTCACGCGGCGCAGATCACCGGACTACCGGCGATTGCCGACGACTCCGGCCTGGCCGTGGATGCGCTGGGCGGCGCACCCGGCATCTATTCAGCGCGCTACGCGGGTGAAGCGGCCAGCGATCAGCAGAACCTGGATAAGCTGCTGGCAGCGCTGGAAGCCGTGCCGGACGGTCAGCGTCAGGCGCAGTTTCACTGCGTGCTGGTCTATCTGCGTCATGCAGAAGACCCGACGCCGCTGGTGTTCCACGGCAGCTGGCAGGGAGAAATCACCCGCGCTGCCTCTGGCACCGGTGGCTTTGGTTATGACCCGATTTTCTTTGTCCCGGCGCTGGGTAAAACCGCGGCTGAGCTCAGCAAAGCGGAAAAAGGTGCCGTTTCTCACCGGGGTAAAGCATTGACGCTGTTGCTGGAAGCGATGCGTAATGCCTAATCTGCCGCCGTTAAGTCTCTACATCCACATTCCGTGGTGCGTACAGAAGTGCCCTTACTGTGATTTTAACTCCCACGCGCTGAAAGATGAGGTGCCGCACGTTGAATACGTGCAGCACCTGCTACGCGACCTGGAGATCGACCTGCCGCTGATTAATGGCCGGGAAGTGCGCACGATTTTCATTGGTGGCGGCACGCCCAGCCTGCTGAGCAGCAGCGCGATGCAGATGCTGATGGATGGCGTGCGGGCACGCCTGACGCTCTCCCCGGATGCGGAAGTGACCATGGAAGCCAATCCAGGCACCGTGGAAGCAGACCGGTTCAGCGCCTATCAGCGCGCCGGTATCAACCGTATTTCAATTGGCGTACAGAGTTTCAGTCCGCAAAAGCTGCAGCGTCTGGGCCGCATTCATGGCCCGGGAGAGGCCGTGCGCGCCGCTGAGCTGGCAGACTCGCTGTCACTGCGCAGCTTCAACCTCGACCTGATGCATGGCCTGCCGGACCAGTCGCTGGAAGAAGCGCTCGACGATTTGCGTCAGGCGATTGCGCTTAATCCGCCGCATCTCTCCTGGTATCAGCTCACCATCGAACCCAACACCCTGTTTGGCTCACGCCCGCCGGTGCTGCCGGATGATGATGCGCTGTGGGATATTTTCGAACAGGGCGACCAGCTGCTGCGGGCCGCCGGTTATCAGCAGTATGAAACCTCTGCCTACGCGAAGCCGGGTTATCGCTGCGAGCACAACCTCAACTACTGGCGTTTCGGCGACTACCTGGGAATTGGCTGTGGCGCACACGGCAAGCTGACGCAGCCGGATGGCCGCATTGTCCGCACGGTGAAAACCCGTCATCCGCGTGGCTTCATGCAGGGTAACTATCGCGAGAAGCAGTATGAGGTGGCTGATAGCGACAAGCCGTTTGAATATTTCATGAACCGCTTTCGCCTGCTGGAAGCCGCGCCGCGCGATGAATTCAGCCGCTACACCGGTTTATCCGAGCAGGCAATCCGTCCGCAGATGGATGCCGCAATCGCCGCCGGTTATGTCACGGAAACCCTGGAGCAGTGGCAGATTACGGAGAAAGGGAAGCTGTTTCTGAATTCGCTGCTGGAGCTGTTCTTAGCGGAAGAGTAAGAAAGGTGCCTCAGCCCGGCAGGCTGAGGCATTAACTTATTTTTTCAGTGCGCTGGTAAGCTGTTTACGCTGATCTTCCAGCGAAATAACGCGATTACACACTTCGTGACCGAAGTTCTGGAAATCCTGCTCCTGCTTGCTCCATTCAGCCTGAATCGACTGTTGCAGACCGCCCAGATTGCCCATAATCGCCTGCAACGGGTTACTGCCGCCGCTGCCCTGCTTACTGCCCATCTCATTCAGACTATCCTGCATCACGCCGCCCAGCGTGGACTGCACCAGCCTTTCACCTTCGGCACGAACCTGATCAATCGCCTGATGGTGGAACGTCAGACCGTCTTCACGGTGTTCAATGATGCGGTTCATCTGCTGTTTGAGCTGACCATTCAGCGTGGTCAGGCGGTTACGCACGTTGCTGTCGGTGCCCAGTTTTTCAACGATAACCCGATCCAGCGCCGCCCGCCCTTTCTCCAGACGGGATGTCGCCCCGCTGTCGATCCACGGCAGATCGCGACGCAGCGCGTTCTGGTAATCGATCGCTTTCTGGCGTCCGGCTGTATCAAGCGTGACCTTCTGTCCATTGAACTGCACGTCGCCCTGCGGCGAGATTTCCATGTTGCCACTGGCACCGACCACCTGCACGCTCTGCGGTCTGATGACCACATCGTCCTGCGGCCTGACGCTGCATTCATAGGCTGCCTGAGCCTGAGTTGCTGCCACCAGCAGTACAGCAAGAAGCGCTTTACGCATCATATCCACTCCCTAAGATCGGCTCTGAAACTCTCTGATCGGGCCTCAGCCCGACACGGTGTGACGATTTAGTCCCACCAGACGTCAAAGAGTTCCGTCATCTGCACATCCTGCAGCTTGTGATCTTCCAGCCATTTGCGCACCAGTGCACGATGCTCATCGGTGCATTTGCCGGTTTTCTGCAGGCAAACCAGACCTTCCCACACCAGGTAGCCGCTGCCATCAAAGGCCAGGCCGTTAGGATCGATCGCTTCATTGATGAACTGGTTCAGCGTCTCATCAATTTCGCTTTCGCTGGTGCCTTCCGGGAAGCGCCAGGCTACCGAGAAGCCCAGTTCCTGAAACTCGTCGATGTGCAGTTTTTTACGTAAACGGCGGCTGCGTTGTGTGGCCATTATTTCACCCTCTCAAACATTAAATCCCATACGCCGTGGCCTAAACGCTGCCCGCGCTGCTCAAACTTGGTCAGTGGACGCGTCTCAGGACGCGGCACATAGTTCTGTTGTTCTGACTGGTTGCGATAGCCATCGATGCTGTTCATCACTTCCAGCATATGCTCTGCGTAGGCTTCCCAGTCGGTCGCCATATGGAACACGCCGCCCAGCTTCAGCTTACGCATCACCAGCTCGGCGAAGGGCACCTGAACAATACGGCGCTTATTGTGACGCGCTTTATGCCACGGATCGGGGAAGAAGAGCTGAACCATGCGCAGCGAGTTGTCCGGAATCATCTTCTCCAGCACTTCCACCGCGTCATGGCACATCACCCGCAGGTTCTGCAGATCGGCTTCGCTGGCGGCGGCCAGACAGGCACCCACGCCTGGCGCATGCACTTCAATACCCAGGAAGTTCTGATGCGGCGTGTTCTGCGCCATCGTCACCAGCGATGCTCCCATGCCAAAGCCAATCTCCAGCGTCACCGGTGCTTCGCGTCCAAACAGCGCGGGCAGGTCAACAGGCTCAGGCTGATATTCCACTCCCATGACCGGCCACAGGGTGTCCAGCGCCTGCTGCTGGCCTTTGGTTAAGCGACCCTGGCGGCGCACAAAGCTGCGGATCCGGCGCAATGGCCGCCCGTTCTCATCAAATTCTGGGGTGATGACGTCATTAATCATGTAAAAGCCTGCTGGTTAGCCTGTTCCGGGAAACGGGCATTATGCAAAGTTCATAAGCAGAAGCAAGCCTTTGCAATCTTCCGGTTTACACCCAGGTGCGCATGTGCTGGAATTCCTGCCTGAGTGTAGAGTAAACACGGAAAATTTCCTTCTTATGATGCAAGCGCCGCAGTTCGCGCAACAGGTGCTGGACTGGTATCAGCGCTTTGGTCGCAAAACCCTGCCGTGGCAGCTGGAGAAAACGCCTTATAAGGTGTGGCTCTCCGAAGTGATGCTACAGCAAACCCAGGTTGCCACGGTTATCCCCTATTTTGAACGCTTTATGGCGCGCTTCCCCACGGTCACCGATCTGGCTGCGGCACCGCTGGATGAGGTGCTGCATCTCTGGACCGGCCTTGGCTACTACGCCCGTGCGCGTAATCTGCATAAAGCGGCAAAGCAGATTGTCGAGGTTCATCAGGGCGAATTCCCGCGTAATTTTGATGATGTCTCCGCCCTGCCCGGCGTAGGCCGCTCAACGGCGGGCGCGATTCTGTCGCTGTCACTGGGTCAGCATTTCCCGATTCTGGATGGCAACGTCAAGCGCGTGCTGGCCCGCTGCTATGCCGTCAGCGGCTGGCCGGGTAAAAAAGAAGTCGAAAAGCGACTCTGGCAGATCAGCGAAGAGGTCACGCCCGCCGAGGGCGTCAGCCAGTTTAATCAGGCGATGATGGATCTGGGCGCGATTGTCTGCACCCGCTCAAAACCGAAGTGCGAAATCTGCCCGCTGAACAGCGGCTGTGAGGCATACGCCAGCAGCAGCTGGGCCAGCTATCCCGGCAAGAAGCCTAAGCAGGTGCTGCCGGAGCGTAGCGGCTGGTTTCTGATGATGCAGGATGGCGATGATGTCTGGCTGGAGCAGCGTCCGCCCGTGGGATTGTGGGGCGGCCTGTTCTGCTTCCCGCAGTTCACTACCGAAGCGGCACTGACCGACTGGCTGGCGGCGCGCGGCATCCATGCAAAACCGCAGCAGCTTACTGCGTTTCGTCACACCTTCAGCCATTTCCATCTCGATATTGTGCCAATGTGGCTTGCATGGCCTTCTGCCGGGGCGGCGATGGATGAAGCAGGCGGTCTCTGGTATAACTTAGCGCTGCCACCATCTGTGGGATTAGCTGCACCCGTTGAGCGCCTGTTACACGAGCTGCGCCATCCCCGACAACTGGCTTTGAACAGTTGTGAGATTAATGAGGAAGAGTAATGAGCCGCACCATTTTTTGTACTTTTTTACAGCGCGACGCGGAAGGCCAGGATTTTCAGCTCTATCCGGGCGACCTGGGTAAGCGCATTTACAACGACATTTCCAAAGAAGCCTGGCAGAAGTGGATGGCCAAACAGACCATGTTGATCAACGAGAAGAAGCTCAACATGATGAATCCCGACGATCGTAAAGTGCTGGAGAAGGAGATGATCAATTTCCTGTTCGAAGGTAAAGACGTTCATATCGAAGGCTATACACCGCCAGAAGCGTAAACATTCCGGGCCTCATCGCTGAGGCCAGTTATCCAGGTCAGGCTTGCACTCCCAATGAATAAAAAATTAATCGCCCTGCTGGTGATAGCACCACTTCTGGTTTCCTGTTCCGGGTCAAAGAATCAGCAATCCCACGAGGAGTGGGTTAAAGACACCAACGGCTTCGATATTCTGATGGGCCAGTTTGCTCATAATATTGAGAATATCTGGGGGATCAATGAGGTCCTGATCGCCGGACCGAAAGATTACGTCAAATACAGCGACAACTATTACACCCGCAGTCACATCAACTTTGAAAGCGGTAAGCTGACCATTGAGACGATCTCTGGCACCGATCCGATGGCCAGCCTGCGTCAGGCGATCGTGACCACCCTGTTGATTGGTGAAGATCCGGGTAATGTCGATCTCTATTCCGATGCCAACGACATTGAGATCAGTAAAGAGCCACTGCTGTATGGGCAGGTGCTGGATAACACCGGTCAGCCCATTCGCTGGCAGGGCCGCGCAGAAGCCTTTGCTGACTATCTGATTCAGAATAAATTGATGCGCCGCACCTCGGGTCTGCATGTGATTTACTCCATTTCGATTCCGATGGTGCCAAACCATCTGGATAAACGTGCGCACAAATACCTGCCGATGGTGCGAAAAGCCGCCGAGCAGTATGGTGTCGATGCCTCACTGATTCTGGCGATTATGCAGACCGAATCGAGCTTCAACCCCTACGCCGTGAGCCACTCGGATGCACTGGGTCTGATGCAGGTGGTGCAGCACACCGCCGGTGTTGACGTGTTCCGCATGAAAGGTAAATGGGGCAAGCCGAGCCGCAGCTATCTGCTGGACCCGGAGAACAACATCGATGCGGGCACCGCCTATCTGTCGCTGTTGCAGCGCAGCTATCTGGGCGGCATTCAGGATCCGCTGTCACGCCGCTATGCAGTTATCACCGCCTATAACGGTGGTGCAGGCAGCGTGTTGCGCGTCTTCTCCAGCGATAAAGATCGGGCGTTCTCGATGATTAACGGCATGTCCCCCGGCAAGGTTTATTCGACCCTGGCGAACCAGCATCCGTCTGCGGAGTCGCGCCGTTATCTTTATAAGGTGAGTACCGCGCAGAAGAGTTATCGGGGATTCTGATCGGGGCCGCTGAAGCGGGGGATTGTTCGCTGCGCGAACGGGCGATGAGAAGGTTTCGTTCGCTTTGCAGCGGGCTGACGCTGAGCGGGTTTCGTTCGCCTTGCAGCGGGCTGACGCTGAGCGGGTTTCGTTCGCCTTGCAGCGGGCTGACGCTGAGGGGTTTCGTTCGCCTTGCAGTAGGCTGACGCTGAGCGGGTTCCGTTCGCCTTGCAGCCGGCTGACGCTGAGCGGGTTTCGTTCGCTTTGCAGCGGGCTGACGCTGAGCGGGTTCCGCCCGCCAGGCGTGAGGGAGTTTCAGGTTGCCTGAGCAGGCGGACGTATTAAGGGGCGGACGCCCGCCCCTTAACAATCCCGGCGTCCGGCTGCCTGCGCGCCCCGCTTCGCGGGGTACCTTCGTCACGCCCTGCGGCCAACGGACCGGCCGGACGCGCCATCCCTGGCGCTAACCGTCCTTTCGCCGACGTCCTGTCGGCTCATCCTGGCCTCCGGTTGTGCCTCAGCGCTTCGGACGCCTCTACCACTTCCCCCGCCTGCATTTTCTTTACGTTTTCTGTCATAAAGCGCTGCCTGCGCGTCATAAAGCTAACCGCTGATACTCGCAGCGATAAATTACCCAACATAAAAATAAGAAATAACAGCGAGGGGTTGGGGAGGCCGTCAGAGCCGCTGAGCGGATGAGGGATTTCAGGACGAGCGACAGGGATGTCGCGAAGAGGCGGGTTCGCGCCAGGGATGGTGCGTCCCGCCGGTCCGTGAGAAATCCGGAAGAAGCGAAGGGACCGCGAAGCGGCGGTGAAGCAGGCCGGACGCCGGGATTGTTAAGGGGCGGGCGTCCGCCCCTTGACGCGTCCGCCTGCACGGAGAACCTGAAACTCCCCATCGCCTGGCGGGCGAAACCTTCTCAGTGCCAGCCCGCTGCAAGCGAAACCCTCTCAGTACCAGCCCGCTGCAAGCAAAACCTTCTCAATGCCAGCCCGCTGCAAACGAAACCTTCTCAGTGCCAGCCCGCTGCAAGCGAAACCTTCTCAACGCCAGCCCGCTGCAAGCGAAACCTTCTCAACGCCAGCCCGCTGCAAGCGAAACCTTCTCAATGCCAGCCCGCTGCAAGTGAAACCTTATCTGTGCCAGCCCGCTGCAAGCGAAACCGTCTCAGTACCAGCCCGCTGCAAGCGAAACCGTCTCAGTACCAGCCCGCTGCAAGCGAAACCCTCTCAGTGCCAGCCCGCTGCAAGCGAAACCCTCTCAGTGCCAGCCCGCTGCAAGCGAAACCCGCTCATAGCAAGCCCGCCGCCAGGCGAACCAAAGGCTGGCGGGCCGCTACCCGCCTCTGCCCCCGCTCAGATCAGCGCCCCACCATCATATTCGCCACCAGATATTTGCGTCCCTGCTCATCCTCTTCGGTGTAAACACCCTGCAGCTCCGGCGAGAAGCCCGGCAGCAGATTCAGCCCCGCTTCCAGCGCCAGGAAATAACGCTGCACCGCGCCGCCCCAGATCTCCCCTGGCACCACGCACAGCACGCCCGGTGGATAAGGCAGCGCACCTTCTGCAGCAACACGGCCTTTGGCCTCGGCGACAGGCACCAGCTCCACGTCACCGCGAATATACGCCTGATGCGCATCCTGTGGATTGACGCTGACCGGCGGGAACTCCGCAGCGCGGAACATCAGGCGCTGCAGATCCTTCACGTTGTGGCTGACGTAAAGATCGTGCATCTCCTGACAGAGGCGACGCAGGGTATATCCGGCATAGCGCTCCGCATTTTTACGGTAAATCGTCGGCAACACTTCGGCCAGCGGCGCATCCTCTTTAACGTGCTGCTCAAACTGCGCCAGCATCGCCACCAGATTTGCCATCTTCTCGGGGCTTTCGGCAGGGGTCAGCAGGAACAGGATCGAGTTGAGATCGCACTTCTCCGGGACGATGCCGTTCTCACGCAGGTAGTTCGCCAGGATCGTTGCCGGGATCCCGAATTCACGATATTCCCCGCTGGCGGCATCGATCCCCGGCGTGGTCAGCAACAGCTTGCAGGGATCGACCCGATACTGATCGCGTGCGTATCCTGAAAAACCGTGCCATTTTTCCTGCGGTTCGAAGCTGAAGTAGCGCAGATCGCGGGCGATCGTCTCAGTGGGCGCATCCTGCCAGCGCTGCCCCGCAACCGTTTCTGGCACAAACGGCAGGATCATTTCACAGCGGTCCAGAATCGCTTTGCGCGCCTCAATACCCAGCGTGACGCACTCATCCCACATGCGACGCCCCGCTTCGCCCTGATGCATTCTGGCGTTGATATCCAGCGCGGCAAACAGCGGATAAAACGGACTGGTGGACGCATGCAGCATAAAAGCATTGTTCAGTCGCTTGTGCGGGCAGAAGCGCCGCTGACCGCGAATGTGGTTATCTTTTTTGTGAATCTGCGAGGTCTGCGAAAAGCCTGCCAGCTGCTTATGCACGGACTGCGTGACAAAAATGCCGGGATCGTTCTCATTCAGCGTCAGGGTCAGCGGCGAACAGCCTTCCATTAGTGGAATGAACTGCTCATAGCCGAGCCACGCGGAATCAAACAGGATGTAATCACACAGATGACCGATGCGATCCACCACCTGACGCGCGTTATAGACCGTACCGTCGTAGGTGCCCAGCTGAATGATCGCCAGACGGAAAGGCCGCGCCTCCTCCGCACGTTGCGGAGCCACCGCCGCGATCTGCGCACGCAGATAGGCCTCATCAAAGCAGTGCGCGTCAATGCCGCCAATAAAGCCGAAGGGGTTACGTGCGGCTTCAAGATACACCGGCGTCGCGCCCGCCTGAATCAGCGCGCCATGATGGTTCGACTTGTGATTGTTACGGTCAAACAGCACCAGATCGCCACGGGTCAGCAGCGCATTGGTCACCACTTTATTGGCGCTTGAGGTGCCGTTGAGCACAAAGTAGGTTTTGTCGGCGTTAAACACCTTTGCCGCATACTTCTGCGCATCTTTGGCGGAGCCTTCGTGGATCAGCAAATCGCCCAGTTTGACGTCGGCATTGCACATGTCAGAGCGGAAAACATTCTCGCCGTAGAAGTCATAGAACTGTTTCCCCGCCGGATGCTTTTTAAAGAACGCCCCGCCCTGATGTCCGGGGCAGGCAAAGGTGCTGTTCTGCATATCAACATAACGGGTCAGCGTCCCGAAGAAAGGCGGCAGCAGCGCCGCTTCATACGCCTGTGCAGCCGCTTCCAGCGCCATCCACTCCTGCGGTTCACCGTTCAGCTCACCGCTGACGCCGGGCAAGTGCATCACCTCTTCTTCAAATGCATTGGCAACAAACACCGGCAGGTTAAAACCGGTGTGGCGCAGCAGTGCCAGCACGCCGCTGCGGGTATCTGCCAGTGAGACGACAACCGCCGCCACATCCGTAAAATCGGTGTTATCAAGCGTGACCACATCACGTGCGGTGTTCAGGGTCAGATTAGGTGCCACCGCGGCGCTGGCAGCAATTTTCAATGGTGTCATAACAGGATCCCTAACGTCAGGGAGGACGTGCCAGAGGCACAATTATGGGGACAGTGCCCCGGCGAATAATGAACCGTCAGAAGGCATGGTGCAGCGTGGAGAGCGGATCCACAGCCGCTGCCTGGCTGGCCTCACCGCATGGTGAATAACGGAGCGTTCGGAAAAGAGGAAAACCCGGTGAGCGCCGGAAAAAGCGAACGGTAATCCGGGCAGATGCGCGGTGAACCGGACATGGCGACGTCCTCTGTGGTGAAGAAACAGGGTCAAAAAGTGGCGGTCATAATGTCATCTTTTTTATGCATGAACAACCCGACCCAGGCAATTATTCAGTCATGCAGCAAAAAGATAACAGCATGATTTTTATGGCCTAATTATCATAAAAAATTCATAATTCGACTAATTATATGAATTATATGCAGATTTATGCATTGTGGTCATTGTCACTTTCAGCGGACTTTTCCGCCCCCTGCCACCGCCTTTACCCTAACAGGTGGCCCCTGACCTACCGCATTACCACGCGCAGGCGTAAACTGATCTCCACATTCCCACTCTGCCGGAGGCTGCATGTTCAAGGCACTGATCATTGAAAATGACGAACAAGGTTACCGTTCCCTGCTGAAAGATCTCCCCGAATCCCAACTGCCCGACTACGATGTCACGCTCGACGTCAGCTACTCATCTCTGAACTACAAAGATGCCCTGGCTATCTGCAACAAAGGCCCGATTGTGCGCCAGTTCCCGATGGTGCCGGGGATCGATTTTGTGGGCCGGGTGACGGCCAGCCGCCATCCTGACTGGAAAGAGGATGATGTGGCCCTGCTGACAGGCTGGGGCGTAGGTGAAAAACAGTGGGGCGGCCTGGCCCAGAAGGCCAGCGTCAGCGGCGACTGGCTGGTGCGCGTGCCTTCTTCTCTTAGCCCGCTGCAAACGATGGCAATCGGCACGGCGGGTCTGACCGCAATGCTCTGCGTGATGGCGCTGGAAAAACAGGGCATCACACCTGAACACGGGCCGGTGCTGGTGACCGGTGCCAGTGGCGGCGTCGGCAGCTATAGCGTGAGCCTGCTGGCGCGTCTGGGTTATCAGGTGATAGCCTCCAGCGGTCGCGCCAGCGACCATGCCTATCTTATTGATACGCTGGGTGCCACGTCGGTCATTGACCGCAAAGAACTTTCCGAGCCCGGCAAACCGCTGGCAAAAGAGCGCTGGGCCGCCGCGATAGACAGCGTCGGCAGCCACACGCTGGCTAACGTGCTGGCCGGTATCCAGCGGCACGGCGCGGTTGCTGCCTGCGGCATGGCTCAGGGACTCGACCTGCCAGCCAGCGTCGCACCCTTTATTTTACGTGGCGTCACGCTGACCGGCGTCGACAGTGTGATGTGCCCGAAACCGCTTCGTCAGCAGGCGTGGCAACGACTCGGTGAGCTGCTGGATAGCGATCGGCTCAGCAAACTGGGCCGGGTGATCCCGCTGAGTGAAGCCAGAGAGGGTGCGCAGGCATTGCTGGATGGCAACGTTCAGGGCAGGCTGATTGTCGACTGCCGTTAACCCGTTTTTAAAGGCGCGTATCCCGCGCCTTTATCGATCGGCTCGCCAGCCGTTTTATCAGCCCTTCCAGCGCGAACTGCGTGCCCTGCTCCATCACCGATTTCGGATCGCCGCTGAACTGATGGCACTCCGCATCATCTCCGCCGTCGGGCAATACCCAGCCAAACCAGATAGTGCCCGCTGGCGTACCATCTTCGCCACCCTCGGGTCCGGCATAGCCGGTAATCGATAATCCCACCGGTTCACCTGAGCGGGCGCAGGCACCCTGCACCATCTCACGCGCCGTCTGTTCGCTTACCGCCGTGTGCTGTTTCAGCGTGTCAGGGTGAACCCCGAGCAGACGGATTTTGGCATTTTCGCTGTAGGTCACGAAACCACTGGTATAGAAATCGCCGCTGCTTTCCACCGCAGCCAGCGTCATGCTGATCAGCCCGGCGGTACAGGATTCGGCGGTCGTCAGATGAAGCCCGGAGGAGAGTAAAATATTGCCCAGTTGTTCAGCTGTTTGATTTAATGATTTTGCCATTATGGTCTCCTAAAGACTGTCCTGAACTCCAGGTATAGCGCAAAATCAGTGATAAAAAGCTTGCAAGCCAATGTTTTTAAAGCGAAACGGTCTAAACCCGCAGCTGAATATGCGGCTGTCCGCTCCCGGCCTGTGTGACGACCTGCAGATCGGCCTGATACCAGCGCGTCAGCGTCTTTTCAGTCATCACCGTCTGCGGTGATCCCTGAGCCACCAGTCTGCCTGCGTGCAGCAGCAGTATGCGATCGGCCCACAATGACGCCAGATTGAGGTCATGCAACACGGTGCAGACGGTGAGATCACCCGCACGCGTCAGCTGCCGCAGTAAACGCAGAGTTTGCTGCTGCCAGAAGAGATCCAGCGCCGAGGTCGGCTCATCCAGAAACAACCAGCCGCGTGGCCTGCCATCCTGCCAGAGCTGAGCCAGAACCCGCGCCAGCTGCACCCGCTGCTGTTCACCGCCGGAGAGCTGGCGGTAATTGCGCTGCGCCAGCGGTTCACAGCCCGTAAGCCGCATCACGTCTGCCACAATCTGCGACGTCTGCGCCGCTGGCCAGGGCGCACGGCCCATCGCCACCACTGACTGCGCCGATTGTGCAAAGGTCAGGTTGTTCTGCTGGCGCATCACGGCCCGGCGTCGCGCCAGCTGCTCACGCGGCCAGGCTGAGATCAACCGATTGTCCAGAGAGCACTCGCCCCGATCGGGCGCTAAAAATCCGGTCAGCATTCGCAACAGTGTCGACTTGCCTGCGCCGTTAGGACCAATCAGCGCCACCAGCTCGCCACCTGACAGCGTGACGTCAAGATTATCGATAACGGTTTTGCCGCCGTGCGCCAGACAGAGTCCCGTCGCCTGTAAAATTTGCATCACACTAATCCTCGCTGCTGACGCAGGATCAGCCAGAGAAACCAGGGACCGCCAATCAGGCTGGTCAGTAACCCAACCGGCATCTCTGCCGGAACCACCAGGGTGCGTGCCAGGGTATCGGCGAGCAACAGCAGAATGGCTCCCGCCAGCGCTGAGCCAGGCAGCAGCCAGCGATGGTCGCCGCCAAGACAAAAGCGCATCACATGCGGCACCACTAATCCGACGAAACCAATTACGCCACTGATCGAGACCGCAGTGCCGACCAGCAGCGCACTGAGGATCAGCAACTGATGCTGGATACGTTTCACATCAATGCCCATATAGTGCGCATCCTCTTCGCCCGCCTGCAGCAGGTTGAGAGGGCGGGCACGGCTCTGTAGCAACAGTAAAGCAGGCAGGATCAAGAGCAGGCAGATTAACAGCGCCGGCCACTGCGCCTGGCTGAGGCTGCCCATGCCCCAGAGGGAGAGCTGACGCAGTTGCTGGTCATCGCTCAGCCACGACAACACGCCTACCGCCGCACCGCACAGCGCATTAATCGCAATGCCCACCAGCAGCAGCCGGGAGAGATTACCCTGTGCCAGCCGACTGAAACTGAAAATCAGCAGCGTTACCAGCAGGCTGCCGATAAATGCGGCGATCATCGGTAGCCACAATGCCAGCTGTGGCGGCAACGCCAGCGGCATAACAATGGCCAGCGCGACCGCTAGCCCTGCTCCGCTGCTGATACCCAGCAGACCGGGATCGGCCAGCGGGTTACGGAAAACGCCCTGCATCACCGCGCCAGAGACCGCCAGCGCCATGCCGATCACCACCGCCAGCAGCACACGAGGCAGGCGGATATTCAGCCAGATCTGCCAGATGAGATCGCTGCGCGGTGCCTGCCATAGCGTCCTGACCGACAGGGGCATCGCCCCCAGATTTGCCGCCAGCACCATCGCCACCAGCAGCATGCTCAACATCAGCGTCAGACCCCGCAGCGCCTTGCCATTAATCATGGTTCAGCGATTCCGCAGCCTGGCGCAATGTCACAATGGCCTGAGGCGTATCAAGGCCAAATCCCAGCAGCGCCTGGGTGTTAATGACCAGCAGATGCTGCTGCTGTCCGGCAGGCGTCAGCGCCAGGCCGGGTAACTGCCACAACTGCGCTTCACCGCCCAGGGTTTTCAGCCCCTCCTCGCCGATGACCACCAGATCCGGCGCGGCGGCGATCACGCCCTCCTGCGACAGCGCCTGGTAGTGCGGCACCGTCCCCATGGCATTCTCCAGCCCGGCGCTGCGGATTGCGCTGTCGGCGGCGGTCTGGTTTCCCGCCGCCATCGTTTTCATTCCGCTGTTTGCCATGATGTAGAGCACTTTTACCGGCAGCGGTGGCTGCGGCAGCGAGGGAATCTGCTGCATTATTTGCTGCGTCAGTGCCTGAGCTTTACTTTCACGCTGTAACGCCTGACCTACCGTGGTAATTTTCTGCGGAATCGCCTGCAGGCTGCTGTCGCCGCTGACCATCACCACCCTGACGCCCGCGTGCGCAATCTGTTCCAGCACCCGCGACGGCTTTGCCTGCTCGCTGGCGAGTACCAGCGTCGGCTTCAGCGCCAGGATACCTTCAGCATTGAGCTGACGCATGTAGCCCACGTCCGGCAGTTTTGCAGCCTGCGCCGGACGCAGGCTGGTGCTGTCCCGCGCCACCAGCTGTGACTGCGCATCCAGCGCGTAGATAATCTGGGTGACGTCACCCCCAATCGACACCACCCGCTCCGCCGCCAGCGAGGGCAGCGTCAGCAGCAGCAGGCATAACAGACCCGTTTTTTTCATGCCGCCGCTCCTGGCGTGCGGAGTGTACTTACCTGCTCACGCCAGCAGGTCTGTTCTGGTGTGCCTTCCGTGCGCTGCCCGTAGAGCTGGGCGATCTGCGTGCCGTCGGCGGCGAACAGTTCCAGGCTGGTCACAAACCCATCGCCGGTGGGCTTGCGTGTGACCCAGCTTTCGCTGATCTGGTCCGCCATCAGGTGCAGCGTAAAGCGGGGATTAAAGATGTTGAGCCAGTTATTTACTGGCAGCAGCGTCTCGACGTTGCCGGTGAAAATCTGGGTACAGCCACGGTTGCCGACAAATATCATGATCTCATTGCCCGCCTGCTGTGCCATCTGTAATAGACGCTCAAGCGCATCGTTACCGACCTGCCAGGCGAGATCCTCGCCCACGGCGCGAAATGCCTGCGGCCGGGATACCTGATGGCGCTTCAGCAGCGCAAAAAACTGATGAACATTGGTCATGGCACGCCATTCACGGTCAATGGCGGTGGCATCCGTCTTTTCACTCAGGACAGCAGCGGCAACCGGCTCAACCACCAGAGGCATCGCAGCGGCGTCAGTGACGTCGGCGATCAGCGCGTGCCATGCCGCCATGCGGGTCTGCGCCGTCGCATAGATTTTCAGCACCGCATCGCCGTGGCGATCAAAGATCTGAATGCTGTGGCGCTCGCCCTGCGCGCCTGACTCCTGCAGGGCAAAGGCGCTGCACCACTGTCCGACAAACAGACGCAGGTCGAGCGCACGGGGATTAAGGACAAGCCCACCCTGTGCGCCGATCTGCACATTCTGGTATTCGCCCAAATGCTCATGCACCGCATAGGCGTTACGGGTAATGCTTTTGGTTTCGCCGACCGCGCTCAGCGCCGTCAGCAGCGCCGGAAAATCGTGTTTCAGCGCCACAGCATCGACGCCAATACGCGCTTCACACAGTTCCGCTTCGCTGATGCCGATCAGCGCGGCCAGGTCGCGGGCATATTTCTTCGGATGTTCACCTTTAAGCGCGAGATAATGCTGATAAATCGGGTTCATGGTTCTGGTTCTCCTGATCATGCCCTGCATCTGCGCAGGACGGCGGGGATTAGAAATCGACATTAACACCTAACTGGAAATTACGACCCGGCATCACGGCCAGTGCCTGATCGTTACGATCCTGCTGGGTGGCGCTGGTCAGCTGACGGCTGCTGAGGTAATCCCGGTATTTGCGATCGGTTATGTTGTAAAGCCCGCCGCTCAGCCTGACGTTGTGCGCGACGCGCCAGTAGGCCGTCATATCCACCAGGCCATACCCCGGCACCCGCATGTAATCGGTGCTGGAATCCGTCAGGCTGTTGCCGGTGTTGGCAAAGCTGTTGCGATTCGTAGCACTGGCTTTTTTGCCTTTGACAAACGTGGCGGTGACGGCAGCACCATAACCGCGCGTTTCATCATCCCAGGCGAGCCCGACAATCGCTTTCATCGGCGCGACGCTCTCCAGATCGACATAGCGGTCACCCTGATAGTCTGACTTCGCCGCGCCCTGGGTGTAGCCAAACGCCAGATTCGCGCTCAGCCCTTCGAGCTCGCTGAACCAGCTGCCGACGTTCACTTTGCTGCTGATTTCAGCGCCGTAGATATACGCTTTATCGCGGTTCTCCGCCTGATAGGTGGTGTAGATGTTGCCGGGTACATTGACAAACTTACCCGGATTAGCCGCCCGGCTGTAGCGGGTAAAGGCGATGAAGTTTTTATAGTCGTTATAAAACGCGGCAGCATTAAGCGTCACGCCCTCTGCAACCTGGCCTTTTACGCCCCACTCGTAGTTGTTGCTGGTTTCGGTCTTCAGATCGGCATTGCCAATCAGCGCATACTGCGCTGGCCCTGCATAGCTGGAGCCCAGATTCCATGAGCCATAGAGCTGGGAGTCATTGGGGAACTGCGCGCCACGGGTATATTGCAGATACGTCATGAATGCCGGGGTCAGATCGTACTGGAAGGCGATCGACGGCAGCACCTGGGTGTCGCTGTTTGGCGAACCGTAGAGCGCAGAGACTTCGCTGGCGTCGAGCACGCTGCTGTTTGTCGTCAGCGTCGCCACATCACGCGGCCGGGTGTTCTGGTAAGCCACACGCACGCCCGGCACGATAGCCGCACGGTGTCCGTCAGCATCAAAGCTGATGGTATCCTGCAGATAACCGCCCACCGTGTAACTGCGGCTGTTCGCCTGTGGCTGCATGATCACGCTGGTGACGTTCGCCGCCGGTGACTGGCGGAAAGGCCGCTCGGTATCCATCAGACGCGCATTCAGCCCGGCACTCAGTTCATGTCGCCCGACGCTTTTCAACGCACGGGTATCAAAACCGTAACTGTCGCTGTTGTAGTCGGAGTAGACGGTTTGCCAGGCGGTCGCGCCTGACGGCATAAAGGTGTTGTCATGCGCCTGGGTTTGCTGCCAGTAAACGCGGGTCGTCAGACTGTCGATCAGATTATTGTAAGGGGTGTACTCATCCACCAGGCTGATACCCCAGCGTCGGGTATCGCTTTGCTGCTGTGCGGTTCCCCAGACGGTATTACCTGAGGTGCTCCAGCTGTCGTAATGGCTGTGGTGCGTTTTGTGATAGTAATCGAACGTCGCGCTGAACTTGTGAAGATCACTGGGCTGCCAGATGCCGGAGGTCATAAAGGCGTCGGAGTGCCAGTTGGCCGGATAAGCATCCACTGTGTCACTGTTGTTGCGGGTCTGCTGCCCGTCACGACGACTGTAAGCAAAAATTCCGCGCAGCGTATCATCGCCTGCTGCCGCAGTCATGCCGTTGTGCCAGCTGCGGCTGGCGGAGTCGTAGTCGCTTTGATAACCAAAATACGTTGGTTTACCGGGATGCAGATAGTCGTCCGGGGATTTGTTACGGAACGAGACGTTGCCGCCAATCGAGGTATTCGGCTGATCCACTGCCGTGGCCCCCTTTTCAATTCCGACACGTCCAAACATATACGGATCGATGTAATCGCGGCCAATGCCAAAGCTGTCGAGCCCGGCGCGTCCCACATAGCTGCGGCCGGTGGCCTGCGGCAACGGAATGCCATCCACATCCAGTCCCACGCGGTTGCTCTCAAGACCGCGAATGTTGTAACCGGTATAGCCGGCCCGATCAAAGCCGCTCTTACCGGCGGAGGAACCGCCACTGGCACCGGTGGCGCTGACCAGCGGTTCATAGCGCATGATCGACCCAAAGTCTGTGGCACCGCGTTGCTGCAGATCGCGGGCAGAGAGCGTGGTGTTACTGCCCGCCGTTTTTTTGATTTCCGGTGCCGTCACCGTCATGACCGGTTCAGCACTGCTGCCATAGCGTTCGGAAAGGGTGAGCGTGGCAGTTTCACTGCCCGCAGCGTAAGTGCAGGTGGTATTGATAAAAGTGGCGAGCAACGCCAGCTCAGACAGACGCGGTTGCGTCAATCTCCGAAAACGTGGTGACATAGGCGCGAATTACCTGATTAATTGTTAGTATTCGCTCACTTGCTTGCTGCACGGTAAAAACGGCTCTGCATAAAAGCCGTAAAAGCGGGAACATTATACGTGTCATTTTTATCGCCGCGAATTTAATGCAACTGATAATCATTATCAATATTATTTACATTTAGATATAAACCACAGCGCACAAATTGTTAACCCGAATGCATCAGCATTTATCAACACGTAAAGGAACAGAGTTATGGCGCAAAAACCTGTGGTTGTTATTCACTACTGTATGCAGTGCAACTGGCTGATGCGGTCAGCATGGATGGCACAGGAACTGTTGCATACCTTCGGCGAGGATCTGGCAGAGGTCACCCTGAAGCCAGGCACCGGCGGTATTTTTGAGATTACGCTGGATGGTCATCTGCTGTGGGAACGTAAGCGGGATGGTGGTTTCCCGGATGCGACGACCCTGAAACAGCGCGTGCGCGATATCTGCTTCCCGGATCGTACCCTGGGCCACATCGACAAGAATAAGAGTGAAATCAGCTAATTAACTGTGGGTGATTTTTTCAGCCGCGTCGTGCAGCGCCTTAATCAGCGTCTGCAGCGCGGCCTCTGAAATATCTTCCTGCGCCAGTCGCTGGTTCAGGGCAACCTTCAGCCCATGAATCGCCTGCTCAACAGCAGGAATACTGCGGTTGTTGACCAGAATGGCCAGCGTAGAGAGACGCATAATCAGGCGGGTTACCGTGTCGCGGTTATCAGCCAGCAGTGCCTCGCCTGCCGCCGTCAGACGGTAGGCTTTACGCGCTGCCT
This sequence comes from Pantoea sp. GD03673, assembly GCF_029844725.1. Taxonomy (GTDB): domain Bacteria; phylum Pseudomonadota; class Gammaproteobacteria; order Enterobacterales; family Enterobacteriaceae; genus Pantoea. Next base: position 197,758 of record NZ_JAOCKJ010000006.1, read on the forward strand.
GCGCATCCACCACCTGAATCGCCTCCGTCTCTTCCAGCAATGTCAGATTGGGATAGATGATCCCCGGACTGGGGGAATACTCCCCCTTTGACAGCTCCTCAACGGACTTGATCAGCTCATAGCCGTGCGCGGCATTCTGCGCCAGGAAATGGAGCATCAGCAGGCGAATCTCACTCGCTTCCAGCATCTTCTCGCGTCGTTTACGTCGTCCGCAGCCGCCACCTGCGCGTGCAGACTGCTCGTCAGTGGAAGAAGAAGTCGGATGCTGTTTCATGACCTGCCCTGCTGAAAAAAGGAGACTGATGGTAGTCCGCCGCCTGACAAAACTCAATTGCCAGCACGGCTTACTTCTGATGCCAGTACGCCACCGCCCGCACGAAGTCGCTGTCGAGGCCACGCTGGGTCGTGAAGTAATCCGACAGCGCTTTAACGAACTCACCTTCACCGGTCAGCCAGATAAAGTAATCCTCCGTCGGAATTGCGATCTGATCCAGCTGGCTAATCAGGTGGCTGAGCTGCGCCTGCTGCATCTGACCGCTGCCCAACCAGTGTGTTGTGACGCCAGTCGTGTCGGGTAAATAGTCGCGGCCCGTCGCGTCATCGGTAAAGGCAAAGAGGTGCAGCGCCTGGGCACGGGCATCGCGCTGACGGCGGGCAAAAGCGGGCAGCCCGGTTTCGTCACAGACATAAAGCTGGAACGCGTAATCGGTCGGCACCACCAGCGAGCCGCGTGGCCCGCCAACAATCAATTGATCCCCAACCTGCGCCTGTGCTGCCCAGTCACTGGCCACACCCTGCTGATGAATATAGAAATCGAGAGTCAGTGAAGATTCACCATCGAATGCCAGCGGCGTGTAATCCCGCGCCTGCGGACGCAAACCTTCGGGCCAGACAATTCCCGCGTCGGTGATGTGTGGCAGAGCCAGGGCTGTACCCTCTGCTGAAGGGAAAAACACTTTGATATGGTCATCGAAGCCCGGCGACGTAAAGCCCGCCAGATCGCTGCCGCTGAACCGGATGCGCCAGAATTTCCCGGCAATCTTAGTTTTACTTGCGACCTGAATATGGCGAAAACGCAGTTCATTACGGACGCGCTGCGGCACACGCTTATCGGCTGTTGTAGTCAACATCTCTCTCCTGAAACAGGGGTCTGTGCCCGATGTTCAGGGGCATACCGACCATGATTAAACACCAATGGAATAACAATCATTCTCATCTGAAGCTGCAAGATTAGCTATGATATATCTTCGGCACAAGAACGAAAAATGCGATTCAGCGGTTTAAGATATATTTTAGGCGGTGCTGAAAGAGAGGGAATACAGGCGTGAAACGCGTGCATCCGCGATTTGGCAGTGGTGAAGGCGATGTCAGGTGCAGGTCAATTGACGTCAGAGAGGAAGCAGCAGGTGCAGGGTGTTTCGGGGGCAGGCCGTTCAGGGGACGTTGTCCGGCCCCTGAGGAGCCTGGCATTATCCTGCGCCGCCGGGGCTGGCAGCGCATCAACACTTACAGCGTGTCGTTGAATCCGGAAAAGGAGGCATTACTGCGGGTGTGATCCGGCAGCTCACCGTCACCCACAATCTCATGCCCGGAAACCTGGGAGTGGGGATGCAGTCCGGCTGGCGGTGAGAAAGGCTCAGCCTGCTGCGCCATCGCCATGACAGGCAATGCCAGAATCAGTGAAATCATTAAGCGTCGCATAGTTGTCTTCGATTGTCGTTTTGGCCAGAAAAGGCCTGAAAAGCAGATGAATGTTCCAGCCCTGCCTGAGAAGCACGATGATTCAGATATGACAGGGTTTCGGGAGAGGATTTTACGCCACAACGGGGACTTATTTTATAAAATCGTGCGGTTTGTCACGGTTTACCGCACGAAAGATGCAAAAGCCGGACAGGACCGCCATCCCCTGCCCTGCTGGCTACGCCTGCATGACCGGAACCGAAAAAACACCGCTGAGCCAGTCAGGTTTACAGTGTGCAAAATCGAGACGCAGCAGATCTTTACCCGGACGGCGTGACACACCCAGCGCAGGCAAATGCTGATAGTAGATATCTTCGATAAAGCGGGTCAGCTGCTCCGGCCTGCCGCTCCAGCGGATCGACGCATAGAGGCCGCAGACCTCGCGCCAGCTGGCGGTGTTGTCACCCAGCAACCCGACATGTTGTGGCTCCAGCGCCTGAAACAGGCTGATATTCTGCTGATCAGCAGAGCTATGGCCGGGGCCGTACTGAAAACCTAACCAGCCCTGCGTGACATGGCTGCCTGCCAGCGCGACCAGTTTGCGTGCCTGATCGGCCACCCGGTGATCGCGATCGGCAATGTAATCACCAAACTTACACTCCCACTCCAGCGTCTCGCCGCACAGGTGCAGATCTTCCTCGCGTTCCACCAGCGTTGCCCGCTCCGCCAGCGATCGCACCAGAATGCGACCATGAAAATTTTTGACCGGCAAATGGGGAATACGGCGAAACGCGCCAGGGGTCAGTGAAAAGTGCCCTTTGAACACCCTTGTGAAATTTTGCTGGTTATCAAAACCAAAACGGACGGCGATATCGATCAGCGTCATGCGCGTCAGACGCAGCGCCATAGCCGCCATCGTCAGACGCCGTTTGCGGGTATAGGCCGCCAGCGTCTGTCCGGTCATCTCCTTGAACATGCGCTGCATGTGCCATTTGGAATAACCTGATTTCAGGGTGATTTGATCGATATTGAGGTCGTCGGTGAGATTGGCTTCTATCCACTCGACCAGATCGTTGATGTGCTGTTTTTTAATAGCCTGACTGAGCATGATGGCGATTTACGACGCGGCTTAGGACTGGAATTTTCGTTACAAAAGAATAACAAAAATCACGAATCAGTGTAAGGAAAGGGTAAGGCGCAGGCACCCGTCTGGCGCGATTCCGCATTAATTGCTTAGGTTACTAACTAAAAAAGGCTGACCTGCGTCAGCCTTGTGAGTGTTAATAAATTCTGCAGCGGTCAAGCCTGCGAAGGGAATGCGGTCAGCCGGCATCCGCCTGACGCATGCCTGCGACGATTAATGGCTGCGCATCCCTGCCGCAGTCATCATCATTCGGAACAGCGAGGCAACCACACCCAGTGCCAGCACGCTGGCGGCATAGATAAATACCAGCCACATCACACGCTTCCACCACGGTGCTTTCGTTTCAGCCTTGTGATTGTGGTCTTTCATGCTGCTGAGGCTTTTCATATCAATGATATCCTGCGTCTGCTTTGATTTTTCCACGGAACACGTAGTAGCTCCAGAAGGTGTAGCCCAGAATCATCGGGATAATCAGCAGGCTACCCACCAGCATGAAGGCCTGACTCTGCGGAGGAGCAGCAGCAGCCCAGATGGTCACGGATGGCGGAATAATGTTTGGCCAGATACTGATGCCCAGTCCCGAGAAGCCCAGGAAGATGAGCGCCAGCGTCAGCAGGAACGGTGAATAGTGCGCCTCGCGTTTGATCGCGCGCACAATGCCCCACGAACAGAGCAGCACCAGCACCGGAACCGGCAGGAACAGGAACAGATTTGGCGTGCTGAACCAGCGATGAGAGATGTCGGCATGCGCAAACGGCGTCCACAGGCTGACGATGCCAATAATCACTAACAGCGCAATCACCAGCGGCGTAGCCAGCGCGGACATTTTACGGTGCAGCTCATTCTCGGTTTTCATGATAAGCCAGGTGCAGCCCAGCAGCGCGTAGGCCACAACCAGACCGACGCCGCAGAACAGCGGGAACGGTGCCAGCCAGTCCATTGCGGAACCGGCAAAGCGGCGTCCCTCAACCGGAATGCCATCCAGTAATGCACCCACGGCCACACCCTGACTGAAGGTGGCGATGATCGAACCGGCAATAAACGACTTGTCCCAGAATGCACGATGGCCTTCCACCGCTTTAAAGCGGAATTCAAACGCGACACCACGGAAAATCAGACCAATCAGCATCGCAGTCAGCGGAATCGACAGGGCGTCGGCGATCACCGCATAAGCCAGCGGGAACGCACCGAACAGGCCTGCGCCACCCAGTACCAGCCAGGTCTCATTGCCATCCCAGACCGGCGCAACGGTATTCACCATCATGTCGCGCTCGCCAGCATCTTTATTGAACGGGAACAGCAGACCAATGCCCAGGTCGAAACCATCCATCACGATGTACATCAGGGTTGCGAAAACGATAATCACAAACCAGATAACGGAAAAATCGATCATCTTAGTGGTCTCCATCCTTAAAGGTGGCAGCGGAAAGTGGACGCGCTGGCGTTTTCTTCTGACCCGGTCCGCCCTCTTCGGTGATATGACCTTCGCCGACAACCGGTCCCTGCTTAATCAGACGCATCATGTAGTGATACCCCACGCCAAACACCGAGCTGTAGACCAGAATAAAGGCCAGCAGGCTGATGCTCATGTGCATATCGCCATGTGCCGAGACCGCATCAATGGTGCGCTGCACGCCATAAACCACCCACGGCTGACGCCCGATTTCAGTGGTAAACCAGCCAGCCAGAATCGCAATCAGACCCGATGGTCCCATCAGCAGCGCAAACCACAGGAAAGGACGCGACTCAAAAAGACGCCCTTTGAACCGCAGCCACAGGCTGACCACGCCCAGCGTGATCATCAGCAGGCCCAGCGCCACCATTACGCGGAAGGACCAGAAAATCACTGTTGAATTGGGTCGATCCTCTTTCGGGAACGACTTCAGGGCCGGCACCTGCTTGTCCAGACTGTGGGTCAGAATCAGACTGCCGAGGTAAGGCACTTCCAGCGCATATTTGGTGCGCTCCTGCTCCATGTCCGGAATACCAAACAGGATCAGCGGCGTGGCCTCACCCGGCGGGTTTTCCCAGTGTCCTTCAATCGCCGCGATTTTGGCAGGCTGGTGTTCCAGCGTGTTCAGACCGTGGGCATCACCAATCATTGCCTGAATCGGTGCCACGATCAGCGCCATCCACAACGCCATAGAGAACATCCGGCGGATTGCGGGATTGTTGTTGCCCTTGAGCAGATGCCAGGCCGCCGACGACCCCACAAAGAAGGCACTCGCCAGGAACGCCGCCACCGACATATGGAACAACCGGTAAGGGAAAGAGGGGTTAAAAACGATTTTGAACCAGTCCTGCGGAACCACAATGCCATTCTGAATGATGTAACCCTGCGGGGTATGCATCCAGCTGTTAGAGGCCAGGATCCAGAAGGTCGAAATCAGCGTACCGAGGGCGACCATACAGGTGGCAAAGAAGTGCAGACCCGGCCCTACGCGATTCCAGCCAAACAGCATCACGCCCAGGAAGCCCGCTTCCAGGAAGAACGCCGTCAGCACTTCATAGGTCAGCAGCGGACCGGTGATACTGCCAGCAAACTCCGAGAAGCCGCTCCAGTTGGTGCCGAACTGATACGCCATCACCAGCCCTGATACCACACCCATACCGAAGTTAACGGCAAAGATTTTGGACCAGAAATGGTAGAGATCGCGATAGCTTTGATCGCGGGTTTTGAGCCACATACCTTCGAGTACAGCCAGGAAACTGGCGAGACCGATGGTGATGGCGGGAAAGATAATATGGAAGGAAACAGTAAATGCGAACTGAATCCTGGCCAGATGAAAGGCATCTAATCCGAACATTGCTTACCTCTTTGCCACATAGAACACCATGTATTTACTTATAATTAACAACTTAAGCCTGATGCGCTGACTTCTCTGCGCTTATTGAAATTCCCGCCGCAAATTTAGAACTATTTGCGCCGGGGAAACAGAAACAGTGGGGTTAATGAAAACTATAACAGTCTTTGTTGATTTTGATCATTGTTTTTAGCGGGAATTACTTATTTAAAAATAAGGCTTAAAGGTTAATCAGAGCGTGTTTATGTGTCGTTAATGTTACGGTATTTGTCACTTTAAAATTTCGCAACGGCAACACAAATCCTGACTAAAAAAAGCCATCAACCGGCTGTTTTCAGACGCTATTTTGTTATAAACCCGGATAACAAAAAGGTCAAATCTGAGAATGGGAATTTTAAATAATCTTATTTATTAGCAGGTTAAATCAGTAAACGGTGACCCGTACCGCTTTGTTTGTTTTTTTGCTTTATCCGGCTAAATTCAGCGCTGGATTCTGGCAGGAAATAGACAGAAAGCTGGATTTAAGCGCTGCCGTAAATGTTAAAAAAATGAGTCAAAAAGCCGTGATGAATTAACAGCGCGCCCAGGGCGGTCCATTATTCCGGGCCAGAGGTTGATAAACTGATTTAATAATCCGCAACGTTGCGAAAAGCCGCTGGGGTTATTTTCGCTGCCGTTACGTTATTCCGGTTTCGTTGCGTGAAAGGTGAGAAGAACAGTTCAGGCATCTCCTGCCAGGCAACCTGCGCCATCACGCTGAGGTTGCTGACAGGAAGGGATGCTACTCTGCTGCCGATTTTTCACGCTGCGCCAGAATCCGGCTCAGGTTCAGCTCCAGCCAGTCCGCCAGCCCCACAACCTGTTCGCTAACTTCGCGACCCAGTGCGGTCAGACGATATTCCACGTGCGGCGGTACCACATCGTAGGCGATGCGCTGCACGAAGCCATCTTCTTCCAGATAACGCAGATTCTGGGCCAGCATCCGTTCACTGACACCGCCGACCGCCCGGCGCAACGCACTGAAGCGCAGCGTCTGGTCCTGCAGGGCCAGCAGAATCAGTACGCTCCAGCGGCTGGTTACCCGTTTCAGTACGTCGCGCGACGGGCAGTTAACGTTAAGCAGTTCGCCACGACTAAATTTTTCACTCAGCTTTTCAGACATTTAATCTGTTCACCTCAAACTAACAATTCTGTAAGTACTTACTAAAAATTAGTTTATACCGTAGTCTGGATTTCACCAACAGCCACAGGAGTCATCACATGATTGCCGTTACAGGTGCCACCGGCCAGCTGGGCCGAATCGTTATCGATGCATTACTGAAAAAAGTCCCGGCGGCAGAGATTGTTGCCGCTGTGCGTACGCCCGCCAAAGCGGCCGACCTTGCAGCGCTGGGCGTGATTGTCCGCCAGGCCGATTATGAGCAGCCAGAGACGCTGGAGGCCGCTTTTGCAGGCGTGGATAAGCTGCTGCTGATCTCTGGCAGTGAAGTGGGCAAGCGCGAAGCGCAACATCACGCCGTCATTGAGGCGGCACGTGCGGCGGGCGTGGGCTTTATCGCCTATACCAGCCTGCTGCATGCGGATACCTCACCGCTGGGTTTAGCCACTGAGCACCGCGCAACAGAAGCGCTGCTGAGCGCCTCTGGCATCCCTTTCGCCCTGCTACGTAACGGCTGGTACACCGAAAACTACGCCGCCAGCATTCCACCGGCGCTGACGCATCATGCGTTTATCGGCGCGGCAGGTGAAGGTCGTATCGCCTCGGCTGCCCGTCAGGATTACGCTGAAGCCGCAGCCGAAGTGATGACCCGTGACGATCAGGCGGGCAACGTGTACGAACTCTCGGGCGACGACAGTTACACGCTGGCAGAGTTTGCCGCGGAGATTGCTGCACAGAGTGGTGAGCAGGTCGACTACGTTAATCTGTCTCAGCATGACTTTGCCGCCGCGCTGAAAAACGCGGGTCTGCCAGACGGTCTGGCAGAGATGCTGGCAGATTCCGATGCCGGTGCAGAAAAAGGGGGTTTGTTTAATGATTCCCATCAGCTGAGCAAACTGATTGGTCGCCCGACAACCTCCTGGCAGGAAGTGATTCGCGCTGCGCTGGCGAACCGTTAATTCTGCTGTTTCTGAGCGGACAACCCGGTCCGCTCGCTTCCCTCTCCTGCCTGACTTTCCGTTGCGTATGCCATTTTCTGCACCCTCTTACCGCAGCGGTTTGTTTTGCAAAATGTTAACAGACGTCTGTTTTCTTCAGGTTAAATTTTTTTATTCATGTCGCTAAGAGATTCATCCGAAATGTGTTTTTTGTGAACACCGATATATTTGGTTGAATTGACTGGAATTTATTAAAAAACCTCGATTAATAGACAATTTTTATTACGTTCATAGATATTCTGCATTGTTGTTCCGCAGGATGAGAGGGCTATAATTTCTCCTTTGTGCAACCACGACCGCTCAGGAGGCCGTTATTAATACCCATCGCCAGCAACAAAATGCACCTGAAGAGGTTCGTGCCGGGGCGGAAGTTGAGTATCAATACGATCCCCATGAACTGAAACTGGATCGCATGCAGGATTCTGAACCGGAACCGGAGCTGATTGAAGGCTTACCGGCACCGGATGCGCTGACCCCTGCCGATCGTTATCTGGAACTGTTTGAACATGTCCAGATGTCACGAATTTTCGAGGACAGTAAAACCTTCCCCGACTGTTCGCCTAAGTACGATCCGCTGGATGTGCTGATGCGCTATCGTCGACAGAAACGCAGCAGTGATTTCGACCTGTCGCGTTTTGTCGCCGATCACTTTTATCTGCCTGGCGTAAATGAAAGCTTTTATGTCTCCAATCCGGATAAAACGCTTAACGAGCATATTGATGACCTGTGGCCGGTTCTGACCAAAATGCCGCAGCAGCACATGCCGCACTCATCGCTGCTGCCGTTACCGAAACCCTATGTGGTGCCGGGCGGGCGTTTTGGCGAAACTTACTACTGGGACTCCTATTTCACCATGCTGGGCCTGGCTGAATCAGGCCGTGATGATCTGCTGCGTCACATGGCAGATAACTTTGCCTGGCTGATCGATAACTACGGTCATGTGCCGAACGGTAACCGCACTTACTATCTCAGCCGTTCTCAGCCGCCGGTCTTTGCCCTGATGGTAGAGCTGTTCGAAGAAGATGGCGTGCGCGGTGCAAGGCGTTATCAGGAACAGCTGATGAAGGAGTATCAGTTCTGGATGGATGGTGCCGGTTCACTGATGCCAAACCAGGCCTATCGTCACGTCGTGCGGATGCCAAATGGCTCGCTGCTCAACCGCTACTGGGATGACCGCGATACCCCACGTGATGAGTCGTGGATGGAAGATGTCGAAACTGCCCGTGAATCTAAACGTCCGGCCAGCGAAGTCTATCGTGACCTGCGTGCCGGTGCGGAGTCGGGCTGGGATTACTCGTCGCGCTGGCTGCGTAATCCGAAACGGCTGTCGAGTATCCGTACTACGCAGTTTATCCCTATCGATCTGAACGCGTTTCTGTACAAGCTGGAGCTGATGATCGCCACCCTGTCGCATGCCAAAGGCGAAGAGCTGACGGCGCTGGCGTGGCAGAAAAAAGCAGAGGCGCGTAAACGTGCCATCACCCGCTATCTGTGGGACAGCACGGCGGGTGTGTTCCGTGACTACGACTGGCGTCGCGAGCGTTTTGGTGCCTTTACCGTGGCCTCGGTGGTCCCGCTGTTTGTGGGTCTGGCAACACCGCATCAGGCGCACCTGCAGGCAATCTCTCTGCGTCACCTGCTGCTGAGCAACGGCGGCCTGCTGACCTCAATGGTGGAAAGCGGTGAGCAGTGGGATCGCCCCAACGGCTGGGCACCGATGCAGTGGATGGCGGTGGTCGGTCTGAATAATTACGGTGAAGAGACGCTGGCGAGTGAAGTGGCGGTGAACTGGCTTAACACAGTCAATAATTTCTATCAGCTTCACCACAAGCTGGTCGAGAAGTATGACATCAGCGGCGAGCGCGCCCGTCCTGGCGGCGGCGGCGAATACCCCTTACAGGATGGTTTCGGCTGGACTAACGGCGTTACCCGGAAGCTGATGACGATGTATGGCCATTTGATGGCTGACTGAGATCCACAGTCTGACAGGCATTAACGCAAAAGCCGGGTAATCCCCGGCTTTTTTCATGCAGGCTTTCCGGCGCTACTTCTTCGCTTCAGCACCCGGTTGCGACGCACGTTGCAGGAACTGCCGGGTCACGTCAGGCAGGTTGTGCAGCAGCCACTCCGCCATCGCCACTTCCTGATCGCGGATCTCATTCAGTATGCGTACGCCCTGCGTATCGCCCACCTGCTCTGCCGCAGCAATCAGGCTGGTGTAGCTGGCGATCTCAGCATTTTCAAAGACGTAGCCACTGATGGCACCCTTTACGACTTCATCTGAGTTAAACATACCGCCCACCGCCTGGCCGGTCGCCGCCATTTTACCCATCGCATCTTTCATTACAGAGTGATCGATACTGTGGCTGTCGAGCAGCTGTTCCAGCAGGGTCAGCTGATGCTTAGTCTCTTCCAGATGTTGCGCCAGACGCTGCTCCAGCGCCGGATAGTGTTCAAGACGGCCCGCCATCTTGCTCAGCATGCTTTCTGCCTGCTTTTCCATTGCATGCGCATCGCGCAGCCAGTCATGATAATGTTCAATCGCAGTCATGTGTCACTCCTTAAGAGACGGTAATAGCCTCGGCTACTGAGGTGAGTTTCTCATCCGTTTGTTTCTCTTCATTCAGGGTAGCTGCCAGCAGCTCAGCGGCTTTGGTGTAACCCAGCTTCAGCGCCAGCGCATGCAGCGTGCCATAGGTGGCAATCTCATAGTGCTCAACTTTCTGTGCCGCACCAATCAGCCCCTGATCGCGGACTTCGCCTTTTTCGACCGAGTCGATAATTTCCTGCGCCTCTTCAACCAGGCCTTCGAGCGCGTGGCATTTCATTCTTTTGATTTTGACTTCAGGTGTCACGTCTACCAGTTCATCGAGTCGTTCAATCTGAGCACGGGTCTCTTCAAGATGCTGATTAAACGCAGCGATAAGATTTTCGTCACTGGCAGCACGCGCCATTTTAGGCAATGCACGGGTTATCTGTTTCTCAGCGCTGTATACATCGGATAGGTCATGGATGAACAGGTCGTTTAACGTTTTCACTGTCATAAGATAGCCTCATTGATTAAAAAGCTGCGTCGGTAATAACGCAACGCCAGTCATATCGTTGACACCTGAAAAGTTTAGTGGAGATTCTTAATATCGCACGCTGTGGCAGTATGAATTTAAGACAAAAGTGGCATGCAAAATGCATTTTCCTTTTTACAGCAGACATTTAGCGGGGAAATGTTTTTATGGCTGCGGCTTCGCTAGCGATGGCGGAATTTGTACAAAACAATAAAACGCTGTATACATTTTTCAGATTACGCGCATAAAAAAAGCACCAGTCAAAACTTAGTTGTACAAGCTTTTATTAAACCGTATAGCTTTATTCGATCGGAAATAAAAAAACCGGCAGGGAAAACCCAACCGGTTTAATTAATAGTGCCTCGCTGTGTCAATGATAAATCAGAGACATAATTCAGGAGGTAATTATCTTGCAGGCAAAGGAAACGTGAATCTGTACAGCCCCGCAAACGCAATAAACTGCCGTTACAGCAGCATTAAAAGCGTTTAGCTTCTGCGGCTTACCTTACCTCCCTTGCGTCCGGCTTCAATGGCACGTTCGGGATCGTTCTTAAAGTTCCCGCCGCTTTTCTGGCCACCTTTGCGTCCTGCTTCCGCAGCCCGCTCTTTGTCGGCCGCAAAATTTCCGGCCCCACCTCGATATTGAGTCATTCTGTGTTCCTCTTTGAAAATTAAAATCAGAATTTGCACAGTTAATGCTTAATCAGGCCGATTCAGCAACATAAATGTAGACAGAAAATCGGCGCGATCAAGCTACAAAAATAAAAATGCCGTTGCCAATCCTGCTTATTGGTCGCTCACCCCTCATCCAGATTGGTAACGCATTTCAACTATCGCTCTTTTCTATTCCATAAAGAGCAGCGGCATTGAAAACTTTCCTTAGGAAAATCGCCGCGCCCTATTAATCGATCGTTTTCGAAAAATGTCCAATTGAAAAAATAGTAACCGAAGCGGCACCAGGATAACTTCACCAATAATAGTTAGTGAAGATGATCAACAAACGATCAATTTCCCTAAGCGAAGCGCTAAATACAATTCACCTCTTTTGTCCGGCACTCAAAATTAAGCGAGACGCAAGGCTTTGAGCTTACCTGCTGAAAACAGCTGATTTCGATCGATAAATGATCAATTGTACTGATTTAATGAAAATTTTGATCAGAATGACACGCCGTTGCGGGTGCAGATATTCGCCCGTAAGCGAAGCGGTAATATCCGGGTAATCCGCCGATGAACAGTGCGTTTTCGGAATAGTACTAAAAAGTGTTTTCTGTGGGGAAATTCATAGGTTTCGTGAGCGGCAGATGGCCGGATGTAAAATAGGCCGGATGGGATCAGGCAGTGTCCGTCGGGGAGTGAGTGTGCGAATGGTCGTGTAGGGGTCAATGCCCGCCAGCGTCAGAGCGGTTGAGACACGGCGGGATCAAAGGCGACACCGCGCTTGCCGTTTTTCTTAATGCGGTACATTGCTTCATCAGCACGCGCCAGTGCGGTATCAAAGTCATCTTTTACCTCAACCTGTGACACCCCCACTGAAGCGCCAATAGTCGCGTGCCCGTTGGCTAAATCAAACGGTTTCAGGACTGCGTCAAGGCAGGCATGCGCCAGCTGTCTGACCTGCGGGTGGTTAAGCGCAAACGGCAATAACAGAACGAACTCATCGCCGCCGAGCCGGCCAATGATCACCTCTGCCGGAGAAAGCGCAGTCAATCGCTGACTTAACTGAATCAACACTTCATCACCGCTGCGATGCCCCAGGGTGTCGTTAACGTGTTTGAAGTTATCCAGGTCAATAAAGACAACGCAGAGCGGCCCCTGCGCTTTCATCTCACAGAAATCATTTTGCAGGGCATGGCGGTTGTTGAGCATCGTGAGCGGATCGTGCAGCGCCAGCAGGGCGAGCTGCTCTTCATACTGCTTCTCTTTGGTCATGTCGATGTGGGTGCCGATCACTTTAACCGGCTCTCCCTGCGCATTCCATTCACTGACCCGGCCACGATCCAGCACCCAGGCAATGCTGCCGTTTTTTGCGATCATGCGGTGCAGCGCCTCGTAGTAAGGCGCTTTTCCGGCAATGTGATCATAAAATGACCGCAAAACCTCGGCGGCATCGTCGGGATGCAGGCTCTCTTTCCAGGATTCAAACGTGGCGTCAGTCTCTTTCGGCTGGAAGCCCAGCATTGCGCCCCAGCGCCGGTTGAAGATCACCAGTTTGCCGCTGGGAATATCGAGCTGCCACAGGAACAGTCCGGTGCCATCCAGCGCCGCGTTAAGTTTTGTGCGGGCGTCATGCGCTATACGCTTCAGACGCGCATTATGCTTTTTCAGGTTCTGTATCTGCAGACGCAGCGCTTCTTCTGACATGACCGTAACGGGAATGGAAAAAGGGCTATTGTGCCTGTCAGGTGGATTCTGTAAAGGGTGGCTTATAAAACACGATTAGTCGCGGTCAATTGCAGGCTGGACAGCACATCAGGCGGTGCGGGTCTGACAACACAGCACAGAGGCGAACCGGCAAATTGGTTTCGCCGTGAAATCTGTTTGTATTGCCACAAGGTTTAAAGGGGGAATGGACCAGTGAGAGATGAAAATGGGAATGTTCAGGCGCGGCGAGTCTGGCGACGCTCTGATAAGGCGTTTCCGCCAGAACGCAAAAACCCGCCAGAGGCGGGTTCTTTAAATATGGTGCCCGAACCCGGAATCGAACCAGGGACACGGGGATTTTCAATCCCCTGCTCTACCGACTGAGCTATTCGGGCAACGGGGCGCATTAAACCAAAGCGGCCCGGCAGCGTCAAACGCTTTTCACCAAAAATCACATCGGATGACCGCTTTTCCATCAACCCGCCAACTGTTGCTGGCTTTAAGCAAAAAACGTGACGACTGTCAGGATAAATTTTAGCCAGCGGAGCTGCAAAGGCTCCATTGTGCCGCGCGAATGCCGATAAATAGGGCGAATCCCACACTAATAATAAGGATCGTCATGTTTTCCACCATTACATCAGGAATTGTTTCGCGCCACAGCTGGCAGAAGCGCTCACATTCAGCGGCCACGCTGAGCTCGCTCAACGGCTCCATCGCCATGGTTGAATTCTCACCCGATGGCACCATTCTCAGCGCAAACGCCCTTTTTCTGGCCCGGATGGGCTACACGCTGACAGAGATTGAAGGCCAGCATCACAGCCTGTTCTGCACGCCGGAGCAGCTTCAGTCGCGGGACTATCAGGGTTTCTGGCTGCGGCTGAACCGGGGCGAAAGCTTCAGTAATAAGTTTCTGCGTATGGCGAAAAACAGCCGTCCGATCTGGCTGGAAGCCAACTATGTGCCGGTGCAGAACCGTCATGGGCGGGTGATTAAAATCGTCAAACTGGCCACCGACATCACGGGCCATATCAACGATGCACAGGAGCAGCGCGCCATTACCACCGCCATTGAACGGTCGATGGCGGTCATCGCCTTTAACCTCAAGGGTGAAGTGCTTAAAGCCAATGACAACTTTTTAAAAACCATGGGATACCGTCGTGAAGAGGTAGAAGGCATTCACCACAGTCACTTCTGTTCACAGGCAGTACGTGACAGCCGGGAATATAACGCGTTCTGGCAGCAGCTCAATCGGGGGGAATTTGTCTCCGGTCAGTTTCCACGGGTGAATAAACGAGGCGAGACGGTCTGGCTGCGTGCCACTTACAACCCCGTGTTCGACGAACAGGGCAGGCTCTACAAAATCGTAAAATTCGCCACGGATGTGACCGCACAGGTGGAAAAAAATCAGCAGGAGTCTGACGCGGCGCAACGGGCTTATCATACCGCGCTGCAAACGGATGAAAGCACAAAGCTGGGAGCCGATGTGATTGCCAGCAGCGTGCACACCATGAACGCGCTGGCGGGTGAACTGCAGGACATCTCCGGGGATATCAGCGGCCTGAGTGAATCTTCCGATCGTATCGGCGCGATTGTGGAAGGTATCCGCCGGATAGCCGATCAGACTAACCTGCTGGCGCTGAATGCCGCCATTGAAGCGGCACGCGCCGGAACGCATGGCCGCAGCTTTGCGGTGGTGGCCAACGAAGTCCGCACGCTGGCAGCCAATATCAATCGCGCAACCACCGACATTGAAAATCGCATACAGCAAAACCATCTGCTGGCGAGCCGGGCGCTGAAAGGGATTGAATCAAACCTGAAGCGTGCCGATCAGGGCGTACAGCTGGCGCAGGAAGCGGGCGGCGTGATTGCAGAAATCCGTGAAGGCGCAACGGACGTGGTGCGTGCTATCGGCCAGGTCACTAAAACGCTGAAGGTCTGATGCTCTGCGGGGGCATTCGCCCCCTTTGCTACGGTGTGGCCTGAACCGGCGCGTCGGGCACCGGCGGGATAAAGATATGGTCCAGAATATCCCGCATCACTGGCGCAGCCGTTACCCCTTCCCCGCCCCCATTCTCCAGAATCAACGCCACCGCCACTTTGGGATCGTTAAAAGGCGCAAAAGCGGTATAAAAGATATGGTCGCGCAACCGCACCGGGATCATCTTCGCGTTATAAGTCTGGTTCTGACGCAGGCTGAACACCTGCGAAGTTCCGCTTTTTGCGGCGATGCCATAAGGGGCCGTATGGAAATATTTATAGCCGGTGCCGTTGGGTGCATTCGCCATGCCAAACATCGCGTGGCGAACCAGTGACCAGTAGGGTGAATGGGGATCGCCAATCTGCGTCTCGCCCTGCTGCGGATGGTAGTTCTCAACAAGCGTGCCGCGCTGGGTTTTCTCCAGCAGATGCGGGGCGATGACGCGACCGTTGTTGATCAGCGCCACCATCGCTTTCACCATCTGAATCGGTGTCGCAATCCAGTAGCCCTGGCCAATGCCTACTGAAACCGTATCGCCCTGATACCAGGCTTTTTTATGCACCTTCTGCTTCCATTCACGGCTCGGCAGCAACCCGTTGTACTCCTCATTCAGGTCGATGCCGGTCGATTTGCCATAGCCAAACTGGCTAAGCATGGTGTGGATCCGATCAATGCCCATCATGAAAGCCACCTGATAAAAGAAGGTGTCGGCCGACTCTTCAATCGCCCGGGTCACATCCAGCATACCGTGCCCGGTTTTTTTCCAGTCACGGTAGCGCCGGTCCGTGCCCGGTAAAGTCCAGGTGGGCGCGCCAAAGAACTGCGACTGCGGCGTAATCACATGGGTCAGCAGCGCTGACATCGCCATATAAGGCTTCACCGTCGAGGCGGGCGGATACAGCCCCTGCGTGACGCGGTTGATCAGCGGCAGGTCTTTGTCCTGCAACAGCTTTTTATAGGCCTGATAGCTGATGCCTTTCACAAACGGGTTGGGGTCGTAGCTGGGACTGGAGACCATCGCCAGCACGGAGCCGTCGTGCGGATCTTCAATCAGCAGCGCCGCACGCTGCCCCGCCAGCAGGCTCTCCACATACTGTTGCAGATGAAGATCCAGCGTCAGCGTCAGGTTTTTACCCGCCACCGGCGGCACCTCTTTCAGCACCCGCACAATGCGGCCGTGGTTATCCACTTCCACTTCCTGATAGCCCGGCTTGCCATGCAGCAGCGCTTCGTAATAGCCCTCTATTCCCTGCTTACCGATGTTATGGTCAGCCGCATAGTTTTCGGCAATCCCCTCTGCATTCAGCCGTTTGTAGTCGTTATCGTTGATTTTCGACACATAACCGATCACATGGGCAAGATCGGCCCCATAGGGATATTCACGATCCTGGTAGGTCTCAATACTGGCACCGGTAAAGCGGAACTGATTAACCGCAAAGCGGGCGACCTGTTCCTCGGTCAGCTCCTCTTTCAGCATCACCGGCTTGTAGCGGCTGGTCTGCTTCAGCGCATGACGAAAGGTGTCGATCTCCCCGGCGGTCAGATTAACGATCGGCGTCAGCGCCCGCAGCGTGGCTTCCATATCGGTAATTTTGTAAGGCGTCAGCGTAATGGCATACCAGCTGACGTTGCGCACCAGCGGGATACCGTTACGGTCATAAATCAGCCCGCGCGTGGGGGCGATGGGGATCATCTTGATGTCGTTCTGGTTGGAGCGCGTCTGGTAGTAGGCATGGTCGCGCACCTGCAGACGAAAAAGGTTTATGCCAAGAATCGTGAAACAGATACAGACCAGAGCAAAGGCGATTGCGGCGCGACGGGCAAACAGCTTCTCTTCAGCGTCGAAGTTACGAAAGTTCATCAGGGGGCATTATCAGGCGATTAATTATTATCTGTTGTGGCGTAACATGATAAAGCGCGATCGCAGACGTGCCAGCGCGAAGATGCACAAGCCTCGGCAAAAGTGTGTCATTTGATGTGAATGTTACCGGAACGGCAAGGCAGGAAAGGCAGATCCTCCGGCAGAGGAGGATCTGAACAGGGCTAAGACAGCAGGCGGGAAACGTTACCCGCCACGCCGGTTAATCACCCAGCAGGACAGACTCCAGCGCAATTTTGATCATGTCGTTGAAGGTTGTCTGGCGCTCAGCAGCGGTGGTCTGCTCGTGCGTACGGATATGGTCCGATACGGTACAGATGGTCAGCGCTTTCGCACCAAACTCAGCGGCTACACCGTAAATACCGGCGGCTTCCATCTCAACGCCGAGGATGCCATATTTTTCCATCACGTCGAACATCTGCGGATCCGGGGTGTAGAAGAGATCGGCAGAGAAGATGTTACCGACACGCGCTTCAACGCCCAGGTTTTTCGCTGCATCAACTGCGTTACGCACCATGTCGAAGTCCGCAATTGCCGCAAAGTCGTGATCTTTGAAACGCATACGGTTCACTTTGGAATCGGTGCAGGCACCCATACCGATCACGATATCACGCAGTTTGACATCAGCACGCACGGCACCGCAGGAGCCGACACGAATGATCTTCTTCACGCCGAAGTCCGTGATCAGCTCTTTGGTGTAGATGGAGCAGGAAGGGATACCCATTCCGTGACCCATCACAGAGACTTTACGGCCTTTATAGGTGCCGGTGTAGCCCAGCATCCCACGCACGTTGTTCACTTCAACCGGGTTTTCCAGGAAGGTTTCTGCGATGTGTTTTGCACGCAGCGGATCGCCGGGCATCAGCACGACGTCTGCGAAATCACCCATTTCAGCATTGATATGAGGGGTTGCCATTGTTTAAATCCTTATTAAAGTGCTGATTTACAGCATGTTCTTGCCATAGTCCATTTCGGACAGGCCAAAATAGTGTGCAATTGTCTGACCAATATCGGCGAAAGTCTCGCGGTAGCCCAGTGAACCCGGCTCGACTTTCGGGCCGTAGATCAGAATCGGAATGTGCTCACGCGTGTGCTCCGTGCCTTCCCAGGTCGGGTCACAGCCGTGGTCAGCGGTCAGGATCAGGATGTCATCTTCCCCGACCAATGCCATCAGCTCAGGCAGACGGCGGTCAAACAGCTCCAGCCCGCCAGCATAACCGGCTACATCGCGGCGATGTCCCCAGGTCGAGTCAAAATCAACGAAGTTGGTGAAAACAATCGCCTGATCCGGCGCGGTTTTCATCTCCTGAATCGTCGCGTCAAACAGCGCATCCAGACCGGTCGCTTTGACCTTTTTGGTAATGCCCTGCTCAGCATAGATGTCAGCGATTTTACCTACGGAGATCACGTGACCGCCCTTCTCATCCACCAGCTTTTTCAGCATGGTGGCTGACGGCGGCTCGACCGCCAGGTCGTGACGGTTACCCGTACGCTCAAACTGACCCGCTTTGTCACCCACAAACGGACGGGCGATAACGCGGCCAATGTTGTAGCCCCCTTCGGTCAGCTCTTCACGGGCGATTTCGCACAGCGCATAAAGACGATCAAGACCAAAGGTCTCTTCATGACAGGCGATCTGGAACACGGAGTCCGCAGAGGTATAGAAAATCGGCTTACCGGTTTTCATGTGCTCTTCGCCCAGCTGGTCGAGGATCACCGTACCTGAAGAGTGGCAGTTGCCGAGATAGCCCGGCAGATCGGCGCGCTCAACCAGCCTGTCCAGCAGTGCCTGCGGGAAGCTGTTCTCTTTGTCGCTGAAGTAGCCCCAGTCAAACAGCACGGGTACCCCCGCGATCTCCCAGTGGCCTGACGGCGTATCTTTACCTGACGAAAGCTCACTGGCGTAAGCATACGCGCCGGTGATCGTCGCTTCAGCATCCAGCCCCGCCGGGAAGCGGCCGGTCGACAGCTCAGCCGCTTTGCCCAGACCCAGCGCGGTGAGATTAGGCAGATGCAAAGGGCCCTGACGTCCCTTGTCCGCTTCACCTTTAAAACAGGCTTCAGCGATGTGACCCAGGGTATCTGAACCTGCGTCGCCGAATTTATCGGCATCTTTACTGGCGCCAATTCCAAAGGAATCGAGAACCATAATAAAAGCACGTTTCATGCAAGTCTCCTGCGCATCGGCGCGTGACAAGTCAAAAAAAAGCGATCAGATCAGTATACCCGAATGCATCGCGGCTGGCACCGGTTACTGGTCAGTTAGCTGATATCGCTCACACGGCGATAGACAACCGGCGTCTCAGCCGGTGCTGAATCACTGAGTACCATTGCGGCTTTAACCGCCGCCGCGGCCTGCTGCCATTTGTCTTCGCTGCTGGCGTGAATCACCGCCAGCGGACGCTGCGCATCGGCACGTTCGCCCAGGGTGATCATCTCGCTGAAGCCAACGCTGTAATCAATGCTGTCGCTGGCGCGCTGACGTCCACCGCCCATCGCCACGACCGCCAGACCCAGCGCACGGGTATCCATGCTGCTGACAACACCAGGCTGGTCGGCATAGACCGGCTTGCTCAGCGTGGCCTGTGGCAGCCAGGTGTCATAGCGTTCAACAAAATCCGCCGGTCCCTGCTGGGCAGCGACCATGCGGCCAAACACCTCAGCCGCTTTTCCGTTATCCAGTACCGCCATCAGCTTCTGACGCGCTTCGGTGTCGCTGGCGGCCAGTTTGCCGGAGATGAGCATCTCGCTGCAGAGCGCCAGCGTCACTTCCAGCAGGCGCGGATTCCGCTGCTCACCGGTAAGGAAGCGCACCGCTTCGCGCACTTCCAGCGCGTTTCCGGCAGACGAGGCGAGCACCTGATTCATATCCGTCAGCAGCGCGGTGGTCTGGCAGCCTGCGCCGTTGGCGACGCCAACAATCGACTGTGCCAGACGTTCTGACGCGTCATAGGTCGGCATAAACGCGCCGGAACCCACTTTGACATCCATCACCAGCGCATCCAGTCCTTCGGCCAGCTTCTTCGCCAGAATCGAGGCGGTAATCAGCGGAATGGAGTCCACGGTAGCGGTGATGTCACGCGTCGCGTAGAAGCGCTTATCCGCCGGGGCCAGCGAGCTGGTCTGGCCGATAATCGCCACACCAACCTGCTTAATGATGTCGCGGAAGCGGTCATCGCTGGGGAAGATATCGAATCCCGGAATTGCTTCCAGTTTATCCAGCGTGCCACCGGTATGACCAAGGCCACGACCGGAGATCATCGGCACATATCCGCCGCATGCGGCGACCATTGGCCCTAACATCAGCGACGTCACATCGCCAACGCCGCCGGTCGAGTGCTTATCCACCACCGGCCCGTTAAGGTTCAGTGATTTCCAGTTAAGTACCGTACCGGAATCACGCATCGCCATCGTCAGCGCAACCCGCTCAGGCAGCGTCATGTCATGAAAATAGATGGTCATTGCCAGCGCGGCAATCTGACCTTCTGAGACGGTATTATCACGCACGCCGTTAATGAAGAAGCGAATCTCCTCTTCAGTCAGCGCCTGACCGTCACGTTTTTTGCGAATAATTTCTTGTGGCAGAAACAAGGTAGCCCCCTGGTTCAGGGAAATTGGGGTAAGAAACAGGCGGTCAGCGACCGCCTGAGGGATCAGTAACCCGCTTTGCTGGTGTCGCTGTCATGACCCAGGGTGTTGAGCAGGCTCGCCAGCAGGCTGGATGCACCAAAGCGGAAATGGCGCGCATCGGCCCAGTCGGCACCCAGCGTATCTTCCGCCATTTGCAGATAGATCGCGGCATCTTCAGCGGTACGCACGCCGCCCGCAGGTTTAAAGCCAACCTGCTTGCTGACGCCTTTATCACGGATCACATTCATCATGATCTGCGCGACTTGTGGCGTGGCGTTTACCGGCACTTTACCGGTGGAAGTTTTAATGAAATCGGCACCTGCGTCGATAGCAATTTCAGAAGCCTGACGGATCAGCGCTTCCTCTTTCAGCTCACCGGTTTCGATGATCACTTTCAGCAGCACATCCGCGTCAGCACAGGCAGATTTACAGGCTTTCACCAGATCGAAACCGACCTGGCTGTTACCGGCAATCAGTGCGCGATACGGGAAGACCACATCCACTTCATCAGCACCGTAGGCGATGGCGGCGCGGGTCTCTGCCAGCGCAATGTCGATGTCGTCGTTGCCGTGCGGGAAATTTGTCACCGTGGCGATGCGGATCTCTGGCGTCCCCTGCTCCCGCAGCGTTTTACGCGCAACCGGAATAAAGCGCGGATAGATACAGATGGCGGCGGTGTTGCCTGCCGGGGATTTAGCCTGATGACACAGGGCGATCACTTTTGCGTCGGTGTCGTCGTCATTCAGGGTCGTTAAATCCATCAGTTGCAGGGCGCGCAGGGCAAGAGATTTACTGTCGGTCATGAGGCTCTCCAAAGGATCGGGGTGCAACCCACCGGCTTGCCGGCGGAATGTTATAATAATAACACTCAGAAGCGGCCTGATA
The DNA here is from genome assembly GCF_029844725.1 of Pantoea sp. GD03673. Taxonomy (GTDB): domain Bacteria; phylum Pseudomonadota; class Gammaproteobacteria; order Enterobacterales; family Enterobacteriaceae; genus Pantoea. Next base: position 219,338 of record NZ_JAOCKJ010000006.1, read on the forward strand.
TGTGCCAGCAGTCACAGAGGAATAAGAAATTGATGCAATTTTTCCACGCTCAGTGTGATTAAAATCGCATATAACAGCGTTCAGTGGCCATTATACGCCAGCGGGCGCAATGTTACTATTATCACATTTAAGCGCGTCGTGCAGATTCGATGCGGCAGTGCCGGTCAGTTGCGCCGCGCCGGAAAAGCGGGATCGAGCTGAAACAGCTGCTGGCTGTTGTGCCAGAGCGCATCGGCAATCTCGTCGGGTGACTCTTCACGCAGGCTGCAGAGCACCTCCCACACCTGACGCGCCCGTTCAGGCCGGTTTGGCTGACCCTGAAAGCCCTGCAGCGGCATGTCGGGTGCATCAGTTTCCAGCAACAGCGCAGAGAGCGGCAGCTGTGACACGGTCTGACGGGTTTTGCTGGCGCGTTCATAGGTAATGGTTCCGCCGATGCCAATTGCATAACCCAGCTTAATAAAGGCCTGCGCCTGTTGCAGGCTGCCCGCGAAACCGTGCACCACGCCACGACGCGGCAGGTCGTGACGACGCAGAAGCTGTGCCAGCTTGTCATGGGTCCGGCGCGAATGCAGGATCACCGGCAGCTGATAGCGTTTCGCCAGCTTCAGCTGCGCCTCAAGAAAGCGTTGCTGCTTATCAAACTGCGGATCGTCACGATAGAGATCCAGCCCGATCTCGCCGATCGCGACCACCTTACGCGCCCGCTGTTGCAAAAAGGTTTCCAGCTGATCGAGATGGGCCTCCTGGTGATCTTCAATGACGATGGGATGCAGGCCCAGCGCCGCGTAAAGTGGCGGATGGGCCGCAGCCAGCGCGCAGACCCGCTCAAAGCGACTGGCATCAATCGCCGGGATGATGATCTTCTCCACACCCGCCTCAGCGGCGCGCGCCAGGCTGGCGGTAACGTCCCCTTCAAAGGGCGGAAAGTCGAAATGACAGTGCGTGTCGATAAACTTCATGCCAGCGATCCTTTGTCGTAATCCGCATCATTCTCTGCCAGCGACGGCGTGATGATCAGGCGGGTATCGGGTGCATTGGCGACCGGCGCAGGCGGCGTGACGATGCGCGCGGAGGTCAGCGGTTCGGCGTCGCTCAGCCACTGGCCCAGCGTGGCGAGGAAATAGCGACCGCAGCGCCGCCCCAGATGATAATCCTGATTCAGCGCAGCAACACGACTGCCCAGCGCACTGCTGGCCAGCACACGCGGCGGAAAGATTTCGATAATGCGTAAGTCATCGGGGGGATTCTCAATGAACTGCTGAATTTCCTGATAGCTCTGCTCATGCTTGTTCAGCACGTTGATCATCGGCTGCAACGCGCCAGTGCTGAGCCAGCGCTCCATGCGCTTAAACCATTTCGGGGTGTAGAACATCTGCGACGGCACCGTGCGGATCACCACAATGGTATCGGCACCGCGACGTGCGGCCTCGCGTACCGGAATCGCATCGCTGATGCCGCCATCAAGATAGCTGATCCCTTCCAGATTGACGCCCAGCCGGTAAAAACCGGGTATGGCACTGGACGCTTTAATCAAATCCAGCCAGTTATCGGCCGTGGGATTAAAGTAGCCGGGTGTGTAGTCGTCGCTGCGGCAGGCGCACATATAAAACTCGCGGCCGCTGGAGAACAGCTGTTCTGCGCTGCTCATCGCCAGCGGAAACTCACTGCGCGTGATATCAATCAGCCAGTCGAGGTCAATCAGGTTGCCTCCGCGCACAAAGCGCAGCGGATCAAAAAAGAGTTTACTGGTGGTATAGCGGGTAATCACACGGCGGGCATAACCGGGCTGACCACAGACAAAGGCAGAAAGATTTTGCGCACCGGCAGAGGTGCCGAGCATCAGCTGAAAGGGATTAAATCGGGCGCGCTGAAATTCATCTAATACGCCTGCGGTAAAAATGCCGCGCTGACCGCCGCCTTCACATACCAGGGCAATTTTCTGCGCTTTGAAAGGGGTCAGGGCCAGAGGTTCAATAGTACCGAGTGTAACAGGAATGCGTATACCCACTGTGAGAACCTCAGGAAAGGGTTCCGGGCATGCTGGAGGAGGAATCCGTTGACGACGGCAGCATTCCGGAGAACCAGTCATATCATCCTTTAACCGGCAGGCCAGTCGGGCTGGCTTGCCATCGCAGCGATGTGAAGAGCTCCCTCTCTTCACGTCAGTCGCTGCAGATGACTGGTCTCCGCTCTATGCTTTGCGTTGTGTTACGCTGCAGGACTCATCGGCTAAAGCTTTTTACGGCCGGTAAACAGGCTGATGAGGAACAGGATAATACCAACGACGAAGACAACTTTAGCTGCCCATGCTGCTGTGCCCGCTAAACCGCCAAAACCTAACGCTGCAGCGATCAGTGCGATCACCAGAAAAATAATGCCCCAACGAAACATAAGCCTCTCCTTACCCTATTTAAATTCGACCTGCTTATTTCATCCCCGGATGGGTGTCTTTTATTCGTGCGGCCACCTGAGTGACCGCACGCAAGCTATTAAGATTTAACCGTCAGGTCATTCTTAACGCTTTTCACGCCTTCAATGGCTTTAGCGATGCTTTCAGCACGGTCTGACTGTGCCTGATTAGCAACATGCCCTGAAAGCTGAACAACACCGTCGGTAGTCTCAACTTTAACGTTGCGCGACGGAACAATGTCATCTGCTAATAGCTTAGCTTTAATTTCGCTGGTCGTAGCGGCATCGCCTGCATAACCTTTCATTGAAGAGGTTTTGCTGTCTCTGACGTGTAGTTTATCGCTGACGGATTTAACACCTTCGATTTTCTGCACCACAGCCACAGCCTTTTCAGCCTGATCCTGTGAGGTGACGAAACCACTTAAGGTCACGACGCCGCTGTGCGTTTTCACCGAGATATCCGTGCTTTTAATTGCGTCGTCATCCACCAGTGCCGCTTTGGCTTTGGCGGTGATGCCGCTGTCATCCATAAAACCATCGACTTTTTTCATAGAACTATCGATTTTCGAACCCGCGCTGTCAGCTGTCTGTGACGCTTTCTGAGAAAGCGATTCGTCAGCCAGTGCGCTGCCGCTGATCAGTGCTGAACCAATCATGGCGGCCATCAGGGTCTTAGCAATCTTAGTCTTGTTCATCGATATCTTCCTTCTATCAGTTAACTCACCCAAAACTGTGGGCGAAACAGAGGCACAGGTGCCGCTGCGTTACAGGACGTAAGGACAAGAGAAGTCTCTTTCGCCGTCCGATAAAATAATCATAGACGGCATTTTGTGTTTTGCCTGGCTAACTGGTTGATCGCACGTCAAAACAGAAGAAAAACGGATTTTTTAGGAGGAGTCTGGAGCGGAGAAATCAGGGCCATTCCCTGCTGGAATGGCCCGGAAACAGGCGATTAGTGCTCGCGCGTTTTACGGAAACTGACGTCGGGGTAACGTTCCTGAGTAATATTGAGGTTAACCATGGTCGGCGCGATATAAGTCAAATTATTGCCGCCATCGAGTGCCAGGTTAACTTCGTTTTTACGCTGGAAGTCCTCAAACTTTTTCGCGTCGCTGCATTCAACCCAGCGCGCCGTAGAGACGTTGATAGCTTCATAGATTGCTTCGACGTTATATTCGCTTTTCAGACGTGCCACCACCACATCAAACTGCAGTACCCCGACCGCGCCCACAATCAGATCGTTGTTATGCACCGGACGGAACACCTGCACCGCGCCCTCTTCCGACAGCTGAACCAGCCCTTTCAGCAGCTGTTTCTGCTTCAGCGGATCGCGCAGACGAATACGGCGGAACAGCTCTGGCGCGAAGTTCGGAATGCCGGTGAACTTCATGTTTTCACCCTGGGTAAAGGTGTCGCCAATCTGAATGGTGCCGTGGTTATGCAGACCGATGATATCGCCGGGCCAGGCCTCTTCCACGTGTGAACGGTCACCCGCCATAAAGGTCAGGGCGTCGGAGATCACCACATCCTTGCCGGTGCGCACCTGACGCAGTTTCATCCCTTTTTCATATTTACCCGAGACCACACGCATAAAGGCGACGCGGTCGCGGTGTTTCGGGTCCATGTTGGCCTGGATCTTAAATACGAAGCCGGTGAACTTCTCTTCCTTCGCTTCAACCGTGCGGGTGTCGGTCTCACGTGGCATCGGACGCGGTGCCCAGGCAACCAGGCCGTCCAGCATATGGTCAACGCCAAAGTTACCCAGCGCGGTGCCGAAGAAGACCGGCGACAGTTCGCCATTCAGGAAGGCCTCCTGCTCGAACTCGTGCGATGCCCCCTGCACCAGCTCCAGCTCTTCACGCAGCTGCGTCGCCAGATCTTCACCGACGGCGGCGTCCAGATCCGGGTTATTCAGCCCCTTCACGATGCGGACATCCTGAATGGTGTGGCCTTTACCGGTCTGATAAAGATAGGTCTCATCTTTGTAAAGGTGGTAAACCCCTTTGAACAGCTTGCCGCAGCCAATAGGCCAGGTGATCGGTGCGCAGGCAATTTTCAGCTCGCTCTCAACTTCATCCAGCAGCTCCATGGGATCGCGGATGTCACGGTCAAGTTTGTTCATAAAGGTCAGGATGGGCGTATCGCGCAGACGGGTAACTTCCATCAGCTTGCGGGTACGATCCTCGACGCCTTTAGCGGCATCGATCACCATCAGGCAGCAGTCAACCGCGGTCAGCGTACGGTAGGTATCTTCCGAGAAATCTTCGTGACCTGGGGTATCCAGCAGGTTCACCAGGCTATCGCGGTAAGGGAACTGCATCACCGACGTGGTGATGGAGATACCACGCTGTTTCTCCATCTCCATCCAGTCCGACTTAGCGTGCTGGTTAGAGCCACGGCCTTTTACCGTACCGGCGGTCTGGATAGCCTGTCCGAACAGCAACACTTTTTCGGTAATGGTGGTTTTACCGGCATCCGGGTGCGAAATGATCGCGAAGGTGCGGCGGCGTGCCACCTCTTCTAAAAAGGGATTAGACATGGAATTCTTCTCAATAGGCAGCGCAACGTACGGGCGCTGCTGATAAATCACGGTGGCCGGCAGAACCTTACCGGCGGGTAAACGGTGCCAGAACGACCTTTCGTCGTTGGCGGGTCAGCGCGAAGTTACATTGGCGTGATTTCCGGTTACCTGGTCAGCTTTAAGGCGGCATAGCATACAATATTTTGCGCGTGCGGCCTACAGGGAGAAGGGCGGGATTTCACAGGCGGAGAATTGGAGAACAGCGAATGCCGCAACAGCGTCGGGCGGGTCTGCACCCGCCCCGTCCCGGTTATCCCAGCACTTTTCTGACGCAGGCTTTGAAAATCTGCACGCCAGTCTCCAGCGCGCTGAGATCAAAACGCATATCAGGATGATGCAGGCCTGGCGTCAGGTTGGTGCCCAGCCCCCAGAAGCCTGCTTTCACACCCGGACGCTTCACCGGATAGTAGAAAAAGTCCTCGCTGCCTGGCGTGCTTCGGGTTGGCAGTGCGCCCTCTTCGCCCAGCACCTCGACAATCGCGGCGCGGATCACCGCCGTCGCCTCATCATCAATCTCGGCGGCCGGCATCTCTTTCAGTACGCGCACTTCAGCGGTCGCACCCAGTGCCGCCACACTGTTGATAATGGCGCGCGTGACCTGCTCTTTCAGCAGGGTCATCGGCCCGTTCTCCTGCGAACGCAGATCCCACACGACGCGGGCTTCATCCGGCACCGAATTGGTAACACCGGCATCACACAGGAAGCGGGTCGCCTTGACGCTCCAGGTCAGGCCTGGCGACAGATGGATGGCGTTGACCGCCTGAACCGCCTGCGCAGCCGCATCCAGCGCATTCACGCCAAGATGCGGACGTGCCGCATGAGCGGGCTGGCCTTTAATGGTCGCTTCCAGCGTGCTGCAGGCTGAATAAAACACCGCAGGCACCGCCTGGCCGACCACACACTCTTCCTGCGGACGCAGATGAAAGCCCAGAATCATCTCCACATCATCCAGTACGCCACCCTCGATCATCGACAGCGCACCGGTGCCCAGCTCCTCGGCGGGCTGGAACAGAATCTTCAGCCGGCCACGTTTCACCGTGCCCTCCTGCAGCAGCGCCGAGGCCGCCGTCAGCACCACCGAAGAGTGACCATCGTGACCACAGGTGTGACGGGCGCACGGCACGCCATCAATGATGTGCCCCAGCGCATCCATATCTGCGCGCAGCGCCAGGACCGGACCCGGCACACCGCTGTCGATCTCTGCCACAATGCCGGTGGTGTTATTGATGTTGCGCGTCACCTTCAGGCCCGCTTTTTCCAGCTGTTCGGCGATATAGGCCGAGGTCTTGATCTCCTGGAAACCCAGCTCCGGAATGTCGTGCAGATAGTGGTAATGCTCTAATACCTTAGACACAGCGTTACTCCTGAATAAACAGACGCATAACAGACATTGCAATCAGCGCGTTGATAATGCTCACCAGCATCAGCAGCGGCCAGTATTTTTTGGGCACGTCGGCCACGCCCAGCAGCCGCCCCATGTATTGCAGCTGCGATCCCATCAGGAAAATCGCCGGTGCCAGAATCGTGATATCCGCGCCGGTCAAAAGCCCTTTGGTCAGCAGGCTGACCGCCACGCCAGTGCCCGCCGACGAGGAGAGCCAGGCGGTGAGCAGCACGGTAATCGCCTCGCCCGGCAGGCCGAACAGCCCCATCACTGGCGCAAAAACGTGCCCGAGAAACTGCATGATGCCGAGCAGATTCAGCACTTCTGCCAGCACATAGGCCATTACCACATTGGGCATCAGATTATGAATGGCGATGTGGAAGCCTTTTCGTGCGCCGGTCACAAACACATCAAAGGGATTACTGCGGGTTTCGATTTTACTTTCCATCGGCGAAATCCTTCTTATAAACACTGTTTAACACAGCGCGTGTTATTGCCGCACCGACAAATTTCAGCACGAACATGACTAACAGCGGAATAATAATGGGCAGCGTCATTGAGGCGAACAGCGCTGAACCAATGGCGAAGTAATTATTGATTAATCCGGCACCGGAATATTGCCAGGCGCTCATCACCACCAGCTCTTTTTTGCCGATCTGTTTCTGGTCGGCCATCTCTTTGGTTAATGCCGCGCCTGCGTCGGTGCTTTGCAGGTCCGTGATTAACGCCAGACCGCAACGGCCCGGCAGCCCCATCAGTGGCTTAAGCAATGGTGTCAGCAAGCGATGCGCCGCACGAATCGCGCCGTAGTGGGTAAAGATTTCCAGCACGCCCAGCGCCAGCATCACCGTCGGCGTCAGGGACAGCGCAAACAGGAAACCCGCTTTGGCGCTGAGTCCGCCTGCGCCCAGAAAGGTATTGCTGGCGGGGTCTTTCATGGTGCCAAAGCTGCCGCCCAGCGTGGTGAAGTCAAAGGCACCCAGCCATTTCAGTCCCTCGACGTTATAAAACAGCCCTGAGAAAAACAGAATGGCAAAAATTAACGCGATATAACTGCCTTTGGTCGCCGTTATTTTTACCGGATCAACCACACTTTCATCTGACATTATTTTCTCCTGATCACCTGGCCTGCCACCCGTTCCCTGCCGGGGCAAGTTTCAATATATGGAACTGAGTTCTAAGCAGGATTTATGCCAGAGCCCATCAGACAAAGGTTATTAATGCCTTATCCGTCACCACCGGATGTGTAATCCACGCCAGACGTCTTTTAGCGCGCTTAAAATAATTTTTCAGACCACGGCGTTATATTTCCGGGACGCCATCAGATTGCGAATAATTCCCCTGCTGCTGCGGCCATTGCACCAACAGGATACTCCCCGTCCGCACTATCATGGTGCTGATTCCCCTGACGTTGTGGCCCGATAAGCGCTGATACAAAATGAGAATTGGTCGCATTCAATTTCCGAAATAATTCTAGTTAAATCAATCAGATAAAATGGCTTATTTTGCCGAAAAGGCTTCACTTTACTAACATGTTTGATGCATAATTCACCGACTATACCTCTGTATTTAACATTTTCTTAAAAGGACTCGGCCATGCTGACTGCTGAAATGACTGGGCGTTTAAACGACCAGCTGAACCTGGAATTCTTCTCTGCCAATCTTTATCTGCAAATGAGCGCCTGGTGCAGCGACAAAGGCTTTGAGGGTGCCGCTTCCTTCCTGAAGATGCATTCGCGCGAAGAGATGCAGCATATGCAGCGTCTGTTTGACTACCTGAGCGATACCGGCGCGATGCCGGTGCTGGGCACCATTGCTGCGCCGCCAGTGGCTTTCACCTCGCTGAATGAAATTCTGCAGCAGGCGCTGGAGCATGAGCAGCTGATCACCAGCAAAATCAATGAGCTGGCCCATGCCGCCATGACCTCACAGGATTATTCTACGTTCAACTTCCTGCAGTGGTATGTGGCCGAGCAGCATGAAGAAGAGAAGCTGTTCAAAACCGTGCTGGATAAACTGGCGCTGGTCAGCAACAGCGGCAACGGTCTGTTCCTGGTCGATAAAGACCTGGGTCGCATGAGCACCGAGAACCACGCAGAATAATATTTATCGGGCCGCTCAACCGATTAAGACAGCTGACAATTCCCTAATCAGTTATCTGGAAGCCAGGATAGCAGGGAATAGGGTCAGAGGAGGAAAGCGTCCCGCGCCATGGACAAAAATGCCGGGAGCGTTTTTGAACAACGCAACACGCTGGCCCGGCCAGGGGCGCACCTCAGGGATGAGGTGCGTCATCGCGCGGGTAGAGCGCCCAGGGACGGGCTTGAGCGTCTTTCCGATCTGACCGTATTTTCTGTGCAGGCACGGTCTGGCAGCAAAGCGGACCCGCTTTTGCCAGCGTCCTCGTCGGCCCCTTTCCGGGGCCGGACTTATTTCCGTCTGATGGCCGCCACGCCACCGCTATTCCAGCCGGTAACGCGCCGCTTTCTCGCCGTTCACCCACAGCTCACGACGTTCACCCGCAGGCAGTAACAGCGTAATCTCCCGCCAGGCAGGCTGGTAGTCGCCGCGCTTTTCTACCGTCAGGTCGATGCGGCTGGCGCTGCTGCACAGCGTCCAGCTCAGCCACAGCGCATTGCCCTGCTGCCAGCCGTGGCTCTCACCATCGTCGTCAAACGTTTCGCCCTGGGTTGTTACGCCTTCCGGTGCGGGCCACAACTGCCACTGCCGCACCGTATCGCGCCGCGCATCGGTGGTGCTTTCGCACTCGCCCAGCGGGATCACCGCACCTGCACGCACCAGCAACGGCAGCCGATCCAGCGGTGCATCCAGCGTGATGGTCTCACCGCCCGCAAACGCCCTGCCGCTGTGCCAGTCATACCAGCCGATCTGATTGCGCGGCAGATAGACTTCACGGCTGCGCGCCCCCTGCTCCACGACGCTTGCGACCAGCAGATCGCGTCCCAGCATAAAGTCATCGCACGCCTGATAGGTCAGCGGATCCTGCTCATGATCGAGGAAGGTCGGACGCAGCATCGGCTCATCTTCCGCGCTGGCCTGCCACGCGAGGGTGTAGAGGTAAGGCATCAGGCGATAGCGCAGCCGGATTGCCTCACGGATCATCGGTGTCACGTCCGGGTACATCCACGGCTCGTTCACGGTGTGATCGTCATTCCATGAGTGGATGGTAAAGCGGGGATGCATCACCCCGTTCTGAACCCAGCGCACAAACAGCTCGGCATCCGGCTTATCGCCAGAGAAACCGCCGACATCGTGTCCGACGTTAAACAGGCCTGAGAGGCTCATCCCCAGCCCCATGCGGATGTTGTAGCGCAGCGTCTGCCAGCTGGTGCGATTATCGCCGCTCCAGGTCTGCACATAGCGCTGCATCCCGGCACAGCCGGAACGGGAGATCAGATAGGGGCGTTTGTCTGGCGCGAACTGCTGCTGTGCCTCCATCGAGGCGCGCATCATCAGCAGCGGCATCACCGGCCGGATATGCTTGATGGCAATCGGCTGACCAAAACCGTGACAGCGCGCTTCGCCATCCCACACCTCATATTCGTTGTTGTCATTCCACGTGGAATCAATGCCCTTTTTCAGCAGCTGCTCAGTGACATTTTCCTGCCACCAGCGCACCGCCTGCGGATGGGTGAAGTCGAGATGCGATCCCTCATCATCCCAGAATACCGAGCGTTCAGGGCGATCCTGTTCCGAGTCCCGGATAAACAGGCCCTGCGCCGCCACTTCCTGATAGCGCGGATGATCCTGCAGCAGGCACGGCTTGATGTTGGCCGCCAGCTTCATTCCGGCACGATGAAACGCGTCGCTCAGCGCGTTGGGATTCGGGACTTTGTCGTAGTTCCAGTTAAAGACGTAGCGCTTGTTATTGATCGAGGTGTAACCGGAAGAGAGCTGGAAAGAGTCGCAGGGAATTTCATGCTCACGACACAGACGGATAAAAGATTGCAGCTGCTGCTGTGCGTCGGGGGCATCGGTGTAGTGCATGGTGGAGCCGCTGTAACCCAGGCTCCATTTTGGCTGAAACAGCGTGCGCCCGGTCAGGCGCACAAAGGCTTTGGTCACGTCCAGCAGCGTCGGGCCGAGCATCATGTAGTAGTCGAGATCGCCCGCCTCGGCGCGGTAACGGCGGTAAGGCAAATGATAGTTATCCAGCTCGTTCCCCAGGTCGAGCCAGCTGCTGCTGAGGTTGTCATAAAACAGACCGAAGCTGACACCATCACGCTGCGTCAGGGTAAACGGAATATGCTTGTAGAGGGGATCGGTGCTGGCGGCGTTGTAGCCCATAGCGTCGAGATTACGCATCTCAAACCGCCGGTTAACGCGGTCCAGTTCGCCACTCTTCTCGCCCAGGCCATACACCCGATCCTGCGGCTGACGACGCTGATAGTGCTCCACCCCGTCGCCGTGGGCATTGAGCAGATAGGCCCCGGTGTGACGATCGGCGGTCAGCGGCTGCCAGCCCGCACCATCAAACTGCTCCCAGCTCAGGCAGAGCGGCTGATGCACCGTAACCCGCAGCTGTTGCGTGCTGATGCGCAGCTGCTGTGCATCGTGCTCCACCTGAAACGCCGGTAACGAAAAGCCATCCAGCGCCTCGCGGTCACGTCCCTGCCAGGGCACATCCGTGACAGGGGCAATGCTCCAGGTGCGGTTCAGCGCCAGCTCACCGTCGCGCTTTAACAGCACGCGCATCAGCTTCTCTTCCAGCACGTAAAGCCGCAGGAAATGACGGTCTTCGACCTTGAGTTCAACAAAATGCCCGGCCTGCTGATGCAGCGTCCAGTTCTTCAGGGTTTTCATCCAGGTATCCTTATGGGTTAGCAGGGCGCTGGCGACGTTCGGCAATCAGCATTACCAGGAAAACGGCACCAATCAGGTCAAAGAAGCCCATCGCCACAAACAGCGGATTAAAGCCGATGGTATCGGCGGTCACACCGATAATCAGCGAGAAGATAAAGCTGGCAATCCAGGCGCAGGAGCCGCGCATGCCGTTAACCGTGGCCATCTGGCGACGATCAAACCGTTCCACCACCAGTGCGCTAAGCATGCAGGAGATCACCTGATGGCCGAAGCCGCCGACGGAGATCAGGGCAATGGCCAGCCAGGGATCTTTCACCAGCGTCATCAGTGCCAGCGACACCATCAGCAGTGCGCCGGTCACCGAGCTGGCGACAATCGAGTTGACGCGGGTCATGCCAAACCAGCGCACATAGATTCGGGTCAGATAGCCACTGGCGACGCTGCCGAGGTCGGCGGCCAGAAACGGCAGCCAGGCGAACATCACGATCTGCTTAAGATCCATGCCGCGCTCATTGGCAAGATAGAGCGGCACCCAGAAGCTCAGCACCGCCCAGGCCGGTTCAGCCAGAAAGGCCGGAATGGCGATGCCGTAGAATTTCTTCTCTTTACCAATCACTTTCAGCGCGGCGAAGAACGGCAGCTTTTCACCCATCACCTCGTTGTCCTGATTAATAAAGGCACGCTCCTGATCAGAGAGACGGGGATGGCTCTGAGGCGAGTGATAGCCCCACCACCAGAGTCCCACCCACAGCAGGCCCAGCCCGCCGGTCAGCAGAAATGCGCCCTGCCAGCCAAAGGTAATGTGCGCAACATAGATAATCGGGGGGGCCAGCATCGCACCAACCGAAAAGCCGACGCCCGCCCAGCCCGCCGCCACCGGACGCTCCTTTTTCGGGAACCAGTCGCCGATCGCTTTGGCGTTTGCGGGCGTGGCCGCCGCTTCTGACGCGCCCATCACAAAACGCAGCAGCGCCAGGTGCAGCCAGCTTCCCGCTCCGGCGTGCAGCAGACAAGTCACTGACCAGATCAGCGCGCAGATCAGGAACCCCATCTTCAGTCCGATCACATCGATCAGCCAGCCGCAGAGTGGCTGAAACAGGGTATAGGCGAGCTGAAACGCCGCGACGACCCAGGAGTACTGCTCGGTGGTCATGTTCAGGCTGGTTTTCAGTTCCGGTGCCAGAATGCCGAGGGAGTTGCGGGTGATGTAGTTAACGGTTACACCCAGCAGAAACATTCCCAGCATCCACCAGCGTAAATGTTTAATCACGCGCACCGTGCGGGATGCACTGATGGGTTTGGTTGTTGATTCGAGGCTCATTGTGCCACTCCTGATTGCCATTGATGACGCACACCGCCTGCTGGCGTACCGCGTGTCCTTTTATCGAACTTAGAAAAGTGCGAAACGTGGGTACAGACACTTTTTTGCAACATTTTTCATGGCAGGCTGATGACCTGCAGGAAAGGGCACGGAAATGCTGATATGACGCGATTCAGCAGACCATGAAAAAGTTTTCATCAGCAGATTTGAAGGCGATCACAGAATGAAACAAAGGCTGAAAATCGGTGAAATTGCGGCGCTGAGCGGGGTCTCGATCAGCACGGTGTCGCGGGTGCTGGCGGGGAAAGCCAATACCCGGCCCGCAACGCGTGACAAAGTGCTGGCTGTGGCACAGCAGCAGGGCGTGCTGGATAACCTGCACAGCGGTCGCCTGCTGCTGAATAACCTGATGGTCTTTGCCCCGCCGCGTGCCTTCGACGTGCGCAGTGACATTTTTTACTACAAGGTGATTCAGGGCATCAGCCAGGCGGTGGAACCGCATGAGGTGCGGCTGCGCTACTGTCCGCTGGAAGAGGTGGAGAGCAATGCCGCGCTGTTTATCGATAAGATGCAGCAGACCGAAGCCGCCCTGCTGATTGGCATTGATGATGAGCATATTCACCAGCTGGCGGCGGAGATGAACAAACCCTGCGTGCTGATCAACGCCCGCGATCGCCGGATGCGCCTGCCTTCAGTCTCGCCGCATCATCAGCTGATTGGTGAATTCTCCGCACGCTATCTGTTTGAGCAGGGACACCGGCAGATCCTGTCGCTGCACTGCCTGCGCCGCTACACCATGGAGCAGCGGCTACAGGGCGTGCGCGACGCCTGGCATGCCATGAATTTGCGCTTCGACAGCCGCCAGCATCTGCTGACCCTGAACAGTTTCAGCAGCAATGAGGCGGCAGAGCGGCTGGGTGAATACCTGCGCCACTGCCCTGATGCGCTGCGCCCGACCGCGATTCTCGCCAGCGGTGATTACATCGCGGCAGGGGCTGTCACCGCACTGGAGCAGGCCGGACTGCGGGTGCCGCAGGATATGTCGGTAATGAGCATGGATGGCTTTAACCTTGCCGCTATCCACGATATTCCGCTGACCTCGGTGCAGGTGCCGCGTGATGAGCTGGGTGCCGCGGCAGTGAAAATGTTGCAGGAGATGCGGCTGAATCCCGGCACACCCACCGGCAGCCTGCTGCTGAATGGCAGGCTGGTGGTGCGCGAATCGGTGCGCCGCATTCGCGATAATCTCAGCCATGCGCCGGTTCAGCAGCATGGCCTCTATGATTAACCGGGCGCGGGTTAGCCCAGCGTTTTCAGCCGCAGTTCCGACGGCTGAGGTCGTCCGAACAGGAAGCCCTGGAACAGCGTACAGCCCTCATCGCGCAGCTTCGTAAACTGCTCATCGCTCTCCACGCCTTCGGCGGTTATCTGGATATCGAGGCTGCGGCTCATGCCGGTGATGGCGCGGATAATCGCCAGCGCCTCGCGGCTGTCGCCCATATCGTTGATAAACGATTTGTCGATTTTGATTTTGTCGAACGGGAACGATCGCAGATAGCTCAGGGATGAATAACCGGTGCCGAAATCATCCAGCGCAATCTGTACGCCCAGCGCCTTGAGATTCTGCAGGGTACGGATATTCCCCAGTGAGTCATCCAGCAGCACCGATTCGGTGATCTCAACTTCCAGCCGCGCCGGATCGAGACCCGACTCCTTCAGCGCCCCTTCAACCACCTGCACCAGCGAGCTGTTTTTAAACTGCAGCGGTGAGAGGTTGACCGAGACCGACTGCTGCCCTTCCCAGCTCGCCGCTTCACGACAGGCTTCATAGAGCGCAAACGCCCCCAGCATATGAATCAGGCCGGTCTCTTCCGCAATCGGAATGAAGTCGTTGGGCATAATCAGCCCGCGGATCGGATGATGCCAGCGCATCAGCGCCTCATAGCCAATGATCGTGCGATGATCGCCATTGGTAATGGGCTGATAGTAGAGGCGCAAATGCCCGCCGCTAATCGCATCGCGCAGATCGTTTTCAATCAGGCGTCGGCTGCGCGCCACATCGTCCATCGCAAGTGTAAAGTGCTCATAGCGGTTACGGCCGTTGCGTTTGGCTTCATACAGCGCCATGTCCGCACAGCGCAGCAGCTGCTCCGGCGTGTTCGTGATGGTGGTGCTGAGCGCAATGCCGACACTGAGCCCGACCGACAGGTTATGTCCTTCGACGTTGACCGGCGGCCGAATCGCCTCGATCAGACGCTGTGCCACAATACTCGCCTCTTCATTACCGGCCACCGCCGGCAGCACGATAGCGAACTCATCGCCGCCGATACGCGCCAGCGTATCCTGATCACGCAGCGTGTTACGCAGACGTTTCGCCACGCTGCGCAGCAGCTCGTCGCCAATCTGGTGGCCCAGCGCATCGTTCACATTTTTGAAGTTATCAAGATCAAGGCAGAGCGCGGCGGTCTGGCGCTGCGTCTGATTCGCGGTGCGTAAGGCTTCACTCAGACGCTGGCGGAACAGAATGCGGTTAGGCAGGCTGGTCAGGTTGTCGTGGTGCGCCATATGGTGAATACGGGCATCGGCGGCGCGCTGGTCGGTCACATCTTCCACCAGCAGCATCAGGTAGTTGCGGCGTGCATCCTGCCCGTTAATCGCGGTCGCACGGGTATGGAGAATGCGTTCGCCGCTGGCGGTCATCAGTAACTGCTCACGCTCATGCATGCCCTCACTGCGCAAGGCAACATCTGCCAGATTGTTAAAGTAATCGCTGAGTTCAGGCGACATACATTCGTGCGGGCGTTTGTTGACGATCAGTGATTTTGACAGGCCAAAAAGCTGCTGGGTGCGGTCGTTAACCAGCAGGATTTCGCGGGTGATCGCATCTTCCACAATCACGCAGGAGGGAATGTTGGCAATGATATTGTCCAGGAATCGGGAGAGCGCGGTTTTCTGCGCACTCTGGGCTTCGGCCAGATCCCGGGCGCGCAGAATCTGCTGCTCCTGCTCACGGCCTTCCGTGCGGTCGCGGGTGATCTTGGCGAAACCGATCAACCTGCCGTCATCATCATGGATCGCGTCAATGACCACATGCGCCCAGAACGCGCTGCCATCTTTGCGGTAACGCCAGCCCTCATCTTCAAAACGGCCGGTTTTAAGCGCAATACCGAGGTTCGCTTCAGGCGTGCGGTTCAGCCGCTCCTGAGCGCTGTAAAACAGCGAAAAGTGCTGACCCACCACTTCGTCTGCTTTGTAGCCTTTGGCGCGCTGAGCACCGGCATTCCAGTTCACCACCACGCCATCAATATCGAGCATGTAGATGGCGTAATCCGTGACGCCCTCCACCAGCAGGCGAAAACGCTGCTCCTGTTCCCGCTGCTCGCTGCGGATGCGCTGCTGTTCGGTGCAGTCACGGGTGATTTTTGCGTAGCCCAGCAGCTTACCCTGATCGTCACGGATCGTGTCGATCACCACATGCGCCCAGAACGCGCTGCCATCTTTGCGGTAGCGCCAGCCTTCATCTTCGAAACGGCCGGTGCGATACGCAATTTGCAGGTTCTGGCTGGGGATATGATTGCGTCGATCCTGCGCGCTGTAGAAACGGGAAAAATGCTGGCCGACAATCTCTTCCGCCACATAGCCTTTGGCCCGCTGTGCGCCGGCATTCCAGTTCACGACGTTACCGTCCTGATCAAGCATATAAATGGCGTAATCGGTGACGCCCTCGACCAGCAGGCGGAAGCGCATCTCCTGCTCCCGCTCTTTGCGCTGCTGCTCCTGCTGCCGGGTGCAGTCGCGGCAGACCGAAGCAAATCCAATCAGCTGAGCTCTCTCGTCGCGGATCGGGTAGATGACCACGTGGGCCCAGAAGGCGCTGCCATCTTTGCGACAGCGCCAGCCTTCATTTTCGTAACGTCCGTTAGTGACAGCGATATCAAGCTCGCGCTGCGGCTGCCCCCGACGGCGATCTTCTTCGTTATAAAACAGGGCGGTGTGCTGTCCAATAATTTCGTCTGGCCTGTAACCAAGGACGTGTACCCCACCGCCGTTCCAGCTGGCGACCGTTCCGTCCGGTTTAAGCATGGTGATCGCGTAGTCGATCACGCTTTGTACCAGCATGCGATACATGACATCAGAGTTATTATCCATTGTTATTTGCCTGCTGCTCGGTAGCCCGGTAATGGCTTAGGAATGTTCTTAATCGCGAGCCGAGACTAAAGCGGAAAAGGTCTGCAAAGACAAGCGTACTAAGAAGAATAACTAATCTTAACAGGGGATATATCGGCAGCGGCGAGCAAATGTTCAATGGTGTGATGATCGGGATAAGCGCATGAGGTCACGCTTTGAGGCAGGGTTAACCGCAGATCAGGTGAAAGCGCGAGGCAGGCCCGCGCTTAATGATTCCGCGACAGAAACGGCGTTTACAGGTCCATCTGTTGCTGTAAATGCATTGCGGCAATCGGCTGCCAGATCTCGGTTAACGCGCCCTCTTTGCCGGTAAACGGATCCTGCGTCGGCAAGGGCACGTTTTTCACCTGCTCCTGCGCCATTTTCAGCTTCGCGGGTTCGTCGCGCAGCGTCTCGGGCGACATGCCGCGTGGATAGGCACCGACGACCATAAAATCTTCGCTGGCGCTGACCTGACGATGGCCGACGCCCGCCGGGATCAGCACCGCATCACCGGCACGCAGGGTGACCATCCGGCCACTGTCACCGCCAAACAGCACTTCCGCCCAGCCTTCCGCAACCCCGAGCAGCTCATGGGTGTTGGGATGATAGTGGGTGTAGGGGAAAATCGGATAACGCCAGGCGGGTGGCCATCCGTTTTCGTCGAAGGTTTTCTCAAACCACGTTGCGATCTCCTCCTCTTCCGGCACCACACGCGGCCAGATTATCAGAGGTAATGGGTTATTGGGCACGCCGCCTGACGGAATGGCGAGCATCAGATGCTGAGGATTATCAGAGGCCCCGGCCGCGAAGGTGCCCGCAGCAAAGGACATCATTAATAACAGACTGGAGGATGAGGCACGCATACAGGTTCTCCGGTTTTTTTCTAAGTGTGGCAAACCCGCAGCACAATGCAATGTGCGCCGGACGACACAATTAAGATAATTAACTGATATTGCTGACTAAAGCCAAATGTGTCGTTAACAATAGGGCGAGCGTGTGCCTGTACGGCGACGGGTAGCGGTTCTTACTGCGGCAAAGTGTTGCAAAATGTCAGGCGCTGGCGCGAAAAAGGGAAGTGGCTTTTAGGGTGTCTGCTCCTTCACCCGGAGCAACCGGGTCGCGGCGTGGGTTTAATCCGCCAGCGGTTCCGCTATCAACTGACCCAGCGTCGCGATTGCCGCCTCGGCCCGGCTATCCCACGGCCAGGCGGTATTCAGTCTGAAGCAGTGACAGAACTGCTCCCCAGCCGAAAATAACTGCCCCGGTGCAATACTGATGCCCTGCGCCAGTGCCCGCTGGTAGAGCCGGGTCGTGTTGATGCTGTCCGGCAACGTCACCCAGAGAAAATACCCCCCGCCCGCCTCGCTGACCGTGGCCTGGGGCGGCAGCACCTTCAGCAGTGCCTGACGCACCATCTGCTGTCGCGTTGCCAGTATCTGTCGCAGCCGTTTCAGATGGGTGTCGTAACGCCGCGTGGCAAGAAAATCAGCCAGCGCCAGCTGCATCGGTGCGCTGGTCGAAAGCGTGCTCATCAGCTGCAGCCGCTGAATGCGCTGCGCATGTTGCCCCGCCGCCACCCAGCCGACGCGAAATCCCGCCACCAGCGACTTGGAAAACGAGCCACAGTGCAGCACGTTTCCCTGGCGAT
This sequence comes from Pantoea sp. GD03673, assembly GCF_029844725.1. Classification (GTDB taxonomy): domain Bacteria; phylum Pseudomonadota; class Gammaproteobacteria; order Enterobacterales; family Enterobacteriaceae; genus Pantoea. The sequence continues at coordinate 237,678 of NZ_JAOCKJ010000006.1, forward strand.
CCCAGGCCTTCGCAGGCAGCGGTGCAGCCTCCCCCGCCCCGAGTTCCGCGTAGACATCATCTTCAATCATCGGCACCTGATAACGCGACAGCAGCGCCACCAGCTGCTGTTTGCGCTCCGGCGTTAGCGTCACACTCAGCGGATTCTGCAACGTCGTCATTAGCCAGCAGGCTTTGACCGGCCAGCGTTGCAGTGTCTCCTCCAGCTGGACGAGATCGATGCCCTGCTTCGCATCGACCGGGATGGCCAGCGCCTTAAGCCTGAGCCGCTCAATCGCCTGCAGTGCGCCATAAAATATCGGTTGCTCAATGACCACATAGTCACCCGGCCCGGTCAGCGATTGCAGACTGAGGTTCAGTGCCTCCAGCGCCCCGCTGGTGATAACAATTTCATCCGGCGACAGGGTGATGCCCTGACGCGCATAGCGCTGCGCCAGCAGCTGTCGCAGCGTGGCGTTGCCGGGCGGCAGATTGTGCAGCGCATCGGTTGGGGTCAGATGGTGGGAGACGTTCGCCAGCGAGCGCATCAGCTGGCGCTGCGGAAAAAGTGCAGGATCAGGAAACGCGGAGCCAAACGGCACGATGGCCGGATCGCGCGTTGCCTGCAGCACATCAAACACAAAGTCGTTGATGTCGACCTGTTCGCTGATCGCCACCCTCAGCGGTGCGGGTGCCAGGGCACGCGGTGCCACGTAGTAACCCGACTGAGGGCGCGAGACGATCCAGCCCTGACTCTCCAGCAATTCATAGGCATGCAGTACCGTCATCAGGCTGACACCCTGCTGCGCCACCTGCTGACGCAGTGACGGTAAACGGGTGCCGGGCAGCCAGATACCGGCCTCTATCTGCTGCTGAATCTCATCCATCAATCGCTGGTATTTCGCCACGGCTCGCCTCTCCCTGATTAACCGCGAGACTTTACCACGCACGGCGAACAAAGACAGGCTCGCGCATCGCCTCCGGTTACGCGGACTCAGCGCTGGCGCGTCAGATCACCGCCACCTGCGGCGTCAGTGGCTGATCGACGTCAGCACTCTGGCTGACGTTTGCCGTCGCCGCTTCCGTTTCCGTCACCACAAAGTCAGCCAGCTCCGGCACCTGCTCAGGGGGAACCGGCCTGCCCAGCAGGTAGCCCTGCAGCGTATTGCAGCCCAGGCTGGTCAGAAAAGCCTGCTGCTCGGCAGTTTCAACGCCTTCAGCCACCACTTTCAGTTGCAGCGACTGCGCCAGCGCCACAATCGCTGACACGATGGTGGCATCTTCTTTCTGATGCTGCAGCTCATTCACAAAGGCCCGGTCGATCTTCAGCTCGCTGGCCGGCAGGCGTTTCAGATAGAGCAGGCTGGAGTAGCCGGTGCCAAAGTCATCAATCGAGGCTTTCACGCCAAGCCCGGTCAGCTCGGTAAGAATACGAACGCTCGCATCGGGATCGCGCATCGCCGTGGTTTCCGTCACTTCCAGCGTCAGCAGTTCGGCCGGAATCTGGTGCTTTGACAGCGCATCCACCACCGTTTCCACCAGATTCGATTGTTCAAACTGCAACGCCGACAGGTTGACCGCCACCGACCAGTCCGGATGCCCCTGCAGATGCCACTGGCGCAGCTGGCGGCAGGCTTCATGGATCACCCAGTTGCCGATGTTGACAATCATGCCGGTCTTTTCCGCCATCGGCAGGAATTTATCGGGCGACAGCAGGCCACGCTTCGGATGTTCCCAGCGCAGCAGCGCTTCGAAACCCAGAATCGGGCCACGCGGCGCGCAAAATTTTGGCTGATAGAACAGGCGCAGTTCATCGTTGTCCAGCGCCTGCCAGAGATCGTTATTGAGCTGAAGCTGGCTCTGCGCCTGCAGGTTCATTGAAGGCTGGAAGAAGGTGTAGCCGTTGCGGCCGTTATTTTTGGTGTGGTACATCGCCGCATCGGCGTTGAACATCAGTTCACGCTCATCCACGCCATCGCCGGGATAGACCGCGATGCCGAGACTGAGGGAGACCACCAGTTCATAGCGTGAGATATCAAACGGGCGATCCACCGCTTTAACCAGCTTATCGGCGATGGCCGCAGCGTCATTGGGATCGTCGATCTCCACCAGCAGTACAAACTCATCCCCGCCGAGCCGCGCCAGCGTGTAGTAGCCGGTCATCTGCTGACTCATCCGCTCGGTCACGCCCACCAGCAGGCTGTCGCCAATGTGATGCCCGAAGGCGTCATTAACCGCCTTGAACCCATCGAGATCCATAAACATCAGGGCAAACTGCGTCTGCTCACGGTTGGCTTTGTTAATCGCCTGCTCCAGGCGATCCTCAAGCAGAATGCGGTTGGGCAGCCGGGTCAGGTTATCGTGCAATGCCAGCTGTGCCAGCTCACGATTGGCTTCTGCCAGCGAGCTGGCGAGAATTGAGGTCCGCGCCTGCATCCGCGCATCCAGCATTGAGACCAGCAGGGTAATGCCCAGAATGGAAATGGTGACCACCGTGACCAGAATTGCCAGCCAGTTGCTGTTAACGCCCTGCCCTACTGAATGACTGTGGGCGGGAAACTGCGCCGCCATCATGCCGGTGTAGTGCATGCCTGCAATCGCACACCCCATCACCACCGAGGCCCCCACACGCAGCAGAGTCACCCGGCCGGTCTGACCCTCACGCAGATTAAATGCCAGCCACAGCGCCGCGCCCGAGGCGGCCAGGGCGATCACCACCGACAGCGCCACCCAGCCCCATTTCCAGACGATGCCGGGGGAAAACATCAGCGCAGCCATGCCGGTATAGTGCATCGCCACCACGCCGCTGCCGAGGATTAACGCGCCGCCCGCCAGGCGCGGAATGGGGAGATCGCCACTGCAGACCAGCCACAGCGCAAATATCGACGCACAGACCGCAATGGCGGCGGAGAAAGCCGTCAGCCCGGCGCTGTAGCTCATGACCATCGCCATGTTCATCGACAGCATGCCGATAAAGTGCATCGCCCAGATTCCAATGCCCATGGAAAAACCGCCGCCGAACAGCCAGACCAGCGCGACTTTGCCGGTTGAATGCACCACCCGTCCCGCCATATCTAAGGCGGTGAATGAAGCCAGCATCGCGACAAGGACTGAGACGATGACGATAAAAGAGTCGTATGAGGTTGCTAACATAGTGCATTCCCGCGAAAGCCGTGCTGGTGGTGGGGGTGAGGGTTTTAAAATTATTGTTTTAGTTATCGGCATCGCCGGGCGGTTAATGAGCCGGAAACGCGGCATCCCTGCCACTCATTCTGAGTGATGAAATCTATCATCAGCGTCAGCCTGACAGGGACACCACTGGCGGCCGCAGTGAGGGAAAACTAAACGCGTCAACCCGATCCGGCGGCGTCGGTTTACCCAGCAGGTATCCCTGCAGCGCATCAAAGCCTAAGCTGGTAAGCAAATGCTGCTGCTCCTCCGTTTCAACCCCTTCCGCCACCATGCGCAGATTGAGACTCTGCGCCAGCGCCAGCATCGCGCTGACCACGGTCGCATCTTCGCTGCCGGGTCGCAGGCAGTTGATAAAACTGCGATCAATCTTGAGTTCGCTGGCATCCAGATCTTTGAGGTGCAGCAAATTGGCATAGCCAATGCCGAAGTTATCAATGGCGACGCTGACGCCCGCCTGCTGCAATTCACGAATACGCTGCTGGCTGAAAACGGGATCGCGCATGGCAATCGCTTCGGTGATCTCCAGCATCAGCGCACTGCCTGACAGCTGATAACGCGTCAGTGTCTGATGCAGTGTGCTCAGCAGATCACGCTGGTGAAATTGCAATGCCGAGAGATTCACCGAGACCGTCCAGTCACTGTGGCCCTGGTTGTGCCAGATCCTTAACTGACGGCAGGCCTCCTCGATCACCCAGTTGCCAAGCGCCACAATCTGGCCGGTTTTTTCGGCGCGCGGCAAAAACAGTTCAGGCGTCAGCAAACCGCGCTGCGGATGCTGCCAGCGCAGCAGCGCTTCAAATCCCATCAACCGGGTGCCGCCGGAACGGAATTTGGGCTGATAGAACAGCCGCATCTGCTGGCGATCGATGGCTTCCCACAGATCGTTTGCCAGCTCCAGCTGATGCTGCGTTGCAGCGCTCATGGCCGGTTCAAACAGGCACCAGCCGTTTCGGCCACTGTGTTTGGTGTGGTACATCGCCGCGTCGGCATTAAACAGCAGCTCCTGCCGGTTGCGGCCATGCAGTGGAAAGACCGCAATACCTGCGCTGAGTGAAACGTGCAGTACATAACGGTCGAGTTCAAATGGCGTACTGATTACTTTAACCAGCTTTTGCGCCAGCTGCCGGGCCGGGCTGATGTCACATTCCGCCATCAGCACAAACTCATCACCGCCCAGACGCACCAGCAGCATCGCGTCGCTGAGCTGGCTACGCAGCCGTTCCGCCACGGCCACCAGCAACCGGTCACCGACGTGATGTCCCCAGGTGTCATTGACCGCTTTGAAGCCATCGAGATCCATATAGATCACGGCAAAGCGGTTTTCATTCAGCATCGCCTGTTTGATGGCGAGATCGAGCTGCTGCTCCAGCATCACCCGATTGGGCAGCGCGGTCAGGTTGTCATGCATCGCCAGCAGACGCAGCTCCTGGTTAGCACGCCGGAGCCGGGCCGCCAGCCGCGCGGCGCGCAACTGCGCATCCAGCATTGAGCTCAGCAGCGTGATCCCAAGGATAATCAGCGTGACCAGTGCCACCCAGACCGCCATTCCCGGACTGCTGACGCCATAGGGCGACATTGTGCTGCCGTGGCTGAACGCCGCCGCCGCCATACCCACGTAGTGCATGCCAGCAATGGCGATCCCCATGACCAGTGAGGCCAGCCCACGCATCAGCAGCAGATGGTGGTCGCCCTGCCGCAGGTGAAACGCCAGCCATAGCGCCACGCCTGAGGCCGCAAACGCAATCAGCACAGAGATCGCCACCAGCAACATATTCCACTCAGGTCGTGGATCAATCAGCAGCGCAGACATACCGAGATAGTGCATCACCACCACACCTGCGCCCAGGATCAGCGTACCGCGCAGCAGCCGCCGACGGGTGAGATGTAGCCCGCCAACCGTCTGACCGAAGGCAAAGATGGAGGCCAGAATCGCCACCAGCAGCGAGAGGATCGTCAGCCGCGTGTCATAGCGCATCGTCATTGGCATCATCATTGCCAGCATCCCGATAAAGTGCATTGCCCAGATGCCAATCCCCATTGCGGTGCCGCCCACCAGCAGCCAGAAGCGGGCGCTCCAGCCGTGGGATACCGCCACCCTTCCGGCAGTATCCAGCGCTGTAAAAGAGGCAATAAACGCCACGATCAGCGACACGCAGATCAGAACGCCATCCCAGGTGACAAGCAACATGTGCAACTCCTCACCACCCGCAGAGAAACAGGTGCTGTGTAAAATCAGAAACGTAATCTTTAAACCACCCAACGGGTGAAATAAGTAAACTTCGGGATTGACCGGACCTGAAAACCGGGCAAAACAGGCCTGCAAACGCAGGGCCATTGATGACCTGCATCTTATTCCCCGCCCGCTGAATTTGCCGGTTAATCGTTATTATGTCTGATTGGTACAGGAACATATCACCGAAGCAGAAAGCATGCCAGAGGCCGAAAAAACAAAGGGTTTTGTTTTGCCGTCTCGCTTTCATGCCTTGCTGTAACTGGGTTATCGGCCAAAGAGGCCATTTGATTAATGAAAAATAAACGGCAGGACTTCGCCTGACGCTTTAACTGATCTATAGTAAGTAAAACTGATATAAATCATCATTCTTAAGTCTAGGATTTTTCTTAAGACTGCGGCGCTGCCCGCCTTGTTATTTTTATTTCCTTACTTTGGGTTTAATCGTTAATAAACACCGGGTGAAAAAGCACTGACTCTCGATAATCCGTAAGGAAATATTATGAAACTCAAGCTTTTTCTGTGTGCCGCTGCAGGATTAACCGTTGCCATTCCATCCTTAACCCAGGCGGCTACGACCTCGGGAACCATCAATGCCACGTTAACGCTGACCACCGGTTGCCTGGTAAACGGCCAGTCAGCCACGGCGGGCGTTAACTTCGGTACCCTGAACTTTGGCAGCAGCGCCGCCACCTTTGATACCCTGAACGCCACCCTGGTGGGTGCAGCCGGTAACGGCATCTTTGTGCGCTGCACGACCGGTCAGGATTACAACGTGGTGGTAACCAGCAGCAATACTGCGCCAGCGACGGTTTATGGCACCGCCTCGACATCACCGCGTTATCTGATTCTGGGATCGGACAATGCGCAGGGCATCGCCTATACCCTCTACAGTGACGCTTCCTTCACCACCGCGATCGCCAACAACACACCTATTGCGGCCAGTGGAACCACCGATCCGACGCTCGGCACCAACTACGCCATTTATGGCCGGGTCGTCGGCGGCGGCTTTAACCCCCTGATCCCGGCCGGAACCTATACCGATACGATTAACGTTGCCGTGAACTATTAACCGCTCTCGCAGGTAACTAAAGGTGGTTCTCTGGCGATGCTGCCTGACGATCGCATGCGGTCTGCCCCTGCTGACAGCGAGTGTCAGTGCCTGGAGTCTGCCCACCAGCACCTTCCAGGTGACCGCGTCTGTCGTGGCGGGCTGCGTGATATCCGGCACCAACACCGGCGTTTTCGGCACACTTAACTTCGGCACGCAGTCTGGCGTGGCGACCCGTGCCGTCAACGCCAGCTTCGTGCAGAGCACCACCATTAATCTTGCCTGTACACCAGGCACCACGCTGAGCATGAGCATTAATCAGGGCGCGAACTTCACCACTACCCGCAACCTGAAGCTGCCCAATTTCAGCAATACCGTTCCCTATACGCTCTTTAGCGATGCCAGCCGCACCACGGTGATCCCGGTCAATCAGGCGGTGTCGCTCAGCTATAGCAATGCCAATAACATTACGCTGCCCATCTATGGTCAGCTGCAACTGCCCGGCACTGCGCGCGCCGGCGTCTATACCGATACGCTGACCGTCACCCTGAGCTGGTGAGGCGATAGAAAACAAGGATATGATCATGAAGTCACTGCGCGCCCTGCTGCTGCTGCTGAATTCCACCCTGCTCTCCCCGGCATTCGCCGCTAACTCGGTGATGATCTGGCCCATCGATCCCGCCATTAATCCTGAAGAGAAAGCCAGCGAACTCTGGCTGGAGAATCGCGGTAACAGCACCACCATGATGCAGATCCGTGTGTTCAGCTGGCAGCAGATTAACGGCCAGGAGCAGTACCAGACCCAGCAGCAGGTGGTTGCCAGTCCGCCGATGGTGAGGATGGAGCCAGGCCAGAAGCAGCTGGTCAGACTGATTAAACAGACCGCCCCGGCGGCCGGTCGGGAGCTGGCCTATCGGGTGGTGCTGGATGAGATCCCGACGCCGCGCAATCCTGGCGAGAATCAGGCCGGGCTGACCTTTCAGATGCGCTATTCAGTGCCGCTTTTTGTTTATGGCACCGGGCTGACCACCGACAGCGCCCGCCCGGCTCTGCGCTGGCAGCAGGTCAGTGAAGGCGGCAGACGCTGGCTGCAGCTGACCAACAGCGGTAATGGACATGCCCGGCTGAGCAATGTGGCGATTGGCGGTCGCAAACTGGGCGACGGTTTATACGGCTATGTGCTGGCGGACAGCCTGCATCGCTGGCCGCTCACCACGCCGGTCAGCGGCGAACTCACCGCAGAGGTCAACAAGAGCCAGTGGCGCAGCGCCGCCCAGAAGTAAGCGCTGAATGAGACCTTTTTCCCTGCATCCCTGTGCGCTGGCGGTGGTCAGCGCCATCTGTGCTTTTACGCCGGATTCGTCGCTGGCGGAGACTTACTCATCCCTGCCACCGCCGCCCGGCCTGCAGACCAGCGGCACCGGCCAGCAATATATGCTGGAGCTGGTGATTAACCAGCAGGCAAGCGGCAACATTGTGCAGGCAGAGCAGCGCGACGGTCATTTCTGGCTGCGCAGCAGCGATCTGCAGCGTGCCGGTCTGCCACCGGATAAGCTGGGCCAGCAACCACAGGTTGATGTCAGCAGCCTGTCTGCCATCAGCACCGAGTATGACGCTGCACGGCAGCGCCTGTTGCTGACCGTGCCGCCTGAGTGGCTGCCTGGTCAGGTTATTGGCGAGGCGAAGAACGGGCCGCGCTATCCGGGGCGTACCAGCAACGGCGCGCTGATTAACTACGACCTCTACGCCAGCCGCACTGATACCAGCGGCACGCGCCTTTCTGCCTGGAACGAACTGCGGCTTTTTGGTGACGCCGGGCACGTCTCCACCAACGGCGTCTGGCAGCAGCAGCTGGAAGGCAGTACCCCTTCTCAGGACAACGGCTATATCCGCTACGACAGCTGGTGGAGCAATGAAGATGAGAACGCGGCGGTGAGCTGGCGGGTCGGCGATCTGGTCACCGACTCGCTCGCCTGGAGCAGCAGCGTGCGGCTCGGCGGTATCCGCGTCGGCCGCGACTTCAGCGTTCGTCCCGATCTGGTGACCTATCCGCTGCCCGCCTTTTCTGGCCAGGCTGCCGTCCCCTCGACCGTCGATCTCTTTATCAACGGCTATCGTTCCAGCCAGGCAAACGTGCAGCCTGGCCCCTGGTCGATGACCAATGTGCCCTTTGTTAACGGCGCGGGTAACGCGGTTATCACAACCACCGATGCCGTGGGCCGGCGCGTCACGACCACCATGCCGTTTTACGTCTCCAGCAGCCTGCTGAAAGCGGGCCTGTCGGACTACGCCTTCTCTGCAGGTGCCATCCGCGAAAACTACGGCATTAAAAACTTTGATTATGGGCAGGCCGCCGCCAGCGGTTCGTATCGCTATGGCATGACCGACTGGCTGACGCTGGAGAGCCACGCCGAAGGCAGCGAAAGCCTGGCGATGGGCGGGCTGGGCGGTCAGCTGCGCGTCGGCAGCTGGGGAGTGGTCAACGGCGCGGTGGCACAAAGTCAGCTCGATGACGAGCACGGCAGGCAATACAGCTGGGGCTATCAGTACAACAACAGCTGGTTCAACATCGGTACGCAGCAGACGCAGCGCAGCAGTGACTTCGGCAATCTGGCGCTGGTCGGCAGCCGTGCCGGGAGCCAGGCCAGTAGTCGCTACGCGCTGTCGCGCCGCAGTGCGCAGTACAGCGCCAGCCTCTCGCTGAACCGCTTTGGCAGCGTCGGTGCCGCCTTTATCGACATCACCGACGGTCAGGGTGACCGCACCCGCTTGTGGAACCTCTCATGGAGTAAAAATCTGTGGGGCAACAGTAGCCTCTATGTCTCCGCCAGCCGCGATCAGCAGGAGAAAAGCTGGACCGGTGCTATCTCGCTGGTGATCCCCTTTGGCGAGCAGGGCAGCGCGGCGATCAGCACCGAACGCGATCAGCGCGGCCGCGACAGCCAGCGCGTTTATACCTCACGCGCCATGCCCAGCGACGGCGGGTTTGCCTGGGATGCTTCCTGGGCGAATCAGAGCGGTGACAGCGGCGATTATCGTCAGGGCAGCCTGCGCTATCGCAACAACCAGATTGACACGTCAGGAGGGTTTTATGGCGACGATGACAACCTCACCCAGTGGGCCGATCTCTCCGGCGCACTGGTGCTGATGGATAACCGTGTTTTTGCTGCCAACGCCATCAACGACGCCTTTGTGCTGGTGAAAACCCGCTATCCCGACGTGAACGTACGCTATGAAAATCAGTCGATGGGACGCACCAGCAAACAGGGCTATCTGCTGGTGCCCGCCATCAGCAGCTACTACCCGGCCAAATATGACATCGACACCCTCGACCTGCCCGCCGATATGACCACGCCACAGGTTGAGCAGCGTTTCGCGGTGAAGCGCCAGAGCGGCTATCTGCTCAACTTCCCGGTGGAGAAACTGCGTTCCGCCAGCGTGATCCTGCTCGATGCGCAGGGCCAGCCGCTGCCGGTCTCAAGTCAGGTGCAGCGGCCCGGTCATCCCACCGAATATGTAGGCTGGGATGGCATCGTCTGGATGGAGGATCTCTCTGCCCGTAACCCGATGGCGGTGGTGACGCCTGATGGTCGCCGCTGCGAAACCGAACTGCCTATCGCCAGCGGTCAGCCGCAGGCGCTGAAAACCTACGGCCCCCTGACTTGTGCGCTGCCCGCACCTGCCGCAGGCAGCGCCGCTTCTTCTGCTGAATCTTTTACGTCCGGAACCGCACCATGATGAAATCTCTGTTACTGGCTGGCCTGCTGCTGTTACTGCCGTCACTGAGCTTTGCCGCCTGCACTCTGCCCGCCGCCACGGCCAGCTTTGGTTCGGTCACCACCTTTGTGGCGAATACCACCGTCAGTTCAACGACCACCAACGCCAACGTTAACTGTGGCTCCGGCTCGACGCTGTCGCTGCTCGGCAATAACCAGATAACCTTCCAGCTGACTGGCGCAACCACCGTCAGCGGCACGCGCGGTACTCTGAAGCGCAGCGGTGACACCGGCACTGATAATGTGCCGGTGCGGCTCTGCACCGACAGCGCCTGTGCCAGTGAACTGACGATTGGCGGCACGCCGTTTGTTTATGGGTCGCAGACGCTGATCAACCTGGCGGGATTGCTGGGCAGTCTCAACTTCGCCATTCCGGTCTATCTGCGCACCGTGCCCGGTCAGGTGGTGGCCGCCGGGACTTATCAGGTCACGCTGAACATGGCGGTGACGTACCGCGTCTGTACCAGCGTCAGTATTGGCAATATTTGTTTGAGTGAGCAGAACGGCAGCGGCGTTATCCCGATTAACATCACGGCTGTTCTTACCAATGATTGCACAACGATTACCGCACCCAACATCAGTTTTGGCAGCGCGCCGCTGGTCAGTAGCTTCTCTGCCGTTTCGCAGACCATCAACGTGTTATGCAGCAAAGGCAGCACCTATACCGTCGGGCTGAGCAATGGCAGTTATGCAGTGGGCAGCGTCAGGAATATGGCGAGCGGCGCGAATCGTCTGAGCTATGAGATTTACAAAGACACGACCAGTAATCGCTGGGGAACGGCAGGCACGGAGCGCTGGAGCAGTACCACCTCGACGGCGGTATCAGCGGATGGACTGACGCGCGGCTTTAACTACACCGCGCGTATCCTGACCACCCAGAACACGCCGCCTGCTGGCAACTACAGCGACAGCGTGGTGGTCGACTTGTCCTTTTAAAGTGACGCGCTGACCGGCGACGCGCTGTGGCGCAGCTGATATTGCTTCACCATCCGGCCAATCAACAGCGTACCAATCAGCCCGCAGACGGCAGCAAAGGTCAGCCAGACGCCCGGCATCGCCTTATCACCGGTGGCGTGGATCAGATAGCTGGAGATTGCAGGTGTAAAACCGCCAAACAGCGCCGTCGCCAGGCTGTAGGCCATGGAGAAACCGGCGGCGCGCACCTCCGCAGGCATAATCTCTGCCAGATAAACCACCATCGCACCGTTATAGCTGGCATAAAGAAATGACAGCCACAGTTCTGCTTCCAGCAGGTGGGCGAAGCTGGCCGACCCCACCAGCCAGTGCAGCACCGGCCAGGTTGTCACAATCATCAGCAGGGTAAAGATGATCAGCAGCGGACGGCGACCCACGCGGTCTGATAGCGCACCCATCAGCGGCAGCCAGAAGAGGTTTGAGATCCCGACGCAGAGGGTCACCAGGAACGCCTGCTTGTCGCTCATCATCAACACGGTTTTACCAAAGGTAGGGGTAAAGGCGGTGATCATGTAAAACATGACCGTGGTGGTGACCACCATCAGCATCCCGGCCAGCACCAGCGCCCAGTTGCTGGCAACGGACCGCATAATTTCCGTCATGGAGGGGTGATGTTTACGTTTGCTGAACGCTTCAGTCTCTTCCAGCATCCGACGGATATAGAACAGGAACGGCACAATCAGGCAGCCGACCACAAACGGGATACGCCAGCCCCACTCCGTCACCGCCTCTTTTGCCAGCAGATGATTCAGCATCAGGCCCAGCAGGGCGGCAAAAATCACCGCAATCTGCTGACTGCCCGACTGCCAACTGACGAAAAAGCCTTTACGGCCTTTGGGTGCGACTTCCGCCAGATAGACGGACACGCCGCCCAGCTCAACGCCTGCCGAGAAGCCCTGCAACAGACGTCCCAGCAAGATCAGAATCGGTGCCGCCGCGCCCAGCGTGGCATAGCCCGGCACCAGCGCAATGGTCAGGGTGCCAATTGCCATGAGGCCCAGCGTCAGCAACAAGCCTTTGCGACGACCGTGATGATCGATATAAGCCCCCAGAATAATGGCCCCCAGCGGCCGCATCAGGAAGCCAGCACCAAAGGTCATCAGCGTCAGCATCAGGGAAGCAAACGGGTCATCACCGGGAAAGAAGGTTTTGGCAATGGCGGTGGCGTAATAGCCAAACACCATAAAATCGTACATCTCCAGAAAGTTACCACTGGTGACGTTGAAGATGGTTCGGGCAGCACTTTTCGGCGGCGTTTGTAAAGACGGGGTGTGACTCATAACGGCTTCCTGTTGTTTTTTAGCCGTTTTAGCCTGCCTGAAGTGAGATTAATGTGACCTGGCTCACCATTGCACTTTACAATTCTATGTACATAAGTAACAACCAATTAACAATTTAGATCAGGCAGCATAAGTGATCACTCTGTACGCGGATTTGCCTGATTTTGTGTGGCTGAACAGCTGACATAAAAAAGGCGACTGAAACAGTCGCCTTGTTGTGGTGCCGGATAACCTGCTATTTCTGCACGGTTTCCATGCCCATCAGACCGATTTTCAGATAGCCCGCCGTACGCAGCTTATCCATTACGCTCATCAGCGTTTCATAATCTACTGACTTGTCTGCCTGGAAGAAAATGGTGGTCTCTTTGTTGCCCTGCGTCTGGCTGGTCAGCACGTTAACCAGCGAGTCTGGCGTCACCTCGTCGTTGCCAACGTAAAGCTGCTTATCCGCTTTGATCGACAGATAAACCGGCTTTTCCGGGCGCGGCTGCGGTGCGCTGGTGGAGGCGGGCAGATTGACACGCACGTCGACCGTGGCCAGTGGCGCGGCCACCATAAAGATGATCAGCAGAACCAGCATGACGTCGATAAACGGCGTCACGTTGATCTCATGCATTTCACCATCGGTTTCCAGATCGTCGTTTAATCGCATGGCCATAAGAACTTACCCTAAGCGCAGTTTCTGGGCCGTCGCAGGACGCGGAACATCTTTGGCAACGGTGCCCAGGTCGATATCACGACTCTGCAGCAGCATCACCTGAGCGGCGACATCACCCAGCGAGGCTTTGTAGTTGGCGATCATGCGGGCAAAAACGTTATAGATGACTACCGCCGGGATCGCAGCAACCAGGCCCACCGCCGTCGCCAGCAGCGCTTCGGCGATACCCGGCGCCACCACCGCAAGGTTAGTCGTCTGGGTTTTTGCGATGCCGATAAAGCTGTTCATGATGCCCCATACGGTGCCGAACAGGCCGATAAAGGGTGCCACAGATCCGATGGTTGCCAGAAAGCCATTGCCCCGCCCTGCATGGCGGCTGACGGCAGCGACACGGCGCTCAAGGCGGAAACTGGTGCGATCTTTAATGCCGTTGGTATCTTCCACACCCGCCGACAGTTCAAGTTCATTCTGCGCATCGTTCAGCAGTACCACACTGTGGCTCTGACCGGTAAACGACTGGGCAATGCGGGCGGCGTCATTCAGAGTGCGGGCGTCGCCCAGAGCCAGTTGCTCACGCTTCAGGCGACGCTTAGCCGCGCTGAGTTCGGCATATTTGCCGAAGAAGATCGCCCAGGTCACCACTGAGGCCAACAACAGGCCAATCATGACCATCTTTACCACGATATCGGCATGTTGATACATGCCCCAAACGGAGAGGTCCGTTTGCATCAAATCACTGGCTACCACGCTGCTTCTCCAACTTCTGATTCAGGGATGCGAAACAAGCGCGAATGATAGCAAAATGACGGCGAATTGATAGTAGTTCTCATTAGTATTTACAAAGCTGATCCCGCGACTGACCTGTCATTAAGCGGGTTCAGACCTGTTTTCAGGGATGTTTCGAAAATGTGAAGTTGCATGAAAATTTATTAAAACAACGTTTCAAAATGTGACGGCATTCATTCAATCAGCATTGCTGCATTTTACTCAGGCGCGTTTTCACTATGCTGGCTCCACACGGCCTTCTGCTATCAGCCCCGATCTCAGGCCGTCTTACCTCTGCGGGAGACAACATAATGAGAATGATGAAAACATGCCTGGCCAGTGCCCTGGCGTCGATGATGGTGAGCGCGACGGCCACGGCACAGGTGATCAAAGTGGCTGAAGTGCAGCCTGCCGGTTATCCCACCGTGGTCGCCCTGCAACACATGGGCGACAAACTGAAACAGGCCACTGATGGACGGCTGGAGATGAAGATCTACGCCGGTGGCGTGCTGGGTGATGAAGATCAGACGCTACAACAGGTGCAGCTGGGTGCCATCGATATGATCCGCGTCTCACTGGCGCCGGTCACCTCCATTGCACCGGAAACCAGCGTGCTGACCCTGCCCTACATTTTCCGCGACGTTGACCACATGCATAAGGTGCTGGATGGCGAGATAGGCCGCGAGATTGCCAACAGGTTCGATAACGATCCCAATGCGCGCATGGTGTTCCTCGGCTGGACCGATGCCGGTGAGCGAAACATGATCACCAAAAAGCCGCTGGCGAAACCGGACGATCTCAAAGGCATGAAGATCCGGGTTCAGAACAGCGCCATCTCGCTGGCGACGCTGAAAGCGATGGGGGCCAATCCGGTGGCGATGGGCGTCAGTGAAGTGTTCAGTGCCATGCAGACCGGCGTAGTAGACGGCACCGAGAACAACCCCCCTACCTTTGTTGCCCATAACTACATGCCGGTCGCGAAGTATTACACCCTCAGCGGCCACTTTATCCAGCCAGAGATGATCCTGTTTTCGAAACGCGCCTGGGATCGGCTGAAACCCGACGATCAGGCCCTGCTGAAAAAGCTCGGCAAAGAGGCACAGGATGAGGAGCGCCAGCTCTGGGCGACGTATACCGACGCGTCGATCGCCAAAATGAAGGCGGGCGGCGTCACCTTCCAGCAGACCGACCGCGACTACTTCGTCAAAGCGACCCAGTCGGTGCGCGATCAGTTTGGCGGCAAATATCAGGATCTGATGACCCGGATCGCTGAGGTGAAATAATCCAGACGCCACACTGCCGTGTGGCGTGCTTAATCAGGGATCAATTATGTCTGCTTATACGCGTCTGATGGATGGGCTGTATCTGCTCTGCATGCTGGTGGCCGCCGTGGCGCTGTTGATCATGGTCACGGTGATCCCAGTTGGGATCTTCGCCCGTTACGTGATGAACGGCGCGCTCTCCTGGCCGGAGCCGGTTGCCATTATCTGCATGATCATTTTTACCTTTATCGGTGCGCCGGTGGGGTTGCGCGCCGGAACGCACATCTGCGTATCGATGGTGACCGATCGCCTGTCGCCTGCCCGGCAGCGCCTGATGCTGCGCGTCAGCGATCTGCTGATGATCATCACCTGTCTGGTGATCTTCCAGGCCAGTTACAGCCTGTGCGAAGCCATGTGGGTGCAGACCCTCGCCTCACTTCCGGCGGTGACCTACGGCGAGATGTATCTGCCCATCCCGATTGGCGCGATCTTCACCCTGCTGTTTGTCATTGAGCGATTGCTGAGCGGCGATCAGAGCCAGCGGCCGATTGTCACGCTGGGCGGCACCCACTAACGCGGAGCAGAATAATGGATGCATTGATCTTGTTAGGCAGTTTGCTGGTGTTGCTGATGGTGGGCTTTCCTGTCGCCTTTGCCGTGGGCCTGAGCGCCTTTATCGGTGCCTGGTGGATCGATCTGCCGCTGGAGGCGGTGGTAATTCAGGTGACCAACGGGATTAACAAATTTTCGCTGCTGACCATTCCGTTCTTTATCCTGGCTGGCGCCATCATGGCGGAGGGCGGCATTGCGCGGCGGCTGGTCAACTTTGCCTATATCTTTGTCGGTTTTATCCGCGGCGGGCTGTCGCTGGTTAACATCGTCGCGTCAACCTTCTTTGGTGCCATCTCCGGTTCGTCAGTGGCGGATACCGCCTCGATTGGTTCGGTGATGATCCCGCAAATGGAGGAGAAAGGCTATCCGCGTGACTTCGCGGCTGCCGTAACCGCCAGTGGCTCCGTTCAGGCAGTGCTGACGCCCCCCAGCCACAACTCGGTGATTTACTCACTGGCGACCGGCGGCATGGTGACCATCTCCTCGCTGTTTGTTGCGGGCATCTTTCCCGGCCTGCTGCTGGGGGCCTGCCTGATGGTGATGTGCCTGGGCTTTGCCCGCAAACGCGGCTATCCCAAAGGCGAACGCATTCCGTTTCGTCAGGCGCTGAAAATCTTCTTCGACGCGTTCTGGGGTTTGTTTACCGTGGTCATCATTATGGGGGGAATTCTCTCCGGCATTTTTACCGCCTCGGAGTCCGCCGCGATCGCCTGCATCTGGGCTTTCTTCGTCACCATGTTTGTCTATCGTGATTTTAAATGGAGCCAGCTGCATATCCTGCTGTTCCGCACCATTAAAACCGTCACCATCGTGATGGTGCTGATCGCTTTCGCCGCCGGGTTTGGCGCGGTAATGACCTTTATGCAGCTGCCCACCCTGATTACCGAAGCGTTCACCAGCCTCTCTGACAACAAATATGTGATCCTGATGTGCATCAACATTCTGCTGCTGGTCGTGGGCACGCTGATGGATATGGCCCCGCTGATTCTGATCCTGACGCCGGTGCTGCTCCCCGTCGCGACCGCACTTGGGGTGGATCCGGTTCACTTTGGCATGATCATGCTGACGAACCTGGGCATCGGGCTGATTACGCCGCCGGTGGGCACCGTGCTGTTTGTTGCCAGCGCGGTGAGTAAGCAGAAGATTGAGCAGGTCGTCGGGGCGATGCTGCCGTTCTACGGCATGCTGTTCCTGGTGCTGCTCCTGATTACCTATGTTCCCGCAATTTCACTCTGGTTGCCGCGCCTGATGGGCGTGATGTAGCACGCTGAAAACCGGCCTGTTCACAGGCCGGTTTTTTTCCTGCGATGCACTCTGATAATCACCATTGAGTCTCAACCCCGCTGGCCGTTTCGTGATAACGTGAGAGCTTAGTCAGAAGCGGCAAGGGCGACTCATGACCACCAGAAAAATTGATACCACGCTCGTCAGTGCAGGACGCAGCAAGCGTTATACCCAGGGTTCGGTAAACAGCGTTATTCAACGCGCCTCTTCGCTGGTTTTTGATACGGTCGCAGAGAAGAAACGCGCCACCGCGGGTCGGGCAAAAGGCGAACTTTTTTATGGCCGTCGTGGCACCCTGACGCACTTTGCGCTGCAGGATGCAATGACCGAGCTGGAGGGCGGTGCGGGCTGCGTGCTCTACCCCTGCGGCGCGGCTGCCGTGGCGAATGCGATTCTGGCGTTTGTCGAAGCAGGCGATCACGTGCTGATGAGCGGCGCGGTCTATGAACCGACGCAGGACTTCTGTACGAAAATCCTGGCTAAGCTGCAGGTTTCCACCACCTGGTTCGATCACTGCATCGGCCGTGAAATCGGTGAACTGGTGCAGCCCAATACCCGTGTGGTATTCCTGGAATCACCCGCCTCTATCACTATGGAAGTGCAGGACATTCCGGCGATTGTGGCAGCGGTACGCGCTAAAGCGCCTGAGGCGATCATCATGATCGACAACACCTGGGCTGCGGGTATTTTGTTTAACGCGCTGGCACACGGCATCGACATCTCCATTCAGGCGGGCACCAAATATCTGATTGGTCACAGCGATGCGATGATTGGCACTGCCGTCGCCAATGCGCGCTGCATTGACCAGCTGCGTGAAAACTCTTATCTGATGGGCCAGATGGTCGATGCCGATACCACCTACATGGCGAGCCGCGGTCTGCGTACGCTGGGCACCCGTCTGCGTCAGCATGAAGAGAGCGCGATACAGGTGGCAGAGCGGCTGGCGGCGCGGCCGGAAGTGGCGCGGGTGAATCACCCGGCGCTGGCGCAAAGCAAAGGACATCAATTCTGGCAGCGCGATTTTAACGGCAGCAGCGGCCTGTTCTCCTTTATTCTGCAGGAAAAATTGCGTGCGCCTCAGCTGGCGGAATATCTCGATCACTTCCATCATTTCAGCATGGCTTATTCATGGGGCGGTTATGAATCGCTGATCCTGGCGAATCAGCCGGACGAGCTGGCAGAGATTCGTCCGGCGGGCGGTGTGGATTTCACCGGCACGCTGGTGCGCCTGCATATTGGTCTGGAGCACGTTGATGACCTGCTGGCTGACCTGGAGGCCGGTTTCGCTCGCCTGACACGCTAAGTCAGTTAAACAAAGAGTAAACAGAAAACAAACCACGTCGCGGCGGTCCGCAGAGTTTGCCGGGCAGCGGCGCATTTGTTGCTAAAATTTATCCCGCATCGTTCAGGTTGTCAGTGAGATCGCTGCACGGTCTGAACGCAGACGGATTGTTCCTTGTGACGTGATGGAATCGCTAATGGGTGTTTTACACGAGATTGTCCAGGCGCTCTGGCATCAGGATTTTGCCGCCCTGGCAAACCCGGATGTGGTGTGGGTGGTGTACGGCGTGATGTTCCTGACGCTGTTTCTGGAAAATGGTCTTTTGCCCGCCTCTTTCCTGCCGGGCGACAGCCTGCTGCTGCTGGCCGGGGCGATGGTGGCTAAAGGGGTGATGGATTTTGTGCCGACGATGGTGATCCTCACGACCGCCGCCAGCCTTGGCTGCTGGCTGAGTTATCTGCAGGGTCGCTGGCTGGGCAATACCCGACTGGTGAAAAGCTGGCTGATGCATCTGCCCGCACAGTATCACCAGCGCGCCTGGAATATGTTTAACCGTCACGGGCTGATGGCTCTGCTGGTTGGCCGCTTTCTCGCCTTTGTCCGCACCATCCTGCCAACGATGGCGGGTATTGCAGGCTTGCAGAATGGCCGCTTTCAGCTGTTTAACTGGCTCAGCGGCGTGCTGTGGGTCGGCATTGTGGTTGCCTTTGGCTATGGCATCAGCCAGGTGCCCTTTATCAAGCGTCATGAAGATCAGGTCATGGCGATTCTGATGATACTGCCGATGGTGCTGCTGGTGCTCGGCCTGTCCGGCAGCATTGTGGTGATCTGGAAAAAGCGTCGCCAGAAACGCGCCTGACGCGCGTCTGGCGTTCAGATCCGCCGCCACTCAGGCGGACGGATCGGCTACCGTCTGCCTGACACGATTGACCTCTTCCCCCGGCGTCACGCCAAAATAGCGTTTAAATTCCCGCGAAAACTGCGAGGGGCTTTCATAGCCAACCCGCACCGCCGCCGCACTCGCTTTCACACCATCGTGCAGCATCAGCAGTCGCGCCTGATGCAGGCGATAGCGCTTGAGATACTGCAACGGCGAAGTCTGCGTCACCGCTTTAAAGTTATGGTGAAAGGCTGAGACGCTCATGTTCACTTCCGCTGCCAGCGCATCAACGCTGAGGTTTTCCGCATAGTGATTCTCAATCCGGCGCAGCGCACGCGCAATCAGGCTGAACTGGGTCTGGCGGCTCACCAGTGAGAGCAGCGCGCCGCCGATCGGGCCGGTCAGCACATAGTAGATGATTTCCCGCACGATATGCGGCCCCAGCACTCGCGCATCACGCGGCTGGGTCATCACATCCAGCAGCCGCTCTGCAGCACACAGCATGGGTTCCGTCAGCCACGCCGAGTGGATACCCGAGGTCTGCGGCTGTGGCTGGAACTGATCGTCGTCGCCGATCTCAATCAGCAGATCCTGCAGGCTGGCGGTATCAACCCTGAGACACAGCCCGGCAATCGGTATCTCCGGCGAGGCCCAGGTTTCACACTCCACCGGCAGCGGCACGGTCAGCATCAGGTATTTACTGGCGTCATACTGAAACACGGTGCTGCCGAGATAGCCGGTTTTGCTGCCCTGAAACAGGATGACAAGGCCGGGCTGGTACATCATCGGCGTGCGGGGGCGATATTGATTCGCATAAATCAGCGACACATTTTCGACCGGGCAAAGACGGTCGTGACCGTGGGTCATTAAGGTGACTACCTGCTGTGCCAGCCGGTGACACAGTGCATCGTGCGCCATAGCGACTCCTTTTCGGGGCAAAAAGCCAGTGTGCCGTGCTAATGCCTGAACCGCCAGCAGCCTGGAGAATCAGGCAAGAAATTTACCGAATCGGGCAGAAGAACAGCACCGCGGTTGTTGCCGGAGCTGAGCAGGCTGAAAATTGTTGGCTAGACTTAAGCACAGTGAAATTTCACGGGTTAACCGCAACGGAAAGGAGCAACTATGGCAGACCAGCCCATTATTAAACTGCGCGATGGCAATATGATGCCGCAACTCGGACTCGGTGTGTGGCAGGCCAGCATCGAAGATGCGCGTCATGCAGTACTGAAAGCGCTTGAGGTCGGCTATCGCTCAATCGATACCGCCGCCGCCTATAAGAATGAAGAGGCGATTGGTCAGGCTCTGCAGGAAACCGACGTACCACGCGACGAGATTTTCGTGACCACCAAACTGTGGAACGACGATCAGCAGAACGTGCAGCAGGCGATGGAAACCAGTCTGGAAAAGCTCAAACTGGAGCAGGTCGATCTCTATCTGATGCACTGGCCGTGCCCGGAGAAAGACCACTACGTTGATGCCTGGAAGAAAATGATCGAACTGCAGCAGCAGGGACTGACCAAAAGTATCGGTGTCTGTAACTTCCATGAAGCGCACCTGAAGCGTCTGCTGGATGAAACCGGTGTGACGCCGGTCGTGAACCAGATTGAGCTGCACCCGATGCTACAGCAGCGCACGCTGCACGCGTGGAACGCACTGCACCAGATCCAGACTGAATCCTGGAGCCCACTGGCACAGGGCGGCAAAGGCGTCTTTGATCAGGAGATCATTAAGTCGCTGGCGAAGAAGTATGGCAAGACACCGGCACAGATTGTGATCCGCTGGCATCTGGACAGCGGTCTGGTGGTGATTCCGAAGTCGGTAACGCCAGCACGCATTGAAGAGAACTTTAAGGTGTTCGACTTCCGTCTGGATAAGCATGAAGTGAGTGATATTGCGAAACTGGACAGCGGCAATCGTCTGGGGCCGGACCCGGAAACCTTTAACTAAGCGTCATCCTGTTACGCGCTGACTGCCCTGCGGGTGCCGGGCAGTACGCGCGTCAGGCGGTCAGGCGGGTTCGCCTGCCTGACCGCACGGTCAGGTGGTGGGCTGCACCACCAGCTGCCCCGCCGTGCCGCGATCGGCCAGTTCCAGCGTCTGACTGTAATAGACGAACGGGAAGTGATCTGACGAACTTTGCGGGAAGCTGACCATCAGCTCCACGCTGCCATCGACCCACACCGTATCTTTCCAGCCGCGATCTTCGCCCATCGGCTGTGCCCCATTCACACTTTTAATCAGGAACATGACGCCCTGAATATGCAGCGCCTGTGGCCGATCGGCGTGCAGGATCCAGCGTTCAAAGGTGCCCTGCTGCGCAGTGGTGTCAATGCGGCTCATATCCCAGAGCGCGCCGTTGATGCCCGGCATGCTGTCACCGATGCGGAATTCGCGTGTGCGAACCGCCACGCCATCCAGAATCTGATCGGCCAGCAGCCGCATCGGCAGGTTATCCGTCACCAGCGGCAGTAAGCCGGTTGGCCGCAGCGTCAGGATCAGGGTGGAGGTCAGAATCGAAGAGGGCTCAAAGAAACCGCGCAGCCGATCCATAATGCCCGCCGCCGTCCCGGCGGTAATCGACACTTCATCGCCCTGCGACATATCCACCAGCACTTCGCGGCGTTCGCCCGGTGCCAGTGACAGACGCTGCACCGCAACCGGCGCAGGCAGATAGCCCTGATCGCTGGCAATCACCATAAACGGACGATTGTCGCTGAGCACCATCTCATAGCGTCGCGCATTTGAGGCGTTCAGCAGACGCAGGCGCACCCAGCCGCGTGACACCTCAACATAGGGATTGCGCACCCCATTCACCAGCAGCGTGTCACCCAGGAAGCCGCCATCCTGCGGCGGGTCATAGACCGGCGTGGCGAAGTTATCGAGCCGCTTGTCCTGAATGATGATCGGGAAGTCATCTACGCCGTAATGCTTCGGCAGCGGCAGCTGTTTGCCGATATCATCTTCCACCAGCCACATGCCCGCCAGACCGTTGTAGATATGCGGAGCCATGCGGTTCGGGGTATTAGCGTGATACCAGCAGGTTGAGGCCGCCTGACGAATCGGCAGCACCGGCGACCAGTCAACACCGGCCGACATCATCCGTGGCGCGCCCCCCATCAGCGCACCCGGCAACTGCAGGCCGCTGACAGTCATGGAAACAGGCTCATTCAGCCGGTTGCTGTAGATCAGCTTAACGTCGTCACCGCTGTAAACCCGAACGGTCGGGCCAAGGTAGAGGCCATTGATGCCCCACACCGGCACTTTGTTATTGTCGCCATTAAATGACCAGTGGCTGCGCTGCATCGTCAGGAACAGCGGCTGGCCGCGACGGGATTCCAGCAACGGCGGCACCGGAAGTGGCGTATCACCATTGGCTGACGACGCGGCATGCGCCGCAGGCGGGAGTAAACTGGCGCTGAGCGCTGCGCCAGCAGAAAGCTGGATGAACTGACGTCTGCTGAAAGACATAAAACTTCTGACCCTTTACGCGTGGCGCTAAGCGCCGGCCCTGTTTTTATTGATCTGTTTTTGCTGTGCTGCGTTCACGGCGAGTCGGAAAAGGCCCGCCGCGCGGCATCCATGCAGGATAGTTCGGCGAATGACTCGCCGGTCAGATTTTTCCGTTTTTTTCGCGTTCTGCGACTTCGGCGTTCAGCTCTTCCAGCTTTGCCGCCATCAGTTCGCGACAGTGGGTAGCCAGCTTACGCACCGACGAAGACTCGAAAGCTTTGACATCAACCGGTGGCAGCATCTCCACAATGACCAGCCCGTTGTTCCAGCGATTGAGATCGACCTTGCCATGGGTATTGGAGACCACAATCGGAATGATCGGCACACCCGCTGCCACGGCGGCGTGGAAGGCACCGGTTTTAAACGGCAGCAGGCCACGGCCACGGCTGCGCGTCCCTTCCGGGAACATCCAGATGGAGATGCGCTTACGGTTAAACTGATCCACCAGCTCACCGATGGTGCCGCGTGCTTTAGCCCGGTCATCGCGGTCAATCAGCAGGTTGCCGGTCAGCCAGTAGAGCAGGCCAAAAAAGGGCACCCACAGCAGGCTTTTTTTGCCCACCGTCACCGTTGAGGGCTGCACAATTTTGGCCGCGGTGACCATGTCGTAGTTGTTCTGGTGGTTGGCGATGTAAATCGCATTGCCATAATTCTCTGCGCCTTCCGGTTTGCGCAGTTCGACGTTAAGGCCAAACACGGTCGACAATTTGCCAAACAGATGGCCAAAGGTGGCGACGTGACGCGGATTACGCGGTGAAAAAAGACACCAGATACAGCCAAAGATACAGACTAAGATCGAATAGAT
The DNA here is from genome assembly GCF_029844725.1 of Pantoea sp. GD03673. Lineage (GTDB taxonomy): Bacteria > Pseudomonadota > Gammaproteobacteria > Enterobacterales > Enterobacteriaceae > Pantoea. The sequence goes on from NZ_JAOCKJ010000006.1 coordinate 261,218, forward strand.
GACGACGATAATGGTGCGCAGAATCAGTAACATAGTTCCCTCATTGAGCCACGGCTGACGCAGTGTCAGCCGGGTTGTTTACGCTTCGCTATCCGGGCTCGCCGGACGCGCTGGCGCATCCAGTTCAACACGATCAATTTTTTGCAGGCCGCGCGGTAACAGCGTGCCGCGACGTCCGCGATCGGCGCGGAATTTCTGTAACTCTTCACTGCGCAGCAGCATTTTACGCTTGCCCACGTGCAGCGTGATAGCGCTGCCCGGCGGCAGAATCATCAGCCAGGCCAGTTTATCCTGACCGGCGGCCGCTTCCGCGGATGGAATCGAGATGATTTTGTTGCCCTTGCCTTTCGACATCTGCGGCAGTTCCCCGACCGGGAACATCAGCATCCGTCCCGCCTGAGTGATTGCCAGCAGCATGTCATCTTCATGATGGACCGCCATCGGCGTCATCACGCGGGCATTGTCCGGCAGCGTCAGCAGCGCTTTACCGGCGCGGTTGCGCGACACCAGATCGCTGAAGGTACAGATAAAGCCATAGCCCGCATCAGACGCCATCAGCAGACGCTGGTCGTCCGGCTCCATCAGCACCTGTTCAACCACCGCACCCGGCGGTGGCGTCAGCTTACCGGTCAGCGGCTCACCCTGTCCGCGTGCGGAAGGCAGCGACGTCGGATCCAGCGTGTAGCTGCGACCGGTAGAGTCGATAAAGGCCACCGGCTGATTGCTCTTGCCACGTGCCGCAGCCAGATAGCTGTCGCCCGCTTTGTAGCTGAGTCCGGCCGGGTCGATATCGTGACCTTTGGCGCTGCGCACCCAGCCCATCTGCGACAGCACAATGGTTACCGGTTCAGACGGCACCAGCTCGGTTTCGCTCAGGGCTTTGGCTTCTTCACGCTCACACAGCGGCGAACGACGATCGTCGCCGTAGCTGGCGCTGTCAGCCTGTAACTCTTTTTTCAGCAGGGTGTTCATCTTGCGTTCAGAGGCCAGCGTAGCCTGAAGCTGATCGCGCTCTTTTTCCAGATCCGCCTGCTCGCCACGAATCTTCATTTCTTCCAGTTTTGCCAGGTGGCGCAACTTCAGTTCGAGGATCGATTCGGCCTGCGTTTCACTGATGCCAAAACGCGACATCAGGACCGGCTTCGGCTCATCCTCAGTCCGGATGATGTCGATCACTTCATCAATGTTCAGGAACGCAACCAGCAAACCTTCCAGGATATGCAGGCGACGCAGCACGCGATCCAGTCGGTAGTTAAGACGACGTTTAACCGTATCGCGGCGGAACACCAGCCATTCGGTCAGGATCTCATGCAGGTTTTTCACCGCCGGGCGGTTATCCAGGCCGATCATATTGAGGTTAACGCGGTAGCTCTTCTCAAGATCGGTGGTGGCGAACAGATGGTTCATCACCTGATCGAGATCGACGCGGTTGGAACGCGGCACGATCACCAGGCGGGTCGGATTCTCGTGATCCGATTCATCACGCAGATCCTCCACCATCGGCAGCTTTTTATTGCGCATCTGGTTAGCAATCTGCTCCAGCACGCGTGCGCCCGACACCTGATGCGGCAGCGCGGTGATAACCACCTCGCCCTCTTCTTTCTTCCATACCGCACGCTGACGGATGGAGCCGCGCCCGGTCTGATAGATTTTGCGGATTTCGTCACGCGGCGTAATGATCTCCGCCTCGGTCGGATAATCAGGCCCCTGAACAATATCCAGCAGCTGGTCCAGCGTCGTTTTTGGCGCGTCGATCAGTGCGATAGCGGCCTGAGCCACTTCGCGCAGGTTGTGTGGCGGAATATCGGTCGCCATGCCCACGGCAATACCCGTGGTGCCGTTCAGCAGAATATTGGGCAGCCGAGCCGGTAACATCTTCGGCTCCTGCAGCGTGCCGTCAAAGTTCGGCTGATAGTCGACCGTGCCCTGACCCAGCTCGCCCAGCAGCAGCTCGGCATATTTTGACAGACGGGATTCGGTGTAACGCATCGCCGCGAACGACTTGGGATCATCCGGCGCACCCCAGTTGCCCTGACCGTCGACCAGCGGATAACGGTAGGAGAACGGCTGGGCCATCAGCACCATCGCTTCATAACAGGCGCTGTCGCCATGCGGATGGTATTTACCCAGTACGTCACCGACGGTACGTGCCGATTTTTTGAATTTTGCGCTGGCGCTCAGGCCCAGCTCGGACATGGCGTAGACGATACGTCGCTGAACCGGCTTTAATCCGTCGCCAATGTAAGGCAGGGCACGGTCCATGATGACGTACATCGAATAGTTTAAGTACGCATTCTCGGTGAATGTGTGCAGGGCAAGACGCTCTGCACCATCCTGAGTCAGTTCACTCATTAATTTCTCATCCTCACATCGTGGCCCACAACGGCGGGACACCCGGCGGTGGTTTGGCGAGGATAGTACCTTATTCCCTGATGTTAGTCACAGGGGAAGCACGGGGCAGCAGGCGTTCTGAAGCGCGATTTTAACTGCCGGATGCCCGTCTGATTCCGGCCGCCAGGCGCAAGGCCACTCTGCGGACGTGAATCAGGGCTTTGCCCCCATCCACTGACGGGCAATATCACGATAGTCGCCGGTGGCGGTGCTGAGATGCACCCACTGGTCGACATAGAGTTTCCAGCTGATGTCGTCACGCGGAATCATGTACGCCTTCTCGCCATACTGCAGCGGTTTGTCGGGATTGATCGCGCAGAGCGTCGGGTAATGCTGCTGCTGATAACGTGCTTCTGAGGCATCAGTGATCATCACATCCGCCTTGTTGTCGACCAGCTGCCGGAAGATGGTGACGTTGTCGTGGAACAGCGTCAGCGAGGCCTCTGGCAGATGGCTGTGTACAAAGGCTTCGTTGGTGCCACCAGCCGGTTCAATCAGCCGCACGTCAGGCCGGTTGAGCTGTTCGAGCGTCTGAAAGCGATCTTTGTCGCTGCAGCGCACCAGCGGAATTTTACCGTCCACGTCCAGCGGCTGAGCGAACCAGGCGGTCTGCTGACGTTTCAGCGTAACCGAGACGCCGCCGACGGCGATGTCACACTGCTTTGCCAGAAAGTCGGGCATCAGGTTTTTCCAGCTGGTCTGTACCCACTCAACTTTTGCGCCGAGTGAGGTCGCCAGCGCGTTCGCCATAGTGATATCCAGCCCTTCATACTGACCATCAGGTCGCAGATAGCTGTACGGCTTGTAATCGCCGGTGGTGCAGACTTTAAGCGTTTTGGTGCTGAGAACGGTGTCGAGGTGAGATTGTGCATGGACAGCGCCGCTGACCAGCAGCAAGGCGGGAATTAATTTTTTCATTCTGATTTTTTCTGTGATTTTCAGGGTGAGTTTGCCCCACCGATGGTGCCATAAACCGGCGCATTATTGCTGCTACAGCAAAAGTGTTGTGATCAACCCCGCATTTTTCTGCGGCTGAGGCCCGCGTAAGCTGAGCGCCATATTCAGAAAACGAGGCAACCTATTCATGAGCAGAATTTTAATTATCGATGGCGGTAAAACATTTGCCCACTCTAAAGGCGAACTTAACCACACGCTGACCGACGTTGCGGCCAGCCAGCTGCGTGACATGGGCCATGACGTGTCAGTCACCGTGGCGGACAGCGATTATGTGGTCGCCGATGAAGTGCAGAAATATGTCGACAGCGATGTGGTGATTTATCAGATGCCAGGCTGGTGGATGGGTGAACCCTGGACCGTGAAGCGTTACATCGATGAAGTGTTTACTGAAGGCCACGGCTCACTTTACGCCAGTGATGGCCGTACCCGCTCCGACGCGGCCAAGAAATACGGTTCCGGCGGTCTGCTGCAGGGCAAAAAATATATGCTGTCACTGACCTGGAATGCGCCGCTGCAGGCCTTTACCGACCCGGAACAGTTCTTTGAAGGCGTCGGCGTTGATGGTCTTTATCTGCACTTCCACAAGGCCAACCAGTTCCTGGGAATGGAAGCGCTGCCGACCTTTATCTGCAACGACGTGATCAAAGCACCGGACGTGCCACGCGATATCGCCGCTTATCGGACCCATCTTAGCCACGTTTTTGCGTAAGATAGTCAGGGGATACCCCCTATTTTCCACGAAAGAGGAATTCGCGAATGTTAACAGTCGTTGCTGAAATTTGTATTAAACCCGGTCGCCGTCAGGCCGTGCTGGATGCAGTGAAAAAGCTGATCCCGCAGGTGCTGGAAGAAGAAGGCTGCCATCAGTATGACGCGCTGCTGGACCATCAGGCGCAGGTGCCCTGGAAGCAAAATTCGCCAGACTCTATTTTTATGCTTGAGCAGTGGGAAACCCTGCGCCATCTGGAGCAGCATCAGCAGATGCCGCACATGGATGCGCATCGCGCCATCATTAAAGATGATGTGGTGGATGTGAAGATTCTGGTGCTGGAACCCAGCGCCTGATTGTTGCGAATCTTTCTGCAGTCTTCAGATGTTGTTAAGACTGCAGAAAACATAAAGCAGAGAGCCTCTGGCAGCAACAGATTAGCGCAACACGCAGGGAACCGGGTCAGAAGCGGGCACAAAGAGAACAGGACGCTTTCGCGTCCTGTTTTTTACACTTCAATGTCGGCCATATCGCCTTTTTCCTGCAACCAGTTACGCCGGTCTTCAGAGCGTTTTTTCGCGAGCAGCATATCCATCATGCGCAGCGTCTGATCAACATCCTCTTCGCTGATGGTCAGCTGTACCAGGCGGCGGGTATTCGGATCGAGCGTCGTTTCGCGCAGCTGCAACGGGTTCATCTCACCCAGTCCTTTAAAACGCTGAACGTTGGGTTTGCCCTTCTTGCGCTTCAGCTGTTCCAGCACGCCCTCTTTCTCATCTTCGTCCAGCGCGTAGTAGACCTCTTTGCCGAGATCGATGCGGTAGAGCGGCGGCATGGCAACGTAAACGTGACCGTTTCTGACCAGCGAGCGGAAATGTTTCACGAAAAGCGCACAGAGCAGCGTGGCGATGTGCAGACCATCGGAGTCAGCATCCGCCAGAATGCAGATTTTGCCGTAGCGCAGCTGTGAAAGGTCTTCGCTGTCGGGATCGATGCCGATCGCCACCGAAATATCATGCACTTCCTGCGACGCCAGCACCTCATCGGAGGAGACTTCCCAGGTGTTCAGGATCTTGCCTTTCAGCGGCATGATCGCCTGATATTCGCGATCGCGCGCCTGCTTGGCCGATCCGCCTGCCGAGTCGCCTTCGACCAGAAACAGTTCTGTTTTATTCAGATCCTGTGCGGTGCAGTCCGCCAGTTTTCCTGGCAGAGCCGGGCCGCTGGTCAGCTTTTTACGCACCACTTTTTTGGCTGCCCGCATACGCCGCTGGGCGCTGGAGATCGCCAGCTCAGCCAGCATTTCTGCCGTCTGAATGTTCTGGTTCAGCCACAGGCTGAAGGCATCTTTTACGACGCCAGAGACAAAGGCAGCGCATTGACGGGAAGAGAGACGCTCTTTAGTCTGCCCGGCGAACTGCGGATCCTGCATCTTCACCGACAGCACATAGGCACAGCGATCCCAGATATCTTCCGCTGAAAGCTTCACGCCACGCGGCAGGATGTTGCGGTATTCACAGAACTCGCGCATCGCATCCAGCAGCCCCTGACGCAGGCCGTTGACGTGCGTACCGCCCTGCATGGTCGGGATCAGGTTAACGTAGCTTTCCGTTAACAGCTCGCCGCCTTCCGGCAGCCATAACAGCGCCCAGTCAACCGCTTCCACATCACCGGCAAAGCTGCCGACAAACGGTTTTTCCGGCAGGGTCGGCAGGCCATTCACCGCCTCACACAGGTAGTCGGTCAGACCATCTTCGTAGCACCAGCGCTGTTCGGTATTGTTCAGCTTGTCTTTAAAGACAATCTCGACGCCAGGACAGAGCACCGCTTTGGCTTTCAGCAGATGGGAAAGACGCGATACCGAGAAACGCGGGCTGTCGAAGAAGCTTTCATCAGGCCAGAAATGGACGCGCGTACCGGTGTTGCGTTTCGCTACCGTGCCGGTGACGGTGAGATCCTGCACTTTGTCGCCATTTTCAAACGCCATGTCATAGATTTCGCCATTACGGCGCACCGTGACTTCGACGCGTTTTGACAGGGCGTTGACCACCGAGATGCCGACGCCGTGCAGACCGCCCGAGAACTGATAGTTTTTATTGGAGAACTTGCCGCCCGCATGCAGGCGACACAGGATCAGCTCGACGGCTGGCACGCCCTCTTCCGGATGAATATCCACCGGCATGCCGCGACCATCATCAATAACTTCCAGCGACTGGTCAGCGTGCAGAATCACTTCAACCCGCTTCGCATGGCCGCCCAGCGCCTCATCGACGCTGTTATCAATCACTTCCTGACCCAAATGGTTGGGCCGCGTCGTATCGGTGTACATGCCCGGACGACGGCGAACAGGCTCAAGGCCAGTCAGGACCTCAATGGCATCCGCGTTATAGTTAGATTGACTCATCGTAAATGTCTGATTAGAAGGGTGAAAGGGGGTGCGATTTCCGCATTACTCAGGGGTGATTCAGACCGAGAAAGTCCAGAATCTGCGGGAAATGGCGCTCGAATCCAGTAAATGTATGATTTCCGCCCTCTTCTACCGTGTGACGGCACGCGCTGTAATAGTCGAGCGCCTGTCGGTAATCGAGAACTTCATCGCCGGTCTGTTGCAGCAGCCAGAGTAAATCGGGCGCTTCCAGCGGTTCAATCTGCATTACTTTGAGATCGTAAATGTGGCGTGACTCTAACACATATTGCTGGCCGGTGTAGGGATTCTGATTTACACCCAGGAAATCCGCCAGCAGCTCAAAAGGTCGCACCGCAGGATTAACGACTACGGCGGGCAGCATAAAGCATTGCGACAGCCAGGTGGCGTAATAACCGCCCAGCGAAGAGCCTACCAGACCCAGGGTTTCGCCACTCCGGCTCAGCACCAGATCTTCCAGCATAGCGGCGGCATCGGCCGGGAAAGTCGGCAGCTGTGGCACGATCATGTCGACCGCCGGATGCTGCGCCTCTAACCATTGCCGGAACTGCGTTGCCTTCGCCGACTGCGGCGAGCTGTTAAAACCGTGCAGATAAAGCAATGCCGCCACGCGTCAGTATCCTTCTGAGTCTAAATCCGGGCGAAAAGCGTCGGTATTGAGCCGGTTAACCTCGGTCTCAAGGCCGCCATCCGGGTGCAGGGTAAACCAGCGCCAGCCGGGTGCCACGGTGTCAATCGTAAAGCTGGTGCAGTGCGGTTTAAACTGGACGCAGGTTGACGGCGTGGCCAGCACGCGGCGGCCATGCCACGCCAGATCCAGCTCCTGATGAATATGACCACAGACCAGCGTCCGGGCTAACGGGTAACGCTGTAGCACCGCATCAAGCTGATGAGAATTGCGCAGGCTGTGCTGATCGAGCCAGGTACAGCCCGAGGCCAGTGGATGATGATGCAGCAGGACCAGCGTATGGCGTTGCGGATAGCGGGCCAGCGCGTTATCGAGCCACTCCAGCTGATAGTCGCTCAGCATCCCATGCGGGACACCGTAAACCTGGCTGTCGAGCAACACAATCTGCCACTGCTCACCCACCAGCACCTGTTTGTGGGCATTGATGTGTGCCGCTGCCAGCGTGTCGACCATTGCGGGCTGAAAATCGTGATTACCGGGCAGCCAGACACAGGGCCGCGGTAAACGTGAGATACCCTCAGCAAAATTCTGATAGGCTTCGACAGAGTGATCCTGGGCGAGATCGCCGGTGGCGATGATCAGGTCGTAGTCGCGGTGTTGCGCAATAATCGCATCCAGCACGGCGTCGTAGCTTGACCAGGTGTTCACCCCAAGCAGCGATTCATGTTTTCCCGCGAACAGGTGGGTATCCGTGATTTGCAAAATCCTGATTTCGGAACCGTTCGCTGCAGGAAGAGTTAGCAGGCTATCCAAAGCGTTTCCTTCGTCTCCACGCCATTTACTGCATTATACGCATCAGCAGACCGGAACTGCCATTGCGCCATGTGCCAGGCAGTAGCGCAGCCAGTCTGCGAGAAACTGGTTTATCTGATGCTTTTCATCGCGCTGATGCAATTTTTTATTAGGATAATCATAGCGCGCTTTGAAGCGATAGATCTGTTGAGTTGAACACACTTCGGCGACCATCGCATCGTGATAGAGCCGTACCGACATTGAGGGCAGGCTCCAGTAACTTACGGCAGGCGCGACCTGGCGGATTTCTACCAGGGTGGTGTAGCGCGTCGACTCCTGAATAGTCAGCTGATAACGGGCGCCACTCACCTGATAAATCACCGATTCACCCGCCTCATCGTTGCGCGGCAGCAGGCGGCGTAACTGGGCGAAATTGGTTTCGCAGAGCCGCATCATTTCGGGAAAGTCAGGGGTATAGCGCTGTTTCATTTTTGTATCCACTCTTCGCGTAGTTTTTCATGATGCAACGCCAGCCATTGCAAGGCGATGACAGACGCCGCATTGTCGATTATCCCCTCTTCCACCCAGCGATAAGCCTGTTCGCGGCTCACCACATGCACAAGAATATCCTCATTCTCTTCCTCCAGCCCATGACATCCCTCTGCCTGGCTGGCATCCACTTCCCCGATCAGCACCGACAGACGTTCGCTGGTGCCCCCGGGGCTGGCCAGATAGCTAAGCATGGGCTTAACCCGGCCAACGTCTAATCCTGCTTCTTCAACGGCTTCACGGCGTACAACCTGCTCAACAGTTTCGCCGGGGTCGATAATGCCAGCGACCATCTCCAGCAGCCAGGGTGAAGAACTGCTGTCATATGCCGGGATGCGGATCTGCTCAATCAGCACCACTTCATCGCGTAAGGGATCATAAGGTAGCAGCACGGCGGCATGTCCGCGCTCAAAAACTTCACGCTGCACTTCTCCACTCATTTCGCCATTAAACCGGCGGTGACGGAAGCGGTAACGTTCAACGGAAAAAAAACCATCGTAGACGGTTTCGCGTGCAATAATTTCTACATCGTTTTTTGTGAAAGTCACAGGGGATTTTTTTTCGTCTGGCATCTTCAGGGTCCTTGTGCAGATTGGGGTGGAGCGAAAAAAGCCTGTAACTGTGCTCCATGTAAGGTGTTCTTTCTGAATTATTTACGTAAATTAGAGGGAGAAGGCACGTTCAGCCAACTTATCTCACAGTTGCCCTCTGCTAGAATCGGCGATAATTTTTTGGCTTACCCGGCAGCGCACCCACTGCAATTTGCTGCAACAAAAGGAATGCAAATGAAAAAACTGCTCCCATTTTTTATTGGGCTGAGCCTGGGCGGTTTCAGCTTCGCCAGCCAGGCCGAAGACCTGCTTCAGGTTTACCAGCAAGCGCGTCTGAGCAACCCGGATCTGCGCAGCGCCGCTGCCGATCGCGATTCGGCTTTTGAGAAAATCAACGAAGCGCGTAGCCCATTATTACCCCAGCTCGGCCTGGGTGCAGATTACACCTATAACAGCGGCTATCGCGACAATAGCGGACTTCATTCCAACACGACCAGTGGCTCGCTGCAATTAACCCAGACGATTTTCGACATGTCGAAATGGCGCGCACTGACCCTGCAGGAAAAAGCTGCCGGTATTCAGGATGTGACCTATCAGGTGGCGCAGCAGGATCTGATTCTGAACACCGCGACCGCCTACTTCAACGTGCTGAAAGCGATTGATACGCTTTCTTACACCGAAGCGCAGAAACAGTCGATTTACCGCGAGCTGGATCAGACCACGCAGCGCTTTAACGTGGGCCTGGTTGCCATCACTGACGTACAGAACGCCCGTGCGCAATATGACAGCGTGCTGGCCAATGAAGTCACCGCGCGTAATAACCTGGATAACAACGTAGAAACGCTGCGTCAGATCACCGGCATGGATTATATGTCGCTGGCTTCGCTGAGCATCGATCGTTTCAGAACCGATAAGCCTGAAGCGGTCAGTGCGCTGCTGAAGCAGGCAGAAAGCCGCAACCTGTCGCTTCTCTCTGCACGTCTGAATCAGGATTTAGCCCGTGAGCAGATCCGCTCTGCGGAAACAGGTCATATGCCAACGCTGGATCTGACCGCGTCTACCGGTATGTCGAACAGCAAATATGGCGGCAGCCGTGCGAACCAGAGTCAGGGTTCAACTGACTCCATTACCGGTTCAAACCAGGTTGGCCTGAGCTTCTCACTGCCACTCTACAGCGGCGGCAGCGTCACCTCTCAGGTGAAACAGGCGCAGTACAGTTTTGTCAGCGCCAGCGAACAGCTGGAAAGCGCGCACCGCTCTGCGGTTCAGACGGTACGTTCCTCGTTTAACAACGTGAATGCGTCTATCAGCAGCATCAACGCCTACAAACAGGCCGTCGTCTCTGCGCAAAGCTCTCTGGATGCATCAGAAGCGGGCTATCAGGTCGGTACGCGTACTATCGTCGATGTGCTGGATGCGACCACCGTGCTCTATAACGCTAAGCAGCAGCTTTCTGATGCCCGCTATAGCTATCTGATTAACCAGCTGAATATCAGTTATGCACTGGGTACGCTCAATGAGCAGAGCCTGCAGAAACTGAACAGCCAGCTGGGCAAAGAGATCCCGACCTCACCGGAAACGGTGGCACCGGAAAATGCCAGCCAGACCGCCCGTGTGGATAACGGTCCGGTGGCAACCGGCTCTTCTGAGGCAGCGCGCCCTGCGGCTCGCCACAGCAGCGGTAATCCTTTCGGTAATTAATCAGTGGACGGGCTGCTTTGCGGCCCGTCTCTCTGTTGAACGTATAACTAAGTAAAGATCCCTGTTGCATCAGGCCTCCAGCTTCAATTTTACCCCCCCATCCCCTATTCTATGCGCTACCTTTGGGCACAGGATAATCATAATGAAACGCACAAAATCTATTCGCTATGCCGCTTTTCGTAAGAGCTGGCAGGCACGCCATTTAACGCCCGTTGCTATCGCCGTTTCGGCGGTATTTATGCTGGCTGGCTGTGAACAGAACGATGAAACGGTTTCGATGTACCAGAACGCCGATGACTGTTCGAAAGCCAATCCGGGCCAGAGTGCGCAATGTACGACCGCATTCAATGAGGCCAAAAAAGAGGCTGAACGCACCGCGCCAAAATATGCCACGCGTGAAGATTGCGTCGCTGAATTTGGCGAGAACCAGTGTCAGCAGACACCGGCTCAGGCAGGCGTGGGCACAACCAATGCGGAATCGCAGCAGAGTGGCGGCAGCTTCTGGATGCCACTGATGGCGGGTTACATGATGGGCCGCATGATGGGTGGTGGTTCGGGCTTTGCGCAGCAACCGCTGTTCTCGCCGAAAAACGCCCGCAGTCCGGCCAACGGCCAGTTTGTTGATGCGTCCGGCCGTAATTACGGCGCTGCCACCTCCGGCAAGACCATGACCGTGCCAAAAACAGCGCTGGCACCGAAACCCGCTACCACCTCCACTATTACCCGTGGTGGCTTCGGTGAAACTGTCGCGAAGCAGAACAGCATGCAGCGCAGCAGCGCCACCGGCACCTCCAGCCGCTCAATGGGAGGCTGACGCCCCGATGGAACGCATTGCCATTTCAGAGCGCCCGGGCTGGCGCGAAAAAGCCACCGAGTTCGGTTTTCGTTTTCACACCATGCACGGCGAGCCCTACTGGTGTGAGGATGCCTATTACCAGTTTACGCTGGCACAAATCGAGCATCTGGAAGAGGTAACCGCTGAGTTGCATCAGATGTGCCTTCAGGTGGTAGAAAAAGTGGTCAACAGCGAAGCGCTGCTGACGAAATTCCGCATTCCCAAACACACCTGGGATTTCGTGCGCGATTCATGGCATCAGCGTCAGCCGTCGCTTTACTCGCGTCTGGATCTCGCCTGGGATGGCAAAGGCGATATCAAGCTGCTGGAGAACAATGCCGACACGCCGACCTCACTGTATGAAGCGGCATTTTTCCAGTGGATCTGGCTTGAAGACCAGCTTAACGCCGGTCAGCTCCCCGCCGGCAGCGATCAGTTTAATAGCCTGCAGGAGAAGCTGATTGAACGTTTTGCCGCGTTGCATCAGCAGCACGGCTTTAACTGGCTGCACTTTGCCTGCTGCCGCGACACTGACGAAGATCGCGGCACCGTGCAGTATCTTCAGGATTGCGCCACGGAAGCGGGCCTGCCCAGCGAGTTTCTTTACATTGATGAGATTGGTCTGGGCGAAAAAGGTGAATTCACCGACGCACAGGACCAGGTGATCAGTAATCTCTTCAAGCTCTATCCGTGGGAGTTCATGCTACGGGAGATGTTTTCCACCAAGCTGGGCGATGCTGGCGTGCGCTGGCTGGAACCGGCATGGAAAAGCATCATTTCGAACAAAGCTCTGCTGCCGCTGCTGTGGGAGATGTTCCCGAATCACCCTAATCTGCTGCCCGCCTGGTTCGCCGAAGATGACGTGCCGCACATGGACAAGTATGTGGTGAAGCCGCTGTTTTCGCGTGAAGGGGCTAACATCCGCATCGTGGAAAAAGGTCAGGAGATTGCCCGCGTTGATGGGCCGTACGGTGAAGAGGGAATGATCGTCCAGCAGTTCCATCCGCTGCCTCAATTTGGCGACAGCTATACGCTGATCGGCAGCTGGCTGATTGACGATCAACCCGCCGGGATCGGCCTGCGTGAAGATCGCGAACTGATCACCCAGGATCTTTCCCGATTCTACCCCCACGCCTTTATCGGTTAACGCACCGCGATATCAACAGGTTAGTTTAGCGGTGAGACTGAGCAGATGCAGGAAACACGCTCAGTTCGGAAAGAGGCAAAAGCCGTTATCCATGACACGCTCGGCCCGCGCGATTACGCACCTCATCCCTGAGGTACGCCCTTGTCGGGCCAACGCTTTGCGTTGTTCAAAAACGCTCCCGGCGTTTTTTTCCGGGCGGCGGGACGCTTTCCTCTTCTGATCGTGTTCCCTGCACAATACGCTCTTCGATTGCTGCCAGCGTCGCCCTAACCTACCTGAACTGACAACATGCTGATGGCACCCATCTCCATGCCATCAACCGGAATGCTGACAGCCTCATCCGGCTGACGTGCGCCAAGCACATAAAGCAGCGGCAGATAGTGCTCAGGCGTCGGGTTAGAGAGCGCTGCACCGGGGTGATCCATAAAGTTAACCAGCGGATGAGAAGCCGCATCGCTCTGCACCGCCAGGTTATCCCGGACGAACTGTTCAAAACTGCTGGCCCACGGATAAACGTCGTTGTTGCCATCCCAGCGAACTTTACGCAGGTTATGGACGACGTTGCCGCTGGCGACAATCATTACGCCCTGATCGCGCAGTGCAGCCAGTTTCTGGCCCATCTCAAAGTGCCATGCCGCAGGTCGTGTACCATCAATACTGAGCTGCACTACCGGAATATCGGCATCCGGGTACATCTTAATCAGCACACCCCATGAGCCATGATCCAGTCCCCATTCATGATCGAGTCTTACCTCGACGGGCGCTAACTGTTCAGCCACCTGCTGTGCCAGCTCAGGCGACCCCGGAGCCGGATAGCGCGTATCGAACAGCGCCTGTGGAAAACCACCAAAATCATGGATGGTCTTAGGCTGTGCCATTGCCGTCACGGCGGTGCCACGCGTATACCAGTGCGCCGACACCGCAAGGATTGCGCGTGGACGTGGCAGAGTGTCACCCGCCTGACGCCACGCGGCGGTATAGCGGTTCTCTTCAAGGGCATTCATCGGGCTGCCGTGACCTAAAAACAGCGCGGGCATGCGTAACTGGCTCATGTGTTATTCCCGGAATCGGTTATCTGATAGCCATTACGATACGCGCATTCGCCAGGTTATCACGCGGATAAGCATGATGATGATCACCAGGAAATTTGAATGAGATTTATGGTGGCAGTACGGACAGGCATTTAGCAGAAAAGGGAGAGGAGAAGTCAGGTTTCGGGTTGCACTATGATGACAGGGCAGACATAAAACAGGCCCGGGTCAGGGCCTGTTATTGCTGCATAGCGATTAGCTGGCGTGGCGCGTTTCGTGCCCGCGACGCCAGGCGATCAGATCTTCGATGGTCACCACCGGCATGTTGTGCTGACGGGCGAAAGTAATCGCCTCAGGCGCATGGGCCATGGTGCCGTCGTCATTGGTCAGCTCGCACAGTACGCCTGCGGGCTTGAAACCAGCCAGGGTAACTAAATCGATGGTCGCTTCAGTATGTCCACCACGGGTTAATACGCCGCCTTCGCTGGCACGCAACGGGAAGACATGACCTGGGCGGTTCAGATCGGCAGGCCTGGCATCATCGGCAATGGCCGTGCGGATAGTGGTGATTCGATCCTGTGCAGAGACGCCGGTGGTAACACCTTCCGCCGCTTCAATGGTCACGGTGAAGCCGGTACCAAACGAGCTGGTGTTGTTTTCCACCATCATGGGCAGATCAAGCTGCTGGCGACGCGCTTCGGTCAGGCAGAGGCAGACGATGCCGCTGCCGTGACGAATAGTCAGCGCCATCTGTTCCACGGTCATGGTTTCTGCGGCGAAGATCATATCGCCTTCGTTTTCACGATTCTCATCGTCGAGTACCATCACACCGCGTCCCTCACGCAGGGCGGCGATAGCACGTTCTACACGCTGTTCAGGCGTGCCAAATTCAGAAAGTAGCGTCTGATTCATGGTAATAAAAACCTTAAAATGTATGGGTTACCAGAATCAGGGCGTGCTTAGGAGTGACGTCAAAAAGACGTGGCAATAACGTGAAGCAGACACAATTGTCCGACAGATGTCGTTACCCTCTCCCATCCGGACTGTAACCGTCGGCCCCGGAATTACACCGGATCTGCTGACCTTTACCTCTCTTTTCATCAAGATAAAGCGCTCGCGGGCTTTCAGCCGAAGCTGATTTACCGCCGGTGGGGAATTGCGCCCCGCCCTGAGAATAAGCTATTCAACTATAACGCCGATCGTCAGAGGCGGCAATCATCAATAGCGCAATTGCTTTTGCATTTCCTGCGTTACCGATTTGAGGTTTATCCTTTTCATTTCTGGCATTACACTTAACACTTATTACGTTGGTAAACACGCTGACACAGCTCCCCGTAACCAGGAAATCATCATGATCGACACGAAAAAAATTGAACAACTTGCCCGTCAGGTTCACGAAGCGATGCCTAAAGGTGTTCGTGAGTTTGGTGATGATGTCGAAAAGAAAATTCGTCAGGTTCTTCAGGCGCAGCTGACCCGCATGGACCTGGTCAACCGTGAAGAGTTTGATGTGCAGACGCAGGTATTACTGCGTACGCGGGAGAAACTGGCGGCCCTGGAGCAGCGTCTGGCCCAGCTGGAAAGTCAGGGTTCATCCGCCGGTACGCCCCCGACGGCAACCGCACCGGCAACACCTGTTGCAGCGGCTACCCCTTCTGCCACAGTAGCCACATCACCCGCGGTTTCTCCGCCACCGGTTGCTGATGTCGTGAAACCTGTGCCGGACAACAAGCCAGAATAAGCGTTTTAGCGGGAGCCTGGCTCCCGCTTACTCTCTGCGTCAGCTGCCGCGAATGGTTTTGATGATGTTGGTGGTGGAGATCCCATCTTCGAAGTTCAGCACCTGCACGTCGCCGCCATTTGCCCACACTTCTTTACTGCCCGCGATATCTTCCGGCTTGTAATCACCGCCTTTCACCAGCAGGTCAGGCAGAATGCCCGCAATCAGCCGCTGCGGCGTATCCTCTTCAAAAACAACCACCCAGTCGACCGCTTCCAGCGCACCGAGCACGATCATCCGGTTTTCCTGCGGATTGACCGGACGGCTTTCGCCTTTCAGACGTTTAGTCGATGCATCGCTGTTCACCGCGACAATCAGTCGATCGCCGAGTTTGCGTGCGTTTGCCAGATAAGAGACATGTCCCGCGTGCAGAATGTCGAACACGCCATTGGTCATTACCACTTTCTCGCCACGACGGCGGGCCATCTCAACGGCGGCTTTTAACTGCGCTTCCGTCATGATGCCGAAACCCTGTTCAGGACGGGCGTGAATCGCATTTTCCAGCTCAACGGTGCTGACGGTCGAGGTGCCGAGTTTACCCACCACCACACCCGCAGCCGCGTTGGCCAGGAAACAGGCTTCTTCCAGTGAATCGCCTGCAGCCAGCGCCGCCGCCAGCACGCCAATCACCGTATCGCCTGCACCGGTCACGTCATAGACTTCCTGCGCCTGGGTTGGCAGATGCAGTGGCGCTTTGCCCGGCTGCAGCAGCGTCATGCCGTTTTCTGAACGGGTCACCAGCAGCGCAGAGAGATCAAAATCAGCAATCAGTTGCGTGCCACGCGCCACGATCTCCTCGTCGTTTTTGCATTTGCCAACCACGGCTTCAAATTCGGAGAGGTTCGGCGTCAGCAGCGTCGCGCCACGGTAGCGCGCAAAGTCGGTACCTTTCGGATCGATTAACACCGGCACGCCCGCTTCACGCGCCAGGGTAATCATGGTCTGCACACTGGAGAGCGCGCCTTTGGCATAATCGGACAGCACCAGCGCACCTGCTGCTGCCAGTGACGCACGCATTTTCTGGTGAATCGGCTCCGGATCAACCTGTTCAAAGCCTTCTTCGAAGTCGAGACGGATCAGCTGCTGATTACGGGAAAGCACGCGCAGTTTGGTAATAGTCGGATGGCTTTTCACCGCCACAAAGTCACAGTGAACGTTGACGTCTTTCAGCGTGTTGCTTAACACTCGCGCCGCATCATCTTCACCGGTCAGGCCGATCAGGCGAGACGCGGCACCGAGTGCTGCAATGTTCATCGCCACGTTTGCCGCGCCGCCAGGACGTTCTTCAACCGTGTCCACTTTCACCACCGGAACCGGTGCTTCAGGTGAGATACGGCTGGTTGGGCCATACCAGTAACGATCCAACATTACATCGCCTACAACCAGCACTGAGGCTTGGCCGAACGCGGGCAGAGTCACTTTCATTCCAGACACTCCAGACTGCATTAAAAATAGTGCGCGGATGATAGCACAGTTGCGATTTGTGCTATCAGCATCACGCCAGGATAGACGCTGGCGTTATCAGCCAGCGTTGCCAGCTGTTCAGAACCGTCTGCCGCTCCGCTGCGTAAGCCTCTGGCTCAACGTGACCCGGCAGTTCCTGCAGGGCGCGATGGTGCAAGGCGTCGCGCAGCGTCACGTAAGCCTGCGTCAGCGCCTGCGCTTCATCGGCGGGCATTTTATGGTGCTTCGCCATCAGCTCAAAAATGCGCACATTGTCAGACCAGCGCGTCAGTTCAGGCAGCTCAGCGGCGTAGCGTAAGACAAGATATTGGGCGATGAATTCAATATCGGTAATGCCGCCCGCGTCAGCTTTGATATCCCAGCGACCTTTATGTTTGTTGCTGAGGTGAGCACGCATCTTTTCACGCATCTCACGCACGTCGGTTTGCAGTGCTTCCGCAGCGCGTGGCAGCGACAGAATCGCCTGACGAATCGCGTTGAAACGATCGCCCAGTGCCGCCTCGCCAAACACCACACGCGCCCGGACCAGCGCCTGATGCTCCCAGGTCCAGGCTTCACTGCGCTGATACTCTTCAAATGCCTCAAAGGTACTGACCAGCATGCCCGCCGCGCCGGATGGACGCAGCCGCGCATCCACTTCATAGAGAATGCCGGAGGCGGTACGGGTACTGAAGAGGTGCATGATGCGCTGGGCAAGACGCAGGTAAAACTGACGGCCATCGATGCTGCGTTCCCCTTCTGTCACGGCGTCTGCCGGACAGTCATGCAGGAAAACCAAATCGAGGTCGGAACTGTAACCCAGCTCCCAGCCACCCAATTTGCCGTAGCCCAGCACGGCAAAACCGCGTTCATGTTCATTACTCAGGTGAGAAGGACGTCCGTAGCGCTGCACCATCATATTCCACGCCTGACGCACCACAGAATCGATGATCGCTTCCGCCAGCCAGGTGAGATGATCGCTGACTTTCATCACCGGCAGCGTGCCAGCAATGTCAGCGGCGGCAATACGCAGATGCTGCGCCTGCTTAAACTGCCGCACCGCTTCCAGCTGCTGCTCTTCATCCTCAGTGGGAATACGCAGCAGATACTGTCGCAGCTCATCGCGATAGGCGTCGGTAGCGGTCGGCTGATAGAGCGTAGCGGGATCAAGCAGTTCATCCAGCAACAGCGGATGACGCGCCAGCTGGCTGGCCACCATCGGTGAGGCCGCGCACAGACGAATCAGGTGACGGAGCGCGCCGTGATATTCGGTCAGCAGCTCCAGATAAGTACTGCGTGTCAGCACACCGAGCAGCAGCGGCGTCAGGCGGCTCAGCGTCACCGCCGCGTCTTCACGCGGACAGACTTCGCTCAGCAGACGCGGCATCAACTGGTCCAGCGCCTGACGGCCACGCGGGCCAATGGTACGACGGCTGATATCCTGACGAAACGCTTCCAGCGTCTGATGCAGCGTAACCCGCTGATCGTCACTCAGTTGCGACACCAGCGACGCCAGTTCGCTATCCTCCAGCTGGTCCTGCCACAGCACCTGATACTCCGCCAGCTCACGCTGATCGCCAATCTCAGGCGTATCTTCGCCAATCAGCTCGTCAAAGATGGCGCGTACCGCCGCCATCTGACCATCGAGCCGGGTCATCAGCGCTGGCCAGTCCGCACAATCCATGGCCCACGCCAGCCGGGCGCGATGCAGCGCATCCTCTGGCAGCGTCTGGGTCTGCTCGTCGCCCAGGCTTTGCAGCAGATTCTCCAGCCGCCGCAGGAACAGGTAGGCAACACGTAGCGCATCAACCTGTTCAGCAGGCAGCAGGCTCAGATTTTTGATCGCCTCCAGCGTCGGCAGCAGCGCACGCAGCTGTAGCGAGCGCTCACGTCCACCTCGGATCAGCTGGAACACCTGCACGATAAACTCGGTTTCACGGATGCCGCCCGCGCCCAGTTTGATATTGTTTTTCAGCCCGCGTCGCCGCACCTCGCGGCTGATCATTCCTTTCATGTTACGCAGCGACTGAATCACGCTGAAATCGATATAGCGCCGGTAGACGAATGGCCGCAGCATCTGCTGCAGCTCCAGGCTCCAGCGGTCGTGGTCATCGCCCATGAGGCGTGCCTTCACCATGGCGTAACGCTCCCAGTCGCGTCCCTGCTCCTGGTAATAATCTTCAAGTGCGGCAAAGCTCATCACCAGCGGACCGCTGTCGCCAAACGGGCGCAGCCGCATATCCACCCGATAAACAAAGCCATCCATCGTGGGTTGATCCAGCACTTTAATCAGCCGCTGGCCCATGCGGGTAAAGAACTGGGCGTTGTCGAGCTCACGCCGCCCGCCGCGCGTGGTGCCGTTTTCCGGCCACGCAAAAATCAGGTCGATGTCTGAGGAGAAATTGAGTTCGCCGCCACCCAGCTTGCCCATGCCCAGAATCAGCAGCGGCTGCGCGTCGCCATCCGCATTGCTGGGGGTGCCAAAATCACGACAGCAATCCTGATAAACCCAGTCACGCGCCCGGCTAATCAGTACTTCAGCTAACACGCTAAGCTGCTGCAGACTCTGTTCGGTTGTTGCGTGTTGCAGAGCCTGCATCCAGGCAATACGCACCAGCATACGGCGGCGAAACAGCCGCAGTTCGCGCATCAGGCTCGCTTCACTGTCGATGCTGCTGAGCGCCTCGCTGAGCCACGCAGAATAGTGTTGCCACTCCTCAGGCTGTGGCGGCTGGTCGAGCATCGCTTGCCACCAGTCGGGATGTTGTTGCAGGTTTTCCAGCACAAAATCGCTGAAAGCCAGCCCGGCGACCTGCTCGGGACTCAGCGAAGCCAGCGGAACCCCAAGCTGTCGGGCGGCCTCTTCGGCCTGATCGCGTAGCAACGCGGGAAGTGCAGACAACATAACTCCCTCCTTGATGACGGTACGTATTGCCCGTTAGCGGCCAGCGCCGCTGGTGAGCCAGAACGGCTGCTGTTTCATCGCCTGCGACGCCAGCCAGGCTAAGCCAGATTCCTGCTTTTCATGAATGGCTGACAGCAGCTGCTGCCAGGGCTCCAGCCAGCTGGCGACCGTTTCAGGCGCATAGGATCCCGCCAGCAGATGAACCGTGAGCAGCTGACGCGCCAGACGGGTGGCTTTGTCCTGATACTCATTGGGCTGTTTGATGGTGATGAATGTTTCCCTCAGGTCAGCATTGACGCGGCTCAGCATGATGTCGCTGAAGCGCTTAAATGACCCCTGCAGCTTGGCTTCCCCTTTGGCATCAATCCACTGACGCCACTGCGATTCAGCCAGCCAGTGGGTCAGCGCCAGCTGCGTTTCAACCGAGAGGGAAGATAAGCAGAATGTTGCCGCCTCCTGCTCTTCATTCACCAGTGTCTCTTCCAGCGTGGTCAGTTGCTGACGCAAAGCACTGCTGGCTTTACGCGGGACCAGCGCACCAAACAGGCTGAACGCCTGACGCAGCAGATCCAGCGCTTCACGCACCGCATCCTGTGCCGCCGCATTGCCGCGCAGCCACACTTCCTCATGATATTGCCAGTGACGGAGACCAGCCGACATCGCCGCGACCATGCCCTGCTCTACTGTGGCTTTGCCGCCGGCTTTCAGTAGCGGGAAAGCCTCAGTCTGGCGTGGCGGATTACCCTGTGCCAGCTGATAGCCGCGGGCGGCTTTGCTCAGGCTGCCCATGCGCAGGCCGCCCAGCGCCGCCAGCTGCTGTGCAAAAGCCAGCAGATCCTGGCGTTCGCCGCGTTTCAGCTCCAGTTCGATCTCGCAAAGCGGTTCGCTGAGCTCACCTGCCGTAACCTCACCCTGATCAAACGCCACTTCAATTTCACTGTTGCCAGTGGTGACGAGCCAGATTTCGCGCTGGAAATGGGTGGTGAATAACGGCTGTAAGCGCGTTTGCAGCGCCGCGACATCCGTGCCCTGCGGCCAGATTTCTGCTGGCAGGCGGGCAATATCCAGCACCGGCTCGCTGAGTTCAACGTTGTATTCCGGGCGCTGATGCAGCCCGCCGAGCGTCTGGCCCGCTGCTTTCAGCGTCATTTCATAACGCTGGTCAACGCCGCGGATACGCAATCCCATATCCCAGCGTCGCAGTTGATTGTCGTCGGTTTCAAAGTAGATGTTGGTCAGCTCGCGAGCAGCCTGATGCTGATGCGGCAGAGTGGAGAGCAGTTCAGCCAGTTTCCCGGCCGCCTGTGGAGTTGCAATGAACTTTAGTTCGATTTCGATGGTCATA
This sequence comes from Pantoea sp. GD03673, assembly GCF_029844725.1. Classification (GTDB taxonomy): domain Bacteria; phylum Pseudomonadota; class Gammaproteobacteria; order Enterobacterales; family Enterobacteriaceae; genus Pantoea. Next base: position 282,407 of record NZ_JAOCKJ010000006.1, read on the forward strand.
ATTTTTTATTCACTACGCCGCTGGCACTTTAGAGGGTGTTTCCTGCATATTTCAGGCGATTATCAGCAGGTTATTCAAGCTGTCGCCTTGAGGGCAAGGGGTTATCAGGCGAAGATTAATGCACAGAAGCCGCGCTGTCTCTGCTTTCTTTGTTCTTTCGCAGACCTTTTCGCACTCTCATGAGACCAGGATAGTTCTCATTCAGATTTATGTGAGCCCTCTCCAGACTGTGCCGGTAAATTTTAGTCAGACTAAGCCAAACGAAAACGAATGAAAAAAATCACACTCGCTGGACTCACTTTGCTGGCCCTCAGCACCCTTGCACCTGCCCATGCCGACGAAAAACGCTATGTTTCTGATGAACTCTCGACCTGGGTACGCAGCGGGCCGGGCGACCAGTTCCGCCTGCTCGGTAAGCTGAATGCCGGGGAAGAGGTACAGCTGTTACAGACCAACAACGACACCCATTATGGTCAGATCCGTGATTCGGAAGGCCGTACCACCTGGATCCCCCTGTCGCAGCTCAGCGCCAACCCGAGCCTGCGCACCCGTGTGCCTCAGCTTGAGCAACAGGTTAAAGACCTGACCGCCAAACTGGATAACATCGACAACAGCTGGAATCAGCGTACCGCTGAGATGCAGAACAAAGTCGCCAGCAGCGACGGCGTGATCAACGGGCTGAAAGGTGAGAATCAGAAGCTGAAAAATGAGCTGATCGTCGCGCAGAAGAAAGTCAGCGCCGCTAACGTTCAGCTGGATGACAAGCAGCGCACCATCATCATGCAGTGGTTTATGTATGGCGGTGGCGTGCTGGGCGTTGGCCTGCTGCTGGGTCTGTTACTGCCGCACATGCTGCCTCGCCGTAAGAAAAGCGATCGCTGGATGAACTGACAACATGCTGTCGGGTTTGAGGGGGATCGCGGGATCCCCCTTTTGGCATGTCTGCAATCCGGGGAATCTGTGCAACAATAAAATGAGATGCACCGCTGATTTCAGGCGCGGGAGGCGCACGGCGTGCAGGTCATTTCTTTTTCTCTGGAGTTTTGCGTGAAGATGTTTCTTGTTGGCGGTGCGGTGCGTGATGCGCTGCTGAATCTGCCGGTTACAGACAAAGATTGGGTGGTTACAGGTTCCACGCCCGAAGCCATGCTTGAGCAGGGCTATCAACAGGTCGGTCGCGATTTTCCCGTTTTCCTGCATCCCGTCAGTCGCGAAGAGTATGCGCTGGCACGGACCGAGCGGAAAAACGGGAAAGGCTACACCGGATTTGTCACCTGGTCTGCGCCCGACGTGACGCTGGAGCAGGACTTAGAGCGCCGCGATCTCACCATTAATGCTATCGCGCAGGATGAAAACGGCGAACTGGTCGACCCTTACAACGGCCAGCGTGATATTGCCCGTCGCCTGCTGCGTCACGTCTCGGAAGCCTTTAGCGAAGACCCGCTGCGCGTATTGCGCGTCGCCCGCTTTGCTGCACGTTTTGCCCATCTTAACTTTCGTATTGCTCCCGAAACCCAGCAGCTGATGCAGCAGATGGCTGAAAGCGGTGAGCTGTCGAATCTTACTGCCGAGCGGGTGTGGAAAGAGACGGAAAAAGCGCTGAGTACCCGTAATCCGCAGGTCTATTTTCAGGTCCTGCGCGACTGCGGTGCGTTAAACGTTCTGTTCCCTGAGCTGGATAATCTGTTTGGTATTCCTGCGCCGATAAAATGGCACCCTGAGATCGACACCGGTGTGCATACGCTGATGACGCTGGCGATGGCCGCCGCGCTCTCCGATGAGATTGATGTGCGATTCGCCACCCTTTTCCATGACGTCGGCAAGGCGCTGACGCCCCCTGCGCTGTGGCCCAGTCACCATGGTCATGGTCTGGCGGGCGTTCCACTGGTCGAGGCGCTGTGCCAGCGCCTGCGGGTGCCCAACGCAATTCGCGATCTGGCGCTGATTGTGACCGAATTTCACGACGTGGTGCACACTATTGAACGGCAGTCTGCAGCGTCACTGGTCACTCTGTTTGATCGGATCGATGCCTGGCGTAAGCCGCAGCGCGTTGAGCAGATGGCGCTGACCAGTGAAGCAGATGCGCGCGGGCGTGCCGGACTGGAGAGCATGCCTTATCCGCAGGGCGACTATCTGCGTCGTGCCTTTGCACTGGCGCAGGCGGTGCCGACCAAAGCGGTCATCGACGCGGGATTCAAAGGCGTGGACGTGCGGGAAGAAATGACGCGACGACGAATTGCCGCCGTCGCGCAGGGTCTGGCGATCGGGCAGCCTGACTAGCAGGCTGCCACGGGTTTACATGAAGACCATGTAAACCGCTGCCGCCACGATAAAGCGATAAATGGCGAACGAAACAAAAGAGATGCGTTTAATCAGCTCCAGGAAGGCTTTAATCGCAATCAGCGCCACGATAAACGCCGTGACAAAGCCCACTGCGAACATCGGGAAGTCTGCCATCGTCAGGAAGCCGATGCTTTTGTACATGTCCAGTACGGTCGCCCCCATCATCATTGGCACCGCCAGAATGAAGGAGAACTCCGACGCGGCATAGCGGCTCACGCCCATCAGCATCCCGCCCGAGATGGTTGCACCGGAACGTGAGAAGCCCGGCCACAGCGCTAAGCACTGGAAACAGCCGATCATGAACGCCTGACGATAGGTAATATCATCGACGCCTACCGCTTTTGGCTGTTTTGGCTTGAGATACTCAGCAGCCAGCAGCAGCACACCGCCCACGACCAGCGCGTACATCACGTTGATCGGATTAAACAGCGTTTTGATCTGATCGTGCAGCACCAGACCCACAACTACCGCCGGAACCATGCCCAGCAGGATATGGATCAGTGAGAGACGTCCGGTGCCAACACCTTCATGTTTCACTTCGCCAAAGTGGATGCCGATCAGGCCAAACAGACGGCGCCAGAACATCACTACCACAGCCAGAATCGATCCTAACTGGATCACAACTTCAAAGGTCTCGGCTTTTTCACCCTCAAAGCCCAGCAGGTGACCCACTATAATCATGTGCCCTGTGGAAGAGACCGGTAAAAATTCGGTCAGCCCTTCCACAACGCCCAGGATTGCAGCTACCCAAAGCTGATGAATATCTGCCATCAAATGTTCCCTCTATCCGTTTCAAAACCATTAAAAAGGCGGTAGCGCGTCGCTATCGCCTGAAATCATGCCGCTGTTAGCCTGAATTAAACCTTAAGGTCCGTCCCGTTTCGCCTGCTGTAACGAAACGGTCCATGCTATGACAGACAGTAATTTGGTTTGGTTTCATTGTGATGGCAATCACATCGTATTTATTTAGGAATAGTCCCGCGCTCAATTCGCACGCCAACCTGCGCCGCCTGGGCTACAGCGCCCGGTTTGCTTACCTTAATGCGCACGCCAGGCGAATTGAAACGGTTCATCAACAGATCCGCGATTTCTTCAGCAACGCGCTCAACCAGGGCAAAGCGACCGCCGTTCAGATGCGTCAGGATCGCCGAGGAGACATCGGCATAGCTGAGGCAGTCTTTCACATCGTCGCTGCTGGCCGCCAGACGGTTATCCCAGGCCATTTCGACATCGAGCACCAGCTTCTGCTGTATACCCTGTTCCCAGTCGTAAACGCCAATGGTGGTGAACACCGTGAGTTGTTCTATAAATACGATATCCATGATGAGGGTCTCTGTTTTTGGCTAAGCCGGATACCACTTCCGGCGGATTATGCGTATTATCCACGGTTGATGAGATCAAAACGACCCTAAAGGGAACGGTACGGTGTTATGAGTGCTTTCGCGCTTGGTATGATTATTTTCGCGTATCTTTGCGGTTCGATTTCCAGTGCGATTCTGGTTTGCAAACTCGCTGGCCTGCCCGATCCCCGCACGCACGGTTCCGGCAATCCGGGTGCTACCAACGTATTGCGTCTGGGTGGTAAAGCCGCAGCCGCCAGCGTCCTGGTGTTTGATGTGCTGAAAGGGATGGTGCCGGTCTGGCTGGCTTACCTGATGCACGTGACGCCGCTCTACCTCGGCCTGACCGCCATTGCCGCCTGCCTCGGTCATATCTATCCGGTGTTCTTTCACTTTCGCGGTGGCAAAGGCGTCGCCACGGCGTTTGGCGCGATAGCGCCGATTGGCTGGGACTTAACCGGGCTGGTCACCGGCACCTGGCTGTTAACGGTATTACTCAGTGGCTACTCATCGCTGGGTGCCATTGTCAGTGCTCTGATTGCGCCATTCTATGTCTGGTGGTTCAAACCGCAGTTCACCTTCCCGGTTTCCATGCTCTCCTGCCTGATTCTGCTGCGTCATCACGATAATATTCAGCGGCTGTGGCGGGGTCAGGAAGGCAAAATCTGGAAGCGCAAAAAGAAATCTCAGCCATAAAAAAGCGGGAAAGTGGTTGTCCAAAAACGGTGGCTGTGCGACCGGGACTGCACAGGAAGCAGGGGCAGATCGGAAAGACGCAAAAGCCGTCATCCCTGACCGCCCGGCCCGCACCATCCGTAGCGCGTCCCTCTTCTGTCTCTGTTGTCTCTGTTCCATGTGCGTGGCGCGTATCCGCTGCGGCCAGATTCCTGGTTCAGGCTTTCCAGTTTCACATCAGATGGCGGGCAGTTCTGCCAGCGGCCAGCGCGGTCGCACGCTGACGCTCAATTCGCCCCGCGTGCCGCCTTTTAACCGCACCATGCCCGCATACGCGATCATCGCACCGTTGTCGGTACAGAACTCCGGGCGGGCGTAGAATACTTCACCGCCGCGCTTTTGCATCATGACCGCCATCTGCTCGCGCAGTGTGCGGTTAGCACTGACGCCACCGGCAATCACCAGACGCTTAAAGCCGGTCTGATCCAGCGCACGCTTACATTTGATCGACAGCGTATCCACCACCGCATCTTCAAATGCGCGGGCAATGTCAGCACGGGTCTGATCGTCATCCGGATTGGCGCGAATGGTGTTCGCGGCAAAGGTTTTCAGACCGGAGAAGCTGAAGTCCAGGCCAGGACGATCGGTCATCGGGCGCGGAAAGGTAAAGCGTCCCGCTGTGCCCTGCTGCGCCATTTTCGACAGCATGGGCCCGCCCGGATAATCCAGACCGAGCAGTTTCGCCGTCTTATCAAAGGCTTCACCTGCGGCATCATCAATCGATTCACCCAGCAGCGTGTATTCACCGATGCCGGTGACGCTAATCAGCTGGGTATGCCCACCCGATACCAGAAGTGCAACAAACGGAAATTCCGGTGGATTCTCTTCCAGCATCGGTGCCAGCAGGTGGCCTTCCATATGATGAACCGGCACGGCAGGCACTTTCCACGCAAACGCCAGCGCACGGCCAATGGTGGCGCCGACCAGCAGCGCACCGACCAGTCCGGGACCGGCAGTATAAGCCACCGCATCAATCTGCTGCGGTGCCAGACCCGCCTCTTTCAGCGCCGCCTGAATCAGCGGCACGGTTTTACGCACGTGATCACGTGAGGCCAGTTCCGGTACCACACCGCCATAATCGGCGTGCAGTTTTACCTGGCTGTAGAGTTGGTTAGCCAGTAATCCGGCCTCGTCATCATAGATTGCGATGCCGGTTTCATCGCAGGACGTTTCAATACCCAGAATTCGCATTGCATCACCTCATTCTTGCGGCGCGCAGTTTATCACAGCAATTGTCTGTGCAGCGCGGGCATCCCGCGTAAAAAGTCATTTTCTGTCGGCTAAAGAGTGCGCTATACTCCCGCCCCTGGAAAAACCGGCAGCCGCACAGGCAAACGCTCCTGTTGGTTTCAAATTATCCATGGTGCTTTACAAACCAACCTGAGTTGGAGTAAAATGCTGCACCATTTTGAAATGTGCTGGCGCCGCAGTCAGCAGCAAAACCGAATTTTATCGAGGTGAGAGTTACATGCCGGTAATTAAAGTACGTGAAAACGAGCCATTTGACGTAGCACTGCGTCGCTTCAAGCGTTCATGCGAGAAAGCAGGCGTTCTGGCTGAAGTTCGTCGTCGTGAGTTCTATGAAAAACCGACTACCGAACGTAAGCGCGCTAAAGCGTCAGCAGTTAAGCGTCACGCCAAGAAACTGGCTCGCGAAAACGCACGCCGCACTCGTCTGTACTAAGTCGTTCCGGAGGTCCGCCTCCACCGCGTGATTCACGCAGACAGAGTCAAGTAAAAGGCCGTGCTTTCCGAAAGGAAGCGCGGCTTGTTGCCGTTTATGAGCTGAAAATCTGGGGCGTATGGCTGGACGAATTCCACGCGTATTTATCAATGATTTACTTGCCCGCACGGATATCGTGGATCTTATCGATGCCCGCGTTAAGCTGAAAAAGCAGGGTAAGAATTTCCATGCGTGCTGTCCTTTCCATAATGAAAAAACGCCCTCTTTCACCGTAAACGGCGAAAAGCAGTTCTATCACTGTTTTGGCTGTGGTGCGCACGGCAACGCTATCGACTTTTTAATGAACTTTGATCGTCTGGAGTTTGTTGAAACGATTGAAGAGTTAGCCACTTCCCACGGTTTAGACGTGCCTTACGAAGCAGGCAGCGGGCCCAGCCAGATGGAACGCCATCAGCGCCAGAGCCTGTATCAGCTGATGGAGAGCCTGAACGGTTTTTATCAGCAGAGTCTGCAGCAATCCAGTGCGCAGCCCGCACGGGACTATCTTGATCGTCGTGGTCTGAGCGCCGACATCATCAATCATTTCGCCATAGGTTACGCGCCAGCAGGCTGGGATAACGTTCTCAGGCGTTTTGGTAAGCAATCGGAAGACCGCGAGTCATTGATGGAAGCGGGCATGCTGGTCAGCAATGACAAAGGCCGCACCTATGACCGGTTTCGCGACCGCGTCATGTTTCCAATCCGCGATAAGCGTGGACGCGTCATCGGGTTTGGTGGCCGGGTACTGGGTAACGATACGCCGAAGTATCTGAACTCACCGGAAACCCCTATTTTCCATAAAGGCCGCCAGCTCTATGGCCTGTATGAAGCAGTTAAGAACCATCCTGAACCCGCCCGCCTGTTAGTGGTTGAGGGGTACATGGACGTGGTTGCGCTGGCGCAGTACGGGATCGATTACGCCGTCGCGTCGTTAGGCACCTCAACCACTGCTGAACACATTCAGTTGCTGTTTCGCAGCACCGACACCGTGATCTGCTGTTACGACGGCGACAGGGCTGGTCGCGAAGCAGCATGGCGTGCGCTGGAGACCGCATTGCCTTACATGAATGATGGTCGTCAGCTACGCTTTATGTTTTTACCCGATGGGGAAGACCCGGATACGCTGGTACGCAAAGAGGGTAAAGCCGCCTTCGAAGCGAGGATGGAGCAGGCCATGCCGCTCTCTTCGTTTTTGTTTGATACCCTGCTGCCGCAGGTGGATCTGAGCTCACGCGACGGAAAAGCGCGTCTGAGCACGCTGGCTTTACCGCTGATTACGCAGATTCCCGGTGAGACCTTGCGTATTTATATGCGTCAGGAGCTGGGGAATAAACTGGGTATTCTTGACGACAATCAGCTTGAAAAACTGATGCCGAAGCTTGCTGCAAGCGGAACGGCACCGGTTGCGCCACCGCTGAAACGGACCACCATGCGCGTATTGATTGCGTTGCTGGTTCAGAACCCGCAACTGGCCACTCTGGTGCCTTCGCTGGATGGGCTGTCTGAGTCAAAAATGCCGGGTTTACCGCTATTTATCGAATTAGTGGGTCGCTGTAATGAGAATCCTGGATTGACCACCGGACAGCTACTAGAGTTATATCGCGGGACAAATTTTAGTCAGACGCTTGAAACGCTGGCGATCTGGAACCACATGATAGTAGATGAAGAAGCCGAAGCGGTGTTTCAGGACTCGCTGGCCAGCATCTACGATTCAGCGCTTGAAGAGCGACTGGAGTTTTTGATTGCACGTGAACGCACCCAGGGACTCAGCGCCGATGAGCGCCGTGAGCTCTGGACACTGAGTCAGGCGTTTGCCAGGAAGTCATGATTTATCGCACGCTGCCCGCACTGAACGGCAGATTGCCTGTTTTAGTGCCGCTACAGCCAGTTTCGATTCCCTGAGCACTGCCGGGGGACAGAATGGCAAGTAAGCCAGGCCATGAGCACAGATTTTAAAGGCCGTCGGCGTCGAAGCCAGTCTGGTCACCGCCAGCGCACAGCGCCCGGAGCGTACTGAAGTACGTGAGGAGGGCGAGCACTGCCGGGGAACAGAATGGCAAGTAAGCCAGGCCATAAGCACCAAAAATTTATACAAGCGGCTTAAGTGCCGATAACTGTTGGGCAAAGCCCACGCCGCGACGAAGGCAGCGGCAAGAATTAAACGCCTTCACTGCTATTGTTGGCGCGCTGCCGACCGACACCAATCTAATTTAACAGAAGTGTGGATACCGTCTTATGGAGCAAAACCCGCAGTCACAGCTCAAGCTTCTTGTCACCCGTGGTAAGGAGCAAGGCTATCTGACCTATGCTGAGGTCAATGACCATCTGCCGGAAGATATCGTCGACTCCGATCAGATCGAAGACATCATCCAGATGATTAACGACATGGGTATTCAGGTGGTTGAAGAAGCCCCGGATGCCGACGATCTGATGCTGAATGAAAACAGCTCCGATACTGACGAAGATGCCGCGGAAGCTGCCGCTCAGGTGTTATCCAGCGTTGAATCTGAAATCGGGCGTACCACTGACCCGGTTCGCATGTACATGCGTGAAATGGGTACCGTTGAACTGCTGACGCGCGAAGGCGAAATCGACATCGCCAAGCGTATTGAAGACGGTATCAACCAGGTTCAGTGTTCTGTAGCCGAATACCCTGAAGCGATTACTTATCTTCTGGATCAGTACGACAAAGTTGAAGCAGGCGAATCACGCCTCTCCGATCTGATCACCGGTTTCGTCGATCCTAACGCAGAAGAAGATCTGGCCCCTACCGCAACGCACGTGGGCTCTGAACTTTCTGAAGCCGATCGTAATGACGATGAAGAAGAAGATGAAGAGGATGACGACAGCTCCGACGACGATAACTCAATCGACCCGGAACTGGCGCGCGAGAAGTTTTCTGACCTGCGTAAGCAGTATGAAACAACCCGCTCCGTGATTAAAAGCAAAGGCCGCAGTCATGCTGCCGCCGTTGCTGAAATCCAGAATCTCTCCGACGTCTTCAAGCAGTTCCGCCTGGTACCGAAGCAGTTCGATTACCTGGTAGGCAGCATGCGCACAATGATGGAACGTGTCCGTACCCAGGAACGTCTGATCATGAAGCTCTGTATTGAGCTGTGCAAAATGCCGAAGAAAAACTTCATCACGCTGTTTACCGGCAATGAAACCAACGAAAGCTGGTTCAAAGCCGCACTGGCAATGAACAAGCCGTGGTCTGAGAAGCTGCTGGAAGTGCAGGATGACGTGATGCGTTCCCTGCAGAAACTGGCACAGGTTGAAGAAGAGACTGGCCTGACCATTGAACAGGTTAAAGACATTAACCGTCGCATGTCGATCGGTGAAGCCAAAGCCCGTCGCGCCAAGAAAGAGATGGTGGAAGCGAACCTCCGTCTGGTTATTTCGATTGCCAAGAAATATACCAACCGTGGTCTGCAGTTCCTCGACCTGATTCAGGAAGGTAATATCGGCCTGATGAAAGCGGTAGATAAGTTTGAATATCGCCGTGGTTACAAGTTCTCGACCTATGCGACCTGGTGGATCCGTCAGGCTATCACCCGCTCTATCGCCGACCAGGCGCGTACTATCCGTATTCCGGTGCATATGATTGAGACTATCAACAAGCTCAACCGTATTTCTCGCCAGATGCTGCAGGAGATGGGCCGCGAACCGACGCCGGAAGAGCTGGCTGAGCGTATGCTGATGCCAGAAGATAAAATCCGCAAAGTCCTGAAAATCGCTAAAGAGCCGATCTCGATGGAGACGCCGATTGGTGATGATGAAGATTCACATCTGGGCGATTTTATCGAAGACACCACGCTGGAGCTGCCGCTGGATTCTGCTACCTCAGAGAGCCTGCGTTCTGCCACCCACGATGTGCTGGCTGGCCTGACCGCGCGCGAAGCGAAAGTGCTTCGTATGCGTTTCGGTATCGATATGAACACGGACCACACGCTGGAAGAAGTCGGCAAGCAGTTCGACGTTACGCGTGAGCGTATTCGTCAGATTGAAGCGAAAGCGCTGCGTAAACTGCGCCATCCGAGCCGTTCGGAAGTGCTGCGTAGCTTCCTCGACGATTAAGTCCGACAAAAACCCCGGTTCGCCGGGGTTTTTTATGCCTGCCTGTTACCGCCCCTCCCCCACCACGCCGGGACTCAGTCACACTCCGGATGCAGTTCCTGATACAGCTGGCGATACGCTTCGACCATCTCATCGAGCGATGCACGATTAAGCCCACTGGGATTCGGCAACACCCACACCTGAGTTTTCCCCATGCAGATCGGCTGTTTGCCCCATTCAACTTTGCTCTGCTTAAAGGCGCGGCGAAAAGCATCCTTGCCCAGAATAGCCAGCGCGGCGGGCTGATAATCCAGCACCTTCTGCATCAATCGCTTACCACCATCCCGCAGCTCATCAGGCGCTAACTCACTCGCCTGCACCGTGGGCCGCTCGACCAGCATCGTAATGCCACAGCCGGTTTCGGTCAGGCGCTGTTCTTCTTCCGGTTTCAGCTGTTCCCGGGTGAATCCCGCCAGATGGATCACCTTCCAGAAGCGATTACCGGGATGGGCAAAGTGATAACCCTGATGGGCAGTCGACTGACCGGGATTAATGCCGCAGAACAGCACATCAAGACCGGAGGAGATGATGTCGCGGATAGCGTGCTCACTCATGCCGCCACCTCCAGCGTGCGCTGCTTCAGCGCAGTCCGGCTGCGTTGCAGCATCAGGCTGGCCTGCTCCGCATCCGGATTAGCTCGCGCCAGCGCCAGCGCGCCGGTCATCTCAGCCATCATGCTGGAAGCCAGCGTTTCTGCGTCAGGCAGCCTCAACGCCTGCAACATCTGCGTCAGACTGGCATGCATCGCATTACAGCCCTGTGCAAAGATCTGCCGCGTCGGGTGTGGAAGATGCGCCACTTCGCTCATCAGCGCCGCCAGCGGACAGCCCTGTGCTGGCGTATTGCGATGTGCCTCGGACAGGTAGCTGTCAATAAAGTCCGCCAGCTGCTGCGCTGGCTGGGTCACAGACTGAGGGGGCTTAACGATATCGGCTTCAGCGAACATGTGCTTCAGCACCTCCTCAACCAGCTCTTCACGTGACGCAAAGTGCGCATAAAAACCGCCATGAGTCAGACCGACCCGCTTCATCAGCGCCGCCACACCAATTCCTTCGGTGCCGGTTTCACGCATCACCCGTGCCGCTTCATCAAGGATACGCTGCCGCGTATTCGCCTTGCTGCTGTGCTTCTCCATCTTTTTCCCTCTGGTTTCTGCCCGGTAGCTTCTGGCTATCATAGTAATTATTACGGTCATCATACTCCAGCTTGACGACCAATATGATGATCGTCATATTTATGCTTATGACGACCATCATATGAGGAAGAAAAGATGTCACTATCGGGCACAGCATTAATTACCGGCGCATCGAGCGGTATCGGCGCGACCTATGCAAAACGGCTGGCAGCACGCGGATATGATCTAATCCTGGTTGCCCGGGATCAGGCACGTCTCACCACGCTGGCTGACACGCTGGCACAGCAACACGCTATTCAGGTAACCGTCATGAAGGCTGACTTAACGCATGAGCAGGACCTGCAGCGCGTTGAATCGGAACTGGCGACCAACCCACAGATTACCCTGCTGCTGAACAACGCGGGCATGAGCGTGGAAGGCGAATTCCTGGAAGCAGACATCACGCGCATCAACAGCATGCTGGCGTTAAATATTCTGGCCCCTACCCGTCTGGCACAGGCGGCTGGCCGGGCATTTAACGCTCGCGGTCACGGCGTCATTATCAATATCGCCTCGGTGCTGTCGCTGATGCACGAGATGTTCAACGGTGCCTATAACGCCACCAAATCTTACATACTGACCCTGACGCGCGCCCTGCAGCGTGAGCTCGCGGAGAGCGGCGTACAGGTACAGGCGGTATTACCCGGCGCGACCCGTACCGAAATTTTCGACCGCGCAGGGCAGTCGATCAATGAAATTCCGGCTGAGATGCTGATGGACGTTGATCAGATGGTGGATGCCGCGCTGGCCGGTCTCGACAGCAAAGAGGCGGTAACCATTCCGGCGCTGGAAGATTTACAGTTGTGGCACGACTACGATCGGGCGCGTGGCGCGATGGTCCCTCACCTTTCGCGGGATAAATCGGCATCGCGTTATCATCAGCACTGAGTCAGCCTCAACCCGTCGCATCGGAAGTCCGGTTTGGCTAACGGTACGGAGAAGCATTATCCGTACCATTTTGCGACTTCAGCTTCACGAGTTGCCAGATTTGTTATAGAAATCAGCAGCTAAATCGCTGCTGCTTATTTCAGCAACCAGTGGCGGAGTGCTGGATCGCCCTGAAGAGATACTTTATAATCCCCGCTCCGCTGGCCCCTTAGCTCAGTGGTTAGAGCAGGCGACTCATAATCGCTTGGTCGCTGGTTCAAACCCAGCAGGGGCCACCAAATAAAACAAGGAGTTAGATGAGAAATCGTCTGACTCCTTTTTCTTTGGGCGCGAATCAGGTGATGTAGTGGGTGACGTAAGTGAATGGCTGGGTGACGTAAGTAGTATGGGTTTAAATGTCTGGCTGGCCGGTTGCCAGAAACCTGATTTCCTTTTTCGAAAAGCCTGACAGCCATCCACATTCAATCATTAAGACAGCCTTATCTGCCCCCCAGGATTGCAGGACAAAAACAAGCCATGAGTTTCGACGATTCCATTCAGCAATTGCGTAATGAGCAACTCGCGCGCCGGTCCGATACAGAACACTTCATCAGTGTTAAAACTCTTTTTGAACAGCTCAAACAGCGTTATCCAGATCAGAGCTACAACGCCCTGTGTCTTTTAGCGTTAAAAAAGTATCGACGTTCAGAGCATCAGCCTTCGCTTTATTGGTTCAGATATGAAAGCTGGTATGACACTCCACCCATTGTCCCATACCAGCTCCTGGATAAACATGGCGCGCCAAACATAGGTGCTCCTGACTATTATCCTAATGCCGAGGCGGCACTGCGGGCGGTAAGTGATGATGTCATGAATACTGATAAGCTGGCTGATTGTGGTTTTCTGCGGACAGAAATTGCTGACGCGCTTGGAGTTCCGCTTGATACTACAAGGCCCGAAGCACCAATGTTTGAACAAGATACCCTGGACTTGAAAGCTGAAAACCTGTCACTTAAAGAAAAAATTGAGGCGCTGGAAAAACGTCTGGCTGCCCCTATAGAGAAAGCCGAAACTTATGCAGCTAAACGGGAAGAGTTTTTCATCGCTGTTATCGCCAGTTTATACGACAAAAACCGGCTCATCCCATCAAAGGATTTACTGCCAAAAGCACCGGAGCTTTTGAGGTTGGTCGAAAGTAAGATCCCGCTATTCTGGCCAGCGGAAGGGTGTTTTCCAATGAGTGAAGAGCAATGCCTGAAAATTCTTCGGGAAGCGATCAGCCTGCTTGAACGCGACGTGACTGATCTTCATCAGTTGCGGGCTGAAAAGAGACAGATGCAAAAAACAAGAAAATTAAACCTTCTTAATCAGTAGGATAACAAAGGTCACCAAGGTATCTTTCTAAGGTATCCACGACATAAACTCTCTCGGTTTTTAAGATACGTTTCATCTTAATTCTTTACCGAGAGACCTAACATGAAACACATCAATTCTTTATCTACAACTGTCAGCCATCTTCCCGGGCCCCAACGCCTGATCCGCATTCATGAAATGATGGCTCTTTTGAATTGCAGTCGTACTACTCTTTACCGCTGGGCAAACAGTGGGGAATTCCCTGCGCCAAAAAAACGCGCCGGAAGAACCATGGGCTGGACAGTCACGCAATATGAACAGTGGCTCGATAACTGCTACTAGATCTGTAAGAAGGGCTGGGATTTCCAGCCTTTCTTTTTATCTGCTGATGCAACCGTTTGAAACAACAAGCGCATCAAATCGTTATCAATTCGTGATTCTGATACATCCGTAACCCTATGATAAACATCAAAACTGGTAATCTGGATTCAGCCCATCAGGAACCGGTAATTAATAATATTGCGCGCAGTACGGTTTATCCGGATATCCGGGCCAAAGGCGAGTTTCTGTATGACGATGTTCTCTGGCCAGTCATGCCTGAAGAGTGTCAGCAGGATGTGAAGATCATGAATTCTTTGTTCAAGGCAGTTGATAGAACTTATGCCAGTTGCTCTCGCTTTCTGGCAATCCGATATGATTTTCATCTGCCTCAGTACACGGCTGATAACCGCGTTATTACCCGCTTTCATCAGCTATTGATTCCTGCTCTAAGGAAGGAGTATCCCAAAAGCTTTGCTCGGGTGTTTTGGGTCAGAGAACAGAATCAGGCACCAGCACAGCATTATCATTACCTGCTGATGGTTGATGGCAACTGCGTGCGTCATCCTCTTAAAATTAACAAGCTGGTGGAGAGATGCTGGAAAATAGCAACGCGCGGAACGGTCTGGTTTCCAAAGCATGGTTACTATTTAATTCGAAAGAATGACACTGAGGCCATGACCGCATTATTACTGCGGGTAAGTTACTTTGCTAAGCGGCACTCTAAGGAAGGAATTGCTAAAGACATTGCGCGTTCCGGAACCCGGCATTACCCGTTTTTAAAAAAAGCCAAACACACTAAAACTGCGCAATTACGTACTCAGATTGCCCATTTTGATCGGGCACAAGCGCATTGCCCTATTCCCGGAAAGCTGGATTCGCTTTTCACTCCCGTAAAGCACTCTGCTGGTAAGCCTACGGCACTAACTTTGTCAGATAGCCAACAATTGGATAAGGCTGCCTCTCTGCCAATGAAGGCGCTCAGACGAGCGCTGCAGCGTTTTAGCATGCTTAAAGGTCGCCTGCCTGACGGTAATAGCGTCGTGGCTGGCACTAAACTGAAACCTCACTGGCACCGTCATTTTGAGCGCTACTACCGCTATTACTGGCCATGCAATATCAGCGTTTCACAGTATTGCCGCTGGTATTACCTAAATCCGTCTACTGCAAGCCGCTATTTGTGTAACTATCTGGTTAATCCATGGTTGTTAGCGTGCTGGCTGTAAATACTACTTTGAAAGTTGATAACGATGGAAAATAAAACAAGCAGAAACGCTAAAATTTCGGTGCCTCACTCACTTAATCGTAAGATGAAGACTTATGTAGGCGGCATTGATTGGCTAACCGGTTATGAAATTGTGCCGCTGACTGATAAACAGCTTTTGCAAAGAAAGCAGCATCTGCATGCTCTTCCTGCAACGCTGGATGAGTTGTTTGAGCGTTTCCTGCTGCCTGCCATAGAGTGCGACGTGCATTACAAGGACTACGACTTCTGGAGCGATACGTGGCGCATCCAGTGGGCATATCACAAACAAAATTATCGTCGTGAAGCGATTTTGAATGGTGTAACGCAGCAACAATATGCACAAGCGCATAAGCTTCCTAAGCGCTTGATGTACAACAACCTGCATAAATGTGGAGGTGCAGCAATCCGTGTACTGTTTTGGGTTTATCATCGTCGACAGTTCCACCAGCAGCAGCGGCTTACGGTCCAGGAATATATTTCTGAGCATCAGCTTCCCCAACGTACAGCACATCGTCAGTTGTCGCGACAGCCAATGAGTGATATCTGGGCAAAGCATTATGAAAACTACTACAGTGATGCGTGGATAAGGCATTGTAACGTCAGAGAGTATGCCGATTTCTACGGTTTGAACGTTACTACGGCCCGCCAGTATCTGTTTAACTTTCCTATAGGGCTTTTTGATCCCATATTGATTAAACCCTGGATGTGATTTTTTCAAAACATCGCTGAAAAATATGATTATGAATTCTGATCACTTAATAATGATCAAAACTATCAAACGGTAAACAACGCAATGATCAGAATTTGAAACTCTACAATCAGTTTTTGTATATAAAACAAGCACATCTTGACTAGAGTGAGAAAGAGATACACCTTGTGTTTTAACTTAGTGAACCGCTCTGGAAATCAGTGGCAGTTAGCACTACAGGCGCTTGATGATGAAATGCCCGGCTTTGCACGTGACTGTGCTGACCTGTCCCCAGTATTAGATACAACGCTCAGTTAGTATTGTCGGTATGTTGACCTTGTAATTTTCCACTTCACCATATTGAGTCGGACGGTGTATCCCGGATGAAGAGAACGAATGAGGAGGCAATATCCTGTATCAGTATTCGCTGTTATGCTGCCAGGCATGTTTGATCGCCGTGCTGAATTCTACCTGCTGGATATTCTGTAAAGCATCGTCAAGCATCTGGTGCCAGAACTCCTCGTCCAGATCGTCATAGGCGTCGTATAACGCTGTAACCTCTCTTAAGACATGGCTCAGCATTGTTTTTCTGCGGCCAGCCAGTGATGGATCACCGTTCAGATTGAACACCCGTATAGTTTCCTGCGCTTTCATAAGCTTCTGACCGGCAGCGCCTTTTGCGGGCATGACTAAACCGGTCGTCAGGAATAGCAGATATTCATCAGGATCGTCCTCATCGGGTTTGATCAGATGCTCTACATCATATTTTCCTGCACCATTATCCTTGTAGATCCCGCAACGAGCCCATCCCCCTTTCTTGCGGGTATCCCCGCAGGAACCGAACAGGTTATTCCAGTCAAAGGTCAGGTTTTTAAAACATTCTCTGGTGCGGAAATGTTCAACGTGCTTTCGGTCAAGATCACACTCGCAGTAGGCACAGAAATTCCCCTGCATTTGCGTCAGATAAGGCCAGATATCATCAAGGTCTACATCTTTCCATTCATCTCGCCCTCCCCTGTATTGTCCAAGCTGTACCGGGCCTGCGGGTCGTATCAGTGCTTTCATCCCTGTGTATCCTTTTTGCGTTTTGCTCTGGTGATTTTGTTCTTCATGAGATGCAATCGCAGCACACTTTCCGCTTTTTTCACCGCGGTACTGCCCTCGCCAAAATGCTTCGTGATGTCTTCCATGAGTGCACGAGACTCCCTGCTAAGATCGTCACTATTCTCCAATAGCGATCGCTCAAAGTCGCTCAACAAGAAGGACTCGCTGATGTTCATTGGGGTAGATGAAACGTGCATCACCTGCTCGAGAATTTCGCTGTTCTCATTGCCTTTGGTCTGGATGGGCGGCAGGTCCAGATTGTACTCACCGTTTTCATTGTTTCCCCGGAATTCACGAATGCATTCCCGGTGTGTTGTGGACAAAACAATCGGGCTGTGAGTCGTAATAATGAACTGAATATTGGGGAACACGGTGCGCAGGCTTGGAACAACGCCCTGCTGCCACCTTGGGTGCAGGTGCAGCTCAATCTCATCAATTAACACGATGCCCTGGCCTTCAAGCGGATTTTTCAGCACCGGATTCAGCATCACCATGCGGCGGGCGAGATCTGCAACCAGCCCAAGGAATACCCGTTGCCCATCGGAAATCTGTTCAATGCTGACGTCGTTGCCATCATTGATAACCCGAATGATATCGGTACCTGAGGCGGTATCGACCCAGATCCGGCTGATACTGGGGATAACCGATGTGATCGCAGTGGATACAATCTCCATCTGGGTTGCTTCAGACATCGTTTTACTTGTCCGATGTGTCAGCAGCTTACGTTTAAGGGTCGACAGTTTCTTGTTCGTTTCCTCCACCAGCGGCCTCACGGATTCAACCCCGGAGTCCAGGACATTTTTGAGCGCAGTAGACTGTGCCTCCAGCACCGCTATCAAGGCCATGTCCTCGGCATCGCTGCGCTTGTGGAGATAGATAAACCATTCAGCAAAATGGTCAAAACGACCCGCACCCGACAGGGCCTGGTTGTAGGCGTCAAAGCGCTCTTCTCGCTTTTCATGACTTTCTCTGGTCTGCTTGCTGAGCGGGTGAGATCGCTCCACAGAATAGAATGCGAAGAGGGGAAGGTTAACCGTCAATCCTTCATTAATAACCCGCCAGACGTCAGCCAGCTCTTTTGCCTGTTTCACGCTGCTTTCCCTTCTTTCCGCGGCTCCAGGAACAGAACGTGAAAGGCGAACCGAAATGTTCTTCAGACCTTTGCCGTAGGTAAAGCTCGAATTAACGTCCGTAAAAGTTTTTTCCGTATCATTTCTAATATCTGAGTGCTCATTCAGACGTTGTCCGCTGCTATCCTCTTTCAAAATGTTGGCGCTGAACCAGCTGAGCGTGCGTGCAATGGCCGTCAGTATGCTGGTTTTACCCTTACCGTTGTCACCAATGATGATCGTAAGGTCTTCTTCAAAGTTAACGCTGAGCTGAGCGAAGCGCCGATAATCCGTCATCGAAAGAGAACGCAGGTTAAAGCTGTTCTCTGGCTGGTATACGTTCAGGTTATCCTGCGCGGGCGCCTGAATGTAATTCCAGCAAAGATCAAACCACTCCTGTCTGGCCTCTTCCTGCTCGCGCGAGCCACCGTCTCTGGCATGCTGGTAAAGTTCAAAGGCAGCCAGCAGATTTCCTTTTCTGGCACTACGCGCCTTCTGTTTTGTCACTGCTGCCTCCTTATGCGATCCATCAGTTCAGTCGTGTACTTCGCGTTCATTCTGACAATGAATTCTGGTTCTATGTGACTTGCAAAGGCCAGAAGGCCAACCAGATAGGCTTTATCCTCGTTATCAAGCGTATCGTACTGATGTATCAGATGCTTGATGAATCGCTTTCGCTCCCGCCCTAAAGACAGCTCGCCTTCGTTATTCAGCGTGACCCCTGTGACGTGACGATTATGCGCTCTGGACGAAAAAAGGGTTTTTCCACGATTGAGCCGAAGTTTACTGTTAAACAGCTGCTTAAGCAGGGAATCAATCAAGGCTGGAATGGTGCTGAGTACTCCCGGCATTCGGGTGGAAAAGGTCAGGTCATCAGCATATCGGGTGTAAGCAACCTCCAGATGCCGGCATGCTTCACTAATGCGCCTGTCCAGTTCAAGCAGGCAAAAGTTTGAAATCACCGGTGACGAGGGGGCTCCTACGCTCAGTATCAGTCGTTTGCTGCGTTTCGCCGGTTGCCAGAACAGGATCCGCTCAACATACCGGCGTTCCTCTTTCAGAAACTCTGGCGCATCTGCAGAACAGTGCTCCAGGCACTGCCAGAAAATGTCAGGCGTGAGAGAATTAAAAAAGTCTTCCAGGTCTGTTTTGAGCAGGTAGGGATTACGCGCGTGCACCAGCGCGTTATCCCGGATGCTTTTACCTTCCTGATAAGCCGTGGCGCACTCATGAACCGGAAAATGGAACAGCTCTGTGAAGGCACGCTGGTAAGCCTTAAGCTCTTTCGCAGGCTGCGCGATTATCCTGAACCCTGTGGTGCGTTTTGGAATACGGTACACTTTATATTTACTGGGCGCGTTTTCCAGGAACGCTTTCACCGCCAGATCGCTCTGGTTCAAGCGCTTGCCTAAATCGTTGATAACCGACATAAGTACACCTGTGAAAAAAACCGGCAGGGTTAACCTGCCGGGTTTAACTCTTTACTGGAGGAAGCGAAAGTGTCGCAACCCGAGGGAGGAACGAGTAAGGGGTGCGACACTTTCGCAACCCCAAATGCGCTCAATAAATTAGAGTCTGGCTAAACACCCGACTAGACGTAATACGTCCGACGCTAAAGAGTTAATAAAGCTTATCGCACACAGGTGACCTTCACAACATTGTTTAACAGAGTACATTCAGTAGGTTACTGACCAGGATGCCCACGACCGAAACTGCTTGCCGACAGCCTGTGGGGTAACATCACATGCTTTGTCTGCCGCCAGTCGATGCTCTCCAGCAGCAGGGCCAGTTGAGCGGTTGCCAGCAATACTTAACGTGGTGGGACAAGGGTCAATTGAAACGGCAGCGCTGACGGCCAAGCTGCCAACTTTTTTCGGTCACAATCAAGCTTATCTATTGATGAGGTTCACTTGAGAGGAAAGCGGACTGAGTTCCCGGCCAGCGTCTGAGGAAACGGAGTGTTCCCCGGATGCTGCCTCCCAGCCATCCCGTTTTAAACTTCAATACCCCGATCGTCACCCATGAATTCTTTTAGTTGCTCCTCGCTGGGTTCATCAAAGCTCTGAAAACGCGGCATCTCTCGTATCTCTTCTCCGCAGGAGTGATAAAGGCAGGTATAGGTCAATCTGCCACCGAAGCCCTTGCCATAGCCCTCACTGTAAGCATTTTTTTCCCCAGCCACCGCCCACACAGCAACCAGTTCTTTCTCATGCAGCAATTTGAGGAATGCTTTTCTGTCAATGAGCCCTGCGCTGCGTCCTGCGTGAGTGACTGCAGGATCCCAGAAAATGACATTATTGCTGCTGTCCTGAAAAAGGATAGATCTGCCATCCTTGAGCCGGATTTTCATCTCATCCATTATCCAGGATGCTGGCATAGAGATGTTAATGTTATCGGTGACAGAACCGTCATAGCCTCCTGTCATTGCGGAATATTCCGCTGTGGTGGGCAATACTGATATCCCTTTTCCGTGTTCGCGACATCCGTTTGGTAGCCACTCATCAAACCAGTCAGTATAATCGGCAGTAAAGCTGTGCCTGGGGTATTCACCCAGATGTACGTGATTGCCTCCCCCTTCTGCAATAGGGAGATCTAAATCAGTGGTAAAGTGCTTTGCGGACATGATACTGAGCGCCGTGCCCAGATCCTGAGCAGAAATAACGATGCAACCTACCCGTCTCCAGCTTTCGGTTCTTATTTCTTGAGCGGACTCGCTCCAGCCTTCAAAGCCTCTGAGAACAAGCCAGCTGTGCTCGTCCTCAGGGGATGTGACAGTGATGACATCAGCCCCATCCAGAATATCCTCATCCGAATGTAACCAGGCAATGGCCTCAGTAGCCGTCATGGCTGGCAGGTAGGGGGCAGTACCAGCCCAGAATGCCTCTCCCTTAAAGTCTCGCCATCCTACTTCAGACGTGTTTGCAATCAGCAATGAAGGATCAAGGTTGCGCATGGCCACATTATCGTCATCCCATGAGGGCAACCGGGCCAGATTGTCTCTCATACGAGCTAGGAGTTCGTAGAGCGCAAGCCACTGGTACTTCTTGCCGATGCGTTCAAGCATATGCTTATTGCGGCTTCCCCTTATTCTGGAGTCGAGGTGGTCGTGAAGTTCGCTACTCCAGCCCAGTTCGTGTGCGCGCATAACGACCCAGCGCCGCGCCCATCCAAGATTGAATTCAGCGGCGCTGCTTCCTGGAACGCGTTGATACATACCGTCATTACGCCAGTTCTCTGCTTTGGCACGCCATTCTTCATAGGCCGAATCACCCACGACAGTACGGAAATGCAATTTTGCCTCATTGATGCGCGCACGCTCTTCAGTAGAAAAAGCACTGCTTTTGGGTCCCTTGTGACTGAGCGCCTTAACTAACGCCTCGTATGCCTCAAGCATTTCCGGTGAAGCTGACAATTTGAACTGCTCAAACCACTCCTCTTGCAAGTCGAGAGCTGTAGGCAAAACGGCAGTCCCCAGAGGTGCCGGGCTCCAGTCTCTCACCGCAGGATCAAGAACGTATCGGCCAAAGTCACCGTCGATACAGGAATTGACAATCTCATCATGCCCTCGTCTTCCAGCCCCATATTCACGCGTGTAAGCGTCAATTGTGTCTTCAGAAACGTACTCAATGGGCCAGACGCTTTTAAACGATACCTGTGAAGTAATCATGAGAACGGGGTCATCAGCCGCTGCATTTAGTTTCGCGTATTCAATCAGTCCAAGAGCATGATCCCGCAATAGCGCATTCTGTGTGAGTCGCTGATCAGAGAAAAGGTCGCGATGGATGGTGAGAGCTGTGTTTGATAGCTGATCTTGTCGCCAGCGTCCCTGCATTGCAGCACCATAGAGAGATGCAAGTACACGCTCGGTCACGTAGCCGTCATCAAGCCCCCTGAAACGCTCCCAAACGGCGCTTGCCAGTGCAGGCCGGTCTGCCAGAAGCGCAACCAGTGCTTTGGTTGCGCGATCCCGTAGTGGACGCCGCGTAGCTGTCAGAAACCATGCAAGCTGAACAGCGGCCAGTTCCGCACGTTCCGGTGTAATGCGCGATTGATTAGCGTGCCAGGCCCAGTTAACAAGGTGATCGGCCCGCTCAAAATAGGCAAGATGCGCAGTCCAGCAGGCGTCGCGCTCGGGCATGCTGAGCGGTCGAAGTTCGGCATCAAGAAAAGTCACATTAAAGGCATGGCCTGGCTCAGACGCAAGCGCGATTAACGTGTCATATCGCAGGTCATCGTCACCTGTTTCCTCAACCAGCTGCCAGGTGCGCGCGCTGAAAACTGAGAGCTGCCGTGTTAGCAGGCTTTTTTCAAAAGGAACTGCCAGCATGTCTGCGCAGGGAATGCCGTGCAGATCCAGCAGTTCAAGGTTGTATTTCTCCGGCAGTTGGACTGCCAGCGCTTCAAGTAAACCTGCTCGTATGAAGGAACCTTTATCTGACAAGGCAGCATGAAGTGGAGTACCGTGCTGACAAAGCCCGCCAATACCGTGAAGAGCACTTCTTTCCAGCAGGTTCGCTGTGATCATGTGATCACCAACACGCTCGAACTCGAAGCGAACAATCTCATCCTCATCGCTGACCGAGTGCGTGTCTGGCTCAATAGCCAGCATGCCCTCATTTGCCAGCTGGAACAGGAGATCATTGGCCATTTCACTGCCATTGTGAATGGTTCTAATCAAAGCATCCGCACGACCATAACCCAGTTGCCCCCGCCCCGTATCAGCCATTTCCTTTACAAGAAGCGCAATGGCTTTTTGCACGATCTTACGAGCCGGTACCACTCTCAGAGTCGTCTCCACATGCTTTGTGACTGCAGCGGTGTACAGCGCGAAAGTACCGGATATGCCAGACAGGGTTTCAGGTAAGATCGTTTCACTTTCGCCATTATTAACTGCATCACTGGCAAGCCGAAGGAAAAGTGGATTTTGCAGCTCTTCAAGCTGGCGCGGCGTTTCCGGAACACTGATCCCCCGTTTCGAAAGATAATGCACGACCTCTGCATCACTGAAACCTTTGAGGTAAACACGAGGTAGTTTATTACCCTCAAGCGTGGCAGGAATCACCACATCCTCATATGTGGAGCGGCAGGAAAGCACAACAGTTATCCAGGGAAAGTCACTCAAATCTTTAAGCAGCCCGGGCAGTCGTTCTGGCCATATTGACTGCCCATTTTTTTCGTTCAACGCATCAATGGCGATGAGCGTGCGAACACCTGCCGTTTCACCCGCAGCGTTGAGTGCTCCCAGGAAATGCTTCACCTGCAGGTGCTTAGGCAGATCTAACTCTTTTAAAATTTCACCCCAGGGTTCTGCATCAGGTAACTTACCCCCAAGGATCATCAGCGCAGGTCTGTTGTATTGGAGTTGGTGAGCGCATGCGTCAGCAAGAAGATGTGATTTACCCGATCCTGCATCTCCCAGAATAAGCAGCGCCCGCGAATTAATGTGCTGGCAGCGCTCAGACCCAATTATCCGTGCGGCTGCATAGAGTGCACTGACAAGATTGGACGCTTTGGATAACGCAGGGTGAGACTTGTCCTGTTCAGAATGCTTGATTTCCAGTTGGTTTAGCCACGTCAATGCCGCCCCCGTGGCTGCTTCGACCGTGTTTTTCAGGTCCAAGGCAGGAAAAGGTTCTGGTCTACTTAAAGCAGCCTGACGTAACGCACAGACGGCGCCGTGAATAATACTTTTTTCGTCCCCATCACCGCACCCGGGCATTGAACGCAGTTTATCTTCGATCTTTTCGGCATTATTCTGTATTTCTTCAAATACGGAAGGATCTCTGAGCGCGGCAAGTATCGATTGCCTGACGGGTTGGTTGATATGGTTTTCAGGACTGTATCGATCACCCAGACTAAATTTAACGCGCTCAAAAGCGTTTGAGAGCCACTCTGGCGTCAGAGTTTCATTATCGAACCAGAATGCCACACGACCTGCTGCTCGGGGATTATTGACGGTGAGCCTGATTTTAATTTCGTGAGCGTCCCAGCGCTCAATTGAAATCTTTCGACCTGACGCACTGCAAAGTTCTGTTTGCTCAGTCGTCCATTTGTTCCATTCAGCCAGTGCTGTCTGGACGTTGTCTCTACGTGAGTCTGAAAGATCGAATGGGAAGCAGGCGATAAAACGGGTCATCGCCGGATGTTTAATTAGAGCGGTCTTCAGCGAATTACTTAGTGAGGTCATCATGCTCTTAAAATCGGAGTAGAATTTGACCTGCCACCCTATTTCCGATCCATCTTTCAGCATGGCAAAACACTCCACGCCCGCGTCACCCCCACGCCCCTTTCGATCGAAGCGAATGCGGTCCTCAATCGGTTCGTCATTTGCCAGCTGGCAGCAGAGCTCTTCGAATGCATCAGCCTGACTGCTTCGGTGCGGGCGAATTTCATACAGATTTATGTCGGGTAGAGCCATTTTGAACATATCCTTATTCAGTTAGTCTGGCGGTGTAATCTGCCTAATTATGATGGGGTATGTACTTGATCTGAACGCCGCCTTGCCAGAAAAAGGCTCATGTCAGTGAAAACGTAAACGCACCAATGAATACCTGATAAAACAGACATTGTCGTTTCTACGCTGTCTCGCTGACCCTTTCAGAAAATAAAAGCACTACATGACGGAATGCTGGCCTGCCCCAGTATTAGGCTTCTCACGACGATGAGCGCGCCATGTTGCCAGACGGAACAACCTTTTACTCATCGCACACTATCTCCCAAGAATACATGTACCAAACGTCCTATCGTTAGAAGCGTTACTGATTGAACTTTTCCTAAGCCAGCTAGTAGAAGAGAACTCTCTACTGCAATTACAAGCGAGTGTAGCGGTGACCCTGAGCATTGATGGACACAAGAGGATAATCAATAAGGAGGGTTTAACAAAAAGCACAAAGCTGCATATTTGGCTTAGTAAGGGTGAAGATCTCACCGTGCTGATTCTGTTGGCTAAAGGCATTAACGAAGCTCTTTATTTGTGCAAGAATTGGTCCATATTCCTTCACTTTAATCTGACCGGAAATGCTATGGCTGGCGTGAACAAAGCTCAACTGACTGAAACCGACATCGTAACTAAATTTATTCTGCCTGCGGTCAAGAAGGCCGGATGGGATGACATGACGCAAATTCGCCAGGAGGTGAAGTTACGTGATGGCAAAGTAGTTGTGCGGGGTAAGTTGGCATCCCGTCAGAAAGTGAAATCAGCAGATATAGTGCTCTACCATAAGCCTGGCTTACCGCTGGCAGTCATTGAAGCGAAAGCAAACAAGCATGAAATTGGAAAAGGGATGCAGCAGGGACTGGGTTATGCCGCCTTGTTAGAGGTTCCTTTCGTCTTTGCCTCCAATGGTGATGGCTTCGTATTTCATGACAAAACGACCCCTGATCAGCTGGAACGAGAAATTACACTCGAAGAGTTCCCAACGCCTGCTGAGTTATGGGGGAAGTTCTGTCTCTGGAAAGGTTATACCGCCGCACAACTGCCTGTTATTACGCAGGACTACTATGAAGACGGCTCCGGTAAATCGCCGCGCTATTATCAGCTTCAGGCAATCAATAAAACGCTTGAGGCTATCTCAGCAGGCCAGAACCGCATCTTATTAGTGATGGCAACCGGTACCGGCAAAACCTACACCGCCTTCCAGATTATCTGGCGGTTATGGAAAAGCAGGCACAAGAAACGCATCCTGTTCTTGGCAGATCGCAACATTCTTGTTGATCAAACCCGCACCAACGATTTCCAGCCTTTTGGGCAGGCAATGACCAAAGTCACTGGCCGCACCGTCGATCCCGCTTACGAAATCCACCTAGCGCTGTATCAGGCAATGACAGGAACCGAAGAGCATGAAAAAGCGTATAAGCAGGTTGCGCGTGACTTCTTCGACCTGATCATCATTGACGAATGCCATCGCGGCAGCGCCGCTGAAGACAGTGCCTGGCGGGAGATTCTGGAATACTTTAGTAGTGCGACTCAGGTCGGTTTAACGGCGACGCCGAAAGAGACCCATGAGGTTTCAAATACAGACTATTTCGGTGAGCCGGTCTATACCTATTCGCTTAAGCAGGGCATTGAGGATGGCTTCCTGGCGCCTTATAAAGTTGTACGCGTTGATATCAATGTTGACCTGCAAGGGTGGCGTCCAGCGAAAGGAGAAGTCGATAAAAATGGTGAGCTGATCGAAGATCGCATCTACAACCAAAAAGATTTTGATCGCAACTTAGTCATTGATGAACGCACTCAGCTGGTGGCGGAAACCATTACGGATTACCTTAAGCGCACCAACCCCATGGATAAAACCATCGTCTTCTGCAATGACATACCTCATGCAGAGCGGATGCGGCGCGCCCTGGTCAATCTCAACGCAGCGCAAATGAAAGAAAATGATAAATACATTATGCGTATTACAGGCGATGAGGCCGAGGGAAAAAACCAGCTCGATAACTTCATCAATCCGAAGAAGCCCTACCCGGTTATCACCGTAACATCAGAACTGATGACAACGGGTGTGGATGCCAAAACCTGTAAGCTGGTTGTGCTTGAACAAAACATCCAGTCGATGACCAAATTTAAGCAAATCATTGGACGCGGCACGCGTATTGATGAACGCTACAACAAGCTATGGTTCACCATTATGGATTTCCGAAAAGCCACCGAACTGTTTGCAGATGAACGCTTTGATGGCTTGCCAGTGAAAGTCATAACCACGACAAAAGATGAGGTCGCCGATCCAGAGTCAGATTTTGATGAGCAACTGGAAGATAATGTATCGGGTGAAGATGCCCAAACAGGCCATGCAGAAGAACCATCACCGGATTATCCCTCTGGCACCTCAACAGAATCCGAACCTGATGGCGAACTGCCCGAAACTGACGAAGAACGGCGCAGGAAGTTTTACGTTAAAGGCGTTGCTGTTAATGTGCTATCTAAACGCGTTCAGTATTATGACGCTGACGGTAAGCTGGTTACCGAATCATTTCAGGATTACACCCGTCGTACGCTGATGAAAGAGTACGCATCTTTGGACGATTTTGTTCAACGCTGGCAGAGTGCTGAACGTAAACAGGCCATTATCGAAGAGCTGGAACAGCAGGGCATTATCTGGGATGTGCTGACGGAAGAGGTCGGCAAAGAGCTGGATCCGTTCGATATGCTCTGTCATGTCGTGTACGGTCAGCCGCCGCTCACCCGCCTTGAACGCGCCGATAATGTGCGTAAGCGTAACTACTTTACCAAATACTCTGAGTCGGCTCAGGCCGTGTTGAGCAACCTGCTCGATAAATACGCCGATGCGGGCGTAAAGGAAATCGAAGATATTCAGGTACTGAAGCTTCGACCTTTTGATACCATGGGCCGCCCTTTGGAGATCATCAAAAAGAACTTTGGTGACAAGGAAAGCTACATGAGTGCCGTGAGTGAACTGGAAAAAGAAATCTACGAACTCCCTCCTCGCTCGGCCTGATTCCCTTTGAATGTCTGTCACCGTAGCGACCGCTCGGTGGCAGACTTTTTTATTACGGAAATTGCAACAAACATGTCTATCAGTTCAGTTATCAAATCCTTACAGGACATTATGCGTAAAGACGCCGGTGTGGACGGCGATGCGCAACGCCTGGGTCAGCTTTCATGGCTGCTGTTTTTAAAAATTTTCGACACTCAGGAAGAAGAGCTAGAAGCCATAATGGATGCAGAAGAGTATCGTTTGCCGGTTCCCGCACGTTATCTGTGGCGCAACTGGGCGGCTGATGCAGAAGGTATAACGGGCGACGCGCTGCTTGAGTTCGTTAATGACGATCTCTTCCCTGCCCTGAAAAACCTGCCTGCACCTCGTGATAAAAATCCACGTGGATTTGTGGTACGGGAAGCTTTCAGTGACGCCTTTAACTATATGAAAAACGGTACGCTGCTGCGTCAGGTCATCAACAAACTGAATGAGATTAATTTCGGCGACAGCAACGAACGCCATTTGTTTGGCGATATCTACGAACAAATTTTGCGCGACCTGCAAAGCGCCGGTAACGCCGGTGAGTTTTATACTCCACGCGCCGTTACCCGCTTTATGGTTAACCGTATCGACCCCAGACTAGGCGAGCGCGTGATTGATCCCGCCTGCGGCACTGGCGGATTTTTGGCTTGCACGGTTGATCATATCAAAGCCAACTACGTTCACAGCACCGATGATCACCAAACGCTGCAGAAGCAGATTCACGGCGTAGAGAAAAAGCAGCTACCGCACCTGCTTTGTACCACCAATATGCTGCTACACGGTATTGAAGTTCCGGTACAGATTCGCCATGACAATACGTTAAGCAAACCGCTCTCTTCATGGGATGAGCAGTTCGATGTTATTGTTACCAACCCGCCATTTGGCGGCACCGAAGAAGATGGCATCGAGAAAAACTTTCCCTCTGAAACGCAAACGCGCGAAACTGCTGATCTCTTCCTGCAGTTGATTGTGGAAGTGCTGGCAGATAAAGGACGCGCCGCCGTAGTACTGCCGGACGGCACGCTGTTTGGTGAAGGTGTTAAAACCAAAATCAAAAAACTGCTGACAGAAGAGTGCAACCTGCACACCATCGTACGTCTGCCGAATGGCGTGTTTAATCCCTATACCGGCATCAAAACTAACCTGTTGTTTTTCACTAAAGGCCAGCCGACGCAGGATATCTGGTTCTATGAACATCCCTATCCTGAAGGCGTGAAAAACTACAGCAAAACCCGCCCAATGAAGGTCGAAGAGTTTCAGCCGGAGATCGATTGGTGGGGCAATGAAGCCGACGGCTTTGCCAGCCGTGTTGAAAACGAACACGCCTGGAAAGTCAGCATTGATGAAGTCATTGCTCGTAACTTCAACCTTGATATTAAGAATTCGCATCAGGCAGAAGCAATCAGCCACGATCCCGATGAGCTGCTGGCGCAGTATCGGCAGCAGCAAACCGAAATCAACCAGCTGCGCCACCAGCTTCGCGATATCCTCGGTGCCGCGCTTGCGGGTAAGGAGGTCAACTGATGTCTGCTGAGCAACTGATCACCCAGCATATCAATACCTGGACTTCTGCCTTACAGACACGCTCAACCGCTGGACGCGGCAACAACGGCAAGATTGATCTTTATGGCATAAAAAAGCTGCGTGAACTGATTCTGGAACTGGCCGTACGTGGCAAGCTGGTGCCGCAGGACCCAAATGATGAACCTGCGTCTGAGTTGCTAAAACGCATTGCTGCTGAAAAAGCCGAGCTGATGAAGCAGGAAAAAATTAAAAAACAGAAGCCTTTGGCAAAAATTAATAAGGATGAAACGCCGTTTGAATTGCCGGAGAGCTGGGAATGGACATCGTTAGGTTTTCTGACTAATTATGGTCAATGTGATAAAGCAGAGCCTGAAGATGCTAAAAGCAACACATGGATTGTTGAACTCGAAGATATTGAAAAAGAAACATCCAGACTTTTAAATAGAGTTACTTTTTCCGAGCGCCCATTCAAAAGCTCAAAAAATAGATTTTCATGCGGGGACGTACTATATGGAAAGTTACGCCCATATTTAAATAAAGTACTTATTGCTGATGATGATGGCGTTTGCACCACTGAGATAATCCCCGTCAGACCATTCAACGGAATTACTTCAGAATATCTGAGCATATTACTAAAATCTCCTAGCTTCATTAGATACGCTAACGAATCAACACATGGCATGAATATGCCAAGGTTAGGTACTGATAAAGCAATAAATGCGTTAACACCTCTAGCTCCTGTGAACGAGCAAATAAATATCGTTCAAAAAGTAAATGAACTCATGTCCCTTTGCGACCAACTGGAGCAGCAATCTCTGACCAGTCTTGACGCACATTCCCAGCTGGTTGAAACCTTGCTGGCAACGCTCACTAACAGCAAAAACGCCGAAGAGTTAGCCGAAAACTGGGTGCGAATCAGCCAGCATTTAGACACGCTGTTTACCACAGAAGCCAGCATTGATGCGCTTAAGCAAACCATTCTGCAACTGGCGGTGATGGGTAAATTGGTTCCGCAAGACCCCAACGATGAACCTGCATCTGAACTGCTTAAACGTATTGAGCAGGAAAAAGCGCAACTGGTGAAAGAAGGTAAAATTAAAAAACAAAAACTTTTGCCGCCAATCAGTGATGATGACATACCGTTTGAGTTGCCAAAAGGATGGATGTGGTCTAGGGTTGGTGATATTTTATCGCTTAAGAATGGTTATGCATTCAAAAGCAATTTTTTTGTTGAATTCAGAAGTAAATATATTTTAACAACTCCTGGTAATTTCTATGAAACAGGAGGCTTTAGGCATCGAGGTGATAAGACTAAGTACTATGATGGCCCCCTTGATGAAGAGTTCATATTAAATCCTGGTGACTTGATTATACCAATGACCGAGCAGGCTCCGGGATTACTTGGGAGTGCTGCTTTCATTCCAAAAGATGAGTACATGTATTTACACAACCAGCGTTTAGGTAAATTAGAAATCTATTATGAAGGGGTAACATCTGAATTCATCTTTTGGTTTTTCAACAGCCAGCTCCTGAGAACTGAATTAGCAAGAACATGTACAGGTACAACTGTTCGTCACACTTCACCTGATAGGATTTTAAATGCTTTAGTTCCTGTAGTTCCTTCAAACGAGCAATATAGAATTACCGAAAAAATTAATAATCTAATGCTACTATGTGACGTTCTCAAATCTCGCCTGCAATCCGCCCAGCAAACTCAGCTTCACCTAGCGGATGCACTTACTGATGCAGCCTTAAACTAAGGAACAGACGATGCCGGTTCGCCATGCTATCTGGCGGGTGGGGGATAACCCCCAGCCACTGACTATCAGCAAACTGGACAGCGAGAGTTTGCTGGAAAGAATGATCTTGAACAACCCAGCCATTCTTTCAGATCAGTGGATGATTATCGGGCATCAGGAAAATACGCTCGATAAGGGGCGTATTGATCTGCTGGCGATAGCGCCTGATGCCTCGCTAATCCTGATAGAGCTGAAACGCGACCGCACACCGCGCGAGGTAGTCGCTCAGGCGCTGGATTACGCTTCATGGGTAGATGATTTAACCGCAGACCGCCTGTCACAAATTTATGAAAAATTCTCTGGCGGCGGTAATCTGGGTGACGCCTTTAAGCAACGTTTCAATACTGAGTTAGAAGAAGAGTCTATTAACCAGTCGCATCAAATCATTATCGTAGCGGCGGAACTGGATCCGTCCACCGAACGCATTGTCGACTATCTAAGCAAAAATGGTATCTCTATTAACGTGCTGTTCTTCAAGGTCTTTCAGCACGGGGACGAGCAGCTTTTAAGTCGCGCCTGGCTTCTTGATCCCAGCGAGACGCAAACTAACGCTGCTCAGGCCACTGCAGGTACGAGTGCTCAATCAAAAGAACCCTGGAATGGAGAGTTCTATGTCTCGTTCGGTGACTCAAATAGTCGTAACTGGGAAGAGGCGCGCCGTTATGGCTTTATCAGTGCTGGTGGCGGAAGCTGGTACAGCCAGACCTTAAAACAGCTTCAGCCCGGTCAACGCGTCTGGGTTAACATCCCAAAAACAGGTTATGTTGGCGTCGGTATTGTGCAAAGTGCCGTTGAGCCAGCCAGCAGCTTTACAATCAATACTGAGGCTGGCGAAAAAGTCGCGATGGACGTGCTTAAGCATGGAAACCTTTATCGCGATAACTCAGGTGATCCCGATAAATCTGAGTATTTTGTCTCAGTTAAATGGCTTGAAACCCGTAGTGAACAGGATGCAGTAAATGAACTCGGGTTCTTCGGTAATCAAAACACCGTTTGTAAACCGACAACATCAAAGTGGCGACACACTGTTGAAAGATTGAAAAATTACTTCAGAAACTGGAATACTAACGAGTAGAATTTTCCGGCATTAAGGCGAATGAATTTTAATAAGGATCATAACAATGCGTAAAATCCTCCACTCCGAATACCCGTTCCGGCGGTCACACGAAGGTGTGGCTGCCCCGACGGTATATTCGGGGATTACCCATGCATACAAGAAATCGAGCGTTTCGTCGCCATCATATGAAAAGGCTCAAAACTAAACGCGGTCATTATAATAATGCGGCTTACAGCTGGCCTGAAGGTGCGACTATCGTCAATATCGGTAAGGCTTATCATACGCCATGTCTCTGTTCATGCTGGATGTGTGGACATCAGCGTTTTCATCACGGAATGAACATGCAAGAAGTGAGAGCAAGAGCCAGCTATCAGGATTAAACAACTAAGCCCACCTGAATGGTGGGCTACCTTCCAGCAAACACACTCTGATAAACCATCTTGTAAGCTCATCTCCCACCCACTACAAACCCGATAAGCACAATGGAGACCTCACAATGCAAAGTCGAGCCGCCAGCGCCAAAATCACCAGGCAACAAATTTACCGCTCCGTTGCCAGCTCAACGGCTATTGAAACGGGTGAAGCTGTGCAGAAAATTGAGCAAAATCTTAAGCAGTATCAAGCTAAAGCAAAAGCTATCGGTTTAGCTCGCTAATTTGGCAAAAAATCGTCAACAAGCTGTATCATCGGCATATAGTTGTCAGTGATTTCGGCCTGAATAGCCTTTAAAACGTTTAATGCTCGTCAAAAGACTGTAACCTAGGATCTGCCTGAACTGATAACACATCAAATTCTGCTTCATCAATAATGCCCAGTCTATTCAACAATACGCTATCCGACGAACCAAGCTGGAAAATGCTTTTCAAAGAATTGAGACTATATTTAGCCAATTCTCATCCTCTCTGGAATAAATTCACTACATTGCTGGTGGCCTGTTCAACATGATTAACCCTATTTTCCCACTGTTCTAATGCCCTTCTTTTCTCTACAAGATAATCATAACGGTCATAGTGCTTCGAGCTGACATCCTGCAATGCATGGTTTTGAATGCGGTCACGCAACTCTTTCGAGACACCGATTTCGCCCATCAGTGTTTTGCAGGTCCGCCGTAAATCCCTAGCAACAAACATGGGGTTGTCAGGAAAATGCTCGCGATAATAGATGATGGCTTGAGCAAAGCTGTCAGTTCGTAGATGCTTACCCGCATCCAACCTCTGCGGGAAGATATACGGGCTATCATTAACGTTCTCGCTCTTCAGCCTTTCCAGAATTTCTATAGCTGAATCCGTTAATGGCACCAAATGGTCGCGCTTGTTCTTTGAGACGTCAGCAACAATCAACAGTGTTTTCTCTTCCCAGTTCACGGCATCCCACCGACTGGAAGCCAGTTCATGCGGGCGCTGCCCACCAGCGTAAACACATAAATTAAGCAGCAAGCTCACCGTGCTGCCAACGCTTGGCGTTTTGGGAAAGTCACCCATCAGCTGTTGCAGCTCATTCAACTTCAGCCAGTTGGTTCCCGCTTTCTCAGCAGCCGACTGCTTAGGGATGACGCTAACCGGGTTCATCTCAAGTCCAAACATCACGTTCTGCTGGTGGTTGGCCGGATCGTTATCCGCTTTGAGCCCGTAGTTGAAAGCTGCCATCAGATAAGAGCGCACACGGTTCGCTTCAACGCTCGCCCCGCGCTGAATGATGGCAGACAAAATCTGTTTGATATGTAGCGGTTTGACTTCGTTAGCTTTCGTATCTTTGGCGATGAAGGAATAGGTTTCCTTTTCCAGTCGGTACAGCACCTGCTGCCATGTCCGCTTTCCATCTTCCCGCATTTTTTTGGTGTAGCCCTGAATAAGCTGCTCGATGCTACCCTTTAACTGTTCGGCACGCTTTTGCTTTTCCAGCGCGATGTCCTGTTCAGCCTTCTCGACCTTAGGGTTCTTCCCTTCCTTCAGCGTACCGGCATAACCTTTCGCAAGCTGACGAGCCTGAGCTAATGACATTTCAGGGTAACGACCCAACTGAATAAAGTGGCGCTTAGCATCCCAGTAGTAGCGATAGTAGAAAACCCGCTGCCCGGATGGCTCAACTTTAACCCCCAGACGCCCTGCTCCCCGCTCACCACTCTTGTCCCATACCTGATAAGCCGAATCGCGCGCTTTCAGTCCGCGCACCATTGAGTCCGTTAAATTATCTGCCAAAAGAAAATCCTTACGAGAAAAGTTTTACTGCCGTTTTCTGGGTGATGTAGCAGGTGACGTAAGGATGATACTGAAAGGAAAAACCCGGAACAACATGAAACCAAGAAATAATCATAAATGACTGATTTATATTTATTAATGTGTAGATATGGTTAAAGATGAAAAACGATGAAACAAGCTATTCATATGACTCATAATCGCTTGGTCGCTGGTTCAAACCCAGCAGGGGCCACCAAATTTCTTCATAAAAAAAACATATATTTAAGCCGCTCATTGAAGCGGTTTTTTTGTATTCATTTCTCTTAAGTGGCGGGTGCGTCCTAAAACCTGACTGACGTAACCAATTCAACCTCCTGCCATACGCTCAGACTCCTCTCTGACCAGCACTCCTCAGACAATGATATTCCTCCCTCCATAATTATCTCCCCTGCCCTGTCTTCCCGCGCAACCCCCATGCTATCTTGTGGTTTTGATTTTTTCAGTGGGCAAAGTAGATGACTAAGTTGCGGGTAGGGATCGTGTTTGGCGGGAAATCGGCTGAGCATGAGGTGTCGTTGCAGTCGGCCAAAAATATCCTTGAGGCGATCGACAAAAGCAGGTTTGACGTCGTGTTGCTGGGCATCGACAAACAGGGGCACTGGCGTCTTAGTGATGCGTCAAACTTCTTACTCAACGCTGAAAACCCGGCGCTGATCGCGCTCAATCACGCCGCTGAAGATGTGGCGCTGGTGCCAGGCAACACTGAGCAGCAAATCATCATCCGCCACAACGCCCATCCGCTGTCGCAGATCGACGTTATCTTCCCGATCGTGCACGGTACGCTGGGTGAAGATGGGTCCCTGCAGGGCCTGCTGCGTATGGCCTCATTACCGTTTGTCGGTTCCGACGTGCTGGGTTCTGCTGTCAGCATGGACAAAGATTTCACCAAACGGCTGTTACGCGATGCCGGGCTTAACGTCGCGCCGTGGCTGAGCGTCACCCAGGCGCAGCGCCCCCAGCTGGACCCGGAAGCCGTCATTGCCCGCTTTGGCCTGCCGCTGTTTATCAAACCCGCCAACCAGGGTTCATCGGTGGGCGTCAGCAAAGTGGATAGCCTTGAAGAATTTGATGCTGCGC
This sequence comes from Pantoea sp. GD03673, assembly GCF_029844725.1. Taxonomy (GTDB): domain Bacteria; phylum Pseudomonadota; class Gammaproteobacteria; order Enterobacterales; family Enterobacteriaceae; genus Pantoea. Next base: position 317,696 of record NZ_JAOCKJ010000006.1, read on the forward strand.
TGACGCTGGCCTTCTCATTTGACCGCAAAGTGCTGATTGAACAGGGTATCAAAGGCCGCGAGATCGAATGTGCGGTGCTGGGCAACGATGCGCCTGAAGCCAGCCCCTGCGGCGAAGTGGTCGTGCATGACGCCTTTTACTCTTATGACACCAAATATATCTCTGAAAGCGGTGCGCAGACGGTGGTCCCGGCGGCCATTACACCGGAAACCAGCGATGCAATCCGTGACGTCGCCATCAAGGCCTTCTCCGCGCTGGAGTGCTTTGGCCTGGCACGCGTCGATGTGTTCCTGACTGACGACGGCGAGATTATTGTCAATGAAGTGAATACCCTGCCCGGCTTCACCAATATCAGCATGTACCCGAAACTGTGGCAGGCCGCCGGACTCAGCTATCAGGACCTGATCAGCCGTCTGATCGACCTGGCGATTGAACGCCACCAGCAGGCCAGCACCCTGAAAAGCAGCGTGAGCTGACCGGACCCGGTGACGAGGCGTTATGCCACGTCGCTGGTGACAGTGCGGTAGTTAACCGGTGACGTCTGATTACGCCCATTGCGTTTAGACAGATAGAGATTTTTATCCGCCGCGGAGATCAGCCGGTTGATCACGCGGTGCCACTCCGTTTCTTCATCGGCACTGCCATGGGCCAGCCCCAGGCTGACGGTGACCGTGGCCGTGCTGCCCTGCAGCCAGAACTTCTCTTTCGCCATTTTCTGCCGGATGCTTTCGGCCAGGAAATAGAGCTTTTCCGGATTCTGATCGAACAGCACCACCACAAACTCTTCGCCACCGAAACGGCAGATGCGCCCCGCTTTACCCACCACCCGTTGCATCCGGCGGGCGATCTCTTCCAGCACGCTGTCGCCCGCATCATGACCAAAATTGTCATTAATGGCTTTGAAGTAATCGACGTCCAGCAGGATTACACCCACTTTGCGATCCGGGAAAATCGGCTCCACACGCAGGCTTTCATACAAGCCGGAGCGCGACAGCTGCCGGGTCAGGAAATCGTAATTCGCCCGTAGCGCCAGACGCTGATTAAGCTGGCGGATTGCATCCATGCTTGCGGCGACAATCAGCGGACTGATGGCGATGGTCGCCACACCCAGTCGCGCCGACGTCAGATGGCTGATCGGCAACAGGTTGTCATCGCCCTGAATATTCATCACGCCATGAGAGACCAGAACGATTTCGGTAATGCCGGTCAGCAGTATTACCAGGCTGGTCAGCGGCATCGGCAGCACGATGGCGCACCAGACCAGCGCCGGAACCGGAAGCGTCAGGCTGCCCGCGCCCCCCATCATCGCGCCCGTCATCAGCGAAACGATCACGGCGATGACCGGTGCCACCTTGCGGATCTGCAAAAACTGGCGGGGCGACAGCGATGACCAGTCGCGCGTCAGCAAAAAGGGCAGCAGCATCAGCCCGGTTGAGAACTGCTCGCTGAACCAGTCCCCCCAGGCCGCCGCCAGGCCAGCATCAAAATCAGCCTGCTGTGCCAGCGCTCCCCAGCTGGCACAGACCAGCGCGGCCAGCAGACAGGCAGGAAAAATGCGCAGAACACTGGTAATACGCTCACTGCCAGAGTCGTGCTGAATATGCTTTACCAGCAGCGTCGCTGCCACCAGCACAAACAGAAGATTCGCCAGGTTGAGGGTAAACGCAGAGAGCGCCCAGCCTGAAAAAACGGTGTCGTTAAACACCATCGCGGCAAAGATGGCGAGGTAATAGCGGGTCTGATGCAAAAAAGGATTGCGGACGATGATGCCAGTAACGATTGCGTTAACCGGCCAGAACAGAGACAGCTCCTGCGGAAAGCGCAGGTGCCCGCCGATAAAACAAAATAGCAACGTGATGAAAAACAGCAAAAATGCGTTCTTGTTAGGGTTGTGCTCGTCAAACAGCTGTATGCGCATACATCCGGACCTTGTCGCAGAGAGGCTGGCTGTCCACGCCAGCCTGAACAGGCGCGTGGTGTCAGAATGATTAAATCCTGAATACCCTCAAAGTCATCCGGCGATAAAACCTCATTTCATGGGCTGATTCAGGAAAGTTATCCTGCAGAGGCTAAAGCCATCAGATGACAGCAGAAATCGGGAACTTATTATGCCTCGCAAATAAAAAAATCGGATATCCGAGATATCCGATTTTTGCCTCTGAAACCATTTTGTCGTTGCGTTAAACGCTACTTTACCGCAACCGGCCACTGACTCAGGCGAATGCCACGTTTGTCGGCGTTATCACCAAAATCTTTCAATACCGCTTTCACGTCGGGATCGATATATTCCGCATTATCGTTATCAACGATGACCACGCTGTTCTCCGGGATCTCATCCAGCAATCCCTGCAACTTTGGATTATGCATAAAGGTCAGGTTCTGCTGAAAACGCAGCACGTAGTGGTCATCATAACGGGTGAGCTGCAGCGCATTGCGATGGCTCTTATAGATGCTGTAAAGGATCTGCGTGGCGATGCCGATGCCAATACCAACCAGCATACCCAGCGTGATAATACCGACGATGGTGGCCAGAAACGGCACGTACTGCTGCGCCCCCATGCGGAACTGCTCGATAAACAGTTTGGGTGTCGCCAGCTTATAACCGGTGTAGAGCAGCACGGCAGCAAGGCTGGCCAGCGGGATAGCATTCAGCATCTCACTGAACCACATACCGCAAATCAGCAGCAGCACACCATGAATAAAGATCGACAGCCTGGTCTGCGCACCTGCACTGACATTCACCGAACTGCGCACAATCACCGCCGTTATCGGCATCGCGCCAAGAAAACCGGCCGCGAGGTTACCGATACCCTGCGCGAACATCTCTTTATTGGGTGACGGCGCGGGCGTCTGAGGGCGCAGTTTTTTCAGCGCCTCCTGACTCAGCAGGGTCTCCAGACTGGCGACCAGTGCCAGGGTCACCGCAACTACCCAGACCTGTGGATTCTGCCAGGCCATCCAGTCGGGCGTTTCCAGTTCAGCCACCAGCGCGGAAACGCTGTCAAACGCGGGCAGTGAAATGCGCGCCAGCCCCTGGGTCATCTCAGGGAACAGTCGTCCTCCCACGACTGTCGCCAGGCAACCGATCAGCACGGCAATCAGCGGTCCAGGGATCCAGGCAAGCGCTTTTATCCGTTTCACCGGCGCGGTGGTCCAGAGACATAAAATGGCCAGGCCAACACCGGCCACCACGATGGCGGGCAGCGAGAAGGTCATCTGGCCTGTCACCAGCGACACCAGCTCCGCATCGCCAGCGGCACCCAGCGCCACCGGAATCTGCTGCATGATCAGCAGCAGGCCAATCGCCGCCAGCATCCCTTTAATGACGCTGCCCGGCACCAGTGAAATAAACCGCCCGGCGCGCAGCAGGCCAAACACACATTGCAGTGCCCCGGCGATAATCAGCGCAGTGAGAAAGGCAGAGAAGCTGCCCAGTGTTGCCATTGAGGCAACGACAATAGTTACCAGGCCCGCCGCCGGGCCGCTGACGGCAAACCGGGATGGGCTCAGCGACGTGACCACCAGACCGCCAATCACACCGGTCAGCAGACCGGCAAACGGCGGTAATCCGCTGGCCTGTGCAATGCCCAGGCAGAGCGGTAAGGCGACCAGGAAAACCACCAGACCCGCAGGAATATCGCGACGCAGGGTATCGAGGTTCATAGTGAAGACTCCTCTGCAGATTGATGAATCAGCTCTTTGAGATGGCCGGAGCGCAGGTCATAAACACAACCAAACACGTCCAGTTCCTGGCCCGATTGCCAGATTTGCCTGACCGGTTCCGTTTTTACCAGCCGGGCGAATTGTGCCTTAACGTTGGCCTCAACCAGCCGATCACGCTGTTCACCCGGCGGCGCGTCTGAGGGGGAATGTTCTGTCAGACCTGACTGAATATCATCACGCAGCGTCTGGATGCGTCTCGCCAGCGCGCTCTCCTGACCATCCAGCACGCTGCCGGGAAAATTTTGCGCGGCCTCTACCCCGCCGCAGCCATAGTGACCGCTTAATACAATGCGTTTAACGCCGAGAAAGAAGAGTGCGTATTGCAGCACGCTCAGTAAATTATCGTCGTCCTCAATCACCATGTTAGCGATATTGCGATGCACAAAGAGTTCACCGGGATGGGAGCCGGTTAATACCTCTGCCGGAACGCGACTATCAGAACAGCCAATCCAGAGTGAGTGTGGCTTTTGCTGATGAAGGACGTTTTTAAAATAATCCGGATTACGCTGGCGGCGCTGTAATGCCCAACTGCGATTTTTCGCTAATAAGGGTTTAAGTGTCGTCACAATCATCTTCTCTCTACTACCGGGATGTCGCATCCTGGCTGACCACAAAGTGTATCGGCTCATAAATAAAGCGTGAGCCGCCAGGTTAATAAGAACTGAGTCACAGAAAAAGGTTATAGACGCTAACCAATTTCATTGCACGCGCAATATTTCACAGCGATTTAACAACACGCCTTTTGTCAGCTGACGGTCAGTAAAGGTCAGGCTTAAGTAAATTTAATTCAGCGGCAGAAATGAAGGGAAATAAACTGAAACACCAGTTTATTCAAGAATATCAATAAATTAAGTTTCAACGGAAAATTAACTAAAGTTAATGCTGACAAATAAATACAAGTAATAAAAGAAGGGATATTCGCTGCCATACCAACCGGCGTGCTTTTTTGCCAGGAATCCTCTTAATTAAAAAATTAACCATTAGCACAATCAACCGGCTTAATAGCTGACAGCCAGTTAAATATGCCTGTAATGAGATAAGAATGAAGCAAGAGATGATTAATTTAATTTGCAGCAGAATAGTGACGGCGGTAAGTAAATCAGGGCCATTCTTGAGAAGAGCCTGACCGGGCAGGCTCTTTTTCTTGACGAATTATTTACCGTTCCAGCTTTGCAGGCGTGAATCCCGCACCGACAGCTGTTGTTCCGGCGTCAGTTTGTTGTAGTTATCCGCCATTCCGCTCTCCCAGTCGCCGTAGAGTGGGTTCGGCAGCACGATGAACTGCGTACCAAACTGCTGGTGGTTAAGATTCACAAAATCGCGACGCGTCTGATTACCCTGATGCCAGGTCGCCCCCCCGAAATCGTTGAGGTTATCGCCTACGTAGAGCACCACGTTATAGCCCGCGTTTTTGATGGCATCGAAACGCGCCTGCTTATTGGAGCTGTCGGTGTTCAGACGTACCGTTTTATCGCTGACGTTGGGGAAGCCGAGCTGCTGCATGTTAGCAACCGTGGCGGCATAATCTTTCTGATCGCGGTTCGACACATAGAACAGCGTGCCGCCATTTTCTGTGACATGACGTGCGAACGCTACCGCACCCGGCACCGCTTTCGCCTGACGCGCCTGCGTCCAGGCTGACCAGGTTTTGCTACTGAACGGCTGACCGTTTTTTGCCTGCCACGCGCTGTAAGCACTGTTATCCAGCATGGTTTCATCCAGATCGACAATCACCGCTTTGGGTTTGCCGGTCAGCGACGGAGCCTGATCAAACGCCATGCGCGCCGTATTAAACGCCTGCCAGGTCAGTGCCTGATATTCGCCAGACTGCTGGAACCAGTTCAGCGCCAGCACCGATTGCTGGCCGAGTTGCTGTTGCGCGGTCTGATGTGACGATGAGGCGCAGCCCGTCAGCAGCAGTGCGATCAGTCCGGATGCAGCAAGTTTTGCGGAGGTTTTCATCATTTCATCCTTAAGGTGATAAAGATCTGAGGAGAAGCTTCAAAAATGTAGCAGTTAACGTAAGCTGTGGGCAGCCTGACACACGCTGTTATAACAGGAGATTCTTATGGCCGTGATCCCGCGCTCGCCATTGCTCGACGCACTGGAGTGGCTCGAATATGCGTTCCAGCCCGCCGGTGAACAGCCACCTGCCGATGCCGCCTGGGGCCATCAGCGCCACAGCGCGACCGTGGTCACCGACGCTGAAAACATCCCGCCTAAAAGCTGCGAATCTGATGGCGTCATCGGTAGCGGAACGCGCCCGGTGGCAGTGTACACCGCCGACTGCCTGCCGGTGCTATTCGCCGACCGCAGACAGCGGATCGTGGCCGCGGTTCATGCCGGACTTAAAGGTACGCTGGCGGGCGTGCTGACCCGCGCCGTGGAAAAACTGGGCGAACAGGGCTGCGCGCCGCAGGACCTGGTGGTGGCTATTGGCCCGGCGATGGGGCCCTGCTGCTATGAACTGGCCGAACCGCAGCTGGCAGAGATTGCACAGAACCCGGCGTTCGCCAGCGGGCTGCGCTGGCACCAGGTCCAGCCGGTCAATCCCCAGGCGCAGCGCCCTCAGGCCTCCGCCCACCAGCACGGCGTCTGGTTTGATCTGCCTGCGCTTGCGACGCAGCTGCTGGTGAACGCGGGAGTGCCCGCTTCGCAGATCGACAACGTCAATGTCTGCACCTACTGCATGGCCGGGAGGGGTTCAAGCTACCGCTTTAATACCCATCATGGCAGCGGCTATCAGTCACGTTTTTCGTGGATTCGGCGGCGTTAACGGTTTCGGGCCGGTTAAACGGCCTGAACATTATAAGCAACGCCTGTAGTAAAACCGCGCAGGCCACGGATGGCGGTGCGGCGTCAGACACAGGATCCCTCTGTCAGCCCCTGCCCTTGTTTATGATTTCACTCACACCCTGACATTCTTTCACTTTTTTTTAACGCAGAAGTGGCTAGAGTAAACTCATCCGACCACTTGTCTGTGAGTGACTATCATGTCCGTCAATCCTGATTATCCTGCGCTGTTTACGCCGCTGGACCTTGGTTTTACCCGACTGAAAAACCGCTTTCTGATGGGCTCGATGCACACCGGCCTGGAAGAACACCCGGATGGCGCAGCCCGGCTGGCCGCGTTCTACGGCGAACGGGCGCGTGAAGGGGTTGCGCTGATCGTCACCGGCGGCATTGCCCCCAATGCGCAGGGTGTCACTGCCGCGCATGGCGCGATGCTCACCGACGAGACGCAATGCAGCTGGCACCGGCAGATCACGGAGGCGGTGCATCAGCATCAGGGGAAAATCGCCCTGCAGATCCTGCATACCGGCCGTTACAGCTATCAGCCCGATCTGGTTGCCCCCTCGGCCCGTCAGGCACCGATTAACCCGTTTACACCGCAGGCGATGAGCGAGGCAGCGATTGAACAGACCATTGATGACTTTGCCCGCTGTGCCCGTCTGGCCCAGCAGGCGGGCTACGATGGTGTGGAGATCATGGGTTCCGAAGGCTACCTGATTAATCAGTTTCTGGTGAAACACACCAACCAGCGCGATGACCGCTGGGGCGGCGACTTCCGTCAGCGGATGCAGTTCGCGCTGGCAATTACCCGGGCGGTACGTGCCGCGACCGGCGACGCCTTTATCATCATCTTCCGGCTGTCGATGCTCGATCTGATCGAAGAGGGCAGCACGCTGGAGGAGACGCTGCTGCTGGCGGGCGAACTGGAGCAGTGCGGCATTACGCTGTTCAATACCGGTATTGGCTGGCACGAGGCGCGTATCCCGACCATCGCCACCTGCGTGCCGCGTGCGGCCTTTGCCTGGGTGACCCAGCGCCTGCGCGCCCATGTTTCGGTGCCGGTGATCGCCACCAATCGCATCAACCACCCCGCCGTCGCCGAGCAGCTGTTGCAGTCGGGCTGCGCCGATATGGTCTCGATGGCGCGCCCTTTCCTCGCCGACCCCGCCTTTGTCAGCAAAGCACAGCGCGGCGAACCCGACAGCATCAACACCTGCATTGCCTGCAATCAGGCCTGCCTTGACCAGGTGTTCGCCGGTAAGATCACCTCCTGTCTGGTTAACCCCCGCGCCTGCCACGAGACGCTGATGCCGGTTATCGCCAGCACCGCACCGCGCAGGCTGGCGGTGGTGGGTGCCGGTCCGGCCGGGATGGCGTATGCGCTGCAGGCGGCACAGCGCGGACATCAGGTGACGCTGTATGAAGCCGCGCACGAAATTGGCGGCCAGTTCAATATAGCCCGGCAGATCCCCGGTAAAGCGGAGTTCAGCGAAACCCTGCGCTATTTCCGCCATCAGCTGGCGGCCGCAGGCGTGACGGTGAAAACCGGCTGTCGGGTCACGGCAGATCAGCTGAGTGACGCCGATGAAGTGGTGCTGGCGACCGGCATTCAGCCACGTACACCCGACATTCCGGGTATCGATCACCCCAGCGTGCTGAGCTACCTTGAGGTGCTGCGCGATAAGCGTCCGGTGGGCAAACGGGTAGCGATAATCGGCGCGGGCGGTATTGGCTTTGATGTCGCGGAGTATCTTTCACAACCTTCGCATGATGAGGATCGGGCCGCGTTTTACGCCGAATGGGGCATCGACCCCAGTCTGACGCAGCGCGGCGGCGTGGTGAAGCCCGAGCCGCCTGCCGCAGTACGGCAAATCTGGCTGCTGCAGCGCCGTACGGGAAAACCGGGTGCCGGACTGGCAAAAACCACCGGCTGGATCCACCGTGCCAGTCTGCAGGCGCGTGGCATAGAGATGTGGGGCGGCGTGGACTATCTGGCGATAGATGACAGCGGCCTGCATCTGCGGCGCAACGGTGAAACACAACGGCTGGCGCTCGATAACGTGATTATCTGTGCCGGACAGGAGCCGCAGCGCGAACTGGAAGCCGCGCTGCGTGCAAAAGGACAGGTGGTGACGGTGATAGGCGGTGCAGACGTGGCGCAGGAGCTGGATGCGCGTCGTGCGATTGCGCAGGCGACGCAGCTGGCCCTCACGGTCTGACTAGCGCATTTTCACCGCACGCAGCACCACAAACTTCTGGTTAGAGGCGATCAGCGTGCAATTGCCGAACAGCTTCTTCAGCTTGTGGTGATAATCGAGGTGGCGATTGCCGACAATACGCAACTCGCCGCCATACTGAAGGCAGCGTTTGGCATCGCGGAACATCTGCCATGCCAGATGATCGGTGACTGCGTGCTGCTGGTGGAACGGCGGGTTGCACAGCACCGCGTGCAGCCGATCCGACGGATAGCCGCTCAGCACGTTGTTCACCCGGAACTGACAGCGCGACAGATCCTCAGGACGGTTCACTTCCACGTTAAGCTGACTGGAGGCGACCGCCATGTAAGACTCATCCACGAAGTGCACCTCAGCCTGCGGGTTCTGCTCCAGCGCCATCAGTCCTACCACGCCGTTGCCACAGCCCAGATCGACAATTTCACCCTCAATGTTTTCCGGCAGATGCTGCACAAACAGCCGGGCGCCGATATCCAGTGACGCACGCGAGAAGACATTGGCGTAGTTGTGAATCTGATAAGGGGTGCCATCCAGCGGCCAGACCAGCGCTGGCGTGGCCTCACGCAGTGCAGGCTGGCTGAACTGGCTGAAGATCAGACGCGCTTTTTTCCACGCCAGTGAGGTTTTGGTTTCACCGATGATCTGTTCGAACAGTTGCAGGGTGGAGTTATGGATCTCTTTGGCGCGAGCCGCCGCCAGAATCACCGTATCCGGTGTGACGACTTCGCGAATGGCGCGCAGCTGATGCTCCAGCAGCGCCAGGGTTTTAGGCACCTTAATCAGCACCGCTGCCGGGGCTGCAGGCAGTTCAGCCAGGCTATCAACAAAGTGTACGTTGCTGTCATCCAGTCCATTAAAGGAAAGGTTCTGACGGGCGGCCTGCTGGCTGAGCCAGGAGTCGCTGACGTGCCAGACGGTGCGCGAATTCAGGGCGCAGGTTAATGCTCCGAAACTGTCGTTGAAGACCAGCACCGGTCCCTCTGGCAGCGCCTGTTGTAACAGATATTCATCAGCCGCATCCCAGGCTTGTAATGGACTTTCGTCACGCATCTGCGGGAAGCGATGCAGGATCAGTGTGCGATCGTTCAGTTCAAGTTGGCTCATGAATTCTCCGGCGTGGTACACTTTGGTTGATTTTCGCCCCAAAAACGGGGGCGCAGTATACTGTCTTTCGCCTGGAATCCCTAATGTCCTCACTGATCTACCTTCAGGGTTATCCTGCCCCTCTTCTTGAGCAGGTTCAGACGCTGATTACCCACCAGCGCTTAGGTGCGTTTCTGCAGGAACGCTACCCGGACACCCACGACGTGATGAGTGATAAAGCGCTGTATGACTACACGCAGGCGCTGAAAAATCGCTACATGCGCAATGCGCCGCCCATCAGCAAAGTGATGTGGGATAACAAGATCAAAGTGATGAAACATGCACTCGGGCTGCACACTGCCATCTCGCGGATTCAGGGCGGCAAACTCAAGGCGAAAGCGGAAATCCGCATCTCGACCTTTTTCCGCCTTGCGCCGGAGCCGTTTCTGCGGATGATCGTGGTGCATGAGCTGGCGCACCTGAAAGAGAAAGATCACGATAAAGCGTTCTACCAGCTCTGCTGCCATATGGAGCCGGATTACCATCAGCTCGAATTTGATGCGCGCCTGTGGATGACTGACCAGGCGATGCGCGGCAACGCGGCTTAAAGAAACTCCTGCGCTTTCTGAATCAGGCTGGTTTTGGTCAGCGCGCCCAGAAAGCGTCGCTCCTGGGGATTATTCAGTACCGGCAGTCGCTCCAGCGTGACGGCCGCAAAGGCTTCCCAGCCCTCACGCATACTCTGATTCTGATAGACCACCGGGAAATCCTGATCCATCACGCACTGCACCGGTGAATCCAGGGTAATCTCCTGCGCCAGCACCCGGCGCGAAATCTCATGAATCGACACCACCCCGAGGAAAGCGCCTGCGGCGTTGATGACATAGACGTAGCGTTCACGCTTCAGTGAACTGACCGCCAGCGCCTGCCCCACGGACTCTTCCGGCTGCAACGCCGCACCAGCAATAATCAGCTCGGCAATGCGCATATTGTCGAAATCATATTTCGCTTCTGAACGGCTGAAGTGATGGCTCACTACCGGATAGGTACTGGCAGATTGCAGACGATAAACCACCATCGACGCAAGGACGGTGGCGATCATCAGGGGGAACAGCAGGCTGCTGTTGAGCGTCATCTCCAGCACCATCAGCATCGCCATTAACGGGGCCTGACTGACCGCCGCCAGCACCGCCGCCATCCCGATTGCGGCATAGAGCAGCACATTACCCAGCGGCAGATGCAGCATTGCCCCCACCGTCGCAATGATGACGCCCAGCAGTGCGCCAATCAGCAGCGAAGGGGTAAAGAGCCCGCCGACCGCGTTCGACCCGACTGACAGGCTGGTGGCGAGGGTTTTCAGCAACAGCAGCAACAGCAGCCCAGGCAACAGATAGTCGCCCGCCATCACTTTCACGATCACTTCGTAGCCGTTGCCCAGAATATCGGTGGAGATCAGCGCCAGTAACCCTACCGCAAAGCCGCCCGCCCCCAGGCGCATGGGCAGGGAGGCGACCCGGCTGAACAGCACTTTGCTGCGGGCGATGCATTTAATCAGCATCCAGCCCGCCAGACCGGCGCACAACCCAATCACCACCGTCATCAGCAGGCTGCTGAGATCCATCGCGAAGTTCACGTCTGCCAGCGGATAGAGCGCACTGCGGAAGCCCAGCGTCCACATGGTCATCACGGCCGTCGCCGAGGCGATAATCAGGGGGATCAGCCGCTGCAACGCTGAAATACCAAAGGCGATCTCAGCCACAAAAATCGCCGAGGCCAGCGGCGCATGGTAGACCGACGAGAGACCCGCCGCGGCCGCCATCGCCACCACGTCACTGTTTTTCAGGTTAAGTGAGGCGGGTAACAGGCGGCCGATCGCGCTGCCGCACAGGGCCGAGAGCTGCACCATCGGCCCCTCTTTACCGATCGACGCGCCGCTGCCGATGCTGGCAATCGACGACAAGGCGCGGAATAACGAGGTTCGCGTCGGGACCGCATCGAGCCGGGCGTTGATCACTTCAAGATAATCGGTTTTCACCGTCTGCTGCTGCTCAATAGCGACCGCATAACGCAGAAAATAGCCCGCCAGCACCCCGCCTGCCCCCACCAGCAGCGGCCAGAAGATCCACGGCCAGAGATGCAGCGATTCGGTAATGTCGCCGCTGCGGGCAAACAGCAGATGGTTGATCAGTTCAATGATGCCGCGAAAAGCGAGTGTCACCAGCGACGCCGCACATCCGACGGGAAGGGCAATCAGCAGTGTGGTCCAGTTTAATGCGTGCTTACTTGCTTTCACCTGTGCTCCCTGGTTGGTGCCTGTTTATCATCGCTTCCGCATAGTATTGGAATGCGGATCGCAGGATCAATCCCTGCCTGCCCGGCGTGCTTGCACAGCGTCGGTGAGATGTTACTCTGCCGCTTTACCGCTACCGGAGAGATGACGTGATTCGTTTTGCCATTGTGGGAACAAACTGGATTACACGCCAGTTTATTGATGCTGCTCATGAAACCGGCGCAATGAAACTCTGTGCGGTTTATTCACGCAGTCAGCAGCAGGCTGACGCCTTTATTGCCGATTATCCCTGCCGACAGACCTTTACCTCACTGGAGGCCCTGGCCGCCAGCCCGGAGATCGATGCGGTCTATCTTGCCAGCCCGAACGCCCTGCACTGCCAGCAGGCGCTGCTGTTTATGTCGCACGGCAAGCATGTGATTTGCGAAAAACCGCTGGCCTCTAATCTGGCAGAAGTGGAGCAGATGATCGCCTGCGCCCGTGCGCATCAGGTAGTGCTGTTTGAGGCCTTTAAGACCGCCAGCCTGCCGAATTTCCTGCGGCTGCAGCAGGCGCTGCCTGACGTCGGAAAACTGCGAAAAGCGCTGCTGAACTATTGCCAGTACTCCTCGCGCTATCCGCGCTATCTCAACGGTGAGAATCCGAATACCTTCGATCCTCGCTGGTCGAATGGCTCGGTGATGGATATTGGCTATTACTGCCTGGCCTCGGCGGTGACGCTGTGGGGCGAGCCAGACCGCGTGCAGGCTACCGCGACCCTGCTTGAGAGCGGCGTGGACGCACACGGCGTGGTGGTACTGAGCTATGGCGATTTCGACGTCACGATTCTGCATTCTAAGGTGAGTGATTCCAGCCTGCCCAGCGAGATTCAGGGTGAAGCAGGCGCGCTGGTCATCGAAAAGCTTTCGGAGTGCCAGCAGCTGACCTTTATCCCTCGCGGTGCTGAAAAGCAGGCGCTGAGTCAGCCGCAGCATATCAACACCATGCTGTATGAAGCCGCCGCTTTTGCCCGGCTGGTTGCGGAGCGTCAGGTGGACCATCCGGCGCTTGCAGTGTCGCGCATTACCGCAGCACTGCTGACCGAAATCCGCCGTCAGACCGGGGTCATTTTCCCGGCCGATGGGGCCGCTGTGTAAATATTTCTAAATATGTCTGAGAGGTGTTGCTTCCTGTGCGGCTACACCGTAACGTAGCCTCCTGCAAAGGGGAGTAACTTGTAAGCTGATTGATCGTCACTACGTTGCGAAAGCATCCGGTCATCAGGCAACCCGGAATCTGTTTCTGTGTTGTAAGTGAGACCTTGCCGGAAGGCGAGGTTTGCTTACACTAAAATAAGCGGCTGACGTCTTCTGACTTCAGCCGTTTTTTATTTTTTTAAGACAGGATACGAATATGCAAACTGTGGGTACGCCTTTACTGTGGGGCAGCTTTGCGGTTGTGGTGCTTATCATGCTGGCTATCGACCTGCTGCTGCAGGGACGCCGCGGCGCGCAGACCATGTCTTTCAGGCAGGCGGCTGTCTGGTCGCTGATCTGGGTTTCCGTCTCACTGCTGTTCAGCGCCGCCTTCTGGTGGTATCTGGAGGGCAGCGCGGGACGTGAAGTCGCGAATACGCAGACACTCGCCTTCCTGACCGGTTACGTGCTGGAAAAAGCGCTGGCGGTCGATAACGTCTTCGTCTGGCTGATGCTGTTCAGCTACTTCTCCATTCCGGCCAATTTGCAGCGCCGTGTGCTGATCTACGGGGTACTGGGCGCTATCGTGCTGCGTACCATTATGATCTTCGCCGGTAGCTGGCTGGTCACGCAGTTCAGCTGGATCCTCTATGTGTTTGGTGCCTTCCTGCTGTTTACCGGCGTGAAAATGGCGCTGGCGAAAGAGGATGACAGTGCCGTGGGCGACAAGCCGGTGGTGCGCTGGCTGCGTAAGCATTTACGCATGACCGACGATCTCGACGGCGAGAAGTTCTTCACCCGCAAAAACGGCGTGCTGTTTGCCACTCCGCTGCTGCTGGTGCTGATCATGGTGGAACTCAGCGACGTGATCTTTGCGGTCGACAGTATCCCGGCCATCTTCGCCGTCACCACCGACCCGTTTATCGTGCTGACCTCAAACCTGTTCGCTATCCTGGGCTTGCGTGCCATGTACTTCCTGCTGGCAAACGTGGCAGAACGCTTCTCGATGCTGAAGTATGGCCTGGCGATTGTGCTGGTGTTTATCGGCTTTAAAATGCTGATTGTCGACCTCTACCACATCCCGGTCGGCATCTCACTGAGCGTGGTCGGTGCCATTCTGGCATCAACCCTGCTGATCAATGCCTGGGTTAACCGCAAAAGAGACCAGAAAAAGATCGCACCATAATTACCTGCAGGGGCAGCGGATGCCCCTGTTTTATTTTGCGGCAGCCTGCCACGCCATTTCATCTCTCTGTCACACTTCCACTATCCAGCATAATAAAAATCCGACCTGCTCCACAGCGACAGAACTTTCTCTTTTCTCGTCCGCTCTTTTCCTTATACTCCGCCGTGCAAACCGTTTTAGCCGATGCAAAACATCGTGTCTGAAACTACATCCGCGACAAAATATAGAAAATATTATGCAGAAAACTCTCTCCGCACGTCTGGGCACGCTGCTCGCCGGTAGCCTGGTGAAGCAAATCATGATTGGGCTGATCGCCGGTGTGGCGCTCGCCTGGATTTCACACGATGCCGCGCTGGCGGTTGGTCTGCTGGGTGAACTGTTTGTCAGTGCACTGAAAGCAGTTGCGCCATTGCTGGTACTGATGCTGGTCATCGCCTCGATTGCTAACCACCAGCAGGGCCAGCGGAGCAACATCCGGCCCATTATTATGCTTTATCTGCTGAGCACCTTCTTCGCGGCGGTGGTCGCGGTGGTCTTCAGCCATCTGATTCCACAGACGCTGACGCTGGCGGTGGGCAGCACGGAAATCGTTCCCCCTTCCGGCATCACTGAGGTGTTACGCGGACTGCTGATGAGCATGGTCTCAAACCCGATTACGGCCCTGATGCAGGCGAACTACATCGGCATTCTGGTGTGGGCCATTGGTCTTGGGCTGGCGTTCCGTCACAGCAGTGACAGCACCCGCGCCTTTCTCAATGATGCCTCACAGGCCGTGACCTGGCTGGTACGCTGTGTGATTCGTTGCGCGCCGATTGGTATTTTCGGTCTGGTGGCGTCAATTCTTGCCTCAACCGGCTTTGGTGCGCTGTGGCAATATGCCCACCTGCTGGCGCTGCTGCTGGGCTGTATGGTGCTGATGGCGCTGGTGGTCAACCCGCTGCTGGTGTTCTGGAAAATCCGCCGTAACCCCTATCCGCTGGTCTTCACCTGCCTGCGTGAAAGCGGCGTGACCGCCTTCTTTACCCGCAGTTCTGCCGCCAACATTCCGGTGAATATGGCACTGGCGAAACGTCTGAATCTGGATGAGGATACCTATTCGGTGTCGATTCCACTGGGCGCGACCATCAGTATGGCGGGTGCGTCAATTACCATTACCGTACTGACGCTGGCGGCAGTGCATACGCTGGGGATCAGCATTGATGTGCCGACGGCGATTCTGCTGAGTCTGGTGGCGTCACTCTGCGCCTGCGGGGCGTCGGGCGTGGCAGGGGGTTCGCTGCTGCTGATTCCGGTGGCCTGCAACATGTTCGGCATTCCGAATGACCTGGCGATGCAGGTCGTAGCGGTCGGCTTTATTATCGGCGTCCTGCAGGATTCGGCGGAAACCGCGCTGAACTCCTCCACCGATATTCTGTTTACGGCCGCCGTCTGTCAGGCAGAAGCGGCGCGCGAAACAAGTCGGGCCTGATTCAGTAAACATAAAAAGCGGCCCGTGAATCTGATACCGGCCGCTTAGTATTGTTGATAAAGTCCGGCCCGGTGGCGGTGAGGCCGACCCTGCGAAGGGAACACGGCCAGATCGGAAGTCGCAAAAACCGCCATCTATGGCGCGGGACGCTTTTCTCCTCTGACCGTGTTCCCTGCGCGTTGAGCTTATTCATTGCTGCTGTATTTGCCCCATATGGGCTTCTCAACAGTCTGAAACGACCCGCACTCTGGCGGGTCGTTTTTGTTCAGAGCGTCACCCCGCTTTTGAAAATCGCCAGCTCGCGGAAATCGTTCTTTTCGTTGTTGGTCGGCTGACCGCTGGCAATCGCCACAATGCTGTCGACAAAATCTTCCAGCATCGCATCCATGCTCATCCCCTCAATCAACCGTCCGGCATTAAAGTCGATCCAGTGCGGTTTTTTCTCTGCCAGTGGTGTGTTGGTCGCCAGCTTCACCGTTGGCACAAAACCACCATACGGCGTGCCACGTCCGGTACTGAACAGCACCATGTGGCAGCCCGCCCCCGCCAGCGCACTGGTGGCGACCGCATCATTTCCCGGCGCACTCAGCAGATTCAGCCCCGGCGTTTTTAACCGTTCGCCATACTTCAGGACATCGACCACCTGGCTCTGCCCCGCCTTCTGGGTACAGCCCAGCGACTTCTCCTCCAGCGTGGTGATGCCGCCCGCTTTGTTGCCCGGCGATGGGTTCTCGTAGATCGGCTGCTGGTGATCGATAAAGTACTGTTTGAAGTCGTTGATCATCGCCACCGTTTTGCGGAAGGTTTCTTCATCGCGACAGCGGCTCATCAGGATGCGCTCTGCGCCAAACATCTCTGGCACTTCGGTCAGCACGGTGGTGCCGCCATTGGCGATCATCTGGTCCGAGAATCGCCCCAGCAACGGGTTTGCGGTGATGCCCGAAAAGCCGTCCGAACCGCCGCACTCCAGCCCAAACTTCAGCTCACTGAGTCTGCCCGGCTCGCGACGGTCATGGCGCATTTTTTCATACAACGCATGCAGACGCGCCAGGCCGGCTTCCACCTCGTCATCATGCTGCTGGCAGACCATAAATTCGACCCGGTCGCTTTCGAATGCGCCGAGGGTGTCCCGAAACGCATCGACCTGATTATTTTCGCAGCCAAGACCAATCACCAGCACCGCGCCCGCGTTGGGATGGCGCACCATATTCTGCAGCATGGTACGGGTATTTTCGTGATCCTGCCCCAGCTGCGAGCAGCCGAACGTGTGACTGAACAGGAACGCGCCGTCGATGTCTTCTGCCTGCTGCGTCTCCTTCAGAAAGCGCTGCAGAATCTGACGCGCAATGCCGTTGACGCAGCCGACAGTCGGCAGGATCCACAGCTCATTGCGGATGCCGACTTCGCCACTGGCGCGACGGTAGATCTGTACCTCACGATCACCCGGCTGCGGCGGCAGCGTCACAAAATCGGGCTGATAGGCATACTGATCCAGATCGCTGAGATTCGTGCGGGCATTCTGCGAATGGATGACCTCACCGGCGGCCACAGGCTGTGTGGCATGGGCAATCGGCAGCCCATATTTGATTACCAGCTCATCCTGCGCGATTGGCTGCAGGGCAAATTTATGCCCGCGTCCGACCGCCTGCTGCAGCGACACATGCAGTGGCGGCAGCTCAATTGTGGCACCCGCGTCTAAGTCACGTAACGCCACGGCGACGTTGTCGCGGGGATCAATTTTAATTGCGTCTTGCATAGCGTTATCTCAGTTGATTCAGCGCCTCACGCATGCCGTGAGCGATGATATTTTGCAGGTGTCGGGTAACAATCGCAGCCAGTCCGGGCTGACGGGTTAAATCTTCGCCCCAGTGTTGTGCGTCGCTGAGCACACCGTGTACCAGCTGTTGCGGTGACATCTGGTCTGCATCAACCGCTTTCCAGCCGTCGGCATAGCGCTGTAACCACTGCGGCTCATCCTGTAATGGCCAGCTTTTTCCGGCTGACTCACCCCGGTAGAAAGCTATCAGCGCCGCCAGTGCAAAGGTGATGTGCGTCGGCCACACGCCGGTTTGCTGATGGGCGGCAAGCAGGGGCGTCAGCAGGCGCGTGCGGAACTTGGTCATGCCGTTGAGGGCAATCGACAGCAGCGCATGGCGAATAAAGGGATTACGGAAGCGACGTTTTACCGCGTCGGCAAAGGCGTGCAGTTCATCATCCGGCAGACCCAGCGTCGGGATCACGTCGTGACGCAGCAGGTTATCGACAAAACCGGCAATCGCCGGATCGGCCATTGCCTCCCCCACGCTCTCAATCCCGGCCAGAAAAGCCACCGGCACCATCGCGGTATGCGCGCCATTCAGGATCGCCACTTTCTGCGCTTTATAGGGCGCAATGTCATCCACATGCCGGACCTGCGGTGACAGCGCCGCCAGCTTCAGTTCACTGAACAGCGCCGACGGTCCCTGAATCACAAACTGGTAGTAGACTTCGCCCGCCACCAGATAGCGATCGTCATAACCCAGCTCACTTTGCAACTGCTCGCTTTCTGCCGGAAAGCCGGTGACGATGCGGTCGACCAGCGTGTTGTAAAAGGCACAGTGCTGATGAAGCCAGGTTTTGAATTCTGATGGCAGATGCCAGTGGTCGGCGTAACGCAGCACCAAATCACGCAGCGTATCGCCGTTGTGGTCAATCAGCTCGCACGGCACCACCAGCCAGCCCCGGTCGCTGGCCCCCCCGAAGTGGGAATAGCGCGCCCACAGCAGCTGCGTCAGTTTGCCGGGGAAACTGCTGGCGGGCTGATCGGTGAGCTGGTCTGTGCCGACAAAAGCAATGCCCGCTTCGGTGGTGTTGGAGAAGACCATGCGCAGATCGGGATTGCGCGCCAGTGCCATAAACTCACCAAACTGCTGCCAGGGCTGAATTTCACGGTTGAGGCTGCGGATCAGCCGGGTTTCGCTGACCTGCTCGCCCTGATCGTTCAGGCCGCGAATCAGCGTGGTGTAAAGGCCATCCTGCTGATTCAGGCTGTCGCGGACTTCACGGTTGCGCGGCCGCACCACCACAATCCCGGCATCGGTGCCCTGATGTTCATTCAGCCAGTCGATCTGCCAGTCAATGAAAGCGCGAAGAAAGTTACCTTCGCCGAACTGGATCACCCGGTCGCGATAGACCGCACCCGGAAAGTCGTGGCGGTTTAGCCTTTTCATTATCAGGCTCCCAGTTCGATGCCGAAGTAATCGCGGGCATTGTTGAAGCAGATGTTCTGTACCATCTGGCCTAACAGCGCTTCATCGGCGGGTGCTTCCCCCTGCGCTACCCAGCGGCCCATCATCTGGCACAGCAACCGGCGGAAATATTCGTGACGAGTGTAGGAAAGGAAGCTGCGGCTGTCGGTGAGCATCCCGACGAAGCGGCTGAGCAGGCCAATCTGCGCCAGCTGGGTCATCTGACGCTGCATACCGTCCAGCTGATCGTTGAACCACCAGGCCGAACCGAACTGCATTTTCCCCGCCTGACCTTCGCCCTGGAAGTTGCCTGCCATCGTGGCCAGCACTTCGTTATCACGCGGGTTCAGGCAGTAAAGAATGGTTTTCGGCAGCGCGTTATTGAGATTTTGTGCGCCCAGCAGGCGTGCCAGCGGTTCCGCCAGCGGCTGATCGTTGATGGAATCAAAGCCCACATCCGGTCCCAGCAGCTGGTACTGGCGCGGGTTGGTGTTGCGCAATGCGCCAATGTGATACTGCTGTACCCAGCCACGGCGGACATATTCGCTGCCCAGCCAGACCAGTACCGCCGTTTTGAACTGTGCCGTTTCCTGCGGATTCGGCGCAGTACCGCTACGACGACGCGCCAGGATTGCATCCAGCGTGGCGTCATCCGCCTCGGCGTAACAGACGACATCCAGCGCGTGATCGGAAACCTTACAACCGTGTGCGGCGAAGTGATCCAGCCGCTGATGCAATGCGCTGCGCAGATCGTCAAAGCGCTGCACGCTGATGTCGGTCAGTTGCTCCAGCGTCTCGATCCACGGCAGGAAGGTTTCCGCTTCAATATTAAAGGCTTTGTCGGGACGCCAGCTCGGCAGCACTTTGACGCTGAAGCTGGCATCGTCTGCCAGTGCGCGATGATGGCGCAGATCATCCAGCGGATCGTCCGTGGTGCCAACCATCTTCACCTTCATCTGCTGCATGATGCCGCGTGCGGTAAAGCTATCCTGTGCCAGCAGTTCATTGCAGCGATGCCAGATGCTGTCAGCGGTTTTCTCAGAAAGCAGCGTATCGGTAATACCAAAAGGGCGACGCAATTCCAGGTGAGTCCAGTGATAGAGCGGGTTGCCGATGGTGTGCGGCACGGTGCGGGCCCAGGCGTCAAATTTTTCACGATCGCTGGCGTTACCGGTACAGAACGCCTCAGCCACGCCGTTGGCGCGCATCGCCCGCCACTTGTAGTGATCGCCCTTCAGCCAGATGTCATAAAGGTTGGCGAAGCGATAATTTTCGGCAATCTGCTGCGGCGGTAAGTGGCAGTGATAGTCGAAAATGGGCTGATCCTTCGCGTAGTCGTGATAAAGACGACGGGCGAATTCGCTATCCAGTAAAAAATCCTCGGTCATGAAACGTGACATACAAGCTTCCTCATCGACGGAACCACAGATGGCCCAAAGTTATCATACCAATTTCAGCCCGATACGGATTTATTTGCGATCCTACTCACATAAACGACGGTAGCCGGGTGCCGTTATGGATATTTCTGTCGCCCGCAGCGCGCTAAATGGCTGTCATTACGCAGGTTTCCAGTATCCCACAGCACAGAAAGGGTTTTTGTGATGGCTCTCAACTTTTAAAGTTGTATAACAAGTTAGGCTCTCGCCCTATCGTGAGGCCGTTAGCGGCCCACAAATGGCAAGGTCATAACAGGGTTGCTGATACAGGACCTGCGGGCGTGAGCAAACTGCATCACGTGCTGTCCCGCTCCAGATAACAACAGCGGCAAGACCGCATACAGAACTGGAAGAGGTAGAGGATGCGTAAGATAAAAGGGTTACGCTGGTACATGATTGGACTGGTGACGCTCGGAACGGTGCTGGGGTATCTGACCCGCAACACCATCGCCGTGGCAGCCCCGACATTACAGACAGAGCTGCATATCACCACGCAGCAGTACTCCTACATTGTGGCAGCCTATTCAGCCTGCTACACGCTGATGCAGCCGGTAGCCGGTTATGTACTGGACCTGCTCGGCACCAAAGTTGGCTACGCCATGTTTGCCGTATTATGGGCGATATTCTGTGCCGCCACGGCGATGGCGGGCAGCTGGGGCGGCTTCGCTCTGGCCCGGGGCGCAGTCGGTGCCGCAGAAGCGGCGATGATCCCGGCCGGTCTTAAGGCGAGCAGCGAATGGTTTCCGGCCAAAGAGCGCTCGGTTGCGGTAGGCTACTTTAACGTCGGTTCGTCTATTGGCGCGATGCTGGCACCGCCGCTGGTGGTCTGGGCGATTATGGCGCACAGCTGGCAGATGGCATTTATCATTACCGGCGTGCTGAGCATGGCCTGGGCGCTTTGCTGGCTGGTGTTTTACAAGCACCCGAAACAGCAGACGAAACTGAGCGATGAAGAGCGCGACTACATTATCTCCGGTCAGGAAGCGCAGCATCAGACCGGTAACACCCGCAAAATGTCGGCGCTGGAGATTATCCGCAATCGCCAGTTCTGGGGCATTGCGCTGCCGCGTTTTCTGGCAGAACCGGCGTGGGGAACCTTCAATGCCTGGATCCCTCTGTTCATGTTTAAAGTTTACGGCTTCAATCTGAAAGAGATTGCGATGTTCGCCTGGATGCCGATGCTGTTTGCCGACTTTGGCTGCATCCTGGGTGGCTATCTGCCGCCGCTGTTCCAGCGCTGGTTTGGCGTTAACCTGATTGTTTCCCGTAAGCTGGTGGTGACAATGGGCGCGGTGTTAATGATTGCTCCCGGCACCATCGGGCTGTTCACCAGTCCCTACATCGCCATTGGGCTGCTGTGCGTCGGTGGCTTTGCGCATCAGGCCCTTTCTGGCGCGCTGATCACCCTGTCGTCAGACGTTTTCGGCCGCAACGAAGTGGCTACGGCTAACGGCTTAACCGGCATGGCAGCCTGGACCGCCAGTACCCTGTTTGCGCTGGTCGTCGGAGCACTGGCCGATACGCTGGGCTTCAGCCCGCTGTTTGCCGCGCTGGCAGTGTTTGATCTGCTGGGTGCTGTCGTTATCTGGACGGTTCTGAAAAATAAACCCATTTCAGAGTTGAAGGCTGAAGCGGTTATTCCGCAGGCCAGCGCCGTTCACAATTGATCTGCATGGCTGGCCTGCGCCAGCCCATTTCCTCGCACGTCCTGAAGTGGTATAACAACTTATCTGTCTGCTATCAGGATTGTGCTATGGACCTCACTGAATCCCGTCGACTCTATCAACAGCTGGCCAGCGAGCTAAAAAGCCGCATTGAAACCGGACGCTATCCGGTGGGTGACAAACTGCCAGCTGAGCGCCTGATTGCCGAAGAGATGGAAGTGAGCCGCACCGTTGTCCGCGAAGCGATCATCATGCTGGAAGTTGAAGGCTATGTGGAAGTCCGCAAAGGCTCCGGTATTCATGTTATCGCCAGTCAGCAGCAGAATCGCGTGGCCGCCACCAGCAGCCAGCTGGAATTCGCCACCTTTGGTCCGTTTGAATTGCTGCAGGCGCGCCAGCTGATTGAGAGCAATGTGGCAGAGTTCGCCGCCACCCAGGTGACGCGTCAGGACATTATCGACCTGATGGCGATTCAGGAAAAAGCCCGCCAGGAGGATCATTTCCGCGACTCCGAGTGGGACATGCAGTTTCATGTGCGTATCGCACAGTCCACCCAGAACAGTGCCTTAGCCGCCATCGTTGAAAAAATGTGGCTGCATCGTCTGCACAATCCCTACTGGCTTAAACTTCACGAACACATCGACCAGCGCAGCATTCTTAGCTGGTGCGACGACCACGATCAGATTCTCAAAGCGCTGATGCGTAAAGATCCCGCCGCCAGCAAACTGGCAATGTGGCAACATCTGGAAAATACTAAGCAGATGCTGTTTAACGCGACGGCGGATGATTTTGAATTTAACGTGGACCGTTACATGTTTGGTGAGAATCCGGTCATCCTGCCTGACGGGTCAAGTAACGCCCGCTAAAAGAGCCTGAAAACATCCTGAGATGGTCAGTTAATCTGCAATAGTGTCAGGTCATGTAAAGCTCCTTTTTACACGCCGTTTCACAAGGTAAAACTCCTGTTCGCCAGCGAGTTTTCCTGTCTCAGACAGGCGAATTTTGTTACAGTTATCGCCCTTTTATTACCCTTTGCGACAGGGGGTTATAAAGTCGCTGATTTAACAATCAATTCTGGAAGGATCCGGAAAATCCCGCCCAGGCTGCGCTCCTAAAATTTATAACGAAATGCCGGTCTGCGTTTAAGTCCCTGTGGGACATGTTTAACAATGATGTTCAGGAATGATTGATGGATATTTTGCAAGCGTTGCTGCATGCCCTGTGGCAACAGGATTATGAAACCCTCTCCGATCCCACGCTGGTATGGGCTATTTACGGCGTGCTGTTTATGATTTTGTTCCTGGAAAATGGCCTTCTTCCTGCCGCATTTCTGCCGGGTGACAGTCTGCTGATTCTGGTCGGCGTTCTGATTGCCAAAGGCACCATGAGTTTCCCCCTGACGATTCTGGTTTTAACCACCGGCGCCAGTCTTGGCTGCTGGGTAAGCTATATTCAGGGCCGCTGGCTGGGCAATACGCCCACGGTGCAGAAATGGCTCTCACATCTTCCCGCCCAGTATCATCTGCGTGCGCACAGCCTGTTCCATCGCCACGGCTTGTCTGCGCTGCTGATTGGGCGCTTTATCGCGTTTGTGCGAACCCTGCTGCCGACCATCGCCGGATTATCAGGCCTCAGCAATGCCCGCTTTCAGTTCTTCAACTGGGTAAGTGCTTTCCTCTGGGTCGTTATTCTGACCGTTATCGGCTTTGCGCTGGGTAAAACCCCGATTTTCCGTCGTTACGAAGATGAAATGATGTTCTTCCTGATGATGCTGCCACTGGCGCTGCTGGTCTTTGGTCTGGTGGGATCGCTGGTGGTGTTATGGCGTAAGCGTCAGGCGAATCAAAACGGGAAAGCCGAGTAATGAAACTGCTGCAGGCTATTCCTAAACGGTGGATACCGTGGTTGATTGCTGGCGCGCTCGCGCTGATCGCACTTTGCGTCGTCCCTCCTCTGATGCAGCACGAGACGGTAGTGCAGATTCGGGTTTCTCATGCTGGCGCAACGCTGCCTGATGGCTTTTATCTCTATCAGCAATTAAGTGCGCAGGGTATTCGGATTAAAAGCATCACACCTGCGGGTGACGCCCTTATCATCCATTTTGACAGCGAAGAGCAAAGCCTGGCGGCGCAAAAAGTATTACGCCGCCTGCTGCCACAGGGCTTTATTGTGGCCCAGCACGAGCACGCTCAGCACCTTTCCCTCGCGTAATCAGCCCGTCTCTTTTCTTTTCAGGCCGCCACAGCATGATGTGGCGGCCTGAAAGCCACTCTATCTCCCGGTCTTCTTTGAACTTTTTACTATCGCTGTCTATGCTTAACCGAGAGTCGATTCTCAGCAGCCGAAATCACACGATGACACGGATGATGGGGGATCAGGTCGCAAAGGAAGGGTCCAGGACCGATGAAATATCAAGTAATGTTGGGTGTCGTACTGTTTTCGCTGTCGGGTTCGCTGCTGGCGGCAGAATCGCTTTGTGAGCAGAAAGAACAGGATATTCAGCGTGAGATCGGGGTGGCGCAGAAGCATAACAACCAGCGCCGGGTTAACGGACTGGAGCGCGCGCTGACCGAAGTCCGGGCAGATTGCAGTGATAAAAAGCTCGAGGCCGCTCATCTGGAAAGAATTAATGCTCAGAAGCAGAAAGTTGCTGAGCGTGAGCACGCATTAAAGGAAGAGCGTGAAGAGGGCCACGACAGGGAAAAAATTGCTAAGCGACAGGAAAAACTGGATGAAGCACGCCGGGAGCTTAAAAAGTTGCAGGCGGAGCCCTATTAATCGGAATTAACCAACTGATGTTAAAGGAGTATTTCATGTCTAAAGACACATCATCGGAACATTTGCGTGCTGAACTGAAAAACCTTGCCGACACCCTGGAAGAAGTGCTGAGCAGCAGCACTGAAAAATCCAAAGGCGAGCTGGATAAACTTCGCAATAAAGCGCGTGTGGCGCTGGATAGCTCACGTGAACGTCTTGGCGAATCAGGCGAGCGTATTGCGGCGACGACCCGCGAAGCGGCGCAGAAAGCGGAAGGCTATGTGCGTGAAAATCCATGGCATGGCGTGGGTATCGGTGCAGCGATTGGCGTCGCACTGGGCATGCTCATTTCGCGTCGATAATTATGACTGACTCACAGCATAACCACGGCCCGGCTAAAGGGGTCATCAACATCGGCCAGCGCATTGTGACCACGCTGGTTGGCATGGTCGAGACGCGTGTTCGTCTGGCAGTGGTGGAACTGGAGCACGAGAAAGCGAACCTGATACAGCTGCTGTTGATGGTTGGCCTGACAATGCTGTTTACCGCATTTGGTCTGATGAGCCTGATGGTGCTGATCATCTGGGCAGTGGATGCGCAGTACCGTCTGATGGCCATTGGCATCACGACAGGCACGCTTTTCCTGCTGGCTGTTATTTTCGGGTTCTGGACGCTTCACAAATCACGTCAGTCCACGCTGTTGCGCCACACGCGCAAAGAGCTGGAGACAGACCGTAATTTGCTTGAGGACCAGCGCTGATGAGCCGCCGCGAGCGTGAAGAACGCATCCATGAACTGCTTAAGCATGTGCAGCAGCAGCGGCTGGATTTAAGCGCTGCGCGGCGTGACTGGCTGGAAGGCACCGCCCACTACGATCGCGGCTGGTTTACTTTCCTCAGCTTACGTCGCTATCTGGCCATCGGCAGCAGCGCCCTGGCTGTTTACTCCATTCGCAGTCCCAACAAGCTGCTGCGCTGGGCAAAGCGGGGATTCGGTGCATGGAGCACCTGGCGCATGATCAAGTCCGCCCTGCCCCCGCGTTAATCCTGCTTAAAGCCGGCCCTGAAAAGGCCGGCTTTTCTTCATCAGAATTTCTGAAGAACACTGACAGTTTATCTCGCTTACAACCTTTCCACGCCGCGATTATCATCTCCAGCTATCAACCCAATGAATGCAGAACTGCTTTCAGCGGGCATAAACCCTGCGGGCAGTTTGCCCTGCATCCCTGATAGTGCTGGAGTAAATGATGAAAAAATTCGAAGACGTTGGTTTGTTACTGGCTCGCATCCTGATGCCAATCCTGTTCATTACGGCTGGCTGGGGCAAAATCACCGGTTACGCAGGCACCCAGCAATATATGGAAGCGATGGGCGTGCCTGGCTTTATGCTGCCGCTGGTTATTCTGCTGGAGTTTGGTGGCGGTCTGGCCATTCTGTTTGGTTTCCTGACCCGTTTCACCGCCCTGTTCACTGCCGGTTTCACCATCCTGACCGCGTTTCTGTTTCACAGTAACTTTGCCGAAGGCGTGAATCAGCTGATGTTCATGAAGAACCTCTCTATCGCCGGTGGTTTCCTGGTGTTAGGCCTGGTGGGTCCTGGTGCCTATAGCATTGACCGCCTGATCAGCAAAAGAAACCCACAGGCGATTACGCGCTAATCTCACATAAAGCGCATTGCCACATATACTTAACAGGGCGGGGAAATTTCCCCGCCCTGTTTGCATTGGAGCCATTATGGGACAGTTAATTGACGGTGTCTGGCATGACACCTGGTACGACACCAAATCTACCGGCGGACGTTTCAGGCGTTCAGAATCGGCTTTTCGCAACTGGGTGACTGCGGATGGCAGTGCTGGTCCGGCAGGTAAAGCGGGATTTGCCGCCGAGCGTGACCGCTATCATCTTTATGTCTCGCTGGCTTGCCCCTGGGCGCACCGCACGTTGCTGATGCGTCAGCTGAAGGGCCTGGATAGCATGATCGATGTCTCCGTGGTTCATCCGCTGATGCTGGAGAATGGCTGGACGTTCGATGACACCTTCCCGGATGCGACCGGCGATAAGCTCTACCAGAACGAGTTTCTTTATCAGCTCTATCTGCACGCCGATCCGCAATACAGTGGCCGTGTAACTGTTCCGGTATTGTGGGACAAGCAGCAGAACACCATCGTCAGCAATGAGTCGGCTGATATCATCCGCATGTTCAACAGTGCCTTCGATGCGGTCGGAGCCCGTGCCGGTGACTACTATCCCGTTGCGTTGCGGGAAAAGATTGATGAGCTGAATAGCTGGATCTACGATACGGTCAACAACGGCGTGTATAAATCAGGCTTTGCCACGTCGCAGTCCGCTTACGACGAGGCTGTGACTGCGCTGTTTCATTCGCTGTCGCGGCTGGAGCAGATCCTGGGACAGCACCGCTATCTCACCGGCGATCAGCTGACCGAAGCGGATCTGCGTTTGTGGACGACGCTGGTGCGCTTCGATCCGGTCTATGTGACCCACTTCAAATGCGATCGTCACCGGATCAGCGATTACAGAAACCTCAGCGGTTTCCTGCGTGACATCTATCAGATGCCGGGCATTGCAGAAACGGTCAGCCTGCCGCATATCCGCCATCACTACTATTGCAGCCACAAAACCATCAACCCGAACGGCGTCATTTCACTGGGTCCGGCGTTTGACTGGGATGAGCCGCACGGCCGCGGTTAAGCGGCCTGCTGTTAGCTGCCGAAAAGCAAAAACCCCGCATAAGCGGGGTTTTCAGAAGAAGTCGACGCTGACCGTTGAGCCGCGTTCTTTTATAAAGAGCGTCGTGGACAGGCATTCATCGTTGCCCGTACGTCGACCGAAAAGCAAAAACCCCGCTAAAGCGGGGTTTTCAGAAAAAGTCGACGCTGACCGTTAAGCCGCGTTCTTTTATAAAGAGCGTCGTGGACAGGCATTCATCGTTCCCGTACGTCTCCCGCAAAACAAAAACCCCGCCAGAGCGGGGGTTTCAGAAGAAGCCGACGCTGACCGTTAAGCCGCGTTCTTTTATAAAGCGCGTCGTGGACAGGCATTCATCGTTGCCTGTACGTCGACCGAAAAGCAAAAACCCCGCCAGAGCGGGGTTTTCAGAAGAAGCCGAAGCTGACCGTTAAGCCGGGTTCTGTCGTGGACAGTCATTCATCTAGGCCAGCAATCGCTCACTGGCTCAAGCAGCCTACCCGGGTTCAGTACGGGCCGTACCTTGTGAACCCCTATTTGGCCTTGCTCCGGGTGGAGTTTACCGTGCCACGAACTGTTGCCAGTCGCGCGGTGCGCTCTTACCGCACCCTTTCACCCTTACCTGATCCCATTTCTGGGCCATCGGCGGTTTGCTCTCTGTTGCACTGGTCGTAGGCTTGCGCCTCCCAGGCGTTACCTGGCACCCTGCCCTATGGAGCCCGGACTTTCCTCCCCTCTGCCCGTCTCCCCACACGTGAGGACGACGACAAAGCGGCGACTGTCTGGTCAGCTTCGGCGCGGGATAATAGGACATTCGCCGACGTTTGTCACGCCTCTTGCTGCTCCAGTGCATACTTATAAAGGGCATTTTTCTTCACGCTATGGATCTCAGCGGTCAATGCAGCCGCGCGTTTCAACGGCAGCTCTTTTTGCAGCAGCGCCAGCGTTCGCAGCGCATCGGCCGGTAACGCGTCGTCGTCCTCAACCTTTTTCCCTTCAACAATCAGCACCATCTCGCCTTTGCGACGATTCTCATCTTCTTTAACCCAGGCCAGCAGCTCACCGACCGGCGCACCGTGAATCGACTCCCAGGTTTTGGTCAGCTCTCGCGCCAGCACAACGTAACGGTCAGCCCCCAGCTCACTCACCATATCCTGCAGACTGTCGATCAGACGATGGGTCGATTCATAGAAAATCAGCGTGCGTGGCTCCTGCACCAGCGCCCGCAATGCATCGCAACGGCCTTTGGTTTTGGCGGGCAGAAACCCTTCGTAACAGAAACGATCGGATGGCAGTCCTGCGGCACTTAATGCGGCAATGGCAGCGCAGGCACCCGGCAGCGGCACCACACGGATGCCCGCTTCACGGCAGCGACGCACCAGATGGTAGCCCGGATCGTTAATCAGCGGTGTGCCAGCATCAGAAACTAAGGCTATGCTTTGACCCTCCTGCAGCTTCGTTAACAGCAGTTCAGCCTTGTGCTGCTCGTTGTGGTCATGAAGTGAGAAGAGTCGCGCATTGATGGCGAAATGTTGTAGCAACAGCCCGGTATGACGTGTATCTTCCGCAGCGACCAGATCGACGCTCGAAAGCACCGTCAGCGCCCGCTGGGTGATATCACCCAAATTACCAATCGGGGTTGGAACGATGTAGAGCGTGCTGGCAGAAATCTCTGCCCGATCGAGTTGTTTCATTGTTTCATCCGAATTGCCGATTTAATATTGAGCATCTTGAAAAAAACATCACTGGATACAGTATGCTTCCTTCAAAAGTCGTTCGTCATAAAGCAGGACGCTTTCTGCCTGTCATTCTTGCTGGGCTGATTTTAGCCGCATGTAGCGGTCAGGGGCCGCAAACCTCAACCGTCAATATTCAGGGGCCAGTCACCGCCAGCTCCGCTTACTATCTGCAGCAAGCGCAGCAAAGCAGCGATGATAGCAAGACCGACTGGCAATTACTTGCAATCCGCGCCCTGTTGAAGGAAGGAAAGTATCCTGAAGCGACGCAGCAACTGAGCCAGTTGCCGCAGCAACTCTCAGAGACGCAGCAACAGGAAAGCCTGCTGCTGAAAGCGCAATTGCTGATTTCACAGCAGAAAACAAAAGATGCTGACCCCCTGTTAGCGCAAGTTAAAACCGGTTCGCTGTCGCAGGATCAGCTGGCGCGTTATTACAGCCTGCAGATCGCCAGCGCACAGGGCCGCCCTTCACTCTCGCTGCTGCGCACCTATATTGCGCAGGAGCCGCTGCTGAAAGGCACCGATCATCAGGCCAACATTGACGCGACCTGGCAGACACTGACGCAGATGTCGCCGCAGGAAGCCAGCAACCTGGTGATTAATGCCGACGAAAACGTGCTGCAGGGCTGGCTCGATCTGCTCGCGGTCTGGCGTGCTAACGCGCAGGACGGTGAGATGCTGAAATCCGGCATCAAAGACTGGCAGACCCGCTATCCGCAGAACCCGGCGGCCAAAACGCTGCCAACGCAGCTAAGTCAGATGCAGAACTACACCAAAGCATCTACCAGCATCATCGCACTGCTGCTGCCACTGAACGGCCAGGCGCAGGTGTTTGCCAATGCCATCCAGAAAGGCTTCAACGATGCGAAGAACGGCATCTCCGCACCAGTCGCTCAGCCTGCTGCTGCCCAGCCTGCCTCTGCCGATGCAACGGCCAGCACGCAACCGGCTGCGGTCGCAGGCTCAGCTTCTGACCCCATCAGCGCACCGCAACAGCAGGCGGCTGATGCCACCTCACAGGCGCAGCCTCAGTCTCAGCCTGCCGCCGCCGCACCGGCCAGCAATGCGCAGATCAAGGTCTATGACACCAGCAGTCAGCCGATTGAGCAGGTGATGCAGCAGGCACAGCAGGATGGTGCCACTATCGTGGTCGGTCCGCTGCTGAAGAGCAACGTTGAGAAGGTCGCCAACAGCCAGACGCCACTGAATGTGCTGGCGCTTAACGAGCCGGAGAAGATCCAGAACCATCCGAATATGTGCTACTTTGCGCTTTCTCCTGAAGACGAAGCGCGCGATGCCGCGCACCATATCTGGGATCAGGGCAAACGCCAGCCGCTGTTGCTGGTGCCGCGGAGTGGACTGGGCGATCGTGTGACCAACGCCTTTGCTCAGGAGTGGCAGACGCTGGGTGGCAGCACGGTCATGCAGCAGCGCTTTGGATCGACATCTGAGCTGAAACAGGGCATTAACAGCGGCGCGGGCATCAGCTTATCGGGTACGCCAGTGAATGCGGCACCCGCCGAACCACAGGGCGTTACGATTGCGGGCCTGACCATTCCGGCACCTGAGCAGGGCACGCCAGATGTGGTCAGCACCAGCAGCGGTGGCGGCGTCGATGCGGTCTACATCGTCTCAACGCAGGATGAACTGCAGCTGATCAAACCCATGATTACCATGCGCACCGGCAGTCGCAGCAACATTTCGCTCTACGCCAGCTCGCGCAGCGCGCAGGCGGGTGCCGGCCCGGACTTCCGTCTGGAAATGGATGGCCTGCAGTTCAGCGATATTCCCCTGCTCTCCGGCAGCAACCCTGGCCTGATGCAGCAGACGTCAAAGTCATTTAATAATGACTATTCGCTGGTGCGTCTCTATGCCATGGGAATGGATGCCTGGACGCTGGCGAATCACTTTAACCAGATGCGTCAGTCACCCGGTTTCACGCTGGATGGCAACACCGGCAAGCTCAGTGCCGACACGGATTGTGTGATCAACAGGAAGTTGACATGGAACCAGTATCGTCGGGGCGAAATCGCACCGGCCAATTAAATAGCCGTCAGACAGGTGCCGGGCATGAAGAAAATGCCCGGCGCTATCTGGAGCAGGCTGGCCTGATATGGGTCGCCAGTAATGTTCACTTTCGCAACGGTGAACTTGACCTGATCATGCGGGACGGGCACTGTTGGGTGTTTGTTGAAGTCCGCTACCGGCGCGATGCGCGTTATGGTGGCGCACTCGCCAGCGTCACCCGGAATAAACAACAAAAGCTGCTGCGCGCTGCCGCTCTCTGGCTGGCGCAACGCGGCGGCAGTTTTGAAACAGTGAATTGCCGTTTCGACATCATCGCCATTACCGGCACGGCGCTCGAGTGGCTGCCGAATGCCTTTAATGCAGACGTTTAGAACCAGGTGGTCGTGTGCAGGAAAGAATTAAAGCGTGTTTTACCGAAAGTATTCAAACCCAGATTGCCGCAGCCGAGGCGTTGCCCGATGCCATCTCCCGTGCGGCCATGACGCTGGTGCAGTCGTTACTGAATGGCAATAAAATCCTGAGCTGTGGCAACGGTGCTTCATCCGCCAATGCACAGCACTTCGCCGCCAGCATGATCAACCGTTTCGAGACCGAGCGTCCCAGCCTGCCAGCGCTGGCGTTAAGTGCAGACAACGTGATGCTGACAGCGATTGGCAACGACCGTCTGCACGATGAAATTTATGCCAAGCAGGTGCGTGCACTGGGACATGCAGGCGATGTGTTACTGGCTATCTCAACCCGGGGTAACACCCGCGACATCGTTAAGGCCGTCGAAGCGGCGGTGACACGCGATATGACTATCGTTGCGCTTACCGGGTATGATGGCGGAGAGCTCGCCGGACTGCTGGGTCCGCATGATGTGGAAATCCGCATTCCGTCGCACCGCAGCGCCCGTATTCAGGAGATGCATATGCTCACCGTTAACTGCTTATGCGATCTGATCGATAACACTCTCTTTCCCCATCAGGAATGACCGAAGGAGCACGAATGAAAGCATTGAATGCTATAGCTATTCTGTTAACCGCCATGCTGCTGCAGGGCTGCGTTGCGGTTGTCGCTGGTGGCGCAGCGGTTGCCACCAAAACGGCTACCGATCCCCGCTCGGTGGGAACGCAGGTTGATGACGGCACCCTGGAGCTACGCGTGACTAACGCGCTGGCAAAAGATCAGCAGATTAAAACTGATGCCCGCGTCATCGCCACTGCTTATCAGGGCAAAGTGCTGCTGACCGGTCAGGCACCCTCGCAGGAAATTGCCAATCGTGCCAAACAGATCACCATGGGCGTCGATGGCGCAACCGAGGTTTATAATGAGATCCGCATTGGCCAGAAAGTGACGCTGGGCACCACCTCATCAGACACCTGGATCACCACCAAGATCCGCTCGCAGCTGCTGGGCAGCGATCAGGTGAAATCATCCAACGTGAAGGTGACAACGGAGAATGGCGAAGTGTTCCTGCTGGGTCTGGTGACACAACAGGAAGCGCAGGCTGCGGCGGATGTCGCCAGCCGTGTCAGCGGCGTGAAGCACGTCACTACCGCCTTTACCATGCTGAAGTAACATCCAATACACAAAAAGGCGGCCAGGGCCGCCTTTCTTATTGCCCGATTGTCAGACCGGGATGTCGATAACCAGCGCACGGGTTGCGGTTTTCGCCTTCAGCTGCAATAGCTTCTCTTCCTGCAAAAAAGCCCCATCCCCACAGCCCAGCTTCTCCTGATGATCCGTGCCGGACATCGCCTCCAGCGAACCGTGAATCGACTGCAGATAGGCTCGCGGCCCCTGAATCGACAGCGAGTAGTGTTCGCCCGGAGCGAGCACAACCTGATGAATCCACATCTGCTGACGCAGTTGCAGGCTGTCGTCTGTGCCATCCGGCGAGGCGATCAACTGGGACAACCGGCCTTCCGTCAGGGCAATTTTCTGCATACGCGGGTTTTCACGCTCCGGACAGGCGGCGAGCCAGAGCTGCATGCGTGTCAGCGGCTGCTCTTTGCTCAGATTAATTTCGGTGTAACTCACACCTTGCTGAGCAGAGAGCAACAGCGCCTCACCTTCCCGCACGCTGACAGTGTTGCCTTCACTGTCACGGTATTCAGCTTCACCCTGCAGCACGATGTTCAGCACATCGACCTGTGGATAGGTGCGCGGCTGAAAAGCGGCACCCGGTGCCAGCACTTCCTGGTTCAGTACGCGCAGCGACGCGTAGCCCATCAGTTTAGGATCAAAATAGTGGCCAAAAGAGAAACTGTAGCGTGCCTGTAACCAGCCGAAATCGGCCTGACCACATGCGGACGCACTGCGTGTCGTTATCATTATTTACCTCCGGCATCCGGTGGCGAGGATCGGCCACGGACTTTATGCACTCATGGTAAAAGTCTGGACGCCGGATTGTTAGCCAGTTAATCTGCCCGGCAAGTTCAAATTTCCTGACAGAGAACCGGGATGGCTAAAGAGCGTGCGTTAACCCTTGAATCTTTACGCGTTATGGATGCGATTGATCGCCGTGGCAGTTTTGCCGCAGCGGCGGATGAACTGGGCCGCGTCCCTTCCGCCCTCAGCTACACCATGCAGAAGCTGGAAGAGGAGCTGGATGTGGTGCTGTTTGACCGCTCCGGTCACCGCACCAAATTTACCAACGTGGGACGCATGCTGCTGGAGCGGGGTCGTGTACTGCTGGAAGCGGCCGATAAGCTCACCACCGATGCGGAAGCGCTGGCGCGTGGCTGGGAAACCCATCTGACTATCGTTACCGAAGCGCTGGTGCCCATCGATGCACTCTTTCCCCTGGTGACGCGGCTGGCCGATAAAGCCAACACGCAGTTTTCTCTGGTTACTGAAGTGCTGGCGGGGGCCTGGGAACGGCTGGAACAGGGCCGGGCCGATATCGTGATTGCCCCCGATATGCACTTCCGCGCCTCAACCGAAATCAATACCCGTAAGCTGTACACCATGATGAGCGTTTACGTCGCCAGTGCGGATCACCCGATTCATAACGAGCCTGAACCGCAGTCTGAAGTGACGCGGGTGAAATACCGTGGCATTGCAGTAGCAGATACCGCACGTGAGCGTCCGGTGCTGACCGTGCAGTTGCTGGACAAGCAGCAGCGTCTGACGGTGAGCAGCATGGACGACAAGCGCCGTGCGCTGCTGGCGGGCCTGGGCGTGGCAACCATGCCCTATTCGTTAGTGGAGCAGGATATCGCTGAAGGTCGTCTGCGGGTCGTGAGCCCGGAATATACCCGCGAGGTCGATATTATTATGGCGTGGCGGCGTGACAGCATGGGCGAAGCCAAATCCTGGTGCCTGCGCGAGATCCCCCGCCTGCTGGCGAAGAAAAACTAAACGCCTGATACAGGTTCAGGGCGAAGCTAAGACCGGCTCAGGCAATCCATGGCCACTGCCCTGAAGCTGGTGAAGTCACTGCTGTCCCGCAGGCGGGTCATCGCCCTTTCGCGCAGGAACGTCACAAACAGATCGTAAATCGCCATTGCCTCTTCATATTCACTTTTGCTGATCGCCAGCAGGAAAATCACATAGGCGGTGTCGTCGCCCCAGGGGATGCCGTGCGGTGCCAGCACGGTATACACCACGGTTTTCTTTGCCAGCAGTCCCAGCGAGTGCGGCAGCGCAATCCCTTCGCCGAGCATGGTGCTGACAATCGCTTCACGCTCTTCAACTGACGGACAGAAGGCCGCATCCACAAACCCCTCGGCCTCCAGCTGATCGCACAGCTGACGGAACAGCTCAGACTGGGTCATCGGCCTGTCGACGATGTGAAAGTGCTGGGCATCAAAAAATTTCGCCAACATGTAGGGCCGGGTCCGGTCAACCAGCACCAGCTTGCCAATCTGCTCCAGCTGAAAACCGGTGGGAAACGGTGACATCACCACCACCGGTTTCTCTTTTTCACTGAGCCGGATGGTCGAGATAACAAAATCCTCGTCGATACGGCTGCGCGCCTCATATTCGCGCTGTGACAGACGAGCGGTGACCTGCAACTGCGGATATTTTCGCAGCAGCATCGCCTCAATCATCCGCAGCGTGGAGTTACCGCTGTCGCACACCAGCAGCACCTGCGGATGCCGCTGATAGCCGACGTCGTAGTGGCGCTCCAGGCCAACACCGATATGCAGCACCAGAAAGCCGATCTCATTCTCGGAGATAACATAAGGGGTATATTTCCCCCAGCTGGTGACCGCCGCCAGGGTGACATCATAGGCCATGGGATAGTGCTGCTTGATGTTGTCGAGCAGCGGGTTGGGAATATGAATCTGATAGCGCACCCGGGTAATCATGGTTTTGATGTGGGTGAGCAGATCGGCACGCAGCTGCTGGTCGTTTTGCAGATTGAAGTTGTAATGCGTGTTGATAAAGCTGAGCAGATAATCCACCAGCGCGTCGGCGTCATCGGCATTAATGGCGCTGGGGGCGATCGCCTGAATACGCCTGGCTGCGATATTGACCCGCAGCCAGTTTTCTTCTGCCGGTGAAATCGGTTTACTGACCAGCGGGCGCATCAGCGTAATCAGCTGATGTGCCGCTTCTCGCACCTCATCGCCAATCTCCTCGGCACCCGGATCGTTGAGCGGATAGCCCTCGCTGATGCGACGCACCGCCACCGCACAGTACAGCTGAAGATAGCGCTCGCCCTCATCGCTGAGGCGAATGTTGTACTGAGCAAAGCAGTTTTGCAGCAGCGGGCGCAGCGTCTCCAGCATGCCGCTGTTCAGCGCTTCAATGGTCAGCAGCGGACTCTCTGGCTGCGCCTGATCGATTTGCCATAACAGATCCGTCAGACAGGTACGAATCGCCACTTCGCTCCCGAACAGCTTCATGCCGTAGTGTGGCTTGCTCTCAATGGTGAGGTGATAACGTCCCAGCCATTCACGGACCTCTGCCATGTCATTCTGCAGGGTAGCGCGACTGACAAACCACTCTTCCGCCAGCTCTTCAAGCTTCAGCGAATAGGCCGCAGTAAGAAAGCGGGTCAGCAGGTAACGAACCCGATCTGGCGAGGTGCGCGGCACCCGCAGCGGCGACGCGTTATGCTGTTGCAGATGCTCAAAGCGCTGAGCATCCTCAATCTTCAGCTGATACCCCGCGCCACGACTGAGGATAAACTGAGCGCCATGGTCTGCCAGCAGCGCATTCAGGGCCGTGATATCGGTGCGCACAGTGCGTGTCGAGACGGCAAAACGCCGCGCAAGCTCATCCTGAGGCAGCGTTTCGTTTTGCAGGGCATCGAACAGTTGCGCAAGGCGCTGATTGGGAAATCTCACAAGCGTTACCTGTTTGCAGACAGAAAGTGGGAACATCAGCCTACGGCGATCGTTACGCAACGTCCATGTTGCGCGATCGGCCACTCGCGGGCAGATTGGGCTGATCCTCAGGCCATCAGCGTTTTACAGATGGCCAGCAGTTGCTGCACATCGTCAATACGGGTCTCTCCGCTGGCTTTGTCGATGATCGAACTGTAGACGTGCGGGATCACTTTGCTGACGCCCGATTCCAGCGCGATGCGAACGATCTCGCCAAAATTATCCAGATCGATGCCGCCGGTTGGCTCCAGCCAGAAATCATGTTTTGCGCAGGCTTCCGCCACGGCGCGATACTCATCCACCGCCTGCAAACCGCCCATCGGGAAATATTTTACCGAGCTGCCGCCCATATCCTGCAGCATCGCAATCGCCGTTTCAGCAGGCACGATCCCGTCCTGCTGTCTGGCGCTGCGTGGCCCGGTGGAAATTTTCACCAGGCCTGGCGTACCGGTGGGCGAAATCAGGCCGTTCACAACTGTCTGGGACTGGCCCAGCAGCGCACGACTGGTGGCAACGCCAGTGAATACCTGGTTCACATGCTGCGGTTGCAGCACCGCCGCAATCTCACTCACCATCTGTGACTGATTCGGATCGCCCGCACCCAGCCCGACGGAAAGTGCATTATCAATCAGCGCGGCATACTCGCGCATGTCAGCGATAGCGGCTTCATTACTGGCATAGTTTTTCGACAGCACGCCGACCAGCACGTGCCCTTCGGCTGCCTGCCAGATGGCGCGGGCGTTCTCTTTTGATCCTGCCAGGACATTAAGGCAGATGCGATCCTGATAAAAATTGGGGGTCAGCGTCATGCGTGTTTCTCTCCCTTTAACAGTGTCTGAATGCGGATGAAAATCTGGTGCAGCTGATCGGCGCTGACGCTGCGCACGTCCGCTTCAATGATCCCCTCGTTGGCTTTGTAACCCCGGAAGTAGATCGCGACGTCGCCTTTTTTCAGTGACTGAACCAGATCGCCTGTACGTTGCTGGATCGCGGCTTCATCGAACGCGATCTCCGCCCGGGCGATATCGCGTCCGGCGGCATCCCACACGACGCGGGCGGTCACACCCTTCAGATCGTTGAGCTGCTCAATGAAGGGCGTCATTTTTTCCACCATCTGCGCGCCGCTGATTTTTGGCTGCGTCAGATAATTTTCAATCGCCTGCGTCAGCCCGAGAATGCCCTCTTTGCCTACTTTCATTGCGCGACCAATGCCGTTGGTCTGGCGTTTGACCCACTCGACGTATTGATGTCTGCCAATCACCAGCCCGCTGGTTGGCCCTTCGATCGCTTTTGCTCCGCTGTAGATCACCAGATCGGCTCCCGCCGCGTAGTAGCAGTGCAGATCCTCTTCCGCTGCCGCATCGACGATCAGCGGCACGCCATGCTGGCGCGCAACAGCGGCGGCCTGTGCCACATCGAGATGGCTCTTCTGCACGCAGTGATGCGATTTCACATAGAGGATCGCCGCAGTCTGTGGCGTGATCGCCGCCGCCAGCTGGGCGGGTGAGCACTCATTGCTGTACCCCGCTTCCACCAGTTGCCCGCCGCCCAGTGCCACCATGCTGCCAACCGGTGCGCCATAGTTCACGTTGTGTCCTTTCGGCACCACAATCTGGTGCGGGACGGTCAGCGGTGCGGCATGCAGGTTATCCACCAGCCAGTCATTGTCTTTCACAATCACCGCTGCCACGCTCTGAGCGATGCCTGCGGAGGCACAGGAAACCACCAGCGCGTTCTCTACCTTCAGCAGCCCGGCAATATACGCACCGGTCTTATCCACCAGATCTTTCATTTCGAAGTAGTGATCGAGGCCATATTTCACCGTATCGATCACGTCACTCGACGGCGTGGAGACGCCGAGGATCGTCATACGGCCAGAGGCGTTAATAACCGGCTTCAGGCCATACTTTTCATAAACCGAGGTCATGCGCTATTCCTTCTTTAGTCGCGATCCACGTACCGGCGACCACGGCCGCCAGCGGAACCAGATGCTTCTCACCGGCGACCTCTTCACCTTCTGAATCGATAAAGGGCCGGGTTTCTTCTTTGACGCTAAAAACAGTCAGATCGGCGTCGTAGCCAACTTTCAGCTGTCCCTTACGCAGCAGGCGCAGTCCTGCAGCCGCATTGACCGTCACGCAGTCGATCACCTGCGGCAGCGTCATGCCGATGCTGAAGAATTTCGACATCACATGCGCCAGGCTGTGAACCGGACCGGTCAGGCGATTGCGGCAGTAA
Organism: Pantoea sp. GD03673; assembly: GCF_029844725.1. Classification (GTDB taxonomy): domain Bacteria; phylum Pseudomonadota; class Gammaproteobacteria; order Enterobacterales; family Enterobacteriaceae; genus Pantoea. The sequence goes on from NZ_JAOCKJ010000006.1 coordinate 356,762, forward strand.
ATGTCCGAGCTGATGGTGTCGGGCACGATGCCCTGCGCAATGGCCACACGGGCAACCTCAAAGCTGAAACTGGCGCTGCCGTGACCGACATCGAGTTTTACGCCGCGTGCGATAGCATGTCTGACGGCGGCCTTAAGTTCGCCCTGCGGCGTCAGAATGCGATTGGGTTTGCCATTAAAGCAGTGGGTGATGATGTCGCCCGTGGTGAGCAGATCCGCAATCTGATCAAGATTGGGCGGATTATTGCCAATGTGAACCATCAGCGGCAGACCGCCGGTCTCCTGCTGAATTGCTTTGGCTTTTATCAGCGGCTGCACGCCGTTCTGCCCCACAACGCTGCTGCTGATACGCGCCTTGAGCCCGACAATAAAATCGGGCAGTCGCGCCACGGCCTGCCGGACCGCCTCGCTGTCTATCTGCGCCATGTCGGCCAGCTCATTCTGGGTGATGATGCCGGTGCGGGCGATATTGATCAGCGCATAAACCTGGGTCTGCGCCGCACGCGTCAGCTGGTAAAAGTCATCAATGTGCTCTGCGCCGGTGCTGCCCGCATCCACAACCGTGGTGACGCCATGCGCGACGCCAATCGCGTCCGCTTCATCATGATAAATCGGTGATTTGGGATAGCAGTGAACATGGGAGTCGATCCAGCCAGCGCTGAGGTAGTAGCGGCCCGCAAGATCGCGCTCGCGCTGTGCTTTGCCCTGCACGTTGCCGACAGCCGCGATGCGGCCATCCTGCAGCGCAATGTCCACCACCTGCTCATCGCTGAGCCTTGCTGCGCGGATAATCAAGTCGTACATGGTTTCTCCTTAACGGCAGCCCGCTGCCGGGCTGCCGGTGAGATCAGAGAGCAATCGGGAACAGCGCCCCAAGGATCATCGCGCCAAGGATCGCCCCGCCAGTAATCGGCTTGTTCCAGAGATAGAACAGCAGCGCACCCAGCAGCGAGCCCAGACCAATCGGAATGGATGCCGCCATAGCGGACAGGATGATCAGCGGCCCCAGGAAGCGTCCCGACGCATTACCCGCCCCCATCATCACGTCTGCGCCGTAGGTGGAGTCGCTCTGATTGATGGTGAATTTACGCGCCAGAATAATCAGGTAGCCAATCGCCACACCAATCACCAGGCCCGTCGCCAGCGAGGCTGCGAAGTTCGCCACAGGGAAGACAATGCCCGCGCCCAGCAGCAGGGCCGGAACGCCCAGGCCGACGCCGGTCTGAATCGCCCCGCCAATATCCAGGATCCCTACCAGCGAGCCTTCGATAATGCGGGCGAACAGGAAGCTGGCCCCAAAGGCGGCAACCGCGCCGTAGACGCCGGTCTCCATGCCTGAACGCAGCATCGAGACAAACGCCACTTCGTTAAACGCGCCGATGCCATAGAGGTAATACATGTGCGTCCCGGCGAAGACGCCAGAAGAGAGCAGGCCAACAAAGATCGGGAAAGACCAGTCGGCGTACCAGAAGCCTTTATTTTCGTTCATCGCATCGCCTCTTATTTGCCGCTGACTGAGTTGTGGATCATGTCGAGCCAGCCGGGAATGCCGAGCTGGAAGGACTGCAGCAGCTTCATGTCGAAACCACGGAAGAAGCCGCTCAGGACAAACAGCAGCACGATGGCGGTCATCATCACTTTGGTGACGCGGTTCCAGCCGCTTTCTTCCACGCCTTTACCGATCAGGATACCCAGCACCAGGCCTGGCACCGCGTTGCCCATGATCAGCTGCGCCAGGCCGCCAAAAATGGTGGCCCAGAAGCCTGATTTTTTGCCTGCATCGATCGCGGCCAGCCAGAAGATGACCGGCATGACGGTATTCACCAGCAGGTTAGCGGCGGGCACCAGCACTTTGACCGCTGTAACCTGCAGCGCAGCCGGTACAGCAGAGGCAGTGGAGTTAAGGAAGGCGACCACGATCATGCCGATGATGCCGCAGGCGATGGCCATTTTTTTCGGATCGTGCAGCGTCTCCGCCACATTACGATTCTTCACCATCAAGGCAGCAGCACCCCAGTTTGGAATGATGCGATGGTCCACATCCTGCGTGAATGAACCGGCTGCGACAGACGATGCCCAGGCATTGAAAAAGAAGCCAAGACCAAAGGAGAAGTGGGATGCCGGATCGCCTTCACACGAGTTCAGCTCGCCCAGCGTACGAAAGGCTCCCATGCCCTGGGTGGTTGGTGCATGGAACATGCGCGCCGCACCTGCTCCAACGCCGACACCTACCAGCCCGCCAATGATCAACGACTTAAACAAAATGATTAAAAACATGTTGTTGTACCTTGTTGTCGTTTTATACCCGTCATACCCGCGCCGCCGCATTGCCCTGGCCTGACCGCCGCGATATCGCAACAGCAGGGATCGGGCAAACGGGGGCTGATGTGAACAGGTTCTGTTTTATGATGCCGCCGTGAACGTGACCTGTTCGGTGTCGAAAACGGTGACGCTGACGGTGATCTCCAGCGTGACGCTGAAGCTCCGCCGTTGGCGCGCCAGAAAGAAGAAGAGAAACTTCTCGTTTTTGACGCTCTCCTGCGCGCGCAGCACCCGGACATCCTGGGGTTCAATGCGCAGCAGAATTTTTTGCGTCGCGCGCAGAACCTGGTTCTGCACACGACTCAGGGCATCGGCAAAGGCTTTCGCTTTGGTATCGCCTTTGCCCTCGACCGTCACCTGGGTAACGTATTGTTCTTTCATAATCAGCTGCCGTGCTTCTTGTTCCAGGCCTGCACCAGCCGCTCACCCAACTCTTCTTTATCCATAAAGCCAAAGCCCAGCACCGTGGCACCTTCATTGATGGCGGTAACGCCTTCGTCGATCGAACGCATGCCATGCTTTGCTTTGTAGCCATACTTGTTCTGGGCGGTAATGGCACCTGCACCGCCGCTGCCGCAGAACGAGATGCCGAAATCGGCGTTTTCTGCCTTCATTACGTCACCCAGTTTCATGTCAGCCGCCACACCTGGCACGACGACGGCCCGGCCACCCGCTTTTTCGATGCCCGCCGCCACTTTCTGACCTTTCCCTAAACGATCGCCAATCACTACGGTTACCATGGTGTGCTCCTCTCTAATTGTTTGAACGCGCAACTTCAATATGCACTGACAGCAGCCAGGCCTCTTCGCGGGGCAGATTGCCAAACAGATCGACGACCTGCTGCGCCAGCGCTAACGTTTCCAATGGGATATCCTCAAACAGCTCCGCTTCCACTTCCGGCAGCGGCTCCCCGCTCAGCGAGCGTGACGCCATGGCACCGACATGCGATTGCAGCATCTGCTGCTGGACCGCGTTGGGCTGAATGCCATGCTGCTGATAGATGGCAGCAATCTGCGTCATCACACTGTCAGCCAGCTGCTGCACTTTCTCCGGTGGCGCTTCATACACCGGGACGCCGTTATTGCTCACCTTGCTACTCCTGTTAAACCGGATAATTCGCGTTAGAAACAAATTAACGGCCAACGCCCTGGCTGTGGAGAGGCAACATTTCCAGCAGTAAGTGGAAATTGAAGTGAAGGTTGTGCGTCAGATCGCAGGCTGCACGATCAGTGCGACATGCGTCGCATAATGCGCAAAGTGATGGATTTAACCGCGTCAGACGGGGAGGTTGTGCGATGGCAAGAGTGCCGGTCAGAGATTTACCGCGCGGTGATAAGCAGAAGTGATGGTAAAAGACCGCCGGTCGGGCTGACCGGCGATCGCATTAGCGGAATTTCTTATGGTTGGTATTGCGGATGTCATCAAATTTCGCGGCTTCGCGCTTTGCGCCATCCACATTGTTCGCTTTCGCCAGCGCACTGACCACGTCGATCTGTGCGATGAGTGAATCGAGGCCTGCGTGGTAGTCTTTGATTTGCGCGCTGTCAGCAGGCTGACCTTCGAGCTTATCAGGCGTGGACTTTTTGGCATCCTGCGCCGCGGCACGCATTTTGGTTAACGCCTGCTGCATCTCCTGCGCATTGTCACTTTTCCTGACGATTTTCAGGTTCGCATTCAGCGTGTCCATATCCTGCTCCAGATCTGCCGCATACAGGCTGACGCTGGAGAACAACAAAGAAGCCGACAACATTGCAATCACATGCTTACGCATCATTACTTCCTTTTTTATTGTGATGAAAAAAAAGCAGCCAACAGGCTGCTTCAGAAATCCATCTTTATTGCCCGGCTATCTTCATCTCAGGCAGTAACACTGAACCGCACTGGATATTACTCCGGGTTTCAATATCGTCACCGATGGTCACCATGTTGTGCCACATCTCTTTAAGATTGCCGGCAATAGTGACTTCGCTGACCGGGTACTGAATCACGCCATTCTCAACCCAGAAACCGGCTGCACCGCGTGAGTAGTCACCGGTAATAGCGCTGACGCCCTGCCCCATCAGCTCGGTCACCACTAATCCGGTCCCCATCTGCTTCAGCAGGTCGTCAAAGCTGTGGCCCTGACCTGCAATGCGCCAGTTATGAATGCCGCCAGCATGACCGGTGCTGGTCAGGCCCAGTTTACGGGCGGAATAGCTGGTCAGCAGCCAGGTCTGCAGTACGCCATCTTTGATGATGTCGCGCGCCTGCGTCCGCACCCCTTCGCTGTCGAACGGCGTGGAGGCGAGCCCTTTCAGCAGATGTGGCTGCTCGCTGATGGTGAGCCACGATGGCAGAATCTGCTGGCCCATTGAGTCCAGCAGGAAAGTTGATTTACGGTAAACGCTGCTGCCGCTGATCGCGCCAACCAGATGACCAAACAAGCCGGTCGCCACTTCGGCGGAAAAAATGACCGGGGCTTTCATGGTCGGAAGTTTGCGCGGGGCCAGACGGGAAAGCGTGCGGCGTGCGCACTCTGCACCCACCCACTCCGGGCTTTTTAAATCTTCAAATGCGCGGCCAATCGTATAGGCGTAGTCGCGCTCCATGTTGCCATCCTGCTCAGCAATGACGCAGCTGGAGAGCGAGTGACGGCTTGAGCAGTAGCTCTGCAGCATACCGTGGCTGTTGCCAAAAACTTTAATGCCGACGTGGCTGTTGAAACTGCCGCCTTCGGTGTTAGTAATACGCTTGTCGGCCCGCAGCGATGCCTGTTCCGCCTGCGCTGCCAGTTCGATGGCGCGGTCAGCATCAATTTCCCACGGATGGTAGAGATCCAGATCTGGCGCATCATAGGCGAGCAGATCGGCGTCAGCCAGACCGGCAAACGGATCGGGCGAGGTGTAGCGCGCAATATCAATCGCCGCCTGCACGGTACGTTTGATCGCGTCCGGGCTGAGGTCGGTCGATGAGGCACTGCCTTTACGATTCTGATGATAAACGGTGATGCCCAGCGCACCGTCGCTGTTAAATTCAACGTTTTCCACTTCGCCATAGCGGGTGCTGACCCCGATGCCGGTGGTCTTACTGACAGCCACTTCCGCGCTGTCAGTGCTTGCTTTAGCCAGTTCCAGTGCCTGCGCAATGGCCTGCTCCAGTACTTTTCGCTGTTCTGCAACCTGAGTAGATACGTTCATCGACCTGCCGTCTAATCTTATGTGTGAATGATTTGAGTCTATCAGAGTCAGAGAACAATTTCGCAGTCACCCGATAAACTGGTAGGATTAGCCTCTTTTTTTTGGGAGCCCGGAAATGACCAGACAGCCCGATGAGTGGCTCGACGATGTGCCAGATAATGACGAAGAAGAAGATGAAGAGATTATCTGGGTCAGTAAGAGTGAAATTAAACGCGATGCAGAAGAGTTAAAGCGCCTGGGTGCCGAACTGGTTGATCTGGGTAAAAACTCGCTGGATAAAATCCCGCTGGATGAGCGCCTGCGCACCGAAATCGAACTGGCACAGCGCATCAAAAAAGAGGGTCGCCGTCGACAGCTACAGCTGATCGGTAAACTGCTGCGCAGTATTGATGTGGAGCCGATCCGCGTCGCACTGGATAAGCTCAAGAATCGCCATAACCAGCAGGTTGCGCTGTTCCACAAACTGGAAATGCTGCGCGATCGCCTGATTGAGCAGGGTGATGAGGCGATGAGCGACGTCATTGCGCTTTATCCCGATGCCGATCGTCAGCAGTTACGCAGCATGATCCGTAACGCGCAGAAAGAGAAAGCGGGCAACAAGCCACCGAAGTCTGCCCGTCAGATTTTCCAGTATCTGCGCGAACTGGCTGAAGCGCAGTAATGCCATGGCGGGCAGCCCTGCCCGCCTCCCGGCAGCTTACCGATAGATATAGAGAATACCGGTGCGCAGCCGCAGCTGGCGTTCGCTTGAGGTAGCAGAACGTCCGATATCGCCGAAGGTGACGTAAGGCACCCAGACGCGTTCGTTGCCAAGCGCATAGTCGAACTGTAACTCCTGTTCATAGTCATAGCGCTTATCAGCAAACAGTTTTGCATCGGCGTGCTTATACACCAGTTTATAGGTGGTGGTGAGCCGATCGGTTTTATTCCGCAGATAGAGATCAAAGCGGTTTGCCGTGCGATGCCGCTCTGTATCGCAATAATCGATACCACCGGTGCGGCATTCATCGTGATGGGCATAATCGGTCAGTTCAAGTCGATAAAGGCCACCAAGAGACCAGCTATCGTTAAACTTATACCAGGGTGCAACACCGAATTTCCATTCGGTTCGCGAGGAGTTAAATTCTGGCTGAATAAAAGGGGACAGCGTCCAGTTCCCCCAGTAATACGATTTCAGAAAGGTTACTTCCACCACGTTTAACACGGTGTCGTTATAATATTTATCTTTTGGATCTGCCCCGCCAGTTTTGAATTTGGTTTCGACGCCAAGAAACATATTATCTGGCAGCGTGGTGCTCAGCCCCAGCTTATCATAGTGCGTGCGGTCGCGAAGACGATACTCGTGCCGGTAATCCACCGTGGCCGTTGCCAGCGCCGCAGCGGACGTGCCTAACAGCGTGACGCCCAGCGCCAATGATAATGCTGTATTTTTTTCCATAAAATGTCCTTATTCTCAGTAATCAGGGTAATGAACCTTCCGAATTCATTTAACCCAAAATTAACTTATATTTAAAATTCGAATTAATATAAGATGCCATGTAAAGAAAACCTGTTAATTGCTGCATTAACCTGAATTCTTCTGATTATTTCTTTCTTCGCACAAACAGCGTTGATGCTAAAAATAACCGGCAGGAGCGGCCTTTCTGTTTGAGACACGGCGATTGAAAATCTGGCAACTGAATAAAGAGAGAGCAGATCGGATTCAAACTATGCGGGATTTATTCAGGAAATAATATGACCGGAAATAACGATTAAAAAAAAGCGCCCAAAACGGGCGCCTGTTTTTTTATGCCAGCCTGTCCAGCAGTTTCTGATGAATGCCGCCGAACCCGCCGTTGCTCATGACCAGAATCGTGTCGCCTGGCTGAGCCGCTTTGGCCACCATTTCGACCAGGGTATCAATATCTGCGCTCCAGTGTGCAGGCGGAATGCACGCTTCTGCTACGTCTGAAACCTGCCACGGAATATGGTGCGGCTGGAACAGAAAGACCTCATCAGCACGCGCCAGCGACGGTGCGAGGTCGTTTTTGCTGACGCCCATTTTCATGGTATTGGAGCGTGGCTCCAGCACCGCCAGGATGCGTGCTCTGCCGCCGACCTTGCTGCGCAGGGCAGCCAGGGTTGCCAGAATTGCCGTCGGATGGTGAGCAAAATCATCATAGACTTTGATGTTGTTTACTTCGCCGCGCAGCTCAAGCCGGCGACGTGCATTAATAAAGGTGTTCAGCGCCTGGCCTGCATCTTCCGGCTTCACCCCAACATGCCGTGCGGCTGCAACTGCCATCAGGCCGTTATGCATGTTGTGTTCACCCACCAGCGCCCAGTTCACTTCCCCGACTTTTTCGCCGTCGAGCCAGATTTCCCAGTGAGACGCATCGTTGGTCAGCTTCTTCGCCTGCCAGCGCCCATGCTCGCCAACGCTCTCCTGCTCGCTCCAGCAGCCCATCGCCATCACCTGTTTGAGGTTCGGATCATGCTCCGGCAGCAGGATCTTGCCCTGGCCCGGCACGATCCGTACCAGATGGTGGAACTGCTTCTGGATCGCCCGCAGATCGTCAAAGATATCGGCATGATCAAACTCAAGGTTGTTGAGGATCAGCGTTCGGGGAGAGTAATGGACAAACTTAGAACGCTTGTCAAAAAACGCGCAATCGTACTCATCCGCTTCAATGACGAAGAATGGACTTTTTCCTAATTTTGCCGAGACATCGAAGTTTCCGGGTACGCCACCAATAATGAAGCCGGGTTCAAGGCCGCAGGCCTCAAGAATCCACGCTGCCATGCCAGCTGTGGTGGTTTTTCCGTGGGTTCCCGCGACAGCCAGCACCCAGCGATCGCGCAGCACGAAATCGTGCAGCCACTGCGGACCGGAGAGGTAAGGAATGTTGCGTTCCAGCACCGCTTCCACACAAGGATTACCTCGCGTCATTGCATTGCCGATTATGACTAAGTCAGGCAACGGATCAAGCTGACTGGCGTCATAACCTTCCGTTAATTCAATGCCTTGCTGTTCGAGCAGTGTACTCATTGGCGGGTAAACGTTGGCATCTGAACCGGTCACCTGATGACCAAGTGAACGTGCCAGTACCGCCAGACCGCCCATAAAAGTGCCACAAATCCCGAGGATGTGAATGCGCATAACATGATCCATTACTCAAAAGTTCGGCGCACAGTGTAACGCCGCTCGCAGACGGAAGAAACGGATTAGGACTATGGTTTTTGAAGTTCAATCGGCTAAACTGCGTACGCATCCGTTGGCAGACTGTTACGCGTGCTGCCACTCCATCGAAGATTCAGGGAATGTGTTATGAAAACGTTGGGCGAATTTATCGTCGAGAAGCAGCACGACTTTCCGCACGCCACAGGTGAACTGACGGCGCTGATTTCAGCTATCAAGCTGGGTGCCAAAATTATCCACCGCGACATCAATAAAGCCGGTCTGGTGGATATTCTCGGTGCCAGTGGTGTGGAAAATGTTCAGGGTGAACAGCAGATGAAGCTGGATCTGTTCGCGAACGAAAAACTGAAGGCAGCACTGAAAGCGCGTGGCATCGTCGCCGGTATCGCTTCTGAGGAAGAAGACGAATTCGTTATCTTTGAAGGTGAGGAAAACGGTAAGTACGTGGTGTTAATGGATCCACTGGATGGTTCTTCTAACATCGACGTTAACGTTTCCGTCGGCACCATTTTCTCCATTTATCATCGCGTCAGTGAACCGGGTACGCCTGTGGTTGAAGCGGACTTTATGCAGCCAGGCAACAAGCAGGTCGCTGCCGGTTACGTGGTCTACGGCTCATCCACCATGATGGTGTACACCACCGGTGCAGGCGTGCATGCGTTTACATACGATCCTTCACTGGGTGTGTTCTGCCTCAGCCACGAACGTATGACCTATCCACCTGCCGGTTACACCTACTCCATTAACGAAGGTAACTACATTCGTTTCCCGCAGGGTGTGAAGAAATATCTGAAGTTCTGTCAGGAAGAGGATCTGGCAACCCATCGTCCTTATACCTCACGTTACATCGGATCGCTGGTTGCTGATTTCCATCGTAATCTGCTGAAAGGCGGGATCTACCTCTACCCAAGCACCGCCAGCCATCCTCAGGGCAAGCTGCGTCTGCTGTATGAGTGCAACCCGATGGCCTTCCTGGCCGAGCAGGCGGGCGGTAAAGCCAGCGACGGTCAGAAGCGTATTCTGGATATTCCACCGGTCACGCTGCATCAGCGCTGCCCGTTCTACTGCGGTAATGAGGCGATGGTGAACGACGTCGAGCGTTTCCTGGCTGAGTTCCCGGATTGCCGTCAGGGCTAATCCGGCAGTGATTTACGCCGTCATATAAAAAAGCAGGGCGCGTTAATCGCGCCCTGCTTTTACGCCGTCTGCAACCTGAACTGCGCCATCGTTGCCTGAAGCTGACTGGACTGCGCTTCCAGCGACTGAGTCGCGGCAGTTGCCTGCTCCACCAGCGCCGCGTTCTGCTGAGCCGATGCATCCATCTGTGTAACCGCCAGATTGACCTGCTCAATGCCACGACTCTGTTCGTCGGAGGCCATCGAGATCTCTTTCATCAGTGCCGTTACGCGCATTACCTCACCCGAAATCTCATCCATGGTTTCCCCGGCACGCGTTGCCATCTCGCTGCCCTCTTTGACCCGCGACTGGGAATCACCGATCAGCGTCCGAATCTCTTTGGCGGCGTTCGCACTGCGCTGTGCCAGCGTACGCACTTCATTCGCGACTACCGCAAAGCCACGCCCCTGCTCGCCTGCTCGCGCCGCTTCAACGGCCGCGTTAAGCGCCAGAATGTTGGTCTGGAAGGCGATGCCGTCAATCACGCTAAGAATGTCGCCGATGCGATTGGCGCTGTCGGTGATCTCATGCATTTTTTCCATCACGTAGCAGACCACTTCAGCGCCGCGATCGGCCGTATCGGAGACCGCGTTAGCCAGCTGATGCGCCTGCTGGGCGTTGCTGGCGTTAAGACGAACCGTGGCCGTAAGCTGCTCCATACTGGCCGCCGTTTGCTCCAGCGAGGCTGCGGACTCTTCGGTACGCTGCGACAGGTTGACGTTGCCAGCAGCCAGTTCACGGCTGCCGATGTCGATCTGGATGCTGGCTTCGCGTACCTGACTGACCGAGGTACGCAGTGACTGCTGCATCCCGGCCAGCGCGTGATTGAGCCGTCCCAGCTCATTATTACTGGACGGCGGCAGCGCCTGCGACAGGTCGCCCGCCGCAATCTGCTCAAGATGAACGATCGCCAGGTTCAGCGGTTGCAGCAGCATCCGGCGCAGCAGTTGCCAGGCGAGCACCAGCAGCAGCAGCGTTAATACGCCTGCCACGGCGATCAGGATTTTCATTTTGGTTTCGTTGTAGGCCGCCTGCGCAAGCTGGGCATCGGTGACCTGTCCGGCGAACTGGCTGAAGTCTGTGACGGCCTTGTCGTAATTGGCTGCCAGCGTCGCCAGGTTGCCTTCCAGCAGCTGATAATATTCGTCGGTGTATTGCTTATCCAGCGCGGTCATCATCGGTTTGATGCCCTGGTCGAGATAGGCTTTGTAACTGGCTGAAATCGCCTCTGCGAGCATTTTCCCGTGCGCCGTCACCGTGCCGGCATCAATAAAGCGCTTCAGGTTTTGCTGTGATAACAGCACATCTGCCTGCGACAGTTTGGTGACTGCCGCGCCCTCTTCCAGCATACCAATTTCAATTTTACGCACCGCCAGCGCCGCGTTAGCGCGGGCTCGCATCAGATCTGAATTGCTCTGGTAAAGACTGTTCAGCTCGATCCCCTGAATGCGGTTAATCACATCCAGCGAGCGATTCCCTTTGTTAATTGCCACGATACCCATAAAACTCACCGCCAACAGCAGCAGTGTCATAAATGCCAGCAATGCCAGCAACCCCGTGCGAAGTGATATCTGTTTCATCCTGATGATTTCCGTGTATGAGAAAAGGCGAATTTTCCAGCGGCCCTAAAACGGAAAAGGTATCGGCAGTAACGGCCCGAAACTTTAACCCTGATTAGTGTTATCAACTTGATCATCACGGGAACATCACTCAAGCTGATCGCCGCCTGTCCGTTATCCGGAGAAAAGAATGAAATCGGGATTACTTCTGATGCTGCTGTTTGTCAGCACGGCGTCGATGGCGAAGAGTCTGCCTGCCGACGCCGCGCTGGATCGCTGCCTCAACGACGCCTCTGCAACCCTTGCAATGAACCAGTGCTATGCCACGGCTACGCAGGCCTGGGATCAGCAGATGAATAAGCAGTACAGCTCGCTGATGAAAACCCTGACCGGCGACGCTAAAGATAAACTGCGCACCGCCCAGCGCACCTGGCTGAGCTACCGCGACAGCTGGCTTGAAGCGAGCCGTAGCCAGCTGCAATCTCAGGGTACGCTGGGCAGCGTGGCCCTGAGCGCCCAGCATCTGAGCCTGGTGCGTAATCAGGCGCTGATGTTGCAGTCACTGAGCCAGGGCAGTTGTGCGAATCCTGATGATTGCTGAACAATAATCGGATTTTGCGCTGACTGACGTCAGTGCGCTCATTCACCTTCAGGGAGAAATCATGGCTGCTTACGCCTCAACGCTTATTCTGATCGGCCTTGCCGTACTGAGTTATTTCGTTCACAACAACGCCGTCACCCTCTCCATTCTGGTGCTGCTGGCGATCAAAATGACCCCGCTGGCGCAGTTTTTCCCCTACGTAGAAAAACAGGGCATCACCTTAGGCATCATTATTCTTACCGTGGCGGTGATGGCACCGCTGGCCAGCGGCTCACTGCCCGCCTCCGCGCTGCTCAAGTCGTTTGCTAACTGGAAGTCGATTGTGGCGATTCTGGTGGGAATTTTTGTCGCCTGGCTGGGCGGTCGGGGGGTGAACTTTATGAGCGTGCAGCCGTCGGTCATCGGGGGACTCCTGATCGGGACGGTGATTGGCGTAGCGTTCTTTCGCGGCGTACCGGTAGGGCCACTGATTGCTGCAGGCATTGTTTCGCTGTTTGTGGCGGCTAAGTAGCGTTTGGGCGCATTCCGAAACGCCAAAAAGAGGGCATACTTTCAGAGTCAGTTGGCTATAATAGCCGACACTCAACATACGACTACTGAAGGAATGCCAGATGAGTTTGAACCAGGTGCCAGCAGGTAAAGACCTGCCAGAAGATATCTACGTTGTCATTGAGATCCCAGCAAACGCTGATCCGATCAAATATGAAGTTGATAAAGAGTCTGGTGCCCTGTTTGTAGACCGTTTCATGTCTACCGCGATGTTCTATCCGTGCAACTACGGCTACATCAACCACACCCTTTCACTGGATGGTGATCCGGTTGACGTACTGGTTCCGACCCCGTATCCACTGGTGCCAGGCTCCGTGATCCGCTGCCGTCCGGTTGGCGTGCTGAAAATGACCGACGAGTCTGGCGAAGATGCCAAACTGGTTGCCGTTCCGCACACCAAGCTGTCTAAAGAGTACGATCACATTAAAGATGTGAACGACCTGCCAGAACTGCTGCGTGCCCAGATCACCCATTTCTTTGAGCACTACAAAGATCTGGAAAAAGGCAAATGGGTAAAAGTGGATGGCTGGGATAATGCCGAAGCCGCGAAAGCCGAAATCATCTCCTCGTACGAGCGCGCACAGAAGAAGTAATTCTGCTGCTCTCTGAGTCGAAAAAAAAACACCGTCCATCCGGACGGTGTTTTTGTTCAGGCCTCTGGCTGCTCATCACGCTTCAGCCAGTCACCACTCATAATGCGCTGGCGTCCTGCCACTGAGCGTTGATAGACATAAAGCCATGCACTGCCAAACGGCGTCTGAGTCAGATAACGTTTGTACTCTCCTCCCTTAGTGCGAAGCGCATCCAGCTCCGCAAGCGTTGAGGCATCAATGCGGTACACTTCACAATGTACCGCTCCATTGCCCTCTATGACGCCGGGATAATGCCCCAGACTGTACAGCTCAAAGCCTTCAATCTGGTGATCACCCAGCCACTGCGCATTCGTCATCCAGTGACTGTTTCCCTGTTTGCGCCGTAAACTGCCGTAGACAATTATTCGCATTGCTAAAACTCAAACTGATAGAGCAAATCGAGAGCCTGATCCACACCGGACACGGCTTCCAGATAGAGTTTGGGCATCAGGCGGTAACGCAAGGTTAACGTCGCCAGTGAATCAAATATGCCAACACCGTATTTTACCTGCAGACCCGGTAGTACATAGCCACTGACCTGCACCTGCTGGCTGTCGCCAACACCCGCAGTATCAACGGCCAGATTACTGACACCGAATGTCTCCCCGATTTTACCCACAACCTGACCACTTTGTGCAACCCCTAAGCCAACAAGCGCCGAAGTAAGGGCGTTACTGTCGCCGTCACTGCCCAGTCCCTGACCGCGCAGCAGGTAGGACAGGGCTTCCTGTTGCGACATCGCCGGATCGGAGAAGACTTCCGCTTTCGGCTCATCGGCAAGGCCGGTAACGCGCAGACCCGCAGTGACACCATCTTCGGTGGCATCCGGGTTACGGATGGCTTCCAGGTTGATGTAAGGCTGATCCGGCGGGCCAGCGAACTGCAGCTCGCCTTTACGCACAATCAGATCCTGACCATAGGCGTGGAAGCGACCGGACGGAATGTTGATCTGACCGTTTAAGCCCAGACCCGACCGATCCTGAACCATCTTCAGATCGCCATTCAGTTTCGCTTTCAGGCCAAACGCCGAGAGCCGGACATCGTTGCCGACGTGGATCACCAGATTGCTGTTAATCGGAATCGCGGCGGTTTTCGGTGCGATAGGCTTGAGCTGTTCATCCAGCATCACTTCATCCGACGAGACGCCGGTTGCGCTTTCCGGCACTTCCTGCACGGTGATGCGTGCCCACGGAATATCGACCCGGCCATCAAGGTTAAAGGCCGCTGGCGTCGCTTCAAACACCAGATCGGGCGAGACGTCCATGCGCACCATAGGCGGCACGGTCACGCGAACCCGGCTACCCTGCGCCGCAATGCGCGCACGCCAGTTATCAAGCTGGCTCCAGTCAGCGTTACCGCTCAGGTTGATGTTGCCCTGCGCGGTCTGCACCAGCCCGTTCAGGGTAGAATTCATGCCGTTGAACACCAGATTCAGGCTGGCCGCCGTCAGGTCGACCGGCATAAAGTTGCCATCCACATCGACACCCGTCAGGCCAAGCTGACCAAACACCTGTGGCTGCTGGATGCTGCCGCCCAGACGCAGGCTGCTGTTCAGGCTGCCTTTGATCTTCTCACCCTGCATCAGTGCCGGGTTGAGCATCGCCAGGGAGACATTGCGGATGTTAACGTTACCCCCCAGCGTGCGGCGGTTTTGCGGATCGTCGATCTGCACGTTGCCATCCAGCTGCCCGTTACCGGCAATGCGGATTAGCCAGTCGAGCTGGGCGCGTCCGTTCCGCAGTGCGGCATTAAGGTTCAGCGTGTCGAAGGCGATGGGCAGGTTATTGCCCTGCACATCCTGCACCACTTTCACGCCGGTGCCTTTCAGCGCCACGGTTCCGGTCGGCAGAGCACCGTCGGCAGTCCAGTTGACGCGCACATCACCGCTGAACAGGCCGCTGAGCTGGGTCGCATCCGGCATAAACGGCTTCACCATCGCCAGGTCAACGCGATTCAGCACCACATGCGCCTTACCTGCTGGCCCGGCTTCCACCGGCTCCGGTACACAAATCTGTGCATTCGGGTTCTGCCAGCAGTGTGGCCCGATGGTCGCTGTCTGACGGCTGTTGAGATAGTCGATTGCCATCGCACGCGTCAGACGCCACTCGCCGACAGGCGTATCAAAGTGGGTATCGTTCAGCGAGCCTTTCCAGCGCCCGGCCTGACGATCAAAGCTGCCGTTCAGCGCCAGCTGACCAGAGACCGGTTTGCCCTGCACATTGAGCTTCAGCTGATGCTGACGCTCGTTGCCGTCCGCATTCAGCGTCAGCAGGCTGATGTTCAGCGCATCCTGCTTCAGCTGCTCGACGCGCAGTTGCAGCTTACCCGCCACCTGCTCGCCGGAGCGGACGTCGCCATTCAGGGTGACGCGATTGATCTGCATCTGCTGCCAGCGCAGGCCACGGGCGTTGAGATCGGCCAGCAGCTGCGGTGCCTTCAGGGTGCCACGCGCTTTGAGGGTGCCGCTGACGACACCGCCCAGACCCGGCAGCGCATTGTCGAGCTGTGGCGCATCGATGCTGGCATCCAGATCCAGACTGTCGCCCAGCGCCCCTTTAACATCCAGTTGGTTGCGTCCCAGTGCCAGCTTAATGCCCGGCACCGTCCACTGGTTGTAGCTGTTACCGCTCAGTGAGCCATCTGCGGTCACGGCGTTCTGTTTCACATTCCCTTTCAGCTGGAGCTGCGGCACGCTCAGCTGCCAGCTGCCGCCATACAGGCTGCCCCGGGTGGTGATTTTGCCATCCAGTCGCGCAGGCCAGTCCGGGTACTGCTTAGCGGTGTTGATCCCGGCCAGCGTCAATTCACTGCGCCAGCTGATCGCCTTACTCCAGTCCACCAGCGCGGTAAGATCGATGTTGCCCTGCAGCGCAGCCACGCGCAGGCGATCCAGGCTGAACTGCTCAACGTTGCCTTTACCCGTCAGTGAGACCGTCGCCGGTGGCACAGACTCGCCCTTCACGGCGGTTTGCAGTGACATCACATAATCGGTGGCTTTGCCTTTGAACTGATAATCCAGGTTATCCGCCTGATACTGTACCGGACCGGTTAGCGGCCAGCGCAGCTGCGGGCTGGTGAGCTGCAGTGACAGCGGCAGTCCCGCCACCGCCAGCTGGGTCGTGGCATCCAGTTGCGCCTTCACCGGGCCTGAAAGGTTCAGCCCCAGCTTCAGCTCATCGCGCATCGCACCGTTCAGTTTCAGCGCCAGTTTTTCGCCTTTAACCGGGTCGGTGTTGACCGTGCCGTTCAGGGTGAAATCGACCGGCCAGTTATCCGCCAGTGTCGCCTGGCCGCTACCCTGGAGGTTGCCAAGATTCGAGTCCACTTCCAGCGTCGTCAGCTGCATGTGGCGATCGGCCGTGCTGGCTTTCAGAAGTAAGCGGCTGACGGAAATGTCGGTGTCACCGGTAATGCGCAGCTGTTCACCCAGAATCTGCTGCACCTCAATATCCAGCGGCAGACGGAAGTCGGGCAACGCTGGCAGCAGGGGCTGCGCAAACATCGCCTGCAGCGTTTCACCCAGCGGTTTCTCCGCGGGATGTGGCTGCTGGACTTTCGGCTCAACCACCTCGTCATTGACCACTTTCGCCGCTTTCGGCAGCGCAATCAGCAGGCTTTGAATGTGTGTCGGGTTCAGCGTCAGCGCACGATCCTGCCACTGCAGACCGGTTGTGAAGTCGAGCAGCGAAATCGCCGTGTCATCCACTTTGACATTGATATTGTGCAGACCAAGATGGCGCAGCGTGATGGGATAGGGGGTGCTGAGGTTCGTGTTACCGCTCTCTTCTTCTGGCGCGGGCGCAGCCGGTGTCATCTTCTTGCTGTCAACGACCACGCTGATATCGCGCAGAGAGACATCGTTAACGCAGACGGAGGAGTGCAGCAGGCAGTTGAGATCCACCGCCAGATGGATTTGCCCGGCATCCACGCTGACGCCTGGCATTTCGTAACGCAGACCGTTAAGCGTCAGGTTACGCCAGCCGCCATCGACCTGTTTGATCGACAAACCTGGCACCCAGCGCGACGCGCCCTTCAGCACTAAATGCAGCCCCGGCGTCGTACCGATTAAAAATGCCACGCCGCCCAGCAGCAATACCAGAAAGATCAGAATACCGATCAGGACCTTTTTCCACAGCTTCATAGTTCTGGCCCCAGTCCTACGTAAAATTGTAATCCATGTGTCTCGTCATCCCCGATGGGTCTGGCGATATCAAATTTGATTGGGCCCACCGGTGAAGACCAGCGCACGCCGACGCCCGCACCGGTTTTGATGTTGCTTTGTTTGATGTCGTTAACCGCTTCGCCTGAGTCGACAAACACCGCGCCCCACCATTTTCCGGTCACGTTGTACTGATATTCCAGCGATCCGGTGGCGAGTTTAGATGCACCGGTCAGCTTGCCGTCATCATCGCGCGGTGAAATGTTTTTGTATTTGTAGCCGCGAATACTGCGGTCACCCCCGGCAAAGAAGCGCAGATCCGGCGGGACTTTGTCGAAATCGTTGGTTTCGATCCAGCCAAGATTGCCGCGCGCCACAAAGCGATGACTGTCGCCCAAAGTCCGGATCCAGACGTTTTGCGCCTGCAGAATCAGGAAGTCGACGTCAGATCCCCACGTCGTGTCCGAGACGTCGGCGGAATAGCGCTGAGAATCACCCCAGGTCGGCATCAGACCGCCACGTGAACGGGTGCGGTTTACGCTGACGCCGGGATAGAGCAGCATCGTGGTGTTGGTCACGCTGCCCTGCGTAAAGTGGTCCAGGCTCCAGCGCAGGTTAACGGCCTTCTGCCAGCCGCTGCTGCTGTCCCAGTTGCGCGACATCGCCAGCGTCGTGGTATCGGATTTAGTGTCGTTGAGATCGGTGCGCTTCAGACCGCCAGAGAAGGTGTAGTACTGCTCAAGCGGGCTTTTCAGCAGCGGCACTTTATAGCTGAGATCGACCTGCTGTTCCGGCGCAGACACGTAGGCGCTGGCCGCAAGACTGTGGCCGCTGTCGTTGATCCACGGCTTTTTCCAGGTGCCTTTCAGGCGTGGACCCACGTCTGTGGAGTAGCCGACGCCGGTTTCAATGGTGTTTTCGGTGCGGGGTGACATCACGGCACTCAGCGGCAGTACTTTGGTCTGGCGTCCTTTGCTGAATTCGGGCGCGACCACGACCGAATTAAACCAGCCGGTGGCCGAGAGGCGGCGATTAAGCTCGGCTAAATCGCGGGAGCTGTAGTAATCCCCCTCTTTGAACGGCACCAGGTTTTGCAGGTACGCTTCGCGAATCTGCGCCCCCTGGAACGTCACGTCACCAAAGCGATAACGCTCGCCGCTGTCGTAGTCAATATCCCAGAAGGCTTCATGCCGCTCAACCGAGACGCCGAGCTGGCTTTTTTTGAAAGTGCCGTCGAAATAGCCGTTACGCAGCGCGAGATTAGAGAAGCCGCTTTTGAATTTGTCATATTGCCCGTGGTTAAGCTGCGTGCCTGGTTTTGGCCGTCCCTCTTTGACCCAGGCTTTATAATCGGCGTCGTTACGGGCATCGCCTTCGACCACGATGGTGCTGCCGCCGATTTTTACCGGTTCGCCGGGGGTGACATGCGCCACTAACACCGGGCGTCCCCCCTGCGCAGGCGCGGGGCGGGATTCAAAATCGATGGTCGGCTCATAATAACCGAGTGCGCGCAGCCCCTCTTTTATCGCAACAGAGACACGTGCGCGAAAACGCCCATCGTTAGAGACCTCATCGCTGCCGATGGTCGACAGGCGCGCCCTGACATTTTTCTGGAGATCCCCGGTTAAGCCGTCTACCTGTAATCGCACGGTCGCCGCCTCAAGGGCGGGCGCGGCAAGTAGCAGGCCAGCTATGCAATAAACATAAAATCGTGGCACCTGTACTCCTGTTAATCATGCCGGCCCCTTTTCCGCGGGGCACTTATTAATCATCTTTGCCCGCACTACCGCAACGGCAACACCCTCATCATAGCCGCACTTTATGGCAAACGGCGGCGCAACGCTGACATCTCAGTCAAATAACGGGGTATTGTCGGCAATTGGGGATCGCGATACAACTCCTGCGGGGTGGAATGATCAGTTCTGAATGGCTCACTCAGATAAATCCGAGCCGATAACCCGCCGCTCTGGCCGCAGATGCTGTCTGATGCGGCGGTTTGCCCTCTGGCGGCACAATGAGCGCTCCTGCTATAATCTGCCACCACAGGCATTTCGCCTGTTTTCATTTCTGCCCCGACATCGCTCTTCTTGTCGAACAGGCGCAGACATTTTTGGCACGGATAGCTGTGTTTCACGGATAAACCAACTCTGTTTGCGCTTACCCACGCTGCCCAGGCCAAAAATGACAAGTGGATAACCCTTTGGATCTCATATGTTAGATAGCTTACTTGTCATTCTATTGCTGATCGTCATCAGTGCCTTTTTTTCTCTGTCAGAGATATCGCTGGCGGCCGCCCGTAAAATCAAACTGAAACTGCTGGCCGATGAAGGCAATGTTAATGCGCAGCGCGTGCTTAAAATGCAGGAAACGCCGGGCATGTTCTTCACCGTGGTGCAGATTGGCCTCAACGCCGTTGCTATCCTGGGGGGTATTGTCGGCGATGCTGCGTTTTCCCCGGTTTTCAGCGGCCTGTTTAACCGATTTGTCTCGCCGGAACTGGCAGAACAGCTCAGCTTTATCTGCTCCTTCACCATCGTCACCAGCCTGTTTATTCTGTTCGCCGACTTAACGCCGAAGCGGGTCGGCATGGTCGCGCCGGAAACCATTGCGCTGCGCATCATCAATCCGATGCGTTTCTGCCTGCTGGTAATGCGTCCGCTGGTGTTTCTGTTTAACGGCCTGGCGAACGTCTTTTTCCGTATTTTCAAACTGCCGATGGTGCGTAAAGATGACATCACCTCTGACGACATCTACGCCGTCGTTGAAGCGGGTGCCCTGGCGGGCGTGCTGCGTAAGCAGGAGCATGAGCTGATTGAAAACGTGTTTGAGCTGGAATCGCGTACCGTTCCCTCTTCAATGACCTCACGTGAGAATATCGTCTGGTTTGATCTGCATGAAGATGAGACCAGCCTCAAGACCAAAATCGCCGAACATCCCCACTCCAAGTTTCTGGTCTGTAGCGGTGATATCGATCATATCGTCGGGTATGTTGACTCTAAAGAGCTGCTGCTGCGCGTGCTGGGCAATCAGAGTATGGCGCTGAACAGCGGCCTGCAGATTCGCTCTGCGCTGATTGTGCCGGACACGCTGACTCTCTCCGAAGCGCTGGAAAGTTTTAAAACCGCCGGTGAAGATTTCGCGGTGATCATGAACGAATATGCGCTGGTCGTGGGCATTATTACCCTGAATGACGTGATGACCACGCTGATGGGTGATCTGGTAGGCCAGGGCATGGAAGAGCAGATTGTGGCGCGTGATGAGAATTCATGGCTGGTTGAAGGCGGCACGCCGATTGATGACGTGATGCGCGTGCTCGACATTGATGATTTCCCGCAGTCAGGCAACTACGAAACTATCGGCGGCTTTATGATGTATATGCTGCGTAAGATTCCGAAGCGTACCGATTTTGTGAAGTTTGCTGGCTACAAGTTCGAAGTGGTGGATATTGATAGCTATCGTATCGACCAGCTGCTGGTCACCCGAATCGATGAGCGCCCGCCGGTGCTGAGCATGACGAAAAGCGAAGAAGAGTAGACTGACTGAACCGGCGCATATACGGCGACCGTGAGGATGGAGAGCACTGTCCAGGTTCAGACTGACAAAAGGCAGGATAAACACTAAGGGCGCCACCGGCGCCCTTTTAATTAGTTGAACTCAAGCTTGAGACGAACGACCTGGCGGTTGATTTCTGACATCACGCTCAGATGCTGTTTGTCTTTGACGCGTGGGATTAAGACTTTCCCTTTATCGAACTCGAACGCGCCAACATCCTTGATGTACAACCTTCCTTTGAACAGCGTTTTTACATATTTCGCTATTTGTAGCGGATTATAGCGCTGGAAGATCTTCATGCTGACTAACTCCTGTACATTTTTAAAGCACGCTTCGCTGTTTCCAAATTTGGCTCCAGCCCATGAAGCGCGAATACGCGATAACTATAGAACACTCAAACCGACTGGTGTTCCGAAAAGTGAATTTTTTTACTGAATTGACACATCATTACAGAACACTCTGTTATCAGGCTCACACAACACAGTATAAACCTTCATTGGTTAAGGAATTGTGGCGGCCATAACAAACCTGACACCTTTCCAGGACAGGCGCATCATCCCTGCTTACTATTGCAGTAAAATGACTGACTGGTCTGATCACTTAAGGAAATAGCAATGCGAAATATTCTGGCAGCTGCGGCGTTGTCTTTACTGATACCGGCAAGCGTGATGGCCCATAACCTCAGACAGGAGGTGCGGGTCCCCCCCGTTGGGGTCAATGATAAAGGCGAACTGTTATTACAGCAGGAGAAGTTTAGCTATAAAAACTGGAATAGCGCGCAGCTCAGTGGAAAAGTTCGCGTAGTCCAGCATATTGCCGGTCGCTCATCCGCTAAAGAGATGAACGCGGCGTTGATTGAGGCGATCAAAGCGGCGAAGCTGCCGCACGACCGCTATCAGACCACCACTATCGTGAACACCGATGATGCTATCCCGGGGACGGGCATGTTTGTGCGCAGCAGCGTCGAAACCAACAAGCAGCAGTATCCGTGGTCGCAATTTGTCATCGACAGCAAGGGCAATGTGCAGCATGCCTGGCAGTTACAGCCTGCCGGTTCTGCCATTGTGGTGCTGGATAAACAGGGCAACGTGAAATTTGTGAAGGATGGGTCGCTGACGCAGGATGAAGTGACAAAAGTGATGGCGCTGGTCACCTCACTGCTGAAGGAATAACCGCTGACACACCGGCGGCAGGAGGATCGCACGCCGGGGTGTCAGAGGATGGCAGGCTTCGCCAGCCTTAAAACAATGAGACGCGGAAGCCAGGATTAAGGAAGGATTCACGCGGCGCGTAGTCCAGCGTTTTTCCCTGCCAGTCGTGTACATGCGCGCCTGCGGCCATCGCAACAGCATGGCCTGCGCCGGTATCCCAGATGTTAGTTGGCCCGAAACGGGGATAGAGCTGGGCTTTACCTTCCGCCACCAGGCAGAACTTCAGCGAAGAGCCGGTTGCAACGGTCTGATGCTCACCCAGTTGCTTCAGGTACTCTTTCATCTCCTCGTCGTCGCCATGGGAACGGCTGACGACCACCAGCGGAGGACGCGCGTCACGGGCATGAATCTGCTCGCGCTGACCGCCCTCCTCTTTCCATGCTTTGCCGTCTGCAGCGGAGTACATGACGTCCAGCACCGGCGCATAAACCACGCCCATCACCGGCTTGCCCGCGTCAATCAGCGCAATGTTGACGGTAAATTCGCCGTTGCGTTTGATGAACTCTTTGGTGCCATCCAGCGGATCGACCAGCCAGTAACGCTGCCAGTGCTGACGCACCTCCCAGGCGGCGGGATCTTCTTCTGACAGCACCGGGATCTCAGGCGAGAGCTGTTTCAGGCCCTTCATGATGACGTCATGCGCCGCGATATCGGCGGCGGTCACCGGTGAATCGTCCGATTTGTGAGAAACGTCAAGCGGCGCGGCACCGTTATAGACCTGCATAATCGCGTCGCCCGCTTCGCGTGCCAGTTGGCAGATTTGCTCTAACATTTTTCACCTCGTTGTGTCTGTCTGCTGTGAGATCGGTTCACCCCAGCTAGAGACATTTTAGCAGTTCAGCCTGCCGTGCTCATTCTCAGGCGGGCTTTCCCATCAATTTATAGATATATCAATACCATAGTTACCCGTTTATCGCCACGCCTGCGCCGCTGCGCCACCGTCGTATCAGAACAGGCCGCTCACCGATGCGCCAAAACGTTATATCCATCACGATTTA
Source organism: Pantoea sp. GD03673 (assembly GCF_029844725.1). GTDB lineage: Bacteria > Pseudomonadota > Gammaproteobacteria > Enterobacterales > Enterobacteriaceae > Pantoea. The sequence continues at coordinate 379,874 of NZ_JAOCKJ010000006.1, forward strand.
AAATGACTATCTGTCATGCTTTTACATTATTTTGAGAGCCTTAATTTAATTTGCAGCAGGAGCAAGCATGTTTAAGCCCGGAATGATGTTACTGGCCCTGAGCGTTTCCATCGCCACACAGGCCGCAACGGTGGATTTACGCGTACTGGAAACCACCGATCTGCACAGCAATATGATGGATTTCGACTACTACAAAGACACGCCAACCGAGAAGTTTGGTTTGGTGCGAACCGCCACGCTGATCCACGCCGCACGCAATGAAGTGAAAAACAGCCTGCTGGTCGATAACGGCGACATCATTCAGGGCAGCCCGCTGGGCGACTACATGGCGGCAAAGGGATTGCGTGAAGGGGAAATCCATCCGGTCTTCAAGGCGCTCAACACGCTGGATTACAGCGTAGGTAACCTCGGCAATCATGAATTCAATTATGGCCTGCCCTACCTGAAAAAAGCGCTGGCGGGTGCCCGCTTTCCTTATGTGAATGCCAACGTGATTGATGTGAAGAGCGGTAAGCCGCTGTTTACGCCTTACCTCATCAAATCCACTACGGTGATAGATCGCGAGGGCAAAACGCAGACCCTGAAGATTGGCTACATCGGTTTTGTGCCGCCGCAGATCATGGTGTGGGATAAAGCCAACCTGCAGGGCAAGGTGCGTGTCGATGACATCACCGAGACGGCACGCCGCTACGTGCCTGAGATGCGTGCGCAGGGGGCCGATGTGATCATTGCTATTCCCCACTCCGGTCTGAGCAGCGAGCCCTGGCACACAATGGCAGAGAATTCGGTTTACTATCTCAGCCAGGTGGAAGGCATCAACGCTATCCTGTTTGGCCATGCGCATGCGGTCTTCCCCAGCAAGGAATTTGCCAGCATCAGGGGCGCAGACATCGCTAACGGCACGCTGAACGGAATTCCGGCGGTGATGCCCGGCATGTGGGGCGATCATCTGGGGGTGGTAGACCTGGTGCTGAACAATGAGGGCGGACGCTGGCAGGTGAGCAGCGGCAAAGCCGAGGCGAGGCCAGTCTACGACATCGCCGCGAAGAAATCGCTGGCCGCCGAGGATCCGGCGCTGGTGAAGGTGCTGGCTGACGATCACCGTGCAACGCGGGAGTTTGTGGCAAAACCCATCGGTAAGTCCGCTGACGTGATGTACAGCTATCTGTCGCTGGTCCAGGACGACCCCACAGTGCAGATCGTCAATAATGCACAGCGTGCCTATGTGGAGCACTTTATACAGGGCGATCCGGATCTGGGCCGCCTGCCGGTGCTCTCTGCTGCTGCGCCGTTTAAAGCAGGCGGACGTAAAAACGATCCGTCCAGCTATACCGAAGTGGAGAAAGGCGCGCTGACCTTCCGTAACGCTGCCGATCTCTATCTTTATCCCAATACGCTGGTGGTGATGAAAGTCACCGGTGCGCAGGTAAAAGAGTGGCTGGAGTGCTCAGCGGGCCAGTTTAACCAGATCGATCCGCACAGCCCTGAAACGCAGTCGCTGATCAACTGGGATTTCCGCACCTATAACTTTGATGTGATTGATGGGGTGAATTACCAGATTGATGTGACCCAGCCCGCACGCTACGACGCGGAGTGCAAGCTGATCCACCCTGACGCTTCACGTATCCGTCAGCTTAGCTGGCAGGGTAAGCCCGTCGATCCGAAGGCTGTTTTCCTGGTCGCGACCAATAACTACCGTGCCTATGGCGGCAAGTTTGCTGGCACCGGCGATAAGTCCATCGCCTTTGCTTCGCCGGATGAGAACCGCGCTGTGGTTGCGGCTTATATCAGTGCTGAAACCAAAGCACACGGTGCAGTTCAGCCAAAGGCGGACAATAACTGGCGTCTGGCCCCGATTACTTCATCGACCCCGCTCGATATCCAGTTTGAAACGGCACCGGGGGATAAAGCGACCGGATTTATTCAGCAACATGCGCAGTATCCGCTTCAGCCCAAAGGGACAGATGCGATCGGCTTTGCGCTATGGCAGGTAAATTTACAGCAGAAATAAGGCGGGAGAAAACGCTGCAACCGGCGTGGTTGCAGCGTCCGGCGATTACAGAATTTCCAGCAGTTCAACTTCGAAGATCAGGGTGCTGAAGGGTGGGATAGAGGCACCCGCACCGCGCTCGCCATACGCGAGGCTCTGTGGGATAACCAGTTCCCATTTTGAGCCAACCGGCATCAGAGTCAGTGCTTCGATCCAGCCAGGAATAACACCGCTTACCGGGAATTCCGCTGGTTCGCCACGGGCAACCGAGCTGTCGAACACGCTGCCGTCGATCAGTTTACCGGTGTAGTGAACACGTACGCGATCCTGACGTGATGGGATTGGACCGTCCCCCTGCGTAATCACGCTGAACTGCAGGCCTGACTCAGTACTGCTCACGCCTTCACGCTGTGCATGTTCCTGCAGGAACGCCTGGCCTTCTGCTGCCATGGCTTCGGTGCGCTCACGACGCACGCCTTCAGCGCGTTCGTGCACTTCACGCAGTGCGCGATGAACCACATCAACCGGTACGGCCGGCGAGTTCCCTTCCAGCGCGTCGCGCAGACCCGCGAGCAGTGCTTCTGGTTGCAGACCCTGCAGACCAGATTCCAGCAACTGCTGGCCAACCTGTAAACCAATACCGTAACTTGCTTGTGCTTCGACGCTGTCGAAAGAAGGGGTAGTCATCTTCGTTCCTTTCACTCTCGGATAAATTCGAACCGGCAGCATAGCAGCGCAGGCCGCTGGCGTAAAATGCCCTGCGTCGCAGATGACTTTTACTGATGAAAGAGAAACAATAGAGCCGTCAAATTTATCAATGCTGGCAGGCACTTCGCGCCGGTATTGCCCATACTATAACTATCGACGGGGATTACCCCGTCTGTAGTACCTGAATAAGAGAGCAAACATGGGCCAGATTGCCCCACGCCGCCGCAGGATGCGTGCACAACATATTGTATCCCGGCTGCAGACCTGGCTGGCCGCACGCAGGCCTCAGCAGCCTGCCGGAGAGGAGGAACCCCGAATGGCTTCAGACGCGTCATCCCGCCTGCCGACCTGGCTTCAGCGTATCTGGCATTTCACCGATAACATTCGCTGGATGGACCCGCTGCCTGCACCGCACCGTCGTGGCATTGTGGCCGCCCTGCTGGTTATGCTGGTGGCGTTTCTCTGGCCTGCCAGCACGCTGCGCTATCCGGTTGAGCAGTCTGTTACCCCTTCGGCGGAAAAAGAGGTGCCGATGCAGGCGGATATTTATGATAACGACGGTAGCCGCCCGTCCTCCTCTTCACCCGCTCAGCAGACGCCAAAAGCCGACTCTCAGGGGGAGTGGCGCAACCTGACCATCGCGTCCGGTCAGACGCTGGCGCAGCTGTTTCGTGACAACAGTCTGCCGGTCAATGATGTGTTTGCGATGGCGCGGGTGGAAGGCAGCGATCAGCCACTCAGCTCACTGAAAAGCGGTCAGCAGGTTAAAATTCGTCAGGATGCGCAGGGGACAGTAACCGGACTGACAGTGGATGGCGCAAACGGCCCGGTGCTGTTTACCCGTCAGCCAGATGGCAGCTTTATTCGTGCGCAGTGACGCGAACCGCAGCCAACAGAAAGGGATAAAAACAAAAACGCCGGCACAGGGCCGGCGTTGATGTGGTGCTCAGTTAATAAAATTAACCAGCAACAACTTTCACGTTCAGTTTAGCGAATACTTCGCTGTGAACCTGGAAGTCTACTTCATGCTCACCGGTAGTGCGCAGAACGCCGTTCGGCAGACGAACTTCGCTCTTAGCCACTTCAACGCCAGCTGCAGTCACTGCATCAGCGATGTCGCGGGTACCGATTGAACCGAACAGTTTACCTTCATCGCCTGCTTTAGACGTGATGGTGACCGTGCCCAGTGCATTGATTTTCTCAGCGCGTGCAGCAGCTGCAGACTGAACGTCAGCCAGTTTGGCTTCCAGTTCAGCACGGCGTGCTTCGAAGAACTCAACGTTTTTCTTGGTAGCAGGAACAGCTTTGCCCTGTGGTACCAGGAAGTTACGAGCATAGCCCGCTTTAACGTTAACCTGATCACCCAGGGTGCCAAGGTTTGCTACTTTATCAAGCAGAATAACTTGCATTACCTTATCCTCTTAAAGTCGTTAATGGACAGTTGCCGATTACTGATGACGATCAGTGTACGGCAGCAGAGACAGGTAACGCGCGCGCTTGATGCAGCGAGCCAACTGACGCTGGTATTTTGCACGAGTACCGGTGATACGGCTCGGGACAATTTTACCGCTTTCGGTAATGTAGTTTTTCAACGTTGCGATGTCTTTGTAATCGATCTCAACAACGCCTTCCGCGGTGAAACGGCAGAACTTGCGACGACGGAAATAACGTGCCATTAGGCTAGTCTCCAGAATCTATCAATTCAATCTGCTCGGCATGGAACACCACTTTGCTCTGGCCATTTCGTGCCTGATGGCAACTAATGAAACCGTCGAGTGTGAGTTGCGTGCCGACCGTTATATGTTGAGTAATCACCTGATGGACGCTGCCGCTGATAATAACAGGCATACGACACCAGGCTTGCCGGTGAAACCCGGCCTCCTCCTGCACTGAGCGGTGCTCAAGCACAAACTGACAGTGCGGAATTCCTGACGGGCTAACTCTTCTTACCGGTGTCTTGCACACAGTGCCAGACAGGCGAAGTCGATTAACCGTCACGATGGATTACTCTTCAGAATCCCCAGCATCTGACTCATCAGCGGATTCGTTAGCAAAATCTTCGCGACGATCACGACGCTCATCTTTCGCTTTAACCATCGGTGATGCTTCAGTTACCGCGTTTTTAACGCGCATAACCATGCTACGGATAACGGCGTCGTTGAAGCGGAAGTTCGTTTCCAGCTCATCGATCGCTTCCTGCGGCGCTTCAACGTTCATCAGAACGTAATGCGCTTTGTGCAGTTTGTTGATCGGGTAAGCCAGCTGACGGCGGCCCCAGTCTTCCAGACGGTGAATCGTGCCTTCTGCACCAGTGATAGCACCAGTGTAACGCTCGATCATGCCAGGAACCTGTTCGCTCTGGTCAGGATGAACCATAAATACGATTTCGTAATGACGCATCGAAATTGCTCCTTACGGATTATTCAGCCTCCTGTCGGGGTCAGCCGCGGCCCATGGAAGCAAGGAACGTTATAGGCTGTGTCCCACAACCGTTCGCCGTAACGAGCGCTTGTGGGACACAGCCTGAGAATGCGGCTGAAAAATTGACGCGTAATCATACTGGTGACGGCCCCTGAACTCAAGCGCACATTTAAACAAATTGCCGGTAGCGTGCCAGATACCGTGGCTTTTTGTGCTAATGACAGAAATACAACGGGTTAATACCGGTTTGTTCAAAAACGCTGAAGAAGAGGTTCAGAGTAACGATCTGGCGATAATATGCTCAGTCGCTAAACTTAATAAGAACGCGACGGTTCGCTTAGTCGCGTCTCTCAGAGTGTGTTCCCTGAAGTGAGGAGTCGGGCATGAAAACGTTCGTCATCGCCACTTTACTGGGTCTCTTCCTGTCTCCACCCGCTCTTGCCAGCTATGCTGACTGTGCGCAGCAGATGAGAAGTCACAGCAGCGAAGCGGCATCGGGTTATGTCTACGTTAACCGGCTGGACACGCCGGAAAGAAACCCGGTCAATGCGCCTGCCAGAGCAGCAGAAAAATCGTCTGCACACTGGTAAGTGCCGGTAATCTCCGGGCGGCAGAGGCATTCGCCGCCCGTCTGTTCAGAGCTGATGTGTAAAAAAGCTGACCAGCGCCGTCAATGCGGATGGGGTGATCTTATGCCCAATCTGCTTTTCAGACAGTGAGGTCAGATGCTGCGCCAGCCCGTTATCCCGCAGCGCCCTCTCCAGCCGTACGCTCTCCGCCCACGGCACCACCTCATCCGCCTCGCCGTGCCACAACAGCAGCGGACGGTTTGCCAGTGCCTGCAGATGGTTACAGGGATCATAGTCTGCCAGCGGGGCCATGCGGGCCGCGACCTGCGCCTTCTGGTCCGGCGTATCGGCCACTTTCGGCGGAAACAGCGACTCGCTAAGCTGCATAAAATAGCCCGATCCCATCATGCAGGCGACACACTGAATCTGCGGATAACGTGCCATGGCACCCAGAGCCGTCATGCCCCCCATCGACGCGCCTGCCACGGCGAAACGCGCACCCGCGATGAGATTCTCCTGACGCAGCGCGGCCTCCAGCAGCGGCAGCTCATCAATGTTCTGTTTAAGAATGTCCCAGAAGCGACCCAGCCGTGCATCGGCGTCACCGTGATAACGCGCGCCGTGCAGCTCGGCATCCGGCATGACTGCCCGAAATCCCGCCTGCGCCAGCGCAACGGCGAAGTAGGCGTAAACCTCTTTTGAGGAGGTAAAGCCGTGATAAAACAGCACGGTCGGCAGTGGCTGATGCCGTTGTCCGGCAGGCGTGGCGTGCAGGCATTCGATACCGGCCAGCGTTTCTGTGGTGAGTTCAATCATGGTCTCTCCTGAGCGGGGGCAAGACGTGCCCATCAAGTGTATGTTCTGACGCTGAAATAGCGAAGCCTCCCGCTGCGCTTCGTCGCCGGATTTCGTCCTAAACTTTTCCCGTGCTCTGCCGTTGATCGTGTATTCCCCTAATGTGATCAAAGGTAATTTATGAAGCGTCTCTCTCTCAGCGGACTGAGTCTCGGAGTTAAGCTGTCTGTACTGACGTCTCTCAGCGTAGCACTGCTGTTGCTGGTACTGACACTGACTCAAAGCCACAACGCCTCTCGCCAGCTGGAAAATCTCGCCATTGATGACATGCACAATCAGGTGCAGGGCATCAGTGAAATGGCCACCATGTTTAACGCCACCCTGACCGAAGAGGTGTCTCATTATACCGACCTGTTCACCAGCTTTCTGCCTAAGCGCTTTAGCCTGGATGAAAGCGCCCACGTGCAGGTCGGTGACTTTTCGACGCCGGTGCTGCGCGCCGGGTTAAAAACGCTGAACCTCGACCAGACCGCCGTAGACGATTTCACCGAACGTACCGCCGCCGTGGCGACCATTTTTGTGCGCAATGGCGATGATTTTATCCGCATTTCCACCTCCCTGAAAAAGCAGGATGGCAGCCGCGCAATCGGTACGCAGCTTGACCGCAGTGGCGCCGCCTGGAAAAGTGTCCATCAGGGCGAAGTCTACCGGGGGCTGGCGACACTGTTCGGCCATCGCTACATCACCCAATATCAGCCGGTAAAAGATGAGAGTGGCAACGTCGTCGCTATCCTGTTTGTCGGTGTTGGCATTGATAAGCAGTATGCCCTGATGCGTGAAAAAATCCTGGCGCGCCGGCTGGGTGAAAGCGGTCATTTCTTTGTGCTCAACGGTACGCCTGGCAAGGCTCAGGGCGAGTATCTGTTCGATCAGCACAACGAAGGAAAACGGCCAGACTGGGATAGCGCGACATTGCAGCCACTCCTGACGCAGCCGCAGGGTATGCAGCAGGTGGAGATCAACGGTGAGCAGCAGATGCTGGCCTGGCAGCATTTGCCAGGCTGGAACTGGGTGATTACCGGTGAAGTTAACCGTGCCAGTCTGCTCGCCCCGATTACCCATAGCCGTAACCTGTTCCTGATGACCGGACTGGTTCTGGTGGTGATCTTCGCACTGGGGTTTGTCTGGTACAGCCGTCGGGCGATTACCCGTCCGCTGCAGCAGGTGATCCATCTGGCGGAGCAGTATGCCGCCGGGAATCTGCAGGTTCATATGGATACCCGCCGTCGCGATGAAGTGGGCCAGTTGATCATTGCAATTAACGGCATTGGCGATGGTCTGGAAAAAATTGTCGGCCAGGTGCGCGGTGCGGCGCAGGAGATCAGCGACGGCACGGACACCATCGCGGCCAGCAGTCATAACATCAGCGAGCAAATCGGACGTCAGGCCAGCAGCGTGGAGCAGACCTCTGCCAGCATGGAGCAGTTTGGTGCCACGGTCGAACACACTGCTGACAGCCTGCGTCAGGCGATGTCACTGGTAGCCGAAGCCAGCGATATCGTCAGTCATGGCAGCCAGACAGTGGTACGCTCGGTCAACACCATGTCGGCGATTAAGGTGTCATCGCAAAGCATTGCGGATATCACGCACGTGATTGAGTCAATCGCCTTCCAGACCAATATTCTGGCACTGAATGCGGCTGTTGAAGCGGCGCGAGCCGGTGAACAGGGCCGCGGCTTTGCCGTGGTGGCCGCAGAAGTGCGTGCGCTGGCACAGCGTTCCGCGCAGGCCGCCAAAGAGATTGATGGACTGATTGCCACCTCTATCAGCAACGTAGCAGAGGGCCACCAGCTGTCTGAACAGACGCGTGATGCCATGACAGACATTGTGACCCACATCGAGCAGGTACAGGCGCTGATGGGCGAGATCAACGTGGCGGCGCAGGAGCAGGCGGCGGGTATCGGCCAGGTGAATCTGGCGATGAACCAGATCAGCCAGGCGACGCATCAGAACAGCGAACTGGTGGCACAGGCAGAAAACAGCGCGCAAAATCTGAGTGATAAAGGCCATCACCTGACCCAGCTGGTCAGCGTTTTCAGCCTGAAATCCTGACGTCATTCAGGGCGATGACATACACTTACTGTTTCGTCCTGAATAGGGGTTTTGCTATGCGTTTCGCTTACTTACTGATGATAAGTCTGTTGCTGGCAGGCTGTTCCGCACTTGAGACCACGCCAAAAGCCCCGCCTGCACCCACCCAACAGGCGCAGGAGATTTCACGGGCGCAGAGCGGCGGTTTGCCGAAGCTGGGTAACATTACCGTTAACGTGCATGGCTCACCGGATGATGCCCAGAGGGCCATCGCCGCCCGGGCCAATCAGGCTGGCGCGGCTTACTATCAGATTGTGATGCTGAGCGAAACGGTGATGCCCGGTTTGTGGTACGCCAGCGCGATTCTTTACGGTGCCTCACCGGCCACAGGCGCGGGCCAGTAGCCGGTCAGTGACTGCTGCGTCAAGCGGGCGTGAGCCCCGCCGATCGAGCCACTGCTGGCACCATGCATCAGCCAGCGGTGGCTCACTGTATTTCAGGAGTTGAGCGCCCGTCGCCAGCTGCAACAGCATGTGGGTGATGTTTCGCGCCTGCTCTTCGGGAACGTGACTAAGCTGTAGCCGCAGCTGTCGCCAGCGCGCATCGAAATGACGATTGATCCCTTTCACCGCCTCGAATTCCTGACTCAGCATCGCCATGACTTCGCCCTGACGGGCAAGCACCCGCAGGACATCAAGGCACATCACATTGCCTGAACCTTCCCAGATACTGTTAACCGGCATGTCACGATAAAGGCGCGGCAGCTCACTCGCCTCGCAGTAGCCGATGCCCCCCAGTACTTCCATCGACTCAGCCACAAACGGCGCACCGGCTTTGCAAATCACATATTTTGCCGCTGGCGTGAATAAGCGGGCAACGTTGACTTCATGCGGTTTGGCGGGCTGTGACCAGGCCCGTGCCAGCCGCATCAGCAGTGCGGTTTGCCCCTCAAGCTGCAGCGCCTGCTGTGCCAGAACCTGACGCATCAGCGGCTGATCCACCAGATTTTTCCCCATGACCTGGCGCTGATGGGCATGCCAGACCGCCACAGAGAAGGCGCGTCGCATCTGACCATGACTGCCGAGCGCGCAGTCAAAGCGCGTCATACCGGCCATTTTCAGGATCAGCCGTATGCCTTCACCCTCCTCCCCCAGCAGCCAGCCGGTCGCCTCGCGAAATTCCACTTCGCAGCTGGCATTCGAGCGATTGCCCAGCTTATCTTTGAGCTGCTCAAGCTGGATGGCATTACGTGACCCGTCGGGCAACAGGCGCGGCAGAAAAAAACAGCTTAATCCCTCAGGCGTCTGAGCCAGCACCAGATGCGCATCGCTCTGCGGCACCGAGAAGAACCATTTGTGACCGGTCAGGCGGTAGGCTTCTCCCGCGCCGCGCGGGCCCAGCGGCTCGGCACGGGTGGTGCTGGTAAAGAGATCGCTGCCGCCCTGCTTTTCCGTCATGCCCATCCCGATAAGCAATCCGCGTTTCTGGTCGCCGGGCTGTGCATGCGTGTCGTAGCGGTCGCTGAGCAGCGGATCGAGCCAGCCCTCAAACGCGGCGGGCAGATACGTCTGCAGCAGCGGAATGGCGGCGTGCGTCATGGTCACCGGGCAGAGCGTGCCCGCATCCACCTGCGCATGCAGAATAAAGCGTGCAGCGCGCGCTACGCTGGCCTGTTCACGCACCGTGGGCTGCCAGCTGAGGTTATGCAGACGACTGGCGCAGACGCCCTGCATCAGCAGGTGCCAGGCAGGATGAAAACGAACGTCATCCAGCCGGACGCCACGGGCATCGTAGCGCTGCAGTTCAGGCGGTTCAGCGTTGGCGAGCCGGCCCAGCTCCAGCGACTCGGCGCTGCCCAGCTGGCGGCCTACCGACGCCAGCCATTCCCCATCCCACCCCGCGCCTTCGCGTGAGAGTGCCTCGCCGAGCGGCGTATCAGACAGGAACAGGTTACTGTTGCTCAGAGGATGGGGCTGATTAAAAACGGTGTGTGTTGTCCAGGTCATAACCACTCCTCGCGGATGTCACTCAGTAAGTATACCCGTCGTCTTTCAAGCTGCATTTTTGTTGGCTGCGTTCACTCACCCGAATCACTTACTCATGTAAGCTCATCGGGATTCGTTCTCTTGCCGCCTCAATGCAACCCGAAATCCTTTGGGTATATACGAATGACGCGCAGTTATGCCTGGTACAGAAACTAATTTGTGGTGAGGATCACATCGGGGATCAGGCGTTGCGCTGACGCACCGCTTCGAACAGGCAAACGCCGGTAGCGACGGAGACATTCAGCGAAGAGACGCTGCCCGCCATCGGAATGCTGATCAGCTCATCGCAATGCTCGCGGGTGAGACGACGCATGCCTTCCCCTTCCGCGCCCATCACCAGCGCCATCGGGCCGGTCATTTTGCTCTGGAAAACGGTATGGTCAGCTTCACCTGCGGTGCCGACAACCCAGATGTTGTACTCCTGCAGCAGACGCAGGGTACGGGCCAGGTTGGTCACGCGAATCAACGGCACATTTTCTGCCGCACCGCTGGCGACTTTTTTCGCCGTGGCATTCAGGGGGGCAGAACGATCTTTCGGCACGATGATCGCATGAACACCGGCTGCATCGGCACTGCGCAGGCAGGCACCCAGATTGTGCGGATCGGTAACCCCATCCAGCACCAGCAGGAAGGGTTTTTCCAGGCTCTGCAGCAGATCCGGCAGATCGCCTTCCTGATACTGACGACCCGGCTTCACCCGTGCCACGATGCCCTGATGCACACCGCCTTCAACCTGGCTGTCGAGCCATTTACGCTCGGCCAGCTGGATCACGATCCCCTGAGCTTCCAGCGCGGCGACCACGGGTTGCAGGCGACGATCGTCGCGGCCTTTGAGGATAAAGACTTCCTGGAAACGTTGTGGATCACGTTCCAGCAGCGCCTGCACGGCATGGATACCAAAAATAATTTCGCTCATCGATCTGCTCAGTGGTTGGAAATGAATAAATGACCGCCCTTTCTGCAATGAGAAAGGGCGGGTACGCGCATCAGGTTACGCTCAGCCTTCAGGCTCAGCTTTTTTTCTGGCGCGCTTCGCCCGGGTAGCGGCGGCGATTTTACGGGTTTTTTCCGAGACGTTTTTACTTTTTTTCTCGGTATTCGCCGCGGCAGGTTTGCCCTTGTTTCCCCGGAATGCGGCGTCCGGCTCGAAGTTGGACTTTTTGTTCACGTTACGACGGCGTTTCGCTGGCGCGTTGTCGTCACGCTTCGCCCGATCACGTGCGGTTTTACCTTCACCACGCACCTGGCGCTGGCTGGAGATCAGGGCAAAGTCGATCTTACGCTCATCCATATGGACCGCTTCGACACGCACTTCCACGGTGTCACCCAGACGATAGGTACGGCCACCCGATTCACCGATCAGACGCTGACCCACCGGGTCAAAGCGGTAGTAATCGTTGTCGAGCGTTGAAACGTGAACCAGACCGTCGATGAACAGATCGCTTAAGCGAACAAAGAAGCCAAATCCGGTGACGCTGGAGATGACGCCGTTGAAGACGTTGCCGACCTGATCCTGCATGAAGTCACACTTGAGCCAGTCCGCAACGTCGCGGGTCGCTTCATCGGCACGGCGTTCCGTCAGGGAGCAGTGCAGGCCCAGTTGCAGCATCTGCGGCATGTCGTAGTGATAGCCACCGGTCGCTGTCGTCATATCTTTGGCGACGCTGCGCTCTTTCGGCATCAGGTATTTAATGGCACGCTGGACCAGGCCTTTACCTTCATCCTGCTCTTTTGCCAGCAGATATTTGATGGCGCGGTGCAGCGTGAGATCCGGGTAGCGGCGAATTGGCGAGGTAAAATGCGCATACGACGCAAGTGCCAGACCAAAGTGACCACGGTTTTCCGGGTCGTAAACCGCCTGCTTCATCGAACGCAGCAGCATGGTTTGCAGCATTTCCGCATCAGGCCGATCGGCAACCTGCTTCAGCAGTGCCGCATAGTCGACAGGCTGCGGTTTGTTGCCGCCGGGCAGACTCAGGCCCAGCTCGTTGAGCACGGTGCGGAAACTCTTGATGCTTTCGTCGGTCGGGCGATCGTGATCGCGGAACAGCGCCGGTTCCTGATTTTTTTCAACGAAGCGTGCCGAAGCGATGTTCGCCAGGATCATGCACTCTTCAATCAGCTTATGGGCGTCATTACGTGAAGCGCGCTCAACCCGCTCAATACGGCGCTCGGCGTTGAAGATGAACTTCGCCTCTTCCGTTTCAAACGAGATACCGCCGCGCTCTTCACGTGCAGCATCCAGCACCTGATAGAGGTTGTGCAGCTCTTCGAGATCCTTGACCAGCGGCGCGTACTGCTGACGCAGCGCTTTGTCGCCCTGCAGGATGTTCCAGACTTTGTTGTACGTCAGACGCGCATGAGAATTCATCACCGCTTCGTAATGCTTAAAGCCTGTGAGTTTACCTTTGGTCGAAATGGTCATCTCGCACACCATGCAGAGCCGGTCGACCTGCGGGTTAAGCGAACATAAGCCATTCGACAGCACTTCCGGCAGCATCGGCACCACCTGCGACGGGAAGTAGACGGAGGTGCCACGCTGATGGGCTTCGTCATCCAGTGGGGTGCCAGGACGAACGTAATAGCTCACATCGGCGATAGCGACCCACAGACGCCATCCGCCACCGCGTTTTTTCTCGCAGTAGACAGCATCATCAAAGTCACGGGCATCTTCACCGTCAATGGTGACCAGAGGCAGTTTCCGCAAGTCGACGCGGCCTTTTTTGGCCTCTTCCGGGACTTCTTCTTTCAGCTTGCTGACCTGCGCTTCCACTTCTGGCGGCCAGGTGTGCGGAATTTCATGGGTACGCAGAGCCATATCAACCGCCAGGCTGGTGCCCATATCATCGCCCAGAATCTCAGTCACTTTACCAATCGCTTTGCTGCGACGGTTCGGACGCTGAACCAGCTCAACCACCACCACCGACCCCATGCGGGCATTCATCGTCTCTTCAGGCGGAATGAGAATATCAAAACTCAGGCGACTGTCGTCCGGCACCACGAAACCTGCACCGGCATCGGTAAAGTAGCGGCCAACGATCTGGTTATTGCGGGGTTCCTGCACGCGGACCACGCGCGCTTCGCGGCGGCCTTTGCGATCGGCACCCAGCGGCTGCGCCAGAATGACGTCACCGTGCATACAGAACTTCATTTGTTCTGCCGAGAGGTAGAGGTCATCTTTCTGACCTTCTGCCCGCAGGAAGCCGTAACCATCGCGGTGGCCGATGACTTTACCGCGCAGGAGATCAAGACGTTCTGGCAGGGCGTAACACTGACGGCGGGTGAACACCAGCTGACCATCACGCTCCATGGCGCGAAGGCGGCGACGCAGCGCCTCAAGGTGCTCTTCTTCGTGCAGATTCATCTCTTCAGCCAGCTCTTCACGGCTGGCTGGTTTTTCACGTTTTTCTAACAGAGCCAGAATAAATTCACGGCTTGGAATAGGGTTTTCGTATTTTTCAGCTTCTCTATCCTGAAAAGGATCTTTTGACATAGCGGTTCCTCCGATGTCATTTGTTATTTATTTCCGCCGGCGATTTGGACAGGATGATTTCATAAAGTGGTGTATTTCCTTCAACCAAATCGGCCAGCGTATAGCCATCCAGCTCATGCAAAAAGCGCTGCACCGCGTCGTGCAGTGCCTGCTTCAGACGGCAGGCGGGCGTGATGGAGCAGGCGGCGCAGTCCACTAATTGTAGCGGTTCCATCTTGCGTACCACGTCACCGATTACAATCTGACGTGGCGGCATGCCCAGACGAATACCGCCGTTTTTACCCCGCGTCGCGGAGACATATCCCGCCCGGCTCAGCTGATTAATGATTTTGACCATATGGTTACGCGACAAACCGTACGTGTTCGTCACCGCGGTAATATTGGTCTGCTGGCCTTCAGGTAACGAGGCCAGATAAATCAGGGCCCGTAAGCCATAATCAGTAAAACTCGTGAGCTGCACAGTAACCTCAGTGAACCTTCAGGCGTGGCATTGCGTTATTCGCCTTACAATGGGTGTCAGGATTAAATCGGATCGCCATTCGATTAACTACGATGATAAACCAGAGTGTGATTGACCGTGCGTTTTTTTCAGTCAGCACAGGCTTTGACAAGCGAAGGGGTATTAAGTGGCATCTAAGAGTGGAAAAACAAGGGCCGGACAGCGTCCGGCCTTAATCATTATGCGTCGAACGGATCGCGCAGAATCATTGTTTCACTGCGATCGGGACCGGTTGAGATAATATCAATCGGCACACCCGTTACCTCTTCGACGCGCTTGATGTAATCACGCGCAGCCTGAGGTAAACCTTCCAGCGTCTTAACGCCAAACGTTGTTTCGCTCCAGCCTGGCAGGGTTTCGTAGACAGGCTCAATGCCTTCCCAGTTTTCTGCCGCCAGTGGCGTAGAGGTGACTTCGCGGCCATCAGGCATGCGATAAGCAACACAGATTTTCACCTCTTTCAGGCCATCCAGCACGTCCAGCTTGGTCATGCAGAAACCTGACAGGGAGTTAATCTGTACTGCACGGCGAACCGCTACCGCATCCAGCCAGCCGGTACGACGACGACGTCCGGTGGTGGCACCAAACTCGTTACCCTGCGCACAGAGGAATTCGCCGGTTTCATCGAACAGCTCGGTCGGGAACGGGCCTGCGCCCACGCGGGTTGAGTACGCTTTCACGATACCCAGCACGTAGTCAACATAACGCGGACCAATACCTGAACCGGTTGCGACGCCACCTGCAGTCGTGTTGGACGAGGTCACGTACGGATAAGTACCATGATCGATATCCAGCAGCGTACCCTGTGCGCCTTCAAACATAATCAGGTCGCCACGCTTACGTGCGCTGTCCAGCAGTTCTGAGACGTCAACCACCATGCCCGTGAGGATGTCAGCCACTTCCATCACATCGCTCAGCACTTTGTCGAAGTCCACTGCTGGCTCTTTGTAGTACTCAACCAGCTGGAAGTTGTAGAAATCGACCACTTCTTTCAGCTTGGCAGCAAAGGTTTCTTTGTTAAACAGGTCGCTGACACGCAGTGCACGACGCGCCACTTTGTCTTCATAAGCAGGGCCAATGCCACGACCGGTCGTACCAATCGCTTTAGCACCGCGCGCTCTTTCACGCGCCATATCCATTGCAACGTGATATTGCAGGATCAGCGGACAGGCTTCAGAAATCAGCAGACGTTCACGTACCGGGATCCCACGCGCTTCCAGGCCTTTCATCTCTTTCATTAAGGCTTCAGGAGAGAGCACTACGCCGTTACCAATAATGCTGGTCACGTTATCGCGCAGAATGCCAGAAGGGATCAGGTGGAGGACGGTTTTTTCACCGTTGATGACAAGCGTGTGGCCCGCATTGTGGCCGCCTTGATAACGCACAACGTAATTCGCGCGCTCAGTCAGAAGGTCTACAATCTTACCTTTACCTTCGTCACCCCATTGGGTGCCCAGTACGACGACGTTCTTACCCATTTCTCAAAATCACCGATTGCTTAAAAAAGGATTCTACCATCTGATCCCGTGGTTTTCAGCACTTTTAGCACACGATTGCGCGCTTTTTTGCCTGAGTTTTGATCACTACAACATGTTGGGCATAAAGCCGCTAAAAGACACAATTTAGCCGGTACGGACCGGGTTACAAATTGCCATGCAGGCTGAGCATGCAGTAAATCACCATGCCCGCAACGACCAGTCCGCCACCAAAGCGGTGCAGCAGGCGATCGGGCAAGCGGGTCATCGTCAGGATCATACGTCGCCAGGCGCGTGGCATAAACATCGGTCCCAACCCTTCCAGCACTAAGACCAGCGCCAGTGCCATCCAGATGCTTGTTTTCATTCTGATACCCAAAAAAAAGGCCGACAACATTGTCGGCCTGATGGTTATATCAGTTCTTAACGTGTCGCGTTAGAGGGCGCCTTCATATATCGGAAGAAGTCGCTATCCGGGCTTAACACCATCACATCCTGATTTTCGCTAAAGCTGTTTTCATAGGCACGCAGGCTACGAATAAAGGCGTAGAAGTCAGGATCTTTGCTGAACGAATCCGCAAACAACCGGGCCGTTTCTGCATCACCGTCACCGCGTGTGATCAGCGCTTCACGCTGGGCTTCAGCCAGCGTACGTGTCACCTGGTAATCGGCCTGAGCACGCAGTTTTTCTGCCTCTTCCTGACCCTGTGAACGCTGGCTACGTGCTACCGCTTCACGTTCAGCACGCATACGGTTGAAGATTGCGTCTGAAACTTCGGTCGGCAGGTTGATCTGCTTGATGCGCACATCCATAACCTGAATACCCAGCGCGGCCATGCTGTTCGGATTTGGCGCGGGCTCGCTGCTGTTGGTTTCACGCTCTACACGGGCTGCTGCGCTGGCAATGGCATCATCAGCCGCAGGCGTGGCGATTTCATCATCGCTGCCCGCAGAACCGGTATTCAGCGCGTCGCGGACATCAGTGGTCAGGCGACCACGGGAATCCGTAACGATATCTTTCACATCCAGACGCCCCATTTCAGAACGCAGACGGTCACTGAACTTACGTTTCAGCAGCACTTCTGCCTGAGAGACATCACCGCCACCCGTGGCCAGGTAGTAGCGACTAAAATCGCTGATACGCCATTTGATGTAGGAGTCCACGATCAGATCTTTCTTCTCTTTGGTGACGAAGCGATCGGCCTGGTTATCCATGGTTTGAATGCGTGCATCCAGCGTTTTAACCGTTTCCAGGAAAGGGATCTTAAAATGCAGACCCGGCTCAAAGACCTGAGGTTTGTTTTCGCCGTCGCGCAGGACTTTACCGAAGCGCAGGACAATGCCTCGCTGTCCTTCCTGCACCACAAACAGCGACGCATAGAGCGCCACCAGCACGACAATAATTAAAAAAACAATTGGCTTACGCATCGATTACTCTCTCCCTTCGCGCTGGCTGTCGCTGCGCTGAGCATTCGCCCGACGCTGATCCATGATATTGTCCGGACTGTATGACGACGTGTCATTGCGGCTGGCGTTGCGATCGGAGATGGCGGGCAGCGAAGAACTATTACCGCCTTTCTGACCATTCTGGCCCGATGTTGCCTGACCGCCACGCATCAGTTGATCCAGCGGCAGCATCATCAGGTTATTACCCCGATCGTTAACCAGTACTTTGCGGGTATGGCTCAGCACGCGTTCCATGGTCTCAATGTAGAGACGCTCTTTAGTGATTTCAGGTGCCGCTTTATACTCAGGCAGAATCTTGGCGAAACGCGCCACTTCACCCTGCGCTTCCAGAACGGTACGCTCTTTGTAAGCACGCGCCTCTTCCAGAATACGTTGCGCCTGGCCGTTAGCACGAGGCTGAACCTCATTAGCGTAAGCTTCTGCTTCACGGACGTACTGCTCGCGGTTTTCACGTGCGGCAATCGCATCATCAAATGCAGACTTCACCTCTTCCGGCGGACGGGCAGCCTGGAAGTTGACGTCCAGCACCGCGATCCCCATGTTGTAAGGGCGAATTGTTTCATCAATTTCACGCTGGGTATCGCTACGTACCACGGTACGGCCTTCGGTCAGAATGCGGTCCATAGTAGAACGACCTATTACGCCGCGCAGCGCACTGTCAGTCGCCTGACGCAGGCTGTCATCCGCGCTGGTCACAGCATAAAGATAACGTTCCGGATCGGTCACGCGGTACTGTACGTTCATTTCCACGCGCACGACGTTTTCGTCTGAGGTCAGCATCACGCCAGACGCTGCCAGTTCGCGCACCGACTCAACGTTGACTGCACGCACTTGATCAACGAATGTCGGCTTCCAGTTCAGACCGGGTTCAACCAGGTGACTGAACTTACCGAAGCGCGTTACCACGCCACGTTCCGCTTCTTTGATGGTGTAGAAACCGCTTGCAGCCCAGATGACCACAGCAGCAACAGCCACGATGCCAACAATTTTGCCACCGCTGCCGGAGCCGCGCTGACCGTTGTCGCTCTGTTTGCCACCGCCCAGTCCACCAAGCTTCTTGCTCAGCTTACGGAAGATATCATCCAGATCAGGAGGCCCGGATTCCCGTCCTCCCTTATTTCCCCCAGAGTTGCCGCCTTGATTATTGCTGCTTCCCCACGGGTCGCGGTCCTGTCCGTTATTTCCGGGCTGATTCCACGCCATGTCTCTACTCCATTTATTTTAATTACGATTTTTACCCTTCATCTTTCGGATTGCAGCGATGCTGGCTGCCTTCGCTCTCCCCGGTGACTTACCTGCGTAAGCGTCCAGGGATTTGCTCAGTTGCCGCCCTGCTGAAATCCGAAATACCCGGATAAATCCTGCGTATTCGGGCCTGCAACGGAAATGCGACAATCTTCAATTTTTAAGGTAAATGCGTTTGGGCAATATCAAACAATGTAACTGGTCAGCGACGGTTCCTGTTTACATAAACGCATCCACTCAATGATGGGCATACGTATCTGTAATCCTACACTGCCGTCTTCTTCATTCCACTCTTTCTCAATCGCCTGCAACTGATAGAAACGGCTGCGCAGTCGCCCCGCCTCCGGTGGCAGACGTAACGCGTGCTGGGCAATTTCACCCGACAGCCGCTCAGACAGCGCCTGCCATAGCAACGGAATACCTGCACCGGTCTGGGCGGAAAGCCAGACGCGAATCGGCAGGTTCTCTTCGTTACGGTCGATACGCGGTTCGAAGCCGTCGAGCATATCGATTTTATTCATTACCAGTAAGGTCGGGATTTCGTCCGCTTCGATCTCTTCCAGTACGGTATCGACGGCAGCGATATTTTCCGTCACGCGCAGATCGGCACCATCAATTACGTGCAGTAACAGCGTCGCCTGACGCGTCTCCTGCAGCGTGGCTTTAAATGCGGCAACCAGATCATGAGGAAGATGGCGGATAAAGCCGACCGTGTCTGCCAGAACCACGTCCCCGACATCGGCAACATTCAGACGGCGCAATGTGGGATCGAGCGTCGCAAACAACTGGTCTGCGGCAAAGACATTGGCAGAGGTCATAGCGTTAAAAAGGGTCGACTTACCGGCGTTGGTGTAACCCACCAGCGAAACGGTTGGTATATCCGCTTTGGCACGAGACTGTCGTCCCTGCTCACGCTGTTTTTCAACCCGCTCAAGACGAGACAGGATCTGACTGATACGTCCGCGCAGCAGACGACGGTCAGTTTCTAACTGCGTTTCACCCGGGCCACGCAAGCCAATCCCGCCTTTCTGACGTTCAAGGTGTGTCCAGCCACGTACCAGACGCGTTGCAAGATGACGCAGCTGTGCCAGCTCAACCTGCAATTTACCTTCGTGGGTGCGTGCGCGTTGGGCAAAAATATCCAGAATCAGTCCGGTGCGATCGATGACCCGGCATTCGCACAGGCGCTCAAGATTTCTTTCCTGAGCGGGCGTAAGGGCATGATCGAATAATACGACCGATGCTCCAGTTGTTTTTACCGCATCGGCAATTTCAACGGCTTTTCCTTCACCGACAAAATACTTGGGGTGTGGCGCTTTACGGCTGCCAGTAACCACTTGCAGCGCCTCAACGCCAGCAGAAGAGACCAGGGTTTCAAACTCCTGTAAATCTTCTGTTTCTTTGTCTTGGGAGAACCAGATGTGTACCAGTACGGCCTGCTCACCGGCATCATAACGGTCAAACAAGCTATAACCTCGCTAAATAAAAGACCAGGACGGAAAACCGCTGTTCTCCGTTCCTGGCTGTGCGGTGACGCGTTATTCCGCGTTATCGCCGTCTTGTTGTGGCTGTGGCTGCGCAGATGAGTTGCTGCCACCATGATGGTAATTGTTGCTGCCGCCACCGGTATTATTGCTATGGTGAGAAACCGGGCGCGAAGGAACAACGGTAGAAATGGCGTGCTTATAAACCATCTGGCTTACCGTGTTTTTCAACAAAATGACGAACTGATCAAATGACTCAATCTGACCCTGCAGCTTAATACCGTTAACCAGATAAATCGAAACCGGAACACGTTCACGACGCAGTGCGTTCAAAAACGGGTCTTGTAATGATTGCCCCTTAGCCATTCTATCTTTTCCTTATATGCTTGTTGTTTGTTGCTAGTAGAACCTGTGGTTCTGAAAAAAACTGCGTAAAAATTTGCGCACGATAACCCATCAATTGTACACAATCACCCATGCTTCGCACTAAGAACCTGTAACACTGTATCACGCGCCAGCCGGGGCTCGTCACTGTCAAGCCAGTGAACATTTTCCCAACCGCGTAACCAGGTCATCTGTCGCTTAGCAAGCTGCCGGGTTGCGCAAATTCCCCGATAAACCATCTCGCTGTAATCGATTTCGTCCGACAAATAAGACCACATCTGACGATAACCAACACAACGAATGGAAGGCATGTCCGTATGCAAATCACCTCGTGCAAACAGGGCCCGAGACTCCGCTTCAAATCCTGACGCCAACATCTGCTCAAAACGCAACGCGATGCGCTGGTGCAGCAATTCACGGCTCGCGGGGGCGATGGCAAATTGTTGCACGTCGTAGGGTAACGCTTCACCGGATGTTTTTGTCAGTTCCGTTAAAGTTTTACCCGAAATAAAAAAAACTTCCAGTGCTCGCGAAAGTCTCTGCGGATCATTCGGATGAATACGACTACCGGCAACCGGGTCGATTTCACACAGCTGGCGGTGTAAAGCTTCCCAGCCTTTTTCACGCGCCGTTTGCTCTATCCGCTGACGAACGTCGGGATCGGCCGAGGGCAACGGCGACAATCCTTCAAGTAACGCCTTGAAGTAGAGCATGGTTCCACCAACAAGCAACGGTATTCGTCCGGCTTCAACGATATCCGCCATTTCTGCTAACGCATCCCGCCGGAACTCCGCTGCCGAATAGGCTTCTGCGGGGTCGCGGATGTCAAGCAGACGATGGGGGGCCACTGCTAACTCCTCAGCCGACGGTTTCGCCGTGCCAATATCCATCTGACGATAGATTAAGGCAGAATCTACGCTGATTAGTTCCACTGGTAACTGCTTGCGCAATTCAATGGCTAAAGCGGTTTTGCCAGAAGCCGTGGGTCCCATCAAAAAAATAGCCTTTGGCCGGCCAGCCTGGTTTAGTTCACTCATGCTTCAACGCGTTAACCGCGCTCTCAATCTCTATGGGCTGTAATAAGCCTGAAGGTGGCGATTTCAGTAGCTGAGGACAAAGCCGTTCAAGCTCTGCCAGCAGATTGATCGCCTGTGAGTGATTCCAGTCAGAGGACTCTGTTTCCTGACGCCGCGCCAGCCACTGGGCCAGTTGCGTCGCAGAGTTCTCCTGCTGCCGGGCGAGATAGCCTAACAGCTCAGGAATCAAGATTTGTAAATTTTGTGTTCGCAACGGTAAAGGCACCGCGCGCAACGTCACATGGTCCCCTTCGGGCTGAAGTTCAATGCCCATCTGATTGAGCAGGCGGCTATTTTCTTTTGCTGCCTGCCGCTCTTCCTGGGCAATTTTCAGGCGCACCGGGATCAGCAGGGGCTGCGGTTTAAGCCCCTCTTCACCCGGCTCAAGCTGCGCCTGTTTTAGCCAGCGCGCCGCCACCGGCAGCGCCATCAGCATTAATTTCTGACCCTGCTCCAGCAGCGCATAGTGGTTGTGCAACACGGTCAGCACCCGGCCAAAGCTCTGGGCATGGGCGGCCAGCGGCGAGGGTTTTTCGCCCTGACGCGCTGCTGGCTTGCGGGCTTCTGGCGGCGGTGTCGGGCTGACTGGCGTTTTCAGCAGTTGCTGATAAACCGCCCCCTCACGCTGACGATAAACATTCTCTTTGTTCTGCCAGGCCGGTGCGGGCTGCGTTTCACGCGGGGAGGCTGAGGATTTCTTCTCGCTGGCCGACGCCGCAGGCTGCGCAAAATGATTACCGCCCGCAGCCTGACGGTTTTCCGGCTGCCAGCGCGGTGCGGCCTCTTCTGCCTGAACCGCAGGCAAGGCCGGTGCCGCCATCGCCTGCAACACGCTGACCACGCCCTGATAGATAAAATCGTGCACCAGGCGTGACTGATGAAATCGCACTTCATGTTTGGCCGGATGGACGTTGACATCGACCTGATGCGGATCGATCTCCAGATAGAGCACGTAGGCGGGCTGCTGATCATCCTGAAGCTGGGTCTGGAATGCCTGACGGATAGCGTGATTGATCAGCTTATCGCGCATCATCCGGCCATTCACATAGCAATACTGGAGATCGCTGACCTGGCGCGAACCGGCGGGATCCGCCACCCAGCCGCGCAGCGAAAGTTCGTCATGTTGCCAGTCGATGCGCAGTGCATGCTGCATAAAGGTGGTGCCGCAGATAGAAGCCAGCCGCCGTTCGCGTTGCGTCTCCTCGCTGACGGCCCGATACTGACGCATCATTTTGCCGTTGTGGCTTAGCGAAAGCGCGACATCAAAGCGCGCCAGGGCAATGCGGCGAATCACCTCGTCGATGTGGCCGAACTCGGTTTTCTCGGTGCGCATAAATTTGCGGCGTGCCGGCGTGTTATAAAACAGATCCAGCACTTCCAGCGTGGTACCGCAGGGATGCGCAGCCGGTTTCACCGTGACCGCCATATCACGCCCTTCAGCGTAGGCCTGCCAGGCTTCGGTTTGATCGGCGGTGCGTGAGGTGAGTGTCAGACGGGAGACAGAACTGATACTGGCCAGCGCTTCGCCGCGAAACCCCAGGCTCATGATCGCTTCCAGATCATCCAGTGAAGCTATCTTACTGGTCGCGTGCCGGGCCAGCGCCATCGACAGCTCGCTTTTCACGATCCCGCAGCCGTTGTCACGAATGCGAATCAGCTTTGCGCCACCCTTTTCAATATCAACGTCAATGCGCGTCGCGCCAGCATCCAGGCTGTTCTCCACCAGCTCTTTAACAACCGATGCAGGACGTTCAACCACTTCACCCGCCGCAATCTGGTTTGCCAGCTGGGGCGGTAAAATTTGAATCGGCATGATTTTCCTTTTAGCTGGCAGCCCGGCGCACTGGCCGGGCAAACAATCAGGATGCAGGAATTTTCAGGTTCTGCCCCAACATGACGTTGGTCGACTTCAGATTATTGGTCTGCATTATCGCTTTCGGGCTGACGCCGTAATGTGCGGCTATGCCGGTCAGAGAGTCACCGACCACAACTTTGTGGCGCACAACACCGCGCGGCGCGGCACGTGCGGTCCGGCTGGCGGCTGCACTGGCCGGTACTTTCAGTCGCTGTCCGACCCAGACCACATCCCGCTTCAGGGTATTCATGTCGCGCAGCGTGTCCATGCTGACGCCATACTTCGCGGCAATGCCGGAAAGCGTTTCACCACGCGTTACCGTATGGCGCTGCGTTGCGCCGGTGTAGTGCGTCACCCCGGTCGCCGGGTTGCTGGCGACGCTAACCGCTGGCGACGAGCCCAGCGGCAGGTTTTCCTCCTTTGGGATGGATTGCAGCGGGTGCGCCAGGAAATAAGTGCGCAGACCTTTATAGATCGACTGCGCAATCTTATCCTGGTGTGCGCTACTGCCTAGCAGTCGCTCCTCCGAGGAATTACTGATAAAGCCGGTTTCCACCAGCAAAGAAGGGATATCGGGCGAACGCAGCACGCCGAGACTGGCATGCTCAGGCAGACGCTTATGCAGCGAAGTTACGCTGCGCATCTGCTGCAAGACTTTCTGAGCGATGTCATAACCCACCCGCTGCGAGTGACCGAACTGCAGATCAAGTACCGCCTGACTGAGGTAGGGATCGGCCTGACTGTTAGCCAGCAGGTCACCGGCACCACCCAGTAACTCAGACTGTTTCTCTTTCTGTTCCAGCCAGTTTGCCATCTCGTTGTTGGCACGACGGTTGGATAACACCCAGACCGATGCACCGGTCGCCGCATGGCTTGGCGCGGCGTCGGCGTGAATGGAGACCAGCACGTTGGCATTGGCTTTACGCGCCACGTCGGAACGTCCCATGACCGAGATAAAATAGTCGCCATCACGCGTCAGGACGCCTTTGAACATCGGATCGTTATTCAGCAATACCCGCAGTTTACGGGCAATGGCGATGGTAACGTTTTTCTCTTTGAGTCCGCGCTGCCCGATAGCGCCGGGGTCCTGGCCGCCATGTCCGGCATCAATGGCCACAATCACGGTGTCATTCTTGCTGATGACAGTGCCGGGACGTACGGTACTCGCGGTGCTGGTTACCGACGTCACCGGATTCGAATTAAACGGGTTAGCCGCTGCGGCACTCTGCGCTGGCACACGGGTCGGTGCTGTGACTGGCGCAGGCACACTGCGCGTCACAGCGGGCGGCTTGCCGGTAATAGTGAAGACCACGCTGTAGCTGTTGCCATTGCGCTGGGTGACTGCCCGGGTTTTACCCGCCTGCGTCAGTTCAAACACCAGCCTCACACTCTGTTTGTCTTTAGGGGTGCTGGTACGAATTCGCTTTACGATGTTTTCGCCGCTGAAATTCAGCGGCAGTCCCTGAACGACGCCGCTCTGGCGCACATCAAGCACCACACGGTCGGGATTGTGCAGAGGAAAAAAGCCGTAGACCGGCTGCCCGGCAAAATTCAGGGTAATGGTTGCCTGGCTGTCGCCGTTAGCCACTTTAATATCTGACAGGGTGGCGGCAAACAGGGGGGCTGAGAGCACCATCAGCAGCAGTGTCACCAGCGCCTTTTTCATCCGTGACATCATGCCTGATCCCTGCCCTGATCAACGTGTTCAAGCCATTGCTGGCCGGACGCAGATTGTGCAGTCAGTTCCGCTTCACGCGCCTCACCCACGTAACGCAGCGTTAAGGTGAGATCGGGCTGCGGCAGAAAACCGGCACCCTGCTGCGGCCATTCCACCAGACAGATGGCATCGCCGCTGAAATAGTCGCGAATGCCCATAAACTCAAGCTCTTCGGGATCGGCAAGGCGATAAAGGTCGAAGTGATAGAGCGTACGGTCATCCAGCGTGTAAGGCTCAACGAGGGTGTAAGTGGGACTTTTTACATTGCCCTGATGGCCCAGCGCCTGCAGAAAGCCGCGGCTGAAGGTGGTTTTACCCGCCCCCAGATCGCCATAGAGATAAATCACTGCCGCGCTGCCACAGGCGCGCGCCAGCTGAGCGCCCAAACTGAGCGTAGCCGCCTCATCGGGCAAAGAGATAACACAGGTCTTCATGCTTCTTTATTCATCTCAGGATTAACAAACTGCCACAGCAGATCCAGTAAATCAGTGGCCAGCATACCGCGTGTACCGCGTTCTGCAGCCACCGCATCAGCCGCTGCACCATGTGCAACGCAGCCAGCGCAGGCCGCATCGAACAGCGTCAGTTTCTGACCCACCAGCGAGGCAATAATTCCACTCAGGAGATCGCCCATACCGCCGGAGGCCATACCGGCATTGCCCACATCCGCAAAGGCCATTTCGCCCTGCTCGCTGGCAATCAGCGTGCCGGCACCTTTCAGTACCACTACGCCACCATAACGCTGCGCCAGTGCCTGCGCTGCATGTAAGCGGTCACTCTCAATTTCACTGGTCTCGATATTCAGCAAACGTGCCGCTTCGCCAGGATGCGGCGTAATAATGCGATTCTGACGTTTCTCCGCACTTATTGCCAGCAGGTTAAGTGCATCCGCGTCCCAAAGCATCGGCTTTTCACTGCCAGTAACCCGCTTCAGCGCCTGCTTCCCCCACTCGCGCTGACCCAGACCGGGCCCAATCGCGATGACATCAGCCCACGCCAGCGCCTCCGTCAGGCGTTCATCCGTCAGTTCATCGACCATAATTTCAGGCCGGGCGGTCAGAATCGGAATAATGTTATCTTTGTGAGTAAGCACTCGCACTAGCCCACTGCCGCTACGTAATGCGGCTTCTGCCGTCATTCGCACTGCGCCAGCGGTACCGGCATCGCCGCCTACAACCAGCAACCGGCCATGATTGCCCTTGTGCGAGGTGGGCTTACGTGGCTTAAGCCAGCGGGTTAATGCGCTGGCATCATAACGGGCGATGGGAGCCTCTTCTCCCGCCAGAAAAGCAGCCAGACCAAGATCGGCATAAAAAAGCTTTCCAGTATAGTCTCGCGCCTTGCCGGTAATCTGGCCCGGTTTCAGTGCGACCATACTCAGCGTATGGCTGGCATTAATGACCTCGCCGGGCGCGGTGCCGTTGCTGGCAGACAATCCGGAGGGCATGTCGATGGCGAGTATCGGTGCCGCATGGGCGTTGGCGCGCTGAATCAACGTGGCATAGGGTTCTTTGGGCGCACGGTGGCTGCCGGTTCCCAGCAGGGCATCCACAATCACCCCAACCTGCTCTGGCCAGGCCGCTTCGGCCGCGTGGATTTCACCGCCCGCGTCCAGCCATGCGTCCCGGGCAAGCTGCGCCTCTTCCGGCAGCGCTTTTTCACTTTCGCACGCCAGCAACGTAATGGTTTTCCCCGCCGCCTGCCCCAGTCGCGCCAGCACGTATCCATCACCGCCGTTATTGCCGTGGCCGCACAGAATCAGCCAGTGGCTGGCTTCAGGCCAGTGCGCAGTCAGATGCGTGTAAGCGGCCTGCCCGGCACGCAGCATCAGCTCATACAGGGTAATCCCGAGCGCATCGGCTCCCTGTTGCTCAAGCTGTGCCACAGCCTGCGCAGGCCAGACAGAATATGGTAAACTGCGGCTGTTTTTCTTCGAATCCTGGTCACTCATGTCATACCCTCTCGATCTTCATCAACTCGCACAACAGATTAAACAGTGGGGGTTGGATCTCGGCTTTCAGCAGGTCGGCATCACCGATACCGATCTCAGTGCAGAAGAGCCGCGTCTGCAGGAATGGCTGGATAAGCAGTATCATGGCGAGATGGCGTGGATGGCGCGTCACGGCATGATGCGGGCGCGTCCTCATGAACTGCTGCCCGGCACGCTGCGCGTCATCAGCGTTCGCATGAACTACCTTCCGGCCAAAGCGGCCTTTGCCAGCACGCTGAAAAATCCCCAACTGGGCTATGTCAGCCGTTATGCACTTGGTCGTGATTACCACAAAGTATTGCGCAATCGACTGAAAAAGCTCGGAGAAATGATCCAGCAGCACTGTGGCGAACTCAATTTCAGACCGTTTGTGGATTCGGCACCGCTGCTTGAGCGCCCGCTGGCGGCAAAAGCGGGACTTGGCTGGACCGGCAAACATTCGCTGATCCTGAATCGGGAAGCAGGCTCGTGGTTTTTCCTCGGCGAACTGCTGATCGACATTCCGCTGCCAGTTGATACCCCGCAGCAGGAACAGTGTGGCCGCTGCGTTGCCTGCATGACGATTTGCCCCACCAGCGCTATCGTTGAGCCTTACGTCGTGGATGCCCGTCGCTGTATTTCCTATCTCACCATTGAACTGGAAGGGGCTATCCCGGAAGAATTTCGTCCTCTGATGGGCAACCGGATTTATGGCTGTGATGACTGCCAGCTGATCTGCCCGTGGAATCGCTATGGACAACTGAGTGACGAAAGCGACTTTTCACCGCGAGCGGCGTTACATGCTCCGGCGCTGATCGATCTGTTTCAATGGGATGAAGCGAAGTTTTTACGCATCACGGAAGGCTCGGCGATCCGCCGTATTGGCCATTTACGCTGGCTGCGAAATATTGCCGTGGCGCTGGGTAATGCGCCCTGGTCGCCCCCCATCATTCCGGTGCTTGAACAACGACTCGGTGAGAGTGAATTGCTGGATGAACATATTCAGTGGGCACTTCTGCAGCAGCAGCAGAAACGCGAGCAACAGGTAGTTGAAGTGCAGCCAGCCCAGCAGAAACGGCTGGTTCGTGCAGTAGAAAAGGGTTTACCGCGTGATGCATGATTGAACAGCAAGCCGCTGATTATCGTTTTCCACATGCTGTGAATAAAAATAAAAAGCCGTTGTCATTCAACTGCAACAACGCTGATTTCGCTGTGAAATAACAAATTGAAATATCTGCATAAACATAAATATCAATAACTTATGAAAAATTTGTGTTTATTTAATAATGAGACTACCGCTCCGGTTAAATCACAAAGCTGTGGATAACTCTGTTCAGAAACAATTTGCAGATCGCCCTGACAGGCACGAAAGATGGGGGGTAATGCTGTGGATAACCTTCAGGAAGTCATCACTATCACACGGCCAAAAACAGCCGGAGAACGGACTGAAACAAGGGTGATGTAAAATCTGGAGCGGGAAACGAGACTCGAACTCGCGACCCCGACCTTGGCAAGGTCGTGCTCTACCAACTGAGCTATTCCCGCATAGAAGGGCACTGCTTAATCAAAACTGGAGCGGGAAACGAGACTCGAACTCGCGACCCCGACCTTGGCAAGGTCGTGCTCTACCAACTGAGCTATTCCCGCAAAGAGGTTACTGCTTACATTTTAAATCTGGAGCGGGAAACGAGACTCGAACTCGCGACCCCGACCTTGGCAAGGTCGTGCTCTACCAACTGAGCTATTCCCGCGCCTTGTACCGTTAATAAATTCTTCACCGGTACGGGGTGCGCATTATACGAGAAATCGTTCCTGCTGCAAGCGTCTGAAAGCAAAAATTTTCGCTTTCAGCGCGTTTGCTGATTAAATCAGCAACCTGGTGATTTCATGCACACCCACCGCCGATTAAAGCTGCAAAAAGTGTTCGCGGTAGTAAGCCAGCTCCGCCACTGACTCGCGGATATCATCCAGTGCCTGGTGCGTACCGCCTTTTTTGAAGCCAGGCAGAATCGCCGGTTTCCAGCGACGAGCCAGCTCTTTCAGGGTACTCACATCCAGATAGCGATAGTGGAAATACGCTTCCAGCTCAGGCATGTACTTAAACAGGAAGCGACGATCCTGCCCGATGCTGTTGCCACAGATAGGCGATGCATTCGCCGGAACCCACTGTTTCAGGAATTCTATAGTCGCCAGTTCTGCTGCGCGATCGTCAATCTTACTCTCCTTCACCCGTGCAACCAGACCGCTGTTGGTGTGGGTACGGACATTCCACTCATCCATCAGCGCCAGCTGCGCATCAGACTGATGGACGGCCATGACCGGCCCCTCCGCCAGAATGTTCAGGTTGGCGTCAGTCACCAACGTCGCAATCTCAATAATGCGATCGTGCGTCGGATCAAGTCCGGTCATCTCAAGATCAATCCAGATCAGATTCTGTTCATTTCCAGTAGCCATGCTGTTTCCTGCGGTTGCTGTAGTCGTCATTCACGATGAATAAGGTGTATCATAGACGTTTTGCCCAGCCGGGCGAAATCTGGCTAACGCTGTGAGGGTGAGTGAGTAAAAATAAACTGTCGAAGGGCCAACAACGTCGCGTAAGCGCTAACCACGATCGCCGTCTCAACCAGCGCAGAGAGCGTCCGGAAGCGGATGACAACCTGTTTGGTGAAGCTGCAGATGGGGTCGTTGTGAGTCGCTTTGGCATGCATGCTGATGTTGAGGATAGCGCAGGCGTCGCCCACCGCTGCAATATCCGCCGCACTATCCGTTCGCTGGTAACGGGCGATCGGGTGTTATGGCGTCCGGCCACCAGCGGCGGCAAAGGCATTGTTGAAGCGGTGCATGAGCGCACCAGCGTATTAACCCGCCCCGATTTTTACGACGGCGTGAAGCCGATGGCAGCGAATATCGATCAGATCATCATCGTCTCTGCGATCCTGCCGGAATTGTCGCTGAACATCATCGATCGCTATCTGGTTGCCAGCGAAACGCTGGACATCGAACCGTTGCTGGTCCTGAATAAAACCGATCTGCTGGATGACGAAGCACGTGCTGCTGTTGATCAGCAGATGGATATCTATCGCAACATTGGCTACCGCGTGGTGATGGTCTCCAGCCGGGCGAAAAATGGCCTGGATGACCTGGAATCCGCCCTGACCGACCGCGTGAGTATCTTTGCCGGTCAGTCTGGCGTCGGCAAGTCGAGCCTGCTGAATGCCCTGCTCGGCTTCGACAAAGATGAGCAGGTCGCCATTCTGACCAACGAAGTGTCAGACGGCTCAGGCCTGGGCCAGCACACCACTACCGCATCGCGCCTGTATCACTTTCCGCACGGCGGTGATGTGATCGATTCACCCGGTGTGCGCGAGTTCGGTCTGTGGCATCTGGAGCCGGAGCAGGTTACGCACGGCTTTGTTGAATTCCGCCCCTTCCTGGGCTATTGCAAATTCCGTGATTGTAAACATGGCAGCGATCCCGGCTGTGCGATTCGTGAAGCGGTCGAACAGGGAAAAATCCACGCCTCCCGTTTCGATAACTACCACCGTATTCTGGAGAGCATGGCGCAGGTAAAAACGCGTAAAAATTTCCCCGAGGGTGAAAGTTAATCGGTATAACCGCGTCTGAACGGATAAGCCGCTGCATTTTGCGAGGTGGATTCCGATCGCGCATCCGGACCGTGCAGCGTGCCGGAAATCAGGTATAGTCGCCATCTGAACGGGTCGCTGCTACAATCCGCCCCTTTTTTACAACGTCATAAAATAGCCAGGAGGCTAAGGTGTTTGATCGTTTAAAACTCGGCTTGAATCATATTCTCCCGAAGAAATGGCTGACTGAACTTGCCGGTTGGGGCGCCAGTCGCCGCGGTGGTTGGTTGACCAAACTGGTCATTGACATCTTTGTCTGGTTTTACAAAGTCGACATGGCGGAAGCGCGCAAGCCCGATACCGCCAGCTATCGCACGTTTAATGACTTTTTCGTTCGTCCGCTGAAAGACGATGCGCGTCCGTCAGATGCAGATGCCAGCCTGATCGCCCTGCCCGCAGATGGTGCTATCAGTCAGCTTGGCCACATTCATGGCGACCAGATTTTCCAGGCTAAGGGGCATCACTACACGATTGATGCTCTGCTGGCGGGAGATGAGCGGATGGCAGCGCAATTTGTGGAGGGCGAATTCGTCACCACTTATCTGGCTCCACGTGATTATCACCGCGTCCATATGCCGTGCAACGGCATCCTGCGTGAGATGATTTATGTGCCAGGCGATCTCTACTCCGTTAACCCGCTGACCGCGCGTAATATTCCCAACCTGTTTGCCCGTAACGAGCGCGTTATCTGCTATTTCGAAACCGATATCGGACCGATGGTGCAGATTCTGGTGGGTGCGACGATTGTCGGCAGCATCGAAACCGTCTGGGCTGGCACTATCACGCCACCGCGTGAAGGTGTGATCAAGCGCTGGCACTATCCGGCAGCGGATGATGAAGGCGCGGTGGTCCTGCTGAAAGGCCAGGAAATGGGCCGCTTTAAGCTCGGCTCTACCGTTATCAACCTGTTCGCCCCCGGTCGCGTCAAGCTGGCTGAAAGTCTGGAAGCAGAAAGTAAAACCCGTCTGGGTCAACCGCTGGCGATTGCACTGCCGGTTGCGACAGACATTTCCGACGTCATCGTCGACTAAATTGAGTGTCCTCTGTGCGTTCGATTCTCCTCCTGCTGCTGAGCCTGTGGCTCAGCAGCCCGGCCTTCGCGGCCAGCCTTCCTGACGCCAGCCAGCTCAAACAGCAGCTGGAAGAGATAAAATCGGCCAAAAGTTCCCCGGCCCAGGCGGAACAGATCCAGACGATTGAAGCAGCCTTAAACTTTCTCTCTGAACGCGACGACTCGCTGGAGCGTGCATCGCAATATCAGCAGGTCATTGATGACTTTCCACGTCTGGCACGCGAACTGCGCCAGCAGATCGCTGCACTGAACGACAGCGGGAAAACCGTTCGCAATAACATGAGCAGTGCCGAGCTGGATCAGGAGATTCTGCAGGTCAGCAGCCAGTTGCTGGAAGAGGGGCGTCAGGCGCGGCAGGAGCAGGATCGGGCACGGGAAATCAGTGATTCGTTGTCGCAGCTGCCGCAGCAGCAGACGGAAGCGCGTCGGGCGATGACCGAGAGTGAACGCAGGCTGCAGGGCGTCAGCAGCAGTTCACCGCAGGGGCAGCTGCAACTGGCAGCTCGCCAGGCGGAAAGTGCGGCAAATAAAGCGCTCGTCGATGAACTTGAGCTGGCACAGCTCTCCGCCAATAACCGTCAGGAACTGGCGCGGATGCGGGCTGAAGCCCACCAGCGTAAAGCAACGCAGCTCGATAACTATTTGCAGGCACTGCGCAACCAGCTTAATGACCAGCGACAACGCGAAGCGGAAGTCGCCCTGGCCCGCACCGAGCAACTGGCAGAAAACAGCGGTGATTTGCCGCCAGCAATTAGCGATCAGTTTCGGGTAAACCGTGAACTCTCTGCTGCGCTGAATCAGCAGGCGCAGCGTATGGATCTGGTGGCATCGCAGCAGCGGCTGGCCACCAACCAGATTATTCAGGTGCGTCAGGCGCTCTCTACTCTGCGTGAACAGTCACAATGGCTGGGTGCTTCCAGCCTGCTGGGCGAAGCGCTACGGGCGCAGGTTGCGCGTCTGCCGGAGATGCCCAAGTCCCAGCAGATTGATAATGAGATGGCACAGCTTCGCGTGCAGCGTCTCTATTACGAAGATCTGCTGGAGCGTCAGGAGACGCTGCTCAAAGGACGGCAGGCCGATGGTCAGCCCTTCACCGCAGAACAGAAGCGTATTCTGGATGCACAGCTACGCACTCAGCGTGAACTGCTCAACTCCCTGATCTCCGGCTGTGACACCCTGATTCTGGAAATCACCAAGCTGAAGGTCGGCAACACCCAGCTGCAGGATGCGCTGACGGAAGTCAAAGACGCAACGCACCGCTATCTGTTCTGGACCGCTGACGTCAGTCCGATCGGTCTGAGTTATCCGCTGGATCTGGCTAAAGATCTTTCCCGTCTGCTGTCGCTGGATACGCTGGGTCAGCTTGGCAAAGCGATGGCAATGATGTTTACCAGCCGCAACTCCGTGCTGCCGATTATTGGTGCCCTGCTGCTGGTCGGTTTCAGCATCAGCTCACGCCGCCACTTCAATGCGTTTCTTGAACGCTCCGCCAGCAAAGTCGGCAAGGTTACCCAGGATCGTTTCCGCCTGACCATCCGTACCGTGTTCTGGTCGATTCTGGTGGCGCTGCCGCTGCCCGTGCTTTGGGGTGCGCTGGGTTATGGCCTGCAGAACGCCTGGCCCTACCCTATCGCCGTGGCCATTGGTGATGGCATTACCGCCACGCTGCCGTTGCTGTGGGCGTTTATGATCAGCGCCGCCTTTGCCCGACCCAATGGACTGTTCATTGTGCATTTCCGCTGGCCGCAGAACCGGGTGGCGCGGGCCATGCGCTACTACTCGCTGAGCATCGGCCTGATTGTGCCGCTGATTATGCTGCTGATCGCCTTTGGCAATCTCGAAGACAGGCAGTTCTCTTCGACGCTGGGCCGCCTCTGTTTCATCCTGATCTGCGGGGCAATCAGTATTGTTACCGTAAGCCTGAAGCGTTCCGGTATTCCGCTCTATCTTGATAAAGAGGGAAGTGGCGAGAATATGGTGAACAGGATGCTGTGGAACCTGATGATCGCCATGCCGCTGATGGCTGCTCTCGCCTCTGCCGTGGGCTATCTGGCGACCGCGCAGGCGCTGCTGGCGCGACTGGAAACATCGGTCGCCATCTGGTTCCTGCTGCTGGTTATCTATCACATTATCCGGCGCTGGATGCTGATTCAGCGTCGCCGTCTTGGTTTTGATCGCGCCCGACAGCGTCGTGCCGATATGCTGGCTAACCGGGCGCGCAGTGAAGAAGAGAAAGAGCAAAGCGCTCAGAACACCGATGCGATTGAAATTGAAGAACCGGTAATTGACCTGGATGCGATCAGTGCGCAGTCGCTGCGGCTGGTACGTTCTATCCTGACGCTGATTGCCCTGGTCTCGGTGATCGTGCTGTGGTCAGAAATCCACTCGGCCTTTGGCTTCCTGGAAAATATCCAGCTGTGGGATGTCAGCACCTCCGTGCAGGGCGTGGAGTCGATTCAGCCAATCACCCTGGGTTCGGTGCTGATCGCCATTCTGGTGTTCATTATCACTACCCAGCTGGTGCGCAATATGCCCGCGCTGCTTGAGCTGGCGCTGTTGCAGCATCTTAATCTGACGCCCGGCACCGGTTATGCCATCACTACCCTGACCAAATATCTGCTGCTGCTGGTTGGCGGGCTGATAGGTTTCTCCATGATCGGCATTGAGTGGTCGAAGCTGCAGTGGCTGGTTGCCGCGCTGGGTGTCGGGCTGGGGTTTGGCTTGCAGGAAATTTTTGCCAACTTCATCTCCGGCCTGATTATTCTGTTCGAAAAACCGATTCGTATTGGCGATACCGTGACGATCCGTGACCTGACCGGCAGCATCACCCGGATCAACACGCGTGCGACCACCATCACCGACTGGGACCGCAAAGAGATTATCGTGCCAAACAAGGCTTTTATTACCGAGCAGTTTATTAACTGGTCGCTGTCCGACTCCGTGACGCGTGTGGTACTGACCATTCCGGCTCCGGCGAAAGTCAGCAGTGAGCAGGTGACAACCATTCTGGTGCAGGCGGCTGAGCGGTGCAGTTATGTCCTTGATACACCACCGCCGGAAGCCTTCCTGGTCGATCTGCAGCAGGGGATTCAGCTGTTTGAGATCAGGGTACATGCCGCCGAGATGGGACACCGTATGCCGCTGCGTCACGAACTGCACCAGCTGATTCTGCTCGGGTTTGAGCAGCACGGTATTGAGATGCCGTTCCCGCCGTTCCAGATGCGCATGGAAACCCTGGGTAAGAAGCTGCCTGCCAGCAACGGTACACCTGCCGCCCGCGCCTTTAAATCTGGCGGCCTGTAATGCAAAACGCCCGGCTAAGCCGGGCGTTTTCAGTCTGAGCCGTCAGTTACTGCTTAACGAACGCTTCACCCTGCTCAATATCTTTCTTCAGCGTATCAAGCATGCCTGACAGCGCCTGCTGTTCATAAGCACTGAGTGTGCCAATTGGCTTGCGTTCCGCAATGCCGTTTTTACCCAGCAGCAGCGGCTGAGAGAAGAAGCGGGCATATTCACCCTCGCCTTCCACGTAAGCACACTCTACAACATTAGCCTCACCCTTCAGCGCACGTACCAGTGACAAACCGAAACGTGCGGCCGCCTGGCCCATCGACAATGTAGCCGATCCGCCACCCGCTTTGGCTTCCACCACTTCGGTGCCAGCGTTCTGAATGCGTTTAGTTAAATCGGCCACTTCCTGATCGCTGAAGCTGACGCCCTGAACCTGCGACAGCAGCGGCAGAATGGTTACGCCGGAATGACCGCCAATCACCGGGACTTCAACCTGGTCAGGCTGCTTGCCTTTCAGCGCGGCCACAAAGGTATTGGCGCGAATGATATCCAGCGTGGTCACGCCGAACAGACGATTTTTGTCATAGACACCGTGCTTTTTCAGCACTTCTGCCGCGATGGCAACGGTGGTATTGACCGGGTTGGTGATGACACCAATCAGCGCTTTAGGGGCCGTAGTCGCCACCTGTTCAATCAGATTACGAACGATGCCGGCGTTAACATTAAACAGGTCGGCGCGATCCATACCCGGTTTGCGCGCGACGCCAGCAGAGATCAGTACCACATCTGCACCCTGTAAGGCAGGCGTGGCATCTTCTCCGCTGAATCCCTGAATGGCTACAGCAGTCGGAATATGGCTGAGATCAACGGCAACGCCCGGCGTAACCGGCGCGATGTCATACAGTGAGAGTTCTGAACCTGCGGGAAGCTGGGTTTTGAGCAGAAGTGCGAGCGCCTGGCCTATGCCGCCAGCGGCACCGAGAACGGCAACTTTCATTCTTAACTCCTTATTAAGGTGGGGCAGAGATGGGCCGAAATTCTATCTGTGTCAGACCTTAATCAACTGCTCAGGCGATGATAAATATCCGCTGTTAATTCTACGTGTTTTCACACCTGCTCGCCGGATTCAAAAGTTACTTATCATGATTGCGCCTGAATGACCGACAACTTTGCCGTCGTCAGACAGAGAACGGCTGTGTGCGTTTTCTGTTACTACATCTGATACTACACCATCAATAATATAACAACTTTGCAACCTTCGCCTTTCGGGGCTGTGACGGGGGTTTTGGTCTGAGCGGATTTATTTGCTATTATCGCCGCCCGCTAGCCGCCCGAACTCTGCTCATCAATCGACCGATTGCATAAAAATGCATTTAAATGCATAATCACCACTCTGCCGCGGGCGGATGCGCGGTTATTCTCTCTATTTATTGGTAACCTATGCGAAACCCATCGAAACAAGACGATCTGATCAAGGCTTTCAAGGCCTTATTAAAAGAAGAAAAATTCAGTTCCCAGGGCGAAATCGTTCAGGCACTTCAGGATGAGGGCTTTGAAAATATCAATCAGTCCAAAGTCTCGCGGATGCTGACCAAGTTTGGTGCAGTGCGCACCCGGAATGCCAAGATGGAGATGGTCTATTGCCTGCCTGCTGAATTGGGTGTGCCAACCACGACCAGCCCGTTAAAAAATCTGGTACTCGATATCGACTACAACGATGCACTGGTGGTGATTCATACCAGTCCGGGCGCAGCACAGTTGATTGCACGTCTGCTGGATTCACTGGGTAAATCGGAAGGAATTCTGGGCACCATTGCTGGCGATGACACGATCTTTATAACGCGTGCTCGCGACTTCACGGTTAAACAACTGCACAGCGCCATTCTTAACCTGTTTGAACAGGAACTCTGATCGTTAACTGACGACCGGTCATTCTGCGCCAGGTCGTCAGCGCATTTTCCCCGTTCAGCATTGAGCCATCTGGCTCGCTTTCACATCACCAGCAAGCCTCTTAATCGCAGAGTTCACTGGTCAGATCGCTTACCCTGCTTAACCTTTCGCGCTATTTTACACTGCTTTACACCAGTGATGCGGCACCATTGCCCGGATCCAAATCAAACTCCAGTCCGATACACCCCTGACTTTCGCACTAAACGTTAAAGTGATCTATCTCACTGTTTTTCTGATTAAAAACAGGCCAAAGGCTATTTTTCACCCGTTTTTTATAACGTTAAGTTATTAAAAGTAGCCATAAGGATAAAGAATCACAAAAAAACATTATTAGCGGGGTATTAATTTCTATCGTTATTAGTTCTATACTTCTTTTCGTGATGCAAATCACACTAACTAAAAAGATAAAAATAGACGACGAGGAAATATCTATGAACGTAAAAACTACCATCGCTACCCTGAGCATTCTTTCTGCCCTTTCATTCGGTGCTGTAGCAGCAGAATCTATTAATGCTTCTCAGGCACAGAATCTGCAGGCTGTCGGCACCATCAGTGTCAGCGGCGTAGCCGGTTCACCGATGGACATCAAACAGAAACTTAGCGACAAAGCCGATCAGCAGGGTGCAAAAGCCTATCGCGTGATCGAGGCCTATAACAACGGCAATTATCACGCTACCGCTGCGCTGTATAACTAAGGCGTAACCCGATAATGCCAGTGGCTTTCTGTCTGACGCGCCCTTTTGCGCTCCGGAGAGCTAAAGCAAAAAATTCAGGAGAGTTAACCATGAAAACGAAATTAGCGATTGCTGTACTGGGCCTGGCCTCCCTGTTCTCTGTGGGTGCCAGTGCCGCCAGCCTGGTATCCAATGAACAGGCACAGGGCCTGCAGTCAATGAATCAGACCATCAGCATTGGTGGACGTAATGGTGACCAGACCCATATTCGTCAGGTGCTGTCTGAGAAAGCGGATGCGCAGGGTGCCAGCCACTACCGCATCATTGAAAATAACCAGGATAACACCTGGCACGTTACCGCTGAGCTTTATAAATAATTAACCGTGATGATGCCTGAATGGCATCAAAACATTCCGACGACCCGCCCGTGACGATTAACCGCAGGTTGTTGAATGTATTGAGGAGATAATCATGAATATCAAAACAACCATCGCTACAGTCAGTCTGCTTTCCGTTATGGCGTTCGGCGCATCTGCCGCACAGCTGGTAACCGGCGACCAGACGCAAAACCTGCAGCCTGCGGGCACCGTGACCATCAGTGGAACCGCGGGATCGCCAATGGATTACCGCGCTGAGCTTTCACAGAAAGCGGATGAACAGGGTGCCAGCGCCTACAAAGTGATTGAAGCGCGCACCGGTGATAACTATCACATCACCGCACAGCTTTATAAGTAACTCCTCGTCAGCTTCATGACGAACCCTTTGGCCCCGCTCGCCGGGGCCTTTTTTCATCTGATGATTTATCTGACATTAAAGTGAAGCTGACCTTCCAGCTCCTCTTCTGCCTCATCAAATAACAGTATCAGTGCGCCATAGCGCCTTCGCTGCCCCCTGCCCAGGTTGACAAATTCAATCTCCAGCGGCATCGGCAACAACGCCCCTGTCACGACATCCCACAATCCATCCAGATCGCAGATGCGGCGCTCCTCCAGTGCAAATCGCTCGCTGAACTGGCGAAAGAAATGGGACTGATCGACTATTTCATTAAAATCAAAACGCTCGATTTTCATGCTGACGGCTCCCATGCTCCGTCTGCGGGCGACGTTCGCCGCCCGTTCGTGTCGGTTAGTTCAAACCGCCCAGGTGCAGCGTTTTGACCTCCAGATACTCTTCCATGCCAAGGACTGAACCTTCACGGCCCAGACCAGACTCTTTCACACCACCAAATGGTGCCAGCTCAGTTGAGACGGCACATTCGTTAATGCCGATCATGCCGCTTTCCAGCGCGGCTGACACGCGGAACACCCGTTGCAGATTCTGGGTATAAAAGTAAGCGGCGAGGCCAAACGGCGTGGCGTTAGCGCGGCGGATGACATCCTCTTCGTCATCAAAGCGGAAACAGGCGGCCACCGGCCCAAAGGTCTCTTCCTGCGCGAGCTGCATGCCTTCATGCGCCTCGGTAATCACGGTTGGCTGCCAGAAGTTGCCGCCCAGCGCATGGCGTTCGCCACCCGCCAGTAATTTGCCGCCTTTCGCGACGGCGTCATTAACATGCTGCTCCACCTTTTCCACCGCCGACGCTTCAATCAATGGTCCGACAATCACCCCCTCGTCCATGCCGTTACCTACCTTAAGCCTGTTCACTTCGGCGGCCAGTTGCTGAGTGAAGCGGTCGTAGATGGCGTTATGAATGTAGAAACGGTTCACGCTGACGCACACCTGGCCCGCATTACGAAATTTGTTGGCAATCGCACCCTGCACGGCGGCATCAATGTCGGCATCCTCAAACACGATGTAGGGAGCATTCCCTCCCAGCTCCATCGACACTTTTTTCATGGTGTCGGCGGCATTACGCATCAGCAGCTTGCCCACCTGCGTCGAGCCGGTGAACGAGATTTTACGCACCGCTTTGCTGGCCATAATCGCATCGCTGATGGCATGAGTATCACCCGCTACTGCGTTCAGTACGCCATCAGGCACTCCCGCCTGCTTCGCCAGCGCCACCAGGGCAAAGGCAGAGAGTGGCGTGTTATTGGCAAGTTTGATGATGCCGGTGCAGCCCGCAGCCAGGGCTGGCCCCAGCTTACGGGTGAGCATCGCCATCGGGAAATTCCACGGCGTGATGGCGGCGACAACGCCAATCGGCTCGCGGGTGGCCAGAATACGGGAACCGGGTTTTGCTGGCGGAATGATCTCGCCGTTAGCCCGTTTTGCCTGCTCGGCAAACCACTGAATGAAACTGGCGGCGTATTCCACTTCTCCTTCAGCCTCTTTCAGGGGCTTGCCCTGTTCGGTCGTCATCAGCTGTCCCAGCCAGCGCTTGTTCTCAATGATCAGCTGGTACCAGCGCGTAAGAATTTCAGCGCGCGCTTTTGCCGTCTGCGCCCGCCAGGCGGGAAAGGCGCGCTCCGCGGCGGCAATAGCCTGTTCCGTTTCCGCTTTACCGGCTTTTGCGACCTGTGCAATCACCTCACCGGTCGCCGGATTGGTCACGTCAAAGGTGGAGGCCGCCTGATGCCACTGTCCGTCCGCGAAATAACCGGTGTGGAACAGTTCGCTCTCTTGCAGTGATTTCATTGATTCGCTCCTGTCAGTTTTGCTCTTCCGTCTGGAGAGTATAGTTGGCAAAAGCGACAGATTTTGTGATGGGCGGGGATTGGACAGGCCGCTGCAGGCCGCAGCGGCCAGATTCAGATTTGGATGAGCGTGTTCTGGTACTTATCCAGCATCGTCGCCAGCCGTTTTACCGGCTCTGTTACGCTGACGGGTGCCTCGTAATGGACCAGTTTTTCCTGATAGACATCCAGCTCCTTCAGCAGACGTTCAAAGTAGTACCGGCGCTTGTCGTCGCTGCTGGCGGAGATCACCCGGTCAGCGGTGTAACGCAACTGTCGGTGATACGCAGAGAGGTCGGCGTTTACGGGCACTTCCGCATCGCGTAACCGCTGATGACCGATGATCAGCGTCAGGGCAATGCGATATTTATTGATATCCCCCGGAAACAGGTTCAGCAGCAGAAACAGTTGCTGATAGAGCGCCGGAAGATGATTTTCACGTCGACGCGCCTGATTGGTGGTCATGGCCGACACAGCCGCATACATAAAGCGGTTCAGCAGCTTGCGGCCGGTGCGCGCTTTCGATTTATCACGAATCAGCAGAATGACCATCATCGCCACAAAGCAGCCGATAACCTGACCGAGCACATTGTCGAGGAAGACGTTAATGTGAAATTCCATCGGATTATCGAGAACCAACACGTTGAGCGTCCCAATCAATGCGCCCAGCGTGCCGAGCTGACGCCGCTGAATGAAGATGCCGCCGATAAAACCCAGTATGCCAATAGCGATGCAGAGCAATAGCGCACTCTGCTGCGTGCCGGGAAGGATATACATAAAGTAGAGCGCACCCAGCGGAACCGCGACCGTCATGCCGTAGAGAAAATCTTTGGCCATCATCAGCGGATTAGGCATACGCATCGCCAGTGCGGTAATGACGGCCAGCATCACCATACAGCCACTGCCCGACGTCCAGCCCGTGTAGAGCCAGAACAGCGAACCCAGCGCGGTCGCAACGAAGGTGCGGATACCGTTGATCATCGCATGATGTGTTTCAGCAGAACGCGCCTGAATAACCACTTCGCGCTGCAGAATCTCCTCTTCCAGTGAGGTAATCCGGCTGTTGCTTTTAATCCCTTTGAGCAGCAGCAGATATTCAGTGGCGGCACCGACCCAGCTGGTCAGGGTCACCGGCGTTGATTTGCCACTGGCACCCATTACCCGCCGCATCACTTTCATGCGCTTATGCACCTCTTCAACCGTTGAGGCTGGCTTTTCAATCATCAGCCGGTACTGGGGCGGGATGTAGTCCGGGCGGGAATTCTGGATCAGAAAAGTTTCGGCGGCCTGCGTAATCAGCGTCAGCGACAGGGTGTTGAGCATCTGCAGACGGCGGTTGCTGTTCTTCCAGCGTGACGACTCCATCATCAGCTGGCTGCGCATGCTGTTCAGCGCCGTGGTACGCCGTACCAGCGCACTCCAGGCTTTATCGACCTCTTCTTTATCTTCATGGGCGACGCAGAGTTGCAGCAGCTGGTAGTGGGCCACCAGCAGCGAATCGACTTCAGCGTCGATAACCTTTTTAATCGAACGTGGCGAGAAGATCATATCGGCCAGAATGGCACACAGAATGCCGAGTACGATTTCACTGCAGCGCTCTACCGCATACTGAGGCACCAGCGTCAGACCGCCGCTGGCGTTGGCTGTTACCACAATAATCAGCGCGGTGTAGCCCGCCAGTCCCAGTGCGTAGGAGTTTTCAACCCTGATGAGTGAAGAGAGCCAGACGCAGAGTCCTGCCCAGATGCAGCACAGCAGCAGCATCACGACCGGCGCACGCACAGTGGCGATCATGATAGTCAGCGCAGCGATACAGCCGATAAATGTCCCGATAATACGCAAAACACCGCGGTAGCGCAGCGCCCCGGAATAGGGATCGCCGCCGGCCGCAAAAGCGGTGCCACCGGCCACGATACCGGCGGTCATCACCGCCCAGCGCGGTGTTTCGAGATTAAAATGAAAACCCACCATCAGCGCCAGCACCAGCGCGAAGGTAAGCTTTACCGGGAAACGCAGAAACTCAATCATATCGCCCTCTTAACCAAACTCACGCAGGCGATTAAACAGTCGGCTCATGGGTGAAACCTGTTCAGGCTGGCGATCGGCCTGACCGGTGATGACCACTGTCGCCGTGGTGCCTGCCGGGAAGCGATTGCCGGGCTGCTGGTCAAGCCGGATGCGCACCGGCACCCGTTGTGCCAGACGAACCCACTCCAGGTTGGAATCCACCGTCGCCATCCCTTTGCTGTCGACCGAGCTGCTGCTGTTGGTGACTCCCGCTGCCACACTGTCCACCGTGCCGCGCAGCACAATGTTGCTGCCAAGTGGGGTCACTTCCGCACGGAAGCCCTTCTCAACACCGTGCAGCTTGGTCTCTTCCAGGTAAGCCAGCACATAGAAGGAGTGCTGCTGAACCAGCGCCACTGCCACAGAACCGCGGGTAATAAACTCACCCTGGTAAACGTTGAGGTTGGTGACCCAGCCATCCGAGGGCGCAGTTACAGTGGTACGCTCAAGATCGATCTTCGCCAGATCGCGTGTCGCCACTGATTTTGCCAGCTGATGCTCGCTGGTCTGCAGATCGTTGTTGGATTGCTCGATCGCCTCACGCGACATGGCTGAGGTGCCAAGCTGGTTGCGGCGTCCCGCTTCGCGACGCTTCTCACTCACCAGTGCCTGATAATATTCAACATCCGCCTGTGCCTGCTCCAGCGCTTTTTGATAGCGCGGCCGATCAACCACAAACAGCGTATCGCCCTTCTTCACCAGCTGGTTGTCGTGTACCGGAACCTCGGTAATCAGACCGGTAACGTCAGGCGAGATCGCTACCACATCAGCCGCAAAGCGTGCATCACGCGTCCAGGGTGATTCGGTGTAGAACACCCAGGCGCGGAAGATAATGACCACGGCAATGATGACCAGCAGGATGGTGATCGCGTAGCGCGCGATTTTTCTTATGAGTGCTTTCACTTCAACCTCAGACTAATAAACGGGAGACAAGGTAAAACACACAGCAGTAAAGCGCTGTATTAAAAAGTGCCGGATGCCAGACAAGATCGTAGATACCGCTCGGCGTCAGCACGCGTTTCACTAACCAGAACAGCATCAGTGAAATAATCAATTCGATGAAAACGGGCGGAAAAGAGAGCCCAAACATGACAAATACCGGAAGCACACTCATCACAAATCCTTAGTTCGACCTTGCCGGGATACTTCGTTGCCTCTTCAGATGTCGCAGGAAAACCTTCTGGCAGCGCTATCCGAACCGCAGCTGGCTTAATAATAGCGTATCATCGAAGGGTATCAGGCAATGAAGAATCACCGGGAAATACCCCGGCGCGCTTATAATAACGCGCCTGACTATACGTTTTCTACCGAATGTGATCTAAATCACTTTTAAGCCAGAGTAAATAATGGAACGACTGAAAGGTATGTCTGTCTTCGCCAGAG
Source organism: Pantoea sp. GD03673 (assembly GCF_029844725.1). Classification (GTDB taxonomy): domain Bacteria; phylum Pseudomonadota; class Gammaproteobacteria; order Enterobacterales; family Enterobacteriaceae; genus Pantoea. The sequence continues at coordinate 423,853 of NZ_JAOCKJ010000006.1, forward strand.
TGGTCGAACTGGGTTCGTTTACCGCGGCGGCGCGTCAGCTTCATCTGAGCGTCTCATCAATTAGCCAGATCGTCGCGAAACTGGAAGATGCATTGCAGGTGAAGCTGCTGAACCGCAGTACCCGCAGTATCGGGCTGACAGAAGCGGGCAAAATCTATTATCAGGGCTGCCGCCGTATGCTGGCGGAAGCGACGCAGGTGCATGAGCAGCTCTACGCGTTTAACAATACACCGATTGGCGTGTTGCGTATTGGCAGCTCCTCGACCATGGCGCAGAACGTGCTGGCGGGTATGACCAGCGATATGCTGCGGGAATATCCGGGATTGAGTGTGAATCTCGTCACCGGCGTTCCGGCCCCGGATTTGATCGCCGATGGTCTGGATCTGGTCATCAGGGTGGGCGCGCTAAAAGATTCCAGCCTCTTTTCACGTCGCCTTGGCGCGATGCCGATGGTGGTGTGCGCGGCCAAAAGCTATCTGGCACAGCACGGCACGCCGGAGAAACCGGGTGATATCGATAATTTTTCCTGGCTGGAATATAGCGTCCGGCCCGACAACAATTTCGAGCTGATTGCACCTGAAGGTCTGGTAACCCGCCTGGCACCGCAGGGACGTTTCGTGACCAATGATTCGCTGACGCTGATCCGCTGGCTGAAGTCGGGTAATGGCATCGCCTATGTGCCGATGATGTGGGTGATTGAGGAGATCACCGCAGGCGAGATCGATATTCTGTTTCCGCACTATCAGTCCGATCCGCGTCCGGTGTATGCGCTCTATACCGAAAAGGATAAGTTGCCGCTTAAGGTGCAGGTCTGCATTGATTATCTGACCGGTTATTTTGAACAGGTGGCTGAACAGTATCAGCAGCACCGTAAAAGCTAACAACCCGCCAGGCGGCGGGTTGTTGTTGCGGTTACATCAGGCGGTGCCGCCGATGGTCAGTTTATCCAGCTTCAGGGTTGGCTGACCCACCCCGACCGGCAGGCTCTGGCCCTCTTTACCGCAGACGCCAACGCCTTTATCCAGCGCAAGATCATTCCCCACCATTGAGATCTGCTGCATCGCTTCAATGCCGGAGCCAATCAGCGTGGCACCTTTGACCGGTTTGGTGATTTTGCCCTTCTCAATCAGATAAGCCTCTGACGTTGAGAAGACAAATTTGCCGGAGGTGATGTCCACCTGACCGCCACCAAAGTTCGGCGCATAGATGCCATACTCAACGCTCTCAATGATATCCTGCGGCGATGACTTGCCTGCCAGCATATAGGTGTTGGTCATACGCGGCATCGGCAGGTGCGCATAGGATTCACGACGTCCGTTACCGGTCGGGCTGACACCCATCAGTCGCGCGTTCAGCTTGTCCTGCATGTAGCCTTTCAGCACACCATTCTCAATCAGCATATTGTACTGACCGGGAACGCCTTCATCATCCACCGCCAGTGAACCGCGCAGCCCTTCAAGGGTGCCGTCATCCACCACGGTACAGAGTTCAGAGGCAACCTGCTGCCCGATTTTACCGCTGAATACGGAAGTGCCACGGCGGTTGAAGTCGCCTTCCAGACCGTGACCCACCGCTTCATGCAGCAGTACACCCGGCCAGCCTGCACCCAGCACCACCGGCAACGCACCGGCCGGTGCCGCTACAGCGGAGAGGTTAACCAGCGCCATGCGCACCGCTTCACGCGCCCAGGCGTCAGCGCGGACTTCGCCATTCTCATCTGCAAGGAAGAACGCATAGCCGGTTCGTGCGCCGCCGCCGCTTGCGCCGCGTTCACGCTTGCCCTGATCTTCAACCTGAACGCTGATAGAGAGGCGAACCAGCGGACGAACGTCTGCCGCCAGCGTACCGTCAGTTGCGGCCACCAGCACCTGCTCATAAACCCCGGTCAGGCTGGCGTTGACTTCCTGCACTCGCGGGTCGGCCGCACGAGCGACTTTATCAACGCGATGCAGCAGGGCAATCTTATCTTCACGCGTCAGGCTGCTCAGCGGATCCACCGTCGAATAGAGCGAACGGTTCATCACGGCAGACAGCGTGTGCGCCTTGCCATTTCCCTGTTCGCGCACGATGCTGCGTGCTGCTTCAGAGGAGAGACGCAGCGCATTCAGCGTAATCTGGTCGGCATAGGCGAAGCCGGTTTTCTCGCCGCTGACCGCACGCACGCCGACGCCCTGATCGATATGGTATGAGCCATCTTTAATGATTTTGTCTTCCAGCACCCAGGACTCGTGAAAGCTGGACTGAAAATAGAGATCGGCATAATCCAGACGACGTTCTGAAAGCTGCCCTAACAGGGAAAATAGGTCCTGCTGATTAATGCCGTTAGCAGTCAGTAACTGCTCACTTACCAGGTTCAGAGTCATCGTTTCTCACTCATTATGTGCTCAGATAATCATAGCCTGCGGTAATTCCGGTACGGCGTCAAATTCACTTGTTGTCTGTTTCACGCGGTTTACGCAGCACTTCATTGATTTCCGGTTTATCCAGTGGGCCACTGATGTGATAACGCAGCAGCGATATCTTGTTCCACAGGGGGCCCAGAACTTTACTGGCTGCAAACACTGCCGCGCCAATGACCGGATTGATGGCAAACGCGGTCGCCACACCGACAGAGGCTGAGATTTCAGGCGCAACCACCGCTTCCATATCGATCTGACGCTTCACCAGGTCGAGATTCCCCTGCATCGCGATATCCGCTTCCAGCCCATCCACCAGCAGGTTATCGGTGCGCATTACGCCGTTTTCGATCCAGGCGGTGCCGTTAATCGAATCGAAATAGAAAGAGTTGGTAAAGGTATCGCTGAAGTCGAAGCGCAGCTTGCGCAACAGTGCATCAAAGCTTACCAGCCGCAGGATTTTCCCCGCCGTGCCGGTGTTCACATCCGCAATCTGGCCTTTGCCAAAGTGGGTTTTCAGGGTGCCGCTCAGCGTCTCTGCGGAAGGCTGCCAGGGTGCAGAGCGCCAGTGCAGGTCGTAGGCAATATCAAAGGGCGCATCGCGCAGCGGGGTATTCACGCCAAACCAGTTGGTCGCGTTATTAATATTCGGCCCCTTAAGCGTACCTTTCAGTGAGGTGCGCGGATCGCCCGGACGGTTAACCCACTCACCGTTAATTTTAAGCTGCGAGCTGCCAGTATCCACTTTACCGTTAGTAAGCGCTAACGTCTCTCCTTTGGGTTGCAGCGTCGCGGATACCTGACCATATTTCTGGCCCAGTACCCAGCACTCTTTACAGCGCAGCTGTAAGGCGGGCCACTGGCTGAAGTTAATCTGGGTGGCTTGCTGAGAAGGCTGTTTGCCGCCTTTGCCTGCGTCGTTATCCCACTGCGGATTGTAGTAGAGGTAATCCAGGTTCACCTGCCACGGCGCTTTAGGGGCCATGGCCAGTTCACCGCGCAGCTCTTTCGCATTAACGCTGACCTCCCCACTGCCGCCTGAACGCTGTGCCAGCGTCGCCTTAACCTCATGCCATTGCTGCCCGCCCAGCGTGACCGCCGGACTGTGCAGCGTGATATTGCCTGGCAGCGTAATGCCGCCGGTCCGGAAGTCACCGCCTCCCGCTGATTCGCGTCCGCCCGTGGCACCCCCGGCAGCCATCATCGCGACCCAGGCCTCTCCATCCAGCGCAGGCAGGTTCAGCACCATGCCTTCATGATCGGGTAGCGCAGGCGTTTTCCCTGCATCATTCAGCCAGATACCCCGATCTACGCGCAGCGTCGGCTCCAGCAACCAGCGACTGTTAAAACGGTGGTTCGCCTTCACGCTGCCGCTGAGATCGAAATGGTTCAGGTCGCCGCTGGCCTGGATGGTGACTGGCATCGCCTCACCGGCTTTTTTGTCCAGCGGTGCAGGTAAGTGACTACTCACTTCTTTAGCATTACCGTTCAGCGCAACGTCATAACGCGCCCCGCCGTGATGAGGCAGCGTAATATTAACATCACCCTGCCACGGCAGATGTCCGCCCAGCTGCCTGCTGACGGCGGCCGGAATCTGGCTGATTTTAGCGGGTTGCCAGTCGCCCTGAAGTTTGACGTTAACGCCAAAGTCATCCGGGTTCTCCTGGGTGCTGAAACGGACGCCCATCGGCTGACCAAACCAGTTTGCCCGCAGATCCTCACTGGCCAGATTGCCATTGTCGTAACGGAAGCGTCCCGAAAGCGCGTTGATGGTGGTTTTTAACGGCTTGATAAACAGCGAGTTGTTGTTCAGATCGACATTACCGCGGGCATGCACCTGCTCGCCATCCAGTGGAATGTCCAGATTCAGGTGGCCACCGACGCGGCCCTTGATTTCCAGCTGCTCCAGCGCGGCACCCAGTGAAGGTTTAAGCGGTGTTTGCTGGAAATAGTCACCAATCTGCTGGCCTTCACCCCTGATGTCACCATCAATGATCAGCTTCTCTTTCAGGTAATCGGGTATCACCGCACTGACGTTACGTGCCTCGACCTCGCCCAGTCTGGCCACTGGTGCGTTCATCCACAGACCGTCGTTCAGGAAGTTCAGGTCGATATCGAGATTGCTGATCGCGGGCCATTCAGGCTGAAACGCATACGTCGCCTGACGAAGCGGCACCCAGACCTGGAACATGCCATCATTGTGTTTGAACGGGAACAGCGCCGGATTACCGGCAAACAGCAACGTGGCGTTATCCACCCTGCCACCCTTCACGGCCCCACTGAGATAGTGCGTCAGCCCGTTACCCATCAGAGGCACCGGGAAATAGCGCCACGCATCGCCAGCATCGGTCACCCGGATGCCCGCCAGAATATCCAGACGGGGCTCACTGCCGCTATTCTGCTGGTAACTGAAGTCGCCGCGCGCCCAGAGCGATCGCGCCTCAAGATCAAGATTTTCGCCCGCCAGCGTCAGGCCATGTTCATCACGCAGCCAGCGCAGCGCACCGGTCACCCGTTTGATCTCTAACGGTGCCTGAAACATATCACCATAAGGTACGGTCGCGGCCCCCATCGCCACGCTGACCTGACCGTTGTTCAGGCTGCCGCGCACTTCTCCGCTCAGGTGACTGATGCCCGGCAAGAGTTTCCAGTGCTGCCAGCTGAAATCACGCCATTTTACCTGCAAGCGGGTTTTTTCAGGCTGCTGCAATGGAATATCGAGCGCCAGGCCCTCGATGATGCCCTGTGGCTGCAGCGTCTGCCAGTTTTCAAACAGCGCCGGAGAGAGCGGCGCAAACAGCGGAACAAGGGGCGCAATATGGCTCAGCACCAGCTGTGTGGCGCGTACCCGCACTTCCTGCTGACCATCCGGCCCCAGCAGTTGCTTATCTTCAGGACGCCATAACAGTGAAAAATGACCGGCGGGCCAGGACTGGCCGTCGGTACTGAGCCGGGTCTGCGGCACATTGACCACCCAGCCATTCTGGAAGCGTGACAGATGCGCGGTCAGTCCATCGACCTCGATGCGATGCCGTCCGGTCTCACCCTGCCAGCTGGCTCCCCCCTTGCGCAGCAGCAGATCGCCAGCATAGATGTCACCATCGCGCAGGTTAACCCAGGCCGCGAGACTGAAGCGGGCGCTGTCCAGACGGGTATTGTCGCGCATCCAGCGGCCCAGCCACGGACGCATGTCGACGTCATCGGCCTGCATCCAGATGCGCCCATCATTCAGTAAACCGTTGCTGTCGTTGAGATCGAGCCGCACCTGAACCACGCCGTGCTGGCCGGTGAAGCTGGACAGGCTGACTTCGCCTTCAGCCCGGTGGCGGTTATCTTCATTGACCCAGGTGAGGCGCGGGATCGCCAGCTCAGCATGCTGGCCGGAGGGGGTACGGAAGCGGATGGTGCTGTCACGCAGGTCAAAGTGGTCAAACTGGCGCAGGAAGAGTTCGTTGATCTGCGCCGGACGGAAGCTGTTTTTTTCTTTGTCGTTATCCAGCAGCGGACGATTTGTGTCGAGGTGCAACTGCCAGAAGGTCAGATCGCGGAACTGCCAGCGCCAGTGCAGCAGAGACTGCCAGACATCGAGCGCCAGATTGATGCGTTTAATCGTGAGTTTGCCGTTTTCATGCAGATCAACGCTGAGGTCACGAACCTGAAGGGTCGGGCCGAAATTCTCCCATTTGCCCTGTAACTGACTGGCGGTGATCGGCACATCCGTTTTGTCGGAAATGAATTGCAGAAGGTTGTTGCGATAGCTGTCGAGATGCGGCATCACCAGACGCAATCCGCTGACCAGCAGCGCGACAATCACGATGATTGCCGCGACCAGCAGTAACAAAATCCTCGGCAACTGCCTCACTCACGCCTCTCCTTGTGTTCCGTAAACGACGGATAGTTGGTTCTCATACCCGACCGTCTTCAGATAAAAGCGTTAAAACGCGCATTTTATCCCAAACAAGGGCGTTTATTCAGCCCGGCAACCAGTAAAACCGGTAACGGGCTGACGTTACATCATCACCACGTCGAACTGCTCCTGAGTGTAGAGCGCTTCAACGTGAACTTTAACCTGCTTACCCACAAAGATTTCAACTTCAGCCAGCGCATGAGACTCGTCAGTTTTTAACGCCTCACCCACCGTGGGTGACACATAAACCAGGAAACGGTCAGAATCATACGCGTGGTGAACCCGCACAATCTCACGCATGATTTCATAACAGACCGTTTCAACCGTTTTCAGCGTGCCACGCCCTTTGCAGACCGGGCAATCCTGGCACAGAACATGCTCAATGCTTTCACGGGTCCGCTTACGCGTCATCTCCACCAGACCCAGCGCCGAAAAACCATTAATACCGGTTTTGACCCGATCTTTGCTGAGCGCGCTTTCCAGTGAATGTAACACCCGGCGTCGGTGGTCTTCATTGCTCATGTCAATGAAGTCGATAATGATGATGCCGCCCAGATTACGCAGCCGTAGCTGGCGGGCGATTGCCTGAGTGGCCTCAACATTGGTGTTAAAGATCGTCTCATCAAGGTTGCGATGGCCCACAAATGCACCGGTATTGATGTCGATAGTGGTCATTGCTTCGGTCTGATCGATAATCAGATAACCGCCTGACTTTAGTTCAACTTTGCGATCCAGCGAGCGCTGAATCTCATTTTCGACGTCGAAGAGATCGAAAATAGGCTGTTTACCGTTGTAAAGTTCCAGTTTACCGGCCATCTCCGGGATATATTCACCGGTAAATTCCACCAGCATGTCGCAGGTCAGACGGGAGTCGACCCGGATACGATCCAGTGCTGCGCCCGCAAAATCACGCAATATTCGCTGAGCCAGCGCCAGCTCGCCGTAGAGCAGGCAGCGGGTCTGGTTGCGCTTTTTACGCTCGCTGACTTTGGTCCAGAGACGTTTGAGAAAAGCCGCGTCCTGCGCCAGCTCCTCTTCCCCGATGCCCTCGGCAGCGGTACGGATAATAAAGCCGCCGAGATCGTCACAGTAATCTGCCACCACCGCTTTCAGCCGGTCGCGCTCTTTCTCACTTTCAATGCGCTGTGAGACACCGACATGCGATGCCCCCGGCATAAAGACCAGGTAACGTGAAGGCAGGGTAATATCCGTGGTCAGCCGGGCACCTTTGGTGCCAAGCGGATCTTTAACGACCTGCACCACCAGGTCCTGCCCCTGACGCACCAGTTCGGCGATATCGCGCACGATGAAATTTTTCTTTTCGTCACCTGCCACACATTCAGTATGCGGCATGATGTCAGAAGCGTGCAGAAAGGCCGCTTTTTCCAGGCCGATATCGACAAAGGCGGCCTGCATGCCGGGCAGAACACGGCTTACCCTTCCTTTGTAAATATTGCCAACAATGCCGCGCCGCGCTTCACGCTCAATGTGGATTTCCTGAAGGATGCCGCCGTCAATATAGGCAACGCGTGTTTCAGAAGGCGTGACGTTAACCAGTAATTCAGCCGTCATGTTGACCCCTTACGGCACGCAGTGACTGGAAATGGCTGATCAGCTCCGCTGTCTCAACCAGAGGTAATCCGACCACTGCATGGTAGCTTCCATTAATTTTGCGGACAAAGTTTCCTCCTCTGCCCTGAATACCGTATGCACCCGCTTTATCCATCGGCTCGCCGGTAGCAATATAGTCGTCGATGTCGCGCCCGGTTAAGGTGCGGAATGTCACATCAGTGGTCACGACGCAATCCAGCGTCTGCTGGCTGTCGGCCAGCGCCACCGCCGTCATCACCTGATGCGTATGACCGGAAAGTTTACGCAGCATCGCGTGGGCATCGGCGGCATCGCGTGGTTTTTCCAGCACGTCGCCATTCAGTACCACAATGGTATCCGCGCCCAGCACCGGCAGGTCCTGCGCGGCCAGTCTGACACCCGCCCGCGCTTTGTCATTCGCCAGACGGCGGACATAGATCTCCGCCGCTTCATTCGGCTGACGCTGTTCTTCAACGTCAGTCACGATGCGCTCAAAGGTCAGGCCAAGTTGAGTTAACAGCTCACGACGACGCGGTGAACCGGAAGCAAGATAGAGGGTTACCATAAATTTCCTTATTGAACAGCGAACTGACGACGAATTTTTCTCATGAGTAAGAATAGCCAGGGCCAGAGAATACCGTCGACGACACTGCTCCAGAAAATTTCAGGTCGGAATGAAACGTTGATTACCAGGAATTCTGCCCAGAAGACAATCACATCCATCGCCAGTGACAGCACCATAACCATTAGCGCTTGCTGCCACAACGCTAAGTTGCGGAATAACTGGAATTTAAAGGCAATCAGGTAGGCGATGATACTGAGCGCCAGCGCACGTACGCCGAGGGTAGATCCGGCAATCAGATCCATGATAGCACCGAGCATAAACCCGGTACCGACATTGACCCGGTGCGGCAGTGCAAGCACCCAGTAGATCAGGATCAACAGCAGCCATGAGGGCCGGAACATATAGATCTCATCCGGCCACGGCATGATCTGCAGGATCAGCGCGACCAGGAAAGAGAGCCAGATGACCCAACGTCCCTGGCTGCGATATCGACTCAAGGCTGGCCCCCGCGTGAACGCGTGGAGCCGCTGCTCTGTCCGCTGCTACTGCCGCCTGAAGGGGCCGGTGGTCCCATCTGTGCGGAAGGCGCTGGCGGGCCCATCTCCCCGGCTGGCGGTAAGACCTGCGGCATCATCTGCATCAGACGTTCATTCGCCACGCGATGCACTTCATCCTGCGGCAGCGGCATATCACCGTTGCGATCCGCGCCCCACAGCAGCAGCAGATAGCGCAGACGCTGCAGACCGGCGGTCGGATGCGCCTGAATCACCGTGTAAGCGCGCTGGGTGTCCACTTTCACTGAGGAAACCACGCCCACCGGATACCCCTCAGGGAAACGACCACCGATACCAGACGTCACCAGAACATCGCCGACCCGAATGTCGGTGTTACCCGGCAGATGCTCAAGCTGGAGATCTTCAGTACAGCCGTTACCTGCAGCAATCACACGAATGTCATTACGCAGCACCTGAATAGGCAGAGCGTGTGACGCATCACAGATCAGCAGAACACGGCTGGTAAGTTGCCCGACGGCGATAACCTGACCGACGACGCCTTTATCACTGATAACCGGCTGACCTTCATAGACACCGTTAACGCTGCCTTTGTCGATCACCACCTGGTCGGTGTAAGGATCGGTGCCGGTGGAGATGACCTGCGTCACCATCTTTTGCTCATCCTGACGCAGCGGTGAACCCAGCAGTTCACGCAGGCGTGCGTTTTCCTGCTTATATTGCCCCAGCATTAGCAGGTTACTGTTTTTCAGGAAGAGCTCACGACGTAACGCTTTGTTTTCCTGCTCCAGTTGCTGACGCGACGCCAGCGACTCCGACACGCCATCCAGCAGCTGACGTGGCCCATTGGCCAGGAAGTAAAACGGACTGACCGACGTATCCAGATAGTTGCGTATTTGGGTGAATGAGCTCACCCGGCTGTCGGCAATGATAATGGCAATAGCCACGATGACCGCCAGGAAAAGACGCAACTGCAGGGATGGGCCCCTGCTAAAAATCGGCTTCATATAATCTGCGTGATCCTCGACAACAGGAGAGGAAGCGACGGCAAAACACCGTGCTTCCCTGGGCTGAACGCACTGTACCGGCACAGATTTCGCCGGTTCACATGCTACTCCCCTGCATGATCATTGCGTTCTCAGCCGGTTGAGGCAATTATTCTTCGCTGAACAAATCGCCGCCATGCATGTCGATCATTTCCAGCGCCTTGCCGCCACCGCGAGCCACACAGGTCAGCGGATCTTCAGCAACCACAACCGGAATGCCCGTCTCTTCCATCAGCAGACGATCGAGGTTGCGCAGTAACGCACCACCGCCGGTCAGCACCATGCCGCGCTCTGAAATATCTGACGCCAGCTCAGGCGGACACTGCTCAAGAGCAACCATCACGGCGCTGACGATGCCGGTTAACGGCTCCTGCAGCGCTTCCAGAATTTCGTTGGAGTTCAGCGTGAAGCCACGTGGTACGCCTTCTGCCAGGTTACGGCCACGTACTTCAATTTCACGGACTTCATCACCCGGATAGGCTGAACCGATCTCATGCTTAATACGTTCTGCGGTCGCTTCACCAATCAGTGAACCGTAGTTACGACGCACATAATTAATAATAGCTTCATCGAAACGATCGCCACCAATACGGACTGATGAGGAGTAAACCACACCATTCAGGGAGATCACCGCGACTTCGGTGGTACCGCCACCAATATCAACAACCATTGAACCGGTCGCTTCCGAAACGGGCAGGCCTGCACCAATTGCGGCAGCCATCGGCTCTTCAATCAGAAAGACTTCACGCGCGCCAGCGCCCTGAGCGGATTCACGAATCGCACGACGTTCAACCTGCGTAGCGCCGACGGGTACGCAGACCAGCACACGTGGGCTGGGACGCATAAAGCTGTTGCTGTGAACCTGCTTGATGAAGTGCTGCAGCATCTTTTCGGTCACGAAGAAGTCAGCGATAACGCCATCTTTCATCGGACGGATAGCTGCAATGTTGCCTGGCGTACGGCCGAGCATCTGTTTAGCGTCATGACCTACGGCCGCGACACTTTTCGGCGAACCGGCACGATCCTGTCGAATGGCAACCACGGAAGGCTCGTTCAGCACGATGCCCTGTCCTTTTACGTAAATCAGGGTATTCGCGGTACCCAGGTCAATGGACAAGTCATTGGAAAACATGCCACGAAATTTTTTAAACATACTAAGGGATAATCCTGCAAGCTGGGGGCGGAAAATAAAATCCGCTTACTTTACCAACCACACGAAGCTGCCACAAGGCGCAAAAACGTTCTGCTTCGGTGAAAAAAGACGCCTGATTGCGTTTAAGTCATCTGAACCGGCGATCCGCAACAGCAGAATGGCGACCAGACGCCATCAGCACTGCTTTTCACGCTATTTTCCCTCACCATGCCCGACATAAAATTTAACATTTCCGGCACCAGGGTCAGGGATTCAGATAGCGCTTAACCTTTAAAAAAACCGTGAATTCCCGTCATTACGACAGCAAATCATCAAATACGGTAACGTTGGGAATACTTCTTCACGTTACTGTTAACCGGAAGCGAAGGGGCAAAAAAGTCGCCCTGCCCGCCTGCGACACCCAGCGCCACTAATGTCTGCCACTCCGCTTTTGTGCGAACACCGGTGGCAAACACCTGAATGCCCGTGGACTTACAGACCTCCAGCAGACTTTGCACAAACAGCTGATTTGCCGTCCGCCGCTCAATGTTGCGCACCAGACCGGCATCAAGCTTGATCAGTTCCAGCGGCAGCTGCCGGATATAGGCGCTGCTGACTACGGTTAACCCCGCCTGATTCACCGCGACCCGACAGCCAAAAGCCTTAAGTGCACGGAAAACCGGCGCTAATTGGTTGATGTGTTGACAGACATCTGCCTCGGCAAGTTCAAATAAAAATCGTTTTCTTTGCGCTTTCGGGCACTGCAGCAGCATATTCTGCAGCCAGAGCACAAAGGAACGTTGCAGAAGCGAGGTAATGGTCACCGGCATTACCAGCGTCTCTTCCGGCCAGAGTTCAGAGAGTGCCGCAATACGGGTCACCAGCTGACGATCCCAGCCATCAGCCATGCCAAGCTGCTGCACCAGCGGCATATATTCTGCGGCCAGCACCTCTTTATCGCCGTCAAAGATACGGGTCAGCATGACCCGGTGCTGCACCTTACCTTCGGTATTTACGGTAGGCTTGTGGTACAGCCGCGGGCCGCCACGGCTAAGCGTGTTTTCCAGCAGGGTTCGCCAGCGCACACTGCCCCGCCCGGCGTCCTGAGGATTGCCTGCGCCATTGGTCCAGTTATTCCCCCCCAGCAGTGCTGCCCGTCGCGTTGCCATCTCGGCATTTTCCATCACCTGCAGGACCGTCTGCCCGCTGTGCCATGCGGTGATACCGATGTGGATCAGATCATCGCGATTGACCTGCCGCATCGGCGGCAGAGAATCAACAGCGTTGATCAGCTGGTCGGCAATACTGTTTGCTTCTTTGAGACTGCGGTGCGGCAGGAGTACGGCAAAATCACTGCGAAAATAGCGTGCCAGCAGGGCTCCGGGATAGCGCAGCACAAAGGTGGAGAGCATGTTGACGAAATTAAACAGGTATTCCTCAACCAGCGCGGGCTCCAGTGAATCTTTCATCGTGTCCAGATCGGGCAGTCGCACCATCATCACCACACCGTGGGTGCCGACATTTTCCTGATCTTCCAGCAGGGTGGCGAGCTGGTTATCAAAGAACAGCCTGTTGTTAAGGCCGGTGCGTCCATCCTGCGCAGCAAAGGTGCGGATCAGCGTGTCGATACGCAGACGCTGTTCGCCCGCTTCCTGCAGATCTGCCAGCAACACATCCATCGCCCGGCTCGCCCTGGGTGGCCACTCATCCACAACCCGTTTCGGCACAACACCGCGTTCGCCGTGAATGATCGCCTCTGCCCGCGCTTCAAGATGCTCCATGCCACGCCACTGACGAGTGAGCCAGCGATGTATCGCCAGCAACACCAGACTCATCACCAGCAGCACGGTAAACAGAATGCACAGCGTATAGGTTCCGGTAATGGATCGCAGCCAGGTTTTGGCAGGATCAAGCGTGACAACCCGCAGCTGTAAGCCGGTCTGGTGCATCAAAGGCACATCAACCTGAAGAAAACGATTGGGTTCGTCTTCCAGCATCTGGTTTTCGTGTCGGGAGAGGGTGAGGAAAGTCTGCCTGCCGCTGTAAACGGAAATCTGCTCGGCATTGATTACTGGCATCATGCGCGTGAGCCAGTTATGCAGCTGTTCTGGCGTGTCGGTGAACATTGCCTGATCCAGTTCGGTCGCCAGCACCTGCGCCCGATGTTCAACCCGCTGATGACTGAACCAGAAAACACTGAATGCGCTGCCTGCCAGCATTAATGACATCGCCAGCAGGCTTAGAAAGGTAATAAACGCAGATAATTTTGTGGTTAATCGCATCCCTGTGCCTGTATTGCTGCGGTGATAACCGGATCACCCCACTTTGTACCGTCAGCCTGACGAAAACGCGAGCAAAATAGCATAATTTGCCGCTGCCGACAGCGCCGAGTCGCATGAAGCCGAAGTATATCGTCGGGATATCATGGCTGACGTTGATCCCGACACTTTTCAGCGCATTCTCATCGCACAGGCCAGCCAGGAAATTTCACATTTTGAGGGCGAAACTGGCTGATATCAGCGATAGTCATCATGCTGGTTGATGACATCCTTCTGGAGAAGCCCCATGAAACGCATACCCTCTCTGACCGAAGCCGACGTAACGCCGGAAAGCATCTTTAATATGAAGCGCCGTCAGGTGCTGAAAACGCTGGGCCTGAGCGCTGCGGCGATGGGTATGCCGGGCGTGGCGAATGCCGATATTCTTAGCTGGTTTAAAGGTAACGATCGCCCACCCGCGCCAGCAGGCCGTCCGCTGGATTTTACCAAACCGGCGCAATATCAGGCCGACCTGACGCTGACGCCAGCGGATAAAGTTTCCGGCTACAACAATTTCTATGAGTTCGGGCTGGATAAGGCCGATCCGGCTGCCAATGCCGGCACGCTGAAAACAGAGCCCTGGAAACTCACTATCGATGGCGAAGTGGCGAAGCCCGTGACCCTGGACATGGATGACATCTTTAAACGCTTCGCCATGGAGCAACGGATCTATCGCATGCGCTGCGTGGAGGCCTGGTCGATGGTGGTGCCCTGGATAGGCTTTGAGCTGAATAAGTTGCTCTCGCTGGCAGAACCCACCAGCAAAGCGCGTTTTGTTGCCTTCCAGACGCTGTACGATCCCGAGCAGATGCCGGGCCAGAAAGATCGCTTTATTGGCGGTGGGCTTAATTATCCCTATGTCGAAGGTTTACGTCTGGACGAAGCGATGCATCCATTGACCATCCTGACCACCGGCGTCTATGGCAAAGCGCTGCCGCCGCAGAATGGCGCACCGATTCGCCTGACGGTACCGTGGAAATATGGCTTTAAAGGTATCAAGTCGATCGTCAAAATCACGCTGACTGCGAATCAGCCACCGACCACCTGGAACCAGATTGCCGCAGATGAATATGGTTTTTATGCCAATGTGAATCCGCACGTTAATCATCCCCGCTGGTCGCAGGCTACCGAACGGTTTATCGGCCCTGGCGGCAGCCTGAAGGTTGAACATCAGCCAACGCTGCTGTTTAACGGCTACGCCGACCAGGTGGCGTCGCTCTACCGTGGCATGGATTTACGGGAGAATTATTAGGTGGTGCGCCTGTCGATAAAACAGATCATGTGGCTCAAGGTGATCCTGCATCTGGCAGCCCTGCTGCCGCTGGTTTATCTGATTCTTGCCGCAATGCAGGGTGGTCTGAGCGCCGATCCGGCAAAAGATATTCAGCATTTTACCGGCCGCATGGCGCTGAAACTGCTGTTGGGTACGCTGCTGGTTTCACCGCTGGCACGTTATGGCAGGCAGCCGCTGTTAATTCGCACCCGGCGTCTGCTTGGCGTCTGGACGTTTGTCTGGGCTTCCCTTCATCTGCTGAGCTATTACCTGCTGGAGCTGGGCGTTGACAATCTGCGTCTGCTGGGCAGCGAGCTGATCTCCCGCCCTTATCTGACGCTGGGAATTATCAGCTGGCTGATATTGCTGGCCCTGGCGGTAACCTCGTTTCAGCGCGCTCAGCGCAGGCTCGGGAAGCGCTGGCAAACCCTGCATAACGCGGTCTACCTGGTGGCGATTCTGGTACCTATCCACTATATCTGGTCAGTGAAAACGGTGTCCCCCCAGCCACTTATCTATGCCTTGCTTGCTGCGATACTGTTAGCCTGGCGTTACAAAAAATTCCTTAAATGGTGGCCGCGCTAGTACTTCCCCCGTTGTTTTCCTCTGCTGTTTTCTGATAAAAGATGTGGCCCGCAGGCCACATCCGATCATCTTCGCAGATAAGACCAGTATTTTGCTGCGAAATGACACGAAACGGATATAATGCCCGGCTTTATTGCTCGTCGGGTCTTCTTTTTTAGCCTGAAAGGTGACAAATGAAGATTCGCAAGGTATTTTACGCGATGCCTCAATGATTGCGGGAGATGGCAGCACGATGGCGCATAAATTACATATTCTGCTTTTGAACGGGCCCAACCTGAATCTGTTGGGAACACGTGAACCTGAGAAGTATGGTCACACCACGCTGCGTCAGATCGTTGACGATTTGACACGTCAGGCAGACCAGTTGAATGTGGAGTTAAGCCACCTGCAAACCAATGCTGAATTTCAGCTGATTGATCGCATTCATGAGGCCAAAGGCAATGTGGATTACATCATCATTAATCCTGCCGCGTTTACCCATACCAGTGTCGCACTGCGTGATGCCCTGCTGGCGGTAGCAATACCGTTTATCGAGGTTCATCTTTCCAATGTGCATGCCCGCGAGCCCTTCCGTCATCACTCCTATCTTTCTGATGTTTCTGCTGGCGTGATCTGTGGGCTTGGCGCTGACGGCTACACATGGGCTTTACAAACGGCAGTAAAACGCCTGTCTCACACTAATTAATCAAACTGAGTACGGAACCCCACTCATGGATATTCGTAAAATTAAAAAACTGATCGAACTGGTTGAAGAGTCTGGCATTTCTGAGCTGGAAATCTCTGAAGGTGAAGAGTCCGTTCGCATCAGCCGTGCACCTGCAAACACAGGTTACCCGATGATGCAGCAGGCTTACGCTGCGCCGGTTCAACAGCCCGCGCTGGCGACAGCCGTTGCCCCTGTTGCAGCGGTTGCCGAAGCAGCACCAGCTGAAATCAGCGGTCACATCGTGCGTTCACCGATGGTAGGCACCTTCTACCGTACGCCGAGCCCGGATGCGAAAGCCTTTGTGGAAGTTGGCCAGAAAGTGAATGCCGGCGACACCTTGTGCATCGTCGAAGCCATGAAAATGATGAACCAGATCGAAGCTGATAAATCAGGCGTAGTGAAAGCTATCCTGGTTGAAAGCGGTCAGCCGGTCGAATTTGACGAGCCACTGGTTATCATCGAGTAACGGGGCAGATCATGCTGGATAAAATTGTTATTGCTAACCGTGGTGAGATTGCGCTGCGCATTCTGCGTGCCTGTAAAGAACTGGGCATCAAGACTGTTGCGGTACACTCAAGCGCGGATCGTGACCTGAAGCACGTGCTGCTGGCAGACGAAACCGTCTGCATCGGCCCGGCGCAGTCAGTAAAAAGTTACCTCAACATCCCGGCCCTGATCTCTGCTGCAGAGATCACCGGCGCGGTGGCGATTCACCCTGGCTACGGCTTCCTCTCTGAGAATGCTGATTTTGCCGAGCAGGTTGAGCGCTCCGGCTTTATCTTTATCGGCCCGAAAGCAGATACCATTCGCCTGATGGGCGACAAAGTTTCTGCTATCAACGCGATGAAGAAAGCAGGCGTTCCAACCGTACCGGGTTCTGATGGCTCGCTGACGGATGACATGGAAAAAAACCGCGCCTTTGCGAAACGCATCGGTTATCCGGTCATCATCAAAGCCTCTGGCGGCGGCGGCGGTCGCGGTATGCGCGTAGTGCGCAGCGACAAAGAACTGGAACAATCCATCAACATGACGAAAGCGGAAGCCAAAGCGGCTTTCAACAACGACATGGTTTACATGGAAAAGTATCTGGAGAATCCGCGCCACATTGAGATTCAGGTACTGGCTGACGGCCAGGGTAACGCGATCTATCTGGGTGAACGTGACTGCTCCATGCAGCGCCGTCATCAGAAAGTGGTTGAAGAAGCGCCAGGCCCGGGCATCACGCCGGAACTGCGTAGCTTCATCGGCAATCGCTGTGCTAAAGCCTGTATCGAGATTGGCTATCGTGGCGCAGGCACCTTCGAGTTCCTGTATGAAAACGGTGAGTTCTACTTCATCGAGATGAACACCCGTATTCAGGTTGAACATCCGGTGACAGAGATGATTACCGGTGTGGACCTGATTAAAGAGCAGCTGCGCATTGCTGCCGGTCAGCCACTGTCAATCAAACAGGATGAAGTGATCATTCGCGGACATGCGGTCGAGTGCCGTATCAACGCCGAAGATCCGGTCACCTTCCTGCCAAGTCCGGGTAAAATCACCCGCTTCCACGCACCAGGCGGTTTTGGCGTGCGCTGGGAGTCGCATATTTACTCAGGCTACACCGTACCGCCTTATTACGACTCCATGATCGGCAAGCTGATCACCTATGGCGAAACGCGTGACGTGGCCATCGCTCGCATGAAAAATGCGCTGGCGGAACTGATCATCGACGGTATCAAAACCAACGTTGAACTGCAGATGAAAATAATGTCCGACGAAAACTTCCAGCACGGTGGAACGAATATCCACTATCTGGAGAAAAAACTCGGCTTGCACGAGAAATAATCGCAACGCTGAGTCAGTCTGAGGCCGGTTAATCCGGCCTTTTTCTTTTGCCGCTGGCGTTAAGGTTGAATCATGGATGCTCGTTTTATACAGGCACATAAAGAGGCGCGCTGGTCGCTTTATCTCACCCTGCTCTGGCTCGCTGCCTGGGGGCTTTCTGCCTGGCTCGGTGGCAGTGAAATCGGTGTTACCGGCCTGCCGCGCTGGTTTGAACTCTCCTGCCTGTTTGCGCCCCTGTTATTCATTTTCCTGTGCTGGATGATGGTGCGGGTCATTTTCCGCGACATGTCGCTGGAGGATAAAAATGAACAGTGAAATTATCCTGCCGTTACTGATTTATCTGGTCGTGATTGCCGCGCTGTCGGTGTTTGCCGTTCGTAAAAGACGTGAAGGCAGCTTCCTCACTGAATATTTCCTTGGCAGCCGCTCCATGGGCGGGTTTGTGCTGGCCATGACGCTTACTACCACCTACATCAGCGCCAGCTCATTTATTGGGGGACCCGGTGCCGCCTATAAATATGGGCTGGGATGGGTATTGCTGGCGATGGTGCAGGTGCCCGCCGTCTGGCTGTCGCTGGGTGTGCTGGGGAAAAAGTTTGCCATTCTGGCGCGTAAGCATAATGCGGTGACGCTGAATGATATGCTCTACGCCCGCTATCAGAGCCCGCTGCTGATCTGGCTGGCGAGTCTGAGTCTGCTGATTGCTTTTATTGGTGCCATGACGGTGCAGTTTATTGGCGGTGCGCGGCTGCTCGAAACCGCCGCTGGCATCCCGTATGACACCGGTCTGCTGATTTTTGGCGGCACGATTGCGCTCTACACCGCGTTCGGCGGCTTCCGTGCCAGCGTGCTTAATGACGCTATGCAGGGCATCGTGATGCTGATTGGCACCTTTCTGCTGCTCTTCGCGGTGATTCATCAGGCCGGTGGCCTGAGCACGGCCGTGCAGAAACTGCATGACATCGATCCGGCTCTGCTGTCGCCGCAGGGGCCCGGCGAGATTATCACGCCAACCTTCCTCAGCTCGTTCGTCGTGCTGGTCTGCTTTGGTGTGATCGGCTTACCGCACACTGCCGTGCGCTGTATTTCTTACAAAGACAGCAAAGCTGTGCATCGGGCCATCATTCTGGGCACCATTGTTGTGGTGGTGTTGATGCTGGGCATGCATCTGGCCGGTGCGCTGGGCCGTGCGATACTGCCCGATCTCACCGTGCCGGATAGTGTCATTCCGACCCTGATGATTACCGTGCTGCCGCCGTTAGCAGCCGGGCTGTTTCTGGCAGCACCCATGGCGGCGATTATGTCGACCATCAATGCCCAGCTGTTACAGGCGTCGGCCACGCTGATTAAAGATCTCTATTTGCGTGTCGCCCCGCAACAGCTGGAAAATGAGACGCGGCTGCGGCTGCTGTCTGGCACCATTACTTTCGCACTGGGTATTCTGCTGCTGATTGCGGCCTGGAACCCGCCCGATATGATTATCTGGCTCAACCTGCTGGCATTTGGCGGCCTGGAGGCGGTTTTCCTCTGGCCGCTGGTTCTGGGCCTCTACTGGGAACGCGCCAATGCCGCAGGGGCCATCACCGGCATGGTGGTGGGTGGAGGCTGCTACGCTTTTATGGCGAGCCTTAACCTGCAGATCCTGGGTTTTCACCCCATCGTGCCCTCCCTGCTTTTAAGCCTGCTGGCCTTTTTAGTGGGTAACCTGTTTGGACGCGCACCGCAAACGGTCGACGCGCCACAACATTGACGGAAAGAGAGACGTTATGCCGTGGATTCAAATTAAAATTAACAGCTCAGGTGAACATGCGGAAACGCTGAGCGATGCGCTGATGGAGATCGGTGCGGTTTCTGTAACTTTTCAGGATACCCACGACACGCCGGTTTATGAGCCGCTGCCGGGTGAAACGCGCCTGTGGGGCGATACCGACGTTATCGGCCTGTTCGATGCCGAAACGGATATGTCCCTGATTACCGCCGAACTGGCGCAACATCCGCTGCTGGGTAACGATTTCCGTCACCGGATCGAGCAGATCGAAGATAAAGACTGGGAGCGCGAATGGATGGAAAACTTCCACCCGATGCGCTTCGGTGAGCGTCTCTGGATCTGTCCAAGCTGGCGTGATGTGCCGGATCCTGACGCCGTCAACGTGATGCTCGATCCCGGCCTGGCATTTGGAACCGGTACGCATCCAACGACTTCGCTCTGCCTTACCTGGCTCGATGGGCTGGATCTGGAAGGCAAAACGGTGATCGATTTCGGCTGTGGCTCAGGGATCCTGGCGATCGCCGCGCTGAAGCTGGGCGCGGCTCAGGCGATTGGCATTGATATCGATCCGCAGGCTATTCAGGCCAGCCGGGATAATGCTGAGCGCAACGGCGTCTCCGACCGCCTGTCGCTCTATCTGCCCCACCAGCAACCCGACAATCTGCAGGCTGATGTGGTGGTGGCCAACATTCTGGCCGGTCCGCTGCGTGAACTGGCCCCTCTGATTAGCGTGCTGCCGACGTCTGGCGGTCATCTGGGCCTCTCGGGCGTGCTTGAGAGCCAGGCAGAAGGCGTTTGTGAAGCCTATGCCAGCGAGTTCGCGCTTGACCCGGTTGCGGTTAAAGAGGAGTGGTGCCGGATTACCGGGATTAAAGCCTGAATGTAGCGCCTGTCCGTTTACTCTGATATCGCTGTCGCGGTAACAAAGTCTCTTAACAGAACATTCAGCCAGCCCGTAGCGTAAGTTGCGGGCTTTCCCGATTTGTCATGGATGCTTGTATCGTTAATCACGGAATGTGACGTTTTTTATCTGGCGAATTGACGTACTTTTCTGGAAAAACTTTTGTTCACAATTTCAGCATAAATAAGTAAGTCATTGTTATTTAAGACCAATAAAGAATAGCACTGATCATCATCCGGATTTCATTGATATTTGTTGCTGATTGTTCAAAGTTTGGCCTTTCATCTTCCTGCAAAAATGCGTAATATACGCCGCCTTGCAGACACAGTATGGCCATTCTGACTTCATGCGTATTGGAAACCTCCAGCTGAGAAATCGACTGATTGCAGCACCGATGGCCGGTATTACCGACAGGCCGTTCAGGACGCTGTGTCACGAAATGGGCGCAGGCATGGCAGTTTCTGAGATGTTGTCTTCTAACCCGGAAGTCTGGGCAAGCGACAAATCTCGATTACGTATGGTTCACAGCGATGAGCCAGGCATTCGCGCCGTGCAAATTGCCGGTTGCGATCCCAGCGAAATGGCGCAAGCTGCACGCATTAATGTTGAGGCTGGTGCACAAGTCATCGACATTAATATGGGATGCCCTGCCAAGAAGGTTAACCGCAAAATGGCTGGTTCAGCCTTGCTGCAATATCCCGCCGTGGTGGAGTCCATTCTCTCCGCAGTGGTTAACGCAGTGAACGTGCCGGTCACGCTGAAAATCCGTACTGGCTGGGATCCTGAAAACAGGAACTGTGTCGCGATTGCCCAATTGGCTGAACGCTGCGGTATACAGGCTCTGACGATACATGGTCGCACTCGTGCCTGCCTGTTCAACGGAGAAGCTGAATATGACAGCATTCGGACAGTTAAGCAGAGTGTTTCCATTCCGATTATCGCGAATGGAGACATAACTGACCCGCATAAAGCCAGAGCAGTGCTCGACTATACAGGGGCCGATGCTCTGATGATAGGACGCGCTGCTCAGGGGAGACCGTGGATCTTCCGGGAAATCCAGCATTATCTGGACACTGGGGAGTTGCTTGCCCCGCTGCCAATGGCAGAGGTCAAGCGCTTGCTTGTTTCGCATATACGTGAGCTGCACGACTTTTACGGTTCAGGCAAGGGATACCGTATAGCGCGAAAGCACGTCTCCTGGTACCTGCAGGAGCACGCCCCGAATGACCAGTTTCGGCGCACATTCAACGCCATAGAGGATGCCAGCGAACAGCTGGAGGCGTTGGAGGCATACTTCGAAAATCTTGCGTAACGAAATAAAGAGCTGAAAGAACTATGTTCGAACAACGCGTAAATTCTGACGTACTGACCGTTTCTACCGTTAACTCACAGGATCAGGTAACTCAAAAACCTTTGCGTGATTCGGTTAAACAGGCACTGAAGAACTATTTTGCTCAACTGAATGGTCAGGATGTGAGCGACCTGTATGAGCTGGTTTTGGCTGAAGTCGAGCAGCCTCTGTTGGACATGGTGATGCAGTATACCCGTGGCAACCAGACCCGTGCTGCCCTGATGATGGGTATCAACCGCGGTACGCTGCGTAAGAAATTGAAAAAATACGGCATGAACTGAGTTTTAGTTCGGTCTGTTAATCACGCCAGCCTTCGGGCTGGCGTTTTTATTTGTGCGACAGCCCACAAACTAATGGCAGGGAGCGTGAAACAGTTGCCTCTAATATGGTAACTATAGTTGCAATTGCTGCCGTGATATTTCACTCTCTCGTTTTCGATCTGCGTCGTCCGTTTTCGTACTTATCCTGATCCTCATCTCATTGCGCGTTCCCGTCATTGCTGGGCATGTGACTTTCTGCGCATAAAAAAGCAACGCCTTCTCTTCATACATTCCTGACTGAGCGAGCGCTCACACTGCTCTCATATAGTGAAACTATTTGCACTAAATGTGATCGGGTCGACTCGTATTGCTTCCTTTTGGTGCGCCATATTAGCGAAACTTTCCAGGTGCTTCCGATTATTAACCGTTCTTTCATACGAATTCAGGATCCTGCAAACCTGGCATCAGCTTTGCAGAGTCGTGGATGGCTTACCGCCACAGACAGGAAAAACGCACATTAAAGTGCGCAAACATAACAACATGATCCCGCCACACAGGATGCTTTATGAAAAAGATGATGCTCTCTACGCTGATCGCTGCCGCCTCGCTGGTTGCCATTGCTCAGCAGGCACACGCAGGCACCACACTGGATGCGATAAAGAAAAAAGGGTTTGTTCAATGTGGTATCAGTGACGGCCTGCCGGGCTTCTCCTATGCAGATGCTGGCGGCAAGTTTACCGGTATCGATGTGGATGTGTGTCGTGCTGCGGCTGCCGCGGTATTTGGCGATGCAACCAAAGTGAAATATACCCCCCTGACCGCGAAAGAGCGTTTCACTGCTCTGCAGTCAGGCGAGGTGGATGTACTGTCACGTAACACCACCTGGACCTCATCGCGTGATGGCGGCATGGGCTTCCTGTTTGCGGGCGTGAATTATTACGACGGCATCGGCTTCCTGACTCACCAGAAAGCCGGGCTGAAAAGTGCAAAAGAGCTGGATGGTGCCACCGTCTGTATCCAGGCGGGAACCGATACCGAGCTGAACGTGGCGGATTTCTTCAAAGCCAACAAAATGCAGTATACGCCGGTGACCTTCGATCGCTCTGATGAATCAGCGAAGGCACTGGACAGCGGTCGCTGCGATACACTGGCGTCCGATCAGTCTCAGCTTTATGCCCTGCGCATCAAGCTCGGCAAACCTGACGAATTCATCGTCCTGCCAGAAGTGATCTCCAAAGAGCCGCTGGGGCCACTGGTGCGTCGTGGTGATGATGACTGGTTTACCATCGTTAAATGGTCGCTCTACGCCATGCTGAACGCGGAAGAGATGGGCATCAACTCGAAAAACGTTGACCAGATGACAGCGAAGCCGACCACCCCGGACATGGCGCATCTGCTGGGTGCTGAGGGTGATTTTGGTAAAGATCTGAAGCTGGATAACAAGTGGGCCTACAACATCATTAAACAGGTCGGCAATTATCAGGAAAGCTTTGACCGTAACGTCGGTAAAGACAGCGCACTGAAGATCGCGCGTGGTCAGAATGCGTTGTGGAACCAGGGCGGGATTCAGTACGCACCACCGGTACGTTAACAGACCTCACCAATCGGGCACCGTATTCTGCGGTGCCCTACCCCAGCTTTCGTTACTGAGGTTTCAACATGTCACAACGCCCAACCGTGAAAAGGGATTTTTCATTTGGTAATCCCACGGTTCGCGCCTGGATTTATCAGTTCATCGCCATCGTCGCAGTAGTTGGTGTGGTGGGTTATCTGGTACATAACACCATTATCAACCTTGCTAATCGCGGCATTACATCGGGATTTGGATTTCTTGAGCGCACTGCCGGCTTCGGCATCGTTCAGCATCTGATTGAGTACACGGAGGGAGATACCTACGCCCGCGTGTTTCTGGTTGGATTAACCAATACGTTGCTGGTTTCTGCGCTCTGTATTGTTTTCGCGTCGATTCTTGGATTCGCGGTAGGTCTTGCCCGCCTTTCTGACAACTGGCTGCTGCGTAAGCTTTCGAATATTTATATCGAAACCTTCCGTAATATCCCGCCCCTGCTGCAAATCTTCTTCTGGTACTTTGCGGTCTTACGCAATCTGCCGGGCCCGCGTCAGGCGCTGAATGCGTTTGATCTGGCGTATGTCAGCAATCGCGGGCTTTACGTCCCGTGGCCGACTTATGCACCGGGCAGCTGGCCGTTTGTTATCGCGCTGCTGCTGGCCGTGGCCGCCAGCTATGGCCTGTACCGCTTCAACCGTCAACATCAGCTGAAAACCGGTGAGTTACGTCGCACATGGCCCGCAGCCGTTGCGATGCTGATCCTCTTTCCTGTGCTTGCGCACCTTGGATTTGGTTCAGCAATGCACTGGGATGTGCCGCAACTGCGCGGATTCAATTTCCGTGGCGGCTCGGTGATGATTCCTGAACTGGCGGCACTGACGCTGGCACTGTCGATCTACACCTCGTCGTTTATCGCTGAAGTAATCCGATCCGGGATTCAGTCGGTTCCGCATGGTCAGCATGAAGCGGCACGATCGCTGGGCCTGCCGAATCCGGTGACGCTGCGCCAGGTGATTATTCCGCAGGCGATGCGCGTCATTATTCCGCCGCTGACCAGTCAGTATCTGAACATCGTGAAGAACTCCTCACTGGCCGCCGCTATCGGTTATCCCGATATGGTGTCGCTGTTTGCCGGATCCGTGCTGAATCAGACCGGTCAGGCCATTGAGACCATTGCTATCACAATGGGCGTTTACCTGATTATCAGTCTGCTGATATCGCTGCTTATGAACGTTTACAACCGCAAAATTGCGCTGGTTGAGCGTTAAGAGAACGGGATAACTATGTCTGTAACTACGCATGAAACGCCCCCTGTCCCGACGACTCTGGTCAGTCGTGCCTGGCTTTGGGCTCGTAAAAATCTGTTCTCCAGCTGGTTTAATACGTTACTGACGCTGTTTTGCATCTGGGTAATCTGGCACGTCATTCCACCTGCGCTGAACTGGCTGGTCTTTCAGGCCAACTGGATTGGCACGACGCGCGCCGATTGCACCAAAGAGGGTGCCTGCTGGGTCTTTATCCATGCGCGTTTCGGCCAGTTCATGTATGGGCTTTACCCGCATGAGCTACGCTGGCGTATCAATCTGGCGCTGGTCATTGGCCTGCTGTCGATAGTGCCAATGTTCCTTAAAAGCCTGCCCTATCGTGGACGCTACATTGCCGCCTGGGCTGTCATCTATCCGGTGATTGTCTGGTTTCTGCTGTATGGCGGCTATCTGGGGCTGGAACGTGTCGAAACACGTCAGTGGGGTGGATTAACGCTGACGCTGATTATCGCCTCGGTAGGGATTGCGGGGGCGCTGCCCCTGGGCATTCTGCTGGCACTTGGCCGCCGCTCGCGTATGCCGGTGGTGCGCACGCTGTCGATAATCTTTATCGAGTTCTGGCGTGGTGTTCCGCTGATTACCGTGCTGTTTATGTCATCGGTGATGCTGCCGCTGTTCATGTCTGAAGGTACGACCATCGATAAGCTGGTACGCGCACTGGTTGGCGTGATTCTTTTCCAGTCTGCTTATGTGGCAGAGGTGGTTCGCGGTGGCCTGCAGGCATTGCCGAAAGGTCAGTATGAGGCAGCGGAATCACTGGCGCTGGGTTACTGGAAGACACAGATGCTGGTTATCCTGCCACAGGCGCTGAAGCTCACTATTCCCGGCCTGGTTAACACCATAATTGCACTGTTTAAAGATACCAGCCTGGTCATCATCATTGGTCTTTTCGATCTGTTCAGCAGCGTCCAGCAGGCAACCGTTGATCCCACCTGGCTGGGTATGTCGACTGAAGGTTATGTCTTTGCTGCACTGGTCTATTGGATCTTCTGTTTTAGCATGTCGCGCTACAGCCAGTATCTGGAAAAGCGCTTTCACACCGGGCGTACATCGCACTGAGGTTTTAAATGACTGACTCTATGACACACTCTTCTGACGCGTTGATGATTTCGCTTGAGAACGTGAATAAATGGTACGGGCAGTTCCACGTACTGAAAGACATCAACCTGCAGGTTAAACCTCGTGAACGCATCGTGCTGTGTGGGCCTTCCGGCTCCGGAAAATCGACAACCATCCGCTGTATCAACCATCTGGAAGAGCACCAGCAGGGGCGCATTGTCGTTGACGGTATCCACCTTAACGATGACGTTCGCAACATCGAGCGCGTGCGCACCGAAGTCGGTATGGTCTTCCAGCACTTTAATCTCTTTCCGCATCTGACCGTATTGCAGAACTGTACGCTGGCCCCTTCCTGGGTAAGAAAGATCCCTAAGAAGGAAGCTGATGAGCTGGCAATGCACTATCTGCAACGCGTACGTATTGCCGAGCATGCGCATAAGTTTCCAGGGCAGCTCTCAGGTGGACAGCAGCAACGTGTCGCCATCGCCCGCTCACTCTGTATGAAGCCCAAAATTATGCTGTTTGATGAGCCAACGTCAGCGCTGGATCCGGAGATGGTTAAAGAGGTGCTGGATACGATGATTGGTCTGGCTGAAGATGGAATGACCATGCTGTGCGTTACCCACGAAATGGGCTTTGCCCGAACGGTGGCTGACCGGGTGATCTTTATGGATCGGGGTGAGATCGTCGAAGTTGCGCCACCTCAGGAGTTCTTTGCGAATCCAAAATCAGAACGTACCCGGGCGTTCCTGTCCCAGGTCATTCACTGATCAGACGTGCAGTTAGCTTACTACCCGGCCTGGTGCCGGGTTTTATTATGGCCTCATCAGCCGATTTAATAAGCTGATTGCTTCAATGCAGTGATGAAGGCACATACCGTCTGGGTGATAAGAGGACGTTTATTTCGGATAGCTACAACGAAAAAAGCCCTTCGCATACGCGAAGGGCTCTCT
>NZ_JAOCKJ010000007.1 GCF_029844725.1 Pantoea sp. GD03673
TCCGCTGCTCACCGCCTGTCCATCCTGTTCATGATTATCTAACCTGTTGAATAACCAGGTATCTCACTACCGCTGTGCCCGGTTCAGGCACCAGAAAATAAAGTTATGATAAGCACAGGGTTATTTTCAGCGGCTGCGGCATGCGCTTATTTTTATGTGGGCTGGTCTATTCTGCCTCTGATTTTTTGAACGCTGTCACCTTTCTGAATTTATTTCTTTGGTGTTTTTTTTAAGGCCTCTTACGACAGAGCAAGTGAGGCAGGCGCAACGTTTCACCCGGTCGCGTCAGCCAGAACGGTTATTGAATCGCTGAGCGAACGGCGAATTATCTCACCCTGGCGCAAATCGCAGCAGTAAAAAAAAGGGCACAGGCGGTAACGGGCATAATAAAAAATTCATCATTGCGCTAATTCTTTTGCGCTATTTAACGGCTATCGGGGTCGATTTTTAAGCATAATCTGTAAGCTGGTGTGACAGGGATCGCGATCAGCGCACATTCCCTCTCTGCTATGGCGGGGCCAGAAATCGTAAATAACGAAGCTGTGCAAACCGACGCTAACGGATAAGGTTAACGGTCTGCCTGCGGTATAAACCCTCTGAAATCGTTTTCAGCTATGGAACGTAAGCACGCGTTGTTGTTAATTCAGCGTTAATAAAACATCCGGCACGGCCGATTTTAATAGTGCAGTTTTGTCTGAATTAATACTTAAGAATTATCTGTAGCGTAAAAATAATTTATTTTTTTATTTGAATTAGGTAATCTTGGCGCTACAGTTTTATTAACCCCCCTTAATCAAGGACATTGTGATGAGTGACGCATTTAAAGTACTGAACAATATTCGCACATTACGTGCCCAGGCTCGTGAACTGCCACTGACCGATCTTGAAGAGATCCTGGAAAAATTAACCGTTGTTGTTACTGAGCGCCGCGAAGAAGCAGAAGCGGAAGAGACGCAGAATCGCGAAAAAGAAGAGAAGCTGTCTAAATATCGCGAAATGCTGCTGGCTGACGGCATCGATCCTAATGAATTATTAGGTGCACTGGAAAGCGGAAAAAAACGTACCAAGCGTGCGCCGCGTCCGGCTAAATATTCTTACACCGACGAAAACGGTGAGCAGAAATCATGGACAGGCCAGGGCCGCACCCCGGCAGCGATTAAAAAGGCGCTGGATTCCGGTAAAAGCCTGGACAGTTTCCTCATCGATTGATCAACACAATCCTTGTAGGTGGGAGCCGGGGGGCCATTATGGCCCCCCGGCTTTTTTATTTCTGTCGGGATATCAATCACCCCGCCAGGAATCCACCCCTGACGCTAGCGTGCGCTGCGTCACATCTGGCATAATAGCCGCCGTTTTTTCATCCATTCTCTTCATAAAGGTCAATGCCGTGTTAGTTAGCAGCAATATCACCATGCAGTTTGGCAGCAAGCCACTGTTCGAAAATATCTCCGTTAAATTTGGCGGCGGTAATCGTTACGGTTTAATCGGTGCGAACGGCAGCGGAAAATCCACCTTCATGAAGATTCTGGGTGGCGATCTGGTGCCTACAGGCGGCAACGTCTCCTACGATCCTAACGAGCGCATCGGTAAGTTGCGTCAGGATCAGTTCGCCTTTGAAGAATTCAGCGTGCTGGACACCGTTATCATGGGTCACCATGAATTATGGGAAGTGAAGCAGGAGCGCGACCGCATTTATTCTTTGCCAGAAATGAGCGAAGAAGAGGGGTATAAAGTCGGCGATCTTGAGGCGCTTTACGGTGAGATGGATGGCTATAGCGCCGAGTCGCGTGCCGGTGAATTATTACTCGGCGTCGGCATTCCGGTTGAGCAGCATTATGGCCCGATGAGCGAAATTGCTCCTGGCTTTAAATTGCGTGTGCTGCTGGCGCAGGCGCTGTTTTCTAATCCTGATATTTTGTTACTCGACGAACCAACGAACAACCTGGACATCGACACGATTCGCTGGCTGGAGCAGGTGCTGAACGAGCGTGACAGCACCATGATTATCATTTCGCATGACCGTCACTTCCTTAATATGGTCTGCACCCACATGGCCGATTTGGATTATGGCGAGCTGCGGGTTTATTCCGGTAATTATGACGAATATATGACCGCGGCGACCCAGGCGCGTGAACGTCTGTTATCCGATAACGCGAAGAAAAAAGCGCAGATTGCTGACTTACAATCGTTCGTCAGTCGTTTTAGCGCCAACGCCTCTAAATCACGTCAGGCGACTTCACGCGCTAAACAGATGGATAAAATTAAGCTGGACGAAGTGAAAGCCTCCAGTCGTCAGAACCCGTTTATCCGTTTTGAGCAGGAAAAGAAACTGTTCCGTAATGCGCTGGAAGTGGAAGGTTTAACCAAAGGATTTGATAACGGTCCGCTGTTTAAGAATTTAAATCTGCTGCTGGAAGTGGGTGAGAAGCTGGCGGTGATCGGTGCCAACGGTATTGGTAAATCGACGCTGCTGAAAACGCTGGTGGGTCAGCTTACGCCTGACAACGGCAGCGTTAAATGGTCAGAGAATGCGCGTATTGGTTATTACGCTCAGGATCACGCCGACGATTTTGCCAATGACCTGACGGTATTTGACTGGATGAGTCAGTGGAAACAGCCTGGCGATGATGAGCAGACCATTCGCGGTATTCTTGGCCGTCTGCTGTTTTCACAGGATGATATTAAAAAGCCCGCTAAAGTGCTTTCCGGTGGTGAGAAGGGGCGTATGTTGTTCGGTAAGCTGATGATGGAAAAACCGAACATTCTGATTATGGATGAGCCGACCAACCACCTCGATATGGAGTCGATTGAATCGCTCAATATGGCGCTGGAAATGTATGAAGGCACACTGGTGTTTGTTTCGCACGACCGCGAATTTGTCAGCTCGCTGGCAACCCGCGTGATTGAGCTGAAAGCAGATAAGGTGGTGGACTTCACCGGTAATTATGAAGATTACCTGCGCAGTCAGGGCATCGTCTGATAAAAAACGGGGTGGCGCAGGCCACCCCGTTTTTTTTGCCCGAGGGGCTGAGCGCCCATTGATGATTACGATCCAGCCTTTTTTCCCTGAGCTGTCTGAACGTCACTACTGTGCTGGCTTCAGGGAGCATACGCCTTTCGCAAAGACGCAAAAGACGCCATCCACGGCATGCTCAGCGCGGGCCATCCCTGGCCCGCTATGCTTTGCTACAGGCGTATGCTCCCTTCGCTTTACGTTTTGAGTTGTCTAAGTGAATTGAGCGTGGGATTGGGGAGTGTGCTCGACGCAGGCCCCCGTCGCTATGACTTCTGGTAAAAGCTGCTCGGGGATTATCTGACAGCAACGCAAATGTTCAAGGCGCAGGGAACACGGTCAGAGGAGGAAAGCGTCCCTCGACTGGGACAAAAACGCCGGGCGCGTTTTTGAACAACGCAACGCGTTGGCCCGTTTACGGGCGCACCTCAGGGATGAGGTGCGTAATCGCGCGGGCAGAGCGCCCAGGAAGGGTTTAAGCGACTTTCCGATCGAACCGTGTTACCGAAGCAGGCCAGGCATCACAGCTGTGCGGGCTTCAGGAAGCTGATGTTTTGCCAGCCCCATCGCCACACACTTCACATTGCGCGTCCTGCGCCACGTTCATGCTGCGGAACTCCGCGCTCATCGCATCGTACATCAGCAACCGGCTGGTGGCGGGCGCGCCAAAGGACGTCAGCACTTTAATGGCTTCCATCGCCTGCATCGCACCAATCACCCCAACCAGCGGGGCCATAACGCCCGCTTCCACGCAGCTCAGTGTCTGTTCCCCAAACAGGCGGCTGATGCAGCGATAGCAGGGTGTGCCAGGCTGCCAGCTGAATACGCTGATCTGGCCTTCCATCCGAATCGCGGCACCTGAGACCAGTGGCACCCGCTGCTGCCGACAGAGCCGGTTGAGCTGCTCACGCACCGCAACGTTGTCGGTGCAATCCAGCACTACCTGCTGTTGAGCGATCAGCGCCAGCAGCGCCGCATCGTCCAGCTGTCCATTAACCGGATGCAGCTGGCAGTGCGGGTTGATGGCGGCCAGGCTTTGTGCGGCAGAATCCACTTTGGCGCGGCCAATATCGGCATCGTGGTGCAGGATCTGCCGTTGCAGGTTAGAGTGCGACACGGTATCGAAGTCGAGCAGCGTCAGGCTGCCGACACCGGCAGCCGCCAGATAAGGCGCGGCGGCGCAGCCAAGTCCGCCCAGCCCGACGACCAGCGCCTGACTCGCTTTCAGCCGCTCCTGACCGTCAAAATCAAAGCCGCGCAGGACGATCTGCCGGTTGTAGCGCAGCATTTCCTCATCGCTTAATTCAGGCAGCATCTACGCCTCCAGCAGAGCGTTAAACGGCTCTACCTCAACCCATTCACCCGGTTCCACATTGCCGCGTTCCCGTTCCAGCACAATAAAGCAGTTCGCCTGGGCGAAAGAGCTGAAGACGTGTGAACCCTGCATTCCGGTGGTCACCACCTCCGGTTCACCCTGTGCATTCTGGCGAAGGATGCCGCGCTGGAAGTCGAGCCGGCCCGGTGATTTTTTCAGTCGTGAGGCGCAGCGTACTTTCTGACGGGGGGGTAAGGCAGATTTTTGCTGGCCGGTCAGGGTGGCAAGCAGCGGCTGCACCAGCTGATAGAAGGTCACGGCGGCAGAGACCGGATTGCCCGGCAGGCCGCAGAACCAGCTGCTATTCAGGCGGCCAAAAGCAAACGGCTTGCCGGGCTTGATCGCCAGCTTCCAGAAGCTGATCGCGCCCAGTTCTTCCAGCATATTTTTGGTGAAGTCCGCTTCGCCTACCGAGACGCCACCGGTGCTGATCACCACATCCGCCTGCCGATCTGCTTCACTGAAGGCCGCGCGCAGTGCGGCGGGATCATCGTTAATGATGCCAAGGTCGATCACTTCGCAGCCCAGCTTATGCAGCATCAGTGATACGGCAAAACGGTTGGTATCGTAGATCTGTCCTTCGCCCAGCGGCTCGCCGACCGGCTGGAGTTCATCGCCGGTGGAGAAAATAGCGACCCGCAGTTTTCGCAGCACGCTGACCTGCGCGATACCCAGCGAGGCAAGCAGCGGCAGTTCGGCGGCACCCAGACGCGTACCCGCCTCCAGCACCACGTTGCCCGGCTGAATATCGTCACCGGTCAGACGGATATTTTGTCCCTGACGCACCGGCGCGGTAATCAAGATCTCCTCGCCATGTGCTTCAGTCTGCTCCTGCATAACCACCGCTTCGCAGCCCGCGGGCACTGGTGCACCGGTCATGATGCGAATTACGCTGCCCTGCGGCCACTCACCGCTGAACGGTGCGCCCGCAAAGGCTTTGCCTGCCACCGGCAGCGGCTCTCCGCGGCTGACATCTGCCAGTCTGACGGCGTAGCCATCCATCGCAGAGTTATCAAAGGGCGGCACGGCAATCGGCGAGGTGACGGGGGTAGCGGTGATACGGCCGACCGCTTCAGCCAGCGGCACGCAGAGGGAATCGGTGACGGGGGTCAGCTGTGACAGCATTTTTTGTTGCGCCTCCTCAAGGGAGAGTAAATCTGCAGTAAAACTTTCCATGAACAGTCCAGCCTGGTTATTTCAGATGCTGCCTATTATGGTTTGAATTGGCCGCTGAGTCACATCGGCGTCGGCCTGACTTACCGGGTGTTGTGGCCAAAGTGAAATATGGCGGTAAGAAAAGGTTATAACCACAGGAACAGTTTCCGCTTTACAACACTTAGCAGGCTTTCTATAGTCAAAAATCACCAAAAATGGGTGAAAACCATTTTAAATCAGTGTTTTTCGTCCTGATGCAACCACAGGGTAAAGCGTTATGGTCAATGCAGTGATCGTCATTCATGGCGGCGCAGGCGCGATTTCGCGCTCAGCAATGAGCGCTGAAAAAGAACAATGCTATCGTCAGGCGCTACACGATATTGTCACCCAGGGTCAGCAGATACTGGCTCAGGGTGGCAGCGCACTGGATGCGGTGACCGAGGCGGTGCGACAGCTGGAAGAGTGCCCGCTGTTCAATGCCGGTAAAGGCGCGGTCTTCACCCATCAGGGCACCCATGAACTCGATGCCTGCATTATGGATGGCCGCTCGCTGGAGGTGGGTGCGGTTGCAGGCGTCACGCGATTACGTAATCCGGTCCTGGCGGCACGTGCCGTGCTGGAAAAGAGCGAGCATGTGCTGTTTATCGGCGAAGGCGCAGAGCAGTTTGCCGTGGCGCACGGGCTGGAAACGGTTGAGCCTGATTACTTCTCAACGCCGGAACGCTGGGAACAGTTGCAGCGTGCGCTTAACAGCGATACCGCCGTGCTGGACCATGACGGTGCCGCACACAGCGACGACCCGCTCGACCCGGACCGCAAATTCGGCACAGTTGGGGCGGTTGCGCTGGATCTGGCGGGCAACCTCGCTGCCGCCACCTCAACGGGCGGGATGACCAATAAGCAGGCCGGACGGGTCGGCGATTCGCCGCTGCCTGGCGCGGGCTGCTACGCCAGCAACGACAGCGTGGCGGTCTCCTGCACCGGCACCGGTGAAGTCTTTATGCGAACGCTGGCGGCCTACGATGTGGCCGCGCAGATGCGGTATGCCGGGCGCTCGCTGCAGCAGGCGAGTGTGAATGTGATTCATGACAGCGTGCTGGAACTGGGCGGCAGTGGCGGCTTAATCGCCGTCGATCGGGCAGGCAACGTGGCGCTGCCGTTTAACAGCGAAGGCATGTACCGGGGCGTTGCGCGGGTCGGCGAGGCGGCTGACGTCGCTATCTATCGCGAAAGCTAAGGATGCATAAATGAGCGACAGGCAAACGTTACCCCCGCTGGCGCCTGAGCAGGTACTGGCGGTGCGCGATCTCAATGTGCGTTTTCAGCACGAAGGCACCGTCACGGATGCAGTGCGGCATTTGTCACTCGATCTGTTTCGCGGCGAAACGCTGGCGCTGGTGGGGGAGTCTGGTTCGGGAAAATCGGTCACCTCGCTGGCGCTGATGCGGCTGATTGAGCAGGCTGGCGGCAGGGTGAGTGGCGAGGTGCAGTTACACCGTCGCAATGGCGAAGTGCTGGATGTGATGCGCGCCTCAAAACGTCAGATGCGGCGTGTTCGCGGCGCGGACATGGCGATGATTTTTCAGGAGCCGATGACGTCGCTGAACCCGGTCTTCCCGGTGGGTGAGCAGATTGCTGAATCCATCCGTCTTCATCAGGGGCTAAGCCACGCCGGGGCGCTGGCTGAGGCGCACCGGATGCTGGATCTGGTGCGCATCCCCGATGCACAAAATGTCTTATCCCGCTTTCCGCATCAGCTGTCGGGCGGTATGCGACAGCGCGTCATGATTGCGATGGCGCTCTGCTGCAAACCGGCGCTGCTGATTGCCGATGAGCCGACCACCGCGCTCGATGTCACCATTCAGGCACAGATTCTGCAACTCATCCGCGTGCTGCAAAAAGAGATGCAGATGGGGGTGATTTTTATCACGCACGATATGGGCGTGGTCGCCGAAATGGCCGATCGCGTTCAGGTGATGTATCGCGGCGATGTGGTGGAGAATGCGCCGGTCGCCGAGCTGTTTAGCGCACCGCAGCAGCCCTATACCCAGGCGCTGCTCGCGGCGGTGCCAAAACTGGGGTCGATGCAGGGCCAGCCTCTGCCCGCCAAATTTCCGCTGCTGCACAGCAGCGCGGCCGACGACGTGCCGCAGGATACGGTACGTCGCCTGCAGCCACCCATTTTACAGGTGCGCGATCTGGTCACCCGCTTTGATATTCGCGGCGGCCTGCTGAATCGCGTCAAAAGCCGGGTTCATGCCGTCGAAAAAGTCAGTTTTGATCTCTATGCCGGTGAGACCCTGGCGCTGGTGGGGGAGTCGGGTTGTGGTAAATCAACCACCGGGCGATCGCTGCTGAAGCTGGTTGCAAGTCAGGGAGGTACCCTGACGTTTGACGGCCAGCGGATTGATGCTCTCTCTGGTGCCGCGCTCGCCCATCTGCGCCGCGACATGCAGTTTATTTTTCAGGACCCCTACGCCTCACTCGACCCGCGTCTGACCGTGGGCTTTTCTATTATGGAGCCGCTGCTGGTCCACAAGGCGATGCCGCGTCGCGAGGCAGAGCAGCGCGTCGCCTGGCTGCTGGATAAAGTCGGCCTGCTGCCGGAACATGCTCAGCGCTATCCCCATGAATTTTCCGGCGGGCAGCGCCAGCGCATCTGCATTGCCCGCGCACTGGCGCTGAACCCGAAGGTCGTCATCGCCGATGAGTCCGTCTCAGCGCTGGATGTGTCGATCCAGGCGCAGATTATTAATCTGATGCTCGACCTGCAGCGCGAGTTTGGCATTGCGTTTCTGTTTATTTCTCACGATATGGCGGTGGTGGAGCGTATCAGCCACCGCGTGGCGGTAATGTATCTCGGTCAGATTGTCGAGATAGGGCCGCGTCAGGCGGTGTTTGAACAGCCTCAGCATCCCTACACCCGCAAACTCATGGCCGCCGTGCCGGTAGCCGATCCGGCGCACCGGCGTCGTGAACGCGCCTTACTGGTCGATGAGATCCCCAGCCCGATCCATGCGTTAGGGGATGAACCTGAAGTGGCGCCGCTGATGGAGGTGGCTCCGGGCCATTTCGTCGCCCGCCACGTTATCAGCGCGACCTGAACAGTGAAGATGTCGCCCCGGCGACCAACCCGACAGGGATTACAGGAGAAGAAGATGCAGATTACGATGCGTAAAGGGTTACTGGCGGCTGGCGTGTTAAGCAGCGTCATCACACTGCCCGCCTGGGCAGCACAGGATGCGGTGATTGCTGTCGCGTCCAACTTCACCACGCTTGATCCCTATGATGCCAACGACACGCTGTCGCAGGCGGTAGCAAAATCTTTTTATCAGGGGCTGTTTGGCTTCGATAAAGATATGAAACTTACCAACGTGCTGGCAGAGAGCTACCAGGCCAGTGCCGACGGTCTGACCTACACCATTAAGTTGCGCTCCGGGATAAAATTCCAGGACGGTACGGACTTCAATGCGGAAGCGGTGAAGGTCAATCTCGACCGCGCCAGCAACCCGGATAACCATCTTAAGCGCTACAACCTGTTCAAACGCATCGGCAGCACAGAGGTTGTTGATCCGACAACGGTGAAAGTGACGCTGAAAGAGCCGTTCTCCGCCTTTATCAACAATCTGGCCCATCCGGCGGCGGCGATGATTTCGCCTGCGGCGCTGAAAAAATATGGTAAAGAGATTGGTTTCCATCCGGTGGGAACCGGCCCGTTTGTGTTTGAAACCTGGAACCAGACCGACTTCGTGAAGGTGAAGAAGTGGGATGGCTACTGGAAACCGGGCTATCCGAAGCTGGACAGCATCACCTGGCGACCGGTGGTGGACAACAACACCCGTGCGGCCATGCTGCAGACCGGCGAGGCGAACCTGGCGTTCCCGGTGCCTTATGAGCAGGCGAAACTGCTGGAGAAGAACAGCAAGCTGGATGTGGTGACCACGCCCTCCATTATGCAGCGTTACATCAGCCTTAACGTGACGCAGAAGCCGTTCGACAATCCGAAGGTGCGTGAGGCGCTGGAGTATGCCATCAACCGTCAGGCGCTGGCGAAAGTGGCCTTCGCCGGTTACGCCACGCCAGCGACCGGCATCGTGCCGCCCGCCATTGATTTTGCGCAGACCTATCCGGCTATCCGCTACGATCCGGCTAAAGCGAAAGCATTGCTGAAAGAGGCGGGTTATCCGAATGGCTTTGAAACTACGCTCTGGTCGTCGCACAACCACAGCACCGCGCAGAAAGTGCTGCAGTTCACTCAGCAGCAGCTGGCGCAGATTGGCGTGAAGGTCAAAGTCACGGCGATGGATGCGGGTCAGCGTGCCGCTGAAGTGGAGGGTAAAGGCCAGAAAGAGAGCGGCGTGCGCATGTTCTACACCGGCTGGTCCGCCTCAACCGGTGAAGCCGACTGGGCGCTGACGCCCCTGTTTGCCACCGCTGCCTGGCCACCGGCCATCTTCAACACCGCGTTTTACAGCAATCCAAAGGTTGATAAAGATCTGGCCGATGCGCTGAAAACCACTGACCGGGCAGAGAAAGCGCGTCTTTACAAAGATGCGCAGGACACCATCTGGCAGGATCATCCGTGGATCCCGCTGGTGGTCGAGCAGCTGGTCTCTGCCAACAGTAAAAACCTCAGCGGTTTTTATGTGATGCCCGATACCTCATTCAATTTTGATGAGGCCACTCTGAAGTAACGGAACCGGCCAGCCCGCGCGGCTGGCCGCAACTGCAGGATGTTGCATGCTTAACTATTTCCTCAAACGTCTGTTTGGGCTGATCCCCACACTGCTGATTGTCGCGGTGCTGGTCTTCCTGTTCGTTCACCTGCTGCCGGGCGACCCGGCACGCCTGATTGCCGGGCCGGAAGCCGATGCCTCGGTGGTGGCGCTGGTGCGTCAGGAGCTGGGTCTGGATTTACCACTGCCACAGCAGTTCTGGCACTTTATGCTGAATGCGCTGCAGGGCGATTTCGGTCAGTCGATGGTCTCAAAGCGGCCGGTCGCGGATGAGATCGCCTCACGTTTTATGCCGACGCTGTGGCTGACGCTGGCCAGCATGGTCTGGGCGGTGATAGTGGGGATGACCATCGGTATCGTTTCGGCGGTCTGGCGTAACCGCTGGCCCGATCGGCTGGGGATGACGCTGGCGGTGTCGGGCATTTCCTTTCCTGCCTTTGCGCTGGGAATGCTGCTGATGCAGGTCTTTTCGGTGGAGCTGGGATGGCTGCCGACCGTCGGAGCTGAGAGCTGGAAACATTACATTCTGCCCTCGCTGACGTTAGGTGCAGCGGTAGCGGCGGTGATGGCGCGCTTTACCCGTGCCTCGTTCGTGGAGGTGATGCAGGAAGATTACATGCGAACCGCCCGGGCTAAAGGGGTGCGTGAGTCGCTGGTGGTGGTAAAACATGGTCTGCGCAACGCCATGATCCCGGTGGTCACGATGATGGGACTGCAGTTTGGTTTTCTGCTGGGCGGCTCTATCGTGGTCGAGGTGGTGTTTAACTGGCCGGGACTGGGGCGTCTGCTGGTCGACTCCGTGGCGATGCGTGACTATCCGGTTATTCAGGCCGAAGTGCTGCTCTTTTCACTGGAGTTTATTCTGATCAATCTGTTTGTCGACATGCTCTATGCGGTGATCAATCCCGCTATTCGCTTTAAGGAGTCGCGATGAAAAACTGGCGACGTGAAGCGGCACTGAAAGCGATGCCGCTGATGGCGGAAAACCGGGTACGCACGCCGTGGCGTGAGTTCTGGCGGCGTTTCCGACGCCAGCCTGTGGCGTTGCTGGCCGGGATATTTGTGCTGGTGCTGATTGTGCTGGCGGTGATCGCCCCGTGGATTGCCCCGTTCGACGCAGAGAACTACTTCGATTATGACCGGCTCAACGACGGCCCGTCACTGGTCCATTTCTTTGGCGTCGATTCGCTGGGGCGCGACATCTTCAGCCGGGTGCTGGTCGGGACGCGTATTTCCCTGATTGCAGGCTTTTTCTCGGTGGTGATCGGCGCGGTGATTGGTACGCTGTTTGGTCTGCTGGCCGGTTATTACGAAGGCTGGTGGGACCGTATCACCATGCGCATCTGCGATGTGCTGTTTGCTTTCCCCGGCATTCTGCTGGCGATTGCGGTGGTGGCGATTATGGGCAGCGGCATGAGTAACGTGATTGTGGCGGTTGCCATTTTCAGCATCCCGGCCTTTGCCCGTCTGGTGCGCGGCAATACGCTGGTGCTGAAGCATCAGACCTATATTGAGTCGGCACGCAGCATTGGCGCATCTGACTGGACAATCCTGATGCGGCATATCCTGCCCGGCACGGTATCGCCGATTGTGGTCTATTTCACCATGCGGGTCGGCACCTCAATCATCACCGCCGCCAGCCTGTCGTTTCTGGGGCTGGGGGCACAGCCGCCAACGCCGGAGTGGGGGGCAATGCTGAATGAAGCGCGGGCTGACATGGTGATTGCGCCGCACGTGGCGATTTTCCCCAGCCTGGCGATTTTCTTCACGGTTCTGGCATTTAATTTGCTCGGGGACGGGCTACGTGACGCGCTTGATCCTAAACTAAAGAGATGAAACCTTTCGATTATGATCAGGACTTCAGCACTATCGACTTCCGCCAGCATCCCGAGCGTTATCAGGTCGGGCGGGGCGAGCAGGGTGTGCTGATGGTCGAGCCCTACAAGAGCGAAATTCTGCCGCACTGGCGTTTTCGCACCGTTCCGATTGCTGAAGAGTCGGCAGAAAAAATCATGGCGCTGTTTGAGGATTACCGGCGTCAGGACGATTTTGTCGGCATGGATATGGCACGTAAATTTATCCAGATGGGGTACACCCGCGCACGCCGTTACAGCAACCATAAAGGCGGGCGAAAGTATGGCCCGGATGGGAGCGAGCTGCCACGCGGTGTCAACGAGGAGAAGGCCGCTGCGGCCGCTATCTTCAAAGGCTATTGGGACAAGCTGCGTGAGGATGAGGATTATCTGCGCCGCAAAAAAGCACATCAGCAGCAGTATGGTTAAGCGCTGAATCTCTTCCCCCGACCACCTCCATCGTGGCTTCCGTCATTGTCTGAACCCGCCCGGCTCGCTCCGGGCTTATTCTGCTCCCCTTTGTCAGCCCTGAAAGGCCAGATGCAACTGAGAAATCTTTGGTTCCGGTCAAACTGCGGCGTAAAGTAGTGAAAAAACGCGTAAAAACTGCGTCACCGCGCTAACAAAAACAGCGGGCAGATCACACGCTGCCTTTTCCAGTAACGTCCCGTGCTATAAAAAGAAAATGGCACCGGATGCGCTGAATAATGGATAAGCGAAGCGCTGACCAAAACAGCCGTTCGGGGTTGTCTGAAAAACGCGGGTTGATATTCACTTGTTTTCATTAATAATAAACCAGCAAACCCCACTGAGGGGGCTATGCCCCTCAGGTAATGAAATGGATAATGTGAGAGCTAAATAATGAAAGAGATCATCAACGGATTTCTGAATTTCCAGCAGAATGTGTTTCCTGAAAGGAAGGATCTTTTCAAAAGCCTGGCGTCAAATCAAAATCCGAAAGCGCTGTTCATCTCCTGTTCAGACAGCCGTCTGGTGCCGGAACTGGTGACGCAGCAGGAGCCAGGAGAGCTGTTCGTTATCCGCAATGCGGGCAACATCGTTCCCTCATTCGGCCCGGAGCCAGGCGGTGTTTCCGCCACGATCGAATACGCTGTGGTGGCGCTGGGTGTCTCAGACATCATCATCTGCGGTCACTCTAACTGCGGTGCCATGAACGCGATTGCCTCCTGTGCCTGCATGGATACCATGCCTGCGGTTGAGCACTGGCTGCGCTATGCCGATGCGGCAAAAGCGGTGGTCGAGCAGCGTGAATATGACTCCCCTGAGAAGAAGCTGAACGAGATGGTCAAAGAGAACGTCATCGCGCAGCTTAACAACATGAAAACCCACCCTTCAGTGTCTGTCGCACTGCGTAACGGCAAGCTGCGTCTGCACGGCTGGGTTTACGATATCGAAAGCGGCACCATCATGGCGCTGACCCAGGGGGGCAAACAGTTCATCACCCTGTCAGATAACCCTGATACCTGCTTCGAATAATGCCTTTCACCCGCTGCGCCCTGCGGCGGGTTCTCTCTCAGTTTAATCTTTTGTAAATCCTCAGGTTCATCACGCGGTGGATGACTACGCTTAAGGTCACGCTACCCGTCAGGAGAACCTTATGTCCCGTTTTTCGACTGCTTTACTGCTCGGCGGCTCGCTGTTCTGCGCCTCGCCGCTGTTTGCCGCCGACGTGAAAGTCGAGGTCCTGCAGGATAAGTTACACCATCCCTGGTCCGTCGCCTTTTTGCCCGACAACAAAACGCTGCTGATTACTGAACGCAGCGGGCAGCTGCGAAGCTGGAGCCCGCAGAGTGGCCTGTCACAGCCGATTCAGGGGGTGCCGAAAGTCTGGGCAGAACGGCAGAGTGGTCTGCTGGACGTGGTGCTGGCCCCTGATTTTGCCACCAGCCGTCGCGTCTGGCTCAGCTACACCGAGGCGAACAGCAGTGGCAAAGCGGGTGCCGTCGTGGGCGTCGGGACGCTAAGCCAGGATAACCGGCAACTCAGCGATTTCCGTGAGGTCGTTCGTCAGACGCCCATGCTCTCCAGCGGCAATAACATCGGCACCCGGCTGGCGTTTGATACCCAGGGTTATCTCTGGATCGCTTTCGGCGACAACTTTGTCAGCAGCGCGGCGCAGGATCTCGATAAGCTGCAGGGTAAACTGCTGCGGCTTAACGCCGATGGCAGCGTGCCGGATGATAACCCGTTTGTGAAACAGCAAGGCGCACGGCCAGAGATCTGGGCCTATGGCCTGCGTAATCCGCAGGGGCTGGCGCTTAACCCCTGGACCGGCATGATATGGGAAAATGAACATGGCCCGCGTGGCGGCGATGAAGTGAACGTCATGGGCCGGGGCAGGAATTACGGCTGGCCGCTGGCGACCTACGGCATTGACTACAGTGGCGACAAGGTGCCGGAGTCAAAGGGCACACAGGCTGCGGGTACCGAACAGCCGCTTTATCACTGGAAGGATTCTCCGGCCATCAGCGGCATGGCGTTTTATAACAGCGCCCGTTTTCCGCAGTGGAAGAACTCGCTGTTCATCGGTGCATTGAAAGAGAAAAACCTGATCCGTCTGAGTATCAACGGCGAGAAAGTGGTGGAAGAGCAGCGCCTGCTGGGCGATCAGGGGGCGCGAATCCGCGATGTGCGGCAGGGACCGGATGGCTGGCTCTATGTCCTGACCGATGAGGCCAATGGCAAGCTGCTCAAAGTGGGATTAGCGCAGGACGCGGGTGCGTCCCGCGGCTGAGTCATCGCGCCCAGTGATAAACCTGCCATCCGCGGCTCAGCGCTTCCTGGTGCAGCTGTGCATCAGGATTGATGACGTGGGCATGATCGGCCTGTTCAAGGAGTGGCAGGTCGTTCATGGAATCGCTGTAGGCCCAGGTGCGCGCAAAAGCCTCCTGCTGCTGCAGCGCTTTCCAGTCGCCCAGTCGGGTCACTTTGCCCTCTTTGTAGGTCATGGTGCCATAGGTGTTGCCGCTGTAGCGCTCATCCACGATTTCAACGCCGATCGCCAGTGCGCCGCAGGCACCCAGTTTCTCGGCAATCGGCACCACCAGATGTTCGCCGCTCGCGGAGATGATCATTACTCTGTCACCACGCGCCCGGTGCCACTCAATGCGCTCGCGGGCCGCAGGATAGACGCGCGGCATGATGTCGCGATGAATGAAGCGGCGCACCCAGCCCTCAACGGTCAGCGTGGCCATGCCTGCCAGCGGTGAGAGCGTCTTGTTCATGTACTCTTCAATCGACAGCGTGCCAGCATAGTACTGGTTCATTAATGCCTGTTCCTGATCAATCAGTTCGCTGGGGGCGAATCCCTGTGATACCAGCCAGCGCAGCCACAGGCTGGTGCTGTCTTCACAAATCAGTGTTTCATCAAGATCAAAAAGGGCTAAGTCCATGGTCCGTCTCCTCGGCTGACTGGCTTTCAGGTTAGCCGATAATTGTGACGGGCTTAACTCTTCTGCGAAAAATCGGAATTTCACGCAGTTTTGAAAGTGACAGAGGCGGCGAAAAGCGGCACGCGCGCAGCGCGTATGCCAGGGTTACTCTACTAAACTCTAAAAAACTTTACGATATGACGGTTTTTTTCGCTGACGGCAACGGTTAGCGTTTCAGTGAGAAATTTCTGCCCCTGGAATTTTGATTTAACAAGGACAATCCGGCCAAGCCCATGACAAACACTCGCTTCTCATCTCGCCTGCGGCACCTTGCTGCCACCTCATTACTCGTTCTTGCCCCCATCAGCGCGTTTGCTGAGCAGGCTCCCGCCGCGCCCGGCATTGATGCTAAAGCGTGGATTCTGATCGACTACGCCAGCGGCAAAGTCTTAACCGAATCCAGCGCAGACCAGCGTCTTGATCCCGCCAGTCTGACAAAAATGATGACCAGCTACGTGGTGGGTCAGGCCATTAAAGCGGGCAAAATCAAACCGGATGACCTGGTCACCGTGGGACAGGATGCCTGGGCGACCGGCAATCCTAAGTTACGGG
This sequence comes from Pantoea sp. GD03673, assembly GCF_029844725.1. Taxonomy (GTDB): domain Bacteria; phylum Pseudomonadota; class Gammaproteobacteria; order Enterobacterales; family Enterobacteriaceae; genus Pantoea. Next base: position 16,137 of record NZ_JAOCKJ010000007.1, read on the forward strand.
GATCTTCGCTGATGTTCCTCAAGCCGGGCGACCGCATACCGGTTCATGAGCTGAATAAAGGTATCGTAATCCAGTCCGGTAATGATGCCTGTATTGCGCTGGCGGACTATGTGGCGGGCAGCCAGGACGCATTTATCGGCCTGATGAACAACTACGTGAAGGCGCTGGGGCTGCAGAACACCCACTTTATGACGGTACACGGTCTGGATGCAGAAGGGCAGTTCAGCACCGCACGGGATATGGCGCTGATTGCTCAGGCACTGATTCGCGATGTGCCTGAAGAGTACGCGCTGAATAAAGAGAAAGAGTTCACCTTTAACAATATTCGCCAGATCAACCGCAACCGGCTGTTGTGGAGCACCAATCTAAAGGTGGATGGCGTCAAAACCGGCCATACCTCAGGCGCGGGAAATAATCTGGTGGCTTCAGCGACCGAAGGCGATATGCGTCTGATCTCGGTAGTGCTCGGCACCGCCAGCGATGCGATTCGTTTCCGCGAAAGTGAAAAGCTGCTGACCTGGGGCTTCCGTTTCTTTGAAACGGTAACGCCGATTAAAGCGGATGCGCCGTTTGCGCAGCAGCGGGTCTGGTTTGGTGATAAGAGCCAGGTGAATCTGGGCGTGGCGAAGGATGCTGCACTGACCATCCCGAAAGGGCAGATGAAGAACCTGAAGGCAAGTTTCAAACTGAATGCACCGCAGCTGGAAGCCCCGCTGAAGAAGAATCAGGTTGTCGGCACCATCGACTTCCAGCTGGACGGTAAGACTATTGAACAGCGTCCGCTGGTGGTGCTGCAGGATGTCCCGGAAGGGGGCTTCTTCAGCCGGATGATTGACTTCGTGATGATGAAGTTCAATGGCTGGTTCGGGAAGTGGCTGTCGTAAGCGAGCAGGGACGCTATCGCGTCCCTTTCTTAATTCTGCGTCCAGCCCTTACGAATCGGCACGGCAAACAGCGATCGATAAAGCGGGTTGATCACCGCCAGCATTCGCTCGCCATAGAACTGCCACGCCAGATGCGACGCCAGACAGCTCAGCAGACCCACGAGGAAGCCGCCCAGCATATCCATGGGCCAGTGGACGCCCAGATAGACCCGTGACCAGGCGATAGCGCAACCCATCACCATCAGCACCACACCCGACCAGAGGCGATGCCAGAAAATAAAGGCCAGGGCAAAAGTGAATATCGTCGTGCCGTGATCGCTGGGATAGGAGTCGTCGGCGGCGTGATGCAGGAACTGATAACCGTAACCTATGGCGAAAGGGCGGGGATGGGGTAACAGGTGCCCTACACACCAGGAGATGGTCAGGGCATAGATCAGCGCCATACCGGTTTTCAGTACCAGCATCCGCTGCGAAGAGACCCGATCGCGCGGTCCCCAGAGCCACATCGCCACGATTAACAGCGGCACGATGGCGATCAGATCTCTGGCAATAAAGGTCGCCAGCTGCAGTAACCAGGCGGGTGATGCTGGTGTGGCATTGATGGCGGTAAACAGTGCGTGGTTCAGCTCTTCCATTTCGGGATAAATTCCTCATCAGACAAGCCAGCTATCAGCGGCTGTCAGCATCCAGCAGACCAGCACGATAACAGCGGCAAAAAAACGTTCAGCGGCAGTGCGCCTGCCCGGTAAATCAGCACAATTTGCTAACGTAACCGTGGGCTATCCTGCTTTTTGCGGGGCAGTTCGTCTACGGAAAGGCTCTTAATCTGATAATGAGTTGCACAACTGTTTAAGTTTTATGACGGTTAAAGATGCGATGCCGGTGCAGGCGGGCGGGACGAGACGAAAAAAAGGCATAAAAAAACCCGCCGGGAAAAAGACCAGCGGGCTCCACAATTTGGGGATTTCAAAGAAAAGCAGTGGCAATTATTATGACTATCGCTTAACAATAAAGTTCTGGACGTCAGCAAAAAAATTTTATAAGGGCAATATTGGCCAGATAATCACAATCAGCGTCCCCGCCAGCGTCAGCAACACGTTGGCAATCGCATAGGTTCCGGCATAACCCAGCGCCGGAATGTTACTGCGTGCCGTGTCGCTGATGATCTCCATGGCCGGTGCGCAGGTTCGTGCGCCCATGATGGCCCCAAACAGCAACGCACGGTTCATCCGCAACACATAAGCCCCAAACAGATAGCAGATGATGACCGGAATCAGGCTCACCAGCAGGCCACACAGCAGCATCAGCGCACCGTCGCTGCTCAGGCCGTGATTAATGCCGCTGCCAGCACTCAATCCCACGCCCGCCATAAACACCATCAGGCCAAACTCTTTCACCATGGTCAGCGCGCCCTGCGGGATATAACCAAAAGTCGGGTGGTTGGCACGCAGGAAGCCGAGCATGATACCGGCGAACAGCAGACCTGCTGCATTACCGATACCAAAACTGAAATTACTGAACTGAAAGGTGATCAGACCAATCATCAGGCCCACGATAAAGAAGGCGCAGAAGGCCAGAAGATCGGTCATCTGACTGTGAATCGCGATAAAGCCAATGCGATCTGCCACGCTTTTCACCCGTCGGGCCTCGCCGCTGACCTGCAGCACATCCCCTTTGTTGAGCATGATGCTGTCGTCGATTGGCATCTCAATCTGACTGCGTATCACCCGGTTCAGGAAGCAACCGTGATCGGTGAGGTTTAACTTGCTGAGGCGCTTGTTTACCGCGTTGTGGTTTTTTACCACGATCTCTTCGGTAACGATGCGCATGTCCAGCAGATCGCGGTCAAACACCTCTTTACCGTTGCGGAAGCTGGGGTCGAGCCGGGCATGGGCATCGGGATAGCCCACCAGCGAGATATCATCGCCGAGTTGCAGCACCGCATCCCCATCGGGACTGGCAAGGATACCGTTGCGGCGGATGCGCTCAATGTAGCAACCGGTCTGACGATAAATACCCAGTTCGCGCAGGTTTTTGCCGCCGCTCCACGCCACCAGTTCCGGACCCACGCGGTAGGCGCGGATCACCGGCAGGAAAACTTTGCGCTGGCTGTCGGCATCCAGACCGCGCTCACGGGCGATCTGCTGGGCGCAGGTGGACAGATCCTGATGTTGCAGACGGGGCAGGTAGCGTGCGCCAAAAATCAGACTGACCAGGCCTATCAGATAGGTCACGGCATAACCCAGGCTCAGCTGATCCTGCATCATGGCAAGCTGCTTTGGATCGCTGACGCTTTGCCGCAGGGTATCGCCCGCGCCGACCAGCACCGGCGTTGAGGTCATCGACCCGGCCAGCATACCGGCGGTGAGACCAATGTCCCAGCCAAAGAGTTTCCCCAGCCCCAGTGCCAGCAACAGCGCGCTGACCACCATGACGATGGCGAGCATGAAATAGTTTTTACCGTCGCGAAAGAAAATAGAAAAAAAGTTGGGACCGGCTTCAACACCGACACAAAAAATAAACAGCATAAAGCCCAGACTCAAGGCATCGGTATTGATCGCGAAGTGCTGCTGCCCTAATAAGAGCGAAACCACTAATACGCCAATTGAATTTCCCAGCTGAACGGAGCCCAGACGCAACTTGCCCAGACAGAGGCCGAGCGCTAAAACGACAAATAATAACAAAATGTCATTTCCGCTTAACAATCCTGCGACGTTAATATTCACTGTTTAACTTCTTGTTTACGTGTAACCTGTTGAAGAGTGGCCTGTTTTTCGCTATCGTGAGCAGGCCGTTGAGGTTCTGTTGTATCGATACTGCAAAGGGAACCTTTATCGCGGCGCTATTCTAATCACAAATATCTTTCACAGCTATTGGCTGTTTTAATTCGTTGCCACAGCGAACTGTTTCTTTTTATTTCCATCTGAACGCATCAGGGATATCAGCAGGTTATTGTCGGGGTTATTTTTAATCAGTGGGGTGGTATGCCGCAGCGTTCTTATCTCTGGAGTACCCGCCTGTGTGGCGTGGTGCTGTACAGTCTGGTCTTTGTGTTTACCTGTCATTTCTGGCAGGTTGGTCCCGGCCCGCTTCGCGGTCAGCCCGAATTACTGCTTTTTATGTTGCCGGGTATCGCGATGGCTTTATTGCAGGTAGAAAGCCCGTTAAAAAGCACGCTGCTGATGGGATTATGGGGAACATTGCTGGCGGCACTGCTGTTAAACAACAGCCTGTTTATTCACAGTAACGGACTGTTTGTGGTGTCCTGGAGTCTGAGTGCGCTGTTCTGGGCAGGCTGCGGTGCCTTGCTGGTGCGGTTAATGCAGATTGTGATGGCGTCGCTTAACTAATCGGTGCCGGATGACTGGCGTCAGTCAGAGAGCAAAAAGGCGAGACGGAAAATCCGGCCTCGCCTTTTTCATGCCGGTTATCTGCGCTTACGCGACAAATCCCAGATTCTCTTTGGTCCAGGCAGCAAACTCGGTGTAGCCACCGATGTGTTTTTCATCCACGAAAATCTGTGGCACGGTGCTGACTGGTTTACCGGCGCTTGCTTCCAGATCGGCTTTGGTAATCCCTTCTGCGTTAATATCAACATACTGGTAGCTGAAATCATCGCGCTCTGCGGTCAGCTTGTCAGCCAGTTCATGGGCACGGACACAGTAGGGACAGCCGGGACGGCCAAAAATAACAGCAATCATTGAGAACTCCTTACAGCGGCTATTATGTGATGCGTATCACATAATGAAACAGAGAATGGCAACCATCATGCCCGCTCGTATCGCTTAAGGAAAGCAGGATTTGCCTGTTAGTCTGATGCCCGCACGCTATTGCCATGACATCAGGAAGCGTCTGAATCAGGGGCTTTTTTAACATGGCACGCCGTGTATTCCGCGCAATTTTTGGGTTGTTGACCATAATTGACGCTCAGTAAGCCGTGACGGCAGGAGGATGTAATGCAGAGTGTGGCCAGATTACCCCGGTTTGTGGTGGTGCTGGAGGCGGCTGGCGGCCTGTTGATTTTTGGTGCGCTGCTGCTGATCAACCACTGGCTTCCGCTGCCAGACCAGACTGACGTAAAAACGCTGGCTACCGTGCTGTTTATTGCTGGCGTGATGCTGATGCTGCCTGCTGCCTGGCTTTTAATGTGGCGAACCGCGAAAGCGATAGCGCCACAGCTGTTTAATCAGATTGATAAAAAAAGATAACGTTGCTGGAGACTTTATGACACCGACCATTGATTTACTGTGCAGCCACCGCTCAATCCGCGCTTTTACTGACCAGCCGGTCAGCGATGAGCAGCGTGAAGCGATTATTACTGCGGCGCAATCGGCGTCCACATCCAGCTTTTTACAATGTTCTTCTATTGTCCGCATCACCGACAAAGCGCTGCGCGACAAGCTGGTGACGCTGACCGGCGGCCAGACCTGGGTCGCGGATGCGGCTGAGTTCTGGGTGTTCTGCGCTGACTTTAATCGCCATCTGCAGATTTGCCCGGATGCGCAACTGGGACGTGCAGAACAGTTGCTGCTGGGCTGTGTGGACACCGCACTGATGGGGCAGAATGCGATGGTTGCGGCGGAATCGCTGGATCTGGGCGGCGTCTTTATCGGCGGAATTCGTAACAGCATTGCGGAAGTCACCGAATTGCTGGGGCTGCCGAAATTTGTTCTGCCGCTGTTTGGTTTCTGCCTGGGTCATCCGGAGTCAAAGCCAGACGTCAAACCGCGTATGCCGCACGCCATGCTGGTGCATGAGAACCGCTATCAGCCTCTGGACCCGGCAGTGCTGGCCGAATACGATAGCCGCACGGAACTCTATTATCAGCAGCGTGACAGCAACCAGCGCAGTGAAACCTGGAGCGAGCTGATCCAGCGGCTGATCATTAAAGAAACGCGTCCGTTTATGCTCGATTATCTGCATCAGCAGGGCTGGGCCACGCGCTAAGCCAGAAAAGGAGAGCGGCGATGAAGATAGCTATCCTGTCACGTGATGAGACGCTTTACTCCAGTCGGCGATTGCGTGACGAGGCCGCCGCACGCGGCCACGAGGTGCAAATCATCGATCCGCTCTCCTGCTACATGAACATCAATCCCGCCTCACCGGCGGTTCACTATTGTGGTGAACCGCTCGGCCATTTCGATGCGGTTATTCCGCGCATCGGCAACGCCATTACCTTTTATGGCACGGCCGTGCTGCGACAGTTTGAGATGTGCGGCAGCTATCCGCTGAATGCGTCTGCCGCCATCACCCGCACCCGTGACAAATTGCGCTCGCTGCAGTTGCTGGCGCAGGCGGGGATTGATATGCCGGTCACGGGCTTTGCCTCCTCACCTGATGACACTGACGATCTTATCGCGATGGTGGGCGGTGCGCCGCTGGTGGTTAAGCTGGTGGAAGGGACACAGGGCATTGGCGTCGTACTGGCAGAAACACGCCAGGCGGCAGAGAGCGTCATTGATGCCTTCCGCGGGCTGAATGCCCATATTCTGGTGCAGGAGTTTATCAAAGAAGCCGGGGGGCGTGATATTCGCTGTCTGGTGATTGGTCATCAGGTGGTGGCCGCAATTGAGCGGGTCGCAAAAGAGGGGGATTTTCGCTCTAACCTGCATCGCGGCGGTAAAGCTTATCCGGTCGCTATTACGCCACAGGAGCGGCAGATTGCCGTGAAAGCGGCGGCCACGCTCGGGCTGGAAGTCGCGGGGGTTGATATTCTGCGCGCCCATCGCGGCCCGCTGGTGATGGAAGTTAACGCCTCGCCCGGTCTGGAGGGCATTGAAACCAGCAGCGGCCTTAACATTGCCGGGCTGATGATCGCGCAGATTGAGCAGCAGGCCATCCCCGGGCTCCGTCCTAAAACCGCTGGCTGACACGCGCTTTTCAGCAGTTTTCGTGGCATCGTCGCGCGTTTTTCCGTAAGCTAAGTCGCCTGTTTATCACCCCACTGGGATTTTACGATGGATTCTCTTGTCGTTCCGGACATCGACCTGCTGCGTCGCTGGCTGGATCAGCAAAATATCACCTGGTTCGAATGCGATGCCTGTCAGGCACTTCATCTGCCGCACATGCAAAACTTCGATGGGGTGTTTGACGCCAAAATCGATCTGGTCGATAACGTCATTCTGTTTTCGGCGCTGGCTGAAGTAAAGCCGACGGCGCTGATTCCACTGGTCGGCGATCTGTCGCAAATTAATGCCAGTTCACTGACGGTAAAAGCCTTTATCGACATTCAGGATGATAATCTGCCGAAGCTCATTGTCTGCCAGTCAATGACCACGACCGCCGGCTTAACCTTTGGTCAGTTCTCACACTTTATGAAACAGAGTGAAGAGCAGATCTCCATGGTGATCCTGGAAGCCTTTGCCAACAATCTGCTGATTGTGGGCGAAGAAGAAGAGCACGTTCCGGTGACCAGCGTTCATTCTGTGCTGCACTAAGCCCGACCTGGTCGCCCACTAAGCCGTCCCTGAGACGGCTTTTTTATGCCTGCCCTCTGCTGCTGCCTTTTTTTATTCTGCATTTTGCCCTTTACCGCCAGATATTTGTCGTGGTTTATGCCATCAAAGCCGAACCTCATAGCTCAAACATGCATAAAATATCGGTTTCAGGCGTTTTTTACGCTGGGGTCTGGTGAAGCCTGACCGGGGGGGCTATGCTTGCGGGGCTGTAACAGACGTGTAACTGCGTCTCAGCTATAGGATTTTGCTATTAAACTCCCGCTGAATAATGATTCATTGTGTCACTGACGTCTTGTACAGAACGCAATGCAGGGATCTCTGGTTTGCAGCGTTGAAATGACCCGCTCAGGAGGATGGAAAAATATGTTCAACTCACGTCAGAAATGGCTGTCAGCTGTGGTAGCTGCTGCGCTGATGGCCGCCTCGGCCAGCAGTATGGCGGAAGATAAAACGCTGCACGTCTACAACTGGTCCGATTATATTTCGCCAGATACCGTGCCGAATTTTGAAAAGCAGTCCGGCATCAAAGTGGTCTACGATGTGTTTGACTCCAATGAAGTGCTGGAAGGCAAACTGATGGCGGGCAGCACCGGCTACGATGTCGTGGTGCCATCTTCCAGCTTCCTGGCGCGTCAGCTGCAGTCCGGGGTATTCCAGCCGCTGGACAAAAGCAAACTGCCGAATTACAAAAATCTTGATCCGGCGCTGATGGAAAAAGTGGCGCAGCACGATCCAGGCAATAAATATGCGATTCCGTATCTGTGGGGCACCACCGGTATCGGCTACAACATCGACAAAGTTAAAGCCGCTCTGGGCGCTGATGCCCCGGTAAACAGCTGGGATCTGGTACTGAAACCGGAAAACCTGGAGAAGCTGAAAAGCTGTGGTGTCTCTTTCCTGGATGCGCCAGAAGAGATTTTCGCCACGGTGCTCAACTATCTGGGCAAAGATCCGAACACCTCTGATTCAAAAGAGTATTCCGGTGCGGCCACCGACCTGCTGCTGAAACTGCGTCCGAACATCCGTTACTTCCATTCGTCGCAGTACATCAACGATCTGGCTAACGGTAACATCTGCGTTGCTATCGGCTGGTCGGGCGATATTCTGCAGGCGAAAAACCGTGCCGATGCGGCGAAAAACGGCGTGCATCTGGGCTACAGCGTGCCGAAAGAGGGGGCTCTGGCCTTCTTCGACATGATGGCGATTCCGAAAGATGCCAAAAACCTCGACGGTGCCTACGCCTGGCTGAACTACATCATGGATCCGAAAGTGATCGCTGATGTCTCCAACAAAATGAACTATGCCAACGGCAACAAAGCGTCGCTGCCGCTGATCAATGCCGACATCCGCAACAACCCGGGTATCTTCCCGACGCCAGAAGCGATGTCGAAATTGTTCGTGCTGAAAGTCCAGGATCCAAAACTGGATCGTGTGCGTACGCGTGCATGGACTAAAGTAAAAAGTGGTAAGTAGTTCGTCCTTAACGGATTGACCTGTCACGCATCAGCAACAGAGGCGCAGTGTCGGCCTCTGTTGTGCCATTTTTAGCGGCGGATTTTGCCGCCATGTTCCGCCTGGCTCCGGAGAGAACCCTTTGTGAACGATGCCATTCCCCGTCCCCAACATAAAACCGCAAAGGCGTTAACGCCGCTGCTGGAGATCCGCAATCTGACCAAATCCTTTGACGGCCAGCACGCCGTGGATGATGTCAGTCTGACCATTTATAAAGGCGAAATCTTCGCTCTGCTGGGCGCATCGGGCTGTGGCAAGTCAACGCTGCTGCGCATGCTGGCCGGTTTTGAGCCGCCAACCAGCGGACAGATTGTGCTGGATGGTCAGGATCTGTCGCACGTTGCCCCCTATCAGCGTCCGATCAACATGATGTTTCAGTCCTATGCGCTGTTCCCGCACATGACGGTAGAGCAGAATATCGCCTTTGGTCTGAAGCAGGATCGGCTGCCGAAAGGGGAGATCACCAGCCGCGTTGCCGAAATGCTGGCGCTGGTGCATATGCAGGAATTTGCGAAACGCAAACCGCATCAGCTTTCCGGTGGTCAGCGTCAGCGTGTGGCACTCGCCCGCAGCCTGGCGAAACGACCAAAACTGCTGCTGCTGGATGAGCCGATGGGCGCCCTTGATAAGAAGCTGCGCGACCGGATGCAGCTGGAAGTGGTCGATATTCTGGAGCGTGTAGGTGCCACCTGCGTGATGGTGACGCACGACCAGGAAGAGGCGATGACTATGGCGGGCCGCATCGCGATTATGAATCGCGGTAAGTTCGTGCAGATTGGCGAGCCGGAGGAGATCTACGAGCATCCGACCAGCCGCTACAGCGCAGAGTTTATCGGTTCGGTTAACGTGTTCGAAGGTTTGCTGCGTGAACGTCAGGCAGATGGCCTCGTGATCGACAGTCCCGGCCTGATGCATCCCCTGAAAGTCGACTCTGATGTTTCGGTGGTGGATAACGTGCCGGTGCATGTTGCGCTGCGCCCGGAAAAAGTGATGCTGTGCGATGAGGTGCCAGCCGATGGCTGTAACTTTGCGGTGGGGGAAGTGGTCCACATCGCCTATCTCGGCGACCTCTCTATTTTCCATGTCCGTCTGCATAGCGGACAGATGATCAGCGCACAGTTGCAAAACGCGCATCGCTATCGCAAAGGGTTACCAACATGGGGTGATGAAGTCCGCCTCTGCTGGGAAAGCGACAGCTGCGTGGTGTTGACGGTTTAAGGAGCGGCTATGAGCCAGATTTTCCAACGCGCTAAAGCGCCCGCCCGCCTGGTCGGCACGCCGCTGCAACGCTGGGCCACGCGGGTAAAAATGCAGCATGGCCGCAAGCTGGTGATTGCTCTGCCTTATGTCTGGCTGGTGCTGCTGTTTCTGCTGCCGTTTCTGACGGTGCTGAAAATCAGCTTTGCAGACATTGCACGGGCTATCCCGCCTTACACCGAGCTGGTGAGCTGGGCAGATGACCAGTTCAGCATCGTGCTCAATTTCGGTAATTACCTGACGCTGACAGACGATCCGCTCTATATCGACGCCTATCTGCAGTCGCTGAAAGTGGCGGCGATCTCCACCGTTATCTGCCTGCTGATTGGCTATCCGCTGGCATGGGCCGTGGCGCACAGTAAGCCGTCGATGCGCACTATTCTGCTGCTGCTGGTGATTCTGCCATCGTGGACCTCGTTTCTGGTGCGCGTCTACGCCTGGATGGGGCTGCTGAACAACAACGGTATTCTGAACCGCTTCCTGCTGTGGCTGGGCGTGATCGATCATCCGCTGGTGATCCTCTACACCAACACGGCGGTCTATATCGGCATCGTCTACTGCTATCTGCCGTTTATGGTGTTGCCTATCTATACCGCGCTGACACGCATCGACTACTCGCTGGTGGAAGCCTCACTGGATCTGGGTGCGCGTCCGCTGAAGACCTTTTTCAGCGTGATTGTACCGCTGACCAAAGGGGGCATTATCGCCGGGTCGATGCTGGTCTTTATCCCGGCGGTAGGGGAGTACGTAATCCCGGAACTGCTGGGTGGCCCGGACAGCATCATGATTGGCCGTATCCTGTGGCAGGAGTTCTTTAACAACCGCGACTGGCCGGTGGCCTCCGCGCTGGCGGTGATTATTCTGCTGATTCTGATTCTGCCGATCATCTGGTTCCATAAGCATCAAAACCGTGAATTGGGAGAAAAGGCATGAATAATTTGCCAACCATTCGCTCGCCCTGGCGTACCGGGATTCTGGTCTGCTGCTTCCTGTTCCTCTATGCGCCGATGCTGCTGCTGGTGGTTTACTCGTTCAACAGCTCACCCCTGGTGACGGTGTGGGACAGCTTCTCATTCCACTGGTACAACGTGCTGTTCCAGGACAGCGCGATGATCGACGCGGTGCTGCTGAGTCTGAGCATTGCAGGGCTTTCTGCCACCATGGCGGTGGTGCTGGGTACGCTGGCGGCGGTGATTATCGTGCGCTTTGGTCGCTTCCGTGGGCACAACGGTTTCGCCTTTATGCTGACCGCGCCGCTGGTCATGCCCGATGTGATCACCGGCCTGTCGCTGCTGCTGCTGTTCGTGGCCATGGGCAACGCCTTTGGCTGGCCGAGTGAACGCGGCATGCTCACCATCTGGCTGGCTCACGTTACCTTCTGTACCGCCTACGTGGCGGTGGTGATCAACTCGCGCCTGCGTGAGCTGGACCGCTCCATTGAAGAGGCGGCGATGGATTTAGGTGCCACGCCGCTGAAGGTGTTCTTCGTGATTACCGTGCCAATGATTGCTCCGGCGATTGTGACGGGCTGGCTGCTGGCGTTTACGCTGTCTCTTGACGATCTGGTTATCGCCAGCTTTGTGACCGGGCCGGGTGCGACCACGCTGCCGATGGCGATCTTTGCCACCGTTCGCCGCGGCGTTAACCCGGAAATCAATGCGCTGGCGTCCCTGATCCTGTTTGTGGTCGGTTTAGTGGGTTTTATCGCCTGGCGCTTCATGGCGCACGAAGAAAAACAACGTTTAAGCGATATTCAGAAAGCTAAACGTGGCTGAAATACGTAACCTTTGCCACTATATGAACGGGCCGGTTTAACCGGCCCGTTTTTCGATCAGGTGGAGTCAGGGACTATGTCAGAAATCTTCAAAAGCAACGCCACGCTTTCCGATGCACCGGTTCCGGTGACGGTCGCGGGCATTGCCATTATTGCGACCCGCTGCCTGAGCGTGCTGATGCTGGCAAATGAGCTGGGTTACAGTGAAATCGCCAACTTTGTTCACCGCAGTGCCCAGTCCTGGGACTCCACGCTTATCTTTATCGCCAGCCAGCTGATTTTCCTGTTCGAACTGCGCTGCGCCTTTACCCTGATGCGCGGCAGTAACCGTGGGCGCTGGGGCTATGTTGCGACGCAGGTGATTGTGCTGGGCTATATGCTGGTCGCCTCGCTGGGCTGGATCTATCCGGAAATATTCAGCATTGATGGCGACAATAACGTCCAGATCATCCACCATACGCTGTCGCAAAAAATTCCCGATCTGCTGGTGCTGATGCTGCTGTTTCTGCCCGCCAGCAGCCGCGCTTTTTTCAGGAAGCGATGATACAATCGCGCTCCGCCCGACCCCATCGTTAAGGCTTTACCATGCACTGCGCGCTTTATGACGCCAACCGATGCCGCTCCTGTCAGTGGCTGGAAAAACCCTATCCTGCTCAGCTGAGCGATAAACAGTCGATGCTGGAACAGCTACTGGCAGACCTGCCTGTAGCGGCCTGGTTGCCGCCGGTTACATCACCGCAGCAGGCATTCCGTAACAAAGCCAAAATGGTGGTCAGCGGCAGCGTCGAGCGTCCGGTACTGGGTCTTGTCCATCGCGATGGTGAAGCGGTTGATCTCTGCGACTGCCCACTCTATCCCGCCAGCTTTCAGCCGATTTTTGCTGCACTTAAACCGTTGATCGCCCGTGCCGGGCTGACGCCCTATAACGTGGCGCGCAAACGCGGTGAACTGAAATTTCTGCTGATTACCGAAAGTCAGCAGGGCGGCGTAATGCTGCGTTTTGTCCTGCGCTCAACCGCAAAGCTGGAACAGTTGCGTGCGGCGTTGCCGTGGCTGCAACAGCAGTTGCCGCAGCTGACGGTGATATCGGTCAATATTCAGCCGGTGCACATGGCCATTCTGGAGGGGGAAGAGGAGATTGTGCTGACGCCCGCTCAGTCGCTGGCAGAGAATTTCAATGGCGTACCGCTGTGGATCCGCCCGCAAAGCTTCTTTCAGACCAACCCGCAGGTTGCCAGCGCACTGTATGCCACCGCGCGCGACTGGGTGCGTGCGCTGCCGGTTAACAGCATGTGGGATCTCTTCTGCGGCGTAGGCGGTTTTGGTCTGCACTGCGCGACACCGGAAATGACGCTGACCGGCATTGAGATCAGCGCTGAAGCGATTAAATGCGCCCATCGTTCCGCTGAGATGCTGGGGCTGGAAAAGGTGCAGTTTGCGGCGCTGGATTCGGCGGCCTTTGCGACCGGACGCGATACGGTGCCGCAGTTGGTACTGGTCAATCCACCCCGCCGTGGGATTGGCGAGGTGCTGTGTGACTATCTGAGCCAGATGGCCCCGGATTATCTGCTCTATTCAAGCTGCAATCCGCAGACCATGGCACAGGATATTGCCCGGCTGAGCACCTATGAAATCACCAGGGTGCAGCTGTTCGACATGTTCCCGCACACGGCCCATTTTGAAGTGCTGACGCTGTTAACCCGTCGTCAGCACGCAGTGTAACGCGTCAGTCGGGGATTATTCCGGGAACCACTTCTGATTGATCTGCTGCCAGCTGCCGTTGGCTTTCAGTTCAGTCAGTGCCTGGTTGAACCGATCGCGCAGCGCCGTATTGCCTTTGCGTACGGCAATGCCAAGGCCGGTGCCAAAGTAGTCAGCATCCGTGACATGTTCACCGACCGTCGCCAGATCCGGATTGGTTTTGAGCCACTGATTCACCACCGCGCTGTCGCCAAACACCCCATCCAGCCTGCCGCTCTTTATGTCCAGAATCGCGTTCTGATAGCTGTCATACGCCACCACTTTCACTTCCGGGTGCTTGTCCTGCAGGTACTTCTGATGCGTGGTGCCGTTTTCAACACCGATGCGCTTGCCTTTCAGATCATCAACGCTTTTGAACTGGCCTTTACGGGCGATCACGATAGCGGAGTTAGCGTAATAGGGCTGGGTAAAATCAACCTGCTTGCCGCGCTCAGTGGTGATGTCCATACCGGAAATCACTGCGTCATAGCGGCGAAACTTCAGTGACGGGATCAGGCTGTCGAAAGCATTGTTGGTGAAGGTACATTCCGCTTTCATCTGCTGACACAGCGCTTTGGCCAGATCGATATCAAACCCGACCAGATTATTTTCACTGTCCAGCGTTTCAAATGGCGGGTAGGTCGCTGAAGCGGCGAAGCGAATCTTTTCCGCCGCCTGGGCGGTCACCGCCAGCGAAGCCAGTGCAGCGGCAATAATCCATTTTTTCATTTTATGATTCCTGTGATGTGATCAGCCAGAGAAGGCGATACCCTGCCATATAATGAATTTTTATGCAATTAGCGTGATTTTTCAGGCGAAAAGGGCGAGGGAGCTCGCCCGGTATTCAGCTGCGCCGTTCAAAGGCCAGGGCGCGTTTTTCGATCAGTCGCATCATCAGCGTCAGCAAACCGTTAACGCAGAGATAAATCAGACCCGCCGCGGCATAGACCGTGATGTCGTATGTGCGACCGTAGAGCAGCTGGCCGTGACCCATGACCTCCATCAGGGTGATGGTGTAGGCCAGTGAGGTGCCTTTAAACACCAGCACCACTTCATTGGAGTAAGAGGAGAGGGCGCGTTTAAATGCATAGGGCAGCAGAATGCGCAGCGTATCTTTACGGCTCATGCCAAGTGCGGCGCACGACTGCCACTGCCCAGAGGGAATCGCCCGGACCGCACCATAAAACAGCTGGGTGGTGTAAGCCGCACTGTTCAGTGACAGCGCCAGCATCGCACATAGCCACGGCTGCGACAGTAAATGCCACAGCCAGGGGATCTGCTGGATCGCGGGAAACTGTCCCGGACCGTAGTAGATCAGGAAGATCTGCACCAGCAGCGGCGTGCCGGTAAACAGCGTGATAAAGCCTTTTACCAGCGGATTCAGCACCGGCGTTTTCAGCGACAGCACCACGGTGAAGAGCAGCGCGAGCAGCAGGGCCACCACCAGCGAGGCCGCCGTCAGCGTCAGGCTGGTGTGCAGTCCTTTCAGGAGTTCAGGCAGATAGGCCAGCATTAGCTGTTCCCCCGTTCAAAGCGGGTGGTGCGCAGTTCGATGCGGCGCAATACCGCCTGGCTGAACAGCGTAATCACTAAGTAGATAGCGGCCGCCACCAGAAACCAGGTAAACGGCTCCTGCGTGCGGGTCGCGATACTTTTGGTTTGCAGCATCAGGTCGTTAACGCTGATCAGTGAAACCAGCGCGGTGTCTTTCAGCAGCACCAGCCACTGATTACCCAGACCGGGCAGGGCGTGACGCCACATCTGCGGCATAATAAGCCTGAAAAAAATGACCGACTTTTTCATGCCCAGCGCCTGCCCCGATTCCCACTGACCCACCGGCACGGCTTTGAGGGCACCGCGCAGCGTCTGCGAAGCATAGGCGGCATAGAGCATTGCCAGCGCAATCACGCCGCACAGGAACGGACTGACATCGAAGTTCTCGATCTGCACCTGAACCGGCAGCTGAAACAGTCCGACGTTCAGCGTGAAACCGTCAGAGAGGGTGAGCAACAACTGTGAAGCGCCAAAATAGATAAACAGCACGACCAGAATTTCCGGCAGGCCGCGGATCAGCGTCACCAGGCCGGTGCCAATCCACGCCAGCGGTCTCAGGCGCAGTGACTCCCAGCCAGCGAAAATCATCGCCAGCACCAGGCCCGCGATAAGAGCACAAACAGCAAGGCCGACGGTCATACCGGCGGCGCTTGCGAGGGTCATCATTTCATTCATCAGAGATTACTGCTGGAACCATTTGCTGTAGATGGTTTTATACGTGCCGTCCGCTTTGATCTTATCCAGCGCGCCGTTGAATTTGGTCTGCAGCTCAGTGTTACCGGTGCGCACCGCAATGCCCAGGCCGGTACCAAAGTAGGCTTTGTCCGTCACTTTGTCGCCAACCGCAGCCAGCGCAGCATTCTGCTTCAGCCACTCGTTAACAACGGCAGTGTCGCCGAATACGGCATCAATACGGCCATTTTTCAAATCCAGCACCGCGTTCTGATAGCTGTCGTAAGGAACGATGGTAATTTCGCTGTGTTTGTCCGTCAGGTATTTCTGATGGGTGGTGCCGTTCTGGACGCCAACCCGCTTGCCTTTCAGCGCGTCAACGCTGGCGACCTGGCCTTTCCGGGCAACAAACAGCGCTGAGTTGTCGTAATACGGCTTAGTGAACAGCACCTGTTTTTCACGATCCGGCGTGATATCCATGCCCGCCATCACCGCATCAAAGCGACGGAATTTCAGGCTCGGGATCAGGCTATCGAACGCCTGATTTGTGAAGGTGCAGGTTGCATCAATCTCTTTACACAGTGCGTTGGCCAGATCGACATCAAAGCCCTGAATCTTGTTGTCCGCATCCACAAACTCAAACGGAGGATAAGAGGCCTCGGTCGCAAAACGAATCGTCTGCGCCGCGGTAGCGCTCAGGCTAAAACCGGCAAGCAGTGCAGCAAGTACCATTTTTTTCATTTTTAGCATCCTGACTTAGTGCGAAAGATAGTGAGCAAACGCCTCGGTTTGCGGCTGTGTAAAGCGGCTGGCATCGCCCTGTTCCACAATGTGGCCATTCTCCATGTAAACCACGCGGCTGGCAGTTTTACGTGCCACTTCCACTTCATGGGTCACGATCACTTGGGTGATATGGGTCTGCGCCAGTTCGCGAATGATACTGACAATCTGTGCGGTAATTTCAGGGTCCAGTGCGGCCGTCGGCTCATCGAACAGCAACACCTGCGGTTCCATCATCAGCGCGCGGGCAATCGCCACACGCTGCTGCTGACCCCCGGAGAGGTGCAGCGGAAAGCGATCGCTGTAGGGCGTCAGGCGCAGCCGGTCGAGCAGTTTGTCGGCGCGGGCGCGGGCGTCGCTTTTGCTCAGGCCCAGAACCCGGCAGGGTGCCTCGATCAGATTCTGCAGCACGGTAAGGTGCGGCCAGAGATTATATTGCTGGAACACCATACCGACGTTCTGACGCAGTTCGCGAATCGCGGCTTCAGAAGGCTTCTGACTGAAGTCGAACTGATTACCGGCAATCTGCAACTGACCTGAACGCGGCTGCTCCAGCAGATTAAGTACCCGCAGCAGCGAACTCTTGCCCGCACCGCTGGGACACAGCAGCACCAGGGTCTCGCCTTGCGGACACTCAAGGTTGATGTCGAACAGCGCCTGATGAGCACCGTAGAAGCAGTTTATTGCGTTTAGTTGAATACTCATGCGCCAGATTTGAATAGCTATTAGTGTCGCGGATTTTAACGTCACCAGAATAGTTATGCAAATAAGGTGGGTTAAAATTTGTAAAACAGCAGATAAACAGCCAAAGCTTAGCACAATATCATGCGCTCTCTGGTTGCAGTCCCATGCTGCCGGGCGGGCGGTGACAATAAAAAAGCGCAGCGCCTGAGGCAGCTGCGCTTCACAAAAGCGTTAATGAAATTATTTTTTTGATTTTTCAAGCATCTGGCTCAGGCTTCCACCTTCGGCGTGCACAGGGTTAGCCATGTAGCGCACGTCGTCGACGACCCAGCAGGTGCCCTGATGAATCATCAGCACTTCATCCTGCCACTGTTTGCCGTCGCGGCTCAGATCAACCCGCAGCGGGATGTTGCGCGCATCGCGGTTCGGAATGGAAGAGGCATCGGCGACGCTGGCAGCAGTCGGCCCCTGTGACAGGCTTGAGAAGAGATCGCCGTTACGCCACTGTGCGCCAGCATTGCTGCCGCTGGCCGCCTGCAGGGAGTGGTAAAGCGCATCACTCAGGTAAGGGCGATATTTTGCCAGGGTGTTGCTGTCAGGCAGACCCTGCGTGGGTTGTTCGACGCGCAGGTCGTAAAACTTCTGGGCTACCTGGTCAGGACCGCCTTTAATGCAGGGGGCGGTACGCGGGCCATTATCCTTAATGACTGGCTCAACGGTGGTACAGGCGCTGAGCAGCAGGGCCGCCGGGATCATTAGCGCAAACGCGTTGTTTCTCATCTCGATTTCCTTATGGTTCTCTGGCAAGGTGCCCTTTTTAGCATAGAGTATAGCCGTGCTTTTTAGTCGAAAGAGCCTTAGCCCGGTTTTCAACAAGGAGAATGCGATGAAATTTTCAACAACCCCAACGCTGGAAGGTCACAGCATCAGCGAATATTGCGGCGTGGTCACCGGAGAAGCGATTCTGGGTGCCAACATCTTCCGGGATTTTTTCGCGGGTATTCGTGATGTGGTCGGTGGCCGCTCCGGTGCTTATGAGAAAGAGCTGCGTAAAGCGCGTGAAATTGCGTTTGAAGAACTGGAAGAGCAGGCAAAAGCACTGGGTGCCAACGCGGTGGTCGGCATCGACATTGATTATGAAACCGTTGGCAAAGAGGGCAGCATGTTGATGGTCAGCGTTACCGGTACGGCGGTGGTCATTCGTTGAAACGGTGGCTGTTACTGATGCTGGCGCTGCTCCTGGCGGGCTGCCACGCCGGGTTAGAGTCCCGTGACGGCTACTGGGCCGATTTGCGACATCCGGCGCAGGGCGCACGACCACGGGTAAAGGTGATTGTGATCCATTACACCGCCGAAGATTTTTCTTCGTCGCTGGCGACCCTTACCGACCAGGAAGTCAGCGCCCATTATCTGATCCCGCGTCAGCCGCCTCAGCGCGCCGGTAAAGGTGTTATCTGGCAGCTGGTGCCGGAGCAGCAGCTTGCCTGGCATGCGGGACCCAGTTTCTGGCGCGGTGCCAGTCGCATCAATGACACCTCGATTGGCATTGAGCTGGTCAACCGGGGGTATCGCCGGACGCTGACGGGTCTTGAGTGGCAGCCTTTCACCACCGCGCAGATCGCAACGCTGACAGCGCTGGTTCGTGATATTGCGCAGCGTTACGGCATTCCACCGGAAAACATTGTCGGTCACAGTGACATCGCGCCGCAGCGCAAGCAGGATCCAGGTCCCCTGTTTCCGTGGCAACAGCTGGCGCAGCACGGGCTCGGTGCCTGGCCCGATGCCGGACGGGTGCAGTTTTATTTAGCCGGTCAGGATCCGCATGCGCGGGTGCCCGTGCAGCCACTGATGGAAAGCCTGCAGCGCTATGGCTATGCGGTGACAGCCGGGATGAGCGCACGTGAACAGCATAAGTTGATTGCCGCGTTTCAGATGCACTTCCGGCCTGCGGATTATCGCGGTCAGCCCGATGCCGAAACCGCCGCGATAGCCGCCGCGCTGCGGGAGAAATATGGCGCGGCGGAGTAGCAGATTACTGTTGCAGAAACGCTTTCCAGTGGGCGACAACCTGCTCCAGCGCCGTCCGGTCAGCATCCAGGTGGGTCACCAGCCGGGTGCGCGTCCCCACGCTGATTAATACGCCCCGCGCCTTCATCCACTCACCCAATGGTTTGACCTGGGCTTCCGGCACTGCCACAAACAGCATGTTGGTCTGCTGATCGATGACGCTGACGCCCAGCTCATGCAACTGCTGTCCCAGCCAGGCTGCATTGTCATGATCCTCCTGCAGCCGCGCCACGTTGTGTTCTAACGCGTAGAGACCTGCCGCCGCCAGAATACCAGCCTGCCGCATGCCGCCGCCGGTCATTTTGCGCCAGCGCCGTGCGCGTTCAATCAGCGCCGTGTCGCCACACAGCAGGGAACCCACTGGCGTGCCGAGACCTTTCGAGAGACAGATGGTCAGGGTGTCGCAGTAGCGGGCAATCGCCGCCAGCGTGGTGTTCTGCGCCACGACCGCGTTGAAAATGCGTGCGCCGTCAATGTGCAGCGCCAGCTGATGCTCGCGGGTAAAGGCCCACGCTTTTTCCAGATAATCCAGCGGCAGCACCTTACCGTGATGGGTGTTTTCCAGACTCAGCAGGCGGGTGCGGGCAAAGTGGATATCGTCCGGCTTAATGGCGGCTGCCACCACGTCGAGCGGCAGGGTGCCATCGTCTGCGGCCAGCACCGGCTGCGGCTGAATACTGCCCAGCACCGCCGCGCCGCCCGCTTCATATTTGTAATTGTGCGCCTGCTGACCGACGATATATTCATCGCCGCGTTCGCAGTGGCTGAGCAACGCCACCAGGTTCGCCTGGGTGCCGGTGGGGAAAAACAGCGCGGCTGCTTTGCCGCTCAGCTGTGCAGCTTCTGCTTCCAGAGCATTGACGGTGGGATCGTCACGGTAGACGTCATCACCGGTTTCGGCAGACATCATTGCGCTCAGCATCGCGGCGCCGGGCCGGGTTACGGTATCACTGCGTAAATCGATCACCTTATGCTCCTGAATGTAACGGAAAACAAAAAAAAGGCGGGCATCGCGCCCGCCAGGATGGAACCTCTGTTTTACCGCAGCCAGTTGGTTTTCGCCAGTTCTACCACCTCGTCACCACGACCATTCATGATGGCGCGAAGCATGTAGAGACTGAAGCCTTTAGCCTGCTCCATTTTGATCTGCGGCGGCATTGCCAGCTCCTCTTTGGCCGTGATGACATCGACCAGCACCGGGCCATCATGCGCGAACGCCTGCTCCAGTGCGCCATTCAGTTCCGACGCCTTTTCTACCCGAATGCCACGAATGCCGCAGGCCTGGGCGATAGCGGCAAAGTCAGGATTTTCCAGCTCCGTGCCGTCGGTGAGGTAACCGCCTGCTTTCATCTCCATCGCCACAAAGCCCAGCACGCTGTTGTTGAAGATCACCAGTTTCACCGGCATTTTCAGCTGCGCCAGCGAGATAAAATCCCCCATCAGCATGCTGAAGCCGCCGTCGCCGCACAGCGCAACGACCTGACGATTGCGGTCGATGGACTGCGCACCCAGCGCCTGTGGCATCGCATTCGCCATCGAACCGTGGTTAAACGAACCCAGCAGGCGACGTCTGCCGTTCATCTTCAGGTAGCGCGCCGCCCAGACAGTAGGCGTGCCGACATCACAGGTAAAAATAGCGTCATCGCTGGCGTAATGGCTGATCTGCTGTGCCAGATACTGCGGGTGAATGGGCTGTTTATCATTGGGCTGCGCCAGTTCATCCAGACTTTTGCGCGCCTCGCCATAGTGCTTCACCGCGCTGTCGAGATGCCTGCGATCGCTTTTGTGGGTCAGTTGCGGCAGCAGCGCCTGCAGCGTGCTTTTCACATCGCCGACATAGGCCTGATCGACGTGACAATGTGACCCCAGGCTGCCGGGATTGATGTCGATCTGAATGATCTTCGCCTTCTCAGGATAGAAGGCGCGATAGGGGAACTGGGTGCCAAGCAACACCAGCGTTCCGGCATTCATCATGGCGTGGAAGCCGGATGAGAAGCCAATCAGGCCGGTCATACCGACATCATAAGGGTTGTCATATTCGATGTGTTCTTTGCCACGCAGCGCATGGACGACAGGGGCTTTCAGCGCTTCAGCCAGCGCCACCACTTCCTGATGCGCACCGGCGCAGCCACTGCCACACAGCAGTGTGATGTCAGTGGCGTCGTTCAGCGTCTGCGCCAGCCGGGTCAGTTCGGCGTGCTGCGGCAGGACCTGCGGCATCTGGGGCGGATACCACTCCGTGCTGGCGCTTTCCGGTGCCAGCTTCAGCGCGACATCGCCCGGCAGGACTACGACGGATACGCCACGGTTCAGAATGGCTTTTCGCATGGCGATGCCCAGTACCTGCGGTAACTGCTCAGGATTAGAGACCAGCTCGCAGTAGTGGCTGCATTCGCGGAACAGCTCCTGTGGATGGGTTTCCTGGAAATAGCCGCTGCCGATTTCGCTGGAGGGGATGTGTGCCGCAATGGCAAGAACAGGGACGCGGTTGCGATGGCAGTCGAATAACCCGTTGATCAGATGTAAATTGCCTGGCCCACAGGAACCGGCACAGACCGCCAGCTCACCGCTGATATGCGCTTCTGCGCCCGCCGCAAATGCGGCTACCTCTTCGTGACGCGTTGGCATCCATTCGATGGTGCCCATGCGATTAAGACTGTCGCTCAGGCCGTTAAGGGAGTCCCCGGTGACGCCCCAGATGCGTTTAACGCCCGCGCTTTCCAGCGTTTTGGCGACCAGCGCCGCCACGGTTTGCTTCATGCTCATCTCCTTTGTCGGCCCGCTCTGAAGAGAGACGTAACCAGAACCGAAAAAAGAAGCGTAGACGACACGGCAGAAAAGCAGGCGTGAAAAAATGCGCTGGTGCAGCACGGCGGATGGACGATTGCTGATAAGGTCTGGCTCGCCCCGCGCCATTCAGGGCGCGGGGCGCTTTCCTTCTCTGCTCCTGTTCCCTGCGCGCTGGGTTGCGTTATCGCGGCCAGATGAATGCTGACTTGCGCATACCAGACAGGGTTCAGGCAGAGAAAAGAGCGATCAGAATCGGTGCCAGCAGGCTCATGACAAAGCCGTGCACAATGGCGGCAGGGACAATTTCATTGCCACCTGCCCGCTGCAGCACCGGCAGGGTAAAGTCCATGGAGGTGGCACCGCACAGGCCCAGTGCGATGGAGCGATGACGGCCAATCAGCACAGGAATGAGCATGATGGCCACCAGTTCACGCACCAGATCATTGAAGAAGGCGGCGCTGCCGACGACCGGGCCAAACGCTTCGGTCATGAGAATGCCGGAAAGCGAGTACCAGCCAAAGCCACTGGCTAACGCCAGGCCGGTTTTCAGCGGCACGCCCAGCACCAGTGCTGCAATCATGCCGCCCATCAGCGCGCTGACCAGCACCACGCTGGCCACCAGCATGCCACGTCGGTTCAGGATGATCTGACGCAGCGTCATGCCGCTGCCTCGCAGCTGAATGCCCACCAGAAACAGCAGGAAGATCAGCGCATATTCGCTGGCTGTGGAGGCGTGGTGCAGCAGTGGCCAGTGGGTCAGGCCTGACACAAAACCAGCGACGACGACGCCGCACAGCTTCAGGGAATCCAGCGCCATATGCATCCGCGATGGCAGTTTATCCTGTCGGTGCGCATGCTGCCAGGGCGCATATTTTTCCAGTCCGCGCAGCGCCAGCAGGTTGCACAGCAGAATGCAGAATGCCGCAACCAGCGCGGTGTGAAAGATCGCCAGCAGGTTGCTGCCAAGATTGTCGAGAAAGGCCAGGCTGATGCCCATAAAGAAGAGAATCACGTAAACCATCCAGCCTAAAAGCTGATTCACCCGACGCAGGGTAGTGGGATTACGAAAAGGGAGCAGCCAGCCAGCGATAAGCGGCAGCAGAATAATCAGAAGTCCGGTGTACATATCATTGCCATCCCTGGGAAAAGTGGCAACACGCTAGCGAAAAAGCGTATCGGAGTAAAGCCCGTTGCGGCTTGACCGGCTCGCTTGCGGCAACCATGCTGTTTATAACCTGAGGACGGACGCCTATGATTCTGGAACATATCGACATTCGCGGTTTCCGCGGCATCAACAAGCTCTCACTGCCTTTAACACGGACCAATCTGCTGATTGGTGAAAACGCCTGGGGCAAATCCAGCCTGCTGGATGTCCTGAGCCTGCTACTTTCGCCCCACGAACCGGCCTATGTTTTTACCCAGGCTGACTTCCACTTTACTCCAGGCGATGTCACCGATCCGATGCGCCGTCTTTCGGTGGTATTCCACTTTCGTGATGATGGCAGCGACCCGGATTCCGTGCTCTCGACTTTCTGGCAGCGTGATGCAGAGGGGCAGCGCCGGCTTTATTACAGCGTTAGCGCCACCTGGCGAGACAGCGGCATCGAAACCCGACGCCGGTTCGTGGACGTGAACGCGCAGCTGTTGCCTGAGCAGCACTGCGCGGCGGCGATTGATCTGGTGCTGCAACGCTACCCGGTGCTGCGATTGCGTGACGCGCGTTTCAGCAAGCGGATTCGGCACAGTGCGCCGATTGCGCCCGCGCATTCTGAGCTGCTGGCGGGGATGGAGACACTGGCACGCGATCTGGAGCAGCATCCAAAGCAGCTCAGTGATGACGTGCTGCGGCAGGGGCTGAAGACCATGCAGCAGCTGATGCAGCACTACTTTCTGGTGCAGCCGCCCGATGCGGGCAATGCACTCAGATCACGGGATCCGCAGACGCGCGACGGGGGGCAGGGATGGCGGGCGCTGGATCATCTCAATCAGCTGATTGCCGGAACGGATTCCCGCAGCCGTCAGCTGATTCTGCTGCAGATGTTTACCCTGCTGATTGAGGCGCGAGGCGACGTCCCGCTGGCCGCGGGTGCCCGGCCCCTGCTGCTGATTGAGGATCCGGAAACCCGGCTGCATCCGATTATGCTGTCGGTGGCATGGAACCTGCTCAGGTTATTGCCGCTGCAAAAAATTGCCACAACCAATTCCGCTGAGCTGCTGTCTCAGGTGCCTGTCGAAAATGTCTGCCGTCTGGTGCGCGGTCCTTCGCGGGTGGCTGCCTGGCGCATCGGGCCAGAAGGGCTGAGTGCTGAAGAGAGCCGGCGTATCGGCTTCCATATCCGGGTCAACCGGCCTGCGGCGCTGTTTGCCCGTTGCTGGCTGCTGGTCGAGGGTGAAACCGAAGTCTGGATCATGAATGAGCTGGCGCAGCAGTGCGGTTACAACTTCGCGGCTGAAGGGGTTAAAGTGATTGAGTTTGCTCAATCGGGCTTAAAGCCGCTGCTGAAGTTTGCCCGTCGCATGGGCATCGCCTGGCATGTGCTGACGGACGGCGATCAGGCGGGGAATAAATATGCCAGCACCGCACGCACGCAGTTGCAACCCGGCGATCCTGAGCCGCGTTTTCTGACGCAGTTACCGGCGCTGGATATGGAGAATTTTCTCTATCACCAGGGCTTTCAGGATGTCTATCATCAGATGGCGCACCTGCCGTTAAACGTTCCGATGAGTTCCAGGCGTATTATTACCAAAGCGATTCACCAGAGTTCCAAACCTGAACTCGCCATCGCGGTGGCAACGTCAGCGGCGGAACGCGGACCGGAGGCTATCCCGCCGTTAATACGGCAAATGTTTGCCCGGGTGATTGGGCTGGCGCAGGGTCAGGCGGATTGAGGCCGTATCGGATAGGAAAATGCCAGCGGCACTGGCTGGCATTTTTGGGTCACTGTTCAGAGGCAGCGCGAGTGTCAGGCCACAGCCTGTATCTCAACCGGCACGATAAGGCTGGCGTGATTGCCTTTCGGGCCTTCATGAACATCAAACTGAACCTGCTGGCCTGCCTTTAGCGTGCGGTAGCCTTCCATCTGAATGGTGGAGTAGTGTGCAAAAATATCTTCGCCACCGCCAACCGGACAGATAAAGCCAAAGCCTTTGGAATTATTGAACCATTTAACTGTGCCCGTCTCCATGCTTTTACTTCCCTCGCAAGACATTTTATAAGTAGGTGAGGTCTTACAGGCTGTGAGTCGGATTTGATTAAAACGCAATCAGCCTGTGCAGGTAGAATGTAGAGAAAGCGC
Source organism: Pantoea sp. GD03673 (assembly GCF_029844725.1). Classification (GTDB taxonomy): domain Bacteria; phylum Pseudomonadota; class Gammaproteobacteria; order Enterobacterales; family Enterobacteriaceae; genus Pantoea. Next base: position 41,605 of record NZ_JAOCKJ010000007.1, read on the forward strand.
CGCTGGCGTCAAGCAAACCACCGGGCCAGGTGGGGAAAAAATCATCAAAATTTGAGGTAGTTAACGCTATTGCAAATTTTGTGATGCAGGTCGCGCAAGGGAATTTCTGAATAAATTTTCAGCTGCGACCAGACGCTTGACAGGCATGTTAAACTCTCAACATGTAGCCATCAAAAGGCTAAAAGCAAAATCTCAACGGAACACTATGGCAAACACAAACGACTGGCTTAACTTTGAACATCTGGCCGAAGACAAAGTACGTGAAGGGTTAAAGCCGCCTTCTATGTATAAAGTCATTCTGAATAATGACGATTATACACCTATGGAATTTGTTATTGACGTCGTACAAAAGTTCTTTTCTTATGATGTTGAACGTGCAACGCAGCTGATGTTGAAAGTTCACTATCACGGCAAGGCGATCTGTGGTGTATTTACTGCAGAAGTCGCCGAAACAAAAGCGGCCCAGGTGAACAACTATGCGCGGGAAAATCATCATCCGTTGCTGTGTACGCTGGAAAAAGCCTGAACCCGTCTCCATATAGGAAACTGGTAAGGGCGATAATTGGGGGAGGTGCCTAATGCTCAATCAAGAACTGGAACTCAGTTTAAATATGGCTTTCGCCAGAGCGCGTGAGCACCGTCATGAATTTATGACCGTCGAGCATCTGTTACTGGCGTTGCTCAGTAACCCGTCGGCCAGAGAGGCACTGGAAGCCTGTACGGTGGACATTGTGGCTCTGCGACAGGAACTCGAAGCCTTCATCGAACAAACCACGCCGGTGCTGCCCGCCAGCGAAGAGGAGCGTGACACACAACCGACGCTCAGCTTCCAGCGCGTCCTGCAGCGTGCGGTTTTCCATGTCCAGTCATCCGGTCGTAGTGAAGTGACCGGGGCAAATGTGCTGGTCGCCATCTTCAGCGAGCAGGAGTCGCAAGCGGCCTATCTGTTACGCAAACATGAAGTCAGCCGCCTTGATGTGGTGAATTTCATCTCTCACGGTACGCGCAAAGACGAGCCGGGCCAGGCGCCAGGCGCTGAAAATCCGGTTAACGAAGAGCAAGCAGGCGGGGAGGAGCGTATGGAAAACTTCACCACCAATCTTAATCAGCTTGCTCGCGTCGGTGGTATCGATCCACTGATCGGTCGCGATAAAGAGCTGGAACGTACCATTCAGGTGTTGTGCCGTCGCCGTAAAAATAACCCGCTGCTGGTGGGTGAATCGGGTGTCGGTAAAACTGCGATTGCTGAAGGTCTCGCCTGGCGTATCGAGCAGGGCGACGTTCCGGAAGTGATGAAAGACTGCACTATTTACTCGCTGGATATTGGTTCACTGCTGGCGGGCACCAAATACCGTGGTGATTTTGAAAAACGTTTCAAAGCGCTGCTGAAGCAGCTGGAACAGGATGAACACAGCATTCTGTTTATCGATGAGATCCATACCATCATCGGTGCGGGTGCCGCGTCCGGCGGCCAGGTTGATGCCGCTAACCTGATCAAGCCATTGCTTTCTTCTGGCAAGATTCGGGTAATGGGTTCCACCACGTATCAGGAATTCAGCAATATCTTCGAAAAAGATCGTGCTCTGGCGCGTCGTTTCCAAAAGATCGACATCACGGAACCGTCTGTTGAAGAGACCGTGCAGATCCTGAATGGCCTGAAAACCAAGTACGAAGCGCATCACGATGTACGCTATACCGCGAAAGCGGTACGTGCAGCCGTGGAACTGGCGGTGAAATATATCAACGATCGTCATCTGCCTGACAAGGCGATTGATGTCATTGATGAGGCCGGTGCGCGTGCGCGCCTGATGCCAGCCAGCAAGCGTAAGAAAACCATCAATGTCTCTGACATTGAAACCGTGGTGGCCCGTATTGCCCGTATTCCTGAGCAAAGCGTGTCGGCAACCGATCGCGATACGCTGAGAAATCTGGGCGATCGCCTGAAGATGCTGGTATTTGGTCAGGACAACGCCATTGAAGCGCTGACTGAAGCGATCAAAATGAGCCGCGCCGGTCTGGGTCAGGATCGCAAGCCGGTAGGGTCCTTCCTGTTTGCCGGACCAACGGGTGTCGGTAAAACCGAAGTCACCGTGCAGCTGGCGAAAGCACTGGGTATTGAGCTGCTGCGCTTTGATATGTCCGAGTATATGGAGCGTCACACCGTCAGTCGTCTGATTGGTGCGCCTCCGGGTTATGTCGGCTTTGATCAGGGCGGCCTGCTGACGGATGCGGTGATTAAGCATCCTCATGCAGTCGTGCTGCTGGATGAAATCGAGAAAGCGCACCCGGATGTCTTTAACCTGCTGCTGCAGGTGATGGATAACGGTATGCTGACTGACAACAACGGTCGTAAAGCAGACTTCCGTAACGTGGTGCTGGTAATGACCACGAACGCCGGTGTGCGTGAGACCGAACGTAAGTCGATTGGCCTGATTCATCAGGACAACAGCACCGATGCCATGGAAGAGATCAAAAAGATCTTTACGCCAGAGTTTCGTAACCGTCTCGATAACATCATCTGGTTCAGTCATCTGTCACCAGAGGTGATCCACCAGGTGGTCGATAAGTTTATTGTCGAGTTGCAGGCGCAGCTGGATGCGAAAGGCGTGTCACTGGAAGTCAGTGATGAAGCACGCGACTGGCTGGCTGAGAAGGGCTACGACAAAGCGATGGGCGCACGTCCGATGGCGCGCACCGTGCAGGACAGCCTGAAGAAACCGTTAGCGAATGAACTGCTGTTTGGTTCGCTGGTGGATGGCGGCTCGGTGTCAGTGGCGCTGGATCGTGAGAAAGGTGAACTGACCTATCACTTCCTGAGTGCTGAAAAACGCAAAACCGAAGGCACTGTGCATTAATCACTTGCTGCAGATGTGAAAAAGGCCGGATTAAAATCCGGCCTTTTTTTTCGCTGCAAAATGCAGAGCGATGAGATTATTGCAAATTAGCGACTACGGAAGACAATGCGGCCTTTGCTCAGGTCGTACGGGGTCAACTCAACGGTCACTTTGTCACCCGTCAGGATACGGATGTAGTTTTTGCGCATTTTACCGGAGATATGAGCAGTAACCACGTGTCCGTTTTCAAGTTCTACGCGGAACATGGTGTTAGGTAACGTATCCAGTACGGTACCTTGCATTTCAATATTGTCTTCTTTGGCCATCGAATCCTCTGGGTGTACTACCTTTCAGTTGAACCGGCAAGATAATGCCCAATTCAACGATTTATGTAAAGAACCGCCGGCGATTTTGCCAGCGCTTTGCCGGGGTGCACGTCTGTTGCGCGCATCCGGTAAAATTAGGGTGTTTAAGGTGACGTCTGCAGGGGATTAGCGGGCTAAGAATCTGTATCAACCGGTTACATGCGCACGATTGAAAACAGTTCCGAGAGTGCGTTGAGATTCCCAGCCTGGCAATTCCGGCTTATTATTACGAAGCGCGGACGACATACCAAACTCGACTATTATACCACTTATGCGCCTTTATGTGTGCAAAACATCTCTGCACGGCTAAAAAAGCGTTTGTGTCTGCCAGCAGCCATCGCTGACCGGCTGGTTAGCAAGACGTTGTACACATTGCAGATAATCAGCGCGGGGGATCTCCTGCGCACCCAGCGAGGCAGTATGAGGATTAAGAACCTGACAATCCACCAGCCGGCCCTGATGTCGGATGAAATGCTGACAAAAGACCCACAGTGCGGTTTTAGACGCGTTCTGCTGACGGCTGAACATTGATTCGCCGCAGAAAATTTGCCCCATCGCCAGTCCGTACATGCCACCCACAAGCTGATGTTCATCCCACACTTCGATAGAGTGAGCGTGACCAAGCTCATACAAGCGTAACCAGGCACGTTTCATTTCAAAGGTAATCCAGGTGCCTTCCTCGCGACCGCTGGCGCAGCCCTCTAGCACCTCTGCAAAGGACTCATTCATTGTCACCCGGTAGGGCGAACGATTGTGGAAACGCTTCATGCTGCGGCTGAGATGAAACTGCTCAGGCAACAGGACGGCACGGGGATCGGGCGACCACCAGAGTATCGGATCGCCGGGCGAAAACCACGGAAAGATGCCGTGCTGATAAGCGTTCAGTAACCGGGCAGGGGAGAGATCCCCTCCCATAGCCAGCAGGCCGTTTGGCTCACGCAGCGCCATTTCCGGCGGAGGAAACAGCAAAGATTCCCGTGACAGTTGTACCAGTCTCATCGCGTTATGTTACTCATCGGCATTTCGCTAAGACTATAACGCAATACGCTGCCGGAAACGCCAGTAGCGACCCGCTTTTGAGATTAATTCCGCATGACTGCCCTGTTCAACAATCGCGCCACTGTCCATGACGCAGATGCGATCCATCTGCTCCAGGCCACTGAGCCGGTGGGTAACCATGATCATGGTTTTTCCGGCAGCCAGGCGCTGCAGCAGGGCGAGAATGTGCTGTTCAGTGGTGGCATCCAGGCCTTCGGTGGGTTCATCGAGCAGCCAGAGATCGCCATCGTGCAGCAATGCACGCGCCAGCGCCAGTCGGCGTAATTCCCCGCCGGACAGCGGGCGACCCCCGTCTCCCATCCAGGCGTTTAACCCCTCCGGATTTTCAAGCAGACGCTGCAGGCCAACGTCGTTCAGCACGCGCTGCAGTTGCTCGTCACTGGCATCAGGGCAGGCAAGCAGTAAGTTATCGCGCAGGCTCTGGCTAAAGAGATGAACCCGCTGCGTTACCACGCTGATGCGCTGGCGCAACGCGGTTTCTGACCATGCGCTGACGGGCAAATCATCGAGGGTGATGACACCGTGCTGGCTCTCCCATCCACGGGTTAACAGCGCCAGCAGCGTCGATTTTCCGCAGCCGGTTGGCCCAAGCAAAGCAATATGCTCACCGGGCATGACGGAGAGGGTACAGCGGTTCAGCACCTTATCAGGACGATCGGGATAGCGGAAGTCGAGCTCTTCAATATCGACCGCAAGCGGGCCTGACCGGGCGTCTGACTGTGCCGGAAAGGTGATGGCAGGTGACTGATCGATAATGTCATTGACCCGCTGAGCGGCGTTGATCACCTGCGACATGGGCAGAAAAGCACCTGCAACCGGTGCCAGTGCCTCAAAGGCGGCCAGCGCGCAGAACACCACCAGTGCAATCAGGGAGCCGGGTAACTGTTGTTCGCTGATTGTCGCAGCGCCGAGCCAGAGCATAAGGGTAACCGTCACGCCACTGATCAGCAGCAGCAGGCTCTGAGCGGCGGCCTGCAAACCCTGTTGCTGGCTCTGCGCCTGTTGCCAGCGCTGTTCATCCTGATCAAGTTGCTGACGCCAGCTTTGCGAAGCACCGTACAGGTTGAGTTCAGCCTGAGCCGTGAGCCACTGCATCAGCTGTAAACGCCAGCGGGCACGTCCACGGGCAATCGCGATGCCTGCCGGTGCTCCCAGACGATAAAACAGCGACGGCATCAGAACCAGCGTACTCAGCATAATGCCGCCGAGCGTCAGTGCCAGTGAAACATCGATAAAACTCATGCCGAAAGTGACCACAACAATCACAACAAATGCACCGAGCAGCGGCGAGATGACGCGCAGATAGAGATGATCCAGCGTATCGATATCGGCCACAAACCGGTTGAGTAAATCTGCCTGGCGGAACTGCGACAGCTGCCCCGGCGACAGGGCCATCAGGCGACTGAACGTATGAACTCGCAGATGCTGAAGCACCCTGAACGTTGCATCATGGCTGACCAGACGTTCGGCGTAGCGTGCGGCGGTGCGGATAATTGCGGCACCACGGACGCCTGCTGCGGGCAGCATGTAATTGAAGGTATACAGGCCCGCTACGCCTGCCACTGACGAGGCGGCGAGAAACCAGCCTGACAGCGTCAGCAGGCCGATGCTGGCCAGCAGGGTAACAATCGCCAGCACAATGCCCAGCGCCAGACGAAAAGGGTGACGCAGCCAGAGACGAAGAAAAGGACGCAGGGCAGACATCAGCGGATCTCCTGTTGACGATGCTTCAGCATCTCACTGAATGCACCCGGCTGTTGCGACAGCTGCTGCCAGTTACCCTGCTGCACCAGCATACCGGCTTCCATCACCCAGAGGGTCTGCCAGCGACTCAGCGTATCAATCTGATGGGTAATCATCAGCGTGGTCTGCCGGGCTGCCGCCTCGTTAAGCGCGAGCATGACATGATGTTCGCTGAGCGCATCCAGGCTGGCTGCCGGTTCATCAAGCAGCAACAAATGTGAGGATTTATACAGTGCGCGTGCGACCGCGACCCGCTGTGCCTGACCCACCGACAGCTGATTAGCGCCGTCGCCGGGCGGGGTGTCAATGCCGCCGGGCAGACGGGGCAGGAACTCGTTAATGCCGCATGAGTCCAGCAGCCTCGTAAAGCGATCGCTATCCCACTTCGCATTCATCACGATGTTCTCACGCAATGTTGCGGCCGGTAACTGAGGGTTCTGTCCTACCCAGCTGACCTGCTGATGCCAGTCACTCCGTCGCAGATCACGCAGTTCAACCCCATTCGCTTTCAGCGAGCCCTGATAAGGCAGAAAACCGAGCAGGGCGTTCATCAGGGCCGTTTTACCGGCTCCGCTTTGACCGACCAGCGCAATCTGTTCACCCGCAGCAAGGGAAAAAGTGAGCGGGCCGCATAGCACCTGACCGTCGGGCGCGCAGACGCACAGATTGTCGGCAGCAAGCGCAATTGCGCGATCGGCAGTAAAGGGGATCTGGCCTTCCTGCGGCGCGGCGTCCGGCGTCGCCTGCATAAAGGCTTCAAGGGCATCGGCACCCCCCACCGCCTGAGCTTTGGCATGGTAAAACGCGCCGAGATCGCGCAGTGGCTGGAAAAACTCCGGGGCGAGGATCAGCACCAGGAAACCAGCAAACAGCGTCACACCCTGGCCATAATCACCGAAATGCAATTCACCCAGATAGGAGAAGCCAAAATAGACGGCCACCACGGCAATCGCTAACGAGGCAAAAAACTCCAGTACGGCGGAGGAGAGAAAGGCTAAGCGCAGCACTTCCATCGTGCGCTGGCGAAAATCGGTGGTGGCGGCGGCAACCGCCTGCTGTTCTGCTTCACCACGATGAAACAGCCGCAGCGTCTCTCTGCCGCGCAGACGGTCAAGAAAGTTACCGCTCAGGCGGGCCAGTACCAGAAAGTTGCGGCGGTTAGCCTCAGCCGCCCCCATTCCTGCCAGCGCCATAAACAGCGGAATCAGTGGCGCGGTGGCAAACAGGATCAGCCCTGCGGCCCAGTTCAGCGGAAAAATAGTCAGCAGAATGCAGCAGGGGATCAGTACCGCCAGGGTCATCTGCGGCAGATAGCGAGCGAAGTACTCCTGCATCTCTTCAATCTGCTCCAGCAGCAGAGTCGCCCAGCTCCCGGCTGGCTTTCCCTGAATCCACGCCGGACCCAGCTCAGATAACCGGTCTAAAACCTGCTGACGTAAAACCTGACGGATAGCCTGCCCGGCACGATAACCCGTCCGTTCACGGGCGTAGTTAATCAGGGCGCGCAGTACGAAGCAGAGCAGTAACAGCATGATACTGACCGTCAGCGCTTCGCGTGGCTTATGTTCCACAATCAGCGCCTGAAGCAGCGAGGCCATTAAGCCTGCCTGCGCAATGATCAGCAGGGCACTTGCCATGCCCAGCAGCGTGTTAAGTCGCAACCAGCGACCGGCGAAACGACGTTGCTGACGAAGCCAGCGGGTTAGATGCTGCTGCCGCGATTTGTCCATGCGAGACCATGATAAATGTCGATGACAGGGAAAAATGGAAAGACATTTCCATCTCTTCAGGCGCAAGAATCTAGCATGAGAGCCATAAAAAAGGCGACGGAAAAACCGTCGCCTGGAACATTTGAGATCAGAGACTTAACAACTTACTGATCGTTTTTAACCAGTCCGTCAAGAAAACGCTCAGCATCTAACGCGGCCATGCAGCCGGTGCCCGCAGAGGTAATCGCCTGGCGATAGGTATGATCCATCACGTCGCCTGCCGCGAAAACGCCTGGGATGCTGGTCTGAGTGGCGTTGCCATGCAGACCTGACTGCACCTTGATGTAACCATTCTCCAGCGCCAGCTGGCCCTCGAAGATGGCCGTATTCGGGCTGTGTCCGATAGCAACAAACAGACCCGCCACTTCCAGCGCTTCTGTTTCATCACTGTTCTGGGTCGATCGCAGCGTCAGGCCGGTTACGCCCATCTGATCGCCTGTCACTTCTTCCAGCGTACGATGCGTGTGCAGCACGATATTGCCGTTGCGCACTTTTTCCATCAGACGGTCGATCAGGATTTTCTCTGCACGGAAGCTGTCACGACGGTGAATCAGGTGGACTTCAGCCGCAATGTTAGCCAGATAAAGCGCTTCTTCTACGGCGGTGTTGCCACCGCCAATTACCGCGACTTTCTGATTGCGATAGAAGAAACCGTCGCAGGTTGCACAGGCAGAAACGCCTTTGCCTTTGAACGCTTCTTCAGATGGCAGTCCCAGGTAACGTGCCGACGCGCCGGTGGCGATGATCAGGGCATCTGCCGTGTATTCACCGCTGTCGCCCGTGAGGCGGAACGGACGGTTCTGAAGATCCACGGTATGGATGTGATCAAAAATAATCTCAGTATTAAACTTTTCGGCATGCTCATGCATGCGCTCCATCAGCGATGGACCTGTCAGATCGTGCGGGTCGCCCGGCCAGTTCTCCACCTCAGTGGTGGTGGTCAGCTGTCCGCCTTTTTCCAGACCGGTGATCAGCACCGGGTTCAGGTTGGCGCGTGCAGCATAAACGGCTGCGGTATAACCCGCTGGGCCGGAGCCCAGAATGAGTAACTTACTGTGTTTGGCCGTACTCATGCGTTCCTCAGTTTCATTCGGCTGACATAGCCTGTGATTGTAGGGAATATCCGGCAGCAATAACAAGGCTTAGGCAATTTTGTTAACGATAGCTGTAAACGGCGTAGACGATGAGTGGGGGTTTTGCCTGGTCAATGCGCCAAAAGGGGGCAAAAATCGGCTTTAAAGGGTGCAGCAGTGGCAAAATACTCATTTAAAAACAGATACCCAGCGGTCTGTCTGGCATCTTGTCCTGAATTTGGTGATTTTACTTTGACAATCGCCTGCGCTTTTGCGAAAACATTATCAGAAGCGAATAACATTTATCGGAACAAAACAGGTTTTCCTCGCCTGTTTTGCACTTAACGCCGAATAAAAGCAGCCTGGTATGGATAATGACGCATGATGTGGACAGACAACATGCGTCATGTCGATAGGTGTCAGAACACAGGCTCTGTTAGCTCACTTCAGAAATGCCCCGAACAATGAGCGTTTTCAGGGCGTGGCAGGTAAAGGGAAGGAATTAAGAGAGACAATAATAATGGTAGACAATAAGAAACGCCCCGGGAAAGATCTCGACAGAATTGACAGGAACATTCTGAATGAACTTCAGAAAGATGGTCGCATTTCAAACGTAGAGCTTTCCAAACGCGTGGGCTTATCGCCTACGCCATGTCTTGAGCGTGTACGCCGTCTCGAACGTCAGGGATTTATTCTTGGCTACACCGCGCAGTTAAACCCGCACTATCTGGATGCGTCTCTGCTGGTATTCGTTGAGATTACTCTGAATCGTGGTGCGCCGGATGTGTTTGAGCAATTTAACGCCGCTGTGCAAAAACTTGAGGAAACTCAAGAGTGTCACCTCGTTTCCGGTGATTTCGACTACCTGCTGAAAACGCGCGTACCTGATATGTCTGCCTACCGTAAGCTGCTGGGTGAAACCCTGCTGCGCCTGCCGGGCGTAAACGACACGCGCACCTATGTTGTGATGGAAGAGGTCAAACAGAGCAATCGACTGGTGATCAAAACTCGCTGATGCGGCGCAGGTGCAAAACCTGTGAGATTTCGGTACACTCCTGTGAATTCATACAGGATCAGCGTCGGGCTTGCCCGACGCTGTTGCTTCTTACTTTACAGGCACCTGGAGAGTCCTCTTGAGCCAGGAATATACAGAAGATAAAGACGTTTCGTTACAATCGCTGAGCAGTGGACGTCGTCTGCTGGAAGCGTTGCTCATTCTGGTGGTGCTGTTTGCCATCTACCTGATGGTTTCTCTGGTCAGTTTTAACCCTTCCGACCCGAGCTGGTCGCAAACGGCCTGGCATGAACCTATCCACAATATCGGCGGCAGCGTCGGTGCCTGGCTTGCTGACACCTTACTTTTCATCTTTGGTGTGATGGCGTACGCCATTCCGCCCGTCATCATGGGGTTATGCTGGATTGCCTTCCGTCAGCGCGACAGCCAGGACTACTTTGACTACTTCGCCGTCGGGCTGCGTTTAATTGGCGTCCTTGCGCTGGTGGTAACGACCTGTGGTATGGCGGCGCTGAACGCGGATGATATCTGGTACTTCGCTTCGGGCGGCGTGATTGGCAGCCTGGTCAGTAATGCCATTGCCCCCTGGTTCAGTCCGGCTGGCGGCACGCTGATGCTGCTCTGCGTCTGGGCGGCGGGGATAACCCTTTATACCGGCTGGTCATGGCTCACCATTGCAGAAAGAATTGGTGGAGTGGTGATGGGCGTGCTGACCTTCGCCAGCAACCGCTCACGTCACGACGAACCCTGGCAGGAAGAGAACAACGCGCATGACGATGCGGATGTCCCTGCACGGCATACTGCCGATCAGGATGATGACGTACTGCTTTCTGCTCCCGGTGCCGCCGATCAGGATGATGACGTGCTGCTTTCTGCTCCCCGTGCTGCCGATCAGGATGATGATGTGCTGCTCGCTGCGCCACGAACGGCCGCTCAGCCTTCGCCAGCACAGCCGGACCCGTTGCTGGCGAAAGCGGCAGCTGCAACCAGTGCGGCGGTAGCCGCCACAACGGAAGCGGCAGAGGTCACCCTCGCCCCGGCAGCGGCGGTAACGCCTGCGCCTGCTGCTGCGTTTACGGCATCGGCTCCTGTTGCATCGACGCCTGCTTCGCAGCCGATGCAACCGGCGGCAGCGCCTGCATCTTACGGTGCTGCTCCGGCTCCGGCACAGAATGCTTCTGCGCCCCCGGCGTCACCCCCGCTTTATCATTTTGAAATGCCAGACGAAGCCCCGGCTACGCCATCCTTCACTGCTTACGACGATGACGAACCTAAAATGGGTAACTGGCGTGACACCTCAGCGATCCCTGCGGCCGCTACAGCCGCTGCGGCCGCAACGGCTGTCACACGCACTGCGCCCGTTTTCGACTTAGCACCTGAAACCAATCTGAATCCGCAGGTTAAGCAGGGTATCGGACCGGCGCTGCCGCGTCCTAATCCGGTAAAACTGCCTACCCGTCGTGAACTGGCCTCTTATGGCATCAAGCTGCCTTCTCAGCGTATGGCAGAAGAGAAAGCCAAAGCGGAAGAGAGCGAAACGGCCCCGGCTGGGGTGGTTTCCACTGCTCCTGATGCTGAAGAGGCGCTGCAGCAGGCTGAGCTGCGTCAGGCCTTTCAGTCTGAACAACAGCAGCGTTACGGCACCAGCTGGCAGCAGGACGAAGAAGATGAGCAGGATGCCCGGCAGCAGGATGCGCTGGCGCGTCAGTTCGCCGAGCAGCAACAGCAGCGCTACGAACCTGAAGCGAGAAAAGAGCCGGTATTTAATATTGATACTGCCTCAGCGTTTGATTTTTCACCGATGAAAGATCTGGTGGATGAGGGCCCGGCTGAACCGCTGTTTACTATTGCCGCGACGCCGGAACCGGAAGCACCTGCGGTTTCACACGAACCCTGGCAACAGGTGAGTGAGGTCTCAGGAACTCAGGCCTCGGCTCAGGTTCCTGCACCTGCCCGTTTTGCCCCGGCCGAGCCGGCTTACAGCGCACCCGTTACGCCTGCGGCACCGGCTGAGCCTGCTTATCAGGCACTGGCAGAGCCTGCTTATCAGGCACCTGCTGCACCTCAGGCCCCGGCTTATTCTGCGCCTGCTTACGGTTCGCCAGCAGAGCCTGAAGCAGGTTATGCGGCACCGGCAGAGCCTGCTTATCAGGTACCTGCTGCACCTCAGGCTCCGGCTTATTCTGCGCCTGCTTATGGCACGCCAGCCGCCGCGCCGGTTGAAGAAGCGAAACCTTCACTGCATGACAGCCTGATCCATCCGTTCCTGATGCGTCATGAGCAGCCGCTCGAGAAGCCCTCTACGCCTCTGCCTTCACTGGATCTGCTGACGGCTCCGCCTGAAGAGGAAGAGCCGGTTGATATGTTCTCGCTGGAGCAGACTGCCCGTCTGGTAGAGTCACGTCTGGGTGATTACCGCGTAAAAGCCGAAGTCGTTGGCATCTCGCCTGGCCCGGTGATTACCCGTTTCGAGCTCGACCTGGCACCGGGTGTGAAAGCGGCACGTATCTCTAACCTGTCGCGCGATCTGGCGCGTTCATTGTCGACGGTCGCGGTTCGTGTGGTGGAAGTCATCCCAGGCAAACCTTACGTGGGTCTGGAACTGCCTAACAAGCACCGTCAGACCGTCTATCTGCGTGAAGTGCTGGATTGCCCTAAATTCCGCGATAACCCATCGCCGCTGGCCGTCGTGCTGGGGAAAGACATTGCGGGTCAGCCGGTCGTGGCCGATCTGGCGAAAATGCCACACTTACTTGTTGCTGGTACGACCGGTTCCGGTAAATCGGTGGGCGTGAACGCCATGATCATCAGCATGCTTTATAAGGCGACGCCGGAAGACGTTCGCTTCATTATGATCGACCCGAAAATGCTTGAGCTGTCGGTCTATGAAGGCATTCCGCACCTGCTGACCGAAGTCGTCACAGACATGAAGGATGCTGCGAATGCGCTGCGCTGGAGCGTCGGCGAAATGGAACGTCGCTATAAGCTCATGTCGGCGCTGGGCGTGCGAAATCTGGCGGGCTACAACGAAAAAGTGGAACAGGCCGACGCGATGGGTCGCCCGATTCCAGATCCGTTCTGGAAGCCCGGTGACAGCATGGATATGACGCCGCCGGTTCTGGAAAAACTGCCTTACATCGTGGTCATGGTCGATGAGTTTGCCGACCTGATCATGGCTGTGGGGAAAAAGGTTGAAGAGCTGATTGCGCGCCTGGCACAGAAAGCCCGTGCTGCGGGTATCCATCTGGTGCTGGCCACACAGCGTCCCTCTGTGGATGTGATTACCGGCCTGATTAAAGCGAACATCCCGACACGTATCGCCTTTACCGTGTCCAGCAAAATTGACTCACGTACCATTCTCGATCAGGGCGGCGCAGAGTCATTGCTGGGTATGGGTGACATGCTCTATATGCCGCCAAACTCCTCCCTGCCGGTTCGCGTTCACGGTGCCTTTGTTCGTGACCAGGAAGTGCATGCCGTGGTTCAGGACTGGAAAGCGCGTGGTCGTCCGCAGTACATCGACAGCATTACGGCGGGTGAAGAGAGCGAAAGTGCCGGTGGCATTGACAGTGATGAAGAGCTTGATCCGCTGTTCGACCAGGCTGTTGGTTTTGTGGTCGATAAGCGTCGTGCTTCGATTTCTGGCGTTCAGCGTCAGTTCCGTATCGGCTATAACCGTGCGGCACGTATCATTGAACAGATGGAAGCGCAGGGCATCGTCTCTGCTCCCGGTCACAATGGTAACCGTGAAGTGCTGTCGCCACCGCCACACGATATGTAGCGGCTGACGATATGTTTTGAAACACTACTCACTGAGCCAGTTCCGACTGGCTCATTGTTTTTATGCGGTTAAACCCCCATATCTGAATCAGCTTTCGGTTTTTTCCTCTGTTCTGATGGCGGAACGGCGACCAGGCTTACTGCAGTTATCGATGGGAACGTTTAAATAAGGAATTGAAGCAGATGAAATTACGCATAATCGCTCTGGGCCTGCTGGCCACCTTTTCATCAGCCAGCGTTCTGGCTGATGCTTCCAGTGATCTGCAACAGCGCCTGAATAAGGTCAGCAGCTTCCACGCCAGCTTCACCCAAAAAGTGACCGACAGCAGCGGTGCCAACGTGCAGGACGGTGAAGGTGAATTGTGGGTTAAACGTCCCAGCCTGTTTAACTGGCACATGACCGCGCCGGACGAAAGCATCATTATCTCCGACGGCAAATCGCTGTGGTTCTACAACCCATTTGTTGAACAGGCGACCGTCAGCTTGCTGCAGAATGCGACCAGCAATACGCCCTTTATGCTGATTGCCCGCAACCAGTCAAACGACTGGAAGCAGTACAACATTAAACAGCAGGGTGACAATTTCGAACTGACCCCGAAAAACAGCGATGGCAATCTGAAACAGTTCACCATCCAGGTGACCCCCGGCGGAACCATTAACCGCTTCAGCGCTATTGAACAGGATGGTCAGCGCAGTGATTACCAGCTGAAAAGCCAGCAGAATGGTGCTATCAGTCCGGATAAATTCACGTTCACACCGCCAAAAGGCGTGACGGTGGACGACCAACGTCAGTGAGGTCAAGGTGAGTAACCTGTCCCTGGATTTTTCCACCGAAAATTTCAAACCTCTGGCCGCGCGTATGCGGCCAGAAACATTGAAACAGTACATTGGTCAGCAGCATCTGCTGGGCGCGGGCAAGCCGCTGCCGCGTGCGATAGAGGCAGGACATCTGCATTCAATGATCCTGTGGGGACCGCCCGGGACCGGCAAGACCACGCTGGCTGAGATCATCGCGCATTATGGCAACGCCGATGTAGAGCGTATTTCGGCCGTGACCTCCGGTGTGAAAGAGATTCGTGAGGCGATCGAGCGTGCCCGTCAGAATAAGCATGCCGGGCGGCGCACAATCCTGTTTGTGGACGAGGTCCATCGGTTCAATAAGAGCCAGCAGGATGCTTTTCTGCCTCATATCGAAGATGGCACCATTACCTTTATTGGCGCGACCACAGAGAACCCCTCTTTTGAACTCAACTCCGCATTGCTCTCCCGCGCCCGCGTCTATCTGCTGAAATCTCTGACTCCGGAAGATATCGGGCAGGTGCTGGATCAGGCGATGGAGGATAAAGTGCGGGGATATGGCGACAGTGACATCATGCTGCCTGACAACACCCGCAGGATGATTGCTGAGCTGGTTAACGGTGATGCCCGGCGGGCGCTGAACACGCTGGAGATGATGGCTGATATGGCCGAAACCACCGAATCGGGGCAGCGTGAACTGACGCCACAACTGCTGAATGAGGTCTCTGGTGAGCGATCCGCGCGTTTTGATAACAAAGGCGATCGTTTTTACGATTTGATCTCGGCCCTGCACAAATCGGTCCGCGGTTCCGCACCTGATGCGGCGCTCTACTGGTATGCGCGCATCATCACTGCGGGCGGCGATCCGCTCTACGTAGCACGCCGGTTGCTGGCTATCGCCTCTGAGGATGTGGGCAATGCCGATCCACGCGGGATGCAGGTGGCGATTGCGGCCTGGGATTGCTTCACCCGTGTCGGTCCTGCGGAAGGGGAGCGCGCCATCGCTCAGGCGATTGTTTATCTGGCCTGTGCGCCTAAAAGTAACGCGGTTTACAATGCGTTCAAAGCGGCTATGCGTGATGCGCGAGACCATCCTGATTTCGATGTGCCGGAACATCTGCGTAATGCGCCGACGAAGCTGATGAAAGAGATGGGCCTGGGCAAAGAGTATCGGTATGCGCATGACGAAACCAACGCGTATGCCGCCGGTGAGGTCTACTTTCCACCGGAGCTGGCCAGCGCACGTTATTACACCCCAACCCAGCGCGGGCTTGAGGCTAAGATTGGTGAAAAGCTAAGCTGGCTCGCTGAGCAGGATCAAAATAGCCCGACAAAACGCTACCGCTGAAACAGACGTTACGGTAATGTGGGTAATGTTTTCAACGCATTCCGCGGGAATGCGTCCCTTCTTTCAACCAACTTTTTATACACAGGATAAGCATGCTCGATCCCAATCTGCTGCGTAACGAGCCAGACGCAGTCGCAGAAAAACTGGCACGCCGGGGATACAAACTGGATGTGGAAACGCTGCGTTCGCTCGAAGAGCGTCGCAAAGTACTGCAGGTAGAAACAGAAAATCTGCAGGCAGAGCGTAACTCCCGATCCAAATCCATCGGTCAGGCCAAAGCACGTGGGGAAGACATCGAGCCGCTGCGTCAGGAAGTGAACGCGCTGGGCGAACGCCTGGATGCCGCTAAAGCAGAACTGGATGAACTGCAGAATCAAATCCGTGACTTTGCGCTGGCGCTGCCAAATATTCCGGCTGATGAAGTGCCGCTGGGCAAAGATGACAGCGAAAACCAGGAAGTAAGCCGCTGGGGAACCCCGCGCGAGTTCAGTTTCCAGGTTAAAGATCACGTTGAGCTGGGTGAAGCAGCGAAAGGGCTGGATTTTGCGGCTGCCGTCAAGCTCACCGGTTCGCGCTTTGTGGTGATGCAGGGGCAGATTGCCCGTCTGCACCGTGCACTGAGTCAGTTTATGATTGACCTGCACACCGAGCAGCATGGTTATCTTGAAACCTATGTGCCTTATCTGGTTAATCATGAAACGCTTTACGGTACCGGACAGCTGCCTAAGTTTGGCGAAGACCTGTTCCACACCCGTCCGCTGGAAGAGGAGTCAGACAGCAGCCACTATGCGTTGATTCCTACCGCAGAAGTGCCGCTGACGAACCTGATGCGCGACGAGATTCTGGAAGAGGATAGCCTTCCGGTCAAACTGACCGCCCATACGCCATGCTTCCGTTCTGAAGCGGGTTCTTACGGTCGTGACACACGCGGCCTGATCCGTATGCATCAGTTCGATAAAGTCGAAATGGTACAGATCGTCACCCCGGAGCAGTCAATGGCTGCGCTGGAAGAGCTGACCGGTCACGCAGAGAAAGTACTGCAACTGCTGAACCTGCCATACCGTAAGGTTTTACTCTGCACCGGTGATATGGGCTTTGGCTCGACCAAAACCTACGATCTGGAAGTCTGGCTACCAGCGCAGAATACCTATCGTGAAATTTCATCCTGTTCCAACATGGGTGATTTCCAGGCGCGTCGCATGCAGGCGCGTTGCCGCAACAAACAGGAAAAGAAACCGCGTCTGGTTCATACCCTGAATGGCTCAGGTCTGGCCGTAGGCCGTACTCTGGTGGCGGTGCTGGAAAACTATCAGCAGGAAGATGGCCGTATCACCGTGCCTGACGTTTTACGCCCTTATATGAATGGCGTCGACATCATCGGCTAAGCGATACGCACGCTTTCAACCCGGCCACGGCCGGGTTTTTTTATGCTTTTCAGTCGCACTGGCCGATTAAGCAGGTCCTGATTTAATCACAAATAAACGTTATCGATGCCAGATGTGCCGGAACGCTTAAAAATCTAATTTTTCATAGAGATAGCATTCAGCAGCCCTCCGCTAAACACAACTGTAACCTACTGAAGATTAGTAATTTAAATTGTCCTGCAGCAAAATGTGCTGCCAGCAAAGTGTGCCCATTGACTTTAAAAAAGCGAGTGGCAAACTGCGCGCAATTTCCTTCATTTGCTCTGGTTTTTATCCCCTATGTCAACCTGGTCACGCCCCGTGATATTGCTGCTTTGCGGCCTGATGTTAATGACAGTCGCTATTGCCGTTCTGAACACACTTGTCCCGCTGTGGCTGACGCATGACTTACTGACAACCTGGCAGGTGGGCATCGTTAGTTCCGCCTACTACACGGGCAATCTGGCCGGTACATTGCTGGCTGGCTGGTTAATCAGGCATTACGGGTTTAATCGCAGTTACTATCTGGCAACCGGGCTCTTTGCCCTGGCAACGATCGGTCTGGCAACGCTGGAAGGCTTCTGGGCGTGGAGTTCGCTTCGTTTTATCGCGGGCATAGGTTGTGCACTGATGTGGGTGGTGGTTGAAAGCGCACTCCTCTGCAGCGGAACGGTCCGTAATCGTGGGCAACTGCTGGCTGCCTATATGATCGTTTATTATCTTGGCACCGTAGCGGGTCAGTTACTGGTCAGCACCCTCTCAACAGAATTACTGAGCGTCATACCCTGGGTCACTTCGCTGGTGTTCTGCGCGGTATTGCCGCTGGTCTTTACGCGGGTGTCAGCCAGTGGTGAAGCGACTGAGGCGGCACCTGCTCGCATCTGGCCGATGCTGCGTCGTCGCAGTTCACGCCTCGGCATCAATGGGTGCATTATCTCCGGTATCGTTTTAGGCTCGCTTTATGGCCTGATGCCACTGTATCTGTCGCATCAGGGACTGAGTGACGCCAGTGTCGGTTACTGGATGGCGTTACTGGTCAGCGCAGGTATTGTTGGACAGTGGCCAATTGGTCGTCTGGCCGATCGATTTGGTCGCCTGCTGGTGCTGCGGGTACAGGTCTTTGTGGTTGTCCTGGGGGCGATGGCCATGTTGACCAATGCTGCAATGGCACCTGCGCTGTTTGTTCTGGGGCTGGCGGGCTTTACCCTTTATCCGGTGGCGATGTCCTGGGCTTGTGAAACGGTCGCACATCATGAGCTGGTTGCTATGAATCAGGCGCTGCTGATGAGTTATACCGTTGGCAGTCTGGCTGGACCGGCAATGGCCTCAGTTCTGATGCAGAATTATTCTGACCGGTTGTTGTTTGTGATGATTGCCGCAGTGGCGCTGATCTATCTGATCATGCTGCTGCGTAAAGCGGACCAGCAGGCGACGCCAGTGGCACATGCCTGATTGCTGAACGACAGAAAGGGAGCTTAGCACTCCCTTTTTTGCCGCGACGTTATCAGTACATTACTTCATGGCCGTAACTGGCGAGAATGTTTTTTACGCGCTCCATTGTCTCTTTCCCCGGCGGTTTTACGCCATCCAGCTTGTACTCTTCCCCCATCGCAATCCATTTGTGTTTACCCAGCTCGTGATAGGGCAGCAACTCAATCTTTTCAACATTCTCCATGTCGCGCGTAAATTCACCCAGTCGATGCGCGGTGTCATCGTCGTCGGAATAGCCTGGGACTACGACAAAGCGGATCCAGGTCCGCTTGCCTTTTTTCTGCAGATAGCGGGCAAAATCCAGCGTGCGGTGATTAGATACGCCTACCAGAATCTGATGCACATCGTCATTCATCTGTTTCAGATCGAGCATGACCAGGTCAGTGACATCGAGCAGCTCATCGATTACGGGATCATAGCGGCGTACAAAGCCGTTGGTGTCGAGACAGGTATGAATGCCTTCAGCCTTGCAGGCGCGGAACCAGTCGCGCACAAATTCAGCCTGAAGAATCGCTTCACCGCCTGATGCGGTGACGCCGCCGCCAGAGGCGTTCATAAAATGGCGATAGGAGAGCACATCCGCCATGAGCGCCTCAACGCTGATCTCTTTACCGCCGTGGGTATCCCAGGTGTCGCGGTTATGACAATAGAGGCAGCGCATCAGACAGCCCTGGAAGAAGGTAATAAAACGGATGCCGGGACCGTCGACGGTTCCGCAGGATTCAAATGAGTGGATACGACCGTTAACTGACATTGCGATGTTTTCTCCAGTGGGTCTGCCGGGACAGACGGCGCAATCTCTGCTGCGCTCAGGGCAGGAAATCGATTCTGATGGGAACCTTGATGAAGATGACCATCAGAACAGACTGTTAAGGAAAAGGCTCCGCGAGGAGCCTTATTATCAGGTCTGGCAGTGATTACAGTGACTGTGTGAAGGTACGGGTAATCACATCCTGCTGCTGCTCTTTAGTCAGTGAGTTGAAGCGTACAGCGTAACCGGAAACGCGAATGGTCAGCTGTGGATATTTCTCTGGATGCTCCATCGCGTCCAGCAGCATTTCGCGGTTCATGACGTTAACGTTAAGGTGCTGACCGCCTTCAATGCTGGCTTCATGATGGAAGTAACCATCCATCAGACCGGCAAGATTGGTTTTCCGCACATTATCATCTTTACCCAGCGCGTTTGGCACAATTGAGAAGGTATAGGAGATACCATCTTTGGCATACGCAAACGGCAGTTTCGCAACGGAAGTGAGTGAAGCCACCGCACCTTTCTGATCACGACCATGCATTGGGTTAGCACCAGGTCCAAACGGTGCACCAGCGCGACGTCCATCCGGCGTGTTACCGGTTTTCTTACCATAAACCACGTTTGAGGTGATGGTCAGAACAGACTGCGTCGGCACGGCATTACGGTAGGTGGTCAGCTGCTGAATTTTCTTCATGAAGCGTTCAACCAAATCGCAGGCCAGATCATCCACCCGCGCGTCGTTATTACCGAACTGTGGATATTCACCTTCGATGTCGAAGTCGATCGCCAGACCCTCTTCGTCACGAATCGGTTTCACTTTGGCGTATTTAATCGCAGAGAGTGAATCCGCAGCAACAGACAGACCTGCGATACCACAAGCCATAGTGCGGTAGACATCGCGGTCATGTAAGGCCATCAGTGCCGCTTCGTAGCTGTACTTATCATGCATGTAGTGAATGATGTTCAGCGAGGTGACATACTGTTTTGCCAGCCAGTCCATGAAGTGATCCATACGCTCCATGACGGTATCGAAATTCAGCACATCATCGCTGATTTTGTCACCTTTCGGTCCAACCTGCATTTTCAGTTTTTCATCCACGCCGCCATTGATTGCGTAGAGCAGGGTTTTCGCCAGGTTGGCGCGTGCGCCAAAGAACTGCATTTGTTTGCCAACAATCATCGGGCTGACGCAGCAGGCAATTGCGTAGTCATCATTGTCGAAATCAGGACGCATCAGATCATCGTTCTCATACTGTAATGATGAGGTATCGATTGAGACTTTAGCGGCATATTTCTTGAAATTAATCGGCAGTTTTTCTGACCACAGAATGGTCATGTTCGGCTCAGGTGAAGGACCCATGGTGTAGAGGGTATTCAGGAAACGGAAGGTACTTTTTGAAACCAGTGTGCGGCCATCAACGCCCATACCGGCCAGGGATTCCGTTGCCCAGATTGGGTCACCAGAGAACAGCTCATCGTATTCAGGTGTGCGCAGGAAGCGAACCATACGCAGTTTCATGACCAGGTGGTCAATCAGTTCCTGTGCCTGCTCTTCAGTCAGCTTACCGGCTTTCAGGTCACGCTCAATGTAAACATCCAGGAAGGTTGAGACGCGGCCAAATGACATGGCAGCACCGTTTTGTGATTTCACCGCAGCCAGGTAGCCATAGTAAGTCCACTGCACGGCTTCAATGGCATTGGTTGCCGGGCCAGAGATGTCGTGGCCATATTTTGCGGCCATCTCTTTGATCTGTGCCAGCGCACGATGCTGATCAGCGATCTCTTCACGCAGACGAATGGTTGCTTCCAGATTAACGCCATTCTCTAAATCGCTCTGCAGAGAGGCGAACTGAGAGAATTTATCCGCCATCAGGAAGTCGATGCCGTAGAGGGCCACGCGACGATAGTCACCGATGATACGACCACGACCATAGGCGTCTGGCAAACCCGTCAGGATACCTGATTTACGGCAGCGCATGATGTCCGGGGTGTAAACGTCGAACACGCCCTGGTTGTGTGTTTTGCGGTATTCAGTGAAGATTTTTTTCAGTGAAGGATCGAGTTCGCGGCCATACACTTTGCACGAACCTTCGACCATTTTGATGCCGCCAAAAGGAATCAGGGCGCGTTTTAACGGAGCTTCAGTCTGGAGGCCAACGATTTTTTCCAGCGACTTATTGATGTAGCCCGCGTCGTGCGAAGTAATGGTTGAAGCGAGATCGGTGTCGAAGTCGACGGGCGCGTGGGTGCGGTTCTCAATTTTGATGCCTTCCAGCACGCTGTCCCACAGTTTGGTGGTCGCTTCAGTTGCGCCCGCCAGGAACGACTCATCGCCTTCATAAGGGGTGTAGTTTTTCTGAATGAAGTCGCGCACATTGACGCTATTCTGCCATTCGCCTTCAGCAAATCCTTCCCATGCTGAAGCCAGTTTTGCATTAAGTTCGGTCATAATATACCTGCCTTATATGAAGAGACTTTACGGTCAGGCACAGTCACTTTCCTGTGCCGTCAAAATATGTTTAATGAACCTGGTCACCTTTACGGAGATAGATAACCCAGTAAGTCAACCCAACCAGAATGCCGCCGCCAATAATGTTACCGAGGGTCACGGGGATCAGATTGTCGAGAATAAAGTTACTGACGGTAAGCGAGTGAAACTGCACAGCCGTGGTGCCAGCAGCCTGCCAGAACTCAGGTGATGCGAAGTCGCGGATGACGATGGCATAAGGAATAAGGAACATGTTGGCGATGCTGTGTTCGAAACCGCTGGCGACAAACATCCCAACAGGCAGAACCATCACCACCAGCTTATCGGTCAGGCTGCGCCCTGAGTAGCTCATCCAGACAGCGAGGCAGACCAGCAGATTAGCCAGAGTACCCAGACAGACCGCTTCGATGAAGGTGTGATGCATCTTGTGGTCGGCGGTTTCCAGGACATTCAATCCCCATGCACCATTTGCGACCATATGCTGTCCGGCAAACCACATCAGGGCGACAAAGAAGAGAGCGCCTGCAAGGTTACCGGCATAGACGTTAATCCAGTTGCGGGCCAGCTGACCCCAGCTGATGCGACCGCTGGCTTTAGCGACGACGATGAGTACCGTTGAGGTAAAGAGGTCTGCGCCACACACCACGACCAGCATTAAGCCGAGTGAGAAACAGACACCGCCAATCAGTTTGGCAATGCCATAGGGCATCGCGCCGCTGCCGGTAGTCGCTGTAATATAGAAAACGAATGCGATGGAGATAAATACGCCGGCGTTTATCGCCAGAAAGAAGGTGGTGAAGGGATGTTTAGTTGCTTTATAGATACCGGCGTCTTCGGCTACTTTCGCCATTGCGGCTGGTAATAAAAGATTAAAAGGGTTGTCAGTTTTCACACTAACTTACTCCTGAAGTTGTCTGAAAAAATACTAACAAAGGAGTATAGGTCAGTAATTGATGTGGATCATGTTTGCCGAAGCGGCAGCCAGCTGGTTGCGGAATTACAAAGAAATAATCAATTAAATATCTGAATTTAAAGGTATAAATAAATTTTAAAAATACAAAATTATTTTAAAATAAAATGGTGCGTCACTTTTTTAGCGCCTGCTTTCTTATAAACTCATGTTTTGGGTGTTAATTAATTTGATGCGATGTAATGGAAATGAATTTTAATGCGGCTAATGTTTCATGGGAAAAGTGGAGAAACATGGCACCCGATAAAGCCGGTGCCATGTTTAATCTCTGTTTCTGAACTGAAGCGCTATGCCTTACGCATTTTTCCAGTAAAGACGCTTAGCGGTTTGCAGTTTTTCATAGGCCGCAAGCAGGGACTGATGGGCAGGGAATGCCAGCAGCTCATCATCAACAGCCTGAAGACCGTTGAAGGGATGCTCACCACTGATGGCGGCGGAAGCAGCTTCCATTGCGCGCTCACCATACATACGCATGAAAGCGTGATGATACTGCAGCGGATCACGCTCATCTTCCATTGCCAGTAACAGCAGGGTCTGCAGGCAACGATAGTAGTTAGCCCGCTCTGGCGTGAAAATTGAGCTGTTAAACTCCATTGTCCACTCAGTCCAGATCAATGCCTGATCCAGATCGCCACCTGCCAGCGCCAGCATCGCTTTTAATTCGCCAATACGCAGTGTGTACCAGCCGTTGTCTTTACCGGTTGCCAGACCCAGCAGCTCACGAACCCGGGTGAAGTCATCAAAACCTTCATCGTCAAGCTGTCCAATCAGATCCAGATATTCTTCCGGATTCCAGTTGCTTTCAGGCAGTGCCAGCAGGGTTTCACGCATGCCCGCGCCCATGCTGTTATTAGCAAGGAACAAATCTTCCGCCGGATAGATATCTGACATGCCGGGTACGATGATGCGGCAGGCATAGACACCCAGATGCTCGTAGTCAGCAATGTACACTTCCTGATCTTCCGAGGCGAAAATTGCCATCAGCGTTGCAAATTCCTGTTCGGTACTGCCCGCAAATGACCAGTCGACAAAAGGATAATCCGCTGTTTCTTTAAACAGATCCCAGGAAATCAGGCCGCTTGAATCGATGAAATGTGTTTCAAGGTTGGCATGTTCAGCCACTTCCTCGTCATCAAAAGTCGGCGGCGTGAACACATCCAGATCTTTGAGGCTTCTGCCCTGCAGCAACTCAGTAACAGTTCGCTCCAGTGCGACACCAAAATCAGGGTGCGCACCAAATGAGGCAAAACAGGTGCCGTTGGTCGGGTTAAACAGCACCACACAGATAACCGGATATTTACCGCCCAGCGAGGCGTCATACGCGAAAATCGGGAAGCCTTCCGCTTCAAGGCGGGCAATCGCCTCGATGACTTCAGGATAACGCTGCATCACTTCATCAGGAATCGCAGGCAGGCTGATCGCCTCAGCAATGATGCGGTTCTTAATGTAGCGCTCAAACACTTCGGACAGCCCCTGAACACGCGCTTCATTCGCGGTGTTACCCGCCGACATGCCATTTGAAACATAGAGGTTGCCGATGATGTTCATCGGGATATAAACGGTTTGCTGATCGGACTGGCGGGTAAATGGCAGGGCGCAGATACCGCGCTCAGCATTGCCAGACTGCAGATCAATCAGGCCGGAAGCCGTCAGTGCGTTGTCAGGATCGTAAAACGCGTGCAGGCGCGGATCCAGAATGCCTTCAGGCAGGGACTCGTCATCAGGTAACGCAAACCATTTTTCATTGGGATAGTGAACAAAATCACCGTTAGCGATTTTTGTTCCGAGCCAGAAATCTGCAAAAAAGTAGTTTGTTGAGAGACGCTCAAAATATTCGCCCAGCGCGGAGGCCAGCGCGGCTTTTTTACTGGCGCCCTTGCCGTTAGTGAAGCAGAGCGGGCAATCGCGGTCGCGGATATGCACTGACCAGACATGGGGAACAGGATTAAGCCAGGAAGCTTCTTCAATGTTAAAGCCAAGATCCTGCAGCTTGTTCTGGAAACGCGCAATGGAATCTTCCAGTGCGGCATCTTTGCCCGGGATAAATGTTTGCGTCATAGTGCCGCTCTCTCAGTTGTCATAGGGTGCGTAAAGCGCGCAATGATACGGATTTTGCCAACAGACCGCTATCAGGGCGGGATAATTTTACCGGCTTAGTTTTCACCACCTCAGCATTCAGGCCAAACGCGGATTAATGGTGCTGGATGACGCCTCACAAAATTCCGCGCAGGTTTGCATTGGTAACATAACCTCCGGCGAGCCGGATTCAGAAAATGTGACCGCGCCCTGATTTATGATTGCAGCTATCAGAATGCAGTGATAAAACCGAATGGTTATTCATAACCGTTCGATATGACAGTGGTGAGGGGAAATGACGCAGGTTTATAATTTTAGCTCTGGCCCGGCGATGCTACCGGTTGAAGTGCTTCGTCGTGCAGAACAGGAACTGACGAACTGGCGCGGTCTGGGTACCTCTGTAATGGAGATCAGCCACCGCAGCAAAGAGTTTATTCAGGTGGCTGAGGAAGCAGAGCAGGACTTCCGTGATCTGCTAAAAATACCGGCTAATTACAAAGTTTTATTCTGTCATGGCGGTGCGCGTGCGCAGTTCGCAGCCGTACCGGGTAATCTGCTGGGGCAGGCGACCAGCGCCGATTATGTTGATGGCGGCTACTGGGCGCATAGCGCAATCAAAGAGGCGGAAAAATATTGTTCCCCACGCACGCTGGATGTCAAAACAACCCGCGACGGTAAACGCGCTATCCTGCCGATGAGCGAATGGGCAGTGAGTGAAGCGTCCGCTTACCTGCATTTCTGCCCGAATGAAACCATTGATGGCATCGCTATTGATGAACAGCCCGACTTTGGCAATAAAACCGTTGTGGCTGATTTCTCATCCACCATTTTGTCACGCCCGATCGATGTGAACCGTTATGGTGTGATTTATGCGGGTGCGCAGAAAAATGTGGGCCCGGCTGGCTTAACGCTGGTTATCGTACGTGAAGATCTGCTGGGCCATGCGCATGCCTCCGTGCCTTCCATCCTCGATTACAAAGTGCTGGCAGATAACGATTCCATGTTTAACACCCCGCCGACCTTTGCGTGGTATCTCTCAGGGCTGGTCTTCAAATGGCTGAAAGAGAAGGGCGGAGTCGCTGAAATTGACCGTATTAATCAGGCAAAATCAGACCTGCTTTATGGCGTTATCGATCACAGCGGCTTCTATCGTAACGATGTAGCGACAGAAAACCGCTCACGCATGAATATTCCTTTCCAGCTGGCGGATGCGTCGCTGGATGCGCTGTTCCTGGAAGAGTCATTCAAGGCGGGATTGCATGCGCTTAAAGGACATCGTGTCGTAGGCGGTATGCGCGCCTCTATTTATAATGCGATGCCGCTGGAAGGTGTGAAGGCCCTGACCGATTTCATGGTCGATTTTGAACGCCGTCACGGCTGATTGTTAAGATATCAGCAGTGATGCTGATGCCAGACCTCGTCACCCGGCGAGGTCTCTGTATTTTTTTGAGGATTTCGTTTCACATGCAGGACTCCCTGACTCTCCAACCGATTGCGCGCGTCGATGGCACCGTAAATCTGCCTGGCTCAAAGAGCGTTTCCAATCGCGCATTGCTGCTGGCTGCGCTGGCTAAAGGCACTACCCGTCTCACTAACCTGCTCGACAGTGATGATGTTAAGCACATGCTGAATGCGCTGACCGCGCTGGGTGTAAGTTATACGCTTTCCAGCGATCGCACCGTGTGTGAAGTGACGGGAAATGCCGGGCCGCTGCACTCATCTCAACCGCTGTCGTTGTTTCTGGGCAATGCCGGAACCGCAATGCGTCCCCTGGCCGCCGCGCTTTGTCTGGGTGAGCAGGATATCGAACTGACCGGCGAACCCCGCATGAAAGAGCGTCCAATCGGTCATCTGGTTGACGCGCTTCGTCAGGGTGGAGCAAGCATTGAGTACCTGGAAAACGAAAACTACCCGCCGCTTCGTTTACGCGGTGGTTTTACCGGGGGTGAAGTCAGCGTGGATGGCAGCGTTTCCAGCCAGTTCCTGACAGCACTGCTGATGACCGCACCTCTGGCGCAGCAGGATACCTGCATCACCATCAAAGGTGATTTAGTTTCCAAACCTTACATTGATATCACCCTGAATCTGATGCAGTGCTTTGGCGTCGGGGTCGAGAATCAGAACTATCAGCGCTTCCTGATTAAGGGACAGCAACAGTATCAGTCGCCGGGCGATTACCTGGTTGAAGGCGATGCCTCTTCCGCTTCCTACTTCCTGGCCGCCGCCGCCATTAAAGGCGGAACGGTCAGGGTCACCGGCATCGGACGTCAGAGTGTGCAGGGTGACATCCGTTTTGCTGACGTGCTGGAAAAGATGGGCGCGAACATTGAATGGGGCGATGACTATATCGCCTGCACGGCCGGAAAACTGCAGGCTATTGATATGGACATGAACCATATACCGGATGCTGCAATGACCATTGCGACCACCGCGCTGTTTGCAGAGGGCACGACCCAGTTGCGCAATATTTACAACTGGCGGGTAAAAGAGACCGATCGACTGAGCGCAATGGCCACTGAACTGCGTAAGGTGGGGGCGGAAGTCGAAGAAGGACATGACTACATCCGTATTACACCGCCCGCATCGCTGATTCATGCTGATATTGGCACTTACAACGATCACCGCATGGCGATGTGTTTCTCTCTGGTTGCGCTTTCTGATACCCCGGTGACCATTCTTGATCCTGGCTGTACAGCGAAAACCTTCCCGGACTATTTTGTCCAGCTGGCTAAAATCAGCCAGCGTGCCTGATAATGCCTCTCCGGTGCGGTTCCGCACCGGATCTTCCCCTGTTTAAATCTGGCTGTATTCGCACCGATATCCTCTGAATTGACTAACATTTCGAGCCCCGTCAGTGCGAAAGGGTAACCAAGCCTCGCTATGCAGCGTATAATGCTAAGCATTAATGGTGACCGAAAGGTCAGGAAGCACGCAGCAACAGGAGGGAATAATGACAGTAACTGCCCCGGTCATAACTATTGATGGGCCAAGTGGAGCGGGAAAGGGAACCCTGTGCAAAGCGATGGCAGAATCGCTGCAGTGGCATCTGCTGGACTCCGGTGCTATTTATCGCGTGCTGGCGTTAGCCGCATTGCATCATCAGGTGGACATTGAATCTGAAGAGGCGCTGGTGCCGATTGCTGCACACCTTGATGTGCGCTTTGTATCACAGAACGGTGAAATGCAGGTCATACTTGAAGGTGAGGATGTGACCGGTGAAATCCGCACTCAGGAGGTCAGCAACACGGCGTCACGTGTCGCCGCGTTTCCTCGTGTGCGCGAAGCGTTATTACGTCGCCAGCGCGGTTTCCGCGAGATGCCGGGCCTGATCGCTGATGGCCGCGACATGGGCACCGTGGTTTTCCCGGATGCACCTGTGAAAATCTTCCTTGATGCCAGCCCGGAAGAACGTGCTCAGCGTCGTATGCTACAGTTGCAGGCAAATGGCTTTAATGTTAACTTTGATCGCCTTTTAGCCGAGATAAAAGAACGTGACGACCGCGATCGTAATCGCGCAATTGCGCCTTTGGTGGCTGCTGGCGATGCTTTGATTCTGGACTCTACCGAGATGTCTATCGATCAAGTCATTGAAAAAGCGCTACAATATGCCCGCGAAAAGCTGGGCATTACGGCTTAACCGAATTTATCACCCTGTACCACGGATCCGGTGCCGGGCATGTGAAACAACCCCATCCGACATGAAGTCAGATGGACGTTAAATTGAAGAATCCTGAAGATTATCAATATGACTGAATCTTTTGCTCAACTATTTGAAGAATCCTTAAAAACAATCGAAACCCGCCCGGGTTCTATCGTTCGTGGCATCGTCGTATCTATCGACAAAGATGTCGTTCTGGTTGATGCGGGTCTGAAATCTGAATCTGCAATTCCTGCAGAGCAGTTCAAGAACGCAGCCGGCGAACTGGAAATCCAGGTTGGCGACGAAGTTGATGTTGCTCTGGATGCAGTGGAAGACGGCTTCGGTGAAACCCTGCTGTCCCGTGAGAAAGCTAAGCGCCATGAAGCATGGATCACGCTGGAGAAAGCTTACGAAGACGCTGAAACTGTTACCGGTGTTATCAACGGCAAAGTTAAAGGCGGCTTCACAGTTGAGCTGAACGGTATCCGTGCGTTCCTGCCAGGTTCACTGGTAGATGTGCGTCCGGTGCGTGATACGCTGCACCTGGAAGGCAAAGAGCTTGAGTTTAAAGTCATCAAGCTGGATCAGAAACGCAACAACGTCGTGGTTTCACGTCGTGCGGTTATCGAATCCGAAAACAGCGCAGAGCGCGATCAGCTGCTGGAAAACCTGCAGGAAGGCATGGAAGTTAAAGGTATCGTTAAGAACCTCACTGACTACGGTGCATTCGTTGATCTGGGCGGCGTTGATGGCCTGCTGCACATCACTGATATGGCATGGAAACGCGTTAAGCATCCAAGCGAAATCGTTAACGTTGGCGACGAAATCACCGTTAAGGTGCTGAAGTTCGACCGCGAGCGTACCCGTGTTTCTCTGGGTCTGAAGCAGCTGGGCGAAGATCCATGGGTTGCTATCGCTAAACGCTATCCGGAAGGCACCCGCCTGACCGGTCGTGTGACCAACCTGACTGATTACGGCTGCTTCGTGGAAATCGAAGAAGGCGTTGAAGGTCTGGTACACGTGTCTGAAATGGACTGGACCAACAAAAACATCCATCCGTCTAAAGTTGTTAACGTAGGCGATGTTGTTGAAGTTATGGTTCTGGACATTGACGAAGAGCGTCGTCGTATCTCCCTGGGTCTGAAGCAGTGTAAATCTAACCCATGGCAGCTGTTCGCTGAGACGCACAACAAAGGCGATCGTGTTGAAGGTAAAATCAAGTCAATCACTGACTTCGGTATCTTCATCGGCCTGGACGGCGGCATCGACGGTCTGGTTCACCTGTCTGACATCTCCTGGAACGCGACTGGCGAAGAAGCCGTTCGTGAGTACAAAAAAGGCGACGAAATCGCTGCCGTTGTACTGCAGGTTGATGCAGAGCGCGAGCGTATCTCTCTGGGCGTTAAACAGCTGGCAGAAGATCCGTTCAACAACTACATCACTTTGAACAAGAAAGGTGCCATCGTCACCGGTAAAGTGACTGCAGTTGATGCTAAAGGTGCTACAGTTGAATTAGCAGACGGCGTTGAGGGTTACCTGCGCGCTTCTGAAGCTTCACTGGACCGCATTGAAGATGCAACTCTGGTTCTGAACGTTGGCGACGACGTTGAAGCTAAGTTCACCGGCGTTGATCGTAAAAACCGTGTCGTAAGCCTGTCTGTCCGTGCGAAAGACCAGGCTGATGAGAAAGAAGCTATCAATACTGTTAACACCAAACAGGAAGAAGGCAATTTCTCCAGCGCCATGGCTGAAGCGTTCAAAGCGGCTAAAGGCGAGTAATCGACCTGAAGCACCGGGTGGGCAACCACCCGGTTTCGGTAAAAGCTGTCATACTTTCCCACAGGGATAAACCGGAGGTTACATGACCAAGTCAGAACTGATCGAAAGACTGGCGGGACAGCATACTCATATACCGGCGAAAGTCGTTGAGGATGCAGTAAAAGAG
The DNA here is from genome assembly GCF_029844725.1 of Pantoea sp. GD03673. Taxonomy (GTDB): domain Bacteria; phylum Pseudomonadota; class Gammaproteobacteria; order Enterobacterales; family Enterobacteriaceae; genus Pantoea. Next base: position 72,153 of record NZ_JAOCKJ010000007.1, read on the forward strand.
ATGCTTGAGCACATGGCCACTACGCTGGCACAGGGCGAACGCATCGAAATCCGGGGATTCGGCAGCTTTTCTTTGCACTATCGTGCTCCGCGTACTGGACGTAACCCGAAAACGGGTGACAAAGTGGATCTGGAAGGTAAATACGTTCCCCACTTTAAGCCAGGCAAAGAGCTTCGCGATCGCGCAAATATCTACGGCTAAGCCGATACCGAACCAGATAAACGACATCTCCGGATGTCGTTTTTTTTTGCCTGCTATTCAGACTTAGATCCGACATCCAAATTGCGTTAACAACACTGCAATCCGTCACTCTTTTTGCGAGGCCGCCCGAGCCTGCCTGATCCTCTCCTGTAACTTTCACCGCATTTGTTCAGACTAATCGGACTCAATCAATGGACACGATTATGCTGACATGGACCGTTCTGGCACGACTGGCGATCGTTGCAACGTTACCGCTACTGCTGATGACGCAACTGCCCTCCGGTGAGGCGATAACAGCTCTGCTCGTGCTGGGTGTGGCTCTGCAGCATTGTCCTTATCAGCCCGTTCGTCTGACCGGCATCACTCTGCTATTTCTGGCATGGGCCTGTCACGACGCGCGTCTGATGGTGCGGGATATCGAACAGCTCTCGGCACAGCCTTCGACGTTCACCGTTCAGATTGACGAACTGCGTAAAGAGCGGAAGCAGATCCGGGTTCGTCTGCTGGAAGAGCAGGGCAGGATGATATTTCCGCCTCGCTTTGCCTGGATTTGGTTCGACGCTGATGCGGGCATTTACTGCCCGGGACAACGCTGGACGATGCAGCTGCGTCTTCGCCCGGTGCATGCCCGCCTGAATGAGGGGGATTTCGATGCGCAGCGTTTTGCACTGGCTAATAATACGCCGCTCCAGGGCCGGATTCTTAAACAGGACGCTGTCAGCGATCGCTGTGATGGCCGCTGGCGTTTTATTCTGTGGCACCGTGACAGGACGCGTGAGATGCCCTCACGCGGAACGCTGGAGGCATTAGCTTTTGGTATCAGGGATGATATGAGCCAGCAGACACGTCAGCTGCTGCGGGATACGGGCACCGCACATCTGATGGCAATATCGGGCATGCACATCGCCCTGGCCGCCAGCACTGGCTGGATACTGGCGCGTGGGGTGCAATTTATCCTGCCAGCCCGCTACATCGGCTATCTTTTTCCCCTGATCGTAAGCTGGCTGTTTGCCGCCATCTATACCTGGCTCTCAGGTGCACATCCCCCTGCCGCCCGTTCACTGCTTGCGCTGACGCTATGGGCGATAACACGGTTTGCAGGTGTTCAGCTGAATAGCTGGCAGGTCTGGACGTTCTGCATAGCATTATTGCTGGTGACGGATCCGCTGACCGTGCTTTCAGACAGTTTCTGGCTCTCGGTTCTGGCTGTGGGCATGCTGCTGGTCTGGTATCACTGGTTCCCACTGCCTGCACAGTTACGTCATCGACGGCGCTGGATCCCGTTACAGCTTTTGCATCTGCAGGCAGGCATGATGATTTTAATGGTGCCGCTGCAGGTGGCGATATTCAACGGGATCAGTCTGACCGCGCTGGTGGCAAATGTTGTCGCTATTCCTGTCGTCTCGTTTATAACCATGCCCCTGGTGACGCTTGCCATGCTGTTGCCAGTAGCACATGTATCAGGCTTCTTCTGGGGGGCGGCCGACCTCTCATTGCGTGCCCTGTTTCACTGCCTGACGTTGCTGCCGCCAGGCTGGTGGCCGCTGAATGGAACGACCTGGTTTACGGTAATGGTCTGGGGTGGTCTGATCCTCTGGCGTGCACAACTTTTCTTCTCTCTGCCACTAAGCAGCTGCGCGATAGCACTGGCGATGATACTGAGTCGCCAGCCAGAATATGAGCAGGGCTGGCGCATTGATATGCTGGACATTGGTCACGGACTGAGCATGGTCATTAGCCAGGGCGACGAGGCGGTGATGTATGACACCGGGCCACGCTGGCAGAACGACAATGCGGGGAGCCGGGTGATCATTCCGTGGCTGGAGCGCAAACAACTGCGGCTAAAACAGATCATCCTGAGTCATAAACATCTGGATCATACGGGTGGGCTGGCGGCGATCACGCAACGCTGGCCAGCGGTTGAAGTCAGAAGCGCACTGGCAGATGAGGGGCACTTACCCTGCGTACGTGGCACGCAGTGGCGCTGGCGTCAGCTTAACTTTCGGGTTGTCTGGCCGCTGACGGCCCCTTTACCGGGTGGGAATAATGATTCCTGCGTGGTCATCGTTGATGATGGCCGGGTCCGGCTGATGTTAACCGGGGATATTGAAGCTAAAGCGGAACGCCAGCTGGTAGCACTGGAGAAAAAAGGGCTGAAGGTGGATATTCTGCAGGTTCCGCATCACGGAAGTCGTACTTCGTCGACCTCGTTGCTGCTGCGCAAAACAGAAGGCCACACTGCTATCGCCTCTCTTGCACGCTACAATGCCTGGCGCATGCCTGCGAAAAATGTGCTGGAAAACTACCGAACGGCAGGTTTTCAGTGGCTGGATACGGGCCAGTCAGGACAAATCAGTATCCGGATAGCGCACGGCAGCGTGCAGGTTTCCACCCTGCGGGAACAATTAATGCCCCGTTGGTATCATCAGTGGTTTGGCGTCAAACGCGAATCCAGGTAGAATGGCCGGCTATTTCCAACAGCGTGAATAAATAATGCATCAAGATAAAGATCTCTCTACGTGGCAGACGTTTCGCCGACTCTGGCCGATGATCGCGCCTAATAAAGCGGGATTGATTGTGGCCTCTGTCGCCCTGATTATTAATGCTGCGGGCGACGCCTTAATGCTCTCCCTGTTGAAACCCTTACTGGATGATGGCTTTGGTAAAGCTGACAGGTCAGTAATGCTGTGGATGCCCTTAGTGGTTATTGGCCTGATGCTGGTTCGCGGAATAACCAGTTATATCTCCAGTTACTGCATCTCCTGGGTCTCTGGCAACGTTGTGATGAACATCCGCCGTCGACTCTTCAGCCACATGATGGGCATGCCGGTTTCGTTTTTTGACCAGCAGTCGACCGGCACCCTGTTGTCGCGCATTACCTACGATTCTGAGCAGGTCGCGTCCTCGTCGTCTGGCGCACTGGTCACCGTTGTGCGTGAAGGTGCTTCGATTATTGGCCTGTTCATCATGATGTTTTACTACAGCTGGCAGCTGTCGTTGATCCTGATTGTACTGGCTCCTGTCGTCTCCTTTGCGATTCGCACGGTATCAAAGCGTTTCCGCAGCATCAGCAAAAGTATGCAGAACACCATGGGGCAGGTGACAACCAGCGCCGAGCAGATGCTGAAGGGCCACAAAGAGGTGCTTATTTTTGGCGGTCAGGAAATTGAATCGGAGCGCTTTTCCCGCGTCAGTAACCGCATGCGTCAGCAGGGCATGAAACTGGTCTCCGCCTCTTCTATTTCCGATCCGGTAATTCAGCTGATCGCGTCGCTGGCCCTGGCGTTTGTCCTCTATGCCGCCAGCTTCCCCAGCGTGATGGATACCCTGACTGCCGGAACCATCACCGTGGTCTTCTCTTCGATGATTGCCCTGATGCGACCCCTTAAGTCACTGACCAACGTCAATGCCCAGTTCCAGCGTGGCATGGCCGCCTGTCAGACGCTGTTTTCCATTCTGGATAGCGAACAGGAAGTGGACAACGGTAAGCGCGAAATTACCCGCGCTAAAGGCGATATCGAATTCCGCGACGTGACATTTACCTACCCGGGTCGTGAAGTACCGGCACTGCGTAATATCAATCTGTCGCTGCCTGCCGGAAAAACAGTCGCGCTGGTGGGCCGCTCCGGTTCCGGTAAGTCTACGATGGCGAGCCTGCTGACCCGCTTTTATGACATTCAGCAGGGCGAAATTCTGCTGGACGGTTTTGACCTGCGTGAGTACAGCCTGCGTTCGCTGCGTAATCAGGTGGCGCTGGTGTCGCAGAATGTGCATCTTTTCAACGACACGATTGCCAATAACATCGCCTATGCGCGCAGTGAACAATACAGCCGTGAAGAGATCGAGCGGGCGGCCACCATGGCGCATGCCATGGACTTTATCAACAAAATGGATCAGGGCCTGGATACGGTCATTGGTGAGAATGGCGTGCTGTTATCTGGCGGTCAGCGTCAGCGTATTGCCATCGCCCGTGCCCTGCTGCGCGACTGTCCGATATTGATCCTCGATGAAGCGACATCCGCTCTGGATACTGAGTCAGAACGGGCTATTCAGTCGGCGCTGGATGAGTTGCAGAAGAACCGCACCTCGCTGGTGATTGCGCATCGCCTCTCCACGATTGAAAAAGCGGATGAGATTGTGGTGATTGAAGATGGTCAGATTGTTGAACGCGGAACGCATCAGGTGCTGCTGGAAGAACGTGGTGCCTATGCTCAGCTGCACAAGATGCAATTCGGCCAATGATTGAACGTATCTGGAGTGGTCGCTCACCGCTATGGCTAGTGCTATGGCCATTCAGCCTGCTGTATGGTGCGATCACGGCCCTGATACGTTTCAGTTACCGGCGCGGCTGGCGTAAAAGCTGGCGTTCGCCTCTGCCGGTGGTGGTGGTGGGTAATCTGACTGCTGGCGGGAATGGAAAGACGCCGGTGGTCATCTGGCTGGTCGAGGCGTTGCAGCAGCGCGGCCTGCGTGCTGGTGTTGTCTCAAGAGGCTATGGCGGTAAGGCGGACCACTATCCCTTGCTCGTCACGGCACAGACCCGCACCGAACAGGCCGGTGATGAACCGGTTCTGATCGCTCAGCGTACCGGGGCACCGGTCGCAGTCGCGCCTGAACGGCGGCGGGCGATTGAGGCGTTACTGCAACAGGGGCCGCTGGATGTCATCATCACTGATGATGGCCTGCAACATTACGCTCTGCAGCGCGATCGCGAGATCGTGGTGGTTGATGGCGTACGTCGTTTTGGTAATGGCTGGTGGCTACCTGCGGGTCCGATGCGCGAGCGTGCAGACCGTCTGAAGCAGGTCGATGCCATTATTGCTAACGGTGGCGAAGCGCTGCCCGGCGAGATTGCTATGCAACTTCAGCCCGGGCTTGCCACCAATCTGCTGACCGGAGAAACCTGCCCGACTGAGCGGCTGAGTGAAGTGGTTGCGATGGCCGGTATTGGTCATCCCCCCCGTTTCTTCACCACGCTGAAACAGCAGGGCATCACGCCAGTTGCTGAAATCGCCTTTGCCGATCATCACGCCTACAGCAAAGATGAGCTGACCCGATTACTTCAGACGGGCCAGCACCTGCTGATGACGGAAAAGGATGCGGTGAAATGCCGTCACTTTGCTCAGCCCGAATGGTGGTATCTCCCGGTCGATGCCCGTTTAACCGGCCAGGCGGTGTTGCCGCTGCTGGACGATATCGAACAACTCTGCCGCCGTACTCACTGATACCCGCACTCATTCAGGTGAAGCCTGATAAGGAAGAGGATGAACAGCCCGCATTCACTTTCGTTACAGCAAGCACGCCACCTTCATCTCGCCGCACAGGGCCTGCTGCGTGCGCCGGCAAAACGCGCCGTTTATCAGGATTTGATTAACTGCATCTCCCGCATGTCACTGCTGCAAATCGATACCATCCATGTCGTGGCCCGCAGTCCTTATCTGGTGCTGTTCAGTCGCCTGGGACATTATCCTCAGGCATGGCTGGAACAGGCGCTCGCACGGGGTGAACTCTTTGAGTACTGGGCGCACGAAGCCTGCTTTATTCCCCGGTCCGATTACAGACTTCTTCGTCATCGTATGCTGTCGCCGGAACGGCTGGGCTGGAAGTACAACGCGCAATGGGTCGCTGACCACCAGCAGGCGATTGCCGAATTACTGCAGCAGATTCAGGAAAACGGCCCGGTACGCGCCGCCGATTTTACGCATACCGATAACCCGAAATCAGGCTGGTGGGCATGGAAACCGCACAAACGTCATCTGGAAAATCTCTTCAGCGCCGGTGAGCTGATGGTCGCAGAACGCCGTAATTTTCAGCGCGTCTATGATTTGCGCAGCCGCGTGATGCCGGACTGGCAGGATGAGCAACATGGCATCAGCGAAGCCGAGGCAATCCGTCAGATGCTGATGAACAGCGCCCGCAGCCTGGGGGTTTTCCGTACGGCCTGGCTGGCGGACTACTATCGCCTGAAGCGGGCCCCCCTGAACGAATTTATCGCTGACGCCCAGGCTGCGGGCGATCTGGTCGCTGTCAACACAGAGGGACTGGGCGCGATGTGGCTGCATCGTGACACCTTGCCGCTACTGGAGACACCGCTGCAGGCAACGCACAGCGCGCTGCTGTCGCCATTTGATCCGGTAGTCTGGGATCGCAAACGTGCGCTGGAGCTGTTCAGTTTTGACTACCGTATTGAGTGCTACACGCCGGAGAAAAAACGCAAGTTTGGCTATTTTGTTTTGCCCATCCTTCATCGCGGTCAGATAAAAGGGCGGCTGGATGCCCGCATGCTGCGTCAGGCAAAACAGCTGGAGATTAAAAATATCTGGCTGGAAGAGAAGACCCGCGTCACGACGCGCTTTGCCGTGGATATCCGTCGTGCGATTGAGCGCTTCGCTGCCTGGCAGGGGGCAGAAAGCGTCGCGATTCTGCAGGCACCAGATGCGCTCAAAGAGCAGTGGCCAGCTCTGTGGACGCTGAATTAATCAATTTTGCGGCAGCCGCCGCGGGATGACGTTTTACCCCATCCCGCATAAGCCGCGCTATGGTATGCTTGAATCCTTACGCATTCGGTCCCTGATGGAGGACATATGGATCATCGTTTACTCGAAATCGTTGCCTGCCCGGTGTGCAATGGCAAACTCTATTTCAACAATGCTCAGCAGGAGCTGATCTGCAAACCTGATGGCCTGGCCTTCCCGGTTCGGGACGGCATTCCGGTGCTGCTGGAAACGGAAGCCCGTACTCTGTCAGTTGAAGAGATTCATCCATGAGTTTCACTGCCATCATTCCTGCGCGCTATGCGTCAACCCGCTTACCCGGCAAGCCGCTTGTTGATATTCACGGTAAGCCGATGGTCGTGCATGTGATGGAGCGCGCCCGTGAATCGGGTGCCAGCCGGGTCATTGTTGCCACCGATCATCCCGACGTAGCCAGAGCAGTGGAAGCGGCAGGCGGCGAAGTCTGTATGACGCGTGCCGATCACCAGTCCGGCACGGAGCGGCTGGCGGAAGTGATCGAAAAGTATCAGTTCGCCGATGATGAAATCATTGTCAACGTGCAGGGAGACGAGCCCATGATTCCGGCAGAGATTGTGCGTCAGGTGGCGATCAATCTGGCGGGTTCGGCGGCAGGGATGGCAACGCTGGCCGTACCGATTACCGAAGCGGAAGAAGCCTTCAATCCGAACGCGGTGAAAGTCGTCATGGATGTGAATGGCTATGCGCTCTATTTTTCACGGGCGACCATTCCCTGGGATCGTGAACGGTATGCTGCCTCGCGCGAGCAGATCGGTGATACGCTGCTTCGCCACATTGGCATCTACGCCTATCGTGCCGGTTTTATTCGCCGCTATGTAGCCTGGGCACCTTGTCCTCTGGAACAGATTGAGCTGCTCGAACAACTGCGTGTCTTATGGTACGGCGAAAAAATTCATGTCGCCGTCGCGAAAACCATTCCCAGTGTGGGCGTGGATACGCCAGACGATTTGCAACGCGTCCGCAATGCCATGCAGGCCTGATAAACGGGGGAGCCTGTCTCCCCGTTTCAGCGCACCGTTATTGATCCGCCGCTAAACGTCAGTACTTCCTTCAGGATATTGTGATACTCATCTGAGGAGGATGCCGCATGGAACAGCTTAAATCGGAACTCACGCTGGCGCTGGGTGAAACCGTCAGTCGCCTCGAATTAATCAGTGAACAGCCGCCCTCCCGGCTCTATGCCCTGTACGATCGGGAAGGGCATCCCATGCCAATGGTGGCAAAATATTTTCGTCATCAGGGGCGGGCCGCGCTGGAAGCCAGAAAGCTGGCGTTGCTGGGGCAGGCCGGGCTAATCGCCGTACCAGCGGTTTATGGTCTGGTACTGAGCCAGCAGCCGCCGGTGCATGAAATGCTCCTGCTTGCGCGACTGAATGGTGTGACGGCAGAGGCACCCGCGCGGGATGTTCAGCGCTGGCAACAGTTTTGCGAGCAGGCGGTCGAGGGACTGCTGGCCTGGCACCGGCTCGACAGCCACGGCCTGGTCGGAACGGTAGACAGCACGCAGCAGAATCACTGGCCAGCATGGTATGCACAACGGGTTGAGGTCTTGTGGTCGACCCTGAGCTATCTGCGTCCGCCTGATTTTACGCTGGAAGATCGCCAGATTCTGTTCCGCTGCCGGTCGCGTCTGGCGCATCTGTTCCGAGACTTCGACGATCCCTGTGTGATGGTTCACGGCAACGTGCGGCTGCAGAGCATGCTGAAAAACAGCCGCAGCGACCAGTTAATCGCAATGATACAGCCGGGCACAATTCTCTGGGCACCCCGTGAATATGACCTGATCCATCTGGATACGTCGCCCGCCGAAACGGCGCTGCTGCACAACTACCTGCAACGGGCCCCGGTTTCGGAGGGCTTTGTCTGGCGTCGGTGGATGTATCAACTTTGGGACTGCATCGAGCACCTGACACAGACCGGCACGTTTAACCGTCTGCGTTTTGACCATGCCCGAGCAGAGCTACTTCCCTGGCTCGGCTGAGCCGGACTCCTCACCTTTCAGTCGCTGCAGCAGCGTGCCGAGCGTCTCATACACCGCCCGTTCGCTGTGACTCAGCCAGATCGATGACGGTATCGCCCGTTCCCAGCCATTCAGCGGTGAGGTAATCGCCAGTTGATTAGCTGGCGCAGCAATTGGCGTCAAACCGACCGCGTGGAAAAAGCGTATTGCCCGCGGCATATGATTCGCGGAGGTGACCAGCAGCAACGGACGATCGCCTACCACCGTTTTCACTGCCTGCGCTTCATCTGCGGTATCACGAGGCTGGTCGAGAATCTGAATATGTTCGCGTGGAACGCCCAGACTTTCTGCCACCTGAGCGGCTACCCAGGCACTGCTCTTCGGATTGGTGCCGCCTGCGGCACCGGTAAAAATCAGGGTCGACTGCGGATTGCGTTGCCATTGACGAATGCCTTCCGCTACTCGTGGCAGGCTGTTATTCAGCAGGTTTGAGCTGGGTGCCCATGCCGGGTTGAAGGTATAGCCACCGCCCAGCACCACAATGTAATCCACTTTCTCTGTGCCGTTCCAGGTCGGATAGCGGTTGTCCAGCGGCAAAAGCAGCCGATCGGCTAACGGTTGCAGGCTCAGCAGCAGCAGTAACAGCCAGCTGACGGAGATCACGATTTTGCCGCTTTTTTGCCAGTCAGTGAACCAAAGCAGTAAAATGCCCAGCGCCATCAGCAAAAGCAGAAACGGCAAGGGTAAAAGCAGCCCGCCAATGACTTTTTTCAGGGTAAATAACATCAAAAATGCGTCCTGTTGTCCGAAAATAGAGCACCCGGAAGGGAAGATGGGGATGAAAGGTTCATTCTTCTGGTGCCTGTGACAAAATAGCACAAGTCTCACCGCAGCAAACCGGAGCGCATGCCATGCAGGATCGTAACTTTGACGATCTCGCGGATAAATTTTCGCAAAATATTTACGGCACCACCAAAGGGAAAATACGCCAGGCCATTCTCCGGGATGAGCTGGAAAAGATATTGCCCGGACTCTCTCCACACCCGCTTTCGGTGCTGGATGCTGGCGGCGGTGTCGGCCAGGTCTCCAGCGGGCTTGCTGCCCAGGGCCATCAGGTTCTGCTGTGCGACCTCTCTGCTGAGATGCTGCGACGGGCCGCAGAAAATGCGGCGGCGCAGGGTGTGAGCCACAACATGCAATTCAGACAAATTAGCGCGCAGCAGGTGGGCGAACATTTGGATAAGCCGGTGGATCTGGTATTGTTCCACGCTGTGCTTGAGTGGGTCGCTGAACCGGAGAAGGTGCTTAAAGCGCTGTTCGATCTGCTGCGTCCAGGGGGGGTTATGTCGCTGATGTTTTACAATCTGCACGGCCTGACATTGCGCACCTTAACGCTGGGTAACTTCGGCTATCTGCGCACCAACCTGACCAAACGCAAAAAACGCACGCTGTCGCCTGACTATCCCCGCGATCCCGAACAGGTCTATCGCTGGCTGGAGGCGTGTGGTTTTGTGATTGAGCAGCGTGCCGGGATCCGGGTATTCAGTGACTACATGAAACCGCCGAAGGGCGAGCCAAAAAGCGACGACGAAATTATTGAGATGGAGCGGCGTTACTGCCGTCAGGAACCCTTTTTAAGCTTAGGGCGCTACATCCACGTGACCGCGCGTAAACCGGGGCAGAAGGACGAATTATGAGTGAATTTTCCCAGACGGTACCTGAACTGGTATCCTGGGCGCGCAAAAATGACTTTTCCCTTGCGCTGCCAGTGGAACGTCTGGCCTTTTTGCTGGCAATCGCCACCCTGAATGGTGAGCGAATGGATGGCGAAATGAGCGAAGGCGATCTGATTGATGCTTTCCGTCACGTCAGTAAGGCTTTCGAACAAACCCATGAGACCGTGCTGGTTCGTGCCAACAACGCCATCAACGATATGGTGCGGCAGCGCCTGCTCAACCGCTTTACCAGTGAACTTACCGAAGGCAACGCCATCTATCGCCTGACGCCGCTGGCGATCGGCATCACCGACTACTACATCCGTCAGCGTGAGTTTTCGACTCTGCGCCTGTCGATGCAGCTGTCAATTGTGGCCAGTGAGCTTAAGCGGGCCGCTGATGCCGCGCAGGAAAATGGCGATGAGTTTCACTGGCATCGCAATGTTTTTGCGCCGCTGAAATATTCGGTGGCCGAGATCTTCGACAGCATTGATATGACGCAGCGTCTGATGGATGAACAGCAACAGGCGGTGAAAAACGATATCGCCGAACTGCTGAATAAAGACTGGCGTGCGGCCATCTCCAGCTGTGAAATGCTGCTCTCTGAAACCTCCGGCACCCTGCGTGAACTGCAGGATACGCTGGAAGCGGCAGGCGACAAACTTCAGGAAAACCTGCTGCGCATTCAGGATGCCACGCTGGACAGCCCGGACCTGGGCTTCGTCGATAAGCTGGTGTTTGATCTGCAAAGCAAGCTCGACCGTATTACCAGCTGGGGCCAGCAGGCGATCGACCTGTGGATCGGCTATGACCGCCACGTCCATAAATTCATTCGTACCGCCATCGACATGGATAAAAACCGCGTCTTTGCGCAGCGTCTGCGGGTATCGGTGCAGAATTACTTCGACGCGCCCTGGGCGCTGACCTATGCCAATGCCGACCGCCTGTATGACATGCGCGATGAGGCGCTGACGCTGCGGAATGACGAAGTGATGGGCGAACTGCCGCCAGAGATGGAATACGAAGAGATCAACGAAATTCGCGAACAGCTGGCAGCCATGATTGAAGAAGCGCTGCAGGTTTATAAATCGCAACAGAAACCGCTCAACCTCGCATCAGTAATGCGTGACTACCTGGCCCAGTATCCACGCGCCCGCCATTTCGATCTGGCGCGCATTGTGGTGGATCAGGCGGTGCGCCTGGGCGTAGCGGAAGCTGATTTAGCCGGTTTGCCTGTGGAATGGCAAGCCATCAATATTTACGGAGCCAAGGTGCAGGCACATGTCATCGACAAATATTGAACAAGTGATGCCGGTTAAGCTGGCACAGGCACTGGCCAACCCGATTTTTCCTGCGCTGGATAGCCAGTTACGCGCCGGACGCCATATCGGTATTGAAGAGCTGGATAACCACGCTTTTCTGATGGACTACCAGTCATTTCTCGAAGAATTTTACAACCGCTATAACGTTGAGTTGATTCGTGCACCGGAAGGCTTTTTCTATCTGCGTCCGCGCTCAACCACGCTGATTCCGCGTTCCGTGCTCTCTGAGCTGGACATGATGGTCGGGAAAATCCTCTGCTATCTCTATCTCAGCCCGGAACGCCTGGCTAATGAAGGCATCTTTACACAGCAGGAGCTGTATGACGAGCTGCTCTCTCTGGCCGACGAGAACCGTCTGCTGAAGCTGGTAAACCAGCGTTCAACCGGTTCGGATCTGGATCGCACTAAACTGCAGGAGAAAGTGCGCGCCTCTCTGAGCCGCCTGCGCCGTCTTGGTATGGTGTGGTTTTATGGCAACGACAGCAGCAAATTTCGCATCACGGAGTCGGTGTTCCGCTTTGGTGCCGATGTACGCGGCGGTGATGACGCCCGTGAAGCGCAGCTTCGCCTGATTCGCGATGGCGAAGCCATGCTACTGGAAAACGCGACTGCGCCGGTCGACACCGATGAAGGTGAAGGGCAGGAAGGTGACGCGAGTGAGAACGCAGAGGAAGAACAGGCATGATTGAGCGCGGAAAGTTTCGTTCGCTTACGCTGATCAACTGGAACGGTTTTTTTGCCCGTACCTTTGATCTTGATGAATTAGTGACCACGCTGTCAGGCGGTAACGGTGCGGGTAAGTCCACCACGATGGCGGCATTTGTCACCGCACTGATCCCCGATTTAACGCTGCTGCACTTCCGTAACACCACCGAAGCGGGCGCGACGTCTGGCTCCCGTGACAAGGGCCTGCACGGTAAACTGCGGGCCGGCGTCTGCTACTCGATGCTGGACGTCGTGAACTCACGCCATCAGCGCGTGGTGGTCGGTGTCCGTCTGCAACAGGTCGCCGGACGCGACAAAAAAGTCGATATCAAGCCGTTCAGTATCCACGGCCTGCCAACCGACACCAATCCGACCGATATGCTGACAGAAGTGCTTAACAGTCGGCAGGCACGCGTATTACCGCTGAATGAAGTAAAAGATCGGGTTGAAGCACAGGAAGGCGTGCAGTTCCGCGCTTATAACTCCGTTACCGATTATCACGCCATGCTGTTTGATCTTGGTGTGGTGCCGCGTCGCCTGCGTTCCGCCAGCGACCGCAGCAAGTTCTATCGTCTGATCGAAGCCTCGCTCTATGGCGGTATCTCCAGCGCGATTACCCGATCGCTGCGTGATTATCTGCTGCCTGAAAACAGTGGCGTGCGTAAAGCCTTCCAGGATATGGAAGCTGCCCTGCGCGAGAACCGCATGACGCTGGAGGCGATCCGCGTTACCCAGTCTGACCGCGATCTCTTTAAGCATCTTATCTCAGAGGCGACCAGCTACGTTTCGGCAGACTATATGCGTCACGCCAACGAGCGCCGGGGACACCTCGACAGTGCGCTGCAGCTGCGCAATGAGCTGTTCAGCAACCGTAAGCAACTCGCCACCGAGCAGTATCGTCACGTGGAAATGGCGCGCGAACTGTCCGAGCACAGTGGTGCAGAAAACGATCTCGAAGTCGATTATCAGGCCGCCAGCGATCACCTGAACCTGGTTCAGACGGCGATGCGCCAGCAGGAGAAGATTGAGCGCTACGATGCGGATATTGAAGATCTGACGCTGCGGCTGGAAGAGCAGACCGAAGTCGTTGCTGAAGCGCGTGAAATTCAGGAAGAGAATGAAGCGCGTGCCGAAGCGGCTGAGTTGGAGGTGGATGAGCTGAAAAGCCAGCTGGCCGATTTCCAGCAGGCACTCGACGTGCAGCAAACGCGTGCTATCCAGTATCAGCAGGCCTTGCAGGCGCTGGAACGCGCCCGCACGCTTTGCCAGCTGCCCGATCTGACCATCGACAACGCTGCTGAATGGCAGGAAAGTTTCCAGGCTAAAGAGGAAGAAGCGACAGAACGGTTGCTGCGCCTGGAGCAGAAGCTGAGCGTGGCGGAAGCCGCGCACAGTCAGTTTGAACAGGCGCTGGCGCTGGTAACCAGCATTGCCGGTGACGTGTCCCGCCAGGATGCCTGGCAAACCGGCCGCGAACTGCTGCGCGATGCCAGCAACCAGCGTCATCACGCCGAACAGCTTTCTTCGCTGCGTCTGCGTCTGAATGAGCTGGAACAGCGTCTGCGCGAGCAGCATGAGGCGGAGCGACTGCTGGCCGAATTCTGCAAGCGTCAGGGGCAGCAATACGAAGCCGATGCGCTGGCAGGCCTGCAGCAGGAGCTTGAAGCACAGATTGAGCAGCTGAACAGCAGCGTTTCGGACGCCGGTGAGCAGCGTATGATGATGCGTCAGGAGCTGGAACAGCTGCGCGAGCGCATCACCAGCCTGACTGCCCGTGCACCGCACTGGCTGGCGGCGCAGGAGATTCTGACGCAGCTCAGCGAACAGACCGGTCAGGCGCTGAACAGCAGCCAGGACGTCACCGAATTTATGCAGCAACTGCTTGAGCGTGAGCGTGAAACCACCGTCGAACGTGACGAAGTGGCGGCACGCAAACGGGATATCGAGCAGCAGATTGAGCGGCTCAGCCAGCCGGGCGGTGCAGAAGATGCCCGTCTGACTCAGCTGGCCGAACGCTTTGGCGGCGTATTGCTGTCTGAGATTTATGATGATGTGACGCTGGATGATGCGCCGTACTTCTCGGCGCTCTATGGTCCGTCACGTCACGCAATCGTCGTACCGGATCTCTCACGGGTGCGTGAGATGCTGGAAGGTCTGGAGGAGTGTCCGGAAGATCTCTACCTGATCGAGGGGGATCCCCAGTCATTTGATGACAGCGTCTTCAGCGTTGATGAGCTTCAGAATGCCGTCGTGGTGAAAGTGGCAGAGCGTCAGTGGCGCTACTCCCGCTTCCCGAAAATACCCCTGTTTGGTCGCGCAGCGCGTGAGAATCAGCTGGAGCTGCTGCACCTTGAGCGCGACAAACTGGCTGAGCGTTACGCGACGTTGTCGTTCGATGTGCAGAAAACACAGCGTCTGCATCAGTCATTCAGCCGCTTTATCGGCACACATCTGGCGGTTGCCTTTGATGCCGACCCGGAAGCGCAGATCCGTCAGCTGGGCGCACGTCGGGGCGAACTGGAGCGGGCGCTCAATGAGCACGAGAGTAATAATCAGCAGCAGCGTCAGCAATATGCGCTGGCGAAAGAGGGCGTGTCGCAGTTAAACCGACTGCTGCCACGCGTCAATCTGCTGCTGGATGACACCCTGGGCGATCGCTGCGAAGAGATCCGTGAACAGGTTGATGCCGCTCAGGATGCGGCGCGTTTCCTGCATCAGCATGGCGCTAAGCTGGCGAAACTGGAACCGATCATCGCCGTATTGCAGAGCGATCCGGAACAGCACGAGCAGTTGCAGGCTGACTATCAGCAGGCGCAGCAGCAGCAGCGCAATGCGCGTCAGCAGGCTTTTGCCCTGACAGAAGTGGTGCAGCGTCGCGCCCACTTCAGCTATGACGACTCCGCCAGCATGCTCAACGGCAACAACGATCTCAGCGACAAGCTGCGTCAGCGTCTGGAGCAGGCTGAGGGCGAGCGCAGCCGCTGCCGCGATCGCCTGCGTGAACATCAGGCACAGCTGACGCAATATTCACAGGTGATGGCCTCGCTGAAAAGCGCTTATGACGCCAAACGTGACATGCTGAAAGAGCTGCAGCAGGAGATGCAGGACATTGGCGTCCAGGCTGACAGCAGCGCAGAAGAACGTGCGCGCGTGCGCCGTGACGAGCTCTACACTTCACTGAGCCACAATCGCGCCCGCCGCAACCAGCTTGAGAAACAGCTCACCTTCTGCGAAGCCGAGATGGATAACCTGCAGAAGCGCCTGCGTCAGCTGGAGCGTCAGTATCATCAGGTACGTGAGCAGGTCGTCAGTGCGAAAGCGGGCTGGTGTACCGTACTGCGTCTGGTGAAAGAGAATGGCGTAGAGCGTCGTCTGCATCGCCGTGAACTGGCTTATCTGAGCGGCGATGAGCTGCGTTCTATGTCGGATAAAGCGCTGGGTGCGCTGCGTCTGGCGGTGGCGGATAACGAACATCTGCGCGACGTACTGCGCCTGTCAGAAGATCCAAAACGTCCCGAACGTAAAATTCAGTTCTTTATTGCGGTTTATCAGCATCTGCGCGAGCGCATTCGTCAGGATATTATCCGTACCGACGATCCGGTCGAAGCGATTGAACAGATGGAAATTGAACTGAATCGCCTGACCGAAGAGCTGACCGCACGTGAGCAGATGCTGGCGATCAGTTCACGCAGCGCGGCGAACATCATCCGTAAAACGATCCAGCGTGAACAGAACCGTATCCGTCAGCTCAACCAGGGACTGCAGACCGTGAGCTTTGGACAGGTACGCAGCGTGCGGCTCAACGTGAACGTGCGTGAAACCCACGCCATGTTGCTGGATACGCTGTCGGAAGAGCACGAGCAGCATCAGGATCTGTTTAACAGCAATCGTCTGACCTTCTCGGAGGCGCTGGCGAAGCTTTATCAGCGTCTCAATCCGCATATCGACATGGGTCAGCGCACGCCACAGACCATCGGTGAGGAGCTGCTTGACTACCGCAACTATCTGGAGATGGAAGTGGAAGTTAACCGTGGTTCCGACGGCTGGCTGCGCGCAGAAAGCGGTGCGCTCTCAACGGGTGAAGCGATCGGTACTGGTATGTCCATTCTGGTGATGGTGGTGCAGAGCTGGGAAGAGGAGTCCCGTCGTCTGCGTGGTAAAGATATTTCCCCATGCCGACTGCTGTTCCTGGATGAGGCGGCGCGTCTGGATGCCCGCTCCATCGCCACGCTGTTTGAACTCTGTGAGCGACTGGAGATGCAGCTGGTGATTGCGGCACCGGAGAACATCAGCCCGGAGAAAGGCACCACCTATAAACTGGTGCGCAAGGTGTTTAATAACACCGAGCATGTGCATGTGGTCGGGCTGCGTGGTTTTGCTGCCGAGCCTCCCCCGGTGCGGGCGGAAAGCGAAGCGGACGCGCTGCCCGATCTGACTGCTGAAAAATCGCAGGCGGAAACGTAGTCAAAAACTGAACCATTGGTTAATCTGATAACGGCATTTGTCCCATGAGGCAAATGCCGTTTTTGTTTGTATACTCAGATCATGAGTAACGGCGCGGTCGCAGTGCATACAGGGAGCGCTGCGAAGCTGAAAAATAAGGGGGCAGGGATGTTGCTGGTAAAAAAATTAAATCATCATCGCGTTTTATCATTGTTAGCGCTGGCGCTAACTGCTATTCCATTTACGCTACCACAGGCCGCTGTTATCGCCGCGATGCCAGGGACAACGCAGGCGGCACTCTCCGTCTCCGAAAGTCAGCAACGCATCCGCCAGGCTTTTTCCAGTTCCGACCAGCCCTTTTATCAGGCCCCGCTGGCGACGCTCTATGCGTCCCGTCATATGCAACCGCTGTGGCAGAATGCTCAGGCGGTGCAGACATTTCAGCAGCAACTGGCCGAGGTGGCGCTGTCGGGCGTGCAGCCGCAGTTCACGCGCTGGATTGAGCGTCTGACTAACCCGGCTATTACCGGCTTCGCCCGCGATGTCACGCTCTCAGATGCAATGCTGGGCTATCTGCAGTTTGTTTCGAACGTGCCGACGCAGGGAGAAACCTGGCTTTACAGCAATGTTCCCTACAGGCTGACGCAGCCGTCGGTGGCGGTGGTGAATCAGTGGCAAAACGCGGTCAATGCGGGGTCGGATAACATCTTTATCGCTTCACTGCAGCCGCAGCACCCACAGTATCAGCCGATGCACGCTGCACTGAAAACGTTGCTCAGCGATAAACAGCCCTGGCCGCAGCTAAAAAGCAGTGAAACCCTGCGTCCGGGCCAGGTCAGTGACGATGTGCCTGCCCTGCGTGAAATTCTGCAGCGCAGTGGCATGTTAACAGCGCAGGTCAATGCGCCCGCACCGGATGACGATGCGGTGCCTGTAGCGCCGTCGCCGGTGAGCCACAGCGATCAGCCCGTGGCGGTGAGCCCTTCCGCCGCGCCCGTCAGCAATCTGATTACGCCTTCACCACAATCACCGGGTAACGTGCAGAATCAGACGCTGGCAGGTAACACCGCCAATATCTACGATGAGACGCTGGTGGCGGCGGTG
Source organism: Pantoea sp. GD03673 (assembly GCF_029844725.1). Classification (GTDB taxonomy): domain Bacteria; phylum Pseudomonadota; class Gammaproteobacteria; order Enterobacterales; family Enterobacteriaceae; genus Pantoea. Next base: position 90,136 of record NZ_JAOCKJ010000007.1, read on the forward strand.
AAGCGTTTCCAGCAGTGGCAGGGACTGGATGGCGATGGCGCTATCGGTGCCAGAACACGGCAGTGGCTGAACGTCTCTCCGCAGATGCGTGCTTCTCTGCTGGCGCTGAATATTCAGCGCCTGCGTCTGCTGCCGGACGATATGCATAACGGCATCATGGTCAACATCGCCAACTACTCGCTGATCTATTACAACAACGGCAACAAGATCCTCTCATCGCGCGTCATCGTCGGACGTCCCGATCGCAAGACGCCATTGATGCGCAGTGCGCTGAATAATGTTGTTCTGAACCCGCCGTGGAACGTGCCAACGACGCTGGTGCGTAAAGATATCATCCCTAAAGTGAAGCAGGACCCGACCTATCTCTACAAGCATGGTTATACCCTGCTGTCGGGCTGGAGTGCTGACGCTGAAGTGATTGATCCCAGCATGATCGACTGGCGCATGGTAACCGCCTCATCGTTCCCTTACCGGCTGATTCAGGCACCGGGCGTGGCGAATGCGCTGGGCCGGTATAAATTTAACATGCCAAGCTCAGATGCGATCTACCTGCATGACACGCCAAACCACAACCTGTTCCAGCGTGATATCCGTGCGCTCAGCTCAGGCTGTGTGCGGGTGAACAAAGCGTCTGAACTGGCTGGTTTATTACTGCAGGATGCGGGCTGGAACGACTCCCGTATATTCAGCACGTTAAAAGAGGGTGATACCCGCTACGTGCCGATTCGTCACCGCATTCCGGTCAATCTCTATTACCTGACGGCGTGGGTCGCTGATGATGGCAAACCGCAGTTCCGTACAGATATTTACAATTATGATGACACCGCCCGCTCAGGCAGTCAGGCCCTGAGTCGGGCTGAGCAATTGCTGCTCTAGTAATTGATTTTAAATCGTTCACCGCGAACCTTTATTAACGAAAGACATTATCAAATGGCGATCCCTCCTGGGATCGCCTCGCAAACCCGTGTCAGATGGGTTGACGCTTCTCTGAGAGAAAGTTATGGTTCGGCCTGTGCGCTTTTTGCACATTTCTATGGCTTCACTCTCAGGTAAACCGTTACATGTCTACTATTGATTCTTTTCGTCGCAAACTACTGCTGTGCGGTAGTGCCGCCGCCGGACTGGCATTATTGCCAGATTGTGCAAGGGCCTCGCTTTCTACGTCTCGCCCGCGTGTATTGATGCTTAATAATCTTCACACCGGTGAAACCCTTAAAACTGAGTTTTTTAATGGTAAGAGTTACGACAAGGATGAGCTGTCACGATTAAATCACTTTTTCCGTGACTACCGCGCCAACAAAGTAAAAAGCATCGATCCGCATCTTTTTGACCAGATTTTCCGCCTGCAGGCGCTGCTGGGCATGCGTAAACCGATCCAGCTGGTTTCCGGCTATCGTTCACTGGCAACCAACAACATGCTACGTGAGAGTGGCCCTGGCGTCGCAAAACACAGCTATCACACCAAAGGTCAGGCGATGGATTTCCACATCGAAGGGGTTTCACTGGCGAATGTACGCAAAGCGGCGTTATCTCTGCGTGCGGGTGGTGTAGGATATTATCCCCGCAGTAACTTTGTACATATTGATACCGGTCCGATCAGGCACTGGTAACGACACCGGCAACGCTGCGTGAGCCGGTCATGGAGCGTTATGAATTACCATATTATTCCTGTTACAGCTTTTGCCCAGAACTGCTCAGTCATCTGGTGCGATACCACTGGCGAAGCCGCGCTGGTCGATCCCGGCGGCGATGCCGGACTGATCAAACAAACGCTGGAGCAGCTAAAACGTAAACCCGCTCAGATTCTGCTGACGCATGGTCACCTTGATCACGTCGGGGCCGCTGTTGAACTGGCGGCTTTCTATCAGATTCCGATTGTCGGACCGCAAAAGCGCGATGCCTTCTGGCTGGAAGCCCTGCCTACGCAGAGCCGGATGTTCGGTCTTGACGAGTGCGCCCCTTTTACGCCCGATCGCTGGCTGGAAGAGGGGGATAGCGTGCAGGCAGGACTGACCACGCTTGAAGTCCTGCACTGCCCGGGACACTCACCCGGTCATGTGGTGTTCTTCGATCGTCCCGGAAGGTTGCTGATTTCAGGCGACGTGATTTTTAAGGGAGGCGTTGGGCGCACTGACTTCCCGCAGGGCGATCATCAGCAGCTCATCGAGGCTATCCGCACAAAATTACTGCCGCTGGGCGATGACGTGACGTTTCTTCCCGGTCACGGCCCGATCTCCACGCTGGGGCATGAACGCATCAGCAATCCTTTCCTGCAGTAAGAATCCGCTTTTTTCCGCAATAAAAAATGGGCCATCAGGCCCATTTTTGTGTCGTCATCTGCGTTATAACACGGCGACAATGGCTTCGCACAGCGCCGACATATTGTCTGGCGTCATGCCCGCCACATTCACGCGGCCTGAGTTAACGGCATAGACACCAAACTCTTCGCGCAGGCGAATCACCTGGTCTTTAGTTAAACCACTGAACGAGAACATGCCGTTCTGCTTAATGATAAAGCTGAAGTCACGCTGCGCACCTTTTTCCGCCAGGGTATTCACAAACAGCTGACGCATGCGCTGAATGCGCTGGCGCATATCTGACAGCTCCTGCTCCCAGATCGTGCGGAGCGCGTCGTTGCCGAGAATGGTGGCAACAACGGCGGCACCATGCGCCGGTGGGTTGGAGTAGTTGGCACGAATGGTGTACTTCACCTGGCTGAACGCCGTATCGGCCACGCTGGCTTCCGCCGCCACCAGGGTGATGGCTCCGACACGCTCGTTATACAGACCAAAGTTCTTGGAGTAGGAGCTGGCGACGATCAGCTCCTGATGCGAGGCGGCAAAAATACGCAGGCCTTCTGCATCTTCATCCAGACCACGGGCAAAGCCCTGATAGGCGAAGTCAAACAACGGCAGCCAGCCATTAGCCTGTGACAGCTGCGCCAGCTGCTGCCACTGTTCAGCTGTTGGATCGATACCGGTCGGGTTATGGCAGCAACCGTGGAACAGCACCACGTCGCCAGGCTGAACCTGTTGCAGCGACGTCAGCATCCCCTCGAAATCCAGCGTATGGTTTGCTGCGTCATAATAGTGGTATTCACACACTTCAAGACCGGCAGCATTGAACACGTTGTTATGATTCGGCCAGCTTGGGTTGCTGATCCAGACGCGCTTTACAGCGGTCTGCGTAGCGAGAAAATCTGCCGCCACGCGCAGCGCACCTGTGCCACCCGGCGTCTGCGCCGTGCGAGCGCGGCCTGCCGTGATCAGCGGACTTTCGTTGCCGAACAGCAGGGCCTGCGTGCAGCGGGCGAAATCCGCCAGACCATCAATGCTGAGATAGTTTTTCGTGGTTTCGTTTTCCAGCAGGTATTGCTCAGCTTTTTTAACACTGGTCAGCACCGGGGTCTTGCCGGTTTCGTCTTTATAGACGCCAATACCCAGATTGATTTTTTCAGGGCGGTCATCAGCACGAAACAGATCGGCCAGCCCGAGAATAGGATCGGCGGGTGCAGCAGAGATCGATTCAAACATGTGTCAGGTCCATTAGCGTGAACGTAAGCAAGAGAGCTGTCAGGGTAGCGCCCGGCCAGGCAAATGCCAACCGTTTGCGAGACAAATTCCTCTATTTTGCGGCATTGATTTCGCTATCGGGAAATACAGCGGCCAAAGTGCAGTTTAAGCGCGGGAAGAAAAGCGGATGGGTAAATAACGGGCATAAAAAAACGGGGCCAGGGCCCCGTTTTCAACATGCTTTAAGCAGGATTAGAACTGGTAAACCAGACCTACTGCTACAGTGTCATCAGTGTTCAGACCCAGCGCGTTGTTATCATCCAGCTGGTTGATCTGATAGTCCACATAGGTAGACATGTTTTTGTTGAAGTAGTAAGTCGCGCCAACGTCGATGTATTTAACCAGGTCAGCATCGCCCACGCCTTCGATGTCCTTGCCTTTAGACTGAACGTAGGCAATGGATGGACGCAGACCGAAGTCGAACTGATACTGTGCAACCAGTTCAATGTTCTGTGCTTTGTTAGCAGAAGCCGCGCTGGTGGTGTTGTTCAGACCAGTGACAACAGAGATAGGCGTAGAGTTACGGGTTTCACCGTACATCGCTGCCAGGTAAACGTTGTTTGCATCATATTTCAGAGCAGTTGCCCAGTTTTCAGCGCGTTTGCCCTGACCAACAACGTTACCGTTGATATCAGTGGTGCCGTCTGCCTGAGAGTCGGTACGATCGCTGCTGCTGTATGCGCCAACAACACCAACACCGATTGGTGAGGTATAGCTGGTTGATGCGCCCCAGCCGTCGCCGTTAGCACGACGAGTGTCGGTACGTTCGTTTTTGCCCTGATACTGAACGGCGAAGTCCCAGCCATCCACCAGACCAAAGAAGTTGGTGTTGCGGTAGGTCAGCAGGCCGGTGCTACGACCGTTCATGAAGTTATCAGAGTATCCTGAGTCACCACCGAATTCTGGCAGCATATCGGTCCAGCCGATTGCATCGTAAACCACACCGTAGTTACGGCCGTAGTCGATTGAGCCCGCGTCACCGAATTTCAGACCAGCAAAGCCCAGACGGGTCTTGTTACCATTCTGTGCGTCAGAACCTTCAGAGTTGTTTGCCTGAATGTTATATTCCCACTGGCCGTAACCGGTCAGCTGGTCATTAATCTGAGTTTCGCCTTTGAAGCCGAAACGAACGTAGGATTTGTCACCGTTGTTGCCATCGCCATTTGCAGCATCGTTATCAGAGAAATAGTGCAGGCCAACAGCTTTACCGTACAGGTCCAGTTTGTTGCCGTCTTTGTTATAGATTTCTGCAGCATTTGCTGCGCCGGCGGCTAACAGAGCAGGGATAACCACTGCAAGAATATTGCGCTTCATCATTATTCATTACCCTCATTGGAGTTATTTGTACACCTGCCACTGCCGTCAAGAAATCTTTACAGAACCCTGAACGAAGTTTGGTGTCTTCCTGTGTCTGCACGCATCTTTCCATCCAACCCGCCGTAATTCTAGCGCGAAAATGCTACTAAACTCGTAATCTGGTTTCTAAAGGAAAATATGTATTACAAAATGTAAAAAATACGGAACTTTGTGAGAGAACTCAAAATTTACAAAAATAAAAAAAGGCCGGCAGTGCCGACCTCGTTATATATATGAATTTCTTATATTTAATGCTGAATTTTAGAAACTCGCATTGCGTGGAGTACGCGGGAACGGGATAACGTCCCTGACATTCTGCACGCCAGTCACATAGGCGATTAAACGTTCAAAGCCCAAACCGAAGCCTGAATGTGGCACGGTACCGTAGCGACGCAGGTCACGATACCACCAGTAATCTTCTTTATTCAGACCCATTTCTTCCAGACGGGCATCCAGTACATCCAGACGCTCTTCACGCTGTGAACCGCCAATGATTTCCCCAATACCTGGCGCCAGAACATCCATCGCCGCGACGGTTTTACCATCGTCGTTCAGGCGCATATAAAACGCTTTAATGTCTTTTGGATAGTTTTTCACCACGACCGGCGCTTTAAAGTGCTTCTCTGCCAGATAACGCTCATGCTCAGAGGAGAGATCGACACCCCAGGAAACCGGGTTCTCGAAGGTCTGACCGCAGTTCATCAGGATCTCAACCGCATCGGTATAGTCAACCTGGGCAAAATCGGTGGTGATGAAACGCTGCAGGCGCTCAACCGCCTCTTTATCCACGCGCTCAGCGAAGAAGGCCATATCATCGGCGCGTTCTTCCAGTACCGCGTTGAACACATACTTCAGCATTGCTTCTGCCAGTGCGGCGGCATCATCCAGGGTCGCAAACGCAACTTCCGGCTCCAGCATCCAGAATTCTGCCAGATGGCGGCTGGTGTTGGAGTTCTCTGCGCGGAACGTCGGACCGAAGGTGTAAATCTTCGATAAAGCGCTGGCATAGGTTTCGCCATTCAGCTGACCGGAAACGGTCAGGAATGCCTCTTTACCAAAGAAGTCTTCGCTGAAGTCGACTTTACCCTGATCGTTACGCGGCAGGTTTTCCATATCCAGCGTAGAGACACGGAACATTTCGCCCGCACCTTCGGTATCCGAGGCGGTGATCAGCGGTGTGGAGACCCAGAAATAGCCATTTTCATGGAAGAAGCGATGCAGCGCCTGCGCCAGAGTATGACGAACGCGGGCGACCGCGCCAATCAGGTTGGTGCGCGGGCGCAGGTGAGCCACTTCACGCAGATACTCGATGCTGTGGCGTTTCGCCGCCATCGGGTAGCTGTCCGGATCTTCCACCCAGCCCACCACGTCCAGACTGGTTGCCTGAATTTCAAATGCCTGACCCTGACCCGGTGATGCCACGACTTTACCGGTGACAATAACGGAACAGCCCGTGGTCAGACGCAGCACTTCATCCTGATAATTATTCAGAGAATTATTGACGACAGCCTGAACGGGATTAAAGCAGGAGCCGTCATAGACAGCGATGAAGGAAAGACCGGCTTTGGAATCTCTTCGGGTACGCACCCAACCACGTACGGTGACTTCACTGTCAACCGCGACGCGACCGTGCAGTACGTCCGCTACAGGCACTACGCTCATAAATATCTCTCTATATAGAAGAAGTGAGGAATAAAGTTACCCCATCCGGGGTTTTGCTATGTTACTTGTGAGTCTTCAGGAAACAAGCAAAATTCAGGGGAAAGCCGATTTATTACAGCAGAGGCGGGGCGCATCAACGCCCCGATAAGAAAGGGTTAACTCGCTTTTTTTACCAGCGGCAGATCAAAAGCTTTGCGCAGGGCTCTGACAAAGGCTTTATCCTGGCAGATGGTTTTGCCCGGGCTGTCTGACAGTTTCGCCACGGGTTTGCCATTGCACTGCACCAGTTTGATAACGATGTTGAGGGGTGTGACACCCGGAATATCGCAGGTGAGACGCGTACCGATGCCGAACACCACATTCGTCCGCTGGCCAAAGTGGCGATAAAGCGCCAGTGCTTTATCAAGATTTAAGTTATCAGAAAAGACCAGATGTTTGCTTTGCGGGTCGATACCCAGCGTCTGATAGTGGGCGAGGGCTTTTTCGCCCCATTCAACCGGATCGCCGGAGTCGTGCCGCAGTCCCTGATAGCGGCGGGCAAACACCGGACCGAAATCGCGCAGGAACGCATCCATGGCGATGCAATCGGTCAGTGCGATGCCCAGCTTATCGTCATACTCATCCAGCCACGCCTGCAACGCAGCACGCTGGCTGTTGGCAAGGACCGGGCTAATTTGCTGGAAGGCCTGGAACCACTCATGCGCCTGGGTACCCACCGGCGTCAGTGACAGACGACGCGCCAGATCATAGTTACTGGTGCCAATCAGCCACGGAAAATCCTGTTTCAGCGTGGAGACGATCGCCTGCTGCACATCCTGCGAATAGCGACGACGGGTGCCGAAATCCATCAGGCGGAAGCGTGACATATCAAGATCAGCGACCTGCGTCTTAAAGCTGTCAAGTTTCTGATGCAGGTGGTCAATCGCCTGCTGAGTGGTGACCTCGGGCGTGCGATGACGATGCACAATCTCACTGATCAGCGCCAGCAGCGGCACCTCCCACATGATCACTTCCCGCCACGGACCCTCGATACGAAGTTCCAGTTTGCCGTGGTGATTACGTACCTCAACCTGTTCCGGGTTGTAGCGGAACTGGCGCAACCAGGTAAGGTAATCCTGCCGGAAGAAGGGGAGGTGAGATAACCAGGTCGCTTCATCATCAGTCAGCGCCAGGTGTTGCATGGCATTAATCGCGTCACGAATTTCGTCGGCGTAGAGACCCAGCAGTTCGTCGCTGCGGCAGCGAAACTCCGCCGCCACCGTTACGTCATGATAGCGGTGGAAAACGGCCTGCTGCATATGGAGCTTATAGGCGTCCGTATCCAGCAGGGAGGTCAGTATCGGGGAAGCATGTCCTGTCATGGCGCGTTTCAGCATCCTGTTCGGTGGCGCAGTGCCCGGTGTTGTACACAGTCATAAAGACGCAAAAGTATAATTCACTATCTGAGGCCGATCACAGCATATTTCAGTCGGGCGGGTCGAGGCCAATCTGTGCCTTTGTTAACAAAGTGTAGCCATTTCACCCTTTAGGTGCATTGTGCGTGGCAAGCTTGTAGTAACAAGCTTAGACTTTGCCGGTAAACTTATAACAACGCGAGACGGAATATGACGCAACAGCCCCAAATCAAGTATCGCCACGACTACCGTGCGCCCGATTACACCATCACCGATATCGATTTAACGTTTGAACTGGATGCGTCCACGACCCGCGTAACGGCCATCAGCCAGGTTAAACGCCTGAGCGACAGCCAGGCTGAGCTGCGACTTGACGGCGAAGCGTTAACGCTGATTGCGCTGGAGGTCGATGGGCAACCCTGGACGGCCTTCCGTGAAGAAGAGGGTGCACTGGTGATCAGCCAGCTGCCGGACAGCTTCACCCTGAAAATCATCAATGATATTCATCCGGATCAGAACACCGCGCTGGAAGGGCTCTACAAATCGGGCGAGGCGCTCTGCACCCAATGTGAGGCTGAAGGTTTCCGTCATATTACCTGGTATCTCGATCGCCCGGACGTACTGGCACGTTTTACCACCACCCTTTATGCCGACGGAGAACGCTATCCCTTCCTGCTCTCTAACGGTAACCGCATTGACAGCGGCCGGGATGAGCAGGGCCGCAGCTGGGTGAAGTGGGAAGATCCGTTCCCGAAACCCTGCTACCTGTTTGCGCTGGTGGCGGGTGATTTCGACGTCCTGCGCGACAGCTTCACCACCCGCTCAGGGCGTGATGTGGCGCTGGAGATCTTCGTCGATCGCGGTAATCTCGACCGCGCCGACTGGGCGATGACGTCGCTGAAAAACAGCATGAAGTGGGATGAAGAGCGTTTCGGCCTGGAGTATGACCTCGACATCTTTATGATCGTCGCGGTGGACTTCTTCAACATGGGTGCCATGGAGAATAAAGGTCTGAACGTCTTTAATGCCAAATATGTGCTGGCGAAAGCGGAAACCGCCACCGATAAAGACTACCTCGGCATTGAAGCGGTCATCGGCCACGAATATTTCCACAACTGGACCGGTAACCGCGTCACCTGCCGCGACTGGTTCCAGCTCAGTCTGAAAGAGGGACTGACGGTGTTCCGCGATCAGGAGTTCAGCTCCGATCTGGGCTCACGTGCGGTGAACCGCATCGATAATGTGCGTATCGTGCGCGGTGCGCAGTTCGCCGAAGATGCCAGCCCGATGGCACACCCGATCCGTCCGGATCAGGTCATTGAGATGAACAACTTCTACACCCTGACGGTGTATGAAAAAGGGTCAGAAGTCATCCGTATGCTGCACACCCTGCTGGGTGAAGAGCATTTCCAGAAAGGGATGCGGCTCTATTTTGATCGTCACGACGGCAGCGCCGCCACCTGTGATGATTTTGTTCAGGCGATGGAAGATGCCTCACAAGTCGATCTGTCGCAGTTCCGCCGCTGGTACAGTCAGTCTGGTACGCCTGTCCTGACGGTGCGCGACGATTACAATCCGGAGCTGGAGCAGTACACGCTGCATGTCACGCAGCACACCCCAGCCACTGCCGATCAGAAAGAGAAGCTGCCGCTGCATATTCCGCTGGATATCGAGCTGTATGACGGTGAAGGCAAGGTGATCCCGCTGCAGAATAACGGCCATCCGGTGCATCATGTGCTGAATGTCACCGAAGAGTTCCAGACCTTTATCTTTGATAACGTGTACTTCCAGCCGGTGCCGTCGCTGCTGCGTGAATTCTCCGCACCGGTGAAGCTCGACTACAAATGGAGTGATGCTCAGCTCACCTTCCTGATGCGTCATGCGCGCAACGACTTCTCCCGCTGGGATGCGGCGCAGAGCCTGCTGGCAACCTACATCCGTCTGAATGTGGCCCGCTATCAGCAGGGCCAGCATCTGTCGCTGCCGCTGCATGTCGCCGATGCCTTCCGCGCCGTGCTGCTCGATACTGACAGCGACCCGGCGCTGACCGCACTGATCCTGACACTGCCGTCAGAAAATGAGATTGCCGAGCTCTTTGACACTATCGATCCGCAGGCGATTTCACTGGTGCGTGACGCCCTGCAACGCACGCTGGCTCGCGAACTGGCCGATGAGTTCTTTGCGATTTACAACGCCAGTCAGCAGCCTGAATACCGCGTGGAGCATGATGCGATTGGTCAGCGCAGCCTGAAAAATATCTGCCTGACCTATCTCGCCTTCGGCGATGCGCAACTCGCGGACAAACTGGTGCAGACGCAGTATCAGCAGGCGACCAACATGACGGATGCACTGGCCGCGCTTTCTGCCGCAGTGGCGGCTCAGTTACCGTGCCGCGATGCGCTGCTTGCGGCTTACGATGAGCGCTGGCATCAGGATGGTCTGGTGATGGACAAATGGTTTGTGCTGCAGGCGACCAGTCCGGCTGCCAACGTGATGCGCAATGTACGTCAGTTGCTGAATCATCGCTCTTTCACCATGAGCAATCCGAACCGCGTTCGCTCGCTGGTGGGGGCTTTTGCCTCGGCGAACCCGGCCGCGTTCCATGCTAAAGATGGCAGCGGGTACAAGTTCCTGGTGGAGATGCTCACCGACCTCAACACCCGTAATCCGCAGGTTGCGGCGCGAATGGTGGAGCCGCTGATTCGTCTCAAGCGTTATGACGAAGGCCGTCAGGCGATGATGCGCCAGGCGCTGGAACAGCTGCTGGAGCTGGATAAACTCTCTGGCGATCTCTACGAAAAAATTACCCGGGCACTGAACGCCTGATAATAAAAAGGCGGAGCGCCTGAGACGGCCTCCGCCCTTTTTTCAGCGCTGCTGCGCATAACGTAACGGCTGAGGTCGCTCCCTCCGCTGCATCACCCGATCAAGCACCTCTGCTTCCAGCTCGGCCAGCCGCGCCGACCCCCGACGCCGCGGCCGTGGCAGATCCACCAGCAGATCCAGACCGATCTCACCCTCTTCGATCAACAATACGCGATCGGCCATCACTACCGCCTCACTCACATCATGCGTGACCAGCAGTACGGTAAAGTGATGCTGCTGCCACAGCGATTCAATCAATTCCTGCATTTCAATGCGGGTCAGGGCATCCAGCGCGCCCAGCGGTTCATCCAGCAGCAACAGACCGGGCCGATGGATCAGCGCTCTGGCCAGCGCCACGCGCTGTTTCTGGCCACCTGAGAGTGCAGCGGGCCACTCACTGGCGCGATCGGCCAGGCCAACCGCCGTCAGGGCATCCATGGCCGCGCTGCGCCATTCGCGTCCGCGCAGTCCCAGCCCGACGTTATCGATGACTTTTTTCCAGGGCAGCAGTCGCGCATCCTGGAACATCAGACGGGTATCGTCGCGCGCCGACTGCAGCGGGGCATTGCCCGCCAGCAGTTGACCGCTGGTGCTTTGTTCAAGTCCGGCCAGCAGGCGCAGCAGGGTGCTTTTGCCACAGCCGCTGCGACCCACTACCGCGACAAACTGACCTGAAGGAATATGCAGATCGATTTTATTGAGAATGGTGCGACTGCCATACTGTTTGCTGACGCCGTTAACGCCAACCGGGGTGCCGGTATTCAGTCGTGCCGGTGAGAAAGTCTGGCTCATGCGTTCTCCTCCTTCAGTTGATAAGCGGGGTGCCAGCGCAGCCAGACGCGTTCAAGTAACAACGCAGCGACATCTGCCAGTTTCCCGAGCAGGGCGTAGAGGATTATGGCCACCACGACCACATCGGTTTGCAGGAATTCACGCGCATTCATCGCCAGATAGCCGATACCGGCGTTGGCGGAAATAGTCTCGGCGACAATCAGCGTCAGCCACATCAGACCGAGCGCGAAACGCACGCCGACCATAATATTTGGCAGTGCGCCGGGCAGGATTACCTGGATAAACAGACGCCAGCCGGAGAGGCCGTAACTGCGAGCCATCTCAACCAGCCCGCGATCGATATTGCGGATGCCGTGATAGGTATTCAGATAAATCGGGAACAGCGTGCCCAGCGCCACCAGAAAGATTTTGGCGGACTCATCAATCCCGAACCAGAGGATCACCAGCGGGATCAGCGCCAGATGCGGTACGTTGCGCAGCATCTGCACCGAGGTATCCAGCAGGCGCTCACCGGTTTTTGAGGTGCCGGTAATCAGCCCGAGTATCAGGCCGACAGAACCGCCGATGCTGAAGCCGATCAGTGCCCGCCAGCTGCTGATCGCCAGATGCTGCCAGAGCTCACCGCTGGCCGTCAGCTGCCAGAAAGTGGTCACAATTTTCTCCGGCGCAGGCAGAATACGGTTCGATAACCAGCCGGTTTGTGACGCAATCTGCCACACCACCACAATCAGCATCGGCAGCAGCCACGGCACCAGCGTATCAGCAAGGCGTTTTCGGTTTCTGGCCATCATCCTCTCCTCAGCCCCGGGCGACTTTTTTCTCAGGGGTGAAATCGTTAGCAACCGCTTCACCGTGTGCCTGGACCACACGCGGCTGTGGCACCAGTGGAACCTGCAGATCAAGATGCGGGAACAGCAGTTCGCCCACGCGATAGGCCTCTTCCAGATGCGGATAACCCGACAGGATAAAGGTCTCGATACCCAGCGCTTCATACTCTTTGATGCGTGCGGCCACGGTCGGGCCATCGCCGACCAGTGCAGTACCGGCTCCGCTGCGCACCAGACCCACGCCTGCCCACAGATTCGGGCTGATTTCGAGTTTGTCGCGGCGACCGCCGTGCAGCGCGGCCATCCGGCGCTGTCCCACAGAATCGGCCCGCTGGAATGCCGCCTGTGCCTTCGCGATAGTGGCGTCATCCACATTGGCAATCAGCCGGTCGGCTGCCTGCCAGGCTTCTTCATTCGTTTCACGTACAATCACATGGAGACGGATGCCAAACCGCACGCTTCGGCCCTGCGCGGCCGCTTTCGCACGCACCTGATCAATCTTCTCTTTGACCTGTGCAGGCGGTTCCCCCCAGGTGAGGTAAACATCGACCTGCTCGGCTGCCAGTTCCTGAGCCGGTTCAGAAGAGCCACCAAACCAGAGTGGCGGGCGAGGCTGCTGCACCGGTTTAAACATCAGTCGTGCGCCGCGAACCTTAACGTGCCTGCCTTCATAATCGACGGTTTCGCCTTCCAGCACCCGACGCCAGACGCGGGTGAATTCGGCGGATTCCGCGTATCGTTCACGGTGATCAAGAAACACGCCGTCGCCCGCCAGCTCTTCCGGATCGCCGCCGGTAACCAGGTTAAACAGGGCGCGGCCGTTGGAGAGGCGATCCAGGGTGGCAGCCTGACGCGCCGCCTGAGTCGGTGAAATGACGCCGGGGCGCAACGCCACAAGAAAACGCAGGCGTTGAGTGACCGGAATCAGCGAGGCGGCAACCAGCCAGGCATCTTCACAGGATCGGCCGGTTGGGATCAGCACACCGCCAAAGCCAAGACGGTCAGCGGCCTGTGCAACCTGCTGCAGATAGGCGTGATCAACCGGACGCGCCCCTTCTGCGGTACCAAGATAGTGGCCGTCGCCATGCGTCGGCAGAAACCAGAAAATAGATACGCTCATGCATGCTCCTTACTGCGTTACGGTATGCGGGTGCCAGATACGATCCTGAATCGTCACTTTGACTGGCAACAGATGACTGGCATAAAACAGATCAGCGGTGCGCTGCTGTGCTGCTGCGGTTTCGGCACTGACCGGCGAAATCCGGGTCGGTGGCCGATGGCTCAGATAGCTGGCAATCACCGGTTCAGGCAGGCCCATCGCCTGCGCCAGTAATGCGGTGCTCTGCTGACGCTGGCTGATAGTCAGCGCATCGGCCGTACTGAAGGTGTCAAGCACCTGCTGGATAAATGCGCCGTGCGCGTCGGCATAGCTGCGGGTCGCTAAATAGAAGGAACCGGTCAGATTCAGTGCGCTGCCATCAATCAGCAGGCGCGAATTCCCCTGAAGCAGCACCGAAGAGTAGTAGGGGTCCCAGATTGCCCAGGCATCAACGTCACCCTGCTGGAAGGCGGCGCGAGCATCGGCGGGCGTCAGATAGACGGGGGTGATGTCTTTAAACGAGAGGCCCGCCTGCTGTAAGGCGCGCAGCAGTAAGTTGTGTGAGCTGGAGCCTTTCTGGAAGGCAACTTTTTTTCCTTTCAGATCGGCGACCTGTTTCAGCGTGCTGTTTTTCGGCACCAGAATCACTTCTGATTGAGGTTTTGGCGGCTCGGAACCTACATAGAGCAGATCCGCGCCTGCGGCCTGAGCAAACAGCGGCGGAAGGTCACCGGTACTGCCGAGGTCAATACTGTTGATGTTCAGTGCTTCCAGCATTTGCGGGCCAGCCGGGAATTCGATCCACTTGATGTGAGTATGGGGAAAGCGCTTCTCCAGTAACTGGTGTGATTTCGCCAGCACCATGCTGACAGAGCCTTTCTGATAGCCGATGCGAATCTCAGCCGGATCCGATTCGGCGGCCTGTACCTGAAGGCCAGCCAGCAACAGTCCCGTCACCAGCCACTTTCCTAATCTCTGCTTCATCGATCTCTTCCTTATACCGCTTGCGCAACGGGGTGGTGGTGACGGGTCAGCGCCAGCCAGAAAGCGGAAACGGCTTCGTCCAGACGCACGGCCAGTGAATCCTCCAGTACAGGCTGACGATCGTAATGCGTGACCTGGCTGTCTTCGGCATAAATCCCGTGCAGGATTTCCTGTGCTTTTAAGGCGTTGAGAACCGGCTTCAGCGCGTAGTCCAGCGCCAGCATGTGACCGGCACTCCCGCCGCTGGCGAGGGGTAACACAACTTTGTGCTCCAGTGCGCGTTCCGGTAACAGGTCGAGCAGCGTCTTCAGTGCGCCTGAAAATGAAGCTTTATAAACAGGCGTCGCCACAATCAGGCCATCAGCTGAGGCCAGGTCTTCACGCAGCGCCAGCAGCGCAGGCGCATCAAAACGCGCATTAATCAGATCGTCAGGCTGAAAGTTATGAATATTCCAGGGAATGACTTCAATGCCACGTGCCTCCAGCTTGTGCTGACACAGTGTCAGCAACGACGTAGAGCGGGAGGGAAATCGTGGGCTACCTGCCAGCGTAATAACTCGCATCATCACTCCTTATAACTAAAAGTTATTGATTATCTAAAGTTGAGAACTTATGCCTTCATACTGTCAGAGCAGGGGAGTGGGCTTAAATGATTTATCCGGCAAAGCAAGGGTGAAAACTGCAAATAGAAGGACTGGCGGCAGATAATAAAAAGCCCCGCTTCCGATAATTCTTAAAAAAAGGGCTGACAGCCTGATAACTCATTAAGCGCAGTGATGCGAGAAGGTTGAAAACGGACGGGTAGCGTAAAAAATTATCTTTCTTCTGATTGCTTAACCATTCTCCCTGTGACCGCCTCCGTGATTAAGCGCAGCGGCATCCCGAAACCGGGGGGTAAACCCGCTTAGCAGCAGCTTATTTCAGCGACGTTCCGGCCAGGCATTAGGATTAATTGCAGAAGGTAAACTGTAATAAAAATGAAGGAATGCTGAACTTATTCATCATTTCAGATGTTCGCTTACATATTCCTGATTCTGGTTACGCCTGCGTTGTGCGGGTATTTTAAATCGTTCCTCAACGGTTTTAATCTTGTAGCGGGTTATAGATGCACTTCTTTAAACAGTGATAATCACAGGAAACGTTAAGATAACTTTTACAACTGGTCTTTTTTTGCATAACCGGTTTAAGATAATCAGGCTCAATGAAAGCCATCATAATATTAACGTATTACTTTTTTCGACGTTTCGCCTCGGGTCAGTCCCTGCATCAGGCAGGTGAATCGTATTGTCATTTTCTAACAGCAGAGAATTGCCTATGTCTGACATCCTGTTATCGGTTATTATTCCAACCTACAATGTAGAGAAATATATTGTGGAATGCGTCGATTCATTATTGCGCCAGGTTAAAGCGCCCAATGAAATAATCATTGTGAATGATGGGTCCACTGATGGAACATTAGCCCTGATTGAACAGAATTATTCGCATGTTTCTCAGGTGAAAGTGATTACCATTGAAAATGGCGGTCTGGGTAATGCGCGGGATACCGGCATCGCACTGGCGCAGGGGCAGTTTCTCTTCTTCTGCGACCCGGATGATGTTGTGGTTGATGGGCTTGTCACTGAGCTGGCAATGGTCGCGGAAAAGCATCCTGAAACCGATCTTTTCTGCTTTAACTCCTGCGTTTATGAAGATGGTCACATCGATGTGACCTCACCCAAAGTCAGACATGATCATTTTGGCCAGCAAAAACCGCAGGAAGTCTTTTTGCGACTGCTGCGTAACGGGCGATATACCTCTGCCGTCTGGAATTATGTGCTGCGAAAAAGCGTGATTGAACAGCATAAATTACGCTTTGTACGCCGCGTTCATGAAGACCACAATTTTACGCTTTCCGTCTTTATGAAGTGTCAGCACGCTTGGGTAAGTCGCCAGGTCTATTATAAACAGCGCATCCGCAGCGGTTCACTTACCAACAGTACCAAAGGGAATGAGTTTTTCTATCAGCGCTATGATGCCTTTATACATGCTTACAATACGTTAGTCAGTTCGATCCCTAAATCAGCCTGGCGTAGTTCGCTGGAAAAAGCCTATTTGCTGCAATCGTTTCGTTTGATGATCTATTTATCACTTTATAACGGGACGCCCGTGCCGGAATATGTCATTAATGCCATCCGATTTATGGGTCGTAACGTTAAAACGGAAAATATTAAAGAGTGGCTGTTGTTTAATCGGCCTGAGCTGTTTATTTCATTACAGAATTATAAGGTTAAAAAAGAGCTCAGGCGCGCCGCCTGATTCTGAAAAGCAGCCTGATTCTGAAAAATGTGAAGCGATATTGTTTATGCCTTAGCGAAATGAGAAGGTGAGACATGCAATGTGTATAAGGTTGTTGCGTCATGGCAAAAGTACTCGATAAAAGTCTGGTTGTTAATATTTTTTCGCTGCTGGCATACCGCGGTGCATCATTTTTGTTTCCGCTGGCCACGCTGCCTTATCTTGCCCGCGTTCTGGGCGTCGAGCAGATGGGTACGCTGGCGCTGGCCATCGCCTGCGTGCTCTATTGCAGCACCATCTCGGACTGGGGATTCAATGTCTTTACCACCAAAGATATTGCTCACCATCGTGATGACAAAGAACGTGTCAGCCAGCTCTTCTGGTCAACCTTCAACGCCAAGCTGATGCTGCTGGTGGTGACCAGCGGCACATTACTGACGGCAACCTGGTTTAATCCCGCCTGGCATCCGCTATTCTTTATTATTCTGGCGAACTGCACCACGCTGATAGGCTCGCTGTTTTCATTCGGCTGGCTGATGCAGGGATTCGAGAAGCTGGGTAAGACGGCGATGATCGCCACCTTCGGTAACTTCTGTGCCATTCCGCTGACCTTTTTGCTGGTGAAATCGCCGCAGGATACCTGGCTGGCGGCCCTGATCCCTGGCGCTGTTTCTATTATCAGTGCGGCGATTACGCTGAAGTTCGTGCTGGAGATGAAAGTCATTGGCCGTTATCGCTTTGAACCGCGTGAAATCAAACAGCGCATCACCGACAGCATGGATGTGTTTATTGCCATTGCTGGTGCCAATCTGTTTAACAGCGTCAACGTGGTGATTCTTGCTTCCTTTACCTCCACCTATATGGTCGGGATTTACAATGGTGCGGATCGCCTGCGTAAAGCGGCTAACTCTGTGCCAGAGCAGATCGGCAGTGCTTTCTTCCCGCGCGTCAGCCACCTGTTTGGCCGGGACAAACGCGCCGCCATTGCGGCGACGCGCAAAAGCCTGCTGCTGTCGTTTTCTCTGAGTCTGTCGATTGTGATCTTTACCTGGTTCTTTGCTGACCTGGTGGTCTCAATTTTACTGGGCAAAGACTTTATCCCGTCGGCTGATGTGCTGCGCGTCTTTGTGCTCTGCTTCCTGTTTGGCAACATTGCTTATCCGGCTGGATTACAGATTTTGATCCCTCACGGTCTGGCGCGCCAGCGTATGTGGGTAATGATGGCCGCTGGCGTAATTAACGTACCCCTGTGCTGTTTCCTGGCGTGGAAGTTTGGTGCCATCGGTGCAGCCTGGTCGATGGTGGGAGCTGAGGCGTTTGTCTGTCTTGGTATCTTTGGCATCATGCAGCGTCACGGCATCCTGCGGGAGTACCTCTTTCCTTCCGAGGTAAAAAACCAGCCCGTAAACGATTCCGCCGTTTAAGATCAAAGCATTTTCATATAGTTTTCTGCATCCCCGCCGTTCGATTTACTTTTGCGCCAGAGCACTTTACCATTCTGGCGCACATTTTCCCGTGCACCGACTTTCACGATTGCTTCCGTCCTTCAGGAGAGTGCATGTTTTATCCTATCGTCCGACCGGCGCTGTTTAAACTCGACCCCGAACGCGCACACGAACTCACCTTTCAGCAACTGCGTTTTATGAATGGCACGCCGCTGGAACGGTTTTATCGCCAGAATCTGCCGTCGCGTCCGGTCACCTGCATGGGGCTGACCTTTAAGAATGCCCTTGGCCTGGCCGCTGGTCTGGATAAAAACGCTGAGTGCATTGATGCGTTTGCGGCGATGGGCTTTGGTTTTGTTGAAGTCGGCACCGTCACGCCACGCGCCCAGTCAGGAAATGATAAGCCGAGGATGTTTCGCCTGGTAGAAGCGGGCGGCATTATCAATCGGATGGGATTTAATAATCTGGGCGTTGACCACCTGGTCGAAAACGTGAAGAAAGCGCGTTTTAGTGGCGTGCTGGGGATCAATATCGGTAAAAATAAAGATACCCCGGTCGAGCAGGGCAAAGAGGATTATCTGATCTGCATGGAAAAGGTTTATGCCCATGCCGGTTATATCGCCATCAATATTTCCTCGCCTAACACGCCAGGTTTGCGTTCACTGCAATATGGTGAGGCGCTGGACGATCTGCTCTCTTCCATCAAACAGAAACAAAAAGAGCTGGAAAAGCGTCATCTGAAATATGTTCCGCTGGCCGTGAAAATCGCGCCTGATCTCTCAGAAGAGGAGTTAATTCAGGTCGCAGACAGTTTAATTCGTCATCAGATTGATGGCGTTATTGCCAGCAATACCACGCTCGATCGTTCGCTGGTCAGCGGCCTTAAGCATGCTGAAGAAGTGGGTGGATTGAGTGGACGGCCGGTGCAGTCGCGCAGTACCGCAGTAATCCAGCGCCTCTCTCAGGAGCTGCAGGGACGCCTGCCCATTATTGGCGTAGGCGGGATCGATTCCCTGACGGCCGCGCGCGAAAAAATAGCCGCAGGCGCAACGCTGGTTCAGATTTATTCAGGTTTTATTTATCAGGGACCAGGATTAATTAAAGATATTGTCACGCATCTGTAAGACTATTCTCACAATGATTAGCCGGGGGGTTTATTTATCCCCTCGGCTCGTTTATATTTTGTCCTGTTACACGTTTTTCAGCTTTTCCTTAGGTTTCTTTTTTCGCTGAATTCTGCGCGATTTCTGACGCAGCGGTAAATACAGGGCACACGATGAAAATTAAACCCGATGATAACTGGCGCTGGTATTTTGATAGCAGCCACGACCGAATGATGCTCGACCTGGCAGACGGTATGCTTTTCCGTTCCCGTTTTTCCCGCAAAATGCTTACGCCCGATGCGTTTTCTGAATCGGGATTTTGTGTCGATGACGCCGCCCTCTATTACACCTTTGAAGAAACCTGTCGTCAGTGCAAACTCAGTGGCAGCCATTGCGCTGAACTGGTCCTGAATGCCCTGGTTGCTGCGCGCTTCCTGAAGCCACTGATGCCGAAAAGCTGGCACTTCACCGCGTATGCCCCTGCAATGCAGCCACGTTGCGGTGAAATGGTTCAGGTTACGCTGGCAGAAGAGGGCACCCAAGCCCGTTTGCTGGTCGTTGAAAGTGGGGATAATGCGGCACTTTGCCTTCTGGCACAGCCAGGATTAACCCTCGCGGGTAAAAGCATGGTGCTCGGCGATGCCATCAAAGTGATGAACGATCGCCTTCAGCCGCTGTATCAGGACGTCGCGCCGCGCTACGCCCGCGCAGTCTGATTACCGGAGTTCCACATCGCCTGCCGGAATGCAGCTACAGCTTAGCAGTGTTCCATCCTGACGCAGTGCGCTCTGTTTCAGCGCCTTCACCTCACCGGCCACCAGGCTCAGCTTACAGCTGCCACACAGACCTGCCCGACAGGAGTAAGGGATGCGAAAGCCCTGCATCTCCAGTTGATCCAGTAATACCTGCTGATTATCCCCGGTGAACGTTTGCCCCTGAAATGTTATAGACACGGCATCCGGCGCCTGCTGCAGCGGTTTCAGCGTTTCTACCACTTCACCGGCACCGTAGCTGCGCGGTGCATGACGTTTCAGGACAATCATTTCGTCACCCGCACGGACGACGCCACTGTTACGCGCCACTAAGTTCAGACCGAAGTCGATATCACCACTGCCATCCAGAGCGGTACGGAAAGTTTGCAGTGTAGCCAGCGGATGACCGGTGGGGTGCTTAAGCCCGGTCTCGGTGCTGACCGTAGTGAGCACGCAGCGACTGCATGGCTTGGGAACCTCAAAGATCACATCGCCAATCTGAATCTCAGCCCAGTTATCTTCATCCCACGCGGCAGCACCGCTGACAACCAGGTTCGGCCTGAACTGTTCGGCACGCACGCTGGCCGGGCAGCGCTGTTGCAGATCGTGCAGCGAGGCATTGTTGATAAGCAAAAACGGAAAGCCATCGGCAAAGCTCAGTGGAATATGATCAAATTTTTTGACCCGGCGGCTGGGTTGCGGCCCGACCCAGCGCAGCTGAACGTCACGCGGGAAGAACTGGCTCAGCCATTCATTAATCGCATCCGGGGCGATGCGCGCAGTAAAGTGGTTGCCCCAGACTTCGGTGGGATGATCCTGCTCATCAAAATCACTGAAGCGGATCAGAGACTGACTGCCATCCGGGGCCGACAGCAGCAGGCCATCCGGCAGAATAGCGGGCGTGAAGCGCACCATCTCCGGGTGCTGCCGGGCGGTGATAAAGGTGCCATCAGGTTCGGTCACCATAAAGAGACGATCAAAGGCCAGTCCGCTGTCAGTGGCCAGCGCGTGGGACAACGCTAATCCCCGCATCGACTTCACAGGATGAATAAATAAGCGGGAAAGCGTAATCATGGTGTTCTCCTTGAACCCGACGCACGACACAAAAGAAGCTAACTTTATGACATAGGTCTCCGATTCGCTATAATGCGCGACAATTTTCTCAAGAGTTAAAAAGTGACGATATGAATTCTCTGTTTGCCAGCACGGCGCGTGGGCTCGAAGAGCTGTTAAAAAGTGAGCTGGACGCGCTGGGCGCGCAGGATTTGCAAGTGGTGCAGGGAGGCGTTCACTACGAAGCCGACGATCGCGCCATGTACCAAAGCCTGATGTGGAGTCGTTTAGCATCACGCATCCTGTTGCCGCTGGGAGAGTTTGGCGTCTACAGCGATCTCGACCTTTATCTGGGTGTGCAGAGTGTGGACTGGCCGGCGATGTTCGGCAGCGATAAAACGTTTGTCGTGCATTTCAGCGGCACCAACGATTCGATTCGTAACAGTCAGTTCGGTGCGCTGAAAGTTAAAGATGCCATCGTGGATAGCTTTACCCGCAAGAATCTCGAGCGGCCAAATGTCGATCGTGAGCAGGCGGATATTCGTATCAACGTCTGGCTGAATGACGATCGCGCCAGCATCGCACTGGATCTCAGCGGCAGTTCGCTGCATCAGCGTGGCTATCGCCAGCAAACCGGTCAGGCTCCCCTGAAAGAGACGCTGGCGGCGGCCATCGTGATGCGCTCTGGCTGGGAACCGACCACACCGCTGATCGACCCAATGTGCGGTTCGGGTACGCTGCTGATTGAAGCGGCGCTGATCGCCTGCGACCGTGCGCCAGGCCTGCTGCGTAAGCACTGGGGCTTCACCGCATGGAGCCGGTTTAACGCTGCGCTGTGGCAGGACGTGAAAGCAGAGGCGCAGGAGCGTGCCCGCGCTGGCACCGCCGCCACCCAGGCACGCTTCTTCGGCTACGATAATAATGGCCGTGTGCTGGAGTGGGCACAGGCGAATGCCCGCCGTGCCGGTGTTTTTGAACTCTTTACGTTTGCGCAGCAGGATCTGCTGAAATTAACCAATCCGCTCGATCCGGCGGTTCATGGCACGGTGCTGAGTAACCCGCCGTACGGTGAGCGTCTGGAGAGTGAACCCGCGCTGATTGCGCTTCACAGCCAGCTCGGACGACTGATGAAGCAGCATTTTGGCGGCTGGAATCTGTCGCTGTTCAGCGCCTCGCCTGAACTGCTGAGCTGCCTGCAGCTGCGAGCCGATCGCCAGTTCAAAGCGAAAAACGGTCCGCTGGATTGCGTGCAGAAAAACTACCAGCTCGCGGTTAACAGCAGTGAAAGCGCCGGTCAGATTGCGGAAGACTACGCTAACCGTCTGCGTAAAAACGTGAAGAAGCTGGAGAAGTGGGCGCGGCAGGAAGGCATTGAATGCTACCGCATTTACGATGCCGATCTGCCAGACTACAACGTTGCTGTCGATCGCTATGGTGACTGGGTCATTATTCAGGAGTATGCCCCACCGAAAACCATCGATCCCAACAAAGCGCGTCAGCGCCTGTTCGATGTGATCAGCGCCACACTGAGCGTGCTGCAGCTGCCTTCCGATCGTCTGATTATGAAAACGCGTGAGCGTCAGAAAGGCAAAGCGCAGTATCAGAAGCTCGGCGAAAAGGGCGACTATTTCGAAGTCAAAGAGTTTAATGCGCGTTTCTGGGTGAACCTGACCGACTATCTCGACACCGGCCTTTTCCTCGATCACCGCATTGCCCGTAAAATGCTCGGCCAGATGAGTCAGGGCAAAGATTTCCTGAACCTGTTTGCCTATACCGGCACAGCCAGTGTTCACGCCGGTCTGGGCGGGGCGCGCTCAACCACTACGGTCGATATGTCGCGTACCTATCTGGAGTGGGCGGAACGCAACCTGCGCCTGAACGGGCTGACCGGCCGTCAGCATCGTCTGATGCAGGCGGACTGCCTGAGCTGGCTGAATGAAAGTGACGAGAATTTTGACCTGATCTTTATTGATCCGCCAACCTTCTCCAACTCAAAACGTATGGAAGAGAGCTTCGACGTTCAGCGCGATCATATGATGCTGATGCGTAACCTGAAGCGCCTGCTGCGTCGCGGCGGCACCATCATGTTCTCCAATAACAAACGCGGTTTCAAAATGGACATGGATGGCCTGAAAGCACTGGGCCTGCAGGCGCAGGATATTACCCAGAAAACGCAGTCGCAGGACTTTGCCCGTAACCGACACATTCACAACTGCTGGCTGATCACTCACGCCGGTAAGGAATAAGCTTACATGTCATTAATCAGTATCCACGGCGCCTATCTCTCATTCAGCGATGCGCCGCTGCTAGACAATACCGAACTGCACATTGAAGAGAACGAACGCGTCTGTCTGGTGGGCCGTAACGGTGCGGGTAAATCCACGCTGATGAAAATCATCAATGGCGAACAGCCACTGGATGACGGCCGCATTATTTATGAAACCGATCTGGTGGTGGCGCGTCTGCAACAGGATCCGCCGCGCAATATTACCGGTTCGGTTTATGACTTCGTGGCCGAGGGCGTTGAAGAGCAGGCTGAGCATCTGAAAGCCTACCACGCCATCTCCCATGTGGTGATGGAAGACCCCAGCGATAAAAATCTCAACGAAATGGCGCGTCTGCAGACCATTCTCGATCATCAGAATCTGTGGCAGCTGGAAAGCCGCATCCATGACGTGCTGGAGCAGATTGGTCTGCAGCCCGATACCGAGCTGTCATCGCTCTCGGGCGGCTGGCTGCGTAAAGCGGCGCTGGGCCGTGCGCTGGTGAGTAATCCACGCGTTCTGATGCTGGATGAGCCCACCAACCACCTCGATATTGAAACCATCGACTGGCTGGAAACCTTCCTGAAGAACTTCAGCGGCAGCATCGTCTTTATTTCGCATGACCGTTCGTTTATCCGCAACATGGCGACGCGGATTGTCGATCTCGATCGTGGCAAGCTGGTCTCCTGGCCGGGCAACTACGACCTCTATCTGGAAGGCAAAGAGGAAGCGTTGCGCGTTGAAGAGATGCAGAACGCGGAGTTTGACCGCAAGCTGGCGCAGGAAGAGGTCTGGATCCGTCAGGGCATCAAAGCCCGTCGTACCCGCAATGAAGGTCGTGTGCGTGCGCTGAAAGCCCTGCGTCGTGAGCGTTCTGAACGCCGTGAAGTAATGGGCAAAGCGAACATGCAGGTGGGCGAAGCGTCCCGTTCCGGCAAAATCGTGTTTGAGCTGGAAAATGTCGACTACGCGGTGGGCGGCAAAACGCTGGTGAAGGATTTCTCTACCCAGGTTCAGCGTGGCGATAAAATTGCGCTGATCGGGCCGAACGGCTGCGGTAAAACAACCTTACTGCGCCTGATGCTGCAGCAGCTGAAAGCGGATCATGGCCGCGTGCATTCCGGCACCAAGCTGGAAGTCGCCTACTTTGACCAGCATCGCGCTGAACTGGATCCGGATCGCACCGTGATGGACAACCTGGCTGAAGGCAAGCAGGAAGTGCTGGTTAACGGCAAACCGCGCCACGTGCTGGGCTATCTGCAGGACTTCCTGTTCCATCCAAAACGTGCCATGACGCCGGTGCGTGCGCTTTCAGGGGGTGAACGTAACCGTCTGCTGCTGGCGCGTCTGTTCCTGCGTCCCAGCAACCTGATGATTCTGGATGAACCCACCAACGACCTCGACGTCGAAACGCTGGAACTGCTGGAAGAGCTGATTGATGGTTATCAGGGCACCGTCTTACTGGTGAGCCACGATCGTCAGTTCGTCGACAATACTGTCACCGAGTGCTGGATTTTTGAAGGCAACGGTGAAATCGGTACTTTTGTTGGCGGTTATCACGATGCGCAGCAGCAGCGTGCCGCTTACCGGCAGCACCGTTCTGCTTCACCGGCTAAAGCAACAGCGAATACCGCTAAGCCTGCTGCTGAAAAGAATGAAGCGAAGCGTAACGTGAACAAGCTCAGCTATAATCTGACTCGTGAGCTGGAACAGCTGCCGCAAAAACTGGAGCAGCTTGAAGCGCGCATCGGTGAACTGCAGGCGAAGATGAGTCACCCGGACTTCTTTAGTCAGGCACACGATCAGACGCAACCGGTGCTGGATAATCTGGCTCAGGCTGAGCAGGAGCTGGAAACCGCTTTTGCGCGCTGGGAAGAGCTTGAGTCACTGAAAAACGGCGCGTAGGGCAGGGTTAACGGATGTGTTCAGCAGTGAAAAGTAACGCGTGGATGCTCTGTCCACAATGCGATTTAATGATTAAGCTGCCGGACATTCCCGTTGGCAGCCGTGCGTCATGCCCGCGCTGCCACACCTCACTGACGGCCAACTGGCACGAACCGCGTAATCGCCCGACAGGCTACGCCCTGGCGGCACTCTTTATGCTGCTGCTGGCGAATCTGTTTCCTTTTGTCTCCATGAAAGTGGCGGGGCTGACCAGCCAGATTACGCTGTCGCAGATCCCTGAGGTGATGGTGACGGAAGATTACAGCAGCCTGGCGACGCTGTTTCTGCTGTTCGTGCAGGCGGTTCCGGCCTTCTGCATGATCACCATTATTCTGCTGGTTAATCCGGTCCCCTTGCCGACCCGGCTTAAAACGGGTCTGGCACGCATCCTGTTTCAGCTGCGTAACTGGGGTATGGCAGAAATCTTTATGGCAGGCGTACTGGTCAGCTTCGTCAAGCTGATGGCCTATGGTGACATCGGGCTGGAAACCAGCTTCTGGCCGTGGGTGCTGTTCTGCCTGCTGCAGTTGCGCGCCTTTCAGTGCGTTGACAGGCGTGCGCTGTGGGATCGCCTCTCACCCCGACCCGCGCTGCCCCATCCGCCCAAAGTGGGCGTCAGCGGTCTGGAGCAGGGCCTGCGCTCCTGTCCCTGCTGCACCGCCATTTTGCCAGAAGCTGAGCATACCTGTCCGCGCTGTGGCGTTACGGCACAGGCACGGCGTAAGCACAGCCTGCAATGGACGCTGGCGCTGCTGTTCACCTCAATTCTGCTTTACATCCCGGCCAACCTGTTACCGATCATGGTGACGGAAACTCTCGGTACAGCCTATCCATCGAATATTATGGCAGGGGTAATTGTGCTGTGGGGGGATGGTTCCTATCCGGTGGCGCTGGTGATATTTATCGCCAGCATCATGGTGCCGACGCTGAAAATGCTGGCAATTGGCTGGCTCTGCTGGGATGCCAGCGGACGCGGGCAGCGTGACAGTCATAAGATGCATAAAATTTATGAAGTGGTCGAGTTTGTCGGCCGCTGGTCAATGATCGACGTGTTTGTGATTGCCGTGCTCTCTGCGCTGGTGCGTATGGGACAATTAATGAATGTTTATCCCGCGTGGGGGGCAGTATTGTTTGCGATGGTGGTGATTATCACCATGATCGCTGCCATGACGTTTGACCCGCGATTAACCTGGGATCGTGTACGCGAAAACAATTTGAAGGAGTCGCGCCTTGACGGAAACTAACCACGGCCACGCAAAAGTGGAACAGATTAAGCGCTGGTCGCCGGTCTGGATTGTCCCCATCGTTACGCTGTTAATCGGCGGATGGATCCTCTTTTATCACTTCAGCCATCAGGGGCCGGAAGTGACGTTAATCACTGAAAACGCCGAAGGCATTGTGGCGGGTAAAACCACGATTAAAAGCCGCAGTGTGGATGTTGGTGTGGTGGAGAGCGCAGTGTTAAGCGACGATCTTCACCATGTGGAAATCAAAGCGCGTCTGAACGCGGGCATGGAAAAACTGCTGCACAGCGACAGTGTTTTCTGGGTAGTCAAACCGCAGGTGGGCCGTGAAGGGATCAGCGGTCTTGGCACGCTGCTGTCAGGTGCCTACATTGAACTGCAGCCCGGTACTAAAAAACAGCCACCCGACCAGTTTACGCTGCTGGATGCGCCGCCGTTAGCGCCACCGGATGCCAAAGGCATTCGCATTGTGCTGGACAGTAAAAAGGCGGGTCAGCTCAATCCGGGGGATCCGGTGCTGTTCCGTGGCTACCGTGTCGGTACGGTCGAGACCAGCGTTTTTGATACTGACAAACGTATGATGACCTATCAGCTGTTTGTCGCCGCGCCGTACGATCGCCTGATTACCACCAATGTACGCTTCTGGAAGGACAGCGGCATCGCCGTGGACATGTCCGCGTCAGGGATGCGGGTGGAAATGGGATCGCTGACCACGCTGTTCAGCGGAGGGGTCAGTTTTGACGTGCCCGATGGCTGGGAGCTGGGCGAGCCAGCGCAGAACAAGTCTGACTACCATCTGTTTGACGATCAGCGCAGCATTCAGGATTCGCTCTATACCAATCATGTCGACTACGTGATGTTCTTCTCCGACTCAATCCGTGGTCTGCAGGCGGGTGCGCCAGTGGAATTCCGAGGCATCCGTCTGGGTACCGTCTCCGAAGCGCCATTGATGAAAGCGGGTCTGGTCCAGGCGCTGAATAATGATTACCGCGTGCCGGTGCTGATCCGCATCGAGCCGGATCGCTTTGTCAGCCGACTGGGTGAGAACTTCGATCTGGAGCAGCATCTGCAGGATGGTAAAAAACGTGGCCTGCGTGCCACGCTGAAAACCGGCAACCTGTTGTCGGGTGCGCTCTATGTTGATCTCGACTTCTATGACAATGCGCCAGCCTATAAAGGCCCGCAGAAAGTGTCTGGCTATGAAGTGATCCCAACGGTCAGCGGTGGCCTGAGCCAGATTCAGCAGAAGCTGATGGCGGCACTGGATAAGATCAACAGTCTGCCACTGAACGGTATGGTCAATGAAGCGACAGGTACGCTGAAAGAGAGCCAGAAAACGATGCGTGATCTGCAGCGCACCATCGACAACATCAACAACGTCACCGGCAGTCCGGCTATGAAAACCCTGCCGGAAGATCTGCAGCAGACGTTACGCGAGCTGAACCGCAGCATGAAGGGCCTGCAGCCAGGTTCGCCAGCGTACAGCAAGCTGGTCGGCGATATGCAGCGTCTGGATCAGGTTCTGCGTGAACTCCAGCCGGTATTGAGAACGCTTAATACCAAGAGCAATGCGCTGGTATTTGAGGCGAAACCGGGACAGGATCCCCAGCCGAAGAGGGCGAAACAGTGAAAAAAGGATTGATACTTTGTGCCGCGCTGGTGTTGAGTGCGTGCAGTAGCACCGTTGACAACACCTGGTATCAGCTTCCCTCCGGGACGGCACCGATGCAGGTCACCCGCAGTCAGCTGAATGAAGCTCAGCCTATGTTGTGGGTGCAGCAGGTGACGGTGCCGGACTATCTGGCAGGCAACGGACTGGTTTACCAGACCAGCGATGTCAAATATGTTATCGCCGCAAATAACCTCTGGGCCAGTCCGCTCGATCAGCAGCTGCAGCAAACGCTGATCACCAATCTGAGCAAGGCGCTGCCCGGTCGGCTGGTGGCGGGCTCGCCGTTAGGCGCGCAGCACGACACGCTGAATGTGACTGTCACAGGTTTCCAGGGACGCTATGATGGCAAAGTCATCGTGAGTGGCGAATGGACGCTGGAACATCAGGGCCGCCTGACTAAACAGGCTTTCAGTCACGTACTGCCGCAAACGGAAGATGGCTATGATGCGATGGTCAGAACGCTGGCGGCAGGCTGGCAGCAGACGGCGCAAAACATTGCTAATAGTGTGGTTGCGTTAAATTAAGAATGATGTGAATAAATAAGCTAAGCCCCTGACCCATGTCGAGTTTCTTTCGACATCGGTCAGGGGCTTTTTTATTAGCTTATTCATGGAGATAGTGTTGTCGGATGCATCACAAAACGGTCTTAATTTTACCGATTAAGGTCACATTTATGACACTGGCATGAAGATTGGGCATTGATCTTTGGGTGCGCAGGGGGTAGAACATAAGGGTGGTTGAACATTAATTCACCACTTTTCTTTCCACCAGATTCCACAGACCTTACATGAGGGACACGGAGTATGAAGAGACAGAAACGAGACCGCCTCGAACGCGCCCATTCACGTGGTTATCAGGCAGGCATTACTGGACGCTCAAAAGAGATGTGTCCGTATCAGTTGATTGACGCTAAGTCTCACTGGTTGGGAGGTTGGCGACAAGCCATGGAGGACAGGTCGGTAGCTGCATAACCGGATGTCACTGAAAAGGGAATATAACCTCCGCCATGCGCGGAGGTTTTTGTTTCCGGGAGGAAACGCTTAGAAAGCGGCAGTATCTTTGAACAGGCCGACTTTCAGATCGCTGGCGGTATAAATCAGATTACCGTCAACCAGTACTTCGCCATCTGCCACGCCCATAACCAGCTTACGGTTGATTACGCGTTTGAAATGAATGCGGTAAGTAACTTTCTTCGCATCCGGCAGGACCTGGCCGGTGAATTTCACTTCACCCACGCCCAGCGCACGGCCTTTACCTTCACCGCCCAGCCAGCCCAGATAGAAACCGACCAGCTGCCACATGGCATCAAGGCCCAGGCAACCCGGCATGACCGGATCGCCGATAAAGTGACAGCCGAAGAACCAGAGATCGGGATTGATATCCAGCTCTGCTTCAACAAAGCCTTTGTCATATTTGCCGCCGTCTTCGGTCATTTTGACCACGCGGTCCATCATCAGCATGTTGCCAGAGGGAAGCGGCGGACCATTTTCGCCAAACAGTTCACCACGACCTGACAGAATCAGATCTTCTTTGGTATAGGATTCGCGTTTATCTACCATGTTTTCAATAAGCCTTGTTTTAGTGAATCACGAATATTAGCGAACAGTTGTACGCTGAGCAAATCGGATTAACGGTGGTTAAACCAGTTAAGCCAGCGGAGCGCCCAGGGACGTTGCGGCACGTCCGGCTGATTGAACAGGCTGATACGCTCCTGAATGGTGTTCAGCAGGCTATCACCCTGACCATCTTCACTACTCCAGATTTTGCCGGTCAGCAGCGGCAATGCTTCATCGGCACGGTCAATCGCCCAGATATGGAATCGGCCCTGTTCAACCGCACTGACAACCGCCTGATTAAGACTGAGATGACGCACGTTGCAGGCGGGAATAATCACACCCTGCTGACCCGTCAGTTCACGCTGATGGCAGATATCAAAGAAGCCTTCGATCTTCTCATTCAGTCCGCCTACCGGTTGTACGTTGCCGAATTGATCGACTGAACCCGTCACAGCGATTTGTTGATTGATCGGCTGATTCGCCAGTGCGCTGATTAAGGCACAGAGTTCAGCCAGCGAAGCGCTGTCGCCGTCCACCTCGGAATAGGATTGCTCAAACACCATGGAGGCTGAGAAGGGCAGTTGCTGATCGAGCTCCAGCTCTGCAATCAGATAAGCCTGCATAATCATCATGCCTTTGGCATGGATGTTACCGCCCAGCTCCGCTTTGCGCTCAATATCCATGAACTCGCCATCGCCAGGATGGACGACGCAGGTGATACGTGATGGATCGCCCCAGGCGCGGGGATGACCAGGATATTCCACCACCGACAGGCCGTTAATCTGACCAACCACTTCGCCTTCGGTTTCAATCAGAATCTGTTGCAGCAGAATCTCATCACGCATGCGTTCATTAAGGTAATTCTCGCGCCACAAGCGTGCTTCCAGCGCGTCGCGCAGTGCTTCGGCATTGAGTGCATCCCCCATCAGGGCCGACTCGCGCATCTGCCGCTGCAGCCAGCGAGGGCAGAGTGGCAGCGTATCCTGATCGCCGCTGTAACGGACACCTTCTTTGATCAGCTCTGGCCAGAAGTCCGCTTTCGGCAGGGGCAGGCCCGCCTGTTGCGCCAGTTCAGCGTTCCAGCGACACCAGGCCAGCATGTCATTCTCATCCAGAATCTGAATGTTCTCTTCAAATTCAGTATAGATGGCCATTTCATGCGCTTCAGGGTCGAGCGCCTGAAAATCCGCCAGTGCTTCCCGGTCGCCACACAGGACCAGATTAAGATTGAGTGGCAATGAAGGAATCGAGACAGGCAGCGGCCGGCGTTCATCCTGGGATGTCCACTCGACATAGCCTTGCTCAATACACTTTTTCAGGCGCAGCCAGAGAATCGGCTGCGTCAGCAAACTGCGCAGTGACAGCACCAGCGTGCCGCCATTGGCGCGATGAATCAGCCCCGGTTCAAGCTGGATGCGGTCTTTATACTGGCGCACGCAGCCAAATAACTGCTCCGTTTCAATCCACTCGGCAAAGTGAATCCCCCCCTGACTGGTGAAGGGGCGTTGCGGATCAGAAGGGGGCTGAAGCGTGACGTTGTCAGCCATGATATGGTAATCACCGCCATACAGCGTGGTACTGTCAGCCATGACCCGCTGCGCGGCCTGAACGATGAATGCCAGATAATCGCGATTCTCCTGGCTTCTGACCAGCAGTAACGGAAATCCCTGCGTCTGGTGGTGTAAATGCGCCAGCGCATTCAGCAACCGGGGCTGTACCGTTGCCAGAGCATCAGTTTCTTCATCAGCAATTCGGGAGAAAACGGATTGGTATTGCGCGCTATCCGGCTGTAAGGTCTGCCACGTAAGTTGAGTGCTGGTCAAAATAATCGCATTTGTCTGTTTTAAGAAAAGCGAGATTATACAGGATTCACCCTTGTTAAGCACTGCAGACTTCCTGTTGAAGATGTGACGATGGCAGCATGTTTTTCGTTGCTGCATCCGGGAAAAAAGCTGTTATTCTTAGCCCGTTACGTGATCACGATGAGATTCCGATGAAATACCAGCAACTCGAAAATCTTGAATGTGGATGGAAGTGGAAATACCTGGTGAAAAAACATCGGGAAGGTGAACTGATCACGCGTCACCTTGAGTTAAGTGCGGCACAGGCGGCAGTGGATAAGCTGCTGGCGATGGAAAACAATCCGGTGACGGTGAATGAGTGGATTGCAGAACATATTCATTCTGATCTTGATAACCGACTGAAGCAGACCATCCGCGCCCGGCGGAAACGCCATTTCAACGCTGAGCATCAGCATACCCGTAAAAAATCGATAGACCTTGAGTATCTGGTCTGGCAGCGACTGGCGGGTCTGGCACAGCGGCGAGGCTGCACGCTTTCTGAAACGATTGTCCAACTGATTGAAGATGCGGAACGTAAAGAGAAATATGCCACTCAGATGTCGAGTCTGAAGCAGGATTTGCAGGCAATTCTGGGTAAATCGGGTTCCGAGAGCGAGTAAGCGGGCAGGACGTTCAGATTGGGCAAAATGAAGACCCGTTTATTACGGGCATAAAAAAACCCCGCCTTAGCGGGGTTTTTTTTGACGTATGTAACTTAAGCCTGTGGCTGAGTTACAACGTCTTTGATGCCTTTAACATCGATTTCTACGCGACGATCCGGCGACAGGCAGTCGATCAGGGCATTGCGGCCTTTCACGCTGTCACAGGTGTTGCCGGTAACTGGGTTAGATTCACCCATGCCACGTGCAGAGATCTTGTTAGAAGGGATACCTTTAGATACCAGGTAATCTACGACTGACTGAGCACGTTTCTCAGACAGTTTCTGGTTGTACTGCTCTGAACCGATGCGGTCGGTGAAGCCCAGTACGACAACGGAACCATCTTTAGGATCCATTGAGCTCAGCTGGCTGTACAGCTGATCCAGAGCCTGCTGGCCTTCTGGCTTCAGGGTAGATTTGTTGAAGGTGAACAGAACGTCAGACTTCAGGGTGAAACGCTTGGTTTCAACAACTGGAGCTGGTGCTGGCGCCGGTGCTGGAGCCGGAGCAGCGACGTCATCCTGACCGAAGCGGTAAGAAACGCCTACGCTCAGCATGCCGTTGTCTGGACGAGCACCAACGGTCTGTGCATCACCGATGTTGTTAACCCACTGGTAATCCAGACGGGTAGCCCAGTTTTTGGTCAGCGCATATTCAACACCAACTGCAGCCAGCGGAGATACGCCGGTGTCGTGGTCGCTGATGCGGCCAGTCGTTGGGTTAGTCTGCGTTGCGTCTGCACGCCATACCATGCCGCCCAGACGAGTGTACACGTCCAGATCGTCATAAATTGGGTAGCTCAGTTTAGCAGCCAGCTGAACGCCTTGTGCTTTGAATGCGCCGTTAGTCACAGTGCCTTTGTTAGGCATGCGGCCCAGCCAGTCATAGCCCAGCTCGAAGCCCAGGTATGGGTTTGCCTGATAACCAACGAACGCACCTGCGCCCAGCTGGCTTTCATGAGTTGGACCGTTGTTGTTCTCGTAACCGTTACCGTAGTAACCAGTGTCGTGATACTGAGACCAGCCCAGTTTAGCACCGGTGTACCAGGTGTCATCTTTCGGAGCGGCCTGCGCTACGGTAGCGAAGCCAGCCAGTGCCACTGCAATTGCGATAGCTGTCTTTTTCATTTTGCGCCTCGTTATCATCCAAATAGGCAATGAGCAAAAAGGTTGCTCTTGGTTTAAATCCTTCGCCGGGTCAAAACGCTCGCTTATGACTCTACCGCAAAAAACGGAGGTTATTGAGCACCCTGGCGAGATAAAGTCTACAACGAGATTGGAAACT
Organism: Pantoea sp. GD03673; assembly: GCF_029844725.1. Lineage (GTDB taxonomy): Bacteria > Pseudomonadota > Gammaproteobacteria > Enterobacterales > Enterobacteriaceae > Pantoea. The sequence continues at coordinate 123,778 of NZ_JAOCKJ010000007.1, forward strand.
TACAAGTATGATGTGAGGCGCTTCTGTAAAAAAACAGCGATTTATACATAATTTCTAACAATTAGCTTGGTAGTATTGTCGCGGCAAAAAGCCTTAAAAACCTGCTAAACCATTGTCACAGCTCGAACTAACAGAATAAGTGGTTTAGCGACGACAGATAAGAAAAATAGCTTGGGAAACTTCTTATTTTTACTTAATGAAACAAATCCGACTGAATTTTTATCGCAGTTTGCGGTCTGAGAGGCGCTTCCGATGTCCCGCTTGCCCGCAAAATCAAACCCAGCGCTTCACCCTCTGCCGCCGCATTTTCAAGTTGACGCCGTTCATCTTCGTCAAGGTCATAAGGAATCCATGCCAGAACGACACTGTAATTTCCTGTCCGTAATGCTTTGACCATCGCTTCCACCGCGTTCAGACGTTCAGAATCTGCGATATGCATGCTTTTATCCAGAGGTAATCCTGATGCCTGCATCCAGGTGCGATTCAGTTTATGTGCCGGTGTTAACCACAGCTGCCAGCGTGATTGCTGACTCAGCTGCTGCAATAATGGCAACAGTAGCATCTGCATCATACCGGGCTGCTCGCTGTAGCGTAACTCAGTAATTCCACCCCCCAGAGAGGCCGGAACGGAAGAGGACGCGTAATGATGAGCATAGCGTGCATTATTAGGATGTTGTGTTCGCATAAGTTAATCACCAGCAGTGGACTGTATGAATATACAGTACTGTCATCCTGGATAAAGATCAACCCAAATTTCTGAAAACGCCTCGCAAAAACGCAACAAGATTAGTGGAAGCCGTATTTATTCGTTGAACCGGCTGACGCTTTTTTTTATCTTCTAATTGCCTGATACCCAAGGTAATTTATGAAGTGTTTCTTACATGGAGGTGATGCAGTGAAAAAGGTGAATCCGGTTGTAGAGCGCTCAAGAGCGCATCTGGCCCCATTGGGACCGATAGAGTCCCGCACCCAGTTTGGGGGATATGCTCTGGCTGTTGAAAGTGTGGTTTTTGCGTTAATCAATAAAGACGATCTCTATTTGCGTGCCAGTGAACCCCTGCGCGAATACATTACCGAAAGTCCGTTGCAGCCCCTGGTTTTCCGCAAGCGTGGCAAACTGGTCAGCCTTAACTACTTTCGGGTTGATGACGCGTTATGGCGCGACCCTGATCATCTTCTGGCGCTTTCAGCCGCCTCTCTGGAAACGGCGCAACTGGAGTTACAGGACAGGCAGGCCTCTCCGCGGCTAAAAGATTTGCCCAATCTCAGCGTACGCATGGAGATGATGCTCTACGAGGCGGGTGTGATGAGCGTCAATCATCTTTATCAGATGGGGGCCAAGCAGTGCTGGCTGAAGTTAAAAGCCATCAACCAGCACGTTGGCTTTCAGACACTGCTGGCGCTGCAGGGGGCGATTACGGGCCACCATGCAGCCGCCCTGCCGCAGGCAACCCGTGCCGAGCTGAATGCATGGTTCCAGCGCACTCTTTTATCAAACCCAAACCTCAGAAGCAGTAAGAGTTAGTCAGTAATGAGCGTGCGGCGCAGGCGTGCCACATCGGGCATTAACGCTACCAGCAGACCGAGTTGCTGGAGCACCAGCGGCGCACGCGTATCCGCATCTGTGGCGAGCTGGCTGATTCGCTGAGTCAGTTGCTGGCGCATCGTTTCAACATGTTCATCGCTGACCACATCCGTCTGAAGCACATCCTCAACATAGCAAACTGTATCATCCAGCAATGCCAGCAGGTCGGGCGCGTCAATTTTATCGCGGTGAGCGCCCAGCGCGGAAATGTAACTCAGAAAGGAGTGATTGGAGCAAAGCAACTGAAAAGCCGATTCACGCAGCTTCTGGCTGGTGCGGCTTTCACTGCTCATGTTGGAGACGACTGACGCCAGTTCGGCATCTGCATTATGTGCGTCACGGCGTGCAATACGGTAGGCAAGCCGGTTATCTTTGCCCTGATGATATTGTTCCATGATCGCATCCAGATAGCGGCAGTTCGCCTTCAGGGTTCGTTCCGCGACCGCCGGAAGCTGACGAAAGCGCCAGTCAGGCCAGATAAATGCGACAGCCAGCCAGGCCAGACCACAGCCAAGTAAGGTATCGACCACCCGGGGCAGGGCGACCTCAAACCCTTCACCCAACAGGTTAAAGCAAAGCAGCACCAGCAGCGTGATAAACAGCGTAGCCTGCGCATACTGCACCTGCCTGAAAGCGAAGAACAGCACGCCGGTAATGACAATCAGGATTAACTGCCCTTCAATGGAGGGCACCAGCCATAAAACGGGCAAACCAATTGCAATCCCCGCCAGCGTTCCGCCGATGCGCAAGGCCAGGCGTCGCTGCGTTGCGTTATAGTTGGGCTGGCAGACAAACAGACTGGTCAGCAGAATCCAGTAGCCCCGCTCCAGTCCGGTAATCTGAATAAAGCCATAGCCAATACAGAGCACCACTGACATACGAACCGCATGCCGGAACAGTGCCGACGAGGGAGAAAGATGACGACTAAAGCGCAGCCGGATATCACTCCAGCCACTCAATCCTTCGCGTGACAGCAGATTGTCACTGTGCTGAGGATCTTCACCGGCCAGCGTCTGCTCTGACTCGATGGACGCGAGCTGTGCGTCAATGGCGCGCAGGTTGCGCAGCAGCCAGAACAGTGCGCGGGTATGCGTCGCTTCCGGCTCACGCTGCTCAAGCCGTTCAATCGCTTTCTGCAATCGTTCGAAGGCGCGCTCAAAGCGGCTGTCATGCACCCATCTTTCCCGCATCAGGATGCAGTGTGCCAGCTGGCGACAGGCCTGAGCCTGCATATTCAGCAGGCGCTGAAAGCGAAACAGAATTTCGTTGTAGCGCCAGTCGCCGCGCAGCAGGTGATATTGCAGATGGGAAGAGCTGGCGCGTTCATGAATATCCTGCGCCACAAAGTAGTAGTGCAGACTGCGGCGGGTGCCGCGCGATCCGCGATCGCCGCGCAGACGGCTCTGCAGCGTGGTTTTGGTCAGATTGAGCTGTGCCACTAACTGGCTGTTCACCATCGCTGCATCGATAAACGCAGCATCATCCTGCTCGCCCGCATCGGGATCGAACAGGTTCGCCTTGGCATCAAGGTAGCGTGCCAGTTGTGAAAAACTTCCCGCCAGCTGTTCCTGTACCGGCCGAACCGGGAACATCAGATGACCCAGCAAGGTCAGCAGGTTATACCAGAGTGCGCCGACCAGCAGCAGTATCGGCTGCGTAGTCCACTGGCTGAAGAGCCCGATACCAAGCATGGTATAGACCGCTATCAGCAGCGCACCGAAGGCGATGGTGGCGTAGCGCTGACCCAGGGCACCCAGCAGAATGAAGCCCCAGGTTGATATCGCCAGCCCGATAATAAAGGCAAAAGGATAAGGAAACAGTAACTCTACTGAAACCGAGGCGATGCAGAAGCAGAGCAGGGTAATCAGCAGGTTTTTCAGACGACCAGCCAGCCGATCGTCAAGATCGGCCAGCGCAGCCGCGACCACCCCCAGCGTCAGGGGAATTGTCCATTCAATCTGGTGCAGCCACCAGGGGATAGCCGCGCAGCCACTTAGCGCAAACAGGATCCGCAGCAGATAGCGCCAGGTGCTGTTAAACAGATATTTGCGCCAGCCCGGCACGGCATCTGACATCGTATTAATAGCGGCGGGCATTGGCTTCGCGTGCCGCACGCGCCTCTTCTACTGACACGACCCGGCGCCCAACCGGCCAGAGCGCGATGGCGGCGATCTTAAAGTTCGCAATTCCCACCGGAATACCGATGATGCTGATGCACTGCACAATCCCTACGGAGATATGCGAAAGACAGAGCCACCAGCCGAAGAAAATCAGCCAGAAAATATTCAGAAAGGTCCCGCCGGTATTCATAATGTGGCTCTTACTTTCAGGACGCAGCACATCAACATGCACCGCCTCGTTGCCAAACGGCAGCAGCGAAAGTTTGGTGATTTCCCAGCAGGAGCGGGTCAGCGGCAGGGTAAAAATCAGCACGATGCTGATTAACGTGGCAAACAGCCAGCTTAAGGTGGTGAAAAAGCCGCCAAGAACAAAATTAAGGATATTTAAAACGGTGCGCATGATCTTCTTTTCCTTTTGCATTCCGCAAGATGTGACGCCAAGTTTAGCCTGTTTTAAGGCTGGAGCGCCAAGGGTCTGACAGGTAAACTCCCCCTAATCCTATTCTCTGACGTTGGTGTCGGCGTGGAACTGAAAGCTACCTCAATGGGCAAACGGCTTGCCCAGCATCCTTATAATCGTGTTCGTCTGCTGGCGGCGGGTGTCGAAGTCAGTGGTGACAGGCATGAGTATCTGATCCCCTTCAACCAGTTACTGGATATCGCCTGCAAGCGCGGGCTGGTGTGGGGCGAGCTGGAATTTTTGCTGGCCGATGAAAAAGTGGTCCGGCTGCACGGCACGGAATGGCAGGAAACTCAGCGCTTTCACCACTACCTGATGCAGGCCTGGCAGAACTGGAGCCTGGAGATGAGCGCGGTGTGCTGTGAGGTACTGCAGGCGCTACGCGACGAAATCGGGGCATTTAGCGCGCAGGATCGCTGGCTGAACCGTCACGAGCTTCAGGCGCTGAAAACTAAAATTCTCAGGCAGTTCGATGCGTTGCCGATGCCGCTCACCCGCCTGAACGCGTTTGATGACTGTCGTGCTAACCTGGCATTTTGCCAGCACTGGCTGGAGCAGGGCGAGGCGGCCTTGCGGCAGCGAAACCGCGACTGGACGGCCGCTATGCTCACCCGCTATGAGGTCTTTTTCGCCAGCGTTGAGAGCGCGCCACTCAATCAATCGCAATGCGAGGCCGTGGTCAATGGCGAGGATTCACTGCTGGTGCTGGCGGGGGCAGGCAGCGGTAAAACGTCGGTGCTGGTGGCCCGTGCAGGCTGGTTAATGCAGCGCAAGCTGGCCAGCGCCAGTCAAATCCTGCTGCTGGCATTTGGCCGCCAGGCTGCTGAAGAGATGAATGAACGCATCCAGTCCCGGCTCTCCGCGGGTGATATCCAGGCACGGACGTTCCATTCCCTGGCGCTGCATATTATTCGTGAAGGCAGCAATAAACAGCCAGTGATTAGCAAGCTGGAAGGCGATGCTGATGCGCGTCGCACGCTGCTGCTCAGGGAGTGGCGGCAACAGTGCCAGGAGAAAAAAGCGATGGCAAATGGCTGGCGTCAGTGGCTGCGTGACGAACTGGAGTGGGATTTGCCCGAAGGACCATTCTGGGAGGATGAGAAGCTGGCAAACCGGCTGGCGTCACGTCTGGAGCGCTGGCTCGGTCTGATGCGTATGCACGGTGGCGCGCAGGCGGCCATGATCGCAGATGTCCCCGACGAAATAAGGGACCTGTTCAGTAAGCGTATCAAACTGATGGCACCGTTGCTGAAAGCGTGGAAGAGCGCATTAAAAGAGGAGGGCGCGGTCGATTTCTCAGGTCTGATTGCTCAGGCGATTGCCATTCTGGAAAAAGGGCGATTTATCAGCCCGTGGAAACACATTCTGGTGGATGAGTTTCAGGATATCTCGCCGCAGCGTGCCGCGTTGCTCACCGCATTACGCCAGCAGAATAAGCGCACCGCGCTGTTTGCTGTCGGCGACGACTGGCAGGCTATTTACCGCTTCAGCGGCGCAGAGATGACTCTGACCACGGCGTTTCATCACTATTTTGGTGAGGGCGACCAGTGTGTGCTGGACACAACCTACCGCTTTAACGATCGCATTGGCGACATTGCCAACCGGTTCATTCAGCAGAATCCGCAGCAGCTGGCAAAACCGCTGAACAGCGTCACCAAAGGGAACAAAAAGTCGATTTCACTGCTGGGGGAGGATCAGCTGGAAGCGCTGCTGAACAAACTCAGCGGTTACGCAAAGCCTGAAGAGCGGATTCTGCTGCTGGGGCGCTATCACTATCTGCGACCGGATTTACTGGATAAAGCCAGAACCCGCTGGCCGAAGCTCAGACTGGACTTTATGACAATCCATGCCAGTAAAGGCCAGCAGGCGGATTACGTTATTCTGCTGGGTTTACAGCAGGGCAAAGAGGGCTTCCCGGCTGAAGTACAAGAGTCGATAATTGAACAGGGTTTGTTACCGCAGCCTGAAGCGTTTCCTGATGCGGAAGAGCGCCGTCTGGCCTATGTGGCGCTGACGCGTGCGCGTCAGCAGGTCTTTCTGATGTTCGATAAAGCCGCGCCGTCACCGTTTGTCGATCACTTCCGTGACCTGGGCGTTCCCGTGCTGCGTAAAGCCTGAGCTATTTCAGACGATCGGCCAGATAGCGCGGATAGTCAGGAATCATGATTTCAACGTTTTGCGCAAACAGTGGCGACTGAATAATAAAATCAGCAGTGGAACGGTTCGTGGCTACCGGGATATTCCAGACGGTAGCCAGACGCAGCAGCGCTTTCACATCCGGATCGTGCGGCACGGCGTTGAGCGGATCCCAGAAAAAAATCAGTGCATCAATTTTCCCTTCTGAAATCAGCGCGCCTACCTGCTGATCGCCGCCCATCGGGCCGCTCAGCATGGCTGTCACATTCAGGCCGGTATCACGATTAATCAGATTTCCGGTCGTGCCGGTCGCATAGAGGATGTGTGATTCAAGTGCGGGCTGGTTTTGTTTCACCCAGTCAAGCAGGGCAGCTTTGCAGTGGTCATGGGCAACCAGCGCGATATGTTTTGTTGTGCCAAGGGTACGAAAAGTCTGTTCCATAAAGGCGTCCTGATAAGGCTCATGCGCAAGAAGAGAAAGCACGAGTTTACCTCTGGCCTTTCAACACTATCAACTCGTACGTAGCATTTTGACCAGTGTCAGAAATTGCTGACGCGTGGCTTCGTCGAAGCGATGAAACCAGCGATGCAGTGAGGGCAGTTCGGCCTGCGTAGTCCAGTCCAGATCGGCGGTAAGCCCGACAGAAGAGGGTTTAGCAGAAGCGGAATTTGCAAACCGGGGCACAGAGGCAACCTGACGGGTGAGATTATAATTCAGCATTGCTTTTTCCATATCCGCTGTCGCGGTGGTCGGCAGGTGGTCACGCACGCTGGTGATCTCATTGCCTTTTTCATCCACCAGCTGAAAGTTCAGACTGCGGTCAAAATGATAACGCTCGCGTTTTGTCTCCAGCGCCGGTAACCGAATGGTGATGGTTTTGGCTACGGCAGTAAAGGTGACGATCATCGGTGCAGACTGGTAATAGAGGGCGCTCTCTTTCTGACCTTTGTGCTGCTGCTCTACCCGAAACAGAAACTGATGCTGACCGCGATCCAGTTCTAAGCTGTCTGCGCCTTTAAGGAGCGAGCCTGAAATTTTTCGACCATCCAGCACCAGCAGATCGATATGCGGATCGAGCTTTAATGTGATGGCAGAACAGGACGCCGAAACGAGGAGCATAATGACCCCCGTTACAGCCAGCGACAGCTTCATTTCAACTCCGGTAACTGATGACACAAAGGATGATGTGTAGCAAATTTTTACATTATGGCAGTTAATTTACATTTAAACATATTTATTCGTGCGCAGGTTCAATTAATTTCGCCGGGGACTTAGCCGTTAAAGGATGCACCAAACTACACTCAACACTGGCCTGAAAGGAGATAAAGATGAACGACCAGACAATTCGCGATGTGCTGACGCGTACCCAACGTATCGCCCTGGTGGGAGCAAGTGATCGCCCCGACCGTCCCAGTTACGGTGTGATGAAATATCTGCTTGATCAGGGATATGACGTGATCCCGGTCAGCCCGAAACTGGCAGGAAAAACCCTGCTTGGGCAGCAGGCGTACGCCAGCCTGGCGGATGTGCCGGGCAACATCGATATGGTGGATGTTTTTCGCAATTCTGAAGCCGCATGGGGCGTGGCGCAGGAAGCTATTGCCGCAGGGGCAAAAACATTATGGCTACAGCTGGGTGTGATTAATGAGCAGGCGGCGGTACTGGCACAGGATGCGGGCATGACAGTGATTATGGACCGCTGTCCAAAGATTGAGATTCCGCGTCTGGGGATAACGCGCTAATCAGATGAATGTGGCGGCAGAGCGTGCCGCCACAGATTAATGCCGCAGATGAGGGGCCTGAAGTTGCTGACGCACTGACGCCGCCAGCTCATCCATTGAAGGCTGCTCGGGATGTTCAATGCTGGTTTCACCGGAAAGCTGAATCTCAGCAACATAGGTATGCACCTGATCGCCTTCCTCATCTTCCATCACTACATGATACCAGGGTGCCGTGCGCATCTTCTCTTCCGCACCAACCTCTTCAATTTTTGGCTCATCTAACGAGTATTCCGGATCGACATCGACGATAACGCCCAGTACGCCGGACAAACGATGACGAACCTGCTGACCAATACCAAATTTACTGGCAATCATAGTGACCTCCGAAAATAAGCTCTCTTACCAATATGGGGGCAGGAGCTGATTTTTCAAGTCACATGACGCGGCAGGCGAACCCTTTCAGATAGAGACCTTCCGGGTAGCTGGCGATGACCGGATGATCCGCTGCCTGACGGAACTGTTCAATAAACTGTACTTCGCGGCCCGCATCCAGTGCGGCATCGGCGATGATCTTCTGGAACAGCTCGGTGGCCATCAGGCCGGAACAGGAGAAGGTCAGCAACACGCCGCCCGGGTTCAGGAGCTGAATGGCGAGCATATTAATGTCTTTGTAGCCGCGACACGCGCCCATTAACTGGCTTTTGTTTTCGACGAACTTGGGCGGATCCATAATGATCAGATCAAATTTCTCGCCGCTGTCACGATAACGGCGCAGCAGTTTGAACACATCATCACGCTCAAAGCGGGCGCGGGAAAGATCCAGCTCATTCAGTTCCACGTTCTGACGGGCAACGTCCAGCGCCTCCTGCGAGGTATCGACGCTGATCACTTCTTTACAGCCGCCCATCAGCGCAGAAACAGCGAATCCGCCGGTATAAGAGAAACAGTTCAGCACGCGTGCATCCTGTGCGTAACGACGCGTGGCGAGGCGACTGTCGCGCTGATCAAGGTAATAGCCGGTTTTGTGACCGCCCTGAATATCAACCAGCAGCTTCATGCCATGTTCAGTAATCGGCAGCAGAGGCGGGGGCAGTTCACCAGTGACGGTGCCCTGAGTCAGCTCAAGACCCTCTTTCTTACGCACTGCGACATCAGACCGGTCATAGATGGCACAGCCAGGGAAGCACTGTTGCAGAGCAGTAATGATCGCCGCACGCTGATATTCCGCGCCTGCTGAAAGCAGCTGCAGGACTAAAAAATTGCCAAAGCGATCGATGGTAATGCCGGGTAAACCATCCGACTCACCGGCGATCAGACGATAGCTGTCCAGACCATCGCGGGCCGCCAGCCATTTGCGCCACTGCTGCGCCTGTTCAAAACGGCGGACAAAGAAGGCGATATCGATGGATTCATCGGCCTGCCAGCTCCAGACGCGGGCGCGAATCTGCGACTCGGGTGAATAAGCGGCGCGAGCCAGCCATTTACCGTTGCTGTCACACACGTCAAGGGTTTCACCCAGTTGCGCTTTCCCTTCCAGACGCGCAACCGCACCTGAAAAGACCCATGGATGGCGACGGAGCAGGGACTTTTCACGTCCCTTTGCGAGAATCAATCTGACTGTCATAGTTTGCTATGCTTACCTGAAAAAATGAGGCGCCATTGTCCGGTGGATAACGGGAAATTGCAACGAACAGCAACAGGAGAGAATAATGTCAGCAGCCTGTTTTAAAGCATGGGTTCATGGCCGCGTCCAGGGCGTCGGGTTTCGTTATAGCACGCAGGCTGAAGCGAGGACGCTGGGCGTGCAGGGTTACGCACGAAATCTCGATGACGGCAGCGTAGAGGTACTGGCCTGGGGTGAGGCGGAGCAGGTTGACGCGCTGATCGCGTGGCTTAAAGCGGGCGGGCCACGCAGCGCGCGCGTGGATAATGTGCTGGTGGAGCCGCACCAGCCCGCAGAGCCGCCCCGCAATTTCACCACCGGTTAATTACAGACATTTCGCCGGTTTTGGCAGTCCGGCGATTTTTGTCGCCTGTTTAGCGGGCCCTTCAGGGAACAGGCGAAACAGATAGCGACTGTTGCCTTTCTCTTCCCCATACTTCTGCGCCATCGCCTTTACCAGCATCCGCACGGCGGGCGACGTATTAAATTCCAGATAAAATGCACGCACAAAATGGACCACTTCCCAGTGTGCCCCGGTCATGGTAAGGCCTTCCCGTTCCGCAATGTGCGCCGCCAGCGCTTCACTCCAGTCGGCAGGATGCTTCAGATAACCTTCGGCATCGACGGCGATTTCGTTACCGTTAAAATTCACGTGACTTCCTCTCAGTAAATGACGGCGCAGTTTATCAAACCTGGCGGGCAGTAAAAGCAAAAACCCCGCCGAAGCGGGGTTTAACAGACGGACAGTCACGGCTGTTAGTTACTGCGGGCAAATCCCAGCAGGCTCAGCAGGCTGACAAAGATGTTATACAGCGACACATAAAGGCTGACCGTTGCCCGGATGTAGTTGGTCTCGCCACCGTGAATGATGTTGCTGGTTTCCCACAAAATCGCACCGGCCGAGAACAGAATAAACAGGGCGCTGATAGCCAGATGTAATGCAGGCAGCTGCAGGAAGATATTCGCAACCACCGCAACCAGCAGTACGACAAAGCCTGCCATCATCATGCCGCCCAGGAACGACATATCACGACGGGTAGTCAGCACGTAGGCAGAACAGCAGAAGAACACCAGCGCCGTGCCGCCCAGTGCCAGCGCGATCACATCGCCCATACCTGCGGTTAAGTAGGCACTCAGGATAGGACCCAGGCAATATCCCAGGAAGCCGGTGAAAGCAAAAGCGGCCAGAATACCCATCGGGCTGTTCGCCAGACGGTAGGTTAAAAACATTAAGCCATAAAAGCCGACCAGCATCAGAATCAAGCCAGGCGCGGGCAGGGCCAGAAGCGTGCTGGCCGTTGCCGTCGCGGCGGAAAAGGCCAGGGTCAGACCCAGCAGAAAATAGGTATTGCGCAGAACGCGGTGCGTTGACAGCAGTGAGGACTGCGATGAGGTGACAATTCTTTCCATGTTGCGCTCCTTTAAGCAGAACACTAATCAGCAGAACGGTAAAATATGTGCCGAGAATACGCAGGCCATTAATGAGGGAAAAGGCGTTTTACCCTTCTTTACGCGCTAATCTGCTAATTGTTTGAGCAGAGTGGCGATTTTCACAGCGAAAAATCACAATCTGACTGTTTTTCAGGCGAATAGACAGATAGACGCTTTACATCGCTAAACGGGATGTTTATAGTGCGCGTCATTGCGGAGGGGTGGCCGAGCGGCTTAAGGCAGCGGTCTTGAAAACCGCCGATGGGAAACCATCCGAGAGTTCGAATCTCTCCTCCTCCGCCACTTTATCTGCCACGGGAAATAACCGGGTAATAAAGTGGCAAAATCTCTTCTGATGATTTTGCCAGTGCAGTACAGTTTCAAAACGGAGGGGTGGCCGAGCGGCTTAAGGCAGCGGTCTTGAAAACCGCCGATGGGAAACCATCCGAGAGTTCGAATCTCTCCTCCTCCGCCACATTTTACAGGCCAGCACTCAGTGCTGGCCTGTTTCGTTTCTGCCATTCCTGTTTCTTCAGCCAATCTGAAAACTGTCCGTCTGTGTCTGTGACACAACGCTGCGCATTCATCTGTCCGATGCATCTCTGCTATAGTCCACTCACCGTTTTTGCAAACATCTGGCGCTTTTCTGAGGCGAGCTGAGTTACACTGTTAATCACATCGCTCTGAGGCGAGCTAATCGATTGATAGCCAGAGTGTTTCTTTACTGAATGAATGGAATAGGCACAATGATCAAGAAACTGAGTCTTTGCGCATTGTCAGTGCTCGCTGCATTGCCGGTCGGAACGGCAGCATTTGCTGCTGATGGTGATATGCAGCTGCAACAGGTGCTGATGTTGAGTCGTCACAATCTGCGTGCGCCGCTGGCCGATAATGGCAGTGTGCTGGAGCAGTCGACCAAAAAAAGCTGGCCGCAGTGGGATGTTCCCGGTGGACAGCTGACCACTAAAGGTGGCGTGCTGGAAGTCTACATGGGTAACTACACCCGTCAGTGGCTGGCACAGCAGGGCCTCGTGAAGAACGGCAGCTGCCCTGACAGCAATAACGTCTTTGTTTACGCGAACAGCCTGCAGCGCACGGTTGCGACCGCGCAGTTCTTCGTCAATGGCGCTTTCCCTGGCTGTGACGTCGCTGTCACGCATCAGGATGAAATGGGCTCCATGGATCCTATCTTCAATCCGGTCATCACCGATGACAGTGACGCATTCAACAAGAAAGCGCTGGCCGCCATGACCGCCGCAAATGAAAAACTCACGCTGAAGCCTGCCTTCCAGCGCCTGGAAAAGATGATTGACTACAAAGCGTCGCCTGCCTGCAACAATAAAAAGCAGTGCGATCTCAGCAGTGGTCAGAACACCTTCAGCGCTGAAAATGGCAAAGAACCGAATGTCAGCGGTCCGCTGAAAGTGGGTAATTCCCTGATTGATGCGTTCACTCTGCAATATTACGAAGGTTTCCCGCTGGATCAGGTGGCGTGGGGCCAGATTAAAACGCCTGAACAGTGGAAAGAGCTGTCAGCCATCAAGAATGGCTATCAGGATGCGCTGTTCACCAGCCCGGATGTTTCCCGTGAAGTGGCGGCACCGCTGGTGGATTACATCCGCAGTCAGTTAGTGGATCAGGATAAAGCAAACGCGCCTAAAATCACGCTGATGGTAGGACATGACTCAAACATCGCCTCGCTGCTGAGCGCGTTGCAGGTCAAACCTTATGAGCTGCCCGATACCTACGAGAAAACGCCTATTGGCGGTCAGGTTGTTTTCGAACGCTGGCATGATGCGAAAAACGACAAAGACCTGCTTAAAGTTGAGTACGTTTATCAGAGCGCCGATCAACTGCGCAATGCAGACGTGCTGAGCCTGAAAAACCCGCCGAAGCGCGTTACGCTTCAGCTGGCTGGCTGTGAAACCGATGCAAACGGCTATTGCAGCTGGGATAAGTTCTCTCAGATGCTGAATGCTGCGCTCCAGGGCACACCAATGCAGCCTGCTGCGGCCCCACAACCGGCAACGGCTGCACAGAGTGACGAGGACAGCGCGAAAGCCGCCGCGACTCAGGATGCAGCAGCGGATAAAGCTGAAGCAGATAAAGCGAACGCAGCCAAAGAGAAATCTGACGCAGATAACGCCGCCGCTGAGAAATCAGACGCGGACAAAGCGGCCGCTGAAAAAGCGAAGGCCGATAAAGCCGCAGCCGATAAAGCGGCGGCAGAAAAGGCAAAAGCTGAGAAAGCGGCCGCTGAAAAAGCAAAAGCCGAGAAAGCCGCAGCCGATAAAGCCGCCGCTGAAAAAGCAAAAGCGGACAAAGCTGCAGCTGACAAAGCAGCGGCTGAGAAAGCAAAAGCAGACAACGCAGCAGCGGAATCAGCCAGTAATACTAAAGCCACGGCTGACAAAACGAATGCCGCGAACGCGACCGCGCACACTGACACATCAGCATCAGCGGCGACAGCAACCCAGTAATTTTGCCGTCCGGCTGAGACGAAAAAACCCCGTGAAAACGGGGTTTTTTTATGGCGGGCTGGCGATTATCCCGCCACAACCACCAGTTTCTGATTCGCAAACTCTTTGATGCCCAAATCAGAAAGCTCACGCCCATAGCCTGAACGTTTTACACCACCAAAAGGCAGCTCCGCAGAGGTATCACTCTGGGAGTTGATAAACACCATGCCGGTTTCGATGGCGGAGGCCAGTTTGCGACCACGTACAATGTCGCGGGTCCAGACCGACCCCCCCAGTCCGTAGTGCGAGTCGTTCGCCAGCGCCACAGCGGCCTGATCGTCACCCACAACATAGACCTGCGCAACCGGGCCAAAGAATTCCTGATAATAAGCAGGGTTATCCGGTGTGATGCCAGTGAGAATCGTGGGCGGATAGTAGCAGCCTGCACCCTCAACAGCTTTGCCGCCCGTGACCAGTTTTGCGCCACTGGCGACGGCTTCGTCTACCTGTTTTACCAGGCGATCGCGCGCGTCAGCGGAGGAGAGCGGGCCAAGGGTCGTCTTCTCATCCAGCGGATCGCCCAGCGTGGCGGAACTCAGTGCGGCGCTGAACTGGCTGATAAAGCGGTCGGCAATCTTCTCATGCAGGATGAAGCGTTTTGCGGCGGTACAGACCTGGCCGCAGTTGCTAAGACGCGCCTGCACACCCTGACGAACCGCTTCATCGAGATCGGCATCGTCCAGCACCACAAACACATCATTGCCGCCCAGTTCCAGCGTCGACTTCTTGAGGTGCTTACCGGCCTGCTCAGCCACGGCGCTGCCTGCGCGCTCGGAACCGGTCAGGGCAACACCCTGAACCCGGTCATCAGCAATCAGATCGGCAACCTGATCGGTTGAGATGAACAGATTAGTCCAGGCCCCTTCAGGCGCACCCGCTTCACGCACCAGCTTTTCGAAGATGTCGGCACAATGCGGCACGATATTGGCATGTTTTGCCAGCACCGGGTTACCCAGCGCCAGGTTAGGAGCCAGCACGCGCATCAGTTGATAGTAAGGAAAGTTCCACGGCTCTACGGCCACTAAAACGCCAATCGGGTGATACTCAACCCAGGCTTCACCCAGTTCGCTGGGATAGGACTGTGGCTGCAGAATACGTTCCGCATTCTCTGCGTAATAACGGGCAATCTGGGAACAGATTTTCACTTCACCGCGGCTCTGACCAATCAGTTTACCCATTTCTTTACTGGCGATGGTGGCCAGCTCTTCCGCACGGCTATCAATCAGGTCAGCCAGTTTCTTCAGTACCTGCAGACGTGGCTGGATGTCACCTTTGCTCCATGAAGAATGGAACAGGCGATCGGCGACGTCCAGGGCATGACTGACGGCGGCCTCATCGTGCGGCGGCCAGCTTTTCAGCAACTGGTTATTGGCGGGATTAATGCTTTGATAGGAAGACATAGCGTACTCCTTGGTGAGCTAAAAAATTGAGGGCGGGAAAGTCCCGCCCCTGAATCAGACGTTCTTACGTTCTACGGGCTTGTCATCCCAGGTCAGGAGATCTTTATCGGTTTTTTCAAAGGCGCGGATCAGCACGTCATCACTGCCTTGCTGCCGCCAGATCTCTTCTGCCAGTCTCTCGTCGTAATTCGCCACTTCGAAAATGGCTTCGGCAATTTCAGGGGAGGTATGACGCAGACTTGCCCATTCGCCAACGTGGTGTGCTTTCGATTGTTCAGTAGACATACTTTTCTCCTTTGTTTAAATCAGTCCTGCAGTTTGACGGTCAGTCCGGCAACGTGTTCACCCTGAAAACGGGCAATATTCAGTTCCGCTTCTGTCGGCTGACGCGAACCATCGCCGCCCGCCAGCGTGGTCGCACCATAAGGCGTACCCCCGCGAACCTCAGAAATATCAAACAGCTCTTTGGTGCCGTAGCCGATTGGCACAATCACCATGCCGTGATGTGCCAGCGTGGTCCAGACCGAGGTAATCGTCTGCTCCTGACCGCCGCCAGTGCCGGTTGAGGTAAAGACGCTGGCAACCTTGCCAGACAGGGCACCTGACGCCCAGAGACCGCCGGTGCGATCCCAGAACGTCCGCATCTGTCCGGACATGTTGCCAAAGCGGGTCGGGGTGCCGACGATTATCGCGTCATAGTCAGGCAGTACTTCAGGCGTCGCTTCTGCTGCCTGCTGGTTGGTTTTGCCGCCCACCTGTGCAAAGCGATCGGCCTCCATCGTTTCTGGTACCCGCAGGATATCCACTTCCGCGCCGGGAACCCGACGCGCGCCTTCAGCAACTGCGTTCGCCATCGTTTCAACATGTCCGTACATCGAGTAGTAGAGCACCAGAATCTTGGCCATTGATCTCTCCAGGTGGTTTTGACGTCCAGAAAAAGTATAGAAGAGCTTTCGTTTTACGCAGGCGATACAGACGTTGCAGCGAATGCGTCGGGCAATAAATCCACAGCTAATCGGTTGTAAGCTGGCAGAATGTTCGTTGTTTAATCAAATTGCTGGTGATTAGTCTGTTGCTAAATGTGACTGTCGGGCGAGTAAAAGGAGAATCTGGCTATTATTTAAGCATGGGTTGGATTCAGGCTTCATGCCGTCAGCTCTCTGCTACTTCATTCTTATTTATCGCACTACGCGACAGGAGCAAATCATGACAACACATCGTGGAGGTTCAGGAAATTTTGCTGAGAACCGTGAACGCGCCGCAGAAGCGGGGCGTAAAGGGGGAAAAAACAGCGGCGGTAATTTCAAAAATGATCCGCAGCGCGCTGCCCGTGCTGGTGAGAAGGGCGGGCGCAGTAGCCCTAAAAAAGCGGACGCATAACCCCACTCTGCCGCCGGCTGAGGCTGGCGGTTATCGTCGTTGCTTTTCCCCCTCGCTCTCCCCACAATGTCGTCCGGACACATTATCAGGTGAATTATGTCGGACACACGCCGTGGTTTAACCCTGCGCCTGACGCGGCAGGAGCTGGTATTAATTTTTATAACCATGATCTGGGGCGGCACCTTTCTGGTGGTGCATCGTGCGATGCAGCACTCAGGGCCGTTCTTCTTTGTGGGGCTTCGTTTTGCCACCGCCGCGCTGCTGCTGGCGCTCTTTTTCCGCCGCTATCTGGCAGGCATGACCTGGCTGGAAGTGAAAGCGGGCGCGCTGATTGGCCTGTCGATCGCCGGAGGCTATGGCCTGCAGACCTGGGGAATGCAGACCATCTCCAGCAGTCAGTCCGCTTTTCTCACCGCGCTCTATGTTCCGGTCGTGCCGCTGCTGCAGTGGCTGTTTTTGCGTCGTCCACCGGGTTTAATGTCCTGGCTGGGGATTGTGCTGGCGTTTACCGGCTTGCTGCTGGTGGCGGGGCCGCAGGATGGCCGCATCAGTCTTAACGCCGGTGAAATAGCCACGCTACTGAGCACTCTGGCGATTGCCGCCGAGATCATCTTAATCAGTCGGTATGCCGGGCAGGTCGATGTACGCCGTGTGACCCTGATCCAGCTGGCGGTGGCGTCACTGTGTGCTTTTGCGCTGATGATCCCTGATGGCGAAACGGTGCCCGTGATCTCAACGCCACTGCTGCTCAGCGCGCTGGGGCTGGGCGCTGCCAGTGCTCTGATTCAGGTCACCATGAACTGGGCGCAACGCAGCGTTTCGCCAACCCGCGCTACGGTGATTTATGCCGGGGAACCGGTCTGGGCGGGCGTGGTAGGACGTATTGCCGGTGAGCGCCTGCCTGCACTGGCGTTGCTGGGCGGCGGGCTGATCGTCTGCGGGGTCATCGTCAGTGAGCTGCGACTGAAACGGAAAAAAGCGGTGCAGCCTGCTGCCACACCGCTGGAGTAGTTAACCCTGCTGTCGCGCCAGCGGCTTATCCTGCTGCGCCGCACTGCGTCGGCGCAGAATGGCATTGAGGATAATCGCGCCAAAGGTAGCAGTACCGATACCGCCCAGGGTGAAAGAGCCGATTTTCAGTGCGAAATCCCCTGCGCCGAGAACCAAGGTGGTAGCCACCATAATCAGGTTACTGTTCTGACCTAAATCGACATGGTTCTGCACCCAGATGCGTGCGCCTGCCACCGCAATCAGCCCAAAAACCACAATGGATGCACCGCCGATCACCGGGGCCGGAATGGTGTGGATCAGCGCACCAAACTTCGGTGAGAAACCGGCCAGAATGGCGATAACCGCCGCGGCAACAAACGCCAGCGTCGAGTAAACCTTCGTAACCGCCATCACTCCGATGTTTTCAGCATAGGTCGTTACACCGCTACCCCCGATTGAACCGGAGAGAATGGTGGCCAGGCCATCGCCAGCAAAAGCCCGTCCCATATAAGGGTCAAGATTGCGGCCGGTCATGCCCGCCACCGCTTTCAGATGCCCCAGGTTTTCCGCCACCAGAATGATTGCTACCGGGGCGATCAGCACCATCGCCTGCAGATCAAAGGTCGGTGCGGTGGTGTGCGGCAGGCCAAACCACGCTGCCTGTGACAGCAGCGTAAAATCCACCGGCTTGCCCAGCCCCATAACGTTGGTCAGCAGTGCATAGATGGCCCAGGCCATAATCAGGCCCACCAGAATCAGCAGACGCTGTACCATCCCGCGGGTAAACACCGCGACGAGACCGATACAGAGTACGGTCATCACCGCAACCCAGCTGTCGAATGAAGACGCAGAGACGCTGTGAACCGCAATCGGTGCCAGATTCAGTCCAATTGCCATCACCACCG
Source organism: Pantoea sp. GD03673 (assembly GCF_029844725.1). Taxonomy (GTDB): domain Bacteria; phylum Pseudomonadota; class Gammaproteobacteria; order Enterobacterales; family Enterobacteriaceae; genus Pantoea. Next base: position 142,089 of record NZ_JAOCKJ010000007.1, read on the forward strand.
CGCCGGTCACCACTGGCGGCATCAGGTTTTCGATCCAGCGCGTGCCCGCCTTCATCACCACCAGCCCAATCAGCGTGTAGAGCAGGCCGCAGGCGATAACCCCGCCCAGCGCCACGCTAAGGTTTGGATTCAGCCCCTGACCGCTGAAGCCGGTCACCGCAATCACCACGCCCACAAAAGCGGCGCTCGACCCGAGATAGCTGGGCACCCTGCCGCCGGTAATAAAGAAGAACAGCAGGGTCCCGATACCGGAGACCAGAATCGCCAGATTGGGATCCAGCCCCATCAGCAGCGGCATCAGCACCGTTGCGCCAAACATTGCCACTGCATGCTGCAACCCCAGCACCAGCGTCTGCCCCAGCGGCAGCGTCTCATCCGGGGCGATAATGCCGTTTTCTGTCAGTGCCGACTTCTTTTGCCATTGCGGAAACCAGGATTGTGCCATCGTCTACTCCAGAGCGTGAGGAATGCCGGTAAGTTTCAGGGAAGAGTTAACAGGCATCCTGCCGCAACAGGGGATGGTATCCCCGGTCAAACCATACAAGGCCGTGAGTGTCATCATTGCGCACTAAGCCCACGACTTCGCAGAACAGGGTGTCATGCGTACCGACGCTGACAATCTGCGTGATGCGACAGTCAAAAGAGGCAACCGCGCCGCTCAGTACCGGCGAGCCGGTTACGGCCGTTGACCACTCAGCCGCAATGAAACGATCGGCCATGGGCGTTTTTCCGCCGAATAGATTAGAGAGTGCTTCGTGTCCCGCTGCCAGCGTATTGACGCAAAGCTGCATATTTTCACGGAACACCGGATAAACCGAGGCAGAGCGGTTAAGGCAGACCAGCAGCGTCGGCGGCGAATCCGTGACGCTGCACACCGCCGAGGCGGTAAAGCCTGCGCGACCGGCCGGGCCTTCAGTGGTGATGATGTTGACCGCTGCGCCCAGTCGTGACATCGCTTGGCGAAACGCCGTTTTCTCAACGGCAGGGGTAAGGGTATCCAGGCTCATCGTCTTCTCCGTTAAGGGGCTATCCGGCGACGCGCTGCAGCGGCCGCACGTCATCAGTTTCATCCAGCCACTGCAACAGCAGGGCAGTAAAGTTTTCGGGGTCGGTGACGCTCATGGCATGACCGCCCCAGGCCATCATTTTTTCAGTGGCGTTGGGCAGGGCTGCGGCCAGATCCGCAGAGCAGTGCCACGGCACCAGCAGATCGTCCTGGCTGGCGATCACCAGCACCGGCTGCGGAATGGCAGCCGCCCGTGCGCTGAAGTCGGCGCTCATCAGGGCGTGCAGTCGCCGCATCAGGTTTTCCATCCCCTGAAAATGCGTCACGTGGTGGCTATCTTCCTGCTCCAGCCGCGTCTGATGCTGTGCCATCCACTCAGCAGGATAAAGAAACAGCGGCTGGGCACGGACAAATGCCTCAACGCCGACGTTGAGCAGCAGATCCTGCCGCACCTGAAAACAGCGCCGGGTATGAGGATTCAGCGTCAGCCAGCCATTGATCACCACGATCCGCGCGATCCGATCCGGATAATCCAGCGCCAGCTGCATCCCGATCAGCCCGCCCAGCGCGTGGCCGATCAGGCTGAAACGCAGGATGCCGTGCTGCGCCAGTGCGTCAGCCAGTTCCGCTGCCATCATCGCCATGCTGTAGCCTTCCGGTAAGCTGTCCGCGCTGCGTCCGGTGCCGCGCTGGTCATAGAGCACCACCCGATAGCGTGCCGTCAGCGCCGCCAGCTGTGGCTGCCAGAAACCGGCCACGCCGCCCAGCCCGGAAGAGAGCACCAGCGTGGGTGCCTCGGGGTTTTGCAGGCCCAGAATATCCAGCTGCATCAGACCTCCGGTTTGCCGATGTGCGCCACACTGGCGATTTCAATCAGCGCATCAGGCTTGACCAGCCCACACTGAATGCAGAAACGGGCAGGCTTGTCACCGGGGAAGTAGTCGGCGTAAACCTGATTCACGGCGGCGTAATTCGACCAGTCGGTGATGAAGATTGAGTTAAATGTCACATCGTTCATGCTGCCACCGGCGGTCTCAATCACCTTTTTAATGGTTTCCAGCACGTGGCGGGTCTGTGCGGCGGCATCACCCACATGCACCACGTTGTTGTCAGCATCAAACGGCAGCGTACCCGAGACATAGACCACGCCATCCGCCAGCGTGCCGGGGACAAACGGGGCAATGGGGGTGGTAGTGCCTGGTGGCACAATGATACTTTTCGGCATAGCGACATCCTCTCAGGGGTTAGCGGGTATTCAGGCTTTCGCAGAAGGTATCGACATCCGACACCCAGCCAAAAAAGGTTTCGATGTTGAACAGGGCCGCCTGTTGCGCAAAGGCCGGGCCAGCCTGATACGTGGCGTCTTCCAGCACCACGCCGAAGTACTCCAGGAAGAAGCCGTCGCGCAGCGTCGATTCCACACAGACATTGGTGGCGATGCCAGTGAAAATCAGATGACGGATCCCGCGACTGCGCAGCATGCTGTCAAGTGAGGTGTTATAGAAGCCGCTGTAACGCGATTTTGGCAGCACAATGTCACCCGCTTGTGGCACCAGCTCATCGACCAGCGCGTAATCCCAGCCGCCTTTTGACAGCAGCGAACCTTGCAGTTCGGGGCGTTTGCGCATGGTCTTTAGCGCATTTGATTTGTGGAAGTTAGGAGACCCGGCATCTCCCGCTTCAACATAATCACGGTCCCAGCCGTTCTGGAACCAGATGATCTGTACGCCTGCCGCGCGGGCCGCCGTCACCGCCTGATGAATTTTCGCAATAACCGGCTTCGTTGCGGAAACATCGAAGCCCGCCAGATCGAGGTAGCCACCTTCAGTGGCATAGGCGTTCTGCATATCGACGACAATTAGTGCCGTCTGACCCGGTGGAAAGGCGATCGGCTCTGGCCGTGCTGGCAGTTCAACCTGAGGAACAGCCGGCGTGTGGGCACAATAAACGGTATTCATCATGCCACCTCCTGCTGTGCATCGAGCAGGGCGCTGCGACAGGTCATTAGCGGCTGAATGTGCTGACCGAAGTTTTCAATACCTTCCAGGAAATCATCAAAGGTCAGCAGCACACCGTGCGTGCCTTCAACCTGCGCCACTTCATCCAGCATCCGCGCCACGCTGGCATAAGAGCCGACCAGAGTGCCCATGTTGATGTTGACTGCCGAGGTCGGATCCGCCATCTGGCGCACATTGGTGTCGCTGCCCGATTTAGTGTCCTGCTGACTCTGGGTGGTGAGCCATGAGAGCGCTTCTTCATCCGCACCGGCTTTATAGTGTTCCCACTTCGCCCGCGCTTCTTCATCGGTTTCGGCAGCAATAATCATAAACAGCACGTAGGAGCCGACATCACGGCCCGCTTTTTCTGCGGCCTGCTTCATGCGAATGGACGTAGCGCTGAAGGCGGCAGGCGTGTTAACACCTTTACCAAAGCAGAAGTTGTAATCAGCGTGCTGAGCGGAGAAGGCCATACCGGCATCGCTCTGTCCGGCACAGATAACCTTCATCGGGCGCTGCGGCTGCGGACTGACGCGGCAGTCGTTCATGGTGAAGAACTCACCTTTAAAGTCCGATTTTCCGGTGCCCCACAGATCGCGCAGCACGGTAACGTACTCGGTCAGATATGCGTAGCGGCTGCCAAAATACTCATCGCCCGGCCACATTCCCATCTGTTCATATTCTGGTTTCTGCCAGCCGGTCACCAGGTTAACACCGAAGCGACCGCCTGAAATAGAATCAATCGTGGACGCCATACGCGCCACAATGGCCGGGGGCAGTGTCAGGGTGGCTGCGGTGGCGTAGATTTCGATGCGTGATGTGACGGCAGCCAGACCCGCCATCAGGGTGAATGACTCCAGGTTATGATCCCAGAATTCTGTTTTTCCGCCGAAGCCGCGCAGTTTGATCATCGAGAGCGCAAAATCGAAATGATAATGCTCTGCTTTCAGCACGATGGCTTTGTTCAGTTCAAAGGTCGGCATGTACTGCGGCGCATTGGACGAAATCAGCCAGCCATTGTTACCAATCGGAATAAAGACGCCTATCTTCATGTGAAACCTCGTTGCGATGGGGGAAGGTGTTTCACGCGCTGCACTGCATCCTGCGACATCCGTGTGGGCTGCGCTCAGTCACAATTTTGCAAACTGTGTGCCACAATTTTTATTGGTATAGATAACAATGAGTTGAATTTAACCCTAAAGGGTTAAGTGGACTGACGGGTCCATTTCGGACCATCTGGTCAAAATTCGCTGCACGTTTTGCATGCAGGCTGAGCAAAAAAGGTGCAGGGCGCGGATTGGGCAGCGACGCATCCCTTTGCTATGATGCGCTGACACCAGAAGGATGAGGTAAACGTGTGAATAACGATGAAAAAACGCCAACGCGTCGTTCGCGTGCGGTGGCAGCGAAGCGGGCTGCCATACTGGAAGCGGCATTAACCTTCTTTTCACAGTTTGGTATTCACGGCACCAGCCTCGATAAGGTGGCCGAACTGGCCGATGTCTCTAAAACCAACCTGCTCTACTATTTTCCCTCTAAAGAAGTGCTCTACGTGGCGGTGCTCAAGCAGATCCTGGATGTCTGGCTGGCCCCGTTGCGTGCGCTGGCGCACGATCAGGATCCGCTGGTCGCCATCCGGCGTTACATCCGGCTGAAACTGGAAGTGTCCCGCGATCACCCTCAGGCTTCCCGTCTGTTCTGTCTGGAGATGTTACAGGGCGCACCCCTGCTGAAAGGAGAGCTGGCGGGCGATCTCAAGCAACTGGTGGATGACAAGGCAGCGATTATTGAGCGCTGGATTGATGAAGGACGGCTGGCGGGCGTCCAGCCTCAACATCTGATCTTCATGCTGTGGGCCACCACGCAGCATTACGCCGATTTTGCCACCCAGGTTGAGGCCGTGACCGGCCAGACTCTCAGCGATCCGGCGTTTTTCGACCAGACCGTTGAAAACGTTCAGCGCATGATCATTGAAGGCATTCGCGTGCGCTAATTCAGGACACATTCATCATTCGGTGACGGGGTTAATCAATGGATTCTGTTTCGCAGTTCGTGCTGGGTGCTTCGGTCAGTGTTGCGGTGATGGGACGTCGGGTGCCGGTCTGGCAGGCCGCGCTGGTGGGCGGCGTCTGCGGCACCTTACCCGATCTGGATGTGTTCCTTGATCATGGTGATGCGATACGCAACATGACCCTGCACCGCACGGAGTCCCATGCGCTGATCTGGCTCACGCTGGTCTCACCTCTGATTGCGTGGGGGATTGCGGGCTGCTTTCGTCAGCGCATAACGTGGGCGATGTGGTGGCCCGCGATCTGGCTGGCGCTGATTACCCATCCACTGCTTGATTTGATGACGGTGTACGGAACGCAGCTTGGCCTGCCGATCACCGATTACCCTTATGCCATCGGCAGCATTTACATTATCGATCCGCTCTATACGCTGCCACTGCTGGCGGGCCTGATTGTCGCCCTGTGGCGTCGTGATGACAAAGGCGTACGCGGGAACCGTTTCGGCCTGACGCTGAGTACGCTTTATCTGGTCTGGAGCGTGGTGATTCAGGGCGTTGCAGGCTGGCAGATCAGAGAGGCGCTGACGGCGCAGGGCATTGCGTCTGATAAAGTCCTGGTGACGCCCACGGCCTTTACTACGCTGGTCTGGCGCAGCGTGATTATGACGCCGGATCGCTATGGTGAAGCTTACTGGTCACTGTTGTCGCCTTCGCGTCCGCTGCAGGTGACATGGTATCCGCGTCACCCTGAACTGTTCGACGCATTTCGGGGCAGCGGGTACGCAGAGCGCGTCGCCTGGTTCAGCCACGGCTTCTATGCCCTGCGTGAGCAGGACGGGCAGACAACGATAGCCGATCTGCGCATGGGCGAAGGCGATAGCTATACCTTCACGTTTGGTCTGGGCACGCCTGAGCAGCCTGATTCGCGGCCGCAGCGCTTACCTTATGAACGTCCCTCGTTGTCTGCCATTTTCTCTGCGCTGGGCGAACGCCTGTAAAAAAGTCAAAAAAAGCCCGGTCAGGTGACCGGGCTTTTTCATGCTGTGACGGATTAGCGGCTGCGACGATTACGCAGCATCCAGCCCACACCCAGCAGTGCAAACCAGAGAGGCGTTACCATCAGCGCCTGGCGCGTATCGTCCTGCAGCGTCAGCAGCACCAGCACAAAGGCGAAGAATGCCATGCACACCCAGCACATAAACTTACCCAGTGGCATTTTAAACGCCGACCCGGCATGGCGCTGCGGATACTTTTTACGGTAGGCCAGATAGCTGCACAGAATGATGGTCCAGACGAACATAAACAGAATGGCCGAAACGGTGGTGACCAGCGTAAAGACCTTCATCACATCCGGGATAAGATAGATCAACGCCACACCGAGCAGCAGGCACAGGCAGGAGAAGAACAGGCCGGTGGTCGGAACCGCGCGGGCTGAGAGACGGCCAAAGGCGCGACTGGCAACACCCTGCTGCGACAGACCATAGAGCATACGGCTGGTGGAGAAGATGCCGCTGTTTGCCGAGGAGGCCGCCGAGGTCAGCACCACAAAGTTAACGATACTTGCCGCCGCAGGCAGGCCAATCAGCACGAACATCTCAACAAAGGGACTGCGATCGGCCATCACCTGGGTCCACGGCGTCACCGCCATAATGACCATCAGCGCCAGCACATAAAACATGATTACCCGCAGCGGAATCGCGTTAATGGCGCGCGGTAACACTTTATGTGGATCGTGGGTTTCCGCGGCTGCCGTGCCCACCAGCTCAATGCCGACAAACGCAAACACGGCAATCTGGAATCCGGCAAAGAAGCCGCTGAGTCCTTTCGGGAACATTCCGCCGTGATCCCAGATATTGCTCAGCGCTGCGGTGCCGCCACCGGGTGAAGGGTAGTGAATGGATACCAGCACAATGCCGGTTACGATCAGCGCCACAATGGCGACGATTTTGATAATCGCGAACCAGAACTCCATCTCACCAAACAGCTTAACGGTAGCAATGTTCAGCGCCAGGAAAACCACCACGCAGAGCAGGGCGCTCATCCAGATTGAGAAGCCCGGAAACCAGAGCTGGAAATAGGCGCTGATGGCCACGACGTCGGCGATGCCGGTGACCACCCAGCAGAACCAGTAAGTCCAGCCGGTAAAATAGCCCGCCCACGGGCCAAGCAGATCCGCAGCGAAATCGCTGAAGGATTTGTACTCAAGGTTGGAGAGCAGCAGCTCTCCCATAGCGCGCATGACAAAGAACAGCATAAAGCCGATGATCATATAGACAAAAATGATCGAGGGGCCAGCCAGACTGATGGTTTTACCGGAGCCCATAAACAGGCCGGTGCCGATAGCACCCCCAATGGCGATGAGCTGAATATGGCGATTGTGCAGGTTGCGCTGTAGCTTGTCGGGCGCGTCGAGTGCGCGTGCGGTTTCTTTAGATTGATCAACCATAGAATTGTCTTTCCTGTCGTGATGTTGTGTCAGCTCTGCTGGCTGTTAGTAAACGCGTCTGCCCGGGGGCAAGTGGGCATAAGATAGAGGAAGAGCACCGGAATCGGGTAACGCTTTTTTATCAATTGTGATGCTTTACGCACCGTAAGCCGTCCTGAAGGGCCGTTTCGTTCAATGCTGCGTCAGTCTGAGTAATTATTCATCACGTTGTGTCAGGCAGACGGCGTGAAGCGGAATGTGCTTCTACACTTTTTATTTATTAATCATTACGCTGCAAAGGGAATTATGCGCACGCTAATCCTGTTTCTGCTGTTAATGGCGCTGGGATGGGTCAGCTTACCCTGGCTTAAGCAGCATCTCCCGCCGCAGTTCAATCCCTTTACACCGCTCTCCGTTACCGATCCACCCGGCTGGATGACGCAGTTAAAGATGAAAAGACTGGCCCGCGATCCTGACGAATGTCTGGCAGTAATGCGTCGTGCGCAACAGGCAGGATGGGTCAGCTTCAGCGAGCGTCCGGCGGTCACGGGCAACTGTCCGCTCAGTCATCCACTGCGAATTCAGAAATTTGGCCCGGTCAGCCTCAGCAGCAGCTTTCTGGCCAGCTGTCCGATGGCCGTCGCCAGCACCATGTATGCCCTGCGCAGTCGGGAACAGATCACCAGAGATATGCACAGTCCGCTGGTACGAATTACCCATGTTGGCAGCTATGCCTGCCGCAATATTTATCACCGCGCACAGGGTCGGCTCAGTGAACATGCCACCGCTGATGCCTGGGACGTGACCCGCTTTGAACTGGCTGATGGCCAGCGGCTTGAGGTCAGTCGTCACTGGCAACAGCCGGAAGACAAAGCGGCCATGCTGCATACGCTGTGGCGTGGCGGTTGTGAGGTCTTCGGTAATGCGCTGGGCCCGGACTACAACGCCGCGCACGCCTCGCATTTTCATTTAGGTATGCGTGGCGCGGGATACTGCCGGTAAATCATCAGAGATGAATTAATACCGTTCCTGACCCACAAAAGAATGGTCAGCTGGGGAAAAAAACCAGCCAGTTATCATCGTCAGTGCCGACCCGGCTGAAAAATAGCTGGCAACAGGTTAAAGGCCAATCGCGCATGGTTTTTCAGGGCCATAAATTTCAACAGAAAAGGGACATAAACTTAATCAGCGGTGAAGTTTCGGTACTTTATCTGAACAGCACCAGTAACTGCAGGATGAAATTATTTCACGATGCGGCAACGTGAATTAAGGGAAATTAATCGTATTTACAAAGCGTGCAGCACGAAATAATGATCGGGCATTCTCCCGTTAAAAATTTTTCCAGGTGATTCAGTTGTGTGACTATCGTTAAAGTGATTTTCATGGCTAAAATAGCGTCAGCGTTGAGCGTGGTGTCGACATAACGTACTGTCATCATTAATAGTGATCATTGTCGTGTATTGCCTCCGGACAGGTGATAAGTCATGCTGATTTACTTTAATGCACAACTTTCGGTTCAGATTATTCCAGGCAAAAAAATTGTCTGAAGACAAAGTGAGGTAACGCATCCGCTGGTTAATGTCGCTGAGCTGAATCGTCCCATCAGGCACCCCTCCGCGACGTTTGCCGGACTGCGCCTGCAGGTGAGGCAGAATCAGTATTCAGAGGCGGCAGGCGCACGTGATGAGACGGTCCTGACAGGAAAGCACGGGCTGCCGCAGGGCAGAGGGGCGGCGTCGGTCAGCGAGCGAGTCTTATTTCCTGATAAAAAATATCCGGCAGTTTTGTGTTGCCGCTTCGCTTATTTAAGCGCAATCAACGCTTTGTTTAGTCGATATTTACTCAACACCCTGTAACGCGATTCGATATTTCCAGCCGCTTCCCTGGGTCTGAGATAAACTTCAATTTAATAACAGGGATTGAAATTCTATCAGAAAAATCTTATTCTCCTGGGGTGATTGAAATTGCTGTGACCGGCCTCACATTGTAAGGGCGGGGCATTTTTTCACTCCGTCATAACGGTGAAGGGTTAAATGGACTGTTGATTGTGAGGGATTCACCCCACGATAAATTAATTTTCTGCTGTTAATTTAATTTATCCGATGAATCCGAATGAATAATACCGTAAGGACGAGTGAAATTAACGCTGAGGCAATATGAGTACTGAAAACTATTTCGCCTGGCGAAGCGAGGTGAAAGAAAAATTTCAGGCATTAACGGTTACTTCTGAATTGAAGACGTTATTGCAACAGTTTACTGAATCATTAGGCTTCGATTATTTTGCCTTTTTGATACAGCATCCGGTGCCATTTACCCGGCCGCGTATTCATTTACATAGCTCCTATCCCAAATTATGGGTTAAGCGTTATGAGAAGCAGAATTATTACGCTGTCGATCCGGTGCTCACATTGTGCCAGCGACCCGGCAGAGGTATGGCCTGGATGAAAGAGCAGTTCGCTGACGCCGGCAATCTGTGGCAGGAAGCGAGAGAATATGGGCTGCAGAGCGGATTTTCTTGCTCCGCAATGGCACCAAATCGCGTCCTTGGTATATTATCTATATCGTCGCAACAGCCCATTTCTGTCCAGCTCCGCCATGCGGAGCTGGAGGTAAAACTACACCTTTTGGCGGAACTAAGCCTGGATACGCTGGAACGCTTTAGCGATGATGCAATGATGGTACTAAAAAAGGCGTTTAGTCAGCGCGAGCTGGAAATTCTGAAATGGACAGCCGAAGGAAAAACGGCGGTCGAAATTTCACTTATTTTATCCATCTCTGAACATACCGTTAACTTTCACCAAAAAAATATGCAAAAGCGTTTCAATGTTTCCAATAAAACGCAGATTGCCTGCTACGCAGCGGCAATCGGACTGATCTGAACATAATACAACTGCTACATTTGGCAGTTCCTTTGTCCGGGTCTGTTGTCTACCCTGCGCCGGGGCTTTGCCAGGCTGGCGCAAAGAAATCATTGCAAACATGGGGATGTCAGAGGCGCATGATGAAAATAGTGCAAACGCAATTAAAGGATATGCCATCCTCGTTGCTTGCCGAACTCGGCAGCTACCGTTACAGCGTTTTTGCGCGCGGCGAAGGGTGGTCAATACCGCCACGCCTGAGCACGCCAGGACAGGAATATGATCGTTACGATCGTTCAGATGTCACCTGGCTTATCGCGTGGAATGCGCGCGAAGGCATCAGTGGCTGTGCGCGTCTGATGCCCTGGTTCGAACCTGAGCAGAGTGAGGGCATTGTGCTGCCTTTCAGCCATGAGAAAGTGTGGGAGATGTCGCGCTTCTCGGCACGTCTGGACGTCGACGCTGAACTGCCGCTCAACATTCTCTGGCACGCGGTGCAGCTGGCAGAGCTGAACGGCATGGAGTACATCATCAGTTCGGCTACGCCGTTGCTGGAGAAGATGTTTGAGCAGCATGGCGTGGTGTATGAGCCACTGACGCCGGGCCTCATCCTGTCAGAAGATAATCTGTTTGCGATCCGTATTCCGGTTGTCCAGCCCGCTCTTGCAGAGAAATATCGGGGCACTCGCCGCTTCAGCCCGGAAGAGGTGCTGCCAACGCTGGGCGTTTCGGTTAACTGGCAGGCGCACAGTTAGCGTATTTGCCCCCGTTGCAGGGGGCAAAAGCTTACTGACGGTAGGCTGTTTTAATCTGTTTGATGGTATTGCTGAACACTTCCGCCTGAGGCTTGTCGCCCAGCGTCTGCACATAGCGTTCCATGTTAATAATCACTTTTCCGGCATCAGCCTGACCCATACCTTTAAGAATCAGGGTAATCATCATCTTCAGGCCCGCGATTTCATCCGCTAATTTCCGGGCTTCCTGGGAAGTTGCAAAATCTTCATCGCTCATGCGTTTCTCCTTGGTGAATAACAACGTGTCGGCAATCTGTCCGAACAGCAGTGCGTCAGTATATCACAGGGGCAGTAAGTTGCTGATGCGGCCGCTTCGCTTGATTATAAAAGGCTGGTTTATCCAGTGTAATTAATCAATCGCTGTAAGTAATTACAGCCTTTCTCGGGTCAGGCGTCACGAGAGTGAACGGCGCTGAACCCTGAAGCGAGACGATGTTAATCAGCTGAATTAAATAGAGTTTGACGATGATTTCCCGATCCGTTTTTTTGTAAGAGAAGGCGGTTAAGCTCTTTCGGACGGGCCTGGCTGCAATCATGTAATGCCTGCACTGTTTTGCTTTGTTGATGTGCTTTTGAGGTAAAAGCGGGTATGATTGGTGCCTGAAATCGTGAATTGCTTCTTCTTTTTTAGCCTCTGGAGTTTCCCCGTTGATCAGTGTGCTTCTTGTTGATGACCATGAACTTGTCCGCGCGGGTATCCGTCGCATCCTGGAGGATGTCAAAGGTCTGGCCGTGGTCGGAGAGGTCAACTGTGGCGAGGATGCTGCCAGATGGTGCCGTGCCAATCAGGTTGATGTGATCCTCATGGACATGAACATGCCGGGGATCGGCGGACTGGAGGCGACGCGCAAAATCGTGCGTTACAATCCCGATATCAAAATCATTATGCTGACCATTCACACGGAAAATCCGCTGCCTGCAAAAGTCATGCAGGCGGGTGCTGCCGGTTACCTCAGTAAAGGTGCTGCGCCCCAGGAAGTGATTAATGCGATTCGCTCGGTGAATGCCGGCCAGCGCTACATCGCGTCAGACATTGCTCAGCAGATGGCGCTGAGCCAGATTGAGCCGCAAAAAGCGGAATCCCCCTTTAGCTGTTTGTCGGAAAGGGAATTGCAGATTATGCTGATGATCACCCGAGGACAAAAGGTGACGGAAATTTCCGAGCAGTTAAATCTCAGTCCTAAAACCGTTAACAGTTACCGCTACCGGATGTTCAGTAAGCTGAATATCAGTGGCGACGTCGAGTTAACGCATCTGGCCATTCGACATGGCCTCTATAATGCGGAGCCGTTAATCAGTAGTGAATGACGTTTTTGATTCCAAAGCCTTTCTGAGTACGGTAACCAGCAAACCCGGTGTTTACCGCATGTATGACGCCTCAGGCACCGTCATTTATGTGGGCAAAGCCAAAGACCTGAAGAAGCGCCTGACCAGCTACTTCCGCGCCCAGGTCGGCAGCCGCAAAACCGAAGCGCTGGTAAGCAATATCCAGCACATCGATGTCACCGTTACCCATACCGAAACCGAAGCGCTGCTGCTTGAGCATAACTACATCAAGCTCTATCAGCCGCGCTATAATGTACTGCTGCGCGACGATAAATCGTATCCTTACATCTTTCTCAGCAGTGATACCCATCCGCGGCTGGCCATGCACCGTGGCGCAAAGCATGCCAAAGGCGAATACTTTGGCCCGTTTCCCAACGGCTATGCGGTACGTGAAACGCTGGGCCTGCTGCAAAAAGTCTTTCCTGTCCGCCAGTGCGAAAACAGCGTCTACCGCAATCGCTCCCGTCCCTGTCTGCAATATCAGATAGGTCGCTGTCTTGGCCCCTGTGTTGCAGGCCTGGTTAGTGAGGAGGAGTATGCTCAGCAGACCGATTACGTGCGTCTGTTTTTGGCCGGTAAAGACGACCAGGTACTCAACCAGCTGGTCAAACGTATGGAAGAGGCGAGCGTGGGTCTGCGCTTCGAAGAAGCTGCACGACTGCGCGATCAGATTCAGGCCGTACGACGGATCACTGAAAAGCAGTTTGTCTCTAATCAGGGTGATGACCTTGATGTGATGGGTGTGGCTTATGACGCGGGTATGGCCTGCCTTCATGTGCTGTTTATCCGTCAGGGCAAAGTGCTGGGCAGCCGCAGCTATTTCCCGAAGGTGCCGGTGGATACCGATCTGGCCGAGGTGGTGCAGACCTTTGTCGGGCAGTTCTATCTGCAGGGTAGCGAAGCACGCACGCTGCCAGGGGATATTCTGCTGGACTTCACCTTGCCGGAGCGCGAACTGCTGGCGGAGTCGCTCAGTGCGCTGGCGGGACGTCGGGTGAATATTCAGAGCAAGCCGCGTGGCGATCGTGCCCGGTATCTTAAACTGGCGCGTACCAACGCCGCGACGGCGTTAACCACGCGCCTGTCACAGCACTCCACCATTCATCAGCGGCTGATGGCACTGGCGGAGTTTCTTGAGCTCGACAGGATTACACGCATGGAGTGTTTCGATATCAGCCACACGATGGGTGAGCAGACCATCGCCTCCTGCGTGGTGTTTGACCAGAATGGTCCGCTGCGTGCCGACTATCGTCGCTATAACATCAGCGGCATTACGCCGGGCGATGATTACGCTGCCATGAATCAGGTGCTGCGACGCCGGTATGGTAAAGCGATTGAAGAAGATAAAATCCCGGATGTGATTCTGATCGATGGCGGTAAAGGTCAGCTCTCTCAGGCGAAACAGGTTTTTGCGGAGCTGGATGTCCCCTGGGATAAGAACCGGCCTATTCTGCTCGGCGTCGCAAAAGGCAGCGATCGCAAAGCCGGTCTGGAGACGCTCTTTTTTGAAGCCGAAGGTGAGGGCGTTTCGCTGCCACCGGATGCGCCCGCGCTGCATGTGATTCAGCATATTCGTGACGATGCTCACAATCATGCGATTTCGGGCCACCGTAAAAAACGGGCTAAAGTAAAGAACACCAGCGCACTGGAAAGCATCGAAGGGGTAGGGCCGAAACGGCGTCAGCAACTGCTCAAGTACATGGGAGGCCTGCAACCGCTGATGAATGCGTCGGTGGAGGAGATCGCCAATGTACCCGGCATCTCACACGCGCTGGCAGAAAAAATATACTACTCCCTGAAACACTAGCATTGAAACGGGGGGGGCAATGTAGGAACATAGGTTAAATTCTACCTATATCCAGACAGTTACCGGCATATGCAATTAAACATCCCGACGTGTCTCACCCTGTTTCGAGTCGTGCTCATCCCGTTCTTTGTGCTGGCTTTCTATCTGCCGTTCACCTGGGCGCCGCTGGCTACCGCACTGATTTTTGTTTTTGCGGCCATTACCGACTGGTTTGATGGCTTTCTGGCGCGCCGCTGGAAACAGACGACGCGCTTTGGTGCGTTTCTCGATCCGGTAGCGGATAAAGTGATGGTGGCGATTGCGCTGGTGCTGGTGGCGGAATATTTCCACGCGTGGTGGATTACGTTGCCCGCCGCCACCATGATTGCCCGTGAGATCATTATCTCTGCGCTGCGTGAATGGATGGCAGAGATTGGCAAACGCAGCAGCGTGTCGGTTTCCTGGATTGGTAAGGTGAAAACCACTGCGCAGATGTTCTCTCTGTTTGCCTTGCTGTGGCGTCCTGATGCCACCGTTGTGGCGGTTGGCGTGGTAGCGTTATACATTGCTGCGGTGCTGACTTTCTGGTCAATGTTCCAGTATTTAAGCGCCGCACGCGGCGATCTGCTCGAACCGTGATCGATACGATTTAAAAAGCAGCAAACGGACACGCTGTGAGGATAATTTTATTGACTCATTGCGTCATCTAAGTAGAATGCATCGCATCGAACGGCAGCCAGGCTGCCAGAAGATAAATAAAATCAGCAGGTTCGACGAAATTGCTGAAAATTGCGGGAATAGCTCAGTTGGTAGAGCACGACCTTGCCAAGGTCGGGGTCGCGAGTTCGAGTCTCGTTTCCCGCTCCAGATTCGCAGGTCAGGTTAACCTGACGGCACATCAGTTTAAGGCGCGTTGGCAGAGTGGCTATGCAGCGGATTGCAAATCCGTGTACCTCGGTTCGACTCCGGGACGCGCCTCCAGTTACACCCTGCCCGGGTGGTGAAATCGGTAGACACAAGGGATTTAAAATCCCTCGATCGTAAGGTCGTGCGGGTTCAAGTCCCGCCCCGGGCACCATATTTCTGCCGAAGAAAAAAGAATAAATCAAAGCAATATGCAGTAATGTCGTAACCGCCCAGGGGCGGTTTTTTTGTGCCTGCTATCTGACGTCACAGCCGCTGAACACGGGTTTAGCATTCTCCACTGCCATCAATCCCGGGAGCTGAACACCAGCTGCTCATCCGTGTTACTGACCAGAACCATTCGTTGCGCCTCTCCACTGGATGAAACAAAGGTCACTTCATGCCCGATGCTGATAGCATCAAAGGCATCCGTTGGCTGCGACTGCTTCTGAATCTCCAGTACCATCCGGGACGGAAAGGGCTTGTCGTTGACCGTATCCAGACGATAGCTGGCGGTGAAATTCAGTTCGGGTTGATCAACCACGTAGAATTGTCCTGAAGGCATAGTCTTCACCTCTGTATAAATTTGGCCATAAATTCTGACCGGAACAGGCTGCCTGAAATTTAAGGTTAGCTGAATAATCCATGCCTGTGAGTGCCCGCGCCTTGTTTTTGGGTGCAGGCACCAATTGCTGAATATACCTGCCGCTTGCGCTTGTCTGTTCAGAAAGGAGCACTAACCTTGTTTACATCGTGTACTTTTCTGGTAAACGCTTCGGGCATGGTATAAAGGTATTACTGCAACTCTTAATGGGTTGACGATGCGGGTTCAATTCCTGCTGCCCGGTCCAACTCCTGCCACTTTCCAACGCCCGTTTTCCCGGCCACAACATACCCCATTACATCTGATTTCACGCATTTTTGCGGCCTGCATCGAATTCTGTAACCTGTTGAAACAGGCCGGCTTACCGTAAAGTAAAAGGTATGGTTTACCGTCGCAGAGAAGTTAACGCCAATGACAAAAGCTTTCACGCCTGATTTAACGTTATCGCCTTTACCCCCGGTTATTGGCGTTGTCGCCAGTCAGGTGCGCCATTCCTGTCAACAGAAAATGCTGGATGAGGTGACGCGCCAGCTCAACGCGCGGGGTGTTATCACGGTGCTGCTGAATGCCGACACCGACGAGGCAATGACAGCACTCATCCGTCAGGCCACGCCCCTTGCGCTGCGGGGGTTGCTGTTATTACCCGGAAACAAAGTTATCAATGCCTGCAATCTGCCGGTGCTGGCGATCGACGCTGAGCCTGAACTGCAGGCGGATGCGCTGCGGGCAGGGGAAGTGACCGCAGCACTACTGCTTACGCAGGGGCATCAGCGGTTTGGTTTTATGCAGAGTCAGCCTGATGACATCGCACAAAAACAGGGCTACTGCACCACGCTACAGGCGGCGGGCAGGACGCTGGACGCTGAACTGACTGCGGGCAGTGACGATCGTGACGGCGCTTATCTGGCGATGATGCATTATCTGAAAAAGACCCGCGCCGCTGAACGTATTCAGGCGCTCTTCTGTGAAAGCGATCGGCTGGCGTTTGGTGCGATACAGGCAGTACGCGATTTCGGTCAGGGTGCTTATCTTGCAGTGGCTGGATTTGGTGACAGTGAGGAAGCACACAGTCCGACCTGGCATCTGACCAGCTGGTCACCTGATATCAGGCAGATCATTGGCAGCGCGTTAGATCGCTGGCTGGGGGAACCGGCAATAAGCAGCGGTGGAAAAGGGCAATTGCAGCAGCGTCACTCCCATTCTGGCAAAGTCCTGCCGGGTGAAATGTCAGCCTGCGGCTGCGCCTTTCGGCACTAGCCAGCCTGCGGGACAGGCTGGCCTGAAACACATTATCCCTGCGGTTGTCCTGCCGGGCCGACACCACCCGGTGCGCCAACCGGCTGCTGTCCGCTTGGGGGTGGAGGTGCGTCTTTGCCTGGCGGCGGCGGTGGTGGGGCCTCTCTGCCCGGCGGTGGCGGCGCACAGGCGGTAAGGGTAGCAAGGATAGCCAGCGTCGATAACAGGTAAGCCGTACGTTTCATCGTAATTCCCTGATCAGGTAAGCGGAACGTAAAGTATAGAGAATCGCCAAAAAATCGCGCAGTCAGTGATGAACACGCGATACGTTTCGTAAATTAACGGCGATTATTTGAGACGCCTCTCAACTCCTGCAAGCTGAGCATGCGTCGCGGGCAGGAGCACGCTAAGGTAGCGCTTCATTTAAGAGGAGTCGTTATGAATGGCATTATGAAGTTCGTCCGCGGCTGGCTGGTGTTCTCTGTACTGTGGGGCGTATTCATGTGGTTTATGTCATGGCAGCAGCAGGGTAAAGAGCCGGGTCTGGCGATTCTGACAAGTCTCTACGCCGGTTTAATTTATCAGGCGCTGATTACCATGGTAGGCCGCTACCGGGCGCGACGGCAACAGGCTTAAAGCGTACTGCTGCCAGAGTGGCAGCAGTACGCAGTTGTTAGCCGAAATTACCGGTCAGGCGCTGATGGAAATCAGTGCTGCGCGGATCCAGCCCCTCAATTGTCACCTCTGCACCATAACGCTGATAGCGGTACTCAATGCCATCCAGTGCCGCGACGCTGGATGCATCCCAGATCTGTGCGTGGGTTAAATCGATGGTCACCTTTTTCGGGTCATGGGCATAATCGAAATGCTCAAACAGATCGTTGCTGCTGGCAAAGAACAGCGGACCGCGCACCACATAGCGCACTGAGCTGCCATCTTCGCTCAGCTGGCGTTCCGCATGGATAACGTGCGCGATACGGCGGGCAAACAGCAGCATCGCCAGGATGACCCCACACAGCACGCCCAGCGCCAGATTACCTGTCCAGACAGTGACGGCCACCGTCAGCACCATAATCAGCGTCTCTGACCAGGGCATACGTTTCAGGGTGGCAGGCTGCAGGCTATGCCAGTTAACGGTTTTCACTGCTACAACCATCATGATCCCAGCCAGCACTACCATCGGGATTTGCGCCATGATACGGCTCAGTCCGGTCACCAGTAACAGCAGCACCAGACCGGCGGCTACGGTGGATACACGGCTGCGCGCCCGGCCCAGCTCAACGTTGACAATGGTCTGGCCTATCATCGCGCACCCTGCGATCCCGCCATAAAAACCAGCGAAAATATTTGCTACCCCAAGGCCCCAGGATTCACGCCACTTACTGGAGGGCGTATCGGTCAGGTCATCAACCAGTTTAGCGGTCAGCAGTGACTCCATCAGCCCGACAAAGGCGATGCTCAGTGCGGTGGGCCAGATGATCTGCAGGGTCTGCAGGTTCAGCGGCACCAGCAGGCTGTTAAAACCGGGCAGGCCGGGACTCATTGGCCCTTCATCCCCGACGTTCGGCATGCGATAGCCCATTAACAGCGCGACGCCTGTCACAACCACAATAGCGACCAGAGGAGAAGGAACACTCTTTACCAGGTGCGGCAACAGCAGCACGATAGCCAGGGTGACAGCAAAGAAGATCCAGACCAGAGAAGATTGCCCCCAGACGTGCGGCACCTGGGCAAAGAAAATCAGCACGCCGAGCGCATTCACAAATCCCAGCATCACCGAGCGGGGAATATAGCGCATCATGCGCGCCAGACCGGCCACGCCAAACAGAATCTGAATCACGCCGCCCATTACGACCGCGGGCAGAATATATTCCACGCCGTGCAGATGGACCATTGGCCCGATAACCAGCGCCACGGAGCCCGCAGCCGCCGTGACCATTGCCGGACGACCGCCCAGTATCGACAGGGTCAGGCAGAGCACCACCGAGGCGACCAGACTGACTTTAGGGTCAACACCGGCAATAACGGAAAAGGAGATCACTTCAGGGATCAGCGCCAGCGCGGTAATAACACCGGCCAGGCATTCGCGGGTCAGCAGTGCAGGCGAACGCAGAACGCGCCCCACACTGATATCGCCCGCCACAACGTCGGTTGCGGCAACATCATTGGTTTGAGTCATAAAGTTTTGCAGGCTCTTTAGTTGTTTTGCTCCCGCGCGAAGGGCGGGAAAATCAGGATAACGATGAGGGGCAGATAGTACCGGGCGGCTGGCGAAGATGCCAGAAAAAGGCAGAGGACTCCTTCCGTAGAGTCGCGATTACAGTGAAAAATCGTCCGGGGTTTTATGGACCACCAGGTCAAGCAGCTGTCGGTAGATGTCCAGCATCTCCCTTTCGCTCTCCAGTTCCAGCCGGTGAATAAGCTTTGAGATAATGGCTTTATTATTCACTGGCATACCTGACTGCAAAATTTCTGCAACAAGGATGCCCAGCATTTCCATCTCGCTGGCTGGCTTATTGGCTGCAGGATTAAAATAATCAGCGATTTCCTGATTGGTCCGGGGAAGAACAGTTTGCATGTGTAAGCCCTTCAGAACAGCCCGATTCCGGTTCGGATGTCAGGACAAAAACGATCAAAAAAACCATCACATGGACAGATGCGATGGTACCAGCTTCAAATATTGAGCAGATAAAAATAACCTCTGAAGGTGGAAATCCACTGACACCTTCAGAGGCGACGCAAGTGCATCATTCGTTACAGAGTCGCATGACAACTCATGGCAGTAAACTTATACAATGAAGGGCAATCTGTACAATCGGATCCTTTGACAAAATGTGCTATTGATAACTTATCAGCAAGTTATAAGGAATATTCCGAACAAAAATCTGTACAGGTAACCTATACAACGACGGCGCTGGCGGGCGGAACGGCAGAGGCAAGGGAAGCTGCAGCCCGCTTCCCGCTGAAAAACTAACCGAAAAGCGCCAGTTTTGCCGTCAGCTTACGCAGCGACTTTTTATCCCCGACGACAGCAAGCCCCAGCAGACGCCACTGCTGACGGGGTTGCTGCCGCAGAACGGCCCCCAGTGCCAGATAATCGGTGGTGCTCTGACCCGCTTCCGGAAACAGCACCAGATCGTACTCACCCTGTTCGCACCGCTCCCGCAGCACGCTGAGCTGCTCGTCGGTGGCGGCCAGTACGGGAATCCCGGTGGTGATCAAACCGGGAGAAGGGCGTCTCTCCGCGTCGGTCAGCGCGTCACCTACCAGTTCAGGATGGCGCTGTCCCAGGGTTAAGGCCATTACGGCGGCGGCGTTGGTCGCTTTGCCTGGCGGCAAAGCGGCATTCAGTATCATCACACATCGTGGGTTTTGCATTGCGCTTCTCCTGACGAAAAAACGCATTGTGGCAACGGGCTTAAATCAGGTCTGGAAGATTTGTGCAGGCCCGCTGATAACGGGCAGGGGAGAGCTGGCAGGCGCGTTTAAACCAGCGGCCCAGATGACTTTGATCCGCGAAACCCAGCGCGGCGGCCACATCAGCGACGGGCTGGCCCTGCGCCAGCTGACGGCGCGCCTGGCTCAGCCGCCACTGCACCAGCCAGGCGTGGGGCGGCAAACCCCAGTGCGTCTGGAAGAGGCGCGATAAGCGGAAGCGATCGATCTGCAGATGCTGTGCCATCTCAGTCAGGCCGGGGTTATCCGCATGATGGGCAATCAGCCAGTCACGGGCCAGCAGCGCCAGCCGGGCATCTCTGTCCGCAGGCTGTGCGGGCAGTGACCACTGCCGGTGCGGGGTGAGCTGACCCAGCATCCGCGCCAGCGCTGCTTCTTGAATGATGGCAGGATGGTTGTGCCACAGCGCATCGAATGCGTGCCAGACGGCATAGGCCAGCGGGCGGTCATCGCGAAGGGTAGCGGCAAACCGTAGCTCGTGCGGGGAGGGGGCATCAGCCTGCTCAGGCACAAGGTGCCGGGCAATCTGCTGCGGTGAAAGATAGAGCATCCGATAGGTGAAACCGCTGTCATTGATGGCGTCACCATCATGCAGCTCCTCCGGCTCAAGCATAAAAACCGTTCCAGGACGGCTCTGATGCTGTTTGCGCCGCGAATGAAACTGCTGTACACCTTGCTCGGTTACACCAATCAGATAGCTGTCATGCCAGTGAGGATCATAGGCGTGGCCGGTAAAATGGGCGCGCAGCGCCTCAATACCGCTGACGGCGTCACGGCGCAGATCGACCCAGTTAGCTGATGCCTGTTTCATGATATCGGGCTCCCGGTTGCGGCCTCTGGACATTCTGCCGCGATACACTAATTTTTAACAGACCGGACGCTTTTCATTCGTGTTTCGCTTTGCGTATAATAACGCTTCCACTCAATTAGATATCTTACTATTAGGCTGCTAACATTTGTCTCAGCACACCCGTACCTTTACCCATTTACTGCATCTGACCGCCCACGCCTGGCGGCTGGCCGTGGACCGTCACCTTAAAGATAGTGGCTTAAGCATGAGTAGCTGGATGGCCATCGGGCTGATTGCCAGTGAACCGCAACGCATGACCCAGACCGAACTGGCGCAGCTGCTGGGCCTGGAAGATGCCAGCATGGTGCCGCTGGTGGATCGGCTGGTTAAACAGTCACTGCTGACACGGGTACAGCCGCCGGAAGATCGCCGTAAGCGACACCTGGTGCTGACCGAAAAGGGGAACGAAGCGTTCGCCAAAGTGAAAACCGAGGCTGACGCACTGCGTACTGAAATGCTGGCTGATATTGATCCGCAGGATCTGGCTGTGACCGAGCGCGTACTGCAACAACTGTTGAGTCGCATGGGAAGTATGTAGCAGTGGCAAAGCGAAATCCCTACGCTGCACGCGAGTGGTTGCCGCATGAAAAACCGATGCTGCCGGGATCGCCCTCGACGCCGCTGCATCCGATGCCAAAGCGCCTGGCGTTTGGCCTGATTGGCTTACTGATTTCGCTGACCGGTGCGCTGAGTAATGCGCTGGTTACGGCAAATCTGGTTAATCTGCAGGGGACGTTTGGTGCCTGGTCGAATGAGATTGCCTGGCTGCCTGCGGTCTATGTCATGGGCAATATCTCAATCAACCTGCTGCTGGTGAAGTTCCGTCAGCAGTTTGGCCTGCGTGTCTTTACCGAAGCGTTTCTGGTGCTCTATGTACTGGTGGCATTCTTTCATCTGTTCGCCAACGACCTCAGCTCGGCCATCATTGTGCGCACCGCCCACGGCATGGTGGCTGCGGCCCTCAGTTCACTGGGCATCTACTATCAGGTCCAGGCCTGGCCCGCGAAACACCGGCTGAAAGCGCTGGTGATTGGCCTCACGGTGTCGCAGCTGGCGATCCCGCTGGCCCGCTTATTCTCTTCGGAATTGCTTCAGCTCAACGAGTGGCGCGGACTGTATCTGTTTGAACTTGGTCTGGCGCTGATTGCGCTCGGCGGGGTCCTGCTGGTGAAACTGCCACCGGGCGATCGCATCAAAACGTTTGAAAAGATGGATTTCGTCACTTTTATCCTGCTGGCACCCGGCATGGCGCTGTTGTGCGGCGTACTGACGCTGGGCCGGATTGAGTGGTGGTTTACCACCCCCTGGCTCGGTATCTGTACCGCGATCGCCCTGACGCTGATTGTCGCGGCGATCGTTATTGAGCATAACCGGCGCAACCCGCT
This sequence comes from Pantoea sp. GD03673, assembly GCF_029844725.1. Classification (GTDB taxonomy): domain Bacteria; phylum Pseudomonadota; class Gammaproteobacteria; order Enterobacterales; family Enterobacteriaceae; genus Pantoea. The sequence goes on from NZ_JAOCKJ010000007.1 coordinate 164,723, forward strand.
CATCAACACCCGCTGGCTCAGCAGCGGCATGATGGTGCGGCTGGGCATTGTGATGATTATGATCCGCATCGTACTGGCAGAACAGAACACCGGCGCGGTCGGCTTTCTGCAGCAGATCGGCCTGCAGAATGATCAGATGCGCGGTCTGGCCCTGGCGATTATGGCTGGGGTTATCGCAGGCATCGCTGCCAGTGCGCTGACCATTAAACCTGCTCATCTCAACTGGCCGATTGTCGTCTCGCTGGTGGTCATGATCATCGCCTCATTGATGGATGCACAATCCAGTCCGCTGACCCGTGGCCCCGAAATGTATTTCAGCCAGTTTCTGCTGGGCTTCAGCAGCGCCTTTTTCATGGCACCCGCAATGCTGATGGGCATTGGCAGCGTGGTGACGCAGCCGAAAAATCTGGTGAGCTTTGTGGTGCTGTTTGGTATGAGTCAGAACCTTGGCGGGCTGATCGGCTCGGCGATTCTTGGCACATTTCAGGTCTGGCGGGAAAAATATCACTCCAGTTTGTTGGGCGATCAGCTTTCTCTGCTCGACCCCAACGTCACCGAACGGCTCAGCCAGTATAATGCGCTGTTTAACTCGCTGGTGGGTGACGACGTTCTGCGTGGCGCGCAGAGCACCAGCCAGTTACAGACGGTGGCTACGCTGCAGGCCAACGTGCTGGCCTGGAACGACACCTACCTGTTAACCGCCGCACTGGCGCTGATTACGCTGATGTGGGTGATCTGGCGTTTGACCCGGCGTCGCTATCTTGACTGGCGTCAGGCGCAATTCAACCTGCGTGAGCAGCAACAGCTGGCCGCATTACAGGAATCAACGGAGAAACAATGAGTCAGCAGGATGAGCTTCAGGCGGCGGAACGCGAGCGTGCAAATCGCCGCCGTATTCTTTCTATTGCCGCAGGCAGCGGCATTGTGGTGATTGGTGTACTGGTCATTCTCTACGCCTGGCAACTCTGGCCCTTCACCAGCGCGATACAAAGTACCGAAAATGCCTATGTACGGGGCCAGGTGACCTTTATCAGTCCGCAGGTGAATGGCTATCTCACGTCGGTCGCGGTAATCGACCTGCAGCCGGTGAAAAAAGGCCAGCTGCTGATGACGATTGACGACCGTATCTATCGCCAGCGGGTGCATCAGGCGCAGGCGCAGCTGGCAATGAAGCAGGCGGCACGCAACAATAATCTGCAGCAGCGACGCAGTGCAGAAGCGACCATTCAGAGCAACAAAGCCGCGCTGGAGAATTCTAAAGCCCAGGCGCTGAAAAGCGGCTTCGATCTTAAACGGGTTGAAAATCTTGCGGCAGATGGCTCGCTGTCGGTGCGCGAGCGCGACGCTGCCCGTGCCGCCAATGCCCAGGCCCAGGCGCAGGTACGCCAGGCTGCCGCGCAGATCGCCGTCGCCCAACAGAATCTGCAAACCGTTATTGTTAATCGTGAGGCGCTGGAAGGCGATGTCGCCAGCGCACGTGCGGCGCTGGAGCTGGCGGAGATCGATCTGGCGAATACCCGCATTACCGCGCCCGACGATGGCCAGCTCGGTCAGCTGTCGGTTCGCACCGGTGCCTACGTCACGGCGGGTACGCGCCTGACCTCAGTAGTGCCGAATCACAAATGGATCATCGCGAACCTGAAAGAGACCCAGCTGGCCAATATTCGTCCCGGCCTGCCGGTAACGATTCGGGTCGATGCGCTGGATGGCAAACGCTTTAACGGTCAGGTGGAGTTTATCTCTCCGGCCGCCGGTTCTGAGTTCAGCGCCATTTCGCCCGATAACGCCACCGGCAACTTTGTTAAAATTGCACAGCGCATTCCGGTACGCATCCGCATCAACGATCAGGACATGCATCAGCTTCGTCCGGGTATGTCGGTCGAAGTTAACATTGACACCGCCGCCCGGCCCGCCGCTGAGGGCGCACCATGAGGGGGCGCTTACTGATTGGCGTTGTCGCCCTTGTGCTGACAGGCTGCGCCACTGAGGTTGAAAAGGCACCCGCCTCTCTGCCGATCCCCGACGCCTGGCGCGAGAGTGTCGGACCCTCAGCCGCGCCGGAGGCAGAGTGGTGGCGTGCGTTTCATGATGAATATCTCAACCGGCTGGTGACCCAGGCGCTGCGCAATAATCCCGATATTCTCACGGCGCGATCCCGGGTCGACCAGTATCGCGCCCAGCTGCGCGCCACGCAGGGGGATAACTTCCCGACCCTGAGCGCCGGCGTTGCCGCGACCCGTGAGCGCACGCTCTCGTCAGTGACGGGCCAGCCGTATGAAACCGATGTTTTTCAGGGCTTATTACAGGCGAACTACGAGGTCGATCTCTGGGGGGCACGCAGCAGCAGCATCACGGCGGCGCAGGCGACCTTAGCGGCACAGCAGGCCGCCGCGTCTGCGGCCGGGCTGACCATCGCCAGTTCGGTGGCGTCGGGATACCTCAACCTTTGTGCGCTGGATGAGCAGCTGCGGGTAACGGAGGCGACGCTTGTAACCCGCAACAATTCCCTGAAACTGGCACAGCGTCAGTTTGAAACCGGCTACACCTCCAGACTGGAGTGGATGCAGGCCGCTTCGGAATATCAGTCAGCCAGAGCGCAGATGCCGCAGTTGAAGCATCAGATCACCCAGCAGGAAAATGCGCTGAGCATCCTGGTGGGCATGAACCCGCGTAGCATTGCCCGTCGTCAGCACTTTGATCAAATCTCCCCGCAGCAGATGCCGTCACTGCTGCCCTCCGAACTGCTTAATCGCCGCCCGGATATCGTGCAGGCACAGCGTCAGTTACTGGCGGCGGATGCCAGCCTGGCGTCGTCGCGGGCGAAGCTGTTGCCGGGCCTGAACCTCACGGCCACCGGTACCCTGCAGAGTTCGGTGCTGCATCAGCTGGCGGACGATCCCTTCCGGCTGTGGAGCGTGGGGGGCAGCATCCTGGCACCGCTGCTGAACCGTGAAGCGCTGACGGCGCAGGTGGATGTCTCGATGGCGACGCGGAATCAGGCACTTTATGGCTATGAAAAAGTGGTGCGTAACGCCTTCTCGGAAGTCAGCGATGCGATAGATGCCATCCGTCAACGTGAGGCACAGCTTCAGGAACTGCAAAAGCAGGAAGCCTATGTCACGGAGGCGCTGCGTATTGCCCGCAACCGCTATCAGAACGGCTACGCCTCTTATCTGGATGAACTGGATGCGCAGCGAACCCTGTTTTCCACCCAGCTGAATCGGGTGACGGTCAAAAATAACCTGCTGCTGGCCCAGATAGATCTTTATCGCGCACTGGGTGGCGGCTGGACGCCCGCCTCTTCACCGTAATCTCTCAGGCCGATCCAGCCGAAGGCAGAGTGCCTGTCGTCAGGATCGGCCGCTGCACTCTCGCGGTCAACGCGTACTTTGTCCCGTTTTAATCCCACAAATAACCGCTAAAAACCTGTGCATACTTCTGCTTACCAGTCTTGACATTCGATGGTATCATGCGCGGGTTTTTAGCTGGCCAGACGGAAAAGCGCACGTAAAGTTAAATCAGCGCCAGGCGAGTTATCCGTTTAATGCACTGATATAAATCATAAAAGAAGGGATTCATCATGAATAAAAAAACAATTTTCACGCTGACAGTGTTAGCTGCGTTATTAACCGGTTGTGCGCGCACTGCGCCGATTCACAACGTGAATCAAACCCTCACACAGCGCTACAGCGATAACCAGATGAAACTGGCAATTATTGAGGCGGGCATTGGCCGTAAATGGGTCATGACTCCCGTTTCTCCTGGCGTGATTAATGGCCGTCTGGCCCAGCGTGATTTCGTGGCAAACATCCGCATCACTTATACCAGCCAGAACTATCACATCGATTATGTCAGCAGTGAAAACCTGAAAGCGGGACAGGGCAAGATCCACAGTAACTACAACCGCTGGATCGCCAATCTCGATCAGGATATTCAGTTACGGCTGTCGGCCCTGGCCGCTCAGTAACGGGTAAGCCGTCGTCATGGTGTGTCGACAGACGATCTGAATATAAAGATCGCCGTCAACCGGCCGACAAATCAGATGAGCTGCTATTGCTGACCCCCGGAGTAAACCTCTACCGTGAAGGCCCGCTTCGGGATCGGCAGAGGTTTTCCAGAATGCAATTTTTGCCGGGGAGAAGGGTGACAATCCGATGAATGCCGACGCCACACCTATGACGAAAAGAGTGTTGAGATGAAACTCGCTTACTCACTGGTCGACTGGCAGGCTCTGGCTCCGGGTTTACACGGGCGCGAGACCTGGCAGGACTGGGCGCAACAGGGCACCGCAATTACCCCCACAGAGGCGATGGCGAAGCCGCAATTTTTACCGATGATGACGGCGCGTCGTCTGAGCGGCGGCAGTCGTGCGGCGGTAGAGTGCGGGCTGGCGATGCTGGCACGGCAGCGGGCAGACGCTATCGTCTTTACCAGTCGTCACGGTGAACTGGAGCGTAATCTGCGTATCCTCAATACGCTGGCGGCTCAGCAATCAATGTCACCCACGGATTTTGCCATGTCGGTTCATAACTCGGCGGTTGGCAGTCTGACCATTGCGGCAAAAGCGCCGCTGGTCTCCACCTCTATTGCGGCAGGTATCGACTCTTTTCAGCAGGGGTTGATTGAAGTCAGCGCCCTGCATCAGGGCGGGTATCAGCAGGTACTGCTGGTCGATTTTGACGGCATCGTGCCTGACTACTATCTGCCGTGGCTGTCGGATCAGGGCGTCAATTTCCCGTATGCCGTGGCGCTGTTGCTGCGTGCGGGGGAAGAATTGCACTGTACTGGCCGTACCGGTGGAGAGGGAAGGGCAGTCGCCCCGCTGCCGCAGAGCCTGCATTTTCTGCAACAGTGGCTGGCGGAATCGCCCACCTTTAGCCTGCCAGGCGAGCGCCTGACATGGCACTGGGAGAGAAATCATGGCTGATTGTTCACAAACAGCGCATTACGCGGGCAGCCGCGTCAATTACTGCTGGCGGCTGATGATGACAGCGGTGAGTTTTACGCTCTTTGGCCTGGGCGGGCTGCTTCTGTCACTGATTGGCTTCAATCTGCTGCTGCTGGTACAGCGCGATTCCCTGCGCCGCCGCCTGCTGGCCCGGCGTGCTATCGCCTTCAGCTTTCGCTGCTTTCTGCGTTTCTGCCGGATGACCGGGGTCTATGACTACCGGATTGAGGGCGCAGAGCTGCTGCAACAGGATCGGGGATGCCTGATTGTCGCCAACCATCCGTCACTGATTGACTACGTGATGATCGCGTCGGTGCTGCCGGAGATGGATTGTCTGGTGAAAGCCGATCTGCAAAAGAACCCTTTTATGCGTGGGGTGATCCGCGCTGCGGATTATCTGATCAACAGTGAAGCGGAGACGCTGCTGCCGGACAGTCAGCAGCGACTGGCACGCGGCGACAATATCCTGATTTTCCCGGAAGGCACCCGCACCCGCTACGGTCAGCCGCTGACCCTGCAGCGGGGGGCCGCCAATATTGCGGTACGCGCCGGATGCGATCTGCGCGTGGTTCATATCACCTGCAGCCAGCGTATGCTCGATAAACAGAGCCGCTGGTATCAGATTCCGCCGATCAAACCGCTGTTTACCGTACGAGTACAAGCGCGAATCGACAGTCAGTCGTTTTGTGAAAGCAATCCCGACGCGCAGCCACTGGCCGCACGTCGCCTGACCCGCCATTTAGAACAGGCGCTGGTCCCCCAGAACAGGTAAGACGAAAACCGGTATGGATTCATTAATAAACGATATCAAACAGATGATTATCGACACGCTGAACCTTGAAGACCTTAGCCCCGATGACATAGACACCGACGCTGCGCTGTTTGGCGACGGGCTGGGACTGGACTCCATAGATGCACTGGAACTTGGTCTGGCCGTGAAAAATCGTTACGGCGTGGCGCTCTCTGCGGAGAGTGAAACCCTGCGCGCTCACTTCTTCTCTGTTGCGACGCTGGCAGCGTTCGTCAACCAACAGCGCGGCTGAAAGCGGAGACAACCTAATGATGAACAAACAAGAGATCTATCAGGAAGTGGCTTCGCTGCTCACCAGCCTGTTTGAAATTGCGCCAGAGGACATTCAGCCTGAGGCTCGTCTGTATGAAGACCTCGAACTCGACAGCATTGATGCCGTTGATATGGTGGTTCACCTGCAAAAACGCACCGGCCGCAAAATTAAGCCGGAAACCTTCCGTGCGGTGCGTACCGTGCAGGACGTGGTGGATGCCGTGGAACAACTGATGCGCGAAGACGCCTGATCCGTCGTGCCTGTTGCCACTCTTCGCCTGCTCAATCTGCTGACGCTGCTGGCCTGGCCGCTGCTGGTCTGGCTGGCACTGACCCAGCCACGCTGGCAGGGACTTTTCTGGCTGCTGGCGCTGCTGTTTGGCCTGCGCTGGCTGCAACTTCGGCGTCAGCAAAATGCCATGGGCGCGGTCATGGGCTGGCTGGCGCTGCTCGGCGCGCTGCTCTGTGTCAGCAGCCAGCTGTTACGCGCCCGGCACCTGCTGCTCTGGTATCCGGTGGCGGTCAATCTGGCGATGCTGCTGGTGTTTGGTGCCTCGCTCTGGAGCGCAATGCCGCTGGTGGAACGTCTCGCCCGGCTGCGTGAGCCGGACCTTCCTGCCGCCGCAGTGCCGTACACCCGCCGCGTCACCCAAATCTGGTGTCTGTTTTTTATCGGCAATGGCAGCATGGCGCTCTATACCTGTCTGAATGGCGATCTGCGGCTCTGGACGTTGTGGAACGGCGGCATCAGCTACCTGCTCATCGCCGCGCTGATGGGGGCCGAATGGGGAGTACGTCAGCGCATGAGGCGAAAAGGATGAGGGTGGCCGACTGGCTGACGGGAGACGACCGCGAGGTCGCCTGGCGCGGCAAACAACCGCTGATGCTCAGCGCGATGCATCGTCAGGTACGGGCGCTCAGCCAGCGCCTGATGGCACAGCCAGGCAGGCACTGGGCGCTCTGTTTTGATGACAGCTACCGTTTTTGTGTGGCGCTGCTGGCATGCTGGTACGCCGGTAAAACGCCGGTGATGCCGGGTCACAGCCGTGCCGCGCTGCTGGACGAGATGCAGCCGCGACTGGATGGCGTACTCTGCGATATACCGCTGGCGGTCACGCTGCCGCTGCTGGCATGGGATGACGCAGAAGCAGAAGGCCGGTTGCCGCCGCTGCCGGGAGCAGCAGAGCTGGTGCTCTTTACCTCGGGTTCCACCGGTACACCGCGTCAGGTGGTGAAGTCACTGGCGGTGATGGAGTTAGAGAGCCGCTGGCTAAGTGCGCTGTGGGGTGAACCGCTGCAGGGGTGCCGGATTATCGCCTCGGTCAGCCATCAGCATCTCTACGGTTTATCGTTTCGGGTTTTTCTGCCGATGATGCTCAGGCTGCCGTTTGCCGCCCAGCCGCTGTTTTACGGTGAACAGCTGGCCGGGCTTCCGCGCGACGGTCGTTATGCGTTTATCAGCAGCCCGGCCTTTTTATCGCGGCTGGACAATACGCCTGACGCCCCCGCCTGTGAACTGATTGTTTCGGCCGGTGGCGCACTGCGCGGGTCGGATGCGGACCAGGTCTGGCAGCGCTTTGGCTGTCAGGTCAGTGAAATTTACGGCAGCACCGAAACCGGCATTCTGGCCTGGCGCCAGCGCGATCGTGAGGCGACGCCGTGGCGCTGCTTCCCGGCAGTCAGGCTGGAGCAGGTGACACCCGGGCGCTGGCAGGTCTGGTCGCCGCTGATTGCCGATGACCGTGGCCTGCCACTCGACGATCGGCTGAATATGCAGCCGGACGGCGGATTTCAGCTGGCAGGACGTCACGACCGCATCGTGAAAATCGGCGATAAGCGCATCTCGTTAAGCGAGATCGAGCGCCGTCTGACTGATTTGCCGGAAATCGAGGATGCCGCAGCGCTGCTGGTGACGCGTCATGAGCGTCAGGCCATTGGCGTCGTGCTGTCGCTGAACAGCGCGCTGGATGACGCGGCGCTGCATCAGCGCAGGCAGCAGTGGAAGCGCCAGCTGCAGCGCTGGCTGGAACCGCTGGCGATACCGCGCTACTGGCGGGTTGTCGCCACCATTCCGGTCACCCCCCAAAGCAAACGCGCCTGGCCGCAAATAGAGGAACTTTTTCATGTTACCGATTGAACGCAGCCGGGTGCTGCAGGCTGACAGCGTCACGCTGACCCTGCAGATTGACGCCGGACTGTTCTGGTTCCGGGGCCATTTCCCGACCCTGCCGATTCTGCCCGGCGTGGCGCAGCTCGACTGGGTGATGCACTACGGGGTGTCACTGCTTGCACCCGGCAAACAGTTTGCCGCCATTGAAAACATTAAATTTCAGCAGCCGGTGACACCTGACTCGCTGTTACAGCTGCGTCTTGAGTGGGACGCGGCAAAATCGCGCCTGAGCTTTCGTTACAGCCTGCTGAGTGACGACGGTGAGCAGAGCGCGAGCAGCGGGAAGATCGCGCTGTGTTAAGCGCCGCGTTTTCACCCTGCGTGGTGATCCCCTGCTATAACCACGGTGCGATGATGGCGTCAGTGCTGGCGCGGCTGGCCCCCTTTAATCTGCCGGTGATCGTGGTCGATGACGGCAGCGATGCAGCCACCCGGCTTCAGCTGGCAACGCTCAACGCCCCGCAGCTCAGCCTGCTGCGGCTCGACAGCAATCAGGGCAAAGGCGCGGCGGTGATCCACGGCCTGCGGGCCGCAGCGGCACGCGGCTTCACCCATGCGGTACAGCTCGACGCGGACGGCCAGCATCAGGTGGAAGATCTGCCGCTGATGCTGGCGGAAGCGGCGCACTATCCCGAGGCGCTGATCTCCGGTCAGCCGCGCTATGACGATTCGATCCCCAAATCCCGCCTTTACGGTCGTTACATCACGCATTTCTGGGTCTGGATTGAAACGCTGTCGCTGTCCATCCGCGACAGCATGTGCGGTTTCCGGGTCTATCCGCTGGCCGCAACGTTAGCGCTGTGCGACCGACGGGCTATCGGGCAGCGCATGGATTTCGACACCGAGATCATGGTGCGGCTCTACTGGCAGGGCACCCGCAGTCGCTTTATCCCGACCCGCGTCACCTATCCCGCCAGCGGGCTGTCGCACTTTGATGCGCTCTATGACAACCTGCGTATCTCGTGGATGCACACCCGGCTCTTCTTCGGCATGCTGCCGCGCATTCCCCGTCTGCTGGCGATGCGCAAACCGCCAGCGCACTGGTCTGTGGAAACGGAGCGGCGCGGGCAGTGGGGATTACGCTTTATGCTGGCGGTCTATCGCTATGGCGGCCGGTTGCCTTTCACGCTGCTGCTCTGGCCGGTCGTGGCGGTTTACTGGCTGAGCGGTCAGCGCGCTCGCACTGCCTCCCGACAGTGGCTGGCGCAGGTGACAACCGCCGCGCAGCAGCGCCAGATTGCATTACCTCCGCGGCTGAACAGCTACCGCCATTTCCTGCGTTTCGCCGGGGCGATGCTGGATAAAGTCGCCAGCTGGCGCGGCGATCTGCGCTGGGGGCGGGATATCGATTTTGCGCCAGGGGCGGAAGCGGTGATCCGTGCGCCTGCGCCGCAGGGCAAACTGATTCTCGCTTCCCATCTTGGTGACATCGAAGCCTGTCGTGCGATGGCGCAGCAGGTCAGCGGGCTGGTGATTAATGCGCTGGTTTTTACCGACAATGCCCGGCGTTTTCGGGCCGTACTGGAAACCATCGCTCCGCAGGCGGGCGTGAATCTGATGCCGGTCAGCGATATCGGACCGGAGACGGCCATCCTGCTGCAACAGAAACTGGATGCAGGGGAATGGGTGGCGATTGTCGGCGATCGCACGGCGGTGAATCCGCAGCGCGGCGGCGAACGGCGGGTGATCTGGAGCGACTTTCTGGGCCGTGCCGCCCCCTTTCCGCAGGGACCGTTTGTGCTGGCGGCCGCGTTGCGCTGTCCGGTGCTGCTGATGTTTGCGCTGCAGCAACAGGGTAAACTGCGCATTCACTGTGAGCCGTTTGCCGATCCGCTGCTGTTGCCACGGGCGCAGCGTCAGCAGGCGCTGCAACAGGCGGTCGATCGTTACGCGGCGCGGCTGGCTCATTACGCGCTGCTGGCTCCGCTCGACTGGTTCAACTTTTTCGATTTCTGGACGCTGCCTGATCAACAGGCGCACCACAAGGAGTCTGACCATGACTGAACATCATGCTGAAGTCGTGCTGACCGTCTCATTCCACGACTGCGATCCCATGGGCGTGGTCTGGCACGGGAACTATTTCCGCTTTTTCGAAGTCGCGCGTGAAGCCCTGCTGCGCAACATTAACTACAGCTATGCCGAGATGGCCGCCAGCGGCTATGTCTGGCCGGTGGTGGACACGCGGGTCAAATATCGCCAGCCCCTGCGCTGCGAAGAGACGATTCGCGTCAGCGCACGGATTACGGAATATGAGAACCGCCTGCGCATCGACTATGAAGTGCGAAACGCAGCCGGTCAGATCACCACCAAAGCGCATACCCTGCAGGTGGCGGTTGAGCAGGAGAGTCAGGCGTTATGCTTTGTTTCGCCGGACATTTTACTGGAACGTTTAGGAGTGAAAGGATGCTGAAAATAGTGCTTACCAGCCTGCTGCTGTGGGCCAGTGCTGCCAGCGCGGTGACGCTGGATCAGCTGCAACAGCGTTTTGCCAGCCAGCCAGTCATCCGGGCAGACTTTACCCAGACGCGCACTATTGCGGGTATGCGTCAGCCGCTGGTGTCGCACGGGCAGATGCTGATCGCCCGCGAGCAGGGGTTGTGGTGGCATCAGCAGACGCCGTTTGTGATGACGCTGCTGCTGGATGACAAACGCATGGTGCAGAGCCTCAGCGGCCAGAAGCCACAGGTGATCACCGCCGACAGCAATCCGCAGATGTTCCAGTTCAACCATCTGCTGCGGGCGCTGTTTCAGGCCGATCAGAAGGTGCTGAACGAGAACTTTACGGTGGCCTTCAGCGATCGCGGCAACGGCGCCTGGACGCTGGATCTCACGCCGAAAGCTGCGCCGCTGAACAAAATTTTCAACCGTATTTCGCTGGCGGGCAATGCGTTTCTGGACAGCATTAAGCTTGATGATAAGCAGGGCGATAAAACGCTGATTCAGCTCAGCAACACCCGCATTGCGCCGCCGCAGTTAAGCGACGAGGAGCAGGCGCGTTTTGCCGGGCCGTAACGATCGGCTGCTGGCGTGGGTGTGGTTCGCGCTCTGTCTGCTGCTGGCGGTGGCGCTCGCCGTTCTGCTGCCGCGCAGCCAGCTCAACAGCAGCGTGCTGGCGCTGCTGCCGCAGCACAATCTGGGCGCGGCACCGCCTGCACTGCAGCAGGGCTTTATGCAGCGACTGGATCGCCAGATGGTGTGGCTGGTTTCACCCGGTCAGCAGGACGATCCGCAGGTCGCTGCCTGGTGGCTGGCTCAGCTGCGTGCGCTGCCTGAGCTGAAACAGGTGCAGGGCGATCTTGATGCGCAACAGCAGCAAAAGTGGGGCCGTTTTGCCTGGCAACACCGTAACGGGCTGATTGATGAGGCGACACGCAGCCGGTTGCAGAACGGCGGCGGGGCGCAGGCAGACTGGCTGCTGTCTCAGCTCTTTTCGGCCTTCTCGGGTGTCAGCAGCAAAGAGCTACAGGGCGATCCCCTGATGCTGGTGCGCGGTTCGCAGCTGGCGCTGGCCCGCAACGCCGGGCGCATGACGCTGCACGACGGCTGGCTCACCGTTAAGGATGAGCAGGGGCAGCAGTGGTATTTTCTGCATGGCGAACTGGCGAACAACGCCTTCAGCATGGCGCAAAGTCATGCGCTGGTGAAGCGGCTCAGTGCGCTGGAGCAGCAGCTTAAAAGCCGCTGGCCGCAGGCGAAACTGCTGACGCGGGGCACGGTACTGTTCAGCGACAACGCCAGCCAGCGCGCTCAGCATGACGTCAAAACGCTGGGCAGTGTGACGCTGGGTGGCGTTGTCCTGCTGGTGCTGCTGGTGTTCCGCTCACTGCGTCCGCTGTTGCTGACGGTCACGTCTGTGGCAACCGGCGCGATGGCGGGCACGGTGATGACGCTGCTTTGCTTCGGTGAACTGCATCTGATGACGCTGGTCATGAGTCTGAGTATTGTCGGCATCTCGGCAGACTACACCCTCTATTATCTCACCGAACGCATGGTTCACGGCGATCAGCAGACGGCCTGGCAAAGTCTGCGAAAAGTCCGCGGCACGCTGCTGCTGGCACTGGCGACCACCGCTATCGCCTGGCTACTGATGCTGCTGGCCCCCTTTCCGGGGCTGCGTCAGCTGGCGGTGTTTGCCGCCAGCGGCTTAACGGCTTCCTGCCTGACGGTCATTCTGATCTATCCGTGGCTGGTGCGCGGATTACCGGTGCGCCCGGTGCCGCTGATGGTGCCACTGGCACGCTGGATCGCCGCCTGGCGTCGCCAGCGCGGGCTGCGCATCGGATTACCCGTAGCGATGGCCCTGTTCGCACTGGCCGGTATCGCTCAGCTCAGGGTGGATGATGATATCGCGCATCTGCAAAGTGCGCCTGCGCAGCTGCTGGAGCAGGATCGCCAGCTGGCCACCCTGACCGGCCAGCGCGCCGATCAGACCTGGTTTGTGGTCTGGGGCGATGACGCACAGCAGACGCTGCAGCGGCTGGAAAAACTGACACCGGATCTGCATGAGGCACAGCAGCAGGGCTGGCTGCAACGCTATCGTCTGCTGCCGTTGCAGTCGCTGGCGCAGCAGCAGCAGGATCTGCAGCTGCTGAAACAGGCCACCCCGACGATTGCGGCCCGCCTGCAGCAGGCGGGCATTGCGCTTGCCGCGCCGGACCTGACTCCGATGCCGGTAACGCCGGAGGCCTGGCTGACAAGTCCGCTGAGTGAAGGGTGGCGGCTACTGTGGCTGACGCTGCCGGACGGGCGCAGTGGCGTATTGATCCCCACCAGCGGCGTAAAAAACAGTGCGGCACTTGCCGCGCTGGCTGAACGGCATCCGGGCGTCAGCTGGATCGATCGCAAAGCGAGCTACGATTCGCTGTTCAGCTTCTGGCGGAGCTTACTGAGCGGCTTACTGGCGCTGGCGCTGCTGCTGATTACCCTGAGTTTTGTGATACGGCTGGGGTTAACGGCGGGCCTGCGCAGCGCACTGCCGTCGGTGCTGTCGCTGGCGATGGCGCTGGCCACGCTGGGCTGGATCGGCGCGTCGCTGAACCTGTTTGCGCTGCTGGCGCTGATTCTGGTGCTGGGTATTGGCATCAACTACACGCTGTTTTTCAGTAACCCGCAGGGGACGCCGCTGACCTCAATGCTGGCGGTATCGCTGGCGATGATCACCACGTTACTGACGCTGGGTATGCTGGTATTCAGCAGCACCAGCGCAATCGCCAGTTTTGGCACTGTATTGTGCAGCGGCATTTTCAGCGCCTTCCTGCTGTCGCCGCTGGCGATGCGACCCACCCGATCAAGGAGTAAACGATGATCCGCGCCGCACTTATTCTGCTGACGGCTCTGCTGCTCAGCGCCTGTGCCGGACCGGCACCCGATAGCAGCCGTCCCACTGCCTGGCTGAAACCGGGTGTGAAAGTTACGCTGCCAGCGCCCGGCATCCGCCCCGCCTTTCAGCAGCAGCAGTTGCTGACCGGTCAGGTTAAAGGCCAGAGTCAGTCCCTGCTGGTGCTGCTTAGCGCCGATGAACAGCAAATCGATCTGGCCGGACTCTCCTCGGTGGGTATACGGCTGTTCAGCCTGCGCTACGACGCCAGCGGCATTCACACGCAGCAACTGATGCCGCTGCCGCAGATGCCGCCCGCCAGTCAGGTGCTGGCGGATATCATGCTCAGCTACTGGCCGCTGGCGGTGTGGCAAAAACAGCTGCCGCCAGGCTGGACGCTGCAGGATCGGGGATTAAAGCGACGTCTGATGGATGCCGATAACCAGCTGGTAACCGAAATTGATTATCTGCAACGCGGAAATCAGCGCCAGCCGATCAGCATTCAGCAGCATGCCTTTGGCTATCAGATCCGCATTCAACATCTGGACGCCTCATGATTTACATCTCTGCCATCGGCATGCTGAATGCCCTGGGTAACGACAATCAGCAGATTGTGGCGAGCCTGAAAAAGGGTGAGGCACCCGGCATGCAGCCGCGTCATGGCTGGCTGAGCGGCGATCGCACCTGCTGGCTTGGCCGGGTGGACGGCGAGCTGCCGCCGATTCCAGACGCACTGAGTGCGCACAACACCCGCAATAACCAGCTGCTGCTGGCGGCGCTGGCACAGATTCGCCCGGCGCTTGACGCGGCGATTACGCGCTATGGTGCCAGCAGAATCGCCATTGTGCTGGGGACCAGCACCTCGGGGGTGGACGAGGGCGATCAGCAGATTTGCGGCAGCCAGCCCGAATATCACTACCAGATGCAGGAGCTGGGCGATCCTTCCCGTTTTCTGGCTCACTATCTGCAGCTGGATGGCCCGGCCTATACCATCTCCACCGCCTGCTCCTCCAGCGCCCGCGCCATTATCAGCGGTGAACGGCTCATCGCGGCGGGACTGGCAGATGTGGCGCTGGTGGGCGGTGCGGACTCGCTGAGCCGGATGCCGATTAACGGCTTCGACAGTCTGGAGTCGCTCTCGGAACGCCGCTGTGCGCCATTCAGCCGCGATCGTGACGGCATCTCGATCGGCGAAGGGGCCGCGCTGATGCTGCTGACGCGCGAACCGCAGCCGCTGGCGCTGCTGGGCGTTGGCGAGTCCTCTGATGCCTGGCACATGTCCGCGCCTCACCCGCAGGGTGAGGGGGCTGAACGGGCGATGCGCATGGCGCTGCAGCAGGCGAACCTGTTGCCGCAGCAGATGGGTTATATCAATCTGCATGGCACAGCGACGCCGCTGAACGATCAGATGGAAGCCGCCGTGATAGCGCGTCTGTGCGGCAATGCGGTGCCGTGCAGCTCAACCAAACATCTGACCGGCCATACGCTCGGTGCAGCGGGGGTGTGTGAAGCCGCTCTCAGTGCGCTGATTCTGCAGGACAATCTGCCGCTGCCCGCGCAGGATTTCAGTGAGGCGGCGCAGGATGAGACGCTGCCAGATTGTGGCCTGCTGTTACAGCCGCAGCGGCTGCAACGGCCTGTCATCGCCTCTAATTCTTTCGCCTTTGGCGGTAATAACACCTGTCTGATTCTGGGACGGCCCGATCATGATTAATTCTCCCGCGGCGCTCTGGCTGCCGCACGCTACACCAATGCTGTTGCTCGATCAGCTGATCGCCGTTGATGACGAGCAGGTTCACTGTCAGGTATCGACCTGCGCCGGGGGCGTACTGACGCCATTCCTGACGCCACAGGGTGAACTGCCCGCCTGGTTTGGCGTTGAGATGATGGCGCAGACCGTAGGGGTCTGGTCGGGCTGGCATGCAAAGCAGGGCGGCGCAACTCTGATTCCGCCCGGTATGCTGCTGGGTGGGCGCGGCTGGCGGGCAGAGCAGCCCCTGTTTCCCGCCAATGCCACGCTGGATATCCGAATGACGCT
The DNA here is from genome assembly GCF_029844725.1 of Pantoea sp. GD03673. Taxonomy (GTDB): domain Bacteria; phylum Pseudomonadota; class Gammaproteobacteria; order Enterobacterales; family Enterobacteriaceae; genus Pantoea. Next base: position 180,259 of record NZ_JAOCKJ010000007.1, read on the forward strand.
GCTGGTGCGCGACGATCGCATGGGCAGCTTTGAGGGCGACATTCGTTACGGCACGCAGCGGCTTGCCAGCGGTCGCCTGAACACGTATCAACCCAATGGAGCAGAGTTACAGCAATTAATGTCACAAGGAAATCAGCCATGACAGATTCGGTATTGGTCACGGGCGCCAGTAAAGGCATAGGCCGCGCAATTGCGCTGCGTCTCGCCCAGGATGGCTATCAGGTTATTGTTCATTTCAATCGCGATCGCGCTGGCGCTGAGCAGTGCCTGCAGCAGATCGAAACCGCAGGGGGAAGCGGCCGTGTTCTGGGATTTGATGTCGCCGATCGCGCCGCAACCCGTGCGGCACTGGAGGCGGACATTGAGCAGCACGGCGCCTACTATGGCGTGGTCAGCAATGCCGGAATCACCCGTGATGCAGCGTTTCCAGCGCTGACGGATCAGGAGTGGGACAGCGTGATCCACACCAATCTCGACAGTTTTTACAACGTGATCCAGCCCTGTGTCATGCCCATGATCGGCCTGCGACGCGGCGGCCGCATCATTACCCTCTCCTCGGTCTCGGGAATAATGGGCAATCGCGGGCAGGTCAACTACAGCGCGGCAAAAGCGGGCATTATCGGTGCCACCAAAGCGCTGGCGATTGAACTGGCTAAGCGCAAAATCACCGTCAACTGCATTGCGCCAGGCCTGATTGATACCGGCATGGAAGGGCTGGAACCCCAGGTGGTCGAGGAAGCGATGAAGATCGTGCCAATGAAGCGCATGGGCGCGGCAGAAGAGGTCGCTGGCCTGGCGAGCTATCTGATGTCCGATATTGCTGGCTACGTGACGCGTCAGGTGATTTCGATTAATGGAGGCATGCTGTGATCCAGCGGGTAGTCGTAACCGGTATGGGGGGCGTGACCGCCTTTGGCGAATCCTGGGCTGAGATCTCGGCACGAATGCGTGCTGGCCGCAATGCGGTGCGCTTTATGCCGGAGTGGCAGGTTTATGACGGGCTGCACACGCTGCTGGGCGCACCCGTGGATGATTTTGTGCTGCCTGCGCACTACACCCGCAAGCGCATCCGCGCCATGGGCCGCGTGTCGCTGCTGGCAACGCGTGCGACCGAGCTGGCACTGATTCAGGCGGGCCTGATTGACCATCCGGTGCTGACCAGCGGAGAAACGGGTATCGCCTACGGTTCGTCGACCGGCAGCACCGGGCCGGTCAGCGAGTTCGCCACCATGCTGACCGAAAAGCACACCAATAATATTACCGGCACCACCTATGTGCAGATGATGCCGCACACCGCCGCTGTCAATGCCGGGCTGTTTTTTGGTCTGCGCGGGCGGGTGATCCCGACCTCCAGCGCCTGCACCTCTGGCAGTCAGGCGATTGGCTATGCCTGGGAAGCGATTCGTCATGGCTATCAGACGGTGATGGTGGCCGGGGGAGCCGAGGAACTCTGTCCGTCGGAAGCGGCAGTGTTCGATACCCTGTTTGCCACCAGCCAGCGTAACGACGCGCCGCACACCACGCCTGCCCCTTTTGATCAGCAGCGCGATGGGCTGGTGATTGGTGAAGGCGCAGGAACACTGATCCTTGAGTCGCTGGATCACGCCCTGGCGCGTGGCGCAACGATTTACGCGGAGCTCACCGGCTTCCACACCAACTGCGATGCGGCCCACATTACCCAGCCGCAGCAGGAAACGATGCAGATTTGTATCGAGCGGGCGTTGCAAAGTGCCGGTATTACGGCGTCAGAGGTCGGGTATGTGAATGCGCACGGCACGGCCACTGAGCGGGGGGACAGGGCCGAAAGCCTGGCGACGGCGGCGGTATTTGGCAACACGACGCCAGTCTCCTCGCTGAAGTCCTGGTTTGGTCATACGCTGGGGGCCTGCGGGGCGCTTGAAGCCTGGATGAGTATTGAGATGATGCGGGAAGGGTGGTTTGCACCCACGCTTAACCTGACGGAACCCGCCGCAGACGGGGGGCAGCTGGATCACATTATGGGTGAGCCGCGAGAGCTGGAGACTGACTATATCCAGAGCAATAACTTTGCGTTCGGCGGCATTAACACCTCACTGATCTTCAAACGCTGGCGCGGCGTCTGATCTCAGGCCCGTGCCGCGCGGGCACGGGTCAGTTTATTTTTCGGACGAAAGAACCGGACGATAACCCGCCTTTCCTCTACACTGTCACCTGCCGCATCCCGTCCGGCGACCCATGTTCTTCACAGGATAGTTATGTCTTTGCCCTTGCCGCCCGACGATCACGATCAGCCGATTCGCCAGTCACTTGATGATGCGCACTTTGCGATAGTAGTGCTTGCGGTGACCTCGGTAACGCTTATAATCTTTGTGCTTATGATTACGCTCTGGATGAGCTGACGCACACAGGGGATTCAACGGATTGAGTAAGGAGAAGGCGATGGACTCCGGAGATGATAAATTAATCGCAATCATTGGCTTACTGGCTGCCTGCCTGATCGGGGTGACGTTCCTGTTTACCATGGTCTGGCTCACCGACGTACGCCATCCAGCTGAACCCACACCCGACGTTCAGTCCTGTCACCCTAAAAAACCACCTTCTCAGCACGTCTGATTACGCGTCGCAAACTTGATCTGCTGACTGCGCAACACCAGCGCTAACGCTTCATGCAGGTTTCGGTTGCCATTAGGGTCGGCTAATCCCAGCAGCGGACCCGGCGAACGCCGGTCGTCGGCCCAGGCGGGATATTCCACCACCGGATAGAGCGAAATGCCCTCTACCGCAATGCCCTGATCCAGCGCCACCGCCACATTTTCACTGATCTCCTGCAGCCAGGGCGCACGTGCGTCACCCTCAGCTCCGGTTTCGGCAATCAGCATCGGGCGCTGGAAGCGCTGCCAGCACTGCGCCAGCAGAATATGCAGCGGCTCGCGCACCGGATCCTCCGGTGACATCGGCTGATCGGGGAAAAACCAGTGGTTGTCGGGGTAGTAATTCAGACCAAGGATATCCAGGCAATCTTCACTGCCGCCCAGCTCCTTATCCACGCGGCCCGCCAGCATATCCCAGGCTTCGAACTGCGCCTGATGCTGTGCATCAGCATAAGGCTTGCTGTCCGGGTTATCGGGATGATACGCGATCTGCACCAGCGGGTCGGTCAGCACAAAACGAGCTTCGGGATAGACTTCGCGAATGGCATGAATCGCCGCCAGCGAGGCGCGAACCAGCTGACGCTTCAGCTCTTTACCGCGATGTGCGGCATGGGGATTAAACCAGGCGACATCTGCCCCCGCCCATGACCAGAATGAGATTTGGTTCACCGGCGTAAAAAAGGGGCGCTCAATGCCCTGGTCGCGCATCAGTTGCGCCATTGCCCGGGCGAACCGGCTAAAATGATCAACAAATTCAGCTTTCCAGATATTCAGATGATCGGGATAACCAAAGTGCGCCAGCTCCCAGATGATCTCCATCTGCTGACGTCGTGCGGCCTCGACCATCGGCAGAAAGCTCTGCCAGTCATACTGGCCAGGCATCTTTTCAATCAGATGCCAGCGCGCACCGTCGCGGGCGGTGAGCAGGTGCTGCTCAGCCAGCGCGGCGTAATCTTTTTCCAGCAGCATATCGTGACCGCTGCTGATCACCATATCAAGCCGTTTTCCAGGCGTACGGCAGGCGGTAGAGCAGGGGAAACTGCCCTGGAAAAAGCTGCGAAACAGGCCGGGATGGTAGCGCTGGCGGGCATCTGTAAGGGATTGATGGGACATATTCCTCTCCTGCCGGACAAATGCCGGTCACAGATCGTCCGGTTAAGTCTAGACTAAAAAACGCCCGTGACGGCGCGCTCAATCGGAACAGGAGTATGGCGTCAGACGTCGGGCCGGGGAATAATAAAAATAACTGCATTTAACAGGGAATTGTCATGACCGAAGCGTTTGAGCTCTCGCAGCCATCCGAACAGACCAGCTGGCTGGAAACCCGGCTGACGCCGCAGTGTCAGCGCCATCCGGGGCTGAGCGGTGTTCATCAGCTGAGCGATGGGCTGGATGCTTTTGCTGCCCGCTATCTGCTGATGCAAAAAGCGGAACGTTCACTCGATATTCAGTATTACATCTGGCAAAACGACCTTTCCGGCCGGTTGCTGTTCAGTGCCGTACTGGAGGCTGCCCGGCGCGGCGTGAAGGTACGGCTGCTGCTGGATGACAACAATACACCCGGCCTGGACGACACGCTGGCCCAGCTCAACCGCCATCCCGGTATTGAGGTCCGGCTGTTTAACCCGTTCTCTTTTCGCACCCTGCGTGCGCTGGGCTATCTCACCGATTTTGCGCGTCTGAATCGCCGCATGCACAACAAAAGTTTTACGGTGGATGGCGTAACGACCGTGGTCGGTGGACGCAATATCGGCGACGAATATTTCGGCACCGGCAATGAACCGCTGTTTGCCGATCTCGACGTAATGGCGATTGGCCCGGTCGTGAAAGAGGTGGCCGAGGATTTTGAGCGCTACTGGCACAGTAAACCGGTATCAACGCTGCAGACGGTGCTGGATGAAGAGGCACCGGAAGAAGACAGCGTGAGTCTGCCAGCAGAATGGCGTCACAGTGAACCGGTGAAGCGCTATCTGCAACGGCTGGAACATTCATCGCTGTTGCAGGAGCTGGAAGAGGGCACGCTGGACCTGACCTGGGCAAAAGCGCGTCTGCTGAGTGATGATCCCCGCAAAGGACTGGGCAAAGCGCGTGCCAGGAGCCTGCTGCCGCAGCGGATGCTGGAGGTGATTGGCACGCCACAGCAGCAGTTCGACATCATTTCGGCCTACTTTGTCCCGACCCGCGCAGGCGTCGCCCAGCTGCTGGCGCTGAAGCGCAAAGGGGTAAAAATTGCCATTCTGACTAACTCGCTGGCGGCCAACGATGTGTCGATTGTCCATGCAGGCTATGCCAAATGGCGCAAAAAGTTGCTGCGCCACGGCATCGCGCTCTATGAGCTCAAACCGCAGGCAGGTGTGCCTGAAGCACCGCATGACCGGGGATTGACCGGTAATTCTGGCTCCAGCCTGCATGCCAAAACGTTTTCGGTTGACCAAAAGACGCTGTTTATCGGCTCGTTTAACTTCGATCCCCGTTCGGCGGTGCTGAATACCGAAATGGGGCTGGTCATTGAAAGTGCGGCGCTGGCCGGAGAAACGCATCAGCGCTTCAGCCAGTCGATGCGCGATCGGGCATGGACCCTGCGGCTGGATAAGTGGGGACGGGTCAACTGGCTGGAGTATCCGGATGAGCCGCAGCAGAAAGTGCACAAGCATGAACCCGGCTGCTCCTGGTGGCAGCGGCTGCAGGTGCGGTTAGTGTGGCGGCTGCCGATTGAGTGGCTGCTGTAAGTCTGGCGTGTTCACCGCAGCGGGCTCTCTGAGCCTGCTCGCTGGACGCAAAGCGATGAGAATGTGGTCCCATCGCCTTGAGTTGTCAGCGGTTTTCAGGCAACACCGTTAGTACGCTTATCCGGCCTGCTTGCGCTCAAACTTCCCGGAGAACAGGAACCGCAGCAGCGGAATGCGCAGGTGAATCTCATACAGCAGAAACGCAATGCCAAACACCATCAGCAGGCCAACAAAGAAGCCCAGCGTGTTGTTTTCAATGCGCGGCGTAACGTAAATGCCATACAGCAGCGTCAGCGGATGATGCACCAGATAGATAAACAGTGATGCATTGACCAGATACATGATGCGGGGCGAATGCGCGTTCAGCAGTTTGTGACCAAAGCAGAAGCAGACATTCAGCATGCAAAGTCCCATCAGCGTCGAGATAATGGCATCCAGCTCATATAACCAGCCCTCGCCACTGCTCAGACGCTGATTGGTACAGTAGGCAGCAAACAGCAGCAGTGCCCCTGTCCACATCACCGGGTTAAAACGCACAAACAGCTGCTTCAGCGGCGGATGTTTCCACGCCAGCGCCCCCAGCATAAAGAACGGCAGATAGAAAAGTGTCTGCATCACGATGATATTGAACAGACCATCCATCAGCCAGGCGGGCTGGAACATAAACACCAGACGGCGGAATACACACCAGACCAGCGCCCACGCCAGCACGCCAGCGGTAAGGGCACCCCAGCCCACCCGCGTGTAATCAATGGTGCGATGCTGATCGCGCAACCAGCGGAAGGTCACCATGCCCAGCGTCGTCAGCACCACCAGCACCACCAGGAACCACAGGTGTGAAATCAGCTCCCACATCAGGTTATTAAACTTCTGATAGGGGGTGAAACGGGGCCAGTCAGCCAGTTTATCGGTCCACGCTTTCAGCATGAAAAACTGCGGCAGCGTGATCAGCGGGACGGCGGTGAGAAGGGGGATCCCCACACGTTCCAGACGCACCTTCAGGAAGTGTCGCGGCTGGTAGCGCAGATAAAGCATGTAGGAAAAGTAGCCCGAGATGACAAAAAAGACCTGCATACGAAACGCATGAATAAAATCATTCAGCAACGTCAGCCATAACGAGGCCTCGTGGCTGTTTACTGCCCATTTCTGCGCTGAGTAAATGAGGGAAACGTGAAACGGGACCCCCAGTAACATCAGATAGGCGCGGATGGAGTCGAGGAAGTATTCACGTTCAGGTTTTACAGTACTCATAAAGTTCCAGTTCGTTTGTACGTTTGGCCAGTTTCACCCTGAAACCGGATTATGCTCAGACAAAATTCTACCTGGGATAAACCGGGTATACTATCAGTGGAATCCGTAGTGTCTAATTGTCCTAAAAGTAGCGTTAAGCCTGGCGAAATGCGGGAACAATGTTGCGCATAAGCTGTCGGAAAACCGAATAATCCTTTAAGATAAACGGGTTTGATTTAAGCACACGAAAGGGGGGGATGTGCTGACTAAAGAAAAAAATAAAGCCGGACTGATGAAGGTACGCTGGATTGGTACTGCGGTTCTGCTGGCGTTGTACGCTAATAACAGTTGGGCGTTTAACATCGATGATGTTGCAAAACAAGCCAAAGCGTTGGCAGGGAAAAGCTTCGAAGCGCCTAAAAGCAATTTACCCTCTCAATTTCGTGAAATGAAATTTGCTGATTATCAGCAGATCCAGTTTAACCACGATAAAGCGTATTGGGGAAAACTGCGCACGCCATTCAAGCTGGAGTTCTATCATCAGGGCATGTATTTCGATACCCCGGTGCAGATTAACGAAGTGACCGCCAGCGCGGTGCGCGAGATTAAATACAACCCCGATTATTTTAATTTCGGTAATGTAAAACATGACGCGGATGCAGTAAAAAACCTCGGTTTTGCCGGCTTCAAAGTGCTTTACCCTCTTAACAACAAGGGTAAAAACGATGAGATTGCCAGCTTCCTGGGGGCCAGCTACTTCCGTGTGATCGGTGCCGGTCAGGTGTATGGCCTGTCGGCGCGTGGGCTTGCTATCGATACGGCGCTGCCGTCCGGTGAAGAGTTCCCGCGTTTCAAAGAGTTCTGGATTGAACGTCCGAAGCCACAGGACAAACAGCTGGTGATCTATGCACTGCTCGATTCGCCGCGCGCGACGGGTGCGTATCGCTTTGTGCTGCATCCGGGTGAAGCGTCAACGGTTGATGTGCAGTCAAAAGTTTACCTGCGTGATAACGTCGGCAAACTGGGTATTGCACCGCTGACCAGTATGTTCCTGTTTGGTCAGAACCAGCCGTCCACCGTGAATAACTTCCGTCCGGCCCTGCACGACTCTGACGGTCTCTCCATCCACAATGGCAACGGGGAGTGGATTTGGCGTCCGCTGAATAACCCGCGTCATCTGGCGGTGAGCACTTACACCATTGAGAATCCAAAAGGGTTTGGTCTGCTGCAGCGTGGGCGTGACTTCAACAACTATCAGGATCTTGATGACCGCTACGACCTGCGTCCAAGCGGCTGGGTTGAGCCTGTCGGCGACTGGGGTAAAGGCCGGGTTGAACTGGTTGAAATCCCGACGGCAGATGAAACCAACGACAACATCGTTGCGTTCTGGACGCCAGAAACGCTGCCAGAACCTGGCAAAGAGATGAATTTCAAATATCGTCTGCACTTCTCGCGCGACGAAAACCAGCTGCACTCCAATGACACGGCCTGGGTCAAAAACACCCTGCGTTCAGCGGGTGACGTCAAGCAGTCAAATCTGGTGCGTCAGCCGGATGGCACCGTGGCCTTCACCATCGACTTCGTGGGTAAAGACATGAGCAAGATGGCGGAAAACAGTCAGGTGGCACCGCAGGTCAGCGTCGGTAAAAATGCTGATGTGGTTGAGCAGAGCGTACGTTATAACCCGGTCACCAAAGGCTGGCGTCTGGTGTTGCGTCTGCGTGTGAAAGACGCCAAACAGGCCACCGAAATGCGTGCAGCGCTGGTTAGCGGCGACAAGACATTGACGGAAACCTGGAGCTATCAGTTACCTGCCAATGAATAAATCGACTTTTACACCTCAACGTTATGTGGAATCTCTGCCGCTGGATGCGGCAGGGAAGGCCCGCCTGAGCGTCTCATTGCAGAATGCCGGCGAGTTCCACTTCATCCATGACGCGCTGGGCAGGGATGTCGCAGCCAGTGATCGCCCCGATGATGCGCCGTTAAAATCGGTCTCGTCGCGGGTCGAAATGGCCTGGCCCGATTCGCTGGCCGACGGTCAGCAGCTGGGTAAAGATTACCTCGACCGCACCACGCTGAAGGCGATGCCGAAGGTCAAACGCTCACTGATGTTCCCGGAAGCCTGGCGTACCAACCCGGTTGCCCGTGCCTGGGACTCACTGCGTGGACACAAATCGGTGCCGCGTTATGCCAATGCGGAAGAGCAGCGTGCCGAAGAGAAATGGCGTCATGTCGGTTCGATTCGCCGCTACATCCTGCTCATCCTGACCATTTTCCAGACCGTGGTCGCCACCTGGTACATGAAAAGCATTCTGCCCTATCAGGGCTGGACGCTGCTCGACCCGATGGAGATGATCAATCAGAACTGGCAGCAGTCCGTGATGCAGATCCTGCCTTATGTATTGCAGACCGGCATCCTGTTCCTGTTCGCCATCCTGTTCTGCTGGGTTTCGGCGGGTTTCTGGACCGCCCTGATGGGCTTCCTGCAACTGCTGATTGGCCGCGATAAGTACAGCATCTCCTACTCGACTGTCGGGGATGAGCCGCTGAATCCGGCCCATCGCACTGCGCTGATCATGCCAATCTGTAATGAAGACGTCGAACGTGTCTACGCGGGACTGCGTGCCACCTGGGAGTCTGTGGTGCGCACCGGTAACGCTGAACACTTCGACGTCTACATTCTCAGCGACAGTTACGACGCGGATATCGCCATTGCCGAGCAGAAAGCCTGGATGGAACTGGTGCGGGATGTTGGCGGGGCAGGCAAGATTTTCTATCGCCGTCGTCGTCGTCGCGTGAAGCGTAAAAGCGGTAACATCGATGACTTCTGCCGCCGCTGGGGCAGCAACTACAGCTATATGGTGGTGCTGGACGCCGACAGCGTCATGAGCGGAGAGTGTCTTACCGGTCTGGTGCGTATGATGGATGCGAACCCGAATGCCGGTATCATCCAGTCGTCGCCGAAAGCTTCGGGTATGGATACGCTCTATGCGCGCTGTCAGCAGTTTGCGACCCGCGTCTACGGTCCGCTGTTTACTGCCGGTCTGCACTTCTGGCAGCTGGGCGAGTCTCACTACTGGGGTCACAACGCCATTATCCGCGTGAAGCCCTTTATTGAGCACTGTGCGCTGGCACCGTTACCGGGTGAAGGCTCCTTTGCCGGTTCGATCATGTCGCATGACTTTGTTGAAGCCGCGCTGATGCGTCGTGCAGGCTGGGGCGTCTGGATTGCCTATGACCTGCCGGGTTCCTATGAAGAGCTGCCACCGAACCTGCTGGATGAGCTGAAGCGTGACCGCCGCTGGTGTCACGGTAACCTGATGAACTTCCGCCTGTTCCTGGTTAAAGGTATGCACCCGGTTCACCGTGCGGTGTTCCTGACCGGTGTCATGTCCTACCTGTCGGCACCGCTGTGGTTTATGTTCCTGGCGCTGTCTACTGCCTTGCAGGTGGTGCATACGCTGATGGAACCGACCTACTTCCTGCAACCACGGCAGCTGTTCCCGGTCTGGCCGCAGTGGCGTCCGGAGCTGGCCATCGCGCTCTTCTCAACCACGATGGTGCTGTTGTTCCTGCCGAAGATGCTGAGTGTGGTGTTGATCTGGTTTAAAGGATCAAAAGCCTACGGTGGTCCGCTGCGCCTGCTGGCTTCACTGGTGCTGGAAACGCTGTTCTCGGTGCTGCTGGCACCGGTACGTATGCTGTTCCACACGGTGTTTGTGGTCAGTGCTTTCCTTGGCTGGGAAGTGGTGTGGAACTCGCCACAGCGTGATGACGATGCGACCCCGTGGAGCGAGGCGTTCAAACGTCACGGTTCGCAGATGGCACTGGGTCTGGTGTGGGCAATTGGTATGGGACTGCTGGATCTCAACTTCCTGTGGTGGCTGGCACCGATTGTCTTCTCGCTGATCCTGTCGCCGTTTGTCTCGGTCATGTCGAGCCGGGCAACATTGGGTCTTAAGAGCAAGAAAGCGAAGCTGTTCCTGATCCCGGAAGAGTACGCACCGCCGCAGGAGCTGGTGGATACCGATCGCTATGTGCAGCTGAACCGCGAGCGTGCGCTGGAAAATGGCTTTATGCATGCCCTGTTCCATCCCGCTTTCAACGCACTGGCAACGGCCCTGGCAACATCGCGCCACAAGCAGAGTCAGTTACTGGACTATGCCCGTGACCGCCGTGTGGATCAGGCTCTGAGTGATGCCCCGGATAAACTGAACCGCGATCAGCGTCTGCAGTTAATCAGCGATCCGGTGGTGCTGGCCCGTGTTCACACCCGACTGTGGGAAAATGCGGACAAGTATCATCAGTGGGTAGAGAGTTATCAGAAACTCACGCTTAACCCTCACGCGCTGGCAAAAAACGCGTAATCTGAAAAAGCGGCAGCGATGCCGCTTTTTTTATCGGATTAAAACAGCAGCAGGATGATAAATTCAGAGCTGGCAGTCACCGCAGGCCGCGTGTGACGATTTCAACGGCTGTTCAGGGCGGGTATCAGTGGTGAAAGGGTTTTTAAAAGCAGGCGTTATGATGACGGCTGTGTTCTGTTTAAGCGGGTGCGGCAGTATTATCAGCCGTACCGTGCCCGGACAGGGGCACGGTAATCAGTATTATCCCGGCGTGCAGTGGGATGTGCGCGACAGCGGGTGGCGGGTGCTGACCATCCTTGATCTGCCCCTGTCGCTGGTGGTTGACACCCTCCTGTTACCAGTGGATGCCAGTCACGGTCCTTACGAGTAACTGCGATCGGAGTCGCTGTTATCATCCTCCCACTCTTGCGCCGCAGCTTCACCTTCTTCGGTGTCAAGCGGCGGCTCCAGCTGAAACTCGCCATCATCCCACTCATGCAGCGTATTTTCCGCTAACCACTCCTGACGCAGCTCCACTTCATCAAAGTCTGCATCAAAAATTGCCTGTGCGCCTTCACCGCTGCGGAAAGGCAGGCATTCACCCGCATCACCTTCCTCTGCCAGGAACTCAGCCTGCCACATGATATCGCCATCCTGCATCACATACTTCTGCAGGCCAAACTGGCCGATCGAGACGTCTTCTTCATCCACTTCAGGGTTGTTAGCGAGGAACTCCTCACGTGCAGCATCAATCGCTTCCTCTAACGTACTGTACATGCTCATCGCTCTTCTCCTTACGGGTTCATTGCCTACGGATTAATTTGATTTCAGTGAAGGATAGACGAAATCTGAGGGAGGGAAAGGGAAGGGCGGTGCAACTGGCGGGAAATACGTCATTTCCCGCCAGCCAGAGTCAGATCATCTTTTGCGGAAAGTGCAGAACGGGCTGAACGGACTCATGAATCACTGGTGCTGAGTAACGGATACAACATTTTATACAGGGCTTTACTTTCTTAAAATTAATTCTGGCGATCGACAGGGCCTGACTCAGATTATATAACGTGCCGATAAATATCAGATCTTCTTTATCGGGAAGACGTTTGCACCCTTTTTGATGAAGGAAATGATAATTTTCCTGATCGGTACCGATAGTAACGTAATAGTAGAGACCTTTGTTCATATAATATGTCCCGTTAGAGGTTGCTGTGTATTGTCTTTTTTATAATTTTGGCCAGAGCCGTTAAAAGCCTGACTGTTACAAACGAAATTACCGATAAGCCTGAACGACTTCAAATTCCATAACGGTCTATCAGTGCGTTAAAAAAAGCCAAAATGGAATATAAGCCCGATGAATGGACTAATTGATTGTAAAGTAAGTTGATTTTTATCAATTCATAAGCGCAGAAACACCATTAAGACCCGCTAAATAGGATTAGGCCTGGAATAAGCAATAAACAGCGCCATATAAAATTAAACACCGATTGCTGCAATATTAATTAATAAAACGCCGCAGTGAGAAAATACGGCTTCCCGCTCGGTTAATTGATTAGCGGCAGTAACGGTAAGCTGCAAGAAATAATATCCCGGACATGCTCCAGCATTAATAACTGGCCCTGCTGAAGTGCTGAAAGGATTCGTCTGTGATGAGCAACTGATTTATTAAACAGCGAGTCGGGAAAGAAAGCGCTAAATGACAGGCAGTCATTTAGCGCGAACTGATTAATAACGTGAAGGTTCACCTTCGGGACGTGTTTTAAAGCGACGGTGGAGCCACATGTACTGTTCCGGTGCCAGCAGCACGCCCTCCTCAACCACTTTATTCATCCTGGCTGCGGTTACTTCATCGCTCTCCAGCGTAAATTCACCGCTGATGTCAGGCAATATCATCAGTTCATAACCCCGGCCGCCAGGCAGACGACGCGGTACAAAAGGGATCACCGCCGGTTTACCTGTGCGGATCAGCAGATGCGTACCCACCGTCGTTGCCGCTTTTTCCACGGCAAAGAACGGCACAAAGACGCTGCTGCGGGGGCCATAATCGTGATCGGGTGCATACCAGATTATGTCGCCGTGCTTCAGGGCGCGGATCATGCCTTTGAGATCTTTACGGTCGATCATGCTTTTATTCGACCGCATCCGGCCTTTTACCTGCAGCCAGTCGATCAGTTTGTTGTCATTGGGGCGATAGACGCCAATGCCGGGATTATGGATACCAAACATGCGGGCGCCAATCTCCAGCGTCAGAAAGTGCATCCCGATGAGCAGCACGCCTCGCTGACTGTCGCGGGCCTGCTGGATATGCTCCAGACCCGAAGGCGTATGCCATTTGTTGATGCGCCAGTCCGGCCAGAACCACGCCATACCGGTTTCAATTAATCCCATGCCGACCGATTCGAAGTTGTGCTTAACCATCGCTTCCCGGTCGCTCGCCGGCATATCCGGAAACGTTAGTTCCAGATTACGCCGGGCAATATTGACGCGGCGCGTCATAAAACGCATCCCAATACGGCCAATATTGCAGCCGAGAACATAAAGCAGGGGATAGGGAAGTAGCACCAAAAGATAAAGAGAAGCGACACCCAGCCAGGTCAGCCAATAGCGCGGGTGAAGCAGTTCTCGTGAAAACTGAGGCAACTGGGTCATGTGAAGGTTAATTTTCCTGCGTCGCGCACCGTTCGGTGCTGATATCTCATTGATTTCCGCCATTGTGCCAGTTTTTATCGTGCGTATAAATATCACCGACAGAACAGGCAACGGCAGGCTGGCGTTAACCAGCCAGAGAGTGCGTAAAAAACCAGCAATCCAGAATCAATTCTGACGGTGGCCTTTGCATCCCGGTGAAATCAGGTATCATGTGCGCGCTAAATTTCTCCTATTGATAACAGGAAAGAACACCATGCCAGTGTTACATAACCTCGTTTCCAATAAAGAGCTGAAGGCGCGCATGCTGGCTGAAACCGAGCCGCGCACCACTGTCTCTTTTTATAAATATTTCCAGATTGCCGATCCCAAAGCTTTTCGTGACGCGCTCTACCTTGGCCTGACATCGCTTAAGGTCTTTGGCCGCGTCTATGTGGCGCACGAAGGGATCAATGCGCAGATCAGCGTGCCCGCCAGCCAGTATGAAAAAATGAAAGACTGGCTGTATGGCTTCGATCCGGCGCTGAACAACCTGCGAATGAATATTGCGCTTGATGATGATGGAAAATCATTCTGGGTGCTCCGTCTGAAAGTGCGCGATCGCATTGTCGCGGACGGCATCGACGACGCCAGTTTTGATGCCAGCGATGTAGGCCAATACCTGAAGGCGGCTGAAGTTAACGCCATGCTGGACGATCCTGACGCACTCTTCGTCGATATGCGTAACCATTACGAATATGAAGTGGGCCGCTTTGACAATGCGCTGGAAGTGCCTGCTGACACCTTCCGCGATCAGCTGCCGATGGCTGTTGATATGCTGCAGGATCAGAAAGGCAAAAAGATCGTGATGTACTGCACTGGCGGGATCCGCTGTGAAAAGGCCAGTGCCTGGATGCGGCATAACGGCTTCGAGGATGTTTACCACATTGAAGGCGGGATCATCGAGTATGCCCGACGTGCCCGCGAGCAGGGATTACCGGTACGCTTCAAAGGCAAAAACTTCGTCTTTGACGAGCGCATGGGTGAGCGAATCTCTGACGACGTGCTGTCGAACTGTCACCAGTGCGGTGAACCCTGCGATACCCACGTCAATTGCGTGAATGACGGCTGTCATCTGCTGTTTATTCAGTGCAAAAGCTGTGCAGAGAAGTTTGAGAACTGCTGTAGCCCGATCTGTCAGGAAGAGGCAAAACTCTCACCGGAAGAGCAGCGCGCTCGCCGGGCAGGACGTGAGAATGGCAACAAGATCTTTAACAAGTCGCGTGGCCTGTTGAACATGACCATTCCTTCGCCGCTGAAGAAATAAGCGTGGCCGCCTGAAGTCAGCTTCAGGCGGCTTGCTGTTTTACTGGCGCACACCTTCAACCGAGATCATCAGCTCAACCTTCTGCGAAGCGGGCCCCAGATCTTTAGTGATGTTGAAATCTTTCAGTGCAATTTCACCTTCTGCTTCAAAGCCTGCGCGGTAACCGCCCCACGGATCTTTTCCTTCACCCAGCATTTTCGCCTCCAGCGTCACCGGTTTAGTCACGCCATTCAGCGTGAGATCGCCGGTAATCTTCAGCTCATCACCCTCTTTCTTCACTGCAGTGGATTTGAACGTGGCCTGCGGATTTTTGCTGCTGTTCAGGAAGTCAGCGCTGCGCAGGTGCTTGTCACGTTCCGCATGATTGGTATCAACGCTGCTGGTGTTAATGGTCACGTCGACTTTATCTGCAGCTGGGTTCTTCTCATCAAAGGTGAAGCTGCCATCAAAATCTTTAAAAGTACCGTAGAGCCAGCTGTAACCCAGATGCTGAATGCGGAACTGAATAAAAGCGTGCTGGCCTTCTTTATCGATTTTGTAGTCCGCAGCGCTGGCGGTCATTGCGCCGAGCAGCAGGCTGGCACCGGTCATCGCCAGCAGGGTCTTCTTGAACATATTATTTATCCTTTTCAGAGGGTAAGGGGAATCGTAAACCTGACATCCGTTTTAAAGTGGTATCGCGATCGATAACGTGATGTTTTATGGCAGCCAGACCATGCAGCACCGACAGGAGCACCACCGTCCAGGCCAGCCAGAGATGGATGTCGCCTGCCAGGTCAGCCTGTTCGCCTGCACCGCTTAACAGCGCGGGCAGGGTAAACCAGTTAAATACGGAGATGGGTTTGCCATCGGCAGTGGAGATCAGATAGCCGCTGATTAAAATAGCCAGCAGCAGGGTATAAAGCAGCAGATGTGCCACTGCCGAACTGATGCGCACCAGTGGGGAATAACTGCTCAGCGGTTTTGGCGGCGGTGAAATAACGCGCCACAGCAGGCGAACAACCAGCGTCAGCAACAGGATGACGCCGATGCTTTTATGGATTTCCGGCGCGTCGTGATACCAGCTGTCGTAGTAACCGAGGCCGACCATCCATAATCCCAGCGCAAACATGGCATAGATTGCCAGCGCCATGGACCAGTGCAGCAGCACGGCAACCCGTCCATATTGATGAGGTGTATTACGTAACAACATGATGTGGTTTCATAAAGAAATAATATGAAATAAGCATCCACATTATGAAATATAAAAGCAATCATCCTTACGCTTCTATAAATTTAAATTTCAGGCGTGAAAAGGTTGAATAAAATGGCGGTGAGATGACCAGTATTACTGAATGAGATATTTCTGGTGGAGCATTCGTCAACGCAGAATGGCGGGAATTAACCTTACGGGCGAATTAAAATGGCATCGTTACTTCAGGAATGGTCAGATTTTGTCAGATTATGTCAGCAGGGCGGCACCAGTCTGATGCCACCCGTTATCAGAGTCAGAAACGTGAGAGACGGAAGGGGGTCAGATCAAAGGAGAACGGTTTTTGCTGCGCAAATTCCGCAGCCAGCTCGCCTAAGACGCTGGCAAATTTAAAGCCGTGTCCGCTAAGGCCGGTTATCAGCAAACGATTGGGTTCACCCGGCAGCGTATCAATAATAAAGTCTTCGTCCGGGCTGAAATCGTAGCTGCAGGCTTCGCCATGCAGACAGACGCCGACGCCGGGTAGGAACTGACGGAGGAAGCCAAAGGCTTCACTGCCATCGGCTGCCACCGCGCCAAACGGTTTACGGTCAGCTGGCTGCTGCATGACCTGCCCGCCATCATGGCGACCCACCTTCAGCGCGTTGTTATCCGCCGGGAAGCCATAGAACTGACTGCCATCTGCCATTTCAACCGTGAAGCCAGGAAACTTGTTATTCTCGCTGTAGCGGCCATCTGCCTGATACCAGGCAAAGACCTTGCGGGTAGGGGTGACCGGCAGGTCAGGGACTAACTTTCCGACCCAGGTGCCAGCGCTTATCAGCATTTTGCGGCCCCGGTAGATGCCATCCAGGGTTGTGACCTGTTGCAGGTCACCATCACGACCAATCTCTGAAACCGGGCAGTTAAACAGCTGCGCACAGCCCGCCTGCTCCGCGAGCTGGATCCAGCTGCGAACCGCCTGTTCACATTTCAGAAAACCTGACTGTGGCTCAAAGACGCCCAGATAACCCTCCGGGACGTTGATTTGCGGCCAGCGCTTACGCACTTCATTGGGCTGCATCACGTCGATATTGAGCTGCCAGCGGGTCGCGCTGTCAATAACGTTGCGGATAAAGGGAGAGTGATTCGGGGCAAGGTTAAGCACGCCGCTGCGATGCATGATGCGCTCCCCGGCGCGCTGTTCAAGCTCATCCCACAGCGTCTGCGCCCGCAGAACCAGCGGAACATAACGTTCGCCTTCACCGTAAGCGTGACGAATCAGCCGGCTCTCGCCATGGTGCGTACCCTGATTGTGGGGAGGATGGGCGCTGTCGATCATCAGTACCGATAAACCCGCCTGGGTGGCATAGTAGCCTGCCGCCGCGCCGACTGAGCCGCTGCCGACGACGATAAGATCATAAATCATGGTAACCAAGCTCTATAAGAGACAGATAATCAAAAGCATACCAGAAACAGAAACGAAAAAGGCACCCCTGAGGGCGCCTCTTTGATGCGGCAGACGTTAGTGCTTGTTAAGGTGTCGTTCTGGTTGCTCGGCTGATTCTATCTTGGCGATGCCCGCTTCGAGGATCGAGATAAACTGCCTTGCCACATCCGTTGTCAGCCAGTAGGTCGGGCCAACATCCGCTTCTTCTTCTTTTTGATCCTGCGACGACAGCGAGTGCAGGCGGATCATCATGGCGTCATAGCTATCAACGGTACTGATATCCCAGCCCACCAGTGGGTGAGTCTGTATAACATCTTTTCTTCTGTCCATTATAACCTCCTTATTACTCGTTAAACGAAGTGCATGATGAGGTTCAATGCGGCTTTTTTATTCCAATAGCGAAACAATTATAACAGTAAACCTGGATATCACTGTTTAAAAAAGGCCGTGAGTCAGCTTCTCACAGAATATTCGCGTTTGAAAGGAGGGCGTTGAAAAATAAAATGCCTGACGGGCAGGCATTTTTATCACTATTCAATGAGCAGGCAAAAAGCGGGTTGAGCCGTATAAGCGGGCTTACAGCGTCGGGGTCTCCGGCACGATGCCGCCGCCGCGCTTTTGCAGTGTATCTGCCAGACGGGCAAAGTGCTGCTGAAGCTGTTCATCATGGTTTTGATTTTGGGCTTCCAGCGACAGATTGTGCACCAGCAGCTGACTGGCACGATCGTCAAGACAGAAAATCAGACTGGAAAAGGCCGTTTCCAGCACCGTTAAACGACGCTGCTGATCACCAATCAGTGCTAACAACTCACCAAAGGTCATCGCCTCTTCCGGTTTATCAGTAGTCATGGTGTCGCACCTCCTGTTATGCGTGACGAGCGCAAGGATAGGGCATTGATCATTAAGAGTCTAGATGCAGGAGGGGGGAAGTGCGAGAGGGGAGAAAAGATAAAAAAACCGGGTGGCGACACCCGGAAAAAAAGCACAGTGGCGGTTAATCAGTAATGAACCAGTCGTCAGCGCTTTCCCACGTTTGCTGCAGGATCTCGCTGATCTGGTCGCGCGTCTCTTTTCCACCGCCCAGCACGCTGAGATTGTTGGCACTGGCATAACGAACCTTGACGTGATTGGTCGAGTCAGGGAACTGTTCATCAATGCGGCGCGATAATTCATCGCTGAGTGCTTCTATCGCACCAGCAGGAAGAGGTCGGGTATTGGATACGGTAATTTCAACGCGCATAATAGCCTCCGGTTAAGATACTGTATATATTTACAGTATTCATTTGCCGGAGGCAAGTAAAATTATGCGATACGCCAGTTCAGCGTTTCACCGGCCAGGAACGGCACCAGCGAGTGGCTGCCGAGCGCAATGGACTCTGGCACCTGCCACGGCTCACGGACCAGCGTGATCGTTCCCTCATTCAGCGGCAGACCGTAAAAACGCGGGCCATTTTCAGAGCAGAAGGCTTCAAAATGTTCCAGCGCATTCAGCTCTTCAAAAACGGTGGCGTAGGCGGGCAATGACGTCGGCGCATTGAACACCCCGGCGCAACCGCAGCTGGCCTCTTTGAGATGACGCAGATGCGGCGCGGTGTCGGTGCCTAAGAAGAAGCGCGGATGACCGCTCGCCACAACGCGGCGCAGCGCCTCCTGGTGCACATTACGCTTGAGGATCGGCAGGCAGTAAAGGTGCGGACGAATGCCGCCCACCAGCATGTGGTTACGGTTAAACATCAGATGCTGCGGGGTAATGGTCGCGCCCAGTGTCTCATCGGCACTGGCAACATACTCAGCGGCGTCCTGCGTGGTGATGTGCTCCATGACCACTTTCAGTGCCGGAAACTGGCTGCGCAGCGGCACCATCACCGTTTCGATAAACCGGGCTTCACGATCAAAGATGTCGACATGCGCATCGGTCACTTCGCCATGAATCAGCAGTGGCATACCGAGCTTCTGCATCCGCTCCAGCACGCGGGCAATCGAAGCGATGTTGGTCACGCCATGACTGGAGTTGGTGGTAGCGTGCGCCGGGTAGAGTTTGGCTGCGGTGAACAGGCCGGAAGTGAAACCGCGCTCAAGCTCATCGGGATCCAGCGAGTCGGTCAGATAGCAGGTCATCAGCGGCGTAAACGCGTGATCGGCGGGCAGTACCGCCAGAATGCGATCGCGGTACGCTTCACCTGCCGCCACGCTGGTTACCGGGGGCACAAGGTTGGGCATCACAATGGCACGACCATTCACCGCGCTGGTATAGGGCAGGACCGTTTTGAGCATCTCATCGTCACGCAGATGAATATGCCAGTCGTCAGGGCGACGCAGGGTAAGTTGCTGAGGTTGTGCTGTCATCAGTGAAGCTCCGGCAGAAGGAAAACAAAAGGCGTGTTTTGGCCGGGGTCTAAGCATAAGGATTCAGGCAACCGTTTGCACCTGCTTTTTATGCAGGCCGTGAAAATCCGCGCCGGGTGGCGCGGAAATCGGGATTATTGCGTAAAGGGGATAACCAGTTCGCCAGGCTTCACTTCCAGGCCTTTGGCGAATTTCTTCGCCAGCGATTCGCCTTTGCTGCGGTCAGCGCTGAGCATATAGGCGGGTTTTTGATCAAAGTAGCTTTTCAGCGACTGATTCAGGTAAGGTGTCAGCGTCTTCATGATGGCGGCCATTTTATCCGGGGCCACCTGGGCATCAACAATCTCCAGATCGCGCAGATAAATGGCGCCCTGCTGCGGGTCATAGACCGGCTGGGCACGCATCTTCAGCTGCATATCGGCCTGCTGCGGGCCAAACAGCGAGGTCACGTTGATTTTTGCGTTACCGGAGAGCGTCACTTTACCCGGCTCTTCACGGCCAATCTGGCTGGTCAGGTTGTTCAGCACGATGTGCGCGTTAACCAGCCCGGACACCCCAATGTCTTTCTCGTAGTTGTTGTGCTTCTGCAGCGCCTGGTTTACTTCCTGTTCGCTGATGGTGTATTGCGTCAGTTGATTACAGCCACTTAGCAGCAGCGCCATCAGCAGGGCAGTCAGCCCGAAAAAAGCCTTTTTCATCACTCTTATCCTGAATATCAGAGCCCATTACCAGGCCATAGCCTGCCTGAATGCGTGCCGGGTGTCATCAGGAAAGGGATGAGAAACGCCGCTGCGTCTCTCATCGGAGGGGGGACTAATGGGCTATGGAAGAAAGCAGATTGACCTGGGTCTGTTTAGCCATGTTATCGCGGTAGTCCGCGACCCGGCTTGGCCAGTCGATACCGGCGACCAGCGTCAGCGAGCGCAGCAGCGGGAAAAGATTAAAATCATCTTCCGACAGCTCGCCGTTGACCGCATTGGGCTGAACGATGCATTTGTCCAGCTTGCGCAAATCTTCACTGACATTTTTAATCAGGCCTGCCGAGTGACTTTTCAGCGTATCGAAATCACCGATGCTCTTTTTTTTGCTGCGGAAATAGGCCCGTGCCTCAGG
Organism: Pantoea sp. GD03673; assembly: GCF_029844725.1. Lineage (GTDB taxonomy): Bacteria > Pseudomonadota > Gammaproteobacteria > Enterobacterales > Enterobacteriaceae > Pantoea. The sequence goes on from NZ_JAOCKJ010000007.1 coordinate 201,223, forward strand.
GGTAGCGAATTCGGCAAATGACGCTTCAGCAATGCGTGGCAGCAGCAGTTTATTGACATAGCTGTTCATGTGACGCAACCAGTCGCTGATGGCCGGATTCAGCGCACCGGTGATCAGTGGCGCGCCATCCTGCTGATCGACGTAATGCACAATCTCCATGCTCTCAGGCATCGCGCTGCCATCCTGCTTTTGCAGAATCGGCGCCATTTTCTGCCCAATCAGCCGTTTTGGCGTCTCTTCATCGTCGTTGAGCATCACCACCAGCTCAACCGGCTTATTTTTCAGACCAAAAATCATTCGCGCTTTAACGCAGAAAGGACAGTGGTCATAGATATAAAGTTTCATCCTGATCTCCCGGACTTTACAGGTTTGATGTTTAACAGAGTGAATCAATTCATCCTGTTTTCGGGCGCGTTAAAAAGTATGGAAGAGATTACCCTGCAGGGCAAACCAGCCGGTCCGACGCGCGACCAGGGCAGGGCGAACTGACGGTTTTCGCTGCGATAACAGAGTAAAATCAACCTCTTTATGGCTAAACCGCTGTAACGTTTTACCGCAGCTCAGGCGGCGGTTATAGTGAAAGCCGGGTAATGACGGCTTTCACTAACAGCCATTGATTTCAGGAGTCAGGATGTTTGGCTATCGTTCTGCCGCGCCCAGGGTGCGATTAACGACCGATCGTCTGGTGGTCCGTCTGGTTCACGAACGTGATGCCTGGCGAATGGCAGATTACTATTCGGAAAACCGCCTGTTTTTAAAACCGTGGGAGCCGGTGCGCGACGACAGCCACTGCTACCCGTCGGGCTGGCAGGCGCGCCTCGGGCTGATTTCCGACATGCATAAGCAGGGTTCGGCCTTTTATTTCATTTTAATGGACAGCGATGAAACCGAAGTGCGGGGCGTGGCGAACTTCAGCAATGTGCTGCGCGGTTCCTTCCACGCCTGCTATCTCGGCTATTCACTGGGTGAAAAGTGGCAGGGGCAGGGGCTGATGTTCGAAGCGTTGCAGTCGGCTATCCGCTATATGCAGCGCCAGCAGCATATTCACCGCATTATGGCGAACTACATGCCGCACAATCAGCGCAGCGGCGATCTGCTGGCGCGACTCGGTTTTGAGAAAGAGGGGTACGCGAAAGACTATCTGCTGATTGACGGACGCTGGCAGGATCACGTGCTGACCGCCTTAACCCTGCGGGAATGGACGCCTGACCGGCGTGGACAATAATGAGGATGTGAGCATGAAGATGGCTTTATCGGCGCAGGCGTTGCGCGTGCTGGGCTGCCTGCTGGAGAAGCAGGTCACCACGCCGGAGCAGTATCCCCTGTCACTGAATGGCGTCGTGGTCGCCTGTAATCAGAAATCGAATCGCGAGCCGGTGATGGAGCTGAGTGAAAGCGAGGTTCAGAATCAGCTCGATCAGCTGGAAAAACGGCATCTGATCACCGGCAGCAGCGCCGCCGGACAGCGGGTGGTGAAATATGAGCAGCGTTTCTGTAACTCGGCTTTTGGCACCCTGAAGCTGAGCAGCGCAGAAGTTGCCCTGCTGACCCTGCTGCTGCTGCGCGGCCCCCAGACGCCGGGCGAACTGCGTACCCGCAGCGGGCGTCTGCACGAATTCAGTGACGTCAGCGACGTTGAGCAGACGCTGGAGGGGTTGCTGCAGCGTGACGACAGTGCCCGGGTCATCCGTCTGGTGCGTGAGCCGGGCAAGCGTGAAAGCCGTTTCATGCATCTGCTGGGTGATGAAAGCGATCAGCCACAGGCCGCTGACGCGCCGGACGAGCAGCGCGATCTGGCAGCGCGCGTCACCACGCTGGAGCAGCAGGTCGCCGCGCTTCAGGCACAACTGACTCATTTGCTGCAACCGGAGAGCTGAAATGACATTACGGATTGGCGTGGTGGGATTAGGCGGTATCGCGCAGAAAGCCTGGCTGCCGGTGCTGTCGGCGGCGACGGACTGGACGCTGGTGGGCGCATTTTCCCCGAATCAGGCCAAAGCCCGCCCGATCTGCGACAGCTATCGCATGCAATGCTTTGGCTCGCTGGATGCCTTAGCCGCAGCCTGCGACGCGGTCTTTGTCCACAGCAGCACCGCCACGCACTATGACGTGGTCAGGGCGCTGCTGCTGGCAGGAAAAGATGTCTGCGTCGACAAGCCGCTGGCTGAAACCCTGGAGCAGGCTGAGGCGCTGGTGGCGCTGGCAGAAAAGCATCAGCGTAAACTGATGGTGGCGTTTAACCGCCGCTTTGCCCCGCGCTATCAGCAGCTGCGGGCAGAGATGGCTGACGCCGCCTCTTTGCGGATCGAAAAACACCGCAGCGACAGCGTCGGGCCGCGGGATCTTCGCTTTACTCTGCTCGATGACTACCTGCATGTGGTGGACACCGCCCTCTGGCTGGGCGGCAAGCCTGTTCGCCAGATTCAGGGACGTATTGAGACCAACGAGCAGGGGCAAATGCGCTATGCCGAACACCATTTCGCTGCTGAAGGCTTAACGATCACCACCAGTATGCACCGGCGCGCAGGCAGCCAGCGTGAACGGGTGAGCGCGGTGTGTGACGGTAAGTGCATCGACATCAGCGAGATGCGCGACTGGCAGGAAGAGCGCAGTGACGGCCTGCTGATTACGCCACCCCCCGCCTGGCAGAGCCATCTGGCCCAGCGCGGTTTCAGCGGTGCGGCACGCCATTTTATCGACTGCGTGCAAAATCAGACGAAGCCTGAAACCAGCGGTGAGCAGGCCCTGATGGCGCAGCGTGTGGTGGAAAAACTGTGGCGTGAGGCGACGCAGGAATAACGCCTTGTAACACTCCGTGCTGGTCATTTCCCTCCGTGGCAGTAGACTGTCGCCGGGCACCTCGGGTGCCCGCGCTAATTCTCCTTTTTTGCCGATTCTTTTCAGGATGCGCCGTCAATTATGAATTTGTTGAAATCGCTGGCAGCGGTCAGTTCGATGACCCTGTTTTCCCGCGTACTGGGCTTTGCCCGTGATGCCATTGTGGCGCGGGTGTTTGGTGCCGGAATGGCGACCGATGCCTTCTTTGTTGCGTTTAAACTGCCCAATCTGCTACGCCGTATTTTTGCGGAAGGCGCATTTTCTCAGGCGTTTGTGCCGATTCTGGCTGAATATAAAAGCAAGCAGGGTGAAGAGGCGACGAAACTGTTTCTGGCTTACGTCTCTGGTCTGCTGACGCTGGCCCTGGCGCTGGTCACGGTAGCCGGGATGATCGCTGCGCCCTGGGTCATCATGGTCACGGCCCCGGGATTTGCCGACAGTGCCGATAAGTTTGCGCTGACCAGCTCGCTGCTGCGGGTGACGTTCCCTTACATTATGCTGATTTCGCTGGCCTCGCTGGCGGGGGCCGTACTGAACACCTGGAATCGCTTCTCGGTTCCGGCGTTTGCGCCAACCCTGCTGAATGTCAGCATGATTGGCTTTGCGCTGTTTGCTGCGCCGCACTTCCATCCCCCGGTGATGGCGCTGGCCTGGGCGGTAGTCGCGGGCGGTGTGCTGCAACTCGGCTATCAGCTTCCTCACCTGAAGAAGCTGGGAATGCTGGTGCTGCCGCGCCTGAATCTGCGTGACGCAGGCGTGTGGCGGGTCATGCGCCAGATGGGACCCGCTATTCTGGGCGTTTCCGTCAGTCAGATCTCACTGATCATCAACACCATCTTCGCCTCGTTTCTGGTTTCGGGTTCGGTTTCCTGGATGTACTACGCGGATCGCCTGATGGAGTTTCCCTCCGGTGTGCTGGGCGTGGCGCTGGGCACCATTCTGCTGCCGTCGCTGGCGAAAAGTTTTGCCAGCGGCAACCATGACGAATATTCCCGACTGATGGACTGGGGGCTGCGCCTCTGCTTCCTGCTGGCGCTGCCGAGTGCCGTGGCGCTGGGTATGCTCTCCGGCCCGCTGACCGTGGCGCTGTTCCAGTACGGTAAATTCACCGCGTTTGATGCACTGATGACGCAGCGTGCGCTGATCGCCTACTCTGTCGGACTGATGGGACTGATTGTGGTCAAGGTGCTGGCACCGGGCTTCTATTCCCGCCAGGACATTAAAACGCCGGTTAAAATTGCGATGGTCACGCTGGTTATGACGCAGCTCATGAACCTGGCGTTTATTGGTCCGCTGAAACATGCCGGTCTGTCTCTGTCGATTGGCCTGGCGGCCTGTCTGAATGCGTCGCTGCTCTACTGGCAACTGCGTAAGAAGAATATCTTTATGCCGCAGCCGGGCTGGAGCAGCTTCCTGCTCCGCCTGCTGATCGCCGTGCTGGCGATGGCCGGGGCGCTGTTTGCCATGCTGCAGTGGATGCCAGCCTGGGAACAGGGCTCAATGCTGTGGCGACTGCTGCGTCTGGCGGCGGTCTGTGCCATTGGCGGCGGGGCCTATTTCCTGGCGCTGGGGCTGCTGGGCTTCCGGCTGCGCGACTATGCGCGGCGCACGGTGGTCTGAGGCTGGTCATAAAACAAGACAATAAAAAATCCCGCGCCTGGCGGGATTTTTTTTCGCTATTTTTCGGCTCAGGCTTTACGGCTTAACGTTGCCTGACCTTTACCCATTCCATCCGGGCCATAAAAGGCCTGAGTCTGATGCGGCTTCAGCACTTCAAGTGCATTTTCGGTGTAGCGAATCTGATGCTGCAGCAGCATGCCATTATGCACATTGGCATCCTGCAGACGACGGGTATGCTGCTGAATGCTGTCCCAGCGGCGCGCCATGTCGTTCTGACCACGATAAGGTGCCGATGTCGCCTGACTCTGTTCAGCGGTGCGGCGCATCTCATCCAGATAGTTCAGCGTGCTGAGCAGCGCACTTTTATCTTCGGTGATACGCTGCAGCAGGTTGCTGTTAATGCTGCCTGCTGACAGTTGCTGCTGCTCTTCTTCCAGCACCGCTGAAAGCGACGCCAGTACGTCCTGCATCTTATCTAATGTGGTCTGCAAATTACTCATGGGAATTAATTACCCTCTAAATACGCCTTAGTGTCGGCAATCAGCGCATCGGCGATTTTGCCGGTATCCATCTTCAGTTCGCCATTGCGAATGGCGGTTTTCAGTTGTTCAACGCGTTCGACGTTAATATCTTTGCTGCTCGGTTGCATCAGCTGCGACTGTGCGCTGCTCAGGCTGACCTGGGCTGCAGCCGGGGTCGTCGCGGCTACCGGGCTGGCACTCTGACGCACTTTGGTGCTGCCAGACTCACTGCTGTCGCGGCTCTGTACGGTGCTGGCGGGTTTCAGTGGTTGCGTTCTGTCAATGCTCATATTCGGGCTCCTGTACGGTCAGGGGAAGTCTGCCACCTGAATCATAATAGCGTTATCGCTTTGTTGATTCTTCTATCGGCAACACAACGGGCTTCTTTAACACTTTACAGCGTTATAAGAATATTCCCATCCTCGCGCACTTTACCGCTGACAATCTGGCCATTTCCCATCCTTACCCGAACCGACTGCGAGCGGGCGGCGTTGTTCAGCGCTTTGCCCTCTCCGCTGGCGTCAAAGCCGTCGCCGCTGGCAATCACCATCACATTCTGACCGGCCCTGACACGCCACGGCTGACGCAGCGTGGAGGGATTAATGGGCTGTCCTGGCTGGATATCACGCAGCACCACGGCGTCGGCGACCGAGTCTGCATTCAGCAGGGCGCGGGCAGGCAGGGTATCAAGGCGACCGGTCTGCAGCGTGAAGTCACTTTCGCTGACGCTGCTGCCCTGGCTCAGCAACCGGTTCGCCACCAGATAAGAACCGGTGACCTGAACCTGTACCTGAAGATAACGGCGATTCTCATCGCAGTTTGCTGCCACGCTCATGTTACCCCATAACCGGCTGTTGCCGGGCAGGGTGAACTTCGGTGCCTCACAGGCTGGCCACTGCTCTTTGGGTGTGCGTATCACCACCACCATGCCTTCAGCATGCTGAGCATCACGGGCTTTAAAAAACTGGTTCAGTTGTGCATTCAGATCCCCGGCAGACACGGGCAGGGCGATCGCGACCAGCACGCTGGTCAGCAGGGTCAGATATCGACGCATGGTGCATTTCCTCACTGATGATGGCGACGAGTGTACCCGTTAAGAAAAATCCTCAATTGTCAAAATAGCGGTCATTTAAGGCGTTATTCAGACGATGAGCTCTTGCTTTTTCAAATTAAGCTGCGAGCTCGAAATTCTCATACGCGGAGGAAACATGCTCGACAAACTGGATGCGGCGCTGAAATTTGGTACCGAGGCCCTCAACCTGCGTGCTCAACGTCAGGAGATCCTGGCGTCAAATATTGCCAACGCCGATACCCCTGGTTATCAGGCCCGGGATATCGACTTTGCCAGCGAGCTGAGTCGGGTGATGTCCAATGGTCGTGCGGAAGGCAGCAGCATGGCGTTAAAAGTTACGTCAGCTCGCCACATTGAAGCACAGACAAACGGGGCGCCATCAATGGATATGCTTTATCGCATTCCCGATCAGCCTTCTGCCGACGGCAACACCGTAGATATGGACCGTGAGCGTACGCAGTTCGCGGATAACAGCCTGAAATATCAAACCGACCTCACCCTCATCAGTAGCCAGATCAAAGGCATGATGAGCGTGTTACAAGGGCAATAATTATGGCCTTGCTGAATATTTTTGACATTGCCGGTTCAGCGATGACCGCGCAATCACAGCGATTAAACGTCAGTGCCAGTAACCTGGCAAACGCCGACAGCGTCACCGGCCCCGATGGCAAGCCTTACGTGGCAAAGCAGGTGGTCTTCCAGACCGATGCGGCACCCGGTTCCGCCACCGGCGGCGTAAAAGTCGCACGGGTCGTGGATGATCCCACGCCTGCGAAGCTGGTCTATGACCCGGGCAACCCGATGGCCGATGCCAAAGGCTACGTGAAGATGCTGAACGTGGATGTGGTTTCTGAAAGCGTCAACACCATGTCGGCGTCACGCAGTTATCAGGCCAACGTCGAAGTGCTCAACACCGTGAAGTCGATGATGATGAAAACCCTGACGATCGGGCAATAACGGAGAAAAATTATGGCTATCGCGGTAGGCGTTAACGAAAAGCTGGACCCCACGGTCCTTAGCTCATCCAGCACCAGTGGCACCGGCAACAATGCGCAGGATCTGCAGAACCAGTTCCTGACCATGCTGGTGACGCAGTTAAAGAACCAGGATCCGACGAATCCAATGGATAACAGCCAGCTCACTACGCAGCTGGCACAGATCAATACCCTGAGCGGCATTGAGAAACTGAATACCACGCTGGGATCGATCTCCGGCCAGATCAGCACCAGCCAGTCGCTGCAAAGCTCCACGCTGATTGGGCATGGCGTCATGGTCAATGGCGGACAGATTCTGGTGGGCAACGGCACCACAACGCCATTCGGTGTTGAGCTGGCCTCAGCCTCCACCGGCGCAACCGCCACCATTAAAGATGTTAATGGCACGGTGATCGACACCGTCGATCTGGGTGCGCTGAGCGCTGGCGTGCACACCTTCTCGTGGGACGGCAAGCTGACGGATGGCTCTGTTGCACCGGATGGCAAATACAGCGTTGCGATTGCCGCAAGCAATGGCAACACACAACTGGTGGCACAACCGCTTAACTACGCCTACGTCAATGGGGTGAGTACTGCGAACAACACCACAAAACTGGATCTCGGCACCATGGGCTCCGCCACCCTTGACGACGTACGTCAGATTCTCTGATTAACCTGTAGACAGGAAACACACACATGTCATTTTCCCAAGCGGTCAGCGGCCTTGGTGCTGCTTCAAGTAACCTTGATGTCATTGGTAACAACATCGCCAACTCCGCCACGGCGGGTTTTAAATCCAGCACCATCGCGTTTGCCGATATGTTTGCCGGTTCTAACGTCGGTCTCGGCACCAAAGTTGCTGCGGTGATCCAGAACTTTAACGATGGCGCGACCACCACCACCAGTCGTGGCCTGGACGTTGCGCTGAGCGGTAACGGTTTCTTCCGTATGACCGACAGCAGCGGCGGCGTGTTCTATTCACGTAATGGCCAGTTGACCCTTGATGCCAACCGTAACCTGGTCAACACCCAGGGTCTGAACGTGACCGGTTATCCGGCCAGCGGTTCACCGGCGACCATCCAGGCGGGTGCGAACCCGGTAGCGCTGCGTATTCCTACCGAGCAGATGTCAGCCCGTGCGACCACTACTGCCGGTCTGGTGGCCAACCTGAACTCAACGGATACGTCACCTTCCGTGACCACCTTCTCGACGGCTAACGCAGACAGCTACAACAAAAAAACCACGGCAACCGTGTTCGACTCGCAGGGTAATGACCATGCGCTCGACATGTATTTCGTGAAAGACACCACCAGCAACAGCTGGACCGTGCATACCATTGATGCCAACACCGGCAGCTCAGCGGGTGACTTCAGAATGGCGTTTGACACCAGCGGTAAGCTGACCAGCGTCTCTAAACTGGCTGCAAACGGAACGGTAGCGAGCACCACGACTGACGGCACCGTCGGCCTGACGCTGAACGTGGGCGGAGCCAATGGCGCGGTAGCGAATCAGCCCATCACCCTGAGCATGCTGGGCAGCCTGCAGCAGAACACCGGCAGCACCACCTTTGGCAGCCCGACGCAGGATGGCTATGCGCCAGGCGATCTGACCAGCTACGCAATCAATGATGACGGCACCATTACCGGTACCTACTCAAACCAGAAAACCCAGCTGCTGGGTCAGATTGTCCTGGCGAGCTTCTCTAACCCTGAAGGCCTGCAGTCACAGGGCGATAACGTCTGGTCTGCATCAAGTGCATCAGGACAGGCAGCGGTCGGTCTGGCTAACACCGGTACCTTTGGTTCACTGACGGCGGGCGCACTGGAATCGTCTAACGTCGACATGAGTAAAGAGCTGGTGAACATGATCGTGGCGCAGCGTAACTATCAGGCGAATGCGCAGACCATCAAAACTCAGGACCAGATTCTCAACACGCTGGTTAACTTACGTTAATTCGCTAACAGGATTGCCATATGGATCACGCGATATATACCGCGATGGGCGCGGCCAGCCAGACGCTGGATCAGCAGGCGGTTACCGCCAGCAACCTCGCCAACGCCTCAACACCCGGTTTTCGTGCGCAGCTGAACGCGCTGCGCGCCGTGCCGGTGAGCGGCTGGTCACTGCCAACCCGTACGCTGGTCGCCGCCTCTACACCTGGTGCCGACATGAGTCAGGGTGCGATGGATTACACCGAGCGTCCGCTGGATGTGGCAGTGCAGCAGGATGGCTGGCTGGCGGTGCGTACCGCTGACGGCAGCGAAGCTTATACCCGCAACGGCAATATGCAAATCAGTCCGACCGGTACGCTGACGGTTCAGGGCAATCCTGTGATGGGCGATGGCGGTCCGATTGTGATTCCGCAGGGCACTGAAATCACCATTGCCGCTGACGGCTCGATTACCGGGCTGAATGCCGGTGATTCACCGAACGCGACGGTTCAGCTGGGCAAGCTGAAGCTGGTCAGGGCAACCGGGCAGGAGATGCAGCGCAGTGATGACGGCATGTTCCGTCCCACCGCCGCGACGCAGGCGACCCGGGGTGCCGCACTGCAGGCTGACGCCACCATGCAGGTCATGCCCGGCGTGCTGGAAGGCAGCAACGTCAAACCGGTAGAAACCATGGTCGATATGATCGCCAACGCCCGACGTTTTGAGATGCAGATGAAAGTCATCACCAACGTCGACGAAAATGAACAAAAAGCCAATCAGCTCCTGAACATGAGCTAAGGCGCGAGGATAACAACATGATTCGTTCTTTATGGATCGCTAAGACCGGTCTTGATGCGCAGCAGATGAACATGGACGTCATTGCCAACAACCTGGCAAACGTCAGCACCAACGGCTTTAAACGTTCACGTGCCGTGTTTGAAGATCTGATGTACCAGACCATGCGCCAGCCGGGCACCCAGTCATCAGAACAGACGACGCTGCCGTCGGGCCTGCAGATTGGTACCGGTGTGCGTCCGGTGACCACCGAGCGTCTGCACACCCAGGGCAACCTGTCCCAGACCAGCAACTCAAAAGATATCGCCATTAACGGCCAGGGTTATTTTCAGATTCAGATGCCGGACGGCACTTCTGCTTATACCCGTGATGGCGCGTTTCAGGTTGATCAGAACGGCCAGCTGGTGACCAACTCCGGTTTCCCGGTGCAGCCAGGCATTACCATTCCGGCCAACGCCACCAGCATTACGGTGTCGCGTGACGGTGTGGTCAGCGTGACGCAGCAGGGGCAGGCCCAGGCCGCACAGGTCGGTCAGTTAACCCTGAGCACCTTTATGAACGATGCCGGTCTCGATAGCGTGGGTGAAAACCTCTACAAGGAAACCCAGGCGTCGGGCGCACCGACAGACAGCACGCCAGGCCAGAACGGCGCGGGTCTGCTCTATCAGGGCTATACCGAAACCTCGAACGTTAACGTGGCGGAAGAGCTGGTGACCATGATCCAGACGCAGCGCGCTTACGAAATCAACAGCAAGGCGATCAGCACCTCTGATCAGATGCTGGCGAAATTAACCCAGATTTAATCCCGAACAGGGCCAGCCCGCGCTGGCCTGAGATACAGACATTAATAAGGTCGTGACACCGTGGCGAAGCAACAGATTCTCAAGCCTGGACATTGGTTAGTCGCCTCGCTGCTGCTAACTCTTAACGGATGTGCCCTGGTCCCGCGTACCCCGCTGGTCGAAGGTGCAACCACGGCGCAGCCGATGCCGTCCGCGCCACCGGTGGTAAACGGCTCTATCTTCCAGGGCGTCGCGCCACTGAACTACGGCTATCAGCCGCTGTTTGAAGATCGCCGTCCACGCAATATTGGCGATACCCTGACCATCACGCTGCAGGAAAACGTCAGCGCCAGCAAAAGCTCCTCAGCCAGTGCCAGCCGCGATGGCAGCAACAGCTTTGGTGTGAGCGGGGTGCCGACAGGTCTGGCAGGCCTGGTGGGTGCAGGTGGCGAAAAAGCCAATCTCAGCGCCGAAGGCAAAAATGATTTCGCAGGTAAAGGAGGCGCATCCGCCAATAACACCTTTACCGGCACCATTACCGTCACCGTGGATCAGGTGTTGTCAAACGGCAACCTGCACGTGGTCGGTGAAAAACAGATCGCCATTAATCAGGGCACGGAGTTCATTCGCTTCTCGGGTGTGGTCAACCCACGCACCATCAGCGCCAGTAACGCCGTGTTATCTACCGCTGTCGCCGATGCACGTATTGAGTACGTCGGAAATGGTTACATCAATGAGGCGCAGACCATGGGCTGGTTCCAGCGTTTCTTCCTGAACATCTCGCCGATGTAAGAGGTTTCAATGAAAAAGTTAACGCTGTTACGCGCCGGGCTGGCGCTGCTGCTGGGCGTCAGCCTGCTGGCAAAAGCCGATTTGATTCGTGATTTAACCACGGTACAGGGCGTACGTGATAACCAGCTGCTGGGCTACGGCCTGGTGGTGGGTCTGGACGGCACCGGTGACCAGACCACCCAGACGCCTTTTACCACGCAGACAGTGAGCAACATGCTGTCACAGCTTGGCATCACGGTTCCTGCGGGAACCAACATGCAGCTGAAAAACGTGGCGGCCGTCATGGTTACTGCCAGACTGCCCTCGTTTGCCCGTCAGGGACAGACGCTGGATGTGGTGGTCTCATCACTGGGCAACGCCAAAAGCCTGCGCGGCGGTACGCTGTTAATGACGCCGATGAAAGGGGTGGATAACCAGGTTTACGCGCTGGCGCAGGGCAACATCCTGGTAGGCGGCGCGGGCGCTTCTGCGGGCGGCAGCAGTGTTCAGGTTAACCAGCTGAACGGTGGCCGCATCACCGGCGGTGCAACGGTTGAACGTGAACTGCAGAGCAACTTTGGTTCGCAGAACACCCTCAACCTGCAGCTGAACAACGAAGATTTTTCAATGGCGCAGCGTATTGCTGATGCGATTAACGCGCGTGGCGGTTATGGCGCAGCGCAGCCGCTGGATGCCCGCACCGTGCAGATCCGCGTGTCACCAAATAATGGTGCGCAGGTGCGTCTGCTGGCTGAAATCCAGAACATTGATGTCTCGATTCCGGTTGAAGATGCCAAAGTGATCATCAACTCCCGCACCGGCTCGGTAGTCATGAACCGTGAAGTGACGCTGAACCAGTGTGCTGTGGCGCAGGGCAACCTGTCAGTGACGGTTAACCAGCAGCAGAACGTCAGCCAGCCGGATACCCCTCTGGCCGGTGGTCAGACCGTGGCGACAACGCAGACGCAGATCGATCTGCGCCAGAGCGGCGGTGCGCTGCAGCGTGTGAATGCCAGCGCTAACCTGAACAACGTCGTGCGTGCGCTGAATGCCCTGGGTGCATCACCGATTGAACTGATGTCGATTCTGCAGTCGATGCAGAGTGCCGGCTGTCTGCGTGCCAAACTGGAAATTATCTGATGGCTGATATGCAATCTGTGATGAGTGCGGCTTATGACAGCCGCTCCCTGAATGAACTGAAACACCAGGCCAGCAACGATCCGAAAGGACATGCGTTGCAGGTGGCGCGTCAGGTGGAAGGGATGTTTGTACAGATGATGCTGAAGAGTATGCGTGAGGCGTTGCCGCAGGACGGCATTATGAGCAACGAGCAGACCAAACTCTTTACCTCTATGTATGACCAGCAGATTGCGCAGGAGATGGGTAAGCGCGGCCTTGGCCTGGCGGAAACCATTGTCAAACAGATGCAGCCCGCCATCGCGCCGGATGAAAAAGCCGGTACGGTGCCGATGAAGCTGGACAACAGCTTCATCCTCAGCACCAGCGGGGCAACACCTCTGCCTGCACAGCAGCTGGAGCAGATGGTGCGTAAGGCCATGCCGCGTCTGCCGCCGGTCGCGTCACCGACCGGACTGCCGGGTGACAGCCGCGAGTTTATCGCCCAGCTGACGCAGCCAGCACAGGCGGCCAGTCAGCAGAGTGGGATTCCACATCACCTGATTCTGGCGCAGGCGGCGCTGGAGTCGGGCTGGGGCCAGCGTCAGATCCTGACCCGCGACGGCAAGCCGAGTTACAACGTGTTCGGCATTAAAGCCAGCGGCGACTGGAAAGGTGACACCACCGATATCATGACCACCGAATATGAGCAGGGTGAAGCGAAGAAAGTCCGTGCCAGCTTCAGGGTCTACAACTCCTATTTCGAGGCGCTGACCGACTACGTCAAACTCCTGACTAAAAACCCACGTTATGCGGCGGTGACGAACGCCTCCAGCGCAGAGCAGGGCGCGCAGGCGTTACAGGCGGCAGGCTATGCCACCGATCCGAAATATGCGCAAAAGCTGGTGGGAATGATTCAGCAATTCAAAAGCATGGGCGACAAAGTCGTCAAAGCGTACAGCCAGGATATTGGCGACCTGTTCTGATCATTTCGCCTCAAGTTTCACTTAAGCAAGCCGATAACATCCCTATAGCCAGAAGCGTTTTCGCCTGCTGGCGCCCACTTTGATGTCTGCCAGCCCGGTTGACGGGGAACGTAAGGAACCGAGATGTCCAGCATAATTAACTCCGCGATGAGCGGACTGAGTGCCGCGCAGGCCGCTCTGAGCACCACCAGTAACAACATTTCTAACTACACCGTGGCGGGCTATTCACGTCAGACCACGGTACTGGCGCAGGCGAACAGTACCCTTCAGGGTAATAGCTATTATGGTAATGGCGTGAATATCACCGGTGTACAACGTGAATATGATGCATTCATAGCCACACAGCTGCGGGGTGCCAGCGCGAGCTACAGTGCAGTCGACACCCAGCATACGCAGATTTCTAACATTGACGATCTGCTGTCGACCGCCACGACCAGTCTGTCGACCTCGCTGCAGGGCTTCTTTACCAACCTGCAGAACGTCGTGAGCAACGCCAACGACCCGTCAGCGCGTCAGTCGATGCTGAGCAATGCACAGGGTCTGGTTAACCAGTTCCAGACCTCCGCGCAGTACCTGAATAATATGCAGAACAGCGTCAATTCTGATGTCAGTTCCAGTGTTAAACAGATCAACACCCTCACCAGCCAGATTGCCGATCTTAACCAGCAGATTGGCAAACTGACCAACGGCAACGGTGCTACACCTAACGATCTGCTCGATAAGCGCGATCAGCTGGTCAGTACCCTGAATAACGTGGTGGGCGTCACGGTTTCTCAGCAGGATGGCGGCTATACGGTCTCGATGGCGAATGGCCTGACGCTGGTCAACGGCAACAAATCTCACGATCTGGTGGCGATGAGCGCCAGCAGCGATCCGACGCGCACCACTATTGGCTATGTCGATAAGCAGGCGGGCAACGTTGAGATCCCGGAAAAACTGATCACCACCGGCTCGCTGGGCGGTCTGCTGGCGTTCCGCACCCAGGATCTGGATCTGGCTCAGAACCAGCTGGGTCAGCTGGCGGCGGCGTTTACCACCAGCTTCAATGATGTCCATAAGCAGGGCTTTGACAGCAACGGCGACCAGGGCGTCGATTTCTTTAAAATCGGCAGCCCAACGGTGGTGAGCAACAATAAAAACAGCACCACTGCTTCTGTGACCGCTGAATGGACCGATACCAGCGCGCTGAAAGCGTCCAACTACACCGTGAGTTATGACGGCAATAACTGGACCGCAACGCGTGCCTCAGACGGTGCAGCAGTCACAATCACACAGGCTCAGGACAGCAATAATAATACTACCCTGAGCTTCGAAGGCCTGAAACTGACCGTCAGTGCTTCGCCTGCACCTGCCGCCAAAGACAGCTTCCTGGTGAAGCCGGTCCAGAATGTGATTAATGACATGTCTGTGGCCATCACCAGTGAATCGCAGGTGGCCGCTGCCAGCGCGGCTGGCGGTGAAAGTGATAACCGTAACGCGCAGAAACTGCTGAATCTGCAGGATGTGAAGCTGGTCGGCGGCAACGCCACGCTGTCACAGGCCTATGCCGCCATCGTCAGCACCGTGGGTAACAAAACCAGTTCACTGGAAACCACCGGGACCACGCAGAAAAGCGTGGTCAGTCAGCTGACCGAACGCCAGCAATCGGTCTCGGGTGTAAACCTCGATGAGGAGTACGCCAACCTGACCAAATACCAGCAATATTACATGGCAAATGCGCAGGTGCTGCAGACTGCCAGCACCGTGTTTAACGCATTGATCAATATTCGCTAAGGGCAGGAGATAACATGCGAATCAGTACAAACATGATTTTTGAACAGCAGGTGCGCGGCATTACTGACTCGCAAGCCTCCTGGCTGAAAGTGGGCGAACAGCTCTCCAGCGGTCGTCGTGTCACCAATCCTTCGGATGATCCGATTGCCGCGTCGCGCGCTGTGATATTGACCCAGACTCAGCAGCAGGGTGAACAGTATGCGCTGGCGCGCACCTTTGCCGAGCAGGGTCTGTCACTGGAAGATAATACGCTGAAGGGCGTAACCAACGGGATCATTGCGGCGCAGGGGCTGATCGTCAATGGTTCCACCGGGACGCTGAGCGACGACGACCGTGGTTCGATTGCTACCCAGCTGGAGGGTATCCGCGCCCAGTTGCTTAACCTGGCAAACAGCAAAGATGCCAACGGCCGCTATATTTTTGCCGGTTATAAAACCGACAGTGCGCCCTTTGTTGATACTGCGGGCACCGGCGTAAGCTACACAGGCGGCAACGATGCGATTACCCAGAAGGTTGACACCAGCCGTACCATGACCGTGGCGCATACCGGTGACAGCATCTTTATGTCTATCACCAGCAATGCCACTAAAGAGCCGGATGGCAGCGCCAGCGAAACCAGCGTGTTTAAGATGCTGGATAGCGCCATTGCTGCTCTGAAAGTCCCGCAGGATGATGCAGATGCCGCGACGAAAGAGACCTTCGAGGCGGCCATGGATAAAACCAACCGCGGGCTGGGCAATGCGCTGAATAATGTCTCAACCGTGGTCTCTGAGATTGGTACTCAGCTGGGTGAGATCGATACGCTGAATGCCCAGGGCGATGACCGTAAAGTGATCTACAACTCGCAGATGAGCGATCTGGTTAACGTGGATTTAACGCAGGCAGCGTCCAGCTACACCATGCAGCAGACGGCACTTCAGGCGTCTTATAAGACCTTTAGTGACATGTCGAAGATGTCACTGTTCCAGATGAATTCGTAGTCTGACCTGAAATTTTGAGCGTACTTTAACCGGATGCGCTTACTTTTTCCCACCCTCCTGCTACAGGAGGGTGGGATTTTTTTGCCTGTGATTCAGCCGCTGGCAGGGGCATATGCCATCAGGCCGGGTCGCTGCTCGCGAGAGGCTGCCCGCATGGCTTTGTTGCTTCGCCATCCTCGCTTCCCCATCACGCTATCCCGCCTTCATGCCTTCATGCCTCCGCGCTTCAGCTGCCCGGCGCTGTCATTGCGGATAGCTGACAGTTTCACGGGGGAGGCGGGTTGTTTGTCTGGCTGGAGAGAATTTCAGCCATAAAAAAACCCCGGCTTTGCCGGGGTTCCGTTCACAACAGCGTATGCGTTACGGCTTTGTTGCCGGAGCAGTCGCCTGATGCGTGGCGCTATGACCGCCCGCAGAACCGCGACCGTCGAAGGCATACGGTTCACGCACCCAGTCACTGTGCGGAGCGGGTTCAGACTGCCAGACCGGCGCAGGCGCTTTGGTCATCGGTGCAGAGGCATAATGCTTCCAGCGCGTTCCGTCATTCGGCACCGCTTCAGCAGCAGGCGCTGATGCAGCAGGCGCTGCCGCCGCTACCGGTGCTTCAGGCGCGATATCACGAGCGGCAACCGGCGCATGAGGCTCAGTGACGGGCGCTGTTTCAGCGTGGGCCGCAACCGGCGCGTTCAGCACTTCTTCGACCTCCGCTGCGATATCTTCGCTGACATCCGTGGCTGACTGCTCAGCAACCTCAGCAACGTCAGCAGGCTGTACTGTCTCAGCCGCAGGGGTCGCAGCCGGGGTTTCAGCCACTGGCTCAGCAGGAACAGCCTCAGCCGCTACAGCTTCCGCTTTCACTTCATCAGCAGCCGGAACAACGGAAGGCTGCTCGTCAACCGGGGCGTCGATAGCGCGGGTGTCGTCAGTGTTGACTACCGGCACCGGCGTGTCTGCCAGAGGCTCGGCCTGTTGCACGGGCGCTTCCTGAGCCACTGATTCAACGGCGGCAGCAACCGGCAGCGCATGGGTAGCGTCTGCGGTCTCTTCGCTGTTAAAAGCCGGTGTCTCGTGTGTCACATTCTGAACCTGCTCTTCGCTGGCCTGGCTTACCGGATAGCGAATCCAGACTTTACCGGATGCCATTTCTGGTGAGGCAGCCGCAGCGGGCAGCGGCATGGCTGACTGCGTCGGATAACGCTCATCACGGTAACGGCGACGACGCTGACCGCTGACGCGCAGATGACGTGGCGAACGGCGTGAACGACGCGGCATATTCGCGGTATCACGGTTATCTTTGTCATCCTGCTCGTCACTCTGTGAAGCCTGGAACTCAGGCTGTGGCTGAGACGCCTCAGTGAGCTGAGGCTGACGCACGTCGGCAGGCTGGGCGATATCGCTGGCGTCGGCTGACAGAGGCTGACGGTTATCATCCACACGTACCTTCTGGTTCAGCTGACGCGGCTTACGACGCGGCATGACCTGAACGCGCTCATCGTCCTGCGCCTCGATAACGTCAGTGGCCTCCGTAGCGACTGCGGTCTGCTCAGCCGCTTTGGCCGCCTCTTCACCGGTACGTTTCTCTTCCTGGCGACGACGCTGACGTTCAGCACGCTGCTCGCGGCGCTGTTGCTGCTGCTCATCACGTTGCTGACGCGCTTCTTCGCTCAGTACCGGACGCTCTTCGCGCACTTCACCAGCCTGAGACTGACGCTTGTTGCGGCGGTTATCGTTGCCATCGCGCGGCTCGCGGCTTTCACGTGGCTCGCGGCTTTCACGCGGTTCACGCGGCTCACGACTTTCGCGAGGTTCACGGCCTTCACGCGCCTGTGAATTGTCACCGTTACGCGGCGTACGCTCACGACGATTGTTGTTACGACGGTTGTTATTGTTACTGCGGCGCTCGCCACGGCTATTGCCGCTTTCCTGCTCGCTTTCAGGGGCTTTCTTCGGTTCAGCAACCTCCGCAGCCACTGGCGCAGCAGCAGGCGCTTCTTCGCCCGCGAACATTTTTTTCAGGCCACCCAGCAGACGCCCGAAGAAGCCGGTGCTGACGGTTGCAGGCGCAGCGACAGCCGGTGCAGATTTTGCTGCTGGCCGAGCGTCAGTGCGCTTCGCTTCAGGCTCAACTTCTACCGGTGCCGGAGGCGCATCAGGCATGACAAACGCGGCCAGAGCAGGCTGCTCAGGACGACGGCGCTCGGCATGTTCCTCTTCGGACGGCATGGCCATTTCAGCTTCATGCAGCTTCGGCAGGTGATAACTCAGGGTCTGCGTTTCTTCGCCTTTGCGCACGCGCAGCACGGAGTAGTGCGGGGTCTGCATCTTGTCATCAGGAACGATGATTGCCCGCACGCCGCCCTGGCGTTTTTCAATGGCGTTAACCGCTTCACGTTTTTCATTCAGCAGGTAAGAAGCAACCTGAACCGGAACAATCGCGTGAACTTCTTTGGTGTTGTCTTTCAGCGCTTCTTCTTCAATCAGACGCAGGATCGACAGCGCCAGTGACTCGTTATCACGGATGGTGCCGGTGCCGCTACAGCGTGGGCAAACGTGATGACTGGATTCACCTAACGACGGGCTAAGGCGCTGACGGGACATCTCCAGCAGACCGAAACGTGAAATGTGGCTGATCTGAATACGGGCGCGGTCCTGACGGACAGCTTCGCGCAGACGATTCTCCACGGCACGCTGATGGCGTACCGGGGTCATATCGATGTAATCGATAACGATCAGGCCGCCCAGATCGCGCAGACGCAGCTGACGTGCAATCTCATCGGCTGCTTCCAGGTTCGTGTTGAACGCCGTCTCTTCGATGTCACCGCCGCGCGTGGCGCGTGCTGAGTTGATGTCGATAGCGGTCAGCGCTTCGGTACTGTCGATAACAATCGAGCCACCGGAAGGCAGGCGGACTTCACGCTGGAAAGCGGATTCGATTTGCGATTCGATCTGGTAATGGCTGAACAGCGGGATTTCACCGGTGTAGAGCTTGATTTTGCTGCTGAAGTCCGGACGGCCCAGCGCAGCGATATGCTGACGCGCCAGTTCCAGAACTTTCGGGTTATCGATAAGGATTTCACCGATGTCCTGACGCAGATAATCGCGGAAGGCACGCACGATTACGTTGCTTTCCTGATGGATCAGGAACGGAGCAGGGCGGTTTTCAGCGGCTTTCTTGATCGCTTCCCAGTGCTTGAGGCGGAAGCTTAAGTCCCACTGCAGCGATTCGGCGGATTTGCCGACGCCCGCAGTGCGGACAATCAGGCCCATGCCTTCCGGCAGATCCAGCGCCGACAGCGCTTCTTTCAGTTCGGTACGATCGTCACCTTCGATGCGGCGAGAGATACCGCCTGCACGCGGGTTGTTCGGCATCAGCACCAGGTAGCTGCCCGCCAGAGAGATAAAGGTTGTCAGCGCAGCGCCTTTGTTGCCGCGTTCTTCTTTATCGATCTGAACAATGACTTCCTGGCCTTCACGCAGCACGTCTTTAATATTCGGACGACCATGTGCGTTGTAGCTGGAGGGGAAATATTCGCGGGAAATTTCTTTTAACGGGAGGAAACCGTGACGCTCTGCGCCATAATCGACAAACGCAGCTTCAAGGCTGGGCTCAATGCGGGTGATTTTACCTTTGTAGATGTTGGCTTTTTTCTGTTCGTGTCCAGGACTTTCGATATCCAGATCGTACAGACGCTGACCGTCAACCAGGGCAACGCGCAACTCCTCCTGCTGAGTTGCGTTTATTAACATTCTTTTCATCGTGACTTACTCGTTATTCTTTCATGAGTGATTACAGCTGCGGGCATAGTTACCCTGGACGAGTATCAACCGATGGCCCCGTGACTTTGTGCAATGTCGTCAGCCTCACGGTTGTCGACCGCGCGAGGGGCGCAAATAACGTCGGTGGCCTGTTTTTCATAAGGGAAAACAGCACCAGATAGTGGAAATGCCTGAGAGAATAAAGAAAACCCGTGCATCCCATACTGTTGTCCAGGCCGCAACCCGCAGCCCGCTAAGTGCCTGATTTCGCATTACGTCTTACGCCATTGCTGCGTGTCTGCTCAATCCGGCAAAATGACAATTTCGCTCGGTTTCTGCCCTGAAATGCTTCAGTTAAGAAACTCAGGCATTATTCCATTGCTAACCTTCATATAGCAAGGCGACTTTAGCCAGCTTGTGAAGTTTCTTTACATTTAACTTGCTAATGTGTCGGACAAAGCAGCGCTTTGCTGAAAAAGCCAGCAGAGAAGCGACCTGCCGTTACATCAGCCCCAGAGTTAAGCACAGAAAAAGGGGTGGCGCTATCAGGGGACACTAATTAGAATCGCCGCCATGAAAACAGAGAATCCCGGCGTACAGTTTGTCGCCATCACGGCTGAAAATGCCGGACAACGCATTGATAACTTTTTGCGCACCCAACTCAAGGGTGTGCCGAAAAGCATGATTTATCGCATCGTACGTAAAGGTGAGGTGCGAGTGAATAAAAAGCGCATCAAGCCCGAGTACAAGCTGGAGGAGGGGGATGAGGTTCGCATTCCGCCGGTGCGGGTCGCAGAACGTGACGAAGATGCCGTGTCACCTAAGCTGGCGAAGGTGGCTTCGCTGGCGGACGCTATCCTCTTTGAGGATGATTCTCTGCTGGTGATGAACAAGCCCTCAGGCACTGCCGTACATGGCGGCAGCGGACTCAGTTTCGGGGTGATTGAAGGGTTGCGTGCGCTGCGACCGGAAGCGCGTTTCCTGGAGCTGGTGCATCGCCTGGATCGCGATACCTCTGGCATTCTGCTGGTCGCGAAAAAGCGCTCGGCGCTGCGCTCCCTGCATGAGCAACTGCGTGAAAAGGGGATGCAGAAAGATTATCTGGCCCTGGTGCGTGGCAACTGGCCGTCACATCTGAAGGTCGTACAGGCTCCGCTGCTGAAAAATATCCTTCAGAGCGGAGAGCGTGTCGTGCGCGTCAGCAGCGAAGGTAAAGCCTCTGAAACCCGCTTCAAAGTGGAAGAGCGGTTTGAGTTTGCCACGCTGGTGAAAGCGAGTCCGGTCACCGGGCGCACCCATCAGATTCGCGTGCATACGCTGCATGCCGGGCATCCCATCGCCTTTGACGATCGTTACGGCGAACGTGACTTTGACAGTCAGCTGGCCCCAACCGGCCTGAAACGCCTGTTCCTGCACGCGGCGGCACTGACCTTTACCCATCCCGGCACCGGCGAAGTCATGCGTGTCGAAGCACCGCTGGATGATGGCCTGAAGCAGTGCCTGAATAAGCTCCGTCAGCTCAAAGCATAATGGTACTCCGGCATCAGTCCGTTAAAGGATTGATGCCGGCTTGCTGCAACATCCCGTTGAGTGCAATCAGCGGCAGCCCGACCAGCGTATTGGGATCGCGCCCCTCCAGCCGATCAAACAGACAAATCCCCAGACCTTCACTTTTGAAACTGCCTGCACACTGCAGCGGCTGCTCCTTTTCCACATACCCGGCGATTTCAGCGTCCGTTAAGGTGCGGAAATGCACCACAAAAGGCTCACAGCACTGCAGCAGTCTGCCACTGGCCGGATGGAAAAGGGCCAGGCCGGTGTAAAAGGTAATGGCCTTACCGCTGGCGGCACGCAGTTGCGCCCGCGCCTTCTCCGCCGTGTGGGGCTTACCGGTGATTGCGCCATCCAGCACGCAGACCTGATCGGAGCCAATTATCCAGTGGTCAGGCCAGGTCGTTGCCAGCGCCTGTGCTTTCGCCACGGCCAGACGCGTTACCAGCGCTTCTGCACTCTCATCGGGCTGAGGTGACTCATCAACCTCAGGTGCGGCGGTCATAAAAGGCAGGCCCAGTTTGTGCAGTAATGCCTGCCGAAAGGGCGAGGTCGAAGCTAAAAGGATCGTTGGCGTCATTTTTTTTCAATAGTGATAGCGAATTGGTGACAGTCATTTTAAACTGTGCGCCGCACTGGATGCGAATAGTGGTTGAAAGATGCTGTTTAACGGCCTTTTTCTTTGACTCTATGACATTACAAAGTTAATATGCGCGCCCTATGCAAAAGGTAAAATTACCCCTAACGCTGGACCCTGTCCGCACTGCTCAGAAGCGCCTTGATTATCAGGGTGTCTACACATCTGTACAGGTGGAGCGTGTGGCCGAGTCGGTCGTTAGTGTGGACAGTGATGTGGATTGTGCCATGTCGTTTGCGGTTGATAACCAGCGTCTGGCAGTACTGACGGGTACTGCTGAAGTACAGGTGACGTTGCGTTGTCAGCGCTGCAACCAGACCTTTCCCCATCACGTAAAAGTGAGTTATTGCTTCAGTCCTGTCTCTTCTGAAGAGCAGGCCGAGGCATTACCGGAAGCGTACGAGCCGGTCGATGTTAACGAGTTTGGTGAGATCGATCTGCTGGCGGTTGTCGAGGATGAACTGATTCTCGCGCTGCCGGTCGTTCCGGTGCACGATTCTGAACACTGTGAAGTGTCCGAGGCGGACATGGTCTTTGGCAAACTGCCTGCAGAGGCGGAGAAACCAAATCCATTTGCCGTATTAGCCAGTTTAAAGCGTAAGTAATAGGAGTAAGGTCCATGGCCGTACAACAGAATAAACCCACCCGTTCTAAGCGTGGTATGCGTCGTTCGCACGATGCGCTGACCACTGCTGCTCTGTCAGTAGATAAAGTTTCTGGCGAAACTCATCTGCGTCACCACATCACTGCGGACGGTTACTACCGCGGTCGCAAGGTTATCGTTAAGTAAGTTTCTTGCTTAGCAAGGCGATACCTTGACACGTTTGACCCTGGCGATTGATGCCATGGGCGGGGACTTCGGTCCCTGCGTGACAGTGCCTGCAGCATTGCAGGCACTGGCCTCTCATTCGGAACTATTCCTTCTTCTTGTCGGACATCCCGACACCCTCACGCCATTGCTTGCCAAAGCGGATTCCTCCCTGACGGGGCGTTTGCAGGTTATCCCTGCCGAATCGGTTATTGCAAGTGATGCGCGGCCCGCTCAGGCCATCCGGAACAGTCGCGGCAGCTCAATGCGCGTGGCACTGGAGATGGTCAAAGAGGGGCGTGCGCAGGCCTGCATCAGCGCCGGAAATACCGGTGCGCTGATGGGGCTGTCGACACTCTTATTAAAACCGCTGGATGGCATTAAACGTCCGGCGCTGATGTCTGTTTTACCGCATCAGCAACAGGGTAAAACCGTGGTGCTGGATCTGGGCGCGAATGTGGACTCAGACAGTGCAATGCTGGTGCAGTTTGCTGTGATGGGGTCGGTGATGGCTGAGCATGTGCTTGGTATTCCACGGCCCCGCGTTGCGTTGCTCAATATTGGTCATGAAGAGACCAAAGGGCTGGAAAGCATCCGCGACGCTGCGGTAATGCTGCGAGAATCACCGCAAATCAACTATATTGGTTACCTCGAAGGTAACGAGTTGCTCACCGGTAAAACGGATGTGATGGTCTGTGACGGTTTTGTCGGAAACGTCACGCTGAAGACCATGGAAGGCGTGGTAAGAATGTTTCTTTCTCTGCTGAAGTCATCAGGGGAAGCGAAAAAACGGTCATGGTGGCTGAGGTTGCTGGGGCGCTGGATTCAGAAACGTCTGGCGAAACGCTTCGGGCAACTCAACCCAGACCAGTACAATGGCGCTTGTCTGTTAGGATTGCGCGGAACAGTGATCAAAAGTCACGGCGCAGCAAATCAGCACGCCTTCGCCGTGGCGATAGAACAGGCAGAGCAGGCGGTGAGGCAGCAAATTCCCGAACGAATTGCTGCGCGCCTTGATGCTGTATTAGCCAGGAGTGACAAAGCCTAGATGTATACCAAAATTATCGGTACGGGCAGTTATCTGCCCAGCCAGGTTCGCACCAATGCCGATCTGGAAAAAATGGTGGAGACGTCGGACGAGTGGATTGTTACCCGTACCGGCATCCGTGAGCGTCGTATTGCAGCGCCTGACGAAACCGTCGCCACCATGGGATTCAGCGCGGCGCAACGCGCGCTTGAAATGGCAGGCATTGAAGCGAACGATGTTGGGCTGATTATTGTCGCCACAACCTCTTCCAGCCATGCCTTCCCCAGCTCCGCCTGCATGATCCAGCAAATGCTGGAGATCAAAGATTGCGCGGCGTTTGACCTCGCTGCTGCCTGTGCAGGTTTCACCTATGCACTGAGCGTGGCCGATCAATACATCAAAAATGGCGCGGTTAAGCATGCTCTGGTTATCGGCGCTGATGTCCTGGCGCGTGCGCTGGATCCGGAAGATCGCGGCACCATCATCCTGTTTGGTGATGGCGCGGGTGCGGTCGTGCTGGGCCAGAGTGAAGAGCAGGGCATTATCTCTACCCACCTTCATGCTGATGGTCGCTATGCGCAGCTACTGACGCTCCCGTATCAGGATCGTGCCCATCAGGATCAGCCTGCCTACGTCACCATGGCTGGCAACGAAGTCTTCAAGGTCGCCGTTACCGAACTGGCCCACATCGTTGATGAAACGCTGCAGGCAAACAATCTCGATCGTGAAATGCTGGACTGGCTGGTGCCGCATCAGGCAAACCTGCGCATTATCAGCGCTACCGCGAAAAAACTCGGCATGACCATGGATAAAGTGGTCGTCACACTGGATCGCCATGGCAATACCTCTGCGGCATCGGTGCCAAGCGCACTGGATGAAGCGGTTCGTGATGGCCGCATCAAACCCGGACACCTTATTCTGCTGGAAGCCTTTGGTGGTGGATTCACCTGGGGTTCTGCGCTGGTTCGCTTTTGATTGACAGGAACGTAAGATGACGCAATTTGCATTTGTTTTTCCGGGTCAGGGTTCACAGACCGTGGGCATGCTGACTGAATTAGCGGCGACGTATCCGCTGGTAGAAGAGACCTTCCGTGAAGCCTCTGATGCGCTGGGCTATGACCTGTGGCAGTTAGTGAGTCAGGGTCCGGCTGAAGAGCTGAACAAAACCTGGCAGACCCAGCCTGCACTGTTAGCCGCGTCAGTGGCTATTTACCGTGTCTGGCAGCAGCAGGGCGGTGAACAGCCAGCCGTAATGGCCGGTCACAGCCTGGGCGAATATTCTGCGCTGGTTTGTGCGGGTGTGATTAACTTTGCGGATGCCGTGAAGCTGGTTGAACTGCGCGGCAAACTGATGCAGGAAGCGGTGCCAGAAGGCACCGGCGCGATGCAGGCGATTATTGGCCTGGATGACGCGGCTATCCGTAAAGCCTGTGAAGAAAGTGCACAGGGCCAGGTTGTTTCACCGGTTAACTTCAACTCGCCAGGCCAGGTGGTCATTGCGGGAAACAAAGAAGCCGTTGAACGTGCAGGTGCTGCCTGCAAAGCTGCGGGCGCTAAGCGTGCGCTGCCGCTGCCGGTCAGCGTGCCTTCTCACTGCGCACTGATGAAACCCGCTGCGGATAAACTGGCGGTTGCCCTGGAGAGCATTACCTTTAATGCGCCTGCGGTGCCGGTGATCAATAACGTCGATGTGAAAGCGGAAACTGACGCTGCGGCTATCCGGCATGCGCTGGTTCGTCAGCTCTACAGCCCGGTTCGCTGGACCGAGAGCGTGGAAGCGATGGCGGCACAGGGCGTGACGCAACTGCTGGAGATGGGACCAGGCAAAGTCCTGACCGGTCTGACCAAACGTATTGTGGATAGCCTGACTGCGGCTGCCGTTAACGATACTGCATCCCTGACGGCTGCACTCGGTAAGGAATAAGAGGAAAATCATGAGCTTTGAAGGTAAAGTTGCGCTGGTTACCGGCGCGAGTCGCGGCATTGGTCGTGCGATTGCAGAAACACTGGCGGCACGGGGTGCCAAAGTGGTGGGTACTGCAACCAGCCAGAGTGGTGCCGACGCCATCAGCGCTTACCTTGGCGACAAGGGTAAAGGCCTGTTACTGAACGTGACTGACGCTGACTCAATTAACAGCGTTTTAGAGAATATTCGCGCTGAATTTGGCGAAGTGGATATTTTAGTCAATAATGCAGGCATTACGCGTGATAATCTTCTCATGCGCATGAAGGACGATGAGTGGGAGGATATCCTGGATACTAACCTCACATCGGTATTCCGTCTTTCAAAGGCGGTCCTGCGTGCCATGATGAAAAAGCGCGTGGGCCGTATCATCACCATTGGTTCCGTTGTTGGCACCATGGGTAACGCGGGTCAGGCAAACTACGCCGCAGCAAAAGCGGGTTTGATTGGCTTTAGCAAATCACTGGCGCGCGAAATCGCGTCACGTGGCATTACCGTCAACGTCGTGGCTCCAGGCTTTATTGAGACTGACATGACGCGGGCACTGAACGAAGATCAACGTTCCGGTATTTTGGCGGAAGTCCCTGCGGGTCGCTTAGGCGAAGCACAGGAAATCGCCAATGCTGTCGCATTTTTAGCCTCTGACGAAGCAGCCTACATCACAGGTGAAACGCTGCACGTCAATGGCGGAATGTACATGGTCTGATAAATCACGAAATCATTTGCTTTATTTGCGGTTAAAACCGCAAAATAACGCAAAATCGTGGTTCGACCAGCCGGGATTTTGTTGCATCTTTTTCACCATTTTATACACTACGAAAACCATCGCGAAAGCGAGTTTTGATAGGAAATTAAATAGTATGAGCGATATCGAACAACGCGTTAAGAAAATCATCAGTGAGCAGCTGGGTGTGAAAGAGGAAGAAGTCACCAACTCTGCATCTTTCGTAGAAGACCTGGGTGCCGATTCTCTTGATACCGTTGAGCTGGTGATGGCTCTGGAAGAAGAGTTTGATACTGAGATTCCAGACGAAGAAGCTGAGAAAATCACTACCGTTCAGGCAGCGATCGACTACATCAATAGCCATAAAGGCTAATGAATATCTTCAGGCGGTCGCTCGACCGCCTGATTTTTTTGTTTGTCCCACATAGTTCCCTATTTCCCCTCCCTGGAGGACGAACGTGTCTAAGCGTCGTGTAGTTGTGACTGGTCTTGGCATGTTGTCTCCTGTCGGCAATACCGTAGAGTCTACCTGGAGTGCTCTCCTTGCCGGTCAGAGCGGCATTACCCTGATCGACCATTTTGATACCAGTGCTTATGCAACCCGTTTTGCAGGTCTGGTAAGAGATTTTAATTGTGATGACTACATCTCGCGCAAAGATCAGCGCAAGATGGATGAGTTCATCCAATACGGCATTGTGGCTGGTATTCAGGCCATGCAGGACAGCGGTCTGGTTGTGACCGAGGAAAATGCAGGCCGTATGGGTGCAGCGATTGGTTCCGGCATTGGCGGTTTAGGTCTGATTGAAGAGAATCATACTTCGCTGGTCAACGGCGGTCCGCGCAAAATCAGCCCATTCTTTGTGCCTTCAACCATCGTTAACATGGTGGCGGGTCATCTGACCATCATGTATGGCCTGAAAGGCCCAAGCATCTCTATTGCGACAGCCTGTACCTCTGGCGTCCATAACATCGGTCATGCTGCACGTATCATCGCCTATAACGATGCTGACGTGATGCTGGCGGGTGGTACAGAGAAAGCCAGTACGCCATTAGGCGTCGGTGGTTTTGGTGCTGCACGTGCGCTCTCAACCCGTAACGAAAACCCGCAGGCGGCAAGCCGTCCGTGGGACAAAGATCGTGACGGTTTTGTGCTGGGCGACGGTGCCGGTATCGTGGTGCTGGAAGAGTACGAACACGCGAAAAAACGTGGCGCGAAAATTTATGCAGAAATCGTTGGTTTCGGCATGAGCAGCGACGCTTACCACATGACATCACCACCGGAAAACGGTTCAGGTGCGGCGGCAGCGATGGTTAACGCGCTGCGTGACGCTCAGCTGGATCCGGCGCAGATCGGCTATGTCAACGCACACGGCACCTCAACGCCGGCGGGTGATAAAGCAGAAGCGCAGGCGGTGAAATCAGTGTTTGGTGCGGCAGCACAAAGCGTGATGGTCAGCTCGACCAAGTCGATGACCGGTCACCTGCTGGGTGCAGCAGGCGCAGTTGAATCGATCTACTCGATTCTGGCGCTGCGCGATCAGGCCGTTCCACCGACCATTAACCTCGACAATCCGGATGAGGGCTGCGATCTCGACTTCGTGCCGCACACCGCACGTCAGGTTTCCGGCCTGGAGTATACCCTGTGTAACTCCTTCGGTTTCGGCGGTACCAACGGTTCATTGATCTTCCGTAAAGTGTAATCGTTGTTGATTGCTAAAAAGGCCCGCGATGCGGGCCTTTTTTTATCCTGCAGAATGCGCTGAAATCACAAGTCACGCGCAGGAGAGAACCATGTGGATTAACGGAATGAAACACCCGACGCTGCCCGCCAGCGATCGTGGCCTGCAGTTCGGCGACGGGTGCTTTACCACCGCCGCCGTGCATCAGGGTAAAATTGCATTGCTGAAGAGCCATATCCAGCGCCTCAAAGAGGGGTGTGAGCCGTTATGGATTAGCGGCGTTGACTGGAATCAGCTTGAGGCTGAGATGAAACAGGCTGCGCATGACCAGGCGCAGGCGGTGCTGAAAGTGATTATCAGTGCGGGCAGCGGCGGACGGGGTTATAGCCGCTCAGGCTGCGGTGAGCCGACGCGGATCGTCTCATTAGCGCCATGGCCGCAGCACTACGCCGGGTTACAGCAGCGTGGCGCTTCCCTCCGGATCAGCCCGATTCGTCTGGCGCGCAACCCGCAGTTTGCCGGTATCAAGCACCTCAATCGTCTTGAGCAGGTGATGATCCGGGCTCATCTTGACCAGACAGACGCCGACGAGGCGCTGGTGCTTGACACTGAAGGTTGGGTGGTGGAATGCTGTGCGGCCAATTTATTCTGGCGGCAGGGCAGTCACATTTTTACGCCCGATGTATCCGCCTCAGGCGTGGATGGCATTATGCGGCGAAGTCTGATGGCGCAACTTGCAACAGCAGGTCAGGCTTGTCAGGTGATAAAAAGCGAACCGGCACAGCTGCTGGCCGCCGATGAAGTGGTGATATGTAACGCGCTGATGCCGGTTCTGCCGGTCCGACAGATAGAGGCCGTACAGTTTACTGAGCGCTCGCTGTTTAATCAGTTGCACGCAAGCTGTAAAATGATAATGGATGCATCATGATTCGAAGCAAAAAAATTCTCGTCAGCCTGCTGGCGATTGTGGGTCTCGCGGCTGTGCTGAGTTACTGGCAGGTTAAGCAGTTTGCAGCTACCCCGTTGGCCATTAAGCAGGAAACAATCTACACATTGCCAGCCGGCACGGGCCGGGTCGCGCTTCAGGCGCAACTGGAAGAGAAGAAGATTATCCCACGCAGCATCTGGTTTGATGCGCTGCTGCGTCTTGAGCCGGAACTGGCAACCTTTAAAGCGGGCACCTATCGCCTGGAGCCAGCCATGACGGTGCGTTCGCTGTTACAGCTTCTGGCCAGCGGTAAAGAGGCGCAGTTCCCGGTGCGGTTTGTAGAAGGCCAGCGGCTGAAGGAGTGGCTGAGCGAGCTGCGGAAAGCGCCCTATATCCGGCATACCCTGAAAGATGATCAGTTCGCCACCCTTGCCAGCGCACTGAAAATCGGCCCTGAGCAGCTGGAGGGCAACTTTTTCCCGGACACCTACCTCTACACGGCTAATACGACCGATATGGCGCTGCTGCAGCGCGCACATGATCGGATGAAGAAAACCATCGATGAGGTGTGGCAGGGACGAGCGGATAATCTGCCCTATAAAACGCCACAGGATCTGGTGACGATGGCCTCCATCATAGAGAAGGAGACCGGCGTCAGCGAAGAGCGCGCGCGCGTTGCCTCGGTGTTTATCAATCGCCTTCGCACGGGCATGCGTTTGCAGACCGATCCCACGGTGATCTATGGCATGGGCGACAGCTATAACGGCACGCTGACCCGCAAAGATCTTGAAACGGCCAGCACTTACAATACGTATATGATTAACGGCCTGCCGCCGGGTCCGATTGCGATGCCAGGCAAAGCCTCACTGCAGGCCGCGGCCCATCCCGAGAAAACGAACTATCTCTACTTTGTTGCAGACGGCAAGGGCGGGCATACTTTTACGACCAACCTCGCCAGCCATAACAAGGCGGTGCAGGTCTACCGGCAGACGCTGAAGGAAAAAAATGCACAGTAAGTTTATCGTCATTGAAGGCCTGGAAGGCGCCGGAAAAACCACCGCGCGCGAGGCCATTGTCGCGACGCTGCGCGCCCGTGGTATCAGCGATCTGGTCTTTACCCGGGAGCCTGGCGGTACGCCGCTGGCAGAACAGTTGCGGGTGCTGGTCAAGCAGGGCATTGAGGGTGAGCAGGTCACGGATAAAGCCGAACTGCTGATGCTCTATGCGGCGCGGGTTCAGCTGGTTGAAACGGTGATTAAACCGGCACTGGCTCGTGGTGCCTGGGTCATCGGCGATCGTCACGATCTCTCCTCCCAGGCTTATCAGGGTGGCGGCCGGGGTCTGGACAGCGAGCTGATGCAAACGCTGCGCGATACGGTGTTAGGCGACTTCCGTCCCGATCTGACGCTCTATCTTGATGTCACCCCTGAGATCGGTTTGCAGCGCGCCCGTGCGCGTGGCGAGCTGGACCGTATCGAGCAGGAGTCGCTGCGCTTCTTTGAGCGCACCCGCGCCCGCTATCTGGCACTGGCCGCAGACGATCCCACCATTCTCACCATTGATGCAACCCAGTCGCTGGCAGATGTGACAGCGTCACTTCACGCGGCGCTGGACCGCTGGCTGGCGGAGCAGGCGTGATGAACTGGTATCCGTGGCTGAATCAGCCTTATCGCCAGGTGATTGGCCAGCATCAGGAGAATCGTGCGCATCATGCGCTGTTGATCCAGGCGATGCCGGGCATGGGTGATGAAGCGCTGGTCTGGGGGATGAGCCGCTGGCTGATGTGTCAGCAGCCGGATGGCCTGAAAAGTTGCGGAGAGTGCCACGGATGCCAGCTGATGCAGGCCAGCACCCATCCTGACTGGTATCGGTTAGAGGCGGAGAAGGGCAAAAGTACCCTGGGTATCGATGCGGTGCGGCAGGTGACAGAAAAAATGTATCACTTTGGTCAGCAGGGCGGCGCAAAAGTAGTCTGGCTGCCGGATGCCGCGCAGCTTTCAGAAGCGGCAGCTAACGCCCTGCTAAAAACGCTGGAAGAGCCGCCAGCCAACAGCTGGTTTTTCCTCAGCAGCCGCGATCCATCACGTCTGCTGGCCACACTGCGCAGTCGCTGCATGACGCTGCATCTGACGCCGCCCGATGAAGGACAGAGTCTGCTCTGGCTGAAGAAACACGCTTCGCACGATGAACAGATGCTGCTGGCGGCGCTGCGCCTGAGTGCGGGTGCGCCTGGGGCGGCGCTTAGCCTGCTGGAGAACGGGCCGTGGCAGGCACGGCAAAAGCTTTGCGACGCACTGCCCGCTGCGTTGCAGCAGGACATCCTGCAACTGCTGCCTGTGCTGAATGCTGACGATGCGGCAGCACGTATCGGCTGGCTGCTCTCTTTGCTGCTGGATGCGATGAAATGGCAGCAAAATGCAGGTCAGTGGCTGAGTAATATTGACCGTCAGGACGTGGTGCGGTTGCTGGCCGGATACTTTTCCGCCAGTGCCCTCAACAACAGCACCCAGGCGTGGATGCACTGCCGCGAGCAGTTACTGCATGTGGCGTCAGTAAATCGCGAATTATTGCTGACCGATCAGCTTCTGAGCTGGGCGGACAAACGCAAGCCCGCGCAGGTGAGCTAAACCTATCTGAGAGTAATTATGTTTATTGTGGATTCCCATTGCCATCTTGATGGCCTGGATTATGAAAAGAACCATCGTGACCTCGATGATGTGATCGCTAAAGCAGCGGCACGTGATGTGAAATTTATGCTGGCCATTGCCACCACGCTGCCGGGTTTCCATACCCTTAAGCGTCTGGTCGGCGATCGGAAAAATATTGCGCTCTCCTGTGGTGTGCATCCGCTGAATCAGGAAGAAGCCTATGACGTTGAGGCGTTTCGTCGGCTCTCTGCCGATCCTCAGGTGGTGGCGCTGGGTGAAACCGGCCTGGATTATCACTATCAGCCAGAGACGAAGGATCAGCAACAACGCTCGTTCCGGGAACATATTCGTACCGGTATCGCGCTGAACAAGCCGATCATCGTTCACACCCGTGATGCACGTGACGATACGCTGGCGATTCTGCGTGAAGAGCAGGTTGAACGCTGCGGCGGCGTGCTGCACTGCTTCACTGAGGATCAGCCCACCGCAGCAAAACTGCTGGATATGGGCTTTTATATCTCCTTTTCCGGTATCGTAACGTTCCGTAATGCTGAACAGTTACGTGAAGCGGCGCGTTATGTGCCGCTGGACCGGATGCTGGTGGAAACAGATTCACCTTATCTGGCCCCTGTGCCGTACCGTGGCAAAGAGAATCAGCCTGCTTATACGCGCGATGTTGCCGACTACCTGGCCGTGCTGAAAGGTGTCGATGTGGAAACGCTGGCCGCTGCCACTACGCAAAACTTCTCTACGCTGTTTCACATCCCCATGAGCCAGCTGGGCGCGTAACCGGCTTTTATTTCAGTCTCTGTAATTAATCTGTAACCTGCCTGTATGCCCCTGTTTTTTCAGACAGGGGCAGCTTTTTATTGTCAATTACCGGTGCGGATCAGTAAGAAATTTCGTAAAGTGCGCACGTGCGATTGTCGAAACGTGATAGCCATCAAAGTAACAAAACGGGATTTATTTTACCCTTCGTAATAAATCAAAAGGCGGTCACCGCCACCCCGGCAAAGAATCCTCCCTCTTTGCCACGCGCACTGCGCAAATATGCACTCATACTCAGGAGCTTCACGCTATGTTCAAAAATGCTTTTGCCAACCTTCAAAAGGTCGGTAAATCGCTGATGCTGCCGGTATCGGTTCTGCCGATTGCCGGGATTTTGTTAGGGGTCGGTTCAGCCAATTTCAGCTGGTTACCTGCGGTGGTCTCGCATGTGATGGCAGAAGCGGGCGGATCGGTGTTCGCCAACATGCCGCTGATTTTTGCAATTGGTGTGGCGCTGGGCTTTACCAACAATGACGGCGTTTCGGCGCTGGCAGCGGTAGTTGCCTATGGCATCATGGTGAAAACCATGGCGGTGGTTGCCCCGCTGGTTCTGCATTTACCGGCAGCGGAAATCGAGGCTAAACACCTTGCCGACACCGGGGTTCTGGGCGGCATTATCGCGGGCTCTATTGCCGCTTACATGTTTAACCGCTTCTATCGCATCAAGCTGCCGGAATATCTGGGCTTCTTTGCCGGTAAACGTTTTGTGCCGATTATCTCTGGCCTGGCGGCAATTGTA
The DNA here is from genome assembly GCF_029844725.1 of Pantoea sp. GD03673. Taxonomy (GTDB): domain Bacteria; phylum Pseudomonadota; class Gammaproteobacteria; order Enterobacterales; family Enterobacteriaceae; genus Pantoea. The sequence goes on from NZ_JAOCKJ010000007.1 coordinate 234,670, forward strand.
CTGGGCGTGCTGCTCTCCTTTATCTGGCCACCAGTGGGTGCTGCCATTCAGGAGTTCTCACAGTGGGCTGCTTATCAGAACCCGGTAGTTGCCTTTGGTATTTATGGCGTCGTTGAACGCGCTCTGGTGCCGTTTGGTCTGCATCACATCTGGAACGTTCCTTTCCAGATGCAGATTGGTGAATACACCAATGCAGCCGGTCAGGTGTTCCACGGCGATATTCCACGCTATATGGCGGGTGATCCGACGGCGGGTAAACTTTCTGGCGGCTTCCTGTTCAAAATGTATGGCCTGCCAGCGGCAGCGATTGCTATCTGGCATTCAGCGAAACCTGAAAACCGTGCCAAAGTCGGCGGCATCATGATCTCAGCTGCGCTGACCTCATTCCTGACCGGTATCACCGAACCGATTGAATTCTCATTCATGTTCGTGGCCCCAATCCTGTATGTGATCCATGCACTGCTGGCAGGTCTGGCGTTCCCAATCTGTATTCTGCTCGGAATGCGTGATGGCACCAGCTTCTCACACGGTCTGATCGACTTTATCGTACTGAGTGGCAACAGCAGCAAAATCTGGCTGTTCCCGATTATCGGTATCATCTACGGTCTGGTTTACTACACCGTATTCCGTGTTCTGATCGCGAAACTGAATCTGAAAACCCCTGGCCGTGAAGAGACCAGCAGCAGCGAGCAATCTTCTGCGACCGGTACAGAGATGGCGGGCAAGCTGGTGGCCGCGTTTGGTGGTAAAGAGAACATCACTAACCTGGATGCCTGTATTACCCGTTTACGCGTTAGCGTCGCCGATGTGGCGAAAGTGGATCAGAGTGAACTGAAAAACCTCGGCGCCCGTGGCGTGGTGGTTGCCGGTTCCGGCGTTCAGGCCATCTTCGGCACCAAATCCGATAACCTGAAAACCGATATGGATGATTACATCCGCAGTATGTAATTCTTCAGCGAAATGAAAAAGCCCCGCTAAGCGGGGCTTTTTTTTTGGCTGGTGTTACAGGTAAACACGCAGATACTCAGTCAGGCAGAGCAGCGCCATCGCCTGACCATAGGGCATTGAGGTGAGAGGTACCGTGCGGTAGTAGTCCAGGTCACTGCCCATCGCAGTACCGAAGGAGACCTGTTTCAGCTCGCCATCGTCATCGATATTAGCCATCACGCCGCGCAATGCTTTTTCTGCCACTTCACGGTACTCAGCAGGCAGATAGCGCTTACGAACCCCTTTCAGAATGCCATAGGCAAACCCTGCAGTGGCAGAGGCTTCCGGGTAACTGTCAGGATCATCAAGCAGGGTGTGCCACAATCCGCTGCTGTGCTGACAGTCCTTCAGCGCTTTAACCTGCGTCTCCAGCACCTGCTGCAGGAAGCGGCGGGTAGCGTGATGCTCAGGCCAGTCCATCATCTCCAGAAAGTCGGGAATAACAATCGTTACCCAGCTGTTGCCGCGCGCCCAGCGGGCGTCAGCAAAATTATGGCGGCCGTCGAAGTTCCAGCCGTGGAACCATAAGCCGGTTTCGCGATCCATCAGATACTGCGTGTGCAGCAGGAACTGATAGCTCGCTTCCTCCACCCACTCATCGCGTTTCAGCAGCTGGCCGATTTTGGCCAGCGCCATTACGCTCATCATCAGGGTATCGTCCCAGAGCTGCTGTGTGTTTTCGTTGTTGTAGACGATGTGCTGAAGGCCGCCCTGTTCGGTGCGCGGCATCTCGTACATAACCCATTCAGCCCAGCGTTCAAGCACCGGCACCCAGGCCGGGTTACCGGTCTCTTCATAGCGGTAAGCCAGCGTCAGAAAAGGACACACGGTATTCACATTTTTGGTCGGTGTGCCTTCTGCCAGACGCTCAGTGAACCACTCATCGATGATTGCCAGTGTCTGCTGATCGCCGGTTTGCTGATAATAGTGTAACATGCCATACAGACCGATGCCATGTGTCCATTCCCAACCCGCCCAGCCTTTGGTATCAATCACCCGGCCATCGTCCAGCCGCAATAAAAATTCGCCTGTCTCATCAGTGATGTTAACCAGATTTTGTGTCAGCTTTTGAATCAGCTGTACCAGGTGGCTGCGTGGCAGCAGATGCTCAGGCTGGCACAATAATTTGCTGTGTTTAACGGGAAATACAGTCATGGTTTATTCCTGTCGTTTTAAGGTCGAGTTTAAAGAAGTGGGTAAAGAGGGATGCGCGGACAATTTTTCCGGCGCTGGCTTATTACGGTTAAGAAAGCCAATGTTGTTGTTGCCCCAGAGATTTTCGTAAGGCATGCCAGCCAGTGTTTCAACGACACCGCGCGCTTCGGGGGTGATGCTTTCCGGCACGATGCGATCTGCTTCGCGCATTTTCAGCGTCTCCTCGCGCAGGACGGTGTGGGTCTGCAGATTAAGTTTAAAGCGCAGTGATACGATAAAACCGCAGGACAGCACGGCCACTGTGCCGATGCTCAGGATCGCCAGGATAGTGTGGCTGACACCGGGGACCTGGGTTGACTGGCCAGAGACAAAGCCGGAGAGCTGCAGCACGATACCGACCAGCATGACTGCGCCAGCCTGCGATGCTTTTCGCGTCAGAGTCATGATGCCGGCAAAAATACCTTCACGACGCTGACCGGTGATGGCCTCATCGACATCTGCGATATAGGTGTAGGTGTTCCATGGCACATAGTTAATGCCGCCACGTCCCAGACCTGCCAGAGCAGAGATAACCAACAGCAGGGACATGTTGTCGTTCATACCGGCATACCACAATCCGGCATAGGAGAGCGCTGCCAGGCCAAACAGGATGGCCACCAGACGGTAGGCGGGAGCAGGCCCCATGCGGATACAGAGCGGGATCATCGCCATCACAGCAATAAACTGCAGCACGGCCATGGTGCCCATCAGGCTGGAGGCAACCTGCGCACTCTGCATCAGCACAAACACCACATACCAGGTGAAGACCGCATTAAAGACGTCCTGAGCAATATAGCCGCCGAGGTACATGCCAAGGTGCTGGCGGAAGATGCGGATACGCAAGGTTGAGGCCAGCTCAACATAGAGCCGTTGCAGATTCTGCATCAGCGTCAGCTGCTGTTTTTCCTGCTCAGCACGCCGCGACTCGGCAGAAAAATCATCGGGGTGACGTTCCCAGGTAAAGCACCACACCAGCGTGAGCACCAGTGCGCAGATCACAGAGAACACCAGGCTTGCGTAGAAAAAGGAGTCGGCATTATCTTTGCCCAGCATACCCAGTAAAATGCCGGGTAAAAATGCGGCCAGAATGGCTGACAGCTGAGCCAGACCAATACGCGCACCAGAGAACCGGGTTTTTTGTTTGAAATCGTCAGTCATTTCCGGGACCAGCGTTTCATAAGGCACCAGGATCATGGTGTAGACGATATCAAACAGCAGGTAAGTGCCGAGATACCACCAGAAATTCATGTCGCTGACCCACATCAGGCTATAACTGAATACGCAGGGTATGCCTAACAGGATGAAGAATTTGCGGCGGCCAAAGCGTTTGCCCAGCCAGGTCGAGCCAAAGTTGTCGGTAAGAAAACCCATTAGCGGGCTGACCACGGCATCCAGCACGCGGGCAGCAGCAAATATTAAGGTGGCCTGAATCGGGGTTAATCCACAGAAGGTGGTATAAAAATAGAGCAACCAGGCGGCTGTGAGCGCCGTGGTGCCTGCTCCGAGAAAATCTCCGGAACCATAGGCCAGATAGTGGCCAAGACCAATTTTACGTGAGCGCATGGCTAATGCTCCTTGATGTTATATGGCGGTATATCCCTGGTGACGCCGGACTGCTCACCCGGACTGGTTAGCAAAGTAGAGCTGACGGGGCGGTTAAACCTTCGCAATTTGGCTAACGCTGGGCCTGTAGTGGCAATCACATAAAGAAAAGGATGGCGAAATTCTAATTTATAAAACAGCGTTTCATTTTACCGGTATAGCAGAGGTTTCGCGAGCATCAGGAAAGGTGTTCTGGTGAAGAAGGAGAGGTGCTGCTGCAAAGGCAGGCGAACAATGCAAGAAAAGTGGTACTGAGGTTGAAAGAAAACAAATTTCTCCCGCATACTGATTGATTACGACTCAGGCTAAAGGAATTGCACCATGGCTGAAGAAACCATTTTTAGTAAAATTATCCGCCGCGAAATCCCCGCTGATGTGGTGTATCAGGACGAGCTGGTCACGGCCTTCCGCGACATTTCGCCCAAAGCGCCAACGCACATTTTAATCGTGCCGAATGTACTGATCCCCACGGTCAACGAGGCGGAAGCGGCGCATGAGCACGCGCTGGGACGCATGTTTACGACGGCGGCGAAAATCGCCCGGCAGGAAGGCATCGATCAAAATGGTTATCGTCTGATTGTGAACTGCAATCAACATGGTGGGCAGGAGGTTTATCACATTCATATGCATCTGCTGGGCGGCGAACCGCTGGGTCCGATGCTCTCTAACTGATAACGGAAACGTGTTATGCGATCCTGGCTCACTGGCCTGCCGATCCTGCTCTGCCTGACGGCCTGTAGCAGTGATAAACCGATGATTAATACGTCACAGTCTCTGGTGATGGAGTCCTCTGTGTTGTCGGCAGGGATCATTACCGATGAGCCGACGCTGGATGAGAACGATGGACTGAAGCGTGCCACCAGCGTGCTCTATAATCAGCGCGAAACACCGGTGATTGTGCACTATCGTTATTACTGGTATGACGACAAAGGCCTGGAAATCACCCCGCAGGAACCGGCGCAGACCGTTACCGTTCCGGCGCAGGGCAGTATTGTCGCCACATCGCAGTTGGGTAACCTGACGGCCAGCAAGGTTCGTCTTTATCTCTATCTTTAAGGATTCTCTACGTGATACGCAGTGTTAATCGTACCGGAGCGCTCCTGATGGCGCTCATTCTGACCGGCTGTGTAGTGAAACAGCAGCAGCCCGCAACGGTTGAACCGACCCAGCCAGCAGAGCCAGTGCAGCCTGTTCCGCAACCTGAACCGGTGCCGCAACCGCAGCCCCAGCCTGTACCTCAGCCACCGAAGCTGGTCACCATCAACTGGGATGCCAGCGTACAGCCGCTGGTGGCGCAGATGTTGCAGGCCGCCAGCGCCGAGCCGGGCAGCGTGCTGCTGGTTGATCGGATCAAAAACAGCACCAACGGCGCGCTGCAAAGTGAGAAAGCCACGGCGGCTATCCAGAATGCGCTGAACAACAACGGCAAATTCACGCTGGTTTCTGCCGAACAACTGGCCCAGGCCAAACAGACGCTGGGATTATCACCGGATGACAGCCTGAACTCGCGCAGTAAAGCGATTGGCCTGGCTCGCAACGTGAATGCCCAGTATGTGCTCTACAGCAACGCGCGCGGCGATGTCAAAGCACCGACTCTGCAGATGCAGCTGATGCTGGTTCAGACCGGCGAGATCATCTGGTCTGGCAACGGCATTGCACAGAATTAATCCTGCGTTCAGGCGGATGATTCAGCAGGTCACCGGCGAGCCAGAGAACGTATCGCTTACCTCGCTTGCCGGTCTGACCGGACACAGCCAGAAGATTGTCAGCCCGCGCGGCACCTTTATTGCGCGGGCGGCACCACAAACGGCTATTCCGTTTGTGGATCGGCAGCGCGAATTCCGGCTGTTACGAAAAATGCGAGACAGCGGACTGGCACCGCGGCCCGTCGCGGGCCATCGTCAGGGCATTGTGCTGACCTGGTGCGCAGGCGACGCGCTGGATGAACAATCTTTCAGCCAGCAGCGTCCGCAAATAGTGGCACTGCTGCAGCAGCTGCATCGGCAGCCGTTAACCGGCTATCGGCTGCCGTTGTTGCCGCTGTTATGGCGCTACTGGCAGCTCACGCCACAGCGGCATCACCGCTGGCTGCGGGCGCTCAGGCGTCTGACACAGCAGGGCGAACCCCGGCCACTGCGGCTTGCCCCGCTGCACATGGATCTGCATGCCGGAAATGTGATACGTGGCCCCGAAGGTCTTCGTCTGATCGACTGGGAATATGCCGCTGATGGTGATGTGGCGCTGGAGCTGGCGGCAGTTTGTGCCAGCGATCCACAGCATCAGAGCGACTGGCTGGCTGAGTACGCTGCGGCAATGCAGCTGCCGCTTCCCGCGCTGAAGCAGCAGGTCAGACGCTGGCAACCCTGGCTGCGGTTACTGATGGCCAGCTGGTATCAGCTTCGTGCAGGACAGGGTGACGATGAAACATTACACCAGCTGGCTCGACAGAGCTGGGAACAGATTTAATCGCGTTATGCAGGTGCGTAACGCTACAGGATTCAGGTCATGAGAACACATTTACCCGGCCCCCTGATGCTTGATGTCGAGGGCTATGAACTGGATGGCGAAGAGCGCGACATCCTGCAGCACCCGCTGGTAGGCGGTTTAATTTTATTTGCCCGAAACTATCACGATCCAGCCCAGCTGGCAGAACTGGTGCGGCAGATCCGCGCCGCTTCTCATACCCGGCTGGTGGTGGCGGTCGATCAGGAGGGCGGTCGCGTGCAGCGTTTCCGTGACGGTTTCACCCAACTGCCCGCGATGCAATCTTTTGCCGCTCTGCATGATGCAGAGACAGCAGGTGAAATGGCGCAGCAGGCAGGCTGGCAGATGGCGGCTGAGATGATCGCGATGGACATCGATATCAGCTTCGCGCCAGTGCTCGACATTGGTCATATCAGCGCCGCCATTGGCGACCGTTCTTTCCACGCCGATCCGGCCATCGCGCTTGCCATTGCCCGCCGCTTTATTGCGGGGATGCATGAGGCTGGCATGAAGACCACCGGCAAACATTTTCCAGGCCATGGCGCGGTCAGCGCCGATTCACATAAAGAGACGCCACGCGATCCGCGCGACGAAAAGACGCTGCGTGAGCACGACATGGCGATCTTCAGCAGGCTGATTACCGAGCAGGCGCTGGATGCCATTATGCCTGCCCATGTGATCTACACCGACGTTGACCCGCTGCCCGCCAGTGGCTCGCCATACTGGCTGAAAACCGTGTTGCGCGAGCAACTGGGCTTTGACGGCGTGATTTTCTCCGACGATCTGTCGATGGAAGGTGCCGCCGTGATGGGCAGCTATCCTGAGCGGGCGCAGCAGTCTCTTTCTGCCGGGTGTGACATGATTCTGGTTTGCAATCAGCGTCAGGGAGCCATCAGTGTGCTGGATAACCTGATCCCGGTCGGGTCCGGGCGGGTTACACAGCTGTATCATCAGGGCAGATTTACCCGCGATGAGCTGCAGGCTACGCATCGCTGGAAAAACAATGCCCAGCAACTGAGTGCACTTCAGGAACGCTGGCTGGCTCACAAAGCGTCGTGGTAGCAGTGACTGCCCGGCGCTATCACTACCCTGAGGATTATCATGATCATCTATCTGCACGGTTTTGATTCAAGTAGTCCGGGCAATCACGAAAAGGTGCTGCAACTGCAATTTATCGACCCTGATGTCAGGTTGATCAGCTACAGCACCCGTCATCCTAAACATGACATGCAGTTTCTGCTGAAAGAGACCGATAAAATGCTCACGCTGTCCGACGACGACCGTCCGCTGATCTGCGGCGTCGGGCTGGGGGGCTTCTGGTCAGAGCGTATCGGTTTTTTGTGCGGCATCCGGCAGGCGATTTTCAATCCTAACCTCTTTCCGCAGGAGAACATGGAAGGGAAGATCGACCGGCCAGAAGAGTATCAGGACATCGCCACCAAATGCGTCAGCGATTTCCGCGAGCGCAATCGCGATCGCTGTCTGACCTTTCTCTCCCGTCATGATGAGGCGCTGGACAGCCAGCGCACCGCTGATCAGCTGCATCCATTTTATGAAATCGTCTGGGACGAGACCGAAGGGCATAAATTCAAAAATATATCCCCACATCTTCAGCGGATAAAAGCTTTTAAAACATTAGGTTAAGCAGGAAAGGCATCGCAAGGTGCCTGTTTTCATTACGTAATTATCTGAGTTTTATTTTCCCGCTTTGATGTATATCAATATTCTTATGTTCTCCTTATCCCGCCATGCTATTCTGCCAGCAGATTGCGATTTTAACTTCGCCAACCCTATGTTTCTTAAGGTTTAATTTAACCTTTGGTTAACTTTTGGTTCACAATTTGAGGGGGTCTTTGTTGACTACGTCTGTTAAGAAAATTGTTATTGTCGGAGGGGGAGCGGGCGGCCTGGAAATGGCGACGCAGCTGGGCCATAAACTGGGTCGCAAAAAGAAGGCCGAGATTATCCTGGTGGATCGTAACCACAGCCATTTGTGGAAGCCGCTGCTGCATGAAGTGGCCACGGGGTCTATGGATGAAGGCATCGATGCGCTGAGCTATCTGGCTCATGCCCGCAATCACGGGTTTGAGTTCCAGCTCGGTTCGCTTACCGATATCGATCGCAGCCGCAAAGTGATCCGTCTGGCCGAAGTGCTGAATGCGCAGGGCGAAGTGCTGGTGCCAGAGCGTGAAGTGGCCTACGACCAGCTGGTCATGGCGCTGGGCAGCACCTCAAATGATTTCGGAACGCCGGGCGTCAAGGATCACTGCATCTTCCTGGATAACCCGCATCAGGCGCGTCGGTTCCACAACGAAATGCTGAACCTGTTCCTGAAATTCTCTGCCAGCGAAGGCAGGGTCGAAAAAGTTAACATCGCCATCGTGGGCGGCGGTGCAACGGGCGTTGAGCTGTCAGCGGAGTTGCACAACGCGGTGAAACAGCTGCATAGCTACGGATTCAAAGGGCTGGGCCGTGAAGCGCTGAACGTAACGCTGGTTGAAGCGGGCGAACGTATTTTGCCTGCACTGCCACCGCGTATCTCTGCGGCGGCGCACCAGGAGCTGACCAGGCTGGGCGTGCGCGTGCTGACGCAGACGATGGTCACCAGTGCTGAGCAGAACGGCCTGAACACCAAAGGCGGCGAGTTTATCGAAGCCGATCTGATGGTCTGGGCGGCGGGGATTAAAGCGCCGGACTTCCTGAAAGAGATCGGCGGGCTGGAAACCAACCGCATCAATCAGCTGGTGGTCAAAGATACGCTGCAGACCACGCTGGACGATGACATCTATGCTATTGGCGACTGCGCCTCCTGTGCCCTGCCGGGCGGGGGATTTGTGCCACCGCGTGCCCAGTCAGCACACCAGATGGCCTCACGCGCGATGGACAATATCCTGGCGCAGCGTCAAGGCAAACCGCTGAAGGCCTATGTTTATAAAGATCATGGCTCGCTGGTGTCGCTCTCCCGCTTCAGCACGGTCGGCAGCCTGATGGGTAACCTGATGCGCGGTTCGATGATGGTGGAAGGGCGCATTGCGCGTTTTGTTTACATCTCGCTCTATCGTATGCACCAGATCGCACTACACGGTTATTTTAAAACCGGCCTGATGATGCTGGTCGGCAGCATCAACCGGGTTATTCGCCCACGGCTTAAGCTGCACTAAGCCACAGCCGCTAATCGGGCAAAGTCTGAGCCTCCTCATTACTGAGGGGGCTTTTTTTTTGCACAAGACGTAAAAACAAACGCAGCTGGCGGCAGGATTCTTACCTGTTAAAACCCCCATCCGGGCAGGCTCATATTCAGTGCTTGCGGCTTCAGGTGAACGCTGACGGGTTGTCTGATTACAGACCGGTTTGTTTCGGGCCGCTACGCACGCGAATCGGGTCATTTCATCAGGTCCGGCACCACAAACGCATCAGTGAAAGCGGGCGCACAAAGCCGAATGCTTACTTTGTTTAATCTTCTGAATAATAATGAATTTATGACAGGGAGGCAGCCTGGCACCCCAGTTTGTCCGCACCTCAGAACTCTCCTAAAAACTGGCCCTGATAGCAAAGTGACCGATTTCCTCCATTTATCTGATGTTGCAATTTCGGTCCATCTGTAAAACTTCATCCCAACAAACACGGCGCGTCGCGCACGCCGGTTATACCTCACTAAACGAGGATGCTTTAGCGGCAGGAATGCGCGGTAACACTTTTCAGGAGGAACTTCCTGTGAATAAATCAATGTTAGCGGGTATCGGTATTGGTGTGGCAGCAGCGCTGGGTGTTGCTGCTGTGGCAGGCATGAACGTGTTTGATCGCGGTCCTCAATACGCTCAGGTACTGGCTGCAACGCCAATCAAAGAGAGCATCAGACAGCCCCGTCAGGAGTGCCGCAATGTCACCCTGACTCACCGTCGGGCTGTTCAGGATGAAAACCGTCTTGCTGGCTCTGTATTAGGTGCAGTGGCAGGTGGTGTGCTGGGTCACCAGTTTGGTGGCGGTCGCGGCAAGGATGTCGCGACAGTGGCAGGTGCGTTAGCGGGTGGTTATGCCGGTAATCAGGTCCAGGGCGGACTGCAGGATCGTGATACCTACACCACAACCGAACAGCGCTGCAAAACAGTTTATGACAAACAAGAGAAAAAACTGGGATATGACGTGACCTATAAAATAGGCGATCAGCAGGGCAAAATCCGTATGGAAAACGACCCCGGCACACGTATTCCACTGGATCGCAATGGTCAGCTGATTCTTAACGGCGACCAGGCGTAATTGGGCAAAGCTTTGCCGCACTGGCGGCCACACAGCACGACGTAATGAAAAAGGCGCATCTCAGGATGCGCCTTTTTTGTCACTTTTCCGCGCGTTACCAATCAACTCAGCACCGCGCGGGCAGGGCATTACGCCTGATGCTCGGCCAGTTGTGACACGAAGCCCTGCACCCAATCCATACGAATTTTTCTTTCCGACAGCTCGCGGGTAAATCGCAGGCGTGTTGGCCCATCCAGTTTCCACTGCTGCGGCTCTTTCTGCAGCAGACTGATCAGCCATGCCGGATCGACCCTGTTCTGCGGCGCAAAATCGAAATAGCCGCCTTTGTCGCTGGCTTCGATCTTACGCAGCCCCACCGCACGGGCTTTCAGGCGGATAATCGCCACGTCCAGCAGGTTACGCGCCGCGTCAGGCAGCAGGCCGAAGCGGTCAATCATCTCAACCTTCAGCTCCTGCAGCTCCTCTTCAGCCTCCGCGCTGGCAATGCGCTTGTAGAGTGAAAGACGGGTGCTGACATCCGGAATAAAGGTTTCGGGGAGCAGCGCGGGCATCCGCAGCTCTACTTCGGTCTGGTTGCTGGTGAGATCTTCGAGTGAAGGCTCGCGACCCGCTTTCAGCGCATCAACAGCATTCTCAAGCAGCTCCATGTAAAGTGTGAAGCCCAGCGTCTCCATCTGTCCGCTCTGCTCATCACCCAGCAACTCGCCAGCGCCGCGAATCTCCAGATCGTGGGTTGCCAGCGCAAAACCGGCACCCAGATCTTCCAGTGAGGCGATCGCCTCCAGGCGCTTATGTGCATCGGCGGTCATTGCCTTTGGATGTGGTGTCAACAGCCAGGCATACGCCTGATGATGCGAACGGCCGACGCGACCGCGCAGCTGATGCAGCTGCGCCAGGCCAAAGTGATCGGCCCGCTCAATGATGATGGTGTTAGCGGTCGGAATGTCGATTCCGGTTTCGATGATGGTGGTACAGACCAGCACGTTGAAACGCTGATGATGGAAATCGTTCATCACCCGTTCCAGCTCGCGCTCGCGCATCTGGCCATGACCAATCGCCACCCGCGCTTCCGGCACCAGTTCGCTGAGACGCTGCGCCGCTTTTTCAATATTTTCAACGTCGTTGTAGAGATAGTAGACCTGTCCGCCACGCAGAACCTCACGCAGGATCGCCTCACGGATCACCAGATCGTCATATTCACGGACAAAGGTTTTAACCGCTAAACGACGGGCAGGCGGCGTGGCGATTATAGACAGATCGCGCATACCGCTCATGGCCATATTCAGGGTGCGCGGGATCGGCGTAGCCGTCAGGGTAAGGATGTCCACATCGGCACGCATCGCCTTGATGCGCTCTTTGTGACGTACCCCGAACCGGTGTTCTTCATCGACAATCAGCAAACCGAGGTCGTGCCATTTCAGATCGCTCATCAGCAGCTTATGGGTGCCGATCAGGATGTCGATCTTGCCCTCGCTGGCCTGTTCCAGCACCTGCGCCTGCTCTTTGGCGGTACGGAAACGGGAAAGCATCTCAATGCGAACCGGCCAGTTGGCAAAGCGATCGCGGAAGTTATCGTAATGCTGCTGTGCCAGCAGGGTCGTCGGCACCAGCACGGCCACCTGTTTGTGGTTCTCAATGGCGAGAAACGCAGCGCGCATCGCAACTTCCGTTTTACCAAAGCCCACGTCGCCGCACACCAGGCGATCCATTGCCAGCGGCTGACACATATCGCTCAGCACGGCGTTAATTGCCTGCGCCTGATCCGGCGTGGTCTCAAACGGGAAACTTTCGCAGAACAGCTGATACTGCTCACGGTCATGCTTAAAGGCAAAACCGGTTTTTGCCGCGCGCTGGGCATAAATATCCAGCAGTTCAGCCGCCACATCACGCACTTTCTCCGCCGCTTTCTGCCGCGCACGAGACCAGGCATCGCTGCCCAGTTTGTGCAGCGGGGCGTTATCGTCGGCCCCTCCGGCATAGCGGCTGATCAGGTGCAGCGACGAAACCGGCACATACAGTTTGGCGTCGTTGGCGTATGAGAGCATCAGGTATTCCGCCTCAATGCCGCCCGCTTCGAGCGTGGTCAGGCCGATATAGCGGCCCACACCGTGCTCCAGATGCACCACCGGCTGGCCGGGATGCAGCTCCGCCAGGTTACGGATCAGGATGTCCGGGTTAATGGTGCGACGGGTATCCTGACGGCGACGGCTGACGCGCTCGCCCAGCAGATCGCTTTCGCAAATCAGCGCCCGGTTGCCCTGGGTATCAATAAAACCGCGCTCGCTGGCACCGATCATCAGACTGAAGCGATCGTCGACGGTTTCATCGAAGCGGTGCACCGGCTGAGGACGCAGTTTGATGCGCGCCAGCAGTTCCTGCAGGCTCTCGCGGCGGCCTTCACTTTCCACCGAGAAGACCACCGCCCCGCTGAAGGTCTCAATAAACTGACGCAGATGGTCGAGCGGCGCTTTCGCCTGCGCCTGAACGGTCAGGTCAGGCAGAGGGGTATAACCGAGATTGGTATTGGCGGCTTTGGCGGGCAGCACCTCATTGGTCATCTGGATACGCGGCCAGGCTTTCAGCTCGCCCATTAAGGCATCCGGACGCAGCCACAGCGTAACCGGCTCCAGCAGCGGGCGCATCGGGTCAACACGGCGGTTTTCATAACGAGCTTCGGCATCCTGCCAGAAACGGCTGGCGCTGCCTTCAAGATCGCCGCAGTTCACGATCAGGGTATTGTCAGGCAGATAGCTGAACAGGCTGGGTAACGGCTGCTCAAAAAACAGCGGCTGCCAGTATTCGATGCCCGCAGGCAGCGTGCCTTTACTGACCTGCTGATAGACGTGCTCCGACTCGCGGCGCACATCAAAAATTTCGCGCCAGCGGCTGCGGAACAGCTCAATGGCGGCTTTGTCGCTGGGAAACTCATGCGCAGGCAGCAGGTTAATCTCTGCAACCGCTTCCAGCGTACGCTGGTTATCGACGTCGAACAGGCGCAGGCTGTCGATCTCATCATCGAAAAAGTCGATGCGGTAGGGTTGCTCGCTGCCCATCGGGAACAGGTCGAGCAGGGCACCGCGCGTGGCGTATTCACCGTGCTCCATGACCTGATCAACATGACGGTAACCGGCCTGCTCAAGCTGATCGCGCAACCGGTCGCGTGACAGTTTTTGTCCCTGCTTCATCACCAGCGCATGGCCGTGCAGGAAGCTGTGCGGACAGACGCGCTGCATCAGGGTGTTCACCGGCATGATCAGCATACCGCGCTGCATCACCGGCAGCTGGTAGAGGGTCGACAGGCGCGAGGAGATAATATCCTGATGTGGTGAGAAGCTGTCATAGGGCAGCGTTTCCCAGTCGGCGAGGTGTGCTACCGGCAGATCGGTAAACTGGCGGATTTCGTCCAGCAGGCGCAGGGCGGTTTGGGTATCGGGGGTAATCATCAATACCGGACCAGCATGGCGTTCAGTAATGCTGGCACACTCTACCGCATGCGCAGCGCCGATGAGCTGACCGAGCTGACGGTGATCGCCGGATTTAACGGGCAGGGTATAACGAGTCTGTTCGGGCATGGGATCTCGGGGTTGCTCCATTTTTCCAGGACGTAATCATTCCATATTATGTCAGGGGGATCACCTTTGCGGCACAATTTTCCTGCCGCGCCGCGCTGAACCCGGAGATCGGTCAGCCATTACCGGGCGTCGGCGGTAATACAGCGGATAGAGAGAGGATAGACGGAGTCTGGCAAGGGAGCAGAGAAAACCGCCGTCGCTCTGCAGCGACGGGGTTAAACGGGCAGTTTATTTTATGGATTGCTGTGTGTAATGCATGCGCGGGCGGTCGATATTTGCCCAGGATAACTCCTGCTCAGGATGATAGCTGAGGTTACCGTCGTCCCACTTTACGTAGTAGCCGGCTGGTGCGCTTCCCTGCTCAAAGACGTTGATGATTTCGCCTCTGATTTCCCCGGATTGATGTTTAACGATACTGCCTTTGGGAAATTTCAACATGGTCGCTACCTCTATCGCTGCGCGATAAATCACCTCTTATCCTGTTACAGAGTGTAGTCTACGCGCCTGGGCGCTGGATAATCAGCCAATAAGCGATGGCTTTATCGGCTATTCCGCGGCTTTGGTCGCCAGGATAACGTCGCCTGATACAACTTTGCCGCCGACTCAGCGGGTTAGAGGTTTCATAAAGCGAGCCGCTCCTTTATCATCCCACTATCTATTTTCAGACAACGGCTTACTGGATTCCATGTATCAACCTGTCGCGCTATTTATCGGACTGCGTTACATGCGCGGACGCGCATCGGATCGCTTCGGTCGCTTTGTCTCCTGGCTCTCAACGATTGGCATTACGCTTGGCGTGCTGGCGATGGTCACCGTGTTATCGGTGATGAACGGTTTTGAGCGTGAACTCGAAGGCAATATTCTTGGCCTGATGCCACAGGCGCTGATCACCAGCGACAAAGGCAGCATTAATCCGCAACAGCAACCCGCCGATTCTCTCAACCTTAAAGGCGTCAGCCGCACCGCGCCGTTGACCACCGCCAATGTGGTGCTGCAAAGCCCTCACAGCGTCTCCGTTGGCGTCATGCTGGGCATTGAGCCGGATGAAAACGATCCGCTGACGCCGTTCCTGGTGAATACCCCGCAGAGCGTGCTGCAGGCCGGACAGTACAATGTGATCCTCGGCGAACAGCTGGCGTCGCAGCTGGGCGTAAAACGGGGCGATCAGCTGCGTCTGATGGTGCCCTCGGTCAGCCAGTTCACGCCAATGGGACGTGTGCCGAGCCAGCGTCTGTTTACCGTGGCGGGCACCTATGCCGCGAACAGTGAAGTGGATGGTTATCAGATTCTGGTCAATCTTCAGGATGCGTCGCGCGTGATGCGCTATCCGGCCGGAAATATTACCGGCTGGCGACTCTGGCTCGACAAACCGCTGTCGGTTGATAGCCTCAGTCAGCAGACATTGCCTGCGGGTCTGGTCTGGAAAGACTGGCGTGAGCGCAAAGGCGATCTCTTCCAGGCTGTGCGCATGGAGAAGAACATGATGGGCCTGCTGCTGAGCCTGATCATCGCCGTGGCCGCCTTTAACATCATCACTTCGCTGGGCCTGCTGATCATGGAGAAGCAGGGCGAAGTGGCGATTCTGCAAACCCAGGGCCTGACGCGCCGGCAGATTGTCGCGGTGTTTATGGTGCAGGGTGCCAGTGCCGGGATTATCGGCACGCTGCTCGGCACGCTGCTGGGTGTTCTGCTTGCCAGCCAGCTCAACAACTTAATGCCGGTGATCGGGCTGTTCCTTGATGGGGCCGCGTTGCCGGTTGATATTAATGTGTGGCAGGTCGTCACCATCGCCCTCAGCGCGATGATTGTGGCGCTGTTGTCTACGCTCTATCCTTCGTGGCGCGCTGCCGCCGTTCAACCTGCTGAGGCTTTACGTTATGAGTAACACTCCTTTGTTGCAGTGCCGCGACCTGTGCAAACGCTATCAGGAAGGCAGCGTGCAGACCGATGTGCTGCGCAATGTGGCTTTCAGCCTCCAGCCCGGTGAACTGACGGCGATTGTCGGCAGTTCCGGTTCCGGTAAAAGTACGCTGCTGCATCTGCTCGGCGGTCTGGATGCGCCGACGTCGGGCGACGTGGTGTTTGATGGTCAGTCACTCAATGCCATGTCTTCGTCAGCCAAAGCGGAGCTGCGTAATCGCGAGCTGGGCTTTATCTATCAGTTCCACCATCTGCTGCCAGACTTCAGCGCGCTGGAAAACGTCGCGATGCCGCTGCTGATTGGCAAAATCGCTAAAGCGGAAGTGCAGGATCGCGCCCGTGAGATGCTGGCTGCAGTCGGGCTGGACCATCGCGCCGCGCACCGGCCTTCTGAACTGTCAGGCGGCGAACGCCAGCGTGTGGCGATTGCCCGTGCGCTGGTGAACCGTCCACGTCTGGTGATGGCGGATGAGCCAACCGGTAATCTGGATGCGCGTAACGCCGACGCCATTTTTGAATTGCTGGGCGAACTGAATGTTCGTCAGGGCACCGCGTTTCTGGTCGTGACGCACGATCTGATGCTGGCAAAGCGGATGACGCGTCAGATGGAAATGCGTGATGGTCAGTTAAGCGATCAGCTCACCCTGGCAGGAGCGCTGTAATGGGTTCGTCGTTATCCCTGTTGCTGGGCCTGCGCTTTAGCCGTGGCCGCCGTCGTGGCGGCATGGTTTCGCTGATTTCGGTGATCTCCACCATCGGGATTGCGCTGGGTGTGGCGGTGCTGATTATCGGCCTCAGCGCCATGAACGGTTTTGAGCGTGAGCTGAACAACCGCATTCTGGCGGTGGTGCCGCACGGCGAGATCGAAGCCGTCAATCAGCCGTTCCAGAACTGGCAGGCAATGATTGCTCCGATTGAAAAGGTGCCCGGCATTGCGGCGGCGGCACCGTATGTGAATTTCACCGGCCTGATTGAGAGTGGAGCACGGCTGGAAGCGTTGCAGGTCAAGGGCGTTGATCCGGCCCAGGAGCCGCGCCTCAGCGCACTGCCACAGTTTGTGGCTGATAACGCCTGGTCCTCTTTTACCGCGGGTAAGCAGCAGATCATCCTGGGCGGTGGCATTGCTAAATCGCTCAATGTGAAGCAGGGCGACTGGATCACCATCATGATCCCGAACAACGAGGGTGGGAACAAACTGCTGCAGCCGAAACGTATCCGGCTGCAGGTCAGCGGTATTCTGCAACTGAGCGGCATGCTCGATCACAGCCTGGCGCTGGTGCCGCTGGCCGATGCGCAGCACTATCTGGATATGGGAGAGAGCGTGTCCGGCATCGCCCTGAAGATGACTGACCCGTTCCAGGCGGTGAAGCTGGTGCGGGATGCCGGTGAAGCCACCCGCTCCTACGTCTCCATCAGGAGCTGGATTGGCACCTACGGCTACATGTACCGCGACATTCAGATGATCCGCGCCATCATGTATCTGGCGATGGTGCTGGTGATTGGCGTCGCCTGCTTTAATATCGTCTCAACGCTGGTGATGGCGGTTAAAGATAAGAGCAGCGACATTGCGGTGCTGCGCACCCTCGGCGCGAAAGACCGGCTGATCCGCGCCATCTTTATCTGGTACGGTTTGCTGGCTGGCCTGATGGGCAGCGTCAGCGGCGTGGTTGCTGGCGTGCTGGTGGCGCTGAACCTGACCTCACTGGTGCGCGGGCTGGAATCCATTACCGGACATCATCTGCTGGCAGGCGACATCTACTTTATTGATTTTCTGCCATCGGAACTGCACTGGATTGACGTGTTCTCAGTACTGATTACCGCGATTCTGCTGAGTCTGCTGGCGAGCTGGTATCCCGCCAGACGCGCCAGCCGCATTGACCCGGCTCGGGTACTTAGCGGTCAGTGACAAAATGCGGCGCGAATCATCTTCGCGCCGCATCTGTTTAAGACCTTTGCTGTTGGGTCGTCCCCTCAGCAACCGTTACTATCGGGTGATGTTGACCCGGAATCTGTTTAGAGCGGCTCGCCGCAGCTGCTACGCCAGGAGATTTTATGCGTACACCACGTCGCCGCATACGACTTGCCCGCCTGAAGAAAACCCGGAGAAAAGTGCATCAGCGCTTTCGCCAGCGCATTTTTGAGCGCGATCGTCAGGCCGAACTGGCTGCCCATCCTCTGCCACATGTTGTGGTGCTGACCGGTGCAGGCATCTCAGCGGAGTCCGGCATCCGGACTCTCCGTGCGGCTGACGGCCTGTGGGAAGAGCACCACGTTGAAGATGTTGCCACGCCTGAAGGTTTTCAGCGCGATCCCGCGCTGGTGCAGCGCTTCTACAATGCGCGCCGTCAGCAGCTGCAGGAGGCAGAGATTCAGCCCAATGCGGCCCATCTGGCGCTGGCGGAGCTGGAGCAGGTGTTAGGCGATAATTTTCTGCTGGTCACGCAAAACATCGACAATCTGCACGAGCGTGCCGGGAACAGCCGTGTGCTGCATATGCACGGTGAACTGTTAAAAGTACGCTGTGTCACCAGCGGTCAGGTAATTGAGTGGACCGGCGATATTACCCCAGACGATCGCTGCACCTGCTGCCAGTTCCCGTCGGCGCTGCGGCCGCACGTGGTCTGGTTTGGTGAGATGCCGCTGGGCATGGAGCAAATTTATCAGGCGCTGGAACAGGCCGACTACTTTATCGCCATAGGCACCTCAGGCCATGTTTACCCGGCGGCGGGCTTTGTTCATGAAGCAAAACTGCAGGGCGCACACACCGTTGAACTCAATCTGGAGCCGAGCCAGGTGGGTAACGAATTTGCCGAACGGCATTACGGCCTGGCGAGCGAAGTCGTGCCAGCGTTTGTTCACACTCTGCTGCGCGGGCTTTACAAGTAGACGGGACGGCTATTGCCGCCCGCAGAGCGTGACCACGGCTGACCCGATTCGCTGTGAGATCAGGTATTCACAGGGAAGACGGTCAGTTCGGAAGGGGGCTTTCGCCAATCCCTTCCACCCGGTCCACACCCTTACGCACCTCATCCCTGAGGTGCGCCCGCCCGAATGCCAGCGTGTTGCGTTGTTCAGAAACCCTTTTGGCGTTTTTTTCAGGCTTATGACTTTCCTAAAGGTCATCGACAGCGCTAACCTGTCTGCCAATGATTTTACGCAACGTTGTGGCTGTCGGGTTTGTGAATAATACCGGACGGCACTTTTAAAGGATGGGATATGGAACAGTTACTTGAGCGCTTTTTAAGTTATGTGGCAGTTGAGACACAGGCTAAGCCGCTGGCGCGCCATGTGCCCAGCAGTGAAGGGCAGTGGACGCTGGCCCGTCAGTTGCAGGAAGAGCTGCTGGCACTGGGTTTTGTCGATGTCACCCTGAGCGATCACTGTTGCGTCATGGGCACGCTGCCCGCCAATGTTGACTGGCCGACGCCGGTAATCGGTTTCATCTCCCACATGGATACTTCGCCTGATTTCACAGCGAAACATGTGAATCCGCAGATCATCGAAAACTATCGCGGTGGAGATATTGCGCTGGGTAATGGCAATGAGGTTCTGTCGCCGGTCATGTTCCCGGTGCTGCACAAGCTGATTGGGCATACGCTGATTACCACCGATGGCAAAACCCTGCTGGGCGCGGATGATAAAGCGGGCATCGCTGAGATCATGACAGCGATGGCACAACTGGCTAAGAGCGATACGCCACACGGTGCGATCCGCGTCGCCTTTACCCCCGATGAAGAGATCGGTCGCGGCACCTCACACTTTGATGTGGAAGCGTTTGCCGCCGACTGGGCTTACACCATTGATGGCAGCGATCTGGGTGAGTTCGAGTATGAGAACTTCAATGCCGCCTCGGCGACGGTCAAAATTGTCGGCAATAATGTGCATCCGGGCTCTGCCAAAGGCGTGATGGTTAATGCGCTGGAGCTGGCCAACCAGTTTCATGCGGCCGTACCGGCCAGCGAAAAACCGCAGTACACCGACGGCTATCAGGGCTTCTACCATCTGCATCAGATCAAAGGCAGCGTCGAGCACGCCGAGATGCTCTATATCATTCGTGACTTTGAAACGGAGAGTTTCGAACAGCGCAAACAAACGCTGCTGCAGATTGCCGGGGAGATCAACAAAACCCTGCACCCGGACTGCTCCGTTACCGTTGAGATCACCAACAGCTATCGCAACATGCGTGAAAAGGTCGAGCCGTTCCCGCACATTATTGAACTGCCTTTGCAGGCGATGCGTGACTGCGGCATTGAACCGGTGGTGAAGCCGATTCGTGGCGGCACTGATGGTTCAGCGCTGTCGTGGAAAGGATTGCCTTGCCCGAACATCTTTACCGGTGGCTATAACTATCACGGCAAGCATGAGTTCGCGTCGCTGAATATTATGGTGAAATCCGTGGAAGTGATTGTGCGCATGTCAGAACTGGCGGCGCAGAAGAAGAATTAATGAAAAAAGGCTCTCTGCCAGCGCGGCAAGAGAGCCTGATTCAGCAACAGTGCGGCTTATTACTCTTCGCCGAAGTACCAGTAACCGGCATTGACCAGACCGGCAATCTGCGCCAGCACGGCCGGATCATCCAGCGCATCACCCAGGTCGTCAAGCGTGATGCGATAGTGACTGGCCAGCACGGCCATGACATCGGGGCGTGAACACTCAACCCGCTCACCATTAATGTAAACGGCATCACCAATCGTCAGGACGCGCAGGCCACCTAACCGGCTCAGGGCATCACCCTGTTGCAGCGCATCATAAATTTCATCAGGCTGATAAGGCGGTTCCGGTGGTGCGACATCGAGTTCGTGACGTGACTGCGAGATAAATTCCCCGAACCACTGAGTGAAATGTTCAGGCTGATTGACCACATCCAGCATCAGCTGGCGCACGCCTTCAATCTCCTGCGGCAGAATCTGCGACGGGCAATCACGTGAAGGGACATCCGGGTCGCTGAAGCGCAGACTGCCCAGCTCGTTGGCCAGGGCGTAATCCGCAAAGCCGCTGATTAACTCGCGTCCGCTGGGCGCGCGGAAACCGACGGAATAGTTCAGGGCATTTTCCAGCGAGTAGCCTTCGTGCGGGAATCCTGGTGGAATGTAGAGAATATCGCCCGGCTCCAGCTCTTCATCGATGATGGCATCGAACGGTTCAACCTGCAGCAGGTCCGGGTGCGGGCAGTGCTGCTTCAGCGGCACTTTCTCACCGACGCGCCAGCGACGGCGACCCGTACCCTGAATAATAAAGACATCATACTGATCGAAATGGGGGCCGACGCCACCGCCAGGCACGGCAAACGACACCATCAGGTCGTCGACAAGCCAGTCAGGCAGGAAGCGGAAAGGGCGCATCAGCGCGGCAGAGGGTTCATGCCAGTGATTGACCGCCTGGACCAGCAGAGACCAGTTGCTCTCTCCCAGATGATCGTAGCTCTCAAACGGGCCGTGGCTGACCTGCCATTTACCGTCCTGATGACTGACCAGGCGGCTGTCCACCTCGTTTTCCATTGCCAGTCCGGCCAGTTCATCCGGTGAAAGAGGGTCAACGAAGTTTTTAAAACCACGCTTCAGCACTACCGGGCGTTTCTGCCAGTAACGCTGAATAAAATCGGGCCAGTTAATATCGAGCTGATAGTCCATACAAGGGTTCCGCTTAGGGCTGTAAATGCCAGCTAGTATAACAGCCCGGACGGTTTTCTACTCGCGGCGATGTTCGACTTCCTGGCGCTGGAAAATCACTTCCATACGCGTGCCGCCAAGCGTGCTGCTGGTGGCGATGACGTTGCCATCGTACTGTTCCAGAATATCGCGAACCACCGCCAGACCTAATCCCTGGCCGGGGCGCAGCGTATCGACACGCTGGCCCCGCACAAACACTAAATCGCGCTTGCTCTCGGGGATACCCGGACCGTCGTCGTCAATATAAAGATGCAGCGCCTTTTCGCTCTGAAAAGCGCTGACTTCGATAAATTCCAGGCAATATTTGCAGGCATTATCCAGTACGTTGCCCAGCACTTCCATAAAGTCATTCTGGTCGCCTACAAAGGTCAGCTCTGGTGAAATATCCAGCGTTATCGCCACGCCTTTGCGCTGATAGACTTTATTGAGTGCCGAACAAAGACTGTCGAGCAGACCGGAAACGGAATGGAGATCGCGCTGCAGTGGATTGTGATCGGCCTGCATACTGGCACGGTGCAGGTAATACCCCACCTGCTGTGAGATTCGGCTGATCTGCTCCAGCATCACCGGCTCCGCCTGTTCCACCGTCAGCTCTTTACCATTGCGCAGCGATCGCAGGGTGCTCTGCAACACGGCCAGCGGCGTTTTCAGGCTGTGAGTGAGATCAGAAAGGGTGGTGCGATAGCGGGTATAACGCTGCCGCTCATTGGTCAGCAGCAGATTGAGGTTGCGCACCAGACTGCGCAACTCCTGCGGCGGATTATCCGCCAGATTCTCACGCTGACTGGTTTCAAGTTCACGCACCTGCTGTGTCAGCGCACCAATTGGTCGCAGACTCCAGTGGGCGGCCAGCCACAGCAACGGGATAATCAGTATCAGGTTAGCCGCCAGCACATAGCTGAACCACGACCAGACCACATCGGAGTGCTGCAATTCCTGCGGGATCGAGTCGACCACCACAATGGT
Source organism: Pantoea sp. GD03673 (assembly GCF_029844725.1). Taxonomy (GTDB): domain Bacteria; phylum Pseudomonadota; class Gammaproteobacteria; order Enterobacterales; family Enterobacteriaceae; genus Pantoea. The sequence goes on from NZ_JAOCKJ010000007.1 coordinate 257,321, forward strand.
GAGCGCGGGCAGATTGGTCGTTGCATCGTATCGGTTAACGGCGACCGAGTGGGTAAACGTATCGTTGCTGTCGTCGTCCCAGTCGTTGAGTTGTCGCTGGGCATTAAGGTTGTTGCCCATCGCCACCATGCTGGTGCGATTGCTGGTATCGATCTCGTAGAAGTCGGGCTTCAGCAGCCATTCGCGATGGATCTTTTTGCGGATCTCCGGCACGTCGCGTTGCTGCCACAGCAGCTTGCCGTGTTCATCGTAAATGAACACCAGCGTCGGGAAGTTGAGCGTCATGCGTTCCGGCTGAGCGATGGTGAGCGTGTTGTCATGCCATTGCGCTAGGGTAAAGAACAGATTGCTCTCGCCGCGCATCACCCGGTAGGTGTTTTTATCAAAACTCACGACATAGCCAATCACTGCGACCATGCCGTAAGAGAGTGAGAGGAAAAGTACTATCGCTGCGGAGGCCAGCAGAAAGCGGGCGCGCAGCGAAATAGGGCGGTAACGGTTAAACCGGGACATGGTCAGAGATCAAAGCGGTAACCCTGGCCACGCACGGTGGCGATCACGTCAGTCGGGTGCAACGCCAGAATCTTTTTGCGCAGACGGCCCATCAGTACGTCAATGGTGTGGCTTTCGCGCAGTTCAGCGTCAGGATAGAGCTGCAGCATCAGCGAATCTTTACTTACCACTTTGCCCGCGTTGCGGATCAGCGTTTCGACAATGGTGTACTCAAAGGCGGTCAGCTTCACCGGCGCTTCATTGACCGTCAGTTCACGGCGGGAAAGGTCCACCTGAAACGGGGCCATATCAATGATTTGCGAAGCATGACCGCTGTTGCGGCGCATCAGCGCCTGCAGGCGTGCCGCAACTTCTTCAATGTGAAACGGCTTGGTAACGTAGTCATCCGCACCGGCTTCCAGCGCTTCAACTTTGGCCTGCCAGCCTTCGCGGGCGGTCAGTACCAGAATCGGCTGACGCACGGCATCGCTGCGCCAGCGGCGAATCAGCGACATGCCATCTTCATCCGGCAGGCCGAGATCCACCAGCGCGATATCGGGCAGATGTTCGCGAAGAAAATAGTCGGCTTCTTTGGCGTCTTCGGCGGCATCGACCTGATGGCCCATGTCACGTAACTGGACGGCGAGATGATGGCGCAGCAGGGCATTGTCTTCAACAACCAGAACACGCATAGAAATTCCTTACACTCAGTTTGAGTCAACCTGCAGAAAGTATACGCGAAATGTATTAAACAAGATGTTAACGCAGACCGGACTGGGCCGGTCTGCGGCGGGCATTATTTCAGATCGTCAACCATCTGGATAGCGTGACCAATATAGTTTGCCGGCGTCATCTGCTTCAGACGCACTTTTTCCTCTTCCGGCAGCGCCAGGCTGTCGATAAAGGCCTGCATCCCGGCCGCATCCACACGTTTACCGCGCGTCAGCTCTTTCAGCTTCTCGTAAGGCTTCTCAATGCCATAACGGCGCATCACCGTCTGGATCGGTTCCGCCAGGACTTCCCAGTTCTGATCCAGCTCGTCCAGCAGACGGTCACGGTTCACTTCCAGCTTTGAGATGCCTTTCAGCGTCGCCTGGTAGGCGATCAGCGCATAACCCACGCCCACGCCGAGGTTACGCAGCACGGTAGAGTCGGTCAGGTCACGCTGCCAGCGTGAGACCGGCAGCTTGCTCGCCAGATGCTGCATCACTGCATTCGCCAGGCCCAGGTTGCCTTCGGAGTTTTCGAAGTCGATCGGGTTGACCTTGTGCGGCATGGTCGATGAACCAATTTCGCCCGCGATGGTTTTCTGTTTGAAATGGTTCAGCGCCACATAACCCCAGATATCGCGATCGAAATCGATCAGGATGGTGTTGAAGCGGGCGATACAGTCGAACATCTCAGCGATATAGTCGTGTGGCTCAATCTGCGTGGTGTAGGGGTTCCAGGTGATCCCCAGTGAGGTCACAAAGTTCTCGCTCAGTGCATGCCAGTCCACTTCAGGGTAGGCGGCAAGGTGGGCATTGTAGTTGCCTACTGCGCCGTTGATTTTGCCCAGCACCTCAATCTGCTTCAGCTGACGTAACTGACGTTCCAGGCGATAGGCGACGTTAGCCATCTCTTTACCCATGGTCGACGGCGTTGCTGGCTGGCCGTGGGTGCGGGAGAGCAGTGGAATGTCACGGTATTCGCTTGCCAGACCTTTCACGGCGCTGATCAACTGCTGCCAGTAAGGCAGAATGACGTCACGGCGGGCCGTTTCCAGCATCAGGGCGTGCGACAGATTGTTGATATCTTCAGAGGTGCAGGCGAAGTGAATAAATTCAGAGACGGCGTGCAGGGCAGGAATATCGGCCACTTTCTCTTTCAGGAAGTACTCAACCGCTTTGACATCATGGTTGGTGGTGCGCTCAATCGTTTTGATGCGAGCGGCATCTTCTTCTGAAAAACCGGCGACAATCGCATCAAGGAAAGCGTTTGCGTCAGCATCAAATGCAGGAACTTCCTTGATCTCTGCGATCGCGGCCAGTTTTTGTAACCAGCGAACTTCAACCTCAACGCGGAATTTCAGCAAACCGAATTCGCTGAAAATCGCACGCAGTGGGCTGACTTTATCGCCGTAACGACCATCGACAGGTGAGACGGCGGTCAGAGAGGATAATTCCATCAGTGCAACTCCTGAATCATTTAGCAGTGTTTTGCCGCACCAACTTAGTAAGTCAGTGGCAGCCGGGATAAGAGGGTTTTTGCTTCACGCAGCAAACGCTGACGCGAGAACATCAGTTGCAGTCGGCCACCACCGACCTGCTGCCACAATACGGCAGCGCGGATACCGGCTAACAGAGTGGCACGTACTTTACTCTGTACCTGCGTATTCTGCAGCACCGCAGGCGAACCGGTAACCTGAATACGCGGGCCAAGCGGGCTGATCACATCCACATAGATGGCCGCCATCGCACTGAGGATGGTGTCTGACTCCAGCTCATAATGTGCCAGCTGACGATCAAGCTGGGTGATGCGCTGCGCCAGTGTGGTCATGGCAGACTTACTGGCACTGAGCTTGCGCTCCAGCACCATCATGCTGAGCGTATAACGCGTCAGTTCGGCACCTGCACCCTGACGACTGCTGCTATTCAGCACCGCCATCAGGGTTTCGAGTCCGAGGCGCAGGTTGGCTTCATTGTTGCCAAACACCGCCAGCGTAGAGCCAGGATTAAGGTCCAGCACGCTGCGCAGTGATACCGTCAGCGCCTCGGGCTGGCAGTGACCCTGCTGAGCCAGCTGCTGCACCAGATGGGCAGACTGACAGATGCCCGCCAGCGCCAGCGTGATTTCCTGATAATTTTTCGCCACGGTTACTCCTGTTTACGCGTCATCAACGCGGGCTGAACCCGCTTACTCCGCCACGAATGGCAGGCGTTGTTCGATAATACCGCCACCGAGGCAGACGTCGCCAAGGTAAAACACCGCTGACTGGCCCGGCGTGACCGCGGCAACCGGCTCATCGAAACGCACTTCAATCCGATCGTCGCCGTGTGGAATAATCTCACAGGGAATGTCGGTCTGACGATAGCGGGTTTTCACGGTGCAGCGAAGCGGGGCGGTGACAGGCTGACGATCAACCCAGTGCAGCTGCTGCGCTATCAGGCCAACTGACATCAGGCGCGGATGATCGCCGCCCTGGGCGACAATCAGGCGGTTACGCGCCACATCTTTGTCAACCACATACCAGGGATCATCTTTGCTCTCTTTCAGGCCACCAATGCCCAGGCCTTTGCGCTGTCCCAGAGTATGGTACATCAGCCCCTGATGTTCACCGACAATCTGGCCTTCCGTTGTTTCAATTTCGCCAGGCTGAGCCGGGAGATAGCGCGCCAGGAAATCGCGGAATTTGCGCTCGCCGATAAAGCAGATGCCGGTCGAGTCTTTTTTCTTCGCGGTGATCAGGTCCAGCTGTTCGGCAATGCGGCGCACTTCCGGTTTTTCCAGTTCGCCGACCGGGAACAGACTTTGTGCAATCTGCTGATGGCTCAGGGTATAGAGGAAGTAGCTCTGGTCTTTGTTGCCATCCAGTCCGCGTAGCAGCTGGCTCTGGCCTGCCACATCGTGACGACGCACATAGTGACCGGTGGCGATGAAATCTGCGCCGAGGTCTTCAGCCGCAAACTCCAGGAACGCTTTGAATTTGATCTCTTTGTTGCAGAGGATATCGGGATTAGGCGTGCGGCCCGCTTTGTACTCTTCGAGGAAATGCTCAAAGACGTTATCCCAGTATTCCGCAGCAAAGTTAACTTTGTGCAGCTTGATACCGAGCTTGTCGCACACTGCTTGCGCATCCGCCAGATCGTCCGCGGCGGTACAATACTCCTCGCCATCGTCCTCCTCCCAGTTCTTCATGAACAGGCCTTCAACCTGATAGCCCTGCTGTTGCAGTAACCAGGCGGAAACGGAAGAATCGACGCCGCCGGACATACCGACGATCACTTTTTTCTGGCTGTTGTCAGACATGACACGCTCGCATTACGATAAAAAAACAGGCGGCGCATTCTATCATGCAGAAGGCAGGCGCGCACCCTCGTGAAACGGCCACTGGAACGGGCTGACCAGATGTAACGGGTAGCGCGTGCCCTGTTGCCACAGGCGTACGCTTTCAGCGACCAGGGGCGAACGCAGGTTAGAAGCAGTGAGAATCCGGGCTGGCGGTAACCACCAGCAGCAATCAATGTCGCTGTCCTGTGGCTGAGTGGGTGCTTTTTCCGCCAGATCCAGACCAAACAGAAAACGCACAAAAGGCGTACTGTCGGGCGCGATCCACTGATTGATGGCGAGGAAATATTGCATGGGTGCCGCAATGCCGGTCTCTTCATAGAGTTCCCGCTCTGCGGCTTCCAGCAGGGTTTCATCCGCTTCAAGATGTCCGGCAGGCTGATTCCACAACGCGCGACCGTTGATCGTCTCTTCCACCACCAGTAATTCCCCTTCAGCCTGAACCAGACAGGCGACAGTAACATGAGGTTTAAACATCACTTCTCCGCAATTGTTAACCTGAGGTTATAAAAAATCGATTTTCAGGTGGAGGCGTCGCTGAGTTCACGCCACGTACCCGGAGCCAGATCGTCAAGCGAATACGCCCCCATGGCGTAGCGAATTAAGCGCAATGTGGGAAAGCCAATATGGGCGGTCATCCGTCGCACCTGACGATTACGGCCTTCATATAACGTAATCTTCAGCCACTGCGTCGGAATGTTTTTGCGCTCACGGATGGGCGGCTGACGCGGCCACAGCCAATCGGGCTCGTCCACTTTTTCCACGCCAGCGGGCAGCGTCATGCCATCTTTCAGATTAACCCCATCCCGTAAAGGCTGCAGATCCGATGCCTGCGGCTCGCCTTCCACCTGCACATAATAAACCTTACCGGTGCGTTTACCGGGCTGCGTCAGGGCGGCCTGCAGTGCGCCATCGTTGGTCAGCACCATCAATCCTTCACTGTCGCGGTCAAGGCGACCGGCGGCATAGACTTCAGCGACGCTGACAAAATCCTTCAGGGTGCGGCGGCCCGCTTCATCGGTGAACTGAGGCAGAACGTCGAACGGTTTATTGAACAGAATGACACGGCGAGGTGTCGCTGGGCGGGCAGGGGCACGTCGCGCATCACGCGTCGGGCGGCTGAATCGTTTATCCTGGTGAATTCGTTGAGTTGTTTTTCGCATGGGCTTTGCAGTCAGAAACATTCGGCGCATTATAACGTGAAATTGCGGTGATTGGCGTGACGGAAATATTCAAGTAGTATTGACGCGCATCTTACAAATCATTAACAAACGCCCAGGAGAGGTTAATGGAAAGCAAAGTAGTAGTTCCGGCGGAAGGTCAGAAAATCACCCTGAATCAGGGCAAGCTCACAGTGCCAAACAATCCGGTCATTCCTTACATTGAGGGTGACGGTATTGGTGTTGATGTTTCCCCGGTCATGCTGAAAGTTGTCGACGCGGCGGTGAAGAAGGCCTACAACGGCGAGCGTAAGATCTCCTGGATGGAGATTTACACCGGTGAGAAGTCAGTTGAACTCTACGGTCAGGATGTCTGGCTGCCACAGGAAACGCTCGACCTTATCAAAGAGTATCGCGTAGCCATCAAAGGCCCACTGACCACGCCGGTCGGCGGCGGTATTCGTTCACTGAACGTGGCACTGCGTCAGGAGCTTGACCTTTACGTCTGCCTGCGTCCGGTACGTTACTACAAAGGCACGCCAAGCCCGGTTAAACGCCCTGAAGAGACCGACATGGTGATCTTCCGTGAAAACTCCGAAGATATCTACGCAGGTATCGAGTGGAAAGCGGGCTCTGCCGAAGCAGACAAAGTGATCAAGTTCCTGCGCGAAGAGATGGGCGTGAAGAAAATTCGCTTCCCGGAGCAGTGTGGCATCGGCGTTAAGCCGTGTTCAGAAGCGGGTACCAAACGTCTGGTGCGTGCGGCAGTGGAATACACCATCACCAACGATCGTGATTCACTGACCCTGGTTCACAAAGGCAACATCATGAAGTTCACCGAAGGCTCTTTCAAAGACTGGGGATACCAGTTAGTGAAAGACGAGTTCGGCGGCGAACTGATCGACGGCGGCCCGTGGATGAAGTTCAAAAACCCGAACACCGGCAAAGAGATCATCGTAAAAGATGTGATTGCTGATGCGTTCCTGCAACAGATCCTGCTGCGTCCGGCAGAATATGACGTTATCGCCTGTATGAACCTGAACGGCGACTACATCTCTGATGCCCTGGCGGCACAGGTTGGCGGTATCGGTATCGCACCAGGCGCTAACATCGGTGACGAGTGTGCGCTGTTCGAAGCCACCCACGGTACAGCTCCTAAGTATGCCGGTCAGGATAAAGTGAACCCAGGTTCAGTGATTCTGTCTGCAGAAATGATGCTGCGTCATCTGGAGTGGTTCGAAGCGGCTGACCTGATTGTTAAAGGTGTTGAAGGCGCTATCGCTAACAAGACCGTGACGTACGATTTCGAACGCCTGATGGATGGCGCTAAACTGCTGAAATGTTCAGAGTTTGGTGACGCGATCATCGAAAATATGTAATGTCTGCTGAGGCCAGCATAGCGTTAAACGCGATGCTGGCTTTTTTGTGCCCGCTTTTTACACTGCTTCCTTCTCACCGCGTCCTCACTCAAGTCGTGGCGTATTCAACACGACGTTCTGCTGATTCAGCAAAATACCGTGTTGCCTCTGTCCCGAATTACTCCCTCTTTTTCCTTGTAAATATTCTGCTAAATTCCTGCTCGCGACTAAGCATTTTAATATTCCTGCGAATTGCATTATCCGATGCCACGACACAAACACCGCAACCGCCTGACTGGCAGCAAAAATAACGTTACCTGATGCGCAGCCTGCACTGACTCACAATGTCGCCGTTGATCTGCTCTGCGACATGGCCTGTTAATTCCTTTTTTCGTTAGTGGCCCGGCATGTCATGTGTCTGTCCTGACGCGCTGTGTGATGCAGAAAATTCATTTTTGTAACCTGTGCCGCAAAAAAAAGAGTTACGCATGATTCGTTCATCACAGACGTGTACGCTTCTGCCCGTACACAGGGAGCGTATTATGGATGATGAAGCACTGAGTGATGCCATTGCGGCATGTCGCCTGCTGTTTGGGCAGGCTGTAATGGAAATGGTGGCTGAGGATAAGCTGGTGAACCGCGAAACTCTTTCTGAAAAAATTCAACAAATGTTTACCGACATTCACCCGGAACCGGAACCCATTATGACACTGGCTCTTAGCCTGCTCGCCACGCGCGCCGGTTGACAGTTCGCGGCGCGCGTGGCGGCGCGTTGCTGGCCCGCACCAGGGCAGCCGCCTTACAACACCATCGCGATAGTTGAACCAACCTCAATCTGCGCTGACTAATTTGCTGACTTATGCCGTTGCGTTATGGCGCCCGGAACGTTAACCGGGCGAGTCTCACTTTTTTCAGCCGGAACGGCGTAGCCTGTACACAGAGGATGTCAGAGATGCGGGTTTTAATTATTTGTCGGGATAATATTGGTGACACGTTACTGACCACGCCGCTGATCAGTGCGCTGGCGGAGTCGGGGCAGCATCAGGTTGATGTGCTGACTAACAATTATGCTGCGCCAGTGCTGCAGCATAATCCCTCTGTCCGGCAGCTCTTCTATTACACGAAATTGCATCACCGCGAGGCAGGGCAGGGACGGCTGGCCTGCGTGTTACAGCGGCTGAAGCTGATGCTGACCCTGAAAAAACAACGTTACGATGTGGTGATTCTGGCAAAAAGTCGCTGGGATCAGCATGGTCTGAAGTGGGTTAAAATCGTCCGGCCCGCCAGAGTGATTGCGCTGGGTGAGCAGTCGCATCCGCTGATAACCGATCTTTTGCCGCCGCCCAGCCAGACACCCTGTCATATCAGTGAAACCCTGTTCAGTCTGGGACGGCAGCTCAATCTCAGTGCCACCGCGCCAGGCAAACTGACACTGCGGCCGGATGCTGCGATTGCCGCCAGCCTGCGTGACACCCACGCGATTGATGCCAGCGTGCCGGTTTATGCGTTGCAAATCAGCGCCCGCAAGCCGAGCCAGCAGTGGGAGGCCGCACGGTTTGCCGGGCTGGCTGAGAAAATTGCGGCGGGTCATCCCTGCCAGATTATGCTGCTCTGGTCACCCGGCAGCCGCGATAATCCGCGTCATCCTGGCGATGATGAAAAAGCACGTGAAATCATGGCGCTCTGCCCGCACCTGCCGATTAAGGCGGTATCAACCACCAGCCTGCCGCAGCTGATTGCGGCTATGTCGTTGTGTCAGGGGCTGATAAGCAGTGATGGCGGCGCAATGCACATTGGTGCTGCGCTGGGATTACCTGTAGTGGCGCTGTTTGGCGACAGCGACCCGGCATGCTGGCATCCGTGGGGGGTAAATCATCAGGTGCTGCAACCGGCGTCGCGCAACGTCAACGCGCTGAGCAGCCGCGAGGTATATGACGCGTTCGCCCAAACCCTTATTCAGTAATCCGCTTCAGGCCAGCGTCCCCGGCTGGCTGCTTCACACAGCATGGCGACCGTCACGGGACGATACCCGCGTGGTGTAAACCACCCCGCCAGTGTAAAACCTCGCGGGTGCGCGGCCGGAAAATAGCGGGCATCATCATAATGCTCAGAGCAGACATTGAAAGTGTCAAAAAAATCGCTCATCAGAATCGCGAACTCCACCTCATTCAGCGGAAGCTGCTGCAGATGAAACCCCGCCCGATCCACTTTCCTGAACCAGCCGAGTGCGTTTGGCTGATTGTGGTATTCAATCAGCGCAATAATCGCGTGAGAAAGGTCGTTCATTACCCCACCAGTTTCGCCACGGCCTGCTCAACTTCTTCAGCCTTAATCGACGCCATCGGATGCTGTGACGCCGTTTTATCCGGACGATGGATAATAATGTGGCGATCGCTGTCCTGACAGGGTCCGGTGTAGCGCGGATTGGCGGTAGAGAACAGGCTGACCGTTGGCGTCTGTGCCGCCACGGCGATGTGCAGCGGACCGGTATCGCCGGTAACCAGCAGGTCCAGCGTGCGGATCAGGGTAATCAGGCCGCTGAGATTCGTTTTACCCGCCATCGGCGTCACACGCTGACGGTAGTGCAGCGGCAGGCTTTCGAGAAAGGCTTTCTCAAGGGGCTGTTCAGCCGCGGTACCGGTCACGATAATTTCCGCATCAGGCCAGCGGTCAAGCAAGGCGGTTGCCAGCTGGCTGAAAGAGGCCAGCGGCCAGCGGCGAATATCTTTAGAGGCGCCCAGCTGAAAACCGATGCGGCGATGGGTAGCCGTTGCAGTGGAAACGCTATTTATCTCGGGCAGATGCATGCGGGTCTGCTCTGTCTCTGCACCCAGCGCTTCAATCAGTTTCAGCTTGCGTTTGATGGTGTGGTCGTCGAAATAGCCTGAATAGTGATCAAGATATTTATTCAGCACAGGTGACTCACTGCCGTAATGATCGCGCACAATCGCCTTACTGCCGGTCAGTACCGAACTCATAATATCGTAGGGAAAATGGGCATGTAATATCACGGACAGATCAGGTTTCTGGCGACGCAGTTTGAAAAACAGCGGCAGGAAATTAGCCACTTTGTTATCCCAGATATAGATCTTATCGAACCAGTTATAACGGCTGACGAGATCCTTATTTTTCTTGCTGGAAACCAGAATAAATTTGCTGGTGGGAAAGCGATTCTTCAGACTCCAGATAGCCGGGGTATTCATCAGAAAATCGCCCAAAGCCGTGGTGGAATAAATCACCACGGTGCCGGGTGTCAGCGCTTGCAGGGCCTGCGGTTGAGTTCTGCCTGAAAATCGAGAATAAAGCGTTAAAAGTCGGTCTATCAGATAAATCTTTTTTTTCTTCACGTCTGAATTCTCTTAAACATATCAAAAATATTAACCAAAAGGTGTTGTGCATTATTAGAGAATAACCTTACGGCTAAAGTTCAATAAGGAAAATTATTTTTTATTGATTGTAGAATATTTGTTTAACCTGTTTCCACAATTTTAGTGTTGTTTATTCAGGGTATATATACAGGATTGTGTAAAAAAGGCAGGCAATCATCGAAAAGAGTGGGGAGGATTCTTATAATAATAAGATACCGGGCTTTTAATTACGGTCTTAATTACTAGCAGGTTAACGATGAGGGGGTTTATTTTACGGGCGCTATTTAATATGAAGATAACAGAAGCAAACCCCGGCACGCGGGCCGGGGCAGGGTATTACGACTGCGGCTGACCCACCGGACCTGAACCCAGGGTGCCGCCCGGTGAAGACTGGCCACTCGGTGCATGTGGACGGCCATCTGCTTTGATCGCATCACTCTTGTGCGAGCAGCCCGCCAGAGAGGTTAATGTCGCTGCAACCAGCAGCAGGGCAGGAATTGTTTTCATAAGATCACCTTGATGTTGTCAAAAGAGAACGTAATTAAGCACGGAGACTCACCGTGTGCTGGCCGGTAAGGGCTTATCTTTCAGATGTTTCTCAGCATGCGGTCAATCAACGCCAAAAAAAACGGAAGCCCGTGGCTCCCGTTCTGTTGACGTTCAGACGTATTATTTACGGCCCAGCAGGAAGCCGATGAATACGCCGACGCCTGCAGCAATGGCCAGACCGGCAACAGGATTGGACTGAACCTGATCCTTGATGCACTCAGCAGCGTCACGTGCAGCGTAGCTTGCCTGGTTGGTATAGCGACGTGCTGCGCCTTTAGCCTGATGCTCAGATGAACCGGTTGCAGCGCCCCATTGTTCCTGAACTGCGCCAGCGGCTTCTTTTACTTTATCTTCGATTTTTCCTGACATTTAATTGCTCCTTGGATTTGAGTAAGACTCTCAAAGCGTAGCAAAGATAGTGAATTCTGCACCGCCAGCGCTGAATAAGGGGCTAAAAAATCATTTCTGGCTGTTAACGGCGCTGCGTTTGCGGGCCAGCCATTTCCTGTCTAGCCTTTTGGGAAGAGAGTCACAGCCGGAGGAGAAACGATGAAACGTGATGCACTGAATGATGATGACTATGATGAAGTCTGCCGCGTGATTGGCGATGCAGTTATTGTGCTGATGGAGCGCGGTCATGACACCCGGCGTGGCGAAATCTATGACCTGCTTAAACGCACCCGCCAGCAGCGCGCCCACAGTGAACGGGATGAGCAGCGGATGCTGGATCACGCTATCCGTCTGGTTAAATCTGACGTGTAGCGAAGTGTGGAAACAGAGCGCTATTGCAGCAGCACGCCCTGAATCAGACTGGCCTCAACAATGGTAACTTCATCCATTTTCAGCGCCTGCATATACCCTTCCACCAGTAACAGGTTGCTCACGTCAGTGGCGCGGTAGTCACCCTGCAGTTCGCTGTCGCCTTTCCAGACCTGCTGCTGCGAAAGCTGACTCAAGGCCGCCAGCGTATAGCGATGAGGTTTACCCGGTAACTGATTGCGGATCGAAAAACCGTGTACGCCACCGATGCCAATTATCCTGCGATCCTTCACATCCTGTTTGATCTGAGGACTGACTTCATTGGCAGCATAAAACTGCACAAAGCGCAGCACTGACTGCCGCCAGGAGCCAATCGGATTGGGCGATTTTGCCTCCGGGCTGTTCTTCAGCACCGTCAGGATAAAGTTTTTCAGCGTCACCGAGGCCAGCCTGCCCTGATAGATATCCGCAACCGGCTTGCCCGCCTGCTGTCGCCAGGCGGTCATCTGCATGGATCCCCCTCCGATGTCCCAGACCAGCAACTGATCATCACGGATCGCCGGATCGTTAAGCGCGGCTTTCGCAGAAAGAAACCCGAGTTTCGCCTCCTGTTGCTGCGAGATAATGCTGATTTGCGCACCGCTCTGGCGCTGTAACTGTTCAATCACAGCCTGACCGTTACTGGCGTTGCGGAACACCGCCGTGGCAACCCCGCTGATTCGCTGTGGATGAAAGCGCTGTGCGTTCGCCACGAGCTGCTGCAGTGCGGCAGCACCTTCGTGGGTTATCGCCGGACTCAGCTGGTTATCCGTGGAGTGGGCTAATGCGTCGTTCCAGGCCACGGCACGCTGATCCTGATACAGCATTTTTTCGATGCGCAGCTGGCAGACATTGACGCGTGCTACCGCAATTTTGGTGGTGCCGGAACCGATATCCAGACCGGCGCGGATTTGCTGACAGCGATCGGCCTGGGCGGCAGCGGCAAAAAACAGCGAGCAGAACAGCGTAAAAACAGACAGCGCAGCAGAACGCATAGCAACTCCGGGGCAGAGGGGATCAGAGTGAACGGGCGGCGACGCAGGCCGGATAGACGCTCACCAGGAAATGGCGCAGATGATCAAAACACCATTCGGCGTCATCGGCCTGCGGACAGTAGAACTGGATGGTCATCTTCTCGTAATCGCGCTGACGCTGGCGCAGCGGCGACCAGCTCCAGTCAAGAACCGATCGGGCGTAGTTCACCAGTGTCTCTGCGGGCAGCTGGTGCTGCTGCTCCTGGCCGGTGAGGTAGCGGTAAAAGTGCGTTTCCAGCTGCAGCGCCTCCTCGTGGCCGTGCTGGGGCAGATCGGGACGAAAGGCCACATCAATGAAGCCACAGACCGCGTCTTCGCGCTGCTGCCAGTCGCAGGCCAGGGTCATAAAAAGCCCCTCCTGCAGATTGACCTCTTCGACCAGTCGGCGCAGATTCGTTGAACGGTTCAGCACCCGAATCTCTTCAAGGCGACCGGTTTCCAGCGTCAGATCAAAGCCACAGGGATTAACCGAGCCATCCGCATTGCGGGTAGCGGGGAAGGGGAAGTCGATATAACCGTTGTTATCCAGACGTTTTTCCATCGGGGAGACCTGCTGCTTGACGTTTCCTGACAATAAACCATCTGGCAGCAGGATTCATCCCTTATGGACAGGTCCAGGTGATTTGGGTGTCCTGATAAGGATTAATCAGACGGAACTGCTTATCTGACAGACGCTGCGCGTAGTAGCCTTCACGCGTCACGGAGGACGGAACATACTGAAACCGATCCAGCGACTGCAGCAGGCCGCTGTTAACGCTGACATTATCCTTGGTCACGGTGAAGCTGTTGACCAGATCAAAAATTACGCCCTGAGTCTGCCCCATCGACTGACCATAAATTGTCGAGACCTCACCCGGGCATTCCACCCCTTTCGGGCCAGATGAACATCCAGTCACCATCGCGATGAGGATAAAAATGCTGAGTCGCATCATGATTTTCTACCTGCTTCAATCCCTGGGCGTGTTGTGGCGCAGAGTCTATCCTGTTACACCCACAATATCTTAATTATAGCGGTTTCCGCTATGCTTCCTGTTTGTGATTTGTTTAATCGTTAAGCAACAGGAATGTAAAGGGGTGACTTTGCTTATCAATAAACGGTATTCTTGGCTCCTTTGCGCACCACTTAGGCAAATCCAGGGATAAATGATGAAAGAAGAAGAAGCAGGTCTAATGATTATTCGCCACGCGATTGACGTGCTGGAAGCCGATAAGAAGCAACAGGTGCTCGCCTGCTCCGCAGATATTCGTGCCGCAATGCAGGCCTACGATAGCGAAAATGCCGGGCTGGCGCTGATGTTAGTGGCCGCTGAAGTGGCAGCCGAATAATCCCTGTCCGGTCAGGCTGGCAGTCTGTCAGCCTGGCCCGATTACTTTATCTTTTCTCAACTTTCAGCTTTTTTCGCACGCCCATTCCATCTTTCAATGGTCTTAGTGACCTTTGCCTTACACCTCTCCTCGCTTATTTTCTATGTTAAGCTAAGAAAATTCTCAATGAAATCAGTGGAGACACCGCATGAAGGCAGCGTTTATTGCTTTGGGCCTGCTGGCCTGCCACGTCGCACCTGCCTGGAGCGAAACCGAATTTCAGCTTAACTGTCCCGGTCGGGCGACCATGACGGTCTCGCGTGCCGAATATGGTTTAACCACCCTGATGTGGCCGCAGGGACACTTTCAGATAGCGGCCGGTCAGCAGCGTACCCGTTTAGAGGGGGGCGATCGGGTGGCGATCACCCGTTTTCGCAATGGCGATCAGCTGATTGTGAACCAGCGCAGCCAGGCGACCTTCTTTGTTTACCGCGACAGCGATACACTGCTGCCCTGCAGCCGCAGTGAAAAACGCGATGTGGATGCGTTGAGCCTGGAGCGTTACGACGATCGTCAGCGCTCCGACACCTAGCCCCGGGAGCCACTATGCAACCTGAGATTACCGACAACGTTACCGCACTGGATCTGGATGAGGTCCGGCTGGGTCTGACAGCTTATAACAGCAAATTTGTTGAGGCGGATGAGATCAGGGCAATTGGCGTATTTATCCGGGATGAGCAGGGCAAAAAGCTGGCCGGACTGACCGGCTCGACCGCCGGTAACTGGCTGCGGATTGATATGTTGTGGGTAAGTGAGGCGCTGCGCGGGCAGGGGGCTGGCACGAAGCTGATACAGGCCGCCGAGCAGGCGGCCCGCGAGCGCGGCTGCCGCTATGCGCAGGTGGATACTGCCAGTTTTCAGGCGCGTCCGTTTTATGAAAAACTCGGCTACACCCTGCGGCTCACGCTGGGGAACTATCTGCGTCATCACCAGCGTCACTATCTGACCAAAATAATGTAATCAGAACAGCGGATTTTCACGCAAATCCAGTGGATGCTGTTCAGCTTCATCAATTGCGGCCAGCCAGCTTTGCAGCGTCACTTTTTTCCAGGAAAGATGTCCGCGCGTGGTACTCATCAGCACCACGTCGGGACGCAGCGATCGATAAAACTCCAGCGTCTGACTCAGCTCAGCGGGATTACTGTCCGGCACCAGCACGGTGATCCAGCGGTCATGCGAGCGGGTCACGGTGTCGCCAGCAAACAGATAAGTCAGCCCCAGCGGCGAAGTGTAGAGATAGCTGCAGCTGCCCGGCGTGTGGCCTGGCGTCGGCAACAGATAAAAATCCCCGAAGTGCGTTTCCTGCTGTGAAAAGGTATCGTCAGGCTCCGCAAAACGGCTGACAGGGCCTAATGACCGGCTGTGGCAATAGAGCGCGCTGCTGAAGCGCTGCTGGATCACCGCCGCACCGGGCGCGGATTCGTGCCAGTGGGTCAGATAGTGACGAATGACGCCGCCGGTATCGGCCAGCACCTCGTGATCGAGCGGATTTTCTACGCGGCCAATCAGCAGATTGCCGCGCGGATGACGCAGCATAAAGCCATGCATCATCAGGTCATTAACGGCATCTTCCACCGGAAATTCCGGGGTTGAGATCCACAAATCGTCATACAACGGCTTCAATGTCGATCTCCTGAAACGCTCTCTATTCCCGCAGGACGGGATGCCCGGTCGCCTGCAAATGGGCGTTGCCCTGGCTGACCGCTAATCGCGCGCTGGCACCCAGCGGCAGTGTTACCGTGTCAGCGGCATGACCAAAATCTAATCCACATATCACCGGCAGACCGGTGGTGTCACGCACGCGCTGCCAGACAGTACTGAAATCAAACCCATTATCATATTCCGACAGGGCCGTGCTGGTGAAGCTGCCGGTGACAATCGCCCGCTGTCGCGCCAGAATGCCGCTCTGCTGCAGCTGAATCAGCATGCGTTCAATGCGGAACGGATGCTCATTCACGTCTTCTATCACCAGAATACCGTTCTCAATCTGCGGCATCCACGGCGTGCCGATCAGTGAGCAGATCATCGCCAGATTTCCGCCCCACAGCGTCCCCTGCCACTCGCCCTGATCGGACGTTTCGCTCTGCCAGTTCACCTCTACTGTAGGTGATGTCAGTGCCTGCCAGAAGTGGTGAAGGGTAAATTCAGATAAGGTCGCGGCACCGAAATTCCCGGCCAGCATCGGCGCACTAAAGGTAATCAGGCCGACCTGCGCCAGCAGGGCCAGCTGAATGGCGGTAAAGTCGCTGTGGCCGCACAGCGCCAGCGGCTGATTCAGCAGACGACGCTGCAGACCGATGTAGTCGATAGCGTCCAGTAACCGGCTGGCCCCATAACCGCCCCGAACCGCCAGCACCACGTCGGGCAGGGTACGGAGGCTGGCAAGCTGGTTGATATCCGCCAGGCGTTCAGCATCTGTTCCGGCGAAACGCTGAAAACGGCGGGTGATCACCTGCTCGTTCTCCACCTGATGGCCCGCCGCACGCAGTCGCGCAATGCCCTGCAGCGCCGCAGGCTGATTGTGACAGTAACCGGAGGGGGAGATAAGACGAACTGAACGTGAAATCATCATACTTTCCTGCTGTTAGCGCTCATGACTGACGGCGATGATGGCGAAAACCTCTGCTGAAGTCACGGTACGCGCCACATATTCGTGTATTTAGGATAAACGGTAATTTTGCTGACAGGCTGCCTGGGTATGATAGCATTCGCCACAACCGCTACGAGACGAAAAATTGCTGAAAATCCGACACCTTATACTCTCGGCGTTACTCCTGACTGGCTGTGCCAGCGAGCCACCGCACCATGCCGTTAAGCAGCGCAACACGCCGCTAACGCAGGCACCGCCGTCCAGCGTCAATGGAACCTGGGCCATGTTTACCGAAGATGCCGCCAGTCATTATGGCGTTGATGAGAAGTTGATCAGCGCCATTATCAGTGTCGAATCGGGTGGAAATCCGGGCGTAGTGAGCCGTTCCAATGCGGTGGGGCTGATGCAGATTAAAGCCTCAACCGCCGGGCGAGAAGTCTATCGTACGCTGGGCCGTCGTGGTCAGCCGTCGAATGCCGAGTTGCGCGATCCGGCCAAAAATATTGATATCGGTACGGCCTACATCCGCATCCTGCAGAACTCCGCGCTGTCGGGCATCCGCGATCCGCTGACCCTGCGCTACGCCACCATCGTCTCCTATGCCAACGGTGCCGGTGCGCTGCTGCGAACATTTTCCCGCGACCGCGATCGGGCCATTGCGATGATCAATGCGATGTCACCGGATGAGTTCTATCAGCATGTGCAGAACAAACATCCGGCGGCGCAGGCACCGCGCTATCTGTGGAAAGTCACCACCGCTTACCGCACCATCTGACCGGATCTGATTAGGCCTGCGGCGTGAGAAGCAGTCGCGCCGTGGGATAGTCGATAATCAGCACCTTGATGTAACCGCCCAATAGCGCACCGCGAATCGCCTGCGCTTTTTCCCGTCCGCCTGCCAGCCCGACAACCTGCGGACACTGTTTCACCTGCGCCAGCTCCATTCCAATCACCGGATCTTCTTCCGCTTTCAGCACAGGCTGCCCGCAGGCGTCAAAATAGTGCAGGCAGATATCACCTACTGCGCCGCGCGCCGCCAGCGTCTGCAGCATTTTGCCATCGTAATAGTTACCAGAATTGCGCAGCAGCGCTGACGGCTCCAGATCGCCGATGCCGACAATCGCCAGATCCACCTGCTCAAATTTGCTCAGCACCTCAGCCACCTCTGCGTTGGCCGACAGGCGCTTGCGATCGCTGACCGAATGTTCAATTGACTGCGACGGCAGCAGCCAGGCGGGGCAGTTCAGCAGCGCCGCCAGATTCTGAGTCAGAATAGTGGCCTGCACGTTGCCGTTAGCCCCGACACCGCCCAGCAGCTGGATCACACCCTTGCAGGCGCTGTTAAGCGGATGCAGTGCATCTACCATCGCCCGGATCGTGCCGCTCCACGACGAAATGCCGATCAGCTCATCGTTACGCAGCCGGGTCTCCAGATAGTGCGCGGCTGCCGAACCAATCGCCTGCTTAATCTGCAATGCCGACGCCTGATCCGGGACATCCACCACAATCGCCTGCGGCAGGTTATAGGTCTGCTCAATCGCCTTTTCCAGTTCAGGGTAGACGTTGGCCGGTGGCACCACGCTGATCTTGACCACACCCTCTTTCACGCTGCGATTAAGAATGCGTGAGACAAACGACTGCGATAGGGTGAGCGACTGCGCAATCTCTGACTGCTTCAGCCCTTCGACATAGTAGAGCGTCGCAATCTTCACCATCAGTCGCTGTTCATCCTGTTTTGCCATCGGTTTTTCCCTCTCTGAATCTGCCCGGTATTGTTAACCAGGATGATCAAAATCACAACGCGGGCTAATTTGTGATCGTTTTCGCTTTTTGACGATCGCGCATTGGACGACGTATCCGCGCAGGCGCATAGTCATTATGCATATAAAATCGCGTGTGAATATATATTCAAGCGGAGAAAAATAGATGACTCGTCCTCTGATCAAACTGACCCTGCTGGCTTCGATGATCGCTTTTTCTGCCACGGCGCTTGCCGCAGAGCAGGGCCTGCTGGCGATTATCACCCCTTCCCATGACAACCCGTTTTTTAAAGCCGAGGCGGAAGGCGCGTTAGCCAAAGCCAAAGAGCTGGGTTACGCCACGCTGGTGGCCTCGCATGACGATGACGTTAACAAACAAAACCAGCTGATTGAGACCGCGATTGCGCGCAAAGCGAAAGCGATCATTCTTGATAACGCTGGCGCAGATGCCACGGTCGGGCCGGTACAGAAAGCCAAAGATGCCGGTATTCCTGCCTTCCTGATTGACCGCGAGATCAACAAAACCGGCATCGCCGTGGCGCAGATCGTCTCCAACAACTATCAGGGCGCGCAGCTGGGTGCAGAGAAATTTGCAAAGTTGCTGGGCGGTAAAGGTGAGTACGTTGAACTGCTGGGTAAAGAGTCTGACACCAACGCCGGTGTGCGATCGCAGGGCTATCACGACGTGCTGGATGATTACCCCGGCCTGAAAATGGTGGCGCAGCAGAGCGCCAACTGGAGCCAGACCGAAGCCTTCAGCCGCATGGAAACGCTGCTGCAGAAACACCCCAACATCGTGGGCGTGATCTCCGGTAATGACACCATGGCGCTGGGCGCGGAGGCCGCGCTGAAAGCCGCCGGGAAAACCTCGGTGATTGTCGTGGGATTTGACGGCAGCGATTACACCCGCGATTCCATCCTGAACAAAGGCAACATTAAAGCGACGGTGCTGCAGCCGGGCTGGGATCAGGCGCAGATGGCGGTCACGCAGGCGGACTACTACCTCAGGAACGGAAAAGCGCAGAAACAGGAGAAGCAGCTGATGGACTGCGTCCTGATTGACGACAGCAACGCCGCTAAGCTGAAAAACTTCAACCTGGCGAAATAACGATGAAACGGATGCTGGCGGTATTGATCGGTGTGGCGTTGCTCAGCGCCTGCACCGTGGTGGATCTGGATGCAGACGGTAACCCGATTCTGCCGAAAGATCCGCACGCGAAACCCAGCTATACCAACCAGACGCCGCAGCAGATTGCGGAGGAGACCTGGCAGCCGCGGGTAATAACCGCCGCGAACGGCCACGCACTGAGCTGGGCCGACATGGAGGCGAAAAGTCAGACGGTCAAACCCGGCGGGCGTGAAAGCGTCTTTGTGCGGGCCAGCGGGAAAGCCAGCGCCTTTGATGCGCAAAATCCGCGTGAACGCACGCTGACGCTGACCATCAACGGCAAACCGGTGGTAATCAACGTCGGGCCGGTGCTGCGCAGTAACGCTATCCGGGATGCCGCCGGTTTTCGTTTCGAGGAGTTCACTAATCAGGTGCAGTACGCCCAGCTGACGCGGGCGCTGAACCGTCACGCGGTGAAGCAGCTACCGCCGCTGGACGCCAGCTGGGTCAATCAACCGGTTCAGGCGCTGCTGGCGGTGAGCATCGGTCACAACAGCATTGATGATGTGGTGGCGGTTGAACTCCGGCGGGGGACGCCCTGATGAAGGATGAGATCATTCTGCGGGCCGAGCAGATATCGATGCTGTTTCCCGGCACGCTGGCGCTGGATCGCGTGGACTACCGGGTCTGGCGCGGCAAAGTTAACGTCATCATCGGTGAAAACGGGGCGGGAAAATCGACCCTGATGAAAATCCTGGCCGGGGTACAGCAGCCTACCGCCGGTTCGCTGTTCCTGAATGGCGCGCCGCTGACGCTGAGCAGCACCCGCGATGCCGCCCGGCACGGCATCGGCATGGTGCATCAGGAGCTGAACCTGTTTGAAAACCTCACGGTGGCGGAAAACCTGTTTCTGGGCCGGGAGATCCAGCGTGGGCTGGCACCCATCAATGAGGCGGAGCAGGCTCGCCGTACTGCCGCACTGATGGCGCGACTCGACCAGCCGATTTCGCCCACTGAGCGGGTCGGAAATCTCAAAGTGGGTCAGCAGCAGCTGGTGGAGATCGCGAAAGCGCTGGCGGAAGATGCAGACATCCTGATCCTCGACGAGCCGACGTCGGCGCTCAGCAAAACCGAAGTGGAGATCCTGTTCCGGGTGATCCGCGACCTGACGCAGCAGGGCGTTACCCTTATCTACATCTCCCACCGGCTGGAAGAGCTGATGGCGATTGGTGACGTCATTACCATTCTGCGCGACGGACGCTTTCAGGCGGAAGCCCCGGTCAGCACCATTGATGTGCCGTGGATCGTGCGTGAGATGCTGGGCAGTGAGCCGGTCACCACTTTCCTGCCGGATGCGCGTGAGTATGGCGCACCGGTGCTGGAAGCGCAGCATATTACCTGCATCAGCCCCAACGGCAATACGCTGGTGGATGACGTCAGTTTTCAGGTGCGTGCCGGGGAAATCGTCGGGATCTACGGACTGATGGGCGCGGGACGTACCGAGCTGTTTGAATGTCTGCTCGGCAGCCAGCGCGACTACCTCGGCAGGCTGTGGCTCGACAGCAAACCGCTGCCAGCCCGTCTGCCGACCGCCGATCGCATCCGGATGGGCATGAGCCTGGTGCCGGAAGATCGCAAACGCGCCGGGATTTTCCCGGTCTCGTCGGTGGCCAGTAATCTCACCATCGCCAGCCTGTGGCGGCGACTGTCGCACCGTTTTGCCATTGCGCATCAGGCAGAGCAGCAGGCGGTGAACCAGACGGTGGGCAAGCTGGCGATCAAAATTTCCTCGCCGGACGTCGCCATCAGCGCACTCAGCGGCGGCAATCAGCAGAAAGTGGTGATAGGCCGTGCGCTGCTGACCAATCCGCGTCTGCTGCTGCTGGATGAGCCAAGCCGCGGCATTGATGTCGGGGCCAAAGCCGAGGTGTTTCGCACTATGGTGGCGCTGTCGCAGCAGGGCATAGCCGTGCTGTTCTCCACCTCAGACCTGAAAGAGATTATGGCGGTAGCCGATCGCATCCTGGTGATGTCGGGCGGCAAACTTACGGCTGATCTTCCCCGCGACCAGGCGGAAGAGGCAGCGCTGGTGAAAGCAAGTGCGCAGGGGTTCTGAGCATGAAAAGCAATGACAGCGTCGCGCTGAACACACGTCCGGTTAAAGCGTTCAGTTCACGCGAAAGCATTCTGCTGCTGCTTCTGAAGCTGCGCACGTTTATTGCGCTGATTCTGATTGTCGGCTTCTTTGCCATCACCGTGCCGGATTTTCTTGCTACCGGCAGCCTGGTGATCATGGTGAAACATATCGCCATTAACGCCTTTCTGGCGCTGGGCATCACCTTTGTCATTATCACTGCGGGCATTGACCTGTCGATTGGGGCGACGCTGGGGCTGTGCGGCATGATCGCGGGCTGGCTGATTACCAAAGGCATTGTGCTGCCGATGTTTGGCATCGCTATTTTCCCCAGTGTCTGGGTGATTGTGCCGGTGGTGCTGTTAGTCGGCGCGCTGATTGGCGCAGGTAACGGCTGGATCATTACCCGCTACAACGTGGCCCCCTTTATCTGCACCCTTGGCACCATGTACATCCTGCGCGGCGCGGCGATGCTCACCTCCGGCGGCGAAACCTTTCCCGGTTTGCAGGGCAACCCACTGCTGGGCAACACCGGTTTCGATCGCATTGGTGCGGGAACCTTGCTCGGACTGCCGTATGCCATCTTGATGATGGTGCTGCTGGCGCTGGTGATCGCCTATATTGCGCGCCGCCTGCCGTTTGGCCGTCAGGTCTATGCCATCGGTGACAACGAGCGGGCCGCTGAACTGTCAGGCGTAAAAACCCGGCAGGTGAAAATTCTGGTCTACACCCTGTCGGGGTTCTGCGCGGCCATTGCCGGCATCGTGGTCTCCTCGCAGCTGGTCGCCAGCCATCCGGCGAACGGCACCGCGTTTGAGATGAACGCGATTGCCGCCGTGGTGCTGGGCGGCACCTCGCTGGCGGGCGGACGCGGCACGATTGTCGGCACGCTGATCGGGGCGTTTGTCATCGGCTTTCTGGCGGATGGCCTGATCATGATGGGCGTCAGTGAATTCTGGCAGATGGTGATTAAAGGGATTGTCATCATCATTGCTGTGATCATCGACCAGACGCAGAGCCGGATGCAGCAGAAGGCGGCGGTGGTGGCACAGAAAGCATTAATTGAGGAGGGCAAACCGGCGAAACCCTGATCGCGGCGGGACGTGCAGGCCGTGTTGCTGCGTGTCTCCGCACCCGGCGATGGCCTGGTGGTCAGAGTGGCAAACAGCGGGGAGTGCCTGCATATGGCACTAATTTCTGGCAGAAATTTTTTTAACTGATGTGAATATATATTCATAACCGATTTAAAATTCAGAGGTAGTGTATGAATCCTTTCAATCTTCCGGTCGAAGACCTTGAGCGTCGGGCGCGTGCTATCCGCCGCCGCATCATCCAGCTAAATGCAGGCAGCCCGGCGGGCGGTCATACCGGCGCTGACCTGTCGCAGGTGGAGATCCTCACCGCGCTCTACTTCCGCATTCTGAACTGCGCCCCGGATCGCACCGATGACGCTCAGCGTGACATTTACATCCAGTCCAAAGGACACGCGGTGGGCGGCTATTACTGCGTGCTGGCGGAGGCAGGCTATTTCCCCACCGACTGGCTGGCAACGTATCAGCATGCCGACTCCCATCTGCCCGGCCATCCGGTGCGGCAAAAAACGCCGGGCATCGAACTGAACACCGGCGCGCTGGGGCACGGGCTGCCGGTGGCGGTGGGCATCGCTATCGCGGCGAAAAAAGATAACAGTTCGCGCCGCATCTTTGTGGTCACCGGCGACGGGGAGCTGGCCGAAGGCAGCAACTGGGAGGCGGCCCTGGTCGCGGCGCATTACGGGCTCGACAACCTGATCATCATTAATGACAAGAACAAGCTGCAACTGGCGGGTGCGACCCGCGACATTATGAACACCGATCCGCTGCCGGAAAAATGGCGTGCGTTCGGGCTGGAGGTCACCGAATGCAACGGAAACGAGATGGCGGCGGTGGTCGACACCCTTGAAAACCTGCCAAAGAACGGCAAGCCGCAGGTGATCGTGGCGCATACCGAAAAGGGATTTGGTGTCTCCTTTATTCAGAGCAAAGCCGAATGGCATCACCGGGTGCCGAAAGGCGAAGAGATTGCGCTGGCACTGGAGGAACTGAAAGATGAGTAATGCACAACATTTAGCAAGCGTTATGGTCACGGCCTTTATTGACGCGGTGAATCGCGGCGTGGATCTGGTGCCGGTGGTGGCCGATTCCACCTCAACCGCCAAGATCGCCCCCTTTATCAAGGCGTTTCCCGACCGGCTGATCAATGTCGGCATCGCCGAGCAGACGCTGGTGGGCACAGCGGCCGGGCTGGCGCTGGGCGGCAAAGTTGCGGTGACCTGTAACGCCGCGCCGTTTCTGGTGTCCCGCGCCAATGAACAGGTGAAAGTTGATGTCTGTTACAACAACACCAACGTCAAACTGTTCGGGCTGAATGCCGGAGCCAGCTATGGCCCGTTAGCCAGCACCCACCACAGCATTGACGACATCGCGGTGATGCGCGGTTTCGGCAACATTGAGATCTATGCTCCTTCCTGTCCGCTGGAGTGCCGCCAGATCATTGACTATGCCCTGGAGCACGTCGGGCCGGTCTATATCCGTCTGGATGGCAAAGATCTGCCGCAGCTGCACGACGAAAGCTACCGGTTCCAGCCGGGCGCAATCGATCTGTTGCGGGAAGGCAGCGACATCGCGCTGGTGGCGATGGGCTCAACGGTTCACGAGGTGGTTCACGCTGCTGAGCAACTGGCTGAAAAGGGCATTTCAGCCGGTGTGATCGCGGTTCCATCGATTCGTCCCTGTGATACCCGACAGCTGCGCGATCTGTTAAATCACTACCCAGCGGTGATTACCGTGGAGGAGCACAACGTCAACGGCGGTGTCGGCAGTCTGGTGGCTGAAGTGCTGGCGGAAGGCGGCTGCGGCATTCCGCTGTTACGGCTCGGCATTATGGATGGCGAATATGCCATTGCAGGCGATCGCGCCTCGACCCGTGCCCATCACGGCATTGATGCCAGCAGCGTAGTTAACCGTGCAGCGCGCATCTGCGCAGGAGCATAAACATGGCGGGACCCCTGATTCTGGCGATCGACGAAGGCACCACCAACGCCAAGGCGATAGCGGTTGATCGCAGCGGCTGCGTAGTGGCACGTGGTAGCCAGAGTTTAACCTTGCAACATCCGCAGCCCGGACTGGCTGAGCAGGATCCGCTGGCGATCTGGCAGGCGGTAAAACAGGCCATGACCCACTGTCTGTCAGCCTGTGATGGGGCACCGGTTGCTGCCGTGGCAATCAGTAATCAGCGCGAGTCGGTGCTGATCTGGCAGCGGCGTGATGGTCAGCCGCTGACGCCGCTGGTGAGCTGGCAGGATCGACGCTCCGAAGCATTCTGTCGCGAGTTGCACCAGGCGGGTAAAGCGCCCCGTATCACCGGCTTAACCGGTCTGGCCGTTGATCCGATGTTCCCGGCCGCCAAGCTGACCGGGATGCTGGCCGCCATCCCTGACGGCGCAGCGCGTGCCGCCGCCGGTGAGCTCTGCATCGGCACGGTCGACAGCTGGCTCAGCTGGCAGCTCAGCGCGGGCGAGATATTTGTGACCGATCATGCCAACGCCGCCCGCACTCAGCTTTACAGCCTGCATCTTAATGACTGGGACGACGAGCTGCTGGCGCTGTTTCAGCTGCCGCGTGCCGCACTGCCGCGAATTACCGCCTCAGCCAGTGAACAGGGCGTGGTCGCGGTGAATGACATTCCCGGCTTAGCGCCCGGTACGCCGATTCTGGCCCGCATCGGTGACTCACATGCTGCGTTGCAGGCGCAGCGGCGCGGTGCGTCAGAAGTGGTGAAAGCCACCTACGGCACCGGATCGTCGCTGATGATGTCTATGGCGACGCCGCTGCTGACGGAAAATGGTCTCAGCACCACCGTGGCCTGGCATGACGGCACGCTGCGCTACGCCTTTGAAGGCAACATCACCCACACGGGTTCCGGTGCCGCCTGGCTGGGCAAACTGCTCGGCGTGCAGGATCCGCGCGAGCTGACCGCCATGGCACAGCGCTGCAACGACAATCAGGGCATCTATTTTGTTCCGGCACTCTCAGGCCTGGGCGCGCCCTGGTGGGATCTGCAGGCGCGCGGCATGGTGTGTGGACTGACGGACGCCGCCACGCCCGACGTGCTGGCGCGGGTGGCGCTGGAGTCTGTCGTCTGGCAAATCGCCGACGTCTTTTTTGCGATGGAGCAGGCCAGTGGCCAGCAGCTCCCGGCGCTCTGCGTGGATGGCAGCGCCACTGAAAATAGCTGGCTGATGCAGTTACAGGCGGATGTGTTACAGCGGCCGCTGCAGCGGGTGCCGACCGCCGAGGTCTCCGCGCTGGGCGCGGCGCTGCTGGCGGGCAAAGTGCTGGGATGGTGGCAGCAGGGCAGTGATATGCAGGCACTGCAGGGCGGCAGCATCATCATGCCGCGTGAAGAGAATGCCCAGCGTATGCAGGAAAACTATAAAGGCTGGATCGACGCGGTTGCACGCTGCCGTTATCAGCCACATTAATCCTTATCCGGAGCAGAGCCATGTCAACACTTCCTCAGCAGTTAACCTTCGGCGTCATTATTGGCAACCGGGGTTTTTTTCCCAGCTATCTGGTGGGCGAGGCACGGCAGCAGGCCGTCGCGCTGTTTGAAAAGATGAACATCAATACGGTAATGCTGGATGAAACCCAGACCAGCCTGGGCGGCGTCGAGACGCGGCAGGAAGCCAAAATCTGTGCTGCGCTGTTTCGTCAGCATCGCGAAGCGATTCACGGCATTGTGGTGCTGCTGCCTAACTTTGGTGATGAAAAAGCGATTGCCGAGGCGCTGCGTCTGGCGGACCTGAATGTGCCGGTGCTGGTGCAGGCGGAAGAGGACAACCTCGATAAAATGGGGCTGGCGACCCGCCGCGACAGCTTCTGCGGCAAAATTTCGCTCTGCAATAATCTGCGGCAATATGGCATTCCGTTTACCCTGACCCGGCAGCATGTCTGCGCCCTGAGCGGCGAGATCTTTATGCAGGACCTGCAGCGGTTCAGCCAGCTTTGTCGGGTAGTGAATGCCATGCGCCGGGTGCGCGTCGGGGCGATTGGTGCGCGGCCCGCCGGATTCAACACCGTTCGCTACAGCGAAAAGCTGCTGGAGAAGATGGGCATCGCGGTGGAAACCCTGGATTTATCGGAGATTTTTACCCGCACTAACCGGCTGCGTGATGATGATATCCGCGTAGCAGAGAAGCGTGAGATCCTGGAAGCCAACGCCGATGCACGCGGTATTCCGGGTGACAAACTGCTGACCATGGCCAAACTGTTTGTCGTGATCAGCGAGTGGATCAGCGACAACGATATTGATACCACCGCCATTCAGTGCTGGACGTCCCTGCAGGAGAATCTGGGTATTAACGTCTGCTCAATCATGAGCGTTATGTCGGGCCAGCTGATGCCCAGCGCCTGCGAAGTGGATGTGATGGGCGCGCTGTCGATGTATGCGCTCGCCAGCTGTTCGCTGAGTCCCGCCTCACTGGCGGACTGGAACAATAACTTTGGCGACGAGCGGGATAAATGCGTGCTGTTTCACTGCGGGAATTTTGCCAGCGCCAGCCTGGAGTCACCGACTATGGGTACGGCGGATATTATTGGCACCACCGTCGGCAAAGAGAACACCTGTGGTGCGGTGCATGGCCGCATGAAGCAGGGCGATCTCACCTATTTCCGCCTCTCGACCGACGACTTCAGCGGCGAAATCAAGGCCTATGTTGGCGAGGGCGTGTCGGTCACCGATCCGCTGGACACGGTGGGCTGTCGTGCGGTCATTCAGGTGCCGCAGCTGGAGACGCTGCTGGCATGGATCTGCCGCAATGGCTTTGAGCATCATGTCGCGATGAATCACTCGGCGACAGCCGGTGTGCTGCAGGAAGCCTTCAGTGAGTATCTTGGCGTGAATTGTTACCGGCATCAGTAAGCGGTGAGCGTGAGCGGCAGAATCGCTGAACGTCACAACGGCCATGCAGGGGCAGCCTATGTGGCTCCGGTTCTGGCCGCAGCTGCTTTTATGCCCGCCCTCCCGAGAAGAGGAGAGCGGGCAGGGGCTTAACGCGCCATTCTGCGCACCTCGCCGTCGTCACTTCCCACGGCAACCAGATCCACTGGCGGCAGGTTGCCACCGCTGAACTCAACCTGACGAATCGGGAAGGCGAAGCGGATATTGCGCTCTTCCATGGCCGCCATCAGCTGCAGGTTAATCTCCTGCTGAATATCCATGTACTTGTTGTAATCCGCATCCAGCACAAAATAGACCACTTCAAAGGTCAGCTTCGAGTCCTCAAAGGCAAGGAAATGGGCGCGGTCAAAACGGGTGGTCTCAACGCCCTCGATAATCTCTTTCACCAGGGGACTGATCGACCGCACCTGTTCAGAGGGCGTGGCGTAGCTGATGCCGAACCTAAACACGATGCGGCGCTGCTGCATACGCTTGTAGTTGTGGATGGTCTGCTGCAACAGAATCGTGTTTGAGCAGACAATTTGCTCGCCACTCAGGCTGCGCAGTCGGGTGGTTTTCAGGCCGATGTGCTCAATGGAACCGGCAATATCACCAAAAACAATAAAATCGCCATGCTCGAACGGCTTATCGAAACCGATCGCCAGTGATGCAAAGACATCGCTCAGCACGGTCTGAATGGCCAGCGCGATCGCGATACCCCCGACGCCCAGGCTTGCGACCAGCGCGGTAATGTTGATGCCCATATTCGACAGAATGGCCAGGAACATCATAATCCAGACCACGACCCGCAGCAGAATGCCAAGGATCACCGTCGTCACCGGGTTGCGCACATGCAACGGGTCGCGCAGCAGGCTTTTCAGCCATAACCGGATGCCGCAATCAAGCCACAGGGCGAGCTGTACGATCAGCGCCAGGAACCAGCCGTGTGCGATGGTCACACTCCAGGACTCGGGCAGATCAACAAACTTCAGGGCAATCAGCAGCGAAAAAATCAGCAGCAGGGTCTGGCTGGTGCTTCGCAATATCTCCACCAGAATCGCGGTAGCGCGCACATGACGATGTTCGCTGTAAAGCGCAATCCGGTTGGAGATAAAGCGAATCAGGGTTCGTAATACCCAGTAAATCACCAGGGTGGAAACCACCACGATGGCGCTGTTGAGCCAGAGTTCCTGGTTAAAAAAGAGGGAGTGAAAACGACGTGAAGAGAGCCAGTTTTCCATTGGGGAGGGTCTCCTTGCTGGGTTCCGGTTTAAAAGAAAACAAGCAAGAAGCATAGCCTGGATGCGGCCCACCTGTGTGGCGCATCCCTGAAGCCGTTACTGGAAACGGGTCGATTTATCGCGAGCCAGCCGCTCAAGAGCAAAAATAATCTGCTGAAGCTGCCGCTCCTGCGCCGGGTTCAGCGTGGCAAATCGAAAGCTCAGTCGGGGAGTGACACGGGTTTCATTTTTGCGGTTTACCACGCAACGCTCGCCAATGTGCAGCAGCTTTACCGGCACGTCAAAATGACCATACTCGCCCAGCTCGACCCGGAACGAATTAAAGCTGTCGCCGTTCTGCAACCCCTCCGGTAGCGGTTCATCCACCAGCACGCCGATACCGCCCAGTGAGAGATCCTGCAACCGCAGGCGCGTTTTACTGCCATCCGGCCAGACGGTATGACACCAGAACTGCGGCTCCAGCGGGGCGCTGACGCGGAAAAACTCACGTCGCTGAATCTGCCACAGCAGCTCCGGTAACGGTGCGCTAAAGGCAGGCAAGCCTTCAAACGTCACCTTCTCCAGCGAGGCGAGGCTGAACTCTACTTTTGCGCCATAGGTTTCAGCGGTAATGCTGATATCGTCGCTGCTCAGGGCGTATTCGTTATCCAGATTGTTACTGCCCAGGTCAAACAACAGGCGATCTTCATCGGCAGCCAGCATCCGGCTGATAAACTGCCCGCGCGCGAAGCGCACCAGTAATGGCGTCTGCAAGCGCAGCAGATCTTTCATTACGCCCAGAACCGCCAGCGTGCCACGTTTTAAATATTGTTCCTGGTCGGCTTCTTTCACGTCCTGCTCCGCAAGGGTTACTTTATTGTGTTTTTTTGACTCATCCCGGTTATCGGCTCGGTTAAAAAAAGCTTTAGCCAGGGCCTCCCGAAAAATTAGTGTGAGCAGACAGGCATATTTCAGAAAGCTGACTATACTTATCGCAGTAAACCGCTTGATTAATCAGGCGTTCACGCTTTAATCATAAAAAGGAAGGAGCAACAGATGGGTATTATTTCCTGGATCGTCTTTGGCTTAATCGCGGGTATTCTGGCGAAGTGGATTATGCCGGGTAAAGACGGTGGCGGTTTCATTCTGACTATCGTTCTGGGTATTATCGGTGCCGTAGTGGGTGGCTGGATCAGTACGCTGTTTGGCTTCGGCCGCGTCGATGGGTTTAACTTCGGCAGCTTTGTGGTCGCTGTAATCGGTGCCATCGTGGTGCTGTTCGTATACCGCAAAGTACGCAGTTAACCGTAACGGTTTAAACAGAAAAGGGGACGCATCGCTGCGTCCCCTTTTTTTATCTTTCGTTTAATCAGAAGTCGTAACCGACAGTGGCCATCACGCTGCGTTCCGCGCCCCAGTAGCAATAGCCTGTGCCATAACAGCCCGCCACATAGGTCCGGTCGGTCAGGTTATTGGCGTTCACCTGTACCCAGGCACCTTTCAGGCTGCTGTTCCAGACGCCAAGATCGGCACGTACTGACGCATCAAACAGCGTCACGGATGGCACGCGGGTGGTGTTTTGATTGTCCGCCCACTGCTTGCCGATGTAACGCACGCCAGCGCCCGCACTCAGACCGTAATCAAACTGATAATGACCCCAGAGTGCAGCCATGCTGTTGGGGGTAACATACGGGGTATGTCCGCTGTTGCCATCTACCGAATCTTTAAAGCGCAGATGGTTCAGCGTGTAGCTCGCCACGGTGCTCAGACGCGGGGTTAACTGATTACGCGCTTCCAGCTCGATACCCTGTGAATGGACTTTACCTGAGGGGGTAAAAGTGCCGTCCTGGACATTGCGGTTCGCCACATCTTTCTGGGTCAGGTCATAAACGGCCAGGCTGTAGAGATCGCGGGTGCCATTAGGCTGATACTTCACCCCGGCTTCATACTGTTCGGCGGTGGTCGGCTTCAGCAGATTATTGTTGGGATCGGTGAGCGCAGTCGGGGTAATCGCCTGGCTCCAGCTCACGTAAGGCGAGATACCGTTGTCGAAGGCATAAAGCAGTGCCGCGCGTCCGCTGATGTGATCATCCTGACGGCGATCGCTGCCGCTGTTTTCGGCGACGATGCGGTCATAACGGCCGGAAAGATCCAGATGCCAGCGATCCAGCTTCATCTCATCCTGCAGATAGAGGCCGGTCTGGTAATAACGACGGGTGCTGTCTGCCCAGGTCTGAATCGGCATATCACCCACCTGCTCACCGGTCAGGGCATTAAGCTGGTTAGCCGGACCGGAAGCCTCGATGATCTCATTTTTATAGCGGTGATACTCGGCCCCCACGCTGACGCGGTGCTCCAGTTCGCCCGTGGCAAACTCTGCCTGTAAACGGTTATCGGTGGACCAGGCAGAGAGCGACGAGCGCTCGCCAGAGTAATAGCGGTTCAGCAGATCGGGATTATTTTCGTCCCAGCCAATCTGATAGACCTGATCGAGATCGACATTCGAGTGGCTGTAGCTGCCGGTTGAAGAGAATGACCAGACGTCGTTAAAGCGATGGGCAAAATCAAAGCTGTAGATCTGCTCGCGG
Organism: Pantoea sp. GD03673; assembly: GCF_029844725.1. Lineage (GTDB taxonomy): Bacteria > Pseudomonadota > Gammaproteobacteria > Enterobacterales > Enterobacteriaceae > Pantoea. The sequence goes on from NZ_JAOCKJ010000007.1 coordinate 288,871, forward strand.
CGCTTGAACTGGTCGAGATCGCTGTTGCCCTCATAAAAGCCGTTGCTCAGCTTATAGCCGTTGTGTTCGGTGAGGCTGCCATCGCCCGGAACGGAGCCGTGGTAGCCGCCCGAAGGATCTTTTTGCAGATACGCTTTCAGGATCAGATGGGTATCTTCGTCCGGCTGCCACATCAGCTGCGGCATCAGCGCATATTTCTCTTCGCGGGTGTGATCGTACTGTGTATCGCTGTTACGGGTCACGCCGGTCAGGCGAAACGCCCACTGGTCGTTGATCGCATTGGTATAGTCAAACATTGTGCCGGTGGTGGCATTGCTGCCTGCCTGCAGCTGGATATGACCCTCTTCGCTGAACTGCGGACGTTTGGTCACCATGTTCACCAGACCACCCGGCACCGTCTGACCATACAGGGCAGAAGAGGGGCCTTTGATCACGTCGATGCGCTCAAGGAAGGCATTATCGACCTGTAATACGTTGAAACTGCCGGCGTCGCTCATCAGCCGCATGCCGTCGAGGAAGGTATTGTCCACATCGCCGCCGTGGAAGCCACGCAGCGCAATGGTGTCGTAGCGCGTGGCGGCACCGCCAAAGTTAGTGAAGACGCCGGAGCTGTAGCCCAGCGCCTGATTCAGGGTCAGCGCGCCCTGATCCTGCATCTGCTGGCGGGTGACCACGGACACCGACTGCGGCGTGGTGATCAGCGGACGATCGCTTTTGGTTGCGCCCTGACTGGTGGTGGCCAGATAGCCCTGAGTTGGCGAGGTCGAGTCTTCCTGCGGTTGCGCAGTCACCACCATATCGGCAGCAAAACTCAGAGCAGGCGCGGTCAGCGCCAGGGTGCAGAGGCGAATATACCCTCTCAGCGACAGTGACAGTTTCATCAAAATTCCTTTCTTAGCAAAGGTTCAGGCAGGTGAGTAAAGTTATTAATAGGTAATCTCATTATCATAATGAGAATTATTACCTTTTGTAAATTGGCTGCAATTTTGCCTGTTGGCGTAAGAAGGTCAAGTAAAATTCGCGGAAATCGGGTGCGGATACCTCCGGCAAGGCCAGAGGTATCCAGAGGGGGTTAGGGTTGTGAGGCAGATGCCTGCGGAATATCGTGGGCGCTGTTACAGGTTTTATCTTTCGGGCAGTACTTGTCGAGCAGTTTCAGCGTGACGCCATTGGTCCAGCCGAAGCCATCCTGCAGCGGATACTCACCGCCGCCACCGCCGCCGAGATTGTTGCCCTCTACGACATATTTCTCCACCAGCTTATGCTCACGGTCATAGGTGTTCTGGACGTTTTGCAGGAAGCGTAACCCCACCTCTTTTGCCAGTTTCGGCTGGTTGTAGTGCTCCAGACCTTCCACGGCGACCCACTGCAGCGGTGCCCAGCCATTCGGTGCATCCCACTGCTGGCCGTTGTTCACGGTGGTGGTCACCAGACCGCCAGGTTTCAGCAGCTGCTTTTCAACCGCGCTGGCGGTGCTTTCAGCCTGCTTATCACTGGCGACCTGCAGATAGAGCGGGAACAGCGCGGCAGCCGTCAGCTGCCGATGAACCTGCTTTTTCTGCCAGTCATAGTCGGCATACCAGTTCTGTTTGCTGTCCCACAGATAGCGGTTGATCGCCGCCTGGCGCTTCTCCGCGCGATCGGCGTACTGCTTCGCCAGATCGCTCTGCTTGTTCATCTGATAGCCTTTCGATAGGGTCTGCTCCAGGTGGAACAGCAGGCTGTTCAGGTCAACCGGAGCCAGCTGGGTGGTACGGATTGTCGACAGGTTATGCGCGTCGGTGAACCAGCGTGAGCTGAAATCCCAGCCCGATGCGGCACCGGAACGCAGCTCGCGGTAAAGTTCCGCTTTATTACGCTGCGGCGCTTTCTGCGCGGTGGCAATGTCATCCATCCAGGATTCGGTGCGTGGTACATCGCGCGCATCCCAGTAGCGGTTGAGCAGGGTGCCATCTGCCAGCCTGATTACCCGCTTACTGGCTGCGCCCGCCGCGACGTTATCGCTGTCTGCCATCCAGTAGTCATACTCTTTCTGCAACTGCGGCAGGTAGTGGGTATAGGCTTTGCCGTCATCGTGCGTCGCCAGCAGATCAACCATCAGGCTGAAGAACGGCGGCTGTGAACGGCTCAGGTAGTAGCTGCGGTTGCCGTTGGGGATGTGGCCATACCGGTCGAGCAGCGAGGCGAAGTTATCCGTCATATCCTGGACTTTATCCCAGTGTCCGCTCTCGGCCAGGCCCAGCATGGTGAAGTAGCTGTCCCAGTAATAGACTTCGCGGAAACGCCCGCCTGGCACCACATAGGGCTTAGGCAGCGGCAGCAGCGAGTCATACTGACCGGCGCTGCTGGTGGTGCGGGTCAGCACCGGCCACAGGCCATCAATGTGTTCACGCAGGTTTTGTCCGGCTGGCGGCACATATTTGTCACCGGCAGCGGGCAGGGTAAAGTTAGCATCAACAAAACGTCTGAGATCGAAATTGCGCTGTTTCTTCTGCATCTGCCAGTCGGCAAGAATCGAAGCGGGATCGAATTTCGGCACCGCATCTGCAAAGGTCTTCTGATCGGGATAGAACTTCGCCTGCTGCACGGCATTAAACAGCGGCCCTAAACGAACGTCCGGCGGCTGCGGCTGATTATTCAGCATCCGGCTGTTGTCGTCGGCATGGACGGTGAAGGCGGGGACGCTCAGCAGCAACGTGAGCAGAAAAGGCGCATAACGCTGACGCCGTTCTGCGGCGTTTACCTCAATTTTTGTCATCGGTTTTTCTCCTTGTCCGAAACGCGGCCGCACGTAACGCATTGACCACAGGACCAACTTTAGACCTTATCTGACCACTTCACCCTGAAGCGAGCCGGAAATGTGAAGCCACGGGAATTATTTTTATGGAAAAAACCGCGTTGTCAGGCTGGTTTTTTCTTGCTCTCCCCCCGCTTTTCCCCGACGCTGAAAGAAAAAAGGAGAGCAGGATGGAGATCATCTGGTATCACCCGTCGCAGTCTGCAACGGCCTGGATTAACGGTTTACAACAGCGTCTGCCCCACGCGCGGGTGCGTGCCTGGCAGCCTGGTGACAGCGCTCCGGCGGATTATGCGCTGGTGCGTTCACCGCCCGCAGAGATGCTGCAGGGACGTGCCACACTGCGCGGCGTGTTTGCGCTGGGTGCAGGCGTTGACGAAATTCTGAAACAGCTGCAGCAGCACCCAGAGATGCTGCCCGACAGCGTACCGCTCTACCGGCTGGAGGATACCGGTATGGCGCGCCAGATGCAGGAATATGCAGTTCATACCGTGCTGAACTGGTTCCGTCGTTTTGATGACTACCGTCTTCAGCAGCAACAACAGTGCTGGCAGCCGCTACCCGCTTACCCGCGTGAAAGCTTCACCATTGGTATCCTGGGCGCGGGCGTGCTGGGACAAAGCGTGGCGGAAAGCCTGAAACCCTGGGGATTCCCGTTACGCGTCTGGAGCCGTTCCCCAAAAGAGATCGACGGCGTGACCAGCTTTGCCGGACGGGATGCCTTGCCCGCCTTTCTGCAGGATACGCGGGTGGTGATCAACCTGCTGCCGAGCACGCACGAAACTATCAATCTCATCGACCAGCACTTTTTACAGCAGCTGCCGCACGGCGCGTTCTTCCTCAACATCGCGCGTGGCGCACAGGTGGTGGAAGCGGATCTGCTGGCCGCGCTCAATAGCGGTCAGCTGAAAGCGGCGGCGCTGGATGTGTTTCAGATTGAACCGCTGCCCGAAGCACATCCACTCTGGTCGCATCCGCGCGTGACGATCACGCCCCATAATGCGGCGGTAACGTTGATCGACGAAGCTATCGACTACATTGCCCGCGCCATTACCCAGGATCAGGCAGGCGAGCCACCGCAGGGCAGGGTTGATCGTCAGCGCGGCTATTAATGAACCGGCCCCGTCAGGGGCACTCAGCAGGAGAAGAGGATGTATCCGGTAGATCTGCACATGCACACCATCGCCAGTACACACGCCTACAGCACGCTGCACGACTACGTGACCCAGGCGAAGCAAACCGGCCTGAAACTGTTTGCCATCACCGACCACGGCCCCGACATGGCTGACGCGCCGCACTACTGGCACTTCATTAACATGCGCGTCTGGCCACGGGTGATCGATGGCGTCGGGATTCTGCGCGGTATCGAAGCCAATATCAAAAATCAGCAGGGTGAGATCGACTGTTCCGGTCCGATGCTTGATGCGCTGGATTTGATCGTCGCCGGTTTTCATGAGCCGGTTTATGCGCCGCGTGACAGAAAGCATCATACTGACGCGATGATTGCCGCCATGGCGGGCGGGCTGGTTCATATCATCAGCCATCCGGGCAACCCGAAATTCCCGGTCGATATCCCGGCGATTGCCGAAGCAGCCGCACATTACGATGTGGCGCTGGAGCTGAATAACTCCTCCTTTACCCATTCACGTCCGGGCAGCGAACCCAACTGCCGGGCTATCGCCGCCGCCGTGCGCGATGCGGGTGGACGGCTGGCATTTGGCTCCGATTCCCATACGGCGTTTACGCTAGGCCATTTCGATCACTGCCTGCGGATTGCCCGCGAAGTGGATTTTCCTGAGGATCGGGTGTTAAATGTCACGCCGCGTCGCCTGCTCGACTTTCTGGAGCAGCGCAGCGGCAAACATATTGCTGAACTGGCTGACTTTTAATTTATTTTGCCTCAAGGAAACCTGACTCATGAATGAGTTTTCCATTCTGTGCCGCGTGATCGGCTCACTGTTTAATCGTCAGCCGCAGGATCCGCTGCTGGTGCCGCTGTTCACGCTGCTGCGAGAAGGTAAACTGCATTCGCAGTGGCCGCTGGAGCAGGACGATCTGCTGACGCGTCTGCAGCAGAACAGCGATCCGCAGGCGCTGGCCGCTGATTACAACGCGCTGTTTGTGGGCAGCGACTGCAACGTGCCGCCTTATGCCTCACAGTGGCCGGAAGGCAAGACGGAGCCAGACGTGCGTGCGTTCTTAACCTCACGCGGCATGCCGCTGAGCGATGCGCCAGCTGACCATTTTGGCGTGCTGCTGCTGGCCGCGTCATGGCTGGAAGATCAGTCAGCGGAGGATGAGAGCGCGGCGCAGCTGGCCCTGTTTGAAGAGTACCTGCTGCCGTGGTGCGGTGCGTTTCTGGGTAAAGTGGAAGCACACGCGACTACCGCTTTCTATCGCACGCTGGCGATGCTGAGTCGTGAAGCGATTCAGGCGATGTACAACGAACTGCTTGAGAGCCGCGAGCAGAATCCCGACGCCTGATTCACCACACCGCCGGGTGCGACCCCGGCGCACAGCCCGGTGTTGCGCAGATCTGCGGGGTGCCGGGCAGCCAGGCGGCCGCCCGCAGCCTGACCCCAAAACCCCACGGCGTTAATTCATAACAGGGCAGATTGTCTTTCACCTGTGGCGTAATACCGGACCCCGCGCTCGCCCCGGCAGGATGCTGCTGCAACAGCCACGCGGTGCGTGCCAGCGACAGCCGCACCTGGCTGCCGTGTCCTTCCGTCACGCGTCGTCGTAATCCCTCCAGCACCGCGGCGGCCAGCAGATACCCGGTGGCATGATCCAGCGCCTGCACCGGCAGCGGAACCGGTCTGTCGCTCTGCTGCCACTGCATGCCCCGTTCGGCAATGCCGCACCCCATCTGGACCAGACTGTCAAAACCACGGCGGTTGCGCCACGGCCCCTGCCAGCCCCAGGCATTCAGACCGGCGTCGACAAGGCCGGGTGAGAGACCCTGAAGCGTCTCCGCGTCAAACCCGAGCCGTTCCAGCGCATCTGCCCGGTAGCCATGCACCAGTACGTCCGCTTCGCGCAGCAGGTGGATAAACTGCTCGCGATCGGCAGACTGGGTCAGGTCGAGCACCGCACGGCGCTTGCCGCAGCTCATCTCCTCATCCAGCGTTGGCTCCTGCCAGCCGGGTGGATCGATGCGCAGCACGCTGGCACCCAGACTGGCAAGAAATCGGGTGGCGGCCGGTCCGGCAATGATCCGCGTCAGATCCAGTACCTTAATGCCCGATAACGGACGCGCTTCGGCCAGCGGCCACATCGGAGCCGCTGCCGCGTGGGTCGTTTTCCAGCTAAACAGCGGCTCGCGCTGCACGGCCTGGCCCTGCGGATGCTGCTGCCAGGCGGCGGCGCTGCGCATTTCAGCGGCACAGCCACCGGCATCAACTATTGCCTGCTCCAGTTCGCTGGCCTGCCACTGTTCCACCTGCTTCGCCAGCGCCGCGCGATCGGCGTGTACGCCCAGCACCTGCTTCATCGCCAGCCGGTGATGTGCAGCATTGGTGTGCAGGCGGATCCAGCCATCCCGACTGCGATAGTCACCGGCAAACGCATCCCACATGGCGGGCGCAGGCCTGTTCAGCGGGATAAAGCTCTGCTGAAACCAGCGTGACGCCAGGCGCACATTGACGGCGACGGGCGGAGAGAGATATTCAGGGCAGGAGGTGGCGATCAGTGCAGAAGAGGCCTGGGTTGCCAGACCGATGCTGGTGGCCGCCAGTTCACTGACGGCAAAGGCAGAGGAGAAGGTGTCGCGATCAACGAAAGCGGGAAGCGGCCAGACGGCTTCGCCGCATCCTCGTAATCCCTGCTGCATCTGCTGCCATAACGAGGCGGCGAGCTGTGAGTCCATGCTGTGCTTCCTGTGAGGGGAGATTTCTCAAGCATAGCATGCGCGATTAACGCCGCCGCAGGCGCGGGAAGCGGGCATGCATCCGCAGGTTTCGCAGGTTGAGCACTGCAATAGCCGTGCCCAGTATCACCAGCGATGCCCCGATAATCTTGAAGCTGTTGAGGCTGTCGCCCAGCACCACAATCCCCATCACCACCGATAAAACCGGCGTCAGCAGCGAGTAGGGCATGATCAGATTAACGTTATATTTCTTCAGCAGCATGTACCACAGCGTATAGGCCACAATCGACGAGGCGATGGCGCTGTAGAGAATGGCAAACCACCCGCGCCAGCCCGCATGTTCCAGCGCATACAGCTGATGTGATTCCATCACCAGGCTGGAGCAGCCGACGATGGGAATGGCCAGAAACGCAATCCAGCCGGTCATGGTCAGCGGTTTAATCGGCGGTGATTTTTTCACAATCAGGTTGCTGACGGCCCAGCCGGTGGCGCTGCACAACAGCAGACAGAGTACCCACCACGCGGGAATCGTCGGGCTGCCTGACAGCACCACCACGCCGCTCAGCGAGATCATAATGCCCATCAGCTGCACCAGCTTCAGCTTCTCTTTCAGCACCACCATCGCCAGCAGCATCGCAATCGGCGTGCCCAGCTGCACCACAATGGCCCCGGTCCCGGCATCGGTATAGCGCAGGCCAACAAACAGCAGCGAGAAGTGCATAAAGCCGAAGGTGAAAGCCAGCAGCAGCAGCCAGGGCAGCTGCTGACGGTTAATGCGGCAGAACGGCACCAGCACCACGGCGACGACCACAAAGCGCATGAATGTCAGAAACAGCGGCGGCAGCTCCATCAGCCCCCATTTCACCGCTACGTTGTTGAAGGCCCAGATAGAAACCACCATCAGAATCAGAAAAAAATGCCGCACAGCCACGATAATATCCTTTCGATGATTTTTGCTTAGCCCGCTAATGATGGCACGAACTGCGGCACTCCAGCCAATCGCATAAAAAATTTTCTGCGATTGCGGTGCAGTCAGGTGAGACTTTCAGACGTGTTGCTGGCAGACTGATTTGAAACGACTTCTTAAAGGAACCGATTTGGTATGACCCCTACGTCCGCCTTACCCCTTGCGTTAATTCAGCTTGAAGTCCCTCCCGCAAACGTCGTCTCGGAGATTGGTGAACAGCCGCGCTGGTTTATTGATGCACTGAATCTGCAACCGGATGAGTACCTGATTGTCCGGCCCCATCTGGGCGAAGCGCTACCCGATTTCGACCGGATTTCCGGGGCGATCCTCAGCGGTTCCTGGGCGATGGTCACCGATCACGCCGACTGGAGTGAACGCAGCGCCGCGTGGGTCAGGGCGGCGATAGATAAAGGGCTGCCGCTGCTGGGTGTCTGCTACGGCCATCAATTGATGGCTTATGCGCTGGGCGGCGAAGTGGCAGACAATCCCAACGGCTGGGAGCGCGGTCTGTTGCCGATCCGCTGCTCAGATCAGGCGCAGCGCGATCCGCTGCTGCAGAGGCTGCCCGCCGACTTCAGCGTCTGGCTGTCGCATCGCCAGTCGGTGATCAGCGCGCCGCCCGGTGCGCAGGTGCTGGCCGCGTCTGCACGCGATGGCTGTCAGATTGTGCGTTATTCACCGCAGGCGCTCTCGGTGCAGTTTCATCCCGAATTTTCACGGCACATCATGAATGTCTGTCTGCCGCAGGGCTGCACAGAGGATGGGGCAAACGCGATGGAGGGGAAAGACTGGGCGCGTGCGTTGCTGGTGGCATTCTGGCAACAGACGCGTCCGGCAATGGAGTGTGCTCAGGGCGCGTAGTGGCGCGTGCAGCGGTAGACCCAGGCGGGAGGGACATTTTTCAGCACCCGCTGGCGCTCCCAGGTGAAGTAGCGCGACAGATCAGGCTGGGTCAGCGAGGTGTACTGAAACTGCATGAAGACGCCGTCCGGGCCAAGTGCGTTAAACACCGCACGCAGAATGGCGTCACGCAGTTCGGGCGGTAATGACAGCAGCGGCAGGCCGGAGAAAATGACGTCATAGTTGCCGTTCAGGTACTCCGCAGAGCAGGTACGCACGGTCATGCGTGGGTCTTCCAGTGCGGTGAGCTTGTCTGCCAGCGTAGTGCAGATCTCAAAGGCATCCAGCGTCGCGTCGGGTGCCATCTGCGCCAGTATCTGCCGTGTCAGTACGCCATCCCCCGCGCCAAGTTCGGCAATGCGTGACGATTCAGGCCATTTCACCGACGCAATCATGGTCCGGCACAACGCTTCAGACGAGGGGGTAATGCTGCCCATCTTGCGCGGATTGCGGATAAACTGATGCACGAAATTGGCTTTAGCGCGCATCTGGGTAAAAGTTGAAGCCAGCATGCTCATCTCCAGAATGAATTCATCCTCAGGTTGACCCCCTTTATGACGCACAAGTTTCTCTTTGACGACGCTTTTGGGAAAAAGTCGGAATTTTCTCTAAGCGCAGCGTAAACGGCTATTCCTTCGGGGCGGTCACAGTTTCCGTTCAACAGACCTGACAGGCTCACAATGATCCTTCATGTTAATAATAAGTTTCATCATTGTTACGTCAGTCACCTGTCAGGAGAATGATCATGCGTTACGCTGCCCCCGGAGAACAGGGTTCTCTGATTACGCTACAGAAGAATTATGGCAACTTCATTAATGGTGAATTCGTCGCGCCGGTGAAGGGTAACTACTTTACGAATACCTCGCCGGTAAATGGCTCTGCGGCCGGTGAGTTTCCGCGCTCAGACGCGGCTGATGTGGATAACGCGGTGGCCGCTGCGGCAGCGGCAGCGGAGGCCTGGGGTAAAACCTCGCCACAGCAACGTGCGCTGGTGTTACTGAAAATTGCCGATCGGCTGGAACAGCATCTGGAAACGATGGCGGTTTATGAAACCTGGGATAACGGCAAACCGGTGCGCGAAACCCTGGCGGCGGATTTGCCGCTGGCGGTCGATCACTTCCGTTACTTTGCCGGGTGTGTCCGGGCGCAGGAGGGGAGCGCGGCAGAAATTGATGAGTTCACCGCCGCCTACCATTTCCATGAGCCGCTGGGCGTCGTGGCGCAGATTATCCCCTGGAACTTTCCGCTTTTAATGGCGGCATGGAAACTGGCTCCCGCGCTGGGCGCAGGGAACTGCGTGGTGCTGAAACCGGCTGAACAGACGCCGCTGTCGATCACTGTCTTTGTCGATCTGATTAAAGACCTGCTGCCGCCGGGCGTGCTGAATGTGGTGCACGGATACGGTAAAGAGGCGGGGGAAGCGCTGGCGTCCCATTCCGGCATCGCCAAAGTTGCCTTTACCGGTTCCACCGCCACCGGCGGGCATATTCTGGAGCTGGCAGCCAAAAGCCTGATTCCGTCCACGGTCGAGCTGGGCGGCAAGTCCCCGAACATCTTCTTTGAAGACATCATGCAGGCAGAGGAAAGCTTTATTGAGAAAGCAGCCGAAGGCGTGGTGCTGGGCTTCCTCAATCAGGGCGAAGTCTGCACCTGTCCGTCGCGTGCGCTGGTGCAGGAGTCAATCTATGAGCCGTTTATGGCGGCGGTGATGAAGCGGGTAAAAACCATCAAACGGGGCGATCCGCTGGATACCGACACCATGGTCGGCGCGCAGGCGTCGCAGCAGCAGTTCGATAAGATTCTTTCTTATCTTGACGTTGCCCGGCAGGAGGGCGCGGAAGTGCTGGTGGGCGGTGGCGTAGAGAAGCTGGATGACTCACTTAACAGCGGCTACTACATCCAGCCAACCCTGCTGAAAGGCAACAATAGCATGCGTGTTTTCCAGGAGGAGATCTTTGGCCCGGTGATTGGCATCACCACCTTTAAGGATGAAGCAGAGGCCGTCCGCATCGCCAACGACTCTATCTATGGGCTGGGGGCAGGCGTCTGGACCCGTGACATCAACCGCGCTTATCGGGTGGGCAGGGCGATCAAAGCCGGACGCGTCTGGACCAACTGCTATCACCTCTATCCGGCACATGCGGCCTTTGGCGGCTACAAAAAATCCGGGATTGGGCGTGAGACCCACAAAATGATGCTCGATCACTATCAGCAGACCAAAAACCTGCTGGTCAGCTACAGCATCGAACCGCTGGGCTTCTTCTGACGGTCTTAATCGTGCCGGACTAACCTTGCTCGTTCCCCGCTAAACCACGCTTCGGCGTGGTTTTTTTATGCCCTGTCCGCTGTGAGCTGCTGATGAAGCGAGCCGGTAAAGCACAATTAATCAGTCTGCGCTTAAAGCGGGCATGACCGGCTCCGCGCTTCGCTTAATGCCGTTTTATCGCCTTCTGTTTTCTGTTTACGTCACGTCAGGTGTAAACCCGATTAATTATCTGATAGACAAGCCTTTTTCGCGCTTCTGGCTGACGGAAAGTGCTGCAGTTGCCTGTCCGCACGACATGAACTTCCTCTGATTTGCCTTAAATCAGAACCATTCAAAACATGAGTGATTTTAATGGCAGTCTCAGAAAAAACGTATTGATGTTCAAAAATACTTCATATTTTCGCAAGTTGTTAAGATTAGTCCTAACTGCGTGCTTAAAAGTAACACATATTTGTATTAACTTAATTAGTTAAGCTTTACTTAAGTAAATTCTTCTGAAAGTGGCCCGTTGAAATTTTGTCAATCTTCTGTAAACTCGCAGCTTATATTTACACATGGATTGTAATTTCAGACACACGGGCAGGATCTACCTGACTCGTGCGGTAGCTATGAAATTTCCGCAAAAGTGTAATCTTATGAATTTAAACGAATTTTATTGAGATGACTCAGGCGTAATAAGTGATTTATCATCGCCGGTTACTGAGCATAGTGTGAATGGCTTAATTCAATTCGACGGTTTTTCGACCAGGGATGGCATAAGGAAAGCTTGGGTTTACTCCACCTTCTAAAATTTGCCGGGAATAAATTGATCATGTTTCTGATCATTGTTTGCCAGGTCAGATTCCTCCCGTTTTCCTTTCCCGTCCCCGGCGATGCTTTTTTATACTTAACTTTTGCTGATCGGTTGTCTTCTGGCTGCAAGGCGGTTGAGCGCTTTTCGTTTAAGGATTGTTTTTTAATCTGGCACTAAGTGGCTTCCTGTGAAGATGACATCCCCGATTTTCATTACTGACACCCGGCCTCTGGCCACTCTCCAAGGTATGAATGGAACACAACATGAAAAAAATGGTGAAGCTCCGTATGGCGTTAGGCCTGATGTTTGTTTTCTCTGTCGCGGGTTGTAAAACGCCGCCAAAAATGACGGATGACACGCTGGTCACCAGCACGGTGGACGGCGTGGCGATCAGCCACCGTTATGCGGTTAAATCGCCCGCGCAGTTCAGCCCGGTCAACGAAGCCTATCGCGCACTCTATCCCGGCTCGGTGATGAGCCAGCCGGGTTACGGCGGCAAGGTGGTGGAAACCCTGAAAACCGGCGAAAGCTACACCGTGATTGGTCAGGTAGAGAACAACTGGCTGGCATTGGGTGACGCTGCGCCAGCAGCAGCAGAGCCACAACCGGGCAACGCCACCGCCAAAGATGCGCCTCAGTCTGCCGCGCCGCAGGCAACCGTGCAGCTGACAGGCTATGTGCCGTTCCGCGCTGTGGTGAAAAGTGCACTCTACGATCAGACCGTTAAAGCCGATCAGCCGAAACGCCGCGTGCGCAGCAGCAAGAAAAAAACCTGCGTCGCTGTTAACGGCGACAGCACCGCCTGTCAGAACAGCACTAACGGAACCTGGATCATTAACTAAGCGTACTGAGCAGGGAGGGCTTGATGATGAGAACAACACAACTGCGCGGTGGGCTCATAATGCTGCTGGTGTGGCTGCTGACGGCCTGCAGCAGCAGTAAGCCGCCGGTGACGTACTACAACCTGGATTTTCAGGGGCAGAATCAGCTCAACGGCGGTGCGCCGCTGAAAGTCCGCGTGGTGTTACTGAGCTCTGATGCGGAGTTCATGTCAGCGGACTTCTACTCCCTGCAAAACCCCTCCGCCACCGCGCCGGGCAGCGCGCAACTCAATACCCAGCAGTTCTTCCTGACGCCAGACCAGCGCAGCAAAACGCTGCGGATCAAGAGTCTGCCAGAGGCACGCTTCATCGGCATCATGGCGGAATATCAGGCGCTGGATGGCAAGGTGTGGCGACTGTCGCTGCCGGTTCCCGAAGGGGAATCACCCTCATTCTGGGCATTCTGGAAACGTGACGACAGCGAGCTGAACGCGCGCATCGTGGCGGGAACGAATGGCCTTCGCGTGGAAAAACAGTGATGCCTATGAACAGAGCCGAAAAGGTCGTCTGGACCGAGGGGATGTTTCTGCGTCCTCACCATTTCCAGCAGTCAGAAAATTATCTTCTCAGTACCCTGCGTGAATGGGGCCAGTCGCAGCGCGTCTACACCTGGGGCTTTTACGATCTGGAGTTCGACGAAGCGCTGCTGCGTCAGGGCAAACTGGCGCTGAGTGCCGCCAGTGGCTGTCTGCCTGACGGCACGTTTTTTGCGTTCAGCCAGCCACAGCATGGCCCGGCCCCGCTTGATCTGCCGGACGCCGTTGACCGCAGCAAAGTCGTACTGGCGATACCGACCCGGCGCAATGGCCGTGAAGCCGTCGCCTTCCAGGAGTCGCAGGATTCTCTGGCGCGTTATCTGGCCTGGGAAGCAGAAGTGGAAGATGACAACGCGCAGGCCGTGGGCAGCGCGACGGTGCAGTTCGGCAGGCTGCGGCTGCGGCTGATGCTGGAGCAGGATCTGACCGCCGAGTGGACCGCGATGGGGGTGGCGCAGGTCATCGAAAAACGCAGCGACAACCACATCCGGCTCGACAGCGATTACATCCCGCCGATGCTGACCCTGAACAGCAGCCGTCCGCTGCAAAACATGTTTAATGACCTGCACGGACTGATCCAGCAGCGCAGCCAGCAACTGAGTCAGCGCGCACCCGGCACCGGTCGCTTCAACAGCGCCGATATGGTCGATTTTATGCTGCTGGCGCTGCTCAATCGCCAGCTTGGTCTGCACAGCCATCTGCAACATCTGCCGCTGCTGCATCCTGAAACGCTTTACAGCCACTGGCTGCAACTGGCCGCGGAGCTCAGCACCTGGACGCCTGCACGGGCACCGGAAGGACTGCCGCTTTACGATCATGACGACCTGCACAACTGCTTCAGCCGTCTGTCGCTGCTGCTGCGTCAGGGCCTGTCGCAGGTGATGGAAGAGAGCGCGATTCAGCTGCCGCTGATCCAGCGTTCCCACGGGCTTAACGTCGCCACCGTGCCGGAGAGCAGCATGGTGCATGAATTCGGCTTTGTGCTGGCGGTGAAAGCCAGCGTCCCGGCCGACACCCTGAAAACCCATTTCCCGGCGCAGATGAAAGTCGCGCCGGTCAGCAAAATCCGCGATCTGGTGCAGCTGCAGCTGCCGGGTCTGGCACTCCGGGCGATGCCCGGCGCGCCGCCGCAGATCCCGTGGCATGCCGGATACAGCTATTTCGAACTGGATAAGAACAGCGAGCTATGGAAAGAGATGGCGCGCTCGGGCGCTTTTGCGCTGCATCTTGCCGGTGAGTTTCCGGGCCTGGACATGGCGTTCTGGGCCATCCGCAATCAGTCAGAATAATAAACTGAGCACGCAGCATGATGCAGGAACAACAACATTCACACAGCGATCTTGCGCCGGATGCCAGCCACCAGAATGTGCTGGTCGCGGCGGCCAACCCTCTGATTAACGCGATTCCCCAGATCCGCCATTCGGTGTCGCATGAAGACCCGGCGCAACTGCGTCAGCAGCTGATTGACCAGATTCGTCGCTTTGAACTGAGCTGCCAGCAGTCGGGCCTCGGCTATGAAGTCATCATCGGGGCGCGTTACTGCCTGTGTACCGCGCTGGATGAGGCCGCGGCGCTGACGCCGTGGGGCAGTCGTGGCGTCTGGACCAGCAATGGTCTGCTGGTCACCTTTCACAATGAAACCTGGGGCGGCGAGAAGTTTTTCCAGCTGCTGGCCAAACTGTCGCAGAACCCCAGACGTCACATTCTGATGCTGGAGCTCATCTACTTCTGCCTGCTGCTGGGGTTCGAAGGTCGCTACCGCGTGCTGGACAATGGCCGCTCACAGCTGGAGACCATCAAACAGCGTCTGCTGCAGATGATCAAAAGCGTGCGCGGCAATTATGCGGCAGCGCTGTCACCGCATCCCACCGATCAGCCGGTGCTGCGCAAGCTGTGGCGGCCGATGATCCCGCTGTGGGCCTGTGCGGCCGTGGCCGGTCTGGCGGCCTGTCTGTTCTACATCGTGCTCAACTGGCGTCTGGGCGATTACACCTCGCCGGTGCTGGCCCGCATCTATCAGACAGCGCTGCCGGAAGTGAAAATCGGCAACCCGGCCCCTCCACCGCCTGCCACGCTGAACCTGCGCGCCTTCCTGAAACCGGAAATCGACGCCGGGCTGGTGGCGGTGCGTGACGAAGCGGACCGCAGCGTGGTGACGCTGAAAGGAGACGGGCTGTTTGCTTCTGCGGCAACCGAGGTGCGCGGAGGCTACATTGACGTGATCCAGCGCATCGCGGCTGCCATGAACAACGTCAGCGGCCAGATTCAGGTCATTGGCTACAGCGATAATGTGCCGATCCGCAGTGCGCGCTTCGCGTCCAACTTTGAGCTTTCGCTGGCGCGTGCCCGGTCGGTGCAGACCCTGCTGCAACAGCAACTGGCGCAGCCGTCACGGGTGAAAGCGGAAGGGCGCGGCGAAAGCAATCCGCTGGTGCCGAACACCAGCGCTGAAAATCGCGCCCGTAACCGTCGTGTTGAAATCACGTTACTGGTTGCGCCGGATGCGACGCATGCCGAACTCAACGGCCTGGCGAGAGGGAACTGATCCATGCTGAATATTCTGTTTGCGGTGCTGACCAGCCGCCTCGCGTGGGGCTTTGTCGGCATTACCGCGCTCTCATTTATTATCTGGGTGATTGGCCCGGTCTTCTCCATCGTCGATTCGCGGCCGCTTGAGCCCGAGCAGAACCGCATGATCAGTATTGCGCTGCTCTATCTGGTCTGGGGGCTGGGACAGGCGATACCGCGTCTCTACAATTACTGGCTTAACCGCAAGCTGATGTCGAGCCTGGAAACCGGCAAAAGCGATGCGCCGGACGCCGATCGTCAGCGCCTGACCAGCGAAGAGCAGGTGCTGGCGGGGCGTTTCTCTGAAGCTACTGAGATGCTGAGAAAGGCGCACTTCCAGCGCCACAGCAGCAAGGGCACGCCGTTCTGGGCGCAGCGCTTTGGCCGGCAGTACCTCTATCAGCTTCCGTGGTACATGATTATCGGCGCACCCGGTGCGGGCAAAACCACCGCACTGGTTAACTCCGGCCTGCAGTTTCCGCTGGCGGAGAAGTTTGGCAAGTCGGCGCTGCGGGGCATTGGCGGCACCCGCAACTGCGACTGGTGGTTTACCAACGACGCCGTGCTGCTCGATACCGCCGGGCGCTACAGCACCCAGGAGAGCCAGCAGGAGCGTGATGCCAGTGAATGGCATCATTTTCTTGATCTGCTGCGTAAATATCGCGGACGCCAGCCCGTTAACGGCGTCATCGTCACCCTGAGCGTCTCCGATCTGCTGAGCCAGTCACCTGAGGCGCTGCGCAACCAGGCGCTGGCGCTGCGTCAGCGGCTGGTGGAACTGCACGATCGGCTCGGCATCCGTTTCCCGGTCTATGTGCTGGTCACTAAAGCGGACCTGCTCAAAGGGTTCCGCAGCTACTTTGCGTCGCTGGATAAAGCGCAGCGCGAACAAATCTGGGGATTCACTTTTCCGTGGGCGAAGGCGTCAGCCGCTGATTTTGAGCTGAACAGCCAGTTTCAGCAGGAATATTCGCTGCTGCAACAGCGGCTTGATGCCGGACTGGCCGATCGGCTGCTGACAGAGAACGACGCGCAGGCGCGGGCCGAAAGCTATCTCTTCCCGCAGGAATTTGCCGCCTTGCGTCCGTTGCTGGCAGACGCGCTCGACACGCTGTTTGCCCGCTCCGATTTTGAAACCCAGTTCGCACCCCGCGGCATCTACTTTGCCAGCGGGACGCAGGAGGGGCTGCCGTTTGACCGGGTCATGGGCGAGCTGAACCGCGCACTGAATCTGCCAGGCCAGCAGGCGGGCGAATCCGGTCGCTGGGATCAGGTCGATAAAGACGCCCCGATTCCGCAGAACAAAGGGCAGAGCTTCTTCCTGAAAGGCGTGCTGGAAAATGTGATTTTCCAGGAGTCGGGTCTGGCGGGCAGCAACCGCTGGTGGGAGCTGCGCAACCGCGCCGGACTCTGGTCGGGCTATCTGGCGCTGCTCTTGCTGTTACTGGTCGCGGGCGGATTGTGGCTCACCAGCTACAGCAAGAACAAAGCCTATTTGCAGGAGATGGCTGCTAAAGCGCCGCAGGTGGAGCAACTCGGCGATCAACTTCAGCAGCAGGTCAATGGCGATCTCTTTGCGCTGGTGCCTTATCTCAACACCCTCTTGCACCTGCCGGAAAGCGCCGACTTCTCGCTGGACTCGCCGCCGCTGACGCGCCGCATGGGCCTTTATCGTGGGGCCGAAGTCAGTGATGCGACCCGTGCGCTCTACGAGAAAGCGCTGAAACAGCTGCTGTTGCCGCAGGTAGCGCAGAACATCACCCGCTGGCTGCGCAACGACAATGGCAGCGACGCGGACTACAGCTATGAAGCGCTCAAGGCGTATCAGATGCTCTATCAGCCGAAGCACTACGACGGCAAATTCCTGCAGGCCTGGCTGATGCTTAATCTTTCACGCGAGCTGCCGCAGAACGTGACGCAGCAGCAGGTGAAACAGCTGGCGTGGCATCTGCAACAGCTGCTGGAGACGCAGATTCACGCGTCGCCGTATGCGAAGGATGAAGCGCTGGTAAAGCGCGAGCAGGCGCTGATTAATCAGATGCCGCTGTCACAGCGCGTCTACGGACGACTCAAGCGCCTGCTGCAGCGTGATGACAGCCTGCAGCCGGTCACGCTGGCCGCGCTGGGCGGCCCCCAGAGTGAGCTGGTTTTTTCCCGCAAAAGCGGTAAATCGGTGAATGACGGGGTTGCCGGGCTCTATACGCCAGAGGGCTACTGGCAGCACGTGGACAAGCAGATAGGTCCGGTGACCCGGGCGCTTTATCAGGACGATCTCTGGGTGCTGGACGGCGCGGCACCGCAGCAGAAAAGTGAGCAGACCGATCTCGCGGTGCGTCAGCTTTATGTGCAGGACTACATCCGCCAGTGGGAGCAGTTCCTCAGCGATATTCAGCTTAACAGCAGCGCCGATCTCTCACAGCGTATCAACACCACACGGTTGCTGTCGGGGAATCACTCGCCGCTTCGCCAGCTGGTGATCAATCTCAGTACCCTGCTGACGCTGAACCGGGCGCAGCCCGATGAAAAACCTGCGCAGGCGGAAAAGCCGTCGGATAACAGCGCCACCCGCACTCTGGAAGCGCTGTTCACGTCGCCTGAAGCGGCGGCCGCACGTGGACAGGCGGCCGCGCAGGCGTCACCGGAGCAGGCGGTTGCCGTGCATTTTGCGCCAATCCTTGAGCTGGCCCAGCCGTTACAGCAGGGCAGCAAGGTGCTGGCGGTGGATGACTTCCTGCACCAGATTGACGATCTCTATCGCTACCTCACGGCGGTACAGGATGCGGCCAACAGCGGCATGCCGCCTCCGGCCAGCGATGCCATCAGCCGTCTGCAGGCGAGCGCCGGACGTTTGCCCGGTTCACTGCAGAATATGGTCTCCAGCATGGCGGTCGGGGCCAGCAGCGATGCACAGCGCCGCGACATGGATAACGTCCGCAAGCGCATCACTATGGAAGTGGGCAGCTTCTGCCGTCAGGCGATTGCCGGTCGCTATCCGCTGGTTCGCTCCGCGCGCAGTGAAGTCACACCCGACGATCTGGCGCGGATGTTTGCCCCCGGCAGCGGCATGATGGACAGCTTCTTCCGCGACAACCTGGCCAGCAAAGTTGATACCACCAACGCCTCATGGCGCTTTACGCCGGGTATTGACGGCAAAACACTGCCCGGCGGCGAAGCGCTGCTTCGTCCTTTCCAGCAGGCACAGTCGATTCGCGATGCCTTCTTTGCTAACGGCGCAACCACGCCAGGCTTCCGCGTCACGCTGCGCACCGTAAAAATGGACAACGATATCCTCAACCTGACGCTGGATGTGGATGGACAGCAATTGCGCTACAGCCACGGGCCGCAGGCCGTGCAGATGGTCAGCTGGCCCGGTCCGGGCGGCACCAGCCAGGTGCGGATGCAGCTTGGCCTGACCAATGGCACCACTTCAACGCTGGTCACCAGCGGCCCCTGGGCGCTCAATCGCTTTTTTGACCGTGCCCGTGTTACCGCGGCAGGCGGCCTGACCCGCGAAGCCACGTTCAGCGTGGAGGGGCATCAGGTCACGCTGTCGTTTACCCCTGGCAGCATTCGTAACCCGTTCCAGCTTCCCGGCTTTAGCTGCCCCTGAAACAGGACCCGACAATGACTCATTACGCTGCACCCTGCTGGTACGGCAAATTGCCCAGCGCGGGTGACTTTGTGAAGCGACGCTTTCCTGACGTGCTCTATCGCCAATGGTCCAGCTGGTTTCAGGTGGGCCTGCATCACTGGCAGAGCAGTCAGGAGGGGGATAACGCGCCGTCGCGCCCGTTCCTCAACGCGCCGGTCTGGAATTTTGTGGTGCCGCCGATGCTGGGCAGTCAGCTGATCCAGATGGGCTGCCTGATCGCGGCACGGGACAGCGTGGGGCGTAATTATCCCCTCTGCGCGTTGCGTCACTTCACCCCCGCCGAATGGTCGCCCGCTCTGCTGGCACGCTCCGGCGAGTGGTATCAGCAGGTGGGCAATACGCTGCTGCGGGTGGTGCAGGGCGGCGGGTCACCGGAGCAGCTGGATCAGGCGCTAATCAGCATTCCGCAGCCGCAACCCTCGCAGGAGACCGGCGAGCCGTCAGATATTCTCAACGTCATTGGGCATGGTGATACCCCCTCGACGCTGAACTGGACGCTGCCGGGCGAGAACTTCGATCCGCAGTTCTACACCAGTTTCTGGTGGACCAATCAGAGTGACGGTTTCCCGCTCTATACCCAGGTTCACAGCGGTAATTTTACCGCCCAGCTTTTTTCATTGCTGTTTGATCCGGCCGGTGGGGCAAAGCCGGGACGAAACGGACTTTATCCCCCGATGTTTGAATCCTGAGGCGACACGCATGACGATGAACACAGAGGCTTTGCTGGCTCCGGTCAGTGATGACAACCCCGGCGGCGATAACCTGGAATATGACGCCGATTTTCAGGCGATGGAGCAGGCCAGCGCCGGTAAAGCGGAACAGCAGTTCGGCAACACCATCATTCCGGCGGAACCCGCCGACTGGAACAAAGTTGAGAAACTGGCGATAGCGCTGCTGGCCCGCAGCAAAGATTTACGGGTGATGCTGGCGCTGACCCACGCCTGGACCGAGCTGAAAGGGCTGCCGGGTTATGCCCAGGGCCTGAAGCTGATTGAACAGGCGCTGTTGCTTTACTGGGAACCGCTCTGGCCCCGGCTGGAAGAGTTCGGCGAGCAGGACCCGTTCTACCGCATTAATGCCCTGGCGCTGCTGGGTGACAAGACGGCCCTGAGCGGTGCGGTGCGCCAGTGCTGGCTGCTGCGCTACCCCTCGGACGGCATCACGCTGCGCGATGCGGCTGCCCTGTGCGACGGCAGTAAAACCGAGGTGGCAGATTATCCCGGTGGCCTGCCGCGTCTGATCGACGAACTGGCACGCGGCGACCAGCCAGGCATTGAGGCGGTGCTGCAGATTCACGAACGGCTGCAGACCATCTGCGAAACCGTGGCCGAACGGCTGGGCGATGCGGCGGTGCCGGAACTGGCTCAGCTGCGCAGGCAGATTGCGCTGATTGCCGAACGCTGTCAGGCCACGGATCTCAGCCAGCTGATTCCCGTGGCGGCGGTGGCGCAACCCACAGACACCGCTGAACCGGTGGCAACCCCACGCGCTGCTGCCGACTGGCGCACGGTGCAGATCGCTTCCCGCGCCGACGCGCAGCTGATGCTGGAGAAAGTGAAGCTCTACTTCACCCAGCATGAGCCGAGTCACCCGGCCCCGCTGATGATCGACCGGGTGCAGCGTTTAATCGAGCGTGACTTCCTGGAGATCATCCGCGAACTGGCCCCCGATGGCGTGCATCAGCTGGAAACTATTTTCGGACGTCGCGACTAAGCAGGCGTGACGCACTCACACAGCGGGACCTGCGCGCCTGCTGTGACCCTTTATCCGCGCATCATTGATGGAGAAAACCATGGCAACAAGCAAATCCAGTGGGCAGAAGTTCATTGCCCGCAATCGCGCGCCTCGCGTTCAGATTGAATATGACGTGGAAATTTATGGCGCGGAACGCAAAATCCAGCTGCCGTTTGTGATGGGCGTGCTGGCGGATCTGGTGGGTAAACCGCTGGAGCCGCAGCCCGGCATCGACGAACGCAAATTCCTTGAGATCGACATCGACAACTTCGATGAGCGCATGAAAGCGCTGAAGCCACGCGCTGCGTTCCAGGTAGACAACACCCTGAATGGCGAAGGCAAGCTGAATATCGATCTGACCTTTGACAGCATGGATGACTTTTCGCCGGATGCCGTGGCCCGCAACGTTGAGCCGCTGAGCAAGCTGCTGGAAGCGCGTACCCAGCTGGCGAACCTGCTGACCTACATGGACGGCAAAAACGGTGCGGAAGAGCTGATTGGTAAGGTGCTGCAGGACCCAACGCTGCTGCAGGCGCTGACCCATCTGCCAAAGCAGGATGAGGCCACTGAAGGTAAGGAGCCGCAGGCATGACGCAGACTTCACAACAACCGCAGTCGCAGGGCGCAGCCAGTTTCAGTCAGGATGAGTTCAGCGCGCTACTGAACAAAGAGTTCCGGCCTAAGAGCGACCAGGCGCGAGCCGCCGTGGAAAGCGCGGTAAAAACGCTGGCGCAGCAGGCGCTGGAGAACACCGTCACCGTCTCCAGCGACGCCTATCGCACCATTCAGTCGCTGATCGCGGAGATTGACGAAAAGCTGTCGCAGCAGGTGAACCAGATTATTCACCACCCGGAGTTTCAGTCGCTGGAAAGCGCCTGGCGCGGCCTGAGCTATCTGGTGAACAACACCGAAACCGACGAGATGCTGAAAATCCGTTTTATGAGCATCTCGAAGCAGGAGCTGGGTCGTACCCTGAAACGTTACAAGGGCGCCGGCTGGGATCAAAGCCCGCTGTTCAAGAAGGTTTATGAGCAGGAGTATGGTCAGTTCGGCGGCGAGCCGTTTGGCTGCCTGGTGGGCGACTACTACTTCGACCACAGCCCGCAGGATGTTGAGCTGCTGGGTGAGATGGCACGCATCGGGGCGGCGGCGCACTGTCCGTTTATCACCGGCACCGCGCCGGAAGTGATGCAGATGGAGTCGTGGCAGGAGCTGGCGAATCCGCGCGATCTGACCAAAATCTTCCAGAACACCGAATATGCCGCCTGGCGCAGCCTGCGTGAGTCGGAAGATGCACGCTATCTGGGTCTGGTTATGCCGCGCTTCCTGTCGCGTCTGCCTTATGGCATCCGCACCAACCCGGTCGACAGCTTCGATTTCGAAGAGCAGACCGACGGTTCCGATCACGGCAACTACACCTGGAGCAACGCGGCCTACGCGATGGCGGCGAACATCAACCGCTCGTTCAAAGAGTATGGCTGGTGTACCGCAATCCGCGGCGTAGAGTCGGGCGGGGCGGTGGAAAACCTGCCGTGCCATACCTTCCCAAGCGACGACGGCGGCGTGGACATGAAGTGTCCGACTGAAATCGCCATCAGCGATCGCCGTGAAGCCGAACTGGCGAAAAACGGCTTTATGCCGCTGGTACACCGCAAAAACTCTGATTTCGCGGCCTTTATTGGTGCGCAGTCATTGCAGAAACCGATGGAGTATCACGACGCCGATGCGACGGCGAATGCCCGTCTGGCCGCACGTCTGCCTTATCTGTTCGCCTGCTGCCGCTTCGCGCATTACCTGAAGTGCATCGTGCGTGACAAGATCGGCTCCTTCCGCGAGCGTGATGAGATGGAGCGCTGGCTGAACGACTGGGTGATGAACTACGTCGATGGCGATCCGGCTAACTCCTCCCAGGAGACCAAGTCACGTAAGCCGCTGGCCGCAGCCGAAGTGAATGTGGAAGAGCAGGAAGATAACCCAGGCTATTACGCCGCGAAGTTCTTCCTGCGTCCGCACTACCAGCTGGAAGGCCTGACGGTTTCTCTGCGTCTGGTCTCTAAGCTGCCGTCACTGAAAAATGATAATGCTTAAGGGCTGAGTCGCAGGGTTATCAGGCGCAAAAGGGTTTTGCGCCTGATGCCTGGCAGAAAGGTTGCTGAATGAATGTCAGGGAGGATAAAAGAATGGTTAAAAAATTAGCTCTGTATTTATTCCATTATCTGCTGGTTTTTATTTCAGCCCTGATTTTATCCACATGCGCAGGTTATTACCTCTTCGTCTTTGACTGGAATGTCACGATGATGGAGAAAATAATCAACGGCATCCTGATTACTCTTTCAGTCACTGCGTCATTAGGTTTTTACTGGGCCGGGCACAAGCTTAGGGAAAGGTATTAATTGCTTCTGTGTTCCCTGACTTCCTGTTCAGAATTCCGATGTTCGTCATGAGAATTTAATACATTGCCCGGCCCGGAGCCCGGCAATGCACTATCTGAAATATGGTTTATGACGATATTTCAGAAGCAAGGCAAAGGTAAAATATGGACTGTTTTATTCAGCCCCATGCTTTTCTTTTTGCCATATCCTTGCTTTTTTTGAAAGCAATAATCTCAACCAATAAAGAGTGAAAGATAATGGCTATTGATATGTATCTGAAGGTGGACGGCGTCACAGGTGAATCTAAAGATTCAAATCATACTGGATGGATCGATATTGACTCCTTTTCCTGGGGTGCCAGCCAGCCAGGCAATATGAGCGTGGGCGGTGGTGGTGGTGCGGGTAAAGTTAATTTCAACGACCTGCACATCAATGCGAAAATCGATAAGGCTGTCACCGCGCTGCTGAAAAACTGCGCCAGCGGTAAGCACATTGCTAAAGTCGAAGTGTCTGTTTGCAAAGCGGGCGGCACACAAATCGAATACACCCGCATCACGCTGGAAGATGTGCTGGTGACTAACGTTCAGTTTGTGGGTTCTGAGCACGACGACACACTGGGCGTAACGTATGCCTTCCAGGCTTCTAAAGTGAAACAGCAGTACTGGGAGCAGAGCTCTTCCGGTGGTAAAGGCGCAGAAACCAGCGCTGGCTGGGATATAAAAGGCAACAAAGAAGCGTAAGAAGCGATACGCCTCCGTACAGGAGGCGTATTTCTCCCGGCCAGAGAAGTCGGCGTCGTCATGCTCATTCTCCAGCCGGTTTACAAGGACTCTCTGAATCAACAATATTGTGCGGAGATAGTAAATGAGTATTTCTGGCTCGGTTGGTGTCGGTGGCCGTAATCATTACGGCGACGTGAAGACAGTACAGCAGTTATTACAGCGCAATGGATATCCACAACTTCGTGCGGATGGCCGCATGGGACCGAAAACCATTGAGGCAATTAGGCAGTTTCAATCCCGTTTTATGTCTCGTCCGGATGGTGTTGTCGATATCCATGGCAAGACGTGGAGCAGCCTGATGAGCGGAAACGTGCCGGGTAATGCGCCGCCAAGGCCAGCAGCGCCACCAGTCAATAACCCGTCAACCGGTCCGCTGGTGGTGAGTGCCGGTCAGGTAACCTTTGACGCTGAAGGGGATGACTCTCCGACCAGCCGCTATTTTAGCCGTCATATTCACTGGCCAGAAAAAATGGAGTCCGGTGTGACTTTAGGTCGCGGCTACGATCTGGGTTCGCGTACTGAGGCAAGTATTTCTGCACAACTTCAGTCCGCTGGATTGCCGGCAAGTCAGGCGGCCATGATCGCCAAAGGAGCGGGTCTTAAAGGTGAACAGGCGCGTCAGTTTGTTCGTAATAACCAGGCCGCTATCGGTACAATCAGTCATCAGCAGCAAATTAACTTATTTGAAGCGATTTATCCGGGCTACGTCGAACGTGCACGGAAGAACTATGACAATTATACTGATAACCAGCCAGGTAAAGTCGCTTGGGAAAATCTTCATCCTGCTATCAGAGACATCATGGTGGACTTCGTTTATCAGGGCTGGACTAAAGGTCCCCGCCCGATGATGGCGGGCATGACCAACGATTTTGATACACTGATCCATTATATTGAAAGTACTCCAGCTATCAGTGCAGGTGAGACTGGCAGGCGTCGTGCAAATTATCTTCGTAAAAATCGTTAACAGGAGTGAGTATGAAGTTAGTACATGGATTGGCTTTAGCGGTTTTCTCTCTTGGCATTAGCGCTTCAGCGCTCGCTGAGGAACCTTGTGCAAAACAGCCTTCAGACGGTGCGCTGTTCCAGTGTACTGTTCAGCAGAAGAAGCTGGCGGAAGATGACCTGAACAAAGAGTACCAGACGGCTAAAAAACGCATTGTGCAGATGTACGGCACGCAGAAAAAACTGGCTGATGACTATGTCGCTACGCTGGTGGATACCCAGCGCAACTGGCTGAAGTATCGTGATGGTCAGTGCAGGCTGGAAGCCTTCGCCGCCGAAGAAGGCAGCAATGCGAATGCGGTGGCGACCAACCTCTGCGTTATCCGCATCGACAAAGAGCGTACTGCTATTCTTAAGCAACTGCCTTACTGATTATATCGTCGTGCTCAGACTTTTCAGACTGGGCACAATATTCTCTATAAAGTAACTCTCTGTACTACGCTGTTATCAATTTTATTCATCTTCAGTAAATAATTTCGTGTCGATTGAATCTAAACTGGTTATTCACAGTTAATTCTTATAATAATCAACCTCGGATCTATTTGAATTATTTGCCTCATCAATTTATTGAAAATTAATGTGTTGACGAAATGTCGTTTTTAAAAAAATAAGTCAGCGCTGCTATTTAAACAGATAAATAAACTCAGCGAAAAAAATAATAACCCCAACCCCAAAATTAAACTCTCCGCTCTCTATACCCCGCGCCTTTCTCCGAGAGGTGCGCGGTATAGATGCCGAACCGCTAACCGCAGGAATCCGTTATGCGCTTTACGATAATAACGACTAAACCGGGCCAACAGCCGCCGCAGACCCATTGTGACTTCTTCCCGCCTGGCGGCACCATTGGTCGCGGCGTGGACAACAATCTGGTACTGCCGGATGACGACCGCACGCTTTCGCGCCTACAGGCCATTGTGCACATCACCGCCAGCGGCGAATGTCGCCTGACTAACCGTGGCAATGTAACGCGCGTGCTGCTCAACGATATTCCGCTGGAACGCGGTCGTCAGGTTGAGCTGCAGGATGGCGACATTCTGGGTATTGATGATTACCAGCTGCGGGTCAGCGATCTCAACAGTGCGCAGCAACCGCAGGCTGAAAGGGCGATTCCGCGTCCTGAGCCGGTCCAGCCTGCAGCGGCTCCCCGTGAACCGGCAGCCGAAAACGCGAGCACCACTGCCGCCATCCCCAGCGAAATCTGGGACAGCCTGGCGAAAGAATTTTCGATTTCCGACGATCTCTCTAAACGCAAAGCCGCGCCGGAAATGCCGGATGCCCATCCGCTGACCGCGCCCGCTGCGGCAGACCGTAATCCGGAAGATCCGCTGGCACAGCTGATCAACGATGCGCCGCTGGATTATGGTCAGCAGCCTAAAAACAGCAGCCTGTTTGACGACGGCGATGCGCTGTTCGCGCAGCAGAGCATTTTTGAGGACCGCACGCCGAGCACGCTGTCGGCGCAGCAGAACACTGCGCCACAGCAGGCTGAAGCGCCCGCCGCTGAACTGGATCCGCTAAGCCTGTTCGACGGCGAGAGCAGTGCGGATGTGCGCAACCACGACGATCCGCTGGGACTGATGATGGGGAATGCCGTGCCACTGGCGCAGCCAGCGTTGACGGAGCCCGCGAAACCGGCCACGCCGCCCGTCACGCCTCAACCGGCGGCAAAGCCTGAGCCGGTCACCGCATTCGCACCCGAGCAGGCCTCCGTCAGCCTGAACGAACGGGATAACTCACCGCTGTTCAGCGGCGGCGACTTACCTGTTGATGACCATGCTCACCGCGATGCCCCGCGCCAGACGCCACTGGCGGATGATGCGGAGCCCGGCCAGACCGGTGCCGTTAATCCGCAGAACGACTACGGCGGCATTACGCTGCCGACACCCCAGGCGGTGCAGCGTGCGCCATCACCAACGCCAAAAGGCCGGTTGCGTATCGACCCGGTCGCGTCGGGTCATCAGCATGACGCCGCCGTGCAGCCGTCCACATCCAGCCAGAGCAGCGGTGACGCCCTGAAAGGTGAACTGCTGGATGCGCTGCTGGAGGGCATGGGCCTGCGTGATTTGCAGCCGACACCGCAATTTGACCGGGAGCAGATGCTGCAGTTTGGTCAGATGCTCAGCATGTTCTCACAGGGCACCGTCGCGCTGCTCTCGTCGCGTTCAATCCTCAAGCGCGGGGTGAAGGCCGACATGACGGTGATCCTCGACGACGCTAACAACCCGTTCAAGCTGCTGCCGTCGGGTAAAACCGTGCTGATGCAGATGTTCGGCAGCCGGATGCCGGGCTTTATGCCGCCGCGTCAGGCCGTGCGCGATGCGCTGATTGACCTGCAGGCTCACCAGCTGGGGATGATCGCCGGGATCCGCGCCATCATCGCCTCAATGCTGCAATCCTTTAACCCGGAACAGCTGGAAGAAGAGGCGCGTCAGGCGGGGTCGGTCTCACGCATCGGCCTGCCGGGCAGCCGGAAAGCGGCGCTGTGGGAGCATTTTGTTGAGCGCTACGGCGAGACGGCGGGCGAAATCGAGGACGATTTCCACACCCTGTTTGGTGAAGCGTTTCTGCACGCCTATGACCTGGAAGTCAATCAGTACAAAGACTCACAAACCCACACGGATGACGCATGAATATCACTATTGCCTCGACGTCGAATCAGGGCGATCGCGCCAGTAATCAGGATCAGATCGGTGATGTCATCGGCAAACGCTCCGCCTGCTTTGTGGTATGCGACGGTGTGGCCGGATTCCCCGGCGGCGAGATTGCGGCGTCGATTGCCCGCAGCAGCCTGCTGGAGGCCTTTGATGGCAATGCGCATCTCGATGCGCAGTCGATTCGCCGCTATGTCAATCACGCCAATCACGCCATACGTCAGCAGCAAAAAGCCAGCAGCGAACATGGCCGGATGGGAACCACGATGGTCAGCCTGTTCATCGACCGGGACTATCATCTGGCCTGCTGGGCCCATGCGGGGGACAGCCGCCTCTATCTGTTCCGGCGCGGCTATCTCTATCTCGTCACCACCGATCACAGTCTGGTGCAGCAGATGAAAGATGCCGGACACCGCACCGAAGGGATCAACAGCAACCTGCTCTATTTTGCGCTGGGGATGGGTGATGAGCAGCGCGACGCCAGCTACAGCGACGTGGTGGAGATTGAAGATGGCGATGCCTTTCTGCTCTGCACCGATGGTTTCTGGCACGGCGTATCGCTGGAGCAGATGCAGCAGTCGCTGCACATGGTGAACACGCCGGAAGAGTGGCTGACGCTGATGCAGCAGATCATTAAAAACGACCAGCCGGATGAGGGGCAGCAGGATAACTTCAGCGCGCTGGCCGTCTGGATTGGATCACCCCAGGACACCACTTTACTGCACTCGCTCTCTGAAGCGGCGCAGTTCTTCCCTCTGCGAGATTGAGAACGCCAACATGAAATATGGATTACTGGGTCTGGCAGCGCTGCTGCTCAGCACGCAGGCTTATGCTGAAAACTATCGCATCGTTCAGTCCCCGGCTCAGAAACTGGATGTCTGGATTGATAACGTCAAAAACAATCAGCTGGCGAGCTGGTGTAACAGCACCATTAACCTGCGCATTGTCACGCAGGGGGAGAAAGATCCTGCGGTGCTGAAAACCTTCCTGCCTCGCGTTGCGGGATTGATGGCGTCGCAGTGTAAACCGCTGCAGCAGCTGCACTGGCAGCTGACGGATGCAGAGGGCGGTGAGATCGCCACCGGCAGCGCTGCCCGCGCCCAGCAGTGGAAAACCGTGGTGACCCCGACCGCGCCGCCACAGCAACAGCCCGCCACGTCTGCCGTGCCCGCTGATGCATTGGCGAATGCCGCCCAGGCTGACACCTCGCCGTGGCTGCAGTTCAGTTTGCTTGATGGCTGTCATTTCCGCACCTGGTGGCAGCATCCGGCGCAGGGCAGCGCGCTGTTTGTGCCAGCAAAGCAGGGGCTGGTCTGCGGTTCTGATGGCTGGCTCAGCGGACACAGCCGCCTGACGCAGCAGGGTAACGGCGCACCGGCGGCCGTCGGCGTGACTTTCCTGCAGGGCTTCCCGGTGATGGGGCTGAACAGTCAGTCTCCCACCGCCGAACTGCACATCACCACGGTCAACAGTGAGCGCATGGTGCTGAGCAACGAAAAATCCCCGGAGAGCTGGCTGGTTCTGCCGTTCAGCAACCGCTTTAACGGCTGGCAGGCAACGCGTCAGGTGGTGGTGCAGATGCCCGCCAGTGAAGCCGCTGATGCGAGTGCGCTGCAGGCGCGTCTGCAGGAAGTTCGCAAAGTCTGGTCTCCGTGGGTCAGCGGTGATGCCACGCTGAGCGTACAGCTGGTGGAAAAACTGCACCCTGAACTGAGAGATCCCGCCGCTGCGGTCTATCGCACCCTTAACTGACGCAAAAGGAGTTTGCATGGAATCCTTACAACATCATCTTGCGAACGCCACGCTCAGCGAAACGCTGGCTGACGTCACCCGCCAGATTCAGGCAAATCCGGCGAATGCCGACCTGCGTGCCGCCTTTGTACAGCTGCTTTGTCTGGCGGGCAACTGGACGCGTGCGCAGACGCAACTGCAGTCCTGGCTGGCGCTAAGCCCGCAGGCACAACCCACGGTCAATCTGCTGCAGCAGGCGATTGCCGGTGAGCTGCAGCGCGACGCGGTACTGCGCGGAGAAGCACAGCCGGTGCTGCCGGGCAGCGCATGGCACTGGTGCGACACACTGCTGGCCGCAGTAAAGGCCGATATCGCGGGTGATGTTGCACGCGGCAGCGCATTGCGTGCCGACGCACTCGACCTCGCTGCCGCCAATCCCGGCACCGCGACGCAGCAGGATCAGCCCACCGCCTTCAGCTGGCTGATGGACGGCGACAGCCGTTTCGGGCCGGTGTGTGAAGTGATCAATCAGGGGCGTTATTACTGGATCCCGTTTGCCGCGATCCGTGAGATGCAGTTTCAGGCCCCCGTCAGCGTTACCGACCTTGTGTGGCGTCATACGCGGGTGCAGCTGGTGGACGGCAGTGAACAGGTGTGTCAGATCCCGGCGCGCTATCCGCTGCTGGCGGGTGGCGACGAGCGTTTTCTGCGTGCCAGCGTCACGGAATGGCAGCAACCGGGCGACGATTCGGAGCAGTTCATCGGCCACGGACAAAAAATGTGGCTCAGTGACAGCATGGAATTCCCGCTGCTGAGCCTGCAGCAGGTCGCGTTCGACAGCGTTGAGTCTGCCGATGAGCCATGATTCAGGCGCGCAGAACGACGGCTATGCCCAGCTGCATGGCGGCTTTCGTGCGCGCAAAAAGCGCGATGCGTTAACCGCCCGCGACAAGCTGCAATCCTCACTGCTTGATCGCCTCACCGACAACGCGCCGGACAAGCAGAAGGAGGCGGAGAACAGCATGCTGATCAGCCACAGCACGCTGCGCCGCCACGTATTACGCGATTTGCAGTGGCTGTTTAACACCATTAATAACGAAGCGCAGCAGGATCTGAGCGGCTTTGATCAGGTGCAGCGTTCTGTCTGGAATTTTGGCGTAGCGCCGCTGGCCGGGCAGAACGTCTCTGATATCGAATGGCAGGATATGCAGCGCAAAATGACCAACGCCATTCTGCACTTCGAGCCGCGCATTCTGCCGCAGGGATTGCAGGTGCGCTGCGTCAGCGATCTCGGCTCGCTCAGCCTGCACAACGTGCTGTCGATTGAGATCAAAGGGCGGCTCTGGTGCGTGCCTTATCCGCTGGCGTTTCTGTTCCGCACTCAGGTTGATCTGGAGAGCGGCCATTTCGAACTTCAGGATGCAGGGTAATCATGGACAGCAATCTGCTCGACTACTACAACCGTGAACTGGCTTACCTGCGCGAAATGGGCGCGGAGTTCGCCACGCGTTATCCGAAAGTGGCGGGACGCCTTGGTATGCACGGCATCGACGTGGCGGACCCGTATGTTGAGCGGCTGATGGAGGGCTTCGCCTTCCTGACGTCGCGCGTGCAGCTGAAGATGGATGCAGAGTTTCCGCGCTTCTCACAGCGTCTGCTGGAGATGATTGCGCCTTCCTATCTTTCGCCCACGCCATCAATGGCGATCGCCCAGCTGACGCCGGACAGCCGGAAAGGCGATATCACGCAGGGCTTTCGCGTGCCGCGTGGCACCATGATGGAGAGCCAGAACCTGAAAAAAACCGGCGTGACCTGCAGCTACACGACCGCGCAGGATGTCGCGCTGCATCCGCTGCATATCAGCGAGGTCAGCCTTGGCGGCGTGCCCGGTGATCTGCCCACGGGCGAGCTGAAACTGGGTGGACTGGGCGCGGCCAGTGCGCTGCGCATTCGCATCAGCTGTGAAGGTATCTCTTCGCTGAGTCAGCTCAACGTGGATGACCTGATGCTGTTCCTGAGCGGCCCGGATATCCAGGCGCTGAAGCTGCTTGAACTGCTGATGCAGCATCGGGTGGGCATCGTGCTTCAGTCGGCAGAGCAGCGGCCTCAGCGTCAGGTGCTGCCGGATGCTGCCCTGCAGCAGGAGGGCTTTGCGCCGGAGCAGGCGCTGCTGCCGGACGATCTGCGCAACTTCGACGGCTACCGGCTGCTGCAGGAATATTTTGCTTTCCCGGCTCGCTTCCAGTTTATCAGCCTGAACCAGCTTGCGCCGTTTCTGCGCCGCTGCGACAACGCTACCGCATTCGACATCATCATTCTGCTCGACAAAGCGGACAGCGCACTGGAAAGCGTGGTCGATAACACGCATCTGGCGCTGCACTGCACGCCGGTCATCAATCTGTTTCCGAAAACCGCTGAGCGCCTGAAGGTCAGCGACAGCCAGCATGAATATCATCTGGTGGTGGATAACATCCGGCCGCTGGATTATGAGGTGCATTCGGTGCAGCGGCTGTTCGCCACTGTGGAAGGCAAGCGGGAGGAGCAGATTTTCCGTCCGTTCTGGAGCACCTTCAGCGGCGATCAGGGTGATTACGGCGCTTACTTCTCGCTCCGCCGCGAACAGCGCACCCTGTCAGAACAGGCGCAGCGCTACGGTACGCGCACCGGCTACATCGGTTCAGAAGTCTTCCTGTCGCTGGTGGATGAGCATCATACGCCGTGGCGCGATGAGGTACGCTACCTCTCGGCTGACGTGATGTGTACCAGCCGCGATCTGCCGCTCATGCTGCAGCAGGATCAGGGCAACTTTGTGATGCCGGATTCAATTCCGGTCGCCGGGCTGAAACTGTGTAAGGGGCCGACGCCACCGCGTCCGGCGCTGGCCGAGGGACTTTCAGCGTGGCGGCTGATCAGCCACCTGCAGATGAATTACCTCAGCCTGATGGACAGCAGCGAGGGTGAAGGTGCGGCGGCACTGCGCCAGCTGCTCAGCCTCTATGCCAACCTTGCGGAAGCGCCGGTTGCCCGCCAGATCGACGGCATCCGCCACTGTACGCTCAGCGCGGTTAACCGCCGTGTGCCTGAACCCGGCCCGGTGGTGTTTGCCCGCGGTGTCAGCATTACGCTGGAGGTGGATGAGCAGGCGTTTTCAGGTGCCAGCCCGTGGTTGTTCGGCAGCGTGCTGGAGCGGGTCTGTGGCCGCCTCGTAGCGCTGAACAGCTTTACGGAGTTCACCCTGAACAGCCAGCAGCGTGGCGAAGTGGGCTACTGGCCACCGCGCATGGGCCGGAAAGCGCTGATATGAGTGGCGATAAAGTTGTTTCACTGCCACGGCTGACCCGTCTGCCGGAGGATTTCTGGCAGAAAGTGATGGCCGCACCGTGGCGCTATGACCTGTTTCAGCTGCTGCGGCGGCTGGATGCGCAGGGCGGCCAGCGCTATCCGCTGGGTCGTGCGCCGCTGCCGAAGTTCGAACCGGTGCGCATCGGTCAGACGCCATCACTGGCGTTTGCGCCCGCCACCGTCGCCAGCGCCACGCCGTGTGACGACACAGGGCGGCACGCGCTGTCGATTTACAGCTTTGGCCTGTTTGGCCCTAACGGCCCGCTGCCGACCCATCTGACCGAATATGTGCACGAACGCATCGTGCATCATCAGGATCACAGCCTGGCGGCGTTTGCTGACTTGTTTCACCATCGCGCCACGCTGCTGTTTTATCGCGCCTGGGCGGATGCGCAGCCAACCGTGTCACTGGACCGCCCTGATGACAGTCGCTTTCTCAACTACCTTGCCTGCCTGGCGGGCATCGGTTTACCGGCCCAGCAGCAGGCCAGCTCGCTGAGTCTCCATGCCCGCCTGATGCTGGTGGGGCATCTCAGCCGTCACGGTCACGATGCCGAAGGGCTGGTGCGCATCCTGCGCCACTACTTTGGCGTACCGGTCAGGCTCACGCAGAATCTGCCGCACTGGCTGACGCTGGACAGCCGCGATCAGGCCCGGCTGGGCGCGGGACGCCATATGCCCCGTCTGGGCACCTCGGCCTTTCTCGGTGTGGCGGTGCGTGACGTGCAGCACCGCTTCCGCCTGCATCTGGGGCCGCTCAGCGCCGCTCAGTATGCGCATTTCCTGCCCGATGCGCCCGGCGCGCAGGAAGTGCGCGACTGGGTGCGGCACTACCTCGGTATCGAAATGCAGTGGGATCTCAGCCTGATCCTCGCCGCTGACGCGGTGCAGGGTGTGGCGCTGGGTGGTGGTGCCCGACTCGGTTACACCAGCTGGCTGGGGCACGCGCCGCAGCCGCACGATCGTGAAGATTTTTTGTTTGAGGTTGAGGCTGCCCCGCGCTAGCCCAGCCGCTTTCCCTGTTACACAGCCTGCGTCTTTCATTGAAGAGAGTCCCCCTATGTCAGAAATCAGCCGTGCCGTACTATTCGGCAAACTGGATACGCTGTTATTTACCTCGCTGGAAAGCGCCACCGCCTTTTGCAAACTGCGCGGCAACCCCTATGTTGAGCTGGTGCACTGGCTGCATCAGTTGATGCAGCAGCAGGATGGCGATTTACAGCAGGTCATCACACATTTTTCACTGGATGAAAAGGCCCTGACGCAGGACATCGTTGCCGCGCTGGATCGCCTGCCACGCGGTGCCAGTGCGGTCTCTGACCTCTCCGAGCATATCGACAGCGCCGTCGAGCGGGCGTGGGTTTACGCCTCGCTGAAATATGGCGCAACCCGTATTCGCGGCGGCCATCTGCTGATCGGCATCCTCAAAACCTTTAACCTGGCCAGCGTACTGAAAGGCATCTCCGGCCAGTTCAGCCGCGTGAATGCGGATGCCCTGCTGGAGCAGTTCGACACGCTGCTCAGCAACAGCAAAGAAGCGCAGCAGGCGCTGAGCGCCCCGTCTGATGCAGGCGCACCGCCAGCGGCCAGCGGCACCACGCTGGAACAGTACGGGCAGGACCTGACTGCGCGCGCCCGTGAAGGCCGCATCGACCCGGTGACCGGACGTGACGATGAGATCCGCCAGATGGTCGATATCCTGATGCGTCGTCGTCAGAATAACCCGCTGCTGACCGGCGAAGCGGGCGTCGGCAAAACGGCGGTGGTCGAAGGCCTTGCGCTGCGCATCGCGGCGGGCGATGTCCCTGCGCCACTGCGCGAGGTGCAGCTCTGGCTGCTGGATATCGGCCTGCTGCAGGCCGGTGCCGGGATGAAAGGGGAGTTCGAAGCGCGATTGCAGGCACTGATCAATGAGGTGCAGTCCAGCCCGACGCCGATTGTGCTGTTTGTTGATGAGATCCACACCCTGGTCGGCGCGGGCGGGCAGCAGGGCACCGGCGATGCCGCCAACCTGCTGAAACCGGCGCTGGCACGCGGACAGCTGCGCACCATCGGCGCGACCACCTGGGCTGAATACAAAAAGTACATTGAGATAGATCCGGCGCTGACCCGTCGCTTCCAGACCGTGCAGGTGCAGGAGCCGGATGAAGCCAAAGCGATTCTGATGCTGCGCAGTACCGTCAGCGCGCTGGAGAAACATCATCGGGTACTGCTGCTGGATAATGCGGTCAGTGCGGCGGTAAAACTGTCGCATCGCTATATTCCGGCGCGCCAGCTGCCTGACAAAGCGGTGGCGCTGCTGGATACCGCCTGTGCCCGCGTGGCGGTCAGCCAGGGCGCACAGCCTGCGGCGCTGGAAGATTGCCTGCACCGTCTGGCCGCGCTGGAAATTGAAGCGGAGATCGTGGAACGCGAAATCAGGGTCGGTCCTGGCGATGTGACCCGCCAGCAGGCGATTGCCGGCGAACGCGCAGCGCTGGAAGCCGAACGCGATGCGCTGCAACAGCGCTGGCTGCAGGAGCGCGAGCTGGTCGAAACGCTGATTGCGCTGCGGGCCCGCTGTGTGACGGAAGAGGATCCCGTGCTGCGTGACCAGCGTGATGCAACGCAGCAGCAGCTCACAGCACTGCAGGGCGACACGCCGCTGCTGTTTGCCGCCGTCGATGCGGGCGTGGTGGCGGCCGTGGTCTCGGACTGGACCGGCATTCCGCTGGGCCGGATGGTGAAGAATGAGATCGACGCCGTGCTGAATCTGGCGGATACCCTGAACCAGCGCGTCATCGGCCAGCGTCACGGTCTGGAGCTGATCGCGAAGCGGGTGCGCACCACGCGCGCACGCCTCGATAACCCCAACAAACCGGCGGGCGTCTTTATGCTGTGCGGCCCGTCCGGCGTCGGAAAAACCGAGACCGCGCTGGCGCTGGCCGAGTCGCTTTACGGCGGCGAGCAGAACATCATCACCATCAACATGAGTGAGTTTCAGGAGGCGCACACCGTTTCGACGCTGAAAGGTGCCCCGCCAGGCTACGTCGGTTACGGCGAAGGTGGCGTGCTTACGGAAGCGGTGCGCCGTCGCCCCTACAGCGTAGTGCTGCTGGATGAAATTGAGAAAGCCCACCCGGACGTGCATGAGCTGTTCTTCCAGGTGTTCGACAAAGGCTGGATGGAAGATGGCGAAGGGCGTCACATCGACTTCCGCAACACCATCATCATTCTGACCTCGAATGTCGGTACGACGCTCATCAGCGCGATGTGTGCCGATCCTGAACTGATGCCGGATCCTGACGCCCTGAGCACCGCACTGCGTAAGCCGCTGCTGGAGGTGTTCCCGCCTGCGCTGCTGGGCCGTCTGCTGGTGGTCCCTTATTACCCGCTCAGTGACGCGATGCTGGCGGAGATTGTGCGGCTGCAGCTGGCGCGCATTGTGCGTCGTCTGGCCGACAATCATGGCATTGAGGCGCAGATTGACGAGTCGGTGGTGAGCCAGATCGTGCAGCGCTGCACCGAGGTGGAGTCGGGCGGTCGCATGGTGGATGCTATCCTCACCAACACGCTGTTGCCGCAGATGAGCCAGATACTGCTGAGTGCCCAGGCCCGCGATGAACGTTATCGCCGCGTTGAGGTGCGTTGTGAGCAGGGCGAATTTGTCTGCCAGTTCGCTGTTTAAAGCCTAGCTATCAGAGAGTTTTCGAAAATGTCGGAACATGATCAACCCCTGAATGTCCCCAATGCCCTGCCGCTGGGTTACCGCTTCAATGAATTTGAAATCAAAGAGGTCATCGGCGGTGGCGGCTTTGGCATCGTCTATCGCGCCTGGGATCACCAGCTGGAGCGGGATATCGCCATCAAAGAGTTTATGCCCGCCTCGCTGGCGGTGCGCAGCGATGACCTTAACCTGGTGCTGCGCAGCGAGCGGTTCAGCAAAACCTTTCACGCCGGACTGAACAGCTTTATTCAGGAGGCGCGGCTGCTGGCGCGTTTCAATCATCCGAACCTGCTGCACGTGCTGCGTTTTTGGGTGCAGAACGACACCGCCTATATGGGCACCGTATTTTACAGCGGCACCACGCTTTCCAGCTTCCGCGAACGTAATCCGCAGTCGGTAAATGAAACCTGGATTCGCCGCCTGCTGCCGCCGCTGCTGGGGGCGATTAAGACCATCCATGAGGCGGGTTATCTGCACCGCGATATCTCGCTGGATAACATCCAGATCCAGAGCAGTGGCGAGCCGATCCTGCTGGACTTCGGCTCGGCGCGTAAAACCATCGGCAACCTGTCGGATGAGAGCGAGACCATGCTGCGTCCCGGCTATGCGCCGATTGAGCAGTACAGCGACAACGATGAGAGCGAGCAGGGCGCATGGACCGATATCTACGCGCTGGGCGCGGTGCTGCATACGCTGATTACCGGTGCGCCGCCGCCGGTGAGCGTGGTGCGCAGCATTGAAGATAACTATCAGCCGCTGGAGCAGCGTCGTCTGGCGGGCTACTCCACCGCGCTGCTCAGCGCCGTTGATCGTGCGCTGGCGCTGAAGCCGGAAGCTCGCCCGCAGAGCATTGATGATTTTGCGGCGCTGATGGCGCTGCCGGAGCGCGAGCCTGAACCCCTGCTTAGCGCAAAAATGAGCGGGCCGGGCACCATGCTGGTGCCGATTGAAGAGGAGGCGGTCATCCCGCCCGCCTCACCGCTGAAAACGCTGCTGGGACACCGCTTTGCGCTGCCGGGCCTGGTGGCCGCAGGCGTGCTGGTCGGCCTGTGCGCCGGTCTGCTGATGTCGCGTGGTGATGAACAGACGGCACCGGCTGAGACTGCGCAAAACAGCGCGCCTGCCGCCACCGTCGCGCCGGTTAACCCGCCGGTGGCTGCGCCACCGACGCAGGCTGACGCCCCGGCAGAGACGGTTGCCCGCGCGCCGGCTCAGACTGCTGAGCCCGAACAGACCGCAGCACGTGAACCCGATCCGCAACCGGCACCGCCACCCGCGCCGGTCGCCCAGGTCTACATCCGTCTTCAGCAGGGTGAACGCGTTCAGGTAAACGGCCAGCCGCAGGCGCTGGTCCCGGCGGTGAATGGCTTCGCCACGCTGCAGCTGGCACCGGGTAACTACACCTTTGCCATCAGCGGCCAGAGCGGCACCCGCCAGCAGACGCTGACCATCAGCGAAGAAGGCGTCTGGTTGCTCGATCCACACAGTTAATAGTCAGGGATTACTTATGTTCTCACGCATTACTGCACAGCTGCCGGCGGACGGCCTGCTGTTCCATACGCTCACGGGCAGCGAGACGCTGTCCCGTCCGTTTGTGCTCACCGCTGAGCTGCTCTCCACCGACGCGCGCATCGACCGTCACGCCCTGCTGGGCCAGCCGGTGACGTTTACGCTGCCGACCGACGGCCTGCTGAACGCGCTGAGCCCGCGCTACCTCAACGGCAAAATCACCCGGGTGGCGGTGCGCAGCCAGGAGCTGAGCGGCACCCGCTACGCGTGCTACCAGCTGACGGTGGAGCCGGACCTGTGGCCCATGAAGCGCGACCGCAACCTGCGCATCTTCCAGAGCCAGACGGTGCCGCAGATTGTGCAGACGCTGCTGAAGGAGTACGCGGTCAACGTTGAGACGCGCCTGGCGGGCAACTACCGGGTGTGGGAGTACTGCGTGCAGTATCAGGAGAGCAGCCTGGACTTCATCAGCCGCCTGATGGAGCTGGAGGGGATGTACTACTTCTTCCGCCACGAGGCGGACAAACACACGCTGGTGCTGTGCGACGCGCCGGACCAGCATCAGGCGTTTCCGGGCTATGAGACCATCGCCTATCACGTCACGCCGTCGGGCGGCGTGGTCACGGAAGAGGGCATCAGCCAGTGGTCGCTGGCGGAGAGCGTGACGCCGGGCATCTACAGCACCGACGACTACGACTTCCGCAAGCCGAACGCGTGGATGCTGCAGGCGCGGCAGAACCCGGCGTCGCCGGTGCCGGGCTCGGTGGACGTTTACGACTGGCCGGGGCATTTTGTCGACCACAGCCACGGCGAGTCCTATGCGCGCATCCGCCAGCAGGTGTGGCAGGCGGAGCACCACCGTGTCAGCGGGTCGGGCACGGCCACCGGCATCGCGCCGGGCTTTACCTTCGCCATCATCAACGCGCCGCACTTCAGCGACAACGGCGAGTATCTGGTGACGTCGGCGACCTATGACTTCGCCGAGAACCCCTACGCCAGCGGCGACAGCGGCGAGAGCCGTCACAACATCGACTTCACGGTGCTGCCGTCGTCGGTGACCTGGCGCACGCCACCGGAGACGCCGTGGCCGAAAACGCACGGCCCGCAGACCGCGAAGGTGGTGGGGCCGAAAGGCGAGTCTATCTGGACCGACCGCTACGGGCGGGTGAAGGTGAAGTTTCACTGGGACCGGCTGGCGAAGGGCGACGACACCAGCTCCTGCTGGGTGCGCGTCTCCAGCGCGTGGGCGGGTCAGGGGTTCGGCGGCGTGCAGATCCCGCGCGTTAACGACGAAGTGGTGGTGGACTTTATTAATGGCGACCCGGATCGTCCGCTGATCATCGGCCGGGTGTACAACGAGGCGAGCATGCCGCCGTGGGCGCTGCCTGCTGCGGCGACGCAGATGGGTTTTCTGAGCCGATCGAAGGATGGCACGGCGGATACTGCGAACGCGCTGAGGTTTGAGGATAAGGCGGGTGAGGAACACTTGTGGATTCAGGCGCAGAAGAACATGGATACGCATGTTAAAAATGATGAGTCACATAGTGTTCTGAACAACAGGACGGTTTCAGTGGGTGCTGATAATGAGACTCGGGTAGAAGGCGACCATACTCTTGGCACACAGGGAAACAGTAAAACGCTCACAACGGGTAACCGTACTGAACAGGCTTTTGCTTCATACACAATTGCGGCCGGAGATACCGTAAGAATTGAATGTGGTCTCAGTGCTATTGAGTTAACTAAAGAAGGTGAGATTAATTTTATTGGTAAAAACTTCAATATTACCGTCAATGGTAATGGGGAAATTAATACCAAAGGTGGTGAACTGCACTTAAATCCTGCAGGCGGTAGTGCTGCAACAATTGCACCGGGTAGTGGGCATAAAAATAAAATAAAAAGTGAAATCGAAAACTACTTCTCATCATCAACAAAAGATAGCAAAGGATAAATATGGCTACTTATACTCTCCAGGAAGCGTCAATTGAATTACCTGATATATTCAAAGACAGAACGATGAATCTGTTTACGCTCAGCGAAAATAATGCGAGTGAATTTACCTTTGTGGTGTCTCGTGCATCTGCTTTCCATGACGATACAGTTCAAAAAGTAGCTGCGAGAATTATCAATGAAATGAGTGTCACTGTTCCTGCTTTCGTGAGTGTAACATCACAACTGATCGAAATAGATAACCTGCCTTCAGTTGAGCTTTTTTATCATTTTGAAAATGACGGTGTTGAGATCTGGCAAAAACAATCCATTGTTTTATTTGATGATGACGCTGGGGGCAAGAAAATCGTCTGCTATATTGGAACGTGCCCGGGTCGGTTTAATGATTACTATACTAAGCAATATCAGGAGATCATTGGCAGTATAAAATTTAATTCTCTCAAGTGTGATGATGAGCCGATGCCGGTCGCAGCAGATTCATCAGGAGTCTTCTTTTCTTTTGATAATGACACCAAAGTGCTTACTGCACATGAAACGGTGACAATACTTTATCAGAATGTTGATTTGAAAAGAGCACTGAATGGCAGTTATTTGTTCTTTGACTCAGCGGGAAGCCCATTACATATCGCCGCCTTAAATAATGAAGAACCATTACGCTATGCATTATGGACATCACCACGCAGAAAAAACTCATCTTTAAGAGATATTCTGGGTATGGCAAAAGCGTTTAAAGGACCAGCAGATCTCGCCAGCGAACAACAAATCCTTGCGTTTCTTCAGAGACATAAGGATGTATAAATCATGGCTGAATTCAATGCTGCCAGAGAGCAAGACGAGATAGCCCATACTGCTTCCAAAGGCTGGATGATCGCCGGTTTGATTGGCGGTGCCATATTAGGTGCAGCAGCCGTTGTTGTTACCGGTGGAGCCGCTCTGGTTGCAGTATCAGCGGCGGCAGCCGGTGCCTGTGCGGCCGGAGGGGTGGGAGAAGTGCTTGGAAGCATGTCGTGGGCCCCGCGACATAATACGGGCAAGCTCTTGTCCGGCTCGCCGAATGTTTTCACTAACAACAGAGCAGCAATACGGGCACATTTGTCTAAAGGCGACTGTGATGAGCACAGCGGTTCATCGCAACGGGTTGCTGAAGGTTCAGATAAGGTTTTTATTAACAACTTTCCTGCCGCCCGGATTGGAGACCGTTTGACCTGCAGTGCGGAGATATCTGGCGGTTCCACCAATGTGTTTATTGGCGGCGGCAAACTTCAGACTGACGATATCAACCCCGAAATCCCCGGCTGGGTAAACTGGTTAATGATGGGAGTCGGCACTGCAGCCGTTGCGGTACTGGCTTCACCTGCTATTGCGCTGTTAGGGTTAGCAGGCGCAATGGGCGGCGGTTACGCTGGCAATTGGGTCGGTGGCAGACTGTTCGGGGAAGGCTCTGACGGACAAAAATGGTCTATGCTGGCAGGCAGTTTTGCCGGTGGGGCATTGGGTGGCAAAGGGGGCATGAAATTTGATGACTGGCGTGCTGTCAAAACGGGTGAGAACGTTGAGGTGGTACCTGAAGTTGTTGCTGAACCTGTTGTTCCGAAAATGCCTTTGTCTGAGGCTGTTGGTAAAAGCACTGCTGAACGTTGGATTAGTGAAGGACGTTCAAATGCAATAAAAAACGATATTGAAACTTCAAAAGTCCTGACTGATGACCAAATTGGCGCCTTATATGGTTATACTACCAATGAGGGGTATTCGGCTATAAATCCAGCACTAAGGGGAACAGCTGAGTTAACCCCTCAATTAGAAGCTTTCGCAGCCCATGCTACTGAAGGGTTACAGCGTTTGCCAGCATATACTGCAGAAACAAAAAGAGGTATTTTCTCTTTGCCTGAATCAGTCCTTAATAAAAATCAGATTGGCAATGTTGTCTCTGATGCTGGATTTATGAGCACTTCGGCGAAGGAGCCTTTTATGGGATCGATATCAATTAACGTAAAAGGTGTTTCAGGAAAAGATATAAGCTTCCTTTCTGAATTTCCTAATGAGGCAGAAGTTTTATATCCACCAGGAACAAAGTTCAAGGTGATTGATCGTGTTGATTCTGATGGGAAAGTGATTTTGAATTATGAGGAGGTTCTATGATTGACCTAAGATTGCCGGATTTTGATCTTAATATTTACGCCAGGAAATATGCGCATCTACTTCCTGAGCTTTCGCCTCAACTTAGAAACAGGATGGCTTACGACCCGCAGCCTATGCCTGATGCAAAACCAGAAAAACCTGAGTGGATGTATTCACTCAACCAGCGAATCACTGACGCTCATGCATTAGATAAAGCTAAAGGCTTACTTCTTGGACTTGCTGTAGGCGATGCAGTAGGTACAACGTTAGAATTTCAATCTCGCGATAATTTCCACATAAATGATATGGTTGGTGGTGGTCCTTTCAATCTCAAGGCTGGTGAATGGACCGATGATACTTCAATGGCTCTCTGTCTGGCAGAAACCTACATTGAAAATAGATTTTGTGATACGCAATTATTCAGAAGGAAATTAATAAGTTGGTATAAATCAGGTCATAATAGTTCTAATGGAGTTTGTTTCGATATCGGTAATGCGACCCGCTATGCTCTTGAACAAGTGATTAAACATGGTACTGATTGGATAGGTAACACCGCCCCTGATACGGCAGGAAACGCCTCATTGATTCGTCATGCACCTGTAGCAATTTTTAGGCGAAAATCATTCATTGATGGCTGGCGTGATGCCAAAAGTCAGAGTACAGCAACACATCGAGCCCCAGAGTCAATAAATAGCTGTCAGTATTTAAATTCCATCTTACACTATCTATTAAATGGTTATGGGAAAAATGAAGCCTTCGCGCCTCATAAAATGTCTCTAATGGTAAGACTTCTGATCATCAATGCCGGTGAATATAAAGAAAAGCATCGTGATCAAATCCGCTCTTCTGGTTATGTCATTGACACTCTTGAGGCCGCATTATGGGCAGTCTGGCATACAGACAATTTCAAAGATGCCATTTTACTGGCGGCAAATCTTGCTGATGACGCTGATAGCGTGGCAGCCACCGCAGGTCAGTTAGCGGGCGCATTGTATGGACTGTCAGGCATTCCTGCAGAGTGGGTAGATAAAATAGTCGATAAAGACAGAATTCTTTCAATGGCAGAAGAGCTGTTTAAGCTTGCGCCTGAAGAAACTGATTGATGTCGACAACCTGTATTTCAGGTAGGGGTTTTGTCGCGCTGATATAACCCGACAGGGTCGCTGGCATTCGTCATGAATGTTCTCGCCAGCGGCCTGGCGTTGAATACTCCGTAAGCCATTATTTCTCTGTCCACCTGATTACACACGCCTCCCTCCTGCCCGAACACAATCTTTTTCCTATGACCCACCCCTACTTTTACTCCATTCCCTGTCCCAAACCCCCTGAAACACCCACCCATCATCACTATTACCTCTGACCATAACCTGCCGTTATACCCTCCTGCTAAACAAGCATTCGTCACCTTTCAGAACGCATGAAATAGTGGTTTCAGAACCTGATATTCTGGCTGAAACGAGAGACAACATGCTAATCCCACAACCTTATTTACTCTTTCTTGGCGATGTTACCGATCCCCTTGCGGCAAAAACAGCGCGCGGTGTTCATATCTGGCGGCCGGAGCAGTGCGTTGGCGAAATTAAACTGCCGGGCTGCACGGTCAGTCTGGGTCTCGATGAACTGGACATTCCCGGTGCCATAGCGCGCGGCGCGAAAACGCTGGTGCTGGGCACGGCCAATGCCGGCGGCTATCTGCCAGCGCACTGGCTGGAAACCATCAAAAGTGCCATCAAAGCAGGCATGAATGTTGCCAGTGGCCTGCACCATCGACTGGCAGACGAGCCGGAACTGGTCGCGCTTGCACAGGCCTCGGGCGTTGAGCTGTTTGACCTGCGTCATATGCGTCCGGCGCTTAATGTTGGCAGCGGTAAGAAGCGTTCAGGTAAGCGCATCCTGACCGTCGGTACGGACTGCTCAGTGGGTAAGATGTACACCTCACTGGCGCTGGAAGCGGCGATGCGT
This sequence comes from Pantoea sp. GD03673, assembly GCF_029844725.1. GTDB lineage: Bacteria > Pseudomonadota > Gammaproteobacteria > Enterobacterales > Enterobacteriaceae > Pantoea. The sequence continues at coordinate 332,955 of NZ_JAOCKJ010000007.1, forward strand.
GCGCGCGGCATGAAAGCTGATTTTCGTGCCACCGGGCAGACCGGCATTCTGGTCGCCGGAGAGGGCATTGCCGTGGATGCGGTCATCGCGGATTTTATTGCCGGTGCCGCAGAAGCGCTGTCACCGGCGAATGACGCGGATCACTGGGATATCGTCGAGGGTCAGGGCTCGCTGTTTCATCCCTCTTATGCGGGCGTCAGTATGGGGCTGATGCACGGTGCGCAACCACACTGGCTGGTCATGTGCCATGAAATGGGACGCCCCCATATGCGTCATCTGCCGCACCAGCCGATGGTCAGCCTGCAGGCGTGCGTTGAAGCCAATCTGCGTGCCGCGCAGGTGACCAGTGAGTCGGTTCAGCTGGCTGGCTTTGCTATTAACACCTCCCGTTACAGTGAAGAAGAGGCGCTCGCTTATTGCGCAGAAATCCGCGCTGAGTTCGGCTTACCGGCCACTGATCCTGTGCGTTTTGGTATTGATGAGATTGCCGCACTGCTTCAGGAGCGTGGCTGAAATGAGACAGTTGCAGATTGAGGTGGTGGAGCTGCCACTGGCGCGACCCTTTGCTATCGCACGCGGTACCCGCATCGCCGTGACGGTCATCCGGGTCACGCTGGAACAAAACGGGTTTATCGGGCAGGGCGAATGTACCCCGACGGCCCGCTACGATGAGACGCCCGACAGCGTTCAGTCTGTGCTCGAAGCCGTGCGTACTGACGTGGAGTCTGGCCTGAGCCGTCACGATCTGCAACACCGGTTACCAGCCGGTTCAGCCCGCAATGTGCTGGACTGTGCGCTATGGCGACTTGACGCCGCACGGGCCCATCAGACCCTGTGGCAAAAGAGCCAGTGTGCTCAGCCAGCGTCGGTCATTACCGCAGAAACCCTTAGCCTCGATACGCAGGAATTGATGGCTCTGGCGGCGGCGGATGCCGTCTCACGCGGTGCCATCCTGCTCAAAATTAAGCTCGATCGCAGTGAGATTCTGGAAAAGGTGGCGGCGATTCGTGCAGCGGCACCGCGAGCCACGCTCATCATTGATGCCAATGAAGCCTGGTCGGGGCTGGAACTGGAAAGCCTGCTGGTGGCACTGAAGGCCTTCAATATCGCGATGGTTGAGCAACCCCTTCCCGCCGGACAGGATCATGATTTGCAGCGTTTTAAACATCCCATTCCGGTCTGTGCTGATGAGAGTTGCCATACGCGGGCGGACATTGCCGGATTACGCGATCGCTACGAGATGATCAACATCAAACTGGATAAGTGCGGTGGCCTGACGGAAGCGCTGGCGATGGTGGAGGAAGCCCGGACGCGCAATATGCGCATCATGGTCGGTTGCATGCTGGGCTCGTCACTGGCGATGGAGGCCGCATTGCCTGTCGCGGTTAACGCGGAGTTCGTCGATCTGGATGGGCCCATCTGGCTTGCCGCCGACAGTTCTCCTTTCCTGAGCTACTCCCAGGGCCGTATCTGGCTATAACGCTTCGAGGCGACGATGACGGACACACAACTTACTTCTCCTGCATCCCACACTGGCTCGCCATCCCCGGTGCTGGCGATTCAGGATCTCAGCGTCTCATTCCGTGGACGCAGCGGTGAGAATCAGGCACTCAAAGGCATCAGTTTTGCCATTAATCCGGGTGAAATTGTCGCCGTAGTGGGTGAAAGCGGCTCCGGTAAATCGGTCACGTCGCTGGCGGTGATGGGCCTGCTGGCCAGCAACGGCCGTGTCGATCGCGGCAGCATGCAGTTTCGCGATCGCAGCGGAAACCTGCACGCGTTAGAAACCCTGAATGAAGCACAGCGCCGCACGTTGCGTGGCAATGAAATGGCGATGATCTTTCAGGAGCCGATGACCTCGCTGAATCCGGTCTTGCGTATTGACGATCAACTCACCGAGGCATTACGCGATCATCAGCAGTGTGACAGAAAACAGGCCCATGCGCGGGTGCGTGAACTGCTGCGACAGGTACGTATCGCGGATGTGGATCGCGTGATGAAAAGCTATCCGCACTCGCTGTCCGGCGGCATGCGGCAGCGTGTGATGATTGCGCAGGCGCTGGCCTGTGATCCGCAACTTCTGATTGCCGACGAGCCTACCACTGCGCTGGATGTCACCGTGCAGGCGCGCATTCTGCATATTCTGCGTGACCTGCAACGCGAGAAACAGATGGCGGTGCTGTTTATTACCCATGATATGGGTGTGGTCGCGGAAATCGCCGATCGCGTCGTGGTTATGCTGCGTGGCGAAGTGGTCGAGCAGGGAACCGTGTCTGAGATTTTTGCTGCCCCGCAGCACGCTTATACCAGAGCGTTACTGGCGGCCGTACCCCGACTCGGCGATATGCGGGAACACGCGTGGCCGCAGCGCTTTTCCCTGCCTGGTGCGCCGGACGCTGCGCAAAGCGAACAGCAAACGGCTCGCTATGACGAGGCGCCGCTGCTGGATGTGCGCGGGTTGAAAGTCTATTACCCGATTCGCAGCGGCATCTTATCGGGCCTCACGCATCATGTGCATGCGGTGGAGCAGATTGATTTCACGCTGTGGCCGGGTGAAACCCTGGCCATCGTGGGTGAAAGCGGCTGCGGCAAATCGACAACCGGACGGGCACTGATGCGACTCATCAACAGTGACGCGGAAAGCATTCATTTTGAAGGAAAGGAAATCTCTGACCTCAAGGAGACAGCATTCCAGCCGCTGCGCCGTGAAATCCAGATGGTGTTTCAGGATCCCTATGCGTCACTGAATCCCCGCCTGACAGTAGGGTTCACCATTGCCGAGCCACTGCTGTTACATGGCATGGTCTCTTCGCTTGAACAGGCTTCCCCACAGATCGATGCGCTGCTCAAGAGCGTCGGTCTCCTGCCGGAGCACGCGCGTCGTTATCCGCACGAATTTTCTGGCGGTCAGCGTCAGCGTATTGCCATCGCCCGCGCCATGGCGCTGAAACCGAAAGTGATTATTGCGGATGAGGCGGTATCGGCCCTTGATGTCTCGATTCAGGCGCAGGTGGTGAATCTGATGATGGACCTGCAGCAGCAGACGGGCGTGGCATGGATCTTCATTTCTCACGATATGGCGGTCGTCGAGCGGATTGCGAATCGCGTCGCGGTGATGTACCTCGGCCAGATCGTGGAGCTTGGTCCGCGCCAGTCGGTCTTTAATCAGCCGCAACATCCCTATACCCAGCGTCTGCTGGCCTCCGTGCCGGTCGCCGACCCTGAGAACCGTCAGCCCCGTCTTTTCGATGACAGCGAAATTCCTTCGCCGTTGCGTAAGGTGGGCGAAACGGTCACTAAACCCCGTTATCGCCAGGTTGCGCCCCAGCACTGGGTCGCTGACGGCATTGCATTGCAGTAATCCTCAACGACCAGGAGATTTTATGAAAACGCTGTTTCGCCGTACCTCGCTGGCTCTCGCATTGACGACGACGCTGGTGATGACTGTGCAGGCACAGGATCTGCGCATTTCAATGTATGCCGATATTACGGGACTGGATCCGCACGATACCTCGGATAATGTCAGCTACTCGGTGCAGAGCGGCATCTTTGAGCGCCTGTTCCAGTTTGATCCTCAGATGAAGCTGCAGCCCTGGCTGGCGACCGGTTATACCTCCAATGAGAGTGCCACTGAATTTACGCTGACGCTGCGCAAAGGCGTTACTTTTCAGGACGGTACCCCGTTTAATGCAGAGGCTGTTAAAGCCAACCTTGATCGCCTGGCTGACCAGAAAAAGGGGCTGAAGCGTAACAGCCTCTACAAAATGATTGATAAGGTCACGGTGCTGGCACCCGACCAGGTAAAAATCGACCTCAATCAGTCGTTCGGGGCTTTTATCAACACGCTGGCGCATCCTTCAGCAGTGATGTGGAGCCCGTCAGTTCTCAAGCAATATCCGGATGAAGCGCAGTTGCGGCTGCATCCGGTGGGAACCGGTCCGTTTAAATTCGTCAACTGGACACCGGGCAAAGCGGTCACGCTGGCGAAGTATGACGGTTACTGGCAGCAGGGCTGGCCGAAAGTCGACAAGGTGATCTTCTCGCCGAGTCCGGAAGATGCGACCCGCGTCGCCGCATTAAAATCGGGGCAGGTGGATGCCATCTGGCCGTTGCCTTCCGACCTGATCGCGGCCGTGAAGCAGGACAGCCACCTTTCGATTCAGCGCGACCCCAGCATTTATCTCTATTACATGGCGATCAACACGCAGCACAAGCCGCTGGCCGATGTGCGGGTGCGTCAGGCCATCAACTATGCGATTGACCGTAATCTGTGGCTGAAAGTGGCCTTTGCCGGTCTGGGCAAACCAGCCACCTCCGCGATGCCGGAAGGCGTGCAGTTTTATCAGAAACAAACCGCTCCTGACTATCGCTATGCACCGGATGAGGCCAAAGCGTTGCTGAAAGCTGCGGGCTATCCGAATGGTCTGGATCTCAAGCTCTGGGTCACCAATGCCACAGCCAGCGTCCGTGCCGCGCAGGTGCTGAAAGCGCAGCTGGCCACTGTGGGCATTCGCGCCACCGTAACACCGATGGATTCCGGCACGCGCAACGCTAAATTGTGGGGCGTCAAGGATCCGAAAATGGCGGAGTTTGACCTCTATTATGGCGGCTGGTCGACCTCCACTGGCGATGCCGACTGGGCACTGCGTCCGCTGTTTGCCACCGAATCCTAAGTGCCGACCTCGTACAACGTCTCTTACTTCAGCAACCTGGATGCAGACAAAGCGATCGCCGCCGGGCTGGCGACCGCCGATCCGGCAAAGCGTGGCACTGCCTATGCCCAGGCGCAGACGGTGTTATGGAAAGAAGCACCGGTGGCGTTCCTTGGCACGCCAGACAATCTGGTGGGCAAGCGCAACACCCTGAGCGGCGTTTCGATGCTGCCTGATGGCAATCTGCTCTTCACTCAGGCGTCCTTTAAATAAGACGGTTTCTTCTTTCTCGTCTCCTGTCCGATACGGGTCGGAGACGTGAGGAGGCCAGTCACACCTCATTTCAGGGAATGGCATGATTGCATACATCCTTCGACGATTACTGGAGATGATCCCGGTTTTGCTGATGGTCTCGTTGCTGGTTTTCGGTTTTATCAAGCTCATGCCGGGCGACCCGGCGCGCATTTATGCCGGACCGGATGCACCCATTGAGGCGGTCGAGGCAGCACGTCAGCATCTCGGGCTTAACGATCCGCTGCCGCAGCAGTATCTCCACTGGATCGGCAGCCTGTTGCAGGGCGATTTGGGCACCACCTATCGCACCCAGCAACCGGTGCGGGAGGTCATCAGGGAAGGCTTCATGCCGACGCTGTGGCTCGCCTTAGCGGGTTTTACCTGGTCCGTTATTCTCGGTTTGTTATTTGGCGTGATGGCGGCCCTGAAGCGGGGACGCTGGCAGGACTGGACGCTGATGAGCGTGGCAGTGGGCGGTATTTCGATGCCCGCTTTCTGGCTCGGGCTGTTGCTCATCCAGTTCGTCGCAATGCCATTTGGGCTGTTTTCGGTCAGCGGCTTTAACAAAGCCAGCGATATTGTTCTGCCCGCTATTACGCTGGGGTCGTCGGTAGCAGCGGTGATGGCGCGCTTTACCCGATCGGCCTTCCTTGAGGTGGCGCAGGAAGATTACGTGCGTACCGCCAGAGCCAAAGGGCTGCGTAACCGCCTGGTGACATGGAAACATGTGATGCGCAATGCACTCATCCCGGTGATTACCATGCTGGGTTTGCAGTTCGGTTTTCTGCTGGGTGGATCCATCGTCGTGGAGAGTGTTTTCAACTGGCCAGGTTTAGGCTGGTTACTGATTGAGTCGATCAAAGCGCAGGATCAGCCGGTCATTCAGGCGCTGGTGATGCTGTTCGTGTTTGAGTTTATTGTGATTAACCTGCTGGTCGATTTGCTTTACGCGGTGGCTAATCCGGCCATTCGTCTGCGACAGGAGCCGAAATGAGTAGTCAATCGCTGACTGACAACCCGCCTCAGATCATTCGTTCGCCGTGGCGTGACTTCCTGCATGCCTTTGTGCGAAATCCTCTGGCACTGGTCTCTGGCGGCTTTGTCGTGCTGTTGATTGTGGTGGCGGTTTTTGCGCCCTGGCTGGCACCCTGGGATCCCATGGTGCCGGACTGGATGGCGCTGTCGTCACCGCCTTCCACGGCACACTGGATGGGGACCGACGAGCTGGGACGCGACCTGCTCAGTCGCATTATTTATGGCGCGCGTATTTCACTCTATATCGGCGTGCTGTCCGTGACGATCGGCATGCTTGTCGGGGTCATGCTGGGCTTACTGGCGGGCTATTACGGCGGTTGGGTCGATATGCTGATCATGCGCGGTGCCGATGTCTTGTTCGCGTTTCCCGGCATGTTGCTGGCCATTGCGGTAGTGGCGCTGCTGGGAACCGGTCTGAATAATGTCATTATTGCGGTCGCGGTATTCAGCGTACCGGTATTTGCCCGTATTGTGCGGGCGTCGACGCTCTCACTGAAGCAGGCTGCCTATGTTGAAGCTGTGCGCTGTGCCGGTGCGCCAGACCGCGTCATCATTCTGCGGCATATTCTGCCCGGCACGCTTTCCAGCGTGATTGTCTATTTCACTATGCGCATCGGCACCAGCATTCTGACGGCGGCAGGTCTGAGTTTTATCGGACTGGGTCCGGAGCCTGACGTGCCGGAATGGGGTAATATTCTGGCGATGAGCCGCAGCATGATGATGGCCGGGGCCTGGCACATGAGCGTATTTCCGGGGCTGGCGATCTTTATTACCGTGCTGGCATTCAATCTGCTTGGCGATGCGCTGCGTGACACGCTCGATCCAAAACTCAAAGGCTGAAGATGGATTATCAACAACTGCAGCGCGACCTGCTGCTGGATCGCTGGCGTGACAGGCGTCAGCTCGGGCAACCGCGAAGCGCATGCGGACCCACGAATCGCATCAGCGATGTTGCGGGTGTGCGTGTCGGACATTACACGCTGAATGAAGGCGAAAACCAGACGGGCGTCACCGCTATCGTACCGCCGGGCGACAACCTGTTTCTCACGCCGCTGCCGTGTGGGATTGAGGTGCTGAACGGCTTTGCGAAACCCGTCGGACTGGTTCAGATAGAGGAGCTTGGCGTACTTCAGACGCCGATTCTGCTCAGTAATACGCTGGCGGTTGGCACGCTGTTTACCGCGCTGGTGCGGGATGCCATCCATCGTAACCCGGAACTTGGGCGACGGTTGCCCACGGTCAACCCACTGGTGCTGGAGTGCAACGATGGCTGGCTGAATGATATTCAGGCGCTGGCCATCAGTGAGGCGATGGCGCAGGCGGCGCTGCAGACGGCCTCTGCTGATTTTGCGCGCGGCAGCGTGGGTGCCGGACGTGGAATGAGCTGTTTCAGCCTGAAAGGGGGCATCGGCACCGCCTCGCGGGTTATTCCCTCGCTTAACGCCATGTTTGGCGTGCTGGTACTGGCCAATTTCGGCGCACTGGAGGCATTAACGATCGATGGCGTCCGGGTGGGTGAGATGATTGCACCGCTGCTGGCCGGGGAAGCACCGCAGCGTGATGCCGGTTCTGTCATTATCATCATGGCGACGGATGCACCACTGGATGCACGTCAGCTGAAGCGCATTGCGAAGCGAGCCGGTGCCGGTCTGGGACGATTGGGCAGTTACTGGGGTCACGGCTCGGGCGATATTGCGGTGGCGTTTTCAACGCAACCGCTGCCGCAACCGCCACAGGACGACACGCTGGAGCCGCTGCTGGCGGCAGCAGCAGATGCAACCGAACAGGCTGTACTGGATGCCTTGTTGAGCGCAGAGGCTGTTACCGGCTTTCGCGGTCACTGTCGACCCACACTGACGCAGATTCTGGATAGATTAACCTCATGAAAATTTTTATTTCAGCCGACATTGAAGGTATTGCAGGGGTCATGCGCCCGGAACAGTGTACGCCCGGCCACCCGGAGCATCAGCTGGCTCGCGGTCTGATGGAGCAGGAAGTGAATGCCGCGATAGCGGGGGCTTTCGCAGGCGGGGCAACAGAAGTCGTTGTTGCCGATAGCCATGCTCAGATGACCAATTTACGTGCGGAAAATATTGATCCCCGCGCCCGACTGGTGCAGGGCAAACCCCGCTGCCTGTCGATGGTGGAGGGGATAGAACAGCAGTCATTCGACGGACTGTTTCTGGTGGGTTTTCACAGCGCCGCAGGTGAATCCGGCGTGCTGGCGCATACCATCAACGGGCGGGCATTCTGGCGTATCCATATCAATGATCGGGTGATGGGGGAGACGGATATTTATGCCGCCGCCGCCGCTGAACAGGGCACGCCATTGCTGCTGGTGACAGGCGACGATCAGTTGCAGGGCTGGATAGCGGAGCACTACCCGGCGGTCGATTACGTCTGTGTAAAACGCGCCATTTCGCATACCTGTGCGGAATCCATCAGTCCGCAGGCGGCCCAGCGTGCGATAGCTGCCGCAGCAAGCGCTGTGCTGCAACATCGCCCTCAGGTGAACACGACCCGCCTGACGGCACCTTACGCTATGCGGCTTCAGGCCACTAAACCGGTGCTGGCCGATCTGTTCAGTCTGATCCCCGGCGTCACGCGCCTGGATGCCGTTACCGTGGCCTATCAGGCGGAGAAGATGGAGACGTTAGTCAGCTTACTGAGTGCCTTTTCCTATCTGGCGAGTACCCAGTCGTAGCGACATTATCCCGGGGCTGCCTGCAGCGTCAGCACGTTCAGGTTTTCCTGTAGTGCTGAAACCGCGCTCCAGGCACATTCCTGAACTACATGCTCATCCTTCCTCTTGCGACACAGGATCGCTGCGGGTTTCAGCCCGTGAACCCCCCCTTCTGACCAGGGCTGCACCACGGCAGCGCGAGCCACGCGCCCTGCAGAGGCTTCAGACGGGACTGCCGGATGCGGACAGGTGCGAGACAGGTCGCTGAGCCTGCATCGGTTTTGCGGTACAGTTTTTGCAGCAGGGAATCATTGCTCTCACTCTCCGCCGGTGCAGCCTGTCGGAGAGGCCTCGTGTCCGGTATTCCACCCAGGGTAAATAATCATGCGGCTTCGCCATATAGAGGTCTTTCAGGCCATTGTCCAGACCGGCAGCATCAGCGCAGCGGCGCGCCTGCTGAATGTGTCGCAGCCGAATATCAGCCGTGTGCTGAATCACGCTGAACAGCAGCTGGGATTTGCGCTGTTTGAACGACGTATCCAGGGAATGAGCGTGACGGCAGAAGGGCGACGCCTGCTGCCTGAAATCGACGATCTCTGCCAGCGCCTGCAATCCATTACCCAGCTGACCGAACAACTGCGGCGTGGCGAAGGGCAATTAGTCCGCGTCGGTGCGGCTCACGCGTTTGGTCAGATGGTGATGGCCCCGGCGCTGGTCACCTGGCGGCAACAGATGGCCTCCGTCAGTGTTGAACTGGTCACGGAGCATTTCAGTACCTTATGCCAGATGATTCTGGAGAATCAGCTCGATTTCGCGCTGGTTTTTGGTCAGCAGGTCGATGCGGATCTTCTGGCTGAACCTCTGTTTCACTCTTCTATGGTGGCGCTGTTACCGCGTCATCATCCCCGGCATGAACCCGTTACGTTGCAATGGTTGTGCGACAATAATTTACTGATGATGCAGGCGCAGGATCCCCTTGGACGTGTCCTGCATCGTGCGCTGCGTGATAAAAAACTGAATCCGGCCGTGTCGTTGTCGATCAAAACCTATTCGGTCATTGCCGATATGGTGCTGGCAGGCGGCGGCGTGGGCGTCGTGGACCTCTTCACCGCCTGTCGCTATGCCGAACAGCTAAAGCTGCTGCCCATCGCGCAACCTCTGCCGTTTGAAGTAATGCTGATCAGCCGTCGTGACCAGCCACAGTCGCAGTCCACTCTGCAACTGAAGCAGGTGATCCGTAACAGACTGTGGGAGATCGCACGTCAGTGTGAAACGCAGTTGATGGGGGGCTGAATATGCGCCGCTTGCGGGCGGAGAGCAGGTGAAGAGGGGGCGCTCAGGCTGTTTCAGATTCGCTTGCTGACCTTTGTGAAGAAAGAGCGGAGCTGGAACAGTAAATTTTAAGGTACTGATTCCGGCGTTACAGGAATGTGCGGATAGGCAATACTGATACGGCATTAAAAAGAAAAACCCACGCAGTTGCGTGGGTTTTAAGGGGCGGTAAAAGCTTATGGGATGGCTGAAACCGGATGAAGCAACAATTAAATCAGACGTTAAACAAAAAGTTCATCACATCGCCATCTTTCACGATGTACTCTTTCCCTTCTGAACGCATCTTGCCGGCTTCTTTCGCGCCTTGCTCGCCTTTATAGGCGATAAAGTCTTCAAACGCGATAGTCTGGGCGCGGATAAAGCCTTTTTCGAAATCGGTGTGGATCTTACCGGCAGCCTGCGGGGCAGTCGCGCCAACCGGGATGGTCCAGGCACGGACTTCTTTCACGCCAGCGGTGAAGTAGGTCTGCAGGTTCAGCAGGGAGTAACCAGCGCGGATAACGCGGTTCAGGCCCGGCTCTTCCAGTCCCAGCTCCGCCATGAACTCTTCACGGTCTTCATCTTCCAGCTCGGCAATATCCGACTCAACGGCGGCGCACACGGGCACCACGACTGAACCTTCTGCTTCGGCAATCGCACGCACCTGATCCAGATACGGGTTGTTCTCGAAACCATCTTCATTGACGTTAGCAATGTACATGGTCGGTTTCAGGGTCAGGAAGCTCAGATAGCGGATGGCCGCTTTGTCGTCCGCATCCAGATCCAGTGAACGCAGCATGCCCGCTTCAGAGAGGTGCGGCAGGCACTTCTCCAGCGCAGCCAGTTCCGCTTTGGCATCTTTGTCGCCGCCTTTGGCTTTCTTCTGCACGCGCTGAATGGCACGTTCACAGGTCTCAAGGTCGGAAAGTGCCAGTTCGGTGTTGATAACGTCAATATCTTCAGCCGGGTTTACTTTACCTGCAACGTGGATGATGTTGTCGTTTTCAAAGCAGCGAACCACGTGGCCGATCGCTTCGGTTTCGCGGATGTTGGTCAGGAACTGGTTGCCCAGGCCTTCACCTTTTGACGCGCCTTTCACCAGGCCCGCGATATCGACGAATTCCATGGTTGTCGGCACCACGCGCTGCGGCTTAACAATCTCAGAAAGCTGGTCCAGACGCAGATCAGGCATCGGCACAACACCCGTATTCGGCTCAATGGTACAGAAGGGGAAGTTAGCCGCTTCGATGCCCGCTTTAGTCAGCGCGTTAAACAGAGTGGATTTACCGACGTTCGGCAGGCCCACGATACCGCATTTGAATCCCATGGTTTGATACCCTTTATAACTGGATGGACAGCACGCCAGAGGGCGGACTGTCGGAGACGAATGGAAAAATTTCGCGCATTATACACGGAATCATGACGATTCGGGCGTTTAAGCAGGCTTGAAGGCGTGCAGCCGGTTCATTGCTTTGATGCGATCCTCTTTCAGCCACAGTTCGGTGCAGCGCGCTGCCTCGTCAATGGCATCATCAATCAGCTTCTGCTCACTGGCGGGTGGCTTACCCAGCACAAAGCCGGTCACCTTATTGCGATCGCCAGGATGCCCGATACCAATGCGCAGACGATGGAAATTGTTGTTGTTGCCCAGTTTGCTGATGATGTCTTTCAGCCCGTTATGACCGCCATGCCCGCCGCCCTGCTTGAACTTCGCCACACCGGGTGGAAGATCAAGCTCATCGTGCGCCACCAGAATCTCTTCAGGTGTGATGCGATAAAAGGTCGCCATCGCCGCTACCGCTTTACCACTCAGGTTCATAAAGGTGGTCGGCACCAGCAGGCGCACATCTTCTCCGGCTATCGCCAGACGGGCGGTATAGCCATAGAATTTGCCTTCCTCTTTCAGTGACTGATTGTGGCGTTCAGCCAGTAGATCCAGATACCAGGCACCCGCATTGTGGCGTGTGGCGGCATATTCAGCGCCCGGATTGGCCAGTCCCACAATCAGTTTAATGCTGCTCACAATGATTATCCTGCTGTTATCGCGAAAGGGCGTTAGTTTACTTCGCTACAGGCGAGATGACAAAGCACAAGCAGTGAAATGGTTCAGAACCGTGATTAATCATTTTCTATCTAAATCAACGGGCTGCATTCAGGGCCAGCAACTTCTTTATGGCTGATGTGTGATCCAGCCCGCAACGTGGACTCCAGCCATTGCCTAAACTTATGGCACTTAACATTGTGTGCGGTTTTTAACTCATATGGATGGAGGTGCAGCATGAAACATCAACACTGCCGTGTAGCAGGTAACTGTCTGATGATACTGGGATTAGTCACAATGGTGCTGGGCGTTGGTTTTTCAATTATGAATCAACTGCCGACACTCGATTTACCGCAGTTTCTGGCGCAGGGCGCGATTTTGAGCATTTTTATCGGCGCACTGATGTGGCTGGTGGGTGCGCGTATCAGTGGACGTGAAAAGATTGAAGATCGTTATTACTGGCTGCGTCACTACGACAAGCGCTGCCGCCGGTCGCACGATTCCCACCATTAATTAATGGCTGCCGGGACCGGATGCTGTGCTGTGCAGTTTCGGCCGCTGGCCTTCGCGTGATAGAGCGCCGCATCGGCCAGCGCCAGTAAATTTTCAAAATCCTGCTGGCGTTGCGTGGACGTGGCAAAGCCAATGCTGACAGAATAGGCAATTTCATTGGGCTGTGATGCACAGACTGCCAGCCGTATCGCCTCACACCATGCCTCAGCATCCTTTGCGTCGGCCGGAATGATTGCCGCAAATTCTTCTCCGCCCAGTCGCGCAAAACGTCCCTCAGCCGGTATTAACTCTCTGACAATCTCGCAAAAGTGGATCAAAATCTGGTCTCCCTGATGATGACCATACCGATCGTTAATGCTTTTAAAATGATCGAGGTCGAACAGTATCGCGCTGAAGGGCCGGTTCTGACGGTGGCAGCGGGCCACAATCTTCTCTGCTTCAGTAAATAATGCGCGGCGATTCCAGACGCTGGTCAGGGGATCGTGCAGGGAGGTATGTTTTAACGCTATCTGCATCTGTTCATTGACCATGGCCAGAATGGTAAACGTCAGGCCGATAACAAACAGAATAGATTCCAGAATGACGTAAACCGAAAAACCCGACCCGCCAATCGCGCCGTGACGGGCGCTGGGCGTTGCGCTATCCAGAAACAGACGCGCCAGATGGAACAGCAGATGGATCCACAACAGCAACTGGGCAGGCCAGAAAGTGGCTTTGAGCGAGTCACGCGCCTGCCAGACCAGCTGGATCAACGCGGCGGTGTAGGCGACGCAGGCGAGACAGAGCACCAGGACGCGTTTCGGTAAGCTGTAATAGAACGCCGGAAAGCAGCAGAGGAGCGCCCAGAGCAGGGCACCCAGTAGCCAGTGCGTGCCGATGGGTTTACCGCAAAAGCGCCGGAACGCATTTAATAATCCGCCATAAGCCAGCATCACTAATACATTCCCCACTGCAACCGGCAGGAAATGCAGGCCGCTGCTGCGCAGGCTGCTTAAGAAGACGGCGATCAGGGTAAAAATCAGTGACAGGCAGGTGAAACCAAGAATGCGGTCATAGCGCGACCCGATCCAGGCAAAAATCATAATGATGCTCAGAAACCCCAGTACATAGAGCTCGCAGACAAACAATGTGTAAATATCGAGGCGCATGATGGCTGGCTTCTGATGATAAATGCGCTGCAAATTACCATTTAATGCTAAACGGCAGAAGTAGTGAACGCCGCGATTTTGTAAAAGAGTGGGTGGCGTTGAAAATAGGGGATTAAGAGGAAATTTATCGGGGAAAACGCCAAAAAAGAAGCGCGTTAATCGGAACCGCAGACATAAAAAAACCGGGCACAGGGCCCGGTTCCGTGAAGATTAATGCTCGAACATGGCCGAGATAGATTCTTCGTTACTGATGCGGCGAATTGCTTCGGCCAGCATGCCAGATAAGGTCAGTGTGCGCACGTTCGGCAGTGACTTAATCTCTTCAGAAAGCGGGATGGTATCGCAGACGATCACCTGGTCGAGTACAGACTTACGCAAGTTTTCAACCGCATTGCCGGAGAAGATCGGGTGCGTTGCATAAGCAAATACGCGTTTGGCACCCCGTTCTTTCAGCGCTTCAGCCGCTTTGCACAGCGTGCCGCCGGTGTCGATCATATCGTCGACCAGCACGCAGTCGCGGCCAGCAACGTCACCAATGATGTGCATCACCTGAGAAACGTTCGCGCGAGGGCGGCGTTTATCGATGATAGCCATATCGGTGTCGTTCAGCAGTTTAGCGATAGCACGGGCACGTACTACGCCACCAATATCGGGAGAAACAACAATCGGGTTTTCCAGACCGATCTGCATCATATCTTCCAGCAGAATCGGGCTGCCAAATACGTTATCAACCGGGACGTCGAAGAAGCCCTGGATCTGCTCGGCGTGCAGGTCAACCGTCAGAACACGGTCAACACCGACGCTGGAAAGGAAGTCTGCCACTACTTTAGCGGTAATTGGCACACGCGCGGAGCGCACGCGGCGATCCTGACGGGCATAACCAAAGTAGGGAATGACTGCGGTAATACGACCAGCAGAAGCACGACGCAGCGCGTCGACCATCACAACCAGTTCCATCAGATTATCGTTGGTGGGAGCACAGGTGGACTGGATGATGAAAATATCACCACCGCGTACATTTTCATTAATCTGTACGCTCACTTCACCATCACTGAAACGGCCAACAGCGGCGTCTCCCAGGCTGGTGTAAAGGCGATTGGCAATACGTTGTGCTAGTTCCGGGGTGGCGTTACCAGCAAATAGCTTCATATCAGGCACGAGAAGAACCTCAGGCTTTGCGTCCAGAGAATGAACGGCATGACTGTAACCGGCGCGTACGGTCATAGACGTTCACACGGGTGTGTTGATGCGAAAGGTGCAGTGTCTGGAACGGAGTGACACTGTCACGCATTCGCTAATCGCCTCGCAGGGTACGCAGTAGCGGCGAGACATTAACGCCCCGGGCTACAAATCCGCGTACCCCATTCGGGGCAAGCTCCAGCACCTGGCGGGCGGCAGACTCGGTGTCAAATTCAGCAAACACACAAGCGCCTGTGCCAGTCAGGCGTGACGGCGCGTATTCTAGCAGCCAGGAAACGAGCGCATCAACCTCACGAAAACGTTTTCTTACCACTGCTTCACAATCATTGGTGAAGGGTAAGGCTAAAAGCGTCGATAAACTGCGCGATGGAGTATCCCGCGTCAGTTCAGGGTCGCTGAATACCCCTGGCGTGCTGATGTTCACGCCGGGATGCGCGACAAGATACCACTTTTCTTCCGGCGCTGCGGGCTGAAGTTGTTCACCCACACCCTCGGCAAAGGCGGCAAAGCCCTGCACAAAGACCGGCACATCCGCACCCAGCTTCACGCCAATTGCTGCGAGCTCATCCGGTGTGAAGCCGGTTTGCCACAGATGATTGAGCGCCACCAGCACGGTCGCCGCATCAGAAGAGCCGCCACCAATGCCGCCGCCCATCGGCAGCTTTTTCTCAATAGCAATCTGCGCGCCCGCACGTTCGGGCAGGCGCTGGTTGTCCTGTGCGGCCTGCTTCAGCATGGTCGCGGCGCGCACAATCAGGTTGTCCGCTTCCGCAACGCCTTCCACGGGCGTTAACAGCTGAATACGATCGCTTTGGTCAACGCGAATCTGCAACTCATCGCCGTAATCCAGAAACTGAAACAGCGTCTGCAGGTTGTGATAGCCGTCGGGACGACGGCCGGTGATGTAAAGAAAAAGATTCAGTTTTGCCGGGGCAGGCCAGTGGGTGATCATTGAACGGTCCAGCCGTCCATGCGCAGTTTAATCCGCTGGTCACCTTCTTTCAGCTCCAGGCTGGAGGGCAGCGGCGGAGTAACCTTGCTGTCGTAGCCCGCAATCGACACCTGCCAGTTCTGACCGTCGCGGCTGTAGTTGAGGCTGCTCAGCTGATAGTTATCATTGAGCTTATAGTCCGTGGCATCGCCTGGCAGACCCATCATCCACTGACGCAGATTCGCCAGGGGAATATTCATGCCGGTCAGCTGCGAGATCATTTTCTGCGCATCGTTGCTGACATAGCGCTTGCCCTTGTTATCGACGATCTGCACCACGGAACCCTGGGCATCGAGCTGCAGTTCGGTGCTGCCCAGCGGATTGGTCAGCAACAGACGATAGCGGTCGGGCGCGGTCTGCTGCCAGTTGAAGCGGGCATAAACTTTCTGCCTGTCGGAGAGGTAGGCAAAGGCTCCCCGGGTCTGGTAGTGCGTGACCTTTGAGACCGCCTGCTGATGCTGTTGCCACTGTGGCGCGGTAACGCTGGGGCCGGGACCTTGCGGTTTGTTGACGCTACAGGCCGCCAGCAGCACGCTGGCAAGGGGCAAAAGGCGCAACAGATTGCGTGGTGAATTAAGCATCAAGTGGTCATCTCCTCGGACACATTTATTATTCGTAACGGATAACGCTAACCGTCCCCGTTTTAACCGTCAATGCTGTTATGCAGCAAATTGCGCATGAACAGGTTAATCTTATTACAGTCATAGCCTTTGTATGGCTTTTCTTGATCTGCCGCATCTTGTAGAATGCGCCTCACAAAACCCTGACATTATTGGGACATCCCAACCAAAACCGCCATGACGCTGCTCGCTCTCGGAATCAACCACAAGACCGCCCCCATTGCTCTGCGCGAACGCGTGTCGTTCGGGCCGGAGACGCTTGAGCAGGCGTTAAACAGCCTGTTATCACAGCCAATGGTGCAGAGCGGCGTGGTGTTGTCCACCTGTAACCGGACGGAGCTCTACCTGAGTGTAGAGCAGCAGGCCGATTTACAGGCGCGTCTGGTGAGCTGGTTGTGCAATTATCATCAGCTGGATGAAGAGGATGTGCGCAACAGCCTCTACTGGCATCAGGATAACGAGGCGGTCAGTCACCTGATGCGCGTCGCCAGCGGACTTGATTCACTGGTACTGGGCGAGCCCCAAATCCTCGGTCAGGTGAAAAAAGCGTTTGCGGACTCCTCACGAGGTCACGACCTGAGCAGCGAACTGGAACGCATGTTCCAGAAAACCTTCTCTGTTGCCAAACGCGTGCGCACGGAAACCGACATCGGTGCCAATGCCGTGTCAGTCGCGTTTGCCGCCTGTACGCTGGCACGTCAAATCTTCGAATCCCTCTCCTCCGTCAACGTGTTGCTGGTTGGCGCAGGCGAAACTATTGAGCTGGTGGCGCGTCATCTGCGTGAACATCAGGTCAAAAATCTGATCATCGCCAACCGCACCCGCGAGCGCGCCGAAACGCTGGCGGCGGAAGTGGGTGCAGAGGTTATCACGCTGGCGGAGATCGATGCCCGTCTGGCAGAAGCCGATATTATTATCTCCTCAACGTCCAGTCCGCTGCCGATTATCGGCAAGGGGATGATGGAGCGCGCCCTGAAAGCGCGCCGCAACAAACCGATGCTGCTGGTCGATATTGCGGTGCCGCGTGATGTAGAGCCAGAAGTGGGCGATCTGCCTAACGCTTATCTCTACAGCGTGGACGACCTGCAGGCGATCATCGAGCAGAACCTGGCGCAGCGCAAAGCGGCGGCAGTTCAGGCCGAAAGCATTGTGGTTCAGGAAAGCTGCGAATTCATGGCGTGGCTGCGCTCACAGGGCGCGGTGAATACGATCCGTGAATATCGTTCTCAGGCGGATGAGATCCGCGCTGAGCTGGAAGGCCGTGCGCTGCAGGCGCTGCAACAGGGTGCCGATCCGCAAAAAGTCATGCAGGAACTGGCGCACAAGCTGACCAACCGTTTAATACATGCTCCAACCAAATCACTTCAGCAGGCCGCCCGCGACGGCGACAATGAACGCCTGCAGATTTTACGCGACAGCCTGGGTCTCGATTAGGCACAACGCTGTCGCCACCTGTTACGGGAATCCCACATTTAAATGAAAACCTCTATAGTTGCCAAACTGGAAGCCCTGCAGGAGCGCCACGAAGAAGTGGAAGCAATGCTGGGCGATGCTGGTGTGATCGCCGATCAGGAGCGTTTCCGTGCGCTGTCACGCGAATATGCTCAACTGACCGATGTGACCCGTTGCTTCCGCGACTGGCAGCAGGTGCAGGACGATATCGAAACGGCGCAGCAGATGCTCGACGATCCTGAAATGCGTGACATGGCACAGGAAGAGCTGCAGGAAGCGCGTGAGAAGAGCGACGCGCTGGAGCAGCAGCTGCAGGTGCTGTTACTGCCGAAAGATCCCGATGATGAACGTGCCTGTTTCGTTGAAGTACGCGCCGGAACCGGCGGCGATGAAGCGGCAATCTTCGCAGGCGATCTGTTCCGTATGTACAGCCGCTATGCTGAAGCACGTCGCTGGCGCGTGGAAATCGTCAGCGCCAACGAAGGCGAGCATGGCGGTTATAAAGAAGTGATTGCCCGCATCACCGGCGACGGTGCCTATGGCCGCATGAAATTTGAGTCGGGCGGACACCGCGTGCAGCGCGTGCCGGAGACCGAATCACAGGGCCGTATTCATACCTCAGCCTGTACCGTTGCGGTGATGCCGGAAATCCCGGAAGCGGAACTGCCGGAAATTAATGCCGGTGACCTGAAGATCGATACCTTCCGCTCTTCCGGCGCAGGCGGTCAGCACGTTAACACCACCGACTCCGCCATTCGTATTACCCACCTGCCAACCGGCATCGTGGTGGAGTGCCAGGACGAACGTTCGCAGCATAAAAACAAAGCCAAAGCGCTGGCGGTGCTGGGCTCACGTATCCACGCTGCCGAAATGGCCCGTCGTCATGCCGCAGAAGCCAGCACCCGACGCAACCTGTTGGGCAGCGGCGATCGTTCTGACCGTATCCGCACCTACAACTTCCCGCAGGGCCGCGTGACTGACCACCGCATCAACCTGACCATCTACCGTCTGGATGAAGTGATGGAAGGTAAAATCGACAGCCTGATCGAACCGATTGTTCAGGAACACCAGGCGGATCAGCTGGCAGCGCTGGCTGGTCAGGATTAATGGATATTCGTCACTGGCTAAAACAGGCTGTCGCCACGCTGTGCGGGGGGGACAGTCCGAAGCGTGACGCAGAGATCCTGTTAGGTTTCGTGACCGGCAAATCGCGCAGCTGGTTAATTGCCTTCGATGAAACCGTGCTCAGCGATGAGCAGCTTGCACAGCTGGATAACCTGCTGGCGCGCCGTGCCCGCGGCGAACCGGTGGCGCACCTGGTGGGCGAGCGCGAGTTCTGGTCACTGCCGTTGCGCGTGAATAACGCCACGCTGATCCCGCGCCCGGACACTGAACTGCTGGTTGAACAGGCGCTGGCGCATCTGCCTGCAACACCGGCAACCATTCTGGATATGGGCACCGGCACCGGGGCGATTGCGCTGGCGCTGGCCAGCGAGCGGCCTGACTGTCAGGTGACCGGCGTGGATCGCATTGAGGCCGCCGTCGGGCTGGCAAGCAGCAATGCGCAACAGCTCAGCCTCAGCAACACCACCTTTCTGCTCAGTCACTGGTTCCAGGCGCTGACGCCGCAGCGCTTTGACCTCATCGTCAGCAATCCACCTTATATTGATGCCAGCGATATTCATCTGGAGCAGGGCGACGTGCGTTTTGAACCGCGCAGCGCGCTGGTGGCGGATGAAGCAGGACTGGCGGATCTGCGGGCCCTGATCGAGCAGGCACCCGACTGGCTGCTGCCGGATGGCTGGCTGCTGCTGGAACATGGCTGGCAGCAGGGCGAGGCCGTCGCCACGCTGATGCGGCAAAAAGGCTATCACGCCGTTGAAACCGTCAGGGATTATGGCGGTAATCCACGGGTTACTCTGGGTCAGCTCCTCTCATAAAAGCGCTTTGAAAAGGATTTATAATGTACGCCTTTTATCCCCTGATTAAACATCTCCACCTGTTGACGGTGGTGCTCACCATAACGCTGTTCCTGCTGCGATTTTACTGGCTGCGCCGTGAATCGGCGATGATGACAAAACGCTGGGTCCGCATTGTGCCGCACGTCAACGACACCCTGTTACTGGTAACCGGTGTCTCGCTGGTGATGATTACCCACTTCTATCCTTTCACGCCGCAAGGAAGCTGGCTGACGGAGAAGCTTTTAGGGGTTATCATCTACGTCGCCTTAGGATTTGTGGCATTGAGTCGCCGTCCACGCACTGATCGCACCCGCTGGATCGCTTTTCTGGTGGCGTTAATCGCCCTGGTGACCATCATTACGCTGGCGCGGACCAAAATGCCGTTATGGGGATAGCATGACCTCGACCGAACAATTAGATTTCAGCCAGACACCGCTGTGTGAAGCGGTGATTGGTGCCACGCTTGCCATCCGCGCCGATTTCCCGGCGTTGTCGGTGGAAGCGCAACTTGCGGCGTTAGTCGCCGAAGCGCGTGACTATGTCAGCCACACCGAAGATGCTGACATGCAGCTCGAAAAGCTGCTGGAACTGTTCTATCGCCAGTGGGGATTTGGCGGGGCCAGCGGGGTCTACAATCTGTCTGATGCGCTCTGGATCGACAACGTCTTAAAGACCCGTCAGGGTACAGCGGTGTCACTCGGTGTCATTCTGCTGCACATCGCCGCCGAGCTGGACCTGCCGCTGATGCCGGTAATCTTCCCGACGCAGCTGATTCTGCGCGCCGACTGGATTGATGGCGATAAGTGGATGATCAACCCTTTCAATGGTGAAACCCTTGACCGGCATACGCTGGAAGTGTGGCTGAAAGGCAATATCAGCCCCACAGCACGCCTGTATGACGACGATCTCGACGAAGCCAAAACCGTCACCGTGATGCGCAAGATGCTTGATACGCTGAAAGCGGCGTTGATGGAAGAGAAGAAGATGGAGCTGGCGCTGAACGTCAGTCAGGTGCTGCTGCGCATCGATCCGGATGATCCTTATGAAATCCGCGATCGCGGTTTGATCTACGCGCAGCTGGAGTGCGAACATATCGCCCTGAGTGATTTAAACTATTTCGTTGAGCAGTGTCCTGAAGACCCGGTCAGCGAGATGATCAAAGTTCAGATTCACGCAATCGAACAAAAACAGGTCACGCTGCACTAAGCGGACCCACTGAAAAGGAAAGGGCATGACACAGAAAGTCGTGAGTATTGGCGATATCAACGTTGCAAACGATCTGCCATTTGTACTGTTTGGCGGGATGAACGTGCTGGAGTCGCGTGATCTGGCGATGCGCATCTGCGAACATTACGTCACCGTCACCAATAAACTCGGTATTCCTTACGTGTTTAAGGCGTCGTTTGATAAAGCGAACCGCTCCTCTATTCACTCCTATCGTGGCCCGGGCCTCGACGAGGGGATGAAGATTTTCCAGGAGCTGAAGCAGACTTTCGGCGTGAAGATCATCACCGATGTCCATGAAGCGGCACAGGCGCAGCCGGTCTCTGAAGTGGTTGATGTGATCCAGCTGCCGGCCTTCCTGGCGCGTCAGACTGACCTGGTGGAAGCCATGGCGAAAACCGGCGCGGTCATCAACGTCAAGAAGCCGCAGTTCGTCAGTCCCGGTCAGATGGGCAACATCGTTGATAAGTTCGCGGAAGGCGGTAACGAGCAGGTTATTCTGTGCGACCGCGGCAGCAACTTTGGCTACGATAACCTGGTTGTCGACATGCTCGGCTTCAACGTGATGAAGAAAGTGACCAAAAACAGCCCGGTGATTTTCGATGTGACCCATGCGTTGCAGACCCGCGATCCGTTTGGCGCGGCATCTGGCGGTCGTCGTGCGCAGGTGGCTGAGCTGGCGCGTGCCGGTATGGCGGTCGGCATTGCCGGTCTGTTTATCGAAGCACATCCGGATCCGGAACACGCCCTGTGCGACGGTCCTTCCGCGCTGCCGCTGGATAAACTGGAGCCCTTCCTGGTGCAGATGAAGGCGATTGACGATTTGGTCAAAAGCTTCCCGGCACTCGATACCAGTAACTAAGCTGGCTGCAAAAAAAAGAGCGATAAATCGCTCTTTTTTTTCGCCT
>NZ_JAOCKJ010000008.1 GCF_029844725.1 Pantoea sp. GD03673
CAGCAACAAAAAAGGGCCGGATAACCGGCCCTTTTTAACGCTCACTGCTTACGCAAGATAGAGCGTGCGAAGCGTCTGCGGTACTGCATCATCGGCATTTGAACCAATCACATCCAGCGCCGGCAGCGTATCTTTCAACCGCTGATGGGCGTTCTGCATGATATAGCCTTTACCCGCCATGCTCAGCATTTCCACATCATTCATACCGTCGCCAAAGGCGATGCAGCTTTCCAGCGAGTGACCAAGCTGTTTCGCGACCGCTTCCAGCGCATGCCCTTTCGACACGCCGCCCGCCATCACTTCCAGACAGGTAGGCAAGGAGAAGCTGACGTTAACCCGATCGCCCCAGCGCGCTTCAATCGCCTGCTCCATCGGGATCAGATGCTCCGGATTTTCACAGGTGAAGAAAACCTTGCTGATGTTACTGGCTGGCAGCAGACCCGGTTCATAGACCTGATAGTTGAACACCGACTCGCGGAAGTAGTCCTGCTCAGCCGGGCTTGAACGGCTGACAAACCACTCATCGTCACGGTAAATGTGCGTCAGAATATCGCTGTGATGATATTGCAGGCCAGCCAGGTCGCTGGCGATATCCTCATCCAGATTATGGCTGAACACCAGCTCACCTTCTGCGTTGTGTACGCGCGCGCCGTTCGAGGTGATCATATAGGCCGGAATCGCCAGGCTGTCGCGCATCTGTCCGACATCGATATGATGACGCCCGGTCGCGAAAATGAAGTGAATATCTTTTGCGACCAGCTGCTGCAGCGTTTCACGCGCAAAAGGGGTCAGACGATGTTCGGGAGAAAGCAGCGTGCCATCCAGATCGGATGCAACGATGTGATACATGAAAACCTCGGGTATCTGGTTCTGCCGGTCTTCACCGGCCGGATAAATAACGTCAGTGATGCGATGAAAAAAAGTCGACCACTGCATTGAGTGCTTCGGCACGCATCTCATCTTTTTCAAACAGGATCTCATGACGCGCACCGTCGATCACCCGTGGCGTATTGCCTTCACACGGATGACCCGCCGCAGCCATCGCGGCACAAAACAGGTCCTGCGAACGATTGTCGACCACCCGGTCGTCGCTGGCCTGTAACAGCAGCAGCGGCGTGGTGATTTTATCAACCTGACTGATGATGTTGCGCCCCGCATGGATGCCTTCGCGTACCCAGTGATAGGTCGGCCCGCCCACGCGAATCGCCGGATCGTCCGCATAAAACCGCAGGCTCCGCCGGTAACGCTCGGCGCTGTGCGTCAGCCGGTTAATGCCAAACGGATGCGCGCGCCAGCGTCCGGTGCCGAGGGCATAGCCATCGCGCAAGGCCGGACGCTTCTCTGCCCAGTCCAGAATCCGGTGGGCCAGAAAAGAGGGTAACGGTAAGGCGATGCCAAACATCGGTGCCACAAGGGCAACCGCATGAAACGCCTGCGGCTGACGTGCCAGAAACAGCGTTAAGATTGCGCCGCCCATTGAATGAGCCAGCGCATAGCGCTGCTGGTAGTGGCCGCTGACAATCTCTTTCAGATAGAGCGTTTCAAGATCGTCAACGTAATGGGTAAATTCCGCCACGTGACCACGGTGTGAATCTTCCAGCAGGCGATCGGAACGTCCCTGACCCCGATGGTCCAGGATCACCACATCAAATCCACAGTGAAACAGATCGTATGCCAGCTCAGGATATTTTATGTAACTCTCGATGCGTCCCGGCACAATCAGAATCACACGCTTGTGTTGCGGCGATGTGAAGCGGACATAACGCAGCGTCAGATTGCCGACGCCGGTAAACTCAAGCTCCTCACGACTGTGCCAGAAGTCGAGCAGCGGCCCGGTGGCGAACGCAGCAAAGGCTTTTTCTCGTCGCAGCCAACTGGCTTTGTGTGGATTCATTCGCCCTCCTGATGACCGGATCCAGAGTCCTGAACGCCATGCGCAGGCCGTAGCGCCGCGCTTATTTCTGGCGTATTGTGTCACAAATCCGCGATTAAAGAGAGCCTGACCCATGACCATCGAATGGTGGCTGACCTACCTGCTTACCACCACAATTCTCAGCCTGTCGCCTGGTTCGGGCGCAATTAACACCATGAGTACCGGTATCAGCCACGGTTATCGCGGCACGGTGGCCTCGATCTCAGGTCTGCAGGTCGGACTGGCCTTGCATATCGTGCTGGTCGGTATCGGGCTGGGGGCGCTTTTTTCGCAGTCGCTGCTGGCGTTTGAAATTCTCAAATGGGCTGGCGCGGCCTATCTGGTCTGGCTGGGTATTCAGCAGTGGCGCTCAGCGGGTGGCATCGATCTGGATGCCGTTGCCAAAGCCATGCCGCGTCGTCGCCTGTTCAAACGTGCCGTGCTGGTTAATCTGACCAACCCGAAAAGCATTGTCTTTCTGGCTGCCCTGTTCCCGCAGTTTATCCAGCCGCATCAGCCGCTGTTTATGCAGTATCTGGTACTGGGTGTGACCACCGTGGTGGTCGATATCATCGTGATGATTGGCTACGCCACGCTGGCAACGCGGATTGCTGGCTGGATTAAAGGACCCAGACAGATGAAGTTAATGAACCGCATTTTCGGCGGGCTGTTTATGGCGGTGGGCGCACTGCTGGCCAGCGCCAGAAAAATCGCCTGAGACCTTACGCGCCGGCACTCTGGGGTCGGCGCAAACACGCCCTGCCTAATCCCCTCTTCGCTATTTCTGCCATGGCGCAGACAGCGGCACTGCCCGCAACACGACGATGCCCGGTTTGACCGCATGTACTCCCTGAACGGCGCATCGACAACGCTGCGATGAGCGGCCAGCGAAGAGGCGTTTCTGAACCACAACCGGCCATCATGCCGGACCGCTATTCCGGTATGCGTGACATCCAGCCCCTGAGCGGAGGTGTAAACCCCGACGTAATCGCCGGTCTGGATCTGTGCCAGCACCGTTGGTGTGATCGCCCGCGCCGGAATGTAGGTCACGCGGCGGGAAATCACTCCCAGACCGGGCACCTGCTCTTTTCCTCTGGCCTGATGATTGAGTTGCTTCACCACCGTCACCGCATCCGGGCTGAGGGTCCCGGTCACATCATCGGCATTACGCGGGTTCACGGCGAACCAGTCGGAAAAAAAGTGGCGACGCTTCAGGTAGCTCATCTCACCATCCGCGTAGCGGGTGCGAATCAGGTTAGCCTGAAAGCTGACACGGTCATGGCTGCGGCTTAGCGCCTGGACGTAATCAAGCAGCGTGAAACAATCCACACCGCTGAAATTGATCACCAGCGCTTCCGGGGTATCAGGCGAGCCGATCAGCGTATCCGCCTGGTAAGGTGTGCCAAGAAACGCGGCCGAGATCTGACTGATTCTTTCGCCCTGCGGCTGCACTGAAAGGGGAGTCTGCGCCAGAATAGCCGACACCTTATCCCCTTTCGCGGGTTTCGGGACGCGGTAGTGGGCAGCATCCGGCGAGGCGCAGGCGCTGATACAGGCCATGATAAATAACAGGAACAGGTGTTTTACTCGCATCATTCTCTCCATGAAAAAATAGTCCGTCGACACGACCATACCGGAGGTGATGGTTTCATTAATTAACGAATGGTGACTGTTTAGCTGCAGTTGCAATAGCAAGGCATTAACAGGTGCAGATTGTGACAGCCGTCACAATGACGAAGTTCAGAGAGAGGCGACAGGAAATGACGTTTCTGCCGGATGCGCAACGCGCGATCCGGCAGCAAAGGCAAAGACAGAGCTTAACGCGAAATAATCAGGTGGATACCGAACCCGGCAAACAGGACACCGGCCATGCCATCGACCCACTTCGCCAGCCGCTGATATTTAGCGCGGATCCACGGCAGCGCAAAGATAGCCGCCACCAGCGTAAACCAGGCGAAGGTTTCACCGACAATTAACAGGAACAGACCCCAGCGCTCCGCCGAGCCGACATCGTCGCCGACAAACAGCGAGAAAACGCTGCCGAAATAGATAATTGCTTTTGGATTCGAGAGGTTGGTGAGCAACCCCTTGAGAAAACTCATGCCGCGTTTCGGCAGCTCTGCCACCGGCTCATCCTGCTGCGGCTGCTGATGACGCTGACGCGCCGAGCGCATTAACTGCCAGCCCATCCACAGCAGATAAAGGCCACCACCGACCATGATAATTTGATGCAGCCACGCCATTTTTTCCAGGATCAGATGCAGCCCCATCAGCGCCACACCCGCCCAGACCACAATACCCAGCGTGATGCCGAGTACACCCATCATCGCCTCTTTGCGCGAACGACTGGCGGCGGTTTGTGACACGAAAAAGAAATCGGGACCGGGGCTCATCAGCGCCACCAGATGCACCAGCGCCACAGTGGCAAATAATATCAGCATAATCAGTGTCCTTTATTCTTCATCATCAAGATGCTCTTTGATCATCACCAGGAAAGGTTTGCCAAAGCGCTCCAGTTTACGGTGGCCCACGCCGTTGACGCTGAGCATCTCCGACGCGCTGACCGGCATCTGTTCTGCCATCTCTATCAGTGTGGCGTCGTTGAACACCACGTAAGGCGGAATATTCTCTTCGTCGGCGATCGCTTTTCGCAGCTTACGCAGCTTGGCAAACAGTTTGCGATCGTAGTTGCCACCGTGAAACTTCGCCGGACCGCTGCTTTTTGTCTTTGCCGTGATTAAACGCGGAACCGCCAGCATTAGTGGCACCTCACCGCGCAGCACCGGCCGGGCCGCTTCGGTCAGTTGCAGTGCAGAATGCATAGCGATGTTCTGCGTCACCAGCCCCAGATGAATTAACTGACGTAACACGCTGACCCAGTGTTCATGGCTCTGATCTTTGCCCAGCCCATAGACCGGCAGCTTGTCATGTCCCTGTTCACGGATGCGTTGGTTATTGGAGCCGCGCAGCACTTCAACGATGTAGCCCATGCCAAAACGCTGACCCACGCGATAGATGCCGGAGAGCGCTTTTTGTGCTTCCACAAGGCCGTCGTAACGCTTGGGTGGGTCGAGACAGATATCGCAGTTGTCGCACGGCTGCTGGCGACCCTCGCCAAAGTAGTTCAGCAACACCAGGCGGCGACAAGTCTGTGCTTCAGCAAACGCGCCCATTGCGTTGAGCTTGTGGCGCTCAATGTCCTGCAGCGGCCCCGGAACTTTCTCTTCCAGACATTTACGCAGCCAGGCCATATCGGCCGGATCGTAAAGCATCATCGCTTCGGCGGGCAGACCATCACGACCGGCTCGCCCGGTTTCCTGATAATAGGACTCGATGTTGCGCGGAATATCGAAGTGGACCACAAAACGGACGTTGGGCTTGTTGATGCCCATGCCAAAAGCCACGGTCGCCACGACGATTTGCAGATCGTCACGCTGGAACGCTTCCTGCACGCGGGCGCGCTGTTCGCTGTCGATTCCGGCATGGTATGCCCCGACGCTGAACCCACGGCTTTGCAGTCGCGCAGCGGTGTCTTCCACCTTCGCCCGGCTGTTGCAGTAGATAATGCCGCACTTGCCGCGCTGATCCTGAACATAGCGCAGCAGCTGATCGGTGGGTTTGAATTTTTCCACCAGCGTGTAACGGATATTGGGGCGGTCAAAGCTGCTGATCTGAATCAGCGGATCCTGCATGTGCAGCAGGTTAACGATGTCGTTGCGGGTGGTTTCATCCGCTGTCGCCGTCAGCGCCATTACCGGTAATTCCGGGAAGCGCTCACGCAACCGGCCCAGCGCACCATATTCCGGGCGGAAGTCGTGGCCCCACTGAGAAATACAGTGCGCCTCATCCACCGCCAGCATTGCGGGTTGCCAGTGCGCCAGACTTTCCAGGAAGTTATCCATCATCAGGCGTTCAGGGGCGATATAGAGCAGCTTTACCCGGCCGGTGCGGCAGTCAGCCATCACCGTCTGCTGCTGATCGCGCGTCATGGTGGAGTTCAGATACGCTGCCGCCACGCCGTTCGCCAGCAGCTGATCGACCTGATCTTTCATCAGCGAGATCAGCGGCGACACCACCAGTGTCAGCCCTTCGCGCACCAGCGCCGGGATCTGATAACAGAGCGATTTACCGCCGCCGGTGGGCATGACCACCAGACAATCGCGCCCGCTCAGCGCCTGATTGATGATCGTCTGCTGACCGGGACGAAACTGCTGGTAGCCGAAGGTATCCTGCAATACCTGGTGAGCCAGCGCTTCCTGATTAAGAACTGCCGAGGTTGCCACGCGATTCCTGTCTTACGTTAGGGATTAGAACAAGTCGTTAAGGGTTACACCCACACCCAGACGCGTCTGGCGATGGTTGTAATCGATCAGTGATTCACCGTAGCCGCTAAATACCTGAGTATAGAAGCGAACGTGCTCACTGATAGGGTAGCTCCAGGCCATCGTCGCGCCGCCATAACCGCTGTTCCAGTTATAGTTGCCCTCTACGCTGAAGATACTGTCGCCGAGCTTATAGCCCAGCCGCGTGCGGTAGTAACCCATATATTTGGTGATATCAGGATTATCATCGCTGCTCGCCCCTTCAGGGATGCGATACCAGGGTTTGATCTCTGCCAGGAAGTTTCCGTTCTCTGCCATCAGGCGTGCATACACACGGTTCCAGCTGCGCGAAGTGGGGTCACTTCGTCCGTTGGACTGGTGATTCAGACCCAGTTCGACATCACGCAGCGTCCAGCCACCCAGCGAATAGTCGGTTGCCCAGCCGAGAAAAACCTGCGGCTCATAGTTGGTCTCACGGAAAGGTGATGACTCAGCACTATTCGACAGCTGCCACCAGGAACGCTGGGTGTAAGAAGCGGCCAGCACGGAGTTGTCGCCCAGAATACCGCGCCACAGCGGAAACGCCAGGCTGAGCTGGAATTTCACTTCATCTTTGCGGGCATTTTCTCCCCAGTTATAAGAGGAGATCGCCTCTTTGTTGAGGTCGCTGGTGTAGGTGTAGAGCAGATAGTTGTTCTCGTAAGGATAGAGAACAAACGGGTTATCATGCTTCTCCAGCAGGTTAGCAATGATGCTGCCCTGAACCTGTGGCGCGTCATGAACCTCTTTAATCCGGGCTTCATCCGCCTGCGCCAGCGCAGGAAATATCAACATTGCCGCCAGCAAGGCGCGATGCTTACGCATAAAATTCTCCGGTGAGCAGCTGCGTATCAGAATAACTGAAAGGGTGTTGTAAAAAGCAGGCCATTCTACACGCAAATGGCAGTGAGCATGAGTGCTGATTTCTTAAACTGGAAACACCCTCGCAGGCGGCATAGAATACACAACTCGTTTATGTTACGCGCCCCTCTGGCCCGATTTTTTCAGGACACATCATCATGTCATCACCCGTGCTGACACCGCAGGACGCTCGCCAGCTGGTCGGCGAAATTTTCGTTTATCACATGCCGTTTAATCAGGCGCTGGGCCTGGAGCTGATGCGCCTTGACGCTGACTACGCTGAAATCAGCTTCAATAATAAAACCATGCTGGTGGGCAACCAGGCGCAGCAGATTCTGCACGGTGGCGTTATTGCGTCGGTCCTGGATGTAGCGGCAGGCATGGTCTGCGTCAGCAACGCGTTAACCCGCCAGGAGAGCATCAGCGAAGCGGAACTGCGCCAGCGCCTGTCACGTATGGGCACCATTGATATGCGCGTCGACTATCTGCGTCCCGGACGCGGCGAGCGCTTCACCGCGACCAGCAGCCTGTTGCGCGCCGGTAACAAAGTCGCCGTGGCCCGCGTAGAGCTGCACAATCAGCAGGGCGACTATATTGCTACGGCCACCGCCACCTATCTTATCGGCTAACTCCGGCATCTGGATCTCATATGGATACGCAACAAACCCGCCAGGGCATTGGCTTTGCACTGGGCGCTTACTTTATCTGGGGCATTGCGCCCGCTTATTTCAAGCTGGTGAAACAGGTTCCCGCGACGGAAATCATGACGCACCGGGTAATCTGGTCTGCGCTGTTTATGCTGGTGCTGATTACACTGAGCCGCAGCTGGCCCGGCGTTAAGCGCGTATTGCGCCAGCCGCGCAAAGTGCTGTTACTGGCGATAACGGCGCTGACGATTGGCGGTAACTGGCTGCTGTTTATCTGGGCGGTCAACAATCAGCATATGCTGGAAGCCAGCCTGGGCTACTTTATCAACCCGCTGATCAATGTGGTGTTCGGCATGCTGTTTCTGCGCGAACGTTTTCGCCGCCTGCAGTGGCTGGCCGTGCTGCTGGCCACCGTCGGCGTACTGGTGCAGCTCTGGCAGTTTGGATCACTACCGGTTATCGCGCTGGGCCTGGCCCTGAGCTTTGCCGTTTATGGTCTGATGCGCAAAAAAATTCAGGTCGATGCACAAAGCGGCATGCTGATTGAGACCCTGTGGCTGTTTCCGCTGGCGGCGATTTATCTGTTTGGCTTTGCCGACAGCGCCACCAGTCATTTAACGGCGAATCCGCTGAGTCTCAACCTGAAGCTGATTGCAGCGGGCATCGTCACCACCATTCCACTGATGCTGTTTGCGGCGGCCTGCACCCGGCTGCGTCTCTCCACAGTCGGCTTCTTTCAGTATCTCGGCCCGACCCTGATGTTTATCCTGGCGGTGGCGTTTTATGGCGAAACCATCACGCCAGACAAGATGGTCACGTTTGGCTTTATCTGGCTGGCGCTGCTGGTGTTTATCTGCGATGCGGTGGCGTTTTCATTCCGCTCCCGGGCGCGCGTAGCGTGAAATAAAGCGCGCTAAAGCCGGGCCGGTCAGCAGGATGGTAAAGAGACGCAACGTCTGCATCGCCATCACAAACGCCATGTTAACCTGGGTTCCTGCAGCAATAATCGCCACCGTGTCCAGTCCACCCGGACTGGTGGCGAGATAGGCCGTCATCAGGTCGATATCCAGCATTTGCGTCAGCATCCACGCCAGCCCGCCACACAACAGCATCAGCCCGAAGATCGAGGCGAGCATCTGCGGCAGCGTGCGCAGTGCCAGCAGAAAAATCGGGCGGGTAAAGCGTAATCCCACGCTCCAGCCAATCAGCGCATAGGCCACGGCCAGCAGCCATTCCGGCACCTGCAATACCGCAATGTCGCTGCTGTTCAGCACGGCACCTGCCAGCGCAGGCAGCAGCAATGCACCGGAAGGAATACGCAGTCGGGTACCCAGCCATGCGCCCGTCAGCATCACCACCAGGGTAATCGCAAAGCCGCGATTCAGCGCGGGAAACCAGAGCAGCGAGACGCTGTGCGCCTCATCTCCCAGTCCGATTCGCGCCACCAGCGCGGCGGCAGAAGCGACAAACAGCACCCGCAGATACTGCATGAATGCCACCAGCCGCACGTCAGCACCAAAGTCGCCCGCCATCGCCACCATGGCTGATGCCCCGCCCGGCGACGATCCCCATGCGCCGGTCGGACCTGGCAGATGACTGAAGCGCACCAGCAGAAAACCGGACAAGCCGCTGGCCGCCAGCGTCAGCAGCAGCACCGCCAGCACGATTGGCCAGTCCTGAATCAGCGGTGTCAGAATGGAAGGCGACAGGCTCTGCGCAATCATGCAACCCAGTACGGCCTGAGCAAGCAGGAAGAACCGTTTATCAATGCGCAGCGTGGCACCCGACAGCCCCATCACCACGCCCACAATCATCGGTCCCAGTAACAGCGCAGCAGGCACATGAAAATAGTGCAGCACCGCGCCCAGCAATACTGAGATCAGCAGCAGCAGCGTCCACTGCACGCGCAACGAAAAAGCGTCCATAAGAAGTTAATTATTTGTAAAAACAGGAGAGTCAGATTACGCAGAAATGGAAGCGGGGGCCAGCAGAACAGAAACGGCTGACCCTGCGTGTTGCGGCTGGCGATGAAATCGCGCAGGCACAGGTCATGCGTCAGACAGGCCATCAATGATGGCCTGTGGCTTTTTTACAGCCAGTTTTTGCGTTTGAAGTAGAGATAAGGTGCCAGTCCGGCCAGAATCATCAGCCCGATGGCCGCTGGATAACCAAAGCTCCACTTCAGTTCCGGCATAAATTCAAAGTTCATCCCGTAGCTGGAGGCCACCAGCGTCGGCGGCAGAAACACCACGGAGACCACCGAGAAGATCTTAATGATGCGGTTCTGCTCGATGTTGATAAAGCCCATCGCCGCCTGCATCAGGAAGTTGACCTTCTGAAACAGCGATTCGTTATGCGGCAGCAGCGACTCGATATCGCGCAGAATTTCCCGCGCCTGCTCCAGCTGATTTCCCGGCAGACGGGCTTTACGCACCAGGAAGTTCAGCGCACGCTGGGTATCCATCAGACAGAGACGCACCTTCCAGCCGATATCTTCCAGTTCCGCTAAGCGTGACAGCGCCTGATCGTACTCTTCGCCCTGCTGACCTTCCATGATAACCCGGCTGAGTTTCTCCAGCGCGCTGTAGATGTTCTCGATCTCGTCCGCCAGCTGTTCAATTTTGGTTTCAAACAGGTCGAGCAGGAGTTCAAAGGCGTTGCCATCGATCAGGACCTGGTTACGGGCGCGCATACGATAGAGGCGGAAAGCGGGCAGTTCGCGTTCGCGCAGCGTGTAGAGGCGGCCTTCACGGATGGTGAATGCCACGGTGGAGTTACCGGCGTGATCGTCAGCATCTTCATAGAAAAAGAAGGAGTGGATGTGCAGACCATCTTCATCTTCAAAGAAACGTGCCGAGGCTTCGATATCTTCCAGCTCAGGCCGTGTTGCCAGGCTCTGACCCAGCTCCGTTTGCACCCGGTCACGCTCGCCCTCTTCCGGCTCGATCAGATCGACCCAGACGGAGGTGGTGAGTTTGTCGTTTTCGTCTTCCAGCTCCAGTCGCGTCAGGCGGCTGTGATCCAGTTTAAATGCGCTCAGCATAGCAATACTCCCCATTGCAGACTTAATGGGACAAAGCGGTCGGCCATTCCTCTGTAAGGAACGGGCAGCCTGAACACGGAAACAGAGTTTCAAAGATAAATCAGTGCTGACTCGCGCGACGGAATCAAAAAGGGAGGTCGCTGATAACCGCTAAGGCTACCCGCGTAAAGAGGTAGCCTTAGATGTTATGCCTGATATCCAGGTCATTGAGCCAGCATCGACTGGGCGTGTCCAAGGCATTGTCCTCTCATGATAATAGTGGGCGCATGTTACGCTGAGACGAAAAAGCCGTCAACCGCGCACTAAAGCGTTTCCAGCTTCGCGTAAGCCGCCACCAGCCACTTGATTCCCTGCCCCTGAAACGCCACCTGCAGACGGCTGTGCTCACCGCTGCCTTCCAGATTAATGATGGTGCCTTCGCCAAATTTTGCATGATGAACACGCTGGCCCAGCGCGAATCCGCTGTCATTTTTGGTCACCGGTGCCCCCATCCGCTGATGGTTGACCGGACGACTGACGCTGGCGCGCAGCCGCACTTCTTCAATGCACGTTTCGGGCAGCTCACCGATAAAACGGGAAGGCCGGTGATACACTTCCTTACCATAGAGTCGGCGGGTTTCCGCGTAGGTGAGCGTCAGTTTCAGCATCGCACGGGTGACACCAACGTATGCGAGACGACGCTCCTCTTCCAGTCTGCCACCTTCATCCAGCGACATCTGGCTTGGAAACATTCCTTCTTCCATGCCGACAATAAAGACCTGACTGAACTCCAGCCCTTTTGCCGAGTGCAGCGTCATCAGCTGAACCGCATCCTGCCACTTGTCTGCCTGACCTTCGCCCGCTTCCAGAGCAGCATGGGATAAAAAGGCCTGCAGCGGCATCAGATCTTCATCTTCATCCTGATAGCTGAACTGACGCGTTGCCGTCACCAGCTCCTCAAGGTTTTCGATACGTGCCTGGCCTTTCTCGCCTTTTTCCTGCTCATACATCAGCCACAGGCCGGAGTCTTTGATAACACGGTCGGTCTGAACATGCAGCGGCAAATCGGCGGTTTCGGTCGCCAGTGAATCGACCAGCTCACAGAAGCGTTGCAGCGCCGACGCGGCACGGCCAGCCAGCGCACGGCTTTGCAACAGTTCACGCGTAGCCTGCCACAATGTCATCTGACGTTCACGGGCGGTCTGACGCACCACGTCGAGCGTGCGATCGCCCACGCCGCGCGTTGGGGTATTCACCACACGCTCAAACGCTGCGTCGTCATTGCGGTTTGCCATCAGACGCAGGTAGGAGAGCGCATCTTTGATCTCCTGACGTTCGAAGAAGCGCATGCCGCCATAAATACGGTACGGCATGCTGCTCTGCAGCAGCGCCTCTTCCAGCACGCGTGACTGGGCGTTGCTGCGATAGAGAATGGCGCAGTCGTTGAGTGCCCCGCCGTTTTCCATCCAGACTTTAATGCGGTTCACGACAAAGCGTGCTTCATCCAGCTCATTAAAGGCGCAGTAGATGGAGATGGGTTCGCCATCGCTGCCTTCGGTCCAGAGCTCTTTACCCAGACGGCCATTGTTGTTGGCGATCAGGGCGTTGGCGGCTTTCAGGATGTTATTAGTCGAGCGATAGTTCTGTTCCAGACGGATTGTTTCCGCGCCGGGAAAATCCTGCAGGAAGCGCTGAATATTCTCGACCTGCGCCCCGCGCCAGCCGTAGATCGACTGGTCATCATCGCCCACGATGATCACCCGGCCGCTGTCGCCCGCCAGCATCCGAATCCAGGCGTACTGAATGTTGTTGGTATCCTGGAACTCATCCACCAGCACGTTGGTAAAGCGTTCACGGTAGTGATTAAGGATGTGCGGCTTATTCAGCCATAACTCATGGGCACGCAGCAGCAGTTCAGCAAAGTCCACTAAGCCGGCACGATCACAGGCTTCCTGATAGGCCTGATAGATGCGCAGCCAGGTCTGCTCGATCGGATTGCCGTAGCTTTCAATGTGCTTTGGCCGCAGGCCTTCATCTTTTTTGCCGTTGATGTACCACATGCCCTGACGCGCAGGCCACTGTTTATCATCAAGGTTCATCGATTTGATCAGGCGTTTAAGCAGACGCAGCTGGTCTTCACTGTCGAGGATCTGAAAATCCTGCGGCAGACCGGCGTCCAGATGGTGGGCGCGCAGTAAGCGGTGCGCCAGACCGTGGAAAGTCCCTATCCACATCCCGCCCTGACTGGTGCCGATCAGATGCTCGATGCGGTGACGCATCTCTGCTGCCGCTTTGTTGGTAAAGGTCACCGCCATAATCGAATAGGGTGAGCAGTTCTCCACCGACATCAGCCAGGCAATGCGATGCACCAGCACCCGCGTTTTACCACTGCCCGCGCCTGCCAGCACCAGCAGGTTACTGCGCGGAGCCGCAACGGCAGCGCGCTGATTGTCATTTAAACCATCGAGCAGTTCAGAAACGTCCATAAGCACCGGTTACCAAAGAAAAAACGCCGTCGTCGCGCTGTTTATTCCGCCTGCCCTGACGCATGTCCGCCGCAGTTCAGGCGGCGGACAGATGCCGGACAAAGTACGGCGGCAAAGCAGAAAAGAGGTGACGACTGGATAAATTTACAGCCATTATAGCAGTGAGGTGAGTGATGCCAACCGCGAAATTTCGACATGCGGCAACAGACGCGCATCCGGGATATGCATCAGGTTGCCCTGCCGCAGGTTAATCCAGCAGGCCTGCATGCCACAGCGCAGTGAACCGGCTACGTCTGTGGTGAGATCGTCACCCACGTGCAGAATATGGTGCGGCGCGATATTCAGGCGTTGTGCGGCAAGCTGATACATATCCTGCCACGGCTTCGCACGGCCATCTGGTCCGGCCCGCAGGGTGAACTGAAAATAGTCAGCGATGCCCATTTTTTCCGGGCTGGCATTGCCGTTGGTGACCGCCACCAGCGGAATTTTTTCCGCCAGCGCCTTCAGCGTCTGATGCGTCTCATCCGGCATCTCGACCTGACTCCGCCACTGATGAAACACCGCCATCACCTCTGCCGCGCCCGCGGTCGCTTCCGCAGCAGAAAGACCGATATTCAGCATCGCCAGCTCCACCGAACGGCGACGCCACTCCGAAACGTCATGATAAATGTCAGGCTCACGCTGCAGCAGGTGATCGCGTAACTGCTGATAATCCTGCGGCGTGAAGTCACGCAGCGCCGGATGAAAAGCCTGCAGTGCAGCATGCGATTCCAGCGTGGTTCGACGGATCACCGGGTAGTTATCGTAGAGCGTGTCATCAAGGTCGAAGGTCATGGCTTTAATGGCCGACAGCGGACGATAAAACTTCATTCGTTCTTTCCTCGTTTGGCGCGGGGATGCGCAGCGTCATACACCGAAGCCAGATGCTGGAAGTCGAGATGGGTATAGATCTGGGTGGTCGAGAGGTTCGCATGACCCAGTAACTCCTGCACGGCGCGCAGGTCGCCGCTGGACTCCAGCAGGTGCGTGGCAAAAGAGTGTCGCAGCTTATGCGGATGAATATGGCTGGCCACACCCTGTCTGATGCCCCACTCAGCAAAGCGTTTCTGCACGTTGCGTGGCGAGATGCGGTTGCCGCGCGTCGACAGAAACAGCGCATCATCCTGACCGCCGAAGGTTTCCCGCAGCGGCAGCCAGTGCTGGATCCAGGTGACCGCCGTGCGGCCAATGGGGACGCGGCGCTCTTTGCTGCCCTTCCCCACGACCCACACTTCGCCGGAAGCGAGATCGACGTGGCGGCAATCCATATTCACCAGCTCCGAGAGACGCAGCCCGCCGCCATACATAACTTCCAGCATCGCCCGGTCACGCACCGCCAGCGGATCGTTAAGGTCGATCTCCAGCAGCTGATTAACTTCATCAACATCGATATTTTTCGGCAGATGACGCGCTTTACGCGGCGTCATCACCCCTTTAGCCGGATTCGCGCTAAGCAGACCCTGGCTCACCTGCCAGTCAAGAAAACTGCGCAGGGCGGAAAGACGCAGCGCGAGGCTGCTGGCAGAGAGTCCGCCGCGACGGCTGCGCGCCGCCATGCTGCGGACCTGCGCCGGTTCCAGCTGTGCCCAGCTGCCGAGCTTCATCTCGTCAGCAATCGCCACCAGCGCAGCCAGCTGACGCGCATAGCTGCTCTGGGTTAACGGACTGAGCTGGCGCTCCACTTTCAGGTAGCGCAGAAATCCCTCGACGGCCTCCTGCAGCGCGCTGCTCATGCGCGTTCTACCCAGCGGGAAAGCAGACCCGGCATCATCTGTGACAGATGCTGTAACAGCAGCGTTCCCATGCCTGACTGATAGTGCTGGCTGTCGCGGCTGCTGAACACCAGCACGCCGAGATCGCCCTCGTCGCCCATCAGCGACATGGCCACCGAGCCGATTGCTTTAGCCTGTGGCAGCAGCAACAGCAGTTCCGGTCCATTAATATTGCCAAGATAGTGATGCTGGTTACCGAAGCGCTGAATACGCAGCGGTTCGAACGCCTGACGCGACAGGCTAAGCTGGAAGAAATCAGAGGGTGCGCCCAGCAGCCATTTATCACTGAACAGCCGCACATTGGCTCCCGCCAGGCCCAGCTCACGCGCCCAGCGATGCAGACGGTTGAGCATATCCTGCAGCGAGTCCGCCGCAGCCAGATGACTCTCCAGCGACAGCAGACGATCAAACAGTTCATGGTTAGCGCTGGCCTGCTCCATCAGCAGCGTGATCTCTTCTTCCAGCCGCTGGATGTGGTTGCGTTGCCGCGCCATATGCCACTCGACCAGTGACACGCTGCCGCGCACCGGGTGCGGCACGGCCATCTGTTCAACGTCGCGGGCATTGCGGATAAAGAAATCGGGATTCTGCCGCAGATAATCACTGACGGCCTGATCGTCCAGCAGAACCGAACTGTCAGCCTGCTCTTCGATATTTTTCATAGATGAATAAACCCATCGTAGACGTGTGTCGCAGGTCCGGTCATATAGAGCGGCTGACCGGCACCTTTCCAGGAGATGTGCAAGGTTCCGCCGGGCAGATCGACACGCACTTTCGATGCCAGAATGCCCTGCTGAATGCCGCATGCAACGGCAGCACAGGCGCCGCTGCCGCACGCCTGCGTTTCACCCGCGCCGCGTTCGTAAACGCGCAGGCGGATATGCTCGGGATTGATGATCTCCATAAAACCGACATTGACGCGATCCGGGAAGCGCTCATGGCTCTCCAGAATCGGGCCCAGCAGTTCAACCTGCGCGGTTTTAACACTGTCGACCTGGATGACGCAGTGGGGATTGCCCATCGACACCGCCCCCAGCATCACCGTCTGCTCGGCAACGCGCAGCAGATAGAGATTTTCGGCTTTGTTGGCGCGGAACGGCACCTGCTGAGGCTCAAAGTTTGGCTCGCCCATGTTCACACGCACGTGGTCGTCCGGCGTCACGGTCAGCACCATGCGGCCATTCTGGGTACTGACCCGGATATCGGTTTTGTTGGTCAGCCCTTTCAGCTGAACAAAGCGGGCAAAACAGCGCGCACCGTTGCCGCACTGGGCCACTTCACTGCCGTCAGCGTTGAAAATGCGATAGTGAAAATCGAGGTCGGGATCGTAAGGCGGTTCAACAATCAGCAGCTGATCAAATCCGATCCCAAGATGACGATCGGCCAGCCGGCGGATCAATTCCGGCGAAAAAAAGACGTTTTGTGTCACCGCATCCACAACCATAAAGTCGTTGCCGAGACCGTGCATTTTGGAGAACTGCATTTTTTGCTCCGCCGGATAAGCCATCAGATTAGTTCGCTTTTACGCCTGAATTGCCGGTAACCAGCCCGCCGACATCGGCTTTAGAGGCATCCGCTTTCTGGCGTTCGGTTGGGGCTTGTTGTTTCTTCGGCTGGTCCTTCGGCGGGAAGTAGAGCGGTCCTTTCAGACCACAACCTGCAAGGCTGATTACTGCCAGTGTCATGGCCAACAGGCTTATTACTTTCTTCATTCTTTATGCTCTTAATGTCCTTTACCTGGATGCTTATCATCGCAGTTGAAGGTGGAAAAGCAACAGGAAATCCCCGCAAATAGCGTGAACCGGGTGACAGGTCAGGAAGATAGCGGCCACCTGCAGAGCGCAGGCAGCCCGTCAGCATCAATGCACCTGATAGCGCGGTTGATAGTCGCTGTTGTCGTTGTCAGGCTGCGACGTACAGAGCTGCGTCAGCGTCTGACTGCGGAACGGAATCACCTGGAATCGCTCACCGGTGTTCACAATCTGGTAGAACTGCGGCAGGTTGAAGTTGATAAAGCTCGACCCATAGGTAAAGCGATCGTGTGATGAGGAGTAGAAGCGGCTGACGTCGCGCACCAGCTCCTCTTTGCTGCCTTCACAGTGATGATAAACCTCAACCCGATTGGTCTCATCAAGGATATAGATGTTGAAGCCGCGCTCATCAGTGGTGTTTTCAAAGAAGAACTGAATGATGCCTTCGCTGGCATAACCGTTAACCACCGGTGGCAGCGGCGTCTGATTCGTTTCGACTTTGATCGACAACCCATGCAGTTTGTTGTTGGAAATCGCGCCGTAGAACTCCACCGCGTTTTCAAGCTTCTGCACCGAGACGCTCATGCGCTCGAAGAAAAGTCCCCAGGTCTGGCCTGCCATACGCAGCGCTTTAAAGCGACCCGGCTCCTGACGCGTACTGGAAAGGCGCAGTTCTATGCATTCTGAGACCAGCTGCTGCACGCGAGTCCGAATCAGCCCGCGCAGATGCTGGCTGTAGCAGAATACTTCTACCGTGTCCGGCGGGGCGGCATCCTGGTGCATCTTGCCGAGAATGGTTTTCAGCCCTTCGATCATCGCCTGTTCACCGCTGAAATGCAGCGTACGAACTTCATTCCAGGAGTTGCGATAGAGCAGATCGATGCTGCCAATCAGGCACTGCTGCTGCTGACCGAAGCTAAAGACATCCAGCTTGCGGAAGTCGAAGTGAACCACCTGATTGCGGAAGGCCGCCGTCGGATCGTGCTCAAGGTTAACAATAATCGCCAGGTGGCGGATTTCACAGGGGCTGTAGAGCGCTTTCGGCGTCGGCGAGGGCAGACGCAGCGGGAAGTGGCTGGACACATCGTTGACCAGCTCCTGCAGACGCGCCAGATCGCAAATTTCATTGCCTTTAATATGCAGCCGGGTTTTGCGGGTCAGCAGACCATTGAACCACGCCCACGCCACCAGCTTGTTCAGATAGCGGTTATATTCCAGCGGCTGATGGCTGATGATCGAATCCATGTCCGGTGCCTGGTTATAGAGATACCAGCCGGAACGGTTGGCGCGGCCAGGCGGCACATGAATAAAGGTCAGATTCGGTTCAGAGAGATCAGGCGAAATCTGCGGATTGACCAGCGTCACTTTGCCCGGCAGCGCTTCAAACGCGGCATACAGTTTACGGGTCAGCACACCGATATCCTGCGGGCTGGCGCTAACGCTTAAGTTGTTGCGGCGGGCAAAGCGGATCAGGTTGCGATAACTCTGCATCATCGCATCCAGTAATTCGTTATGGGCTTCGCGCACCCGTTCAATTTTCCACTCGGCACGATTGTCCAGAATGGCGATCTTCTCGTCGCTCCAGCCCCACTCTTTAACCAGCTGCGATAAAATTTCGCGACGCCAGCCGGTACGGTGCTGATGGTCTTCGGTGCTGAGCTTTTCGCACACTTTGAGATAGAAACAGCGGCGCACCAGATCAAGGCGCGGCTGATCGTCAACGCGGGTCAGGTAGTGCGTGACGCGTTCGAGCATCATGCAGTAAGGATCGAGGCCGAAACAGATGATTTCGCCGTCGTGCAGGCGCTGTTTGATGTCCATCGCCAGCAGTTGCGTGTTCGGGTATTCCCAGCTGTAGGCTTCCAGCAGCAGCGTTTTCAGGACAGCTTTATAAGGCGAGTCGATGCTTTTATAGAGCTGCCACAGGCTGGCACCGAAATACTCTTCCGCCGACAGCGTGCCGAGACCGCCAAGATCGAGCCACTCATTGGGCGTCAGCACGCCTTTGGCGTACAGCGACATCACGTAGTCGTCGTAGTGATGCTCTTCTTCGCCCGGCACCATATTCCACAGGATGCGTTTGCCCGCCATACGAACCGCAGTACGGTAAAACTCATCCAGCAATAAAATGTGCTGGGTTGAGCCGCAATCTTCGCCGCCCAGGCTGCCGCTTTCGTTATGACGGAAGCGGTTCTCATCAATCAGGAAAAAACTGACTTCCACACCCATTGAGACACACCACTTCTGCAACAACGTGCATTTACGCTGCAGATTCAGGCGCTCTTCATTATCAAGCCAGGATTGATGGCAGACCCAGATATCAAGATCGGAGATGCTGTTCTGGCCGACAGAGGAGGTGCTGCCCATAGAGTAGATGGCCGTGATCGGCATTTCGCCTTTCGGTGCATCGGCATGGCGCAGATCGCTGTCGCCAGTGAGGTCGGCCAGCAGCTGGCGTTGATTTTCATCAGGCGTGAAGAAGCTGATGCCATGTGGAACGCTACCTTCAAGGTAACCCGGCATCTGCGGA
This sequence comes from Pantoea sp. GD03673, assembly GCF_029844725.1. GTDB lineage: Bacteria > Pseudomonadota > Gammaproteobacteria > Enterobacterales > Enterobacteriaceae > Pantoea. The sequence continues at coordinate 19,382 of NZ_JAOCKJ010000008.1, forward strand.
TGTTGATAATGTAATAAGGTTGGCAGCAGACTGTAGACGCGCTGAAAAGCGGGTCCCATGGCAGCCAGCGCACGATCAACGCGCAGCTGGTTGATTGCATCCAGTCTCTGTTTCAGTGTCTCAATGTAGAGGTACAAGACGTTTCGCCTGATTGTCCCAGTGTTTAAGCACCCTGTTTCCTCGCTCTGCCGCTTATATAGTAAAAAAAGTGGGCAGATAATTGCTGGAAACGTGATCAATCTATCACTCGGCAGATTGACCGTAAAGAAAGTTGCGCTACATAACAGTTTAGCACGTTCTTACCAGCTTCCCGCCTTTTCAGCACTGGTTCCCACGTGATGGCTTGATAAACCGGGCCTGAAAGCGCACACAGGCCGTTTTCAATCCGTTGAAACTGACAGTATTCACCCAGAGATGATAGGATATTCAGTGAACGATAAAAATGGTTAACAGCATGTTAGACAAAATTTTCAGAATTGCTACAAGACAAAGCCCGCTCGCATTATGGCAGGCACATTATGTACAGCAACGACTCATGAGTGCCCATCCGGGACTGCGCGTTGAGCTGGTGCCTATGGTCACCAAAGGCGACATTATCCTTGATACGCCGCTGGCAAAAGTGGGTGGCAAAGGGCTGTTTGTCAAAGAGCTTGAGCTGGCCATGCAGGATGGACGTGCCGATATGGCGGTGCACTCCATGAAAGATGTGCCGGTCAGTTTCCCTGAAGGTCTGGGCCTGGTAACTATCTGCGAGCGCGACGATCCGCGCGATGCGTTCGTTTCTCATCATTATGACTCCATTGATGCGCTGCCACAGGGTGCCGTTGTCGGCACCTCCAGCCTGCGTCGTCAGTGCCAGATTAGTGCGCGCCGTCCGGATCTGGTGATCCGCTCGCTGCGTGGCAACGTCGGAACCCGCCTTGGCAAGCTCGATGCCGGCGAGTATGACGCGATTATTCTTGCCGTCGCCGGGCTTAAACGTCTGGGACTGGAAGATCGTATTCGCCAGGCCCTGCCTGCTGAAGTCTCTCTGCCCGCCGTGGGTCAGGGTGCGGTCGGCATTGAATGCCGTCTGGACGACAGCGTCTTAATTGACCTGTTGCAGGCGCTGAATCACGATGACACCGCAGTCTGTGTCAGAGCAGAACGCGCCATGAATACTCGCTTAGAGGGCGGCTGTCAGGTGCCAATCGGCAGTTTTGCGGTGCTGGAAGGTGATGAACTCTGGCTGCGCGGTATGGTCGGTGCGCCCGATGGCCGGGTTATGGTCAGCGGCGAACGTCGTGGCTCACGCGCTCAGGCTGAAGAGATGGGCATTTCACTGGCCGATGAACTGCTGAACGGCGGCGCACGTGAAATTCTGAAAGACGTTTATCAGGGGCAGCCGCCAGCATGACCATCCTGGTGACGCGCCCGGAACCCGCAGCGGCAGAGCTGGTGTCACGCCTGCATGCCCTCGGCAAGCAGGCGTGGAGCCTGCCGCTGATCGAATTTGCGCCGGGCGCTGACCTCGATTCCCTGCCCCGCAAGCTCGCCGGACTTCGTGCCGGCGACCTCGTCTTTATCCTTTCTCAGCAGGTTATTCACTACGCACAGCACGCGATTAAAGCATGGCCCACGGAGCTGGACTATTATGCAATTGGTCGCAGTACCGCGCTGGCGTTTCATACCGTCAGCGGCCAGCAGGTCACCTGGCCTCATGCGCATGAAACCAGTGAGGAATTGATCCAGCTGAATACACTCCAGCAGATTGCCGGTAAACGTGCGCTGATCCTGCGTGGCGATCCCGGACGGGAATTGCTGGCAGAGACATTAACCCGGCGGGGTGCTGAGGTTACGTTTGCTGCCTGCTACCAGCGCTGCCAGAAGCATTATGACGGGCCGGTGGAAGGCCGCCGCTGGCGCGATCGCGGCGTCTCTGTGCTGGTGGTGACCAGCGGTGAAATGTTACAACAGCTCTTTTCGCTGTTCCCCGCAGTTGATCGCGAGGAATGGCTGCTCAACTGCCGACTGATCGTCGTCAGTGAACGTTTGGCTACCCTGGCCGCAGGATTAGGCTGGCAGGATATTCAGGTAGCCGATGGTGCCGATAACGATGCGCTGCTGCGCGCGTTACGCTGAACTTTAACAATGGGATGTGCCACATATGACGGAACAAAAAGACTCCTCCGCCATGGTTGAAGAAACCACCCCAGCGGTCGACCGCTCTCCTTCCAGCAACAGCACACCACCGCGTGATGCGAAAAAAGGTGGCATGGTGTTGGGTGCGGTTGCGATTGTCATCGCACTGGCAATGGGTGCGGGTTTATACCTTAACGGGAAACATCAGGCTGATTTACAGGCACAAACCAATCAGAAGCTGAGTGACCAGCTAAGTGCGTTGCAGCAGCAGGCCAGCAGCGATAAACAGCAGCTGACACAGCAACTGAGTGGCGCTGAAACTGCCCTTCAGACAGCACAGCAGCAGCAGACCGCGTCGGCAAAAGAGCTGGAAACGCTCCGTGAAAAAGTGGCGGTGATCTCCGGGAACGACGTGCGCAGCTGGCTGCTGGCACAGGCGGACTATCTGGTGAAACTGGCTGGCCGCAAACTCTGGAGCGATCAGGATGTCACCACCGCGGCTGCCCTGCTGAAAAGCGCCGATGCCAGCCTGGCCGACATGAACGATCCCAGCGTGATGAATGTGCGTCGTGCCCTGACTCAGGATATCAGTAACCTTTCGTCTGTTACGCAGGTCGACTACGACGGTGTGATCCTTAAGCTGAATCAGTTGTCGAATAACGTCGATAATCTGCGTCTGGCCGATAATGACAGCGATGATGCGCCAATGGACAGCGATGGCGGTGAACTGTCAGGCTCGGTGCGCGAATGGCGTCAGAATCTGGTGAAAAGCTGGCATAACTTTATGGATGACTTTATTACCATCCGCCGTCGCGATAACACCGCACAGCCGCTGCTGGCCCCCAATCAGGATGTTTACCTGCGTGAGAATATCCGCTCGCGTCTGCTGATTGCTGCGCAGGCCGTTCCGCGCCATCAGGATGAGATTTATAAACAATCTATCGACACCGTGTCCGCCTGGGTTCGCGCCTGGTACGACACCAACGATGCCGCCACCAAAGCCTTCCTTGCCCAGCTGGATGAGCTGAGTCAGCAGAACATTAATATGGATCTGCCGGATAACCTGGAAAGTCAGCCGTTGCTGGAACAGCTGATGCAGACCCGCGTGCGGAACCTGTTAGCGCAACCGTCTGCTGCTAATCAGCAGGGAGGCTAAGCATGCTTAAGGTATTTATCCTCTTTATCCTGCTGATTGCTGGCGTGGTGCTGGGACCGATGATTGCCGGTCATCAGGGCTATGTGCTGATCCAGACCGATAACTGGAATATCGAAACCAGCGTTACCGGCCTGGTGATTATCCTGATCATCAGCCTGCTGGTGATTCTGGCGGTGGAATGGCTGCTGCGCCGCGTGCTGCATACCGGGGCGCGTACCCGTGGCTGGTTTACCGGACGTAAGCGCCGTCGCGCCCAGCGTCATACCCAGTCAGCGCTGATGAAGCTTGCAGAAGGCGATCACCGTCAGGTAGAAAAACTGCTTTCTAAAGATGCCGATCACGCCGATGTGCCTGTAGCGAACTACCTGCTTGCCGCGGAAGCCGCCCAGCAGCGTGGTGATGAAATCCGCGCCAATCAGCATCTTGAACGTGCTGCAGAGCTGTCGGAAAGCAATACTATCCCGGTAGAAATTGCCCGCGCTCGTATTCAGCTGGCCCGCAATGAAGATCACGCGGCGCGTCACAGCATTGACCGCCTGCTGGAAGTGGCTCCGCGTCATCCTGAAGTGCTGCGTCTGGCCGAACAGGCTTACGTCCGTACGGGTGCCTGGAGTGCATTGCTGGATATTCTGCCTGCCATGCAGAAGTCACAGGTTGGTGATGAGCTGCATCGTGATGCGTTACAGCAGCAGGCCTGGCTGGGCCTGATGAATCAGGCAATGGCCGACCAGGGCAGTGATGGCCTGAAGCGCTGGTGGAGCACGCTGAGCCGCAAAACCCGTCAGGATACGACCCTGCAGGTAGCGATGGCGGATCATCTGATTGAGTGCGACGATCACGACACCGCACAGTCGATCGTGCTGGAAGGCCTGAAGCGTCATTATGACGACCGTCTGGTTCTGCTGATGCCTCGCATTAAAAGCGGTAATCCGGAAGCGCTGGAGAAGGCACTGCGCCAGCAGATCAAACAGCATGGCGCAACGCCGCTGCTGCACAGTACGCTGGGACAGCTGCTGATGCGTCATGGCGAATGGCAGCAGGCCGCAGACGCGCTGCAGCAGGCGCTGGCACAGCGTCCGGATGCGTTTGATTATGCGTGGCTGGCGGATGTGTATGATCGCCTGCATCGTCCTGAAGAGGCCGCAAAAATGCGCCGTGAAGGATTGTTGCTGACGCTGAAGACGAATTCTGGCGTCTGATGCTGTTCCCAGACAGGACAAAGCCGGGTTCGCCCGGCTTTTTTGTGCCCGCAATTTGCCTGCAGCTTTACGCAGGCAAAAAAAACACCTGCCAGTGGCAGGTGTAAGATCAGGTCGGTAAGACAACCGGGAGGTACCCGACTCAACGTGGTGTCTGTTAACCCTGTAAGGCTTACGCGATACAGGCAGGCAGACAACAGGTACCCAAAATTGGCTCTGCATCATTCCCAGGTTTATGCAGCATCAGCAGACATAAGAGGTGGAATGAGCATCTACAGCAAGAGTATTGCACACGCCGTGCCAGGTTAAGATTTATTTTTAAAGTCCTTATAAATCATTATTTTAATCAGGCTACTACGTTTTGACTTAGCACGGTTCGGCAGGAAGTGTCGGTATCCGGCGACAGCAGCGAATTTCGCTGTCTCTTAATGGAGACAGCAAGGTCATCCTTACCGTTAACTTAACAATAACAATGGGTTATCTGTCGGCAATTCACGACGCTACCGCTTCTGCTTTTACTGCGGGCGAAATCAAAGCAGCGTGATTGAGCCGCAATGAAGAAGCCCAACGCGCAGGGAAGACGGGTAGAAGAGCAAAGCGGCCCACAGTGGGCCCGGCGGCCTGGGATGGTTTAAGCGAGTTACCGATCTGACCATGTTCCCTTCGCCCGTGCGCACTTACCGCTGTGCGGGCTTCAGGGAGCATACGCCTTCCGCAAAGACGCAAAAGACGCCATCCCTGGCAGGCTCAGCGCGGGCCATCCCTGGCTCGCGATGCTTTGCTACAGGCGTATGCTCCCTTCGCTTCACGTCTGGCAGACGCATCGGGAACTTACATGGGCATCTCAGACGACTGGCGGGCCCAAAGCAGAGTGACTCTTGCACCAATAACTATGCTCAACGCGCAGGGAACACGGTCAGAGGAGGAAAGCGTCCCACGCCAGGGACGGCGTGGGCCGAGCGGCCATGGATGGCTTAAGCGAGTTACCGATCTGACCGTGTTCCCTTCGCCCGTGCGCACTTACCGCTGTGCGGGCTTCAGGGAGCATACGCCTTTCGCAAAGACGCAAAAGACGCCATCCCTGGCAGGCTCAGCGCGGGCCATCCCTGGCCCGCGATGCTTTGCTACAGGCGTATGCTCCCTTCGCTTCACGTCTGGCAGACGCATCGGGAACTTACATGGGCATCTCAGACGACTGGCGGGCCCAAAGCAGAGTGACTCTTGCACCAATAACTATGCTCAACGCGCAGGGAACACGGTCAGAGGAGGAAAGCGTCCCACGCCAGGGACGGTGTTGGCCCGGCGGCCATGGATGGATTAAGCGAGTTCCCGATCTGACCGTGTTCCCTTCGCCCGTGCGTACTCACCGCTGTGCGGGCTTCAGGGAGCATACGCCTTCCGCAAAGACGCAAAAGACGCCATCCCTGGCAGGCTCAGCGCGGGCCATCCCTGACCCGCGATGCTTTGCTACAGGCGTATGCTCACTTCGCTTCACGTCTGGCAGACGCATCGGGAACTTACATGGGCATCTCAGACGACTGGCGGGCCCAAAGCAAAGTGACTCTTGCACCAATAACTATGCTCAACGCGCAGGGAAGACGGGCAGAAGAGCAAAGCGTCCCACAGTGGGCCGAGCGGCCATGGATGGCTTAAGCGACTTTCCGATCTGACCGTGTTCCCTTCGCAAGCTCAGACTCACAGCAACCTTGTTCCACAGCACCTAACCCGATCCATATCTTCCGCAGAAATCCTCATCCTCTTTTTGACAGACGAAAAAAAACCTGTCTTTTCAGACAGGTTTCTAAAAATGGTCGGCGAGAGAGGATTACCTTGCCCTACGGGCCGTTGCTGAAGCAACGTTGTCTCGCTACGCTCGGCTCAAACCTCCTTCGGAGGTCCTCATCCTCTTTTTGACAGACGAAAAAAAACCTGTCTTTTCAGACAGGTTTCTAAAAATGGTCGGCGAGAGAGGATTACCCTGCCCTGCGGGCCGTTGCTGAAGCAACGTTGTCTCGCTTCGCTCGGCTCAAACCTCCTTCGGAGGTCCTCATCCTCTTTTCAGCAGACGAAAAAAAACCTGTCTTTTCAGACAGGTTTCTAAAAATGGTCGGCGAGAGAGGATTCGAACCTCCGACCCACTGGTCCCAAACCAGTTGCGCTACCAAGCTGCGCTACTCGCCGATTTTTTTAACTGTTTTGCCTGGTGCGAAGAGAGGGACTTGAACCCTCACGTCCGTTAAGACACTAACACCTGAAGCTAGCGCGTCTACCAATTCCGCCACCTTCGCGTATCCCAGCAAAATCTGGGGTGGCTAATGGGACTCGAACCCACGACAACTGGAATCACAATCCAGGGCTCTACCAACTGAGCTATAGCCACCACTATTCTTAATGTTACAAGTTTAAAACCTGCAGCATTTAAATCTTTACTGCCAACCGCGGTAAATCAACCACCGAAGCTCATGCGCACAAACGATATGGCGCGCCCGACAGGATTCGAACCTGAGACCTCTGCCTCCGGAGGGCAGCGCTCTATCCAGCTGAGCTACGGGCGCGTAGCGCCGTTGCGGATGTGCATACTAGAGATAAGCGCCCATCGTGTCTAGTGCTTTTTAAATAAAAAGACGCGTTTGATTACGCTTTGTGCATTTCGTCGACAAATAGTGCATTTCCACACGCGCAACGCGCAAAAATGCGGCATTTATCAGCAATATCAGAGATCGCCACGCCAGTGATAGCGCAAATATTTAAGCAGTTTTAGTTGCCTGCGCAGGCGGGCGGGCTGCCGAATCAGACGATAGAGCCACTCCAGCCCCAGCCGCTGCCATATTTTAGGAGCGCGCTTCACGCGACCGGTGAACACATCATAGGTTCCACCCACCCCCATATAGAGCGCATCAGGCCAGTATGCACGGCACGCCAGCATCAGCAGCTCCTGACGCGGCGAGCCCAGTGCCACGGTCACCAGCTTCGCGCCGCTGGCCGCAACCCGTGCAAACAGCGCATCCTGATCGGCTGGCGCAAAATAACCATCCTGCGCCCCGACAATATTCACGTTCCACTGGCGACGGAGCTTATTGCAGGTTTCATCAAGCACCTGCTGCCGACCACCGATAAGAAACACCGGCGTCCCTTCCCGCCCGGCGCGTTCCATCAGCGCTTCCCATAAGTCTGCCCCTGCAATGCGCTGCACTGACGCCTGCGGGTATTTTTTACGAATCGAGCGCACGATACTGATGCCGTCGGCATACGCATATTCCGCCTGGGCTAACAGCGTGCGCAATCCCTCATCCCGCTCAGCGGTCAGAATCTTCTCTGCATTGATCGCCACTAAAATACCGCTGCGAACGCTCTGCGGCGGCATCAGAAAATCTACCGCCGACGGCATGTTTTCGAAGCCATACAACTCAACGCCGCGAATCCGGTACTGCGGCGTCTCAGTTAACTTTGTCATATCTTCCGTCAATCCCAGAGGTTAATCAGAGCGGGCTATGCAACACCCGCCTGCTGCGGTCGCGGATTAAACCTGCGCGATCCAGTAACCAGAAAAGTAATTTAGCCATGCCCAGACAGATGGCAAAAATGAGGCAGAAAAAGACCACACGTGAGCCAAACGCATCAAGACCTTCGCGTGCCAGCACAATCATGTTAAACACCGCGCCAAAACAGAAGCTTTGCAGAATGGCACCGGTATAACGATTGGCTTCAAGGCAGCCACGCTGGTAGATCGCATCAAAGGCTTTAATAATCATCCCTACCGCGACGGCACCGATCGGAATCGCCCAGACGCCCCCCATCACCACCAGTGAGCCGATTAGCGTGGGTGAAATCGCCAGGCCAGAGTGGTTGTTCAGCACTTCCCAGGTAAAGTAGTTCGCACTGTTTAACACCGCCAGCGGGCGATCCGGCCAGAGCCAGGTCGGAATGAACACGTAGAAATCACGCCACAGCGGTGCCAGCCCCTGAAACTCAATTTTGTCGTAGTTATCCAGCAGTCGGGCCAGATTCTCCCACGGCGAGAAGGTATCACGCGTCAGATACAGGAACGTATAGAACGCTTCATCGCCCATGACATCCAGGTTATAGCGGCGCAGCGCCAGCCAGAACATCCCGGCAATCGCCATCACACCTGCGGTTGCCAGCATCCACAAGGTAATCCAGCCACGGGTAATCCCGATAAACAGGAACAGGGCAAACGCAATAATGATATTGGCGCGGGTTCCCCCCACCAGTGCGTAGGTCAGTAAACCAAACGCCACGGTCACCACCAGGAACAGCAGCCAGTTGCGGCGCGTCGGACGCAAAAAGTAGGGGATCAGCATGGCCGGAATAAAGAAATAGAAAAAGCGCTTAAGCGCCACGCCCGACACTTCGCTGGAGAAAATCTGGTTATAGGCGGTCAGACGGAACAGCAGAAAACCGTTGTGGATGAAAAACACCGTCACGGTGCCCAGCGCCACCAGCGCCAGAATCACACAGGTCAGGTGCGTTTCAACCCGGTTCATCTGCAGCCAGGGTTTCGCCGGAGGCGCACTGGCCGGTTTCAGCCGCACTTTATAACTGACGTAATAAATGGCGTAAAACGCCGTGGCCGACAGCAGCGCCTCCAGCAGACTCTCAACCGGCATCACCTCCACATTAAAGCGAAACACCAGCACGGCGGTCAGCGGGAAGCCGAAGTAAAAGGTCAGCAGGAACAGCAGCGTGAAGAACAGGTGAAAGTTAAAACGGACGCGCTTAAACTCCCGCCAGGTCAGCGTCAGAATAAAAACCAGCGACAGCAGATAGACCACCAGCAGGCCGCCAAACTGCATAAAACTCATGACAACTCCCCCTCGCTGAGCTGTAACGCTGCCCGCCAGCCTGCCAGATAACCCGGCGCAAAAAAGGCAATCGCCTGTTTATCACAGCGCATCAGCTGACGGCGCGCCTCGGCAATCACCGCAGGCGACAGCGCATCTTCGCTGAACAATACAGGAAGCTGCTGTTCGGTCACATCACGCCAGAATGGATTTTTACGCGTCAGGACAAACGGCACGTTGGCCTGGATGAGCAGGCAGAGTGTTCCCACCCCCTGCTGACGTTCAAACATGAAATAGCCGACATGGCAGCGCGCCAGCAGCGCTAAGTAATCATCAAATGCCAGATTCTCACGCCCCAGATTCACCTGACCGTCCGGAAATAGCGCATCGGCTGCGGCCTGAATCTGACTGATATACGCCTGATTGTCTGGCGGATAGCCCAGCGGGACTTCGATGCGAACCTGCTCGCCAAACCGGGCGTGAATCGCTTTTAAGCCGTCAATGTGTCGGTTAGCCGGATCGCCTGAGTTGCCCAGCAGCACCGTAAAGGGCTCAGCGGGAGTCTGCCCGACGGCAGCATCGGGCATTCGGGTCGGAAAATAGAGCAGTGAGCCGGGCACGCGGCGATGGCGCTGCTGGTAGTGATGCAGGTCGCCACGGGTCGCAAAAACCTGTGCAACACGTCCCTGGGCTATCCGGCGAACCCGATAGAACAGACGGAACTTCAGGCTGCGCGAATCTTCATAGAGATCGGCCCCCCAGACATGCCAGAACACCTGTGAACGGCGCAGTTGACCGCTGAGTAACGCCAGCCAGATCCACGGATTAAACTGACCGTGACAGAAAAACCGCTGCTGACGATCTCTCGCCCGCTGCAGTACCGCCTGTGCCAGCGCTTTCTTGCTGGCAAAGCACTCGATCTGCAATGCACTGAACGGTGCCAGATTTTCAGGCTGCTGTGTAACCACCATAAAATGGCGTGGCGAAGCGACAGGCTGCTCAACGCTGAGTACGTCGTTGAAAAAGCGCAGCACCGTCAGATTGTGGTGGGGAATGTCCGATCCCAAAACGTGAATTAAAGTCATTTTTTCCGGCAGTAAACAATAAAAGCGCCACAACACAGGGCAAAGTAAGCCATATAGGTAAACATATAGGCCTGCGCCGCCCCCGTCGCGCCCTGTAACGGGATCAACCAGCGTGAGAACAGGGTCAGTAGCAGAAACTGGCTGATCTCAGTCAGAACATAAAAGCGTAGCGAGGCTTTGGCGATAACCAGATATCCGAAAACATAGGCACCGACTTTAAAAACATCGCCGCACAGCTGCCAGACAAAGAGATCGCGCATTCCGCGAAAAGCCTCAGAGAACAGCAGGCTGATGGCGATATCACGCAGCACCCAGACGCCGAAGCTGGCAACCGCCACGGCGGGCAGAACAAAGCGCAGTGCGCGGCCAATCTCACGCGCAATGTCGCGTTTGGTGTCCAGCCGCGCCAGCGTCGGCAGCAGCCAGACGCTAAACGTTGCGGTGATAAACTGCAGATAGGCATCGGAAATGCTGGTCACGCCCTGCCACAATCCGACCTGCGCCCAGCCCTGCTGCTCTGCAAGCAGGTTACGCATCATTACCCAGGCAACCGGTAAGGTCACGGCCGTGATCAGCGCCATCAGCGTATATTTTGCCAGATTACGCGCCAGCTCAGGATACCATTGTGGTCGCAGCCAGCTAAGCGGCAGCGGCGCACGGCGTTTCAGCATCAGTAACGCAGGCAGCAGAAGCAAGGCTGGCACCAGCGCCAGACCAATCAATGCACCCTGATAGCCGCCCAGCCACCAGCAGAGCAGGTAGCCCGCCACGCCAGTCAGACTGCCGAGAATCAGCGCCAGCGCATTACCGCGTGCATCGCGATAGCCCTTCAGCAGTGCAAGGGTAAAGTTGGCCCAGGCGATGCCGAGCTGAAGAAAGGCGACGACGCGGATGACGCCCTGATAGCGGTCATGTCCGAACAGCGCGATGCTGATGGGTGCTGCCGCCAGCAGAAACAGCAACGCCAGCACACCTGAAAAGCCCAGCACCATAGCCGATGCCGTGCCCACCATCGCCCGCAGTTGTCCGGGCTGCTGCTGATACTGCGCCACATAGGTGGTAACGCCGTTGAAGATGCCCGCGCCCGCCAGTACGCCCAGCACGGTGATCAACTGACGGAAGTTACCCGCCTGGCCTACCCCTTCAGGTCCGAAGCTGACCGCCAGCAGTTTGACCACCAGCAGACCAGACACAATTTTTACCAGCGTGGACGACGCGGTCCACACTGAGGCTCTGGCTAATGACATCAGGAAAAGAAGCTCAGCAGCGAGCTGATAACCGTGCTCTGATTGTTATCCGACAGGTTATAAAACAGCGGCAGGCGCAGCAGACGTTCACTTTCACGAGTGGTAAAGCGATCGTCGCCCGCAAACTGTGAGAAACGCGCACCAGCAGGCGAACTGTGCAGCGGAATATAGTGGAACACCGTCAGTATCTCGGCCTCTTTCATCCAGTCGATCAGCGCCTGGCGATCGTCCTGGTCGCGCAGTTTGATGTAAAACATGTGCGCATTGTGTTCGCAGCTGGCGGGAATCACCGGCAGGCTGATGCGGCCCTTCGCTGCCAGCGGCTGGAGTGCATCGTAATAGCGCTGCCAGATGCGTAACCGCTGCTGGTTAATACGTTCAGCAGCTTCCAGCTGCGCCCAGAGATAGGCGGCCTGCAGATCGGCCATCAGATAGCTCGATCCCATATCACGCCAGGTGTATTTATCAACCTGACCCCGGAAGAACTGGCTGCGGTTGGTGCCTTTTTCCCGCACGATCTCGGCGCGCTCAACCAGGCTGGCGTCGTTGATCAGTGTTGCGCCACCTTCGCCGCCAGCGGTGTAGTTCTTGGTTTCGTGAAAACTGAAGCAGCCAATATGACCAATGGTGCCCAGTGCGCGGCCTTTGTAGCGTGACATCACGCCCTGCGCCGCATCTTCAATCACAAACAGCTTATGCTTTGCCGCCAGCGCCATAATGGTGTCCATTTCACAGGCCACGCCTGCGTAATGCACCGGCACAATGGCGCGGGTTTTTTCCGTGATGGCCGCTTCAATCAGCGTTTCGTCAATGTTCATGGTGTCCGGGCGCACATCGACAAACACGATACGCGCACCGCGCAGCACAAAGGCGTTGGCGGTAGAGACAAAGGTGTAGCTCGGCATGATCACTTCATCGCCGGGCTGCAGATCGATTAACAGCGCCGCCATCTCCAGCGAAGCGGTGCAGGAGGGGGTCAGCAGCACTTTTTTGCTGCCAAAACGCTGCTCCATCCACTGCTGACAGCGACGGGTAAATCCGCCGTCACCGCACAGCTTGCCGCTGTTCATCGCCGACTGCATATACTCAATTTCTGTGCCCACAACGGGGGGCGCATTAAATGGAATCATGACCTTTCCTGTAAAACCAGTAGGCGGTACTGTCGAGCCGGGCACCGCTGCGTGAATAGAGGCGCATCGCCGTGAGATTACTGAGCTGGGTGGCTACCCGAAGCTGAGACAACTGTCTTACCCGCGCCCAGTCGGCCGCCGCAAGCATCAGCCGCTGACCCAGCCCCTGCCCCTGCGCGTCAGGCAGCACGCCCAGCAGGCCAATGCGGGCATCGCCGTCCACTGCGCGCAGCGAAACAAAACCCTGCAGCTGACCGGCGGCATCACTGGCCACCAGGCACTGATCGTCAAACGTCCCGCGCACCGCATTTTCAATCCACTGCGCGTAGAAGCGTCCGCTGGCGTCCGGCGCGTACCAGGGCGCACGGAAACGACTCTGGCTGAAGAGCTGAGACGCCGCATCGCGCAGTTGTGGGATCTGCGCTTCACGCGCAATCCGAATCCCCGCCTGTCGCGCCGTCTGTTCAACCGTCAGCGTCAGGTCCGCTTCACCTTCTGCCAGCTGGAACTGATGCTGCTGCAGCGTATCAATCAGCGCCGTCTGGCTGGCATCCACCTTCATCTGCATCAGTGTACAGGGGTGTTGCAGCGCCTGCTCCAGCGGAATGTCACCTTCCGGCTCCAGCCGCACGGTTTCAACACCGAAGAACGCACTTTCCCAGCTAAGGGGATGAATATTGACGTGGACGGGCATGCAATCAATCCAGCAGGTAGTGGCCGTAGCCGGTTTTCATCAGCGCTTCGCCGGCGGCCCGCAGCTGTGCATCGCTCAGCCAGTTGTACGCCAGTCGGCCCCACAGGTCAGCCGTTCAAAGGGTAAAGCGCACCAGTTTACAACGGATAAAACCGGCACCGCCGGTGATCCGTTATCGCCACACACCTTTGGTGTCGACAATCCAGTTCTGCTGAACAGAGGCGGCATCAATGGCGCGGAAGGCGCGGTGATCGACCAGCATCACCAGAATATCGGCCTTTGCCAGCGCCTGTTCGCAGGAGACCAGTCCGGCTTTATCAGCCAGGGAATCAGCAAGCTGCTCAATGTGCGGTTCAACCACCCAGGTGGTGCCGCTGTGCCATTCTGCAATCTTCTGTGCCACGCCCATCGCCGGGCTTTCGCGCAGGTCATCAATATTGGGTTTAAAAGCCAGGCCAAAGCAGGCGATGGTGATATCGCTGGCACGCTTGCCGGTCTGCGTCAGGCAGTCCGCCAGGGCGGTTTTCACCTGGTCCAGCACCCACTGCGGCTTGGCGTCATTCACCTCACGCGCCGTGCGGATCAGGCGGGCTAACTCGGGATTCTGCGCCACGATAAACCAGGGATCGACGGCAATACAGTGACCGCCGACGCCCGGCCCTGGCTGCAGAATGTTGACACGCGGATGGCGGTTCGCCAGCGCAATCAGCTCCCAGACGTTGATCCCCTGATCGGCACAGATCAGCGACAGCTCATTGGCAAAGGCGATGTTCACATCGCGGAAGCTGTTTTCTGTCAGCTTGCACATCTCGGCGGTACGGGCGTTGGTTTCCACGCATTCGCCTTTCAGGAAAAGACGATACAGCTCGCTGGCACGGGCGGAGCAGGCGGGCGTCATGCCGCCAATCACCCGGTCATTGTTGATCAGTTCAACCATCACCTGACCAGGCAGCACGCGCTCCGGGCAGTAGGCGACAAAAATATCGGGCGTCTCGCCGTGCTGCGGAAAGCGCAGATCGGGACGCGCCGCAGCCAGCCAGTCGGCCATCTGTTCCGTGCTGCCCACCGGTGAGGTCGACTCCAGAATCACCAGATCGCCCTTTTTCAGTACCGGTGCTATCGACTCTGCCGCCGCTTTGACAAAGCGCAGGTCGGGCTGATGATCATCTTTGAATGGCGTCGGTACGGCAATAAGAAAGGCGTCAGCGGCTTCGGGCTGCGTAGTGGCACGCAGGTCACCGCGCGTTACAGCGGCATGCACGACCTGATCCAAATCGGGTTCCACGATGTGGATTGCGCCACGATTGATGGTTTCAACGGCGCGGGCATTGATGTCCACGCCCACCACTTTTTTTCCCTTTGAGGCAAAAACGGCTGCCGTCGGCAGCCCAATGTATCCCAGTCCAATCACGGAGATGGTTTCAAAACTCATAATTCGGCTCGGTTATCTTTTAAGGCTTGTAAAATACGACCACAGGCTTTGCCATCGCCATAGGGATTATGGGCATGGCTCATCGCCTGCCAGGCAGCGTCGTCGCTCAGCAATTCGCTGACACTGGCCACAATTCTGGCGACATCTGTTCCCACCAGTCTGACGGTACCGGCATCAACCGCTTCAGGACGCTCGGTCGTGTCGCGCATCACCAGCACCGGCTTGCCCAGTGAAGGCGCTTCTTCCTGAATGCCGCCGGAGTCGGTCAGAATCAGCCAGGCGCGGTTCATCAGCCAGACAAAAGGCAGATACTCCTGGGGTTCAATCAGGATGATATTTTCAATGCCGCTGAGTATCCGGTTAACCGGCTCGCTGACATTGGGATTGAGGTGCACCGGATAGACAATCTGCGCCTCGGGATGCTGGCGGGCAATCTGCGCCAGCGCACTGCAGATGCGCTCAAAGCCGCCGCCAAAGCTTTCACGCCGGTGACCGGTGACCAGCACCAGTTTTCTATCCGGGTCGAGAAACGGATAGCGCGCCGCCAGCTGTGCGTTCAGATTGCTGTCATCCAGCACCCGATCGCGAACCCACAGCAGCGCATCAATGACCGTATTGCCGGTGACGATAATGCGCGCATCGGGCAGATTCTCCTGTAACAGGTTCTGACGTGACCGGGAGGTGGGCGTGAAGTGCAGACGGGCAAGATGGCCGGTGAGCTTACGATTCCCCTCTTCCGGCCAGGGCGAAGCGAGATCGCCGGTACGCAGACCCGCCTCTACATGCCCGACCGGAATTTGCTGATAAAAAGCGGCCAGGCTGGCCGCCAGCGTGGTGGTGGTATCCCCATGCACCAGCACAATGTCCGGTTTAAAGTCGAGCAGGACGGTTTTCATGCCCTCTAAAATGCGGCAGGTGATCTCGGTCAGCCCCTGCTCAGGACGCATAATGTTGAGATCATAGTCCGGTTCAAGCTTGAACAGACGCAGCACCTGATCGAGCATTTCGCGATGCTGTGCGGTCACGCACAGTCGCGATTCAAAAGCGGGATCCTGCGACAGCGCCTGCACCAGCGGTGCCATCTTAATCGCTTCCGGACGAGTACCAAATACGGTCAGAACTTTCACACTGTTTCTCTCAATCATGCGTGTCTGACATCAGACGCGGACGACGTGCCAGTGCCACACCCGCACCTGTTAATGCGCCAACGGCACCCCACATAATCATCATGAACAGACGTCGCGGACTGTCACGTGATACCGGCTCTTCCGGCGTACGCAGATAACGGTAGGTCTGGAACTGGCTGTTCAGTTTGGGTCCGGTCTGCAGCGTACTCAGCATGGCTCTGTTCTGATCATAGCTGATATCAAACCCCGGACCGGTGGCACGCAGGGTATCAAGCTGTCCCTGTAAAACGCGCTGGCCCAGCAGGAACAGGTCACTGTCTGCCAGGTTCTCACCCGCTTCACGCGCCTGTTTCTCGTTAATCCCCTGCTGGCTGGCGATCTTCAGCGCCTGCTCCAGCCGATGCTGCTGGCGCTGGAACACCGCGTTAGCCACATCTTCCTGACGTTTCACCTGCGCCTGCAACTGGTCGGTGCGCGCCCGCCAGGCCCCTTTTAACTCATCATTCAGATGACGTGCGGCGCGTTCACTGGCGTAAGCGATGTACTGACGCAGCAGGTTGTTTGCGTCGCCAGCGGTTTCCGCTTTGAGTTTGACGCTATCGGGCAGGTTATGCGCGGCGTCAGCGGGCGTGAACAGGATATTGCCGATCATATCGTCGAGCAGCGCGGCGTCGTTATGCGCATTGCCGGTTTTACGGTTTTTGTAGTAATCCGTTTGCTGCCAGAACTCCCGACGCGTATCCCAGGAGGCGAGCTGCATCGTGAACTCCTGATAAACCTGATCCATCACCGTCGGCGAAGGTGCAGCCAGAGTCAGGGCATTATTTCGGACATCCAGATTGGTCAGGAACTGCTGCTGCGCATAGTAAGAGCCCAGCATGTTCACGGTAGGACGATCGGTGATTGCTGTGGTACTCCAGACCTGTTTCAGCAGCAGCGTAGCCAGCCAGGCGATCAGCGCAAACAGCACCGCCAGCCCGACAATCCAGCGCTTGCCACGCCATAAACGGCAGCAGAAGCTGCGAATATCCAGTTCGTTGTCCACAACGTCAGCAGGCATGGCAGAGTTATCCTTTTTCAGCATCGGGTTCATTTATTTTTTGCTTCGCGATGGTGGCTCAGACGACGCTTGATGCGCCGGATACGTCGCGCCACGCGCCACGCATGCTTCAGGCAGTAGCCATAAACCATAAAAGCGCCCAGGAACAGCAGCAGCATCACCCACTCCGGGATGAACGCCAGATATTCGCCCAGTACCCCGATCCCTGCGAGGATGGCCGCCGCAACGGTAATCAGCACAAAGGCCTGACGCGAGGTAAAACCGGCACGCATAATCAGATGGTGGATATGCTGACGATCGGCTGAGAACGGGCTCATGCCTTTACGCAGGCGGCGATACATAATCGCCACCATATCCATCAGGGGAATGGCGATCAGCCAGAGTGCGGTAACGGGTGTAATGGGATGGCTCAGACCCTGCGTCGTTTCCAGCAGAATCCAGATAATGGTGAAGCCGATCATGGTGCTGCCGGCATCGCCCATAAAGACCTTGAAGCGACGGCCCAGGAAGCCGAGGTTAAGCAGGATATAGGGCAGCGTGGCGGCAATCATCGCAAAACACCACATCGCGAGGCTGGTCTGCCCGTCGAAATAGAGGATGATTCCCATCGCGGCAAAGGTGACCGAGGAGAGTCCGCCCAGCAGGCCGTCGATGCCGTCCACCATATTAAAGGCGTTGATGGCAGCCCAGACGGCAAACAGCGTCAGCACATAGCCAAATGGCCCCACGATAAGCTCGAACGGGCCGACGATAAAGCCCAGACTGAGCAGGTAGAGTTTTGCACCAAACATCATCACCAGGGCAACAATCGCCTGCACCACCGCACGAATTTTAACGCTGATGTCGAAACGGTCATCCAGTGCGCCGACCAGCACCAGGATACCGGCGCAGCCGAGATAGAGCAGCGCGTGTGGCAGATAGTAATTCGTAATGGCAAACGCAAAGCAGATGCCTGCGAACACAGAAATGCCGCCCACCAACGGAATCGCGCCATGATGGCGTTTACGAGAGTTAGGCTTATCAACTAAACCAATTTTTTTAGCTGCTTTTCGAGCAAAAAAGAGGAAAGCCAGGGAAAAGAGAAAAATTAAACCAAGCTCAGTACTCATAGTGAGTAAATTCACGTTAAACGCTCTCAGCTAACATCCCGCACCACAATACGCGAAAAAGCGCGCTTATCGCGGTGTCGGATTCCGAATTCTGCATAAAGAGACAGACGAACGGTCAAAAATTCGCCATCGCTACCACAGTCATTATAAATGCTCCTGCCAGTGTTCAATCCTATAGCTCACAAATGAAAAACGCCACGTCGGGACGTGGCGTAAGGTCGATTTTCTGCGCATTTGAACTAAAAAAGCCAAATCTGTGGTTCGGCCAGGCAGTATCGGATTATGAACGCTTCATCATATCGAAGAATTCATCATTGGTTTTGGTCATCGCCAGCTTGTTGATGAGGAATTCCATTGCGTCGATTTCGCCCATCGGGTGAATAATCTTACGCAGGATCCACATCTTCTGCAGCTCTTCCTGAGAAGTGAGCAGCTCTTCTTTACGCGTACCAGAGCGATTGTAATCAATTGCCGGGAAGACGCGTTTTTCAGCAATTTTACGGGCGAGATGCAGTTCCATGTTACCGGTACCTTTAAACTCTTCGTAAATCACTTCATCCATCTTCGAACCGGTATCAACCAGCGCGGTCGCGATGATGGTCAGGCTACCGCCCTCTTCCACGTTACGTGCAGCACCAAAGAAACGCTTTGGACGATGCAGGGCGTTGGCATCCACACCACCGGTCAGGACTTTACCTGAGGCAGGCACCACGGTGTTATAGGCACGCGCCAGACGGGTGATGGAGTCGAGCAGGATGATGACATCTTTTTTATGCTCAACCAGGCGCTTGGCTTTCTCGATAACCATTTCAGCAACCTGAACGTGACGCGACGCTGGTTCATCGAAGGTTGAGGCGATAACTTCGCCTTTTACCAGACGCTGCATCTCGGTCACTTCTTCCGGGCGCTCATCAATCAGCAGCACCATCAGCACGCAATCCGGGTAGTTATACGCCAGGCTCTGCGCGATATTCTGCAGCAGCATGGTTTTACCGGCTTTCGGTGGTGCTACGATCAGGCCACGCTGACCACGACCGATTGGCGACGCCAGATCGAGTACGCGAGCGGTTAAATCTTCCGTTGAGCCATTACCCCGCTCCATACGCAGACGTTTATTAGCGTGCAGCGGCGTGAGGTTTTCGAACAGAATCTTATTACGCGCATTTTCCGGCTTGTCGTAGTTAACTTCGTTAACTTTCAGCAGCGCAAAATAACGTTCACCTTCTTTTGGTGGACGGATTTTGCCAGAGATGGTGTCACCAGTGCGGAGGTTGAAGCGGCGGATTTGGCTGGGGGAAACGTAGATATCATCAGGGCCGGCGAGGTAGGAGCTGTCTCCGGAACGGAGGAAACCAAATCCATCCTGAAGAATCTCCAGCACGCCATCACCGAAGATGTCTTCGCCGCTTTTCGCGTGCTGCTTCAGGATTGAAAAGATAATGTCCTGCTTGCGCATGCGAGCCTGATTTTCCAGCCCCATATTTTCGCCGAGAGTAATCAGCTCAGCAACCGGCGTATTCTTTAATTCGGTAAGATTCATAGTGATGGGTTCTTAAACTCGGGGTAATACTCGGAATGTTTGTCGTGAGTGGTATGGCAATTAATCCATGCCGTTAATGGCTCTTTTCGGCTCTTCCCGACGATCATCGTATGAAATGGCGATCGGTATGCAGGCAGATGTCCGAATGTGATGCCAGAGTTGGAGCTAACCGTAAGATTGCTGAACCGTTCTATCTATCTTTATAAGGTACAGGGCGACAGGGTTCAACAAGGGAAAACTTTAGATGCAAACTACAAGGTAAGTTCGTAATGCAGTATTAGTAACTTAGCACGCCCGAAAGCGAACGTCCAGCAGCAGGAGATAAATTCACCACTGCCAGACGTTCAGCCCTGAATTACGCCAGGTTGGCGTTCAGGAACTCTTTCAGCTGGCCTTTAGACAGCGCGCCCACTTTGGTCGCGGCGACTTCGCCATTTTTAAACAGCAGCAGCGTCGGGATACCACGAATGCCATACTTCGGTGCCGTGCCTGGGTTATCGTCAATATTCAGCTTAGCGATGGTCAGCTTGCCATCATACTCTTCTGCAACTTCATCAAGGATTGGCGCGATCATTTTGCAAGGACCACACCATTCAGCCCAGAAATCTACCAGTGTAACGCCGTCGGCTTTCAGCACGTCGGTGTCGAAACTGTCATCAGTCAGATGAACGATTTTATCGCTGCTCATGTTTTACTCCACAAGATTATGCCTGGCGAATTGGCGTAAAATATACCAATGTAGGTTGACTTTATTTCATCGGATACGCTTTCGTAAAGCGATAGTAAGCTGATATTCTACCACACTATGAGCAAAACACACTTAACTGAACAGAAGTTTTCCGACTTCGCCCTGCACCCAAAAGTGGTGGAAGCCCTTGATAGTAAAGGCTTTCAATACTGCACGCCGATTCAGGCGTTAGCTCTGCCTTTTACGCTTTCAGGGCGTGATGTTGCAGGCCAGGCGCAAACCGGTACCGGCAAAACGATGGCGTTTCTGACGTCAACGTTTCATCATCTTCTCTCTCATCCTGCGGCAGAAGGTCGTCAGGTTAACCAGCCACGGGCTTTAATTCTTGCGCCGACGCGTGAACTTGCTGTGCAGATTCATGCCGATGCTGAACCCCTTACCGCCTCAACCGGCCTGAAACTGGGTCTCGCCTATGGCGGAGACGGTTATGACAAACAGCTGAAAGTGCTGGAGCAGGGCGTTGATATTCTGGTGGCAACCACCGGTCGCCTGATCGATTACGCGAAGCAGAATCACGTCAATCTGGGTGCCATTCAGGTCATGGTGCTGGACGAAGCCGATCGCATGTTCGATCTCGGCTTTATTAAAGATATTCGCTGGCTGTTCCGTCGCATGCCGCCTGCAACGCAGCGTCTGAGCATGCTGTTCTCGGCGACGCTCTCCTACCGCGTTCGTGAACTGGCCTTTGAGCACATGAACAGCGCTGAATATGTGGAAGTGGAACCGGAGCAAAAAACCGGCCATCGCATTCAGGAAGAGCTTTTCTATCCGTCTAACGAAGAGAAAATGCGCCTGCTGCAGACCCTGCTGGAAGAAGAGTGGCCCGATCGTGCCATTGTCTTCGCCAACACCAAGCACCGCTGTGAAGATATCTGGGGCCACCTGGCTGCCGATGGACACCGCGTTGGCCTGCTGACGGGTGACGTGGCTCAGAAGAAGCGTCTGCGCATTCTGGATGACTTCACCAAAGGGGATGTGGATATTCTGGTCGCCACCGACGTAGCGGCTCGCGGTCTGCATATCCCGGCGGTAACGCACGTCTTTAACTACGATCTGCCCGACGACTGTGAAGATTACGTTCACCGTATTGGCCGTACCGGTCGTGCGGGTGCCAGCGGGCACTCTATCAGCCTGGCCTGTGAAGAGTACGCGCTGAACCTGCCTTCAATTGAAGAGTACATTGGCCACAGCATTCCGGTCAGCAAGTACAGCAGCGAAGCACTGTTAACCGATTTACCGCCGCCTAAGCGTCTGCAACGCAGCCGTACCGGCAATGGCCAGCGTCGCGGAGGGAATAACGCCAATCGTCGCGGTGCCCCACGCAACAACAACCGCAAACGTTCAGGTTAGGGCACCATGCTAAGCGCATCGTCACTTTATGCAGCGATCGATTTAGGGTCTAACAGCTTTCATATGTTGGTGGTGCGCGAAGTCTCTGGCAGTATTCAGACCATCGCAAAAATTAAGCGCAAGGTTCGCCTTGCTGCCGGTCTGGATAAAAATAACCTGTTGTCAGCCGACGCGATGTCGCGTGGCTGGCAATGCCTCAGACTCTTCTCTGAACAACTGCAGGATATTCCCCCCGATCAGATTCGTGTGGTGGCGACCGCCACGCTGCGTCTGGCGGCCAATGCGCAGACATTCCTCGACACCGCCCAGCAGATTCTCGGCTGTACCATCAACGTCATCAGCGGTGAGGAAGAGGCGCGCCTGATTTATCAGGGCGTGGCACATACCACCGGGGGATCTGACCAGCGCTTAGTTGTCGATATCGGCGGGGGCAGCACCGAACTGGCAACCGGCGATGGCTCACACGCGTCCGTGCTGTTCAGCCTTTCGATGGGCTGTGTGACGTGGCTGGAGCGCTTTTTCAGCGATCGTCATCTGGCAAAAGAGAATTTTGACCAGGCTGAGCTGGCGGCACGTGAGATGATTCAGCCCATTGCCGCGCAACTGCGTGCGCAGGGCTGGCAGGCCTGTGTGGGTGCCTCAGGCACGGTTCAGGCGCTGCAGGAGATCATGGTGGCGCAGGGTATGGATGAGCGCATCACGCTGAGTAAACTGCAGCAGCTGAAGCAGCGCGCCATTCAGTGCGGCAAACTGGAAGAGCTGGAAATTGAAGGACTGACGCTGGAACGGGCGCTGGTGTTCCCCAGCGGCCTGTCGATCCTGATCGCTATCTTCCAGGAACTCAGCATCGATAGCATGACGCTGGCAGGGGGTGCCCTGCGCGAAGGCCTGGTCTACGGCATGCTCCATCTGCCGGTCGACCGCGATATCCGGACCCGCACGCTGCACAACGTCCAGCGCCGTTTCAGCATTGATGTCGAGCAGGCAGACCGCGTGCGTCAGCTGGCCGAAAGCTTTTTCCGGCAGGTTTCTTCGCCGTGGAAGCTGGATCAGCGCTGTCGTGAGCTGCTGCTCAGCGCCTGCGCGATCCATGAGATTGGCCTGAGCGTCGACTTCCGTCATGCGCCGCAGCACGCGGCGTATCTGGTGCGTCACCTCGATCTGCCCGGCTTCACACCGGCGCAGAAAAAGCTGCTGGCCTGTTTACTGCAAAACCAGAGCGGCAGCATCGACCTGGCATTGCTGACTCAGCAAAACGCCCTGCCGCCCCGTCTGGCGGAACGGATGTGCCGCCTGCTGCGGCTGGCGATTATTTTCTCCACCCGCCGTCGCGACGACACCCTGCCTGCCGTCAGGCTGCGGGCGGACGACGATGCCCTGCATCTGACCCTGCCTGGGGGCTGGCTGGAAGCGCACCCGCTGCGCAGCGAACTGCTTGAGCAGGAAAGCCACTATCAGTCCTACGTCCACTGGTTATTAACGCTGTCGTAATCCTGCACGCGTGAGGCGAATACCCTTCGCCTCCTGCCAGGTTAACTCTTTTTCGCCTTATCCAGCATCGCCCGCAGACCGGCAACCCGGCTCTGCCCGGTTTTCATCCGCTCTTCCGCACTGACCACCTTGCGCTCGGTCTCCCATTGCAGATCATCCTGCGGCAGCTCCAGCAGAAAACGGCTCGGTTCCGGCCGGATTAACTCGCCATATTGCCGGCGTTCGCGACACAGGGTGAAGGTCAGCTCTTTCTGCGCCCTCGTGATGCCCACGTAAGCCAGACGACGCTCCTCTTCGATGTTGTTCTCATCGATGCTGCTCTGATGCGGCAGCAGGCCCTCTTCCATGCCCACCAGGAACACATAGGGGAACTCCAGCCCTTTAGAGGCGTGCAGCGTCATCAGCTGCACCTGATCCAGCTCTTCATCGCTTTCCCCGCGCTCCATCATGTCGCGCAGGGTAAAGCGCGTCACCACCTGTGCCAGCGTCATCGGCTCATCGAGATCGCTGCCTTCCAGCATTTCGGTCATCCACTGAAACAGCGTGTTGACGTTCTTCATCCGCATTTCGGCGGCTTTCGGACTGCCGGAGGTTTCAAACAGCCAGCTCTCGTAGTCAATGCCGCGAATCAAATCGCGCACTGCGTTCACCGGCTCCCGCTCGCTCAGCTGGATAATCTCATTCAGCCAGTGGGTGAAGCGCTGCAGATGTTCCAGACCGCGGCCGCTCAGCGTCTGCCCCAGACCGACATCAAAACTGGCGTTAAACAGGCTCTTACTGCGCAAATTGGCCCACTCGCCCAGCTTCTGCAGCGTGGCCGGACCAATCTCACGTCGCGGCGTATTCACGACGCGCAGAAACGCACTGTCATCCTCAGGATTGGTCAGCACGCGCAGATAGGCGAGCAAATCTTTGATCTCAGGCCGTGAGAAGAAAGAGGTGCCGCCGGAGATGCGATAAGGGATGCGGTTCTGCATCAGAAACTTTTCAAAGGTGCGTGACTGATGGTTGCCGCGATAGAGAATCGCGTAATCTTTATACTGCGTGCGGTTGATAAAGTGATGCGCAATCAGTTCACCGGTCACCCGCTCCGCCTCATGCTCTTCGCTGTTGGCGGTCAGCACTTTCAGCTCGCTGCCCTGCCCCAGCTCCGAAAAGAGCCGCTTCTCAAAGACGTGCGGGTTGTTGGCAATCAGGATATTCGCGGCTTTCAGTATGCGCTGGGAAGAGCGGTAGTTCTGCTCCAGCTTCACCACCTCAAGCGCCGGGAAATCCTGATTCAGCAGCACCAGATTCTGTGGTCGCGCACCGCGCCAGGAGTAGATTGACTGATCATCGTCGCCCACCACCGTGAAGCGCGCGCGTGCGCCAACCAGCAGCTTAACCAGCTCATACTGGCTGGTGTTGGTGTCCTGATACTCATCCACCAGCAAGTAGCGGATACGCTGCTGCCAGCGCTCGCGCACTTCCTGATTACGCTGCAGCAGTAGCGTCGGCAGCAGAATCAGATCGTCGAAATCCAGCACGTTGCACGCTTTAAGATGCTGGCTATAGAGGGCATAGCAGTGAGCAAAAATAGACTCCTGCTGCGATCGCGCCTGCGCGGCAGCGCCCTGCGGATCGATAAGATCATTTTTCCAGTTCGAGATGGTGGAGATAAGCTGCTGCAGCAGCGTCTTATCTTCTTCCAGCCACTCTCTGGTCAGCTCTTTCAGCAGGGCGAGCTGATCCTGATCGTCGAAGAGCGAGAAGTTGGACTTCATGCCCAGCGCCGCTGTTTCGCGCTTGATGATCTCCAGTCCCAGCGTATGGAAGGTTGAGATCAGCAGGCCGCGCGCCTCTTTACGGCCCAGCGTCTGCGCCACACGCTCTTTCATTTCACGTGAGGCTTTATTGGTAAAGGTGACGGCGGCGATGTGGCGGGCCTGATAGCCGCATTCACGAATCAGATGGGCGATTTTGTTAGTAATCACGCGGGTTTTACCCGATCCCGCACCCGCCAGTACCAGACAGGGACCGGTAACAAATTCGACGGCACGTTGTTGGCTGGGGTTTAAACGCATAAAAGAAATCGCCTGCCTGAATCAAAAGAAAGGGGTTTATACTGGGCGGCAATTATACACAACCGAGATACCAACATGGCGAAAACCGCGGCGGCTTTACACATCCTGGTCAAAGAGGAAGCGCTGGCAAAAGAGATTCTGGCGAAACTGGCGAAAGGCGGTAATTTTCAGGAGCTGGCAAAGAAGCACTCAACCTGTCCTTCCGGCCGTAAGGGTGGCGATCTGGGCGAATTCCGTCAGGGACAGATGGTGCCAGCGTTTGATAAAGCGGTCTTTACCTGCCCGCTGCTGACGCCTTACGGGCCGGTAAAGACCGGCTTTGGTTATCACATTATCAAAGTGCTCTACCGCAGCTAATTACTTCTTCTGCTTCATCTGCTGCAGGACGGTGCTGCACTGATTGTCTTCGTTATCACTTGGTGAGATCAGTGCCAGCAGCGCCGCTGCCGGGCCGACAACCGCACCCAGCGCAACGGCCGCCGCTCCACGCGCCAGCAGTGGCCCCGCTTTCACGCCTGCATCAGGATTTTTAAAGGTGCCGCGCACGTAGAGGGGTGAACGCAGCGTCACGATGCGGATGCCTTTACTTTCCGGATTCACTGAAAGATCCAGCCGCTCACTGGCAAAGTTCGCGTTGCCGGTCACGTTGATAATGGCGTTCTCGGTATCAAACACAAACAGGTTTGGCGTCGCCAGACCGTTCTGCAGTTTGATGTCGGTGGCGGCACAGTTGATACGCACCTGGTCATCGCCAAACAGTTTGCCTACCACGTAGTTACCGACATTCAGTCCGGCAATTTCCATCAGGCTGCGGCTGATCAGACCATCGTTCATCAGCAGCTTAAGCTGACCATTACTGGTCGCCAGCAAATCGGCCACTGAGTTTCCGGTGCCGGTAAAGCTGGCATCACCATTAAGCTGACCGAGGCTGTTCTGCATCGCCTGCACATCCGGGAAGAGCTGGCGCAGTCGCAGCTTACGCGCATGAAGGTCAACCCGGCCGCGCATGGGTGAGCGATCGCCCTCCAGCCGGATGGTGCTGTTGAGATTGCCGCCCGCTACACCAAAGCGCAGCGGGTCCAGCAGCAGGTCACCGTTTTTGAGCTGTAAATGGGTGTAGAGATCGCTTAACGGCAGTGAGTTGCTGTGCTCGATACGTTTGCCGCTGAACTTCACGTCGGCATCCATCACGTCCCAGCTTTTGGTTTCAAACTTGTCGTGTGGCAACACGCGGTCGGCGGGCTGAGTCGATTTCTCACCGCGACGCGCTTTAGCCTGCGCGGTCTTCTCACTGCCTTTGCCTGAGTCCACACCAATCAGCGGCCCCAAATCGGCCATGCGCAGCTGCTCCGAGGTCAGTTCGCCAGTCAGTGTCGGACGGGGTTTGCCCTGGGTGTAAATCAGCGAGCCATGAATATCGCTGTCGCCAATGTGGCCGTTGAATTTCTCATAGCGATAGACCGCGCCCTTTTCGCCATTGAATTTAGCAATCAGATGGCCATCGGTTTCATAAGGTGGTGTGTCAGGCAACAGGACGCCGGTCAGCCCATAGAGATTCGCCAGCGTATCGCCGGAGAAGCGCAGTCGCACATTCAGGCCGCCGAGGTTCATCGGGTCCTGCAGACCGCCGGTGACCTGCACACGCGTGGTACCGTTGCGCAGATCGGCCTGAATCGGGAACGGGGTGTTCTGACTGCGCAGCGACAGCATGCCGCCGATTTTGCCCTCACCGCTGAGTTTCTCATTGTTATAGGTGCCGGTAGCCTGCCAGCCAAACACAAAGTCGCCTGCACCCTTCTGCTGGTCATTGCCGCCAGCAATCTGCGCATAGGGCACCGGTTTACCCAGTGGATTAACCTGCACCGTAACATCTGCACGGTTAACGGCGTCGCGATAGCGGATTTGCCCCTGATCAAACAGGATATTATCCAGACGGAAAGACCAGGCAGACGGTGCGGCATTTTTCTCGTCTTTGCCGCTATCGGCCAGGGTAAAGGTCCAGTTGTTCTTTTTATCTGCGGTCTGGATCAGCCGGGCATCGGGACGCTGCAGCTTGATCCACGGGATGAACAGTTCTTTATGCAGTAACGACAGCGGTGACAACGTGGCATCCACACGTTGCAGATGCACCATGGTGACGTCAGGAATACCCGGCGGGTTACCCAGCATGATATCTTCCGCATGCACCTGCGGCCACGGCACCCAGCGCCGCCAGCCAGCCTCGTCGCGATTTCGTGCCCAGTCGATACCCAGATTGCCCCGTATCGCGAAGGGACGGTTTAATTCGGCAGAGACTTTCTGATTGATGGTGGGCTTCAGGCGATTCCAGTCAAAGGTGGCGATGACGACGATAATCACCACGATCAACAACACCAGAATTCCTGCTACCCAGCTGACTATTTTCCCGGTACGCGACATCACGCTTTCTCCTTGCACATTCACGGTCTGCGTTAAAGATAGTCGAGACGGCGCGCAACGGCATCAGGGAAGCTGGAGAGTGAGATGATTCAGTTCAGAAAATGGGACCGGCCGCGAAAAGTAGTAGCCCTGGGCAGCAATAGCGGGCGACGCTTTCACCTGCTGCCATTGCGCTTCTGTCTCTACGCCTTCAACAATGACGCCGTTGCAGTAGCGATTGATCAGCGCCAGCAGCATCGAAAACAGGCTGCGCCCTTCATCCGTGGTGCCCAGCAGGGTAAACAGGTCGCGCGACAGCTTGATGTAATCATAGTTAAGTTGGGTCAGCGCCGAAAAATTCGCCATGCCCGAACCAAAGTCATCCAGCCACAGCGGCCCCAGCTCAGGTATCTTCGCCACTTTCTCCTTCTGCGGCAGCGCCTGATGCTCGGTGAGTTCAAAGCGTATCCAGGGCAGACGGGCAATGAGCTGGCGGATAGCAGGCCGGTGCTGAATGGCGAGCAGTGAGGGCCCATCGATGTTGACCGAGGCGACTACGTCATTGCGCTCAAAAAAGGCAGTCCACTCGGCAAGCAATTCAAGCTGCTCATACACGACGTTCAGGCGCTGAGCGATGTCGAGTCCGTCAAACCAGGCTTCAGGGGAGAGATTCCGTTCTGGTGCCATGGGATGAT
Source organism: Pantoea sp. GD03673 (assembly GCF_029844725.1). Classification (GTDB taxonomy): domain Bacteria; phylum Pseudomonadota; class Gammaproteobacteria; order Enterobacterales; family Enterobacteriaceae; genus Pantoea. Next base: position 47,828 of record NZ_JAOCKJ010000008.1, read on the forward strand.
AAACGGCGGTCAGCAGTTCAATGGCGAGCAATCGACCGGTGACCCGGTAGATCGGCTGAAACCGATACCGTCGGTGACATTGTTGCCAGAAAAGCGGCGTTTCCGTGTGGAGATTAAGGTCGGTTGAAGACGGCAGCCATTGGCTAATACTCTCCATCACTATGCTATTTTCCTGGTTGGTAACCAGCCCCCAAAACGGGTGACTGAAGCGATTATCAAATGTGCCTGTGATAGAGAGATGAACGACCTGGCGATATGAAGCGGCGAGTTTACCAGCCGTTTCGCTAATATAATCGGCTAAACAGGCTGATGTTAGCCACTCTAATCTGCCAGACTGGGGCTATTCCTGACCTTAAGTTAAATTAAAACGCCGTTTTAAAATCATTGACGTCTTCCATACCAGACGCGAGACTAGGCCGATATTTCACTACAGGTCTTAAACCATGACGCAGAAGAAAATCGCCATCATCGGCGAATGCATGATTGAGCTGTCCGAAAAGGGTGAGAACATTAAGCGTGGCTTTGGCGGTGATACCCTTAACACGGCCGTTTATCTCGCCCGCCAGGTTGATGAGCAGCAGTTGCGGGTCGATTATGTCACCGCGCTGGGAACGGATTCGTTCAGCGATCAGATGATCGCGGCCTGGCAGCAGGAGAAGGTGAATACCGCCCTGATTCAGCGGCTGGATAATAAAATGCCGGGCCTGTATGTGATTGAAACCGATGCCGATGGCGAGCGCACCTTCTGGTACTGGCGCAGCGACGCCGCCGCGCGTTACTGGCTCGACAGCCCGCAATCAGCAGAGATAGCCGAACAGCTGTCGCACTACGATTATCTTTATCTCAGCGGCATCAGCCTGGCCATTCTGCCGCCTGCCAGTCGTGAGAAGCTGATGGCGCTGCTGGCCCGCTGCCGGGCGAAGGGCGGCAGGGTCATTTTTGATAACAACTACCGCCCGCGTTTATGGGCCGACCTCGCCAGTGCGCAGGCCGCTTATCGCGCCATGCTCAATTGCACCGATATCGCCTTCCTGACGCTGGATGATGAACATCTGCTGTGGGGTGAACAGCCGCTGGATGAGGTTATTGCGCGTACCCGTCAGGCCGGTGCCAGCGAAATCGTGATCAAGCGTGGTGCCGACTCCTGTCTGGTAGCCATCGGCGATGCGCCGCTGATTGATGTGCCTGCGGTCTCTCTGGCGAAAGAGAAAGTGGTTGATACCACGGCCGCTGGCGATTCGTTCAGTGCCGGTTATCTGGCACGCCGTTTGACCGGGGCTTCAGCAGAGGCCGCCGCACAGTGCGGGCACCTGACTGCCAGTACCGTGATTCAGCATCGCGGCGCCATCATTCCGGCAGCGGCAATGCCTGACTGAAGCGGCGGCAGCCAGCGCCGCTGATCGGGACGTGAAGTTCAGACACGAAGAAAATGCGCCCTCTGGCGCATTTTTTGCGGTTACGGGCAACGTCAGGTCCGGGATAACCCATCCCGGCCAGTCCCGGACCTGAACGGTACGTTAGCCCCGGTATCGTGGCGGGTGTGATCCGGCGCTAAAAATCATTATGCCGACTTAACAGCAGGCAGCGTGATATCCGGTAAATTGCGGCTAATAAAGCGGGCCGTGCCAGCCATTTACCTTAGGCTGAAAATTAGTGGTTAATCACCGTCCCCCTGCGGCAATCCCCGTTAATCCCTCTTATAATTTATTGATTAAAATTAATTATTTACATAAACAGATCCACCACCAGGCATAGTCCGAATCTGGTCATATTCGCCCTTTTCGGATGGACGACCGCCTGAAAAAAGACCATCTTTTAATCAAAAGACAGCAGGACGCTGTTCTCTCCGGCCGCGAACAAAACAATTAAAATATTCCCCGCATCAGGATCTATTTATGCACACAGAAATTATTAATATCTGGCCACACGGTGATGCGCCAGGCGCCAGCGACTCACGCGCCGAGCCGCAGATTGTCGATATGGCAAAAGAATATGAGCCTTACGATCGCGCCGCTACCGGCGTGCGTTGCCCGGAGATGGCGATCTGGCATCCGGTCGAATCAAACGGCATTACCCTGCTGGTCGCACCGGGCGGGGGATATCAGCGCGTGATGATCGACCGTGAAGGCAGCGCTCTGGCAACCTTCTTTACATCGATGGGCTATACCCTGGCCGTCATGACTTATCGTCTGCCTTATGATGGTCATCATGAAGGTGCCGATGCCCCGCTGGCGGATGCGCAGCGTGCGGTTCGCGTTCTGCGTGAACGGGCTCAGCGTGGCCTGAACGGTAAGTACATTGTGATGATGGGCTTTTCGGCGGGCGGCCACGTAGCGGCCAGTCTGGGAACGCGTTTTGCTGAGAAACTTTATCCGGTGCAGGATAGCGCAGAAAACTTCTCGCCGCGCCCGGATGCGATGATCCTGGTCTATCCGCTGATCAGCATGCGTGACGGCATCGCCCATGAAGGAGCCAGAACCCGACTGCTGGGTGCCTGGCCCGATCAGAAAACCATTGAAGCCTACTCAATGGAAACCCGGGTTCATCCGCTGGTGCCGCCGACGCTGTTGATCCACGCCGCTGACGATGAGTCCGTATCCGTGAATCACAGCATGGCGTTTTTCGGCGCGCTGCGTGAGCATAACGTTCCGGCTGAAGTCCATTTCTATCAGAAAGGCGGGCACGGATTTGGTATTCGCGGCGTCGCCGATTTGCCCCTTGCCAGCTGGCCGATGTTAGTGACCGAGTGGCTCAGGGCAAAAACCTGACCGTTAAGCGGCTGGCGGAACGTCTTTGACGTTGCTATCCGGCGGACTGGCTTCATTGCTGGTCGCCGGTGCCGCTGGCGGTGCCATTACTTTGTCCCAGTTGTTTTGCAGGCTCTTCACGTTGGTCTCTGCTTCGCCTTCCGGCTGAATAAGAACCATCATCAGCTCCTGCGTCAGCTGCTGACGCAGCTCCTGGTTGAGCTGTTCACGGGTCAGGCCAGCCAGGAAAGTCTGGCGCAGCTTCTGATACTGCTCTGGTGCGATATCGACCACGGCGTTCTGCTGAGAGCGAAGACGCTGGCTCATCAGAACATCGGTGTCGGTGCGCGCATAGGTGGTAAACAGTTTGTTCAGCTCCAGCAGCTTCTGCGCCATCAGCGCATCAAACTCCTCCTGCGGTAAGCCTTTATCACGCACGTTTGCCAGCTCACGCGCCACCAGGTTCATGTTCTGCGCCAGATTTTCGTTGCGCCCATCCATGTTGATGGAGCACTGCGCACGCTGATACAGCACACGGCAGTCAAATCCTACCTGAATACCCTGCGCTTTACTGTCGCTGAGCGCACGCTGGACATGCCAGAACAGCGCTTCACGGGCCAGATCACCCTGCCAGTAACGCTGCAGATTCTGGGAGTCACGAATCGGTTGCCACGGCGTATCCCATACCAGTGACAGACGATCCTGCGTCATGTTGCTGCTGACCAGATTCACCGGCTCGTGTGGCAGCGGCGACAAGGTGGGCAGTGGCGCAGGGGTTTCACGTTTGCCGGTTAACGCCGAGAAGGTTTTGTTGATCTGTTCAGAGAGGTTACGGCTGTCAACGTTCCCTACCACGTAGAGCGTCATCGCATCCGGGGTATACCACTGATGGTAAAAATCGCTGAGCTGCGTTAAATCAACCGGCGCACGGGGTTGTGCTGCCGGGTCATGTGCCAGCAGCGCGGAGCCTTTCAGGCGGTAGCGCCACCAGACATCCTGGGGATCTTTCGGCCAGGTCGCCACCGGATCAGACGCTTTCAGCGCGGTGTTAACCACCTCTTCGGTGATCGCCATATTGCCTGCCGTGGCCGCCAGCCAGTTCAGCGCTTCTTTCAGCAGCTCGGGGCGGTTATTCGGCAGGCTCAGATTATATTGGGTGGAATCATAGGAGGCGATGACGGGCGGCAGCGGATGCTGAGGATCCATCGCCTGCTGCCATAGCGCACGCTGCTGCTGGGTATCAAGTGCAGTGTTATGCACCATCGCCAGACGCGACAGCAGATGGCTGAAGCCGGTCTGTTGCGCACTTTCAACCAGCGAACCGGTATTCACCACCAGCCGCAGTTCAATACGGTCACTGGGGCGCTGCGGTGTGGCCAGTAGCTGCCAGTTAAATCCATTATCCAGCTTGCCTTCCTGCCAGGCCGGATCCGGTTGCAGCGTTTCTGCCTGGAGACCAAAGCTGCCTGCCAGCACTAATCCACCAACCAAAAGCCGAATTCTGGTGCCCTGCATGTGAACCCCTACTCAAATAATTCAAATATCGTCATCACTGGCGCATATTGCCGCTGTTATTAACGAATCGGCTGATGCCGAATCGCGCTGTTATCCAACAACAAAGTGTTTGACCACAGGAAGCTCAGGATGTCGCGCAACGAAGTGAAAAACGTCAAAAAAAACAAGTGGGGTTCATTATGCAAATGCCCGCTGTCAGGGCAAGCGACAGCGGGCATTTGTGAGGATTTAAGTGAAATTCAATGATTAAATTGAAGATTCAGACGCTTTATTCTCCTTATTACGGCCAGCCAGCGTGTCGTTAAGCTGTTTTTGATCCAGCTGATCGACCCACTTCGCCACCACCACGGTCGCCACACCGTTACCGATAAGGTTGGTCAGCGCACGGGCTTCGGACATAAAGCGGTCAATACCGAGTATCAGCGCCAGACCCGCCACCGGCAGATGGCCCACCGCAGAGAGCGTTGCCGCCAGGACGATAAACCCGCTTCCGGTTACCCCTGCTGCGCCTTTCGAGGAGAGCAGCAGCACCACCAGCAGCGTAATCTGATGGAAGATATCCATGTGGGCATTGGTCGCCTGAGCGATAAAGACCGCCGCCATCGTCAGGTAAATCGAGGTGCCATCAAGGTTAAAGGAGTAACCGGTGGGGATCACCAGCCCGACTACCGATTTCTTACAGCCCAGCTTCTCCATCTTATCCAGCATGCGCGGCAGCGCAGACTCGGAAGAGGAAGTACCCAGCACAATCAGCAGCTCTTCTTTGATATAGGCAATGAACTTAAAGATGCTGAACCCGGCAAACAGACGCGCAATCAGCCCCAGTACGATGACCACAAACAGAACACAGGTAATGTAGAAGCAGATAATCAGCTGGCCAAGCTGCACCAGTGATCCCACGCCATACTTACCGATAGTGAATGCCATCGCGCCAAATGCCCCTATCGGTGCCAGACGCATGATCATGTTGATGATGCCGAAAATGACTTTCGAGAAGCTCTCAATCACGTTGAAAATCAGCGTGCCGGTGTTACCCAGGCGATGCAGGGCAAAACCAAACAGGATGGCAAACAGCAAGACCTGCAGAATGTTGCCGCTGGCAAACGCGCCAATCACGCTGTTAGGGATCACGTCCAGCAGGAAAGCGACGATACCCTGCTGCTCTGCCTGCTGGGCGTAAATCGCCACGGCTTTGGCATCCAGCGTGGCAGGATCAACGTTCATCCCGGCACCTGGCTGCACCACGTTCACCACGATCAGGCCGATAATCAGCGCGATGGTGCTGACAATTTCAAAATAGAGCAGGGCAACTGCGCCGGTCCGCCCTACCGCTTTCATGCTTTCCATACCGGCAATGCCGGTCACCACGGTACAGAAAATCACCGGGGCGATAATCATCTTGATTAATTTAACAAAGCCATCTCCCAGCGGCTTCATCTGGGTCCCTAACTCCGGGTAAAAATGGCCTAACAAAACGCCGATGCCAATCGCCATCAGCACCTGGAAATAAAGGCTTTTAAAAAGTGAGGTTTTCATAAACAGGTGTCCACTAACGCCGTGAGGTGATGTTGTCGGATTCGTTATTGTGACTGGCGGGCAGCAGAGGTGGCGCCTGACAGTAACCCGAAAATAACACTCTGTTTACGTGATTAATACAGGGTGACAAACGCCCAGGAAACCCTGGGATCGTAATTCTGAACTGAAACGCTTCAGCAGGGGGTTTTGTAACTAAAAATCTCGCAAAATCAATGAATCAGGCAATTATTGCGGCGGTGAGGAGTTTGCTATCCACGTCTGGTTGAATCGGCTCACCGGCAGCGCTTCTGCGTAGAGGTAGCCCTGACCGATAGCGATACCGCGTGCCAGCAGCCAGTCGCGCTGCTCTGCGGTTTCCACGCCTTCAGCAATCACTTCCAGATGGATAATCTCGGCGATGGCCGCCACGATGCGGACCATGGTGTCATCATGCGGCAGTGCCGCCACAAAGCTGCGATCCATCTTCAGTTTGTTAACCGGCAATGCTTTCAGCTGATGGAGATAGTTCAGATTGGAGTAGCCCATGCCGAAATCATCCAGCGCCACTGCCACGCCGGTCTGCTGCAACATGCGCAGCATCAGCATCGCCTGTTCCGCATCGTCAAGCTGCGCCGTTTCTGTCACTTCCAGCACCAGGGTGCCTGGCGCGATACGGTGGCGCGTCAGCAGGGCTTGCAGATGAGAAACCACGCCGGTATCCCGCAGTTGCACCGCGGAAATATTCACACTCAGCGGCAGCAAAATGCCCTGTCGCTGCCAGCCTGCCAGAATGCGGCACGCCTCTTCGAACACCCAGCGGCCAATCGCGGTGATCACACCAATCTCTTCAGCACTGGCAATAAACTCTTCGGTCAGACCAAAACTGCCATCAGGCTGGCGCATACGCAGCAGCGCTTCTGCACCGGTTAACGCGCCGGTGCGCATATCAACCTGGGGTTGCAGGTAGAGGGCAAACTGCTCATCGTGCAGCCCCTGCAGAATGTCATGCTCCTGGGTCAGACGCTTCTGCGCCCGCTCGGTCAGGGCAGCGTCAAAGAACAGAATCTGATTTTTGCCCTGATGACGGGCCGACATCATCGCCGAGGTCGCACGATCAAGCAGCTCGTTAGCGCTCAGCGGCTGATCGTCGCGCAGCGCCAGACCGATGCTGACGTTAGGACGCAGCTGGAGCTGATGCAGATTGACCGGCTGATTAAGCCGAATCATCAGATTACGCGCCAGGCGCAGCGCCCGGAACGGGTTACTGGCGCGCTTCATTAACAGCACGAAGTCACTGACACCGGTCTGCGCCAGCAGGGTGTGGTCATCCAGCGTATTCCGGATTTTCTCCACCAGCGTCAGCATCAGCGTATCGCGCTGTTCATCACTCAATACGCCGTTAGCTTCCTGCAGGGTTTCAACGCGGATCACCATCAGACCCAGTGGCCGTTCAGGGTTGCACATGAACTGATCGACCAGCGCCAGAAACAGGGTACGGTTAGGCAGATCGGTAACAGCAAAATGGGTGGTCAGCCGGCTCATCTCGTCATGAATCGACTCCAGCACCTGCTGATTACGGTTGTAGCTGCGGATCAGCATGCCGATTTCGTCATCGCGGTGGCTCTGCGGCAGTGTCAGTTTGTGCGTCAGAATCGACTGCGGTGGCAGCTCCTGTAGCTCCCGTGAGAGATTGCGCAGCGGATGCACCACCAGCCGGTTGATGCACCAGCTGATCGCCACGGAAAGAATCAGCGCCAGCAGCAGATAGGTGATGATCATGGTCGAGAGCGTGCTGAGAATAAACTGGTAGACACGCGTTGAGTTCGCCTGCAACACCAGATAGGCCAGCGGTTTCGGCATCCCGGTATTTTCAATGGAATAGAGCGGCAGCGTAATCTGCACCGGCAGCTCAAACAGGCGTGCCACCAGAAGCGGCACCGGTTTTTCCGTCTCAAAGTCGGCATGCAGTGCCTGGAATGCGTTAGGCAGCACCACATCGGCACGCGATAAAATACCGGCAGGTTTCAGTGAATGAAGAATATGTTCGGCCTGAGGAATGTCGGCGCGCAGCACCGCTTCCGACAGCGGCTGGCGGACGGTGTGCGCAATATTTTCCATCTGCTGGGCGTAGTCAATCCTGCGCTGCTGCACAAAATGAAACAGTTGGATGACGATAAAGATACTGATGGTGATAACCGCAACCAGCGAAACTGTCGCCATCTGCTTTATCGTAAGTGACCGGCTTACGCGCAAAAAATTCTCTCCCGACGATGAAAAAAGCTCAGATAGCAGACAGTACAGGCCCGCCAGTATATCCCATAAACTGACTTTTTTACCGTCTGAAAAGTCCTGCTTTTTACCGGTCCGGGTTATTTAAAATCTGCGTAAGGGATCAGCGGCTGTGGCGGCATATCCAGATCCCCTTCCCAGCCGCCGGCAGCATAGCGCACATAAAGCAGACCGTGGCTCGGCGTGTAATCCTTCGCCTGCTGAATATCGACACCCGCACCGATAAACCAGTCTGACGTCAGTCGTCGCTCAACCACCGCCTGCAGCGTGTAGCCCACCCCGCCGCCGGTACTGCTGGCAGAAACGGGATTACTGGCAAGGGTATAACCCGGATTCACCGGATAGCGCTGCTGTGCATCGGTTTTCGAATGCGACCAGGAGATCGACCCGCCCAGATCAAACGACCAGTTTTCCGTGCGCTGCCGCCAGGTCACCGGCACAGAAAAGGAGAGATACTGCTGCGGACTGTAGTAGCCGCCCTGGCCGAAGGTGTAATCACTGAGATCCTTCTGATAGTGCCAGAGCATGCTGTTCAGCCCGACCGTCGCACGCCGGTTGTCGCTGTTGATCAGCTTGTAGTAATAGCCGCCCATCAGGCGCTCGCGGCTGTTATCAGCGACATTTTTACCGGTGATCTGATGCGCACTGATGTCACCCCAGACGCCATGTGCGCCGCCCTGATCGTAACTCAGTCCGATGCTGCCGCCCGTTGCCACCACGCCGCCCCAGCTTTTGCCACCGTTGACGGCGGGATCGCGCGTGCCGGCATAAGAAAGCAATGAACTGGCAATCGGCCTGCGTGAAGCGGTCAGCGTCACACCCAGCTGTTTTACATCCGTTTTCCAGCTCAGCCCGCCGGTCCAGTTAGTGACCTCGAAGCCCAGCGGCGTGGTGCCGAGATCGGCCGACCAGGTCGCGTTATGCCAGCCAGCAGCCAGCGCCGTGCCCTTATCGCGCTGGTGAGTCTGGCGACTGCAGCCGCCCGAACTGGCGTCGTCGCAGCTGCCAAACAGCTCATCGAAGCTGCCGTTTTGGGTGGTAAATGTGCCCGCAGAGACGTCCACCCGATCAAGACGGAAAAAGCCACGGCCATCGGCAAACGGATGTTCCGCCTGCAGCATGGTGGTGTGCGCCGTAAAATCAGAGATGCCGCCGGTGCCGCTGTTACGGGAATAATCCTGCTGCACCGTCAGCGTAGGCTGCTGCTGACGGTAGAGATCCGCCGTGTCGCTGCGCAGGCTGCGTTTCAGCCAGTCATCCTGGGGATCGTTGCGGGTCGCACGACTGAGGTTATCCCGGCTGTCGATACCGCTGGCCGTCATCGCCTGACGATAATCGTCCAGCGCCCGTTCAGGCTGCTGCTGCGCACGCGCCAGCCGTGCCGCATCACGGAACACCAGCGCTTTATCCTGCGAAGGCGGCAGCGAGGCGACGCGCTGTTTCAGATCGGCAAACAGCACCGCAGCCCGCGTAGTTTCTCCCACGGCCTGCCACGCCAGCGCAGCGCGGCGATCCTGATTAACACTCGCCTGCACCGGCGGCTGTTGCGCCAGAGCCTGTCGTGCTTCGCGGATGCGCTGCAGGGCAATCAGCGCCTCGACACGCCCCAGCGCCGCGTCGCCGTTATCCGGCTGGCGCGAGAGCACCTGCTGATAATGCGTCAGCGCCTGCTGCGCGTCACCGCGTTCCAGCGCCCAGTCGGCCAGCATCAGGTCGCGTCGGCTGGAAACGGGCTGCTGCGCCAGCAATGTCACTGCCGCCTGCTCCTGCCCTGTAGCACGCAGCGCACCGGCCTGAGCGAAGATCTGATCCTGCTTCAGGCGATCAGCCAGCTGGCGCATATCGCTGCTCCACTGCGCGTCGGGCAGACGGTGCAGCGTGGCTATTGCCTCGCTGTTGTTGTCATTGCCCGAATACCAGAGTGCGGTCGCATACAGTGCGGTGGCGTCCTGCGGATGCCGCTGCGGCACTGCACGCATCACCGCATCCGCCTGCTGTCCGGCTCCGCTGTTACGCAGCGCGCCAGCCAGCCGGTAACTGAGCCAGACGTCATCCGGTGCCAGCGCGAGTGCCTGGCGATATTTCTCTGCGGCCTGCGACCAGCGCGTCTGCTGCGCCAGGGCATCGGCCTCGGCCCGCAGGCTGTCACTGCGCAGGGCCCGGATGGTGTCGGCCAGGGCACGCTGCTGGGCGGCAGGTAAGGTATCAATAAATGCCATCTCGCGGGCGGGCGACTCCGCCTGATACAGGCCCGCCAGCCGACGCACCGCCGTGATATTGGTGCCATCCAGCCGCCGGGCGCGCTGCCACAACTGTTCAGCTGCCGCCATGTCTTTGCGCGCCATCGCCACATCACCCAGGCCAATCAGGGCATAGCTGTCGCTGCTGTCAATTTTTTGCGCCGCACGGTAGTGCTGTCCGGCACCCTCGACATCGTGCTGCGCCAGCGCTTTATCGCCCTGCTCAATCGCCAGCCAGTAGCGATTGCTCTGCAACAGTGACTGCCATTTGCCGATCAGCGTGCTCTGCTGACCCGCTTTAATGGCACGTTCCAGCCAGAGAATCGCGGCATCACGATGGCCTGCCCGGGCCTGGGTTTGCCCCATCGCGCCCATCAATTCGGCATCATCGGGATTCGCTTTCAGCGCCCGGTTAAGGGAAGCCATGGCGTTATTCACGTCGCCTGCGTCGACCAGCGCCAGCGCCCGCATCCGCGCACGATAAGCGGGATCGGCCAGCGTCGTCTGCTGCTTCGCAAGCGCTTCTGCGCCCTGCTGGTGTGCTTCGCCCTCGGTGAACACCGCCAGATAAGCCTTAAGCTGCGCCACACTGTCATCGCTGATCGGCTGATTGTTGATCTGCTGCAACCAGAGGTCGGCCGCTGCATTACGCCCGCCCCCGCTCTCCGCCAGCCGCTTCAGCTGGGCTATCGCCTGACCAGGCTGCTGCCGATCAAATGCCATGCGGGCAATCTGCAGCCCGACCCCGACATTGCCAGGATAGCGTTGCTCCAGCGCCTGAAGCTGCTGCCAGACGACATTTTCCTGACCGGGAAGGCGTGACAGCAGCCGCCAGTACTCCAGCGCCGTATTTGGATCGGGAAAGACGCCATTGAACAGCGCATCATACGCGCTTTTCGCCTCTGCCAGACGGCCGGAGGTGGCAAGAAGACGCGCCTGCTGCAGCTGCTGTCGGCCCTCAGGCGACATCATGCGCAGGCCCGCAGCAGACTCCCGCGCCGCAGCCGAGTCGGGTGCCAGCCTGTTGAGCTGATCCAGCAGCGTCTGCGCTGTGGTGATATCACCCTGATGCAGTGCCAGGCGCAGACGCGCCGCCAGCACCTGGGGGTTATCCGGGTCCATCTTCTCCAGCCGGTAAAGCGACTGCTGCACCAGCTCATACTTGTTGGTGGATTCGCCGATGCGCACCTGGGTCAGCAGCCAGTCAACCGGCGAAACCTGTGGCCCGGACACAGGGGCAGCCTGCCCCGGCAGCGCAGCCAGCACGCCGAGCAGCACACCCGACCGCAGCAGAGGAAACTTATTCATCGTCATCTTCAAGCAGACGGCGGTTCGCGATAAGACGCATCAGACGCCAGACCAGCATGGCAAACAGCACCACGACAAACACGGCACACAGCGCCAGCCAGAAGGGATGCGCCGCCAGCATCGCCCAGATCCGCTCCCACCACGGCAGATGGCCCACAAAGTAGGTCTTTCCGACCCGCAGGCTATTGACGCCCGACTCACGGATAAGTGCGGCAGAGCCAGCGATCGCACTGCGTTTGCCGCTGTCTTCCAGGGCCTCATCAAGCAGCTGCCAGCTGCGCGGACTGCCATCGGCGAGCAGCGCCACCACACTGCGCTGATCGTAAAACGGCGACTGGAAACCGATCACGGTCGCCAGCGGGCCACGGGAACCAATGGCGGTGTTACTTTCGGCAGCGCGTTCAGCCTCGCTGAGCGGCAAAGTATGCTGAGCAGTCTGTCGCGCCGGGGTTTTCAGCCAGCTGGCCGTGGCATCAACCAGCGCGGCGATCCGGCTGTCATCCTGAAGATCTTTGGGGATGCCGCCGATCATCAGCAGATCCGCATCCTGCTTTTGCGCCGTGCGCCAGTCGTCGGTGAGCTGCACGCGCAGCGCCGGATAACCGGTCTGTGCGCCCATATTGCCCAGCGCATTCAGCATTGTGCTGACCTGCTGTGCATCCGGGTCTGGCTGTACCAGTACCAGCGTCTGGGCCAGATCGGCGTAGCGGCTGAACGGAAAGCCTGCATTCGCCCAGGTCTGCAGCGACGGCATTTCGATGTAATGCCGATAGCCAGAAAAGTCGATGCTGGAGCTGTCGTCCAGCACCACATGATGGCCGACCGGCGTCACGGTTTCACAACGCCCGTCAGCGGTGCCACCTATAAAGGTGTTGGCATAATCAAAGTCGAAACGCAGCTGGTTCAGCACGCCCAGCCGTAACGCCGGGATCAGCAGCTCATGATTCTTGTCCTGCATCCCCTGAAGCAGGGGAATACGCAGCAGTTGCTGACCGGCGGTGTTTTTTGGCTGCAGCGGGTAGTCCTGAATAAACTGATTATTCAGATTTACCGCCAGCCGTGAGCCGTCCTGCTGGACAGGCGAGGTGTAGCGATAGCTCAGGTCCATATCGATGCCGCGCGCCCGCACCAGGAAGAGATCGGGCGGCAGATTCAGCGTCAGGCTGATCGGGTTGGGCTGCAGGCCGTCAGACTGTAACTGGTTTTCATACTGCGTCAGCTCAGCAAACGTGGTGCGGCGATCGGTCTGCACCCAGTTTGGCGCATCATAAGGCTGGCGCGGGGCCAGCAGCGTGACGCGATCGATGGTCGCGCTGTCGCCGCGTAACAGCAACTCACCCTGCGCAATCCCCTGCACCGCCGTCAGCAGGTCATCGTCGTTGCGTCCCAGGATCAGCAGCATTTTTTCATAGGGGCTGTCAGGCTGACTCATCATCGCCACGGTCGGCTTCATCACCGGCGGCAGATTTTTCAGGAAATCCGGGCGCGCATCGTTGGTGGCAAAGACGACCGCATGCTGCTGTTGCGGCAGCTGATTGTAGAGCACCGGAAAACGCTGTCCGCGCCAGCCGGTTTTGCTGCCGAACCAGGAGGCGAGGATCGCGGCGGCACGCTGCTGGTTAACATCGGGCCGGGCAGCAAACACCACGGGCAGGGTCAGCGGTCGCGTGTCACGCGCATCAAAAAAGGGTTCGGGGAAGTGTGACAGGTCATTTTTCAGCGGCAGTTTTTGCAGCGTCAGATCCAGTCCACTCTCTTTGCCGATATCGAGCCAGATGGTGCTGTTGGCCGGATTTTCGCAGATGTTAGCGTAGTGACCGACCAGCTCAAAGCGCACGCGGTTAAAGTCGGTGATGAAACGCGGATCGATCGCCAGCTGAACCTGATTCTGTTTACCGATCTGTTCCGGTGTCAGGGTGATCAGGCTCACCAGCTCGTCGTTGAGATAGACTTTCAGCTGCGACAGGGTAGGCAGCAGCGCAGGCGATGGCCGGTAACTGAGCGTGAGCAGCGCACGCGTCACCACCTCATCGCTCCGCACGCCGAACTCAATCTGCCCGCTGGTGCGTGTTCCGCTCAGCATCATGCTGCCCGGCGGCGGTGCCAGCTTAGCAAAGCTCAGCTGACTGTTACGCAGCGGCGCAACGGGCGGCTGCGTCAAAGCGAGCACTGCGGTTTCTCCGGCGGCACTGACCGGCACATTGTCCTGCGCCTGCGCGCCGCTTAACGTTGCGGAACCCAGCAGCAGCGCAGCGACCCACCTGTTTATTCCTGTTGTCGTCATATCATCAACTCAATGCAGATTTTTTGAGGCGGGCGCGCGCGTGATGCCGTGCGGCAACAGCGAAGCCAGCCAGCTTACCCCAGCGGTAAGCAGGTTAAACAACCGACGTAACTGCGGCGGGCCATACTCCGCCAGGCGCAGATAACCTTTAAAGCCGAGGATCATGATATCGGCCAGACTCTGCACCGGTTTATCCTCAGGGAAACCGTCCTGCCATAACGCCCAGGTATCGGCACGGGCGAAGGTACACTGGATAAAATCGATGTGCTGCCGGGTGGTCAGCTGTTCGAGACGCACACCCGCCCGGCGGCCAAAGACGCGCTGCACCGTGCAGGGAAAACTGAACTCCTGTTGCCCGCGACGCAGCAGCAGCCAGACTTTTTCATTCTCCTGCAGCGCATCCGATTCACGCAGCTCCAGCCCCACACCGCCGTCCGAATAGTCACGCAGCGTACAGGGCAGCATGTGCCCGTTTTCGCGTGAAAGCGCCGCAGGCATCGCAATCTCGACCCGGTGCGCCTCACGAATCTGCCTTGCCTCAACCGAGACGGCGACCGCGCCGCCCAGAATCACCATGTTGTAGATCACCCACACCAGGCTGACCCACACCGTCAGCACTTCGTTGGCCGGACCGTGCTGCATCCGCCAGAATGCCATCGCCACACCCGCCAGATTAAGCAGAACCAGCAGCATGTAAGGCCGGGTAATCACCCAGTCCAGATGCCGCTTCTCTACCAGTCCACCTTTGGCGGTCACGTTAAACTTGCCCTTGTGGGGATTGATCAGTGCAACGGTGGTCGGCAGGGCGATATACCACGCCAGCACCGTTTCATAGACTTCGCTCCAGAACGAGTGCCGCCAGCGTCCCTGAATGCGCGAGTTGGTCAGACTGGTGTGCAGCATATGAGGCAGCACATAGACGGCGATCGCCAGTGCCGGGGCATAGATGATGTAGGCATGGCAGAGCAGAAACGCCAGCGGTGCCAGCAGGAACACCAGCCGCGGGATACCGGAGAGGAAATGCAGCATGGCGTTGGCATAACAGAGGCGCTGCACCCACTTCAGGCCTTTGCCGAACAGTGGATTGTCGAGACGGAAAATCTGCACCATGCCGCGCGCCCAGCGGATACGCTGACCGATATGCGCCGACAGGCTCTCGGTTGCCAGCCCGGCCGCCTGGGGAATGCGAATATAGGCGGAGGTGTAGCCGAGTCGATGCAGGCGCAGCGAGGTGTGGGCATCTTCTGTCACGGTTTCCACCGCAATACCGCCAATCTCTTCCAGTGCGGTGCGGCGCAGAATGGCGCAGGAGCCGCAGAAGAAGGTGGCATCCCAGATGTCGTTACCATCCTGAACCAGCCCGTAGAACAGCGAGCCCTCATTGGGCGTGCGACGAAAACGCCCCAGATTGCGCTCAAACGGATCGGGCGAAAAGAAGTGATGTGGCGTCTGCAGCATTGCCAGTTGGGGGTCTTTGATAAACCAGCCCATGGTCATCTGTAAAAATGAGCGTGTCGGCACATGGTCACAGTCAAAGATCGACACAAAGTCGCTGCGGCAGTATTTTTTCAGCGCATGGTTGATGTTACCCGCCTTGGCATGTTCGTTAGACGGACGCACCACATAATTGACGCCAATGCTGGCGGCAAATTCGCGGAATTCCGGGCGGTTGCCGTCATCGAGCAGATAGATGTTAAGGCGGTCTTTCGGCCAGTCGATGCCCAGCGCGGCATAGAGCGTCGGCCTGACCACGCTCAACGGCTCGTTATAGGTCGGCACCAGCAGATCCACCGATGGCCAGAGCGAACGGTCAGCGGGCATAGAAACCGGCTGCCGGTTAAGCGGCCACAGCGTCTGAAAATAGCCCAGCACCAGGACCACCCATGCGTAGGTTTCTGCGGCAATCAGCAGCAGACCCAGCACCAGGCTCATCGGATCATCCCAGTTCAGCGTCGAGGTGTATCGCCACCACAGATAGCGGCAGGATACGGTCAGCGACAGCACAATCAGCATCATGGTCGGTAAGCGGCCCGGCACGCGCCGCACCACCATCGCGAGGCTCCACAGCAGCAGCACAAAGATAAACTGCGTCATCAAATCAAAGGGCTGGCTGATACAGAGCAGCGCCAGCAGCGACGCGAACAGTCCTATTCCAATGAACAGGGCATAGCGCATCAGGGGCGGCAATCGCTTCAGCCGCCGTTCAGCACGTGCGCCGAGCTGCTGCGCCTCTGCACGTTTAGCGCGCCTTTCCAGCCAGCGGTAGCCCTGCTGCCGCCAGCGAATCAGCGCAGTAAAGCCGTTCGCACGGGGGCGATTGTCATCCCGCGGCAGGACAACCACCAGCCACAGCGTCTGAAGCAGATAGCGCAGAAAATCGAGTGGCTGCGGACGCTCGGGCGAAATATGCGGATAGAGCCGACGGCGCTGCCGGATAATGCGCTGCCAGCCCGGCATCTCAACACGGAACAGCATCACCGCCAGCCCGCACCAGAACAGATTAAAGGCACTGGCGAAGCGGGATGCGCCATTCCCCCGCGCAGTGGTGTAGCGACGTTGCAACGCCTGCCAGGCGGGGCCGGTCAGCAGCCAGCGCAGCGGATTCACGCGCGATCGCCTTTCAGATGCAGCAACAGCCAGCTGGCCAGCGTGGTGATCTCTTCGCTGACCAGCGCATGGGGCCGGTATTCGCCCACCGGCTGCTTCATCATCAGCGCCTCTGCCAGCGCCTCATCACGGTGAATCAGCAACGGAATCAGCGGATTGAGCGACGCCATCCAGAGCTGATGCAGATCCTGCTGCAGGCGGCTGTTGGCATTAAACTGGTTGATCAGAAAGCGGGTCGCAGCCGGAAAACGGTGACGGCTCAGACGTAAATGGCAGTTGGCGTCGGGGGTGGTCACGCAAAGCAGACCGTCAAGCTGCGGCCAGAGCGTTTCATGCCACGGCGTTGTTTCTGCGGGCAGATCAAAAATAATCCAGGAGTAGCGGGCGCTCAGCGCCGGTAGCGCATCCAGCAATGGCATAGCAATAGCCCCATCCTGAACGCTGACAGGTGACGAGATCAGGCCGTAGGGCAGCAGATCGGGCCCCTGCGGATAGCGCTGTGCGCTCTGCTGCCAGTCGCCGCCGTCACACAATGCCTGCATCCAGCCCTGCCCGGTGTGCACGGGCAGATTAAAGTGCGCACCCAGCTGACTGGCTGGCGAGCCGTCAATCAGCAGGACCCGCTCACCCAATGCGGTCAGCGCCCAGCCGAGGCCCGCGCAGAGAGACGTCGTGCCGACACCGCCACGGATGCCCTGTAGCGCAATCTGCGGCATCAGTGATGACGTCCCGGCGGTGTCGTGACGGTTTCCGCTAACAGCGGCCAGCGTGCCACCACCTCTTTCAGACGATCTTCACGGGCAATATCCACATAGCTGAACGCGTGCAGTGAAAAGGCGTCACGCAGCGCGCTGATATCATCCAGAGGTTCACCGTGAGCTACGACCGGCGTATAAACATCCTGGTTTTTCATTTCTATTGTTCGCCACGAATAAAACAGCGTCAGAGTCAGGGACAGTTACATTTGCCCTTTTTCCGGAAAGGGGTTTCCGAAATGGGGACAATGACAAAAAAAAGGGTAAATGGCCTGTCTGCAGTAATTTTTAATTAGTCAGGTTACAACCTGTGTTGACTATAATAAACTAGCCTGGGCTGGAACAATAATGAATTCAATATGAAAAATTCTTTTTCGCTGGGGCTGTTGCAGGTTCAGCCTGAAGTCACAACTTTGCAAAACCCCGGCTGTTATTGGGTTACCTGCGCACGTCAGCAGGATGCCCGCGTCTTTATTCGTCAGGTCATTGCGCATCAGCAATCCGTCACGCTAATCAGCGCCGGTCAGTCGCCCCGCGAGCTGCTGACACCGGATCCGGTCAGTGGTCCCGACCGCATTCCACTTTTTTCATTGCCCGAAAATAAAAAAAGCCTGCTGCAGCTGGAACGCGATTTTTCCCGCACGCTGGGTAATAAGAATGGGCTGGTGATCTTTAGCAGCCGTTCAGCGCAATGGGATAAATTAAACGAGCCGGAATTAAGCCGCTGGATAACGCGTATCCGTCAGCTGCTGCATAAAAGAAAGATGACGCTTCTAATCGTCACGTCCGGTATCACGCAATTTAACCAGACCAATAATCTTCAGCGTTATTTTCGCCGGATGGACGGGCTGGCTTATTTAACCTTTCAGCAGGACAGCTGGCAATATCAAATAAGCTGGTGGTACGCCGCTGAAAGACTCCTCGCCGATCGCACGCTGCGTCTGGGCTGTGAAGATGAACAATTCTTCGCCTTAAAAGAAACCCAGGAACCGCTAAGCCTGAATGATGAACAGCATTATCTGGCAGAGAAAAGCGTGCTTGAAGGTGCGCCGCCACTTTCCCGCCAGTGGCAGTTGTTCGACGACAATCAGCAGGTCTGGCTGCAGGCGCAGCAGGCCAATGCCGCCACCGTTATTTTCAGCCTGACGCACAGTGAACAGATCGGTGAACTGGCAAAAATCGTGCATAGCCTGCGCCGCACCCGCGGAAACGGACTGAAGATTGTGGTGCGCGAGATGGGTGTCAGCCTGCGTTACAGCGACGAGCGCCTGCTGCAGGCCTGCGGTGTGAACACTATCGTGCCAACCACGGCGGCGATGTCGCGCTTTCTCACCATGCTGGAAGGGGTTCAGGGACAGCGGTTCAGTCGCCGCGTTCCCGCCAGTCTGGACGCGCTTATCGCCTCACTCCAGCCGCTGCATGAAAAGGGCTATCTGCGTCTGGATGCGTTTTGTCAGTCGGTCGGCCAGTTAATCAGCAACACGCTGCTGCCGGAAAATGATAAAGGCCTGCTGGTGGCCCTGCGCCCGGTGCCGCAGCTCTCGCCTCAGCAGGTGCTGACGCTCTGCAAACCGCGCCGCTTTGGCGATCTGGTTACGGTGCTGGAGGATCGTGTCATTCTGTTCCTCTCCTCCTGTCGTTACAACGACCTGGATAAAGCCCTGAAATTTATCTTTTCACTGCCGCATGACGAGCTGTTTGCGAACCGCATTATCTGGTTTGAGGATAACCAGATTCTGGCTGAAATCAGCAATATCAGAAAAATGACGCCGATGGCCCTGCAGGCGCTGACGCCGCTGCCGGAGCCGGGGCGTGAATCCCGTAAGACGGCTGATCTCCCTGAACGCGCGATACCGCAGCCCATCACTTTACTGCCGGAGAAAGAATCCTGATGAACCTGATGGATTGGGTACAGATTGCACTGCTGATTGTTTTCATTTTGCTGATTTTAAAGCCTGTCTGGCAGCAGTGGCTGCCGCGTCGCTGGAACGGCCTGCTGAACCGGCTGTTGCCTGCCCGCGCACTAAAGTCTGAAGGTTACTGGCAGCGTCAATCTCCAAAAACGGATGCAAAAATTAATGAAAAATGATCAACCCGCTGCGGCCCACTCTTCCCGTTTGTGGTCCTGCTGGCGCGGACTGGGCGGCTGGAATTTCTACTTCTTAGTCAAGTTCGCCCTGCTCTGGTACGGCTACCTTAACTTTCACGCCCTGAGCAATCTGGTGTTTCTCGCCTGGCTGCTGTTCCCGCTGCCGTCGGTACGCCTGCATCGCCTTCGCCACTGGGTCTCGTTACCGTTAGGTCTGGCGCTCTTCTGGCATGACACCTGGCTGCCCGGACTGAGCAGCCTTCTCAGCCAGGGCGATCAGCTGGCGGGCTTCTCGGGCGCGTACCTGCTCGATCTGGCAGACCGCTTTATTAACTGGCAGATGCTGGGTGCTCTGTTTGTACTGCTGGTTCTCTACCTGTTTATTTCCCCCTGGATTCGCATCACCGTGCTGGTCTCACTGATGATGATCTGGCTCAACGTGCTGACGATTGCAGGCCCGGCGATGTCGCTGCTGCCAACCCGCGCCGCTACCCCGCAGGTGGTCCTGAATCAGACGCCTGCCGCCACCACCAGCCAGGCCGCTGCAGTACCGGACGGGCTCGATCAGTCAGCTGCGCCAACCAGCGCCAGCCTGACCGCCTGGCTCAGCCGGTTTTATGAAAGTGAACGCAAGCGCGTCACCCACTTCCCCGACAGCCTGCCTGCTGATTCGCAGCCGTTCGACATTCTGGTGATCAACATCTGTTCGCTCTCCTGGTCCGATATGGATGCGTCCCAGCTGCGTAATCATCCGCTGTGGCAGCACTTCGACATCATGCTGACCAACTATAACTCCGCGACCAGCTACAGCGGGCCAGCCGGTATCCGCCTGCTGCGCGCCAGCTGCGGTCAGACCTCGCACAGCGACCTCTACAAGCCCACCGACTCACGCTGCTATCTGTTCGATAATCTGGCGAAGCTGGGCTTTAAAGAGCAGCTGATGATGGATCACACGGGCGTGTTCGGTAACTACCTTAAGGAGCTGCGTGAGGGGGGCGATATTCAGGCACCGCTGATGCCACAGACGGGTATTGCGCCGGAGCTGACCTCGTTTGACAGCTCGCCGGTGTTTAACGATGCCCAGCTGATGCAGCGCTGGCTCGACGATCGCAGCAAGAGCAGCGATGCACGCAGCGCCACCTTCTACAACCTGATTCCGCTGCACGACGGCACCCGCGACCTGGGCAGCACCAAAACGGCCCCGTGGAAGCCGCGTGCTCAGTTGCTGTTTGATCAGCTCGACGCGTTCCTCACCCAGCTGGAGAAGTCAGGCCGTCGGGTGATGGTACTGGTGGTGCCGGAGCATGGCGCTGCGCTCCAGGGGGATAAGATGCAGATGTCTGGCCTGCGGGACATTCCCAGCCCTGACATTACGCACGTGCCGGTGGGGATTAAGTTTGTTGGCATGAAAGCACCGCATCAGGGGCAGCCCCTCAATATTGATGCGCCGACCAGCCTGCTGGCGGTCTCAGAAATTGTGTCACGCGTGGTGGATGGACAGGTATTTAACGCGCCGAACGTGAACATGGCTGTGCTGACTGACAAGCTGCCACAGACCCCTGTGGTGTCGGAAAACGACGGTGCGGTTGTGATGATGTATCAGGGCAAGCCCTGGATCCGGCTTAACGGCGGTGACTGGGTGCCTTACCCGCAGTAACGGGTGACCCGGGTCAGGCACGGGCACGGCAGTGAAGAGCGGGTCAGGCGTGTTTCAGCGCCTGACCGCGGTTAAGCGTGTGGCAGTCGGACGCAGAACAGCGGCCAGCGCCGCCGTTCTGCCCGTCATCAGCGCTTCTCCTGAAACGCCTGCCAGGTCAGCAACTGCAGACTGGCTGAAAAGTAGTTCTGATCCGCAGCCAGCTTATCGCTCAGATAGCCGGTTTCATTCAGCGTCAGGTCACGCACCGCCAGCAGACCGCCCTCAAGATGGTAAGGTGCAGGCGAATTTGCCAGCACATCAAACCAGGCGGGGGTCAGCATGCGGCTGTAGCCCTGCCAGACGCGCTGAAACGGCACCAGTGCCAGGCTGTGCGGATCGTACCACCAGATGTTCAGCGGCACGCGAATCGCGTCGTAACTGAAGCGGTTTGAGTAGCCGACAGCCGGAGCAACCGAACCGTCAGCATTCAGGGCAACCCAGTCCAGCGGCAGACCGGTTTTACCAAAGCTCAGCTTACCCAGCAGATCAAAACCGTCGTTAATCAGCTTATCCCAGACCTGCAGATGGCTGCGCTCGCCAAACTCCCGCCACGCCTGAAACAGGAAGTACGAGGGGTTAAGCACCACATAGCTGGTTTTATTGAACCCCTGCGCGCCCGGCAGCAGGACGGTATGGCCGCCAAAGTGCGTCACATCCAGTTTGATGATGGCGCGCTGGATGCGGTCAGACGCCTGCTGGTAGCTCTCAACCTGCCATTTCTGCGCGGCACGCTGCAGCGCCCAGGCCAGCAGCACATCGCCATCGGAGGCGTTGTTTTTGTCGGCAACCGGGTTGTCACTGCCCGGCACATAGCGCCAGTAGAAAAGATCGGTCTGCGGATTACGCAACTGGGTGCGCGTCCACTGCCACAGCCTGTCAAAGGTGGCGCGATCGTTGTTGGCCACCGCCAGCAACATGCCATATCCCTGACCTTCGGTATGACTGACATTGTTATTGGCGGTGTCGGTGATGCGCCCTTCGGCGGTCATAAAACGGCTTTTAAACGTGTCCCAGCCGCTGGCACTGGCCTGTGCGCTGCAGGCCAGCAGTAAAACAGAGCAGATCCAGCCGATCCAGAGTGGCTTACGTTTCATTTCTGATCCTATTGATATCGATAGTGCAGCGTGCTGCCATCGTTGAGTTCAAGCGTAACCGGCACCTTTCTGCTGCCGCCCTGGCCCTGTAACCAGCCCGAAAAAAGCCCGGCGATGACCGCACCAAACGCCGCCTGCCAGTCAGCCGGGGAAAGGATGTTGTCGCCTGCCGGTAAGGCGTGATACGCAATCAGCAGCGCCTGTTCTTCCGGCTGAAGCTGCACAAAGCCCCAGTTAAACCGCGCCAGCTGCAGATTACACTCCCGCTCCAGATCCTGCACGGTGCGTGACGCGGGTAAAGGATAGCGGGTCGCCAGCGATTCACCCATCCGGTAAAGAAAGGCTTCCGCCTCCTGCTGACCGGCGTTGGCAATCATCCCGTTAATCAGCACGCTGACCAGGTCAAACCAGCCCGGCTGATAAGGATGTGATCCTCCCGAATGCTCACTCATTCCTTGTCTCCGAACAGATAACGGACATAAAGCTGCGCACTGCTTTCGTTGTAGTCACCAAAGGTGTCATAACCCAGCTGGCCGCCAATCGTCACATCTTTATTGAGTTTGTAATCAGCACCGGCGTGCAGGTTGTAGCCGACACCGTTTTTGCTGCTGCCAGTGTAATACGCCTCTTTTACGCTGCCGCTGGCGGCCAGGGATTCCAGCTGTGACTGCAGGCTGGCATCTGCCGGGAAGTACGCGCTTTTATCCTGACTGTAGGTCTGATAACCGGCGGCACCGCCAATATTAACGTTCAGATCATCAAATTTGCGTGAGAACTCTATCGGGAACGAGACCGACGCATAGTTTTGCGGGCTGAAGTAACCGCCCTGCCCGTAGCTGAAATAGCTGAGGTTTTTCGAGAAGTCCATCCACGCCAGGCTCATGCCCACTTTCAGCTCGCGGTCGTCGGTGTGGAACGGACGAACATAAGCCCCGGCCGTTGCCTGCAGGTTGTTGTTGCTGGCGACATTCTCGCCCAGATAACTGTAAGCGCCACCGCCCGCATAGAAGCCCGCATCGCCATTATCGTAGCTTAACAGGGCGTTCGCGCCGTTCTTTGTGACGCGTCCCCAGCGTTTGCCGCTGGTTTTATCTTCTGCGCCAACGTAGGAGAGCAGGCTGTCAGTGATCGCGCGACGCTCACCGGTCAGGATCAGCGTCAGGAAGTCGGTGAGTTTCGGTGACCACTGCACCCCACCGACCAGCGTACTGAGATCCTGGCCCAGCGGCGTGCTGCCGATATCCACTTTGTAGCGGTCGCCCTTCAGTGCCAGATTCAGCTCCACACCCGAGGCAGTCTGCGAATCGGTGGTGGCGCTGGGTACGTCATTTACCGTCGCGCCGCCTGCGGCCACCACGTTGCCCTGACTCAGCGCATTGGTGCCAAAACGCCGCCAGGCATCGCCTGCGCCGCTGCCTGCGGTCAGTGAGACCGGCGTGGCAGTAAAGTCGAAGCGCGCCTTGTCAAACGGCACGGTAGAGAACGTCAGCGGCGCTCTGGCTTCCGTCAGCTTGCTCAGGCCCGATTCACCATCACGCCCGCGCACCTGAACCATGCCCTGACTCCAGGTGCCGGTTTTCTCCTGCAGCGAATCCATCATGGTGTCGACGTCGTGCAGGATCTGTGACTGCTGAGAAACGGTTTTGCTGCCTGCTGCCGGTTCACCCTGCGTCGTCACATCCGCTGCCACGCCTGCGGGTGCCGCCTGCCACGGCATCACGGTGCCGTAGCTGGACGGTGAACGTCCCACCGGCGAGGTGTTGCGGTTGATAAACGGATTATCCGCCAGCGCCAGTCCGCCCACGGTCGGCGTGCTGCCAGGCTGCGCACCCTGCAGGCCAATCAGCTGCCCGCGCGCCGAACGCAGATACGCCATCGCCTGCGCATGTTCGCCATTGGCTTCGGCGACACGCGCCAGCAGCAGCAGGCGATCCGGGGTCGGTGTCGTGTTATTGAGTCCGCGACTCAGTTCGTTAGCACGCGGCACATTGTTCTGTGCCAGCGCGACGTTAATCGCCCCGACGCGTGCATCCTGCGTCGGCGTATCCTGGGTCATCAGATAGTCATACACCACACCGGCATCCCGGTTCATCTTGCCGTCCTGATAGAGACGGGCCATGGCGAACATCAGATCGCGGTTCTGTGGATCCTGTTGCAGCGCCCCAATCAGCTTGTCATAGGCTGCCGCGTACTGACGCTGCTGCCGCAGGCGATCCACTTCGTTAATCAGATAGCCGTTACGAATACCGGCCAGCTGCGTCGGGGTACTTCGCGCCTGCAGTTCCGGGTTGCTGAGGAAGCGCTGCGCCTCACTGCTGAGACCGGCCTGATTCAGCACCGCCATCTGCGCCGCATAATCGCCCGCATTGCCCTGCACGCCTCGCTGCAGGTTAGTCCGCACCACCGACACCGCGCTGGTGAGGTCGCCCGCCTGCGCCAGTTTCCGGGCCAGGTTTCCGGCATCCACCGGATTAGCAGGTGGTGTAGCCGTAAGCGCTTTCAGGGTATTGGCGGCGGCGGCCGTCGCGCCCTGCGCCAGATATTGATCGGCCGTGCTCATCTGCAGGTTGAAATTGACCCGCTGCGCCAGTTCACGCATCGCCGCCGTCCGGGCGTTCGCGGGAATACGCGACAGCAAGGCGCTGGCCTGTTGCCAGCCGCCGCTTTCGCTGGCGTTGAGTGCGCCTGCATACAGCTCGCTGATACTGGCCCCGTTGCGCATCACCGGCTGCATCACGCTGGCCGCCAGCAGCGTGTCGCCCTGCTGACGGTAGAGCCGGGCTAAATCGAGCCGCAGCCAGCCATCGGTAGGATAGCGCTGGATGCCCTGCTGCAGCGTCGCGATGGCAGCGGCGTTATTCCCGGTCGCCAGCTGACGTTTTGCCTGCTGGCGCAGCGCATCGGCTTCGTTAGCCCGTGGCGTGACGCTCTGCCGTACGCTCTCCGGCAATGCCCCCAGCAGCGTGTTAGCTTCGGCAGCACGATTCTGCTGACGCAGAACGTAGAACAGCCCCTCTTTGGCGCTGCGGTTATCCGCATCGCTTTGCAGAATGGAGCGGTAGAGTTGCTCCGCCTGCTCTGGCTGACTGGTGCGGCGCAGCACGTCGGCACGGAACAGCTTCGCCGCCAGCCCTTTTTCGCCTTCAGCCTGAACAAGCGGTTCGCTTAAGGTCAGCGCCTGCGCACTGTCTCCGCTTTTCAGCGCCTGCTGCGCGCTGGCCAGCTGAGCATAAAAGCGGGCGTCGTCAGCCTGCTGCTGACGCGCTGAACCCTGATCGCCGCCCAGCTGAGCAGACCGCTGCAGATAATCGGCTGCTTCCTGATAACGCCCGGCACGCTGGGCCACGTAGCCCATCCCCGCTAACGCATCGGCATCCTGTGGATTTGCCCCCAGCACTTTTTCAAAGCTGGTCTGCGCCCCGCCGACGTCACCGCTGTTCAGTGCGCTGAATCCGGCCCCTTTCTCTGCGCCGCCAACGTTTTTACGATAGTAGTCGACGACGGCAGAGTCCTGCGGATGACGCTGCTGCCAGGTCTGATAGAGCGCCGCATCTGACGGCTGTGGACCCAGCCACAGCAGCGCCTGCCGCAGTGAGCGGTCGGCATCCTGATTACCACTCGCCAGCGAACTCAGCACCTCAATCCCTTCGCGACGGGTCGATTCCTGATAAGTCAGCGCTTTACCCAGCGCCAGGCGCGCGCCGGTGTCCTGCGGGTGCTGAGCGGCAAACTGCCGCAGCGCCTCAACGGCCTGCGGCAGCAGCGTGCGATCGCCCGCCATAGTGAGATAATATTCCGCCGCAACGCTGGGTGGCGGCTCATTGCCGCTGAAGGTGTTGCGCCAGGTCTGTAACGCCGCCGGAATGTTGCCGCTGCGCGCCTGCTGACGCGCCAGCGAAAGCTGCGCCTGCGGAATGGTCTGCATCTGGCGTGCATTATCCAGCTCGCTCAGATGCGGATCGCTGGGGGAGACCTGACTCAGACGGGCGCGATACTGCGCTGCGGCAGCCGTGTCGCCACCCTGCTGTGAATAGAGCGCCAGCAAATAGAGCGCCTGGGTGTTGCCGGGTTCAACCATCAGCACCTTTTGCAGTGAGGCTTTCGCCAGATCGTCATGCGCTTTCTGATGCCAGTAAGAGGCCTGATCGAACAGCGCCTGCAATGCCGGATTGGTACTTTCCGCCGCCAGCAGCGGCGGTGACAGGGCCAGCGCACTGCCCAGCAGCAACGCATGGCGGATACCGGCACTTAACAGATTTTTTTTCATTATTGTTGTCCTTACTTCGTGCCGGAATCATGGCCCTGCTTTGGATTCAGACGCCGCCAGGCGTGACGCTTCAGCATCACCCAGGCCGCACTGCCCACCAGCGCAGAGAGCAGCATTGCCGCCACCGCCAGCAGCACGGAGTGCTGGTTGGCATACCACACCACCATCATGTACCAGGGCAGTTCCCCGCTAGGGAACTGTGCGCCGACACGGAAACTGCGGATGCCGTTTTCGTCGGTCATAATCGCGGTATCGCCACGCACTGCGGCGTTAATCTGCGCCGAACGTAAATCGTTGTGCAGTCGTAACAGCTGATCGTCGCTGGTGGCCATCGTCATTACCACCAGCCGGTCACGGTTCCACGGCGATCGGTAGCTGAGGAAGCCACGCCACGCTTCGTTGGAGGAGAAGTAACGATCGGCATCCAGCTGCTGACGACTCCAGTCGCCGGTCAGCCAGCCGCGTAATTTTTCCAGTGTATCGGGCTCTTTCACCCCAAAGGTGCTGCCGGTGGCGTCATAGGGTGACGCCGCCAGCATCGCCTGATTAAAGGCGCTGTTGCCCGTGGTGCTGACCGCCAGCAGATCGCTCTGCTGTATCCGCGCCAGATGGGTGCCGCCAGTGGGCAGACCAAACAGCACCTGATTCTGCGTCAGCGCTACGCCCGTGGCGGTACCGGCCCGCGCCGCCAGATCCAGCAGCGTTGACAGCTCAGCATCGCTGGGGGATTCCGGCAGCAGCAGCGTGGTCTGGCCAAAGTCAGCCAGCCGCGAGAACGGGAATGAGGCACCCACAAAGTAAGAGAGATTCGGCAACATGCTGAAGTGGCGGGTATGGCTCAGATCGATCCACGAGTCTTCTTCAATCCGGCTCTTGATGTTGTTGTTCAGGAGCACGCCGCAGGGCGCGTCGGCCCGTGGTTTGATATTGAAGTAGAGCGCCAGCTGGTTGTCGCCATAGATCAGATAGGGTTCGAGATTCAGCTGATACTGCTCCTGACGCGCATCACCGCCTAACCGATGCCAGGCGCTCTCCAGCAGGCCGACTTTGTTAACCGTCAGGTTGCGCAGGAAAGTGCCGTTGAGCATGACGTTAAGGAACGAGTTGTCCTCATCAATCCAGCTTTCCGACGGGAAGCGGTAGTGCAGATTGACCGGCACCGTTTTCCCATCCCACAGGAACAGGTCAGGCGCGGCGCGGAAGTTCACGCGCAGCGCATCATGCCAGATGCCGCTGCTGGTCAGACTCTGATCTTTACGCAGCAGTTCGCTCAGGCGCACCGGCCGGTCAGTGTTAATCCAGCGCGGCGCATCGTAAGGTTTGCGGTCGCTAATGGTCTGCACAGGAACCTGCAGATGGCTCTCATCGGTGGTAAATGGTTGCGTCAGCCGGTTCGCCGCCTGACGCAGCTGGTCGTCATTGTTGCCACTGACCAGCAGCAATTTGTAAACCGGGTTATTGGGATTATCCATCACCTGCAACATCGGCCCGTTAGTGGCCGGGAACGTCAGCGTGCCGATCCGGTCGCCTGGATGACCAAACAGGATGCCGTTGTTTTCCGGCAGTTCGCCGCGCACCACCGGGAAACCAATTCCGCGATAATCACTCTGGATGCCGAGCCAGGACGCCACCAGCGCCGCCGCGCTGACCGCATCCGGTGAGACGTTACGGGCAAAGCCCACCGTGATGGTGGAGGCCGTCATCCGCTGAGGGTCCAGGAAGGGACGCGGGAAATTGCGCAGGCTGGTGCCGATATTGAGCTGCTGGCCCTCAAGGTGCAGCGAGGTATTCGGCAGTATGGTGACCTGATACTGCTGTGCGCTCTCTTTCTCACACAGCAACTTGTCCGCATCGTTGATTTTAAAGCTCAGGTTGTTGTTCGACACCACCATCGCCGCCGGGATATCCAGCTCATAGTCACTGACGTCGCTGTCCGTGGCACCCAGCGGCAGCGTGCCGAGCGGCTGACCATTCAGCATCAGCTGCAGCGACGTATTACGGGCTGCCAGTGCGGCCGAGACGCGCAGTGTCAGATTAAGTCGCGCATTGGTAATCACTTCATCGCCGGGCAGAGTAAAGGTGATGCCCGACTGTAGCTGACCGCCGGTCAGCGTGATGCCCCGCGATTGGCCCATCTGGGCGACGGAGATCACGCTGCTGATCGGCTGATTGATGGCCGCCGTGATCGGCAACTGCGGTTCTGCAACCGGCGCAGTTGTCTGGCCTGGGGCATAGGGCAGCGCACTGGCGGCTGCTTCCAGCGCGGGATCGGCACTGCTCAGCCCCTGCGGCAGCGGCACCGCAGAGAGCGCGCTGCTGTCCTGTGTCACGGCTCCGTTGTTTATGACTGGCGTGCTGGTCGGGGCAGATGCTGCCTCACCGGTTACGGATGGCTGCGCCTGTGCTGCCGCGTCACCCGCCGGGGCTGGTACTGATCCCGCGGGCTGAGTCACCGGGGCCGCGAAAGGCACTGACTGCGTGGCAGACGCCCCACTGCTGACCGGGGCCGTCACCTGCGATGAACCGGCAGAGGATGTGGCGGCGTCATTACCCGGCGTCACAGAGGGCGTTGCATAAGCCGCACCGCTGGCCGGAGCCTGATTTTCGGCTGGCGCACTGGCAGTGGCATCAGCAGGCTGCGTGGCGGAAGTCGCTTCAGACGGCACCGGAGCGGCGCTGTTTACCGGCGCACCGGCAGTGGCATCCGCTGGCTGCGTGGCAGACGCCGCTTCAGACGGCACCGGAGCGGCGCTGTTTACCGGCGCACTGGCTGCATCAGCTGGCTGTGTGGCAGACGCCGCATCAGACGGCACCGGAGCCGCACTGTTCACCGGCGCACTGGCTGCATCCGCAGGCTGCGTGGCAGACGCCGCATCAGTCGGCACCGGAGCCGGGCTGTTTACCGGCGCGGCACGGCTGTTATCCACCAGCGGCGTTTCTGCGCCAGCGGGCGTCAGCCATAACGCTGCGGTCAGTGAACTGGCCAGCAAAGTTTGCGTCAGGATCTTCATGCCGCGCCATCCTCTTTCGCCGCCGCGGCAACCGGGTCGACTTTATTACGTTTATCGTGGCGGCCCTTCCAGGTCAGCCAGAACAGCTCAAATACGGTACGGATAATGGTGCCCAGTGAAATCAGCGGGTTGTCCTGCTTATACTCCGGCTGGATCCAGGCATCTGCACGCGCCAGCACCACACGCACCAGTTCGCGACGACGCGCCAGCGGCATCGCTTCGAAGCGCAGGCGAATGCTCTCATCATCCCCGGAAATCTTACTGACAGGGATGGTGATCGCGCCGGATTTCAGCAGCAGATCAATCTCTTCGATCTCATCGGTCTCATGACGCCCATCCGGTGCATCGAGTTGCGCACCGCCCATCGAAAGGTTGCTGGTCTGGGTGCGCGATGAGATACCGCTGGCGTAGTGAATGATCGCCGGAATCTGCACTTCAACACGGATGGTTTTACGCACCTGTCGGGTTTCACGTGCCACGGCAATCGCCGCCATCAGGATAATCAGGCTGAAGATGGCCCAGCCGACGTTGAGCGCAATAACGTAAGGATCGACGCCAAAATAGTCATGCATTACGGCACGTACCACGCCAGCGACAATCCCGACGCCCAGCAGCAGCGCCACAATCACGTGCGGACGCACGATGTGGAAATCGAAGAAGCCCTGATCCAGCACGCCGCCTTTGTCGGTCACGTTAAATTTCCCGTGTTTCGGCGAGATCAGCGTCAGGAGGGTCGGGATCACCAGATGGAAGCACATCACCGTTTCGTAAATCTCACCCCAGAAGGTGTAACGGAAACGGCCATTCATGCGGGAGTTAACATAGAGTGACATCACCAGATGCGGCAGCACGTAGGCAAAAATCAGCGACGCCGACGAGTGAATAATATTCAGATTAAACAGCAGGTAAGCTAGTGGCGCAGTCAGGAAGGCAACCCGCGGCAGGCCGAACTGAAAGTGCAGCATGGCGTTGAGGTAGCAAAGGCGCTGCTGCCACTTCAGACCACGGCCAAACAGCGGGTTATCGACGCGGAAAATCTGCGTCATGCCGCGCGCCCAGCGGGTACGCTGGATGACATGCAGACCGAGACGCTCGGTCGCCAGACCGGCCGCCAGCGGAATCGACAGGAAGGCTGAGCCCCAGCCCAGGCGCTGCATTTTCAGAGCGGTGTGCGCATCTTCGGTCACGGTCTCAACGGCAAACCCCCCAATCTCTTCAAGCGCCGAACGACGGATCACCGCACAGGAACCACAGAAGAAGGTGGCGTTCCAGTTGTCGTTACCCTGCTGTACCGGGCCATAAAACAGTGCGCCTTCATTCGGGATGCTGCGCGCCGCACGCAGGTTACGCTCAAAGGGATCGGGCGAATAGAAGTAGTGCGGCGTCTGCAACAGCGCCAGTTTCGGATCTTTCAGGAAGGGTCCCACCGTCGCCTGCAGGAAGGTGCGGGTCGCCACATGGTCGCAGTCGAAGATGCAGATCAGCTCACCTTTGGTGATTTTCATCGCATGGTTGAGGTTACCGGCTTTGGCATGTTTGTTGTCGTCGCGGGTGATGTAACCGACCCCGACATCTGCTGCAAAGCGGGCAAATTCGCTGCGCTTGCCATCATCCAGCAGATAGACTTTGAGCTTGTCACGCGGGTAGTCAATACACTGCGCCGCCAGCACGGTGTCGCGCACGACTTCGAGGCTTTCGTTGTAAGACGGCACATAAATATCGACCGTCGGCCACAGGCGGGTATCGTCCGGCAGCGGTTCAATGGTGCGTTTTAATGGCCAGGTGGTTTGCAGGAAGCCGAGAATTAGGATCAGCCAGACGTAAAGCTCCGCCAGATATAAGCCAATCCCTAATATCGCCTCAACTTCGGAATTAAAGTGCAGCGTCTCAGTGGTGCGCCACCAGATATATCGGCTGGACATCAGGGCTGAGAAAATCACCATCACCACGGTTATTTTGCGGCTCTTGCTGAAACCCAATAAAAACATCATGCCGATGCTGATCAGACCAAAAATATACTGTTTCTGGCTGTCCATCGGCGTAATGATGATCACCGCAGCAACCGGTGCAAGCACCAGCAGCAGCAGGTAAAACCCGATTTTACTCATGATTCACCCTGAGAAGAGCTGTGTAAGTCAGTCGCTTGTCGCAGCCGATTAAAAGTGGTTGGTACGGATGGAAGCCTGAACTTCGCCATTACCCACGGTGATATTCAGAATGCTGCTGACCCGTTTCGCGATCAGTTCAATATCAAATGCCGCTGCCGAGGCAGGGCTGAAATCATAAACAGACTGCTGAGAGGCATTGGCTTCACCCACACTTTCATCACGGTGAACCACGCCCAGTAAATTATCGCCCAGGCGCTGCTGCATAAAGGCGGTGACATCGCGGTTAATATTCCGGCGGTTGTCACACTGGTTCAGAATAAAATAGTGACCCTGCTTAGTATTGAGGGGTTTGCCGATCATCCGGTTCTCTTCAATCTGCGGGAGCAGCGACACAGACGCGGTATCCGCCAGCATCACCACTAAATGCATATCGGCAAGCGCCGTCATTGCTTTAAGGGCAGGACCCGGGCCAGGCGGAAAATCGGCCACAATGACCAGGCCAGGGTAGTTGAGTACCGTATCCAGACCGCGCTTAATAAAGTGCGGATCTTTCATCAGGTTCTCTTCGAACCGTTCGCGCTGCGGCTCGGTGACGTCGCCATAAGGCAGGACAAAGATATTGCCGCCGGTGGTCAGAATCGACTGACTCCAGTCCGCCTGCTCTTCTGAGCGTGCGACAAATCCACGGCCATCATGCAGCGGTACGCCAAAGTGAAGACGCAGGGCATTCTGCACATCGAAATCAATCGCCAGAACTTTGCTACCGGAACGCGCCAGACTCCAGGCCAGATTCGCCGCCAGCGTGGTTTTTCCCACGCCTCCCTTCGGCGAGCACACACAAACTAACGGCATAGCGCAATCTTCTCCAGTAACGGTTTGAGTAAGGTTTCTTTCGGCAGATGAGTGTCGCGCGAGCGGAACAGCGCACCAAACCGTTCCGGCTCAGAATGGGATGGGGCGGGTGGGATAACAGGCTGGAGGTCCGCTACCGTGGCGGGCCGGACCCGCTCAGCACGCGGCATGGCCGCAGGCTCACCACGTGGCACAGCCTCAGCCACTTTTTCCAGAAGCGGTGGCGGAAAGAGTGACGAAGGACCGCGTTCAGTCTTACTGGCGGCGGGCATGTTGCTGCCTGAAAGGCTATCGAGGATCGAAGTGCGGGCTGCCATTGCCGGTTGCGCACTGAGTGTCGCGGGGCGTACCGGTAACTCAGGCGGAGGCGCCGTAAACTCATCACCGCGCAGCGGCTGAGGTTGCGGCAGGTCAATACGCTGGCCGCTGCCGAATGGTGTCTGCTGCTCCTCTTTCGCCAGCTGGCGAATCAATGCCCATTTACTGTGTTCCGCCGCTTCCTGCGTCTGGCCAGACATATCTTTAAAGTCGATGTCGAGCGTTTGCGTTTTCTCTTTAAAACGCTGCAAATCATCGTAATTATTCTTCATTGACCGTGGCCTGCAACAGGGAGGGAATTTTCCTGGAATATAACACATCCCTTTAATGCTGTTCAGAAAAACCTGATTAGAAATAAAGCAGATTAAATAAAAATAGTTAATCATAAAGATTGATTAATGACGGAATAAAGCCTTTTACGGGTCACGCCCCCTTATAATTAATAAGTTAATCTTAAGTTAAATTGTTGGCGCTGTTTTATTAATTTTTTAAGAAAACGCCGCTCTGGCAACCACTGGCCCAGCCAGGGTGGCGAATATAATCGCCGTTAAAGACAAATATCACATTGCCTCAGGCATTAAAAAAGCCGATCGCTGACCGGAGGGATTGATGACCTTTATCCTTTTCCGCTGCAAATATCGCCAGGGAAAAACAGGTTAAAAATGATGAAGGAAAAAGAGGGGGGATTAGCCCGCAGGCGATCGCTGACCCGCCCGCCATGCGGCTTGCCGCCGAATTGAGATAAAAAAAGGCTCCAGAAAGGAGCCTTAGGCTGGAGAAAAGATAGCGGGCAGGCTCAGCTGGCTTTTTCTGCCACACCGACCGGCTGGTTCTCATCCTGATCCACCGCGAAGCAGGCAATTTCCTGTCCGCCATAGTTTTTCAGCGTCGGTTGCAGCTGCACGCAGGTGCCAAAACGTCGATGGCAGCGCGCATTAAAGGCACAGCCTGGCGGCGGATTAAGCGGGCTGGGCAGCTCGCCGGTCAGCTTGATGCGCTCACGACGGTCGTCAGGATTGAGACGCGGCGTGGCCGACAGCAAAGCCTGGGTATAGGGATGGCGCGGGTTGGCAAAAATCGCCTCTTTACTGCCCTTTTCCACGCAACGGCCGAGATACATCACCATCACCTCATCGGCAATGTGTTCCACCACCGACAAATCGTGCGAGATAAAGACGTAAGAGAGCCCCATATCCTGCTGGAGATCCATCATCAGGTTTAGCACCTGAGCACGCACTGAAACGTCGAGCGCCGAAACCGGCTCATCGGCGATCAATACATCGGGATCGAGCATCAGCCCACGGGCGATTGCGATACGCTGGCGCTGACCACCTGAGAACATGTGCGGGTAACGGTCATAGTGCTCGGTTTTCAGGCCGACTTTCGCCATCATCTCCAGCGTCTTCTCGCGACGTTCCGCTTTGGTCAGCTGGGTATTGATCACCAGCGGCTCTTCCAGAATCTGGCTTATTTTTTTACGCGGATTGAGTGAGCCGTACGGGTTCTGAAAGACGATCTGAATTTTCTGACGACGCAGCTTCTGCGCCTGGGGATCGTGCTTTAGCAAATCCTGGCCGTGCCAGTACAGCTGCCCCTCTGTTGGCGTTTCAATCATCGTCAGCAGACGGCCCAGCGTGGATTTACCACAGCCGGACTCGCCAACGACCGCCAGCGTTTTGCCGCGTTCCAGATTAAAAGAGACGCCATCCAGCGCTTTGACCAGACGTTCCTGACCAAACAGTCCCTTCTTCACCGGGTAGTGCTTCTTCAGATCAATCGCCTGCAGCAGGAACTGATCTTTCGTGGTTTCATGACGCATAAGTGGGTCTCCCGGCATCGTCCAGCGGATAGTGACACTTGGACTGGCGTCCTGGAATGGTGCGCAGTTCCGGTTCTTCCTGACGACACAGATCGGTCGCATAGGGGCAGCGTGGGTTAAGCAGACAGCCAGCCGGACGGTCATATTTGCCTGGCACCACGCCAGGCAGCGAGGCCAGACGTGCTTTATCTGCCGCAAACTCCGGCAGGGCACGCAGCAGTGCCTGCGTGTAAGGATGGCGCGGCGCTTTGAAGATATCCGTCGCTTTACCGCTCTCCACCACCTGACCGGCATACATCACGATGATGTGGTGCGCGGCTTCCGCCACTAACGCCAGATCGTGCGTAATCAGGATCAGCGCCATGTTCTCTTGCCGCTGTAACTCCAGCAGCAGTTCGATGATCTGCGCCTGAATGGTCACGTCGAGCGCGGTGGTCGGCTCATCGGCGATTAACAGCTTCGGCCGACAGGCGATTGCCATAGCAATCATCACACGCTGGCTCATGCCACCCGACAGCTGGTGCGGATAGACGTCGAGCCGCGACGCGGGATCGGGAATGCCAACCTGGTTCAGCAGGTCGATTGCCCGCTGACGCCGGGTGCGTTTATTGCCACCCTGATGCACCTTGATCGCTTCCATGATCTGGAACCCCACGGTATAGCAGGGGTTCAGGCTGGTCATCGGGTCCTGAAAAATCATCGCCACTTCTGCGCCTACCAGCTGGCGGCGCTCTTTTTCGGAGATGCGTTTCAGATCGCGCTGGTTGAACTCCAGCTTTTCTGCCATCACTTTGCCGGGGAAATCGATCAGCCCCATGATCGCCAGTGAGCTCACCGACTTGCCGGAGCCGGACTCGCCGACAATACCGACGACCTGGCCCTGCTCCACCTGATAACTGATGCGGTCAACCGCACGAAACGGTGCTTTGTCGTCGCCGAAATGCACCGACAGTTTGTCTACATTTAATAACGCCATCTCGGTGCCTCTTTACTGCTTGAGTTTCGGGTCGAGTGCATCACGCAAACCATCGCCCATCAGGTTAAATGCCAGCACGGTAAGCAGGATGACCAATCCAGGGAAGGTCACCACCCACCAGGCACTTTGCGCATACTGCAGGACGTCGGAGAGCATGGTGCCCCACTCCGGCGTTGGCGGTTGCGCACCCATACCGAGAAAGCCCAACGCCGCCATATCCAGGATAGCGTTGGAGAAACCCAATGACGCCTGCACGATCAGCGGAGCAAGGCAGTTAGGCAGAATATTCACGAACATCTGGCGCAGCATACCGGCCCCGGCTACGCCGGACGCGGTCACATAGTCGCGGTTAACTTCCACCAGCACGGCGGCGCGCGTGAGACGGATATAGTGCGGCAGCGCCACAAACGTCAGTGCGATAGAGGCGTTAACAATTGAGGGACCGAAGATGGCGACCAGCACCAGCGCCAGCAGCAGACTGGGCAGCGCCAGCATGATATCGACCACACGCATGATGACGGCATCGACCACACCGCCGAGATAACCGGCCAGCAGACCAAATATCACGCCGAAAATCAGTGACAGCACCACCACCAGACAGCCCACCAGCAGCGACAGGCGCGCACCGTACATCAGGCGCGACAGCACATCGCGGCCAACGTCGTCGGTGCCCAGAATGTAGCTCCAGCTGCCGCCTTCCTGCCAGACCGGCGGATGCAGCAGCGCATCGCGGAACTGCTCAGCCGGTGCATGCGGGGCCAGCACATCGGCAAAAATCGCGCACAGCAGCACAATGATGATGTACACCAGGCCCACAACAGCGCCTTTGTTACGTTTAAAATAGTGCCAGAATTCCTGAAACGGGGTCATCGGCTTGGGTGCAACGGTAACGCTGCCGGGATCAACAACAGACATGATGCCCCCTTATTTCTTGTGACGTATGCGCGGGTTAACCACGCCATACAGCAGATCAACCAGCAGGTTGACCAGAATAATCAGTACTGCGGTCAGCAGCACACCACCCTGCACCACCGGATAGTCACGGCGCTGCAACGCTTCAATCAGCCAGCGACCCAGACCCGGCCACGAGAAGATGGTTTCGGTCAGAATCGCGCCGGCCAGCAACGTGCCGACCTGCAGGCCGATCACCGTCACCACTGGCAGCATAGCGTTGCGCAGCGCATGGACCACGATGACGCGCATCCGGGTCAGGCCTTTAGCCCGTGCCGTACGGATGTAATCTTCACCCAGCACTTCGAGCATCGCCGATCGCGTCATACGCACAATCACCGCCAGCGGGATGGTGCCCAGCACGATGGCCGGTAAAATCATGTGCATCACCGCATCGTGGAAGTCGCCTGGCTCCCCCCAGAAGAAGGTGTCGATCAGCATAAAGCCGGTCAGCGGCATACTGTCATCCAGGAAGACGGTGTCGCCGACCCGCCCGGAAACCGGGGTCAGGTTGAGCTGAACCGAAACCAGCATGATCAGCATGATGCCCCACCAGAAAATCGGCATGGAGTAGCCGGTCAGTGAGATACCCACCGCCGTGTGATCGAAAATTGACCCGCGCTTTACCGCCGCCAGGACCCCAACCGGAATGCCCACGGCCACGGCGAATATCATGGCGCAGATACCCAGCTCCAGTGTCGCTTTGAAGCGCGGAACAAACTCATCCCAGACCGGGATGCGGCTCTTCAGTGAAATGCCCAGGTCGCCATGTAATACGCCGTTAATGTAGTGCAGGTACTGTTTCCACAGCGGCTGATCCAGCCCTAACAGTGCCATTAACTGTGCATGACGTTCAGGAGAAATACCGCGCTCGCCCGCCATGATCAGCACCGGGTCGCCGGGGATCATGTGAACAAACGCGAAGGTGAGTAATGTAATACCGATAAACGTTGGGATGACAAGGCCCAGACGTCGGAGTATGAACTGCAGCATAATCCGGGTTCTCTCTTGTCCGCGCGACCGTCGCCGCGTGGGTTGTTATTGCTTACATCTGACGATCGGGTAGGCCCGACCGCGACGCAGACAGGCTGCGCCTCTACCGTTTCCAGTAAAACAGGGAGAAAAAGCCGGGGCGACGCGCAGCCGCCCCGGAAAAGGCGACAATTATTCTTTAATGTCTACCTGAGCAAAGTAGTGTCCGCCCAGCGGATCGACTTTGTACCCGGAGACTTTCTTGCTGACCGGTTCGTATACCGTTGAGTGCGCAATCATCAGCGCCGGTGCCTGGTCATGCATCACAACCTGTGCCTGTTTGTAGTACTCGATGCGCTTCGCCTGATCGGCGGTGGCGCGAGCTGGCTGGATCTGATCCTCAAAGGATTTATCACACCAGCGCGAGTAGTTAGAGCCATCTTTGGCGGCAGAACAGCTGAACAGGGTGGCCAGGAAGTTATCCGGATCCCCGTTGTCGCCCGTCCAGCCCATCATGACGGTCTGGTGCTCACCGGCTTTGGCGCGTTTCAGATATTCGCCCCACTCGTAGGTTACGATTTTGGCTTTCACGCCAATCTTCGCCCAGTCGCTCTGGATCATCTCAGCCATGCGGCGTGCGTTCGGGTTGTAAGGACGCTGAACCGGCATCGCCCACAGGTCGATTGAGAATCCGTCTGCCATGCCCGCTTCTTTCAGCAGTGCTTTGGCTTTCTCAGGATCGTAAGCATAATCTTTTACGTCGTCGTTATAGCCCCACATTGTTGGCGGGATCAGGTTTTTAGCAGGCTGGCCTGCTCCCTGATAAACGGCGTCGATAATCGCCTTTTTATTGACCGCCATAGTCAGTGCCTGACGCACTTTCAGGTTATCCAGCGGTTTTTTCTCAACGTTGTACGACAGATAGCCGACGTTCAGGCCAGCCTGCTCATACAGGTTGATGTTTTTGTCCTGCTTCATACGCGCGATGTCAGCCGGGTTTGGATAAGGCATAACCTGACATTCGCCCTTCTGCAGCTTGGCGTAACGCACCGACGCATCCGGGGTAATGGAGAAGACTAAGCGATCGATTTTTGGCTTCGTGCCCCAGTAGTTCGGGTTCGCTTTGTAGAGGATGCGCGAATCTTTCTGGTACTGCAGCAGCTGGAACGGACCGGTACCGACCGGGTTCAGGTCAACGTTTTGCGGGGTGCCCGCTTTCAGCATGTTGTCTGCGTACTCTTTTGACAGAATCGAAGCGAAGTCCATGCCAAGGTCAGCAAGGAACGGCGATTCAGGACGAGTCAGCACGAAGCGTACGGTGTAGTCGTCCACTTTCTCGATTTTGCTGATCAGCTTCGGCATGTCCATGCCTTCGAAGTATTCGTAGCTGCCGCCGGAGACGCCGTGGTAGGCGTTGTTTTTATCCAGCTGGCGCTCAAAGGTGAACACCACATCATCCGCATTGAAGTCGCGCGTTGGTTTGAAATCTTTCGTGGTCTGCCACTTCACACCTTTACGCAGGTGGAAGGTGTAGGTTTTTCCGTCTTCACTGACATCCCACTTCTCTGCCAGAGCCGCATGCAGTTCGGTGGTGCCGATAGTGAACTCAACCAGTCGGTTGTAGATCTGACGTGAGCTGGCATCGTAGGTGGTGCCCGAAGTGAACAACTGCGGGTTAAAGCCTTCCGGAGAACCTTCAGAACAGTAAACGAGGGTTTTTGCCTGAACACCGGCGGCGACAGTCATAGCAATCAGGCTCAGACCGACCTTCAGCATCCCGGATTTAGCCAGGGAGTTGATCATGCTTTTGCTCCATTGTGATGTGATGTTGTGTGTATTGCCCGACCTCTGATTTTTTTATGCGGTTCAGGCGTACCACCGAACAGGTGGTTAACGTACGCTACGTTTTTTATGTTTTTTCGGATGCAGAAAGAGCATTCAGAAAATTCCGTAACTGCGCGTTTATTGACGCATCAATTTGTCAACAGTTGCAAAGAACGTCAATACAACCGTTACTTATTTACACAGAGTGTGAGGAATAGCATGCAACGGTAATAAAAACCGTTTCCGTCCAAAAGCCATACAATGCACAGCGAAGCTGGCCTGAATTCCGTGCATTGTGCTGGGTGGTTGCTCTTTCGCTAGTGATTCTCACCGCTAAAAAACTTAAAACTTTTACCGGCAAATGTTGAATAACTGAACGATTCACCGTGCGTTATGACGTTCATCCAGCGGAATATGCTGGTAAAGAAGCATAAGAAATCAGCATGTTGCCGCTTTCGGTCATAAGAAGAATGTGTCGCGAATTATGGTGGCATCTCTTACAGGGCAAGGCCTGCCAGCGGGAAAGTGGCGATAATAGGGGCTGGTAAGCGAAACACGTGGCGGAGGGGTTTTACTGGAACTTTCTGGAAGGTGGCGAGGCGGGCAACAAAACAAAAGGTGGCAAGCGGGAGTGGCGTTAAGATCGAGATTGCTTTGGGAACACGGGCAGATCGGAAAGTCGCTTAAACCATCCCTGGACGCCCGGCCCACGCGGCTACGCACCTCATCCCTGAGGTGCGCCCGTCTCCGGGCCAACGCGTTGCGTTGTTCAAAAACGCTCCCGGCGTTTTTGTCCCTGGCGTGGGACGCTTTCCTCCTCTGCCCGTGTTCCCTGCGCCTTGAGTTTATGCGCTGCGGTCAGATGCACCTGGCTTTGGATCTCCCAGCCATCCGAAATGCCTGTGTGGGTATCCGATGAGTCTGCCAGACGTGAAGCGAAGGGAGCATACGCCTGCAGCAAAGCATAGCGGGCCATGGATGGCCCGCGCTGAGCCCGCCAGGGATGGCGGTTTTGCGTCTTTGCGGAAGGCGTATGCTCCCTGAAGCCTGCTCAGCAGGCAAGAGTGTGAATGCTTAGCGGTCAGATTGAGATCTGCTTCAGGAACACGGGCAGATCGGAAAGTCGCTTAAACCATCCCTGGACGCTCGGCCCACGCGGCTACGCACCTCATCCCTGAGGTGCGCCCGTCTCCGGGCCAACGCGTTGCGTTGTTCAAAAACGCTCCCGGCGTTTTTGTCCGTGGCGTGGGACGCTTTCCTCCTCTGCCCGTGTTCCCTCCGCCTTGAATTTATGCGCTGCGGTCAGATGCATCCGGGTTTAGATCTGTCAGCCGTCTGAAGCCCGCACAGTGCTAATTCTTTGCCTGCAAATCACTTTCCGACAGACGAAAAAAAACCTGTCTTTTCAGACAGGTTTCTTAAATATGGTCGGCGAGAGAGGATTACCCTGCCCTGCGGGCCGTTGCTGAAGCAACGTTGTCTCGCTACGCTCGGCTCAAACCTCCTTCGGAGGTCCTCATCCTCTTTTCGACAGACGAAAAAAAACCTGTCTTTTCAGACAGGTTTCTTAAATATGGTCGGCGAGAGAGGATTCGAACCTCCGACCCACTGGTCCCAAACCAGTTGCGCTACCAAGCTGCGCTACTCGCCGATGGGGGCGCATGTTACTGCTCACCCCGATCAGCGTCAACCGCTTTTTATGCTTTTGCCGCTAATCGCCTGGAAAGCACGCGGTTACCGGGAATCAACCGCCTGCATTATCCTTTCAGACCACGACTACAGTGATTTAGCCTGATTTTTAGCGGGTGCCTGACACCAGTTATTTGCCGGGTTAATACCGCCATCGGGCGAGGTATACCCCAGACAACCCAGGATGGTATCGAACAGCTCAACGTGACGATGGGTCCGGCCCACACGCTGCTGCGCCTGCAGGCGCTCGAAGTTACTGCGGTTCTGGCTGTCTGCCAGATACTTATCTGACGCCCAGACCATCATCGGTACGCGGAACTGCTCCGGCGGTGCCATCTCACGTGGTGTACCGTGCAGGTGCATATTCTCGCTGATCGACTCACCGTGGTCGGCGGCATAGAAAACAATGGCCTTCTTATCCCGCAGCTGATCCAGCACGCTATCCAGCATGCTATCGACATAAAGCACCGAGTTATCATAAGCGTTGATCAACTGCGCTTTACTGCAGGTCTCATCGACGCCCATACACTCCGGCTGATATTTCGCGAAGCTGCGCGGGTAACGCTGTGAATAGAGGTAGTGCGAACCTTTGGTGTGCAACACCACCAGATGCTTACCTTTCGGGAAACGATCCAGTGACGCTTTCATCTCTGGCACCAGCAGCATGTCATCCACCGCTTTGCCCTGGTTACGCTTCTCTGAACCAATCTGCTCACGGAAAGCAAAGTTGTTGGCATTGATGTTGTCGTAGAACCAGACTTCGCTCTGCATCGCAAACAGCTCTGAGGTGAAGCCCAGCTCTTTCATCACCGCAAACACGTTCTGCTCTTTCAGCGTGCGGCCCGGATTATCCATGGTGCCACCTTCGCGCACGAACATGCAGCGCAGCGACAGCTTGGTTGCGGTATCACAGGATTCGCCACGGAACGCGACCAGGTTCTTCTCTTTCGACAGCTTTGGCGTCGTGTCACGCTCGTAGCCCAGCATCCCCATGTGATCCCAGCGCGTGGTTTCGCCAATCACAAACACCACATAGGTGTCGTCCAGCCCGGCAGGTGCGACGTAGGTAAACTTCTTCGCCGGATCCAGCAGTTCCTCGTTTTGCAGCGACTCATCTACGCGGGTCCAGGCAAACAGGCCCACAGCCGCCAGCCAGTTAGAAGGAAGATACGAGTGTGCGACCACACCGCCGTAGCTCGGCAAATCAATATTGGTAATCTCTTCGTTATGCTTCTGGAGCTTGTCGAAATAACGGATTGGCAGCCAGACCAGCGCCACGCACAGCAGCATAATCAGGGTCGGTTTCAGGCGCTGTCCTGGCGTACGCAGCTGCTCATTCAGCGTCATGCTCAGTTTGTTGCGCCAGATCATCAGCAGCGGCAGCGCGCTGACCAGCACCATCCAGAGAATGAAATGGTAGCCCACCACCTCTTTGGACAGGTCAGTGTCAGTGGTCATGACCGAAGCCACAATGCCGTAGCCGATGACGACGTTGAAAAACGCCATGTAATAAGCAGCGGCAACAGAAATCAGAACAATCAGCGTGGCCAGCACCCGATAAAACCATTTTCCGCCCAGCGACAGCAGACGCATCAGGAAGAAAGTCAGCAGCACGATGGCCACGACCTCGGTGACGGCAGTGAGCCAGTTCGTTACCGTGGATTGCCTGAGAAAACCGTCAAAACGACGATAGAAAATCGGTAAGTTCAGCAAAATACCGAGGTAGAGCGCCAGAAATAGCGATAACTTCTGCTGAGTCAGGGTTTTAATATAATTCATGAAAAAAGGGTTTTCTCCGGTGTGAAGCGCTTGACCAAATCTTTTATGTGACTACCGAAACGCAGCAGAGTTCGCTGAATAAGCGGACCGGACAAGATGAAGGAAAATTCTGAACGGATTTACAGGTTATAACGCGAGGTGGCCCAGTAAAACATGGTCGCGATCGATAGACCAGAAAATAATCTTTGTCG
The DNA here is from genome assembly GCF_029844725.1 of Pantoea sp. GD03673. Taxonomy (GTDB): domain Bacteria; phylum Pseudomonadota; class Gammaproteobacteria; order Enterobacterales; family Enterobacteriaceae; genus Pantoea. Next base: position 90,727 of record NZ_JAOCKJ010000008.1, read on the forward strand.
ACCGGATTAGCACATTTTTTGTCCATAACTGACAGCAATTGTCAGCCTGCTGGCGCAGAAAGCAGCGGGAAGGGATGTGATGAAGGAAAACAGTGCGGGTCTGATGGTGCCAGACCCGCAGTACGCTTAGCGAATAATATTCAGCGTTACGTCGATGTTGTTACGGGTGGCGTTTGAGTAAGGACAGACGATATGCGCTGCATCAACCAGCTTCTGCGCTTCGGCTTCATCCATCTCTGGCAGATGAATGTTCAGCGTCGCTTCAATACCAAAGCCGTCAGGGATGGGGCCGATACCCACTTCACCTTCAATCCATGCATCTTTTGGCATCGCAATTTTGTCGCGGCCCGCAACAAACTTCATTGCGCCCAGGAAGCAGGCAGAGTAGCCCGCAGCAAACAGCTGCTCAGGGTTGGTCACTTCACCGCCTGCACCGCCCATCTCTTTTGGCACGCCCAGTTTCACGTCCAGTACACCGTCAGAAGAGGTTGCACGACCATCACGACCACCGGTTGCTTTGGCTTTGGCGCGGTAAACCACTTGTTCTAAAGACATGACATTTCTCCGTTACGCTATTTAATCGCCCGCTACTTATTTAACCGTAATCAGGCGGTGAGGTACAACGGGTGCAGCGCACCCGTCAGCAATATTTATCGTGACTGATTCAGATTATCCCGCAACCCATCCAGCTGTAATTTCAGCGCCAGCAATGCGTCATCGTCGCAGGCTGCGGCACATTTAATCGCTTCAGGAATGGACTTCGCTTTCTCATGCAGCGCCCGGCCCGCCTCAGTCAGCGTTACCGCAACCTGGCGTTCATCCTGACGGGTACGCTGGCGGTTAATCAGACCTGCGCTTTCCAGCCGCTTCAGCAGCGGCGTTAAGGTCGCCGAGTCTAAAAAAAGCTGCTCGCCAATTTCTGACACCGTGACATCATCTTTCTGCCACAGCACCAGCATCACCAGATATTGTGGATAGGTGATATCGAGCTGGCTCAGCAACTGGCGATAGACTTTATTCATCGCCAGATTGGCAGAATAAAGCGCAAAGCAGAGTTGCTGATCGACCAACAGTGGCATCGTTTTCACTTTTTTGTCATCTTGATCACAGTTCATGGTGATTAATATAGATAGCGCGCTAGATAATTGCAAGCAAACTTTTTTGTCAGGAGGAAAAGCATGCAGGATTCACTGGAAGAACAGGCGCGTCGCTTCGCCACTGAGGCACATGCCAGTGCGGGTCAGCGCCGCAAATATACCGATGAGCCTTACATTGTTCATCCGGCTGCGGTGGTGGAACTGGTACGCAGCGTCACCCATGACGATGCCATGTTAGCAGCGGCCTGGCTGCACGACACCGTAGAAGATACCTCTGCCACGCAGGGGGACATCGAAGCCCACTTTGGTGCGCGCGTGGCCAGCCTGGTGGAGATGCTGACCGACAGCACACCCACGGCGGCCAAAAATCGGGCGGCCCGTAAACTGGCTCACTTTCGCCATACCGCCAGCGCCAGTCCTGAGGCCCAGACCATCAAACTGGCTGACATCATCGACAATACCCGGGCGATTGTGCGTTTTGATCCTGACTTTGCGCGGGTCTACCTGGTCGAAAAGCAGATACAGATTGCGCTGCTGAAAGAGGGTGATGCGCAGCTATGGCAACAGGCCTCGACGATCATTGAAAGCGGACTTGCCCAGCTGCGGGAGCCGCCGTACAGCGTGCCAGAGAGCTGGTTTGTGAAACAGGCCGCTAAATACAGCGAATTGCGCGCGTAAAAAACCCGCCAGCGGCGGGTTCTCTTCGTGATGCCTGATTATTCAAGCAACTGCCGTCCCAGATAGGGATTGGCATGCAACAACTTCATTAATTTCTGCGCCGTCGCGGAAGGACGGGTACGCCGGGCTTCCCAGCTTTTCACGGAAGAAACGCTCACGCCCATCACTTTTGCAAACTCATCAACCTGCATACCGGTCATTTCGCGCAGACGCTGAGGCTCTGGCTGGGCGGGCTGCTGACGCTGAATAAGTAACTCGGCGGCGCGATCATCACGTGTCAAAACAATCTGCTCAAGGCTACTGAGCAATTCAAACATCGGGTCTTTTAATTCCATAGAGAACTCCTTAAAACTCGCTATGAAGCACGTGAAAGTAGAGAGGTACGAGCCTGAAGTCAGGACTCTGAAACCGGGCCTGTTTCAGGCTGGATCCCGCAAGGGTTTGTTTTTGTTATGAGAGAAACCATTACGGGACACAGCCTGCGGTGCACTGCTTTTAAAGATGTCAGGTCAATGCAACAAATGCCGGGAGACTAAGTATGGATAGAGACCTGACTATTTGCCGCGCAATTTATAATTATTTTTTTCACTAAGGTTTGCCGGAAAAGTTCCCGCGCCTCTAACCCGCTGAGGAAGTTGATTTTTGTGCCTGTATAGCGCACAAAAAAATCAAATGGTGTTTGCTATTTATGCGAATGCCATCAAGATTTTCCCGGCCACATTCTCATTTCTGTGAAGCACTACACCCTTCACCTTATGAGTGCAAAATATACGCCAATGGTTTACTTCCTGAACACTTATATTCACAGTTCTGATTGATTTAGGATTACTCCTGGTTAAAGCCTGAACCCTGGCGCGGCGCGGCTCACAGTGCAGTACGGGTAAATCTTTTATGCTGAACACCGTTTTATCCCCGGATGAAATAGCAGTTACCCTAACGAAACGGCTGACGCCTCATGCCGGTGCAGAAACCCGTCCACAAACGCGCTGATGCGCAGTAAAAGTGCATCTCCGTGGTATCCCCTGAGGACGGGTAAACAGACACCTGATCCCTGTAAGGAAAAGCGATGCGTGAAACAGATTTTAACGTCGGATACCCCTCTCATCGCGTACCGATGATGGGCCGTAATGCCGTCGCGACCTCGCAACCGCTGGCGGCGCAGGCGGGTTTGCGTATGCTGCAGCAGGGAGGCAACGCCGTGAATGCGGCTATCGCCACGGCCATCGCCTTAACCGTGCTGGAGCCAACCGGAAACGGTATCGGCAGTGATGCGTTTGCTATTGTCTGGGACGGCAGCGAGCTGCATGGATTAAACGCTTCAGGCCGTGCGCCCGCCGCCTGGCACCCCGGACGATTTGCCGCCCTGAGTGCAATGCCTGAAACCGGCTGGGAGTCCGTCACCGTGCCCGGGGCTGTCTCGGCGTGGGTCACGCTGGCGCAGCGCTTCGGCACCTTGCCGCTGACCACCCTGGCGCAACCGGCCATTGACTATGCGCGTGATGGCTTTCCGGTATCGCCGCTGATTGGTCAGCTGTGGCAGCGCGGCTATGACAGGCTGCGGGACCAGCCCGGCTTCAGCGACGCCTTTGCGCCGCAGGGACGCCCACCCCGCACAGGAGAGCTGTTCCGCAATCCGGCACAGGCCCGCACCCTGCAGGAGATCGCAGAGACCCAGGGCGACAGTTTTTACCGCGGCGCACTGGCGCAGAAGATAGCGGCCTTCGCCCGTGAGCATGGTGCGGCGCTGACGCTGGAGGATTTAAAAAATCATCGCGCCGACTGGGTTACCCTGCTATCTCACCCGTTTGCCGGGGGATCGGTTCAGGAGCTGCCGCCGAATGGTCAGGGCATCGCAACGTTAATTGCGCTCGGCATTCTGGAAGCGTGGGAGATCAACCGCTATGCGCCCGATTCGCCGCAGTGGCTGCATCTCTCCATTGAAGCGATGAAACTGGCACTGGTTGATCTGGAACGTTATGTCACCGATGAAGATCACCTTGAATTTCCGGCGGAACATCTGCTGAGTCACGCCTATATCCGTCAGCGAGCAGCGCTGATTGATCCTGAAAAAGCGGGTGATTTTCACTTTGGATCACCGCAGCAAAGCGGCACGGTTTATGTTGCGGCAGCGGATGCCAGCGGCATGATGGTCTCGTTCATTCAATCCAATTACATGGGCTTTGGCTCCGGCGTGGTCGTTCCTGATACCGGCATCAGCCTGCAGAACCGTGGCGCAGGCTTTTCACTCGACCCTAATCACCCCAACGTCGTGGCGGGCGGTAAGCGGCCCTTCCACACCATCATTCCGGCCTTTGCACTGGATCAGCAGGGCCAGCCGCTGATGGCGTTTGGCGTGATGGGCGGCCCGATGCAGGCGCAGGGACACGTTCAGCTGGCGTTGCGCATTATGCTGCATCGCCAGAATCCGCAGGCCGCGATTGATGCGCCGCGCTGGCGCGTGGTGCAGGGACGTGAGGTGGTGCTTGAATCCACACTCGACCGCAATACACTGAGTACCCTTCGCCGCATGGGGCACAACGTGGTGCTGGAAGACCCGCTGAGCAACTACAACTTTGGGGGTGCTCAGGCCATCGTACGCGATCCACAGGGCTTCTATATTGCAGCCAGCGAGAGTCGCAAAGATGGTCAGGCGGTGGTGTTTTAACGCCACGCCCGCAGGCGTCAGGCCGCTGAACGCGCTTTTCAGCGTTGCACGCTGAAACCCGCGATAGCAGGAAAAGCAGCGCGCCCGGACGTGCAGCCGATCCCGTTCTGCAAACAACGTTTCAGAATGCCTCTGCTTTACAGGCCGTTTCACATTGTGCCGTGACGCGGGTTTGTTCTATTCTTTAGGCCATTCTTACCTGGACATCCGACAGTATCACCGACAGGAGTTGAACCCATGGCTTCAGGACTTACACGCCTTATGGCACGCGGCGGCATGATGCTCGCTGGCGCGCTGATTGTACTGCAACTCACCGCGTGCGGTGATAAAGAAGGCGAGCAGCGCAAAGCATTTATCGATTTTCTCCAGAACACCGTGATGCGCAGCGGCGAGCATCTGCCCAGCCTCAGCGAAAATCAGAAGCAGAGCTTTGGCAATTTCGCCAGCGATTACGCCATCCTGTATGGCTTCTCTCAGCAGGCGAACAAAGCCGTTGAACAGGGGATGCGTCCGGTGGTGGATGAGCTTTCTGCCATTCGCGTGCCGCAGGATTATCTCAGCCGTCGTGACTCCCTGCGTCAGGCGAACAGCGCACTGGTGATCGTCACCCAGCAGATTGAAAGCGCAAAAATGCAGGCTGACAGCAGCAAAGCGGCCCTGAAGCAGTCGGAAGACCTGAAAAAAGTCTACGACACCGCCTATAACAAAGTGGTGACGGTGCCCGCGAATCAGCTGATTCCGCTGCTGCCAACACTCCAGGCGCTGAGCCAGGCTGCCGTGCAGACCGGCGATTTCCTGCAAACACAGGGAACCCGTGTCAGCTTCAACGATGGCGGCGTGCAGTTCCCGACCCAGGATCAGGCTTCGCAATATAACGCGCTGATGAGCACCTTATCAGCCAACGCGCAGGCGCTTCCTCAGGCCCAGGCTGCCGTCCAGGGCGGTCTGCAGTAACCCCGCTTTACGGGCAGCCGTTATTCGTCTGCCCGCCTCATTCCCCTTTTCTTCTCTCGTCCGTTCACCGGCTGAACGAAGTGTGATCTGGCGCATTTTCGACCAAAAATAGTTTGTGATCTGAGTCACATTTACATAACAAACTGCCTTTCTCATAGTGTGACCCATCTCACAGATAACCGGTAAGCCCGATTAAAATTCAGGCAAAACAACCCTTAACGCTCACTAAAATGTGATCAAAGTCACGCTAACTACCCCTGCCACCACCCTTAATGAGTGATATGGATCACACTTATTCCGTGCGCTACGCAGTGTCAAATTCGCATGATAGAGTCCGCGTGCATACAGTAATACCACCGGCTTCAGGTCGGGGTGGCTAAACAAAAACAAGCGCGCTCTCCTATTGCAGCGCGTCTCAATAAGGGGTGGGTTTATGTCCTCATCAGTGAAGGTCAAAGTACAGAGCTTTGGTCGCTTTCTGAGTAATATGGTGATGCCAAACATCGGGGCGTTTATCGCCTGGGGTATCATCACCGCACTGTTTATTCCAACTGGCTGGATCCCTAACGAAACGCTGGCCAAACTTGTTGGCCCGATGATCACTTACCTGCTGCCCCTGCTGATCGGTTTCACCGGTGGGCGTCTGGTGGGCGGCGATCGCGGTGGCGTGGTGGGTGCGATTACCACCATGGGTGTGATTGTCGGTGCGGATATGCCGATGTTCCTCGGTGCCATGATTGCCGGTCCGCTGGGCGGCTGGGCAATTAAGTCGTTTGACCGGGCGATTGACGGCAAAATCAAAAGCGGCTTCGAGATGCTGGTTAACAACTTCTCGGCCGGTATTATCGGGATGATCCTGGCGCTGCTGGCATTCCTGGCAATCGGTCCGCTGGTTGAAGGTCTGTCCCACATTCTCGCCGCAGGCGTGAATCTGATGGTGCAGAACAACCTGCTGCCGCTGACCTCAATCTTCGTTGAGCCGGCAAAAATCCTGTTCCTGAACAACGCGATTAACCACGGTATCTTCTCACCGCTGGGCATCCAGCAGGCGAGTGAAGCGGGCAAATCGATCTTCTTCCTGATCGAAGCCAACCCGGGTCCGGGTATGGGCGTGCTGATGGCTTACATGTTCTTTGGCCGTGGCAGTGCGAAACAGTCTGCGGGCGGTGCGGCGATCATCCACTTCCTCGGCGGCATCCATGAGATTTATTTCCCGTATGTGCTGATGGCCCCTCGCCTGCTGCTGGCGGTTATCCTTGGCGGGATGACCGGCGTCTTCACGCTGACCGTGCTGAACGGTGGTCTGGTCTCTCCTGCCTCACCCGGTTCTATCCTGGCCGTGCTGGCAATGACGCCAAAAGGTGCCTACTTCGCGAACATCGCGGCTATCGCTGCAGCCTTTGCTGTCTCGTTCGTGGTCTCCGCTATTCTGCTGAAAACCAGCAAAGTCAAAGAAGACGATGATATTGAAGCCGCGACACAGCGCATGCATGAGATGAAAGCGCAGTCGAAAGGCCAGAGCACAGCGAGCGGCGCAGTCGCCAGCGATGCCATGAGCGTTGAGCTGCATCACGTGCGTAAAATCATCGTTGCCTGTGACGCCGGTATGGGTTCCAGCGCCATGGGTGCAGGCGTGCTGCGTAAGAAAGTGCAGGATGCCGGTCTGAGCAATGTGTCGGTGACCAACACCGCGATCAACGCCCTGCCGGGTGATGTTGATCTGGTGATTACGCACCGTGACCTGACTGAACGTGCCATTCGTCAGGCACCTCATGCGCAGCATATCTCGCTGAATAACTTCCTCGACAGCGCGCTTTACAGCACGCTGACCGAACGTCTGGTGGCGGCTAACCGCAGCGACGTACATCGTCATGCCGTGAACACCGCGCTTTCTGACAGCTACGATGAAGGCAATGCGCACCTGTTTAAACTGGGCGCAGATAACGTCTTCCTCCGCCTGACCGCCAGCAACAAAGAGCAGGCCATTCGTTTTGCTGGTGAACAGCTGGTGAAAGGGGGTTATGTAGAGCCTGAATATGTTGATGCGATGCTGGCGCGTGAGAAACTGACACCCACCTACCTTGGCGAGTCAATCGCGGTGCCGCACGGCACGGTTGAAGCGAAAGATCGCGTGCTTAAAACCGGCGTGGTCTTCTGCCAGTATCCGGCAGGCGTCCTGTTCGGCGAAGATGCAGACGATGTGGCGCGCCTGGTGATTGGTATTGCGGCCCGTAACAACGAGCACATTCAGGTCATCACCAGCCTGACGAATGCACTGGATGATGACAGCGTGATTGAAAGGCTGGCGCACACCACCAGCGTGCAGGAAGTGCTGGATCTGCTGTCAGGCAAGCCAGCTGTCGCGTAATTTATAGCCATTACTTTCCCTGGGGCGGTCATGCCCGTCCCGATTTCCTGGGGCGGGTTTGCCCGCCCCATCGTCATTTGATATGGGTCAAAAATTATGAAAGCGTTACATTTCGGAGCAGGAAACATTGGTCGCGGCTTTATCGGCAAATTACTGGCTGATGCAGGTATCGAACTGGTTTTTGCTGATGTGAATCAGGCGGTGCTGGATGCACTGAACGCGCGTCATGAGTACCCCGTTCATGTGGTTGGCGAGCAGGCCAAAACAGAAATCGTCAAAGGCGTCAGTGCGGTGAACAGCACCAGCGATGAGATTATCACTCTGGTTGCAGAGGTTGATCTGGTCACTACCGCCGTAGGCCCGCAGATTCTGGAACGTATTGCCGCCAGTGTGGCTAAAGGGCTGGCAAAACGCAGCGACAACGGTAACACCCGTCCGTTAAATATCATCGCCTGTGAGAATATGGTGCGCGGCACCAGCCAGCTGAAACAGCATGTGCTGAAGGCTCTGCCAGCGCACTATCACGCCTGGCTGGAGCAGCATGTCGGCTTTGTGGATTCCGCTGTCGATCGCATCGTGCCGCCTTCTGAAGCAGGCAGCACCGATCCACTGGAAGTCACCGTTGAAACCTTCAGCGAATGGATTGTCGATAAAACCCAGTTCAAAGGCGACCTGCCTACCATTCCGGGCATGGAGCTGACTGATAATCTGATGGCATTTGTTGAGCGCAAACTCTTTACCCTGAACACGGGCCACGCCATTACCGCCTATCTCGGCCAGCTGGCCGGTCATCAGACCATTCGTGACGCCATCCTCGACGAAAAAATCCGGGCCACAGTGAAAGGGGCGATGGAAGAGAGCGGCGCAGTACTGATCAAGCGCTACGGTTTTGATGCGGAAAAACATGCAGCCTACATCCGGAAGATTCTGGGTCGTTTTGAAAACCCCTATCTGAAAGATGATGTTGAGCGCGTGGGGCGTCAGCCGCTGCGTAAACTGAGCGCAGGGGATCGCCTGATCAAGCCGACGCTGGGTACGCTGGAGTATGGTTTACCGCACGCCAGCCTGGTGCAGGGTATTGCTGCCGCGATGCACTATCGCAGCGATCAGGATCCACAGGCGCAGGAACTGGCCCTGCTGCTGGCAGAAAAAGGCCCACAGGCGACGCTGGCTGAGATTTCAGGGCTGGATGCCGACAGCGAAGTGGTGGCTTCTGTGGTGAGCGCCTGGCACGCTATGGCATAATGCGCGCGTGTTAGTGATGCAAGCCGGGCGCAGTTCGCCTGCGCCCAACGGCTGTACTGAACCCATGCAGGCAATAATGGAAGAGAAGCAGGCTTTTGAAAACCGGGTGCTTGAGCGCCTGAACGCCGGTCGTTCGGTGAGAAGCTTTCTGATCGCCGCCGTGGAGCTATTGGCTGAAGCCGTCAATCTGCTGGTGCTGCAGGTGTTTCGTAAAGATGACTATGCGGTGAAATATGCGGTAGAACCGCTGCTGCTGGGCGATGGTCCTTTGGGCGAACTCTCGGTTCGCCTGAAGCTGATTTACGGACTGGGCGTTATCAGCCGGCATGAATATGAAGATGGTGAACTGCTGCTGGCGCTGCGCGAAGAGCTGAATCACGACAGCGGCGATTACCGTTTTACCGACGATGAGATCCTCGGCCCGTTTGGTGAGCTGCACTGCGTGACCGCCTGGCCACCCGCGCCGGTATTCCACACTGACGATGCAGAGCTGCGCAGCATGCAGCAGCAGCGCTATCTGCAAATGGTACGATCCACGATGGTGCTGTCGCTGACTGAGCTAATCGCCCGCATCAGTATGAAGCAGGCGTTTAAAAAGTCCGGCAGCTAATCCTGTCAGGCGTCATCATGACGCCTTATTCGTCTTAACCTGACCGGGAATGTGCGCCAGATTTGGTGTATCCTTGCCCTGTTTTCCTCAACGAGTTGTTGTCATGAAAGAGCAAGAAAAGAACGAAATCAAACTTCTCAGCGATAAGCTGGACGCACTGAACCGCAAAGAGCCGCAGTTACTGGAATCGGGTGATGCCGAGAAACTGGGCGCGTTGCTGAAAGAGAAAGAAACACTGGTGATTGAGATTGAGCGCCTGCGCGGTCAGCGGGTTGAAAAACTCAGTGCCGAAGCGCAGAAGCTGCAGAAAATGGGCTTCAGCCGCGAAATCACCAAAAAAGAGCAGGCAAACCTGGGTGCGCTGAAAAAAAGCGTGCGCGGCCTGGTGGTGGTGCATCCAATGACCGCGCTGGGACGTGAGATGGGTCTGAAGGTGATGACCGGCTTCGCCAGAACCGCATTCTGACGGGTCGATCAGGCGGCTGCCTGATCGACATCCGCTTTGCGTTCGCCGGCGGCGGCATAAACCTGCTCCGCCAGCCCATCCAGCAGTTCATAGCGGCGGCGGTACTCTGCACGCTTCTTACTGGCGATCTCCTCCAGCGTTTTACGCGGCAGGCTCAGCGGCAGTGTAAACATCCCATCTTTGCGCGCTTCACCGCTCAGCGACAGCCAGAATTCACTGTAACTGGCAAAGAACTTATCGCCTTTACTGTGGCGATAGCGCAGGCTGCGGAATACATGCGTCTCATCGCCCACCGCCAGAATATTTTCCACGCCGCACTGCTTCGCCACAATAAATACCGCTTCCATTAACAGGCGTTTTGGAAAGAGACCGTGAGCCGCTTTGGTCGCCTCGCGGATAACGTCATTATTGATATGTTTCCGCGGACCCTGTAATCCGCCGATTAATAAGGTCCGCTGGTTATTCTCGTTGAGAATTGAAAAAGAAAGTGAAGCAATAACTTCGTCGTTATAACGTAATACCAGCGTCACTTCCCCTTCACGATCGAAATAACCGGAACTGCAGGAGAGTAAAAAGGCCTCGCCATTTTTTCCGGTCAGCGTGGCCAGCGGATTATCCGTAGCGCTCTGCAGAAGCTGACGCAGCGCCGGGGTATCCAGATTATTCATCAGGGTGTAATGATCGAGAATGGCCTGCGCACGCGCAGCAATGCTCATCCCTGAACGCAGATAGGGCCGGTGCAGCTTGGCTGGCAGCAGTCCCTGGGTGCTCATCAGCAAAGGGAGCTGCGGCAGGTGCGACAGCGCATCAAGGTAATGCAGCGTAGTCAGCGGCGATAGTAAGGTTCTTAACACAAATTTCAGCCGGAAACGTTTACTCATCCAGAGTTTATCCGGAATGTATTTCCCACTGATTAACTGGAAAAAAAGGGACGCAGAGGATTCGGTCGTATTTTCGTGAGTAGTGATAATTGACATAGTCAGCAACACACCGTGAGGTAAGCGGGAATGTCACTGAAAATAACATAGCTAATCTCAACGGCAGGTTAATGTGGAATAGCCTTAAAACTGATAACTGACCTTTTTTAGTGTTATTTGGCAATACATAAAATAAGAATAAAAAAAACCGGCAAAATAGATTTCACCGGTTTATCTTCATTACGTTTACGTTTGGTTAACTTACTGAGCAGCTGCGAAGCGGGCTGCTGCTTCGTCCCAGTTAACCACGTTCCAGAACGCTTTGATGTAGTCAGGACGCTTGTTCTGATATTTCAGATAGTAAGCGTGTTCCCACACATCCAGACCGATGATCGGGAAGCCAGAAACACCGGCGACCGCTTCACCCATCAGCGGGTTGTCCTGGTTTGCGGTAGAAACCACAGCCAGTTTGTCGCCCTGCTTAACCAGCCACGCCCAGCCAGAACCGAAACGGGTGGCTGCTGCTTTCTCGAACGCTTCCTGGAAGTTTTCCACGCTACCAAAATCTTTCTCGATAGCCGCTTTCAGGTCGCCCTGCAGCGTGGTGCCGGTTTTCAGGCCTTTCCAGAACAGGCTGTGGTTAGCGTGACCGCCTGCGTTGTTACGCAGTGGGCCTTTTTTGTCTGCTGGCAGCTGATCCAGTTTGGTGATCAGCTCATCGACCGGCAGATTTGCAAATTCAGTACCTTCCAGCGCCGCGTTAGCGTTGTTCACGTAGGTCTGGTGGTGTTTAGTGTGATGGATCTCCATCGTCTGCTTGTCGAAATGCGGTTCCAGTGCGTCGTATGCGTAAGGCAGGGATGGCAGTGAATAACTCATGTTCTTCCTCTCCATTTAGTTTGAGCAGCACGGCGGATTCGGGACGTGCCGCGTAAGCAGTCGAATCATTATAGTTAAATTCATGTAGCGTAAAAGCGTAATCAATGCCCTATTAACCATAAGGATTTGAGAAATCTGGCAAAAGCAACCCGTTGTTTTTACAGGATGCTGTTGCTGACTCTGCCTTTTCAGCCTTATCAGACAGGGAGAGCGGCGCGCTGAGGCAACGCCGCCAGCGCACACACATCCCGCCCGCACGCCGCGCCTGCTCTGCCCTGCGCCTTACTGACCCAGCTCGCGCAGCGCGCTGTCGAGTGCGCCCGTCAGCCAGTCGATGTCGCTTTCCTGGAAAGCCAATGGCGGACGCAGTTTCAGTACATTCCCATACGGGCCCGCGACCGAAGTCAGCACACGGTGTTCACGCAGCTTCTCAATCAGATTCAGCGCCAGCGTTTTGTCCGGCGTTTTGCTGTGACGATCGGTGACCAGTTCAAAACCGATAAACAGTCCGGCTCCGCGTACATCTCCCACACACTCGTAACGGTCCATCAGCGTCCGCAGCTCCGCCAGCAGCTTCGCGCCGACCACGCGGCTGTGCTCCTGTAATCCCTCTTCGGTGATCACTTTCAGCACCGCCTGCGCCGCCGCCATCGCCACCGGATTGCCACCAAAGGTATTGAAGTAGGGGATCGCGTCGCTGAAGGCGGCCAGCACGTCGCTTTTTGCCAGCAGCCCGGAAACCGGAATGCCGTTGCCCATTGGCTTGCCGGTGGTAATCACATCAGGCACGACATCGTGGCGACCAAAGCCCCAGAACGCATCGCCGGTACGGCCAAAGCCAGGCTGTACTTCATCGGCAATAAAGATGCCGCCGTTGGCATGCACCACATCGACCGCTTTTTTCAGGAAACCACGCGGATTGGGCAGCACACCATCCGAGGAGAAGATCGAATCCGCCAGGAAACCAGCAAATTTGATGCCGTTCGCTGCCATATCATCAATCTGCTGCTGAATCTGGTCAGCGAACCAGTCGCCCAGATCCGGCGCATCTACACGATACGCATCCGGTGGCATGACCAGTCGCGTCGTGGGTGCCAGCGGCTGTCCACTGCCCAGCGCCGGAGAAGCACCGGAGGTCAGCTCACTGGTGCCGTGATAGGCCTCTTTACTGACAATGATGCCGGTGCCGCCGCTGAAGGCACGCGCCACGCGAATCGCCAGATCATTGGCTTCTGAGCCGGTGCACATATACATCGCACGATCGATCGCCGCAGGCGTGGTCGCCAGCAGTGCTTCGCTGTAATCAAGGATATTTTCATGCAGGTAACGGGTATGGGTATTCAGCATTTTCATCTGCTGTGTCACCGCCTCAATCACAGCCGGATGACAGTGGCCGATGCTCGCCACGTTGTTGTAAACGTCGAGATATTTGTCGCCCGCCGCATCCCACAGATACTGCCCTTCACCCCGCACCAGATGCACCGGTTTGCGATAGAACAGGCGATAGGATTCGCCAAGCACTTTGCTGCGTTTATCAGTCAGTTTGCGCGTCTCACTGTCGAGCGCATCGGCATGTTCGGCACGGAAACTGTTGGTATCCATAATGGTGGAACGCGTGGCCATAATGACTCCCGTTACAAGGATGAAGGAGGAAGAGCGGACTCCTGTATCATGCCTGCCTGATTCTAAAATGCAACAAAATACACAAACGCAATAAAATACACATGACGCAGGCCCATCCTCACGCTAAGCTTGCCTCTGATTCACACGGACTCTTTCGCGTCACTGGCGTATCATCCGTGCTCTTCGCGCTTTAAAAGGAAACCGCTATGCTGCAGGAAACGCGCCTTCATCGCATCCGTGCCTTACTGACCCGGCTTAATCAGGTGAGTACCGAGCGCATCATCAGGGAGCTGGGGGTGTCACGCGAAACGGCGCGCCGCGATATCATTGAGCTGGAAGCGCTGGGTCTGGCGCGTCGCGTTCACGGCGGCCTGGTGGCGATTGAAACAGCAGCTGAACCGCCACTGACGGAACGTCGCAGCACCCAGACCCGCGAGAAGCGCGCTATTGCCCGCGCCGCCGCGCAGCTGCTGCAGTCCGGACAGACGCTGTTTCTGGATGCGGGCAGCACCACTACGCTGCTGGCAGAGGAGCTTCACGCCCTTTCCGGCCTGACGATAGTGACCAACAGCCTGCAGGCCGCGCTGGCGCTGAGCGCCGGTGAAGAAGGTCAGCCGCTGAATAATCAGATCATTTTGCTGGGTGGGATGATGACGGCCGGTGCGCAACAGACGCGCGGCGAAATCACGGTAGGTGAGATTGTCCGCTATCGCGCCGATGTGGCGCTGCTGTCGCCGGTCGGCATTGAGGCGAGTCGTGGTGCCAGCAGTTTTCATCCGCACGAAGCAGCCATTGCCAGAGCGATGGTGCAGCAATCCGCTGCCTGCTATCTGCTGGCCGATCACACCAAACTGGGCGTGGTCAGCCGCACCGTTTACGCGCCACCGCAGGCGATCACCATGCTGATTACTGACAGTGGCGGCGACAGCAGTGCCGCCCTTGAGGCGTTGCAGCAGATGCTGCCAGAGGTGATGGTGGTTTAACGCAGCCGCTGGGGATGGCTGTAGACCGTGGCCCGGCCAGGTTTACTGAAGCCGACCAGCGTCAGGTTGCAGCGCTCAGCCACTTCCACCGCCAGACGGGTTGCTGCCGAGACCGCGAACAGAATTTCGACGCCGCACATGGCAGATTTCTGCACCATTTCATAGCTGGCGCGGCTGGAGACCAGAACGGCACCCGGCCCCCAGGCTGCCAGGCTGCGATAGCCCAGCAGCTTATCCAGCGCCACATGACGCCCCACATCTTCACAGCCACCAGCCAGATGACCATCAGGCTGGATCCACGCAGCGGCGTGGGTGCAGCCGGTTTTCTGTCCGACCGGCTGATAATCTTTCAGCTGGCCCAGCGCCCGATCCAGCTGATCCAGCGCGAAGGTCTGGGTAAACGGCAGCGGCGAGAGCGGCTTGCCAATCTGGTCCAGCTGTTCCACGCCACACACGCCGCAGCCGGTCCGTCCTGCCAGTGCGCGCCTTTGCTCTTTCAGCGCCATAAAGCGGCGGCTGGAAAGCTCAATCTGCACTTCAATGCCGTGACAGCCCGGCACGATGTCCATGCCGAAGATGTCGCCTGGTGCGTCGATAATGCCCTCTGACAGGGAGAATCCCCGCGCAAACGCCTCCAGATCGTTGGGCGTGGTCATCATCACCACGTGCGAGATGCCGTTATACACCAGCGCTACCGGAACTTCGTCCGCCAGCCAGTCATCCTGTGCCGCGGTGAGATCGGCGCGCTGCCACACCTGCGTCGTGCTGACGCCGGTCTGAATTGTTAAATCTTCGCCTGAGCCAGGCTGGTTAGCATTCAAAAAGGTCGACCTGTTGTTAATAAATTATGTAATTCAGTGCCCGATACAGCAGAGCACTGACGTGCCCTGATTCTGCCTTTTAGCCCCCTGTAGCGCAAATAAACAGCGGGGCAATTCATGCGGTTTTCCTCTAGAGAGGCAGCAACACCTGCTGGCGGCAGGAATACCGAGGGTTATTTTTTGAGCATTAACATCGGTAACCATAAAACAACAATAATCATCGGCTGCCCTGAAAATCTGCTTGCAGCGGGACTGCACCACCGAGGTTTTTTAACAAAATTGAGAAAAAGAATTACTAATGACTAACCTGTTGACCCTGGTCAATTTAGAGGCAATCAGGGCTGCTATTTTGCAAGGCTTCGCAATGGAGCCAATAAAGAAGAACGATAAAATGCAGATTAACAGACGCAGTTTTTTCAAAATCTGTGCTGGCGGGCTGGCGGGCACCAGCGCGGCGTTACTCGGTTTTGCCCCTGCCACAGCGTTAGCCAGCGTCCGGGAATTCAAACTCATTCGCGCCAGAGAAACACGTAATAACTGTACCTACTGTTCAGTCGGCTGCGGCATGCTGATTTACAGTCTGGGGGATGGTTCTAAAAATGCCAGCGCCTCGATTTACCATATAGAGGGCGACCCGGACCATCCGGTCAGCCGGGGATCGCTCTGCCCTAAAGGCGCTGGCGTGCTCGACTTTATTCACAGCGAACAACGTCTGAAATACCCCGAATACCGCGCACCGGGCTCAGACAAATGGCAGCGCATCAGCTGGGAGGAGGCGTTTGATCGGATTGCCCGCCTGATGAAGCAGGATCGCGATGCGCATTTCCAGGCCACCAACGCCGCTGGCGTGACGGTTAACCGCTGGCCGACGACCTCCATGTTCTGCTCCTCTGCCGCCAGTAACGAAACCGGCCTGCTCGATCAGAAATTTGCCCGCTCGCTGGGTATTCTGGCGCTGGAAAACCAGGCGCGCCTGTGTCACGGCCCGACCGTGGCTGCGCTGGCCCCCAGCTTTGGTCGCGGGGCGATGACCAACAGCTGGAATGACATCAAAAATGCCAATGTGGTGATGATCATGGGCGGCAACCCCGCCGAGGCGCATCCGGTTGGCTTTAAATGGGTGATTGAAGCCAAAATCCATAACAATGCGCAGGTTATCGTGGTCGATCCGCGCTTTAACCGCTCTGCTGCGGTCGCCGATTTCTACGCGCCCCTGCGTGCGGGCAGTGACGTGGTGTTCCTGATGGGGGTAATCAACTACCTGCTGCAACACAATCAGATTCAGCAGGAGTATGTTCGCGCCTTCACCAACGCCCCCCTGATTGTCAGCGAAGGCTACAGCTTCAGCGACGGGTTATTCAGCGGCTACGATGCAAAAACCCGTCAGTACGATCGCCAGAGCTGGCACTATGAGCTGGATGAAAACGGCCATGCCCGACGCGATGAAAGCTTCAGCCATCCACGCTGTGTGCTGAACCTGCTGAAAACCCACGCCAGCCGTTACACCCCGGAAATGGTGACGCGTCTGTGCGGCACCTCGCAGGAAGACTTTATTAAGGTGTGTGAGCAGCTCGCTTCCACCTGTGTGCCAAATCGCACGGCAACCCTCCTCTATGCGCTAGGCTGGACCCACCATACCAACGGTTCACAGATTATCCGCACCGCGGCGATGATCCAGCTGCTGCTGGGCAACATCGGTATGCCGGGTGGCGGCATTAACGCGCTGCGCGGGCACTCCAACGTTCAGGGTTATACCGACCTCGGGTTGCTGGCACAGAGCCTGCCGGGTTATCTGCCGCTGCCATCCGAAAAGATGACCACGCTGGCAAGCTGGCTGCAGCAGGCCACACCCGTTTCGCCGCTGCCGGACCAGGTCAACTACTGGCAAAACACCGAAACGTTTTTTGTCAGCCTGATGAAGAGTTTCTACGGCGATAATGCCACGGCGGAGAACCAGTGGGGCTACGACTGGCTGCCGAAGTGGGACAAGAGCTACGACTGCATGGCGCAGGCAGAGATGATGGAACAGGGCGCGCTGAATGGCTGCCTGATTCAGGGCTTCAACCTGCTGGCCGCCTTCCCGGACAAAAACAAAGCGGTCCGGGCGCTTTCCCGCCTCAAATATATGGTGGTGATCGATCCGCTGCGCACCGAAACCGCCAGCTTCTGGCAACATCACGAAGCGTTCAACGACGTCGATCCGTCGGCCATTCAGACCGAAGTGTTCCGCCTGCCCTCTTCCTGCTTCGCGGAAGAGTCAGGCTCGGTGGCTAACTCATCGCGCTGGCTGCAGTGGCACTGGGCAGCCGCTGAACCACCCGCTGAAGCGCTGCACGACGGTAAAATACTCGGCAATCTGTTCATGCGTCTGCGCACGCTCTATCGCCTGGAAGGCGGTACCGCCCCTGAGCCGCTGATGGCGATGCGCTGGGACTACCGCGATCCGTACAATCCTGAGCCGGAAGAAGTCGCGCAGGAGAACAACGGGCAGGCGCTGGCCGACATTTATGATGCCAGCGGCAAGCTGCTGCTGAAAAAAGGCCAGCAGCTTAACAGCTTCGCGGAGCTGCGAAACGACGGCACCACCGCCAGTTCCTGCTGGATCTACAGCGGCAGCTGGACGCCGGAAGGCAACCAGATGGCACGACGCGACAACGCCGATCCGTCAGGACTGGGCGCGGTCTCCGGCTGGGCCTGGGCGTGGCCTGCTAACCGCCGCATTCTTTATAACCGCGCCTCCGCTGATGCACAGGGTAAAGCCTGGGATCCACAGCGCCGCCTGATTGAGTGGGATGGCTCACGCTGGCAGGGCATCGACGTCCCGGATTATCCGGTGACGCTGTCGCCGCAGCAGCAGGCCGGTCCGTTTATCATGCAGCCCGATGGCCTCGGCCACCTGTTTGCGCTGGATAAAATGGCCGACGGTCCGTTCCCGGAACATTACGAACCGATGGAAAGCCCCCTTGCCGACAACCCTCTGCACCCGCAGCAGCGTCACAGCCCGGTGGTCCGTCTGTTCAGCAGCGATGCCGCACAGCTGGGCGAAGCCGCTGACTACCCCTGCGTCGCCACCACGTACTCCATCACCGAACTGTTCCGCCACTGGACCAAACACGCCCTGCTGAACGCGATTGCGCAGCCGGAGCAGTTTGTCGAAATCGGCACCGAACTGGCAGCGGAGAAAGGCATTCAGGCCGGAGACAGCGTCAAAGTCACGTCACGCCGTGGCTATATCAAAGCCAGAGCGGTGGTCACGCGCCGTCTGCAGCGTCTGATGATTGACGGCAGGCCGGTTGATACCGTGGGTATTCCCTGTCACTGGGGCTTTGAAGGCACCACGCGTAAAGGCTTCCTTGCCAATACGCTGACGCCTTCGGTAGGCGACGCCAACTCGCAGACCCCGGAGTACAAAGGATTTTTAGTGAACGTCGAAAAAGCGTAACGGTAGAAGACAATGGCTTATCAATCACAAGATATTATCCGTCGCTCTGCGACCAATGGCTTTACCCCGCCGCCGCAGGCGCGCGATCACCAGCGCGAAGTGGCGAAGCTTATCGACGTCACCACCTGTATCGGCTGCAAAGGCTGCCAGGTCGCCTGCGCCGAGTGGAACGACATCCGCGATGACGTCGGCCACAACATCGGGGTGTATGACAATCCCACCGATCTGACGGCCAAATCCTGGACGGTGATGCGCTTTTCAGAAGTCGAAGAGAACGGCAGGCTGGCCTGGCTGATTCGCAAAGATGGCTGTATGCACTGCGCCGATCCCGGCTGCCTGAAAGCCTGCCCGTCGGCGGGTGCCATCATTCAGTACGCCAGTGGCATCGTCGATTTCCAGTCTGAGCAGTGCATCGGCTGTGGCTACTGCATCGCCGGTTGTCCGTTCAATGTGCCACGGCTGAACAAAGAGGATAACCGCGCCTATAAATGCACCCTGTGCGTGGATCGCGTCAGCGTCGGCCAGGAACCCGCCTGCGTGAAAACCTGTCCGACCGGCGCGATTCATTTCGGCAGCAAAAGCGACATGCTGACGCTGGCGGAGGAACGCGTGGCGGAGCTGAAGTCACGCGGCTTTGCGCAGGCTGGCCTCTACAACCCGGAAGGCGTGGGCGGCACCCACGTCATGTATGTGCTGCATCATGCTGACAAGCCTGAACGCTATCACGGGCTGCCTGCTAATCCGGGCATCAGCCCGACCGTGACCTTCTGGAAGGGGATCTGGAAACCGCTGGCGGCGGTGGGATTTGCCGCTACGTTTGCCGCCTCAATCTTCCACTACGTTGGCGTTGGCCCGAATCGCGTCGCTGAAGCGCACGACGACAACGACGATCAGCCCGAGGAGCATCAATAATGAAAAAGCCCGATCATCTGGTGCGTTACCGCGCACCTGAACGCATCAATCACTGGATCGTCGCGATTTGCTTTGTCATGGCCGCGTTAAGCGGATTAGGGTTTTTCTTTCCGTCGTTTAACTGGCTGATGCAGATATTTGGCACGCCACAACTGGCGCGTATTCTGCATCCTTTTGTGGGCGTTGTGATGTTTGCCGCTTTTATGCTGATGTTTTTGCGTTACTGGAAACACAATCTCATCAATCGCGATGACCTTAACTGGGCCAGAAATATTCACCGGGTTGCGATGAATGAAGAGGTGGGCGATACCGGTAAATATAACTTTGGTCAGAAGTGTGTGTTCTGGGCTGCTATCATCAGCTTAGTATTGCTGCTTGCCAGCGGCATTGTGATCTGGCGGCCTTACTTCGCGGATGCCTTTACCATTCCGCTGATTCGTCTGGCGCTGCTTGTGCATTCGGTGTCAGCGGTGGCGCTGATCATCGTCATTATGGTGCACATTTATGCTGCATTGTGGGTCAAAGGCACACTGACCGCGATGGTTGAAGGCTGGGTCAGCGCTGAATGGGCCAGACAGCATCATCCTCGCTGGTATCGTGAGCAGCGTAATCCGCCAATAAAACAGGAAAAACGCCCCTGATGAGTATTCGCATAATCCCGCAGGACCAGCTGGAGAAAGGCGAAAAGACAACGGCGGAGATGATTCCGCCGTTACTTTTTCCACGGCTGAAAAATTTATACAGCCGTCGTGCCGCGCGACTGCGCGACCTGGCGGCCAAAAACCCACTCGGCGACTATCTGCGATTTGCGGCGGTGATTGCGGAAGCGCAGGAGATCGTGCTGTACGACCATCCGCTGCACATTGACCTGCATCCCCGACTCACGCAGAGCGCCCGCGAGGGCAAGCCGCCACTGAACATTCACACCCTGCCACGCGATCCGCACTGGCAGCGGCTGCTGCACTCGCTGATTGCCGAGCTGAAGCCCGAGATGAGCGGTCAGGCGCTGGCGGTGCTGGAGAATCTGGAGAAGGCTTCAGCCACCGAGCTGGAGACGCTGGCCAGCGCGCTGTTTACCGGCGATTATGCGCTGGTCAGCAGCGATAAAGCGCCCTTTATCTGGGCGGCTCTTTCGCTCTACTGGGCGCAGATGGCGGCCCTGATCCCAGGCAAAGCCCGCGCTGAGATGGGCGATCAGCGTCAGTTCTGTCCGGTCTGCGCCAGTATGCCGGTCGCCAGCGTGGTGCATATGGGCAGCCAGGAGGGCGCACGTTATCTGCACTGCAATCTGTGCGAAAGTGAATGGCACGTGGTGCGCAGCAAATGCACCCAGTGCGAACAGTCCCGTGATTTGCACTACTGGTCGCTCGACAGCGAGCAGGCAGCGGTAAAGGCGGAGAGCTGTGGCGACTGTGGCACTTACCTGAAGATGCTCTATCAGGAGAAAGATCCGGCCATTGAACCGGTGGCCGATGATCTGGCGTCGCTGATACTGGATGCCCGGATGGAGCAGGAAGGCTTCGCACGCAGCAGCCTCAATCCCTTTATGTTTCCTGGCGAATAATCCCTGAATCCGGAGAACCCGATGAAACTGATTGGCAGCTATACCAGCCCGTTTGTGCGTAAAATTTCGATTATCATGCTGGAAAAAGGCATTACGTTTGAATTCGTTAACGCATCGCCTTACAGCGATGACAGCCACGTACCGCACTACAATCCGCTGGGCAAGGTTCCGGCACTGGTTGCTGACGATAAGCAAATCTGGTTCGACTCCAGCATTATCGCCGAATTTCTGGAACTGCGCGGCGATGAACCGGCTTTACTGCCTGCCGATCCGCTTGAGTCGCTTACTATCCGTCAGCTGGAGAAGCTGGCGGATGGCGTCAGCGATGCTGCGCTGGTGATTGTGCGCGAGCAGATGCGACCGGGCGATTTGCAGTCTGAAGAGGTGCTGCTGCGTCATCGTGAAAAGATCCAGCGCGGTCTCGATTTGCTAGAAGCCAGGGCCGCCGAGGGCAAATGGCTTAACAACGGCCAGCTCACGCTGGCGGATATCGCCACCGGCTGCATGATCGGCTATCTCAACTTCCGCCGCGTAGTACCGAACTGGTGTGTGGGGCGACCGGCGCTGGTGAAGCTGGCGGAAACGCTGTTTCAGCGCGAGAGTTTTGCGCGGACGATGCCGCCTGCGGCGTGATGGGTGCCGTGGCTGGCAGGCCCCACTGGCGCTGATTGTTGCGGAAGAGTGCCACATTTTTACGCAGCCAGGTCAGGACGGTGGCGCATTCCTTAGCGCCTGAGCCTGACAGGCTGTTATTTCGCCTTTTTATTCGGCTCAGCGGCGGCGCGTTTAAAGGACAGCGAGCAGTCGCGTTGCGTGCGTTTAACGTCCTGTTGCATTCTTTTTAAATCACGGAAAATGTGCCAATGCGCGTCAGGACGGGCCAGGCCCATAAAAAAAGGGACGATTGCTCGTCCCTTTTTCGCACAGCGTATAGCCTTACTGCAGCAGCGAGATATCCGCAACCTGCAGGAACAGTTCACGCAGTTTTGACAGCAGCGTCAGGCGATTGACCCGCACCGCCGGGTCGTCGGCGTTAACCATAACTTTATCGAAGAAGTTGTCTACCGCGGTTCGCAGTTGCGCCAGTTCGACCAGCGCATCCTGGTAGCGGCCTTCGGCAAAGTAAGGCTGCAGCTTGCTGCTCAGCGCGGTGACAAACGTCGCCAGCTGGATCTCTTCATTTTCTTTCAGAAGCGACGCCTGCACGCTCTCATTCAGCGTTTCGGTCGATTTTGCCAGAATGTTAGAGACGCGTTTGTTCGCTGCGGCCAGTGCTGCGGCGGCTTCCAGCGTACGGAAGTGCGACACCGCTTTCATACGTGCATCAAAGTCAGCCGGACGGGTCGGACGACGCGCCAGAACCGCCTGCAGCGTATCAATGCTGTGACCCTCTTCCTGATACCAGGTGCGGAAGCGACCCAGCATAAAGTCGATCACATCATCCACCACGCGGGCGTTGCTCAGCTTGCTGCCGTACAGGCGCACCGCTTCTTCGGTCAGAGTCTGCAAATCGAGCGGCAGGTTCTTCTCAACAATGATACGCAGCACACCCAGCGCCGCACGACGCAGTGCGAACGGATCTTTGTCGCCTTTCGGATGCTGACCAATGCCGAAAATACCGGCCAGCGTATCCATTTTATCGGCAATCGCCAGCGCACAGGCGACCGGACTGGACGGCAGATCGTCACCGGCAAAGCGCGGCTGATACTGCTCGTTCAGCGCAACCGCCACGTCTTCGGCTTCGCCGTCGTGACGTGCGTAGTGCATGCCCATCACGCCCTGCGTATCGGTAAACTCGAAGACCATGTTGGTCATCAGGTCACACTTCGACAGCAGGCCTGCGCGGGTGGCGTGATTCACATCGGCCCCAATTTCACCCGCAATCCAGCCCGCCAGGGCCTGAATGCGATCGGTTTTATCGCGCAGCGTGCCCAGCTCTTTCTGGAACAGCACCGTCTCCAGACGCGGCAGATTATCTTCCAGACGCTTTTTGCGGTCGGTGTTAAAGAAAAACTCCGCATCGGCCAGGCGTGGACGTACCACTTTTTCGTTGCCGGAGATGATCTGGCGCGGATCGCTGGATTCGATGTTGGTGACGAAAATGAAGTTCGGCATCAGGTTGCCGTCATTGTCATACACCGGGAAATATTTCTGATCGCCTTTCATGGTGTAGACCAGCGCTTCCGCAGGCACTTTGAGGAATTTCTCTTCAAAGGTCGCGGTCAGGACAACCGGCCACTCCACCAGCGACGTCACCTCTTCCAGCAGGCTGTCGCTGATATCGGCGTTACCGCCTAAACGACGGGCAGCCGCTTCAGCATCGGCTTTGATCATCGCTTTGCGGACCTGATAGTCGGCAATGACCTGGCCGCGTTTTTCCAGCACATCAGGATAGTGATCGGCGCTTTCAAGCGTGATTTCGCTTTCACCCATAAAGCGGTGACCACGAATAATACGGTCTGACGCGATGCCCAGAATGGTGCCCGGGATCAGCTCATCGCCCAGCAGCATCGTCACGGTGTGAACCGGACGAACGAACTGCACATCGCTGTCGCCCCAGCGCATCAGTTTTGGCACCGGCAGCTTGCTGAGTGCCGTCGCGATCATCCCTGGCAGCAGCGCCTGGGCCGCTTCGCCTTTCACCTGTGCGCGATAAACCAGCCATTCGCCTTTATCGGTCGCAAGGCGTTCAGCCTGATCGACAGTAATGCCGTTGCCACGCGCCCAGCCTTCGGCGGCTTTGGTGGCGTTGCCGTCAGCGTCAAATGCCGCCGCAACTGCCGGACCGCGCTTCTCCACTTCCCGATCGGGTTGCGAAGCGCTCAGGCTGGCGACTTTCAGCGCCAGACGACGCGGTGCAGCAAACCAGCTGACCTCGCCATGGCTCAGGTTGGCAGCATCCAGTTCAGCGGTGACCTGCGCGGCAAAGGCTTCTGCCAGGCTGCGCAGGGCTTTTGGTGGCAGCTCTTCGGTGCCGATCTCCACCAGGAAGGTTTGTTCAGTCATGGCTGCCTCTTACTTTTTGTTATTGCACATCGGGAAGCCCATTGCCTCGCGAGAGGCGTAGTAAGCTTCAGCCACGGCTTTGGTCAGGGTACGAATGCGCAGAATATAGCGCTGACGCTCTGTTACCGAGATCGCTTTGCGGGCATCCAGCAGGTTAAAGCTGTGCGCCGCTTTCAGAATGCGTTCGTAGGCGGGCAGTGGCAGCGGTTTTTCCAGCGCCAGCAGATGCTGCGCCTCTTTCTCGTACTGCTCGAAGCAGGTAAAGAGGAAATCGACGTCGGCGTATTCGAAGTTATAGGTGGATTGCTCCACTTCGTTCTGGTGGAACACGTCGCCGTAGGTGGTTTTGCCCAGCGGGCCGTCGCTCCAGACCAGATCGTAAACGCTGTCGACGCCCTGGATGTACATCGCCAGACGCTCCAGACCGTAGGTGATCTCACCAGTCACCGGTTTACACTCCAGGCCGCCAACCTGCTGGAAGTAGGTGAACTGCGTCACTTCCATGCCGTTGAGCCACACTTCCCAGCCGAGTCCCCAGGCACCCAGTGTCGGGTTTTCCCAGTTATCTTCCACGAAGCGAATGTCATGCACCGTCGGATCCATACCCAGCTCTTTCAGCGAGCCGAGATAGAGCTCCTGAATGTTGTCCGGTGACGGTTTGATGATCACCTGGAACTGGTAGTAATGTTGCAGACGGTTCGGGTTTTCACCGTAGCGGCCATCGGTAGGACGGCGTGATGGCTGCACGTAGGCGGCGGCAATCGGCTCCGGGCCGAGTGCGCGCAGGCAGGTCATCGGGTGTGAAGTGCCAGCGCCCACTTCCATGTCCAGCGGTTGAACAATGGTGCAGCCCTGACGCGCCCAGTAATCCTGCAAGGTCAGGATCAGCCCCTGAAAGGTTTTGGTATCAAACTTTTGCATGTTGAGTGTGCACGCGCTTCGGTTAGATTAAAAAAAGAGGCCGACAGTATACCCTTTGACCGCGCGATGTGCAGCCGTAAATCCCAGACGGTTCCGGCGCGTTTTCACACGTATTCTGCGGGCTGGCATACAGATGGCTCCGAATCCTGCTGGCAGCAGTTGTTGCTCTGGTCGCATTTGGCTACCCTTTTGCGCACGGACGCTATGCGCAAGAGGACGCCATGCCGCAGAAGATTTACTGGATCGATAATTTACGCGCAGTTGCCTGCCTGATGGTGATCGTGATTCACACCACCACCTGGTATATCACCGGGCCGATGGCGGTGACGGGCACCACCTGGGATGTGGCCAATCTGCTGAACTCCGCATCACGCGTCTGTGTTCCGCTCTTTTTTATGATCTCCGGCTTTCTGTTTTTTGGCGAACGCAGCGCCCAGCCGCGCCATATGCTGCGACTGGTGCTCTGCCTGCTGTTCTACAGCGCGGTGTCGCTGATCTATATCTCCTGGCTGACGCCGATCAGCGAAGGACGTTCGATCCTCAGAATGTTGCAGAAGCCGGTGTTCTATCACTTGTGGTTCTTCTTTGCGCTGACGGGCATCTATCTGCTGTCGCCGCTGATTCAGGTGAAAACCGTGCAGGCGCGTTATGTGGCGCTGCTGGTGCTGGTGCTGGCGGTGCTCGCTAACCCGAATACGGTCAGCCAGTCGCTGGGTCCGTTCCATTTTCTGCCGGTTAATCTGTATGTCAGCGGTGACAGCATTTACTACCTGCTCTATGCGCTGCTGGGACGGGCTATCGGTACAATGGACACGACCCGGCGCGGCCTGACGCCGCTGGCAGCCGGGTTGTTTATCGCCTGTGTGATTGGCATTACGCTGGGGACGAAGAAGGCGCTGATCGTTAACGGCGCGTTTAACGATACCTGGTATCTCTACTGCGGACCGCTGGTGTTTATTGCGGCTATCAGCCTGCTGATCGTGTTCAAAAACAGCCTGAACCAGCGCACCCTGCCCGGTTTAACGGTGATTGCCCGCTATTCCCTGCCGATCTACGGCTTTCACGCGCTGTTCATTCACTATCTGCGCACGCATCACTACGATGACATGTCACGCCCGTGGTTCGACCTGCCCTGGGTATTCGGGCTGACGCTGGGCGGCAGCCTGCTGCTGGGGATGGCGCTGAAACGCGTCGATACCCGTCACTTTGTCAGCTGACTGGCTTCGCGCTGGCGGGCGCGTCGTAGCTGGCGCGCCGATGAAAATCCTGCGGCCAGCGCCGCTTTCTCAGCAGATTCTCCCTGCTGCTGACGCTGGCGCGCCACACCCACCCGCAGCTGCTCATGGTATTCCCGCACGCTGATCCCCAGATGCTGACGAAACAGCCGCGCCAGATGACGGCTGCTGACGTGGGTGCGTCCGGCCAGCTCGGTCAGGGTCCAGCCGTGCTCAGGATGGGCAATCATCAGATCCTGCGCCCGGTGAATGGCCGGATGCAGGTGGTTACGGTAACGCAGCCAGGGTGAAAGCTGCGGATCGTCCCCGGCACGGCGGAACCAGACCACCATTTCACGCGCCACCGCCAGCGCAGTGGCCGTATCACAGAGCTGATTAACCAGATGCAGCGCCAGATCGATTCCCGCCGTGATGCCCGCGCTAGTCCAGATATTCTCCTGCCCGACAAACACCCGGTTCTCCTGCACCCGTGCACGCGGAGCCGCAGCTTTCAGCCGGGCAATCACATCATGATGAGTGGTGCAGAGTACGTCATCCAGCATACCCGCCTGTGCCGCCAGCAGCGCACCTGAGCAGACGCAGAACAGCATAAAGGTCTGCGTGCGCAGCGCGGCATGCTGGCGCATCAGCCATTCACGTGCTTCTCTGGCCTGCGGCGTGGCGTAACAGATCTGCGAATCATAGACGCCCGGCACCACCAGCAGACTGCCAGCCGGTAATATTTCCGGTAACGGTTCGATACCGCCAATGGTCATGCCGGTGGAGCAGACGACCTCCGGCTGAGGGCCGATGTAGCGCAGCGTAAAATGATCGCCCGCCAGCTTCAGCGTCTCGGCCGGGCCGGTCAGATCCAGCGCCATCACGCCGGGCAGGGTTAAAAACCAGACGGTATGTGTCATGCTGACCCGGGCTACACCAGATCCCAGCCACGGGCGCGCCACAGCGCAGGCAACTGTGCCATGTCGTCGAAGCGCGTCACCAGGGGATGATCCAGTTCAGGGTTGTGCGGGTCAGCGCAGTAGTAGTAGACCGGGATCCCGGCAGCAATTCCGGCACGGGCACCCGCCTCGGAGTCATCCACCAGAATGCAGCGCTCAATCGGCACCTGCATCTGTTCCGCCGCGTGATACATCAGTTCCGGATCGGGTTTCCAGTGCAGAATGTCATAGCCGCTGTAAAGGTGCTCTGCAAACAGCGGCAGCATGCCGGTTAAGCCCAGCGAATGCTGCATTTTTTTTACCGTCCCGTTTGAGACTACGCACATCGGCACCTTGATCTGCTCTGCCAGTGCTTTCGCGCCAGGGATGGGCTGTAATTGCTCATCAAACAGTCTGGCAACTTCCGCACGATAAGCCGTTTCGACCTCTTCCATCGGCAGCGTGACCTGATGCGCGTCGCCCACGTCACGAATGATGTCGTAGAGTTTGACGCCTTTATACTTTTCAAACATCTGCTGCAGCGACAGCTCAAGGCCGTATCGGGCAAAGGTGTTGACGTAGGCCTGGGTGCAAAGCAGTTCACTGTCCACCAGCGTGCCATCACAATCAAAAAAGACGCATTCTACTGACATCAGACTCAATCCCTGGATTCAGGTGTGGGGGTTCCCCACTTTACCGCACTCAGCGCAGATTGCGAGAGTGGCAATCGGTTGCGAAAAATCATTGTATTGCCCCGGTAAAATCGCCAGGATACGCGCCGATGATTTTTTCTTCTGGATGGATGGCATGAGCAAGCAAGGCGTTTTGCAGCGCATTTTCAGGCTGCAGGAACATGGCACCACGGTGCGTACCGAAGTGATCGCGGGTATCACCACCTTTCTGACGATGGTCTATATCGTCTTCGTCAATCCGCAGATCCTGGGCGTTGCTGGCATGGATACTCAGGCGGTGTTTGTGACCACCTGTCTGATTGCCGCTTTCGGCAGCATTCTGATGGGGCTGTTTGCCAATCTGCCGGTAGCACTGGCACCCGCCATGGGGCTGAACGCCTTCTTCGCCTTTGTGGTGGTTGGCGCAATGGGCTATTCCTGGCAGGTCGGCATGGGGGCCATCTTCTGGGGTGCGGTCGGCCTGCTGATCCTGACGCTACTGCGGGTGCGTTACTGGATGATTGCCACTATTCCGATGAGCCTGCGCGTCGGCATTACCGCCGGTATCGGTCTGTTTATCGCCATGATGGGGCTGAAGAATGCCGGTATTATCGTGCCGAATCCCGATACCCTGGTCTCCGTGGGCAATCTGACCTCACACAGCGTGCTGCTGGGCGCACTGGGCTTTTTTATTATTGCCATTCTGGCGTCGCGCAATATCCATGCAGCAGTGCTGATCTCCATGGTGATCACGACCGGTATTGGCTGGATGCTGGGCGACGTGAAGTTTGTCGGCCTGTTCTCCACGCCACCGTCGGTAACGTCGGTTGTCGGCCAGGTTGATATCAAAAGTGCGTTTAACATTGGCATGGCGGGCGTGATCTTCTCGTTTATGCTGGTCAATCTGTTCGACTCCTCCGGCACGCTGATCGGCGTCACCGACAAAGCGGGCCTGACCGATGAAACCGGCACCTTCCCGCGGATGCAGCAGGCGCTCTATGTCGACAGCGTCAGTTCGGTGAGTGGCGCGCTGGCGGGCACCTCATCCGTGACCGCCTATATCGAAAGCACCTCGGGCGTGGCGATTGGTGGCCGTACCGGCCTGATGGCCGTGGTGACCGGTCTGCTGTTCCTGCTGGTAACGTTCCTGTCACCGCTGGCCAGGATGGTGCCATCCTATGCTGCCGCAGGCGCACTGATTTACGTGGGTGTGTTAATGACTGCCAGTCTGTCGCGTGTGCGCTGGGATGATTTAACCGAAGCGGTGCCGGCGTTTGTTACCGCCGCCATGATGCCCTTCAGCTTTTCCATCACCGAAGGCATTGCGCTGGGTTTTATCGCTTATTGCGTAATGAAACTGGGCACCGGCCGCTGGCGTGAAATCAGCCCCTGCGTGGTGATCGTTGCTCTGCTGTTTGTGCTGAAGATTATTTTTGTCGACGCGCACTAAGCGCGGTGATTAAGGGCCGCAACCTTTGGGTTGCGGCTTTTTACATTTCAGGATGCAGATTGCGCTCGCTGGGCAGGCTGGTCAGCCGCAGGGCATGAGGCCCGATGTTGGGCTTGCCCATCTCTATTTCACGCAATGCACGCCACTCACAGGCGCTATCCATCTCCCACAGATGCAGACGCTGCGTCGCAGACGACAGCGCGCACGACCAGACCAGCACAGGCTCCGCATCACACACCACCTGAATGTCGGGATAAAGGGAAGATCGCAGCCGACCCGCTCCGGGCAACAGGCGCAATGAATCCAGACCCCGATCGGTCTCTCCCGTCAGCTTGAGAATGCTCTGGCGCAACGTCCAGATCTGCGTCACGGCTTCCAGGGCATCCTGCTGGGCATTAATCCAGGCAATCTCGCCCGAGGTTAATCCCTGAATCAGCTGCGCCTGCGTCTGACGGCTCCGCGCATGCACAATCTCCATATCCAGACCGGCACGTCCCCCCTCTTCAGCCAGCAGCACCCCCACCGTATTGCCCGCATACGCGATGCTGAAATCGGGCAGATCGCTGTCAGCAAACACGGGGCGTCCGTTGCTCTGAATAATCAGGCGCGGCAACTCCTGAATGCCATAAACCCGCAGCATCAGCTGTGCCAGCAGCGTTCGTGCGGCAAGAAATCGCCCACGGCGCTTGTCAGCAAACTGCTGTGCCGTGTCGGTGATCGCCTGGGGAATGCACATCTCTTTAGCCGGGAAGCCGGGATCGCCCGTCCAGCGTACAAAATGACCAGCCATCTGTCGCTCCGTGAAAATGGTCAGATAATCATCAGAAGTATTGTAGGAATTTTCTTACCTCAATGCACCCGGCAACGCACAGATCAGGCTAAATTCGGAATAGGATGAGCAAGGGTGACGAGTCCGGGCATAGGTTAACGCGTTATGCTGTTAAAACGCCTGATGCACTGCATCAGGCATTTTGTATTTCAGCGACAGATGCGGGCGCTGACCGTTGTAGGTTTTTACCGACTCCGCCACCATTTTTCCTGCCTGAACGATGTCCGCCGGGCGCGGTCGTTAGCATAGCTACCGGAATTGATATTTTGATAAGCAGACTACAGGTGGCTTCAAAACCTCCTGGTATTCAATAAATTTAAAAATTTCATTTATTGATGCTTTTTCCGGGTGGTTTAATTCACTCAAATGATCTCCTCCTCCAGTGATCATTGATAAACCATATTGTTGTGCTGTCTCAGACATAGAGGTGTAGTAAGGGTCGCTAGCACCCGCCCAAAGCAAAATTGGTGTTTTATAAGGGAATAAGCTTTCTTTTTTTTCAGAGTACTTTCTCAATTCATTGAACAAGCATCTTGCACTTTCTTGATCGTCCAGCGAAAGCTCAGAGGTAAGCTCTGGCGCTGTGCTTCTTGCATAAGACATAAACATATCAAAGCTAAGTTTACCTTCTGATGTTTCAGGAAGGCCATTCCTGAAGTCCCATCCGCCCAGAACAACAGAGTTAAGCCGTTCTGAGTAGTGGTTCAGCAGGCCTAATGCTGTCCATGCGCCAGAGGAATACCCTATGACATGCGCTTTTTCATAACCCAGTTCATCCATAATTTTAATAATGGAAAATGCCTGATTTTGTTGTGTATATAATTCCTGCAATTGCGCCTTTTCACTTATGCCGTGGCCTAAAAGGTCCGGACAAACAACGTGAAAGAATGGACTAAAAAAGGAGCTAAATCCATTATTTAGCCATGATTTCCCGTTCATCAGGAGACCGTGAAGCATTATAACTAATGGCCCTTTTCCTTCGGAAACATATGACAATCGAGGTATTCCTGACGTAAGTAGCATATAAGTCCCTTTAACTTTAGATTGGACAGAAAGCATACACGCCTCCTCACAAGCTGCTCAATGAATAATGTTATGACCGTTCGCTTTTCGCCTAAATGAGACAGCCATAATCACATCTCCTAACCCAATGGAGATTGAACATGACAATATCCCCCTGGAACAAAAGCCGCATTATTGGCCAGAAACGACCACTTCAGATCTCTCATATCTGGGGGATTCGTATCCGTCTTGAGCTGGAAGGAAAAATCCGCGATTTGGCTCTGTTTAACATGGCTGTGGACAGTAAACTTCGGGGCTGTGATCTGGTTAAGTTGAAAGTTTCTGATGTGGCCTATGGGCACACTGTTTCGGGCAGAGCGACTGTGCTGCAGCAAAAAACGGGCAGCCCTGTCCAGTTTGAACTGACGAAGGGAACCAGAGAGGCTGTAGCCACATGGATCAAAATGGCTCAGCTACGCAGTAACGACTATCTTTTTCAGTCCCGCATTGGTTCTTCAGGACACATTTCAACCAGACAATATAATCGTATTTTTCATGGATGGATTGAGAAGCTGGGTCTCGATGAGACGCTCTACAGTACGCATTCCATGCGCAGAAGTAAGCCATATCTGATCTATAAAAAACGAAAAATCTTCGTGTGATCCAGTTACTTTTGGGTCATGAAAACTCGAAAGCACAGTACGTTATCTAGATATCGAATTAGATGATGCCCTGGAGATATCATAGTCGATTGAAGTCTAACTTGTCAGGACTGCAACAGCAGCTCTATGCCAGGAGCGGACATTCATTTAGATATTAATAACAGCGCTATTACATGACCTGACCATAATACCAACGCTCTCCCGAGAACCATTCATCACGATCCTCGCTTCCGTAGTATTCGAGCGTTATACCCAGTTCCTGCACATTGGCTGGAAGAAATAGTCCCCACTCAGCAGCAAGGCTGCGCTCTTTAATCAAAGCGGAGGCACCATTTTCAGAACGGTGTTCAGTAATAAAGCTTTGGTAATAGTCTTCTGAACGATAGAGACAGATTTCGCTCGTAAACATATCTGGAAGGCATATAACCGCAGTAATCCGGGGGCTGTAATTCATACCTGCAGTTGCCGTTATGAGATTTGAACAAGCATTAATCATGGCTTGCGCGCAATCTGCTTTGGTTTTGAGCGTGCTGTGCTTTCCCTGGACAAGATTAATCTCTACCGGGATTTTGAAATTCCAATAGTGCTCATCTTCGGAAAACATGCTTCGTTCAGGGTTATGAAAAGAATCAGCCCAACGGTTAAGAGCTTTAAAGCGCCGTGGAATATTTCTGATTTTGGTTCGATGATGTCTGTTAAGCCGTCTGCTCATGAGTATTTTAACTTTCACCCTTTCAAATGATTTAAGCTGTGTTCAGCTAATCGTTAAGTATTAAAGTAACTCATCTTTCTCGATTTGAAACGCCTTATGGCCGCTTTTCGCTTATAGCAGACCCTGGCTCGCACATCTGAGCATTGCTACCTGTAGCGTCTTATACTCATATCAGGAGTTATATAATGCTGATTAGTATGGAGTCCTGTGAAACCGTGTTCAGGCCAGATCTGCGCGGTAAGCCTATCGTCGTCGTGTCGAACAACGATCTGAGTGGTGATAAACGTTAGTTAGTTTCGTGCTGTTCAATTCACTCAGTCCAAAAATCAGATATGTCCACTATGAGCAAAAATCGGACGTCAAAAAGATAGCGGCAGGGAGGTTCTGCCATATTAAACATAACAACCCAGCGGCAAAGTGGTTGTGTTGCTCAACTCCTCAACCCATCTATCACCGTTTCAGGTAGGGTCATGACTGACTTCACGCTGATTTTGATCCGTTCTATGATTGCCACTCTTGGCCCCTTCTGCCATGCCTCACTTCCGTAAAATGCTTCCTGCGATGTCTTCATATGCTCAATATTATTGAATGCCCGGAGCAAGTAGTACGAATCCTCATCATGCAGGGAGCAGCCAAAGGCAACGATGTCGATACCAGCCTCACGATGGAGAGGCGCACTTTTCCTGACCATGATTTCGTGGAATTCCTGCCCGGTACCTGGTTGCAGGATGTACTGCAGTAACTCAACTGTTCTCATCAGTTCGACTCCATTGGCATACATGCTTAAATTTAACATAAGACTTCCTGGCCGCACCGCCTCAGGCGCACTCAGCGCGATTCTGCGGCCAGAGGGCGTTTCCGCCATATTTCTCCGTCAAGAATCCTGAAAACTCTTCTGATGATTACGGCGCGTCTGAATGGTTAGCAGTGAGATGTATTCTCCACTGATTAGTGCTCGCTGATGTTGGAAACGTCAGCTCCTGGCATAAAGCGGACATGAAAATCATGATGACAGTGTGGCTCCGCCACATTAATCATGCTATCCCGCAATGAATTCATTCCTTATTGTTCTGACTCAGCCTGGGCCAGTCGTAAATGATGCGCTATAAAGTTCGCTTTGAGTGCGCTGTAGCGATGAGCATCGTTCCTGCTGAGTCGTGCTGCTGAATGTTTCAGCTCAGCATACATCCCTGCGATGGTTGAGTTTTTTCGTAAATAATCGCGGAAAATAAGATGTCTTAATATCTGCATATCGCCACTAGCAAATGCATGCACCTGATGACTACGCTGATCGCCACCCTTAATGAAATATCTGCGCCCTGACATCCCGTTCTCACCGCGGACAACATAACCGGCGTGGGCCATTGCATTATTGTATCTATCCAGTTCATTGATGTCGGAGACTTCCATCAATATGTCGATTATGGGCTTTGCTGAAAGACCAGGCACGGATGTGCTGCCAATGTGATGGATATCTTTAGCCACTCCACCAAGCATTGACTTTATCAGTAAACTTTCCGCTTCAAACATCTCAGGCCATTTATCATCGTATGGCACAACTATTACCGTCCGCATAAAGACATCCTCTCTGCACTGAGTATGTAACTCATCCCTGAACCTCTGTGTCTGACGTCGGCGCTCCCTGGTGAAAAATAGCGTCCCCCGCTGGCTCAGCTGACGATCATATATTGACCTGATTTCATCGACTAATGACCTGCGAGCATGTCACGTTCCTCAGGGATCAACGTTTAAAGTAAACCCACTCGCCACACAGTTATCTGTTCACAGCAGGCGGGCTGTGACTTAAAACCTGATGAATTATTGGAGAAAGAAATGAAGTTAACGCAAGTCCGTAATGCCACCCTTATGCTGGAATACGCTGGTAAAAAATTCCTTATCGACCCAATGCTGGCAGAAAAAGACGCCTGGGATGGTTTTGCCGGAAATGCGCGTCCACACCTTCGCAACCCCATGGTGCCGCTGCCTGTGGCAATTGAGGATTTGCTGAATGCAGATGCGGTGATCCTGACGCACACGCATACTGACCACTGGGACGAAGCGGCACAGAAAGCGGTACCCAAAGACATGCTTATTTATACTCAGGATGAAAATGATGCATCACTTATCCGTTCTCAGGGATTTATTAATATTCGCCTGCTGAAAGATGAAAACCACTTCGTGGATGGCCTGACGATTTACAAAACTGACGGTCAGCATGGCAGTAATGAACTCTACGCTGATACAGTATGGGGCGGATTACTGGGTGATGCCTGCGGGCTGGTATTTACGCACCAGGCCGAAAAAACTCTTTATATCGCAGGTGATACCGTCTGGGTGAAACCTTATGTAAAAAGCCTGCAGCGTTTCCAGCCGGGCGTTGTGGTGCTGAATACCGGCTATGCCGTCAACGATCTTTACGGACAGATCATTATGGGTAAAGAGGACACGTTGCGTACCCTTAAGATGCTGCCGGAGACAACTATTGTTGCTTCTCACATGGAGGCGATTAACCACTGTCTGCTAACTCGCGCCGAGCTGCGAGAATATACCCTTGAGCACGGCATTGAAGAACATGTGCTTATTCCGGCTGACGGCGAGACCCTCGTTTTCTGACGGGCCACAATACCTCCGTTCCGGAAAATACTCTGATGACCGGCCACTGCTGACGCTTAGCCGGTCTGCATCAACGTGTCAGCGACTGGATTTACGGTCGCTGTGACTGACGAAAGGTTAATATAATGTCTGCTCTGACAGTTGCCGTCATTGTTACTGAAGGATTCAGCCCGTTTCACTTTTCAGTACCCTGCATTATTTTCGGTCCCTCAATGCCAGAACCGGATCTGTTCCGTGTCGAAATCTGTGCCCACCGATCAGGCTTAGTGCAGTCTGATATAGGACTGTCTATCAATGTGGAACACGGACTGGACCAGCTTGATGTTGCTGACATTATCATCGTGCCTTACTGGAACAATCCTGATGAAAAGCCTGCTCAGGTACTGCTGGAGAAGCTGATAAGCGCGTGGCAACGTGGCGCACAAGTGGTGGGCCTTTGTCTGGGCACCTACGTACTGGCTTATGCGGGTCTGCTTGACGGACATCGGGCCGCCACACACTGGGAGTATGAACAGGATTTCACAGCACGCTTTCCAGACGTTCACCTGGACAGTAATTCGCTATATACCAGCGACGAACGACTGATTACCTCTGCCGGTACGGCTGCGGGTATCGATTGCTGTCTGAGTATTATCCGGGATCATTACGGTTCAGCCGTTGCCAACAGGGTGGCCCGAAGAATGGTGGTTCCGCCTTACCGGGAAGGTGGCCAGGCTCAGTTTATAGAGCGTCCTGTCCCGGAAACCACGCGGGACAGCAAAATGAATGAATTAATGGATTATCTGCGCCGCAATCTGGACAAACCTCACGACCTGGATTCTCTGGCTGGATGTGTCAGCATGAGCCGGCGAACGCTGACACGTCACTTTCAGAAGGCCACCGGTACTACTCTGGCAGACTGGATTAACGCGGAACGACTTCAGCGAAGCCAGGAACTGCTGGAAACGACCAGCCACAGTATTGAAAAGGTTGCCGGGATGGCCGGATTTCAGTCACCTGTATCATTCCGCCAGAGTTTTAAGTCAAAATTCAGCGTGAGTCCCAGCGAATGGCGCCGGGCTTTCCGGGGCCCTGATTTGGTTGACCGACAAAGCGACCTGGCATAATAACGAATTCGGGCCTTTAATTTTTACTAATACTGCAAAGCAGGTTTAGGGTTCATCGCACCATCGCCTTCATGGTCCCATTAGCCAATCAACTATGTAAGTTTTAACGGTCCATGGCTGGATGACGGGTTTTTAAGCCTGCTCCGGCTATTACTTTAAAAATTTACCGGTTCCGGTGTCTTTATTTGATTGACCTGCTCCCCGTTAATCAATACATCGTGATGTCAGTAATGTCTTCATCAATTACATGAGGACATCCCCATGAAGACGCGATTTTCCGACGAAAAGATCATCAGTATTCTCCGCGATTTCGGCCCGGAAACTCTGCCGCAGGCATGCTATTTCAGAGGCCGCAGGTCTGTCGCAACGTCGTGCCTGCAGATTGGCAGGTCTGTTCCTTTCAACCTGCCGTTATTCAGCTCAGCGTCCGGCTGCTGATGCGCAGCTGTCTCCAGGCATCACAGAACTGGCTGAACACCGCCGCTTTGGTTAACGGCTCATCGGGCAGTTATTGTGTCGGGAGGGCCTTCACGTCAACCACAAGCGGGTATAGCGCATTTATCACCTTAACGGCCTGAGTGTGAAGCGCAGACGACGCCGTAAGGGGCTGGCGACTGAGCGGCTTCCGCTTCTTCGCCCGGATTCGCCGAACCTGACATGGTCGATGGATCTTGTCATGGATGCACCTGCCAGCGGCCGCCGGATTAAGTGCCTGACCTGCGTGGATGATTTCACGAAGGCGTATCTGACGATAACTGCCGCTTTCGGTGTTTCAGGCGTTCAGGTAGCACGTACTCTGGACAGCATTGCACTATTTCGTGGCTATCCGGCAACGATAAGAACAGATCAGGATCCGGAATTTACCTGCTGTGCGCTCGATCAATGGGCTTTTGAGCATGGTGTGGAGCGGCGACTTATCCAGCCGGGTAAGCCAACGCAGAATGGATTTATTGAGAGTTCCAACGGCCGCTTTCGGGATGAATGTCTGAATGAAAACTGGTTCAGCGATGTTCTTCATGCCCGGAAAATCATTAATGACTGGCGGCAGGACTATGACAAGTCCAGACCTCATTCATCGCTGAATTATCAGACGCCGGCAGAATTTGCAGCAGGCTGGCGAAGTGGAAATTCAGAAGGTAAACAAACCGATATTACTAGCTGATGGTTGTATCTAATATTGGAGGCAGGTCACCTCAACAAAGATTCTGTCGCCATCGGTCCATGTGATTGAGCCGTGACTTGTCAAAGTCGAGGCATTCAGAGCAGGTTGGATACCACGGGCGGCAGGAGCGGGTGTGGCTGGAGCAGATACTTCATCCTGATTTTTGTGAGATAACCCGGTCAGGACACGTTGTCACTCGCGCACAGACCATCGAGGCGTTAATCAATGAAGAAACGCTGCCGGAAATACTCAGTCATGATTTTCACCTGGTGAGGACGGGCGAGATGAGTCTGATACTGTATTACCAGAGCTGTGACGCCGATGGCAGTCGGGCCGCACTTCGTGCGTCACACTGGCGGTGCGAGGATCAGAACTGGCGAATGGTGTTTCATCAGGGGACGCCTGCCGCAGAACCGGGTCTTATCCGCGCGCCTGATCAGCCTTCTGGCTGACAACAGGGACTTTGGCACCCCTGTCATGCGGGTGTCAGGCTGCTGTCGGGTCAGGATCGTGTTGCTGCCCTCTGTTCCGCCGCACACTGTTCCCCTGTCTGTTACGTTGGAGAATGCGAATGAGCAGCATCAACAGATTTAAAGAACATCGCCTGGCACGAGCCTGGTCACAGGAACAGCTGGCAGAAATGGCAGGACTGAGCACCCGCACCGTGCAGCGGATTGAAAATGGCGAACGACCAGGACTGGAAACCCTGAGTGCGCTGGCGGCGGTCTTCGAAGTGAACGTTGCTGATCTGACCGGTCCGCAGAACGGAGAGGATCAGGCGCTGGATCAGCGGATTGTTGATGCGCGCCGCAGGATCGCCGGTGAAGCACGCTTTTACCGATCTCTGATTACGGCGGTGATGGTTTGCGGGCTGCTGTTTATCCTTAATCATATGACGGCACCGGATAATCGCTGGTCGCTTTGGGTGGCTGCAATCTGGGGAACGCTGCTGGCTGTCCGGGCGATGCGGACCTTTGTTTTTCACGGGCTGACGCAGCGCTGGCAGCAGAAGCGCCTGCAAAAAATGCTGCGACGGTAAGGGGATGACCCGCAAACACGCTGTTCACAAGGTCATCCGCGTCGCGATCCGGATCGCGACGCGGGCAGCATCAGGCGAAGCGGCTCGCCTGCTCAAAGCTCAGTCGCGGCAGGCGCGGATGCAGTTTTGAGGCATCACCATAGCCGAGGTTAATCAGCAGGTTAACCTGATACTGACCCTCAGGGAAAAAGGCATCATTAACTTTGGCCGGATCAAAACCGGACATCGGACCGGCATCCAGCCCCAGCGAACGGGCCGCCAGGATCAGGTAACCCGCCTGCAGGCTGCTATTACGGAAAGCGGTCTCTTTCGCCGCTTCCGGGCTGCCGGTAAACCAGCTGCGTGCATCCGCATGTGGGAACAGCGCAGGCAGCTGCTCATAGAACTCACGGTCCCAGGCCACAATCACCGTCACCGGCGCACTCATGGTTTTATCCAGATTGCCGGAAGAGAGGGCCGGTTTCAGCTTCTCTTTGCCTTCTGCCGATGTCACGAAAACAAAACGCGCAGGCGAGCAGTTCGCCGACGTCGGGCCCAGCGCCGTTAAGGTATAGAGCTGTTCCAGCAGGGCGTTATCAACCGGCTTATCCTGCCAGTAACTGTGGGTGCGGGCATCATTAAACAGCGTATCCAGTGCGGCAGTGTCAAGCGGTGTACTCATGCAACTCTCCTGTTACAGGCGAAAACGTTCACCTGAAGGTGTTCACGTATAGGGTGTGCGTCCGGCCCACACGGCGGGATGAAGCGGGTATCACTCACCGCAATCCGAAGCCGCACGTCTGCCCGGCGCATCTACCGTTATACGACAATGCGATGCCGTCGCAAAATAACATATCAGCAAGAATCAACGCAGAGGCGGGAATAACAGGGAAGCGAGCGTGGCGGGAAATCAGGCCTGACAGCGTGTTGCCGTCAGGCCTGAGGCGTTATT
Organism: Pantoea sp. GD03673; assembly: GCF_029844725.1. Lineage (GTDB taxonomy): Bacteria > Pseudomonadota > Gammaproteobacteria > Enterobacterales > Enterobacteriaceae > Pantoea. Next base: position 130,207 of record NZ_JAOCKJ010000008.1, read on the forward strand.
TACCGATGCAGAAGCTGGAGAAAATGCGGCCCAGCAGATCGTCAGAAGTGAACTCGCCGGTGATCTCGCTTAACGCCTGCTGAGCAACACGCAGCTCTTCCGCCAGTAATTCACCGGCGCGGGCACCGAGCAGTTGCGCTTTGCCCTGCTGTAAGTGCGTGGCTGCCAGCTCCAGCGCCTGCAGATGACGGCGACGCGCCAGGAAGCCACCTTCCATGTTGCCAGCGAACCCCATGCTCTGCTTCAGGTGATCCCTTAGCGCGTCAACGCCCGCGCTGGTGCGTGCCGACAGGCGAATCAGTGTGTGACCATTGATTTCTGTCAGGCCCAGCGTTTCACCGGTGACATCCGCCTTGTTGCGGACCACGGTAATGGGCAGTTCCGGCGGCAGACGGGAGACGAAATCGGGCCAGATAGCCGCCGCTTCCGTGGCATCGGTGGTGGTGCCGTCCACCATAAACAGCACGCGGTCAGCCTGTTCAATCTCCTGCCAGGCACGTTCAATCCCGATGCGTTCCACTTCGTCGCTGGCCTCACGCAGACCGGCGGTGTCGATGATATGCAGCGGCATGCCATCAATATGAATGTGCTCGCGCAGGACATCACGGGTGGTGCCCGCAATGTCCGTGACGATAGCGGCGTCACGTCCCGCCAGCGCATTCAGCAGGCTCGATTTGCCCGCATTTGGCCGACCCGCAATCACCACTTTCATCCCTTCACGCAGCAGGCTGCCCTGACGCGCTTCGGCACGAACCGCATCCAGGTCACCGATCACCGTATTCAGCTGCGCTTCAATTCTGCCGTCAGAGAGGAAATCGATCTCCTCATCCGGGAAGTCGATCGCCGCCTCAACGTAGATGCGCAGGTGAGTAAGTGCTTCCACCAGGTGATTAACGCGGGCGGAGAAAGCGCCCTGCAGCGAGTTAACCGCCGAACGCGCCGCCTGCTCAGAGCTGGCATCAATCAGATCGGCAATCGCTTCGGCCTGCGCCAGATCGAGCTTGTCGTTCAGAAACGCTCGCTCTGAAAACTCACCGGGCTGAGCAATACGCACGCCCGGCAGCGCCACAATGCGCTTCAGCAGCAGGTCGAGGATCACCGGGCCGCCGTGGCCCTGCAGCTCCAGCACATCTTCGCCGGTAAAAGAGTGGGGACCGGGAAACCACAGCGCAATGCCCTGATCCAGCACGCTGCCGTCGCTGTCGGTAAACGGCAGATAATCGGCGTAGCGCGGCTTAGGCAGCTTGCCCAGCAGCTGGCGGGCGACCTCTGCCGCCTGTGCGCCAGAGACGCGCAGAATGCCTACGCCGCCGCGTCCGGGCGGCGTTGCCTGGGCAACAATGGTATCGCTGTGGCTCATAAATTTTCTCTCGCTACAAAAAACACAGGCGGTCGCTTTGACCGCCTGAGGATAGACTATTTCAAGGCGGGATGGCTCCCGCTTTGCATCGCTTACGCTTTCTTCTTGTCGCGGCTGTGCAGACCACGTTTTTCCAGGCCGCGATAAATCAGCTGCTGCTGGAGAATGGTCACCAGGTTGCTGACGATGTAGTACAGCACCAGACCTGACGGGAACCACAGGAAGAAGACGGTGAAGATAACCGGCATGTACGTCATGATCTTCTGCTGCATCGGATCGGTCACGGTGGTCGGTGACATCTTCTGAATGAAGAACATGGTGATGCCCATCAGAATTGGCAGGATGTAGTACGGGTCCTGCGCTGACAGGTCATGGATCCACAGAATAAATGGCGCATGACGCAGTTCAACCGAGCCTGACAGCATGTAGTAGAGCGCCAGGAAGATTGGCATCTGAATCACCAGCGGCAGACAGCCACCCAGCGGATTCACTTTCTCTGCTTTATACAGCGCCATCATTTCCTGGCTCTGTTTCTGCTTGTCATCACCCAGACGCTCACGCATGGCCTGAATTTTCGGCTGCAGCATGCGCATCTTCGCCATCGAGGTGTACTGCGCTTTGGTCAGCGGGTACATGATGCCACGCACGATGAAGGTGATGACGATAATGGAGAAGCCCCAGTTACCGATGAAGCTGTGGATAAATTTCAGCAGTTTGAACAGCGGCTGAGAGATAAACCACAACCAGCCGTAATCCACGGTCAGATCAAGGTGCGGCGCAATCGCGGCCATCTTGTCCTGAATTTCCGGGCCGACCCACAGTGTTGCGCCCAGATTCTGCTGTGCGCCCGCGGCAATGGTGACCGGTGCAGATTTATAGCCAATCGCCGCCACGCCGTTACCCAGGTTGCTGGTGTAAAGGGTGTTGGTGCCTTCGGTGCGCGGAACCCATGCCGTTGCAAAGTACTGCTGCAGCATCGCAACCCAGCCATTGCTGGTGGTAGCGTTCAGGTTCTCGTTATCCGCGATGGTGTCGAATTTATACTTCTCATATTTCGACTCGCTGGTGGAGTAGGCCGCGCCACGGAAGGTGTGCAGAGCAAAGTTGTTGCTGCCGGTATCACGGTGCTTAGGCAGGTCAATCGTCTGCTTCAGCTGGCCAAACAGCGACACTTCCAGCGGTTGCTGGGTGGTGTTGTTGACATGATAATCGACATTAACGGCATATTCGCCACGCTTGAAGATGAAGGTTTTGGTGTAAACCACGCCATTTTCAGCGGTATAGGTCATCGGCACACGCAGTTCGGACTGGCCATCAGCCATCTCGAAATGATCCTGTGCAGTGGTGAACAGCGGACGTGCGCCGTTGTTCGGGTTATCCGGGCCATTACGACCGGTTAAACCACTCTGCGCCTGATAAAGGAACGCTGGCGTTGTTTCAAGCAGCTGGAACGGCTGGTCTGAACCCAGTTTGTCCGGGAAAGTCAGCAGCTGTGCCTGTTCAACATCACCGCCTCGGGTGTTGATATTCAATGACAGGACATCAGTCTTAACGGTGATCGTCTGGCCCTGACCGCTGGCCGGTACACCCTGACTGGCGGTATCACCCGCTACGCTGTTTGTGCCTTGTGTGGTCTGCGTCTGCTGAGGCTGCGGAGCGTGGTCCGTCTGCCAGGCTTGCCAGATCATGAAGGTCACGAACAGAAAAGCGATGAGAAAGAGATTGCGTTGCGAATCCATCGTTAATGTTCTCTGGTATCAAAGGTTTTTGGCGGCACAGGATCGTCACCACCCGGGTTCAAGGGGTGGCATTTTAATACGCGTTTTAATGTCAACCAACTGCCTTTTATCAGGCCAAACCTGCGTAACGCCTCAATTCCGTAATGAGAGCAGGTCGGGTGAAACCGACAGTGTGGTCCCAGTAATGGACTGATACCGCGTTGATAGACGCGTATCAGGACGATCAGGAGCCGCGCGCCAGGCGACAGTGACGACGCCATAATTTCTCCAACGCTTCCGCCAGCATACGGTTATCCAGATCGGCAACCCCCTTCTTCGCAACCACCACGAAGTCCATCGACGGCAGTTCATGTTGACGCAGACGAAAGCTTTCGCGGGTCAATCGCTTGATCCGGTTGCGTTCATGGGCGCGTTTCACATGTTTTTTAGCGACGGTGAGACCGATGCGGGGATGCCCCAGCGCGTTAAGGCGGCCGAGAATAGTGATTTGCGGCGTGCCAGCCCGTTGTGGCTGCTGGAAGACGAAAGTGAAATGAGTGGGAGTTAACAAACGTAACTCCCTGGGAAATGCGAGCTTACCCATCAGGGCTTGCTTTATTACTTAGAAACGGTCAGACGAGAGCGGCCTTTAGCACGACGACGTGCCAGAACCTGACGACCATTTTTTGTTGCCATACGAGCACGGAAACCGTGTGAACGGTTGCGCTTCAGTACGGACGGTTGAAAAGTGCGTTTCATGGCGGTTTCTACCTAAACTTGAAAATTTTCACTGGGTGACGCGTTTCGGGCCAGTAAATCGACCTACGCCTCAATGTGTCTTTAATAAAGAGGCGGGATTGTAATAATTGTACAGTCCGGAGTCAATTTACTTCGCGTGCAACGGTACCCGAAAACCCGCTTACAGCCCGCTGAGTCCCGACGTTGTACCTGATGGCGCAATGTCGGGTGGAGAATTATACGGGCTCCGCACTAAAGCGCAAGGATCGCACGGGATCTTATTGCGATCGGCTTGCCGGATCCTGGGGATAAAATGAGATGTCGCCCGAAAATTTAATGCATTTCGGCAGATCCCTTCTGGTTTTTCCCGCAACTGGCGTAAACTTCTTTGCGCGTCTCGGGCCTGTGGATAAAAACGATCAAAACTGTGTAGAAAGGGAAGATCTCTGCCTCGCTTTGCGCTATGATCCGCCCTTCCGCTGACGATCCTCCGATGATTGCAGGACGGGAAACCGCTGATAGCGGTCGCAGGCGCTTTCTTAGTGTCTGTGTCAAAAATGAACGTTTCTTAGAGTAACGCCTACTATTCTTATCGAATTTGTACGAGTGGAGTCCGCCGTGTCACTTACGCTTTGGCAACAGTGTCTTGCCCGTTTGCAGGATGAGCTTCCTGCCACCGAATTCAGCATGTGGATCCGTCCACTGCAGGCTGAGTTAAACGACAATACGCTTGCCTTGTATGCTCCAAATCGCTTCGTACTCGACTGGGTCCGGGACAAATACCTTAACAGTATCAATGCACTGCTGAATGAATTCTGTGGTCCGAATGTGCCTGCCCTGCGTTTTGAAGTGGGTACGCGCCCGGTTCAGCAGCCTGCGGCAGCGGTCAGCCAGCCCGTAATGGCCAGCGTCAGCGCACCCGTGATGCCCGTGCAGAGCCATATTCGTCCGGCCCCGACGCAGATCGTGCGTCCCAGCTGGGATAATGTCCCGGCACCGGCCGACGTAACGTATCGCTCGAATGTGAATAACCGTCATAATTTCGATAACTTTGTCGAAGGTAAATCCAACCAGCTGGCGCGCGCGGCGGCACGTCAGGTGGCGGATAATCCAGGCGGCGCTTACAACCCGCTGTTTCTGTATGGCGGCACCGGTCTCGGTAAAACGCACCTGCTGCACGCAGTCGGCAACGGCATCATTGCGCGTAAACCCAATGCAAAAGTGGTTTACATGCACTCCGAACGCTTTGTGCAGGATATGGTTAAAGCGCTGCAGAACAATGCCATTGAAGAGTTCAAACGTTATTACCGTTCGGTGGATGCGCTGCTGATCGATGACATTCAGTTCTTTGCGAACAAAGAGCGCTCGCAGGAAGAGTTCTTCCACACCTTTAATGCGTTGTTAGAAGGTAATCAGCAGATCATCCTCACCTCGGATCGTTATCCAAAAGAGATCAACGGGGTGGAAGATCGTCTCAAGTCACGTTTCGGCTGGGGTTTAACGGTGGCCATCGAGCCGCCTGAGCTGGAAACGCGCGTGGCGATCCTGATGAAAAAAGCGGATGAGAATGACATCCGTCTGCCGGGTGAAGTCGCCTTCTTTATTGCCAAGCGTTTACGCTCTAACGTGCGTGAACTGGAAGGCGCACTGAATCGCGTTATCGCCAACGCCAACTTTACCGGCCGGGCGATCACCATTGATTTCGTGCGCGAAGCGCTGCGCGATCTGCTGGCGCTGCAGGAAAAGCTGGTCACCATCGATAATATTCAGAAGACCGTGGCTGAGTACTACAAGATTAAGGTGGCGGATCTGCTGTCCAAGCGCCGTTCGCGCTCGGTAGCGCGTCCGCGCCAGATGGCGATGGCGATGGCCAAAGAGTTGACGAACCACAGCCTGCCAGAAATTGGCGATGCTTTTGGGGGTCGCGACCACACAACGGTGCTTCATGCCTGCCGCAAGATTGAGCAGCTGCGTGAAGAGAGCCACGATATCAAAGAAGATTTCTCTAATCTCATCAGAACATTATCTTCCTGACGCTATGAAATTTATTGTTGAACGTGAGCAGCTGCTGAAGCCGCTGCAGCAAGTAAGTGGCCCGCTGGGCGGTCGTCCGACGTTGCCGATCCTTGGAAACCTGCTGTTGCAGGTAACAGAAGGGTCGCTGCTGCTGACCGGCACCGATCTGGAAATGGAGATGGTCGCACGCGTGGCGCTGACGCAGGCACATGAGCCTGGCTCCACCACCGTGCCCGCGCGCAAATTCCTCGATATCTGTCGCGGATTGCCCGATGGCGCAGAAATTACGCTGGCGCTGGAAGGCGATCGCATGCTGGTGCGCTCAGGCCGCAGCCGTTTTTCGCTGTCTACCCTGCCCGCCAGTGACTTCCCGAACCTTGACGACTGGCAGAGTGAAGTTGAATTCACCCTGCCGCAGGCGACGCTGAAACGGCTGATTGAAGCGACCCAGTTCTCGATGGCGCATCAGGATGTGCGTTACTACCTCAACGGCATGATGTTCGAAACCGAAGGGGAAGAGCTGCGCACTGTCGCTACGGACGGTCACCGTCTGGCCGTCTGCGCTATGCCGATTGGTCAGGCGCTGCCGAGTCACTCCGTGATTGTGCCGCGTAAAGGCGTGATCGAGCTGCTGCGTCTGCTGGATGGAGGCGATACCCCGCTGCAGGTACAGATTGGCGGCAGCAATATCCGTGCGCACGTCGGCGACTATATCTTTACCTCTAAGCTGGTTGATGGTCGTTTCCCCGATTATCGCCGCGTATTGCCGAAGAATCCCGACAAAGCGCTGGAAGCGGGCTGCGATCTGCTTAAACAGGCGTTTGCCCGTGCGGCGATCCTCTCTAATGAGAAGTTCCGCGGCGTTCGCCTTTATATCACCGAAAATCAGCTGAAGATCACCGCCAATAACCCTGAACAGGAAGAAGCGGAAGAGATGCTGGATGTCAGCTACAACGGCACTGAGCTGGAGATAGGCTTCAACGTCAGTTACGTGCTGGATGTACTGAACGCGCTGAAGTGCGAAAACGTCCGCCTGCTGCTGACCGATTCGGTGTCGAGCGTGCAGATTGAGGATGTGGCGAGTCCCGCAGCGGCCTATGTCGTCATGCCCATGCGCTTATAGGATATATCGGCCTGGCTTACTTGCCATTCTGATTCCGGGCAGTGCTCGCCCCTGGTCACATACTTCAGTATGCTCCCAGGGTCTGCGCGCTGGCCTGAACCAGACTGGCGTCGACGCCGACGGCCTGGTGACAGCGATATCGGGCAAACCTGCTTCGCCGTCAACGCACTGGATCGCTAAAAGGCAAAACCCATTTCATCCCGACTATTGCCCTTCACGCTGGATTGATTCATGGCTTTAACCCGCCTTCTTATCAAAGATTTTCGTAATATCGAGCAGGCTGACCTGCAGCTGGCACCCGGCTTTAATTTCTTGGTCGGCGTCAACGGCAGTGGGAAAACCAGCGTTTTAGAGGCGATTCATACGCTGGGGCATGGCCGGTCGTTTCGCAGTCTGCAGGCGGGACGCGTCATCCGTCACGACGAGGCGGCGTTTGTGCTGCACGGGCGACTGGAAAGCAAAGAGCGGGAGATCTCCGTCGGGCTGACTAAAAACCGGGCGGGTGACAGCAAAGTGCGCATTGATGGCAGCGATGGCCACAAAGTCGCAGAGCTGGCGCAACTGCTGCCGATGCAGTTAATTACCCCTGAAGGCTTTAGTTTGCTCAATGGCGGCCCCAAATACCGCAGAGCGTATGTGGACTGGGGCTGCTTTCATAACACGCCCGGCTTCTTTAACGCCTGGAACACGCTGCGTCGCCTGCTTAAACAACGGAACGCGGCGCTGCGCCAGGTTTCCCGTTACAGCCAGATTCGTCACTGGGATCAGGAGCTGGTCCCGCTGGCTGAACAGATCAGCCAGTGGCGGGCGGAATACAGTGCGGCAATTTCAGCGGAGATTACCGCTACCTGTGCCCAGTTTCTGCCGGAGTTTGCGCTGCGCTTCTCCTTCCAGCGTGGCTGGGACAAAGAGAGCGACTACGCCGACCTGCTGGAACGTAACTTTGAGCGCGATCGCGCCCTGACCTATACCGCCAGCGGCCCCCATAAAGCTGATTTTCGTATTCGGGCTGAAGGGACGCCGGTGGAAGATTTACTCTCACGCGGGCAGTTAAAACTGCTGATGTGTGCATTGCGTCTGGCACAGGGCGAGTTCCTGACAAGCCAGAGCGGACGCCGCTGTATTTACCTCATTGATGACTTTGCTTCTGAGCTGGATGAAAGCCGCCGACGCCTGCTGGCGGAACGGTTAAAAGCGACCCAGGCTCAGGTGTTTGTCAGCGCCATTTCTGCCGGACATGTAATCGACATGAGCGACGAAAAGGGCAAGATGTTCCGCGTGGAACAGGGTAAAATAGCGGTTCAACCTGAAGATTAAAATGAGCGAGAAACGTTGATGTCGAATTCTTATGACTCCTCAAGTATTAAAGTCCTGAAAGGGCTTGATGCGGTACGCAAACGCCCGGGCATGTATATCGGCGATACCGATGACGGTACCGGTCTGCATCACATGGTATTCGAGGTCGTGGATAACGCAATCGACGAAGCGCTCGCTGGTCACTGTAGTGACATTGTGGTCACCATCCATGCGGATAACTCCGTATCGGTGCAGGATGATGGACGCGGCATTCCTACCGGTATTCACGAAGAAGAGGGCGTTTCCGCCGCTGAAGTGATCATGACCGTGCTGCATGCGGGCGGTAAGTTCGACGATAACTCCTACAAAGTCTCCGGCGGCCTGCACGGCGTGGGCGTCTCGGTGGTTAACGCCCTGTCACAGAAGCTGGAGCTGACCATTCGTCGCGAAGGCAAAGTGCATCAGCAGATTTACGTCCACGGCGTACCAGAGGCACCGCTCGCCGTCACCGGTGATACCGACATTACAGGTACACGCGTACGTTTCTGGCCAAGCTACGAAACCTTTACCAACGTGCGCGATTTCGAGTATGACATCCTGGCAAAACGCCTGCGCGAACTGTCATTCCTGAACTCAGGCGTGTCGATTCGTCTGGAAGACAAGCGTGATGGCAAAACTGATCACTTCCATTACGAAGGCGGCATCAAGGCGTTTGTTGAGTACCTCAACAAAAACAAGACGCCGATTCACCCTACCGTGTTCTATTTCTCTACCGAGAAAGATGGCATTGGCGTGGAAGTGGCACTGCAGTGGAACGACGGCTTCCAGGAAAATATTTACTGCTTTACCAACAACATCCCGCAGCGCGATGGGGGGACGCACCTCGCCGGTTTCCGTGCGGCGATGACCCGTACCCTGAATGCTTACATGGATAAAGAGGGTTACAGCAAGAAAGCCAAAGTCAGCGCCACCGGTGATGACGCACGTGAAGGTCTGATCGCCGTGGTTTCGGTGAAAGTGCCGGATCCAAAATTCTCCTCACAGACCAAAGACAAACTGGTCTCCTCTGAGGTGAAATCGGCCGTTGAGCAGCAGATGAACGAACTGCTGGCCGAATACCTGCTGGAGAACCCGTCAGACGCCAAAATCGTCGTAGGCAAAATCATCGACGCCGCGCGTGCCCGTGAAGCAGCCCGTCGCGCCCGTGAGATGACCCGCCGTAAAGGTGCGCTGGACCTGGCTGGCCTGCCAGGCAAACTGGCAGATTGCCAGGAGCGCGACCCGGCGCTGTCTGAAATCTACCTGGTGGAGGGTGACTCCGCAGGCGGCTCGGCCAAACAGGGCCGTAACCGTAAAAACCAGGCGATTCTGCCGCTGAAAGGTAAGATCCTTAACGTTGAGAAAGCGCGTTTCGACAAGATGCTCGCCTCGCAGGAAGTGGCCACGCTTATCACCGCACTGGGTTGCGGCATTGGTCGCGATGAGTACAACCCGGACAAGCTGCGCTATCACAGCATCATCATCATGACCGATGCCGACGTTGATGGCTCACACATCCGTACGCTGCTGCTGACCTTCTTCTATCGTCAGATGCCTGAAATCATTGAGCGCGGCCACGTTTATATCGCCCAACCGCCGCTCTACAAAGTGAAGAAAGGCAAGCAGGAGCAGTACATCAAAGATGACGAGGCGATGGACCAGTATCAGATCGCTATCGCGCTTGATGGTGCGACGCTGCACACCAATGCCAGCGCGCCTGCGCTGGGCGGTGAGCCGCTGGAGTCGCTGGTCTCTGACTTCAACAGCACCCAGAAGATGATCAAGCGTATGGAACGCCGTTATCCGATGGCCATGCTGCGTGCGATGATTTATCACGACACGCTCAGCGACCTGAGCAACGAAGCAGAGGTCACAACCTGGCTGAACGGTCTGGTGAGCTATCTGACTGAACGTGAAGCGCACGGCAGCACCTGGCTGGCACAGGTGCGTGAAAACCGCGAACTCAACCTGTTCGAACCGGTGCTGCGCGTTCGTACCCACGGTGTGGATACCGACTATCCGCTGGAAGCCGAGTTTATTCAGGGACCTGAGTACCGCAAAATCTGCGCTCTGGGCAGCAAACTGCGTGGTCTGCTGGAAGAAGATGCTTACATTGAACGTGGTGAGCGTCGTCAGCCGGTGGCAAGCTTCGAGCAGGCGATGGAGTGGCTGGTTAAAGAGTCGCGTCGCGGCCTGTCGGTCCAGCGCTACAAAGGTCTGGGCGAGATGAACCCGGATCAGCTGTGGGAAACCACGATGGACCCGGACAGCCGTCGTATGCTGCGCGTCACCATTAAAGATGCGATTGGTGCTGACCAGCTGTTCACGACCCTGATGGGCGATGCGGTAGAACCGCGCCGCGCCTTCATCGAAGAGAATGCGCTGAAAGCGGCCAACATCGATATTTAACCGTCAGCGGACATCACAGGCCATCACTCAGGTGATGGCCTTTTTTTTTGTACCGTATGAGCGAAAATCGGCCAGCGTACCTCCTCCTGCCCGCATGCTGCGACCCCGATCACGTTTTCACCCCGTCAGCTCCCTTACTCTTGCCTCTCTTTGCGCTATTCCGGCGCACGCATTATTACAGGGAGTTACACCATGATTGTTTGCGATCGTCACGACTGGGACAGAGAACGGCACGCCTTTCATCCGGTAATCGATCAGGCGATACGCTGGATTGCCGGAACCGATTTCAGCCAGCTGGAAACCGGCAAATATGAAATTTTGCCTGACAACAACATGTTCTGTCTGGTGCAGGAGATGATGACCGAACAGGCCAGCGCACGCCGGGCAGAGTCCCACTTTAACTACATCGATATTCAGTATCTGCTGGCAGGTACCGAGGATATCGGTGTGGCCCGCGCCCATGCCGGCCAGAAAATTACCGAAGATTTCGCCGGACAGCGTGACGTCGTGTTTTATCAGACGCTGTCGAACGAGTCGGTGATTACGCTGCTGCCGGGCATGTTCGCGCTCTTTTTCCCGCACGATATCCATCGCCCCTGCTGCGCACCTGGTGAGCCCGCAACAATCCGAAAAGCCGTGATTAAAATCCACCGCGATCTCTTTACCGCCTGATGCTGGCGGTTTGCCAGCCATTCTCGCCTGCCAGGAAACTGGTCAATGTGCGCGGAATCGCGCTAGCATTGAATAAAACCCAGACGCAACGAGGACTCTATGGCTATTAAATTGATCGCTATCGACATGGATGGCACCCTGCTCAATCCGCAACATGAGATCACGCCGGGGGTAAAATCTGCCCTGGATCGCGCCCGCCAGCAGGGCGTGTCGATTGTGCTGACCACCGGACGGCCATTTGTGGGTATTCAGCGCTACCTCATGGAGCTGGATATGCAGGCACCCGGCCAGTATGCGATCAGCAACAACGGTGCGCTGGTTCATCAGGCCGCAGATGGTGAGTGTGTCGCAGAAGTGACGCTGACCTTTGACGACTACCTCTACATTGAGAATCTGGCGCGTGAGCTTGGCGTGCATTTCCAGGCGTTCGACAAATCTCATCTCTACACGCCGAACAAAGACATCAGTGAATACACCATCCATGAAGCGAGCCTGACCGGCATTCCGGTGCGCTATCGTGCGGTGGAAGAGATGGATCGCGCCATGCGCTTCCCGAAACTGATGATGATTGATCGGCCCGCCCTGCTTGATGCGGCGATTGCCCGCCTGCCGGAACACGCTCATCAGACTTACACCATCCTGAAAAGCGCGCCTTATTACCTGGAAATCCTCGATCGTCGGGTGAATAAAGGTCAGGGCGTCAAAATGCTGGCGGAGAAGCTCGGCCTGAAGCAGGAAGAAGTGATGGCGATTGGCGATCAGGAGAATGACCTGGCGATGATTGAATACGCCGGGACAGGTGTCGCGATGGGTAACGCCATTGAGTCGGTGAAAAAAATCGCCCAGTTCATCACCCGAACCAATATGGAAGATGGCGTCGCGCATGCCATTGAAGAGTTAGTGCTGTAACGCTGCTGTTCTCTGCCGGGCCGCCGCGGCCCGGCTCTCTTAACCCGCCAAAAAAGCTGCACGGCAAAACGGAATCGCGTAAGTTGTCGGGCAACGCTTTCTCCGTGGGTTTCATCATGTCAGAAAAACAGATCACCTTTGCTGCCCGTCAGCATCAGCTCACCAATATCAATGTCTGGACGGCCGACAGCCAGTGGCTGGCGTTTGACGTTCGTCCATCGGGCGCATCATTTACCAGCCAGACCATTGAGCGGGTCAATGTGATGACCGGTGAGGTTGAGGTGCTCTATCAGGCACGTGACGGAGCCCATGTCGGCGTCGTCACGGTCAGCCCCGATCTGCCCCCGCGCTACGTCTGCATTCATGGTCCTGAACATCCCGATGCGGGCTGGCAGTATGACTTCCACCACCGGCGCGGTGTGATCGTTCAGAACGGCGAGGCGGTGAATCTGGATGCCTGCGATATCACGCCGCCCTTTACCCCTGGCGCGCTGCGCGGCGGCTCACATGTGCATGTCTTCAGCCCTGACGGTTCACGCCTCAGCTTTACCTACAACGACCATGTGATGCATGCGCTGGATAGCCGTCTGGATCTGCGCAATGTCGGTATCGCGGTGCCGCTGCGTGCGGTGACGCCGGAAAAGCAGCATCCACGTGAGTATGGTGGCACATATTTTTGCCTGCTGGTGAGCCAGACACACCCGGAACCCGAGCCCGGCAGTGACCAGATCAATCGTGCCTTTGAGGAGTGCTGGGTGGGTGATCGTGGCTACAAGAAAGCGGATGGCAGCTGGCAGCGCTGGGCCATTGCTTTTATTGGCGACACGCTGACGGCCCAGGGCGAGAAGCGCTCCGACGTTTTCATTGTCGATCTGCCTGACGCGCTGGAGGAGTATGCCCGCGCGGGAGAGAGGCCGCTGGAGGGCAGCAGCCAGCAGTTACCCGCGCCCCCGGCTGGCGTGCAGCAGCGTCGCCTGACGCACAGCCGGGGCGTGGCATTACAACCGCGCCACTGGCTGCGTAGCGCGCCCGATGGCAGCCAGATTGCGTTTCTGATGGCGGATGCCCAGGCGGTGATCCAGCTCTGGACGGTCTCTCCCAACGGCGGCGAACCGCGTCAGATTACCCGACTCAGCCACAGCATTCAGTCCGCCTTTAGCTGGCATCCTGACGGCCAGTCAATCGCCTTTATCTGCGATAACAGTGTGATGCGATGTGACGTTGAGAGCGGCGCGTGTCAGCGTCTGACCCGCAGAACGGAAGACGCCCCGTCAGGTGACGCGGTGGTCTGGTCACCTGACGGTACACAGATTGCTTTTATGCGTGAAGTGAATGGCTGGCGGCAGCTCTTTACGGTTGCGGCTGTGAACGCATAGGCGGCATTGGCTGCGCCTGCGCCAGGCTCTCCTGCGTATGCGCCAGCCTTTCGCTCTGCAGGATGCGTTCACGCGGGGAGTCGAGAGATTTGTCTTTGTCGCTGCGATAGTAGTCCCACGGCAGCAGCAGCGTATCCAGCACGGCAGAGAAAGGAAGATCGATTAACGCCAGCGGTTTCAGCGCCCAGCTGGTATCACCGTCCGTCAGCATGTCAGCGCTGGCGCGGGTGCCGGCGTAGTATCCCTGACTCGCACCGGTATGAGACATCACGCTGGAACAGCTTGTTGTTGCCATTGCGCAGCACACCATTCCAGCCAGAGGTAAGGTCTTCATCAATTTCATTATCATCATCCCTTCAGTCATGGCACAGGCCTGACTGAGTTGGCTTGCCAGACAACGTCAACACTCTGGGGCGAAGTCCGTCTGCGTCTGGCAAAAGTAGTCCTGAGTGTATGTCATTTCCACAATTTGGCGAAAAAAATTGCATTTCACCCTCTTGAAAAACGTTTTGTCACACCCATTTTTAGCTTACGGACGCACTCACCGTCGCCGCAAGGGACAGTGAGGTGCCGTATACAGCCTGTCCAATTGTGGAAGGTTGCCAAAACTTGCTGACATTCAGGAGTCTTAATATGCGTAACTTTGATCTCACCCCACTTTATCGCTCTGCTATCGGTTTTGATCGCCTGTTTAACCTGCTCGAATCTAATCAGAATCAGAGCAATGGCGGCTATCCTCCCTATAACGTTGAACTGGTCGATGAAAATCACTATCGCATTACGATTGCGGTGGCTGGTTTTTCTCAGAGCGAACTGGATATCACGGCGCACGATAACGTGCTGATCGTGCGGGGTGCCCACCCGGAAGAGCAGGCCGAGCGTAAGTACCTCTATCAGGGAATCGCCGAGCGTAACTTTGAGCGTAAATTCCAGCTCGCCGACCACATTGTGGTGCGCGATGCCCGTCTCGAAAATGGTCTGCTGAGCATCGATCTTGAACGACTGGTGCCGGAAGAGGCGAAACCACGCCGTATTGAGATTCTGAAGTAATTTCTGAAGTAACCATAAAAAACGCCGCTAATGCGGCGTTTGTCGTTTTTAAGATCAGTGGAGATTCATAAGGCAAAAATTGTTGCTCCGATCCCCTGTTTCAGACGGCTGATAAGTTCAAAGCGATGGGAGCATACGCCTGTAGCAAAGCATCGCGGACCAAGGATGGGCCGCGCTGAGCATGCCAGGGATGGCGTCTATTGCGTCTTTGCGAAAGGCGTATGCTCCCTGAGCCTGTCACCTGACATCAAGGCGATATTTTTTGCCCTTATATCTGACGCCAGCCTTGCCCTTACGGCTGCGTTCGCATCGCCAGGCGCTGACCCAGCACGCCACCAAACACATTCACCAGCAGCCCCAGAATAATCACCACCGCACCGAGCATCTGCTGCCCGGAAAGATGCTCATCGAGCACCAGCGCGGCGGTAATAATCCCTACCACCGGCACCAGCAGCGACAGCGGCGCGACGCGCCAGGTTTCATAGCGGCTCAGTAAATTTCCCCAGATCGCGTAGCCAACGATGGTGGCAACAAACGCCAGATAGAACAGCGCCAGCACGGTCTGCAGATCGATGTGCAGCAGGCTGTTAACGATGGCGGCCTGCCCCTCAAACAGCAGCGAACAGGCAAAGAAAGGAATGACCGGCACCAGCGCACTCCATACCACCAGCGACATGATCGGCACACTGCGGTTCCGCATAATAATCTTATTGGTGATGTTGCCCAGCCCCCATGACAGCGCCGCCGACAGCGTCAGCATCATGGTGGTCAGCGTGATACCGGCGCTGGTCTGTCCCTCCATCCCCGCCGTCGCCAGCATAAACATCCCCAGCGTGGCGATGATAATCCCGACGATATGATTCCAGCGCAGTTTCTCCGCCAGCAGCAGCGCGCCCAGCAACAGGGTAAAGAAGGCCTGCGCCTGAAGCACCAGTGACGCCAGACCGGCTGGCATGCCGAGCTTGATCGCCAGAAACAGAAACGCAAACTGACCAAAACTGATGGTCATCCCGTAAACCACCAGCCAGCGCAGCGGGATCGGCGGGCGTCGCACAAAGAAAATGGCGGGAAAGGCGACCAGAGCGAAACGCAGCCCGGCCAGCAGGAAAGGCGGCATACCCTGCAGCCCCAGCTTGATCACCACAAAATTCACGCCCCACGCCACCACCACGCACAGCGCTAACAGCATATCTTTTACCGACATCTTAAACTCCTTGTCCCGCCGTCAGGCGGTGATCGCAATCGGGGAGGCGATATCTGCACAGCACGCGTCACCCACAATGCGAAAATAATCATCTGCAGCCAGCGCGATCGACTTCTCCAGCTCGCCCGCGTTAAACCATAACGTTCCCGCCTGTTGCAGCCGGGTATCCACCCGCAGCGCCAGCCGGTCATCAAAACTAAACGGCGGCACCGCGCCCATCACACAGTCGGTCAGGGCCTGTGCCAGCGCCGGGGCGGCAAACGAGGATTTTTTGCCGCCGATGGCGCGCGCCGCGTTTTTGAAATTGATCCGGCAGTCGCCGGGCACAATCGCCAGCAGCTGTCGCGACGGCGCACCGTCCGGCATGCTCACCTCCAGCACCATCGCTTTGGCGGCCTGACCCAGCGCGTTGCCGCGGATCTGGCTGATCTGTTCGGTCTGCCCTGCCGCCTCATGCTCCACCACGCGGTAGCTGGCCTGATGCTGATCCAGCAGCGCAGTAATTTTCTCAAACGTTGTCATCTCCCTCTCCTTGTCTGGCCCGGACCGGATTAACTCCAGGCGATAGCGTGTTTCATTTTTTTGTCGGTCAGGCCGAAAAAGAACCCCATAGTGATGCGGGTATCGCCTTCAACCCGATCAATCTCATGATAAAAAGCCGGATTAAACAGGTAGATATCACCACTGCGGGGGGAAAATTCGCAGATCTCGCTGTTATCAATCACCCCACTGCGATACCCCAGTTCACCGGCGGTCTTGAACCGCTCATCCTCCGGCGACCACTTTTTGTTGTAGATACGCAGCGCCCCGCCCGCATTGCACTCCTGCAGGCAGACCACGCAGCTGAGCTGATGCAGGATCTGCGTCACCACCAGCGAGGTCCGGGCAGCGTCGCGCACGATATTGTCGTTATGCAGCGGGTTAGCGACGCCATTGGCGTGAAAGCGCACGATAGAACCGGCGTAGTCACCACAACCCGGTTCATGGGCGATGTTTAAGCTTTCCAGCCGCAGTGCATGCTGAACCCAGCGGTAAATCTGTTCGCGCAGTGTGTTCAGCGAGGGGGGCAACGCTGGCTGGATATCACGCAGCTCAGTAAAGTAGTTATCCGGTGCCGCAGTGTGGCGGGCCAGATAGGGGCCAAGCGTGGTCAGTGCGCCATTGGGATAGTGAGAGACACGGATCTTTTCCCGGCAGCGCTGCAGGTCAGCCACCACCGTTTCCCGCGCCTCTGGCGTCAGGAAATTGCGCAGCACCAGCAGCGGCACCCGTGCGGTGACGATGTCATCCAGCCAGGCAGATTCCACAAACATGTTAGGATTAATCACGCGGAACTGATTGAAAATAGCCATGTTTATCACTCCCTAAACGATATTTCATAGAGTTCATGATTGTTCATTCGCCGCCAGCTACTGGCGCTGCCTGGTATTGCCACGGGTTCAGAGGCGATCAGCGTGCAACCGTCCTGTTGCCGAAAATGCATCGTAAAATAGTCGGGCCAGGGAGTGTCGTGCGGATACCACTGCCACGCCCAGGCTTTATCGCGGGTGACGAAGATGGCATTGCCTGCGCTGCCGCCCGGCTCAATCTGCGCCATCTTTGTGCGCAGATAGTCGCGGGTGAAATCGGCGGGCGTGGTCTGATCCACCAGATAGCGCAGATATTCTTCGGAGTCGAAGCGTGATTCCGCCAGACCGAGCTGGCGGTAAATGGTCGGCAGAAAGCCGTTGTGCATCATGTACCACTGATGTCCGGCGCTGTTGCGCCACAGCGGATGAGAAAATTCCAGTCCCTGATTTTTGCTCAGGGTGGCGTGGCGCACATGCACGGCCAGAAACCGGCTGCGGAGGCGATCCACATCAATACCCGGCAGGGCATCTGCGAACGGGCCGGTACCGTGCAGGGTCCGAATCTCGCCTTCTTCCAGCCACAGGCAGCCCCAGCCGTTGGGATGCGATTTAATCGGGCCATCGTGTTCAGCACTTTCACCGCAGCTCATGACGCGTGCCGCTTCCAGTATCTGTGCGCTGTCGAACTGGCCATGCGCCAGAATCATCCTGCACATACTTTGTCTCTCCCTGCTGTGACTGACTGTGCGGCAATCACCTGCTGAAACACGGTCATAATGGGCTCACGCGTGGAGGCCGTCAGGCTGAACGTCGCCAGAATGCCTGCGTGACGGGTCAGATCGGCATAAAGAGAGGAGCGGGGTGAAATCTGCAAGGCAGGTAATCTGAGTGTTGGCAACAGCGCGCCCTGCTGATGCTGCTCGATCCAGCGTTCGGCCGCCAGCAGCTGCGCCGGTTGGCGCAACCGCAGCTGACCAGCAGCACCGGGGGTGGTGAAGGCAAAGGCGGGCATAGCGTCGCCCGCCTCCAGCCGGAAGGTGACTTCCGCCCAGTTAATGCCCGTCGTCGCCTGCACCAGGCTCGCGACGCCCATGCCGGAGAGCCGGAACCCCATCTCCAGGAAATGCGGCACGCCGTTAACCACAATAAAATCGATATGAAACGCGCCCTGACGATAGCCAAAGGTTTCACAACAGAACGTCATCAGACTGCTGAACGAGGGTGGCAGTGCCGCCGCCGCCAGCGCCACATGCCCCGACTCATAAAAGCTGACGCAGCCTTCGCTGTCCCGGTGCTGCTCAATCACTTTCTGACAGCAGGTCAGCGCCAGGGGATGGCCCTGATGCACCACGCCCTGCAACGAAAACTCATCGCCGATCAAGGCACTTTCCACAATAAAGCCGCTGAAGCCGCGTCCGCCGTAGTTCATGGTCTGCACCAGCTGCTTTACCACGCTGTGCAACTGATCGGCGCATTCAATCAGCCAGATGCCCAGCCCGCCGCCGCCATCCACCGGTTTCACGACGCAGGGATAGATCAGCGCCTGTTCAGCATCAAGAATGCTGAGCGGCGAGGCGAAAAAGCGGAACTCCGGCTGCGGAAAGCGCGGCCAGGCTTTTTTCAGCGCCATGCGCTGCGCATATTTGTCCAGCGGAATAAAAGCGGCGGGCGCGTCCGGCCCGGCCAGCATCTCGCGCAGCCGTCCGGCACTGGCGTTGTAGGCTTCAAAGCCCGCCAGCACCACCAGCGGATGCGCCAGTAAACCGGCGTGCAGATAAGCCTGCATCACCGCCCACGGATTCTCAGGGCGATCGAGGCGAATGATCAGATCAAACGGCAGCGACAGGCTTAATGACTGGTAATCGACAAAATCACCCATTTCCGCCAGCACGGTGAAATAGCCATCGCGCTTCGCCACTTCGCAGTACGGGTTCTGGCCGTCGCGAGGGGCGCCAATTTGCAGGAAAATCTTTTTCATCGCCTCGCCTTACCGGATTAACGCCCGGAAATGATTTCTGTCACGATGTCGTTGAGCACACCGTTATTGACCTGAATCACCGCTTTGTGGGGATCGAAACGCAGAACGCGTGACAGCGGATCGCTGCTTTTACCCGCCAGCAGCGAACTGACCGGCTGACGCTGCCAGCAGTGCCGCATCTGCGTCAGCGTCAGGGCAGAGAGCTGCGTTAGCTGCTGTGCCAGCGCGGGGTCCTCGTGGCGTTGCTCAAGCAGATCACGGATGGCATCCTCTTTCAGCGCAATCTGCTGCTGCGACAGCCACTGTCCAAGCTGCTCTCCCTGTGCCAGGAACGGTGAGTAGATCATGCAGATCAGCTGGTCTTCGCTAAGATCAAACGCCTGCAGGGCGAACGCGGCTGCACGCTGCCGCTGCTGCTGAATGGCGTGGTCGTCCTGATAGCGTGCCGCCATCTCATCAATCAGCTGTGGCGGAAAATCTTTCTTCACCATCAGCCCCAGCGCAAAGCGCACATATTCGCGGATCCCTTCGGCATAGTTGCGCTGCAGCAGCGTCTCTGCCCGCAGCCCGCGCAGGTGAGCCATCAGCGTCGGATTACCGCAGTCGGATTCAGAAAAGCTGAACATGAGTTCATCAAAGCGGAAGCGCATAAATTCGGTGAGCAGCGCCCAGTGCGCGCCCGCTTCATAAGCGGTGTCCTGATAGATGTTGAAAAACAGCGGATCGCGGGCCAGCTGGTGGGTGATGCGGTGGGCGGGCGTGAGCTGATCGGTGCCGTAAACATCGCTGAAGTAGCGCTCAGCCACCCCGTCCAGCGTCTGAAGAAATCCGCTGAAGCCGCGGCTTTTACTGGCGACGGGCGCATCAAACAGCCGCGAGAGGTGCCGCGCCCAGGCGACATAGGCGGCCTGCTCCTGTGGCGAGTCGCCGGTCATAATCAGATCGACGCCGCCGTTGTAGTCTGCCGCCAGGCCAAAGGAGTTCACCATGCTGAGATTACAGGCGTTGCAGAAGGTTGAACGCGCATCGGCGCGAAAGCGATGGCCATTCATCAGCACGTCATGGCGGTTCTGCTGCCGCACGCTCTCCGGCATCGGCAAATCACGGGCAAACGGCCGGATCAGCAGACCATCCACCACCAGACATTCCGCCCGCTCATCGTCATGCATCGCCAGCGCCTGGTAAACGCGATGGATGTTCTCCATCACGCTCTGGTTCATTGCCGCATGACGGTTAGTGCTGACCCGCAGAGAGAAAGTGCTGCCCTGCTGCTGCCAGATCAGCCCCTGAATGTAACGCACGTAAGCCACCATGTAGCTGCTGTCTTTTCCACCGCCATAGGCAAGCAGCACACGGTTGTTCTCCAGCTGCCGCTTATCCGGTAGCGCCGCCAGCAGGCGGGCGGAGCAGCGCTGAGCCGACTCAACAATTGCGGGTGACAGATACGCGTCAATCTCCTTCATCATGGCGGGCAAATTATTCATTTTTCACGTTTTCCTCAGGTGAACAGCATCACTTTGTGGCTTTCAGCCCTGCGGTTGCCGGGGGTCAGCGTGCCGTTTAGCGTCATGAATAATTAAGAGATGCAGCCTAAAGTACTTTGAATGTACTCTGTTGAATATGCACAGATCAGCGCGATATGGGGTGGAACAGATGGCCGATGTTATCGGGGAACAGGCAAGTCAGAACAGTCGTTACCGCCAGATAGCAGAACAGATCAAGCAGGCCATTCATGCCGGTTCGCTGGCACCCGACAGCCGTCTGCCGTCGGTGCGCACGCTGGCGACGCAGTACAATGTCAGCCTCACTACCGCCCTGAAAACATTGCGCACGCTGGAGGATGAGCGCTACGCCATTGCCCGTCCCAAATCGGGCTTTTTTGTCGCCCCGCTGCGGCCTTCATCGCATCAGCTGCCCGCCGTCAGCGAACAGCCGCGTGCCATTGCGCCGCTTGATGAGCAGACAGAACTGCATCTGGCGATGCTCGGCTCCGACTGCCGGGTGCGTCTCGATCTGGCCAACGGCGACAGCGCGCTCTATCCGGTCAAACGCATCGGCCTGCTGATGCGCCAGATGGGCTACAGCAAACCGGCCCTGCTCGGGAATACCGTCAAGGGCACCGGCTATGCGCCGCTGAAAACAGAAATTGCCCGCCGCGCAGTGGGTTATGGCTGCAATATCAGCGCCGACGATATTCTGATTACCAACGGCTGCATTGAGGCGATTTCGCTGTCGCTGCGCGCCACCACCCAGCCAGGCGACGTGGTAGCGGTGGAGTCACCCTGCTATTTCGTGCTGCTGCAAATGCTGCATAACCTGAATTTACGGGTGATTGAAGTGGAAGCCGGGCCGGAAGGGTATGTGAATATCGCGAAGCTCACCGGGCTGTTTCAGCGCAAGGCGGTGCGGGTTTTTCTCACCCTGTGCAACGTCAATAACCCGCTGGGCAAGAGCATTCCCAACGAGCATAAAGCCTATATTGCCCGGCAGGCGGATGAAAACGATGTGGTGATTATTGAGGATGATATTTTTGGCGATACGGCCTTTGGTGAGCGTCGCCCCTTCCCGATGCGCGCCTTCAGCCCCAACGCCATTCTCTGTAGCGGCTTCTCTAAAACCGTGGCACCGGGCATTCGCATTGGCTGGGTTCACAGCGTCAACTACATGCGCAAAATCGCCTCACTGAAATACACCTCGACGATGGGCACCTCCGTGCTGTCACAGGCGGCGGTGGCGGAACTGCTGCGAAGCGGCGGCTACGATGCTCACCTGCGCAAATTACGGCGTGAACTCGCGAGGCAAATCCGTGAAATGCGTCAGTCGGTGCTGCGGGAATTTCCGGCGGGAACCCGGGTGTCCGATCCGGAAGGCGGCTATGTGCTGTGGGTCGAGATGCCACCAGGGGCGCTGAACGTGCGCGAGCTGTTTCTGAAAGCACGCAACGCAGGTATCGGAATTGCACCCGGCCACATTTTTGCCACCGATCAGCGCTACGATCACTGTTTCCGGCTCAATGCCGGTTTCGGCTGGAATGCAGAGGTTGAACAGGCGATTCAGCAGCTGGCACAGTGGTGCCAGCGCTCCTTAACCGATCCGCAGGATTAGCTGTCGCGCCAGGCGTTCTCAACCTCTTCTGCCAGAATCTGCACCGCCCGCTCGATGTTCTCTGCATCCGGTACGTAGTTCATCCGCATGCATTGATGCGTGTGCGGCCACGCCTGCTCCAGCCCCGGGAAGAAGAAGTGGCCCGGCACCATCAGCACGCCGCGCGCTTTCAGTCGCTGATAGAGCGTTTCGGTGCTAACCGGCAAATCGCGGAACCAGAGCCAGAGGAAAATCGCCCCTTCCGGCTTGTGGATCAGGCAGCGCTCTTCCGGCAGATAACGCCGCAGAATCGCAATGGTCTGCTGCACCTTCTGCTGATAGAACGGCTTGATCACCTCTTCGGAGAGCCGCAACAGATCGCCGCGACAGATCATCTCATTGGCGATGGCCGGGCCGATACTGCCGGGCGCCAGGCTGATGATGCCGTTCATGTTGCTCAGCGCAGAGATAGTCTTCTCGTCAGCGATAATAATGCCGCAACGCGCACCGGGCAGGCCGAGCTTAGACAGGCTCATGCAGAGAATGATGTTGGGATTCCACAGCGGACGCACGTCACTGAAGATGATGCCGGGGAACGGCAGGCCATACGCGTTATCGATCAGCAGCGGCACGTCATGCTGCTGTGCCAGCGCATCAAGCTGCATCAGCTCATCATCGGTGATCACGTTGCCGGTAGGGTTAGTCGGGCGCGATACGCAGATCAGGCCGACATCATCGTTCATCGGCAGATGCTCGAAATCAACATGATATTTAAACTGACCTTCCGGCAGCAGCTCAATGTTCGGCTTCGCCGACACAAACAGCGCCTCTTCCAGACCCGCATCCGCATAGCCAAGATACTCGGGTGCCAGCGGGAACAGCACCCGCTTTTTGCTGCCATCAGCCCGGCGACCAGCGTACAGGTTAAACAGATAGAAGAAGGCGCTCTGGCTGCCATTCGTCAGGGCGATGTTCTGTGCCGTAATCGGCCAGCCAAACTGCTCGCTCAGCAGCCCGGCCAGTGACGCCAGCAGCGTCGCCTTGCCACGCGGACCGTCGTAATTGCACAGCGCCTCGCTGAGTTTGCCTTCCTCATGCATCTGCTGCAGCAGCTGCTGAAAGTAGTCGTTCATGGCCGGAATTTGCGCCGGATTGCCGCCGCCCAGCATGATGGTGCCAGGCGTGCGCAGGCCCGCGCCCATATCTTCCATCAGACGTGAGATGCCGGAATGTTGGGTAAATTTGTCGCCGAACTGAGAAAAGGACATAGCGGTTAAATATTTGTGATAGCGAATCGGGGGTCCACCATAACGCCCGCCATCGGCGGGCGCAATGGAAAGGCGTGGGGATTACTTCAGCGCCTGCGGGTTCACGCAGTTTTTTTCGACGCTGCCGCCAAGCGCAGCGATAAGATTCTCAACCGCATCCTGCATCATGCCGTAGCGGGTTTCATGGGTGGCGGAACCGATGTGCGGCAGCGTGACCACGTTGGGCAGCGACAGCAGCGGAGAGTCGGCAGCGACCGGCTCCTGCTCAAACACATCCAGCCCGGCGGCATGCAGTTTGCCCGCCTGCAGCGCGGCGATCAGCGCCTTCTCATCCACCACTGGCCCGCGACCGGCGTTGATCAGCACCGCATCGGGCTTCATCAGTTCCAGTTCGGCAGCGCCGATCAGATGATGCGTCTCTTCTGTCAGCGGCAGGCTGATGCAGACGAAATCACTCTGCTTCAGCAGCGCCTCCAGCTCGCAGCGCTGGGCGCCAAAGCGCGACTGCGCCTCTTCATGTTCGCGGCGGGCGTTGTAAAGGATGTTCATGCCGAAGCCAAAGTGCGCGCGCTGCGCCAGCGCCATGCCGATACGTCCCATGCCGAGAATACCCAGCGTTTTATGGTGCACGTCGATGCCGAACTGTGCCGGACCAATGCTCTTCTGCCAGTTGCCCGCTTTAACCCAGGCATCCAGCTCCGGCACCCGGCGCGCCGTGCTCAGCACCAGTGCCATCATGGTGTCGGCCACGGTTTCGGTCAGCACGGTCGGGGTGTGCATCAGTACCACATGACGCTGATTCAGTGCATCAACATCAAAATTGTCGTAGCCCACAGAGACACTGGAGCAGACGCGCAGGTTAGGCATTTTCGCCAGCAAATCGCCATTCACTTTACCGCCCGATCCCAGCAGACCTTCTGCCTGCTGAAATACCTCAGCGTGCTGCTGCTGGCTTTCCGGCGAAAGATCGCTGATTTCCGTCACGTCACACTGTTCAGCCAGGCGCGCATAGAGATCGTCAGGCAGTTTTTTATAAAGAATTACAGCGGGTTTCATTCGGTGGCTCCCGGTCAATAAGTAGCGGGCGGCTTGCAGGCCGCCCGGAGAAACAGAGGTTAACGCTTTCGCTTTCAGCCTGCTTTCCTGGCAAATGCGATGGGCGCTGACACCGGTAGCAAAGCCTCGCGGAGCAACACCCTTCAGCGTTTACGCTTTCAGGCCGGTTTCGCACCCTGCAGCGGCGGTGCTTTGTTCTGCGCCGGTTTCACAATCAGCGTCAGCCACACCGAAACCAGCAGGGCCGATCCCATGAAGATGTAAGACGCCGACGGGCTGCCGGTGGCACCATTAAGATAGCCGACAATCCATGAACCGATGAACGACCCCAGCGCACCCATGCTGTTGATCAGCGCCATCGCGCCACCGGCAACATTGCGTGGCAGCATCTCAGGAATAATGGCGAAGAACGGTCCGTAAGGCGCATACATTGCGGCACCGGCAATCACTAACAGCGTGTAGGACATCCAGAAATTATTCGACCCCACCAGATAAGAGCCGAGGAAGGCCAGCGCGCCCACCAGCAGCAGCGGCCAGACGAACAGCTTACGGTTCTGGGTTTTGTCCGACGCCCAGGAGACCACCACCATCGCAATGGTCGCCGCCAGATAAGGGACGGCTGAGAGCCAGCCCGCTTCAACCATGCCCATCTGCGTGCCGTTGCGCAGAATCGACGGCAGCCACAGCACAAAGCCGTACACACCGATACTCCAGGCGAAATATTGCAGGCAGAGAATGATGACGTTGCGGTTACGGAACGCTTCACCGTAGTTACGCACCGCCTTGATGTTTTCCTGCTCTTTCTGCAGTTCCGCCTGCAATGCCGCTTTCTCAGCGTCGCTCATCCAGCGCGCCTGTGCGGGTTTATCCTGCACCAGGAACCACCAGGCAATCGCCCAGATCACCGCCGGAATCCCTTCGAAGATAAACATCTCACGCCAGCCAAATGATTCAATCAGATAGCCCGACACCACCGACATCCACAGTACCGTGACCGGATTTCCCAGAATCAGGAAGGTGTTGGCACGGGAACGTTCCGATTTGGTAAACCAGTTGCTGATATAAATCAGCATCGCAGGCATCACCGCGGCTTCCACCACGCCCAGCACAAAGCGAATAGCCGCCAGCATGGGAATGTTGCTGACTACGCCGGTCAGCGAAGCGCAGCCACCCCACAGGATCAGGCAGCCGAAGATCAGTTTTTTCACGCTGCGGCGTTCGGCGTAAATCGCACCCGGGATCTGGAAAAAGAAGTAACCCAGGAAGAACAGCGCACCCAGCAGCGAGGACATGCCTTTGGTGATGCCGAGATCGTCATTAATCCCGGCAGCAGAAGCGAAGCTAAAATTTGCACGATCGAGATACGCCAGGCTGTAGGTGATAAACACGATGGGCATGATGAACCACCAGCGTTTTGGCGCGATTGTCTGCTTTTTCATCGGGAACTCCTGTGTCTGTAGAGGGGCGCGAACTACACGTCGCCCAGTTGCTGACGCGTCGGCAGACCTTCGCTGTCACCAATGACCTGAATTGCCATCGAACCAATTTTATTGCCACGACGAATCGCCTGCGGCAGCGACTGACCTTCCAGCAGGGCGCTTATCACACCAACGGCAAAGCCGTCACCGGCACCGACGGTGTCCACGACATTGTCGACTTTCACCGCCGCAACCTGACCCTGTTCGCCCTGTGCGGTTTTATACCAGGCACCGTCACAACCGGTTTTGATCACCACGGCTTTCACTCCCCTGTCGAGATAGAAATCCGCGATCGCTTCCGGCTGACGATAGCCCGTCAGAATCAGCCCCTCTTTTTCACCCGGCAGTACACAGTCGGCATACTCCGCCAGCAGATTGAGCTGCTTACGCATCTCCTCTTCGCTGCGCCACAGCACCGGCCGCAGGTTAGGGTCAAACGAAATGGTTTTACCGCGTGCGCGCATCTCTTTGGCGGTGTGCTTCAGCAGTTCCAGCGAACTCTCTGACAGCGCCGCCGCCACACCGCTCAGATGCAGATGACGCGCCGAGCCAAAATAGTCCGCATCAAAATCATCAACCGACAGATGGCTGGCGGCAGAGCCTTTACGGAAATATTCCACCAGCGGATCCGAGCCGTCATCAACTTTTGACTTGAGCTGAAAACCGGTGGGATAGCGCTTATCAACCGTTACGCGGGCGTGGTCGACACCCTCTTTTTCCAGCTGCTGGCAGATAAACCGGCCAAAAGCGTCATCGCCGATACGGCTGACCCAGCCCACTTTCAAACCAAGACGGGCCAGGCCGGTCGCCACATTGAGTTCAGCGCCCGCCGCGCGTTTAACAAAGGTCTCTGCTGCGGCGAGGTCGCCGGTTTCACGGGCGATGAACATCGCCATCGCTTCACCGATGGTGACAACATCAAGCGGACCGTTGTGATGCATAGTGTGATGCGTCGTCATCTTCACTCCTTACACGTTACGCAGCAGCGACACATAGTGGCGTGTCACCGCAGTCAGATCGTCGCCTTCCAGCGGAAACTCAATACCGCGCGGCGCGCGGGCGGGCAGCTGTTGCAACAGGGTGCGCCAGTGGTCGTCAGCCTCATCCAGCGCAATCGCACGGAAACTGTCATGATGGGGCACTGCGGCTTTGACATGCACATAGCCTACCTGCGCAGCCAGCTGCTGTGCGGCCTCGTCGGCGTTTTCGCCGGTCCAGCACCAGTTACCCATATCAAAGGTCATGCTGATCGGCAGTCCGGCCTCCCTGACCGCCGTGAAAAACGCGACGGACGGTGCCAGGCGGCCCTGTTCGGTCTGGTCATTTTCCACCGTCAGCTGAAACGGCAGATCCGACAGCTGCGCCTGCAACGTTTCGCCAGGCAGCACGCCCGGGAAGTCTCCCAGCGCCAGCTTCAGCCGCTGAGCGTTTAGCTGGCGTGCTTCTTCAACGTAGTGGGTTATGCGTGGATTGATTTCGCCGCCGTCACAAAACAGCGTATCCGGCACGGAATAGCTGGCCTGCAACTGATGCTCAGCTATCGCCCCGGCCAGCGCAGGCAGATCGGCCAGCGCCGCGTCATCAAGCAGTTCGCGGCGGATTTCGACCCCGTCAGCGCCCGCCTGCTGGATAATCGGCAAGAGCGCACGCTGACCGCCGAGTGCGGCAATCTGTGCGTGGCCATAAGCGGCGGTCACCACGATGATGTCAGGTTTCATGTTCTACTCCACGGCAGTCTTCTGCCCATAACGAATAGAAAAACCCTAAATGGAACCGGTTCCAAAGCAAAGCAGCAATCTGTGAAATTATGATCGTGCTCACGAAGCGAGCACGTAAACGGAAGGTTAAATCTGAAATTCAGGCGAGAGGCTGGCTGGAGCCGCGAACAATCAGTTCGCCAGAGAATACCTGCTCAGCAACGGGTAATTCGCTGCCCTCGATGCGTGCAATCAATCGCTCCAGCGCGCTAAAGCCAATCTGCCACGTCGGTTGTTTCAGCGTGGTGATCCCGACCCCGGCCAGCGCTGCCCACTCCAGTTCGTCAAAACCGAGCAGGCCGATATCACGGCCCCAGTGCAGGTTAAGGCGTTGCAGCGATCGCGCAACCTGCAGCGTCAGTGCTCCGTTGGCGACCATTACCGCACAGCGTTTGCCGCTGTACTGCTGATGGAAGGCCAGCAGCGCCTGGTCCAGTGCGGCGGGCTGATGCAGCGGCACTTCCACATTCTCATGTTCAACCTGCGGATGCGCCGACAGCAGCTGGCGGAAAGCCTG
This sequence comes from Pantoea sp. GD03673, assembly GCF_029844725.1. Classification (GTDB taxonomy): domain Bacteria; phylum Pseudomonadota; class Gammaproteobacteria; order Enterobacterales; family Enterobacteriaceae; genus Pantoea. The sequence continues at coordinate 158,604 of NZ_JAOCKJ010000008.1, forward strand.
CAGACGCTCGCGGCGTGTGTTAACACTGCCCAGTGGCTCACTGAGAAACAGCAGGGCGTCATAGCCATTGTCGACCAGATGGCGGGTGGCCGTTTCGGCTGCTTCCGCATTGTTCAGGCCCACCACATCACAGGGGAAGTCAGGAATTTTGCGGTCAATCAGTACCATCGGCAGCAGGGACTGTTGCAGATGGTTCAGCACCTCTTCACGCATCCCGACCGCGTTAACCACGATCCCCTCTACCTGATAGCTGCTCAGCAGTTGCAGATAATGCTGCTCAAGATCCACTTCATTGTTGGTGTTACACATCAGCAGCGTGAAACCCTGCTCCCGGCAGGCGGCTTCAATGCCGCTCATCACATCAACGGAATAGGGATTGGTGATATCGGCGATAATAAGCCCGATGAGTCGGGTCCGTCCGCGCTTCAGGCCGCGCGCCATCTGGCTCGGACGATAGCTGAGATCCGCAATGGCCTGTTCAATCCGCGCTTTTAAATCGGCAGAGAGCAGATGCAGTTCCCCATTGAGGTAGCGTGAAACGCTGGTTTTACCGGTTCGTGCCGCGTGAGCAACATCGCTGATGGTGGCGCGAGGCGGCCTGATTTTCATGAGATATCCTGCGAAATTAGAAACCAGGCAGAGACTAGCACAAGCGAAGCCTGGCGCAAAAAGTGCTACGCCGGTAATTGCAGCCAGGGTTGCCACAGGGTCTGTAACGTTTCTGGCGGTGCGCCATTGATCAGTTGCATGACCATTTCAGCCACCTGTTCACCGGCCTGATGCGGTGTTGCCTGGCGAATCGCCGCAATGGGGTGATCGAGAATCGCATCCCGCGGCAATCCCTCCCAGCCCGCCAGCAGAATGGCCCGCTCCCCCGCAGACCGTCCCGCCTGTTGCAGTGCCAGCGCGGCGCCTTCAGCCAGGGCGGCGCAGTCGGTGATAATCACTTCCGGCGCGGGTTCCTCTGCCAGCCACTCACGCGTCTGGTGATAGCCCGCGCGGCGCGACGCTGGGACCGCCGCCATCGCATAAGGCGCAACGTCCCCCAGCGCCGTCAGATACCCCTGACGCCGGTCGCGCACCCGCGTGCTGTTCTCATTGCTGCCAAGCCAGGCTATCCGCTGCCGTCCCTGCGCCAGCGACCAGCCCACCGCCAGTTGTGAACCGGCAAAGTGATCAACATCAAACCAGGCGTAGGTGGATGGCAGATTGCTGCGGCCCAGCGCCAGAAAACGAAAGCTGGTCTGGAGCAGTGCATGAAGCCGGCTGTCTTCCGGCGTGGTGTGACCGACGATCAGGGCATCGACCGCCCCACTGCGCAACAGGCGCGTCAGGGTCGCCTGACTCTGCTGTTGCTTATCCGCCAGCAATAGCAGGTTGATTTCATGGCGGGCAAGGTGATGATCCAGCGCCAGCAGCATGTCGCTGAAGTCGCTGCCACTCAGGGAAGAGTCAATAACCGGATAAACGAGCCCCACTGCGTTAGCGCGTCCGGTTTTCAGACGCCGGGCCGCCGCATTAGGCCGGTAGCCGCGCCGCTGCGCTTCCTCTTCAATGCGTTTACGCGTCTCCTGAGCGACATCCTGGTAACCGTTGAGGGCGCGGCTGACAGTGGTGACGGAAAGGCCTAAAACTGCAGCGATGGCTTTAAGAGACATGGGACAAGTCCACTGATCAATTTTTGATCAGACTACCATAAGGCCTCTGCTGGCTCTATCTGCAGAGACATTACTGGCGCCTTTAACGTGAAGCTTTACAGAAAAGGCACGCCCCCTGACGGGGGCGACCGCGATTATCCCAGCGGGGTGAGCGTGATTTCAACACGGCGGTTTTGCGCTTTGCCTGCTTCCGTGCTGTTGCTGGCAACCGGGTTATCCGGGCCTGCACCCTGCGTGCGCAGGCGATCGCTGGCGACACCCTGCACGATTAACGCACTGGCGACGCTTTCAGCACGCTGCTGTGACAGACGCATGTTCAGCGCACGGGTGCCGGTGCTGTCGGTGTAACCCACAACGTTTACCGCTGTTTTCGGATACTCTTTCAGCACCATTGAAACCCCGGTCAGGGTGTTCGCACCGGCAGGTTTCAGACTGCTGCTGCTGGAGTCGAAGGTGACATTGTTTGGCATATTCAGGACGATGTTATCGCCATTACGGGTCACGCTGACGCCGGTTCCGCGCATCTTGTCGCGCAGTTTGGCTTCCTGCACGTCCATGTAGTAACCCACGCCACCGCCCAGCGCCGCGCCGCCTGCGGCACCAATCAGCGCACCTTTACGACGATCTTTCTTCGACGAAGAGAGCACGCCGACACCGGCACCCACTAAGGCCCCCAGGCCCGCGCCAACGCCTGACTTACCCGCCTGCGATTCGCCGGTGTAAGGATTGGTGGTACAGCCTGGCAGGGCCAGACTGCCGCTTAATAACAAGGTGATGGCGATTAATTTCTTCTGCATTTTTGTTCCCTTACATTCGACACACAGGGAAAAACCTTTCCCATAAGTGGCACGATTATGCCGCCTGGTGACCGGGAATGTAGTACGGAAAAATCCTGATTTACCGGGAATCACCCCTTTTGATTGTCAGGGTGGCAAAAACAGTTGCTCTGATGATCGTTTATCAGCCCGCAGGCCTGCATAAACGCGTAGCAAATTGTAGGGCCGATGAATTTGAAACCACGCTGCTTTAGCGCCTTCGAGAGCGCAACGGCCTGCTCTGAGGTGGTGGGTGCCTGACTGTAATCCGGGTAACGGTGAACAATTTGCACGTTATCGACAAACTGCCAGACGAAGTGACTGAAATCCTCGCCTTTCGCTTCCATCTCAAGAAAAGCGCGGGCATTCGCGATAATGGCCGCGATTTTACCCGCGTGGCGGATAATGCCGCTGTTGCGCATCAGCGCGTCGATGTCGGCAGCATGCATCTGCGCAATAGACTGCGGATCAAACTGATGAAACGCAGCCCGATAATTTTCGCGCTTTTTCAGCACGGTAATCCAGGATAATCCCGCCTGCTGTCCTTCCAGACAGAGCATCTCAAACAGCGCACGGGGGTCTCTCTGCGCCACGCCCCACTCCCTGTCGTGATAAGCCAGATAGAGAGGGTCCTGCGTTACCCAGCCACATCGTTGCATCGTTTTTCCTTTAATCACGAGAATATTTTAGCGGTCCGCTTGATCTTAGAATTAATCGGTTGATAGTTAAACGATCAGCGGTTAAATATCAGAGACGGGCCGAACATTTAATTAAGACGCCGGATAATAACTTCAGCCGTGCCTGGAGAAGCGATGTTGCCGAGAAGCGGTTGGAAAGGTCTGCGGACCTGCTGTGCTTTAGGGCTGTTACTCTTAACGCAACCGACGTTTGCCCGCGGCGGCACCTCTGCGCCTCAGCACGCTGACTTTCTTCCCGACTACGACACGATTCTGGCGGAGAAGATCGCCCTGACCCCACTTGCCTTCAGCGATGAAAGCCGTGCCCTGTTTGAAGCGGCAATCAACTCACCCACCGCGTCCCCCATCGCCCTGCACAGTGAAACCGGCAGCACAGGCACCACCCCGCTGGGAAAACGCTATCGGGCGGGCGTTGACCTGCCCATTGCCGGGTCATTGACTACCGGACCGGTGGCGCAGTATGCAGTCGATCCGCAGCAGATGAACTGTCTGCAATGTGACTACAGCGATCAGCAGAGCCGTGAGCAGAGCGCCAGTGTAGGCTGGCGCATCGATTCGCAGCAGGGATGGATATCCCCCTGGGCGCAGCTGAGTTATTACTATCTGGTGGCGGACACGCCGCAGACTCCCCGGCGCGAGGTAACGAACGGCTCGGATCAGTCCGACGGCATCGACCTGAGCATCGGTGCGCAAATGCCCCTGAACGCGAATCTGGCGGCTTTTGCCGCATTTTCACAAAACGAAGCGCTGAATAATCAGGCGCAGCAACTTTACACCTTTGGCTTCAGCGCCAGTTTCTAGCGGGGCATAAAAAGAGAAAGGGAATCGGGTATTTAAAATATAATGAGTCCGCTAATCATTATACTGGTAACAAAATGCGCAACGATTTGACAATTATTGGCCACGAAATAGCGGTCTTCCTGCTGGCAGCCCTGGTTCTCGCGTTAACGATCGTCCCCGTCTACATTGATGTGGCCTGGATGAACGACGCGCTGCACGAAACCTCTTTTACCGAAACCACCCAGGAAATCATGCTGGCGATGACCGCCGCCCTGTTTTTCATTGCGGCCCGCCGCCGTCCCGCCCAGCGCGGCGCACTGACCTTAGTCGCAGGCTTTTACAGCTGTATGCTGATTCGGGAACTCGACTTCGTTTTTGATACCATCCAGCACGGCAGCTGGATCTGGTTTGCGCTGGCCGTCACGGCAGGTTCGCTGGCCGTTTCGCTGCGCACGCCGAAAAAAACCGTGCATGCGCTGGCTGCCCTCGTGCAGCACCGCAGCTGGCCGGTAATGGCCTCCGGCTTTCTGGTGGTGCTGGTCTTCTCACGACTGTTCGGTATTCATGCGCTGTGGCAGCATCTGATGCTGGGAGATTACAACCGCGTGGTGAAAAACATGGCCGAAGAGGGCACCGAGCTTCTGGGATACAGCCTGTGCTGGCTCGCCTCGGTTCGCTATTTATGGCAGACCCGTCCGGCCGCCGCTGTCGTCAGCGAGCGTGCCACCGACTCTGCACCGGCCCGCCACATCCCCTCTCCGGTCACCTCGCACTGATCCGCAGTCTTGCTTTTTAAGCGATCCGCACTCTTAAAACAGGTACAATAAATACTTCTGCGCTGGCGACAGGTTCCCGGCGCAAGGTGTTCGTTAACCTCAGGTCTTTTCATGTCAGCTAAAATCTTAACTTCAACGCTCATTGGCCTGGATGCCTTCCGACAGGACCCGCTGACTGCCCTGCAGCAGGCAGAAAAGGGTACGCTGGCAGTGTTAGATAATTATGCGCCGGTGATGTACGCCATCACCCCGGCGCGTCTGGCTGAGCTGCTGGCGCTGGAAGCCGCCGCACGGCAGCCGAATGATGTGGCGCTGGATGACAGCCTGTATGACGATGCGCCCGCCGCGATCCACACACCGGCAGGCAAGTTCGCGATGTATCAGGGCTGGCAGCCGGATGCCGATTTTACGCGCCAGGCTGCCATCTGGGGCGTGGCGCTGGGTGAACCGGTTACGCCTGGCGAGCTGGCGGCCTTTGTCGCCTACTGGCAGGCAGAAGGCCGGATGTTCCATCATGTACAGTGGCAACAGAAGCTGGCGCGCAGTATTCAGATGAACCGTGCCGCAAATGGCGGGCAACCGAAGCGTGACATCACGCAGTTGCCTGATCCTGACCGTACCATTCCCGATGGTTTCCGAGGTGAATGATGAAAACGCCAGATGATCTCTTTAACCGTCTGAAAAGAATGATGCCTGCGGGCACCCGCCCTAAATTTGCCAATGGCGAAGAGCTGCTGGCGTGGAATCAGGAGCAGGGCCGCCTGCGATCAGAGGCGATTGTGCGTGAGAACCGCGCCATGAAAATGCAGCGCGTGATGGGCCGTTCCGGCATTCGCGAGCTGCACATGAATTGCTCCTTTGATAATTACCGGGTAGAGAACGAGGGACAGCGCAAAGCGCTGGAGCTGGCACGTCAGTATGCCGCCGAATTTGATGGCAGCATCGCCAGCTTTGTCTTCTCAGGCCGTCCCGGCACCGGTAAAAACCACCTGGCTGCCGCGATCGGTAATGACCTGATCCTGCGCGGTAAAAGCGTACTGATTGTCACAGTCGCCGACCTGATGTCGAGCATGAAAGGCACCTTCAGCGGCAGCAGCGGCATCACCGAAGAACGGCTGATTCAGGATCTCAGCAGTGTTGATCTGCTGGTGATTGATGAAATCGGTATGCAGAGCGAATCGCGCTACGAAAAGGTGATTATCAATCAGATTGTCGATCGCCGTTCTTCGTCGAAGCGCCCGACCGGCATGTTATCCAACCTCGACCATGCAGGCATGAATGCGCTGCTGGGCGAACGCGTGATGGACCGTATGCGCCTGGGCAACAGCCTGTGGGTGCGTTTCGACTGGGAAAGCTATCGCAGTCGGGTGCGTGGCGACGAATATTAACCCGCCATTGCCGGGCACCTTATTGCCATCAGCTATCCAGCCTCTGCCTTTCCACCCTGCCCGGCGCAGCCGGACGCACAGCAGCGGTGGCCCACGTTGAGCCACCGCCGCTGCCAGTAATCCCGGCAGTCATCCGGCGATCTGATCGCCGTCACGATCTCAGCCACAGGCGATCGGGTTGTGTGAAACAGCCCGCAAAAGTGTGGGATGACGAATACGCCGGGGCTGATACACTCAGTTATTACTCCTCAGTTGGGTGAATCCGTGATGAAAACGAACGGCAAAGGCCCTGCACTACTGCGCCTGAATAATCAGAAACGGGTGATGAGTCAGCTGCGTAAGCTGCGTGTGACGTCGCGTCAGGATCTGGCGGAGGCGCTGACCCTCAGCAAAAACACGGTCTCATTAATCATTGATGATCTGCTGGAACAGGGTCTGATTGAGGAGCTGGGCCCGGTCAGCGTCGCGGCCGCCGGGCGGCCCAAAATCGGGATAACCCTGCGGCCGGAAAAGCTTAAGAGCGCCGGCATCATGGTAGAACGCAACGTGATTCACTGGCGGGTATGCGACTACTTTTCACAGGTGCTGGCTGAAGCGACGCTCCGCACCGATACCAGTAACCCGACCCGCCTGCTGGCTGAACTGGCCATGCTGTGCCGGGAACTGATCGAACATTATCCCGATCTGCTCGGCATTGGCCTTGGCTTCCCCGGTATCGTCGATCCCCGGCGCGGCTGGATGCATATTTCTTTGCCGCTGGAATGGCAGGATGTTGATCTGCTGACCACACTGCGCAAGCACGTCCGTCTGCCCATTCGCATTATGAACAACGTTAAAGCTGCTGCACTCCTGGCTGTTGAGCAGCGTGGCCTGTCGGCGGAGAGCGGTCACTTTTATCTGCGTATTTCCGAAGGGATAGGTGGCGCACTGGTACAGCAGGGGCAGGTATTTACCGGGCACAGCTGGACGGCGGGCGAGGCAGGACATCTTGTTGTCCAGCCTGAAGGACCACGTTGCAGCTGCGGCCGCCGGGGGTGTCTGGAAGTGCTGGTCAGCAAGCCCGCAGTGAATCAGCAGCTGGCGCAGCGTCAGCCTGGCCTGAACTGGCAGAACCGCGACAGCGCGCCGCGCGTCGTGGATGAGGTGATGGCGCAGGCAGGGGGCTATCTTGGCGCGGCGCTGAGTCAGATTATGCTGCTGCTCAATCCCGCCACCATCATCATTGATTGTCCGTGGAACGCCAGTGAGCGCTTCTGCAAGGCGGTGCGCGATACGGCGCATGGCAACGCGCTGGCCTTTACCGCCGCGCATACCCAGCTGCACTTCCCGGAAAACCGGATTGATCCGGCTAACGGGCTGGCGCTGGCGGTACTGGAGCAGAGTGAGCAGCGGGTGTGATGTTAGAAAACGTTATTGGCGGCTACCCCAATGAAATATTTTTTTCAATCTAAGTGATAACCGCCAAGCTTTGCACTTCTATTTATATTTTTATACTAGATTGCTATATAGTTGCAGATTGTTTCGATGTGATGTTGCATAGAAAATTGCTTAACTTGACCTAGCCCAGGAAAATGTCTGCGTAAATGAAGTTTACTGAACTCACGCAGACCTAATGTATCATCAAAGAAACCGGGGTAAGTTTGATGATGTACTACGAGTTTTTCTAGAGCTTGTTGGAATTTACCTGTTTGATTCGATGGGGTACCATCATCGATTGATGAAAAATGTTTGATAGACATTGCATCAAATTCATTACCATCCAAATAACTTGCATGAATAGTAACCACATATGCAGGACCACCAGATTCAGCATAATCTGAACCCGCAATATTAAAATCCCCAAACCCTATTACTGAATCGTGGATACCTTTATATCTGACATGTAGGTCAGAGAAGTAAGAATTTGATGGATAATCAGCATTCCTTTTTTTCTTTTTAAAAGGATCATTCATTAGTACAATGTTAGATAATTGCTGTAGTACTATCTTTGGAGAACCTTCGGGAATGATATTAATAGAAAATTCACTTAGCCGGGAAAGTAAATCTCGGCTTACTCCACTTTCGACATATGATGCTTTTTCTCCATCTATACGATTTCTTAACCTATCGAATTCATGAATGTTATCAATATATTTAACACATGGTATGAAAGATATATCTTTAATTCCATATAATTCATCAATAAATTTGTCCGTCTTTCCTTTGAGTTTTCCTATCTCTGAGTTGATAATAATAATTGGCTTAATATTTATCTTATTCAAAGACTTAATCGTAGTCTCAAGTTGCTTAGTGCTTTCTCGAACGGGCTCAATAACTGGTCTGAAATGGCTGCTTTGTAAAACAGCGGATAGTTCTCTTAATGCTGTAAGCTCGAACTGTTTACCTCTGAGTAAAGGGAAGTACATATGTCATCCTTTTCAATGTAGCTTGATAGTATTTTGGTCAGTGATCTCTGACGAGACTGAGTGATACTAAAACTAATTGGTGAAGATTTTAGTGATCTAGGTAGCGTATTAATGAAGCTAATATCATTTTCTCTATGAGTTTTTATTGATTCACGGAAGTACTTTCTTAAGGTTTGAGATTCGGTCTTCTCAAAGACATTGAGGCAAAAATTATATATATCCATATTTGGAAGATCGATTCTAATCCCAGTTATTTTTTCAGCCATGTACTTGTACTCAGCAACTCTCATAGAACTAATCATTAGCTTTGGATTTATTTCTGAATCGATGACTAAAGCAGGCTTTATTTCATCCAGCCTATTTTTTTCTGTTAATTGAATGATCCCAACAGATGCTGGAATGATAAGCCTTATTTTTTCCAAGTGAGTTTTAGCCGCCACAACATAAACCTTGTCGAATAAATTAACATAGGAGTTTAATTGCTCAGGAAGCCTCTTTAAATTATCTAATTCCGTTTTTATTTCATAGCAAATTGATAACCCGTTAAGTATTACGCAATCTGCTTTACTTGTACCAACTCTAAACTCAGAGAGCATTACAGATTCATTTTTCTTATGTTTTTTCAAAAACACTTCATTTGCTATGATGTTTTTGAAAAAATACTCTGATTTATATTCACGAGAAAGCTTTCTAAAAGCAATGTCGAATATTTCTGAAACCTTAACAGGAAAAAATTCAGGAGTTAAAGTATTCGCAGCTAACTCATGGAGTAAGGAAAAGTCACCATCTGCAACAGCATTTATAGCCTGACTCGTGAATAGTTGTCCGATATCTCTATATTTCTTCATTTTAACATCAATCTCGCTGGTAAACCTTTAGTCAAAAAAACAGCATGAGCAAACGTTAAGATTAGCGTAATTTGTCTGATACTCTCAAGACTAATATGTAAGCAACATAGAGAGTCCTAACTCAAACTTTTTCATGCTTAACTCGTGCTTGTAACCTATTATCTCTAGATAAACGTGAGGGAGATAGTTATGTGACTGTCTGTGGATGATAATTAGCGAACGCTCAAAGAAGCCATGCATACATCCCCATTTTAATATTTTTACTCAGCTGCGGCCTGCCTTCTACCCACTTTTAAGGCATGCACATTAAAGCCTCACAGTAAACAACCTCACCCCTACAACACATTCTCGCCATAATGCTGGCGATACTCTTTCGGCGTGGTGTCATAGCTTTTGCGGAACACGGAGTAGAAATATTGCAGGGAAGGATAGCCGCACATCTGTGAGATCTCGTTGATGTTGAGCGACGACGACGCCAGCAGTTCGCGGGCTTTTTCCAGTTTTTCGCGGTGGATCATGGCATGAATGGTGTCGCCGGTCTCATCGCGAAAGCGTTTTTCCAGGTTAGATCGCGACAATCCAACCGCATCCAGTACCTGCTCCACTTTAATGCCCTTACAGGCGTTGAAGCGGATGTAGTGCATCGCCTGAATCACCGCCGGATCGCGCAGCGAGCGGAAATCTGTCGAGCGCCGGGCGATAACTTTTACCGGCGGCACCAGAATGCGCTGAAGCGGCAGGGGCTGCTTATCCAGCAGCCGATGCAATAGCTTGGCCGCCTGATAGCCCATCTGTCGTGAGCCCTGCGCCACGGACGAGAGCGCCACGCGTGACAGATAGCGGGTCAGCTCCTCATTATCAATCCCGATCACCGTAAGCTTCTCCGGCACCGGTATTTTCAGGTGTTCACACGCCTGCAGCAGGTGCCGCGCCCGCGAATCTGTCACGGCGATAATGCCGGTTTGCGGCGGCAGCGTCTGCAGCCAGTCGGCGAGCCGGTTCTGGGCATGCTGCCAGTTTTCCGGCGCGGTCTCCATGCCCTGATAAACCACGCCCTGATAGCGCTCGCGCCCCACCAGCTGACGGAATGCCTGTTCCCGCTCCTGTGCCCAGCGCTTGCCGCTGGAGGCCGGTAAACCATAAAAGGCAAAGCGGTTGATGCCCTTCTCTTTCAGATGCAGAAAGGCCTTCTCCACCAGCGCGGCGTTATCCGTGGCGATGTAATGCACCGGAGGGTAATCTTCCTGCCGATGGTAAGAGCCGCCAACGCCGACAATCGGCACTGAGACATTCGACAGCAGACTTTCGATGGAGCGATCGTCGTAATCAGCAATCACCCCATCGCCCAGCCACTCACGGATGTTGTCGATGCGGCAGCGGAAATCCTCTTCGATGAAGATATCCCAGTCCGTCTGCGACGCCTGTAGATACTCACCGACGCCCTCCACAACCTGGCGGTCATACACTTTATTGGCGTTAAACAACAGCGTAATGCGGTAACGTTTATCATGCATAGTGGCGCGTTCCCTTAAATCCTCAGCGCATTGCATAACACGGCTGAAAGGGGCGAAAAAATTGTTTGCGCCACAATGTGATCGCCCGCGCGATTACACCCGACGCCGCGTTGCGGTATCCATCCACACCGCCAGCAGCAGGATCGCGCCTTTGACGATGTACTGCCAGAAGGTCGGCACATCCATCATGCTCATGCCGTTATCCAGCGAGGCCATGATAAAGGCTCCCATCACCGCGCCCGCCACCGACCCCACGCCTCCCGCCAGGCTGGTGCCGCCAATGACGCAGGCGGCGATAGCGTCGAGCTCGGCGATGTTGCCCGCCGACGGCGAGCCTGCGCCCAGCCGCGAACTGAGGATCAACCCGGCAATCGCCACCATCACACCGTTGATGGCAAAGACCGCCAGTTTGGTGCGCGCCACGTTAATACCCGAGAGGCGCGCAGCATCAATGTTGCCGCCGATAGCATAAATACGCCGGCCAAAGGCGGTGCGGGTGGCCATAAACATGCCCGCCAGCAACAGCACGGCCAGCAGCAATACCGGGGTCGGCACACCGCGATAGTCGTTGAGCAGCCAGATGGCACCCAGCACTAAGATTGCGGTGATCGCCTGACGCCCCACAGTACCGCTGGCTGCGCCCTGCGGCAGCCCGAGCTGCTGACGACGCAGGCGTAACCGCCATTGCCACAGCATAAACAGCGCCAGACCGGCAACGCCAAAGCCAAAACCCACCCCGCCCGGCAGATAGCTCTGACCAATCTGCGACATGCCCGGCGTAATCGGCGCAACCGTGGTGCCATCCGTAATCCCGACCAGAATGCCGCGGAAAGCCAGCATTCCCGCCAGCGTCACGATAAACGACGGCACTTTACGGTAGGCCACCCACCAGCCATTCCAGGTGCCGAGCAGCAGCCCCATCACCAGCGTCACCACGATGGTCAGCGGCAGCGGCCAGCCGAGCCAGACGTCAAATATCGCTGCTGCGCCGCCCAGCAGGCCCATCATGGAGCCCACTGACAGGTCGATCTCCGCCGAGATAATCACGAACACCATGCCAACCGCCAGGATGCCGGTGATCGCGGTCTGACGCAGCAGGTTGGAGACGTTACGCGCACTGAGCCACGCGCCGTCGGTGGTCCAGGTAAAGAACAGCGCAATCAGCACAATCGCGCCCAGCATCACCATGACCTGCAGATTGGGCAGCGTGAACCTGCCCGGTGACGGTTTGCCCGGCGTGCCGGTAAGGCGGCTTTGGGTACTTTCACTTTTAAGCATAATGTTCACTCCGCAGGGCAGCTTCCATCACCTGCTCCTGAGTCAGGTTATCGTTAATCAAATCGGCTTTGATCTGCCCTTCATGCATCACCAGCACCCGATCGCTCAGGCCCAGCACTTCCGGTAGCTCAGATGAAATCACAATCACCGCGATACCCTGCTGCACCAGCGCATTGATCAGCAGGTAGATCTCCTGACGTGCGCCCACATCAATACCGCGTGTGGGTTCATCCAGGATCAGGATTTTGGGATTAAGCAGCAGGCACTTCGCCAGAATCGCTTTCTGCTGGTTGCCGCCACTTAACCGTCCAATCGGCAGTTCTGATGAGGAGGTTTTGACCCGCAGCCGGCTGATCGCATCATTAATCGCCTGCTGCTCCTGCGCTTCATCGAGGGTAGAGAGCCGGTGGCTGAACTGGTCCAGCGCCGCCAGGGTAATATTTTTGCCCACCGCCATCAGCGGCACGATGCCATCCTTTTTGCGATCTTCCGGCACCATCGCGATGCCATGCGCAATGGCGGCGCGGCAATCGGTGATGCTGACCTGCTGGCCATTGACCCGGATATCGCCCTGCCAGCGCCCTGGCCAGACGCCAAACAGGCACTGCACCGTTTCGGTCCTGCCCGCCCCCACCAGCCCGGCGATGCCAAGAATTTCACCGCGTCTGAGCGTGAATGAGACGTTGTTGACGCGGCGGATGTGGCGGTTGATCGGATGCCAGGCGGTAAGGTTATCGACGCTGAGTATCACATCGCCAATCTGATGCGGTGCGTGAGGATAAAGCGCGGTCAGCTCGCGTCCGACCATCATGGTGATGATGTCATCTTCGCTCATGCCCGCCGCCGGACGGGTGGCAATGTGCTGACCGTCGCGGATCACGCAGATGGTGTCGGAGATCGCTTTAACCTCATTCAGCTTGTGGGAGATATAGATGCAGGCGATGCCGTGTTCACGCAGATTACGGATGATGCCCAGCAGCACATCGGTCTCCTGCTCGGTCAGGGATGAGGTTGGCTCATCCAGAATCAGCAGCCGGACCTGTTTGTTGAGGGCGCGGGCGATCTCAACCAGCTGCTGCTGGCCCAGGCCTAACTCACCCACCCGCGTCGCCGGAGAGACGTTCAGCCCGACCCTCGCCAGCAGTTGCTGGCAGCGCAGGGTCATGGATTCATCATCCACGATGCCGAAACGGCTCAGTTCGGCACCGAGGAAGATGTTCTCCATCACCGTGAGTTGCCGCACCAGCGCCAGCTCCTGATGAATAATCACAATGCCTTTGCGCTCGGTGTCGCGAATGGTCTGCGCCTGAATCTCGTCGCCAGAGAAGTGAATCTGCCCGTCAAAATCGCCGTGCGGATAGAGTCCGCACAGGATTTTCATCAGCGTCGATTTGCCCGATCCATTCTCACCGCACAGCGACATCACTTCGCCTGCCTCCAGCTGGAGGCTGACATCATTCAGCGCCTTTACGGCACCAAAACGCTTGGTGATGTTTTTCATTTCCAGCAGCATCGACTGTTCTCCCTCACGCTATGCGCGGTCAGAGTTCGCTCTGTTTGTGGAAACCGTCTTTGACCACGGTGCTTTCGATATTGTCTTTGTTAACCGGAATCGGCTTCAGCAGCCGTGATGGCACCTCTTTCAGGCCGTTATTGAGCTTGCTGTTGCTGGCGGGTGTTTTGCCATCGCCCAGCTCGACGGCAATCTTCGCCGCTTCGGTGGCCAGTTCGGTGATCGGTTTGTAAACCGTCATGGTCTGAGTGCCCGCTTTGATACGCTTAATTGCGGCCAGGTCAGCATCCTGACCTGAGATTGCCACTTTTCCTGCCAGCCCCTGAGCACTCAGGGCCTGAATCGCACCGCCTGCGGTAGCATCGTTAGAGGCCACGACCGCATCAATATGGTTGCTGTTAGCGGTCAGGGCGTTTTCCATAATTTTCAGGGCATTTTCTGGCAGCCAGGCATCGACCCACTGATCGCCGACAATTTTAATGCTGCCTTTATCAATATAAGGTTTTAACACTTTCATCTGTCCGGCGCGGAACAGACGGGCGTTATTATCCACCGGCGATCCGCCCATTAAAAAATAGTTACCCTCAGGCACCTGCTTCACAATGCTTTCGGCCTGCAATTCACCGACTTTTTCATTATCGAAAGAGATATAAAAATCGATGTCAGCATTATTTATCATCCGGTCATAGGCCAGCACTTTAATGCCTTCCCGTTTCGCTTCAGCAACAACGTTACTCAATACCTGACCGTTGTAGGGAATAATCACCAGCACATCGACACCGCGGTTGATCATATTTTCAATCTGCGACATCTGTGTTTCTTCGTTGCCATTGGCTGACTGAACAAACACCTTAGCGCCCAGCGTCTCTGCCTGTTTAACGAAAATATCGCGGTCTTTCTGCCAGCGCTCAAGGCGCAAATCGTCAATTGCCATGCCGATCTTCACTTCTTTTGCCGCGCTGGTCTGGCTGAACAGCGCCAGTGCCGCGCAGGCGGCGAACAGTGCATGTTTCATCTTCATTGTGATCATCCTGTAGGTGGAGGCTATTGTTATCGCAGGCCGATAAACCAGGCGGATGAATTGTTGCCCTTCTTTTCCTGTTGCAGCAATTACTGATTTTTATCTGGCTATTATGTTTTTTAGTTTATTTCTTTTTTTATGAGCGCGATCGAGGTTTCATCTTTTTCGGACAAGAGAGTGGCAATGAAAAACCGACAGGTAAATAACAATATTTTGCGAGCCAGCGCACAAATAATAATTATCTGACACCGGTAATGAAATATCGTAATTGAGCCGGGGTAACAGCCAATATCAAATATTGCTTCAACGCAGACCATCCGGGTACTGATGCTAAGGAGCAAACCATGCACGCTTATTTCGATCAGATCGATCGGGTTCGTTATGAAGGCACCCAGTCGACGCATCCTCTCGCTTTCCGCCATTACAATCCCGATGAGGTGATTCTCGGCAAGACCATGGCGGAGCATCTGCGCTTTGCCGCCTGTTACTGGCACACCTTCTGCTGGAATGGCGCGGACATGTTTGGTGTCGGTGCCTTCGATCGCCCCTGGCAGAAAAACGGCGATGCGCTGCAGCAGGCAAAACTGAAAGCGGATGTGGCCTTTGAGTTTTTCCACAAGCTGAATGTGCCGTGGTACTGCTTCCATGACGTTGATGTCTCACCAGAAGGCGATTCGCTGCACAGCTACAAAGAAAACTTTGCCGCCATGACCGATAAACTGCTGGAGAAACAACAGGAAACCGGCGTGAAATTGCTGTGGGGCACGGCCAACTGCTTTACCCATCCGCGCTACGGTGCCGGTGCTGCCACTAATCCCGATCCGGACGTCTTTGCCTGGGCTGCGACGCAGGTCTGCAACGCCATGCAGGCGACGAAAACGCTGGGCGGCGAAAACTATGTGCTGTGGGGCGGCCGTGAAGGCTACGAAACCCTGCTGAATACCGATTTGCGCCAGGAGCGCGAGCAGATTGGCCGCTTTATGCAGATGGTGGTCGAGCATAAGCATAAAATTGGTTTCCAGGGGACGCTGCTGATTGAACCGAAACCGCAGGAGCCGACTAAACATCAGTATGATTACGATGTCGCCACGGTTTATGGCTTCCTGAAACAGTTCGGCCTGGAGAAAGAGATCAAGGTTAACGTTGAGGCGAACCACGCCACGCTGGCCGGCCACTCTTTCCATCATGAAATCGCGACGGCCATTGCGCTGGGTATTTTTGGTTCCGTGGATGCTAACCGCGGCGATCCGCAGTGCGGCTGGGATACCGACCAGTTCCCGGTCAGCGTGGAAGAGAATGCGCTGGTGATGTACGAAATTCTTAAGGCGGGCGGCTTTACCACCGGCGGCTTAAACTTTGATGCCAAAGTGCGTCGTCAGAGCACGGATAAATATGATCTCTTTTACGGGCATATCGGCGCAATGGACACCATGGCGCTGGCGCTGAAGGTGGCGGCTCGCATGATAGGCGATGGCGAGCTGGATAAGCGTGTGGCACAGCGCTACAGCGGCTGGAATGGTGAGTTCGGCCAGCAAATTTTAAAAGGTGAGTTTTCACTGGAGGCGCTGGCGGCGCATGCTCAGCAGCATCAGCTCAATCCGCAGCATCAGAGCGGACGTCAGGAGCAGCTGGAAAACCTGGTCAATCACTACCTGTTTGATTTTTAACCCTTCAGGAGCAGAGCATGTTTATCGGGATCGATTTAGGCACCTCTGGCGTCAAAGTGGTGCTGATGGATGCACAAGGCAACGTGGTGGCGACAGAAACATCGCCACTACAGGTTTCGCGGCCGCAGCCATTGTGGAGCGAGCAGGATCCCGAAAGCTGGTGGCAGGCACTGGATTCAGCCATGCAGGCTATGAGCGCGCAGCAGGATCTGCGGACGGTGCAGGCTATCGGACTGAGCGGACAGATGCATGGTGCAACACTGCTCGACTGTGCTCACCAGGTATTACGTCCGGCCATGCTCTGGAATGACGGGCGCAGCGAGGCGCAGTGTCGTGAGCTGGAGCAGAAGGTGCCGGATTCACGTTTGATCACCGGCAACCTGATGATGCCTGGCTTCACGGCGCCTAAGCTGCTGTGGGTGCAGCAACATGAACCGGACATCTTCAGTCGGGTTGCTCACGTGCTGCTGCCCAAAGATTATCTGCGCTGGCGACTGAGTGGCGACTTCGCCACCGATATGTCAGATGCCGCAGGCACGATGTGGCTGGATGTGGCGCAGCGTGACTGGAGCGATGTGATGCTTCACGCCTGCGATCTCAGCCGCGATCAGATGCCGCAGCTCTATGAGGGCAATGCCCTGACCAGCACGTTGCATGCCGGACTGGCCGCCCGCTGGAAGATGAACGCGGTGCCGCTGGCGGCAGGCGGAGGCGATAATGCCGCAGGCGCAGTTGGCGTCGGCATGACTGAACCGGGCCAGGGCATGCTGTCGCTGGGCACCTCCGGCGTCTACTTTGTGGTGAGCGACGGCTATCTCAGCAATCCGCAGCGTGCCGTTCACAGCTTCTGTCACGCATTGCCGCAGCGCTGGCATCTGATGTCGGTGATGCTCAGTGCGGCCTCCTGTCTGGACTGGGCAGCCGCGCTGACCGGTTGCAGGGATGTCCCTGAGCTGCTGGCGGAAGCGGAGCGTGCCCGGGATGATGTGCCCGCGCTGTGGTTTCTGCCCTATCTTTCAGGAGAACGCACGCCGCATAACAATCCCGGAGCCAGAGGCGCTTTCTTTGGCTTCACCCACCAGCATGGCCGTCCTGAACTGGCACGATCGGTGCTGGAGGGCGTAGGGTTTGCCCTGGCGCAGGGCATGGACGTGCTGCATGAGTGTGGCGTGCAGCCAAAGAGCATTATGTTGATT
The DNA here is from genome assembly GCF_029844725.1 of Pantoea sp. GD03673. Lineage (GTDB taxonomy): Bacteria > Pseudomonadota > Gammaproteobacteria > Enterobacterales > Enterobacteriaceae > Pantoea. Next base: position 176,161 of record NZ_JAOCKJ010000008.1, read on the forward strand.
GGTGGTGGCGCACGCAGTGCCCTGTGGCGTCAGATGCTGGCGGATATCAGCGGTCAGACACTGGATTACTGCCATGGCGGTGACGTGGGTCCGGCCCTGGGTGCCGCAAGGCTGGCGCAGCAGGCACTGGATGCACAGGTCGTTATTCCGACCCCGGCGCGGATACAGCGACATCAGCCCGATCCGGACAGACTGGCGCACTACCAGTCGCGTCGGGAGACTTTTGCCACGCTCTATCAGCAACTCCTGCCACTGATGAAGTAAAGAGGCCCGGACGCTCTGCCTGATAACAGGCTTTGCGTGGTATAGCGTCCGGCTCTTGCAGCTTATTCTGTTGTAAACAGGTAATTCTTTTATTTATGAGAACTGAAAAAAGAAAATTAAATAATTTCCTTCCCGCAAAGAAAGCGTTAATATTTCTACTGTTCTATATTCAGGACTGCATACGTCAGGCAGGAAATATTGACTTAACTTAAAATATCTGAGCAGCCTGGTTTTAAAAATGGATAATTTACTATCCCACCTGCCGATTAATTAGCAATTGATGCTGACTCCCTTAAAGTTTATTTATCTTCGGTTTACATATTTTTTCATTGCGATATAAATAAGCCACTCCACTTCAGGAGATAAACTAAATAAGGACACACCAATGAAAGAATTAAATATCAGCGAAATCGACATGGTGAGCGGTGCAGGTCTGACTGAGTTTCTGGCTGGCCTGAATAAGGCAATTAGCAATGTTAATACTGCACTGACTGACACTACCACAGCGCTAGAGGCTTCAACCAGCATCGGTCAGACCATCGGCCTGAGCCATAAGAAATTTGGCCTGAGTATCGCTTCTGGTCATATGACAGGTCTGTATAACGCCCTGTCTTCATTGAATACCGCAGCATAATAAATAAACTTTCACTATTGTCTTCATGATGATAATGAACATTAAGGTTGTTACAGGCTGACTATAACAACCTTATCTTTCATTAAATATCATATTAAACATCTTTAGTGCTTCACTGAGCCTATTTTAAAACGTAAAGTATTTATCCTCTGTATATCGGGAGGATTGATATTACTCCTCTGCATTTTATTGCGTTAAATCCTGAATATTTCAGGTTACATTCATACAGCCTAAGATCTCCCGCATAATTTCAGACATTCAGGTGATGAACAAAGTCAGCACAGAGAGTCTCAGATTCTTAAATGCAGGGAGCATACACATCCCAGCATCGCTCTTATTACAGTATCAGCCAGTTGTGCCCAGCGTATCTTCCTGGCCCTGCTTCTTCGGCAGCAGGATCTGCGGACGCTGCAGGCTATCGGACTGAGCGGGCAGATGCCTGGTGCAATGCTGCCCGACAGCGCTCACCAGGTATTACGTCCGGCCATGCTCTGGAATGACGGGCACAGCGAGGCACAGTGTCGTGAGCTGGAGCAGAAGGTGCCGGATTCACGTTTGATCACCGGCAACCTGATGATGCCTGGCTTCACAGCGACTGAGCTGCTGGCGGAAGCGGAGCGTGCCTGGGAGGATGTGCCCGCGCTGTGATCTTTCCGTATAACGCACGCCGCATAACAATCCCGGGAGGCGCTTTCTTTGGCTTCACCCACCAGCATGGCCGTCCTGAACTGGCACGATCGGTACTGGAGGGCGTAGGGTTTGCCCTGGCGCAGGGCATGGACGTGCTGCATGAGTGTGGCGTGCAGCCAAAGAGCATTATGTTGATTGGTGGTGGCGCACGCAGTGCCCTGTGGCGTCAGATGCTGGCGGATATCAGCGGTCAGACACTGGATTACTGCCATGGCGGTGACGTGGGTCCGGCCCTGGGTGCCGCAAGGCTGGCGCAGCAGGCACTGGATGCACAGGTCGTTATTCCGACCCCGGCGCGGATACAGCGACATCAGCCCGATCCGGACAGACTGGCGCACTACCAGTCGCGTCGGGAGACTTTTGCCACGCTCTATCAGCAACTCCTGCCACTGATGAAGTAAAGAGGCCCGGACGCTCTGCCTGATAACAGGCTTTGCGTGGTATAGCGTCCGGCTCTTGCAGCTTATTCTGTTGTAAACAGGTAATTCTTTTATTTATGAGAACTGAAAAAAGAAAATTAAATAATTTCCTTCCCGCAAAGAAAGCGTTAATATTTCTACTGTTCTATATTCAGGACTGCATACGTCAGGCAGGAAATATTGACTTAACTTAAAATATCTGAGCAGCCTGGTTTTAAAAATGGATAATTTACTATCCCACCTGCCGATTAATTAGCAATTGATGCTGACTCCCTTAAAGTTTATTTATCTTCGGTTTACATATTTTTTCATTGCGATATAAATAAGCCACTCCACTTCAGGAGATAAACTAAATAAGGACACACCAATGAAAGAATTAAATATCAGCGAAATCGACATGGTGAGCGGTGCAGGTCTGACTGAGTTTCTGGCTGGCCTGAATAAGGCAATTAGCAATGTTAATACTGCACTGACTGACACTACCACAGCGCTAGAGGCTTCAACCAGCATCGGTCAGACCATCGGCCTGAGCCATAAGAAATTTGGCCTGAGTATCGCTTCTGGTCATATGACAGGTCTGTATAACGCCCTGTCTTCATTGAATACCGCAGCATAATAAATAAACTTTCACTATTGTCTTCATGATGATAATGAACATTAAGGTTGTTACAGGCTGACTATAACAACCTTATCTTTCATTAAATATCATATTAAACATCTTTAGTGCTTCACTGAGCCTATTTTAAAACGTAAAGTATTTATCCTCTGTATATCGGGAGGATTGATATTACTCCTCTGCATTTTATTGCGTTAAATCCTGAATATTTCAGGTTACATTCATACAGCCTAAGATCTCCCGCATAATTTCAGACATTCAGGTGATGAACAAAGTCAGCACAGAGAGTCTCAGATTCTTAAATGCAGGGAGCATACACATCCCAGCATCGCTCTTATTACAGTATCAGCCAGTTGTGCCCAGCGTATCTTCCTGGCCCTGCTTCTTCGGCAGCAGGATCTGCGGACGCTGCAGGCTATCGGACTGAGCGGGCAGATGCCTGGTGCAATGCTGCCCGACAGCGCTCACCAGGTATTACGTCCGGCCATGCTCTGGAATGACGGGCACAGCGAGGCACAGTGTCGTGAGCTGGAGCAGAAGGTGCCGGATTCACGTTTGATCACCGGCAACCTGATGATGCCTGGCTTCACAGCGACTGAGCTGCTGGCGGAAGCGGAGCGTGCCTGGGAGGATGTGCCCGCGCTGTGATCTTTCCGTATAACGCACGCCGCATAACAATCCCGGGAGGCGCTTTCTTTGGCTTCACCCACCAGCATGGCCGTCCTGAACTGGCACGATCGGTACTGGAGGGCGTAGGGTTTGCCCTGGCGCAGGGCATGGACGTGCTGCATGAGTGTGGCGTGCAGCCAAAGAGCATTATGTTGATTGGTGGTGGCGCACGCAGTGCCCTGTGGCGTCAGATGCTGGCAGATATCAGCGGTCAGACACTGGATTACTGCCACGGCGGTGACGTGGGTCCGGCCCTGGGTGCCGCAAGGCTGGCGCAGCAGGCACGGGATGCACAGGTCGTTATTCCGACCCCGGCGCGGATACAGCGACATCAGCCCGATCCGGACAGGCTGGCGCACTACCAGACGCGTCGGGAGACTTTTGCCACGCTCTTTCAGCAGCTCCTGCCGCTGATGAACTGAACCCGACAGGATGCCCGGAACGGCATCCTGACCTTTACCGCTCTGCAACGGCTCATGGCGTTGACGGTGCTTTGCGCGGTAAAACACACAACAACGAGACGCCAGCTTTATATTAACATTGTTGAAAACCACGCAGTCAGAATAAAACCAGCAACAGACAAGCCTGCCCGGAAATAACATCCCGCCAACACCCTAATTATAACCGTTTGACTTGAATTAAAACCCCTGAGCAGGATTAGAAATTTAATTATGGCCTTTTTACTATTGATTTATTTATTATTAAGCCTGAAGCACTGAAATGATTAATCTCTATTTAAATTCTATTTACTTTGACTTTTTGCCGATATAAATTAGCCCTCCCGACACGGGGCTTAATGTAAAAATGTAAATAAGGATATGACAATGAAAGAATTAAAAACCAATGAAATCGAAATGGTAAGCGGCGCTGGTCTGACTGCGTTTCTGGCCGGTCTGAATACCGCTATCAGTCAGGTAAACACCGAATTAGTAGCAACCAGCGCAGCGCTGGAAAACTCTACCAGCAACGGTAAAACTATCTTTCTGTCTTATAAGCAGTTTGGCCTGAGTGCTGTCTCTTATCTGATGACTGGCATCTCCAGCTTTCTGTCTGTTTTCGCTAAGTAAATCTTAGTTTTAAAACTAAATGTCGGGGTTGCTATAGGTTTATAGCAACCTTTTTTAATCCCCTGTTTACACTCCCCCACTGCTTTATCTTTTAGCTTAGCCTTCCTGTAGTGCTGCACGCATAACCCTGCTGATCCCTAATAATAAAATAACGCGTTAAATATATTTTAATTGCCAGTTAAATCAGTTAATCCTAATAGCAAAAATACAATAGCGCTATGCACTTAACCGTAAAAAAGCAATTAACGAATAAGGTAAAACAGTGAGCATGATGAATGCTGTCTTATTTGACGCTCATCGCCGGGATAACATTTATCCCGGCGATACAGGTCAGCGCACTGTTTTCAGCAGCGTCAGCCAATGGCACCCAGCGTATCTTCCTGACCCTGCTTTTTCGGCAGCAGAAATAGCGTCGCGGCAATATCCAGCAGATAAATCAGTGCCAGCAGGGTAATCGCCGCCGTGAATGAGAACTGGCTCGCCAGCAGACCGATTACCACCGGGCCAAAGCCGCCCACGCCTCGTCCAAGATTAAACAGGACGTTTTGCGCAGTGGCACGCACCTGTGGCGGGAAGGTATCGGAAATCAGCGCGCCGTAGCCGCCAATCATGCCGTTAACAAACATCCCCATAATCGCGCCGGTAAACAGCATGACAGTCGGGTCGCGCAGCTGCGCATAAACGACCACCATCACCACAGCGCCGAACTGATAGAGCAGGAAGATTTTCCAGCGCGCAAAGCGGTCGGCCAGCACGCCAAACAGCCAGATGCCAAAGGTCATCCCGACAACCGTTACCGCAGTCCAGAGGCCCGACTTCGTCAGACTGAAGCCAAAACTGGAAGAGAGGTAGCTCGGCATCCAGATCATCAGCCCGTAGTAACCAAAGTTCTGGACTGAACAGAGAATAAAAATACCGAGACTGGCTTTGGCCGTAGCGCGATCGCGCACCAGCAGCTTCAGGCGCGCCGGGAAAGAGAGTGACGGCACATGTTTAACCTGCCGTTGATACGCCTCCGGTTCGCCCATGCCGCGACGAATGGCAAACGAGACCAGTGCAGGCAATAAACCGACCAGGAACATGCCGCGCCAGCCGATGATTTCCAGCAGCGGCGGCGTGATAAACGCGGCCATCAGCACCCCCAGCTGCCAGCCAATACCGACCCACGCGGATGCGCGATTGCGCTTCTCAACAGGCCAGGCCTCAGCAATCAGCGCCATGCCAATACCAAATTCGCCCCCCAGCCCGACGCCCGCCAGCGTTCGCCAGGCGAGCAGATCCCAGTAGCCCTGCGCCACCGCACACAGGCCGGTAAAGATTGAGAAAACCAGAATGGTGACGGTCAGCATGCGGATACGCCCGTAACGGTCGCTGAGATGACCGAAAACAATGCCACCGACAACCGCGCCAATCAGCGTCCAGGTCACCAGCGATCCCGCCTGTGAAGGATTGAGCGCCAGCGAAACACTGATAGCTGGCAGCATAAAGCCAAGTATCAGCAGGTCAAATCCATCCATGGCATAACCGCTGACCGCAGCCAGCATCGCTTTGCCCGGCGTTACGCCCGGCACAGATTGGGGAGAAGGGGACATCGTTGCGCACCTCTGAGAGAAAAGTGCCGCAATTATAAAGAGAGTTCAGGATGTGACCAATTGAAAAGGCTTATCCCTGCGCCAGTCGGGCGCAGGGAAGCCCTGTATCAGGAAGGTTTGTTGCTGCCGTCATCGCCCGACAGTAATTCATCAAGCCGGTCACCGCCAACGTGACGGAAATCCTGACCTTTAACGAAATAGAAGATGATTTCGCAGATGTTCTGGCAACGATCGCCGATGCGCTCGATGGCGCGGGCACAGAACAGCGCCGTCAGCACGCTGGGAATGGTGCGCGGATCTTCCATCATGTAGGTCATCAGCTGACGCACAATACCTTCGTACTCTTTATCCACCTTCTTATCTTCACGGTAGATAGTGATCGCTTCATTGAGATCCATCCGTGCAAAGGCGTCCAGTACGTCATGCAGCATCTGCACGGTGTGACGACCCAGCGACTCAAGGCTAACCAGCAGCGGAAGATGCTGCTGACCAAACTTCTCCAGCGCCGTGCGGCTGATCTTCTCGGCCACGTCACCAATGCGTTCCAGCTCAGAAATGGTTTTGATGATCGCCATCACCAGACGCAAATCAATCGCGGTTGGCTGGCGTTTGGCGATGATGCGCACGCAGGCTTCATCAATCTCCACTTCCATCATATTCACCTTCTGGTCGCCGTCGATGACCCGCTGCGCCAGTTCCCCGTCCAGGTTGTGCATCGCGGTAATCGCATCGGTCAGCTGCTGCTCGACCATGCCACCCATGATCATTACCTGGGTGCGGATGTGCTCCAGTTCGGCATTGAACTGACCGGAGATGTGCTTATTCAGATTCAGATTATCCATGTCGATCTCCTGTCAGATCAGCCGTAGCGGCCAGTAATGTAGTCTTCGGTTTGCTTCTGTGCGGGCTTGGTGAACAGCGTGTCGGTGTCGCTGAACTCAATCAGTTCGCCCAGATACATGAAAGCGGTATGGTCAGAGCAGCGCGCCGCCTGCTGCATGTTGTGCGTCACAATCACCACGGTGTAATCCTGTTTCAGCTCGGTGATCAGCTCTTCAATACGGCCGGTAGAGATGGGATCCAGTGCGGAGCAGGGCTCATCCAGCAGCAGGACTTCCGGACGAATCGCAATGCCACGGGCAATGCAAAGGCGTTGCTGCTGACCACCGGAGAGACTGTAACCGCTCTGATGCAGCTTGTCTTTGGTTTCATTCCACAGCGCCGCTTTGGTCAGCGCCCACTGTACGCGCTCATCCATATCGGCCCGCGACAGCTTTTCAAACAGGCGAACACCAAAGGCGATGTTGTCATAGATCGACATCGGGAACGGCGTAGGCTTCTGGAACACCATGCCGACGCGGGCACGCAGCAGCGCAATATCCTGCTGTGTCGCCAGAATGTTTTCGCCATCCAGCAGAATGTCCCCTTCGGCCCGCTGCTCCGGGTAGAGCGAGTACATTTTATTGAAGGTCCGCAGCAGGGTTGACTTACCACAGCCCGATGGCCCGATAAACGCGGTGACCTGATTCTTAGCGATATCCAGGTTGATGTTCTTCAGCGCATGAAACTTGCCGTAATAGAAGTTCAGATTACGGACCTGAATTTTATCGGCTGATGCCGTCGCGATACTCATAATTCATCTCTCTTATACGGCGCCGCACAGGGCCGCGCCGGAAGTTAACCGTGTTTACCTTTGGCGAAAATGACCCGCGCCACAATGTTCAGCAGCAGCACGCAGAGGGTAATAATCAGCACACCCGCCCAGGCCAGGCTCTGCCATTCGGCGAACGGGCTCATGGCGAATTTGAAGATGGTCACCGGCAGGTTCGCCAGCGGCTGCATCATGTCGGTGCTCCAGAACTGGTTCGACAGCGCCGTAAACAGCAGCGGGGCCGTTTCCCCGGCGATGCGGGCAATCGCCAGCAGCACGCCGGTGATGATGCCGGAGACCGACGCTTTCAGGGTGATGGCCGAGATCATCTTCCACTTGGGCGTGCCGAGCGCATAAGCTGCTTCACGCATGCTGTCTGGCACCAGCCGCAGCATATTTTCGGTGGTACGAATCACAATCGGCACCTGCAGTAACGCCAGCGCAATCACCCCGGCCCAGCCAGAGAAGTGCTGCATCTGCGACACCACCAGGGTGTAAACGAACAGCCCGACCACAATGGAGGGTGCCGAAAGCAGAATGTCGTTAATAAAGCGGATCACTTCTGACAGGGCCGACTTACGCCCATATTCCGCCAGATAGATGCCCGCCATGATGCCCAGCGGTGTGCCGAAGAAGGTCGACCAGAAAATCAGTAAGCCACTGCCCGCCAGGGCGTTCGCCAGACCGCCGCCTGCGGTATTCGGTGGTGGCGTTGATTCGGTGAACAGGGACCAGGAGAGTCCGTCCACGCCGCGCGACACGGTGGTGAACAGAATCCACACCAGCCAGAACAGGCCAAACGCCATGGTCAGCAGCGACAGCGTCAGCGCAATTTTATTTTTCGTGCTGCGCCAGGACTGCATTTTACGGCGTGATGCGTCCAGTTCGGCGCGCGCCTGAATTTCAATCGTGGTCATGAGCGCGCTCCTTCACTTTTCGCCAGCCGCATAATCATCAGCTTTGAAATCGCCAGTACGATAAAGGTAATCACAAACAGGATCAGCCCCAGCTCCATCAGCGCAGCGACATGCACACCCGATTCCGCTTCCGCGAACTCGTTGGCCAGCGCCGAGGTGATGCTGTTACCCGGCATAAACAACGACGGGCTGTCGAGCTGGTAGGTGTTGCCGATAATAAAGGTCACGGCCATGGTCTCACCCAGCGCACGCCCCAGTCCCAGCATTACGCCACCAATCACACCATTTTTGGTAAAGGGCAGGACGATGCGCCAGATCACTTCCCAGGTGGTGCAGCCGATGCCGTAGGCTGACTCTTTCATCATCACCGGGGTCTGCTCAAAGACGTCGCGCATGACCGAGGCGATGTAAGGGATGATCATGATTGCCAGAATCACCCCCGCTGCGAGGATGCCGATACCAAAAGCGGGACCGGAGAAGAGCTCGCCGACAATCGGAATGCCCGACATCACGTCGTTAACCGGCGTCTGAAAATATTCGGCAAACAGTGGCGCGAAAACAAACAGGCCCCACATGCCATACACGATACTCGGGATAGCAGCCAGCAGCTCAATGGCGGTGCCCAGCGGGCGACGCAGCCAGCCTGGCGCGAGTTCCGTCAGGAACAGCGCGATACCAAAACTCACCGGCACGGCGATAATCAGGGCGATGACAGACGTCACAAGGGTGCCGTAGATCGGAACCAGTGCGCCGAATTGTTCGTTGGGAGCATCCCAGGTTTTGGTCCACAGAAAGGCGAAACCAAACTTCTGGATGCTGGGCCACGAGGAGATGATCAGGGAGACAATAATGCCACCCATCAGTAACAGCACAATCAGCGCAGCCAGCCTGACCAGCGCGCCAAAAATTCTGTCACCTTGTTTGCCCGGGGCTTTGAATGCCGGCTTCGTTGCAGCCATAGAAGTCTCAGTCTTCAGAGGTTATCAGGGCGGCAGGACGCCGCCCGTAGGGTCTGACCAAACCGCTGTCCGGTCAGGGTCGGTCAATTACTGATAAAGCGCTTTACCAGAACTGTCTTTGATGTTCGCTTTCCAGGCGGCACGAATCTGTTGTGTCACGCTCTCTGGCAGCGCAGCATAGTCCAGCGCGGTGGCCGTTTTGCTGCCGCTTTTGTACGCCCAGTCAAAGAACTTCAGTACTTCAGCGCCTTTCGCCGCATTCGCCTGATCTTTATAAATCAGAATGAAGGTGGTTGAGGAGATTGGCCAGGCATCCGCGCCCTTCTGGAAGGTCAGGTCCTGTGCGAACGATTTGCTCCAGTCAGCGCCTTTCGCCGCATTACTGAAGCTGGTTTCGCTTGGTGCAACCGCTTTGCCATCCGCATCCATCAGTTTGGTGTAGGTCAGGTTGTTCTGTTTGGCATAGGCATATTCCACATAGCCGATTGAACCCGGCAGACGCTGAACAAAGGCGGCGACGCCGTCGTTGCCTTTGCCGCCCAGACCCACCGGCCAGTTAACCGTGTTGCCTTTACCAATCTTGCTGTTCCAGTCCTGGTTCACTTTTGCCAGATAGCTGGTGAAGACGAACGAGGTGCCAGAACCATCAGCGCGACGCACCACGTTGATGTTGGTTTCAGGCAGTTTTACCCCTGGGTTAAGTTTAGCGATCGCCGGGTCGTTCCACTTTTTGATGGTGCCCAGGTAGATATCACCGACGGTCTTGCCATCCAGCGTCAGCTGACCTGACTTGATACCGGGCAGGTTAACTGCCAGCACCACGCCACCAATCACGGTAGGGAACTGGAACAGACCATTTTTCTGCAGATCTTCATCTTTCATTGGCGCATCCGATGCACCGAAATCGACGGTTTTGGCGATGATCTGTTTCACGCCGCCAGATGAACCGATACCCTGGTAGTTAATTTTGCTACCGGTGGCTTGCTGATATTCTGCTGCCCACTTGGCATAAACCGGTGCCGGGAACGTCCCGCCAGCGCCAGTGAGATCGGTGGCCGCAAAAGCAGATACCGCGCTTACGGCGAAGGTGGTGGCGAGGATTCGGGCTACGGTGCTACGCATCAGTGTCATGTTCCCTCCAGGGGAGAAAAGTCAGGCTCGGGGCCGTTTTAGTAAGAGTCTGTGATTGCTGCAGGAGGGAAAATAGGACAGTTTGATGACAGTGAAATGTACGAAATATGACAGTTATGTGACAGAGGGCCAGAATGAAGTGGGCTGTGGGATGCAAATAAAGTTTCATCCTAACCCTAAAAACAGAGAGAAACGTCGCGCGCTCTCCTATTCATAAAAAATCCCTTTTATATCAGTATGTTGTGAGCACTTACACCCGAGACTGGATCGTTTTGCCTTTCATGGGAGAGTGATTAAGGGCGCTAAAGTATCATCCTAATTTTCGCCCAGGCTCGAAAAATACGGTAAATGGTGAAAATAAAGATTCATCCTTTTCCGATGTTGCCCGTTCCAACATGTAAGCAGTCAGTCAGAAAAAACACATAGATCCAATCCCTAGCGAGCATTGAGCTCTCTCATCCGTGCCAACTGCTCCAACCCTTGGACGCCCTAAATGCTTACCCAAAAAAATCAACACCTTCTTTTAAAAACACAATCAAAAATGACTCCCTTATATCCATTTAACCTAAACAGCCTTCCCCCCACTGCACTAGCTAGGGCTCGTAGTTCGGCGCAAGGCTGAAGTCGCTTGGCTGCTTCGCTGTGCAGATCCATGACCCACTTTCCATCAAACTCCCGGTTGTAGTTCCACAAGCATCTCGCGAGTCTTGCCGGCCCGCTCCACTAACAAGACCACAACATCTCCAACGTTCTTGTCGTCTAGCCGGGCCTGTAATGTGGTGACGTCGTCGACGGCGATACCGTCGATGCTGATAACGCGATCGCCGGGCACGATGCCGCCTGCGGTGACCTCGACGCCGACGAGCCCGGCCCTGTGCGCCGCCGAGCCCGGCGTCACGCGCAATACGAATACGCCCTTACTGCCGGTCAGCGCCTGCAGACGCGCGTTGAGCTGCTCATCCACCTCGATGCCCAGCGCCGGACGGATGTACTTGCCGGTCTTTATGAGTTGCGGCACCACGCGCATGACGGTATCGACCGGCACCGCAAAGCCGATGCCGGCCGAGGCGCCAGACGGACTGTAGATGGCGGTATTGATGCCGATCAGCCGCCCAGCCGAATCGAGCAGCGGGCCACCGGAATTGCCGGGGTTGATAGCGGCGTCGGTCTGGATCAGGTGGTCAATGGCCGGGCCACTGGCGTCGCCGGAAAGGGTGCGGTCAAGCGCCGAGACGATGCCGGTGGTGAGCGTCCAGTCGAGCCCGAAGGGATTGCCAATGGCAAAGACCTTTTGCCCCACCTTGAGATCGGCACTGGTGCCCACCGGCACCGCCGGCGGGCGCTTGAAGCCGACGCCAATCTTGAGTACCGCGATGTCGTGCGCAGGACTGGCGCCAACGAGCGCAGCCTGATAATCGCGACCGTCGGCCAGTTTGACCGTGGCAGACGATGCCCCCTGGATCACGTGGAAGTTGGTCACCACGTGGCCGGCATCGTCCCAGATGAAGCCGGAGCCGGTGCCGCGCGGCACGGAAAAGACATTGCGCGACCAGACGTCACGCACTAGGCTCTGTACGTAAAGTATTGTCGCAAGCACCGCATAGCGCAGGCCAATGAGACCATCGCCGCAAAACTTGTTGCGAGCTTGTCGAAGCGCGTCACGATGCGACGGTTCTCCTTCAGCCAGCCAAACATGCGTTCGATGATGTTGCACTGCCGATATTTGGGGCGATCAAAAAGTCGAGGCAATCCTGGCTTGGTTTTGCGCTTCATGCTTCGCAACGGAATGACTGGCTGCATGCGATAACGATCACAATACTGGCGCAGCGCTTCAGCGTCGTAACCCTTGTCAGCCAGCAACCAGCGGCAACGCTTGCGTGGGCGACCGCGCAGGCTGGGTATGCAAGCCTGATCGAGTAGCGGTTGGGCATAGGCTATATCGCTGGCTTGTCCGCCTGACAACAGGAAACGCAGAGGCACACCATTGGCGTCGCACAGCATGTGAATCTTGGTCGTCAGGCCACCCCGGCTGCGCCCGAGCGCGTGGTCTTGCGGTTCTTCAAATCCCCTTTTTTCCCGGCACCTGATGAGGCCCGGGTTGCTCGTACGGCAGTGGAGTCGATCATCCATGTTTCCAAGTCAATCAAACCCTGCTCATTCAATCGGATATGAAGACGCTTGAGCATCTGATCAAAAGCTCCGCAATCACGCCATCCCCGGAACCGTTGATAGATCGTTGACCAAGGGCCGAATCGTTCGGGCATGTCTCGCCAGGCTGCGCCAGAGCAAAGCACCCAGAGAATACCGTTTAGCATCAGGCGATCATCGGCCCGAGGGCGCCCGGTGCGCTGATTTTTGGTGAAGATATCTGCAACCAGATCCCAGGCTGCGTCGGGGAGTTCATACCGCTTTGCCATCTTGGCCTCCTGGCTTTAATGGCGGTGTATTTTACAGAAAATCGTATTTCTTGGGTTTACGTACAGAGCCTAGTTGTGCCGTGGTGATGTAAACCACCGACCCGCGCGATTTCTCGAACAGCTCGATGGTGGTTTTTTCGTCGGCGGCCAGGTCGCCGCGCGGCGTCACCGTGCGCTCCTGCGTTTCGTGGGGACTGAACCAGGCTTCGATGGCGGGCAGGAACTGCCACAGCAGCATGAGTGCGGCGATGCAGCCAGTGATGACGAGCCAGCGCCGGATGAATCGATCCGGCGCCGGGCGGCTGTAGGGGTCGGGGTAGGTCACGTCATTCTCCATGTTGAAATCAGCGCCAAAGGCCGCCGGTGCGCCAGCGTGGCGGACGTGGTGATACGGTCACCTCGGGGACGAAACGGGCCGATGGAAACGGCGGCATCGCGGGCGGCGGAGCAAGTTCCAGCAAGCGCTCAATGCGTTCAGCCGTCGCCGGATGCGTGCGCAACCAGGAGGGTTCCGGATTGCCCCATCCGGGCAGCAGCCAGGCGCGCCAGGAGCGGCTCACCCGCTCGATCTTGGCGAGCGCCGAGGCCAGCCCGTGCGGGTCGCCGGTCAATTCGGCAGCGAGCCGGTCGGCGTCGAATTCGCGCACCCTGGACAAGCCCAACTGAGCCAGCAAGGCCAGCTGTGGCGCGACCGCCAGTAGAAGCAACGCGGGCCAATTGACTTCCGTGACTCCAAGCAATAGCGCTGGCAAGCTGAGCACGATCGCAAGCTGCCCCAACAAGGCTAGAAGATGGGTGAGCCGGCTGATGGAATCGGCCAAGCCCATGACACGCAAATCCTCGTTCGCAATATGCGCGATTTCGTGGCCGAGCACGCCGGTCAACTCGCGGGGCGTGAGGCTACGCAACAGGCCGTCGGTCAGCGCGATGGCCGCGTGATGCTTCGAACCGGTGGCGAAGGCGTTGACGACCCCGCTGGGCACGTAGTGCGGTACCGGCACGGCAGGCAGCCCGGCCCGCGCCGCCAGTTCCGCGCAACACAGCCCAAAGATCGGGCGCTTCATCCGGGTGCAGGGGGCGTGCGCCATACAGCCGCAAGGTCAGCCCGGAGGCGGCCGCCGGTTCGAGCAGCAGGGTGAACCCCGCGGCCGCAAGCGCCAGCCAAAGCCCGCCGTCACCCAACAGCAGGCTGCCAGCGACGGCGGCAATCCCGAGCAGGGTCAGCACCAACAGCGCGGTTTGCAGGCGATTGAGCCAGCGATGCCGCGCGCCGACATTCTGCGCGTGGCGCAGATCACGACTGATCATCTGAGCTTTCCCCGGCTGTCCGGTCATCGCGCTCGCGCAGCAGCCAGTAAGTCGCCCCGAGGGCCAGTGTCGCGCCTGCGAGCGCCGCGACCTTGGCGGGGCCGGTCTCCGGGTCGAGGATCACGAATTTACGCGCCAGGGCCATCAGCCCGATCAGGATCACCGTCTTGACCTGGATGATGCTGTCGCGCCGCAAGGCCACCCGCACGATGGAATGCTTGAACTCCATGGCGATGAGCAGCGTCATGATCATGCCGAACACGGTCTGGAAGACCTTGTGATCGAGCGGATTGAACGCATCAATGATCAGCAGGCTGAAGACGATCGAGATCAGCTGCAGCAGCGAGACCACGATAATCACGGCAATGATTGCGGACAGCGCGAGCGCGATCACCTGTTCGAAGCGCTCGTAGAACGTCATCACTGCCCATTGGGCGCGAAATGTTTTGATCGGGTCTGCTTGCTTTTCCTTCATCGCCACTCCTCTCAATTCTGAAATACTTGTGCACCCACAACTTGGTTGCGCCCTTGTCTTTTTGCCTGGTAGAGCGCGCTGTCCGCCTGCTGCATCACCTGCTCGACAGAGTGCAAACGGGGGTCAAGGAGAGCCTCCCCCCATGCTGGCGCTATAGCTGATCGACACCTCTCCACACACCACCGCTGTCGCCGCAGTGTCCTGACGAAATCGCTCCGCCCATACTTGGGCGTCTTCTATCGATGCCGCTTCCAACAACACAGCGAATTCCTCCCCCCCAATCCGGGCAGCCATGTCGGTTGCGCGAACATGTTCCCTCAACCGTGAAGCAAAGTGCTTGAGCACCTCATCGCTGCATCCGTGTCCATAGGTGTCATTGATACGCTTGAAGTGATCGATGTCGCAGAGCACAAGTGCTGCTTGTATCTCGGTGCTGCGTTTGAGGCGCTCCCATTCCAGCTGTAATCGTTCGTTAAAAGCCCGCCGGTTCGACAAGCCGGTCAAGGGGTCGGTGATCGCCATACGCAGCAACTGCTGCTCCATTTCCTTGCGAGAAGAGATGTCGAGCAGAGTGCCGACTATCAGTTGCCTGCCCGCGCCACCCAGCCAACGGCCGCGATCCAGCACCCAAATCCAAACGCCAGATCGATGACGAACGCGGTACTCGCACTCCAATCGCTCCGACGGGTTTTCTTGGTAAGCGCGCACCTTTGCCAGAGCGACCGGCAAATCCTCCGGGTGAGTACGCGCTTGCCATGCGGCATGGGTGGCGCCAACCTCCTCGTCGGAGGTCAAGCCGAACATCGCCAGACTGCGGGCAGAAAGCCTGAAGCTGTCGGTAGCGATATCCCACTCCCAGAATCCCAGCCCTGCGCCCTCCAGGGCGATGGCGATCCGTTCCTTGTCATCGATTTGCGCTTGTTGGCGATGCTTCAGCTCGTCACGCCTCTGGCGATTGGTACGAACAAAACGCCATAGCGCAACCGCCATGCCAATATTGGCAAGTAGCGACACCATCAGTCAAATGGTCGGCCCGTTCATGGTCTATCCCCACCTGACTCACTGAGTGTCTGCCGTAATTCCTCGATCCGGTGGTCGACTTGGTCGGCGTTGATGCCCAACATCAACAGTACCTGCTCGGCCAGTCCCAGTCCCGCAGCCAGGTACAACGGGTACAGTCTGACATTGGGCAGATTACGCAAAAGCTGGGCATCCGTTACGCGCTCAGTGGCCACCACCACGGACAAGCTCAGGCGGCGGTCGAGAACCGCCTGAGCGATACGCAGGGCCGTCTGCGGACGGGCAAACGTCAGCACCACCAGGCGGGCATGGGCCAATCCGGCGGCGGCCAGGGTGTCGAGCCGACTGGCATCGCCATACGACACCGGCGCCCCCATCGCACGCCCCGCTTCGACCCGTTGGCGGTCCGATTCCAGCAGCAAATGCGGTATGCCTGCCAGGCGCAGCGTTCGGCTCAGCAGCAGCCCGACGTCATCCGCCCCACAGATGATCACATGGTCGCGTAACGACCGCGCCCGCTCGGCGACTTCGCCTTCTTCGGCCTGCGGTGGCTGACCGAGTGCGCCCGAGCGGCTGAAAGCCCGCGCCCATCGGTCATGGTGTCGGATCAGGAGCGGTGCCAACCCCATGCTCAACACCAGCGCCACCAGCATCGGTTGCACCATGGTGGCGGCGATCAGGTGCTGCTGCATGACCATGCCCAGGAGCAGCAGCGCAAACTCGCCGCCATGACCCAGCACGATGCCTGCGCGCCAGGCGTCGAGCGCCGACAGGCGGGTTGCGCGCAGCGCCAGAAAGTTCAGCCCCATCTTGAGAGGCACCAAGGCCAACAGCCAACCCAGTACCGCCAGCGGTGCGGCCACGATCTGCGCGGTGTCCAGCTGCAGGCCAATGGTCACGAAGAACAGGCCCGACAGCACATCACGAAAGGGCTTGAGGTGGCTTTCCATGTGGTGCCGGAAGTCGCTCTCGCCCAGGACCATGCCGGCGAGAAAGGCCCCCAGGGCGGCGGATACGCCGACGGCGTGTGCAGCAGCGGCTGCCGCCACGACCACGCACAAGGAGACCAGCACGAAGGATTCTTCGTGGCCCTGCCGCGCCACCCAGCCCAGCAGGCCATGCAACAGACGACGCGAGGCAACCGCCGCTGCCGCGAACAACACCAGCACGCCCAACACTTCGAGCAGCACGCTCTCGATCTTCGGCGAGTCGCCGCGCGCCCAGATCGCCAGCAGGGCCAGCAGGGGCACGCTGGCCAGGTCCTGAAAGACCAGCACGGCGATGGCACTGCGGCCGTGGCGGGTGGTGAGCTCGCCTTGGTCGGCCAGCTGTCGGCTGACCAGCGCCGTGGACGACATGGCCGCTGCGGCGCCGAGCAGTGCAGCGCTCTGAGCTGGCTGACCCAACCCGATCAGCACCAGGGTCAGTGGCGCGGCCACGACGACCATCTGCAAGCTGCCGGACGCCAGTACGGTCTTGCGAGTGAGCCAGAAGTGCCCCAGCGAGAATTCCAGTCCGACCATGAACAGCAGCAGGGCCACACCCAGTTCGGATATGAAAGTCAACGCCTCTCCCGGCGCGATCACACCGCTGACCGAGGGGCCCAGCAAGGCGCCGACGGCGAGGTAACCCAGCAAGGCGGGTACTCTGAACGCCGCCGTCGCCACCACCGCGAGGCTGCACGCCGCCAGCAGGATCAGGGTAGTGCCGAGCAAATCCTGCATCGGTCAGCGTCCCACCTGTGCAGAGGCCCAGCGCACGATGTCCTGCGAGCCCATGGCGCCTGCCTGGCGGGCGATCTCACGTCCGCCCTGGAACAGGGCGAGCGTCGGAATGCTGCGGATACCGAACTGCGCGGCCAGGTGGGGCTCAGCCTCGGTGTTCACCTTTGCCAGCCTGATCCCGGGTTCGAGCTGGCGCGCGGCTTGTTGAAACTGCGGCGCCATCATCTTGCACGGCCCGCACCAGGGCGCCCAGAAATCGACCAGCAGCGGCAGATCGCTGCGCTCCACGTGGTGCGAGAACGTCGCCGTCGTCAACTCGATGGGCTCGCCGGTGAACAAGGGCTGCTGGCAGCGGCCGCAGTTGGGACGATCCGCGAGCTTGGCGGCCGGCACGCTGTTGATGGACTGGCAATGTGGGCAGACGATGTGGAGTTCATTTTTCATGGTTCGCTTCCTTGGACTGCGGTGAGGTTGCCTCGCTTCGGATCACCGACATCGCCGACCAATTTACGCCTTTGATCCAATCGTTCCCGTCTTCGCTCACGCCGGCATCTTCCACGTGAGCCGCAATGAAGGCTTCGGCTTGAATGAGCCCCGCTCTGACAGCATCTATCTTATTAGGCATCCGCAGGATTTCAGCAGCGCAGCCTGCATCCAGCCCATCCACCCGGATAAGCAGAAAAATGCGGCGCCACAAGTGCGGCATACCCTTCATCAGGTCGAATGCAAATGCGAATTCGCTCGATCTGTCACCAATTTCCTCCTGTTCGGCGATTGCTGCTGGGTCGGGAAGCCGACTATCAGCCATGACGTCGGCCAGGCTGAGTGCGTCATCAGGCTGATAAAACTCGTAGAACTCTTCCTCTACCATGGCCTCCGCCATGTCCTGCGCATCCGCTTCGACCGGCGCATCCAGCGAAACGGCCTCGCCATATTGCCGGCTGTTTGCCACTTCGCGATCAATGACGGCAAAAAGATGTTTCAAAAGATCGAGGTAAGCGGCATTTTCTTCTGGAACGGATGTCCATACCGATTCAGCCAGAGCAATCGCTTCGTCCACCACGTCGTGCAGCGTCGGATAATCGCGAGGCAAATCACCGGCGGCATGCAGATAAGCCAACTCGCGTTGCGCAACGGCCTCAACCTTCGGCAGCAGCGTCTCGATTATCCCGCGTGCTTGCTGGACGACAGAGGCAGGTTGAGTGTCGATCCGCGCCTTGAGCTCGCGCAAGCGTTCACGACGCGCCTTACGCTTGATTTGATCCTGAGCGCTCAGCCGATCAAAGTGCTTCTTGGCCTGCCGGAACAACGCCTGCGCTAGCATGTGCGCGAGAGGCGTCAGATCGTTATGCGATGCAGTGACGCTGACGATTTTTTTGCCCGGCAAGTGCATGTGGCCACTGGCCGTTAAGCGAGATCCTTTTTTCGCGCGTTCGAGGACGATTTGAAGACGTACCGAATCTTCGGAGCGCTTTTCGATCAGCGGCTTGAGAGCGGGTTCAACCGCTTTTTCTACAGACATTCGCCAAGGTTCATGAAATTCTTTTTCGACGAGTCGATAGCTATATTGTATACGCATGCTCAAGCCCTTTAGGGTTGTCCGCCCAGGTGAGTGGACCCGGGTGATTGGATATGTTGATTTTCAAAGATGATCTTACGGTTTGGTTTTTCACGCCCTTACCGCTGACGCGCTTTGCGCAAACGCCAACTAAGAAGCAAAAGAGTCATACCGAAGATCGCAGCATGGAAACCCAATACCCAGCCCGCGGCCAGAAATGATTCGATCGGGCGGGTAAAAAACATCCATAGGATGATCGCACCGAGGAGCACGGAAAGCAGCCCGCTGAGGGCAAGCCAGATCTCGCCCTTGATTTCCCGGCGCAGACGAACGGCGGCGGATATCTCCAGCATACCGGTGAAAATTGCCCAGAATGCCACGCTTACCCACAAGAAATAGGCCAACGCCAAAGTGGCAGCCAGAGGGGCAACTACCACAACGACACCGGTGAGTATGCCGACGATGCCGCTGAACAACAGCCAGCCCCAGCGCTGCTTTTGCCGCATTTGCCGCACCGCTGCAACCAGGTTGAACGCACCATTGACCAAAGAAAATGCGCCGAACACTATCGTCATGGCGAACAAAGCCGAGTGTGGCATCCAGAATGCGAGGACTGCAAAAATCAACGCGAATATGCCGCGCAGCGCAAACAACCACCAATTTTGGGTCAGTGAACACACGGCATCGGCAGGGTTATCCGCATTCGAATCGGCGATGGTATTTGCATTCATGCGATATCTCCTTGATGGATCATGAGATCAGGAAAATCAAGCCTTCATGGCGAAGAGAGGGGCTATTCGCCCCTCTCTTGCGGTTTTAGAACAGCTTTGACAGTCTCGCCTTGATTTCATCGAGCCAGCCTTTTCCGCTCCCGCCTCCGGCCGTCTTTTCCTTGACTTTCTTGAGTTCAGAGTACAGGGGCTCAAAGTCCTTCTTTTTGCCATAGCCCAGCAGTTCTGCCATTTCCAACTGCTGCCGGGCTTCGTTTAACAAGTCCTGCAGGCGTTCACCGGACGCCTCGCTGCGCTGGCCATCTTCTGTCAAGGTCTCGGCGCGCTTGACGAGCAGTTTGGCGCGCAGGATGGGCAGCGGGATGACGCTGAGTGTCTCGACGAGCGTGCCGAGCGCCAACTGCAGCGCGGCCTTGGCCTCTTCGATCTTGCCCTGATCGATCAGCGGCACGACGGATTTCACGGCTGCCGGGTAAGTCGCCAGAGGGATGTTGGTGACCGCAATCACGATTTCGCTGGCCAGCAATGCCAACACGCGACGAGCGCGTTGCACCTCGCCATGTTTGAGGGCATCCAGCGCCTCGTCAGTCATCGCCTCAACGGTTTCCGTGTTGGCGAACAAGTCGTGCACGATGGTGCGCACATCAACGGGGGCCAGGGCGAGCGTGGGTTCGCGTGCAACGATCAGCTCCAGCTTTCCCGTCACTTCGGCCAGCGTTGCCAGTGCTCGCGCGGATTCTTTTTCGTCCAGGGCCGCCAGCGCTGATTTGGTCAGCGCCAAGGCCGAGACGGCCTCATCGAGGACTTGTTTACGTTTGTCTGCCGCTTGCGAGTCCGTTTCCTTCTGAACCTCAGGCTGTACCTCCGTGACGACTTCAGGCTTGGGCTCTGGTCTGGCAGGAAGGCTGCTTACCGCGGCCTGTTCGTTCGTGCCTTCGTTGATCGCGTTGGGATTCGATGTTTGCTCATTCATGGTGATATGCCTCGTATGAGATAGTGAAAATAGGGGAATCTATTGGGGCCGACTGCGAATATCGCGAGACTGACCGATGGAGCAGTCGGCCCCTTCATCACCTCAAAACAGCTTTTGGATGCGCGTCTTCAACTCGTCGAACCATCCATTGCCGCTTTTGCCACCAGCCGACTTTTGCTCAATGGACTTCACCTGATCGAAGATGGGTTTGAAGTCCTCCTTCTTGCCATAACCCAGGATTTGCGCCAGCTCGATCTCCGTGCGCACGGACGACAGCAAGGTGCTGAGCTCCTCGTTCTGCTTGGCATCGCGCTTGTCAGTCTCGGCCAGCTTTTCAGCTTTTGCTATCGTGGCCTCGGCCCGTAGCACGGGCAGAGGGAGTACAACTTGGATGACCACCAGCGTGTTCAGTGCTCGGGCGAGCTCTGCTTTGGCTTCGTCGATCTTGCCGCTGTCGACGAGCCGTGCAGCCGACTTGATCGCTGCCGGGTACGTTGCCATGGGCAGGTTGTCGGTTTCGATCACGATTTCGCTGGCCAGATTGGCAACGATGGGCCGGGCCTTTTGCACCTCGCCATCACCCAACAACTCCCGAGACAACTTGACCGCTTTCTTTACCGATTCCACGTTGGCGTGGATATCATGGGTGATGACGCGTACATCGACCGGCGCCAAAGCAAGTTTGGCGTCGCGTGCCAATACCAGTTCCAGCTTTCCGGTGGCCAGTTCCAGCGCAGCGAGCGCCTCCTTGGTCTTATTTGCATCAAGGAGGGTCAAAGCCTCCTGGGTCTTGGTGAGCGCCGTGATGGCGTCCTGAGTGAGCTCGGAACGCTTTTTTTCGGCTTCCTGGGCGGCCTTGTCGTCTACTTGTGGCTGCGCCGCCTTGGGTGCGACAGAGGGCGCTGCAGCGCTTGGACTTGCCGCCGATTGGGCCAAAACCGGTCCACTCAGTCCGATGCAGACCGCCAGGGCAAGTGCGGAACGGATGTATTGGGGCTGTTTGATATTCATGATGTTGGACTCCAATTGAAGTTAATTGACTGAAATTTCAATCTGCTTCGGCTTGGCTTGCTCGGCCTTGACAAGCCGCACTTCCAGCACGCCGTCTTTCATCGAAGCCGTCACCTTGGTCGGATCAACGTTGTCAGGTAAGACAAAGCTGCGCACAAAGCGGCCATACGCACGTTCGATGCGGTGGAATTTCTTGCCCTGCTCCTCTTTTTCCAGTTTGCGCTCGCCGCTGATGGTGAGTACGCCGTTTTCCGCGCTGACGCGCACGGCATCCTTGGGGACCTCCGGCAGATCCAGCTTGAGGAGGAATGCGTTCTCATCCTCGCTGATGTCCACCATTGGTGCCCAGTCCGCCGTGGTCATGGCTTCGTTGCCGGTACGGGCGCCCTGTCGCTGGGGGGGCCGTCCCAACATCGTCGCCAGGCGGTTTTGCAATTCATCCAGTTCCCGGAAGGGGTCCCACGGAGTCAATGCAGACATATCGGTTCTCCTTGAACAATGCCGGCGAATTGGATGACGCACCGAACAGAGCCGCCGGCGCACTCTGAATAGCGCCTGCTACTTTTCGTTTCCATCAAGAACAAGTCCTTGGGTCAATTGAAGGATCACGACAGCCTCCCCATGACTCAAGATTCGCCGCCCGCTGACTTTTTCTTGCGCGCAGGCTTGCTCGCCTCGCTCGGCGGCGTCTCGGCCACGTTCGCGGCATCGGGCTTCTCAGGCTCGGCCGGCTTTGCGGGTGGCTCCTGGCGCTCGAAGACCACCCGTTCGGCCTTGTCGTCCCAGCGTGCGCTGGCGTGATCGCCCTTGCCGATTCCGCCGCCGAGCATCTCGCGTGCCAGCGCGGTTTCCAGCTCGCTGCGGATCAGGCGCTTGAGTTCACGCGCACCGAACTCGGGCTTGTAGCCTTCCTCCGCGAAGTGGTCGATCAAGGTCTGATCGAAGGTCAGCGTCACGCCCTGGCTGGCGGCGTTGCGGGCCACACGATCGAGCTGCAGGCCGACGATATGGCGGATCTCCTCCTTGCCCAGCGCATGGAAGACGATGATCTCGTCGATGCGGTTGATGAACTCGGGGCGGAAGTGTCCGCGCAGCACGTCCATCACCTCGGACTTGGTCTTCTCGTATTCCTCGCCGGCGGCGCTACGGGCCTTCAGCCGACGCTGGATGATGTCCGAGCCCAAGTTCGAGGTGGCGATGATGATGGTATTGGTGAAATCCACCACCCGGCCCTTGCCGTCGGTGAGCCGCCCGTCGTCGAACACCTGCAGCAGGATGTTGTAGACGTCGGGGTGAGCCTTCTCGATCTCGTCCAGCAGCAACACGCTGTAGGGCTTGCGACGCACCTTCTCGGTGAGCTGGCCGCCCTCGTCATAGCCCACATAACCCGGAGGCGCGCCCACCAGGCGTGCCACGGTATGGCGTTCCCCGTACTCGGACATGTCGATGCGCAGCAGCGCACCTTCATCGCCATAGATGGACTCGGCCAGCGCCTTGGCGAGCTCGGTCTTGCCCACGCCGGTCGGCCCGAGGAACAGAAAAGTCGCCACCGGCTTGCCGCCTTCGCGCAGCCCCGCGCGCGACAACCGCACGGCATCGGCCACCGCGCGCACCGCTTCGTCCTGGCCCACCAGGCGCTCGTGCAGCCGCTGTTCCAGATGCAACAGCTTCTCGCGTTCTTCCACCGTCAGCTCGTTGACCGGAATGCCGGTCAGGCGCGAGACGATCTGCGCGACATGCTCGGCCTTGACTTCGGCGCTGCCCGAGGCGCGCTCGCGCTCCCAATCTTCGATGAGCTTCTTGAGTTCGGCCTCTTTTGCCTCGATGCGCTTGCCCAGCTCGGCGGCCTTGTCGTACTGCTTGCGCGAGGCCATGTAGTCCTGCTCACGCCGCAACTGGTGCAGTTCGGACTCCAGCTCTTGTACGGCCACTGGGCGAGCCGTGGCCGACAGCTTCACGCGTGCGGCCGCCTGGTCAAGCAGGTCGATGGCCTTGTCAGGCAAAAAGCGCGCGGTGATGTAGCGGTCCGACAACTCGGCGGCGGCGATGATCGCATCCTCGGTGATGCTGACCTTGTGGTGCGCCTCGAAGGTGTCGCGCAGGCCGCGCAGGATCATCATGGTCTGCGCTACCGTCGGCTCGGGCACCATCACCGGCTGGAAACGACGCTCCAGCGCGGCGTCCTTCTCGATGTACTTCTGATACTCGTTGAGCGTGGTGGCGCCGATCAGGTTCAGCTCGCCGCGCGCCATCATCGGCTTGAACACGTTGGCCACGTCCAGCCCGCCTTCGCCGCCACCCTGGCCGGCACCGACGATGGTGTGCACTTCATCGATGAAGAGAATCATCTCGCCCTGGTGCTCGGTCACTTCCTTGAGCACCTTCTGCACGCGCTCCTCGAACTCGCCGCGATACTTGGCGCCGGCCACCATGGCGTTGATGTTGAGTTCCACCAGACGCTTGTCGCGCAGCGTCTCGGGCACTTCGCCGGCGACCATCCGCTGCGCCAGTCCTTCGACAATGGCGGTCTTGCCGACGCCGGGCTCACCGATCAACACCGGGTTGTTTTTCTTGCGCCGGGCCAGCACCTCGATGGTGGTCTCGATCTCCTGCGCACGGCCGATGACCGGATCGAGCTTGCCCTCGCGCGCCATCTTGGTGAGGTCGCGCGAATACTTGTCGAGTTCTGGCGTGTTGGTCGGCGTCTCGGCGCGGCCATCCTCGGCGCCTTTGCCGACCACCTTGCTGACCTGTTGGCGCAGCGCCTGCGGCGTCAGGCCGTAGCGGCGTAGCAGGTTGGCGGCCAGCCCTTCGCCTTCCTCGGTCAGACCGATCAGGAAATGCTCCGGACCGACATAGGAATGGCCGAGTTCATTGGAGGCCACGAAGGCGCGGCTGAGCGCATCCTTCACGCGCGGCGACACGCCGATCTCGCCCTCGAACGGCTTGTCCCCGCGCTTGGCCTCGGACTCGATCTGCCGCTTGAGGTCATCGACCTTGATTTTGAACTGACCCAGGATGGTCTTGACCACGTCGCTGTCGGCCAGCGCCAGCAGCAGATGTTCGGTATCCACCTCGGAGCGGCCAAATTCGGCAGCGTGTTTGGCGGCCTCTTGCAGCAGGGCTTCCGACTGTTCGCTGATGCGGCTGGCCAGCCCACTGCCGCGCCGGCGCGGTGCACCCGAACCTGCGGCGGCGGGTTCGCCAAACACGGCATCGACCACGTCATCGGTATCGGCGGCAAAGGGCGTCGCGTCGTCGCCGATGCGGAAGAAGTCACTGCCGAGGAAGTCCTCGAACAGGCCGCTGCGCGAGCCGAACAAGGCTTCCAGCGGCGAGACGGTGCGTTTTTGCTGGCGCACCAGTTGGCGGTAATGGTCGTCGCACAACAGCATGGTGCTGTGACGCCCGTTGAGATTGGCTTCCACCCGCACGGTGGCGGGTTGGACGCAGACCTGGCATTGTTTTCTGGCCATGCTGATGCTCCTGAGAAGGTTGACAAGGTTGAGGCGACGAGGCATCGCGAGCCGCGACACCTCGTCTCGTACCGGGTTTTTCTTGTGACGAACGAGCCGGCGACGTCAGCTGTTGATCGGGATCGAACGTCCCTGCTTCGGCGCGCTGACCTCGCGCTTGTCGATCGTGACCGTGAGCACCCCGTTCTTGAACGATGCCTTGATCGAATCCTGATTGGCGTCGTCAGGCAGGTTCAAGGCGCGGTGAAAGCTGCCGTAGGTGCGCTCCACACGGTGGAAGCCACCTTCCTTCTTCTCCTGTTCCTGGCGCTTCTCGCCACGCACCACCAGCACGTCGTTGTCGAGGGTGATCTGGATGTCCTTTTCCTCGACACCGGGCACTTCCAGGGCAATTTTGTACTGCTTGTCGGTTTCCTGGATGTCCAGGGCCGGCTTCAGCATGCCCGACCAATCGGATGGCAGCCGCGGCATGGCCAGCGCCGGAAAACCGAAGCCCCGGAACGCGTCATCGAACAGCCGGTCGATCTCGCGATGCAGTTGCAGGATCGGGCTGACTGGCCCGCTCGCCGCTGGCAGGTCATTGCGCTGCACCGGCAGGGAAGAGGCGGTCTGCTGCTCTTGCTGCTCGTTCTTGAACCAGTTCCAGGGAGCCAACTTCTTGAAATCGATGTCCATGTCATACCTCCAGAAAAATTGAAAAACGAGTTACTCAAGCCCTTTGCCTGCTGCGACGGGCAGTGCGCCCAGGCGACACGGGCTGCTCGGATGACTTCTGCTGTTCACGCTTGCGCATCACCTCCTTCTTTGCTCCGGCTCGGGTCTGATCATTGATCCACTGATCGATTTCACTTTGACGAAACCGCCACGTCCCGCCCACCTTGAAAGCCGGAATTTCCCCGTGCGCGGCGAGCCGATAAAGCGTCCGCTTGCCGACTTTCAAGTACGCAGCCAATTCATCGAGCGTGAAAATCACCTGTAGGTGCGCTTTCATCTCACCCTCTCCAATCGCGTCGCTTTGCGGTTCCGGCCAAGGAAATCCTTGCAAGACTTTGCAAGATATTGCGCTTACCAGGACAAACTTCAAGAGTCAATGTACAGCGATCTCCCGCCCCATTGATGCAGGTCAACTGCTCAGGCAAGGCGCAGCGGGGCGGCCTGATCAGGCCATGGACAGCGCCTGGCTCGTCAGCCTGCGTGTGCCACAGGCGCCTCGATCAAACACCGATCCTCACGTTGTAGCCGAGTGCCCGCAGCCCCTTGCTCGTCTGCATGTTCCTTGGCGGAAACTCGTCTGGGCGCGCCCAGCCGACGCTTTCCCCGAGGCTGCTCAGGCCAACGTGCGGAATTGCCCAGTCGTCGCTGCGGATCGCGTTCCAGAGTCGGGCCGAAACACTTCCGTTGCCCCAGACAGCGTAGTTCAACAGTATCCGTCCGTCCAACACACCTTCCCGACACCGCCGCCGAAGGCCATGGCCCATCAAGCGGATTTTCCATGCCCCCTCAGCGCCGTACCTACAGCAAATCTTTCAAGGCCCAGGTCATTCAGGAGTGTTCTGAACCCGGTGCCTCCATCGCAAACATCGCCTTGGGCTACAGCCTCAATGCCAACCTCGTCCACAAATGGATTCGGCTGCATACCCAGAAAACCACGGCTATCCAGCCAGCGTTCATCCCGTTGCCTTCTCAAATGCTCGGCGCGGGATCGCATGCTCAAGTGCGCTGCTGCGATCATGAGTTTGATCCAGTCGGCCCGTAATAATGGGCACGATCCGTATGCCTATCTCAAGGATGTGCTGACACGGTTGCCGACGCAGCGGGCGAGTGAGATTGCAGAGCTGCTGCCGCATAGGTGGCATCCGGCATAGTCGCGCAAGACGGTTTGCCCGCACGCTTACGTTCAACAGCTCAAGCACCGTCCGCCCTTCGCGGGATCGTTGCCGCCAGAGCCACACGCCGAACTTTTCCACCTTGTCGTCGCCGGCCTGCGGTCAGTCAGGCAAGCCCAGGTGCTCGTTTTCCTGCTTGATCGCGTGGTCTCGGATCGCGTGCACCCGGGAAACGGCATCCACGAACTGCCACCATCTCTTAGCTTGGCGGGGTCAAGCCAGCCGGGATGCCCGGACGGTTACGCTGGTCCGCGCCCAGTTGCAGCACCAAGGTCGGCCGCAGTGATGAAGCGGGTCTTGATGCCGCACTGCGCCGCCCGATAGCGCAGTGCGATGGCCAGATGCGTCTTGCCGACTCCCAAGGGGCCTATATCGCCTTGGCACGGCTCCGGGCAGTTTCGGGGAGGCTGCACGCAGTGCGCGACAAGATGTATCGCAGCCGAACTGCGGTGTATTCTGCAATCAGCCTAGGGCCGCGCGTATCCGCTGCTTCCAGTCGAACACCCGGGCATGGTTGGCCCCAGATGAGCTTTCTTTCGGGTGATGCACAGAGTGCAAAGGCTCACAGTACTTCGCCATGGTGCCTGGCCAACGCAACGAGCCTTTCACTGTCTCCCTCAAGATCCTGTCTATGCATTTTCCTGCCTCAACACCTGCTTTGAAGCCCATGATCCGCGTTGACATGGTCTTCCGGTTGTCTGAGGTATCTATTTCTAGAAGGTAGCGTTGATCGCCGTTTTGCAGCTTGAACCTTGCCAGCAGATAGCAGCGTGATTTTTCGTGATCAATCATGTGGTAGCTGCAACGTGGAACGGGCGGCAGAGGCCTCACTTCCAGTGCTACCAGCGCAACTCCAGACTCTTGGGTGATTTGTTCAAGAATCTCTCGGAGCAGCGAGAAGCGATCTGCAAGCCGTTCATGCTCGTCCCCATCACCCTCTCCCTCACCCAATTGTTGGAATTCTCCTGACGCTATGCTGCCCTCGCTCACAGGATCAGCCACGCCGAAGAGTTGGCTTTCTCTGCTCGGGCATTGCTCGTCGTCGACCTTCTTGCCATGACCGTTGGCACGCTCCCCGTTGTAGGCGATCTTGGTGCGCAGCTGAGCATCAAACGTGACTCCCTCAACGGGCAGATGAATCAACCTCTGCTCCTTGGCAGCAGTCGGCTCTTCGTCAGCATCCACCTCCAACTCTTTCGCTCCCGATGGCACGGATACACAGCCTGTGTTCTCTCCCCTGACGGGTAACTTGAGAGCAGGGTGATGGAAAAAAATATCACCGCGATGGCTAAACCGGAGCCCCTGAAGCTTTTCGATCTCCCAGACCAGCAATTCGTTGCTTTCCGGATCAAAGGGGCCTCGCACATCCATGGTGGTACCCGCGAGGGAAGTGGGTGCCTGAAAGTCGAACTGCCACCTGGCATACGCCAACTCTTGCAGTACCCGCTCTTGCCTTTGATTGAGGCTTTGCCAGATTGACTCGAAGGATCGCCTCACATCCTGATTCAGCAGCAGCCAACTGAAATGGTCTCTGTATCCCTTGATTTTGAGAAGCTGACTTGGGGCCCCCGTCTTCGGGGGCGTATGGATATGAACAACATCGCCCTCTCTGTAGATCGTGAAGGCCATGTCCAAGCCATTCGGTGCGAAGGCTGCACGAACGGCGAAGGCTGCGTGGAAGAACATTTTTCGTGCCAGCTCGAATTTCGGCAGCCAGACGGTCAGACCATCGACCTCGAACACAAAGCATCGCTGTCCAGATATCTCAGGATTTGCAGCAAGCCTTCTGGCCAGACGTGGGCACTCACCCAACTGCCTTTCCCGCCAGGTATCTATTGCAGGAAGCACCACCGTCTTCTTGAAACCACTGGGACGATAAGGAGCCCCTTCTTCGCCAAGAAACTCGCGACCAACGGCCAAGACACACGACATCTCCTGTGCGAACCGCTGCAGCTGCAGCTGACCGTTACGCTCAAAGAGAGCCGCCAACTGCCACTGGGCCGCCGGAGTCTTGGCCCTGAAAAAATTTCCAACGGCCAGCAACCTGGATCCGTTCGGGATCTGACGAAATACTGTCCTATTCAATCCATCTTCCTATCAATCGAATGAACGCAGTGGTCAGTGGTGCCACCCTGCTTTTTTCCAATCCACAACGCTTTTCCAGCTCCCAGCGCCTAGACGTTATGCCTGTCTGTACATCCTTCAGCATCGCTGCAGTCAGGCGACGGATCTGATACTCGCCGACGGACTCGGCATAGCGATCCAGGAAGGTGCAGCAAAGAGGCAATTGATCGAGACGGTGCTCGACTGATGCCCGATGGGGTAGCTGCTGCAGGAACCAGTTGCGACTCCTGCGCGGAAGGCCCAGGTCTTCTTCGCTACCTCTACCAATCCGGATCAGCAGGCGCACCCACCTTATGTCACGCGCTCGCCAGTCGATGTGGCTGTTGTTGCCCTGTCGGCGCTGCCTGACCTGGTTCGCAACCATCAGCCAGTGTCGGTCATGACGATAGAGCCAGGCGTAACATGCCCCTGCTCCGTCTTGCCTGGCTGCCTTGGCTCCACCGTGATTAGCCAGTGCTTGCAGCCAAATGGCTCGGTACTGCTGCTTTTGCTCAAACTCAGCAGGGAGCAGCTGCACTGACCGCTCGGAGGCAAGGTCG
This sequence comes from Pantoea sp. GD03673, assembly GCF_029844725.1. Taxonomy (GTDB): domain Bacteria; phylum Pseudomonadota; class Gammaproteobacteria; order Enterobacterales; family Enterobacteriaceae; genus Pantoea. Next base: position 206,012 of record NZ_JAOCKJ010000008.1, read on the forward strand.
ACCTGGCGAGTCTTCGCCTCGCTGATCAGCTCGCCAGCATGCTGGCCAGGGCGCAGGCTGGTCCAGACGATCAGATGCTGCAGCGCACTGAATCCCTTGCGATGCTTCCTGAACATCGCCAACAGCCAAGGTGGAGGCTCTCCGGATGTCAGCAGACCGTTCGCAGCAAGCCAATCCCTTTGATGGGATGCCAGGATCTTCTCCCAGATGACTTCAGCCCTGACCTGCCGGCCTCGCCTGGCGTCGCACTCTGTAGCCAGGTACCGGTACAGGTTGGTCCAGCGTCCGTAGCCAGGCGATTGCACCTCTTCGAGCGCCAGCAGCTGCATAGCAGCCTTGGCGAGCCTGATAGCCTCTTCGCCCACGGGACTCACGCGAAGATCACGGGGCAGAAACAGTGGAGAGGCTGTATGAAACTCGTGCCGCTGCGCTCGACGGAACGGGATAGGTGAGTTCAGGAGCTGACAGCCATGCTCGGGACAGGCATCTATCCCTTGAATCTGCCAGCTACGCCGCCAGTAGGGTTCACCGTAGCGCGCAGACATATCTTCAAAGCAGATCGGGCAGTAACGCAGCCAATCGGGCCACTTGACCAAGGCCGTCGAGGCCCCAGACAGACCAATCGTCGGCCGGTCGGGAGCAAGCATGGCCTGAAAAAGATCGGTACGGCGCTCCGGCGGAATGAAAGGGGCATAGAGCGGGAACAGCGTGTGATTCAGGATCATGCCTTCCGCATCCAAGCCCGTGTTGATCGCCAACGCAGTCAGGTGTGTGGGCAGATCGGTGATCGCGGCAACCTTGCTGTCACCGAAAAGCATGTGCAGCAAGGTCTTGTGGCTGCCTATCCCCAGATGTACCCGGCACCGGGCAATACCGCTGTAAAGCAGTTCGTCCGGGTAGAGCCTGGGGAAGTACATGTCAGCTCGCTCTCAGCAGAGGCCGCAGATCGAGGATCAAGCCAGCCTGCTTGAATCTGTCATAGGCCTCGCTTTCAGGCCCATCGGCATAACGTCGGCGCAGATCCTCCTCGGATAGGCACCCCCACTCCGTCCGCTTAACTCTGGAAATGCCGGGCCTCTTGGGAGCGTCCTGCGCGAGGTAGGCCGTGGCCTTGTGAATCAGGGCCGCCAGCGGGATGTCCGGATTCTCCGCCAACAATTCATCGGCCATGGGAATGGCGATGTCCCTCGGGATTTCCATACCTTCGAGCAGGGCGGCCAACCGCTTTGCCTTGTCATCAGCCGGAGGGGCCGATGGTTTAGGTTGGGGGACGCTATCCAGAGAGCGAGTCAGGGTCAGCAACCGTCCCTCGATCTCTGGCATCAGCAGGTCGTCATATTTGGCGATCAGCTCGGGCCTACCGCTCCGCAAGGCCGCCAGCATCGGATGGACCGGTTTGAACTCGTCCTCGAAAACCCTGCGCAGCAACAGCGGCTTAATGCACTCGACACCTGTCACTATCGCCCGGATCTGCGCCAGCGCGAACAGCTTGATGACGATGTCCATGACCCCTTGGGTGAGGTCGTACATCGTAGCCTCCAGTTCATCATCCAGCGGCGCCGCATTTCGCAGCCACTGATACTTCCAAAGCCGCTTCAACAGACGCTTCCAATGCTCGTCCCGAGGCAACCTATCCCAGCGGATGCTGCCCAACCCGGAGACCCGCCGAGCAGCCCGGAACGTGCGCTGGAAGAACTTGCTGGCCCGGTGGGTGCCGACCTGAATGATCGGAACACCGATGGTGTTCACCAGCGACACGAAGAAATTGTGCATTTTTTCGGCACCACCGGAGCGTGCCTCGTTGAGGTTCTGAACCTCGTCGATGATCAGCACTCCGAGCGTGTGCAGATTGGCCACCTGGCACATGGATGCCAGCAGACGTTTGGTACCCAGCTTCTTGCGTCCGTGGCTACGGCTGTAGTGGGTACCCAGGATCTTGTCTACTTCGTTGAAGAAGCTCAGGCACAGCTCATCCAAGTCACCGTCAATTGGGCAGTCGATCTTCAGGTAGACCAGTTGGGTGATGTTGTAATCAGGGTGATGGAGAGCTTGGGGGTACATGCCCAGAATCCGCTCCAGCGTGCGCGTCTTGCCGCAACCGGAGCAGCCGAACAGCGACAGGCTGTTGGCCGTAGAGGAGACACTCTGGTACACCGCCGCATCCAGATCCTCCTCCTCGACACGGCGATAGCCATTCTGCAGGTGCGCATACCAGGCACCGCTGGCCGGATTCCGACCGATGTACCCTTGACGGATCATCAGGCTGATCTTGCTCTCCAGCTCCAAGTGATGGCTCAGCGGCTGGAAGAAGCCGTGCAACAGGCGGGCAATCGCATGTGCCCTGAGCCGACCATCCAGAAGCGCCTCCTGCGGCTCGAAACCGGGAAGCTGCTGCAATAGATCGACCACCTCCTGCAGATCAGGAATCGGAGGCAATGCGCTGATGAGCGGATTGTCCTGATACTCGGGAAGCTGCTGCTCCTGGTAACGCGCCAGGGGAATGACTCCGCGCTGGAATTCTTCAGTCATCCTCTTCCTCCTTGAATATCAGGTCACTGAGATCTGGGAAGGCATAATCTTCCTGCTTCTCACCCCGCAGTGGGATCACCTCGGCTGGCTTTTCCTGCTGTGCTTTATCCGGTTTGAATGCTGTTTTCTGGCGTTCCTGGCGCTTTTCCTGCTGCTTGTTCTCGCGGATCTGGGTTCCCAGATCCTTCGTGGTCATACCCGTTTTGACCGGACTGGCATCCTCTGCCTGGGCAACGATGGACTCGATCTGCTTCAGAAGATTGCCTCTCTCTACCAAAGCTTCCGCCGCCGCGTTGGTATCGCTACGCCGTTCCTCTCTGGACAGCAGCCAGACATCCCAGAAGGTCATCCCCCTGAAGCGTCGACTGCGGTCGGCAAGATCGCAAACCCAGTAGTCCTTGAGACTATTGGACGGCCGCAGGTAGATGTGGTCGGCGCTACGCGGATCGTATGCGACCGTTACCCCTGTCGGCCGGCGCCCCTGGCCTCGGTGAAACCAACCCTCCCTGATTGCTTCCTGGCAGGTGTAGAAGCAGCCGAACAGCCTGATTCCCAGCTCCGAAACCGTGGCCGACTCATGGGGCAAGAGATTTATCCGCACCAGCTCCTCGGGCGCAGTACGTAACCGGCCGGTCAAGTTGGCCAAGCCCCAGTTCCACAGCATGACCGGGATGGCTGGCAGATCGCCCGGCATACCAGAGGTTCTGTCGTATTTGCTCAAGGTATGAAAGTTGTTGTGGTAGAGGATGCCGGCAATGATGATCTGGGTGAACTCGGGCAAGGTCAGACTGGCATCAAGTCTGTAGTCGTGGCCACCCCGCTTCCGGCTGGTGGTGTCCTCGACCACACCGCTGGCATAGGGCTTGAAACGCTCCTGCACCGTCCGGAAATAACGCTCGACGATCCCCTTGGCATCTCCTCGCCTGGCCGGTGCATTCTCGATGCGAACGCCGAAGGCTTGGGAAAATGCTTCCACCTTGGTGCCATTCAGTTCGCCCTTATCGGCCAGCACCACATCCGGCAAGCCTTTGACCGGCCAGTCGCTGGCATCGATCTCCACGCTATACTGGCGGCAATACTCAACCTTGTCGGCGACCGTGTTGGCCAATGCCACCATGGCACTGACCCAGGAAGGTCCCTCGAATCCGACGTACATACCAACGACCATGCGGCTGAACACGTCGATCACCATGTAAACGACAGGCCTGCCGACGATAAGGCTGCGATCATGTTCTGAAACCAGATAGATATCGGCGATGGTGGCATCGATCTGGTAGCGGTATCCGGGCCCCAGTGCCTCGGTCGTCGATGTACTGCTGAGCGGTCGGAAGTCCTTGGCAAAATCCACTGCGGACACCCTGCATGGCAAGGTGTCGGTGAAGTGATATTCGCGCCCATAGAAGTAACGGAACTGCCCCAATGTAGGCAGTTCGAAGGTCGGCAGCTCCGTCAGAACAGCACGGAGCAGATTCAGCCCGGCGGCGTAGGCATCAGGAATGGACGGATGTTTTTCCTTGAGCAAACGTTCCTCGATGACCCGGCGAAAAATGCGCTCGATGTCCGGCGTGACATTGCTCCCTTTCCCCTCCATCACCACTCTGGGCCTGCCCAGCTTGGCCTGGTTCGGCTTTCTGCGCTTGCCACGGGCGCCCGAGTTGACATAGTCCGGCAAGAGGGCATTCCTGCACATGCCTCGCTGCCAGTAGCGCCTCAGTAACCTATACACCGTCTGATTGGTGACACCATGGCGCTCCATGATGCCTCTGACAATGAGCCCTCTGGGGCGCCGCACGAAAAGCTGGGGGTCGTGCACAAAATCCGCCAGCATTCCCCAAGCTTCATCACGCTTCTGCTGATCAAGGGAACCTTCCTCAACCTCCCGTAGGACTGTTTCCTCGAAGGGATCGGCAATGCTCTCCAGCTCCCGCTCCATGATCAGACGCTCCAGCTCTACAATCGATATCGGTTCGGGCAACGCCGTGTCCGAATCGATATCGATCCAGATTGCCTGCTCGGTACCGGACCAAAGCAGGCGCTTTCGCAGTTCCCCCATCCGGAACACCTGATTAACGGGCAACACTGCTCAGCTCCTGATGCATTTGATGAGAGTTGGCAACCAGGTCTTTCGGCTTCAGCTCCCGGTAAGGAGTGTCAAGATCGAAAAGGAAACAGTGCCGGGCCAGCAACTGGCGTAGCCAATAGAGCGCCTGACCGGCCTCCAGCTGGCCGGAGGTATCCAGTCCTTGGGCAATAGCGGTCAGCTTCCGGTCTGGGTGACGCTGAAACTCGAGCAGAAACAGCTGCTGGTAATGGGCGAGATCGTCCTGAGCGATGTCGCCTTCAGCATGGGCAGGATAGAGCCATTGGATATTGGCAAATGCCACCCTGGATACCTCGCGCTCAGTGACGATGACCCAGGGAATACCTTTTTCCTGCCAGTAGCGCCTTTCAAGTTCAAGCCTCTCGATAACTTCAGGCTTCTGCAGGTCGGTACTGTACTTGGCCTGAATCGCGATGCTCGGGCGCTGAGGATCTTCGAAATCCACCAGAAAGTCGCTGGTCAGTACCTGCTGGGTACCCTTGTAACAACCGTGGGGCAGGCCAAGCTCCTCGGCGATGCGCACCGTATCTTCGACCCGCATCGGAAACTGTTCACGGATATCGGTGACATGGGGAGACCGATCCAAGGTCAGGAAGATGGCCAGTTCAAGATCGGATAGAAGATGGTGTAAACGCCGGGTCTTGCTGCCAGGCAGGCGGTGGGAGCGACCCAGCGAGGACACGTCCCTGGTGTAGATGAACGGCTTGTAGTCTGATCCCTGGCCTTGGCCACGCCCGTCCTTGAGCCTTCTATCGATCTGGGCCTGGGTCAGCCCCTTGAATGTTCCAGACATGAGAAAGCCTGCCCCCGCTGTGTCGATGACCTCAACATAGCGGATGCAGGCTCAGAATGAAACTTTATTTATACGGATGATACTTTATTTATACGGATGAACCTTTATTTGCATCCCACATGGGCCCGCGACGGGGCCCACCAGGTTATTCCACGGTAACCGATTTTGCCAGGTTACGAGGCTGATCGACGTCAGTGCCTTTTATCAGGGCGACGTGATAGGACAGTAACTGCAACGGCACGGTGTAGAAGATAGGCGCAATCACCTCTTCGACGTGCGGCAGCGGGATAATCTTCATCCCGTCACTGTCGCTGAAGCCCGCATCCTGATCGGCAAACACATAGAGCAGGCCGCCGCGTGCGCGTACCTCTTCGATGTTGGATTTGAGTTTCTCCAGCAGTTCGTTGTTAGGCGCTACCACGATCACCGGCATGTCCGCATCAATCAGCGCCAGCGGGCCATGTTTCAGCTCACCAGCGGCGTAGGCTTCCGCATGAATGTAGGAGATCTCCTTGAGCTTCAGCGCGCCTTCCATAGCGATCGGGTATTGATCGCCACGGCCCAGGAACAAAGCGTGATGTTTGTCAGAGAAGCCTTCTGCCAGATTCTCAATCAGCTTATCCTGCGCCAGCATCTGCTCAATCCGGTTCGGCAACGCCTGCAGCGCATGAACAATCTCATGCTCAGTGTCAGCAGACATCCCTTTCAGACGGCCCAGTTTCGCCACCAGCATCAGCAGCACGGCTAACTGGGTCGTGAACGCTTTAGTCGAGGCGACGCCAATCTCGGTGCCTGCTTTCGTCATCAGCGCCAGGTCAGACTCACGCACCAGCGACGAACCGGCAACGTTGCAGACCGCCAGCGAACCCAGGTAGCCCAGCTCTTTAGAGAGGCGCAGCGCCGCCAGGGTATCGGCCGTTTCACCCGATTGCGACAGGGTGATCAGCAGGCTGTTTTTGCGAACGGCTGACTTGCGGTAGCGGAACTCCGAGGCGATCTCCACATCACAGGGAATGTTAGCCAGCGACTCAAACCAGTAGCGTGACACCATGCCGGAGTTGTAGGAGGTGCCGCAGGCGATAATCTGGATGTGCTCCACCTGGCTCAGCAGCGCTTCTGCGCCCGCGCCCAGTTCGCTGAGGTCAACCTGACCCTGACTAAAGCGACCGCTCAGGGTGCTTTTCAGCGCCATCGGCTGTTCGTAGATCTCTTTCTGCATGTAGTGACGGTAAATGCCTTTGTCACCGGCATCATATTGCAGGTTCGACTCGATCTCGGCACGGTTCACGGTGTTGCCTTCACGGTCAACCACCGTCACATCGCGACGGCTGATCTCGGCGATATCTCCCTCTTCCAGATAGACGAAGCGGCGGGTCACCGGCAACAGAGCCAGCTGATCCGAGGCGATAAAGTTTTCGCCCATACCGCGACCAATGACCAGCGGGCTGCCGGAACGGGCCGCCACCAGTAGCGACGGATCGCGGCTATCCATGATAACCATGCCATAGGCACCGCGCAGTTGCGGAATCACGCGCAGTACCACTTCACGCAGCGAACCGCCCTGCTTCTGCTCCCAGTGAACCAGGTGCGCCACCACTTCGGTGTCCGTTTCAGAAGCAAAGACGTAGCCGCGTGCGATCAGCTCTGCACGCAGCGGCTCATGGTTTTCAATGATGCCGTTGTGCACAATGATGATGTGCTCTGAGACGTGCGGATGCGCATTCGCTTCCGACGGCTCGCCATGGGTTGCCCAGCGCGTATGCGCGATGCCGGTGCCACCAATCAGCGGCTGCTGTTCAGCGGCTTCCGCCAGTTTCTGCACTTTCCCTAACCGCCGCAGGCGCGTGACGTGCCCCTGACGATCGACCACGGCCAGACCGGCCGAATCATATCCGCGATATTCAAGACGACGCAGACCTTCCAGCAGAATCTCTGCGATATCGCGTTGCGCTACTGCACCAACAATTCCACACATAATGATGTTTTCCTGACTACATGGCTTTTCGCCACTTCTGTTGTCATGCGACCTGATATCCGGCGTTGCCGGTTCCCCGAGCCTTGTAGAGAGTGGGGATTATAGTTTTGGCACTGCACTGCATCGGCCCGCAAAAAGCGGGCCGTAAAAAAATTATTTTTTCTTCACCGGACGCTGCCAGTCTGCTTTGTGATTCTGCTCTTTACGGTTATAGACCAGTCCCGCCCCGGTCACATCCTTCATGACAGTGGTGCCTGCCGCAATGGTGGCACCTGACGCGACGCTGACCGGCGCGACCAGCTGCGTATCCGAGCCTACAAACACGTCATCGCCAATCACCGTTTTAAACTTGTTCGCGCCATCATAGTTGCAGGTGATGGTGCCTGCACCGATGTTAACGTTGTCGCCAATCTCCGCATCGCCAAGATAAGAGAGGTGACCCGCTTTCGATCCCCTGCCCAGACGTGCTTTTTTCATTTCGACAAAGTTGCCCACGTGGGCGGCATGCGCCAGATCGCTGCCGGGACGCAGACGGGCAAACGGCCCGACGGTAACGGCGGTGGCGAGCGTGGCATCTTCGATCACGGTATAGGGGCTGATTTCACAGTCATCGCCAATCACGCTGTTTTTGATGATGCAGCCTGCGCCGATTTTAACGCGCGCGCCCAGCGTGACCTGACCTTCAATAATGACGTTGGTGTCGATTTCAACATCCCGCCCGTGCGTCAGCGTTCCGCGCAGGTCAAAGCGGGCCGGATCGCGCAGCATCACGCCAGCCAGCAGCAGTTTTTCCGCCTGTTCAGCCTGCCAGGTGCGCTCTAATGTCGCCAGCTGCAGCCGGTTATTTACGCCATCCGTTTCACTGATGCGTGCCGGATGGACCGCACTGTTGACCCGACCTTCCTGATGTGCCAGCGCGATGATATCGGTGATGTAGTACTCACCCTGCGCATTGTTATTGGTAAGCTGCGCCAGCCAGCGTTTTAAATCGCCGCCGTTGGCAATCAGGATACCGGTGTTGATTTCGTTAATGGCGAGCTGTGCCGGGCTGGCATCTTTCTGTTCGATGATGCCGGTGATGATGCCGTTCTCACGCACAATGCGGCCATAGCCGGTCGGGTCGTCCAGTACCACGGTAAGTAAGCCAATGCCGCCCTGCGGTTTTGCTTCGCGCAGACGCTGTAATGTCGCCTGCGAGATCAGCGGCACGTCGCCGTAAAGCATCATGATATCTTCATCATCTGCGAAGGCAGGCGCGGCCTGCTGCATGGCGTGGCCGGTGCCGAGCTGCTCGGCCTGCAGCACCCAGTTAAGCGTGCTGTCAGTAAGGGTGGCCTTCAGACTATCGCCGCCGTGACCATAAACCAGATGGATTTGCTGCGCACCCAGCCCTTTGGCGGCGTCAATCACATGCTGAACCATCGGTTTGCCTGCCAGCGTATGCAGAACTTTAGGCAGATCGGAATACATACGGGTGCCCTTGCCAGCGGCAAGAATCACCACACTCATCGCACTGTTAGACATAACTATCCTGAGTGAATTTTTACGGGTGAAAGTAAAACGGTTTGGGGTTGAGATTACTACATTTTTCTCAGGCCGAAATTAGGCGGAGAGGCTGTCTGGTCGCCACAGACAAAAAAAATGCCAGCCCGAGGGCTGGCATTTCGTGACGCATAAAGCTGGATTACATCGCTTTTTTGGTCAGTTCGATCACGCGCAGTTTAGCAATGGCTTTCGCCAGCTCGGCAGAGGCCTGAGCATAGTCCACGTCGCCGTGGCTGCTGTTCATGTGCTCTTCTGCTTTGCGTTTTGCTTCCAGAGCGCGCGCTTCGTCCAGATCGGTACCGCGAATTGCGGTATCGGCCAGAACGGTGCTGCTGCCCGGTTGCACTTCCAGCACGCCGCCAGAGAGGTAGATATACTCCTCTTCGCCGTGCTGTTTCACGATACGGATCATTCCAGGCTTAATGGCAGTCAGCAGCGGCGCATGGCCAGGGAAAATCCCCAGTTCACCTTCGCTACCTGACACCTGAATTTTCTGTACCAGACCAGAGAACAACTGCTCCTCTGCGCTGACCACATCCAGGTGATAAGTCATAGCCATAATCTTCCTCCCGGGAAACCGTTATTACAGTTTCTTCGCTTTTTCCACGGCTTCTTCGATGGCACCAACCATGTAGAAGGCCTGCTCTGGCAGGTGGTCAAACTCACCTTCCATGATGCCTTTAAAGCCACGGATAGTGTCTTTCAGGGAAACGTATTTGCCCGGTGAACCGGTGAATACTTCCGCAACGAAGAACGGCTGAGACAGGAAGCGCTGAATCTTACGCGCACGTGCCACCAGCAGTTTGTCTTCTTCAGACAGCTCATCCATACCGAGGATGGCGATGATGTCTTTCAGTTCCTGATAACGCTGCAGCAGTGACTGAACGCCACGCGCAACATCATAGTGTTCCTGACCAACAACCAGCGGATCCAGCTGACGGCTGGTAGAGTCCAGCGGGTCAACGGCCGGGTAGATACCCAGAGAGGCGATCTGACGGCTCAGCGTAACGGTTGAGTCCAGGTGCGCAAAGGTGGTTGCTGGTGACGGGTCAGTCAGGTCATCCGCAGGGACGTAAACGGCCTGTACGGAAGTGATTGAACCGGTTTTGGTGGAGGTAATACGCTCCTGCAACACACCCATCTCTTCTGCCAGCGTTGGCTGGTAACCTACCGCAGATGGCATACGACCCAGCAGTGCAGATACTTCTGTACCGGCCAGGGTATAACGGTAGATGTTATCGATGAACAGCAGAACGTCGCGGCCTTCATCACGGAATTTTTCCGCCATGGTCAGACCGGTCAGTGCCACGCGCAGACGGTTACCCGGCGGCTCGTTCATCTGGCCATAGACCAGCGCAACTTTATCGATAACGTTTGAGTCAGTCATTTCGTGGTAGAAGTCGTTACCCTCACGAGTACGCTCACCCACACCAGCAAACACAGAGTAACCTGAGTGTTCAGCCGCGATGTTACGGATCAGTTCCATCATGTTGACGGTTTTACCTACACCCGCACCACCGAACAGACCCACTTTACCGCCTTTAGCAAACGGACACATCAGGTCGATAACCTTGATGCCGGTTTCCAGCAGTTCCTGTGAGTTAGACTGATCTTCATAAGAAGGCGCTGCGCGGTGAATAGAGGCGATCTCTACTGCGCTGCCGTCTTCTTCTTTCAGCTCGCCTTTCATATCGATTGGCTCGCCGAGAACGTTCATGATACGGCCCAGGGTCGCTTTACCGACTGGAACCTGAATCGGTTTCTGCAGGTCGTTGACGTTCAGACCACGCTTCAGGCCGTCAGACGTACCCATTGCGATGGTACGCACTACGCCGCCGCCCAGCTGCTGCTGTACTTCCAGCACCAGACGCGCATCACCATTCATCACCTCAAGGGCGCTGTACACTTGCGGTACCGCGTCCTGAGGGAATTCGACGTCAACAACGGCGCCGATAATCTGGACAATCTTTCCAGTTGCCATCTTGAATCCTCTACCTAATTCCAAACCTGGTTAAACCGCGGAGGCCCCCGAGACGATCTCGGTAAGTTCCTGGGTGATGCTGGCCTGACGAGCTTTGTTGTACACCAACTGCAGCTCTTTGATCAGATTTCCGCCGTTGTCGGTTGCGGCTTTCATCGCCACCATACGTGCGGCCTGCTCACTGGCCAGATTTTCCACCACACCCTGATAAACCTGCGATTCGACATAACGACGCAGCAGGGTATCCAGCAGCGCTTTCGGATCGGGTTCGTACAGGTAATCCCAGGTCTTCGCCTTCATCTCTTCTTCACCTTCCGCTGGCGCTAACGGCAGCAGTTGGGTGATGGTCGGAGTCTGAGACATGGTGTTATTGAATTTGTTACTGACGATCATCAGCTTGTCGATGCGGCCTTCATCATAAGCCTGCAACATCACTTTTACCGGGCCAATCAGATCAGACAGGGCAGGTTTATCGCCCATGCCGCTGACTTGCGCCACAATGTTGCCACCCACAGCACTGAAGAATGACGCCCCTTTTGAACCGATAATCGACAGATCGCTCTGTACGCCTTTATCGGACCAGGACTTCATATCCGCCAGTAATTTTTTGAACAGGTTAATGTTCAAACCACCACAAAGCCCGCGGTCTGTAGAAACGACCAGGTAGCCGACGCGCTTCACGTCGCGCTGTTCCAGGTAAGGGTGCTTGTATTCCAGATTACCCAACGCAAGGTGACCAATCACTTTGCGCATGGTGTCTGCATACGGACGGCTGGCCGCCATGCGTTCCTGCGTTTTACGCATCTTGGAGGCGGCGACCATTTCCATCGCTTTGGTGATCTTCTGCGTGTTTTTCACGCTTCCAATCTTGCTTCGTATCTCTTTTGCGCCGGCCATTAGCTTCTCCTCAAAGCCTTGCGGCCTGCCTTTTCAGACAAGCCGCCAGACATTACCAGGACTGGGTTGCTTTGAACGTATCGATCAGGCCTTTCAGCTTCGCTTCGATATCGTTGTTAAAGTTACCCGACTGGTTGATTTCAGCCATCAGCTCAGCGTGGTCGCGATCGGCGAAGGCCAGCAGTGCAGCTTCAAAGCTACCAATTTTTGCCAGTTCAACGTCGTTCAGGTAGCCACGCTCTGCAGCGAACAGAACCAGACCCTGCTGCGCGACAGACATCGGCGCATACTGTTTCTGCTTCAGCAGCTCGGTCACTTTCTGACCGTGGCTCAGCTGTTTGCGGGTTGCATCATCCAGATCAGATGCGAACTGCGAGAACGCCGCCAGTTCACGATACTGTGCCAGCGCGGTACGGATACCACCGGACAGTTTCTTGATGATCTTGGTCTGTGCAGCACCACCTACGCGGGATACCGAAATACCTGGGTTAACAGCCGGACGAATACCGGAGTTGAACAGGTTCGACTCCAGGAAGATCTGACCATCGGTAATCGAGATTACGTTGGTCGGAACGAACGCAGAAACGTCGCCCGCCTGAGTTTCGATGATCGGCAGCGCGGTCAGTGAACCGGTCTGTCCTGTCACTGCGCCATTGGTGAAACGCTCAACATAATCAGCGCTTACGCGTGATGCACGTTCCAGCAGACGAGAGTGGAGATAGAACACGTCGCCAGGGAAAGCTTCACGGCCTGGTGGACGGCGCAGCAGCAGGGAGATCTGACGGTAAGCGATAGCCTGCTTGGAGAGGTCATCGTATACGATCAGGGCGTCTTCACCACGGTCACGGAAGTATTCACCCATCGCACAGCCTGCGTACGGAGAGAGATACTGCAGTGCAGCAGATTCAGAAGCAGATGCCACAACAACGATGGTGTTCTGCAGTGCGCCATGCTCTTCCAGCTTACGAACCACGTTAGAGATGGTTGAGGCTTTCTGACCAATCGCAACATAGACACACTTGATGCCTGAGTCGCGCTGGTTGATGATCGCATCGATCGCCATCGCGGTTTTACCGGTCTGACGGTCACCGATGATCAGCTCACGCTGGCCACGGCCGATTGGAATCATCGCATCGACCGACTTATAACCGGTCTGGACCGGCTGGTCGACTGACTGACGGTCGATAACGCCAGGTGCAATCACTTCGACTGGTGAGAAACCGTCATTGTCGATTGCGCCTTTACCGTCGATAGGTGCACCCAGGGTGTTCACGACGCGGCCCAGCAGGCCACGGCCTACCGGTACTTCAAGAATACGGCCAGTACACTTAACCTTCATGCCTTCGGCGAGGTCAGCGTAAGGGCCCATCACCACTGCACCAACCGAGTCACGCTCGAGGTTCAGGGCGATAGCGTAACGGTTACCCGGCAGGGCAATCATCTCACCCTGCATGACATCGGCCAGGCCGTGTACGCGGATGATACCGTCACTTACAGAAACAATCGTACCTTCGTTGTGAGCTTCACTCACGACATTGAACTGAGCAATGCGCTGCTTGATCAGTTCGCTGATTTCGGTGGAATTCAGTTGCATATGCTCCAGTCCCCTTAAGACTGCAAGACGTCAGCCAGACGGTCAAGACGGCCGCGTACGCTGCCATCAATAACCAGATCACCCGAACGGATGATCACGCCTGCCATCACAGACTTATCAATTTTGCAATTCAGCTTAACTTTGCGTGACAGACGTTTTTCCATCGCGGCGCTGATTTTATTCAGCTGGTCGTCACTCAGCGTACTGGCGGAGATAACATCTACTTCAGCGGTGGCTTCATGAGCGTCGCGCAGTTCGATGTATTGAGCCAGTACAGCCGGAAGCGCTGTCAAACGTCCGTTTTCCGCCATCACCTTAATCAGGTTCTGCGCGGGTTCATCCAGTTGATCACCACAGACTGCGTTAAACGACGCTGCCAGCGCTTCAGGTGCTAATGCACCTGAGAGAAGATCAGCCATCTGTTCATTGCGAGCCACTTCTGCGGCAAACGCCAGCATCTGTTGCCAGCGTTCAATACTTTGATGCTCAACAGCAAAGTCAAAAGCTGCTTTGGCGTAGGGGCGAGCTACAGTAATCAGATCAGACATCAGCCCCTCCCTCCTTACAGTTCAGCGACCAGTTTATCAACGATGTCGCTGTTAGCAGCTTCATCCACGGAGCGTTCGATGATCTTCTCGGCGCCAGCCATAGCCAGCAACGCAACCTGCTTACGCAGTTCTTCACGTGCACGCTTGCGTTCGGCGTCAATTTCAGCCTGCGCTTGGGTCACGATACGGTTACGTTCGTTTTCAGCTTCGGTTTTCGCTTCGTCCAGAATCTGCGCGCGACGCTTGTTCGCTTGCTCGATAATGACCTGAGCGTCTTCTTTGGCTTTTTTCAGCTGGTCGGTCGCATTAGCCTGCGCGAGATCCAAATCTTTCTTTGCACGTTCAGCAGAAGCAAGGCCTTCAGCAATTTCTTTCTGGCGCTTTTCGATAGCAGCCATGAGCGGCGGCCATACGTACTTCATGCAGAACGCGACAAACAGGATGAACGCGATAGCCTGGCCGAGGATTGTTGCATTAATGTTCACAGCACAATGCCTCTAGATTGAGTATTTAACTTTTCTGCCGTTATCGGTGTGATAAGCGGCAGAATCCGTTCACCCCTGCACATTGTGCGTTGAGTGAACACAGGGCTTTAGGCGACAGCAAACATCACGTACAGACCCAGACCAACAGCGATCATCGGGATTGCATCCACCAGACCCATTACAACAAAGAACTGCGTACGCAGCAGAGGAATCAGGTCAGGCTGACGAGCAGCGCCTTCCAGGAATTTTCCTCCGAGGATGCCGATACCGATCGCAGCACCGATTGCCGCCAGGCCCATCATCACAGCGGCAGCCATGTACAGCAGATCCATATTCAGGTTTTCCATGACAGTCTCCAGTTTGTTTCAGTTAAATGCTCCCTTCATCTTCCGGGCTTCAGCGGAGTACGCCGCCACCCGGAATCAAGAGGGAAAGTAGTGTTGAGAAAAAAATCAATGCTCTTCAGATGCCATCGACAGATAGACGATCGTGAGGACCATGAAAATGAAAGCCTGTAGCGAAATGATCAGGATGTGGAAAATGGCCCACGGCACATTCAGCACCCACTGTGACCACCACGGCAACAGACCGGCAATAAGGATAAAGATCAGTTCACCCGCATACATGTTACCGAACAGTCGTAAACCCAGTGATACAGGCTTAGACAGCAGGCTCACACCTTCCAGAATCAGGTTGATCGGGATGAAGATCGGGTGGTTAAAAGGCTGCAGCGTCAGCTCTTTCGTGAAGCCGCCAATGCCTTTCATTTTGATGCTGTAGAACAGAATCAAAATAAATACGCCCAACGCCATTGATAGCGTGATGTTCACGTCTGCAGACGGTACGACGCGCAGCGCCGGCAGGCCTAAACCTTTCTCAGCGATTGTCGGCAGCAGGTCGATTGGCAGCAGATCCATGAAGTTCATCAGGAAGACCCAGACAAAAATTGTCAGAGCCAGCGGGGCGATAAGTTTGCTCTTACCGTGATACATGTCGCGCACGTTACTATCAACGAAACCGACAACCAGCTCGATAGCCGCCTGCATTTTCCCTGGTACACCGCTGGTAGCAGACTTCGCTACGCTACGGAACAACACCAGGAAGATGATTCCCAGCACCATAGAGAAAAACATGGAATCGATATTTAATACCCAGAACGTCGCGGGAGCGTCGTGCGGATTCACTAACTCGAAGGTACGCAGGTCCAACTGAAGATGAGTCAGGTGGTGACCAATGTACTCTTGCGGAGTAGAGATTTCTCCTGCAGCCATGATGCCTCTTACCCTTTGTTGTTAATTACCGCCGGTGCCAGCATTTGAACCACCAGCACCGATAACCAGGTTATTCCGACCGGCCAGAAGACCGCTCCGAATAGACCCAACGCCACAATGAGCAAAATGATGGTCGCAAACACTTTAGCAATTTCACCTAAAGCGAAGCTCCACGCGACTCGCCCCGAAGCGGGGGGTTGCCCCTGCAGGCGCCAGGCTAAAAACAAAAACAATACGTTTGGCAGCCAGGCTGCCGCGCCGCCAGCAAGAGCAGAAGCACCCCAGGTGACGTCTTTAACAGCAAAAAGTGCGCCGATGATGACTATCGTCACCAGCTGAATCATCAGCACCGTTCGGGCGAATTTTACACTGTAAAGAGACACTGACATGACGCTGATACTCTCCTGCCCCGTTAGGGGTATGTCGCGTGTCGTATAAGACTGCCTTTGCGCAGTTGAGTCAAGCAGCAAAAGCCGTGCAAATTATACGGGCCGCACCTGCGATTTCAATCGGTAAGTAGCGAAAAGGTGAACAATTATTTAAATTTCTTTCCGGAGGGCTATTTTTCCAAAGATTACCCTGCAGAGATTCACCCTAATCTGACTGAAAATTCACTCGAATCTTGCTTTTAAAGCGTGCTTTAGATCACATAATAAGCATTCGCACGTCACTGAATTTTATCATTGACCTATTTAAGAATAATCCGCAAAACAGATTAAAGCCGTAAAATCATACAGTTATAATTTTAAAAATGTCCCTGCAAGACTATTTGCACGGGAAACACGCTATTGACATCGAACTGTGCTTAAGAATCGTGAAATTGATATTACGCACGCAAAGTTATTACCAAGATATATTTTCCGGCGTGACTACTTTTATTCCGCGCCCCGCCTATACAAGTGATATTTCTGATAACCGAATGTGAATTAAACGTTAAATGTAACAGAGCTTTTCGGATAATTTCCGTCGCCGTTTTTAACCTTCCGTCAGCCAGGGCTTAATCAAAATCTTTTATTGATAGCGCATCATCTGCACTTTTTTGATCAGTGCCCCGATCAAAACCCTGGCAGACAAGCGCTATACCCCTGGAAACTGAAGGGCTACTGATGACGAATGATGACCAGGTGGCGGTCACCTTCCAGCTGCGGCACCTGCAGCTTTATTACTTCATCGGAGAGGTAGCCAGCCGGCAGCTCAGCGATTTCATCGTCCGGGCGAACCCCTTTAAGTGCATAAAAGCGCCCTTCCCTGCCCGGCAGATGGTGACACCAGCTCACCATGTCGTTCAGCGAGGCAAAGGCACGACTGATTACGCCATCAAAGGGTGGCTCAGCGGGGAAATCCTCAACCCGGCTCTGGACCGGAGTGATGTTAGTGAGTCCTAACTCATGCTGAACCTGGCGCAGGAAACGCACTCGCTTACCCAGACTGTCGAGCAGCGTAAAGTGCGCATCCGGCATCACGATAGACAGCGGAATGCCTGGCAGTCCGGGTCCGGTGCCGACATCAATAAAACGGGAGCCTTTCAGATGCGGTGCCACCACGATGCTGTCGAGGATATGGCGTACCAGCATCTGCTGCGGATCGCGTACGGATGTCAGATTGTAGGCTTTGTTCCATTTATCCAGCAGGCCGACATAGGCAACCAGCTTCTGTTTTTGTTGATCGGAGAGGGAAATACTGGCTGCTTTCAGCAGCGACGTGAGTGTGTTGATCACAGCATAAGTCCATTCAGCGGGGGCGAGTTGCCTCGCCCCGTTTCAGATCAGGCGCTTTTGCGCAGCAGACCCTGTTTTTTCAGATAGATAAGCAGAATTGAGATGGCCGCCGGGGTAATGCCGGAAATGCGCGTTGCCTGACCAATCGATACCGGCTTGTGATCGTTCAGCTTGGCGATCACTTCGTTTGAGAGGCCGTTTACCTGACGGTAGTCGAGCTCCACCGGTAACAGCGTATTCTCGTTACGCAGCTGGCGATCGATCTCTTCCTGCTGACGCGCAATGTAACCTTCATACTTGACCTGAATCTCAACCTGCTCAGCGGCCTGCTCATCAGCCAGCGCCGGACCAAAGGCATCCAGCGTCATCAGCTTCAGATAGGTCAGCTCAGGACGGCGCAGCAAATCTTCGCCACTTGCTTCCTTGGTCAGCGGCGCACTGAGTACCGTGTTCACTTCCGCCACGTGCTCTGACTTCGGATGAACCCAGATATCGCGCAGGCGCTGACGCTCCTGTTCAATTGCTTCCAGCTTCTGATTGAAACGCGCCCAGCGCACATCATCCACCAGCCCCAGTTCACGGCCGGTTTCGGTCAGACGCAGATCGGCATTGTCTTCGCGCAGCATCAGACGGTATTCCGCACGCGAGGTAAACATGCGGTACGGCTCTTTGGTGCCGAGCGTGCAGAGGTCATCCACCAGTACGCCGAGATAAGCCTGGTCACGACGCGGTGCCCAGCCCTCTTTGTCGGCAGACTGACGGGCAGCGTTAAGACCCGCCAGCATCCCCTGCGCTGCTGCTTCTTCATAGCCGGTGGTGCCGTTGATCTGTCCGGCAAAGAACAGACCGTGAATAAACTTACTCTCCAGCGTCGGTTTGAGATCGCGTGGATCGAAGAAGTCATATTCGATGGCATAACCCGGACGCACGATCTTCGCATTCTCCATACCCTGCATTGACCGGACGATCTGAATCTGCACGTCAAACGGCAGACTGGTCGAGATGCCGTTCGGGTAGATCTCATTGCTGGTCAGCCCTTCCGGCTCCAGGAAGATCTGATGCGAGTTACGATCGGCAAAACGCATGACTTTGTCTTCGATCGACGGACAGTAGCGTGGCCCGATCCCCTCGATGATCCCGGCGTACATCGGGCTGCGATCCAGGTTATTGCGGATCACCTCATGCGTTTTCTCATTGGTGTGGGTGATCCAGCACGGCACCTGTTGCGGATGCTGAGAGGCGTTGCCCATAAACGAGAACACCGGCATAGGGTTATCGCCGTGCTGCGGGCTGAGCACTGAAAAATCGATAGTGCGCGCATCGATACGCGGTGGCGTACCGGTCTTGAGGCGGTTTACCCGCAACGGCAGCGCACGCAGGCGTTTTGCCAGCGGAATGGACGGAGGATCGCCAGCGCGACCGCCGCTGTAGTTGTCCAGACCGATATGAATTTTGCCGTCAAGGAAAGTACCGACGGTAAGAACGACGGTTCTGGCACGAAATTTCAGTCCCATCTGGGTGACGGCACCCACCACACGATCGTTTTCCACGATAAGATCGTCGACCGCCTGCTGGAAGATCATCAGATTGGGCTGGTTTTCCAGTGCTGTTCGCACCGCCTGCCGATAAAGCACGCGATCGGCCTGAGCACGGGTCGCCCGTACGGCCGGGCCTTTGCTCGCGTTTAGTATCCTAAACTGGATACCCGCCTGGTCAATCGCACTGGCCATCAGACCACCCAGGGCATCCACTTCCTTCACCAAATGTCCTTTGCCAATACCACCAATCGCCGGGTTACAGGACATTTGTCCAAGCGTATCAATGTTATGGGTGAGTAACAGGGTTTGCTGACCCATTCGGGCTGCCGCCATTGCGGCTTCGGTGCCCGCATGACCACCACCAATTACGATGACGTCAAAAGGATCCTGATAAAACATGAAGTGGTACCTCGGTTGATGAACGTGCAGGATCGTCGTCCTGGGGCGTGGATTCTACTCAAATTCCGTCTGGGGTGAAAGCCGCGGGATCGTCCGGTTTTAAAAGAAAGGATCTTAGATCTGTATATGATCTTTCTGTTAGATCTCTTATTAGGATCCCGCCGGTCTGTGGATATGTGGCAGAACCAGAACAGAAACAACAGGATGGCAACGATCACTAGCTGTGAGTGATCGGTGATCCTGATCCGTATAAGCTGGGATCAAAAAGCGCTGTTATCCACAGCTCAAAAATCATACTTCGGTTGTTCTTTGGATAACTACCGGTTATACGCAGTAAAAGAGGGTAGTTATCCACAAAATAAAAGAGATGATAAGGATAAAATCAGCATCTTCTACTGAGGATCGTCACTATTTCGCGATCCCCGACCCCATTCAGATCGTCTTTTTCCAGCTTTCCAGCCAGGCTTCAGCGGGATCTTCAGGGATTTCATGCTCAAGCACGTCAATCTCCAGACGATCGCCGATCGGGCGGGCACCCTGAGCAATTAACAGCGCTTCAATCTGGCGGATCGCGCCACAGAAGAGATCATATTCATGATTGCCGAGCCCAATCGCACCAAAGCGAACCTGAGAGAGGTCGGGCTGACTGTCACGGATGGCTTCAAACAGTGGCAGCAGATTGTCGGGAATATCCCCTGCTCCGTGGGTTGAGCAGACCACCAGCCAGATGCCCTCCTGCGGCACCTCATCCAGCTCCGGGCCATGCAGCATCTGCGTTGAGAAGCCCGCTTCCTGTAATTTTTCTTCCAGATGTTCAGCCACATACTCTGCGCTACCCAGAGTACTGCCACTGATTAAGGTAATATCGGCCATCTTGCTCTCCCGGAGATTGAGGCGAGCATTGTACGCTGTGATCAAGCAGTGATCCACCTGTGGAAAACAGGGTTAATAGATCAGGAGATGCGAACGTAGCCGTTGTCAGCCGCCACATTCGTCAGGGATAAGCTTATGCACAAGGCGGGAAGGATCAGGGCTTGATGGTGCGCATGATCGGGTTTTGCAGCGAGATCAGGGTTTCGGTCGACTGAATTTCATCAATGGTCTGGATCTTGTTGATCAGCACCTGTTGCAGGGCGTCGATTGACCGGCACATCACTTTAATAAAGATGCTGTAGTGGCCGGTGGTGTACCAGGCTTCAACCACTTCATCCAGCGCATCCAGTTTGCTCAGCGCCGCCGGATAGTCCCGTGCGCTCTTAAGGATAATGCCGATAAAACAGCAGACATCAAACCCCAGCTGGCGCGGATCGATATCCACCCGGGTGCCCAGGATAATGCCCGCCTGCTTCATCTTTTCCACGCGCACATGGATGGTGCCGGGGCTGACATTAAACTGTTTTGCCAGCTCGGCGTAAGCGGTGCGCGCATTATCCAGCAGGGCATTCAGAATGCCACGATCCAGGTTATCGAGCTGCAGATGTTCGGCCATGGCCATCCTCGTTATTGGTCTGCTTGAGTAAACAAGGGTGAATGTGCAGCAAAACAGCGGTTCAGGCAACTACCGGCAGCGACGGGCGTCGCTGCCGGTTCACTTAGCGTTTGCGCCAGACGGTGACCTGCGCCAGCGTGTGCTGGAACTTACGGGCCGTTTCGCGGATCACGAACGGTTTATCCTGCGGTTCATCGACCAGCTCGAAGTCGGCCGCCAGCAGACGTTGCAGCGCCTGCAGTGTCGTCAGCGCCTCACCGTTTTCACGCACGCCGCCCAGCCAGTTCTCCTTCGGCGTGAAATCCTCCAGCCAGGTGTAAGGCGATGAGAGCAGCAGAATGCCGCCCTGGCGCAGCATCGGCGTGACATCCCGCAGGAAGCGGGCGGGCTGACGCAGGCGGTCGATCAGGTTGGAGGCGAGCACCAGATCGTAACGGCCTGGCTGTGGCTTAAGGTTACAGGCGTCGCCCTGAACAAAATGAATCCGCTGCGCCAGTTCGCTCTCCAGGGCGAAATCTTTCAGACGCACCTGGCGATACTCAACCAGATCGCCCTCCTGTGGCAGGAGATAACGGAAGTCTTCGCCGCTGGCCAGTTGCAGCGCCACATCGATAAAGCGCGCCGAGTAGTCCATCCCGGTGACGCGTTCAAAGTGGCGTGCCAGTTCAAAACTGGCTCGTCCGGTGGCACAGCCGATATCCAGTGCATCGCCACGCGCCGTGGTGTAATTCAGCGCCAGCTTCACCAGGCTTTCGGCGTAGTTATCCACGCCGAAATAGCGCGGCCCATACTGGAAATCCAGGTATTGCGACACCATCGCGTCAGATTCATACGGATTCAGCGCCATGGTCTCCTGATGGCTGGAAACCACGTAGCGGAAACCGGCATGCTGGAAGAAGTGGCGGCGGAAAGCATAGCGTGCCGATTTCAGCGCTTCGTTGCCGGTGGATATCCAGCTGCCGCCTTTGATCAGCGAATGTTTGCCATCAAAGGTCGGTGTAGAGAAATCGTCGTAGAGCGGGTGGACTTTAAAACCTTCAAAGCCGTTGGTTGGCGTGGTGGTCCACTGCCAGACGTTACCGACGATATCGAAGAACGCGCCCTGGGCGAAGAGATCGACCGGTGAAGAGGAAGCCCAGTAGGCCAGGTTAATGTTGCCCGGTGCCCGCTCCCAGTCTGGCTGATCGCCCGCAACCTGCTCGCGCAGCTGAGCCCACTCAGCTTCACAGGGAAGCTGAACGCTCATGCCGGTCTGTTCCGCTTTCCAGCGGCAAAAAGCGGCCGCTTCGAGCTGATTAACCTCGGCAGGCCAGTCCCACGGCATCGCCACTTCTTCACACATCAGGCGAAGTTTAAGCTGATCGGGCATCGCAGGCGTGCCGACCCAGAACGTGGGCATCTCTGCTTTAGCAAACTGACACCAGCCCCAGCCTTCATCATCCCACCAGCGTGCATCCTGATAACCGCCTGCCTCAACAAAGCTCAGGAATTCCGCATTGCTGACCAGCATTTTACTCGCCTGGAACGGCTGCAGCGTAACCTGCTGGCGGCCATACTCGTTATCCCAGCCGTAGGTATCGTCGGTTTTACCCAGCGTGACGGTGCCGCCCGGCATCGGCAGCAGAGTGTTGGCCGGAACAGCTTCGCGCTGGTGGCGCGCCATCGGACAGACTGGCCATGCGGCCTGTGGCCTGACCCATTCAACCGGTAACTGGCGGATCAGCACGCTGGAGGTTTCCAGATGAATACGTTCATGCTCTATGCCCATCAGGATCACCCAGGCCGGGCTCTCCCAGTTGATCGGCAGCGTGATCGGTATGGTCTGGATCAGATCGCTGACCAGCGCTTTAACACGTCCGCGGTAGTCGCGGATTTCGTCAATGGTGGGCCAGTCATAATGACTGTCGTTGAGGTCATCCCAGCTCATCTCATCCACACCAATCGCCATCATCGCTTCAATGCGATCGTCCAGACGCGCGTCGATAAGACGTCCGGCCATCAGCTTATTAATGTAGAAGGTGGCGGTGTGACCAAAATAGAAGATTAACGGATGGCGCAGCGGAATGGCTTTGGTAAACCAGGCCTGTGAATCGGCCAGACAGGTGAACAGACTTTCATACTGTTCCCAGGTCTGATGAAAATAGGCCAGCAATTCGGCACGTTTTTGTTCTATGTTCTGGCCGGAGAGCAATAACGTCCGCGTCGGTGCAGGCAGATCGTGATGGGGTTGAGCAAGCGTCACAGGAAGCTCCAGATTGCTGAGTAAGTGAAACGGTAATTCACTATAGCAAAGAAGCTTTTCTGTCAGATGACTTAACGGCGCCAGTGGCGCAGCAGGCGGCTTTTCATACCGGTATCGAAGCGCCAGATATGGTCGAAGATCCGCAGAATACCGGGTTTCCCGTGGGCCGACATGGCGACGGCGTGAAAACGTTGCTGATTATGTCGCTGGCGCGTTTTAATCGCACCTATCACCTCTTCCGGCAGACGCTGGGCAATAAAATCGGAGACGATCACCGCATCAGCTTCCTGCCACAGAGCGCCTTCCATTCGGGTGACAACGGAAGAAAGGCAGGCTGCCAGGTCGGTGCCGCCACGAAAACGCTGGCTCAGAAAGCGAATCGCCTGTTCCAGCCCGTCATCACCGGTCAGCTCATAGCCAATCACCTCATGAGCAAACAGCATGATGTAGCAGCGACGGCGGTCGGCCAGCGCAACCTTCAGCAGTGCCAGGCAAAATGCCTTGGCGCAGCGCTCATTGAAGCCCCCCATCGAACCAGAGGTATCAACGCAGACGATAAACGGCCCGCGCGGCTGCTCTTCATGCTGCTGGTGGCTGGCCGGACGCATCGTCACTTTTTCATGCAAGGCATCGCCCTGCAGCTTATAGGTCAGCAGCCGTTTCTCTACCAGCCGCCGGTAAAATTCCAGCTCCAGTTCGCTGATGCTCAGTGCGGCTAACTCCGGCGGCAGCAGACGCAGCACGTCATCGCTCTGATGAATGCCGCTGACTTCTTCCGGCACGGTCGCAGGCTCCTGCACCAGATGATGAAACGCTTCCATCGGGGCATCCTGCGAGGGCACCGACTTTGCCTCACGGCTGCGGCCCAGCTGCTGGGCCAGTTTCAGTAATTCCGGTTGCTGTGCCAGAAAGTCGCCATATTGCAGCATCAGCTGATAGTCGCCAGGCTGCAGTGACGCTTTGCTCATGTCCCACAGCCGGCCAGCGGCGGCTTCGTCATCGTCGCCGAGAATCGGTGCCAGCTGCCCGCTCAGCGCCATGCGCTGCTGCAGTTCCGCCAGCAGGCGCTCACGCTGCTGCTCCAGCAACGCCTGATTCAGGGTCAGGGTCTGTAAGGTCAGGCTCAGCCGCCAGCGCTGTAAAAAAAGCTGGTGCTGCGCGCTGCTGAGATGGCTGACATCAGTGTGCTGCAGTAGCCGGTTAGCTTCATCAATGAAGGGGGATGGCAGGCTTTCAAGTGCCTGAAGGGTTGTATTCAGCTGATGGCTGAATTCACGATCGCTGAGGAGCTGTATTCGCTGAAACAGCTGAAACTCTTCGGCCAGCGTGGCCGGAACCGGCGTGGCTTTGAGATCGGCTGTGATCTCTGCCCGCCAGCGTGGCACATCGCGCAGCAGCGCTTTTTTCAGGCCGGGAAACTTTTCAAAAAACAGCGCCAGCTGTGGGGATGCCAGCAGAGCAATAATCAGCTCTTCAATCAGTTCGGTCTCACCCACTGAAAGCAGTGTGCTGAGCGTCTCAACTGAGATCATTTACGCGCCTGTTTCAGCTGTTCCGCCACATCCTGAAGACTGGTTTCAATCCGCGCCAGCCAGTCATCGCTGATAAACAGGCAGCGCTGATGCTGGCTGAACAGGTGACGCTGCGACCGCAGTTCACTCTCCAGTGCATCCAGCGCGTCGGTGATCTCACCGGGCAGCGGCTCGCTGTTGCTGACGCCCGGCAGGGTAAGGCGCGACGATTGCAGGCTGACATCACGGATAGCCAGGCAGTGCTGCGCATCCACCTGTAAATCCAGGCTCTGTGCAAAGCCAATGCCGTTAAGCTTGCCCCTGACTTCGCCCCCTTTCTGCAGCCACTGATTCAGTGCATCACGCGCGATCACCAGATGGGTTACCTGCATGTCATGCAGCACCAGCGGCTTTTGCAGCATCAGCGTCAACTGCTCGTCGGTGAAACTTTCCGGCAGATCGTAATGCGGCTTGCGGCTGAACATGGCGCTGTGTTTTTCCAGGGTGATCGCCTGCGCGATACTCTGCTGCTGCTGCAAGGCCATGCGACGCGCTTTTATCTGCTGCAGTTTCAGCAGCATCGGCTGCTGTTGCCAGGCGTGCTGGGTCATGAGCTGATCGATTTCGCGTTCCAGCAGCTGCATAGACGCGACGTCGTGCCAGAGACAATCTTTCAGAAGGATCAGGTCTATCGGTGTAATGGCATTTCGCCCGCTGTAAAAGGCGCTGGCCTGCAGCAGATGAATGGCTTTCTTCCAGCGACGATCGGAGATGTAGGGCGCAGCGGGCTGGCTCTCCAGTTGCTGACGCAGCTGATAAATCAGCTCAAACACGGCATCGGGCAGGCTGACCTGGCTGATACCGCGCTGCCACTGCGCATACTCTTCATCGCTGATGCGCAGGGATTCCGCGACCGGATTCGTGTGTTCATCCTGCTGGTGGGTCAGCATGCTGCGAAAGTTCTGCTTCTCATGCACGTTATCCAGCCACAGGCGGATCAGCATCCGGTCATAAAGCGCTTCAAGGCCGCTATCTGCCTCCGGCAGTTCATTGGAGGCGGTAACCAGCAGCCGCATCGGGATGGTCTCTTCGCTGTCCCCATTGCGGAAGCGGCGTTCATTGATCGCGGTCAGCAGGGTATTCAGAATCGCCGGGCCGGCTTTCCAGATCTCATCCAGAAAAACAATTTCTGCATCAGGCAGATACCCTTTGGTGAGACGCTGATAGCGCCCTTCATCTTTCAGTGCCTGAATGGATAGCGGGCCAAACACCTCTTCCGGTGTGGAGAAACGGGTCATCAGATATTCAAAGGCGCGGGCGTGCTGAAAGGCATATTTAAGGCGGCGGGCAATCAGGCTCTTGGCAATGCCAGGCGGTCCCAGCAGGAACACGCTTTCACCGCTCAGCGCCGCCAGCAGGCAAAGGCGAATGGCATGGTGCCGTTCATATAATCCTTTTTCTAACGCATTGCTAAGGCGAGAAATTCTTTCTGCCAAAAGATGGGGTTGAGCCATAATCACATCAATGTCCTTACGATCGTCGGGCCGCCGCGCTTAAGCAAGCGCCTTACTCTATAGATCATCATGCGTGAAAGCGTTGATAGCTGTCAGCTTTTTTGTTTCAGAAGGTTTGCCTGCTTTAAAGTGGTGCCGGACAACAGGTTATCGGCTGAAATGTCACCGCAACGCTGACTGCGAGGCGAAGCGGGTATAGGAATTTTCGTTAATACGTGCATACTGTGCGCTTTTTGATGGCCTGAGCGAGGGGTTTTCGCACCTCTTAGACTCCAACAAAAGATAACTCTATGAGCTCGGATAATAAGCAGTCACTTCGCGGATTAACGCTGGCCGCTATTGGTGTTGTTTACGGGGATATCGGCACCAGTCCGCTGTATACCTTACGTGAATGTCTCTCCGGACAGTTTGGCTTCGGCGTTGAGCGGGAAGCTGTATTTGGCTTTCTGTCGCTGATTTTCTGGCTACTGGTGCTGGTGGTCTCACTGAAGTACATCAGCTACGTGATGCGTGCCGACAACGCCGGGGAAGGCGGAATACTGACGCTGATGTCGCTGGCGGGTCGCCATACGGGTGCGCGCGCCACGGCGGTGCTGGTGATCATGGGCCTGATTGGTGGCAGCTTCTTCTATGGCGAGGTGGTGATCACGCCAGCTATTTCGGTGATGTCCGCCATTGAAGGCCTTGAGATTGCTGCGCCGTCGCTGGATCCCTTTATTGTGCCGATGTCGATTGCGGTGCTGACGCTGCTGTTTGCGATTCAGAAACATGGCACCGGTATGGTGGGTAAACTCTTCGCGCCGGTAATGCTGATCTGGTTTCTGGTGCTGGCGATCCTTGGGGTTATGGGCATCATGCGAAACCCGGATGTCCTGCATGCGCTGAATCCCGCCTATGCGGTCCAGTTCTTCCTGCACTATAAGTCTGTGTCGTTCTTCGCCCTTGGCGCAGTGGTGCTGGCGATTACCGGTGTTGAGGCGCTCTATGCCGATATGGGTCACTTCGGTAAAGTGCCGATTCGTCTGGCATGGTTTTCGGTCGTGCTGCCGTCGCTGGTGCTGAACTACTTTGGTCAGGGCGCGCTGTTACTCAGCGATCCTAAAGCCATTAAAAACCCCTTCTTCCTGCTGGCACCGGACTGGGCGCTGATTCCGATGCTGATTCTGGCAACGCTGGCTACCGTTATCGCCTCGCAGGCGGTTATCTCGGGTGTCTTCTCGCTGACGCGTCAGGCAGTGCGACTGGGGTATCTGCCGGGGATGCGCATCATCCATACTTCTGAGCGCGAATCGGGCCAGATTTATATTCCGGTGATCAACTGGGTGCTCTACTTCGCCGTACTGATTGTGATTATCAGCTTTGAACATTCAAGCAATCTGGCGGCGGCCTACGGTATTGCGGTAACCGGCACCATGGTGCTGACGGCGATGCTCTCCTGTACCGTGGCGGTTAAAAACTGGCACTGGAATAAGCTGGCGGTCGCCGTTATCCTCGTGCTGATGCTCTGCATTGATGTGCCCCTGTTTAGCGCTAACCTGGTGAAAATCTTCTCGGGTGGCTGGCTGCCGCTCTGCCTCGGTCTGGTGATGTTTGTCATTATGACGACGTGGAAAAGTGAACGTTTCCGCCTGCTGCGCCGTATGCATGAGCATGGCAACTCCCTGGAGGCGATGATTGCGTCGCTGGAGAAATCGCCGCCGGTTCGCGTGCCAGGCACGGCGGTTTATATGTCCCGTGCGCTGAATGTGATTCCGTTTGCCATGCTGCACAATCTCAAGCACAACAAAGTGTTGCATGAGCGTGTGGTGCTGCTGACGTTGCGGACTGAAGATGCACCTTACGTACACAACGTTCGGCGCGTCACCATTGAGCAGCTGTCACCGACGTTCTGGCGGGTGGTTGCCAGCTACGGCTGGCGCGAAACGCCAAACGTCGAGGAGATTTTCCACCGCTGCGGGCTGGAAGGGCTGAACTGCCGCATGATGGAGACCTCGTTCTTTATGTCACATGAGTCGCTGATCATCGGCAAACGGCCGTGGTATCTGCGCCTGCGTGGCAAACTCTTCCTGGCGCTGCAGCGCAATGCGCTCCGTGCGCCAGACCAGTTTGAGATCCCGCCAAACCGGGTGATTGAGCTGGGCACCCAGGTCGAAATTTGATCGACAGCGCCCGCCTTACGGGGCGGGCGCTGACCAGCGCAGCGTGACGCACAGTCCGCCGCCGGTTCGCGGGCTGAACGTAACCTGCATCCCGTGCAGCTGGGCAATATTACGCACGATTGATAACCCCAGCCCGCTACCGCTTTTCTCCTGTCCCGGCGGTCGCCAGAAACGCTCACCGAGCCGTTGCAGATCGGCAGCACTCAGACCCTCACCGTTATCCTCCACCGACAGGCTATCTGCCTGCAGCCGCACATCGACTTCGCTGCCCGCAGGCGTATAGCGAATGGCGTTATCCAGCAGATTCCGCACCAGCAGTGACAGTAACAGCGGATGCCCCTGAATCAGCGGATCAGCCGTCGCGTGCAGCCGTAGCGTGACACCGGCTTTATCTGCCAGTGGCAGCTGTGCCGCCAGCGTCTCCTGCACCGTGCGTTTCAGTGCTACGGGTTCGAAGGCGCTGCGTGCATCATCGGCTTCAACCCTGGAGAGCGTCAGCAGCTGATCCACCAGCCGCGTTGCGCGGACAATGCCGGCGTCCAGTTGCTGCAGCGCATGGGTTCGCATCACTTCATCATCCGCTGTCAGCTGGATCACTTCACTTTGCACCTGCAGCGCGGCCAGCGGACTGCGTAATTCATGGGCGGCATCGGAGGTAAAGCGTCGTTCACGCTGCATCATCGCGCTGATACGTGTGAACAGGCCATTGAGCGCGATCATCAGCGGCTGTACCTCTTTCGGCACGCGATCTGCCTGTAGCGGCGTATCGTCATCGGGTGCGCGCTGCGCCAGCTGCTGTGCCAGCGTTTTCAGTGGCCGCAGTTCAGACCAGACCAGGCCGATGAGCAGCAGCAACATAAAGGGCAGCGCGATAAGCCAGGGCAGCACGCTGGCTTTCATCACATCCCGCGTCATGTCGTCACGGTATTCTGACTCCTGACCCACCACCACCCGAAACTGCTTATCGGGCGTGGTCAGCCAGACAAATCGCCAGCGATCGTCATCATTGGTGAGCTGCCCGTCATGAAATCCCTGATATTCCGCCTCAAACGGCAGATAGCGGCCGTTGTCGCCATCATTCATCACCTGCCTGCCGTCCCGCGTAAAGACCGCAAAGGCCAGCGCATCATCATCCTGTTCGCCGCGATGGTGGCGCAGCATCGCTTTGGTTCCGGGCAGCGTGGTGTGGTCCAGCGAGGTGAAATCCAGCGTCAGCAGGCGCTTAGCCAGCAGCATCTGCTGGGTATCAAAGAGCTCATCAAGGGTTTCACGGGTCTGATGCCAGGCACTCAGGCTGGCACTGGCCCAGCAGATGCCAAGCAGCAGCACGAAGCCGATGCCCAGCCGCAGAAACAGGCTCATTGATCGCATTCAGCCGCTCCCAGGGTGTAGCCGACGCCATGCAGCGTGCGGATAAACTGACTGCCCAGCTTTTTACGCAGATGATGGATATGCACCTCCACCGCATTGCTTGAGACGTCGGCGTCCCAGCTGTAGAGCTTCTCTTCCAGCTGGCTGCGCGTCAGTACCCGGCCCGGGTTGCGCATAAACAGTTCCAGCAGCGCCAGTTCACGGCTTTTTAGCGCAATGGCTTCGCCATCACGCAGTACGCTATGGCTGCCGGGGTGCAGCACCACGTTACCGTGACGGAGTTCGGGCTGCAGCTGGCCGTGACGACGACGAATCAGCGCCTGCAAGCGTGCGGCGACTTCGCTTAAGGCAAAGGGTTTACACAGATAATCATCTGCTCCCAGCTGCAGGCCTTCAACCCGCTGATCCAGCGCATCGCGGGCGGTCAGTATCAGTACGGGCACATCGTTACCCTGTTGCCGCCACTGCCGCAGAATATCAAGGCCATCGCGTTCGGGCAGAGAAAGGTCCAGAATCACCGCATCCCACGGCGCGGCCTCCAGCGCGTTAAAACCCGCCTCACCAGAGATAAACCAGTCAACGCTGAAGCCCAGTTTACTCAGGCCCGCTTTGATACCGTCGCCAATTAAGCGATCGTCTTCAATCAGTAAAATACGCATCACGTCTCCCTGTTCCGATAGCGTTTTATACGAAGCAACTTCCCCTCTGTACAGCTGATTTCGGCGAAAATGGTCTATTTTTATCGCTTAAGAAACTGTTAAGAACTCTATGGTCAACTGGACGCATTCAAACCGAAAACACCACTAAAAAAGGGGTACACCATGAAAAAGCACGCTGCAATTCTGGCCGTCGTTATGCTGGCTTCCGCCCCGGTTTTCGCTGCACAGCAGGGCGGATTTGTTGATCCCAGTGCGCCTGCCGCTCAGACGCAGACGGCGACCGGTCAGGGCGGTTTCCATGCCGATCACACCAGTGTGGTGACGGTGAAGCAGGCCGAAGAGATGAAAGATGACAGCTGGATCACCGTGCGCGGCAAGCTGGAGAAACAGATCGGCAACGAAGATTACCTGTTCCGCGATCAGACCGGCACCATGAAGGTCGAAATCGACCACAAGCACTGGAACGGTCAGACCATCACGCCCAAAGATAACGTTGAGCTGACGGGTGAACTGGACAAAGATTTCAACAGCATTGAGATGGACGTTAAGCAGGTTAAGAAACTGCCGTAATGCCCTTCTTCGGGGCCGCCTGTGCGGCCCTTTTTTCTGCCCGTCCCCTGCCGTAATCTAAATTTTCCCCCGCATAAGCGAAACGTTTCGATGGCGATCACAGATTTCTTCTTTGCCCGTTGAGTTGATGGCGGGTTTTCATACACTCCTGACAGCGAAACGTTTCGCTGTGGAGTGAAAAGATGAAAAAAGGTCGCCTGTTAAACGCTGAACTCTCTCATGTGATTGCCCGCCTGGGACACACGGATACGCTGACGATTGCTGATGCAGGCTTGCCGATTCCGGCAGGACCGCAGCGCATCGACTTAGCGCTCACGCCGGGTACGCCCGATTTTATGCAGGTGGTCAATGCTGTTGCACTGGAGATGCAGGTAGAGCGCGCCCTGATCGCGGAGGAGATTAAGCAGCATAATCCGCAACTTCACAGCGCGCTTGTCGCCGTGCTCGAAGCCTTGCAACAGCACCAGGGAAATATCATCACCATCAGCTACACCAGTCATGAACAATTCAAACAACAAACGCAGCGTAGTCAGGCGGTCATTCGCAGCGGAGAGTGTTCTCCGTTTGCGAATGTCATCCTCAGCGCCGGTGTGACCTTCTGAGGCCGCTATGCAACCTTTACTGCAACTCGACGGCATTGAAAAATCCTTTCCGGGTGTGAAAGCCCTTAAGGGAGCGTCGCTGAATGTCCGTGCCGGACGCGTGATGGCGCTGGTGGGCGAGAATGGCGCAGGCAAGTCCACCATGATGAAAGTGCTGACCGGGATCTATCAGTATGATGCCGGTACGCTGCGCTGGCTCGGTAAAGAGACCCGTTTCAGTGGACCGAAAGCGTCGCAGGAAGCGGGCATTGGCATCATCCATCAGGAACTGAACCTGATCCCTCAATTAACCGTGGCGGAGAATATCTTTCTCGGTCGCGAATATGTCGGCCGCTTTGGCCGTATCCAGTGGCCACGTATGTATGCCGAAGCCGATGCGCTGCTCAAGCGGCTCAATCTGCGCTTCAACAGCCACAAGCTGGTGGGCGATTTGTCGATTGGCGATCAGCAAATGGTCGAAATCGCCAAAGTGCTGAGCTTTGAGTCGCAGGTCATCATTATGGATGAACCGACCGATGCGCTGACTGACACCGAGACGCTGTCGCTGTTCCGGGTAATCAACGAACTGAAAGCACAGGGCTGCGGCATCGTCTATATCTCGCATCGCATGAAAGAGATCTTTGAGATCTGCGATGACGTCACCGTGTTTCGCGACGGTCAGTTTATTGCTGAACATCCGGTCAGTGAACTGACGGAAGAGCGCCTGATCGAAATGATGGTCGGACGCAAACTGGAAGATCAATATCCGCATCTTGACCAGGCACCCGGCGACGTGCGCCTGAAAGTGGAGAACGTCAGCGGACCCGGCGTGGAAAGCGTCAGCTTCAGCCTGCACAAAGGGGAAATTCTTGGCATTTCGGGCCTGATGGGCGCGGGTCGTACTGAACTGATGAAGATCCTTTATGGCGCACTGCCGCGTCATAAAGGCTCACTGTGGCTCAATGGCCGGGAAGTGGTGACGCGTTCGCCGCAGGATGGGCTGGCTAACGGCATCGTCTATATCTCTGAAGATCGTAAACGTGATGGCCTGGTGCTGGGCATGTCAGTGAAAGAGAACATGTCGCTGACGGCACTGGGCTATTTCAGTCACGGCGGCGGCACGCTGAAGCATGCGGCAGAGCAGCTGGCGGTGGGCGATTTTATCCGGCTGTTCAACGTTAAAACGCCCTCTATGGAGCAGCCGATTGGCCTGCTTTCAGGAGGCAACCAGCAGAAAGTGGCGATTGCCCGCGGTCTGATGACCCGCCCTAACGTGCTGATTCTGGACGAACCGACCCGCGGTGTGGATGTCGGGGCGAAAAAAGAGATCTATCAACTGATTAACCAGTTTAAAGCCGAAGGGCTGAGCATCATCCTCGTCTCCTCGGAAATGCCGGAAGTGCTGGGCATGAGCGACCGGATTCTGGTGATGCATGAAGGCCGTATCAGCGGCGAATTTACCCGAGCAGACGCCACTCAGGAGAGCCTGATGGCAGCCGCCGTAGGCAAGCAACACAGCGAGGATTTAGTGGTATGACGACCCAAACTTTACCGGCCAGCCGTCGCTGGTTTAGCAAAAGCTGGCTACTGGAACAGAAGTCGCTGATTGCGCTGATGGTGCTGATCGCCGTGGTGGCCAGCCAGAGCCCGAACTTCTTTACCGTGGCGAACCTGTTCAACATTCTGCAGCAGACCTCGGTTAACGCCATTATGGCGGTGGGGATGACGCTGGTCATTCTGACCTCCGGTATCGACCTTTCTGTGGGTTCGCTGCTGGCCCTGACCGGCGCGGTCGGTGCATCGCTGGTGGGCATGGAAGTCAATGCCCTGGTCGCGGTGGCGGCCTCGCTGGCGCTGGGGGCGGCAATTGGTGCTCTGACCGGCACCATTGTGGCCCGCGGTAAAGTGCAGGCGTTTATCGCCACGCTGGTCATGATGCTGCTGCTGCGCGGTGTCACCATGGTCTATACCGACGGCAGCCCGATTAACACCGGCTTTACTGCCAACGCCGATCTGCTGGGCTGGTTTGGTATTGGTCGTCCGCTGGGTATCCCTGCACCGGTCTGGCTGATGGCGCTGGTCTTTATCGCTGCCTGGTACATGCTGCAGCACACCCGCCTGGGTCGCTATATCTATGCGTTTGGCGGTAACGAAGCGGCAACGCGCCTCTCGGGCATCAATGTGAATCGCGTCAAAATCATCGTCTATTCACTGAGTGGGATGCTGGCGGCGCTGGCGGGCACCATTGAGGTGGCGCGTCTTTCTTCGGCACAGCCGACTGCGGGCACCGGCTATGAGCTGGATGCGATTGCTGCGGTCGTGTTAGGCGGAACCAGTCTGGCAGGGGGTAAGGGACGCATTTTCGGCACCCTGATTGGTGCGCTGATCCTCGGCTTCCTGAATAACGGCCTGAACCTGATGGGCGTCTCTTCGTACTACCAGATGATCGTTAAAGCGGTAGTCATCCTGCTGGCGGTGCTGGTGGATAATAAAAGCAGTAAATAACTCTGACCTTACACAGGATAATAAGATGAAAAAGTTAACCGCACTGGCCATGATTCTTGGCGCAACCCTCAGTACCAGCGCTATGGCAAAAGAGACCATCGCGCTGGTGGTTTCAACCCTGAACAACCCGTTCTTTGTTTCTCTGAAAGAGGGGGCTCAGAAAGAAGCGGACAAACTGGGCTACAACCTGGTGGTGCTGGATTCACAGAACAACCCGGCCAAAGAGCTGGCAAACGTTCAGGATCTGACGGTTCGCGGCACAAAGCTGCTGCTGATCAACCCGACTGACTCCGATGCCGTGGGCAACGCAGTGAAAATGGCTAACCAGGCGAACATTCCTGTCATCACGCTGGATCGTGTGGCGGCGCAGGGGACCGTGGTCAGCCACGTCGCCTCCGATAACCGTTTCGGCGGTAAAATGGCCGGTGATTTCATCGCTAAAAAGGTCGGCGAAAATGCGAAAATTATTGAGCTGCAGGGCATTGCCGGTACCTCTGCTGCTCGTGAGCGTGGCGAAGGCTTCAAACAGGCCGCTGATGCGCATAAATTCCAGATCCTCGCCAGCCAGCCAGCTGACTTTGACCGTACTAAAGGTCTGAACGTCATGCAGAACCTGTTGCAGGCACATCCGGATGTTCAGGCCGTATTCGCTCAGAACGACGAAATGGCGCTGGGTGCGCTGCGTGCGCTGCAGACCGCTGGAAAAACCGGTGTGATCGTGGTTGGTTTTGACGGCACTGCTGATGGCGTTAAAGCCGTAGAAGGTGGCAAACTGTCCGCGACGGTGGCACAGATGCCAGACAAAATTGGCATGATCGGCGTGGATACCGCTGATAAAGTGCTGAAGGGTGAAAAAGTGAAGGCGATCAATCCGGTCGACCTGAAGCTGGTCACTCAATAACTCAAAGAAAAGCAGGGCACCGCGCCACCCTCCCGGTGGCGCACTTATTCCGGACTCCCCTAATGAGCAAAAACGCAAAACTGGCCGTTCTTGGCAGCATTAACGCTGACCACATTCTTAATCTGGCGCACTTCCCCCGTCCCGGTGAAACGGTGATCGGGCAGAATTATCAGATTGCGTTTGGCGGTAAAGGCGCGAATCAGGCGGTCGCAGCGGGTCGTGCGGGTGCCGATATCGCCTTTATCGGCTGTGTGGGTGCTGACGACATTGGCGAACGTATTCGTCAGCAGCTGGCGCAGGACAATATTGATACCTCGCCAGTGGAAGTGGTTGAGGGCGAGTCGACCGGTGTGGCGATGATTTTCGTCAACGAGGACGGTGAAAATAATATCGGCATCTACTCGGGTGCAAACGCGGCGTTAACACCCGATTGCGTGGTACGTCATCAACAGGTTATCGCCAGTGCCGATGCGCTCTTAATGCAGCTGGAATCACCGCTGGAGAGCGTGCTGGCCGCCGCGACACTGGCGCGACAGCATCAGACGCGGGTTATCCTCAATCCGGCACCGGCCACCCCTCTTTCAGATGAGCTGCTGGCGCTCATCGACATTATTACCCCGAATGAAACGGAAGCGGAGAGCCTGACCGGTATTGCTGTTAACAACGATGACGATGCGGCCCGTGCAGCGGCGGCACTGCATGCGAAAGGCATTGGCACGGTACTGATTACGCTGGGTCGTCGCGGTGTCTGGCTGAGCGAGCAGGGAGACGGTCAGCGTATTGCGGGCTTTAGCGTTAAAGCTATTGATACCATTGCGGCGGGCGACACCTTTAACGGTGCTTTTATTACCGCGCGACTTGAGCAGAAGCCGATGTTTGACGCGGTGCGATTTGCCCATGCCGCTGCCGCGATTGCCGTTACCCGTTCGGGTGCTCAGCCCTCCGTGCCGTGGCGTGCGGAGATTGATGAATTTTTGCAGCAGCAGGGCTAAGCGCTTGAGTACCATGAAAGATGTCGCTCGCCTGGCGGGCGTCTCTACCTCCACTGTTTCGCACGTCATCAATAACAATCGCTTTGTCAGTGAAGGCGTGCGGGAAAAAGTTGAGCAGGCGATACGTCATCTGAACTACGCCCCTTCTGCTCTGGCGCGCAGTCTGAAAATCAATCAGACGCACACTATCGGTATGCTCCTGACGACCAGCAGTAACCCTTTTTATGCCGAAGTGGTGCGTGGCGTGGAAGAGAGCTGCTATCAGCGTGGCTACAGCCTGATTCTCTGTAACACGGCGGGAGATGAGGAGCGGATGAACCGCAGCCTGGAAACGCTGATGCAGAAGCGCGTCGATGGTTTGCTGATCATGTGTACGGAAAGCCATCTCCCCTCGGCAGACATCCTGAACCGTTATCCCTCTGTCCCTACCGTGATGATGGACTGGGCACCGTTTGAAGGCCGGGGTGACATCATTCAGGACAATGCGCTGCTGGGCGGTGAGCTGGCGACTCAGCATCTGATCGACAGCGGTTATACCCGCATCGCCTGTATTGCCGGTCCCCAGGATAAAACCCCGGCGCGTATGCGGCTGGAAGGTTATCGCAACGCCATGACAAAAAGTGGCCTGGAGATTTTGCCTGGCTATATCGTGAATGGTGACTTTGAATTTCAGGGTGGCTACAACGGGATGGTTGAGCTGCTGGCGCTGGAAACGCCGCCGGAAGCGGTCTTCACCAGTAACGATGCGATGGCGGTCGGGGTTTATCACGCACTCTATCAGGCTGGCATCCAGGTTCCGCAGCAGATGGCGGTCATGGGATATGACGACATTGAACTGGCGCGCTATCTCACTCCGCCACTGAGTACTATTCACCAGCCCAAAGATGCACTGGGCGAACTGGCGATAGATACCTTGATTCATCGCCTCAGTGAACCCGACGCCAGCCAGCAAACGCTGGTGCTGACGCCGGAACTCGTGATGCGTGGCTCGGTTTAGCGTTTTTTCTTCCTGTCGCGATTCGTGATCAGATTACGTCCATCGCCGTTTTTAAGCAGCAGAAAGGTCAGCGCCGACAGGACAGTGACCACACCCATGGTCAGAAACGTGGCGTGGAACTGTGAAATGGTGCTGGTTTCAAACTCCTGATAGAAGCGCAGCACCGCAGCGCTGACCGCCACACCAAAGCTGATTGCTAACTGCTGCGTCACGGCCAGCACACTGTTCCCGCCACTGGCGTTATCATCATCCAGATCGGCCAGCGTAATAGTGTTCATGGCAGTGAACTGCGTTGACATGGCCATGCCGAGAATAAACAGCGGAAGCAGGAGCACAACGATGCTTTCAGCGGGCGACTGCAGCGAGAAGCTGGCGATCAGGATGCCAATAATGGCGGTAATGCCGACCAGCAGGCGGCGGTAGCCCAGCCAGCGCAGCAGTTGTGTCACTGTCGACTTCGCCAGTATCGACCCGATGGCAGTCGGTGCCATCATGCAGCCTGCGATAATCGCTGAATAACCAAAGCCAACCTGCAACATGAGCGGCATTAAGAAGGGGACACAGCCGGTACCGAGACGTGATGCAATGTTGCCGCCAATGCCGACCGAGAATGTCCGGGTTTTAAACATCGGCAGATTGATCAGCGGTGAAGGGTGATTTCTGGCATGCACTATATAGAGGACTAAAAGCACGATTCCACTGAGTAATACGCCACCCGCCAGCCAGGCGGAAACAATCCGCTCGCCGAACAACTCAATCCCAATCGAGATCATTACCAGTCCAGCCCCGAACAAGACGAAGCCCGTAAAATCGAAGCGGCGTTTGGGTGTGGTGAAGTCCGGCATATATTTGCGTGCGTAGATAATGCCGAGAATACCTATCGGGATATTAATCAGGAAGATCCAGTGCCACGTGGCGTAGGTGACCAGCACGCCGCCCAGCATCGGCCCCAGTATCGGGCCAACTAATCCTGGCATAGTGACGAAATTGAGCACCGGCAGCAGTTCACTTCGCGGATAGGCGCGTAACAGCGCCAGTCGTGCGACCGGCATCATCATTGCGCCACCTACGCCCTGTACAATGCGCGATATGACCAGCACTGAAAGCGTAGGTGACAGAGCACAAGCCAGCGAGCCGAGGGTGAACAGCGAAACCGCAATGATAAACACCTTACGTGTGCCGAAGCGATCGGCGAGCCAGCCGCTGACGGGAATCAGCATAGCAACGGTCAGGGTGTAACTAATGACGGCGGACTGCATGGCCAGGGGAGAACGGTCGAGGCTGGTGGCGATAGCGGGCAGGGCAGTATTCAGTATAGTGGCGTCGAGTGACTGCATGAAAAAGGCCATAGCTGCTATCCATGGCAAACCAGCCATGCTGCGCGAGGATTTTATCATTGAGTATCCTTCCTGGGGTTATCCTGCGAGAAGAAGCAAAAGAATAGCACCCGCAATCCGCAACGGCAGGTCTCTTTACAACGTTTGATCGCCGTTTTTGTGCGTTATTCGGCCATGAAACGTCTCTTTTTAAGCCGTTCGTTTAAAAAACCTGCGCTCAGTAAATTAATTTAAAGAAACACTTGTCAGCCCGAGGAAACTCCCTATAATGCGCCTCCATCGACACGGCACACCGGCAACGGGAAACGGGTT
>NZ_JAOCKJ010000009.1 GCF_029844725.1 Pantoea sp. GD03673
CCTATTAGGGGCGTAGTTCAATTGGTAGAGCACCGGTCTCCAAAACCGGGTGTTGGGGGTTCGAGTCCCTCCGCCCCTGCCAGAAAACGATCCTTTGCTTCGGCAAAGGATTTTTTTTTGCCTTAAAAAAGGCAAAAAAGAAGAACCAGCTAAATCTAACTGGCCTCATATCTTCCCTGTTTGTTTCCCTGCCTGCCAATCTCTCTAGCTGTTTTGCCTGACCAGAATCGGGAATTTAAGCAACTGACGGATATGCGCCTGCTGATCGCTGTTCTGCAACCAGACAGCATAGAGCGGACGAACGGCGACGGGCGTATCCGGTATCACCATCAACTCACTGTAAACACTCTGCCAGAAGTCGGGCAGGAACGCGCACGCTCCGGTGGTATGCAGCAGCTCACGGGTGACGTGTGCCGACGTGGTGGTCAGTACTGGCACATCATCAGCCCCGGAAAGGTAGCTCTGATGCTGATGAAAATCTGCTCCCCACTCCAGCTTAATGTAATCATATTTTTCGCGCTTCTCGCTTTGCCGGGCGCAGAACAGCGCCAGTGAGATATGACCAATCTGCTGGCTGGTCAACTCATCCATCTTGGGCGCTTCGGTGGTAATCAACAGATCCAGCTGGCGCTCATGGAGCTGCTTAACCAGCAGATGTCGCTGTGCCACGCGCGCTTCTAAATGCAGGCTCTCCCGATTCTCATACAGCGTCTGTAGCCACGGTGTCAGATAAGCCTCCCATAGCGATGCACTGGCACCGATTGAAAGCTCATGATGCTGCTGCGTGTGAGAAACCTCCTTTTTCGCCATCATCCAGGTGCTCATCAGGCTCTCAGCATAGGGAAGCAGGCGCTCTCCGGCCGCCGTCAGACGTATGTTGTTGCGATGCCGTGTAAAAAGGTTAACGCCAAGCTGATTTTCTAACTGGCGGATGCGAAAACTGACAGCAGATTGCGTGAGGTAAAGTGCTTCTGCAGCACGCCCGAAATGGCGTGTTCTGCTCACTTCCAGGAAAGTTTTCAGTAATTCCGTATCCACAGCGTTCTCCCAAAAAATGTTTGTCGTATAGATTTAAATGTTTTGTTTTACACTCTGTCAAGCCTATCTAATACTCCGCGCCATTAACAGCACGGCATTAGAAAATCAGGAGCGTGTAACATGGCGGAAAGCTTCTCAACAGAGAATCGTTTCTTTGATAACAAACATTACCCGCGTGGTTTCTCACGCCACGGTGACTTTACTATTAAAGAAGCTCAGCTTCTTGAACGCCACGGTTTCGCCTTTAATGAGCTGGATTTATCAAAGCGTGAGCCTGCAACCGAAGAAGAACGTTTGTTTATTGAAGTGTGTCGTGGCGTGCGTGAGCCGCAAACGGAAGCCGAACGTGTATGGTCTAAATATATGACCCGCATCAAGCGTCCTAAGCGTTTTCATACGCTGTCTGGCGGTAAACCGCAGATGGATACCGTTGAAGACTTTTCCGACAGCGACGATTAACAGAGAAGGGGCGAAAGCCCCTTTTTTACTGCAGGCTGTTATGCAGATGAATCATTAATCGATCAATCGTGCGATAACTGACTGCTTCCTGAAGATGATATCGGCGAATCTCTTCATCCCCCGCCAGATCGGCCACGGTGCGCGCCACTTTCAAAATACGCTGCCAGGCACGTACAGATAAACCCAGTTTATCCAGTACTGACTCCAGCCACTCCGCATCTTTTTTAACGGGCTGACACCAGCGCATAATCTCTGCATTGCTTAAATGCGCATTTATTTTACCTGCGCGGGCGAGCTGAATCTCACGCGCCGCGACCACCCGATGACGAACCCGCTCAGACGTTTCTGCTGCAGGGCGTTGACCACTAAGCATTCCACCCGGCAACAGCGGCACCTCCAGCGAAAGATCAAAACGATCAAGAAAAGGGCCGGATAGCTTGCTGAGATAACGCAGCACCTGCTGAGGTGAGCAGCGGTTATGCTGTCCCTGATAATGTCCGGTTGGGCTTGGGTTCATCGCAGCAATCAGCTGAAATCGCGCAGGATAGGTGACTTTTGCGCGGGCACGGGAAATAGCGATGATGCCCGACTCTAAAGGTTCACGCAGAGAGTCCAGCACCTTGCGATCAAATTCCGGTAACTCATCCAGAAACAGCACGCCGTTGTGCGCGAGTGAGATCTCACCAGGCCGTGGCAGCGATCCGCCCCCAATCAACGCATAGAGAGACGCGCTGTGATGAGGTGACCTGAAAGGCCGGGTACGCCACTGTCGGTGCAGGGTACTGCTATTGTTCACCAGGCTGGCGATTGCCGCGCATTCCAGTGCTTCCTGATCGCTTAAAGAAGGCATGATGCCGGGCAGCCGGGTGGCGAGCATAGTTTTGCCCGTGCCAGGCGGCCCAATCAGCAACAGGTTATGCCCGCCAGCCGCCGTAATCTCCAGTGCTCTGCGTCCCTGTTCCTGACCAATGATATCCGCGAGATCATCTGTAGGCGCGTCGCCCTGATGATCGGGGGATTGGGCTGTCCGTAATGTGAGTTCATTGCGCAGAAAGGCGCACACGTCGCTGAGATGAGAAGCAACCAGTGACGATCCCTGACGGATGAGTCCGGCATCCGCCTGATTCTCCGCAGAGAGAACCAGCTGTCGTCCAGCCTGAATGGCTACCATGGCCGCCGGAATCGCGCCCTGTACACCGCACAGTGCGCCGTCGAGAGCCAGTTCACCCAGAAACTCATAATGGGTCAGCTTGTCGGCAGGAAGCTGCTCAGAGGCGACCAGAATGGCAATCGCCATAGGCAAGTCATACCGCCCGCCTTCCTTGGGGAGATCTGCTGGTGCCAGATTGATGGTAACGCGCTTTGCCGGGAAGGTGAAACCGCTGTTGATGATGGCGCTGCGTACCCGTTCACGTGCCTCTTTCACCGTCGTTTCCGGCAGACCGACCAGCGTTAATGCAGGCAGGCCGTTACTGATATGCGCCTCAATAGTCACCAGTGGGGCTTCTACGCCCAATGCTGCCCGGGTCAGAACTTTTGACAATGACATACTCGCTCCTTGTTGCCGTCAGTCTGGTGACAGCGTTCAGGAAAAGCGAGGGCATTATCAGCACGATTCGGGCCATCGCACACACCATCAAATCTTTTTTCATGGCTTTTTAAAACGCTGCGCGACAGCACGCAAATTCATCAAAATATCATTACGTCACTAAAGTGATGAATAATTATCATCATGTAATTATTTCTTGTATTACAAATTGATAGGTTGAGATTTATCGTCACGCGCTCAAAAAAATCTGCAAAAAAAGTTGTGTCATACCCCCTGACTATGATAACTCTGTAGGCATTACTTCGAACACGAAAAAGAATTGAACAACCTATGAAAGCCCTTCTACAAGTGATTAGCCTGGTCGTGATTAGCGTGGTGGTGGTTATTAACCTACCGTGCGGGGCAACGCTTGGAGAAAGAAAGGCTTAAAAATCAAGCCTCGAATCCGAAAAAACCTCCGCACCGAAAGGTCCGGGGGTTTTTTTTCGACCAGAGGAAATATCAGTAAATCCACAAGGAACAAACAATGAACAGTAGCATAAAATTCTGTTGTTCCGGTCAGGACACAGGAGAATAGCGATGACAGGTGCACAGTGGGTAGTTCAGGCTTTACGCGCGCAGGGTGTTGATACCGTATTTGGTTACCCAGGCGGCGCAATCATGCCGGTATACGACGCGCTATACGATGGCGGCGTGGAACACCTACTGTGTCGTCACGAGCAGGGCGCTGTGATGGCGGCTATCGGATATGCACGCTCAACCGGTAAAACCGGCGTCTGCATCGCCACCTCGGGTCCTGGCGCGACGAACCTGATCACGGGTCTGGCAGATGCCATGATGGATTCGGTGCCGGTCGTGGCAGTGACTGGTCAGGTTACCTCTGCCTTCATCGGCACCGATGCATTTCAGGAGATCGACGTACTGGGACTTTCGCTGGCCTGCACCAAGCACAGCTTCCTGGTGACATCGCTGGATGAGCTGCCGGCCATCATGGCGGAGGCTTTTGCGCTGGCGCAGTCAGGCCGTCCGGGTCCGGTCCTGGTTGATATCCCCAAAGACATTCAGATTGCACAAGGTGAACCCACCCCGCATCTGGTCCCGGTAGAAGAGACCCATGCGCTGCCGCATCAGGCGATTCACGCAGCACGAGCACTGATGGCGCAGGCCAGAAAACCGATGCTCTATGTTGGCGGCGGTGTTGGTCTGGCGCAGGCGGTTCCGGCACTGTGGGCGCTGGCAGAAGAAACCGGCATTCCGGCTGTTGCCACCCTGAAGGGGCTGGGCAGTGTGGATCCACACAGCAACGTCTATCTGGGCATGCTGGGGATGCACGGCACCAAAGCTGCTAACCTGGCCGTGCAGGCGTGTGACCTGCTGATCGCAGTGGGAGCCCGTTTTGACGACCGTGTCACCGGCAAGCTGGATACCTTTGCACCGAACGCCAGCGTGATCCATCTTGATATCGATCCTGCTGAGCTGAATAAATTACGCCGCGCTCATGTTTCTCTGCAGGGCGATCTCAACGAACTGCTGCCCGCTCTGAGCCAGCCTTTGTCTATCAGCGCCTGGCGCGATGAGGTGCAGGCACTTAAAGCCAGCCACTCATGGCGCTATGATCACCCGGGCGAGGCGATTTATGCGCCGCTGTTGCTGAAGCAGCTTTCCGATCGCAAACCGGCCAATGCTGTTGTCACCACTGACGTTGGTCAGCACCAGATGTGGGCGGCGCAACACATGGCATTCAGCGCGCCGGAGAACTTCATCACCTCCAGCGGGTTAGGCACCATGGGGTTTGGTTTACCTGCTGCCATTGGCGCACAGGTTGCGCGCCCGGATGATACGGTTATCTGTGTCTCCGGCGATGGCTCCATCATGATGAACATTCAGGAGCTGGGTACCATCAAGCGCGGCAAGCTGCCGGTCAAAATTGTACTGATGGATAACCAGCGTCTGGGCATGGTGCGCCAGTGGCAGCAGCTCTTTTTTGAGGGGCGCTACAGTGAAACCAACCTGTCCGACAATCCCGACTTCCTCACGCTGGCCAGCGCGTTCAACATTCCCGGCCAGCGCATTACCCGAAAAGATCAGGTCGACGCCGCCCTTGATGCTCTGCTGAACAGCGAAGGTCCTTACTTCCTGCATGTTGCAATTGCTGAGCATGAAAACGTCTGGCCACTGGTACCGCCGGGTGCCAGCAATGCAAACATGATGGAGAAAACCGTATGAACCAGCATCAATTGTCTATCGAAGCCCGTTTCCGCCCTGAAATATTAGAGCGCATTTTACGCGTCGTGCGTCATCGCGGTTTTCAGGTCTGTTCTATGAACATGGCCTCAGTCGCCAACGCAGAAAACATTAATATTGAAATGACCGTTGCCAGCCAACGCTCCGTCGATTTACTGTCTTCGCAGTTAAGCAAATTGATCGACGTTGCATGCGTTCAGATTCAACAACAGACAACACAACAAATCCGCGCGTAGCCGCGAGAGGGAATAACAATGAGCACGAAGAAAGCAGACTTTATTTGGTTCAATGGCGAGATGGTTAAGTGGGAAGAGGCGAAGGTCAGCGTCATGTCCCACGCGTTGCACTACGGCACGTCGGTATTTGAAGGCGTCCGCTGCTACGACTCTCACAAAGGACCGGTTGTGTTCCGCCATCGTGAACACATGCAACGTCTGCATGACTCCGCCAAAATCTACCGCTTCCCGATTAAAAGCAGCGTTGATGAGCTGATGGAAGCGTGCCGCGAAGTCATCCGCGTGAATAAACTGAAAAGTGCTTATATCCGTCCGCTGGCCTTTGTTGGCGATGTGGGCCTGGGCGTGAACCCGCCAGACGGCTTCACGACTGACGTGATCATTGCAGC
This sequence comes from Pantoea sp. GD03673, assembly GCF_029844725.1. Taxonomy (GTDB): domain Bacteria; phylum Pseudomonadota; class Gammaproteobacteria; order Enterobacterales; family Enterobacteriaceae; genus Pantoea. The sequence continues at coordinate 5,916 of NZ_JAOCKJ010000009.1, forward strand.
GTTCCCGTGGGGCGCGTACCTGGGCGCTGAAGCGCTGGAAAACGGCATCGATGCGATGGTCTCTTCATGGAACCGCGTTGCGCCAAACACCCTGCCAACCGCTGCTAAAGCTGGTGGTAACTACCTTTCCTCTCTGCTGGTGGGCAGCGAAGCTCGTCGTCATGGCTATCAGGAAGGCATTGCGCTGGACACCAATGGCCTGATCTCTGAAGGTGCGGGCGAAAACCTGTTTGAAGTCAAAGATGGCGTGCTCTTTACTCCGCCATTCACCTCTTCGGCACTGCCGGGCATCACCCGCGATGCCATCATCACGCTGGCGCGTGACATGGGCATTGAAGTGCGTGAGCAGACCCTGTCGCGTGAATCTCTCTATCTGGCCGACGAAGTCTTTATGTCTGGCACCGCCGCAGAAATTACACCGGTGCGCAGCGTTGACCGCATTCAGGTGGGCGAAGGCAAATGTGGCCCGGTCACCAAACGCATCCAGCAGGCCTTCTTTGGTCTGTTCACGGGTGAAACCGAAGACAAATGGGGCTGGTTAGATCCGGTCAACCCATAATCAGATACAGCGCGGGCGTCATCTGACGTCCGCGAGCGAATTCTTACTGGAGTAAATAGAGCATGCCTAAGTACCGTTCCGCCACTACCACCCACGGCCGCAACATGGCGGGTGCCCGTGCCTTATGGCGCGCGACAGGAATGACCGACGACGATTTCGGCAAGCCGATTATCGCTGTGGTTAACTCATTCACCCAATTTGTACCGGGCCACGTTCACCTGCGCGACCTCGGTAAGCTGGTCGCTGAGCAGATCGAAGCGGCTGGTGGTGTGGCTAAAGAGTTCAACACCATTGCGGTGGATGACGGTATTGCCATGGGGCATGGCGGCATGCTCTATTCACTGCCTTCGCGTGAGCTGATTGCTGACTCAGTCGAGTACATGGTTAACGCGCACTGCGCCGACGCCATGGTCTGTATCTCCAACTGCGACAAAATCACCCCGGGGATGCTGATGGCGTCTCTGCGCCTCAATATCCCGGTGATCTTCGTTTCAGGCGGCCCGATGGAAGCCGGTAAAACCAAGCTTTCTGACCAGATCATCAAGCTGGATCTGGTGGATGCGATGATTCAGGGTGCCAACCCGAACGTCAGCGACGCCGACAGCGAGCAGATCGAACGCTCTGCCTGCCCGACCTGCGGCTCCTGCTCCGGTATGTTCACCGCTAACTCGATGAACTGCCTGACTGAAGCTCTCGGTCTGTCGCAGCCTGGCAACGGTTCACTGCTGGCTACCCACGCCGACCGCAAAGAGCTGTTCATCAATGCCGGTAAGCGCATCGTCAGCCTGACCAAACGTTACTACGAGCAGGACGACGTCAACATGCTGCCGCGTAATATCGCGACCAAGGCTGCTTTTGAGAACGCCATGACGCTGGATATTGCGATGGGCGGCTCGACCAACACCGTACTGCACCTGCTGGCGGCAGCCCAGGAAGGCGATATCGACTTTAATATTTCTGATATCGACCGCCTGTCACGCAAAGTCCCTCAGCTCTGTAAAGTCGCGCCAAGTACGCCGAAATACCACATGGAAGATGTGCATCGTGCGGGTGGCGTCTACGCGATTCTCGGCGAGCTGGACCGCGCCGGTCTGTTCGACAGCAGCGCCCGTAACATCCTGCAGCAGACAATGCGTGAAACGCTGGATCAGTACGACATCATGCTGACCAACGATCAGGCGGTAAAAGATATGTTCCGCGCTGGCCCGGCGGGTATCCGCACCACCCAGGCGTTCTCACAGAGTTGCCGCTGGGACACGCTGGATGATGACCGTGCTGAAGGCTGCATCCGCACCCGTGAAAACGCCTACTCGCAGGATGGTGGTCTGGCCGTGCTTTACGGCAATATCGCCGAAGATGGCTGTATCGTTAAAACCGCAGGCGTCGACAAAGAAATCCTGACCTTCACCGGTCCGGCCAAAGTTTATGAAAGCCAGGATGATGCGGTAGAAGCGATTCTGGGCGGCAAAGTGGTGGCAGGCGATGTGGTGGTCATCCGCTACGAAGGGCCAAAAGGCGGGCCGGGCATGCAGGAAATGCTCTATCCGACCACCTATCTGAAATCGATGGGTCTGGGAAAAAGTTGCGCCCTGATCACCGACGGTCGTTTCTCTGGCGGCACCTCCGGCCTCTCTATCGGCCATGCTTCGCCTGAAGCGGCAAACGGCGGCACCATTGCGCTGGTGAAAGATGGCGACACCATTGAGATCGACATCCCTAACCGCGGCATCAGACTCGCTGTGCCGGATAACGAACTGCACGCCCGCCGTGAAGAGCAGCAGGCACGTGGCGATGCGGCATATACGCCGGTCAATCGTCAGCGTGAAGTCTCCTTTGCGCTGCGTGCTTACGCCTCACTCGCGACCAGTGCTGACAAAGGTGCCGTCCGCGATAAGAGCAAGCTGGGAGGCTAAAGATGGCCGAGTCTCAACCGCTACCTGACGCGCCTTGTGGCGCGGAATATCTGCGCGCAGTGTTGCGTTCACCGGTGTATGAAGTCGCACAGGTGACGCCGTTGCAGGTTATGGAAAAAATTTCATCGCGTCTCGGCAACACCATTCTGGTGAAGCGGGAAGATCGCCAGCCGGTGCACAGTTTCAAGCTGCGCGGTGCCTACGCGATGATTGCCGGTCTGAACGAAGAGCAGAAAGCGCGCGGCGTGGTGACGGCGTCAGCCGGTAACCATGCGCAGGGCGTGGCGCTCTCGGCCACGAAGCTGGGCATCAAATCCCTGATTGTGATGCCGCTGGCAACAGCAGACATCAAGGTTGATGCGGTGCGCGCATTTGGCGGTGAGGCGTTTCTGTTTGGTGCCAACTTTGATGAGGCGAAAGCTAAAGCGATAGAGCTCGCTGAACAGCGCGGTTATACCTTCGTGCCACCGTTTGACCATCCTGCCGTGATTGCCGGACAGGGTACGCTGGCGATGGAGCTGCTGCAGCAGGATGCGCATCTCGATCGGGTCTTTGTGCCGGTTGGCGGCGGCGGTCTGGCAGCCGGTGTTGCCGTGCTGATCAAACAGCTGATGCCACAAATCAAAGTGATTGCGGTGGAGTCAGAAGACTCCGCCTGCCTGAAAGCGGCGCTGGACGCCGGTCATCCGGTCGATCTGCCGCGTGTCGGGCTGTTTGCCGAAGGGGTGGCGGTCAAACGGATTGGCAGCGAAACCTTCCGGCTCTGTCAGGCCTACATTGATGACATCATCACCGTTGACAGCGATGCGATTTGCGCTGCGATGAAGGACCTGTTTGAAGATGTCCGTGCGGTGGCGGAGCCCTCTGGCGCACTGGCGCTGGCGGGCATGAAAAAGTATATCCAGCAGCACGAGATCAAAGGTGAGCGGCTGGCGCATGTGTTATCCGGGGCCAACGTCAATTTCCACGGCCTGCGTTACGTCTCTGAACGCTGCGAGCTGGGCGAACAGCGTGAAGCGCTGCTGGCCGTGACGATCCCCGAACAGCAGGGCAGTTTCCTGCGTTTCTGCCAGACGCTGGGCGGACGTTCCATCACCGAGTTCAACTACCGCTACGCCGATGCGGACAAAGCCTGCATCTTTGTCGGCGTCCGTCTGACCCGTGGTGTGGAAGAGCGCAGCGAAATCATCAGCGAGCTCACGCATGGTGGTTATCAGGTGGTGGATCTTTCCGATGATGAGATGGCGAAACTGCACGTGCGTTATATGGTGGGCGGACGCCCCTCTAAGCCGCTGCGTGAACGCCTCTTCAGCTTTGAGTTTCCGGAGGCACCCGGCGCGTTGCTGAAGTTTCTGCAAACGCTGGGCACCCACTGGAATATCTCGCTGTTTCACTACCGCAGTCACGGCACCGATTACGGGCGGGTGCTGGCGGCTTTTGAACTCGGCAGCGATGAACCACGTTTCGAGGAGCATCTCACCGATCTGGGTTACGACTTTCATGACGAAAGCCAGAACCCGGCGTTCCGCTTCTTCCTGTCAGGCCACTGATTACAGCTGGCTCCAGAAAGCACTGATCAGCGGCTCTCCGAGCCGCTTTTTTTGCACGCAGATGCCGAGTTCGAACGGCGCGACCGATTCCACATTCTCCAGCATCAGCACGCGGTTACGCACCGGATCCGGGCTGTTCTCCAGCACGACATCCGGCAACAGGGCAATACCGCATCCCAGCGCCACCATTGAGACAATCGCCTCATGACCCGATACCGTAGCGTAAATCACCGGATTCGGGATGCGCTGGCGGCGGAACCAGAGATCGATACGTCGCCGTGCCGGTCCCTGCACCGGCAGGATAAACGGAATGTTTGACCAGTCGGGCTGTGGCTGTGTGGCCTGGGTGCGAACGGCACAGGGCAGTGCGGGCGCAATCAGCACCAGCGGGATCAGCCCCAGTGGCATAAAATCAATGCTGGCGGGCAGGGTTTCAGGACGTCCGGCAATCGCCAGATCGGCATCACCGGAGTGCACTTTTTCCACCGCATCCGCGGCATCGCCGGTATCCAGTTTGATTTCTACCTGCGGATGTTCAGCGCGAAAGCGGTCGAGAATGGGGGGCAGATGGCTGTACGCCGCCGTCACCGAACAGAACAGGCGCAGCTCGCCGCTGAGCGACGGGCCGTTAAGATCCATGACATGACGCAGTTGCTGGTACTGTAACAGCGTCTGCTGAGCAAACTGGCGCAGCCGTTCGCCCGCTTCCGTCAGCGTCACGGTGCGGTTATCACGCAGAAACAGCGCATGGCCGACATCTTCTTCAAGCCGCTGGATCTGGCGTGACAGCGTGGAAGGGCTGACGTGCATCGCACGCGCAGTGCGCCCGAAATGGCAGCTTTCTGCCAGATGAAGAAACAGTTTCAGATCCCGTAAATCCATGTTCGCGTCGCCTCTGAGTGGTGTTGCATTTATTGCAATGTGACGTTGTTAATATATCAATTTAAGCAACAGAATTCCTGTCATATGATGGGGTCATTCGCGGCGCTGCATGATACGCCGTTCCTGAACAAAAAAAGCAAACACAACCTTACCGGAGTACCCATGGCTAACTATTTCAACACATTGAATCTGCGCAACCAGCTGGCGCAATTAGGCAAATGTCGTTTCATGGCACGTGATGAATTCGCAGAGGGTGCCAGTTTCCTGAAAGGCAAAAAAGTCGTTATCGTTGGCTGTGGCGCACAGGGCCTGAATCAGGGTCTGAACATGCGTGATTCGGGTCTGGATGTCGCCTATGCACTGCGTGCCGAAGCGATTGCGGAAAAACGCCCTTCATGGCGCAAAGCGACCGATAACGGTTTCAAAGTAGGCACCTACGAAGATCTGATCCCTCAGGCTGACCTGGTGGTTAACCTGACGCCAGACAAGCAGCACTCCGCTGTGGTTCAGGCTGTTCAGCCGCTGATGAAAGATGGCGCTGCGCTGGGCTACTCGCACGGTTTCAACATCGTTGAAGTGGGCGAAAGCATCCGTAAAGATATCACCGTAGTGATGGTGGCACCGAAGTGCCCGGGGACTGAAGTGCGTGAAGAGTACAAGCGTGGCTTTGGTGTGCCAACGCTGATCGCGGTTCACCCGGAAAACGATCCAAAAGGCGAAGGCATGGCGATTGCTAAAGCCTGGGCAGCCGCAACCGGCGGCGATCGTGCTGGCGTACTGGAGTCCTCTTTCGTTGCAGAAGTGAAATCTGACCTGATGGGTGAGCAGACCATTCTGTGCGGTATGCTGCAGGCCGGTTCACTGCTGTGCTTCGACAAGCTGGTGGCGGAAGGTACTGACCCGGCTTACGCAGAAAAACTGATCCAGTTCGGCTGGGAAACCATCACTGAATCACTGAAGTTTGGTGGTATCACTCTGATGATGGATCGCCTCTCTAACCCGGCGAAACTGCGTGCTTATGCGCTGTCTGAGCAACTGAAAACCATCATGGCACCGCTGTTCCAGAAGCACATGGATGACATCATCTCCGGCGAATTCTCTTCCGGCATGATGGCTGACTGGGCCAACGATGATAAAAATCTGCTGACCTGGCGTGAAGAGACCGGCCAGACTGCGTTCGAAACTGCCTCTCAGTATGAAGGCAAGATCGAAGAGCAGGAATACTACGACAAAGGCGTGGTGATGGTTGCGATGGTTAAAGCGGGCGTTGAGCTGGCGTTTGAAACCATGGTTGACGCTGGCATCATCGAAGAGTCTGCTTACTACGAATCACTGCATGAGCTGCCGCTGATTGCGAACACCATCGCCCGTAAGCGTCTGTATGAAATGAACGTGGTTATCTCTGATACCGCCGAATACGGTAACTACCTGTTCTCCTTCGCGGCGGTGCCGCTGCTGAAAGAGTTCATGACCACGCTGCAGCCAGGCGATCTGGGTAAAGCGGTTGAGGGCACGCAGGTCGACAACGCGCAGCTGCGTGACGTCAACGAAGCGGTTCGTCAGCACCCGATTGAAACCGTTGGCCGCAAGCTGCGTGGCTACATGACCGACATGAAGCGTATCGCTGTCGCGGGCTAATAACCGGCAACACAGTTTTCAGCAAAACAAACCCCGGCTTGCCGGGGTTTTTTGTCTGTGAACACTGCCTGCACTGCCTGCCTGTATCGCTGTGAGACAGAGCCTGCACAGGCAACACGGTCAGATCGGAAAGGCGCTTAAGCCAATCCCTGGCCGCTCGTCCCGCGCGATTACGCACCTCATCCCTGAGGTGCGCCCGTAAACGGGCCAACGCTTTGCGTTGTTCAAAAACGCTCCCGGCGTTTTTGTCCCAGACGCGGAACGCTTTCCTCTTCTGACCGTGTTCCTTGTGTCCTTAAGCTTCTTCATTGCTGCGAATATCACTAGCCTTTAAACGCGATTCAGCTTTTTTCGAACAGACAACTAATCCACTTAAAGCGATGGGAGCATACGCCTGTAGCAAAGCATCGCGGGCCATGGATGGCCCGCGCTGAGCCCGCCATGGATGGCGTCTTTCGCGTCTTTGCGGAGGGCGTATGCTCCCTGAGCATGCTGGCTAATCTCAAGGCGATTGTTTTTGCCCTTTGGGCAGCACTTCTTCGCCGTTAGGGGCGATGTATATTTCCTGAATAGCCTTAGATTGACTAAACCCAACCCATAAAAAAACCCGGCATCTGCCGGGTTTCACTGACCATCATCCAACTGGATTAAACGTCATACAGCGTCTGGTGACGCGTCTCTTTACAGGCCAGCAACGCAATCAGCGTCAGCACCGCCATCGACGCCAGATACAGCCCCACCGCCTGCAGACCATAATTAGCATTCAGCCAGGTCGCGATGTAAGGCGCAACCGAGGCACCCAGAATCGAGGAGAGATTGTACGAGAACGATGCGCCGGTATAACGCACTTCCGTCGGGAACAGCTCCGGTAATAGCGCGCCCATCGGGCCAAACGTCAGCCCCATAATGCTCAGGCCCAGCAGCAGAAACGCCATGACCAGCGCCTGCGAGCCGGAACCGAGCATTGTCGGGAACAGGAACGAAAACGCGATAATCATCAGCGTAATGGTAATCATCGTCTTGCGACGACCAAAGCGGTCGGCCAGCAAACCGGCAATCGGCACCATCACGCCAAAGCCAATCACCGCCAGCATCAGCATCCACAACATGCTGTTACGCGGAATACCCAGACCCGCTGGCGCTGGCGTGGTGCCGTAGCTCATTGAATAGACGGTCATGATGTAGAACAGCGTATAGGTCGCCAGCATGATAAAGGTGCCGAGAATGGTGGCGGTAAGATGCTTGCCCAGCAGCGCCGCAATCGGCACGCGAACCTGCTTCTTCTCTTTCTGCACTTTGGCAAACACCGGGCTCTCATGCAGCGACACGCGCACATACAGACCAATCAGCACCAGCACGGCAGAGAGAATAAACGGCACGCGCCAGCCCCACTGCATAAACTGCTCGTCGGTCAGCAGCCAGGAGAGCAGCAGAAAAGTCCCGTTCGCGAAGAAAAAGCCAATCGGTGCACCCAACTGAGGGAAGGAGCCGTAAAGTGCACGCTTCTTCGCTGGCGCATTTTCCGTCGCCAGTAGCGCCGCACCACCCCATTCACCACCGAGCCCCAGCCCCTGGCCGAAACGCGCCAGCGCCAGCAGCAGCGGTGCCAGCACGCCGATTGTCTCATAGCCTGGCAGCAGGCCGATCACCACGGTGGAGATCCCCATGGTCAGCAGCGAGGCAACCAGCGTGGCTTTACGGCCCACGCGGTCGCCAAAGTGACCAAACACCGCAGAGCCAATCGGACGCGCAATAAAGGCGATAGCGAAAGTCGCCAGCGACTGAAGTGTGGCGACGGTAGCATCACCCTGCGGGAAGAAAATGTGCGGGAAAACAATCACCGCAGCCGTGGCATAAATATAAAAGTCGAAGAACTCGATGGCCGTGCCGACCAGCGAGGCAATCACCACTTTACTGCGTGAGTTAACCGGCGTGGGATCCTGCTGTTTGTCGAGTGTGTCTGTGAGGGAGGCTTGCATAACTGTTTCTTATTTGTAAATACAGACAAAGAATCTTACGCATCTGCCAGAGCGCATTCAATGATGAAAACCCGCGCCGCGTCTGGCTTCGGCGGGCAAAAAGAGGATAATTTCTGTGGTGCGACGAATGCCGGGTGATACCGGGGTAAAGCGGGCGATATGTGGCGGGATACTCTAAGAAAGGGCTAAATAAAAGTGACCCCTCAGCTATTCATCCTGTTATCTGGTGAAAAAATAGACGAGGGGTGACATTTTCCGCTGTTGTTAACGGATTACGAGGCTTTGTGGCGGGACGCGCTGCCCGCTTCGGGCATCTGTGGGTCATCTTTATATTTAGCCGTGGCAATCCACGCTGCACAGAACAGCGTCAGACGGGCGAAGAAATAGAAAAATGCCATCAGGCCGAGCACGGAACCAAAGGCCGCACCGGAAGGCGAGGTCGCCAGCTTCGGCAGCGTCAGCGTCATCACAAACTTGATCACCTCAAAGCCGATTGCCGCCAGCAGCGTGCCGCGGAACAACGCTTTCTTGCGCGGCTTATGGCGCGGCAGAATCCAGAAAATCCAGAGAAACAGCAGGTAGTTCGCCATAACAGAAATCGAGGTTGCGATAATGGTCAGGGCAGGCCGTAACCAGTCGATGCCATCCAGTCCCAGCGCACTCACGATGGTCGCCTGCGCAGAACCGGCCACTGAGGTCAGCGACAGCGTAATGACCAGCGCCAGCATCAGGCCCGTCAGCGACAGGAAATCGCGGATATAGCGCTTCCAGATCTTCTCTTCGTCATCCGGTTTGCGTTCCCACACGTCGCGTGACTGAGCGCGAATCGCTTCACGCAGGTTACCCATCCAGTTAAGACCGGAATAGAGCGCCAGAAGTAAACCCGTAATACCCACGGTGGCACGCTGCTGGATGGCGGTATTCACCGTATTCTTCAGCGTGGTTGCCAGCGTCGGGTCACTGATGCTGCTGACGATTTTGTTAATGATGTTGGTCAGCAGATCCGGATTCGATGCCAGCACAAAACCCACGGCGGCAAACGACACCATCAGAATGGGGATCAGCGATAAAAATGAGAAATAGGTAATCGCCGCACCAAACTGACTGCCGAGCCGGTCATTAAAGCGGTCCAGAGCGCGAATAAAATGCGCCACCGCCGGAATAGACTGAAACCAGGTGGCGAAGCGCGACACGCGAACAATCGACTCATCCACGGTGTGATTGCCGGTTTTAATATCGATAAGCGGCTTTTGTGGCTGCGTATCCTGCGGATTTTCCTGCTTGTCTGTCATAGACCTTCACTGTCCTGTTTATCATTAAAATCAAAGTATAGCCGCTCAGGTGACGTACTCCTGCAACACCTGACTCAGCCACTCCATAAACACCCTTACGCGACGGGCCACATTGCGCCGGTGCGGATAGAGCAGATGGATTGGCATGGGTCTGGCGGGAAAGCGATGCAGCACTTCCACCAGCTCGCCCCTTTCCAGTAATGTCTGAATCCCGGCGGCTGGCACCTGAATAATCCCCAGCCCCGCCAGGCAGGCGGCGCGGTAGGTTTCAGTGCTGTTTACCGTCACCACGCCGCCGGTATGAACATAGTGGCACTGCCTGCCATCAAAATATTCAAAACCGGGTGAGGCCTGGCCGAGCTGCTGGCTGTAATGCACCATCGCATGCTGCGACAGCTCTTCCAGCCGGATCGGCATACCAAAACGTGAAAGGTAGCCAGGGCTGGCGCAGTTGATCAAGGTATGGGTCCCGATTTTCCGCGCAATCAGCCCCGAATCTTTGAGCTCGCCAACCCGAATGACGCAGTCAAATCCTTCCCGGATCACATCCACCTGACGGTCGCTGCTGCTCAGCTCAATCTCGACGCCCGGGTAGTGCTGCAAAAATTCCGGCAGTCTTGGCAGGATAAAACCGGTGGCCATTGCCACTGACATATCCACCCGGAGTTTACCGCTGAGCGAGGCGGGCTCGTGCTGGAACAGGCTGTCCATATCGTCAATCATCGACAGGAGATCCAGGCAGCGGTCGTAATAGACCAGGCCATCCTGAGTAAGTTGCACCCGGCGCGTGGTGCGATGCAGCAAACGCGTTGCCATTTGATTCTCCAGCGCCTGGATCTGTCGCGATACGCTGCCCTTTGGTACGCCTAAACTCTCTGCTGCACGGGTAAAACTGCCCATTTCGGCCACCCGCACAAACACCTGCATTGCGTGAATTTTGTCCATGTTGTTCACCGATTGTTGTTTTTATTGAAACAGTGATGCGCGTTTAACCCTGTTTATAGATCAATAAATCGCGAATATCCTTAATCTGTGTTCAATTTTTCAACAGGTGTGAGAGATGAATCAGAAAGTAGCGTTAATTACCGGTGGAAACCGTGGTTTAGGCCGCAATGGCGCGTTAAAACTGGCGGCAAGAGGCACAGATATCATCCTGACTTACCGCAGCCATGCCGATGAGGCGCAGGCGGTTGTGAAAGACATTGTGGCGCTGGGAAGGCGTGCCGTCGCGCTGGCGCTGGATGTCGGCGAAACCGGTCAGTTCGATCGCTTTGTTGAAGAGGTAAAAGAAGCCCTGCAACAGCAGTGGCAGCGTGAGCGTTTTGACTATTTAGTGAACAACGCCGGACACGGCCACTACAAGCCGTTTACCGACACCACCGAAGCGGAATTTGATGCGCTGGTGAATGTGCATTTCAAAGGGCCTTACTTCCTGACCCAGAAGCTGCTGCCGCTGATCAACGACGGGGGGCGCATCCTGAATATTTCCAGCGGTCTGACCCGTCTGGTCTATCCCGGTTCCGCAACCTATGCGTCGATGAAAGGGGCGATGGAAGTCCTGACGCGCTATCAGGCGAAAGAGCTGGGTGAACGGCGCATTCGCGTCAATATCCTGGCACCTGGCGCGATAGAGACTGACTTTGGCGGAGGCCGGGTACGGGATACCCGTGAGATCAACGATCAGATTGCCGGACTGACGGCGCTGGGCCGGGTCGGGCTGCCGGATGATATTGGCGATGCCATCAGCGCGATTCTCAGTGATGAAACCGGCTGGATCACCGCGCAGCGTATTGAAGCGTCAGGCGGGCAGGGAATTTAACGGCGGGCGGCGTCACGGTCAGACACGCCGCTGACGCCACTGAATTTACAGCGTAATGGTGCCGTCGATGACGGTCACGGTATTGCCGCCAATCCAGATGGTTTCACCGGCAAAGGTCACATTCACCCGACCCGCACGCTGCAGAGCCGTTCCCTGACGAACGCGATAAGCCGTGGTTTGTCCCGACGCGGCAATGTAACGCGCCAGGCAGGCGTTGGCGCTGCCGGTAACCGGATCTTCGGTCAGGCTGCCATTCTCCACCAGCAGGCCCCGTACTTCATACTGCTCAGGCTCGCCTGCTGGCAGACGGCCAAAGGGCATGATGCCTGAGACACCTGCCTGTTTAATCAGGCGCTGCAATTCACTCACATCGGGCTGCAGCGCCAGCACGGCTTCGGCGCTGATCATCGGCACCAGCAGCCAGCGGATGCCCATATCGACCACCGTCGGGCTTTGTGTCAGATCGAACGCATCGCTGTTTAAGGCGTCTGCCATCAGCGCATCCTGCCAGGATGTCAGGGTGGCAGCGGGTGCCGCAAACGCCAGTTCACCTGCCTCGCCCATCTTCACCGTCACGTTACCGACGCCGCACTCCTGTACGATTTCACCCGGCGTCCGGGTTGGCCAGCCCGCCTCCAGCAGCGCGTGGGCCGTGCCCAGCGTCGGATGACCGGCAAACGGCAGTTCCCCTTCCACGGTAAAAATCCGCACCCGATAGTCTGCCTCCGCATGCTGAGGCGGCAGGACAAAGGTGGTTTCCGACAGGTTAGTCCAGCGGGCAATCGCCGCCAGCTGGCTGTCGCTTAACCCCTGAGCATCCATAATCACCGCCAGCGGGTTGCCGTTAAAGGCTGATGAGGTAAACACATCGACTTGCTTAAACGCGACCTTCATTGTGACTCCTTGCTGATTGGGTTTTGTGTGGCCTTTTCTCTGCCGAATGATTGCTTATAACAGCTAACAGCGTTATCAATAAGTTAAAGATTTTACCGGAGACTGTGAATGCTAACGATCCTGGGGCGCGCCTCCTCAATCAACGTGCGCAAAGTATTATGGCTGTGTGATGAGCTTGACCTTGATTACCAGCGCGAAGAGTGGGGCGATGGTTTCCGCTCAACGCACCTGCCGGAATTTATGGCACTTAACCCGAATGCGATGGTGCCGGTTCTGAAAGATGATGACTTTGTGATGTGGGAATCCAATTCCATTCTGCGCTACCTGGCAAACGCCTATGGCGGCGAGTGGCTCTATCCTCTGCATCCGCAGACGCGTGCGCCTGTCGATCAGTGGATAGACTGGCAGGCCACTGAACTCAATACCTCATGGCGTTACGCCTTTATGTCGCTGGTGCGAAACTCGCCGGCCCATCAGGACCCGCGTCTGCTGGCGGCGGCCAGCAAAGGCTGGGCGCATACCATGAGCATTCTCAACCAGCAGCTGGAAAAAACCGGTCGCTACGTTGCCGGACGCAATTTCACGCTGGCAGACATTCCGATTGGCCTGGCGGTGAACCGCTGGTTTGAAACGCCGCTTGAACATCCCGACTATCCGGCGGTGCGCACCTATTATGAGCGTCTGACGGAACGTCGTGGCTATACCGTCTGGGGCCGCAACGGTACACCCTGAGCTTCACCGGACGGCACGCCCGCCAGTTCACAGGCGACCTCGCCCGCGCGCTGAATCGCCCGGGTGTAGCGCGCATCAAACGGATAGCAGCAGGAGAGACGCAGCGCATGGTTGTAGCGTTCACTCAGCGAATAGAGCGCGCCGGGCGTGACGCAAATCTGCTCCTGCAGCAGCCGATCAAACATCCCGGTGGTGTTCACGCCGCCGGGTAACTCAACCCAGAAAACAAACCCGCCACGCGGCAGCGTTGCGCGGGTTCCCGCCGGGAAGTAGCGTGCGATAAGACCCCGCGCCTCATCCAGATTGGCCGCATAGCGACGACGCAGGGTGCGCAGATGGTGGTCGTAACCGCCGGACGCCAGAAACTCCGCCAGCGTTTCTGAGAGCAGGGCGGATTCGGCCATCGACGACACTGCTTTCAGCCGGGCAATCGCGTCATGAAAACGACCGGCGGCGGTCCAGCCAATACGGAAATCGGGTGCCACGGTTTTGGTGAAGCTGGTGCAGTAAATCACCCAGCCATCGTGATCAAAGGCTTTGACGGGGGGCGAGAGCGGCCAGTCGAACTGCAGTTCGTCATACAGTCCGTCCTCAATCAGTGGAACGTGGTAAGTATTCACTAACCTGGCAAGCCGCTTCTTGTTCTCCAGCGACATGCCACAGCCCAGCGGGTTCTGCACGCTGGGCATCGCAATCAGCGCCTTGATTCGTTGCTCCTGCAACAGCATCTCCAGTGCATCCAGCGACAGGCCATGCTGCGGATCGGTAGGGATTTCCAGCGCCTTCAGGCCCAGTGAAGCCAGCAGCGGGAAGAGGAAGAAGTAAGTGGGCGACTCCAGCCCCACACAGTCGCCGGGCTGCGTCACCGCCCGCAGCGCCAGCTGTAGCGCCTCCATACAGCCGTGGGTCAGGGTGATGTCATCCGCGGTGAGTGTTTGCCCGGCATGCAGCGCCCGTCGCGCAATCTCCTCCCGTAAGCGCTCACTACCGGGCGGAAGCGCATAACACCCGATGATGTTGGGATGACGACGCAGCAGTGAGGCGGTAATCCGGGCGATACGCACCGCCGGAAACAGCTCGCTGTCCTGCGGGCAGGCCAGCGAAATATTGGTGTAGTCAGGATGATTCTGCGCCGCAAACACCTTGTCGATCAGGTCGAGCTTGCCGCTGCCGGGGTCGCGTACCCGGGTCTTATGCTGACCGTGTCGGGTTACGGCGGGCAGCACGCCGCGCACGTAATAGCCCGACTGGGGACGCGCCTCAATCAGCCCGCGATCTTCCAGCAGCTGCCAGGCATTAAGCACCGTATTGACGCTGACCTGATGTGACTGCGCAACGCGGCGAATCGCGGGCAGGCGTTTGCCCGGTTTCAGCGTGCCCTGATGGATGGCCTCAGCGAAGCTGTCTGCCAGCTGCTGATAGAGCGGCTGATCGGACGTGGGAGCAAGGGACACAGTAGCCTCCGGTGTGGATGGGTACAATTTCTGTTAGCGGGAACTGTAACCATAACAATAATGATTGTGTGTCACTGTTACCATCTTTTTCCCCGACGTAGCATAGCCTTCTGTCCACTTTCAGGAGAGCCACTATGCTCGATCCCTCTTTCTTCAGTTACGTTACCGTGATGTCGATTACGCCAGGCCCGAACAACCTGCTGCTGGCGACCTCCGGGGTCAATTTTGGCATGCGGCGTACCCTGCCGATGGTGCTCGGCATTCTGGTGGGCTGTGCGGTGCAGACGGTCATTGCCGGCCTGGCGCTGGAGATATTGCTGCACTGGATGGCGGCAATTCGCCTGCCGCTGACGCTGGCAGGCTGTGCCTATTTGCTGTGGTTATCCTGGAAAATTTTTCGCGCTGCCGCACCGGAAGCGCGCACCCGCCCGCAGCCGATGACGATGGTGGGGGGGGCCTGCTTCCAGGCGATTAACCCCAAAGCCTGGCTGATGGCCACCAACGTCGCGCTGCTCTACAGCGGCAGCAGCGGCGTGCTGACGGTGATGATCGGTTTTATGCTGCTCAATCTGCCCTGCATCCTGATCTGGGCTGCGCTGGGCGACCGCCTGCGCAGCCATCTGCAAATTGCCTGGAAGCGTCAGCTGTTTAACAGCCTGATGGCGCTGTCGCTGGTGGCGACCACCGTCTGGATGCTGACCGACGCCCTGCTGGCCGCTTAATCAGGCACGCCGGGTGCGGTGGCCGACGGCCATTTCCAGTTCTGCACCTCGGGCAAATCTTCGCCATGTTCACGGACATAGCGATGATGTTCCGCCAGACGCTGCTGCAAATCTTCCAGCAGTTCAGGATGAGCGTCGGCCAGGCCCGGCACGCGCAGAATCGCCTCCTGCGCCAGATGATAGCGGTCAAGCTCGTTCAGCACCGTCATATCAAATGGCGTGGTGGTGGTTCCCTCTTCATTGAAACCCCGGACATGGAAGTTACGATGATTGGTGCGCGAATAGGTCAGGCGATGCACCAGCGCCGGATAGCCGTGGAAGGCAAAAATCACCGGCTTGTCCTGGGTAAACAGCGCATCAAAGTCCGCATCCGATTTACCATGCGGATGTTTGTCCTGCGGCTGCAGTGCCAGTAAGTCGACTACGTTCACCACGCGGATGCGCAGTTCAGGCAGCATCCCGCGCAGCAGATCCACCGCCGCCATCGTCTCCATGGTCGGCACATCACCGGCACAGGCCATCACCACATCCGGCTGTTCATTGCCGGGCGTGGTGCCCGCCCAGCGCCATTCGCCCATACCCGCTTCGCAGTGCGCCACGGCGCTGTCCATATCCAGCCACTGCGGCGCAGGCTGCTTGCCCGCAACAATCACATTGATCCGGTTCCAGGTGCGCAGGCAGTGATCGCCAACCCACAGCAGCGTATTGGCATCGGGCGGCAGATAGATGCGCACAATATCCGCTTTCTTGTTGGCAACGTGATCCATAAAGCCCGGATCCTGATGGCTGTAGCCATTGTGGTCCTGTCGCCAGACGTGTGAAGAGAGCAGGTAGTTCAGCGACGAGATCGGCTTACGCCAGCCCAGTTTACGCGACACCTTCAGCCACTTGGCGTGCTGGTTAAACATGGAATCGACGATGTGGATAAAGGCTTCATAGCAGTTAAACAGCCCGTGGCGGCCGGTCAGCAGATAGCCTTCAAGCCAGCCCTGACACTGATGCTCACTGAGAATTTCCATCACCCGGCCATCCCGTGCCAGTTGCTCGTCGTAAGGCTCGGTTCTTTCAAGCCAGGTGCGGCTGGTCACGTCAAAGACCGGCGTCAGACGGTTAGAGGCCGTTTCATCCGGGCCAAACAGGCGAAAATTATCGCGGTTGCGCTGGAACAGCACGCTGAGATAGCGGCCCAGATGCTCAGTAGCCTGCGCCATCGCTTTGCCTGGCTCGCTGACATCGCAGGCAAACTCCGCCAGTGCAGGCGTATCCAGCTCACGACGCAGCAGGCCGCCATTGGCATAAGGCGAAGCCCCCATGCGCTTATCGCCTTCCGGTGCCAGCGCCTGCAGTTCCGTTTTCAGGCGACCCTGTTCATCAAACAGATCATCGGGCTGGTAGCTGCGCATCCACGTCTCCAGGATCTGGCGATGACCGTCGTCTTCGCGGCAGGCCGCGACCGGCACCTGATGCGCCCGCCAGAAATCCTCCACTTTCTTACCGTCCACCGTTTTAGGGCCGGTCCAGCCTTTGGGGCTGCGCAGGATAATCATCGGCCAGCGCGGCACGTCGGTACTGGCGTTGCCTGTACGTGCGTCGCGCTGATACGCGGCGATTTTAGCGAAGGCGCTATCCAGTGCCTCCGCCATCAGCGGATGCATTTTTTCCGGCTCATCTCCGCAGACAAACAGCGGCTCGTAGCCGTAGCCGCTGAAGAGCTGACGCAGATCTTCATCGCTGCTGCGACCCAGCAGCGTCGGGTTGGCAATCTTATAGCCGTTAAGATGCAGAATCGGCAACACCGCGCCGTCACGTTCAGGATTGAGGAATTTGATGCCATGCCAGCTGGAGGCCAGCGGCCCGGTCTCCGCTTCGCCGTCGCCGATGACGCACGGCACAATCAGATCGGGGTGATCGAAAGCGGCACCAAAGGCATGAGAGAGCGAATAACCCAGCTCACCGCCTTCATTAATCGAGCCGGGGGTTTCCGGGGCCGCGTGGCTGGGAATGCCGCCCGGAAAAGAGAACTGCTTAAACAGGCGCTGCATACCTGCCGCATCCTGGGAGATGTGCGGATAGATTTCGCTGTAGCTGCCCTCAAGCCAGGTATTTGCCACCATGCCGGGGCCACCGTGTCCTGGCCCGCAGATGTAGATCATATCCAGGTGCTGTTTGCGGATAATCCGGTTGAGGTGGACATAGATAAAATTCAGCCCTGGCGTGGTGCCCCAGTGGCCCAGCAGACGCGGTTTGATGTGCTCCGGTTTGAGCGGTTCGCGTAAGAGTGGGTTATCCATCAGGTAAATCTGACCGAC
The DNA here is from genome assembly GCF_029844725.1 of Pantoea sp. GD03673. Lineage (GTDB taxonomy): Bacteria > Pseudomonadota > Gammaproteobacteria > Enterobacterales > Enterobacteriaceae > Pantoea. The sequence continues at coordinate 23,659 of NZ_JAOCKJ010000009.1, forward strand.
GGAGAGGTAATTTGCCGCCCGCCAGTAGCGGTCGATCAGCGTGAATTCCGGTGACGCAGGGGAGTAAGGCATGCCGGTTCCTCTTGAGCGTTCAGCTAAAAGATGCCTTAACCCTAATAGAGAATACCCGGTACGACCAGGCAACCGGCCAATAAAAAAGGCCCCGCAATGCGGAGCCTCGTTATCAGCGGCGCTGAATTACTTGCCGACGACGAACGCGGTTTCGCGTCCTTCATCGTTGGCCGCCATCGGGGTGACCGGCGAATAGTCGAGCTGCAGAATACGGCTCGTTTCGGCTAACACTTTCTCTGTCAGCGCCACATCGCCGTTCAGCTTACGTCCCCACGACGGGATCACCGCCCGGATTTTGTTCTGCCATTCCGGCGAAGCCATCTGCTCAGGACAGACCTTGTGCAGCAGCTCCAGCATGATCGGGGCCGCAGTAGACGCGCCCGGCGAGGCACCCAGCAGGGCTGAAATCGTGCCATCCTGTGAAGCGACCACTTCGGTGCCCAGACGCAGCACGGCACCCTCTTTTTCATCTTTCTTGATGATCTGCACACGCTGACCGGCCGTCACTAAACGCCAGTCCTCCTGCTTCGCCTGCGGCACATAGGCGCGCAGGGCGTCCATCCGGTCGCGATCGCTTTGCAGTACCTGATCCATCAGGTATTTCACCAGGTCAAAACTTTTCAGCCCCACTTTTACCATCGGCAGCATATTGCTGCTGTTCAGTGAGGTGAACATATCCATCAGCGAGCCCTGCTTCAGGAACTTGGTCGAGAAGGTGGCAAACGGGCCAAACAGCAGCACCTGCTTGCCATCCAGCACGCGGGTGTCAACATGCGGCACTGACATCGGCGGCGCACCGACGCTGGCTTTACCGTAGACCTTGGCCATGTGCTGCGCGACGACCTGCGGATTTTCTGTCACCAGGAAAGAACCGCCCACCGGGAAACCGGCGTAACCGTTGGCTTCCGGGATACCTGCCTTCTGCAGCAGCGGTAGTGCCGCGCCGCCCGCGCCAATAAAGATTTTGCCCGCGGTCAGTGTGCGACGCGTGCCGCTGCTCAGACACTGCAGCGTGACCTGCCAGCGACCGTCAGCGAGCTGCTTCAGCTCGCGCACTTCCTGACGCAGACGCAGCTGGAAATTCGCTTTCTTCTCTAACGCGGCGATCAGCTGACGGGTGATTTCACCGAAGTTCACATCGGTGCCCATCTCCGTCCAGGTCGCGGCCACTTTCTGGTTGCGGTCACGGCCATTCATGACCAGCGGGATCCAGCGGGCAATCTGCTGCGGATCTTCGGAATAGGCCATGCCACGGAACAGCGTGCTTTTCTGCAGCGCCCTGAAGCGCTTGCGCAGGAAGTCGACATTGTCGTCACCCCAGACAAAGCTCATGTGTGGCGTGCTGTGAATAAAGCTTTTCGGGTTGCGCAGGTTGCCTTTCTGAACCTGATAAGCCCAGAACTGGCGGGAAATCTGGAACGATTCGTTGATCGTTACTGCTTTAGAGATGTCGATGCTGCCATCCGCCTGCTGAGGCGTATAGTTCAGCTCCGCCAGCGCCGCATGACCGGTGCCCGCGTTGTTCCAGCCGTTGGACGACTCTTCGGCCACGCTATCGAGCCGCTCCACCATTTCGATGGACCAGTCCGGCTCTAAATCCTGCAGCCATGCACCGAGGGTAGCGCTCATCACACCTGCGCCAATCAGCAGCACGTCAACGTCTTTGCGCTCCTGCGCGGTAGTAGTGGTGTCCTTTGCCATGGCACTCATCGCGAGCGCAAGGTTTACAGCTGAATTGCACATGAGGCGACATCTCCTCTTCTGTTGACCTGAAGCCCAACAGTTTCGCAGGCGAAATAGTCACGCTTCTTGCGAGCGCGTTGCGCTATTTCTCAAAGGTTAAGTCTCAGGTATAAGGTGAAAGCGGTGATAACGCGTTAACTGCACGTTATGCTTTGTCATCCGAATATAACATTCTCGCATCTGAATTAAACATTTGTTTATTTTTTAAATGCAGAAATGATTCAGCATAAGAATTAATCATCATGCGCCGTGGCGTATTAGCGCTTTTTTAGAGTGAAGTCAGTGAGTTAAACGAAAAAGTATGTTGCGGAAAAGCCCCATGCTGGTGCAGTGGCAGAACAGGTGCAAACGGTGCGGAATTATTTAATTAGCTGAAATTTAGCGATTTATTATGCAGTAAGGAATAACGAGAATCGGGGACGGAAGGCCTGATCGAGGTCTCGTGTAAAAATAATGTTACATTTTTGTGAGTCTGAAAATGCGTGCACGCGGGCGCACGCATCGGATTCACTTATGACGGCTTCACACTGGCAGGCAGCTTTTTCAGACTTATCGCCATGCGGTTATAGGTGTTCATCAGGCCAATCGCGATGTTCAGATCGACAATCTCTTTTTCACTGAAGTGCTCGGTCAGTGTGGTAAAGCAGGCGTCTGGCGCACCCTGCTGAGCAATCAGCGTCAGGCATTCAGCCCAGTGCAGGGCCGCCTTCTCCTTATCACTGAACAGTGCGCCGGATTCATGCCAGACCGACGTCAGCACGATCTTATCCCAGCCCATGCCCGCTTTATTCAGCGCTTTGGTATGCAGATCAATGCAGTAGGCGCAGCCGTTAATCTGCGATATGCGCAGGAACAGCAGTTCCAGTAAAGTGAGCGGCAGATCGCTTTGTGCCAGATAACTGTATACGCCGCCCAGCGCTTTCATGCCTGCCGGTGCCGCACTGTGAAAATCGATACGTTCGCTCATTTTGTTGCCTCCTGTGATTGATGAGGCCATTTTCAGACTTTCAATGGAGCAGATAAAGTGCCAAAAAACAGCAGTCTGACTGGCCCATCGCCGCTTTCTATGCTGACATTGCAGCGCGGTGCGTCACGTGGCCTTAGCGAACAACTGCGTCAGCAAATCGAACAGGCCATTGGTGAAGGGCGCTTGCCGCCCGGTGCCCGTCTGCCATCCTGTCGCGATCTGGCGGCACAGCTCGGCGTGGCGCGCGGTACCGTTCGCGCCAGCTATGACATGCTGGTTGATGGTCAGTTTCTGCAGACGAGAGGCGCAGCGGGCACGTTCGTCAGTTCATTACCGCCGTTAAAACCGGTCAGCGCCCGTTCTGAACGTCAGCGACTGGAGGGCACAGAAGAGTATGAAGCGCCCCCGCTGACCTTTCAGATGGGCATTCCTGCCAGTGATGCGTTCCCGGCCAAAGTCTGGCTGCGTATTCTCCAGCGTCAGACGCGGATGCAGGTCAGCAGACCGGCCAGCTATCCCGATCCACGCGGCAGCTTAGCGCTGCGGCAGGCGCTGGTGGCCTATCTGGCTGTGGCACGCGGGCTGCGCTGTCAGGCGGATCAGATCATCATTACCAGCGGCTATGCGGGCGCGATGGGACTGATTGGCCTGGCCATGGATTTTCAGGGCAAAACGGCCTGGCTGGAAGATCCCGGATTCTGGGTGGCACGCCGTGCAATAGAAGCGCTGCGCGTCACGCCGGTTGCCGTGCCGGTTGATGCCGAAGGGTTGCAGGTAGAGGCCGGGATTGCCCGCGCACCGGATGCCGCTTTTGCGCTGGTCACGCCGGGACAGCAGGCACCGCTTGGCATGACGATGAGTCTGGCGCGTCGCCATGCGTTGCTGAACTGGGCCAGCCGCGGGCAGCGCTGGATTATCGAAGATGACTACCTCGGTGAGCTCCAGCCCGGTAATCGTGCGGCACCGGCACTGGCAGCGCTCGACAGCGAAGGGCGGGTATTGCACATCGGCACCTTCAGCAAGACGCTGACGCCGCAACTGCGGCTGGGTTTTATGGTGGTTCCACCCGCGCTGACGGCGCGCTTTGGTGAGGTGTGCGCACTGCTTTCACCGGCGTCTTCGGGATTACTGCACAATGCGGTGGCGGCGTTTCTGCGGGAGGGGCACTTCATGCGGCATCTGCGTCGCATGAAGCGTGTCTATCATGAGCGGCTGGAGCAGATGATCGCGGCGCTCCAGCCCCGCTTTCCAGACCTGCAGCGCGCCGGGCTGGCAGTGATTGTCCGCTTACCCGACGGCTTTCCGGATCAGGTTATTGCACAGCAGGCGGTGGAGTGGGGCATGGCACCGTCTCCGCTGTCGATCTGGTATCAGCAGGCCGATCAGCGCAGTGCGGGACTGGTGCTGGGGGCGGCCCATCTGCCGCGTGAGGGTTATACGCGCAGCGCCGAACGGCTAAAAGCGCTGGTCGATGCGCAGGCGGTCAGGCCCTGAACCAGCGACGCCAGACAAAGCGGATCACAAAAAATTCCAGTGCGCCCAGCAGCAAAAACCAGACGCAAAACACAACTGTGTAGAGCTGATTCAGATCCTGCAAATGGAACATCTGCAACAGATGCTGCGCCACCGTCACGCTAAAGGCGGGTGCGGGCAGCAGCAGCGCCGAGAGAAAGCCGAGCAGCAAAATGCCACCCGGCACGATCAATGTCTCAAAAGGGTTATTCATAACCGGTTTCCCTGTTTATCAGACCGGCATTTTCCGGTAATCGGCGACACGGTTCAATGATGATGTGCGGCAATGCGCGTGTCCGGGGCGTTAACTGACCAGAAAGATGGTCAGAAAATGCTTTGCTACCATCGACTTAGCGCCATTCATAGCGAATGATAAGAGTTATAGCCTTTGCTATACTTAAATCCATGATTTTACTGTCTTTTTATCCTAAGGTTTGCGTGGTAGACTGCGCCCACTTTTTCATAACTGAACACTTTGTGTGGTGAATTCAGCGTGAATTGCCGCTTTTTCGCCCCAGGTGAATAAATCATGACCTTTATTGCCACTTTAATTCTTGCGCTGGGTATGTCGATGGACGCGTTTGCTGCTGCACTGGGCAAAGGGGCCACGCTGCATCGTCCCGGTTTTAAAGAAGCGCTGCGTACTGGTCTGATCTTCGGCTCTATTGAAGCGCTGACCCCGCTGATTGGCTGGGCGCTTGGCCTGGCTGCCAGCCGTTACATTATGGCGTGGGATCACTGGGTTGCCTTCAGCCTGCTGGCGTTCCTCGGTGGCCGTATGATGATGGAGGGTTTCCGTCAGACGGCCGTCGCAGAACCCTGCGAAGCCCCGAAAAGCCACGGCTTTGTGGTACTGGCAACCACTGCGGTCGCCACCAGTCTGGATGCACTGGCGGTTGGCGTGGGTCTGGCTTTCCTGCAGGTCAATATCATCACCACCGCGCTCACCATTGGTGCCGCCACTACCGTAATGGCGACGACCGGTGTTCTGGTCGGGCGCTTTATTGGTCCGGTACTGGGCAAATGGGCCGAAGTTCTGGGTGGCCTGGTGCTAATCGCCGTTGGTTCGACCATTCTGCTGCAACATCTCGGCTACACCGCTTAGGGCTTTTGCCTGTAAAACCGGCATTTTTGTGATCTGGTTCAAATTTATTTGCTGTGAAAACGCACAGCGGCTATACTTTTTCAGTATATCTTCAACTAAATTTGAATCAGGTATTCCATGAAACGCATTCTTAAACACGTATTCCGCGCATACGTTGAGACGTTCAAACACGTCCCGCCGGGTGCCATGTACTAAGCACGCCGCAAGAAACCCTCGATAATCGCGGTCAGGGATCGACCTGTGATTATCACCTTCTGTTTTTACCTCCTCTGATTTAAGCCTTCTCCGGACTCAGGTTCGCCCCCTGAACGTTCAGGAGAAAAACGCCTGACTCCCGGCTAATCATCACGTTATCTTGCTGGCAACCCGGTTACTTTGATGCCCTGGCACCACTCATGCCCGGGGACCCATCGTGGCCTCCATCACTGCCTCCACTCCCGCCCATACCGCCTGCGCCACCTGGTCCCGCATCGCCACCATTGCGACCGTTACCCGAACCGTCGCCATTGCCGCCATTACCCCCGTTTCCTCCGTCCTGACCGCCATTACCGCCATCGCCGCCGTTTCCATTGCTGCCCGCACCTGCATTTCCTCCGTCCCCTCCGTTACCGTCCCCGCTGCCGTCTCCGCCATCGCCGCCGTCACCGTCAGCCCATGCAGACGCGCTGACAAGACCCGTAACAACAGCAGACGTTACCGTGAAAACGGTAACGACCGGTCTGAGCAAAGCGGATGTGAAAATAATAAAGAAAACACCTTTGCGCATAATCTGTTTCATCGGATATCGTCCTCTCCTCTTTGATCTTCAGGGTTACATATCACCACCGTCACCACCGTCACCACCGTCACCACCGTCGCCGCCGTCGCCGCCTGACGAATTGTCGCCACTGCCTCCATCGCCACCGTTCCCGCCGTCAGCGCCGTTGGTGCCGCCGTTTCCACCCTTACCGCCATCAGAATTATTTCCTGTGCCGGCATCGCCGCCATTTCCGCCATTACCACCGGACGCACCCGGACCACCATCACCGCCATTGCCACCGTTTGCGATCGGGACAAATGCGGTTGCCGATCTCTGCGCGAAATGGAGGGGAGTGGCACAGGCTGCGTGTGTGAGAATCGTTAGTGCGCATACACTAAGCTTCACTACTCTGATGCTGCGTCTACAGGGATTCAGACTGATCATTACTGCCTCCGTTTCCTCCATTGCCTCCTGCTGAGTTATCCGCTGCACCGCCGTCGCCGCCATTTCCGCCATTAGCGCCCGGGCTCATATTTTTATGATGCTTGTGATGTTTATGGTGAGCCCCCGGCTCTGCTCCGGCACCATTGCCACCGTTGCCGCCATTCCCTCCATTTGGCGCGCCATTTCCTCCGTTGCCGCCATTAAGGCAATCAGTCCCCGGAACGCCGTTTTTACCATTCTGACCATCAGGCGAATTTATTTGCCCGTCCTGGCCATTCTGGCTCTCACAGGCAGCGAGTTGCGGGGCAGCGACTGTTTGTGTATCCGCTAAAACCTGCAGGGAAAATATCCCGAGAGATAAAGAGAGCAGGGTGAATAAATGACGTTTCCTGAACATAATCATTTCAACCTCTTAATGAGTAGCTGCCACACTATGTGGCAGCCGTAGCAGGATGTTCCGATCGGTTAATTAAGCACCGCCGCCATCACCCCCATCACCGCCACCGTTTCCGTCCCCGGAGCCATTACCGTCTCCTGAGCCATTTCCTGTTCCGTTATCATTACCGCTCCCGTTGCCATTACCGCTGCCACTGTTATTACCCCCGTCACCCCCATCACCTCCCGGGGAGTTGGCACCGGAACCGCCATTACCCCCATCACCACCATTGGCATCACCGATTAAGACGAAGGACTGTGCGGAATGAGATGCAACGGGCAAACTGTGCAGAGGCGCGGCGACAGATAGACGGGCTGTCGCAACCAGTAAAAAGCTTAAAGCAAGCGTGATTTTATTAAGTCTCATAATCCATCCTTAACGTAATAAATACATGAGAGAAAAACACATTGCTGATAAACCCGCATAGGGGGCTGCTTCAGTTAATTAAAAAAGCCTGTAAAAGGAAAGTAAGACAGGTGTAATGAGAAGTATCTGTGGATGAGCTGATATGTGTAAAAACGAAAAAGATTTGATGGATTATAAACGCCTGTTTCTGGCCGGGGCTGATGAATCAGCTCTGCTCATAAAGTGAGAAGCACGTCACAGTCACATAGTTTACAGCCTGAAACGCATTACATTTTTATTAATGCATCACCTTTCTGTTTAACAGCAGTGTGAGGTTTTTATTAAAAAAGGCATTTCTGAAAATAAATCTGTCTGTTATTCCGGAAATTAAAATCCCATAAAAATAAATATGATTATCTGAACCAGATGAGGTGCAGTAATCAGCAAGGGTATCGGCTGGAAAACGCTAACTCTCCCACGTTAAATCTGGTGATTCTGTCTGGCGCAATGAGCCCGGAATTCGCTCTTTTTTCGTTTGTCAGGTTCCGGACGGACGGCGTTATCTGTTGCTGCAGGCAGGGGGTTTGGTGCCTCTGGTTTTGCTGTTATAGCGTTAGCAGGCTTTCACACCATACTGGCTCTGCGCCCATCATTTTATACAGGACCTGACGTTGCAGTCGCTTGCTCTCTTTGAGGGCTGACGTTGACGATGTTTCCCCCCAACCCTCCATTAACCCGCCGCCCCTCCGATCCCGTCCTACACTGAATTATTCTCCCCAAATCAGGAGCAGCGGATGATCCAGAAGCATCGACGAAAACAGGCAGCGATTGTGGCAGGCGTGGGATTAGGTGTGGCAGCGACGCTTTGGGGCATGAAACGCTGGCAGCAACTGAAGCAGACGCCGCCGGTGTCGCCGCGCAGTCATCACGCCGGGCTGGCGGGTTACTTCCAGCAGGTGGGCGACTGGCGCATGTTTACCCGCGTCACGCCCAATGAAGATCGGGGATTGCCGGTGGTGCTGGTTCACGGTCTGGTGATGTCGGGCCGGGCGATGGAGCCGCTGGCGCTGGCGCTGGGGCGCGACTATCACGTGCTGGTGCCGGATCTGCCCGGTTTTGGTGCCAGTGCGCTGCCTGCGTCTGCGCCGATCATGTCTGTGGATGAGCAGGCTGATGCGCTCTGGCTCTGGCTGCAGCATAACGGATTCCAGCGTGCCATCTGGGTAGGTAACTCGTTTGGTTGTCAGATTCTGGCGGCGCTGGCGGTGAGATATCCGCAGGCGGTGGCGGGACTGGTGCTGCAGGGGCCGACAGTTGATCGTCATGCGCGCAGCCTGCCGCGTCAGCTGTGGCGCAGCTGGCGTAACGGGCAGCTGGAAAAGCGTCGGCCACCGGGGCCGCTGGCCCGCATCGACTACGCCAAAGCGGGTCTGTGGCGCGCCTTTGGTACGATGCGTGCCATGATGCGTGACCGCATCGAACATCGTCTGACTTACATTACCGCACCGACGCTGCTGCTGCGCGGTTCCCGCGATCCCATCTGTCGGGCGCGCTGGCTGGGTGAGCTGGCTGCCCTGATGCCGCACAGCGAAACGCTGACCCTGCGCGACGGCACCCACACGCTGCACTACGTCTATCCGTGGAGTTTCTGCAACGCCATTCGCCCCTTCCTGGCGCGTATTCAGCAGGAGAATCAGCATGAGTAAACCGCCCAAGGGCATCGCCCGTTTTGACTCTGCCGCCGCCATGCTGCTGGCGCTGGCCAATGCGCTTCACGATCGTCCCTTTGCCAGTCCGAGCCAGTCACCGACGCTTGACCGCCTGCTGCCCTCGCTGAACCGTCTGCCCACCGGGCTGCGTGAATGGGGTTATGCGCTGGGCGGGATGGCAGAAGGCATCAGCCTGCGTCAGGCGGGCGAGCTGGATGTGGAAGGCATCGCTGAATGGATGGTCAGTGAGTACCCGCAGCAGGAATATCCGGCGGCGTTTATCGGCTCGTCAAACGGTGCGCTGGTGCATCTGGCGTCGGCGATGGGCGTGCCCTGGCTGCCGCAGACCTTTCTCTGCCCGGTGCGGGCGACCCACAGCGATCCTGATGATGCGATGGCGAGCTTTGAGCAGGGCAAAGAGATCGCTGCCGCACTGCTGGCCGCCTGGCCCAGGCTGGCGGTTCACCACATGCATGACCCGAATCAGGATCGGCTGATGCTCGACCAGATGCGCTATTTCCGGCTGAAACTGCGCGAACTGCCGCTGGCCTTTAATGAATTCCTGATGGGCAGTCTGCCCGCCGGATCAACGTTGTTTATCAACCACTGCACCCGCCAGTGGCCGGTAACACGCACCAGCGATCGCTCATTCTTTCAGTTTGGCGCGCTGGGTGGCGCAACTGAAAAAGAGTATCTACAGGGAGGCCCGAGGGTAGCGGAATATCTGGCACGTTACGGCATTGACCGGGAACGCTGGACGCCGCCTGAGATTACCGACCACGTGCCGGAAGCGGAGTGGGGCCTCGATGGCTACCTGATCTCACCCCTGAAAAAGCTGGCAGAGGCTCAGAGCCTGAAGCTGATGGAGATTCGTTACGAAGACCCGGAAGCGATGAGTTACGTGGTGGCCGAAATTTACCGCGACTGGTATCTGGCGGCAGGCATCTTACCGACCCGGCTGACGGTGGACAGTTTCCTGCTGATGGATCCCTGGTGTACCCAGCAGCAGCAGGCGATTCCGTTCTGGCTGGTGTTCTGCACCGAACCGTCCGCAACAGCACTGCAACGCTTCCTGGAAAAACAGCCGCCGTTCCGCAACATCGACATGATGCTCTTTTCTCACGGCACAGACAGTATCGGGCTGGCAGAAATTGATCGCTGGCGGGCGCTGTTATCCCATGCGCGTGATGAGGGCGTATTGATTGGCGTGGATGAAGAGCGCTTCCCGCGTGATTTCGCAACGTTTGCCCGCTTCGACTCGGCGCTGCGTGAACGGGCACCGCTGTTGCCACCCCCACCGCCACTCAGTACCGTGAAGGTGATGGAGGGGATTAAGCGTTACGGTGCGAAATATGGCGTCACCCTGACGGCGCTGACGTAGTCGCCGCGCCGTCAGCGGGAATTATTCGCCGTCGGTAATCGGCTGGCGTACCAGCAGCAGGTAAGCAAGTGCGCCCACCAGCGTTACGCAGGCACAAATCATCAGCGCCAGGCTGAATGATTGGGTGGTGTCGAGCACCCAGCCGGTGATGACGGGCGCGAACGAGGCGAAGATAAAGCTGGCGAAGTTCTGGATGCTGCCGACCGAGGCGGTCATGCGGGCGGTGACGTTGGCGTGGATCAGCCCCCAGCATGACGTTCCGGCAAAGTGGATACAGAACAGCGCCATCCCGATCAGCGTCACGGCGCTGGTGGTGTCGGTTGCGCGGGTCACCACGGCGGTAAACCCGGCGGACAGCAGCATCCCGCTGACGATGCAGACTTTACGGGTTTTCACCGCATTAAAGCCGCGACGCACCAGCGAGTCAACCACATAGCCATTCAGCAGCATACCTGCCGCACCAAACAGGAACGGAATCGCCGCCAGCAGACCGGTACTTTTCAGATCGAGGTGATAAGTGGACTGCAGATAGCCCGGCAGCCAGGCGATATAGAGCCACGCCGTGTAGTTAATGCCGCTAAAGCCAATCATCATGCCCCACATGGTGCGCTGCTTAAACAGGCCGCGCCACTCTCTGAAGCTGATCGGCTCTTTACGCGACGCCACACTGCCCGCCTGCAGATAGTGGATCTCTTCGGCGCTCAGGGTGTTGTTGTCGCGGTCGCGATAAATCATATACCAGCCGATCGCGAGGAACATGCCGAGGATACCGATGGTGACAAACATGCCACGCCAGCCCATCACCAGCATCATCGCCGCCAGAATCGGCGGTGCCACCGACAGCCCAATCATCGACGCGGCGTTGAACATGCCCATCGGCATACCGCGATCTTTAATGTTGAACCAGTCATTGATCACTTTCACGCCACAGGGGTTCATCGGCGCTTCGCCAATACCGAGGCCGATGCGCACCAGCACGAACTGGGTGAAGTTATGCACCAGACCCGAAGCCGCCTGGAACAGCGACCAGATGAACATGCCGATACCGAGCATAATGCGCGGGCCTTTACGGTCCAGCAGCGCACCGCACGGCAGCTGCGCCAGGCCATACGCCAATGAAAAGGCGGAGAGCAGCACGCCGATTTCGGTCGCGCTCAGCCCCATCTCGTCGCGGATGGTCATATTGGCTACCGACAGCGAGCTGCGATCCAGATAGTTGATGATGGCCGCAAACAGCAACAGCAGCATGGCCGTGATCTGCACTTTGCGGATGCGCGGTGAACGCACCACGTCGCTGCGCATCGGCACGAAATCCTGGTCTGATGTCGTGTCGCCAGTCGCACTGTCGCGGCCGGTTACTGAGGTCTTTTCCATTGCACTCTCCCGAAACTGGGTACTTATCGTTATGGTGAGAAGGGGTTTGCGCGCAGCGGCAAAAGGCCACCGTGACGTTACCGTCGAGACTAAGAGCAAAGGGAAAAGGATGTTGCAAAGATGTTTCTGAATCGTGCGGGAGCTAATGCTTTGTGGTTTTTAATCGGTTTTTAATTGTACTGGCCGATGGAGCGCACCATCGAGGTTTTGGCGGTCGCCAGATGGTTATGCAAGGCACAGAGCGCGTCGACATCCTGATGGCTAATCAGCGCGGTCAGAATCGCCATATGCTCCTCCAGCGCCACGATATTTCGCTGTTTTAGATCGCTTTCATCCCACTGATAATGCGAATGAAAGATCACCGAGATAATCTCCAGCGACTGATTGAAAAACGGGTTGTTTGCGGCGGATAGAATCAGCGAATGCATCTCGCGGTCCAGCGCGGCAAAGTGGCGATAGTTGCTGGCGATGGTATCGCGCATCGATCGGTGTCGATCCAGCAGATCCCGCGCCTGCACCCAGCGCTCATCGCTGGCGGGCAAATTCAGGAAGCGGCTCAGGGCATGGGTTTCCAGCATCTCGCGCAGTTCGAACAGCTTCCCGGCGTAATCCTGAGTGAATTTTTTCATGCGCCACTGGCCCCGTTTCACCGGTTCCAGCAGGTCATAGCGCATAAAGCGCAGCAGGAACTCGCGCACCACCACCGGACTGACCCTGGCCTGCTGTGCCAGTTGCAGCTCGCTGAACACATCACCGGGCACCAGCTGCCGCTGATTAATCATATTAAAAAACAGCTGCTCAAAGTGGCTGGCCTGCTGCTCAATGGGCGGCGTCAGGGCGCTAAAACTGTCCTCTTCACGGGGTTCGCGCACGATAACGTAAGTCTGATCGACTTTGTCGAGCACGCCGCACTGATGCAGATAGTGCAGGGTATGACGCACCGTCGTGCGGCTGATATTGAACATCTCTGCCAGTGCCGCCTGCGGTGGCAGAGGTGAACGAATATGGCGCTGCGCAATACTCTCCAGCATCTGGTTGATGACGTTCTGACGCAAATTCTGGCTGCGGCTCATCTCGCTCTCCTGTTTTTTATGCATTAAAAACCATTCAAAGCCCAAAAAAATCGCCGTGCTTCACAGTTCCCGCAAACGAACGCCGCGCTGCGGGCAGGATTCGCCATAACTGCCTGCAGGACAACCGGAGAATCACCATGATAACAATGAAAGCACTGGTCATCGCTGAACCACGTAAGATGGTCTGGGCCACCCGCAGTACACCCGTGCCTGCCGCTGGCGAGGCGCTGATTAAAATCCTCACCGCCGGGATCTGCGGCACTGACATCCACGCCTGGTCCGGCAATCAGCCATTCTTCAGCTATCCCCGCGTGCTGGGCCATGAAATCTGTGCGGAAGTGGTGGCGCTGGGCAGTGGCGCACAAGGTTTTCAGCCGGGCCAGCGGGTAGCGTTAATGCCCTACATCTCCTGTCTGCGCTGCGACGCCTGCCAGAGCGGCAAGACCAACTGCTGTGAGCAGATCTCGGTGATTGGCGTGCATCAGGATGGCGGCTTCTGCGATTACCTGAGCGTGCCGGTCAGCACGCTGCTGGCGGTGGATGAGGTGGCACCGGAAGCGGCCGCGCTGATTGAGCCGTTTGCCATCAGCGCCCATGCGGTGCGGCGTGCCGGGATTGTAGCGGATGAGCAGGTGCTGGTGGTGGGTGCCGGACCCATTGGTCTGGGCGTTGCGGCTATTGCGGCCGCCAGCGGTGCGCAGGTGGTGGTGGCGGATACCAGCGAATTTCGCCGTCAGCATGTTGCTGACCAGCTTGGGCTGGCGGCACTGAATCCGGCTGATGCGGCGTTTCACAGCGCACTGCGCGAGCAGTTTGGCGGCCGTCTGGCGCTGAAAGTGATCGACGCCACCGGCAGCCCGGCGGCGATGAACAATGCGGTTAACCTGATGCGGCACGGCGGCACGATCGTCTATGTCGGCCTGCACAAAGGCGATCTGGTCATCCCCGACAGTGAATTCCACAAAAAAGAGACCACGCTGATGGGCAGTCGCAACGCCACCCGCGAAGATTTCGACCGGGTGCGTGCGCTGATGGCCAGCGGCCAGCTGCGTGCCGACATGATGCTGAATCACCATCTGGCCTTTTCTACGCTGGATGAAACCTTCGAATCGCAAATCATCAACAACCGCGAACTGATCAAAGGCGTGATTCACTTCGACCGATAACGCGGCCAGCCAGCGCTTCAGGGGGCGATCAGGGTCTCAAAGAAGTGCGCCCGCACCGCGTCCGCGTCCACGCCGAGCGCAATACGCTGTGCGGGCAGACCGGCAAACGGATCGGCTCGTGATGCCAGCGCGCTCAGTTTACGCACCGTCTGACCGCAGGCGATGCCCTCAGTGATAACCCGCAGCGGGCTTTCAGTGAGGGTAAAGGCCTGCGGCAGAGTAAGCCACGCCACCGCCAGGGTGTCGTGCAGTGCCATACCCTCGAATCCCTCTTTCTCCAGACTGTAAGCCAGGTAAGGACGACAGATGGCGCTCAGCACCGGCTGATTCAGACGCTGCACCTCATCGCCGCTGATCAGCACCTTGTGGGTGACATCCAGCGGGATGACCACCACGTTCAGCGCCGAGGCGAGCACCTGATCGGCGGCGTGCGGATCTTTCCAGATATTAAATTCGCTGAAGGGCGTCACGTTGCCGCTGTGGCCGTCGGTGCCAAACGCACCGCCCATGATCACCAGCTCTTTCACCAGCGGAATAATATCCGGTGCCTGATTAATGGCCGTGGCGATATTGGTCAGCGGCCCTATCGCCACCAGCGTGATCTGATGCGGCTGCGCCCGCACGCTGTCGATAATAAACTGCACCGCACCGGGCGCCTGATCGCTACAGGTATTCTCAAACGCATCGCCCAGTCCGTCTTCGCCGTGCAGCCTGGCAGGCGCAGAGGGTGCCAGCGCCAGCGGCCGTGAACAGCCGCGCCAGACCTCCGCGTTAATCGCCATTTTGGCGCAGAACAGCCGGGCATTTTTCACCGCCTGGCCGACCGCCACGTTGCCAAAAACCGTGGTAATCCCCAGCAGATGCTGCGTCCGCGCCGCGTACGCCAGCGCAAAGGCGTCGTCCACGCCAATATCTGTATCAAAAATCAGGGTTCGCATAAGGTCTCCGCAACAGGCTGTAAACCCTCAGCATTACCCTGCCAGCCGCACAGACGTCAAGCGATTCAGCCGCCATGCGCACCCGCTTGCCAGCCTGAAACGGGCGTCGTATTATCACCGGCTCAAGGTGATGGCGTGCCACCTTTCCCAACCGCCGGTGGGCTTAACACCGGCTGATGACGCCTGACACTCAATCCTTTCGCGGGAGCTGAGGCGTCAGGCGCAGTTTATCTCTGCCTTTCCCCCCTCAGCCCGGCATCACTCTGAATTCAGGAGCAAGACATGTTTAAACCGTTACTGGCTGTGATGATCGGCGGTTCTGCAGGCTGTGTACTGCGCTGGCTGTTCGCGATGCGCTTTAATGCGCTGTTTCCCAATCTGCCGCCTGGCACGCTGCTGGTGAATCTGATCGGCGGTCTGGTGATCGGCGGGGCAATGGCCTGGTTTGTCCGCCATCCCGACATCGACCCGATCTGGAAACTGCTGATCGTCACCGGGCTCTGCGGCGGGCTGACGACCTTCTCCTCTTTCACGGCAGAATTAATGGGATTGCTACAATCAGGGAAGTATCTCTGGGCGATGGCCAGTGCGCTGGTGCATGTGATTGGCTCGCTGCTGATGGCGTTTGCCGGTTTCGCGCTGGTCACGCTGCTGGGCTGACCCGGCACGCGGCCTGCCGCTTAAGCGGGATACTGTTTTCGGGTGTCCGCGTCGCATAATGCGCAACGCGGGCGCTGACCCTCACCGATTATTCCGGACGATTAAGGAGCCGAGCAATGCGAACCAACCCCACATTCCTTAACCTGGTGCTGTTAAGCGGTGAACCCGACCAGAAGCTGCAGGCGGCGCGTGACGCCGGTTTCGATCAGGTGGAGATCTGGCGCGAGGATGTCGAGGCGTATAAAGGCGGTGCGGCGGCACTGGCTGCGATCAGCGCACGACAGGGACCTGGCTTTACCAATCTGCAGGTGCTGCGTGATTTCACCGGCGCACCCAGCGCGCTGCGATCTCAGAAGCGAGAAGAGCTGCGCCAGTTTATACAGATTGCCCAGGCGCTGGGCTGTGACACTCTTCAGGCTCCGGCCAGCACCCGTGAGGATTGCTGCGCCGATCAGATTGATGATGACCTGCGCTGGATGGCCTCTGAAGCTGCGCGCTACAACATGCGCATTATGTATGAGCCGATGGCCTGGTGCAGCGTGGACAACACCCTGCCGCTGGCGTGGCAGCGATTGCAGCGTCTGGATCAGCCCAATATCGGGCTGGTGGTGGATCTGTTCCATATCTGCGCACTGGGTGGCGATGCCTCCCATCTGGATGGCATTCCTGCCGATCGCATCTATGAAGTGCAGCTGTGTGATATGGCCGCCGTTCCCGCGCAGGATAAGCAGAGCCTGATGGCGATGGCGAAGCACCAGCGCCTGCTGCCCGGCGATGGGATTATCGACGTTAAACGCTTTGTCGATAAGCTTAAAAGCGCGGGCTATCAGGGGCCGGTGGGTATCGAAGTCTTTAACGATGCGCTGAAACGTCTGCCGCCCGACGTGGCTGCCCGCCATGCCCGGGAGGCGTTAACGCGCTGCTGGGGTTAATCCTGTAAGCACTGCCCGATAAACGCGGCGGCGTGCATCGCACCCTGAGCCGAAATGGTGTGGCCGGTGGCGGGTTCAAAACGCACGTCGACCGGCACCCCGGCTGCCCGGAGTCGTGCGGCAGCAGATTCGCTCTCCTGCCACGGGATCACTTCATCAGCCTGACCGTGGATGAGCAGCGCGGGCACATGAGCCTGCGGAGTGAATTCACCGTCCACCGCCAGACGACCGGAAAAGGCGACCACACCCGCCAGCGGATAACGGCCAGAGGCCAGCGCATCCAGCGCCATGATCGACCCCTGTGAAAAGCCGACCAGCACCACATCCTGCCAGCGATCGGCAAAGCCGTGCTGCGTAACGATGTCGTTAAGGATCGCATCAAACGCGGCCCGCGCGGCCCGTACCCGACCCGGCCGGTTCTCTGGCGTCACGTCTGCCAGGCTGAACCACTGCCAGCCAAAACCGGCGGGAAAACGTTCAGGCGCATTGGGCGAGGCAAAAACCACATCCGGCAACAGCGTCGCCCAGTGACGGCCAATGGGTGCCAGATCGTCGCCGTTACTGCCCACGCCATGCAGAAAAATCACCAGTGCTTTTGCCATCATTGCTCCTGTTATAAACCGTATTCACTCAGATCCGGCCCGGCCGGCACGATGCCGTTCGGGTTTAGCGCCTTGATCGAGTAGTAACCCTGTTTGATATGGTCAATGTTGACCGTTTCACGTATGCCAGAGACCGACAACATGCTCTTAAGATAGCGATTCAGCAGCGTATAGTCGCGAATCCGGCGCAGGTTGCATTTGAACAGGCCATGATAGGCAGCGTCAAAGCGAATCAGGGTCACGAACAGGCGAATATCGGTTTCCGTCAGCCGTTCACCCAGCAGGAAAGTACGGCCATCGCTGAGCAGCGCCTCCAGTTCATCCAGCTGGCTGAAGACGTCATGGAATGCCTGCTGGTAGCTGACAGAGGTGGTGGCGAAGCCCGCACGATAAACACCGTTATTCAGACGCGGATAGAGGCTCTCATTCAGCGCATCAATTTCTGCACGCAGCGCAGCGGGATAAAGGTCGATGCGGTTATCGGCCAGATCGCCAAAGCCGCTGTTAAACATGCGCACAATGTCTGCGGACTCGTTGCTGACGATGGTGCCGGTTTTCTTGTCCCACAGCACCGGCACGGTTGCCCGGCCCGTATAATCGGGCGCGACGCGGGTATAGATTTCGTGCAGGTATTGCGCGTTGTTCAGCGGGTCCGCCTGCGCGCCGGGAAAATTGCCGAAGCGCCAGCCCTGGGCACCCAGCTGCGGCTCCACCACCGTCACGCTGATCAGCGACGCCAGCCCCTTGAGTTTGCGGGCGATCAGCGCACGTGACGCCCACGGACAGATCAGCGCCACATAAAGATGATAGCGATCGGGTTCAGCGGCAAATTCAGTGGAGCCGTCGCTGCTGATAAAATGCCGGAAACCGGACGTCTGACGGACAAACCCGCCCTGGTTATCGGTAGCCTGCACCGGATGCCAGTCACTACTCCATTTGCCTTCTACTAACATCGTGCGACTCCTCTCTTTGTTTGAGAAGCAGCTTAACTGATGACTAAACGGCTGATAATCCGGTCACAAAGACAATCATTTCTTCCATTATGGAAGCAATCACGCGGGCGGAACGTGGGTGAAGTGGGTCACCAGGAAGTCGATGAGCAGGCGCGCCCGGTGTGCCAGATGGCGGGCGGGCGGGTAAACCACAAACAGCCCCAGCGGTGGCGTGTCGAAGTTATCCAGCAGGCGGACTATGTCACCGCGTTGCAGCGCCGGTGCGGCGATAAAACCGGGCAGACGCGCAATACCTAATCCGGCCACCGCCGCCTGCAGGCAGGCTTCAGTGTTGGCGAAGCGCAGACGACCGCGTATCGGCACGGTCACGATCTCACTGCCGGAACCGGAAAACGGCCAGTGCCAGGGATCGCGGAAATTGGTGTCGATAATGCACTGATGATGGGCTATCTCACGCCAGTGCTGTGGTGTGCCGAACTGCTCAAGATAGACGGGTGACGCGGCGATGCGCACATGCACTTCACCCAGCTTGCGTGCTACCAGGCTGCTGTCGCTGAGGTTGCCGATGCGGATCGCCATATCAAATCCCTCATCGACGATGTTCACGGCCCGGTCCGAAAAGCTGACATCCAGCTCAATCAGCGGATAGCGCCGGGCAAAGGCCACCAGCACCTGGGAGAGCACCGCTGTGCCAAAGGAGCCGGGCGCGCTGATTTTCAGCCTGCCGGTGGGCGTGGTGGCGCTTTCACGTACGCTCGCATCCAGCGTCTCAAACGCATCGAGCAGGTTTTTTACCCGCTCATAATAGGTGCGGCCAACGTCGGTGGGTGACAGGGCGCGCGTGCTGCGCTTAAACAGCTGGACGCCGAGCTGCTGCTCCAGCTTTGAAACCCGTTTAGAAGCCTGACTGCTGCTGGTGCCGAGGCGTAACGCCGCCGCTGAAAAGCTGCCGGTTTCCAGCACCGTGACAAACATCCGGTCACATTCGAGTCGATCCATGGCGAAGTCCTGTGGAGGTAAAGTCGCAGTATAGAAGCTGCGGCCAGGCGTTGCAGCCTTCACTTTGCGTGCCCTGACCCTTTCGCTGGCGCGGAAAACCTGCTTGACTGACGCTCTGCCCGACGTTCTCTGGAGTAATTCATGTCGCTGATTCACCTGACGTCACTGGCGGCGATCCCGGCCGCCGAGTGGGATGCGCTGTTGCCGGATGACCAGCCGTTTTTACGCCACGCTTTTCTGCTCACCTTAGAAGAGAGCGGCAGCGTGCGGCCTGCATCGGGCTGGCAGCCTGATCATCTGCTGTGGCGGGAAAATGGCGTGACCCGCGCCGCGCTGCCGGGCTACCGCAAACGCCATTCCCAGGGGGAGTATGTCTTTGATCACGCCTGGGCCGATGCCAGCCAGCGCGCCGGGATCCGCTACTACCCGAAATGGCTGGGTGCCATTCCCTTTAGTCCGGTCGGCGGCGCACGCCTGCTGGGTGAACCCTCTGCTGCCGCACAGCTGCTGTCGGCTCTGCCGGCGCACCTGTTGGAGCACGGCTTAAGCGGCGCGCACATCAACTTCACCCATGATCAGGCCAATACCCTGCTGGCCGATCAGCCCGACTGGCTCTCCCGGCTCGGCTGTCAGTATCACTGGCATAACCGGGGCTACCGCGATTTTCAGGATTTCCTGGATACGCTGATGTCGCGCAAGCGCAAACAGCTGCGTAAAGAGCGCGAACAGGTGGCGCAGAGTGGCTTTGTGTTTGATCGCTATCGCGGTGATCAGCTGCGCGAAGATCAGTGGGATTTTGTCTACACCTGTTACGCCAACACCTACGCGGTGCGCGGCCAGCGGCCCTACCTGACGCGTGACTTCTTCAGCCTGCTGGCGGAGCGGATGCCGCAGAATATTGTGGTGGTGATTGCCCGCTTACAGCAGCAACCGGCGGCGATGGCCTTTTATCTGCGCGACAGCCACGCGCTCTATGGCCGCTACTGGGGCTGTCTGGCGGAGTTTGACCGTCTGCACTTTGAAACCTGTTTCTATCAGGGGATGGATATAGCGCTTGATGAGGGGCTGACGCGGTTTGATGCGGGGGCGCAGGGCGAACACAAGCTGATACGCGGCTTTGAGCCGCAGATTACCCACTCCTGGCACTATCTGCTGCATCCCGGCCTGCGCGATGCCGTGGCAGACTTTCTGGTGCAGGAGCGGGAAGGCGTGCGCGGCTGGGCGGAAGAAGCGCGCGACGCCTTACCCTATCGACGCGGCGATTAATCGACGCCGACAAACCCGCCGGTCTGATGCTGCCACAGCCGGGCATACAGACCGTTCTGTGCCAGCAGCTCCTGATGGCTGCCCATCTCGGCAATCCCGCCTTTATCCA
This sequence comes from Pantoea sp. GD03673, assembly GCF_029844725.1. GTDB lineage: Bacteria > Pseudomonadota > Gammaproteobacteria > Enterobacterales > Enterobacteriaceae > Pantoea. The sequence continues at coordinate 44,184 of NZ_JAOCKJ010000009.1, forward strand.
GCACCACCAGTCGATCCATCTTCGCGATGGTCGACAAACGGTGCGCAATCGCGATAACGGTTTTGCCCTGCATTAAGGACTCCAGGCTCTCCTGAATAGCCGCTTCCACTTCAGAGTCGAGCGCGGAGGTCGCCTCATCCATGATCAGAATCGGCGCATCCTTCAGCAGCACGCGGGCAATGGCCACACGCTGACGCTGACCGCCTGACAGTTTCACGCCGCGCTCGCCGACGTGCGCGTCCAGCCCGGTGCGCCCCAGCGAGTCGGAGAGCAGCGGGATAAACTCATCGGCGCGGGCGCGGTGAATGGCCAGTTGCAGCGCCTCTTCGGTGGCGTCGGGACGGCCATAGAGCAGGTTTTCACGGATTGAGCGATGCAGCAGTGAAGTGTCCTGGGTGATCATGCCAATCTGGCTGCGCAGGCTCTCCTGCGTTACGGCGGCGATATCCTGTTCGTCGATCGCAATCCGGCCACCGTTCAGGTCATAAAGACGCAGCAGCAGGTTCACCAGCGTGGATTTACCGGCACCTGAGGGACCAATCAGGCCAATCTTCTCGCCGGGTCTGATGTCGAGGTTAAAGCCGTTAATCACCTGGCGACCGCCGCCATAATCGAAGCGCACATCTTCAAAACGGATGTTGCCACGCGTTACCTTCAGCTGCTTCGCCTGCGGCGCATCCTGCACGCTCAGCGGCTGCGCAATGGTGTTCAGGCCATCCTGCACCATGCCGATATTTTCGAAGATGCCGTTAACCACCCACATGATCCAGCCGGACATATTCACCAGGCGGATCACCAGACCGGTTGCCAGCGCAATCGCCCCGACGCTGATCAGTGACTGGCTCCACAGCCACAACGCCAGGCCCGAGGTGGAGACAATCAGCAGGCCGTTCAGCGCCGACAGCGTCAGATCCATGCTGGTGACCATGCGGCTGGCGTGCTGAGTTTTGTCGGTCTGCTCCTGAATCGCCTCACGCGCGTACTGACGTTCCAGATCGCTGTGGGCGAACAGCTTAATGGTGGCGATATTGGTGTAGCCGTCAACAATGGTGCCCATCAGCTTCGAGCGCGCTTCCGAGGAGACCACCGAACGGGCTTTGACGCGCGGTACAAAGAAACGCAGCGAGGCGCTGTAGGCCACCATCCAGATAATCAGCGGGATCATCAGCCGCCAGTCGGCACCGGCAAACAGCACCAGTGAGGTGACGGCGTAGATCAGCACGTGCCAGATGGCGTCCACCAGCTGCACCACGGAGTCACGCAGTGAACTGCCGGTCTGCATAATGCGCTGGGCAATACGCCCGGCGAAATCGCTCTGGAAGAAGTTAAGGCTCTGGCGCAGCACGTAGTTGTGATGCTGCCAGCGGATCAGGCTGGTCATGCTGGGGCTGATGCTCTGGTGAACCAGCATGTCGTGCAGGGCAATAAAAATCGGCCGCAGAATCAGCGCCACCGCCCCCATCCACAGCAATATCGGCCAGTTATCCCGGAACAGGGTGGCGGGCGTGGAGTGATTGACCATATCGATAATGCGGCTCAGATAGCTGAACAGCGACACTTCAATCAGCGCTGACGCCAGGCCCACCACCAGCAGTGCCGCAAAACTGGGCCAGACCTGCCGCAGGTAATATAAGTAAAACGACCAGACCGTTGAGGGGGGCGAATCGGTGGGCGCGTCCTGAAATATATTGATAAAACGCTCAAAACGACGATACAACATAGCGATACTCTTTGTCCGGTAAAGAGCTACAGCTTAGTGCATGAACCCCATTCGGCTAACAGGAGAAAATATGGAAATCACGATACGGGCACGGGAACCACAGGATGCTGCCGCTTACCAGCGGCTCTACAGTCACCCCGATGTTTACCCCTGGACGCTGCAACTGCCGTTTCCCAGTGTCGCGACCTGGGAGAAGAAATTCGCCAGAATGGATGCAGAAGGGTTTATTGCGTTTGTGGCGGAAATCGACGGCGTGCTGGCGGGTGAGCTGACGCTGTTTGTCGATAACAAGCCGCGCACCCGCCACGCCATCAGCTTTGGGCTGGGGGTGCATCCCGATTTCGCCGGTCGCGGCGTCGGTGAACGTCTGATCCGCACCGCGCTGGACTATGCCCGCAACTGGCTGGGCATTACCCGCATGGCGCTGGAAGTGTTTCACGACAACGACAGGGCGCTGCGGCTCTATGAGCGGCTGGGTTTTGAGCGGGAAGGGGTAATGCGCCAGGCGGCACTGCGCGACGGCCAGCTGCGCGATGTGGTGATGATGGCGAAGCTGCTGCACGAGGCGTAATAAACGGCGCGGCAGCACTGCCGCGCCCTGTTGCACTACGGATTTTTAGTGCTGTATTGCTGCATGTTCTGCTGCGTCACCAGCTCAAACGGGATCCACTGGTGGGAATCGACCTTCTGTCCTTTGATCATCTGCTGCGCCACCTCAACCGATTTTTTGCCCTGACCCACGGCATCCTGGAACACCGTCACCGCCAGTTTGCCGCTGGCCAGCGCTTTCAGGCCATCCGGCGTGGCATCAATGCCGCCCACCAGAATGGTTTTCTTTGGTTTTGCCTGGGCAACCGCCATGGTTGCGCCAATTGCCATTTCGTCGTTGTTGGCGGCAACAATATCAATCTCTTCTCCGTTTGAGAGCCAGTTGAGCATTAAATCCATCCCCTCATTGCGCGCATAGTTGGCGGTCTGCTTCAGCACCACTTTCATGTCGGGATACTTTGCCACCACCTGCTCCACATCTTTCGTGCGCTGCAGCGCGCCCGCATCGCTGAGGTTACCGATCATAATGGCGACGTTGCCACGGTAACCGGCCTGTTTCGCCAGCGCTTCCATCTGCAATGTGCCGGACTCGCGTTCGTCAGATCCAACAAACACCACGCCCGGCGGCAGGGTTTTATCGCCCGGCGTACGGTTAACGTAAACCAGCGGAATGTGCGCCTGCTGCGCCAGTTTTGTCAGGGCAGGCGTACTGGCAGAGTCAACCGGATCGACAATAATCGCGTCCACCCCGGCGCTGATAAAGCTCTGGACCTGATCGGTCTGACGGCCCACATCGCCACGCGCATCTTCGAACTGCGCATCCAGCTGGCGCGCTTTGGCCTCTTTGGCGATCGCCTGGCGAATAATCGTCAGGAAGTTCTGGTCGAAATAGGCCATCGAGACGCCGATTTTTTCTGCCAGCGCCGATGTGGAAAGAGAGAGCAGACAGAGTAATGCCCATGCGCGTGTTTTCATTGCGGACTCCCGGGGTCAGCCTGATGGAATGTATTTTTCATTTATTGCAAAAATGGATAAAGAAGATCATTTGCAGCTTAGAAACTGCCGTCAGGTTTGACAACCCGCCTTTTTCACACTTGCTAACGCCGCCACACTTTGTCGTGAAATCGCCGCGTCATAGCTGTCAGCGCCGGTGAAATCCTCGACCTGGTGCACACTCTGCGGCAGAAGGCCGCAGCTTTTTGCGCTTTTGTGCAGCGCCGCACGGGCGGTTGTGGGGGTTGTCAGAAAACCGCGCAATCGGGCCTGACAATCTCAACATCCGCACAATGACCAATAGTTAGCCGCCTATCTATATTTCCTGAAGCGGGAAATTCCAGCGTTATTCCTGAAAAAAACCTCGTGGCGCACTCTGCCGCTTTTTAAGGAATTCAGCTCATGCCAAAAGACCCAACGCGTCAACGGACAAGCCATGTCCGCATCCTGATCCTCTGCCTGATCCTGTTTCTGTCGGTCGTGGCTTACGCCGACCGTTCGATCCTCTCGATCTCCGGATCGGCGATCAAAGAGGCGTTCGGCCTGTCGGCGATCCAGCTGGGGCTGATCCTCTCTGCCTTCAGCTGGGCCTACGTTATCGGTCAGATCCCCGGCGGACTGTTTCTTGACCGCTTCGGGGCCAAGAAAGTGTATGGCGTCACGCTGGCACTCTGGTCTGTCTCGACCCTGGCGATGGGATTTGTGGGGGAGTTCTCCAGCGGCATGACCGGCGCGCTGATGCTGATGTTTGGTCTGCGCTTTCTGCTGGGATTGATTGAGGCACCCAGCTTTCCCGCCAATGCGCGTGTGGTGATTATGTGGTTCCCCCGTTCAGAGCGGGGGCGGGCGTCATCGCTGTTCAGCTCGGCACAATATTTTGCCGTCGCCATCTTCTCGCCGCTTTCTGGCTGGCTGGTGTCGCGCTTTGGCTGGGAATGGCCGTTCTTTGTGCTGGGTGGCATCGGCCTGCTGGCGGTGTTTGTCTGGGCGACCTGGATGCGCGAGCCGCGCCACCATCCCGGCGTGTCGGAAAGTGAACTGCGCCACATCATTGATGGCGGTGCGCTGGTGGATATTGATGCGGCGCAGACGCTGAAAGCCCGCCCACCGGTCAGCAAAGCGATGTTCAGAAAGCTGCTCACCAGTCGCATGCTGTGGTGCGCCTATCTGGGTCAGTACTGCATCATCGCGCTCAGCTACTTCTTCATTACCTGGTTTCCGATCTATCTGGTGCAGGCGCGCGGCATGAACATCATGGAGGCGGGTTTTGCCACCATAGCCCCGGCGCTGTTTGGCTTTCTCGGCGGGATCAGCGGGGGTTACCTGTCAGACAAGTTAATCGCCCGGGGCTGGAGCGTTTCCTGGGCGCGTAAAACGCCCTATATCGCTGGCATGCTGATGGCATCGAGCCTGGTGCTGGCGGCGATTATTCCCGGGAACAGCGGCATCATCGCCATCATGTCCTTTGCCTTTTTCGGCAAAGGCATCGCGGCGGGCGCAGGCACCTGGACGGTGATCAGCGACACCGCCCCGAAAGAGGCGGTCGGTCTGGCAGGGTCCATTTTTAACGGCATCGGCAATATTGCCGGTTTCACCACGCCGCTGCTGTTCGGCATCATCGTCGGGCTGACCGGCAGCTACAGCATCGGGCTGGCGTTTGTGGCGGCGCACTGCGTGGTTGCGGCGCTGCTGTTCCTGCTGGTGATGGGACCGATTGAACGCGTGGGTGAAGAGACCGATCGCCCGGCATCCTCTCACAGTCAGGAGAAAGAAGATGGCATTAAAGCAATGTAATGTGCTGATCAAAGGGAAATTTCTGCCACCGCAGCTGATAGCGAAGATTGAAAGCACGTTTACCACCTTCCGGCTGTGGGAAGCGGAAGATGAGGCGGCTTTTCTGGCTGAACAGGGGGCTGCCATCGATATCCTGGTCACCAGCGGCAACGCGGTAATGGGCGCACCCGCCGCGCTGATCGCCGCGCTGCCCAATCTGAAAGCGATCTGCAGTAACGGCGTCGGTTATGACAGCATTGATACGGAAGCCGCCCGGTCGCGTGGCATTGTGGTGACTAACACGCCAGAGGTGCTGAATGATTGCGTTGCCGATCTGGGGATGGGGCTGCTGCTGGATGTGGCGCGCCGCATCAGTGAAGCCGATCGCTTTACACGTGCCGGGCACTGGTCGCAGGGCCGCTTTCCGCTGAGCAGCAAAATCGGTGGCAAGGTGTGCGGGATCGTCGGGCTGGGCAATATCGGCCAGGCGGTGGCAAGGCGTGCGCAGGCGTTTGAGATGGCGATTCACTACTACAACCCCCGTTCACGTCCCGACGTCCCCTATACCCGTCATGACAGTCTGGTGGCGCTGGCGCAGCAGGCCGATTTTCTGGTGCTGACGCTGCCGGGTGGGCCTGCCACGCGCCATATTATCAATGCCGGGGTACTGCAGGCGCTTGGCCCGCAGGGTTTTCTGATCAACATCGCACGCGGCAGCGTGGTGGATCAGCAGGCGCTGGTGGCGGCGCTGGAAACCGGGCAGATCGCCGGTGCCGGGCTGGATGTGTTTGAACAGGAGCCGCAGATCCCTGACACCCTGCGCCAGCGCGACAATGTGGTGGTGACGCCGCATATTGCCAGCAGCACCCGCGAAACCATGGCGGCGATGGCCAACCTGGTGTTTGAGAACATGCTGGCGTTTGCCCGTGGAGAGCCGGTGCTCACCCGCGTAGTGTAACGGCAACAAACACTTACAATGCCGAACGAAGCGTGCGGCAGGATGGCTCTCCTCTGACCACTTGCCCGCGCCCTGCCGCCGCACAAAACAGCCTGAAGAATATTTGTCCAGCTGCCGATATCACCTTACCACCCTCTGTTACTAAGGAGTGATAGCGTGATAAAGCTGATGACGATTGATGAACTGCGCCCGGGGATGTTTATCCACAAGCTGGAAGTGTGGTGGATAAAAGACCAGCGTATTCATAATCAGATGCTGATCACCGATCCACGACAAATTGCCACGTTACGCAGTGAAGGGATCCGCCAGCTCTGGATCGACCTCGATCGATCCGTGCAGGCACCGATTGCCTCCCCGGTCGCAAAGCGAACCATTGGCCGCACCCCGTTTTTTCAGGAGCTCGATCAGGCACAGCTGATCTTTCAGCAGGGCAAACCGAAAGTCCTGGCGATGTTCAACGAAGCGCGGCTGGGCAACGGCCTGAAGCTCGATTATATGATGGACCTGGTGGATGAAATCGCCGGATCGATCACGCGTGAACCCTCAGCAATGCTCAGCGTGGCACGGCTGAAAAATCATGATGATTACACCTATCTGCACTCGATGGCGGTCTGCGGGCTGATGATTGCGCTGGGTAAAAAACTTGGGCTGGATGAGCAGCAGCTGCGCCGGGTAGGGATGGGCGGTTTACTGCATGATGTCGGCAAAGCGGCCGTGCCGCTGGCGATCCTCAACAAAGCGGGCAAGCTCACAGAAGAGGAGTTCAGCGTAATGCGTGAGCATCCGGTGGTGGGCACGCAGATGCTGATAGAAGCCGACGCCGATGACGATCTGCTCGATATCGCCCTGCATCATCATGAAAAATATGATGGCAGCGGCTATCCGCATCGCCTGAAGGGCGAGGCGATCTCGCTCTACGCCCGTATGGCGGCGGTGTGCGATGTCTATGATGCCGTTACCTCAACCCGCTCCTATCGCAACGGCTGGACACCGGCAGAGGCGATGCACCAGATGCTGAGCTGGCGCGGCCATTTCGACCCAGGCCTGCTGCACACCTTCGTGCGGACCATTGGCATCTATCCGGTGGGCTCGCTGGTGCGTCTGGCGTCCGGCCGGGTGGCGCTGGTGGTAAAAGCGGGCGAAAAATCGCTGATGCGTCCCTGCGTGCATGTCTTCTGGTCGCTGCACGCCCAGCGCGAAGTGAAACCGGAGGAGCTCGATCTCGGCGACAGTTTCTGCACTGACAGCATTGTGGGCGCAGAGGACAGTACGCTATGGGGTAACGTCGATCTGAATCGTATCTGGGCGCTGGAAGTCGCCTGATTTTTCGCCATTTTTACACTATTTTTACGCCCGCCCGCTGCATTTTAACCCCTTCTTTATACGCCTCCGCGCAAGCTAAGCCATAAATCCAATCCTCTGGAGGTTCCTGTGAGCGTGGGCGTAATAACCGGCATTGTGCTGGTGGTGTTGTTGCTGGGCTATCTGATCTATGCCCTGTTAAATGCGGAGGCCTTCTGATGGCGGCCAATGCTTTTTTACTCATCGCATTTTATCTGGTGCTGCTGATGGTACTGGCGCAGCCGCTTGGCCGGGGTCTGGCCTCGTTAGTGGCTGACAAGCCCGTGTTTGCCCGCCTGGAAGCGCCGCTGTGGCGACTGCTGGGCGCACAGGATTCGGCTATGCGCTGGCCGCATTACCTGCTGGCGATTCTGCTGTTCAACGCGCTGGGTTTTGTGGTGCTGCTGGTCATCCTGCTGATGCAGGGATCGCTGCCGCTTAATCCACAGCAGCTGCCCGGCCTGAGCTGGCATCTGGCGCTGAACACCGCCGTGAGCTTCGTGACCAACACCAACTGGCAGTCCTACAGCGGAGAAAGCACCCTGAGCTATTTCAGTCAGATGGTGGGCCTGACGGTGCAGAACTTCCTCTCTGCCGCGACCGGTATCGCCGTCGCGTTTGCGCTTATCCGTGGCTTCGCCAGTCGCAGCGTGGCGACGCTGGGTAACGCCTGGCGTGACCTGACGCGCATCACGCTTTATGTCTTACTGCCTGTCAGCCTGCTGATGGCGCTGTTCTTTGTCAGCCAGGGCAGCATTCAGAACGTTGAGCCTTACCACAGCTTCTCCACGCTGGAAGGCGTACAGCAGACGCTCTCAATGGGACCGGTGGCGTCGCAGGAGGCGATCAAAATGCTGGGCACCAACGGTGGCGGTTTCTTTAACGCCAACTCTGCCCATCCGTTTGAAAACCCTAACGCGCTGACTAACCTGGTGCAGATGCTGAGCATCTTCCTGATCCCGGCGGCGCTCTGCTTCGCGTTTGGCGAAAGCGTGCGTGACCGTCGTCAGGGCCACATGCTGCTGTGGGCGATGACGCTGATGTTTGTCGCGGCGGTCACGGTGGTGATGTGGGCCGAACTGCAGGGCAATCCGCATTTCCTCCAGCTGGGGGCCGACAGCGCCGTCAACATGGAAGGCAAAGAGACGCGCTTTGGCATCCTTAACAGCAGCCTGTTTGCGGTCATCACCACTGCCGCCTCCTGCGGCGCGGTGAATGCCATGCACGACTCCTTTACCGCGCTGGGCGGCATGGTGCCGATGTGGCTGATGCAGCTGGGCGAAGTGGTCTTCGGCGGCGTCGGTGCCGGTCTTTACGGCATGCTGCTGTTTGTACTGCTGGCGGTGTTTATTGCCGGACTGATGATTGGCCGTACCCCGGAGTTCCTGGGTAAAAAAGTCGATGTCTGGGAGATGAAAATGACCGCACTGGCGATTCTGGTCACCCCGGCGCTGGTGCTGATCGGCACCGCACTGGCAATGATGACCGACGCCGGACGCAGCGCAATGGCGAACCCGGGCATTCACGGCTTCAGCGAAGTGCTTTACGCGGTCTCGTCAGCGGCCAACAACAACGGCAGCGCCTTTGCCGGACTGAGTGCTAACACACCGTTCTGGAACCTGTTGCTGGCGGTCTGCATGCTGCTGGGCCGTTTTGGCATCATCATTCCGGTGATGGCAATTGCCGGTGCGATGGCGGTGAAAAAAGTGCAGCCGGTGGGTAACGGCACGCTGCCCACCCACGGCCCGCTGTTTATTGCACTGCTGATTGGCACGGTGCTGCTGGTGGGCGCACTGACCTTTATTCCTGCTCTGGCGCTGGGCCCGGTGGCTGAGCATCTGCAACTTGTTCAGGGACAATCCTCATGAGTCGTCAACAACAGGCGTTATTTGACGCAGCCCTGCTGCGTACCTCGGCCTGGGATGCGGTGAAAAAGCTCGATCCTCGGGTGCAGTTCCGTAACCCGGTGATGTTTGTGGTCTGGCTCGGCAGCGTGCTGACCACGCTGCTGGCGCTGGCGATGCTGACCGGCCGGATCAGCGGCAGCGCCAGCTTTACCGGTGCGATTGCGCTCTGGCTCTGGTTCACCGTGCTGTTTGCCAACCTGGCGGAAGCGCTGGCAGAAGGGCGCAGTAAAGCCCAGGCCAGCAGCCTGAAAGGGGTGAAAAAGACCAGCTTTGCCAAAAAACTGTCAGCGGCACGCTATGGCGCGGAGTGGCAGCAGGTCGGTGCCGACCAGCTGCGCAAAGGCGACGCGGTACTGGTGGAAGCGGGCGATATCATCCCCTGCGACGGTGAAGTGATGGAAGGGGGAGCCTCAGTGGATGAGAGTGCCATTACCGGCGAATCTGCACCGGTCATCCGTGAGTCGGGGGGTGACTTCGCCTCTGTGACCGGCGGTACGCGCATTCTCTCTGACTGGCTGGTGATCACCTGCAGCGCCAACCCGGGCGAAACCTTCCTTGACCGGATGATCGCCATGGTGGAAGGGGCGAAACGCCGTAAAACTCCGAATGAGATCGCCCTGACTATCCTGCTGGTGTCACTGACCATTGTATTCCTGCTGGCGACCGTCACGCTCTGGCCGTTCTCGGCCTGGGGCGGCACGCCGGTCAGCATCACGGTGCTGGTGGCGCTGCTGGTCTGTCTGATCCCGACAACCATCGGTGGCCTGCTGTCGGCGATTGGTGTCGCGGGGATGAGCCGGATGCTGGGTGCGAATGTCATTGCGACCAGCGGTCGTGCGGTGGAAGCCGCAGGCGACGTGGATGTGCTGATGCTCGATAAAACCGGCACCATCACGCTGGGTAATCGTCAGGCGACCCAGTTCCTGCCCGCACCGGGCGTCAGCGAAGAGCAGCTGGCCGACGCCGCACAGCTCGCCTCGCTGGCCGATGAGACGCCAGAAGGCCGCAGCATCGTGGTGCTGGCGAAACAGCGATTTAATCTGCGCGAGCGCGATCTCAGCAGCATGGGGGCCAGCTTTATTCCGTTCTCAGCCCAGACCCGCATGAGTGGCGTGAACGTGCAGGACCGGCTGATCCGTAAAGGCGCGGTCGATGCGGTACGCCGCCATATCGAAGCGAACCACGGCCGTTTTCCTGCTGAGGTCAATGCGCAGGTGGAAGAGGTGGCACGCAGTGGCGGCACGCCGCTGGTGGTGTCAGAGGGCGCAAACGTGCTGGGCGTGGTGGCTCTGAAAGATATCGTGAAAGGCGGCATTAAAGAGCGCTTTGCCGAACTGCGCAAAATGGGCATTAAAACGGTGATGATCACCGGTGATAACCCGCTGACCGCGGCGGCGATTGCAGCGGAAGCTGGCGTGGATGACTTCCTGTCAGAGGCCACGCCGGAAGCCAAGCTGGCGCTAATCCGCCAGTATCAGGCAGAAGGGCGCTTAGTGGCGATGACCGGTGACGGCACCAACGATGCCCCTGCACTGGCGCAGGCGGATGTGGCGGTGGCGATGAACTCCGGTACGCAGGCGGCGAAAGAGGCGGGCAACATGGTCGATCTCGACTCGAACCCGACCAAGCTGCTGGAAGTGGTACACATCGGTAAACAGATGCTGATGACACGCGGTTCGCTGACCACCTTCAGTATCGCCAACGACGTGGCGAAATATTTCGCCATCATTCCGGCGGCGTTTGCGGCGACTTATCCGCAGCTCAACATGCTCAACGTGATGCAGCTGCACTCGCCCGCCAGCGCGATTCTGTCGGCGGTGATCTTCAACGCCCTGGTGATTATTTTCCTGATCCCGCTGGCCCTGAAAGGCGTCAGCTACCGCCCACTGAGCGCCGCTGCGCTGCTGCGTCGCAACCTGCTGATTTACGGTCTGGGTGGCCTGCTGGTGCCGTTTGTGGGCATCAAAGCAATCGATCTGCTGTTAGTGCTTTCAGGCATGGCCTGAGGAGAAAAAAATGAGTCAGTTACGTCCGGCAATTTTACTGTTGTTGCTGCTTACGCTTGTTACCGGCGTGGTTTATCCTTTCCTCACCACCGGTCTGGCGCAGTGGCTGTTTCCGGCCCAGGCCAACGGCTCGCTGCTGGAGGAGGAGGGAGTGGTGCACGGGTCCGCGCTGATTGGGCAGAACTTTACCCAGCCCGGCTATTTCTGGGGTCGTCCTTCAGCCACCAGTGATAAACCCTACAACCCGCTCTCTTCAGGGGGCAGCAATCTGGCCGCCAGCAACCCGGCGCTGGACAAAGCGGTAGCCGACCGCGTTGCTGCGCTGCGGGCCGCCAATCCGCAGGCACCTGGCGCGGTGCCGGTTGAGCTGGTCACCGCCTCAGCCAGCGGGCTGGATCCGGATATTTCGCCACAGGCCGCCCTCTGGCAGGCCCCGCGTATTGCCGCCAGCCGCAGGGTGCCGGTGGCACAGGTCGAGGCGCTGATTGAAAAGATGACGCATCGTCCGCTGATGCCCTTCCTCGGCACGCCGACCCTGAATGTGCTGCAGCTGAATATGGCGCTCAACGAACTGTAAGGTGTTAAGGAAGCGATGAACCACGAACCCCAGCGTCCCGATCCCGACGCGCTGCTGCAGGCTAACCGTGAAACGCATCGCGGTCAGCTGAAAATCTACTTTGGTGCCTGTGCCGGTGTGGGCAAAACCTACGCCATGCTGCAGGAGGCACAGCGGCTGCGTGCGCAGGGTCTGGATGTGCTGATCGGCGTGGTGGAAACCCATGAACGGCCGGAAACCGCGCAGCTGCTGACAGGTTTAACCCTGCTGCCGCGTCGTGCAACCGGCCGCTCGCGTCATGCGGAGTTCGATCTCGATGCCGCGCTGGCGCGCCATCCGGCGGTGATCCTGATGGATGAGCTGGCGCACACCAACGTGCAGGGCTCGCGCCATCCCAAGCGCTGGCAGGATATTGAAGAGCTGCTGGAGGCGGGCATTGACGTTCTCACCACCGTCAACGTGCAGCATCTTGAAAGCCTGAACGATGTGGTCGGCGGCGTCACCGGCATTCAGGTGCGCGAAACCGTGCCCGATCCTTTTTTCGACAGCGCCGACGAGGTGGTGCTGGTCGATCTGCCGCCCGACGATCTGCGGCAGCGGCTGAAAGAGGGCAAGGTTTATATTGGCGACCGCGCTGAGCGCGCCATCGAAAACTTTTTCCGCAAAGGTAACCTCTTTGCCCTGCGTGAGCTGGCCCTGCGTCGCACTGCCGACCGGGTGGACGATCAGATGCGCGTCTGGCGCGATCAGCAGGGACGGGATCGCGTCTGGCACACCCGTGACGCCATTCTGCTCTGCATTGGCGACGACAGCGGCAGTGAAAAACTGGTCCGAACGGCTGCCCGACTCGCCGCACGACTCGGCAGTGAATGGCACGCGGTCTATGTCGAAACGCCCCGGCTTAACCGGCTGCCGGAAGCGCGGCGACGGGCGATTCTGCGCACCCTACAGCTGGCGCAGGAACTGGGTGCAGAAACCGCCACGCTCTCTGAACCGGATGAAGCGGAAGCGGTGCTGGGCTACGCCCGCGAACACAACCTGGGCAAAATTGTAACCGGCCGTCGCCCGCTGCGGCGCTGGCGGCGTGACAGTTTTGCCGAACGGCTGGGCCAGCTCGGGCCGGATCTCGACCTGCTGGTGGTGGCGCTGGATGAGCCGCTGAAAGATGCGCCGCATCCGCTGCCGGATGGCCGCGTCACCAGTGAGAAATGGCGGATTCAGCTACGCGGCGTGATGATGGCGCTGGTGCTCTGCATCGCTGTCACCGCCGCCGGTCAGTCGGTACTGATCAATTTCGATCCCGCCAACTGTGTGATGATCTACCTGCTGGCCGTGGTGATCGTGGCACTGCGCTATGGTCGCTGGCCATCGGTGATCGCGACGGTGATGAATATCGTCGCCTTTGACCTCTTCTTTGTTGCCCCCACCGGCACGGTGGCGGTTTCCGACCTGCAATATCTGGTGACCTTTGGCGTCATGCTGGCCGTGGGCGTCATTGTCGGCAATCTCACCGCCGGGGTGCGCTATCAGGCGCGGGTGGCACGCTACCGTGAGCAGCGGGCGCGGCAGCTCTATGAGATGGCAAAATCGCTGGGCAGTGCGCTGACGCCGCAGGATATCGCCGCCACCAGCCAGCGGGTGCTGGATGCCACCTTGCAGGCGCGTTGCCTGCTGCTGCTGCCGGATGAGCAGGGCGAGCTGCAACCGGTGGGCGAGGCGTTACCGGCCAGCGAGCCGGATCGTGCGATTGCGAAATGGAGTTACAGCAAAGGCCAGCCTGCGGGCGCGGGCACCGATACGTTACCGGCGGTGCCCTATCAGATTCTGCCGCTGAAAAGCGGCGCGCACTGCCGGGGTCTGCTGGTGGTGGAGCCGCAGAACCTGCGTCAGCTGATGATCCCCGAACAGCAGCGACTGGTCGAAACCTTCACGGTGCTGATTGCTAACGCCCTGGAGCGGATGACGCTGTCGCACAGCGAGGCGGCGTCCCGGCTCTCGGCAGAGCGTGAACAGCTGCGTAATGCGCTGCTGTCGGCGCTATCGCACGACCTGCGCACCCCGCTGACCGTGCTGTTTGGTCAGGCGGAAATGCTGATGCTCGACCTGGCCAGCGACAACTCAAAATATGTGCCGCAGGCCAGCCAGATCCGCGAGCAGACGCTGAGCACCATCCGGCTGGTGAGCAACATGCTGGATATGGCGCGCATTCAGTCGGGCGGTCTTAATCTGCGGGAAGAGTGGCTGGCGCTGGAAGAGGTGATCGGCGGTGCGCTGAGCAGCATGGCCCCGTCGCTGAAAGGGCATGAGGTTCAGCTCGATCTGCCGGACGACATCGTGCTGATCAAAGGCGACAGCACGCTGCTGGAACGCGTCTTCACGAATCTGATCGAGAACAGCCTGAAATATGCCGGTAACAGCGCGCCACGTGGCATCCGCGCCTGGCGTGCGGCATCACGCCTGGAGATTGCGGTGTGGGACAGCGGTCCGGGCATTGCCGAAGCTGATTTAAGCCGGATTTTCGATAAATTCTGGCGCGGCGACAAAGAGTCGGCGGTGCCGGGCGTCGGGCTGGGTCTGGCAATCTGTAAAACCATTATCGAGAGCCACGACGGCCAGATTTGGGCAGAGAACCGGCCCGAAGGCGGCGCGGTATTTCGTCTCTCCCTGCCGCTGCCGCCGGTCCCCGAAATTTCTGACGAAGGGCTGAAATAACTTCACAGTGGATCGGTTATACTTTCGGACCTGTTTGATTATTCGTGGGATTGTATGGAACGTTTTACCGAAAACCTGATGTATGCATCGCGCTGGTTGCTGGCACCGGTTTACATTGGACTTTCGCTGGGATTGCTGGCGCTGACCATTAAATTTTTCCAGGAAATTTTCCACCTGCTGCCCAACATTTTCAGCATTGCGGAAAACGATCTGATCCTGCTGCTGCTGTCACTGGTGGATATGACGCTGGTTGGCGGCCTGCTGGTGATGGTGATGCTGTCAGGTTATGAGAACTTCATCTCCAAACTCGATATTGATGAAGACAAAGAGAAGCTGAGCTGGCTGGGCAAGATGGACTCCGGCTCGCTGAAAAACAAGGTCGCTGCTTCTATCGTGGCTATCTCCTCCATTCACCTGCTGCGGGTGTTTATGGAAGCGCGCAACGTCGAAAACGACAAGCTGATGTGGTACGTGATTATCCACCTGACCTTTGTGCTTTCTGCCTTTGTGATGGGCTGGCTGGACAAGATGTCGCGCTACGATAAAAAGTAAAGTCATTCGCTTTCCGGCGCACCGCTGACGCGGTGCGCCTGTTTTATCCTCGCCTCAACGCCTCAACGCCTCAACGCCTCAACGCCTCAACGCCATGATCCGCTGACTCTGCCCGCTGTTACTCCGCCTTGCCTGCGCGAGCCGGTTGCGAGGCCGGGCGCGTGCCCGTCAGCTGCGGCATCACCTCTTTGATCAGGGCAAAAAAATGTTGCAGCCGGGCAGGATAGTAGCTTGCCCAGGGATAGGTCAGCCACACCGGCAGCGGCGGAGCCTGCCACGCGGGCATCAGCTGAACCAGTTTTTCTTCGGCCAGATCCTCCTGCACCGCCCACGAGGAGACAATCGCTGCACCCATCCCGGCCAGCGCCGCTTTGCGCACCGCGTAGAGACTGTCACTGCTCAGCCGGGGGGTAATCGCCAGGTTCACCGGCTGGCCGTCGTCAATCTTCTGCAACGCCACTTCGTTACGGTAAAAGCTGGTCAGCGCCAGCCACGGCAGATCACGCAGCTGTTCCACCCGTTCAACAGGGGGATGCCGGGCCAGCAGATGCGGAGCCGCCACCACAATGCGCGGCACTTCAGCCAGCAGAATCGCCACCACCGAGGGATCGGTGGGCGCACCGACCTGAATGGCGCAGTCCACGTTCTCCGCCATAAAGTCGGGCGTGCGGTCATTCAGCATCCACTCAATATTGAGCCGGGGATAGCGGTGAAGATAGTCCACCAGCGGGGCGATCAGCTGATCCTGACCAAAGGCGTGCGGGGCACGAACCCGCAGCGTGCCCACCGGGTCCGCGCTGGCACCGGTCAGCTCATCTTCCAGCGCATGCCAGGTTGCCAGCAGCTGCCGTGCCTGGGCGTAGCAGCGTTCGCCATCATCGGTGAGCTTCAGCGCATGGGTGGTGCGCAGGATCAGCTTCAGGCCCAGCCGCTGCTCCAGGGCCTGCAGGCGACGGCTGACGGTGGGCTGCGTCGTGCCGAGCTGCGCGGCGGCGGCAGACAGGCTGCCGCTCTCGACAATACGGATAAAGGTCTGCATCAGGTCAATACGATCGCTGCTGCCGGGAGTGTTCATACGCACCACGCATAACGGTTTTGTCTGGCGTCAGTCTACCGCGTATAACCGCAATGCGCTTTAATGCTGTGACGAAATGATGAGGATGACACCATGTCAGCAATAGAAAACGCAACCCGAAACGAACCGCTCTCCACGCCGCTGGTGTTTACGCTGGCCGCCGGTGCCGGACTCAGCGTCGCGTCGATTTACTACAGCCAGCCGATGCTGGATATCATCAGCAGGCAGTTTAACGCAGGCATTGGCGCAGTCGGTATGGTCCCCATGCTGACGCAGGCGGGCTATGCGCTGGGGATTCTGCTGCTGGCCCCGCTGGGCGATCGCCATGACCGGCGCACCATTATCTTTATCAAAGGCTTATTGCTGGTCGCGGCGCTGCTGCTGTGTGGGTTTTCGGGTGGACTCAGCGCGCTGCTGATTGCCAGCTTTGTGACCGGCCTGACTGCTACCGTCGCGCAGGACATCGTGCCCGCGTCGGCGGCGCTGGCCCCGGAACGCAGCCGGGGTAAAACGGTCGGCACGGTGATGACCGGCTTGCTGGTTGGGATTCTGCTGTCGCGGGTGGTCAGCGGCGTCGTAGCGGAATATTTCGGCTGGCGCACCATGTATATGATCGCCGCGCTGGCAGTGCTGCTGATTACGCTGACGCTGTGGCGGGTGCTGCCGCGCTTCGCGCCGGGCACTTCGGTGAGCTATCCGCGCCTGTTGCTGTCGCTGGTGCATCTGTGGCGTCATCATCAGACGCTGCGCCGGGCCGCGCTGGCTCAGGGTCTGCTGTCCGTGGCCTTCAGCGCCTTCTGGTCGACGCTGGCGTTAATGCTCAGCGACCGCTTTCATCTGGACAGTGCGGTGGCCGGGGCGTTTGGACTAGCCGGTGCAGCAGGCGCGATGGCCGCGCCGCTGGCGGGCAGTTTCGCTGACCGCATCGGTCCGGCCAGGGTCACGCAGGCGGGTGCCGCGCTGGTGACGATCTCTTTTGCGCTGATGTTTCTGCTGCCGCTTTTGCCCATGCCCGCGCAGCTGGCGCTGATTGTGGTCTGTACCATTGGCTTTGATTTAGGGGTGCAGGCCACGCTGGTGGCGCATCAGACGCTGGTCTACGGTCTGGCACCGGAGGCACGCAGCCGCCTGAATGCGTTGCTGTTTACCGTGGTGTTTATCGGTATGGCGACCGGTGCGGCGCTGGGGAGTCTGGCGCTGGCACACTGGGGCTGGAATGGCGTGGTTGCGCTCGCAACCTTAGCCGGTGCCGCCGCGCTGGCGGTCCGCTTCGCCAGCCGTCACCTGAAAAACTGACACCTCGCCCGTCAAATAATGTGCCAGGCTTATTCATAAACCCGAAATATCTGGAGTGTTATGAACTTTTTAGCCTGGACAGCAGCGACGGGCGGCCTTCTGCTGTTGATGTCGCTGGCTTCCGGTTGGATTCACCGGGGGCCAGTCACTTCATTCGGACTGTTCCTCATCGCGGGTATCCTGTGCGGCCCGTGGGGATTTGATCTTATTCACATCGACATCGTCACCCATTCCGAAGCCGTGGCCCACATCACGGAAATCACCATGGCGGCCTCGCTGTTTATCACCGGTCTTAAGCTGCGTCTGCCGCTGCAGAACAACTGCTGGCACACCGGGCTGAAACTGGCCTTTCCCGCGATGCTGCTCACCGTAGCGGCAATGACGCTGCTGGCGCACTTCCTGGTGGGGTTAGACTGGCCAGTTGCGCTGGCGTTTGGTGCCATTGTCGCACCCACCGATCCGGTACTGGCGAGCCTCATCTCGGTAAACGATGCGCAGGATGATGACTCGCTGCGGGTGGCGATCTCCAGCGAAGCGGGTATGAACGATGGCTCCGCGCTGCCGCTGCTGATGCTGGCGCTGCTGCTGTTCAATGGCGAGAGCCTGAGCGGGGGAATGCTGGCGCACTGGGGGGCGGTCGAGGTGCTCTGGGCGATTGGCGGCGGTCTGATCATCGGTTTTGTTCTGGGGCAGCTGGTCGGCATGCTGGCGACCTGGCTGCGTAACGCCAACGGTGACGTCGCGCCCAACGATTTCCTCGCGCTGGCGCTGATTGCGCTGAGCTATTCGCTGGTGGAGTGGCTGGGTGCTTCCGGCTTCCTGGCCGCCTTTGCCGCCGGATTGGGCCTGCGCCGTGCCGAGCTGGGCGTGTTCCGTCGTCATCAGCCGGAGGATCTCTCAGATGATGAGCGCGTACTGCCTTCGGAAGCGCTGGTGAATCCCAACAAACGCCTTGCGCATCAGGGCGACAACAATATGGTGAAGTCGATTGGGTTTGTAGTAGGCGATGCCCTCTCTTTTGGCGATACTATTGAACGTTTACTGGCGGCGGGCATGATGGTGGTGCTGGGCGTCACGCTGGCGCAGCACTGGAATATTTACGGCGTCCTGACGGGACTGGTGCTGTTTGCTGTGGTGCGCCCGCTGGCCGTCTGGCTGGTGACGCTACGCGCCGGACTGCCGCTGGGGCAGCGGCTGCTGATTGGCTGGCTGGGCATCCGGGGAATTGGCAGCCTGAACTACATCGCCTATGCCTGGACGCACGGCATGCAAGGCCCGCAGATGGAAATCATGACGAATATGGCGTTAACGCTGGTGGTCTGCAGCGTGGTCATCCACGGCACCACCGTATCGCCGCTGCTGAACTGGCGTCAGAAGCGTATTGATGCCCTTCAGCGTAAGAGTTAACCCGAACGAACAGGAGTTAAAACATGAAAGTATCTCAGATAGTGCTGCTGAGCATCCTTGCCTCCGGCAGTGCGCTGGCGGCAGACGACGCTGGCACGGAGCAGAATGTCTACGCCAGTCAGTTGTGCCACATTGTCAGCGGCGAAAAAAAGGTGGCTACGGCGGATCATTACGTCGAGCAGATGAAAACGACGGTGGCGGGCGGCCAGTCACCGTCGGCGATGAATCAGCCTGAATTTGATGAAGAGTCTGCACGTGAAGTGGCCAGTGCCTGGCTGCAACTGGGCGACGATGAGCGGGCTAAACTGCGCGTCAATGAACAGCAGTGCGAGCAGGCCGTAATGGCGCAATTCCAGCAGGAAGATTAACCCCGCCGGAGAAGATAAAAACGCGCCTGCCGGGCGCGTTTTTTTATGGCTTTTCAGGGGGCATTGCGTACATAATCGCCACCCATGGCACCAGACTTGCATCTGTTGATTCTTCTGCAGCCTGCCGCAACGGTTCGCTGACATTTCGGGCATCATATAACAGGCATTATGATTACGCGTCGACGCTTTATTCTCGGCACGGGAGCGCTCGGGCTCTCCATGACCACCGGCAAATTATTTGCCCGCGATGACATTATTCCCCTCTGGCCGGACGATCCGCCCGGCGGCGGCGGCCCGTCGGGCCAGTTGCACATTAACAGCACCGGTTCCTGGTCAAATATCGTCAGCCCGGCGATTCAGCGGTTTAAACCGGAAAATCCCAATGGTGAAGCGGTATTAATCGCCGCTGGCGGCGGCTATCGCTGGATCGGCATGGGACGTGAAGCCTGGCCGGTGGCACGCTGGCTGAACGCCAGTGGCTACACCGCCTATGTGCTCAGCTATCGGCTGCCGCATGAAAAGTGGCAGGCGGGGCGGCTGGCTCCGCTGCAGGATGCGCAGCGTGCTATCCGGCTGGTGCGATCCTTTGAGCGCAAGGTGCATGTGCTGGGCTTCTCGGCCGGTGGCCATCTGCTGGGACTGGCGGCGGCGCGCCCGGACTTTGAATCCTATCCGGCCATCGATCCGCTGGATGAAGTGGTGCCCGCCGTAGACAGCGTGGGCCTGATCTATCCGGTCATCACCCTGGAAGCGCCTTATCAGCACACCAGCACGCATCTGATGATGGTCGGCAAAAATGCCACCCCGCAGGATGAGGCGAACTGGTCCGTGCAAAATTTCGTCACCCGGCAGTATCCCCCGACGTTCCTGGCGCAGGCCGAGGATGATCATACGTCCAACCCGTTTAACACCGAACTGATGCGCGACACCTGTCGCCGTAACCGCGTGCCGGTTGAGCTGATTCAGATCAGCAAAGGCGGACATGGATTTGGTCTGGGCAAAGCGGGCACGCCCGCGGCGTTGTGGGATCAGGCGTATGTACGCTGGCTGGATCGCGTGAGCTGAATTGCACTGGCGCGGTGCTGCACTGCACGGTCAGCAAGCGGATGTGGATGCGGCATAAAAAAACAGGCGACCGGGGTCGCCTGTTCTGTTTCTGAAGCCCGGTGCGGCTTAGCGCATGGTCTTGGCTTACTTCTACACATGCCCACTGTAGAAATCTGGAAACACTTTGATCTGCTCGCCATTCATTAATACACCACGATGGTTGTATCAAATGTGGGGCAGATTGGATCAAGTGAAACATGTTTTGGGACAAAAGCAAGTTAGTTTAATTACGCTAAAACGTTTCTATCAAACTAGAAAAAATATGCTAAAGACTTCATCGTTTGATATTTATAAAACTACTTCTGTCTCTATAATTTAGCTAGGGGTAACAGCTCCCTCTAGCATATCTATGCAACAATGCACAACGATACCAATGTGACTACCAATTAATTCTCTGTTGGACGGAAGTAGTGTCAGGGTCATATGTATTTTGACCATGACTGCGTATTACAGCATTTACTTTTATCGCATCGCCAATGACTTCCCTGATTTTTTCAACTGCCTCGTCAGAGGCAATGACAAGCCATCCATTCGAACAAATATCATCCATTTTAGGTGGTTGTCGAGATATAGGACCATCTTTCCAGTAGATGCTTTCAACCATTACATCCCCTTTCTCATTGATCCAGCGGAATAATCGTTCATCAGAAACAGACCAACCTAGGAAAAAACCAATAGCTGGATTCAGTGCTAACCACTCAATGCCTCCATGATCGACGTATGCACCTGTACCATAAATTACCAAGGATGGTTTGCTAGTGGCAGTGATTTCAGGGTAATCAATTGCAGACCAATGCATCATACTTGGGAAGAAACCATAAGGTGACGTAACTACTACATCATCATTCCATACAGGATGACAGACTGTAGACATACGAACCTCCGTCGGTAAATCCCAATCTAACCAGCGCCAGGTTGTAAATTCACCAATAATTTTTTTTCCAGTGTCTATACGATCAGGAAATTGTGCAATACATTGTTCTATATTTTCCAACCATTCATCATGATTATGAGATATGTTTCTATCTTTTGCTTTCGGTACAAAAATACACTCAGGTTTGATAGTGGGTTCAAGATCCAATAAAAATTCGTCACTACGTTTGAAAATATCTCGCAGAAGATCAACTGCTTGAGGAGGTATTCTCCCTGCATCTAATAACTCGCATACCACATACGACAGTGCTAGCTTTGCCACTTTTGGTCTCAGCCGATGATAAGTCAGCTTGAGTCCAATCCCTTCCAACCAGTTTCTATAACTTTCTTCAGCTTGCTTATTCCATTCATTCTCTGGAATCAAGGTTTTCATAAGCTCAGACACTCTGTAGGCTAAGTTCTCAAACGGTACGTTTGACATATCAGCCACAAGCTTCGCTTCATTCATTAAAGCTCTCAGCAACTCAATCGGGTCATCAACATCAGGGAGTGTTTCTCCCGGAAGGATAGCTGAAAAAGGAATAGCTTCATTTTTATTACTTATTTCTGGTAACTCCAATTCGTATATCAAAGGTAACTTTGAGCGTTCATGTGGAGGTAGCCTACCTTCGATTTCTAGCCTAATAGATAAATCCAAGGCAATCATCCTGACACTAAAGTCTTCCGACGCACAAAGTGAAGATATTTCCTGCTCAAATTGAAGAGCAAATTCTTTGAAATCCTTTGCCAAGCTACTTAACAAAGATAATACTTTTACCTGCGTCAACCCAATTTTTTCTATTCTATGAGTTACTTGCCTAAGAATATCTGGCCAATTTTCTTCATTTTTAGTCAACTCAACGATTGCCTGATGAGCCATAACCCCTAATTCTGGAATAGCGATATCAAGCATATCGAATGCAAACTCAATGAGTAAACTGGCATCATTCTTCTCGCCAATGTCATCTAACAGTGCTGGTGGTTTCGTATGGCCTTGTTCAAAAGCGTCTAGCTGGTATACATGCTCTTTGATTTCCTTCCAAATTGGCAGGACATCTTTATTCTCAAAGAGGATGTCGACAATTTCTGGTAAGTTCCAAATTAAACTGCTTGGATACCTATATTCACTAATATAATCATCAACTAAACAAGCGAGCGCTTGAGGTCGCCACTTTTTAGCATCAATTTTAATAAGGGCTTTAAATATCGACTGCCTAGAACCTCCATCCCAATGCAAATCCCAGCCTTTAGCATCCGAGTTATCGAATAAACCTTCTAATAGATTGTTCGCTTTATCTATTTCACCATGTGAAGCCAATGCGCCAGCAATACAAGAAATAAGATTATTATCAGGCTTAACTGGCTTTAGTAGCTTATAGAGTTCCTCTAATTGAGTGACGCTCATACCTTTCAAAAAAGGTTGAATTAAATTCATCCAGCGAAAATAATCAACGGATTTCACAGTTCGAAGAAGCTGAAAAAGGCCTTCAGAAGAATTAACTTTCAGCTGAGCCTCTTCATACGTAAGTCTTTCCCCGGTATTTAATATCAGATGGGGTTCATGAGTAGTATATTTTTCTTGGGGTGTAGAAATCGCCAATGATGCATAAGAACTATTGTCTAATCCTGCTTCTCTGACGCCAAGCGCTACCCCCTCTAACCACGAGTAACGATTTGAAGGTAATAAATGTATGTTAATAGATGAAATAAGCTCTTCGATCTCATCCGCAACACTATTATCAGAAGATTGGCAGCATCGAGATACTAATTTTTTAGGCAGATCAGAGGGATTGTACTCTTCGAAAGGGATCAGCAGATTTTTCACCATCACTGATATTTCTTTCAATGGCGGACTTGAGCCATCAAGCATTCCAGATAGCAACCCTGTTAGGCCCGGAGCATAATCAATTCCTTTATGATCGAATAACCACCGCAAGAGCTTTAAACCATATGCCGGATTCCAACGTGTAGTATTAGTGATGAGATCGAGCCCTGCTTCCTGAGTACCACGACCGTTTCCCGACTGTTGCAAATCTACTAACGCCAAAGAAAATCGACATATTTCATCGTAAGCTAAATTAGGATATTGACTGATGAACTTACCTAACCACGATACCCAATGGGAAAATTGCCTATCTTTCCTATGATATATTCCAAAAGAACTCATAAAGATTTTTGGTAACAAACTAGCCGCTCGATTTGCTTTACCAATCTTTGACCACATTATAGAAAGTTCATAGTACTCAGATATTTTGGAGTGAATTTCATCAAAGTCTGGAATCTCTTTTTCGATTTGATCCAGTATGCCAATTAAAGCATCCCTGCTATATCCTTCCTTATATAAAGTGAAAGCAATTTCTCTGCGCCAGCTAGTCGGCCAATATCGTCTATCCCAATCTTTTCTAAACGCATCGGCTAGAGCAAAAATACAATCATTTCCATGTTGAGAAGTAGCATTTATCGCGAATTTAAAATAATCAACAGCTGCCGATTCAAACTCATACCACCCAATCCAGTCCCTTGTTTGGTTAAAAGGTTTTCGTAACAATTCAAATGATGGTTTTATTTCTTGTACAATAAAGCTTGGTAGCAGCTTCTCTCCAGCCCAACCTCTTCCCCAAATGCTCGAAAATCTCACTAAAGCGCGTTCAAATAACACATTCCCTGTATATTTTTTTTCTCTTTCATTTGGAACAACTTTAATAAGGTCAGTGCCTTGTCCCAGAGCTGCTCGTAGTCTATTAAGACGAATTCTATCTGCAAATGGACTTAGGTTCTTCCATTGGCCATGAACACCATATTTATAAAGTTTTGGCTGTTCTAGATTTTTAAACCATTCATTAGTTTTTTCTAAACTTCCATTTACTCTGTAATCCAGTTCAGCAACCAACAGCTTGTCCGAAAAATCCAAGTCATTATTTTCAGACCAGCCAATAACAGCCTCGAATGCGGTGTCTACCAAAGCCAATGGAAATTTGTTAATGCATATGGAGACACATAAATCTATAAGGCTATAAAAGTACTCATTTTTTTTGGATAAGAAATAAAAAAGCTCAGTTGTTTTCTCTTCATCTTTTGTTTCATAAACACCCTTAACCAACCGTCTCATTAAGCGAACATGCAGGTCTTCATCACTTTCACTCCATGCTCCTGCATCATCAACTTCATACTTCGTTTGGTGTATAGTTGAGACAAGGGCGCCTAGCGGCATGAAATAATGAGCTACATCAGCCCATAGTTTTAAATCTTCAGTTCCACCATGCTGCGGAACAACAGCATCTCCACCCGACAAGTAACTTAGCGGTTCAGCACATTCAAATACTCTTTTAGCTTCATTAAAGAATTTATTCTCAGCTAGAACTTTAGAAAATTTAAGTGCTTGTGAATCACTAACCCTTAGCAGTTCCCCGTCGAATATATAGTTAAGCGCTGAACTTACCCCCTTCGATGAAAATAAGAGATTAAGTACATCAACCTCATCAAGGGCATCTCTTCGTTCTCTAACCTCATGTTCAATTAAGAGACATCTCACTATGGCAAGCGGATCATTGAGCTCCTTAGCCGACAATAGAACAGCGTCAATATCATCTGTCAAACTCGAAGTATTCCGAAGATTAAAGAACTGGTCTCTAAAGTAACCTTGAGTCCCTGTGTCAATTACAGCTTCCATCTGCTTAGCATTAAAAAGATGGTAAACTGCCTCCCAGCGCATTGGATTATTATCCTTAGAAGATTGAATACAGTATTCAGCTAATACCTTGTGATATTCAATATTTTTTGAATTATCTAAATTACCAAATAGATTTCGGCTAGTTTTATCTAAAATAAACTGTCGAAAACTGTTATGAAAAAAACGCCAACTTACATCACTATCCTTCTTGAAATAGTGGGATGCACCTGAAATAAAATCGCGAATAGTTGAATTATCAGACCATTTCTCAAGCAGTTGAGTATCAATTGGTACTCTCAATCTTGACAATAACGCAAGTAAGTCAACAAGCTTTTGATTACTCTCTATTTGTCGCCAATAAACTGAGTAGCTTTGTTCAATATGCCCTTGGTAAAGAGGAAAATCATCAATAGACTCATCATAATCCCTACCCGATCTACTAGTAATAAATTGCAGCAAATAAACCAAAGATAGTGGGTGCCCCAATGATTTTTCGAAAATTTTCTTTTTATTATCATCTGTTAGTTCGGAGCAACCCGGCCATTTGTTTATGGCTGCATAGACATTTGTCCGAGTGAGAGGAGATATGTTAATAGTTCGACTTTCATGCCTGACATGCTCCTTTATCGTGTTAGACAGATCTTTCAACTCCAGCGTTTGACTACCTAGAACGAATATCACCCCATCAGGCACGGTATTAGGTGGAGGTAAATCTGACAACAAACTCTGTAGAGGATTTTGCTCTCGCTGAATATGGTCTAATCCATCCACCATGATGACAGTTGTTACGCCATCATTTTTCCATTTCTCATGGGCTTGTTGAAGCTGCTCTCCTAACAGCGATAAGTATTCTTCTCTTGAGCCTGACTGCCCAGAACTTTCACCACGAAAGCCATGATTTTTTAGCGACAAGGTGATGTCATGAAGAAAAGTAGTCGCTTCACCACGCCCTTGATAAGTGCTATCGGGAACATACGCGTAATATCTAACTAATTTATATCCGGTTTTATACTTTAAAGTATTAGTAAGCGTTGTTGATTTTCCCGAGCCAGGAGTTCCAAGCAATGCGACATAGCCCTGCTTGGTTTGTGATAAAACATTAGATATAGAGCTAACAGTGTCCTCGATTTCTTGATAGGTTCGGTCGATTGGAAATTCGTGAACAAATTTATGCTTAAATCGATGACTCCACGCCATCCGATCCAACATATCATCTTTGGACAGCTCAATAATTCGACGTTCACCTCCTGCCATTTTCGTCAGTAGGTTATATATTTTTTCAATATCTTCTTGTTTTCTTGCTTGCCCCTGATTGGTTATAGGGATATCAGTTGGTCGCTTATAGTTAAATTCAAGCTCACAACAATGAATAAAATTCAAAAATTGGTCATCATTGAAATTTGACCGTTTCTGTAGGTCCAACAATGCCTCTTTCCAACATTCGGCTACTTTATCAAAGCCAGTTTCACACCATCTTCTATCAAACCAACATTCTTTTAAGAAAGATTGAAAGTGAGCATGTTGAGGGACTGTATCGCCTAAAGGAATCTTTGCGTTAGGGTTTGAGGTCGGTACTAATTTGTGAAGCAGATGAACTTTTACAGTTCTTTCTTTGTAATTTTCTTTTAAGTGTTTCCATCCTTCTGAAAGCTGCCTGAAAAGGCTAAGCTTTTCATCTCCTTGCTTTGTAGAGCTATCTCTTACAAAGTCTGCATAACTTATTGATTCAACGTATTCCGCCCATTTCACTTGATACGCATCAAGTTTACCAGTAGTCGCTATGAGTATGTCATCCAAACTTCCTGCATCTGGGTCGGCAACACGAAACCACTCGAGACTTCCATCAAGTAAAGCTTCATATATTAGGCCTGCAGCTATTTCATACTGAGGTACATACCCCAGCATGGCAGTACGCTCACCATTACCTGAATTAGTATTTGACACTCGAATATGCTCCTTAAAAAGATAATGCCACGCTTCCTTTAGATATTTAATAAAATAATTTAAATATACTTAACGAATACTAGTAGCCGGGGAATACTTAATCGATATGGTCTCCAAAGCTTATCGCTTGCCCCTTTTTCCCAATACTTATTCTTCCTATATACTGAAAACTAATTTATCTAAGCCATTAACAGTAGAGACTTTGAATCATTACTAATATTTGGTCAAGGACTTAGACAAGGTGAAGATAGTTCTGCAGGTCCTAACACCGAATCGCTACCGTTAAGACGTCACTTTGTCGCATTACTAAATTTTGATCAACACTAGGCGAGTGATGTTCATCTCAATTCACGTTGCTAACTTTGAATGGGCATAAACGTTCTAGTATCAATGAGTCAATAAAGGCCAGAGAACAATGCTCTGGCCTTTCAGTTTTTCTACAATACGAACGTGTGTAGATGGGTTTTCAACACTAACCCCTCATCGTCACAAACTCTTCTGCGGCGGTCGGGTGGATCGCCACGGTGTTGTCGAAGTCTTTCTTCGTCGCACCCATTTTCAGCGCCACGGCGAAGCCCTGCAGCATCTCATCCATGCCGAATCCGATACCGTGAATGCCGACGATCTTCTCATCGGCACCTACACAGACCAGCTTCATGCGGCACGGCTGACGATGCTGCGTCACTGCGGTATACATCGCCGTAAACGACGATTTATAAACCTTCACCTGATCGTCGCCATACTGTTCACGCGCCTGCGGCTCGGTGAGTCCTACGGTGCCAATCGGCGGATGGCTGAACACCACGGTCGGGACGTTGCTGTAATCCAGATGCTCGTCCGGCTTGTTGTTGAACAGACGCTCAGAGAGACGACGCCCTGCTGCCACCGCCACCGGGGTCAGCTCAACCGCACCGGTGTTGTCGCCCACGGCGTAGACGCCCGACACATTAGTGTTCTGGAATTTATCGACGCGGATATAGCCTTTGTCGTTCAGCGCCACGCCCGCAGCCTGAATATTGAGATTGTCTGTTTCAGGCTCGCGGCCAATCGCCCAGACCAGGCAGTCCACCGTGTACTCACTGCCGTTTTCCAGCTGCAGCGTCAGACTGCCATCGCTGTTTTTGATCACGGCTTTCGGAATAGCTTCGGTGTGCAGCGCCGGACCTTCGGTGTTCATCACTTCAACCAGCGTCTCGGTGAGCAGCGGGTCGAAGCTGCGCAGCGGCGCATGTTTACGCACGAACAGATGGGTTTCTGAACCCAGCGCGTTTACCACGCCCGCCAGCTCGACGGCGATGTAGCCTGCGCCGACAACCGCAGTGCGTTCTGGCAGCGCATCCAGCTCGAAGAAACCGTCGGAATCAATGCCGTACTCCGCACCCGGAATAGAAGGGTGAACCGGACGACCGCCTGTGGCGATCAGAATGTGATTAGCCGTGATAATCTCGCCGTTAACTTCCACGCTGTGCGCATCAACAAAGCGGGCATAGCCTTTGATCACTTCAACTTTATTTTTACCCAGCACGTTGTCATAGGAGCTGTGAATGCGATCGATGTAGGCGCTGCGATTTTTCACCAGCGTGGCCCAGTCGAAGCGGTTTACGGTGGTGTCAAAGCCATAATCCGGCCCGTAAAGATGAATAGCTTCGGCGATTTGCGCGGCATGCCACATGATTTTTTTCGGCACGCAACCTACGTTCACGCAGGTGCCGCCCAGCTCTTTTGCTTCAATCAGGGCGCATTTCTGGCCATACATAGCCGCACGGTTAATCGAGGCGATGCCGCCGCTGCCGCCGCCAATGGCGAGATAGTCGAAATGTCGGGTCATTGAAGTATCCATCCGGTTGCATAAAAAATTGGGGTTGAGTGTAACGCTGCGGGTCGAAATGACGCAAAGTTTGCGCCTATGATTGTAATAGGGTTCTGTTTTTTCATCGCTATCAGGGAAGCATACCATGCACCTTACTTTTCTTGGCACCGGCGGCGGTGCGCCCAGCCTGCAACGCAACGTGACCTCCATTGCTTTTACCCGGGCGCTGAGCGGTGAAACCTGGCTTTTCGACTGTGGTGAAGGCACGCAATTACAGTTTATGCGCTCCAGCCTGAAACCGGGCAAGCTGGATAAAATTTTTATTACCCACCTGCATGGCGATCATATTTTCGGGCTGCCGGGGTTACTTACCAGCCGGTCAATGGCCGGGCTGACCTCACCGATGACGGTCTATGGTCCGAAAGGCTTAAAAACCTTTGTTGAAACGGCGCTGGCGATCAGCGGCTCTTACACCGACTATCCGCTGACCATTGTTGAGATTGAGGCGGGCTGGACGCTGGATGACGGCGAGTTTCGTATCAGCGCCTGGCCGCTGATCCACCCGGTAGAGTGTTATGGCTATCGTATTGAACAGCATGACAAACCCGGCCTGCTGGATGCGGAACGGCTGAAGGCCGAAGGCGTCCCCCGCGGCCCGTGGTTCCAGCAGCTGAAGCAGGGGGAATCTGTGACGCTGGAGGATGGACGGGTCATTAACGGTGCTGACTACCTTGGCCCGGCGACGCCCGGTAAAAAGCTGGCCATCTTTGGCGATACAGCACCCACGGAGGTTGCGCTGCAGCTGGCGGCGAATGTGGACCTGATGGTGCATGAAACCACGCTGGAGGCGTCGATGGTGGAAAAAGCCAACGGGCGCGGACACTCCACCACGCTGCAGGCGGCGGACGTGGCAAAACGCGCCGGAGCAAAACGGCTGATCGCCACCCATTTCAGCTCCCGCTATCTGGCAAAGGATATGAGTCGCCTGCTGGCCGAGTGCCAGACCATTTTCCCCAGCACCGAACTGGCCTCGGACCTGGCGGTCTTCACGGTTTAGTGTTGCAGCGCCGGATAAGTAAAGAAAAGCAGGTGGGTGAGGTTAAGGGCAAAGTGCAGGGCGGTCGCTAGCCATAAGCGGCCGCTCCAGTGCCACGCCAGACCATAAAGCAGCCCTGCCAGCGTCGCGAAAACCACCAGCAGCATGCCGCCAGGGGCGTGCGCCAGCCCGAACAGCAGCGCGCTTAGCAGTAGCGCGGGCATCCCGCCCAGCGCCTCTCTCAGCCGCTGTTGCAGATAGCCCCGAAACAGCGCCTCTTCGGCCAGCGAAACAAAAAACAGATTCGCCAGCATAAACGCCCCCAGCCACGGCGGAAAGTGAGGCTCCACGGCCAGACCGCCTAGCAGCACGGCGCTAACCAGCAGCAGCGGAACGGCGGCGATTAACGCCAGCGCGGCTATCCACGGATAACGTGGCGGGCAGGCGCGGGCGCGGAACAGTGTGGGCAGGCAGGCCAGCAGGACAAAGGGGATCAGCGCTTTATCAGCGTTGAAGGAGAAACTGAACGGCAGGCTTTGCGCGCCCGCCTTTACGTTATCGACCTGAAGGGGATTATTAAAGCCAGGAAAGAGATGGAGCAGTAATCCCAGTGAAATCAGCACCAGCAGCGCTTCGCTGACGAGGTGCCGCCGGGAAGGGGCCGGATGCCAGCGTCGCAGTGCGGCCAGCACCCCGGTGCCCGCCAGCAGCGGCAGCACCGGCCACGTCAGAACATGATGATAAAACCCCAGTCCGACGGCGAATGCTAACAGCAACAGTGCCAGCCGTCGGGCGGGTTGCAGCGCACCCAGCGCGCCAGCCAGCAGAATCCACATCAGGCCGGACGCGGTTATTCAGGTACGATCTGGTTCACGACCGCGTGGCCGGTTCCGGCGGGCACCAGCTTTTTGTGCAGCCACGGCAGCAGGCTTTCCATCTGCTGCGCCAGCTTCCACGGCGGGTTAATCACGATCATACCGGAGGCGGTCATGCCGCGCTGATCGCTGTCAGGACGGGTCGCCAGTTCAATCTGCAGGATATTGCGGATGCCGGTTGCTTCCAGGTCGCGCAGCATATGCTTGATCTGCTGGCGTAACACCACCGGATACCACAGCGCGAAAACGCCGGTGCCAAAGCGTTTATGGCCTTCCTGAATCCCTTTCACCACCGCCTGATAGTCGCTTTTCATCTCATACGGCGGGTCAATCAGCACCAGACCGCGACGCGACAGCGGGGGCAGTTTTGCTTTTAGCTGCTGATAGCCGTCGGCACGCTCGACGCGCGCGCGGTTATCTTTGCTGAACTCGTTGCGCAGCAGCGGGTAGTCGCTGGAGTGCAGCTCAGTGAGTTGCAGCCTGTCATCTTCACGCAGCAGATGGCGCGCAATCAGCGGGGAGCCGGGATAGTAGCGCAGCGTGCCGCTGCGGTTCAGCGCCCTGATCGCCTCAAAATAGGGTTGCAGGAGTTCCGGCGCATCGGGCTGCTGCCAGATACGTGCAATGCCTTCCAGATATTCACCGGTACGCTCGGCGTGCTCACCGCTCAGCTGGTAGCGGCCAGCACCTGCGTGGGTGTCCAGGTAGAAAAACGGTTTTTCTTTCTCTTTCAGCGCCGTGATGATCAGGCTCAGAACGGTGTGCTTCAGCACGTCGGCATGGTTGCCAGCATGGAAGCTATGGCGATAACTCAGCATTGTTTATCCTGTTGAATGTATAAGGTTTTAATTGATGGAAAATCAATTTATACCAATTATTACCCCACGTATTACCCACAGAACGACGCACAGCAACCGATGCAGGAAAAGCATGAGAATCCGCGATTATATCAGGGATGGCCTGGCGATGGGCCAGAAGCGTGAGAACAAATCGGGATTGCCGGGCGCGCGTCAGTGCAGGGCGATGTGTTACCGGCCTTCAGACGCGAAAAGTGGCCGCAAAACCTCCGCTGCTTTCCTCTTCATCCCTTTTTATGGGACGCAGGCCTGCATCATCCGTGCGGTGATTAGCGCGTTTCTTCCCCACCTCAACCTGGCGGCCATTGATTTTCGCTACACTAAGCCGCATGTTACTTAGATTGCGTTGCGCGACCCGCTGCGCCCCATACATCGATAAAGGACTGCGCTATGACCAATCCGCTACTGACATCTTTTACGCTCCCCCCTTTTTCTGCCATACAGCCTGAACATGTCGTGCCTGCCGTGACGGAAGTGCTGAGCCAATGCCGCGCAGAAGTCGAAAAAGTGGTGGCGCAGGGCGCGCCTTACACCTGGGATAACCTGGTGCAGCCGCTGGCAGAAACCGACGATCGCCTGAGCCGCATTTTCTCTCCGGTCAGCCATCTTAATTCGGTAAAAAACAGCCCGGAGCTGCGTGAAGCCTACGAGCAGACGCTGCCGCTGCTGTCTGAATACAGTACCTGGGTTGGTCAGCATGAAGGCCTCTATCAGGCGTATCGCAACCTGAAAGAGGGCGATCAGTACGCTGCACTGGATCTGGCGCAGAAGAAAGCGGTCGATAACGCCCTGCGTGATTTTGAACTCTCCGGCATCGGTCTGCCGAAAGAGAAACAGCAGCGCTATGGCGAAATCGCCGCACGTCTCTCTGAGCTGGGGTCGGCTTACAGCAACAACGTGCTCGATGCCACTATGGGCTGGAGCAAGCTGATTACCGATGAAAGCGAGCTGGCGGGTATGCCGGAAAGCGCACTGGCAGCGGCAAAAGCCCAGGCCGAAGCCAAAGAGCAGGAAGGCTGGCTGCTGACGCTGGATATCCCAAGCTATCTGCCGGTCATGACCTACTGCGATAACGCGGCACTGCGTGAAGAGATGTACCGCGCCTATGCAACGCGCGCCTCGGATCAGGGGCCGAACGCCGGTAAGTGGGACAACGGCCCTATCATGGCGGAAGAACTGGCGCTGCGTCACGAGCTGGCACAGCTGCTGGGCTTCGACTCCTACGCGGATAAATCGCTGGCGACCAAAATGGCGCAAAGCCCGTCTCAGGTGATCGACTTCCTCAATGACCTGGCTGAACGCGCCCGCCCGCAGGGTGAAAAAGAGCTGGAGCAGCTGCGTGCCTTCGCGCAGAAAGAGCATGGCGTTGAGCAGCTGAATCCGTGGGATCTCACCTATTACGGTGAAAAACAGAAGCAGCATCTCTACACCATCAGCGATGAGCAGCTGCGCCCTTACTTCCCGGAAGAGCGTGCGGTTGCCGGTCTGTTTGAAGTGGTGAAACGCATTTACGGTATCACGGCGAAGCAGCGTACCGACGTTGAGGTTTATCATCCTGACGTGAAGTTCTTCGATCTGTTCGATGAAACCGGCGAACTGCGCGGCAGCTTCTACCTCGATCTCTACGCCCGCGAGCACAAACGCGGCGGTGCCTGGATGGATGACTGCGTCGGCCAGATGCGTAAAGCCGACGGCAGCCTGCAGAAGCCTGTTGCTTACCTGACCTGTAACTTTAACCGTCCGGTGAAAGGCAAGCCTGCGCTCTTCACCCATGACGAAGTGATTACCCTGTTCCATGAGTTTGGTCATGGCCTGCACCACATGCTGACGCGCATTGAAGCGCCTGGCGTGTCCGGTATCAGCGGTGTGCCGTGGGATGCGGTCGAGCTGCCAAGCCAGTTCATGGAAAACTGGTGCTGGGAGCCAGAAGCGCTGGCGTTTATCTCCGGTCATTTTGAGACCGGTGAACCGCTGCCGAAAGCCCTGCTGGATAAAATGCTGGCGGCGAAGAATTATCAGGCTGCGCTGTTTATCCTGCGTCAGCTGGAGTTCGGCCTGTTCGATTTCCGTCTTCACACCGAGTTTAACCCGGAAAAAGGCGCGCAGATTCTGGAAACCCTGCGCGAAGTGAAAAGCCGCGTAGCGGTGGTTCCGGGACCGGAATGGGGCCGTTTCCCGCACGCCTTCAGCCACATTTTTGCGGGCGGCTATGCGGCGGGTTACTACAGCTATCTGTGGGCAGACGTGCTGGCGGCGGATGCTTACTCCCGCTTCGAAGAAGAGGGCATCTTCAACCGTGAAACCGGTCAGTCGTTCCTGGATAACATCCTGACGCGTGGCGGTTCTGAAGAGCCGATGGAGCTTTTCAAACGCTTCCGTGGCCGTGAACCGCAGCTTGATGCGATGCTGGAACATTACGGCATTCAGGGATAAGTCGGTTCGTGAAAATCTGTTTGCTCGATGAATCAGGCACCGGAGACGGTGCCTTATCACGTTTAGCGCAGCGCTGGCAGCTGACCCACGACGAAGATGCGCTGCTGGCGCTGGTCCAGACCGCTTCGCACCTTGAACTGCGCAAGCGTGATGAGCCAAAGCTGGGCGGTATCTTTGTTGATTTCGTCACCGGCGCAATGGCGCATCGCCGTCGCTTCGGCGGTGGACGCGGTGAAGCCGTCGCCAAAGCGGTCGGCATCAAAGGCGGTTATCTGCCGGATGTGGTCGATGCCACGGCGGGACTGGGACGTGATGCGTTTGTGCTGGCGGCGCTGGGCTGTCGGGTACGAATGCTGGAGCGTCATCCGGTGGTCGCTGCGCTGCTGGAGGATGGATTACAGCGCGGGTATCAGGATGCGGAAATTGGCCCCTGGCTCCGCGAGCGCCTGACGCTGATTCATGCCGCCAGTGCGCAGGCGCTGGGCGAAATTACCCCGCAGCCGGATGTCGTCTATCTTGACCCGATGTATCCCCATCGTCAGAAAAGTGCGCTGGTGAAAAAGGAGATGCGGGTGTTTCAGTCGCTGGTGGGGCCGGATGAAGATGCCGATGCGCTCCTGGAACCGGCCCGGCGGCTGGCGAAGAAACGTATTGTGGTGAAACGGCCAGACTATGCCCCGCCGCTGGCGGGTGTCGTCACGCAGGCGGCTGTGGTCACGAAAAGCCATCGCTTCGATATTTATCCCCCGCTGTAAACGCATAAAAAAAGCCGGCCTGGTGCCGGCTTTATGCATTTATGCGGCTGAATTACGCCTCGTCTTCATCGCGCAGCGGCACAATCAGCATGTCGATGTGCACGGTGTTGATCAGCTGGCGGGCAGAAGACATCAGCTTGCTCCAGAAATCCTGATGATGACCACACACCACCAGATCAACGTCATATTTTTTAATGGCATCAACCAGCACCTGGCCGAGGTCGCCGCTGCCGCTCAGTGTCTCACTGATCGGGTAGCCTGCGGCATCTGATAAGCCTTTCAGTGCTGAGTGCGTCTCTTCAGAGATGCGCTTCTGCATATCCCCTAAGTTGACATCAATCAGGCCGGTGTAGAGGTCGGAGTAATTCACATCAACGTGAATCAGGGAAATTCTGGCATCGTACGGACGAGCCAGCGAGACGGCCTTATCCACCAGCAACTGGCTTTCGGGAGAAAGGTCTACTGCAATCAGGATGTGTTTATAAGCCATGATAAAACTCCTTTCACGAGATTAAGGATGGCATCCGGTGTTCCTGCCGCGTCACAGCTTAGCGAAATCCTTTGCGCGAGCGGGCGATGAGCGCCACCAAAGTGTCGACCTGCGTTGCAGGTGATGATGTTGTTATGCTCTGAGTATAGCCTTCTCTGACCGCAATTGCTGCCGTTGCCGCCTGGCTTATGAATAAGATCAAGGCGATGTCCGGTTTACTCGCGCTGAACGAAAATCATCGTTGGAAAAAATGTAAAGAATTCTCCTACACTGAAAAAAGGCGGTCCGGTTCGCAGCCGCTCAGGGGGTCGAAAATTTTCGCAGTCCGGTGATTCAGTGGCTGGTTTTTTCTGCAGGCGGATACGGTGTCTGACGCTGGGTCTGTAGCTGCGATGCCAGCCGGGAGGGGAGAATATGATCAGCACTATTGCGCTTTTTTGGGCTCTTTGTGTGGTGTGTATCGTGAATATGGCGCGCTATTTTTCATCGCTGCGTGCGCTGCTGGCGGTATTACGGGGCTGTGATCCGCTGCTGTATCAGTATGTCGATGGGGCGGGATTTTTCACCTCTCACGGTCAGCCGAGCAAGCAGGTGCGGCTGGTCACGTATATCTGGGCAAAGCGCTATCTTGACCATCATGACGATGAGTTTATCCGGCGCTGCGAGCGGGTGCGGGGGCAGTTTCTTCTGACCAGCGCGCTGTGCGGACTGGTGGTGATTAGTCTGGTGGCGCTGGCGATCTGGCATTAAAAAAGGGCGACCCGGGCCGCCCTTTTGTCTGCTGGCATCACACCAGTTTTAAGGCAAGCCAGTAGAGCGAACCTGATAGCAGAATACAGACCGGCAGGGTGAAGACCCACGCCATGGCGATATTCTTGATGGTCCGGCTCTGCAATCCGCCACCGTCAACCAGCATCGTACCGGCTACCGATGAAGAGAGGATATGCGTAGTGGAGACGGGCATACCGGTATAGCTGGCAACGCCAATCGACAGCGCGGCTGTCACCTGCGCTGACATGCCCTGCGCATAGGTCATGCCTTTTTTACCAATCTTCTCACCAATGGTGGTGGCAACACGACGCCAGCCAATCATGGTGCCGATGCCCAGCGCCAGCGCCACGGCCACAATAATCCAGATCGGCGCATACTCGATGGTGCCAAGCAGGTCGCTTTTCAGCTTATTGAGGAAGCGTTTGTCATCCGGCGAGGTCTCCTCCAGACGGGCCGCTTTATCAGCGGTATCGGAGATGCACAGCAGCAGACGACGCATCTGACCGCGCTGATCAACCGTCAGCTGGTCGTAGCTCTGCAGATTATTCAGCAACACCTGAGCACGCTGAACCGCCTGCAAGGCGCGTGCGCTGTCACAGTGGAACTCCTGCGGGCTGGTCGCGGGCACTTCTTCCGGCGTTGGCAGCTTAGGCGGTGCCATCTGGATGATGTGCGTCAGCGAGGCGTTATGCTGCTGGTAATACTGCTCCAGGTGATTGACCGCATCGCGGGTACGCGTGATGTCATAACCGGAGGCATTCATATTAACCACGAAGCCCGCCGGTGCCACGCCAATCAGGACCAGCATGATCAGGCCAATGCCTTTCTGACCGTCATTCGCACCGTGCGAATAGCTCACGCCAATTGCCGAGACAATCAGGGCGATACGGGTCCAGAACGGTGGCTTTTTCTTGCCGTCGATCTTCTCGCGATCAGCAGGCGTCATATGAATACGCGCACGCTTTTTGGTGTTGCTCCAGTAGCGACGCAGAATAAAGATTAAGCCGCCCGCTATCACCAGGCCGACAATCGGCGACAGGATCAGAGAAAGGAAGATGTTCAGTACTTTCGGGATGTTGAGCGCATCAACCACCGAGGTTCCGCTCATCAGGGCGTTGGTCAGACCGATACCGAT
Source organism: Pantoea sp. GD03673 (assembly GCF_029844725.1). Classification (GTDB taxonomy): domain Bacteria; phylum Pseudomonadota; class Gammaproteobacteria; order Enterobacterales; family Enterobacteriaceae; genus Pantoea. The sequence continues at coordinate 81,192 of NZ_JAOCKJ010000009.1, forward strand.
AATGGCACCGATCAGCGTATGGGAGCTGGAGGCTGGCAGACCGAGATACCAGGTGCCGAGGTTCCAGATAATCGCCGCCAGCAGCATAGAAAACACCATGGCGAGACCGTGAGCCGATCCAACATTTAACAACAGATCGGTGGGAAGCATGTGAACAATAGCGTAAGCGACACTCAATCCACCGAGCAGCACGCCAAGGAAGTTGAATACACCCGCCATCACCACAGCAAGCTGGGCACGCATGGCACGCGTATAGATGACCGTCGCAACTGCGTTGGCCGTGTCGTGGAAACCGTTGATTGCTTCGTAAAACAATACAAACAGCAGGGCAAGAACCAATAACAGGCTAGTACTGAGGTCTAGACCAGCAAACAGATGTAGCATAAACGTTACGCCATTTTTGGAGGACATGAACGCGGCGCATTATCCGCGACAACGTGCTGTATGGGAAAGGAAAATATAGCGTTAATTTAACCTTTCGGTGTAAGGCATAAGGGGAAGTCAGCTAAAAAGGGTTACATATTAAGCAGTTACAATATGACACATTTACGGCAATTTTTTGACGCTGGCGTCTCAGTGAGCAGATCACTACAATCTGCGCCTTTCCCGTTAAGTGAGTGAACCGCAGTGGAACAGTTTGACGTTATCATCATTGGTGCCGGCGCTGCCGGGCTGTTCTGTGCCGCACAGGCCGGACAGCGGGGGCGCCGCGTATTGCTGCTGGATAACGGCAAAAAGCCAGGACGCAAGATTCTGATGTCAGGCGGTGGCCGCTGCAACTTCACCAATCTCTATACCGAACCGGCGGCGTATCTGTCGCACAACCCGCACTTCTGTAAATCGGCGCTGGCGCGTTATACCCAGTGGGACTTTATCGATCTGGTGAACCGTCACGGTATCGCCTGGCATGAGAAAACCCTGGGCCAGCTGTTCTGTGACGACTCGGCTCAGCAGATTGTCGATCTGCTGCTGGCCGAATGTGACAAGGGCAATGTCACCCTGCGGTTGCGCAGTGAAGTGCTCAGCGTGGTGCGTGATGAAAGCGGCTATACCCTGCAGCTTAACGGCAGCACGGTTCAGGCGGAGAAGCTGGTGATCGCCAGCGGCGGTCTGTCGATGCCCGGCCTGGGCGCTTCGCCGTTTGGTTACAAAATAGCGGAGCAGTTCGGCCTGCGCGTCTTTCCGACGCGGGCGGCGCTGGTGCCCTTTACCCTGCACAAGCCGCTGCTGGAGCAGTTGCAGACGCTGTCAGGCGTCGCGCTGGAGACCACCATCGATTCGCAGGATGGCACCCGCTTCAAAGAGGCGATGCTTTTTACCCATCGCGGTCTGTCAGGCCCGGCGGTGTTGCAGATTTCCAGCTACTGGCAGCCAGGTGAATTTGTCACCATCGATCTGTCGCCTGCCACTCCACTTGAGGCGTTTCTGACGGCACAGCGTGAAGCACATCCGAATCTCAGCCTGAAAAACAGTCTGGCGAAGATTCTGCCGAAGCGTCTGGTGGAAGTCTTGCAGGCGCTGAAGGTGGTGCCGGATGTCACCCTGAAGCAGCTCAACAGTAAACAGCAAACCGGGCTGGCGCAGACGCTGCACGCCTGGCGTATTCAGCCAAACGGCACCGAAGGCTACCGTACCGCTGAAGTGACGCTGGGCGGGGTGGATACTACGCAGCTCTCGTCAAAAACCCTGGAGGCGCGTGCGGTGCCGGGGCTGTACTTTATTGGTGAAGTGGCCGATGTCACCGGCTGGCTGGGCGGTTATAACTTCCAGTGGGCCTGGAGTTCTGCCTGGGCCTGCGCCCAGGCGTTGTAACGCGGGATTACCAGCGCTGATGCACGTGAGGCGCAATCTTCTCCTGATAAATCTGCTTCAGCGCTGTCATTGTCTCTGCGGAGAGCGCATCGACGTCGCTGGCGCGGGCGTTGGCTTCAGCCTGTTCACGATTTTTCGCGCCAGGAATCACCACGCTGACCTCCTCATTCATCAGAATCCAGCGCAGCGCAAACATCGCCATGGTGGTGTCGCCCGTTACAAAGCGGCGAATCTCCTCAACCGCCTCCAGCGCGACCTCATACGGCACGCCGGAAAAGGTCTCGCCCTTATCAAACGCTTCACCGTGACGGTTAAAGGTGCGATGGTCATCAGCGGCAAACACGCTGTCGGCCCGCATTTTGCCGGTCAGCAGGCCCGAAGCCAGCGGCACACGGGCGATAATCGCCACATCATGGCGTTTCGCCTCACGCAGCAGCAGTTCAGCCGGACGCTGACGGAAAATGTTGTAGATCAGCTGAATGGACGAGACGTTTGGAAACGCCAGCGCCTTCAGGCCTTCTTCGATTTTCTCAACGGAGACACCGTAGTGACGGATTTTTCCGGCAGCGACCATCTCATCCATGATCGCGAAGACGTCCGGGTTGTAATAGACCTCGGTCGGTGGACAATGCAGCTGCACCAGGTCGAGCGTGTCGGTCTGCAGATTTTCCCGTGAGCGATCGATAAAGGCGTTGAGGTTTTCGGCGTTATAGCCCTCTGCCACGTGCGGTGAAAGACGACGCCCCAGCTTGGTGGCCACAAACGGGCGTTCTCCGCCGCGCTGATTCAGCACCTCTGCGATAATCTTTTCGGAGCGCCCATCGCCATAGACATCGGCGGTATCAATAAAGGTGATGCCAGCATCCAGCGCAGCGTTCAGCGCGGCTTTGGCATCCTCCATGCTCACTTCTCCCCAGGTTCCGCCAATGGCCCATGCGCCAAAGCCAATTTCAGAGACGCGCTGACCGGTACGGCCCAGTGTTCGTAGTTTCATGCAAACCTTCCTCGATGCGTTTCAGACAGGGTGACAGAAAGTGGCTAACCATTGAGCTTAGCGCTTTCCGGCGATGAGGCGATCCGGTGTTGCTTCAGCCCCGGCCAGCGTGAAGATGATCTTTTTGCGGCAGGCTGCTGGTTACGTTGAGGATTTCTGCGAAAAACGGCGCGGGTCGGGTGGTTACCGCTTCGCTAATTAATTGATTTTAAGAAATTTCACCTGAAATTAAACAGGCGAGAGTGTGGATTCGGTCACATACTTCACTTTTCAGGCCAACAAAGGGATCGCCATGTTTAAATTTGTTAAGTCTGTCTTTGCCAGTCCCGAAAAGTTTCTGCAGATCATGACCCGTCAGGATATTAACGACTCAATCGCTGAAGGTGAGCGCATCATTATTGATGAGAACGGCAATATCTCGGTCAACACGCTGAGTGAGGAAGTCCACGAAGATTTTGCCCGCCATGTGAATTCGTTAAAGGGAGTGTGAGGTGGGTACCGCAATATTTATGGTGCTGATGGTCAGTGGTTACTGGTACACCAGCCGTGATTTAAACAGCCGCTTTAAGATCCGTCGCTCGTCGGGCTGGGATGTCTATTTTCTGGTCGCGCTCTACGGCTGCATTTTTGTTCTGCAGGGGGTGTTCGCTACCGGTATCGTCTGGTTACTGCTGCTCTGTATGTCCGGCATCGCCAATGCCTTGCAGGTGATCCCCGGCGTGCATCTGAAGTGGCAGGTGGAGTTCATGAACTGGAGTTTCCTGGGCATCCAGGCACCGGTTGTCATTATGCTCGCCTTTGCCATTCTGCTCTGCCTTTATCGCTCGAACTGGGCAGGCAGCGCACGCCTGAATGTCTCAGGTCGTAAAGACCTTTATCAGCGCCTGTCACGCTCCAATGGCGTGGAGCAACTGCTGTTTCAATGCATGGAAGAGGGCGAACTGGCATGGATTACGCTGAAGTCACGCCGCATTTACATCGGCATGGTTCATGCTTCGACCTTTGAATATGAGAGCACTAAAAACATTGTGCTGATCCCGATGCTGAGTGGCTATCGCGACAGCAAGACATTGAAGCTGGCGGTAGAGCATAACTACAGCAAGTGGTACGCCGAGCATGAGATCACACTCGACTCGAAGCCCAAAGATGCGATGTCGTTCCGAAAAGTGATCATGGTGGACCAGATTGAGAGCCTGTCACTGTTTGATCCCGCCAGCGCCACGGCGCTTTCGATGGGGCATCCGCAGGAAGTGGAGAAGAGCCAGGGCAATGATGACGGTGACAGCCCGGATAGCCGTGAAAGCCGGGAGGAGCCGGGTTAAAAAAGCGCATTCGGTTTTCCCTGGTTAAGCGGCTTAATCAGGGAAAACCGATTTCACTTCACACCATATTCTCCGCCGTAAACAGCCGGAACGCGACTTTGCCCGCCTGATACACATCCGGCTGATAACCGGTTTCCAGATGACTCAGCATCAAATCAATCGCTAACCGGCTATGTTGCCGGGCATGCTGATCCAGGGTAAACGCCACTTCATCGTTCAGCAGCAGCTGGCGGGTGACTGCATAAAGCTCATGCGTAATGTAGGTGCATTTGCCCAGCAGCTGATGGCTGCGCAGCGTGTCGCTGACCTCGGTGTTGCCCATGCCCGTGTTATAGATTCCGGCAATCGCCTGTGACGACCGCAGGTTGCGGGCCAGCACGCTGCGGATGGTTTCCCGCTGATCCTGACCCGACAGCACCTCTCGCAGATGACGCTGCGGCGCTCGCTGTGCCATGGCTTCACGGAAACCAGCGATACGCTGACGATGGGCGCGATAGTCAGAGCGGCCGCTGACCATCAGAATGTCGCCGGGCTGATTGGCGGTTTTACTCATCAGCAAGCCCGCCGTGCGGCCCGCCTGATACTGATCGATGCCAACGTGACACAGGCGGTCAGCGTCGGGCAGATCGGTGGCGAGGGTGATCACCGGCACATTACGGCTGCGGCACAGCGCCAGCGCCCGGTAAATGGGCGGCGAGTCATGCGCAAACACAATGATGCCGTCGCGGGTGCTGCTGCGGGCGATAATGCTTTGCGCCAGCTGCTCAGGCTGGGCGTCCGCCACCAGGGTTTTGTGCAGTTTCAGGCGGCGATAGCCAAGCTGACTGGCGATCTCGCTGAAAGAGGTGGTGAGTTGCTGAAAAAAGGAGGAGCCATTGTTGCTGAGGAAGACTTCGATTTGCCACGGATGCTGATACTCCTCTGGCAGCAAACGCTTAAGCCCCGCTTCGCGTGCGGCTTTCAGGACTTTGCGGCTGGTCTCCGGCGACACGCCGCCGCGCTCATTCAGCACCCGATCGACCGTCGCAATCCCGACGCCCGCCATTTTTGCCACCACCTCTAAGGTGAGCTTTTTCATTCAGACTCCACGCGAAAATGGCGAATTGATGACTGCCGGTCAGACGGTTTACCTCTTCTAACCGGTTAATAGTAAAAGATAAAGCGATTTAATGATGGAAAACCATCAACGGCGCTGAATCAGAACATTTTACCGTCAGTGCGGTCATCCGGCGAAAAAGCACAGCGGGCCGCTGTCCTGGCGGAAATACCGTTAAGCTTGTCATGAGACAATCAACGAGGAGTGAATATGGCTCAGCAAAACGACGTTCTGATTATTGGCGCATCCCGCGGTATCGGTCTGGCGGTGGTACAGGCGTTTGCCGGTGAAGGCTGGCAGGTCACGGCCACGCATCGCAGCGGCATTCCCGAACAGGGTAACCAGGCAGGCATTGACTGGCATGCGCTGGATATGACCCACGCATCGGCGGTTCAGCAGCTGGCTAATCAGCTCAGTGGCAAATCGTTTGATGCGATCCTGATTAACGCCGGGATTTCCGGGCCTTCGCACCAGCAGGTGTCGCAGAGTGACGATCAGGAACTGGCACAGCTATTTCTGACCAATGCGATAGCACCGGTTCGCACGGCAGAGATTCTGCTGCCGCTCCTGAAACCGGAGGGCGTGCTGGCGCTGACCTCATCCCAGCTCGGTAGCCTGAACGAAAATCCGGACGCGCAGATGCCGATTTACGCGGCCAGCAAAGCCGCACTGAATATGCTGAGCCGCACGCTGACCACGGCAGTGGAAGCGCAGCGCGGGACGCTGCTGACGCTGCATCCCGGCTGGGTGAAAACGGACATGGGCGGTGAGAGTGCGCCCCTGACGGCAGAAGAGAGTGCCACCGGTATTGTCCGGCAGCTGACCCACTGGCGCGGACGCGGCGGGCATCACTACGTCGACTACGCCGGCCAGCAGCTGCAATGGTAAGCGGATGCGGGGCGGTTACGCCCCGATATCACGCAGTGCCTTACCCTTCATCAGGTTGCGTTCAATGTGCTCCAGTGTCACATGCCTGGTCTCGGGGACCAGCATCATCGTCAGCACGATAAACACCAGATTGAGCGCACCGTAGAACCAGAAGGTGCTGGCATTGCCCAGCTGATCCAGCATGGTCAGGAAGGTGGCACCCACAATCATATTGCCGACCCAGTTAGTGGTGGTGGACGCCGTAATGCCGAAGTCACGCCCTTTCAGCGGCTGAATCTCTGAGCAGAGCAGCCAGACCACCGGTCCTGCGGCCATCGCAAAGCCGACGATAAACATCAGCAGCATTGCCACAGCAAAGTATTTGCGGAAATCTGTTTCAACGCCGATGTGCAGCAGCGTTCCCAGCACGCCCATGCCTACCGCCATCACCAGAAAACTGGTAGTGAGCATCGGCTTGCGACCCCAGCGATCCACAAAGAAGATGGCAATCAGCGTAGCCAGCATGTTGACCAGCCCGACAATCACCGTGCCCCACATCTGCTCACGGGTGCTGGAGAAACCGGCGATATTAAAGATTTTAGGGGCGTAATACATCACCACATTCATGCCGGTAAACTGCTGCATAACCTGTAACAGCATGCCCAGCCAGACCGTACGACGGAAATTGCCATTAGAGCGGAACAGCGACCAGCCGCGCTGCTTCACCTGCAGGCTTTCACGGATCTCTTCCAGCTCCTCTCTGGCCTGTTCGCTGCTGTTACGCAGCCTGTCCAGCACGCGCTGCGCTTCGTTAAAGCGCCCGTGTGCCGCCAGCCAGCGCGGACTGTTGGGCAGAAACAGTACACCGATAAACAGGATCACTGCCGGAATGGCGATAACGCCGAGCATTGCGCGCCAGTTTCCCGTGTAGCTGAACGCGGTGTCAGAGAGATACGCGACCACGATGCCGGTGGTCAGCATCAGCTGATACATCGAAATCATCGACCCGCGAATACGTTCAGGCGCAATCTCTGCCAGATAGAGCGGCGCGGTGTAAGAGGCGATCCCGACCGCCAGCCCCAGCATCACGCGGGCACAGACCAGCGACGCCACATCGGGCGAAAAAGCTGACCACAGCGAGCCAATCACAAACAGCGTCGCACCCGCCAGCATACTTTTCTTGCGACCCAGCTTTGATGACATCCAGCCCGCCGCCAGTGCGCCCAGCGCCGCGCCAAACATCATCGAACTCACCACCCACTCCTGCTGATGGTTAGTGATTTGCAAATCCTTCGCCAGAAACGGCAAGGCACCTGCAATAACGCCGATATCCAGACCAAACAGCAGGCCGGACAGCGCAGCCATAAAACAGACGAACCGGATAAAACGGTTCTGATGATTTCCCGATTTTTTAGCCGCGACCATGCGAGTCTCCTTGCAGTGATTCAATGTCAATATTGTTAATGTTATGTAAACATAGTCGATGCCAGTGTGGGTCTGATCACACTTCCGGCCATCACCTGGTGCAGCACAGCCGTGTTGTGAAAAGAAACCATCAGAGATCAGCAGGTTGGTGCAGAGTCGGGAAACGGCGGCAGAGGCACGAATACGCAAAGCAGGCGGCATCAGGTCAGATTTTGCAACTGACCGCCTGCGGCATTACACTTCCGCTTTTCTGCCATTGATTGAAGGTGCTTATGTCTGAACCTTTCCAGCGTCAGCCGCTGCCTCTGCCGGGCGGTCATAACAAAGTCCTGCTGCACTCCTGTTGCGCACCCTGTTCGGGGGAAGTGATGGAAGCGATGCTGGCATCCGGCATTGAATACACCATCTATTTCTACAACCCGAATATTCATCCGCTCAAAGAGTATGAGCTGCGCAAAGAGGAAAATATTCGCTTTGCCGAAAAATTCGGTGTGCCGTTTGTTGATGCTGATTATGACCGGGATAACTGGTTTGAGCGGGCGCGTGGGCTGGAGTGGTCGCCGGAACGGGGTGAACGCTGCACCATGTGCTTTGATATGCGCTTTGAGCGCACGGCGCTGTATGCCCATGAAAACGGGTTTCCCGTGATGACCAGTTGCCTGGGGATTTCACGCTGGAAAGATATGAAGCAAATTAACAGCTGCGGAGTCCGCGCAGCAGCGGCATATCCTGATCTGCTTTACTGGGAGTTTAACTGGCGTAAAGGCGGCGGATCGGCGCGCATGATTGAAATCAGCAAGCGCGAGAGTTTCTATCAGCAGGAATATTGTGGCTGCGTCTATTCATTGCGCGACACCAATCGTCATCGTGTCACCCAGGGACGTGAGCGCATTAAGATTGGTGTGCAGTATTATCAGCCGGATGAATCCTGATTAACTGATATCGCAGAAAGCGTCTGCCTTTGCATACCCGCGTGCTGAGCGTGTAACAGGCCGGACTACCACGCCGCCATTCTGCCTGCTTTCTCCTGGCCGAACGTAGCTGCAGAGCGTGCAGGAATCGTCAACGTCGGCCAGCTGCTGTTTCGCCTCATCGCTCATCAGACGTTTACGACAGACGCTTGGCGTACAGCCCATTACCTGCTTAAAAGAGCGGGTAAAGGATTGCTGGCTTTCAAAATGGTATTTCAGCGCCAGGCTGATAATGGGAATCCGACTGTTTTTTAGATCGTTAACGCTGGCGTTCAGTTTTTTCTTTCGGATATAACGTGCCAGCGTTTCATTATGATAACGGGCAAAGAGTTTCTGTAAATACCATTTAGAATAACCTGCTTTTTCTGCAATATCATCAACGCTTAAACGCTGATCAAGATTATTATTAATCCACTCGGTAATAGAGACGATCACGCTTTCGTTATATCTTTTTTCATTCATGGCTGTTCCTCCCCGCTATTTGATTCAGAAGGATTATGAATTATTTATCTTAGTGTGCTTATTCTTTGCGTAAAGATCTTTCAGTATTTGAATCGTTATCTCAAAAGAGATGCAAATAAACAGCAGTTATTAATGAAAAGGATGAATTGTAATTAGTCTGTTGATAATTGTGGGGTGAGATAATCAATGCTGTGCGGATAATAAAAGTGAGAGTGTGATTCGGCGGCCAGCTTTCCTGAAATCAAGGCTATCGCACAGCGCATCAATAGATTTTTGGCCGTGACATGCCAGGCTTACCACTCACCTTTAACCTGGAGACCCCCGGATGAGCCCGACATACGTGTTGAAAAAACCGCTTGCCGCTTTGCTCACCTCGCTGGCTTTATTTGCCCATGCGCCCGCCAGTGCTGCGCCTGCTTATGGCGAACAACTGGAAGGATTTCACTACCCTTATCCTTTACAGCACGTCCACTTTCAGTCCCAGCAGCAATCGCTGAGTATGGGCTACATGGATGTGAAACCGGCACAACAGGCCAACGGCAGAACGGTGGTGCTGATGCACGGTAAAAATTTCTGTGGCGCAACATGGGAAGAGACCATTCGCGCGCTAAGCCAGCAGGGATATCGTGTTATCTCGCCTGACCAGATTGGCTTCTGCAGCTCGACCAAGCCCGCCAGCTATCAATACAGCTTTCAGCAGCTGGCAGAGAATACGCATCAGCTGCTCGCCCGGCTGGGCGTGGAGAAGGCGGTGATCATCGGTCACTCTACGGGCGGAATGCTGGCAACGCGTTATGCGCTGATGTACCCGGAACAGACGCAGAAGCTGGTGCTGGTCAACCCGATCGGACTGGAGGACTGGAAAGCCAAAGGCGCACCGTGGCGCTCGATCGATCAGTGGTATCAGCGCGAACTGAAGCTGAGTGCGGAAGGCATTAAGAAGTATGAGCAGCAGACCTATTATGTCGGGCGCTGGAAACCGGAATATGACAAGTGGGTGGATATGCTGGCCGGACTCAACAGCGGGCCGGGCCATCAGAAGGTGGCGTGGAACTCTGCCCTCATCTACGACATGATCTTCACGCAGCCGGTATTTTATGAATTCGGCGATCTGAAAGTGCCCACCACGCTGATGATCGGGACATCAGACACGACGGCCATCGGCAGTGATATCGCCTCTGCGGAGGTGAAAGCCCGGCTGGGGAATTATGCGGTGCTGGGTAAAGAGGCCGCAAAACGCATTCCGGGCGCGCGCTTAATCGAATTTCCCGGTATGGGACACGCGCCACAAATGGAAGAACCGGCCAGGTTTAATCAGACGCTGCTCGACGATCTGGCGCGGCGATGAACAGTCAGGCGCGGTGGCGCCTGATCTCATACCGCTACGCTTTTCTGCTTTTTCCTGAGGTACATCTGCTTATCGCTGTCGTGCAGCAACTGTTCCAGCGACTGCGGATGCGCCGCGTCAAACGCCACGACGCCGGAAGAGAATTGCAGACGATAACGACGATTCAGGTTGACTGACTGCTGTTGCAGGTAACGGTCGAACTGCGCGAGCAACGCTTCGCTCTGCTGCTGCTGCAGGCCGTTAAACAGCACCACGAACTCGTCGCCGCCCAGACGGGCAAACAGATCGGAGTGATTAAACACAACTTTCATCGCGTCGGCAAAGTCCATCAGTGCGCGGTCGCCTTCGCGGTGGCCCAGCGTGTCGTTAATCTGCTTAAACTTGTCGAGATCGAGGAAAGTCAGGCAGGCGGGCCGGTTTTTAATGAGGCACTCATTCAGCACCATCTGTCCCAGCGTCATAAAGCCGCGACGATTGGTAATCTGGGTCAGCTCATCACAGGTGGCGGTCTGAAAGGCGACCAGTTCCGCTTCGGCCATTGCGGCCAGATCACGCATCGTGGCCTGATCTTCCTGATTAAACTGACGCGGTTCACGGCCAATAATGCAGAACGTACCCATTTTGGCACCGCCCGGCGCACGCAGCGGACAGCCTGCATAAAAGCGAATGTATGGCTCGCCGGTCACCAGCGGATTATCATGAAAACGCGGATCTTTTTGCGCATCTTCAACAATCATGATCTCATCCTGCAGGATGGCATGGCCGCAAAAAGAGATGTTGCGGGGCGATCCTTCAGGTTCATAGCCCTGCGCGGATTTAAACCACTGATGGTCCGCTTCCAGCAGGCTGACCAACGCGATAGGAACGTCATACAGGCGGCGTGCCAGACGGGTTAGACGGTCAAAGCGCTCCTCCGCTGGGGTGTTCATTATGTTCAGCGCACGCAGCTGCGATAAACGTTGTGCCTCGTCGGCAGGGATTTCAGGTGCTTTCATCACAGAGACCTTTATTGTTTTAGCTGAAGCCAGGTTCTGGTGTTTGCCTTACGGCGAAGAAGAAGAGCGTGATACAGGAACCACGCTCTTTATGAGGAGGGGATCAGAGCACTTTTTGTTCTGCGAGATCAAGGGCGAAATAGCTGAAAATCAGGTCCGCACCGGCTCGTTTAATTGCACCGAGGCTTTCCAGCACCACATTACGCTCATCAATGGCACCGGCCTGCGCGGCAAATTTGATCATCGCGTATTCGCCACTCACCTGATACGCCGCCAGCGGCAGTTCGGTGCGTTCACGAATGTCGCGCAGGATATCCAGATAGGCACCTGCCGGCTTCACCATCAGTGAATCCGCGCCCTGCGCCGCATCAAGCAGCGATTCACGAATCGCTTCACGACGGTTCATCGGGTTCATCTGATAGGTTTTACGGTCGCCTTTCAGCGCTGTTCCGGCTGCTTCACGGAACGGGCCGTAAAACGATGAAGCAAATTTGGTGGAGTAGGACATGATGGCAGTCTGGGTAAAGCCCGCCGCGTCCAGTGCCCGGCGAATCGCCTCAACCTGACCATCCATCGCCGCTGACGGCGCAATAAAATCTGCTCCGGCTGCTGCGGCAACTACGGCCTGCTTACCCAGGTTTGCCAGGGTTGCGTCGTTATCGACGCCGTGGTCGCAGAGCACGCCACAGTGGCCGTGGCTGGTGTACTCACAGAAGCAGGTGTCAGACATCACAATCATTTCCGGCACGGTGTCTTTGCAGATGCGGGACATGCGTGCCACCAGACCGTTTTCGTTCCAGGCATCGCTGCCGGTGGCGTCGGTATGGTGCGAAATACCAAAGGTCATCACGGAGCGAATGCCCGCTTTGGCGATGCGTTCAATCTCCCAGGCGAGACGTTTTTCCGGAATACGCATCACGCCAGGCATCGCCTGAATTGCTTTGTAATCGTCAACGTCTTCTTCAACAAAAATAGGCAGAGCCAGATCGTTCAGGCTCAGGGAAGACTCCTGGAACATTTCACGCATTGAAGCGCTGGCGCGCAATCTTCTTGGGCGCTGGATAAGGGAATAATCAGACATTTTCATTCTTACGCAGGTGAAAAAAGTGACAACAGTTTACTCCCTTTGCCTGCGAGGCATGAAGGTTTGTGTGCGGTAAGGCGAGGGGAAAAGTACTCTCCCGCCGGGCGGCGGGAGAGCAGAACGATTACTCGTTAATATCCGGGTGCTGCTGCACCAGGTTTTTACGTTTCGCTTCCAGGCGGGCAATTTCTTCGTCGATATCTTCGATTTTGTTCTCGATGTTATCGTGATGCTCCTGGAGGATTTCACGCGCTTCTTCCATATCCGAGGCAGCGGGCGTTGCACCTTTCAGTGGCTTGTTTGCTGTCTCTTTCATGAACAGACCGGTAATCAGACCAATAACCGCAACCACCATCAGATAGTAGGCTGGCATGTAAAGGTTGTTGGTGGATTCAACCAGCCAGGCCGCCAGCGTTGGCGTCAGACCGGCAACCAGTACCGAGATGTTAAACGCACTGGCCAGCGCACTGTAGCGGATGTGCGTCGGGAACATTGCAGGCAGTGACGAGGCCATCACGCCGGTAAAGGCGTTAAGGATGACCGCCATCAGCAGAAGTCCGGCAAAAATCATTCCCAGTACGCCACTGTTGATCATCATAAATGCAGGAATCGCAAAGACCAGCAGGGCGATACTGCCGATGATGACAAACGGACGACGGCCAAAACGGTCACTCATCATGCCGATCATTGGCTGAACAAACAGCATACCGATCATGATGGCGATGATAATCATCACGCCGTGATCTTCGCTGTAGTGCAGGTTATGCGACAGGTAGCTCGGCATGTACGTCAGTAACATGTAGTAAGTGACGTTTGTGGCGATAACCAGACCGATACAGGAGAGCAGGCTGCGCCAGTGTTTGGTCGCAATCTCTTTAAACGAGACCTGCGGACCATCCTGCAGGCCTTCGCGGTCGCCCTGTTCCAGTTTGTCCACGTGCTGCTGGAATGCCGGGGTCTCTTCCAGCGCATGACGCAGGTAAAGACCAATGATGCCCAGCGGCAGTGCCACAAAGAACGGCAGACGCCAGCCCCACTCAAGGAAATTTGCTTCCCCGATAATCGAGGAAATCAGCACGACCAGGCCCGCCCCGAGCACAAAGCCCGCAATCGAACCAAAATCGAGCCAGCTTCCCATGAAGCCGCGTTTACGGTCAGGCGAATATTCGGCGACAAAGATTGAGGCACCGGTATATTCACCCCCTACCGAGAAGCCCTGCGCCATCTTGGCTAACAGCAGCAGAATCGGTGCCCAGATGCCGATGGAGGCATAGGAGGGTATCAGACCGATACAGAACGTACTGACCGACATGATGATGATGGTGATGGAGAGAATTTTCTGACGACCATATTTGTCGCCCAGCATACCGAAGAACAGACCACCCAGCGGGCGAATCAGGAAGGGTACAGAGAAGGTACCCAGCGCGGCAATCATCTGCACGCCTGGTGAAGCATCCGGGAAGAAGACTTTACCCAGTGCATAGGCCACAAAGCCATAAACACCGAAGTCGAACCACTCCATCGCATTACCCAGAGAGGCTGCGGTGATGGCTTTACGTAAACGGGCATCATCGATGATGGTGACATCATCGAGCCCAATTGGTTTTACACGCTTCCTACGCAATTTCATAGAATTACCCTGTAATGGAACACGAAAGTCCTCAACGGCGCGAGCCGGGGTGAATCAGTCAGACCGCTGCGTTGAGAAATTTAAGCATAGCTTCAAATAAGCGCTGTTTACGCGCCAGCTGACACAATAATTACTGTTGTGATTATTGCGAACAGCGACAGAGTATACCGTTTTTGTGTGATATCTGTCATGTTTGGGCTACATGCAGGCTATTTTGACCACCAATGTGGCTGTTTAGCTGCGCAAAAAAATTATCACGCTGCGTGACGACCGCCGGTTTTTTCAGCAAATCGGAGCGGGAATGAGTGATGTGCGGAGAAGCCGACGCCGCAGGGGAAGAGCCGCTACACAGAAGCGGGTGGCAGTAAGCCAGGCTGCATAACGAAAGAAGACAACAGGCCCCTGGTGCGCGGCGGGCCTGTTAAGTTCAGCGCCGGTTCAGACGCTGGCCGTCCGGTGCGCCTTCAGAGCATGATCCGGTTCAAACGGCGTTTCACCCTCTCTGGCGAGCCAGGCGATCAGCGCCGCGTTGTCCATCGGACGGGCATAATAGTAGCCCTGGATAAAGATCACGCCGCGCTGCTTCAGATAGCTGAACTGCAATGCGCTCTCGACGCCTTCCCCCAGCACTTCCAGTTCAAGCTCATGACTGAGCTGGATAATTGCATCCAGTACCGGGGTCCGGCCCTCCAGGGATTCAATGGCGTTGATAAAGCCGCGGTCGATCTTCAGATAATCCATCGTGAAGGTCTGTAAATAACTCAGCGAACAGTGGCCGGTACCAAAATCATCAATCGCCACCTTCATGCCGCAGCCACGTAACTGCTCCAGCTTGCGTGCCACCTGCGCGCCATCTTTGATCAGGCTGCGTTCGGTCAGTTCCAGGGTGATCAGGAATTGCTTATCTTTAACACGTGCGGCGAAGTGCAGCATATCGCTAACAAAATCAGGATGCTGCAAGTGATCTGCCGCCACGTTAATGGCCAGGTGGAAGCCTGGCTCAACCGGCCACGCCTGCACATCCTCTGCAATTAAATCGAGCAGATGACGGGTTAGTGGCACAATCATGCCTTCCGCTTCAGCGGCACCGATAAAAATATCAGGCCGGATGCCGTTACCGTCGGGCGTTGTCCAGCGCAGCAGTGCCTCTGCGCCGCTACAGCGTTGCCGCCGGTTGTCATAGACCGGCTGATAGTGCGCCCTGAACTGGCCGCCGGAGATGGCCCGCCGAATCTCATCGCGCCAGGAAATACGCCGTTGCAGCCAGTTCGCCACCAGCATCATCAGCAGAATAGCGAAAATGACTGCCATCGGCATGATGATCAACATCACCTGACGCCAGGCCGAGATCAGCTCAGAGGGTGAGGCAATAAGGGTGACAGAGATCGGATAGCGGCTGGAACTGGCCTGATAAATCAGCGGTTCAAACCAGCCGGACTGCGCGATTTGCGGATCGCCAAACGAAACGGGCGCGCCGTCGCTAAATTTCATGCTGAAATGATAGCGATGGGTGCTGCTGATTGCGTGCATAAAGTCGATCAGATACTGACCATCAATCACTGCCCAGAATCCCTCACCATCGGGCAGATTGCGCATAAAAATCACGGCCGGACGATCCGGCACACCCGCGGTTCCGGCAATCGACAGGCTCCACCAGGATTTTCCGGTGACCGGCGCGTCACGCATGATCATATGGCTCAGAAAAGCAGGCTTTGTCCCGTAGGCTGAAGAGCAGGCAATTCTGTTTTTTTCCATTTTACCGATGGCGCGGAAATAGGCATTCAGCGAACCGATGCGCTGTAACTGGCTTTCAATCTGGCTGCAGGGCTGATGCTGAAACTGACGCAGGGTGGTAATCATATCCCAGGCGCTGTCGCTCATTCTCTCGGCCTGGGATAGCAGGGTATTTGCCGCGCTTACCTGCTGTTGCCGGACGGTGTGGCGTGCATCAAGGGCGGCGAAAAAAATGCCCATAATCAGAGGCAGCACGCCGGAGATAATAATCACCAGCCTGGCGTAGTCGCGTTTTCGTTTCAGTAGCGGCACCGCTAACTCCTCTGGCTATTATTGGTATTATACGGAGGGGCTTATCAGTGACGCAGCATAGCATTTCTCCGGGCGGTGAAGATTAGCGTTTTTGCCATCAACTGAACTGACGCAGGTCAATTATCGACCAGACTTTGCCTTTATTGACAGGTTGTTTTGCCTTCATTGGGGCTCAGCAGAAAAAATGCAGGAGAAACAGTGACAGGGGAAAAAGGCGAAACGCAGCAGCAGCCAGGGGAGACCCCGGCCCGCCTGAGGGCGGACGCAGGGTAAATTAATCGGCAAAATAGATCTGTTTCAGCGCCACCTCAACGCCGCGCAGCTCCGCCAGTCCTTTCAGACGGCCAATGGCGGAGTAACCGGGATTGGTGCGTTTATGCAGGTCGTCCAGCATCTGATGACCATGATCGGGGCGCATCGGAATCGCCCGCTGGTTGCCCGCCCGACGACGGCGCTGCTCTTCCGCCAGAATAACCCTGATCACCCCGACCATATCGACGTCGCCCGCCAGGTGCGCGGCTTCATGGAAGCTGTTGGGGTTTGCCTCGCGTTTAGTGGCACGCAGATGGACAAAATTGATGCGGTCGGCATAGGTTTCCGCCATCTCAACCAGCGCATTGTCGGCACGCACGCCGTAGGAGCCGGTACAGAAACAGAAACCGTTGTGCAGGCTGTCCACGGTTTCCTTCAGCCACTGCATATCTTCCTGGGTAGAGATAATGCGCGGCAGGCCCAGAATTGGACGCGGTGGATCGTCCGGATGCACTGCCAGTTTAATACCCACTTCTTCGGCAACCGGCACGATGGCACGCAGGAAGGTTGCCATATGCTCGCGCAGTTTTGCTTTGTCGATGCCGTCATACTGCGCCAGCTGTGCCTGGAACTGCTCCAGCGTGTACCCCTCTTCGGCACCGGGCAGTCCGGCAATAATATTGCGCACCAGCGTGCTTTTATCCTCAGCGCTCATGGCGGCAAAGCGCTCAGCGGCGGCCTGTTGTTCGGCCGCGCTGTAATCCTGTTCGGCTCCCGGACGCTGCAACAGATAAAGTTCGAAGGCGGCGAAAGCATCGGCGTCGAAGCGCAGCGCTTTTGCGCCATCCGGCAGCGTCCAGGCGAGGTCGGTGCGCGTCCAGTCCAGCACCGGCATAAAGTTGTAGCAGACGGTATCAATGCCGCAGGCAGCCAGATTGCGAATCGACTGCTGATAGCTGGCGATATAGCGAAGGTAGTCACCGCGCTGAGTTTTGATCGCCTCATGCACCGGGATGCTTTCCACCACCGACCAGACCAGCCCTTTTTCCGCCAGCAGAGCCTGACGCGCTTTAATCTCCTCAACCGGCCACACTTCACCATTAGGGATATGGTGCAGCGCCGTCACAATACCGGTTGCGCCCGCCTGTCGCGCATCATCCAGTGAGACCGGGTCGTTCGGGCCGTACCATCGCCATGTATGTTCCATTTTTACTCCTCAACTGTGATGTGGCCCAGTGGTCAGGCCGCTGGGCCAAGAGTATGATAGCGGGCAAAACAGGGCCGTGATCCGGATCGCAGCATGACAAACTGCATCCCTGAGGTGATCGGTTTATGCGGAATAAAGGAGAGGACAATGACCCTGCCAGTCATTAAAACGGAGCGCCTGTACCGTCAGATTGCCAATGCCATTATGGCCGGTATCACGCGCGGTGATTTTGTGGCGGGTGGCCTGCTGCCGCCCGAGCGCGAACTGGCAAAACAGCTGGGTGTCAGCCGTTCGTCAGTGCGTGAAGCGTTGATTGCGCTTGAGATGACCGGCTGGGTCGATATCCGTACCGGCACGGGTGTTTACGTCGCTCAGCCGCTGCCGCAGGCCGCGATCCCGCAGGAGAGTGAAGCCTGCAGTCTGCAGGATATTTTGCAGGCGCGTGAAGCCTTTGAAGGCATGCTGGCAGGATTTGCCGCACGGAATGGCACGCCCGATCAGCGTGCAGCACTGCTGACGCTGACCGCTGAATTGCAGCAATACAATGAAAACGATGCGGCCTTTCTGGAACAGGATAAACGCTTCCACCTGCTGATCGGCGAGATGAGCGGCAATGATGTCTTACGCGACCTGCTGGAGCAGTTATGGAACAAACGCCACAGCCCGCATGTGCAGCGACTGGAACGCCATTATGCCGATGACAGTTTTGCGCAGGAGATGAATGCTGACCATCAGCAGATCGCCCGTGCGATTGTGTCGGGTGATGAAGCCGCGGCCCGCCAGGCTATGGAGCGCCATCTGCAGCACGTCCAGCAGCGGCTACTTGGTTAATCCCCGAACGCGTTTAGGTCGTCCGGTGCCCAGCATAATCGCCAGACGGCTGCCGCCTGGGGTGGTCTCCATCAGAATTTTGGTAATGCTGGTCAGCGGCACCGAGAGCAGCATACCGACCGGACCAAGCAGCCAGCCCCAGAACACCAGCGACAGGAACACCACCAGCGTTGATAAGCCAAGACCGCGCCCCATCAGTCGCGGTTCCAGCATGTTGCCGAACACCATATGAATGGCGGTAAACAGCGCTGCCACCATAGCGGCATCGAACAGGCTGTTGAGCAGCAACGCCTGCAGAAACGGCGGTAAACCGGCGATAATCGGGCCAATATTGGGAATAAAGTTGAGGATAAACGCCACGACGCCCCACAGCAGCGCGAACTTCACATCCAGCAGATACAGCGTCAGCCAGACCGCGATGCCGGTGATCAGACTGACCAGGGTTTTGAGCGCCAGATAGTGCGTAACGCCCTTCAGCGCCTTATGCAGCCCGGCGATACGAATTTTCGGGTTCACCAGCGCGTTACGCATTTTGTAGGGCAGGTGATGGACCTCAAACAGCATAAAGACCACGGTCAGCACCAGCAGCACGGTATTGGTCATCGCGCCTGAAAAGCCGCTCAGCGCGGCGCTTGCCAGGTTCATCATGGTATTAGGGTCGAAACGCTGTATCAGCGCATTCGTTGAAATATTGAGATGAAAGCCCGCTGCCAGATGTTGCAGCACCGTCATTTTCTGCTCCAGCGTGGCGCGGAGTTGCGGGTAAAGGTCTGAAAACTCGCTCATCGAGCTGGCGATGATGGCACCCAGCAGCAGGAGACCGCAGAAGATCACGGTGATGACCAGCCCAATCGCCAGTCCACGGCGGAAGCCACGACGCATCAGCATCGTCACCAGCGGATTCAGCACAATGGCAAAGAACGCCGCCAGCAGAAGCGGGACCAGAATATCGGACGCGGCCCTGACCCCGGCGAGAATGATGACCAGCATCGCCAGTTTTATCAGAATATTTTGTCCAATCTTTTCCCGTTGCAGCTCGCTCATTGCCTCTCCCGTGACGTAATCTGGCTGCTGAAAGTGTAGCAGCAAGAAAATTAACAATCTGATTTATCAGAGAAACGGTAAAGCGCGGCGGCAAAAGGGTGGGGTAATCAGCGCCACCGTACTCAGCTATGACGGCAAAGCCGCGACGCCATGCTGTGCCTGTTTTTACACTGCTTTCTCCTGCCCGATAACCGTGCCATTGTGATGCGCCAGTGGCGAAAGCGGGTATAGTGAAAGGATAAACCTTATCATTCAGCCAAATACGAGCGCGAGGACTCATGCCTGAACAGCCTGCGGCGGAACAGAACGCCCCATCCGGAAGCCTGCATATTTCTCTGCTGATCCTCTCTATTGTCGCTTACAACTTTGCCAGCTATCTCACCATTGGTCTGCCGCTGGCGGTCCTGCCGGGATGGGTGCATGAGCAACTGGGCTTCAGCGCATTCTGGGCGGGCGTGGTGATCAGCCTGCAATATGTGGCGACGCTGCTGAGCCGGCCACACGCCGGGCGCTATGCCGACCTCTGGGGGCCAAAGAAAGTGGTGGTGACCGGCCTGGTGGGCTGTCTGATCAGCGGGTTGTGTATTCTGCTGGCGGCGCTGATCGAATCCCCGCTCTGGAGCCTGACGTTACTCTGTGTGGGCCGGATGATTCTGGGCGTGGGCCAGAGTTTTACCGGCACCGGCACCTCGCTGTGGGGAGTTGCGCGGGTGGGGTCGCTGCACATTGGACGCGTCATCTCCTGGAACGGCATTGTCACCTATGGCGCGATGGCGATAGGCGCGCCGCTGGGCGTGATGATCTTCCAGGCGGGTGGGCTACTGTGGCTGTCGCTGGTGATTGTGGCTATCTGCGTTGTCGGCATCGCCTGCGCGGTCCCGCGTCCGGCGGTAAAAGCCAGCCGCGCCAGACCGCTGCCGTTTCGGGCGGTGCTGGGGAAAATCGCTGGCTTTGGCGCGATTCTGGCGATGGGATCGGCAGGTTTCGGCGTCATTGCCACCTTTATCACGCTGTTCTATCAGGATAAAGGCTGGGAAGGCGCGGCCTTTGCGCTCTCCCTGTTCAGCGGTGCTTTCGTTGGCGCACGCCTGCTGTTTCCGAATGCGATTAACCGTCACGGCGGCCTGCGGGTCGCCAGCGTTTGTCTGGCCGTTGAGGCTGCCGGACTGTTTCTGGTCGCCGCAGCGGGAGATCCCTGGATGGCGAAAGCGGGTGCGTTTCTGACCGGCGCGGGATTCTCGCTGGTGTTCCCGGCGCTGGGCGTGGTGGCGGTAAAAGTGGTGCCGCAGCAGAATCAGGGCAGCGCCCTGGCAACCTACACTGCCTTTATGGATTTGTCGCTGGGGATAACCGGGCCACTTGCCGGATTTATTATGAATTATGCGGGTGTCTCCCGCGTCTATCTGCTCACGGCGCTGCTGATCTGCGTCGCGTTTTTCTGCACACTGCGCCTTCAGCGTCGTCAGGCATCAGCGCCTGTTACAGACGATACGTCAGGATAAAAAAATGGCCCAGCAGCGGGCCATAACGTCTTTGCAGACACAGATAAACCAGTAAATGTCGGAGGTGAACAGGATTCAGGCCTGTAGCAGTTCAATACTGTGGCGGATCTGCCGTTCGATCTCCGCCGGGGTCCAGCTGTTGAGCTGTTCAGAGAAAGGCTCAAAGGCGTAGACGCCCTTGTAGCCGAGCATCTCCAGTCGCTTCACCTGCACCGCGCTCTTCAGCACATCGTTATCACTCAGCATAATGCGTTCGTCGTCGGTCAGTTCAGCGGTCGGTCGCCTGTCTTCCACACCCGAAAGATGCACCAGCCCAATCTGTCCGGTATGGATACCCGCCGGGAATTCCTGCTCAGCCTGTTCATAGAGATGATGGTGGAACGTATCCAGCAACAGCTTAAAGGGGACATCTGCCTCGGCAATCCAACGCTGTGCCTGTACGATCGAACGCAGTGAGCTGACCGCAAACCCCAGCGGCTCCACCAGCCCCTGAATACCGTAATGGGCAAAGCGCGGTGCCAGCTGCTGCATTGCCGCCTGCGTCTGCTGCGCCGACAC
The DNA here is from genome assembly GCF_029844725.1 of Pantoea sp. GD03673. GTDB lineage: Bacteria > Pseudomonadota > Gammaproteobacteria > Enterobacterales > Enterobacteriaceae > Pantoea. The sequence goes on from NZ_JAOCKJ010000009.1 coordinate 102,638, forward strand.
GGCAATCCCCTCATTCAGCGGACACATGACCAGCGCCTTTGCACCAATCTGCTGTGCGGTCTGTAGCAGCGCCTCGGCCCGGCTCAGCAGCGCGTCATCAACGCGGTTAAACGGATAAAGCGCATTAATGGTGACGATATCGATGTGATACTTATCGGTCAGGGCACGCAGCTGGTCGGTGCTGAGATCATCGGTGACGCTGCCGCCGGGCATGTCATTACGCAGTTCCACTTTACTTAGCCCCAGACGCTGAACCAGCTGAAAAAAGGCCTCCAGCGAGAGCCGGGGCGCTATTTTGCGGTTAATACAGAAACGGGTGGGATCGATGGCCATGCGCTGACTCCGGGACAGGAGAAGGTATGGGTTAAAGAAAACATTTATTTCATTAATAGTGAATTATGAAATGCAGAATATTAGATCGGTCTCGCATTAATTTCATATTTCGTTTCAGTCTGATGCATAAACACTGGATCAACTTCGCAGTCACTCACCTTCTTCCTGCCTCTGCTGTTCGCCTGTTGCGTAAGGCTGATGGCGCTTAATCACCGCCTGCCATCGTGATGCCGTCAGACACTGACGGGCGGGAAAAATGCGATCCGTGCCGCTAAAAGCAAATTTTCCAAAAAGAACTATTTGAAAAATTTGTTCCACTGTAATAGCTTCATAACACGCTTTCAGGTTTGCCGGGTCAGGCAGTGTGGCAGGCCACAGGGTCCGTCTGCAGGGAACTTAACCATCTTAAGAGGCAACATCATGACAATCATAGGTAACTTTATTGGCGGTAAAACCACTTTCAGCGCCAGCAACGAAACCATTCCTGTTTACGATCCGGCAACCGGCAAAGTGGTACGTGAACTGACGCAAAGTACCGCTGATGAAGTGGCCCAGGCGATTGGTGTCGCGCATGATGCATTTGCCGCGTGGTCAAAAACCTCGCCGCTGCGTCGCGCCCGCGTTCTGTTTAACTTTAAAGCCCTGATGGAACAGCACCGTGATGAAATGGCGGCGCTGATTGTCTCTGAGCATGGCAAAGTCTGGTCTGATGCGCTGGGTGAACTGACGCGCGGCATTGAAGTGATTGAGTTTGCCTGCGGCATTCCCCATCTGCTCAAAGGTGAATATTCCCCGAACGTCGGCGGCGGCGTTGACAGTTATTCGCTGATGCAGCCGGTAGGTGTCGTGGCGGGTATTACACCGTTTAACTTCCCCGCGATGGTACCCCTTTGGATGTTCCCGATCGCCCTGGCCTGCGGTAACACCTTTGTTCTGAAGCCACCAGCGCTGGATCCCTCTGCGTCAGTGCGTATGGCTGAACTGCTGACCGAAGCGGGCCTGCCGGATGGCGTCTTTAACGTCGTGCATAGCGCTAACGAAGATGCTGAGCAGCTCTATAAAGATCCGCGCATTGCCGCGGTAAGCTTCGTCGGTTCGTCGGGTGTGGCTGAGCATATCTATAAAACCGCCAGCGCTCACGGCAAGCGGGTGCAGGCGTTTGGCGCGGCGAAGAACCACGCGATTGTCATGCCGGATGCCGATCTGGACGCCACCGTGAACGCTATCATGGGCGGTGCATTTGGTTCTGCCGGTGAACGCTGTATGGCGCTGCCGGTGGTGGTCGCGGTGGGCGAGGATACCGCCGACAAACTGATTGCCCGTCTGACCCCGCTGGTGAAAGCGCTGCGCATCGGCCCTGGAATGAATCAGGGTGCTGATGAAAATGAGATGGGCCCGGTTGTCTCAGCCGCGCACCAGAAGAAAGTGCTGGGTTACATCGACAAAGGCGAGCAGGAAGGCGCGAAGCTGGTGGTCGATGGCCGTAACGTGCAGGTCGCGGGTCACGCCGAAGGGTACTACGTTGGCGGCACGCTGTTTGATAACGTCACTTCTGAGATGGTGATCTGGCGTGAAGAAATTTTTGGCCCGGTGCTGAGCATCATGCGCGCACCGGACTATGACACTGCGCTGAAACTGGTTAACAGCCACGAGTTTGGCAACGGCAGTGCCATTTTCACCAGCAACGGTCACACCGCGCGTGAGTTTGTGCAGAACGTTGAAGCGGGCATGGTCGGTGTCAACGTGCCGGTTCCGGTGCCGATGGCGTTCCACAGCTTCGGCGGCTGGAAACGTTCCGTGTTTGGCGCACTCAATGTCCACGGGCCGGATGGCGTGCGCTTCTATACCCGTATGAAAACGGCCACCGTGCGCTGGCCGTCCGGTCAGCAGACCGTGTCTGAATTCAGTATGCCAACCTTAGGCTGATTCATTTTCAACGCTGATCGCGACCGGCAGGCTAATCTGCCGGTCGCTTTGTTCGCGGGCACCGCGCCCGCGAGCCTATCGCAGCGTCAATCGTGACAGAGAGGAGGATCAGGATGTCTTTACTGTCGAAAGCACAGGCCCCTGACGCGCAGGGTCGTATTCAGCATGTAACGCCTGAACGCGCTGGCTGGCGTTATGTGGGATTTGATGCTTATCTGCTGAAGAAAGGGGAAACCCTGCGCCTTGCCAGTGGCGACAAAGAACTGTGTCTGGTGCTGGTAGCCGGGCTGGCCTCGGTGAAAACCCGCCATGCTGAGTTTCCCGGTATTGGTAAGCGCATGTCGCCTTTCGAACGCGTGCCGCCCTATTCCGTTTATGTGCCGCATGACGATGATGTGGAAGTCTACGCTGACAGCGATCTTGAACTGGCGGTCTGTAACGCGCCCGGTCAGGGAAATCTGCCTGCGCGGCTGATTGCGCCAGCCGATGTCGGCGTTGAGCATCGCGGAAAAGGGCGCAACCAGCGGCTGGTGCACAACATCCTGCCTGACACTGAACCCGCTGACAGCCTGCTGGTGGTCGAGGTTTACACCAACGAAGGGGATACCAGCTCTTACCCCAGCCACAAGCATGACCAGGAGGAAAGCGAAAACGAAACCTACCTGGAAGAGACCTACTATCACCGCTTTGATCCGGAACCTGGCTTTGCCATGCAGCGTGTTTATACCGACGACCGCTCACTGGATGCCTGTATGGCCCCCTATAATCGCGACGTCGTGATGGTGCCACGCGGGTATCATCCCGTGGCGACGCTGGCGGGGTACAACAACTACTATCTGAACGTGATGGCAGGGCCGGTGCGGTTGTGGAAATTCAGCTGGGAGAAAGATCACGCCTGGGTGAACAGCGACAGCTATCCGCGCAAAGAGTAAGCCACGGCAGTGTTATCACTGCAAAGCGATCACTAAGAAGGGCAGCCGATCGGGCTGCCCTTCTTTGCTGTAAAGAACGAGATTACCGGTCAGAACTCAGAGCGTTTCGGCGTTGTTCAGCGCCAGTGACACCGCCAGCGTCTGCGCCAGGCAGAGTGAGGCGACCTGCGAACGGAAGCCATCAACCTGGGCTTCACGGACGACAAAGCAGACATCACTGAAGGCGGCCAGCGGGCTGACCTGGCTGTCGGTAATGGCGATCTGATGCGCACCCCGCTTGGCACCCATCTCCACCACTTCTACCGCTTCACGCGCATAGGGTGAATAGCTGATCGCAATCACCACATCTTTCGGATTGACCAGGCTGAGCTGCTCGGTAAACATCCCGCCCAGGCCATCAATCAGAAAAGCGCGGCGCTCCAGGTGGCGCAGCGCGTAGACCAGATAAGAGGCGACGCTGAACGAGCGACGCAGGCCAATCACATAGATGTTCTCGGCTTCATTCAGCAGCTTAACCGCTTTGTTCAGCTGATCAGGATTCACCTGCATCGCCAGCTGCTGCAGCGCCTGGCTGTTCACCATGGTGAAGACATTGAGGATCTCGGCCGGACTTTCAGGCGCGCTGGCGCTGTCATCCGTGGAGGTCTGACGGAACAGACGGGCGCGTTCGGTATAGTTGACCGTCTCTTCCATCAGGTGCTGACGAAAAACCTGTTTCATTTCGTTAAAGCCGCTGAAGCCAAACGCATTCGCAAAACGGATCAGGGTCGACGGTGGCACATCGGCTTGCTGGGCAATCGAGGCGACGGTATCGAAAGCAATACTGTTACTGTTATCAAGGATGTAGCGCGCAACCTGTTTAAGACGCTTGCTCAGCGTTTCGTAGCGACGACGAATATCGTCCTGCAGGAGAGAAAGTTGGGTGGGATTATTGTTCATCACTTCTGCCCGTATCATGAGAATAATGGCTGCATATTGAGCGCTATAGTATCAGATGGATGGAAAATTTCATTTGTTTGCGTCAACGATGCAGTTTATTTCATGGCTTTATGAAATGGTTCACAGATTAGCTTTAACGCGCCCGGACGTGCATCTTTGCGGGCAATGGCAGGGTGAAAACCAGTATGGAATGACAGCAGGCGGGAAGTATGCAGTCTTTCACCATCCAGATTGGAATGGCCGCAGATTGCTGAAAAATCGGGTCTGGTAGCAACACATTAGCTAAACAAGCAGGGAACACGGTCAGAAGAGGAAAGCGTCCCGCACCAGGGATGGTGCGGGCCGAGCATGCCATGGATGGCGGCTTTTGCGTCTTTCCGATCTGACCGTGTTCCCTGTGACTGCACGGTCTAAGAGCGGCTTTTAGGCAGAGCAGCAAATCAGGCGCGGGCAGCACGCCAGTATTCAATCAGCCGCAGGTAGTTCCCTTTTACAGTCTCAATCAGCGCCTGATCGTCCAGTTCACCCTGCAACCACTGGCGCGAAGGCTGGCCAAAGATGGTGCGACCCACCGCAAAACCTTTCACCCAGGGCGCATTGGCCGCTGCGGCAAAGCCCGCTTTAAGCTTCTCTTCGGGCGCATCCAGGCCGAGTAACAGAATGCCACGACAGTGTGGGTCCTGCTGCTCAATCAGCTGGCTGATTGCCTGCCAGCTCTCTGCGGAGAGCGGGGGCAGTTTCCACCAGTCCGGCTGGATACCCAGGCTGTAGAAATGACGCAGAATATCAAGGTAGTACGCTTCGTTCTTATCCGGGTTGCTCTCGGGCAGAATCACCTCCAGCAACAGCTCATGACCACTTTTGTTACAGCCTTTCCAGACGTCGAGCACCAGATCATCCTGCTCTTTACGCAGTTCAGCACTGTCATGAGGATGATAGAAAACCAGACATTTCACCACGTGTTCGGCTGGCCAGTCGATCAGCTGCGAGCCGATGTTGCCATGCTCCAGGCGCAGCGGACGTGAGCTGGGTAGCTCAATCGGCCGGCCAATCCACCACCCTTTACCGGTGATGGCATTCAGCGCTTTCTGACCATACGTGGTATCCGCCAGAATGCCGCTTTTGCTCTCTAATCCCGCCTCACTGGCCGCCTGCTGAGCCGCTTCGAGCAGCAGCAGTTTGAGCTGTGGAATACGGCTCTCATCCACGCCCGCTTCCTGCGCCATATCAGCCAGCTGCTTACGGTGGTCAAAGGCAAAAACGTTCAGCTCAGGCCACTGCTGCTTGCGGGTGGTTACGCGGTGCAGGTGGGTCAGGCGGCTGTCGAGGTCGGGGCGTTTCACCTCTTTGTCGCGGCTCAGGAAATCATCCAGCTCCGCTTTGGTTGGCATGGCGGGTGCGCAGCCGTGGCGTGACACCACCAGCGCGCCGCAGGCGTTGGCGTAACGGCACGCCTGCTCCCAGCCTTCATCATTCAGCCAGCCGCGCAGCAGGCCAGACATAAAGGCATCGCCCGCGCCCAGTACGTTGAGCACGTCAACGCGCACGCCGGTATGCAGCGCAGTCTCTTCCCAGCTATCCGGGATCTCACCTTCAAACACCACACAACCCAGCGGACCGCGTTTGCAGACCAGCGTTGCCTGGCTCGCCTGACGCACGTTTTTCAGTGCGGTCAGGGTATCGGTACTGCCACCGGCAATATGAAACTCTTCTTCGGTGCCGACGATCAAATCAAAATAGTGCACCACTTCCTGTAACTGCCGGGTGACCTGAGATGATTCAATGAAACGCGTTTCACCGTCGCCCAGCGAGGTCAGTCCCCACAACACCGGGCGGTAATCGATATCCAGTGCCGTGCGCAGGCCGTTGCGACGGGCGATATCCAGCGCTTTCAGCACCGCTTCGCGGGTCTGTGGATGGGATAGGTGGGTGCCGGTTACCGCCACCGCACGGGCAGAAGCAATAAAGGTTTCGTCGATATCTTCCGGCACCAGCCCCATATCAGCGCAGTTATCACGGTAGAAAATCAGCGGAAAAGTCTCTTCGTCTTTAATCCCAAGGATCACCATGCCGGTCAGGCGTTTTGCATCGGTGATCAGGGCATCGGTGTTACAGCCTGCGCGCTGCAACTCCTCACGCAGAAAGCGACCATTATGCTCATCTCCCACCCGCGCCAGCATCGCCGATTTCAGCCCCTGAATCGCGGTGCCATAGGCGACGTTGCCCGACGAGCCACCCAGATATTTAGCAAACGAGGTGACGTCTTCCAGCCGCGATCCAATCTGCTGGCCATAAAAATCAACGGCGATGCGCCCGATACAAATCACATCAAGCGGCTTCTGTTGTGTACTCATACCTGTGTTTTCCTTCTGTGATTCGCAGAGCTGGCGGGCAAAAAGACCGATCCAGGCAGGCTCTGCTTCCGGGTCTGTTGGTGTCTGGCTGGGATAAGGGGATTATGAGGAATAAAAATTCCATATTCAATATGAAATGAAATATCCATCGCAATTTTGTGAACCAGGTAAAACTCCTGATTGCCGTTCACCTGCGCGGTCTCCGCTATCACGATGGGCGGTATGTCAGGGTTGTGAGGGGGATCGCAGGAATCCATATGTCAGTCAGGCAATCTGCGGCATTGAAATGAATTTTTTCATCATCCATCACTCTCTGCGAAACGTTCCAGATTTCCCCATCGCTATTGCCCGCCAGACCGGTTGCCATCGTTAAATTTGATCTCACTCGCAAAATGAAATGTTTCTTCTGTAATCGTATTTTATGAAAAATATATTTGTTTATAATCGCCTCACGTTTCAGTTATTCCGGCCGCCTTTTCCGCCGATGACTACGCCTGGCGCGGTGTCGCGGAAGTCGGGGTCCACCAGCATGTAAGGAAGGAACATGGGCACAATCAGACTGACCACGGCACAGGCGCTGGTTAAATTTCTTGATAATCAATTCATTGATGTCGATGGCGTCGAGACGAAGTTCGTCAAAGGCATCTTCGCCATCTTCGGACATGGCAACGTGCTGGGGCTGGGCCAGGCGCTGGAACAGGATAGCGGCGATCTCAGGGTTTATCAGGGCCGCAATGAGCAGGGCATGGCCCATGCCGCCACCGGCTTTGCCCGTCAGTCGCTGCGCCGCCAGATTATCGCCTGCAGTTCGTCGGTGGGTCCGGGTGCGGCCAACATGATTACTGCCGCCGCCACCGCGACCGCCAACCGCATTCCGCTATTGCTGCTGCCCGGCGACGTCTTCGCCACTCGCCAGCCCGATCCGGTGCTGCAACAGATTGAGCAGAGCTACGATCTCAGCATCAGCACCAACGATGCCTTCCGTGCCGTCAGCAAATACTGGGATCGTGTCAGTCGCCCGGAGCAGCTGATGTCCGCCTGTATTAATGCCATGCGCGTACTGATCGATCCGGCAGAAACCGGCGCGGTCACGCTGTCGCTGCCGCAGGATGTTCAGGGCGAAGCCTGGGATTACCCGGACTATTTCTTCCAGAAACGGGTACACCGTCTGGATCGCCGTCTGCCGGTCGCGGCGCAGCTGGCGGATGCCCTGACGCTGATTAACCGTAAGCGCAAGCCGATGATTATCTGCGGTGGCGGGGTGAAATATTCTGAGGCGGGCGAGGCGCTGCGCCAGTTTGCCGAGCGCTATCAGATTCCTTTCGCCGAGACGCAGGCGGGCAAAGGCACGCTGGTCTCTGACCATCCGCTGAATGTCGGCGGCGTGGGTGAAACCGGCTGTCTGGCCGCTAACCTGCTGGCGAAAGAAGCCGATTTAGTGATCGGCATCGGCACCCGCTACACGGACTTCACCACCGCTTCGAAATGGATTTTCCAGCATCCCGATGTCAGCTTCCTGAATATTAACGTCAGCAATTTCGACAGCTACAAGCTGGACGGCGTGCAACTGCTGGCGGATGCCCGCGAAGGGCTGACCGCGCTCACCGCCGCGCTGGCCTCACAGCACTACAGCAACGACTGGGGCAACCAGATTGAGCAGGCGCAGAGCCAGCTCATGAAAGAGACGCAGCGCGTCTATCAGGTGGCATACCACGAGGGCGACTTTGTGCCGGAGATTGCTGACCACCTCGACCGTGAAGCGGTGTTCGCGGAATTCAGCCGCCTGACGCAGTCGCTGCTGACGCAAAGCAGCGTGCTCGGCACCTTAAACGAGCAACTGCCGAAAGACGCGGTCGTTGTAGCGGCGGCGGGCAGCTTGCCGGGCGACCTGCAGCGCGTCTGGCGCACCAAAGATTACAACGCCTATCACGTCGAATATGGCTACTCCTGCATGGGCTATGAAGTGAACGCCGCGCTGGGGGCGAAGCTGGCGCAGCCGCAGCGCGAGGTCTATGCGCTGGTCGGCGACGGCTCCTTTATGATGCTGCACTCTGAGCTGGTCACCTCGATTCAGGAAGGGGCGAAAATCAACGTGGTGCTGCTGGATAACATGACCAACGGCTGCATCAACAACCTGCAGATGGAACACGGTATGGACAGCTTTACCACCGAGTTCCGCTTCCGTAATCCGGAAGGAGGCAAGCTGGATGGGGGCTTTATCCCGGTCGATTTCGCGGCTATCGCTGCCGGTTATGGCTGCAAAACCTATCGTGTCACCACGCTTGAGCAGCTGAAAGCGGCGCTGGACGATGCCCGCACCCAGACGGTTTCCACGCTGATCGACATCAAAGTGCTGCCGAAAACCATGATCCACAAATATTTCAGCTGGTGGCATGTCGGCGTGGCGCAGGCGTCAAAAACCGAACGTGCTCAGGCGGTGGCAGACAAACTCAACAGCCATCTGGATCAGGCGCGCAAATACTGATTTCCGGGCCGTGCTGCGGCCCTTTTCCTCTTCTCCGTACGAACCCTACACAGGTGTAATTATGACTTTGAAACTTGGCGTCATCGGTACAGGTGCAATTGGTCAGGAACATATTCGGCGCTGCAGCCATGTGCTGCAGGGCGCTCAGGTGGTTGCCGTCTCTGATATCAATGTCGATGGCGCACGCGCCGCACTGCAACGCCTGAACATCGAGGCGGAGGTGTTTGAGAACGGTCACGATGTCATTCAGTCACCCAACGTTGATGCGGTGCTGGTCACCTCCTGGGATCCAACCCACGAAGAGTTCACCTTAGCGGCGATTGCCGCCGGTAAACCGGTCTTCTGTGAGAAGCCGCTGGCGATGAGCGCCGAAGGCTGTCGCCGGGTGGTGGATGCAGAGATTCAGGCGGGTAAACGACTGGTACAGGTCGGCTTTATGCGCCCTTACGATGCAGGCTACCGTGCCCTGAAAAAGGTGATCACCAGTGGCGAGATCGGAGAGCCGCTGATGCTGCACTGCGCGCACCGTAACCCGACCGTGCCGGAGAACTACACCACGCCGATGGCAATCACCAACACCCTGATCCACGAGCTGGATGTGCTGCGCTGGCTGACCAGTGACGACTATAAAACGGTGCAGGTGATCTTCCCGCGCGTCACGTCAAAGTCACATGGTCAGCTGAAAGATCCGCAGATCGTACTGTTTGAAACCCACAAAGGGGTGCGCATTGACGTCGAGATCTTCGTTAACTGCGCCTACGGCTATGACATCCAGTGTGAAGTGGTAGGCGAAGAGGGGATTGCCCGCCTGCCAGAGCCTTCTTCGGTGCAGCTGCGCAAAGATGCCCGTCTGTCGAACACCATTCTGGTGGACTGGAAAGATCGCTTTATCGAAGCGTATGACGTGGAGTTGCAGGCATTTATCAACGACATCAACGCGGGCCAGCTCACCGGTCCTTCAGCCTGGGATGGCTTTGCCGCCTCGGTGGCCGCCGATGCCTGCATCAAAGCGCAGAACAGTGGTGCGATTGAGCCGGTAGAAATGCCGCCGCGTCCTGCTTTTTATAACTGATTCAGCCCACTCCATCCGGGAATAAGATGATGAACAAAGAGAATGTAAAACTGGCGATCGCACCTATCGGCTGGACCAACGATGACATGCCGGATCTCGGCAGTGAAAACACCTTCCAGCAGACCGTCAGTGAGATGGCGCTGGCGGGATTTACCGGCAGTGAGGTGGGCAGCAAATATCCGCGCGACCCGGCGATTCTGAAACCGATGCTCGACATTCGCGGCATCCAGATCTGCAATGCCTGGTTCAGCACTTTTTTTGCCAACGGCGACAAAGAGAAAACCATCGATGAGTTCATCAATCACATGAACTTCCTGCATGCGATGGGCGCACGGGTGATTGGCTGCTCTGAGCAGAGTAAAAGCATTCAGGGCACCACGCTGGCGGTGTTTGAAGAGAAAGCAATTTTTACCGATGAAGAGTGGCGGTTAACCGCAGAAGGCTACAATGAGCTGGCCCGCATCGCGGCGGAGAAGGGGATGCGCGTGACGCTGCATCACCACATGGGCACCGGCATTCAGACCACCGAAGAGATTGATCGGTTTATGGCGATGACCGACGAGCAGGTCGGGTTGCTCTATGACACCGGCCACGTCTACTACTCTGAAGGCTCCCAGCAGAAGATGCTGGCGGTGCTGGAAAAATATCTGTCGCGCATCTTCCACGTTCACCTCAAGGATGTACGCGATGAGGTCGTCGCCGGGGTGCGTGAAAATCATCTTTCCTTCCTGGAAGGCGTGAAAAAGGGCACCTTTACCGTGCCAGGCGATGGCGTAATCGACTTTAAACCCGTGTTTAAAATTCTGGATGATTACGGCTATAAAGGCTGGATGGTTGTTGAGGCGGAGCAGGATCCGGCGCTGGCCAATCCGTTTGAGTATGCGGTGAAAGCGCGGAAATATATCCGGGAAAATACGGGCTTATAACCGGCCCTGAACAGAGGCTGACTTCCCCGCGACAGGGAAGCCAGCCGTCTGGTTTATTTCAGCGTAATGCTTTTCACAATGCTGTCAGCATCGCTCTGCGCCTGCTGCTGATTATCGCCTGGCAGCGTAATCTGTAGCGTCACCAGCTTGCCATCCACTTTTGCCAGAACCACAGAAGACCATGAGGTCTGGTTGTTGGCAGAAATCACCGTATCCAGCTGCTGTGCAGGCTGATCTTTCAGCGTTACCGCTTTGTTCGACACCACCTGCAGCTGCGGGTCGCGGTTACGCTGCTGCTGTTCCATGCGCTGCGACAGCACATCCAGCCCATCATTTGTCGGGTCACCGGCAATCACAATAATGGCGCGGGCACCGGTTTCATCCGCATAAACGTGCATGTTCGTGGTCTGCGAACCCAGTTTACCGCTTTTATCTGACATGCCTGGTGGCAGTGAGAAGCTCAGTTTGCCATCCATCAGCGTGACGGTTTGCGCCGACTGACTGGCGCTGACGCCGTTGTCATTCGCCGCTTCATCTTTCTTCTGGTCACAGGCCGCTAAGCCAAGTACCAGTAAACCCATTCCTACATATTTCACCAGGTTGCGCATCAGAATCCCTTTTTAAGTTTCCAGTCAGGCATTAATACAACAGGAATCAGGTTGCAAACGCAACCTGATGATTGTCAGAAGATCTTAGCGGGTAATGGCAGAAAATGCAGGGCGGGCCTGAAGCGGGTCGGTCAGGCTTTTTAATTTGTCAGCCTGAACACGGGCAGTGCTCACAATCCTCACGTACGCCGTGTACGTTCCGGTTGTTCCGCGCTGTCCGGGTCCAGACTGACTGCCGCAATGACGCTTATGCAGCAGACGCTTAGCCGAAATTGACCTGACGGGCGGTCTGGCGTTCAGCCAGTCGCTTCAGCGCAGCGTTAAGCAGTACGCCGTAGGCAGGCAGGAAGAAGATCATGCAGATCAGGACCTTGAAGCTGTAATCCACCAGGGCAATCTCGACCCAGTGCTGCGCCATAAACGCATCGGGACTTTTATAGAAAGCGATAAAGAAGAAGGCCAGCGTGTCGCTGATATTCCCCAGGAACATGGCGCAGCCGGGGGCAATCCACCACTGTGGCAGGCGACGCAGACGGTTGAACACATGAACGTCGAGGATCTGACCCAGCGCATAAGCCATAAAACTGGCGCAGGCGATGCGGGCAACAAACAGATTCATCACTTCCAGTGCCTGCCATCCCTGCCATTCACCCTGATAGAACAGGGCGGAGACGCCGTAAGAGATAAACAGCGCCGGGATCATCACGGCCAGAATAATGCGCCGGGCCAGCGGTGCGCCAAAAATACGCACGGTGAGATCGGTCGCCAGGAAGATAAACGGGAAGCTGAACGCACCCCAGGTGGTGTGGAAGCCAAAGACGGAAATGGGCAACTGAACCAGATAGTTACTGGAGGTGATCACCAGCAGGTGAAACAGCGATAACCAGAAAAGCGCATGCATGCGCTGACGTGAAGAAAATGCGAGCATATTCAACCTTTTTAATGTTGGGGTGAGGGAACCCATTGCGGGACGCCGTTCGTGCAGCGCCTGGCAGTTTTATGAGCAAAAAGCGGCGGCATATTACCGCGTTGTGCTTTTTATGCAATGGTTAATTTTAACGCAATCGTTATCGCCTTGCTTCACCGCCAGCACGCGCTAGAATGAGCGCCCCTTACCTGAACCGAGTTGATTATGAGCGATGCTTTTTCCTCTGCCGACCATCAGCTGGATGCCCGTGGCCTGCGTTGCCCGGAGCCGGTGATGATGGTGCGCAAAACCGTACGCAGCCTGCAGGAGGGTGAGACGTTACTGATCATCGCCGATGATCCGGCGACGACCCGCGACATTCCCGGCTTCTGCCGCTTTATGGAGCACGGCCTGCTGGCGCAGCAAACCGACACGCTGCCCTATCAGTTTCTGATCCGCAAAGGCATGGCGGGTTAACGACAGCCGTTCGGGCCGTCGTTATCCTTACTCTTCAGACTGAACGCCTTTTATTCAGGCGCGGCGACGCAGTAACCGCAGCGCGTTAGCGGTGACCAGCGCAGTCGCACCGGAATCCGCCAGCACCGCCAGCCAGAGTCCGGTCAGACCCAGCAGGGTGGTGACCAGGAAAATCGCCTTCAGACCCAGCGCAATGCCGATATTCTGGCGGATGATGCGCCGTGTGCGGCGGGCCAGTGCAATCATCGGAGCCAGATGGCTGAGCTGATTGCGCGTCAGCGCCGCATCGGCCGCTTCCAGCGCCACATCCGTACCGCTGCCCATCGCAATACCCAGCGTCGCCGCTTTCATTGCCGGGGCATCGTTGATGCCATCCCCGACCATCGCCAGCGGCTGCTGCTGACTCAGCTCACGGACTGCCGCAACTTTATCGGCCGGGAGCAGGCTGGCGCGATAATCTATATTCAGCCTGCGCGCGATTGTCGCGGCGGCACGCGGGTTATCACCGGTCAGCATAAAGCTTTCGATGCCCAGCTTGTTCAGCGCCTTTAACGCATCCAGCGCATCGTCGCGCAGCTGATCGCGCAGGGCCAGCGCACCCAGCGCCTCGCCATCGCACATGACGACCACCAGCGTTTCCCCCGCGGCTTCCTGCTGTGCAATCTGTGTGTTTTGCTGTGGCGTCAGACCCGGCGCATGGGCGGGCGTCAGCAGCTGAATCTGCTGTCCGTTGACCTGCGCACGGATGCCGCGTCCTGCCTGCACCTGCTGATCCTGCGCTACAGGAATGGCCAGATTACGTGCCTGCGCAGCCGCCACGATAGCGCCTGCCAGCGGATGAGTGGCTCCCTGTTCCGCAGCCGCGCTTAGCGCCAGCATCTCTGACTCGCTGGCCGCGCCAAACCGCAGGATTTGCGTCAGTTGTGGCTTGCCCAGCGTCAGCGTGCCGGTTTTATCAAATGCCATTCTGCGCAGCGAGCTCAGCCGTTCCAGCGCCGCACCGCCTTTGATCAGTGCGCCCTGACGCGCCGCCGCAGCCAGCCCGGAGGTAATGGCGGCGGGCACAGAGATGACCAGCGCACAGGGACAGCCTATCAGCAGCAGGGTAAGCCCTTTGTAGATCCACGGCTGCCACTCACCAGCGCCGAGCAGCGGGGGAACCACCATCACCAGCAGCGACAGCAGCATCACCAGCGGCGTGTAGATGCGGCTGAACTGGTCAATAAAGCGTTCAACCGGCGCACGGTGCGTTTCCGCTTCCTCTATCAGCTGCAGAATGCGGTCAATCGCGCTTTCCCCCGGCTTCGACACCACTTCCAGCGTCACCAGCCGGTCAACGCTGGTGGCACCGGCCAGAATGTTTTCTCCACTGGCACGCGTTACCGGCAGCGACTCACCGGTCAGTGCGCTCTCATCGAAACTGGCGAGCGGGCTGATTAAACGGCCATCGACCGGCAACCGGCTGCCCGCCGCGACTTCAATAACATCGCCGGGCTTGAGCGCGGTCAGGGGCACGTCACTGCGCTTGCCCTGCTCCAGGCGAGTCGCCGATTCAGGCCGCAACGCCATCAGGCGGGTGACGCCGCTGCGGGCTCTGGAAGCGGCATAGCTTTCCAGCTGTTCACCCAGCTGAAACAGCACCAGCACCATCGCCGCTTCGGCATGTGCGCCAATAATCAGCGCGCCCGCGGATGCCAGGGTCATCAGGGTCTCAATGGTAAAGGGCGATCCGCTGCGCAGACGTTGCCAGGCCGCGTGCGCCACCGGGGCCAGGCCCGCCAGCGTGGTCAGCACAAACAGCCGATCGCCCCAGACGGGCGCGAAATGGCTGAGAACGCTGCTGGCGAGCACCAGCAGCGCCAGCAAAATCAGCATCCGGTTTTGCTGCCAGCCCGGTCTGGCGGGAGAGGGGGCAGACGTGGAGGAGGGGACAGCTAACTGAAAACCGGCTTTTTTCACCGCCTGTTCAACGGCGTTTTGCACATCGGTGTCAGCGTTAACCACCAGCTTCTCGCTGCTGAACAGCACGCGGGCACCGGTCACGCCATTTATCTGACGCACGGCGGTTTCAATGGTGCGGGCGCAGCCGGGGCAATCCATGCCGCTGACCTGCCAGTTAAAATCGAAGCGGCTTTTGGCTCGCCGGTCGCTTTCCTCAGCGGTGTCGGCGTCATTGCCAGGACTGCTGTTACCGTCACAGCAGCAGCCTGCCGTGTCCGCCGTCACGGGCGTAGCAGCATGGATTGAAAGAGAACGTGGACGGGCCTGGCGAACCTGGCACAGCGGTTTTGCTGCGGCGTGGCTGGCACGCGGTTTGCCGCAGCCACAGGCATGATGGTGATGCATTTGACCTCCAGAGTGTAAGGGTAGCGGGATGAACAACGCTGCACATCCCTTATCCTACACTCTGGAGTTAACTCCAGAGTCAAGGCTAATTTCTCAGACGACCCACAATGAACGCACAATCATAAAGTGACCGGCAAAGTAGCAGGCGGCCACAATCGCGCTGTCAGCGCTGAAGCGACGACGGTAGTGCGAGATAAACCAGACGGCGTTTGCCAGCAGCAGCAGACCGGCACCGACCATGATTGAGAAGCTGTAATCGGTCGGGCGGAAGAAGTACTGCTCGGTCGCAATCCAGGTCATCACCAGCGTCATGCCGATAAAGGTGCAGACAGGCCAGCGCAGATCGTCGAGTCGGCTCCAGATGATGCCAATCAGGGCGGCACCGATGATGAGCAGCGTCAGCGGAATCGGCCAGAAGAAGGTCATGGTCATGCTGGCGGCGAAGCAGAGGGTATAGAGCAGATGCGACAGGAAAAAAGCGCCGACGGCATAGAGCATCTGCTGACGGGGCAGCAGCGTTAACGCATCACCGACCAGCGTCGCGACCAGACCGGCCAGAATCAGGTAGTCCGTGGTCTGAAGAACCGGTGCCTGCCAGGCCAGTCCGACCAGCAGCAGCAGTGTGACCGGCTTAAACAGCCAGCGTTGCCATTGCGGGCCGCGATAGGTGGCATCGACATAGAGCCAGCCGGAGAAAAGAACAGCGAGGAAAGACCAGAGCATTGTTTCTCCCTTTTTTACTCAAAATGGTGAAAGATCCCAAAATATCCTTTTCAGTTTAGGTTAAGCCTCTGAGATGTGACAATCAGGCAACTCTGGTTGTATGCTTTGCCGCCTGATTAATATCCCCGCAGGCCCAAACGCGTTATGAGCAAACCGCCGCTAATCTTTATCATCGTCCTGGCGATTATCGCCGTGCTGGCGACCCGTCAGTTCATCAAGCAACGCCGTGAAGTGGCGGTCAATGACGCGTCACCCCAGCGTTCGCTGCAGGCCGAGGTCAAAACCAAACGTGAATTTCCCTCTCCCAATCGCCGTTCACGGCAGCGCGAAGTGATCGCCGGGGAAGAGATGCGGTATGAGGTGGTGTTTCATCCGCTGAACGGTGCCAGCGATATCAAAGCGCAGCTGAAAGAGGCGGAATATCATCAGCTGGATAAAGGTGCCAGAGGCGAGCTGAAGATGCAGGGCACGCGCTTTATCAGCTTTACGCCCCTGCAGTAACAGGCGGGCAGTGCGCCCGCCCGGCACTATTTTTTGCGTGGGAAGTTTTTCTTCTGCCAGGCGACCAGCTCGAACACGCCGAACAGAAACACTTTGGCCTGGGTGACGCGGTCAATCGGCGGTGCATCTTTGGTCTGCGTGGTACGCAGTAACACCAGTTGCAGACCGTGCATCAGGATCATGAAGATCAGTGCAACGTTGATAAAATAAGTCAGTGGCTTCGGGTAGGGATGGACCAGATTAGCCAGTAAAAATCCCCATACGCATAGCATCAACAGACGCCCCAAATTAAGTAACATCCTGCGTCTCCTGTTGACGTTGATACAAACGATAAGCCACTTGTCCGGCTATTTTTTCGCGATAAAGATCCCACGCTGGCGGCACCGGCGGTGCGCCATTTTCCACTTCACTTTCAACGTAAATCAGCGCCTGATCGGCCAGCCAGTTGTTCTGCTCCAGCAACTGCAACGTCTGCTCCAGCAATCCCTGACGAAACGGCGGATCGATAAACACCACATCAAAGGGCGTACCCGGCTGTGCCAGCCAGTTTAACGCATTGGTCTGAATTACGGTGCCATTACTGGCGCGAAGGGTCTGCAGATTTTTTGTCAGCTGCTGGGCCACCGGTCGTTCCAGCTCCAGCAACGTCGCCGATCCTGCGTAACGCGACAGGGCTTCCAGTCCTAATGCGCCGCTACCGGCAAAGCAGTCAAGGCAACGCGCCTCTGGCAGTACCGGGGCCAGCCAGTTAAACAGCGTCTCACGCACCCGATCGGTGGTAGGGCGCAGCCCGGCGCTGTCCGGCACCGGCAATTTGCGTCCGCGCCACTGGCCGCCAATGATGCGAATCTGCCCGGCACCGCCTGTACTGCGGGGGTTTTTATTCATCTTGCTCACAACTCGTCATAATTTGTTGCGTAGTTTAACGGGCGAATCGGTGAGAAGAAACGTTAAAAAAGGGTGCTGTGGTGAGCTGGCTGGAAAGTGTTAGACTACTGAGTTGCTGAAGTCATGCATTATTCTGCGGTTTACGCCGGTCTGGCGCTGACCAATTTCATTGATTTACCCCTGGAAACCACGCGCGACCGGGACAAAGCCATCGAGGAGTGTCGTCACACAATGGCAAAAGAGAAAAAACGTGGCTTTTTTTCCTGGCTGGGATTTGGCAAAGAGGAAGAGAAACAACCTGAAGCGGAGACGCAGACACACGAAGTCGCTGAACCCGCACAGCAGCACACAGAACAGGACGCCCCGGCACTAAGCCAGGCTGAAGCGCAAGCGGAAGAGACTGTCGCCATCACCGAAACGGTGGCCGGACAGCAGCGTGAGGCGGACGTCACTGCGGCAGCGCCGTATGAATCAGCCCCCGAGGTGCTGGATGAGGCTGAGCCGATTGAGGCCGATCCTGAAGCACTGCTGGATGTTGCCGCACCTGAACATGACGCCACGCCGGTTATCGACGCCGACGACGTGGTCACCCCGATTGCTGACGCGGAACCCGCCGACGCGCCGCTGAGCGAAGAAGAGCTGACGGCCCTGGCGCTGGCCGATGCCGAGATCGCTGACATCCCGCACAGCCAGACCGACGCGCCGCTGAGTGAAGAAGAGCTGACCGCGCTGGCACTGGGCGACGCAGCCATCGTGGAAACCTCACACGGCGACGCACTGACGCCACAGGCGCTGGACGACGCCGAAGCGGCTGACGCGGAACCGGCAGAAACACCCGCTGATACCGTTAGCGATCTCCCGCTGGCCGCCGCACCGCTTATCGTGCAGGAGCAGGAGCGTCCCAGCAAAGAGGGCTTCTTTGCCCGCCTGAAGCGGAGCCTGGTCAAAACCCGTCAGAACCTCGGTTCCGGTTTTATCAGCCTGTTCCGTGGCAAAAAGATTGATGATGACCTGTTTGATGAGCTGGAAGAGCAACTGCTGATTGCGGATGTGGGTGTGGATACCACGCGCCGCATCATCACCAACCTGACCCAGCAGGCAAACCGCAAGCAGCTGCGTGACGCGGAAGCGCTCTACGGCCTGTTGAAAGCGGAGATGGCCTCGATTCTGGCGAAAGTGGATGCGCCACTGGACGTCTCAGGAAAAACGCCGTTTGTCATCCTGATGGTGGGCGTCAATGGCGTGGGCAAAACCACCACCATCGGTAAGCTGGCACGCCAGTATCAGGCCGAAGGTAAATCTGTGATGTTAGCGGCCGGTGATACCTTCCGTGCGGCGGCGGTTGAGCAGCTTCAGGTGTGGGGCCAGCGCAATAACATTCCGGTGATTGCGCAGCACACCGGCGCAGACTCCGCGTCAGTGATCTTTGATGCCATCCAGGCCGCGAAGTCGCGTGGCGTTGATGTGCTGATTGCGGATACTGCCGGTCGTCTGCAGAACAAATCGCACCTGATGGAAGAGCTGAAAAAAATCACCCGCGTGATGAAAAAACTGGATGATTCAGCGCCTCACGAAGTGATGCTGACGCTGGATGCCAGCACCGGACAGAATGCGGTCAGCCAGGCCCGGCTGTTTAACGAAGCCGTCGGCCTGACCGGTATTGCACTCACCAAGCTGGATGGCACCGCTAAAGGCGGCGTGATCTTCTCGGTGGCCGATCAGTTCGGTATTCCGATTCGCTACATCGGTGTCGGTGAAGGCATTGAAGATTTACGGCCGTTTAAGGCGGAAGATTTTATTGAGGCACTGTTTGCCCGAGAGGACTAATTAGGATGATTCGCTTTGAAGAGGTCAGTAAGGCATATCTCGGCGGACGTCAGGCGCTGCAGGGGGTCGATTTTCATCTGCGTCCCGGCGAAATGGCGTTTCTGACCGGCCACTCCGGTGCCGGTAAAAGTACCTTGCTGAAGCTTATTTGTGGCATTGAGCGCCCGAGTGCCGGAAAAATCTGGTTCAGCGGCCATGACATTTCCCGCCTGCGTAACAGCGAGGTGCCTTTTCTGCGTCGTCAGATTGGCATGATCTTCCAGGATCACCATCTGCTGATGGATCGTTCGGTTTACGACAATGTGGCGATCCCGCTCATTATCTCGGGTGCCAGCGGTGAAGATATCCGCCGCCGCGTCTCAGCGGCGCTGGATAAGGTGGGCCTGCTCGACAAAGCGAAAAGTTATCCGATTCAGCTTTCCGGCGGTGAGCAGCAGCGTGTGGGCATCGCCCGTGCGGTAGTGAACAAGCCCGCCGTGCTGCTGGCAGATGAACCGACCGGTAACCTTGACGATGCGCTGTCAGAAGACATTCTGCGCCTGTTCGAAGAGTTTAACCGCGTCGGTGTCACCGTCCTGATGGCGACGCATGACAGCGGTCTGATCGCCCGCCGCAACTACCGGATGATGACGCTGAATCAGGGACGTCTGCACGGAGGCCACGATGGTCAATAAACGCATTAAACGTCCGGCTGCGCCAAAAGCGAAGCAGCCGTCAAAGAGTAAGGCGCTGAAGGGCGGCTGGCAGGAGCAGTGGCGCTATGCGCTGCGTGGCACACTCTCGGATATGTGGCGTCAGCCGCTGGCCACGCTGCTGACGGTGATGGTCATCGCCATTTCACTGACGCTGCCCAGCGTCTGCTACATGGTGTGGAAAAACGTCAGCCAGGCGGCTACGCAGTGGTATCCGGCACCACAGTTAACCGTTTACCTCTCCAAAACGCTGGATGACACGGCGGCAGAAAACGTGGTGGCGCAGCTTAAGCAGGTGGAAGGCGTGGATAACGTCAACTATCTGACGCGGGAAGAGGCGCTGAATGAGTTCCGCAACTGGTCGGGCTTTGGCGGCGCAATGGATATGCTGGAGCAGAATCCGCTGCCTGCGGTGGCCATCATTACGCCTAAGCTCAATTTCCAGAACTCAGATACCATGCAGAGCCTGCGCGATCGGGTGACCAAAGTGCAGGGCGTGGACGAAGTGCGGATGGATGACAGCTGGTTTGCGCGCCTGGCGGCACTGACCGGGCTGGTGGGGCAGATTGCCTCCATGATTGGCGTGCTGATGATCGTGGCGGTGTTCCTGGTCATTGGTAACAGCGTCCGGCTCAGCATCTTTGCCCGGCGCGACACCATTAACGTGCAGAAGCTGATCGGTGCCACCGATGGCTTTATCCTGCGTCCGTTCCTCTATGGCGGGGCGCTGCTGGGCTTCAGCGGCGCGGTGCTGTCGTTGCTGCTGTCAGAAGTGCTGGTGCTGCGTCTGCAGTCAGTCGTTGCCAGTGTGGCGACCGTCTTCGGCACCACCTTCTCACTGGAAGGCTTCTCCTGGGACGAAGCGTTATTGCTGCTGCTGATTGCCGCTATCATTGGCTGGGTCGCAGCCTGGCTGGCAACGGTACAACATTTACGCCGATTTACGCCGCAGTAAACGCCTGCAACATTTTTTTGTTATAATGGTCCTCTGCTATCGACAGTGGGTGCAGAGGATCCTTTCCCCTCTTCCCTTCCTGTCATCTGTGTGTAAAATATTCACTGCTATAATTGAACTTGTGGATAACTTCATCACTCTAAGTAGCACAGATTGCTTTCGGATCTCGCGCGACGTTGACGTAATGTATCGTCTGCGCAGGGAAATGTGCGGCAATTCCACTGAATTTGTGAGGGTTTGAATGACCAAAGAAATGCAAACTTTAGCTATTGCTACTCCTGGCAACCTGGACTCTTACGTCCGGGCTGCGAATACCTGGCCGATGCTTTCGGCAGAAGAGGAAAAAGCGCTGGCTGAACGGCTGCATTACCAGGGCGATCTGGATGCGGCTAAGACGCTGATCCTGTCACACCTCCGCTTTGTTGTTCACATCGCTCGTAATTACTCCGGCTACGGTCTGCCACAGGCTGACCTGGTCCAGGAAGGTAACATCGGCCTGATGAAAGCCGTGCGTCGCTTCAACCCGGAAGTGGGCGTGCGTCTGGTGTCGTTTGCCGTCCACTGGATTAAAGCGGAGATTCACGAATACGTGCTGCGTAACTGGCGTATCGTGAAAGTCGCGACCACCAAAGCACAGCGTAAGCTGTTCTTCAACCTGCGCAAAACCAAGCAGCGTCTGGGCTGGTTCAATCAGGACGAAGTCGAGATGGTTGCGCGCGAGCTAGGCGTCAGCAGCAAAGACGTGCGTGAAATGGAATCGCGTATGGCCGCGCAGGATATGACCTTTGACATGTCTGCCGACGACGAGAGCAGCGAAGGTCGTTCTATGGCTCCGGTGCTTTATCTGCAGGATAAAACCTCTGACTTTGCCGACGGCATTGAAGAGGACAACTGGGATGCGCACGCGGCTGACAAGCTGAGCTATGCGATGGAAGGTCTGGATGAGCGCAGTCAGCACATCATTCGCGCCCGCTGGCTGGATGAAGACAACAAAACCACGCTGCAGGAGCTGGCCGATCAATACGGCGTGTCAGCCGAACGTGTCCGGCAGCTGGAAAAGAACGCCATGAAGAAACTGCGTATGGCGATCGAAGCGTAACGCACTTCGACACAGCAAGGGGCGACAGATGATGTCGCCCTTTTTGTTTTCTGTGTCCCGGCTAGTCTGCCGCCCGTATCCAGCCATCACTTTGCGCCCTGAAGCCACACGCCTGCATAAACGCCGCGCGTACCTGCTGATCGTCACTGCCATCATCGGCAATCCACCAGTCCGCTATTGAACCATTTTGCCTGATCGTCTCCTCCAGCAGATACTGTCCTACCCCGCGTCGCCGGGTCACATCGCGCACCGCCAGCCGGTGAACCTTGCCGTGAATGCCTGAAATCTCCAGTTGTAAACCTGCCAGCAGGCGGTCATTAAAGCGCGCTGCGTAAAGGCGATGAGACTCACTTAAACCCTGTTCCAGTTTTTCAATCTCCAGATCCGGCCAGACTTTGCCAAGATCGATGCGGTCCTGCGGCGTCAGCGCGGTCAGGCGCTGGATAGTGAGCTTCATAACAAAAACCTCTAAAAAAGGGGAAAGTGTAGCGAAAGTATACAACCAGAGTGCCACCACATTTTCATCAATAAAACAGGTCAAAAGATGGCCTGGATGCCAGGATAATAGGAGTAAACCGGTACAGCAGGCGATCAATCCAGCATATCACGCTGGCAAAGTGGTGAAAAACCGGCCGTTGCATCCAGTGTATTATGCTGTTTAACCCGGTCAATTATGAATGTGTCAGTTGATTTACAGAAGAAACTTCCTGTTTAATAACCTGAAAAATAAAGCCTTATTACTAATAAATGTCAGAAAAGTACGCTAACTCATTCATCAGTAATCAGTTTTAGACTTTATCTGGCAACGCAAGCACTCACAACATACACGACAAAACAAATGGGGTAGTCAGGATGAAAATGAAAGGTCGCGCATTACTGGCGGGATGTGTAGCTCTGGCGATGAGCCATGCGGCGCTGGCTGAAGATATCAAAGTGGCGATTGTCGGCGCAATGTCGGGTCCGGTGGCGCAGTACGGCGACATGCAGTTCGCGGGTGCAACGCAGGCCATTGAAGATATCAACGCCAAAGGCGGCGTTAACGGCAACAAGCTGGTTGCCGTGAAATATGATGATGCCTGTGACCCGAAACAGGCGGTTGCGGTTGCGAACAAGGTGATTAACGACGGCATCCGCTACGTGATCGGCCACCTCTGTTCTTCCTCCACTCAGCCTGCGTCTGACATCTATGAAGATGAAGGCGTGCTGATGATTACCCCTGCGGCGACCGCGCCTGACCTGACGTCCCGCGGCTATAAACTGATTATGCGCACCACCGGTCTCGACTCCGATCAGGGGCCGACCGCTGCGAAATACGTGATGAACGAGCTGAAACCGCAGCGTATCGCCGTGGTCCATGACAAACAGCAGTATGGCGAAGGCCTGGCGCGCTCCGTGCAGGAGAGCCTGAAAAAGCAGGGCGCAAACATCGTGATGTTTGAAGGGATCACCGCAGGTGATAAAGACTTCTCTACGCTGGTGGCCCGCTTCAAGAAAGAGAACGTCGATTTCGTCTATTTCGGCGGTTACTACCCGGAAATGGGCCAGATCGTGCGTCAGGCGCGAGCGGCTGGCCTGAAAACCCAGTTTATGGGACCAGAAGGCGTGGGTAATGCCTCGCTGTCGAACATCGCTGGTGCTGCTTCTGAAGGCATGCTGGTGACCCTGCCGAAACGCTACGACCAGGTTGAAACCAACAAACCTATCGTTGACGCGCTGAAAGCGAAGAAACTGGATCCAACCGGACCGTTCGTCTGGACCACCTACGCAGCACTGCAGTCGCTGGCAACCGGTATGGAGCGCAGCAAGAGCGCTGAGCCGGACGCTATCGTGAAAAACCTCAAGGAAGGCGCTGCGGTTCCAACCGTAATGGGCAACCTGAACTGGGATGAGAAGGGCGATCTCAAGGGCTTTGAATTCGGCGTCTTTAAATGGCACGCCGATGGCACCTCGACCGCAGTGAAGTAATCAGGCTGTTTTGTGGTGAGCGGGAAGCCGGTTAAACGGTTTCCCCTGACCTGCGACACGAACGCCTGGTGCTCGTCTGCCAGGCGTTTTTTGTACCCCGATCGCCTGCGATCGGTTAAGTAAGGGTCAAGGTATGTCCGAGCAGTTCCTCTATTTTATTCAGCAGATGTTTAATGGTGTGACCCTGGGGAGCACCTACGCGCTGATCGCCATCGGTTACACCATGGTTTACGGCATTATCGGCATGATCAACTTCGCCCACGGCGAGGTCTACATGATCGGTAGCTACGTCTCCTTTATCGTGATTGCCGCCCTGATGATGATGGGCATCGACACCACCTGGCTGATGATTGCGGCTGGCTTTGTGATGGCGGTCATCATCTCCAGCGCTTACGGCTGGAGCATTGAGCGCGTCGCCTACCGGCCTGTGCGTTCCTCCAAGCGCCTGATTGCGCTGATCTCTGCCATCGGGATGTCGATCTTCCTGCAGAACTACGTCAGCCTGACGCAGGGGTCACGTGACCTGGCGCTGCCGAGCCTGATTACCGGACAGTGGACGGTGGGGGAGAGCAACGGTTTCGCCGCCACCATTTCCACGATGCAGATTGTGATCTGGGTGGTGACGTTCCTGGCGATGCTGGCGCTGACCACCTTCATTCGTTACTCCCGCATGGGCCGCGCCTGTCGCGCCTGCGCGGAAGACCTGAAAATGGCCAGCCTGCTGGGGATTAACACCGACCGCGTGATCTCGCTGACCTTTGTGATCGGAGCCGCGATGGCTGCGGTAGCGGGTGTTCTGCTGGGCCAGTTCTACGGTTCCATCAACCCCTTCATCGGCTTTATGGCAGGCATGAAGGCATTTACCGCCGCCGTGCTGGGCGGGATTGGCAGTATTCCGGGCGCGATGATTGGCGGCCTGGTACTGGGCATTGCCGAAGCGCTGACATCGGCCTATCTCAGTACGGAATATAAAGATGTGGTCTCGTTTGCCCTGCTAATTGTGGTCCTGCTGGTGATGCCGACCGGGATTCTGGGTCGCCCGGAGGTCGAAAAAGTATGAAGACCTCCTTTATCAATGCCCTGATCTCCTCCCTGATGCTGCTGGTGCTTGCCACCTTCTTTATGGGATTGCGCCTGAATCTGGACGGCACCATGCTGGTGGTACAAAACGCCGGTAGCGTTCGCTGGAACTGGATTGCCGCAGGCTGTGCCGTGGTGTTTCTGTTCCAGCTGCTGCGTCCGGTCTGGCAAAACGGCCTGAAGAAATTCTCCGGCCCGGCGCTGGTGTTACCCGGTCTGGATGGCTCGACGCCAAAGCAGAAGCTGGTGATGGCGGTGCTGATTATTGCCGCAGTTGCCTGGCCGTTCCTCGTGTCACGCGGCACCGTCGATATCGCCACCATGACGCTGATCTACGTGATGCTCGGTCTGGGCTTGAACGTGGTGGTGGGGCTTTCCGGCCTGCTGGTGCTGGGTTATGGCGGCTTTTACGCCATCGGTGCCTACACCTTTGCGCTGCTGAACCACTATTACGGTCTCGGCTTCTGGCAATGTCTGCCGCTTTCCGGCATGGTCGCTGCGCTGTTTGGTCTGCTGCTCGGCTTCCCGGTCCTGCGACTGCGCGGCGATTATCTGGCGATTGTGACGCTGGGCTTCGGTGAGATCGTGCGTATTCTGCTGCTCAACAATACCGCTCTGACCGGCGGGCCAAATGGCATCAGTCAGATCCCGAAACCGACCCTGTTTGGTCTGGAGTTTGGCCGTACGCCGCGTGAAGGCGGCTGGGATACCTTCCATAACTTCTTTGGGCTGAAATACGATCCCAGTGACCGCATTATTTTCCTCTATCTGGTGGCGCTACTGCTGGTGGTGCTGACGCTGTTTGTCATCAACCGGCTGCTGAGAATGCCGCTGGGCCGGGCCTGGGAAGCGCTGCGCGAGGATGAGATTGCCTGTCGTTCTCTGGGCCTCAGCCCAACCCGCATCAAGCTGACCGCCTTTACCATCAGTGCCGCCTTTGCTGGCTTTGCGGGCAGCCTGTTTGCGGCGCGTCAGGGCTTTGTCAGCCCGGAATCCTTTACCTTTGTCGAATCCGCCTTTGTGCTGGCGATTGTGGTACTGGGCGGGATGGGCTCGCAGTTTGCGGTGATTCTGGCCGCCATTCTGCTGGTGGTGTCACGCGAGCTGATGCGCGATCTTAATGAGTACAGCATGCTGGTGCTGGGTGGCCTGATGGTGCTGATGATGATCTGGCGTCCACAGGGCTTGCTGCCGATGAAGCGTCCGCATCTGAAGCTCAGAACCGGTAAACAAGGAGATGAAGCATGAGTCAGCCTTTATTAGCCGTTGAAGGCCTGATGATGCGCTTCGGCGGTCTGTTAGCCGTAAACAATGTGGCGCTGGAGCTGCGTCCGCAGGAGATCGTTTCGCTGATTGGGCCAAACGGTGCCGGTAAAACAACCGTGTTCAACTGCCTGACCGGCTTTTACAAGCCCACCGGTGGCACGATTAAATTGGGTGAGCAGCATCTGGAAGGGCTGCCAGGCCAGAAGATTGCGCGGATGGGCATTGTGCGAACTTTCCAGCACGTGCGTCTGTTCCGTGAGATGACGGTGATTGAGAACCTGCTGGTGGCTCAGCATCAGCATCTGAAAAGCGGGGTGTTTTCCGGTCTGCTGAAAACGCCAGCGTTTCGCCGCAGTGAGAGCGAGGCGCTGGATCGTGCGGCAACCTGGCTGGAACGGGTTGGCCTGCTGGACCTGGCTAACCGTCAGGCGGGTAATCTGGCCTATGGTCAGCAGCGTCGGCTGGAGATTGCGCGCTGCATGGTGACGCGCCCGGCGATCCTGATGCTGGATGAACCGGCGGCGGGCCTGAATCCTAAAGAGACCCACGAGCTGGACGCGCTGATTGCGGAGCTACGTGGTGAACACAAGGTGTCGGTGCTGCTGATCGAACATGATATGAAGCTGGTGATGGGTATTTCTGACCGTATTTACGTGGTCAATCAGGGCACGCCACTGGCTAACGGAACGCCGGAAGAGATTCGCAATAACCCGGATGTCATCCGTGCCTATTTAGGAGAGGCCTGAGATGGCAAATGCAATGCTAACCATTGAGAACGTCAGCGCCCATTACGGCAAAATTCAGGCGCTGCACAACGTCAGCCTCAGTATCAATCAGGGCGAAATCGTCACCCTGATTGGCGCTAACGGTGCCGGAAAAACCACGCTGCTGGGCACGCTGTGCGGCGAGCCACGGGCGACGCAGGGCACCATCACCTTTGATGGCAAAACCATTACCGACTGGCAAACGGCGCGCATCATGCGTGAAGCGATTGCCATCGTGCCAGAGGGACGGCGGGTCTTTTCGCGCATGACGGTCGAGGAGAACCTGGCGATGGGCGGCTTTTTTGCCAGCCGTCCGGACTATCTGACGCGCATCAGGCGCGTGTATGAACTTTTTCCGCGTCTGGAAGAGCGTAAAATTCAGCGCGCCGGGACGATGTCAGGCGGCGAACAGCAGATGCTGGCGATTGGCCGTGCGCTGATGAGCCAGCCGCGTCTGCTGCTGCTGGATGAACCGTCGCTGGGACTGGCCCCGATTATTATTCAGCAGATCTTCGACACCATTGAGCAACTGCGTAGCGAAGGGATGACCATCTTCCTGGTGGAGCAGAACGCGAATCAGGCGCTGAAGCTGGCGGACCGGGGCTATGTGCTGGAGAACGGGCATGTGGTGCTGGAAGATACGGGTGCAGCATTACTCTCCAACGAAGCCGTCCGCAGCGCGTACCTCGGCGCTTAACGTTTAGAGGCCTGGCTTGCTTGCCAGGTTCGGGTTGGACAGTGCTCGCCATCCTCACGTACGACGTGTACGCTCCGGTGGCTGCGCGCTGTCCGCCCGCAACCTGCCTGCGCCGCCGACGGCCCTGAGCCTCGATTTGGGGAGCTGAGGATGGCCTTGTGGGCGTGGTTTAAAACCTGAGTCAGGTATTTTCAGCTTCCAGCGCTCTGCAATTTATGTCATTAAAAACGGGCAGTGTGGGCGCTTTGCCGCCGCGCTGCCAGCGTCCTCTTTTCCTCTCTTTCGCCTGTCACCCGGCTGTCATCTGTCTGTTATTAATCCGTCATTTCCCCGTGTCATGTTACTTCGCGAACCAGAAATCCGTGATTTCACGCGTATTTACCTGCACAGGAAAATTCTATGTCCGTCGTTACCTTTCGTCGTAGCCTGATGAGCGCGCTACTCGGTCTGACGCTCAGCAGCCATGCCATCGCCGCCACTGAGATCCCCTTCTGGCACTCTATGGAAGGCGAGCTTGGCAAAGAAGTGGATTCGCTGGCCCAGCGTTTTAACCAGACGCATCCCGATTACAAAATTGTTCCGACCTACAAAGGTAACTACGAGCAGAGCCTGGCAGCTGGGATTGCGGCAGTGCGCAGCGGCAAAGCACCGGCGGTACTGCAGGTCTATGAGGTCGGTACGGCCACCATGATGGCCTCAAAGGCGATTGTGCCGGTGTATCAGGTCTTTAAAGAGGCCGGTATCCCCTTTGATGAAAAGCAGTTTGTGCCGACGGTGGCGGGCTACTACAGCGACAGCAAAGGCCAGCTGATTTCTCAGCCCTTCAACAGTTCGACGCCGGTACTTTATTACAACAAGGACGCCTTCAAAAAAGCGGGCCTTAACCCGGACCAGCCACCGAAAACCTGGCAGGAGCTGGAGACCGATGCCGCGGCACTGCGCAAATCGGGCATGAGCTGTGGCTACGCCAGCGGCTGGCAGGGCTGGATCCAGATTGAAAACTTCAGCGCCTGGCACGCCCTGCCAGTGGCGACAGAGAACAACGGATTTGACGGAACCGACGCGGTGCTGGAGTTCAACAAGCCGGTGCAGGTGCGCCATATCGAGCTGCTGGAAGCGATGAACAAAAAAGGGGACTTCACCTACTTTGGCCGCAAAGATGAGTCCACCGCCAAATTTTACAACGGCGACTGCGGGATCACGACGGCCTCATCCGGTTCGCTGGCTGATATCCGTCATTACGCGAAATTCAACTTTGGTGTCGGCATGATGCCGTATGACGACACCGTGCCGAATGCGCCGCAGAACGCCCTGATTGGCGGTGCCAGCCTGTGGGTGATGAAAGGCAAAGATGCGGCAACGTACAAAGGCGTGGCCGAGTTCATGCAGTTCCTCGCTACCCCGGAAATTGCAGCGGAATGGCACCAGAAAACCGGTTATCTGCCGATTACCACCGCCGCCTATGAGCTGACGAAACAGCAGGGCTTCTACGACAAAAATCCGGGTGCGGATATCGCGACCCGCCAGATGATGAACAAGCCGCCGTTGCCGTTCACCAAAGGGATGCGTCTGGGCAACATGCCACAGATCCGTACCGTGATCGACGAGGAGCTGGAAAGCGTCTGGACCGGCAAGCAGTCGCCGCAAAGCGCGCTGGATAACGCAGTGAAACGCGGTAACGAACTGCTGCGTCGCTTCCAGCAGCAGGTGAAATAATCTCTCCTTGCGGGCCAGTCCAGGCTGGCCCCTCTTTCTGACGTCAGGTACGCCATGTCTTCATCTCGTCCGGTCTTTCGCTCCCGTCTCTTGCCCTATCTTCTGGTGCTGCCGCAACTGCTGATTACCGCCATCTTCTTTCTCTGGCCTGCCGGTGAAGCGCTTTGGTACTCGCTGCAAAGTCTCGATCCCTTTGGCATCTCCAGCAGCTTTGTCGGGCTGGAAAATTTCAGACGCCTGTTTGCCGATCCCTACTACCTGGATTCGTTCTGGACCACGATAAAATTCAGCGGCATGGTGACGGTCTTTGGCATGCTCTTTTCGCTGCTGCTGGCGGCGCTGGTGGATTATGTGGTGCGACTGCGCCGCCTCTACCAGACCCTGCTGCTGCTGCCCTACGCCGTTGCTCCCGTGGTGGCTGCGGTGCTGTGGATGTTTCTGTTTAACCCCGGTCTGGGGCTGTTCAGCTACCTGCTGAACCACATCGGCTACAACTGGAACTATGCGCAAAACAGCGGTCAGGCGATGTTCCTGATTGTGCTGGCGTCAATCTGGCAGCAGATGAGCTACAACTTCCTGTTCTTCTTTGCCGCCCTGCAATCTATCCCTAAATCACTGGCGGAAGCCGCTGCCATTGACGGTGCCGGGCCGGTGCGTCGCTTCTTTAATCTCTCACTGCCGCTGATTGCGCCGGTCAGCTTCTTCCTGCTGGTGGTGAACCTGATCTACGCCTTCTTCGATACCTTCCCGGTGATCGATGCCGCGACCGGCGGCGGGCCGGTGCAGGCGACCACCACGCTGATCTACAAAATTTACCGTGAAGGCTTTACCGGCCTGGACCTCTCCTCGTCTGCAGCGCAGTCAGTGGTACTGATGCTGCTGGTCATCGGGCTGACGGTGATCCAGTTCCGCTTTGTTGAACGTAAGGTGCAATACCAATGATTGAGAATCGACGCGGGCTGGATCTCTTCAGCCATATTGTGCTGGTACTGGGCGTGCTCACCATCCTGTTTCCGCTCTATGTCGCCTTTGTGGCGGCGACGCTGGATAACGAGGCGGTTTATCAGGTGCCGATGACGCTGGTGCCCGGTTCGCACCTGTGGGAGAACATCTCGCGCATCTGGACACACGGCGTCAACGGCAGCGGACCGGCATTTGGTCTGATGCTGCTTAACAGCATGATCATGGCGCTCGGCATCACCTTCGGCAAAATCACCGTGTCGATGCTGTCGGCGTTTGCGCTGGTCTGGTTTCGCTTTCCGCTGCGCACGCTCTTCTTCTGGCTGATCTTTATCACCCTGATGCTGCCGGTGGAGGTGCGAATCTTCCCCACGGTGCAGGTGATTGCCGATCTTAATCTGCTCGACAGTTACAGCGGCTTAACCCTGCCGCTGATGGCCTCGGCGACCGCCACTTTTCTGTTCCGCCAGTTCTTTATGTCGCTGCCGGATGAGCTGGTGGAAGCGGCGCGCATCGACGGTGCCAGCGCGATGCGCTTTTTTATCGACATCGTGCTGCCGCTGTCAAAAACCAATCTGGCGGCGCTGTTTGTTATCACCTTTATCTACGGCTGGAACCAGTATCTCTGGCCGCTGCTGATCATCAATGATGCCAGTCTTGGCACTGCGGTGGCGGGGATCAAGAGCATGATCTCCTCCAGTGGATCGCCGACCCAGTGGAACGAAGTGATGGCGGCAATGTTATTAACCCTGATCCCACCGCTGGTGGTGGTGTTAGTCATGCAGCGTGCCTTTGTGCGCGGCCTGGTTGAGAGTGAGAAATAAGATGGCAGGCGTAACCCTTCAGGCAGTAACCAAGTCCTACGATGGCAAAAATCAGATCATTCAGCCGCTGAACGTCACCATTAATGAAGGCGAATTTATGGTGATGGTCGGGCCATCCGGCTGCGGTAAATCAACCCTGCTGCGCATGGTGGCCGGACTGGAACGCGTCAGCTCCGGCGATATTTATATCGACAACCGGCGCGTCACCCAGGAGGAGCCGAAAGATCGCGGCATTGCAATGGTGTTCCAGAACTACGCGCTCTATCCGCATATGTCGGTGGAGGAGAACATGGCTTATGGCCTGAAGATCCGCGGGATGGGCAAAGCGCAGATCCGCCAGCGGGTGCTCGACGCGGCGCGCAGTCTGGAGCTGGATCACCTGCTGATGCGTCGGCCCCGCGAGCTCTCCGGCGGTCAGCGCCAGCGCGTGGCGATGGGACGCGCCATCGTGCGTGAACCGGCGGTGTTTCTGTTCGACGAACCGCTGTCGAATCTTGATGCCCGCCTGCGGGTGCAGATGCGGCTGGAGCTGCAACAGTTGCATCGCCGCTTACAGACCACCAGTCTCTATGTGACCCATGATCAGGTGGAGGCGATGACGCTGGCGCAGCGGGTGATGGTGATGAACAAAGGTGTGGTTGAGCAGCTCGGCACGCCGGTTGAGGTTTATGAACGTCCCGCCAGCCAGTTTGTGGCCTCGTTTATCGGCGCGCCCGCCATGAATCTGCTGAAAGGGCAGATCAGCAGCGATGGCTCGCGCTTTAACCTCGATGCCTCGCACGCACTGCCGCTCAGTGACACAAAAGCGAAATGGGCTAACCGGCCAGTGGTACTGGGCATCCGGCCAGAGCACATCCGGCAAAGCAGCCGCGAGCAAGGCGGTGTGCCGCTGCGGGTCGATACGCTGGAGATGCTGGGAGCCGATAATCTGGCACACGGTCGCATTGGTGACACGCCCCTGGTGGTACGCCTGGCCCACAGCGAACGGCCGCAGCCAGGCAGTACGTTGTGGCTGCATCTGCCGTCAGATGCGTTACACTTCTTCGATTCAACCCACGGAAAACGTCTGGAATGAGCACACAATACTGGCCTTATCCCCGCATCGTCGCCCATCGCGGCGGCGGTAAGCTGGCACCGGAAAACACCCTGGCAGCGATCGACACCGGCGCGAAATATGGTCATCAGATGATTGAATTTGATGCCAAATTATCGGCAGATGCGCAGATCTTCCTGCTGCATGATGACACGCTGGATCGCACCAGCAACGGCTGGGGCGTGGCGGGTCAGTTGCCGTGGGAGAAGCTGTCGCAGCTTGATGCGGGCAGCTGGTTTGGCAACGGGTTTACGGGCGAGAAGCTGGCACGGCTGGATGAGGTGGCGGCCCGCTGCCGTCAGCATCAGATGATGGCGAACATCGAGATTAAACCGACCACCGGCAGCGACGCTGAAACCGGCCGCGCCGTGGCGCAGGCTGCGGCAATTTTGTGGCAGGATCAGACCGCACCGCTGCTCTCATCCTTCTCGTTTGAGGCGCTGGAAGCGGCGATGCAGGCCGAGCCGCAGCTGCCGCGTGGATTGCTGTCGCACAGCTGGGACCCCCAGTGGCAGGAAAAAACGACCGCGCTGGCGTGCGTCTCAATCCATCTCAATCATAAGGTGCTGACCGCTGAACGGGTCGCCGAACTGAAAGCCGCAGGCCTGAAGATTCTGGTTTATACCGTGAACAGCCCGGATCGGGCGCGAGAATTGCTGACGTGGGGCGTCGATGCCATCTGTACTGACAGCATCGATATTATCGGCCCCGATTTTCATTAGTTCTGATTCGGATTCTGGTTCTGCTGGCCCGGCTGCGTGGTAATAACACGCTGCCGGGCGCTGTTGCGCTGCTCCTGCATTTTACGCTGCATGTCCTGCGTCTGGCGCTGCTGATCCTGGCGCAGCTTCAGCTGTTGCTGCTGTTGCTGGGTCTGCATCTGGGACTGCATCCGCTGCTGGCTCGGGTTATAGCCCGGTTTATTCGGATCGTTGGTGCTGTTCAGTGTGTTCGCCTGGCTGGCGAAAGGCAGCAGGGCGGCTAAAACAATTATCCACTTTTTCATCTTTCCTCCTTCCTTTATCGCGACAGGTTTTGGGTGCACAACGGCGCACACCGGTATCAGGGTCGCACCCATAAGTTTACGCGATATCACAGACCTTACTTTCAGATGTATTCCTGATTTGACTTAACCCCGGTTATTTTGCTGTATTTGTAAGCACTTGCAGAAATGATAAAAAAATGTAAATAACAACACGGGATGGTGGCAGGATGAAAATGCAGCAAACAGTGCGTCAGCTTAGCTGGTCGCTGGTGATGAGTTTCACCGTAGTGGCAGGGGCTAACGCCGCGCCAACGCAGGTTCCGCCGGTCTCCTACGGTGTGGACAGTGATACCTTCCACCCGGTTAAAGCGCAGCACGGCATGGTGGCGTCAGTGGATGCGATGGCGACACAGGTGGGCGTGGAGATCCTGCGTCAGGGCGGTAATGCGGTCGATGCAGCCGTGGCCGTGGGCTTTGCGCTGGCCGTGACGCATCCGCAGGCGGGCAATCTGGGGGGCGGCGGGTTTATGCTGCTGCGCACTGCCTCTGGCCGCGCCACTGCGATCGATTTCCGTGAAATGGCACCGGGACACGCGTCACGCGACATGTTCCTTGATAAGCAGGGCAACGCCGACAGCAAGCTGTCGCTGACATCACATCTTGCCTCCGGCACGCCGGGCACTGTGGCCGGACTGGCGCTGGCTGCACAGAAATATGGCACCCTGCCGCTAAGCACCCTGCTGGCACCCGCAATTAAACTGGCGCGTGACGGTATCCCGGTCAACGATGCGCTGGCGGATGACCTGAAAACCTACGGCAAAGAGGTGCTGATCACCCATCCCAACAGTAAAGCGATCTTCTATAAACCGGACGGCACGCCGTGGCAGAAGGGGGATCGGCTGGTGCAGAAAAACCTCGCCCACAGCCTGCAACTGATTGCCCGTCAGGGGCCGGATGCCTTTTACAAAGGTGAAATTGCGGATGAGATCGCCGGCGAGATGGCGCAGCACGGTGGCCTGATCAGCAAAGCAGACCTGGCGGCCTATCGTGCGGTCGAGCGAACGCCTGTCAGCGGCACCTACCGTGGCTATGAAGTCTTCTCCATGCCACCGCCGTCATCCGGCGGCATCCACATCGTGCAGATCCTTAATATCCTTGAGAACTTCGATCTGGCGAAGATGGGCTTTGGCAGTGCAGACGCCATGCAGGTAATGGCAGAAGCGGAGAAATACGCCTATGCGGACCGGTCAGAATATCTGGGCGATCCCGATTTCGTGAAAGTGCCGTGGCAGGCGCTGACCAGTAAAGCCTATGCGAAAACGCTGGCGCAGCAGATCGACGTGGCGAAGGCGCGGCCTTCCAGCGAGATCAAGCCGGGCAAGCTCGAACCTTACGAAAGCAATCAGACCACCCATTTCTCGGTGGTGGATAAGCAGGGTAATGCAGTCGCGGTGACCTACACGCTGAACACCTATTTCGGCAGCGGGATTGTGGCGGGCAAGAGTGGCATCCTGATGAATAATGAGATGGATGACTTCTCAGCCAAGCCGGGCACGCCAAATGTCTACGGGCTGGTGGGCGGCGAAGCGAATGCGGTGCAACCGGCGAAGCGTCCGTTGTCATCAATGTCGCCGACTATCGTCGCGAAAGGGGGCAAAACCTGGCTGGTAACCGGCAGTCCGGGCGGCAGCCGCATTATCACTACCGTGCTGCAGATGGTGGTGAACAGCATCGATTTCGGCATGAACGTGGCAGAAGCGACCAACGCGCCACGCTTCCATCATCAGTGGCTGCCGGATCAGCTGCGGGTAGAGAAGGGCTTCAGTCCTGACACACTGCGTCTGCTGGAAGCCAAAGGTCAGCATGTGAAGGTGCTGCCTGCGATGGGCAGTACCCAGAGCATTATGATTGGACCGGATGGCATGCTCTATGGGGCGTCCGATCCGCGCAGCATCGATGATTTAAGTGCGGGTTATTGATCTCCTGGACTGCTGACAAACTCGAACTCAGGTGAATCTCGCAGCAATAAATAAGCTCAACGCGCAGGGAACAGGGTCAGAAGAGGAAAGCGTCCCGCGCCAGGACGGCGCGGGCCGAGCGTGTCATGGATGACGGCCTTTGCGTCTTTCCGATCCGATCCTGTTTCCTGCGCAGGCGCTAACTGTCAGCGAACCTGGTCAGGTTTATCAGCAGAAAGGGCACCAGCGGTGCCCTTTCTGCTTCCAAGGTCAGGATTGAACCCGCGCCATATAATGCGCGTCAATCAGCTCACCGTGCCGCATGGCGAACCCTTTCGCCGTTCCCTCAATGTTAAATCCAAAACGCTCATAAAGGGCGATGGCCGGGGCATTATCGACAAACACCGTCAGCTCCATTCGGCTCACCTGTAGCCAGTTGTCGCACAACGCAACCATTTCACGCATCAGCGCAGTGCCGACGCCACGCTGCCGGTAGCGTTCATCCACGCCCATCCCCAGAGAGGCGACGTGGCGGCGTCTGGGGCGCTCTTCCGTGTGCAGCGCACACTGACCCACAACCTCTTCGTTGATACAGGCCACCAGCAGAAAGGAATGGGGCTGTGGCGTAGCGAGGCGGGTATGCCATCCCTGTAACGATGAGTGAGGCAGGTGCAGCGTGCTGGCCTGGGTATCTGGCTGACTGTAGATTCTGTGCAGCGCGACGGCATCTTCAGGTGTGACGTGCCGGACAACGATTTCACTCATGATCGCTCCTTTAGCCCATAAAAACCCTCTAAACATCAAGGTATTCAGGCCGTTAATCAAGCTAAAAATGCGTAAATGACTTTACAGACGCGAATGATAATGATTATTATTGTCATGCGTTCCGGGGCAGTCGCCCGACAGCCCAGGAAAGCACGACATTGCTCACATTGCTTCCAGTATTATTTAGCCAGCGTAGAAGCTGGCTTTTTTTTGCCTGCTTTCCTTCAGTGCTTTTCAGCCACCGCGACAGGTTCATTCAACTAATTTGAACAGAGGAGTGAAGTTTTTCAGCTATCAATCAAACGGCCTCAGGAACAAACTATGAAAAACATTGAGGAGAATTGAACATGATCTATGTACGCAAAGCTGAAGAACGCGGTCACGCAAACCACGGCTGGCTGGATAGCTGGCATACCTTCTCTTTCGCCGGTTATCACGACGCGAATTTTATGGGTTTCTCCGCGCTGCGGGTCATCAATGAAGATGTGATCGACGGCGGTCAGGGATTTGGCACCCATCCGCACAAAGATATGGAAATTCTGACCTATGTGCTTTCCGGTACGGTTGAGCATCAGGACAGCATGGGCAACAAAGAGCAGATCCCGGCCGGAGAGTTCCAGATCATGAGCGCGGGGACCGGTGTACGTCACTCTGAGTACAACGCCAGCGAAAGCGAGCCGTTGCACCTTTATCAAATCTGGATCATTCCTGAGCGTACCGGCATTGAACCACGCTACGATCAGCGCTGCTTCCCGGATGTACAGGGACGCCAGCTGGTATTAAGCCCGGATGCCCGTGAAGGATCGCTGAAAGTGTATCAGGACATGACCCTGTCGCGCTGGGTGCTGGCTGCCGGAGAGCAGGACAACGTCGCGATTGATGCGGGACGTCGTATCTGGATTCAGGTCGTGAAAGGTGATGTCACCGTTAACGGCAACGCAGTGACCACCAGTGACGCCCTGGCGATCTGGGACGAAAGCGCGCTGACAATTAACGCCAGCTCGGCTGCCGAAGTCCTGCTGTTTGATCTGCCACCGGTCTGAGCCGATAACGGGCGCGCCGCGTCGCGCCCGGTTGGCAATTTTGTGACAGAAAAGTGATAGACTCATCGTACTTTAGCTTTAAGGGCGATCCCAGGCGCTACGATGAAGAAGAAAAGACCGGTATTACAGGACGTTGCCGATCGCGTCGGCATTACTAAAATGACCGTCAGCCGTTACCTGCGTAATCCTGAGCAGGTTTCTGTTGCCCTGCGGGACAAGATTGCAGTGGCACTGGATGAGCTGGGTTATATCCCCAATCGCGCCCCCGATATGCTTTCTAACGCCACCAGCCGTGCTATTGGCGTGCTGCTGCCGTCACTCACCAACCAGGTTTTTGCCGATGTATTGCGCGGCATCGAAGCCGTTACCGACGAAGCCAACTATCAGACGCTGGTCGCCCACTTTGGTTACAACCCGCAAAAAGAGGAGCTGCAACTGCGCTCGCTGCTGGGCTGGAACATTGATGGGGTTATCCTTACCGAACGTACCCACACGCCGGGTACGCTGCGCATGCTGGAAGTGGCCGGTATTCCGGTGATTGAGGTGATGGACAGCGTGACGCCCTGCCTGGATATGGCGGTCGGCTTCGATAACGTTGAAGCGGCCCGGCAGATGACGCAGGCCATTCTCCGCAAAGGGCATCGTCACACCGTCTACCTGGGCGCACGTCTTGATGAACGTACGCTGCAAAAGCAGCGCGGTTACGAAATCGCCATGCGCGAAGCGGGGCTGACGCCGCACAGCGTGATGATGGAAGATGCCTCATCATTCAGCGCCGGTGGCGATTTGCTGCGCGAGGCGCAACGTCTCTATCCTGAAACGGATAGCCTGTTCTGTACCAATGACGATCTGGCGGTCGGCGCGATGTTTGAGTGCCAGCGCCAGGGGTTGCAGGTGCCTGCACAGATGGCAATTGCCGGTTTCCACGGCCATGATATCAGTCAGGTCGTCACGCCACAGCTGGCAACAGTGCTGACGCCACGCGACAGAATGGGGCGTGAAGCGGCGGCGATGCTGCTGGCGCGAATAGCGGGCGAGAGCAGCGAACATCCGCAGCGCGATATCGGTTTTGAGATCAGTGAAGGTGGCAGCATCTGATAAAGATGTTTTTATGAGTCAGCTCACACTTTCATGCTTTTCCTGGTAAAAAGGTTGCCAGGCTGTTAACCGGCCAGGAGAATGAGAAACGACATTGTTATCGGTAACATTGGCAAATTCTCACCTGCCGGAGCAGAAAAATGACAACGCAATCCCCGTCGCATCACGTTTTTATTCTGATGGGCGTTTCAGGCAGCGGAAAGTCTGCCGTCGCCAACCAGGTTTCTCACCAGCTGAATACGGCCTTTCTTGACGGTGATTTTCTCCATCCCCGCGCCAACATTCTGAAGATGGCTGATGGTCATCCGCTGGATGACAGCGATCGTCAGCCGTGGTTACAGGCGCTGAACGATGCCGCGTTTGCCATGCAGCGCACTCAGGCGATCTCCATCATTGTCTGCTCAGCCCTGAAGAAACGTTATCGCGACATCCTGCGTCAGGGTAATGACAACCTGCGTTTCGTCTACCTGAAAGGTGATTTCGACACCATCGAAGCCCGCCTGAAAGCGCGTAAAGGTCACTTCTTCAAGCCGCAGATGCTGGTCACCCAGTTTGCCACGCTGGAAGAGCCGGGCAGTAATGAGCCGGATGTGCTGGTGGTGGATATCGCACATTCACTGGACGAGGTTGTGGCGGCTACGGTTGCGACTATTCAGGACGCTATCAGCCAGGGTTAGAGATGAATACCGCAACACTCGTTTTGACCGCAGCAGGCTCCGTCCTGCTGCTGCTTTTTCTGGTGATGAAGGCCCGTATGCACGCCTTTGTCGCACTCATGTTAGTGTCCATCGGTGCCGGGCTGTTCTCCGGCATGCCACTGAACAAAATCGCTGAAACCATGCAGAAGGGGATGGGCGGCACGCTCGGCTTCCTCGCCATTGTGGTCGCGCTGGGCGCGATGTTTGGCAAAATTCTGCATGAAACCGGTGCTGTGGATCAGATTGCCATCCGGATGCTGAAAACCTTTGGTCAGAGCCGTGCGCATTACGCGATGGGCATTGCCGGGCTGATCTGCGCGCTGCCGCTCTTCTTTGAAGTGGCCGTGGTGCTGTTAATCAGCATTGCTTTTGCCGTGGCGCGGCGTACCGGCGGCAATCTGGTGAAGCTGGTCATCCCGCTGTTTGCCGGAGTGGCGGCGGCGGCTGCGTTTCTGCTGCCCGGACCGGCCCCGATGCTGCTGGCCTCGCAGATGCATGCGGACTTTGGCTGGATGATCCTGCTGGGTCTCTGTGCGGCGATCCCCGGCATGCTGATTGCCGGGCCGCTGTTTGGCAACTTCATCGGTAACCACGTTACGTTCAGCGCACCGCCAGAAGATCATCAGCCGGATGTCGATGAAAGTAAGCTGCCCTCGTTTGGCTTCAGCCTCTCACTTATCCTGTTCCCGCTGGTGCTGGTGGGCCTGAAAACCATCGGCGCACGCTTCACGACCGAAGGCACCACGCTGTACGAGTGGCTGGAATTTATCGGCCATCCTTTCACCGCCATCCTGCTGGCGCTGCTGGTAGCGATTTATGGCCTGGCTTACCGTCAGGGCATGGATAAAGAGCGGGTGATGCAGGTGTGCGGCAGCGCGCTGCAACCGGCCGGGATTATCCTGCTGGTGATTGGTGCGGGTGGGGTGTTCAAGCAGGTGCTGGTCGATTCAGGCGTGGGACCGGTGCTGGGCAATGCGCTGACCGGCGCAGGGCTGCCGATTGCGCTGGCCTGCTTTATCCTGTCAGGCGCGGTGCGGGTGATTCAGGGATCGGCGACGGTCGCCTGTCTGACCACGGTCGGGCTGATTATGCCGGTGATTGAACCGCTGCATTACAGCGGTGCCCAGCTGGCGGCGCTGTCGATTTGCATCGGCGGTGGCTCCATCATTATCAGCCATGTGAACGACGCCGGGTTCTGGCTGTTTGGTCGCTTCACCGGGGCCAGCGAAGCGGAAACGCTGAAGACCTGGACGCTGATGGAGACCATTCTCGGCACCGTGGGTGCGGTTGTCGGAATGATCGCCTTCTCGCTGCTCTCTTAATCTCGCCGTTTCTGCGCTTTCACGGTACTACGGGAAGCGCAGACCTTTCCCTACAGCTTCAGATATGCCCGGATGCCGTCCAGGAACATCTGGGTTGCCAGCATAATCAGTATCAGTCCCATCAGACGCTCCAGCGCATTCACCCCTTTATCGCCCAGCAGACGCAGGAACAGACCTGACATCAGCAGAATAGCGACCGTTACGCCCCAGGCGATCAACAATGCGCCCACCAGATGCGACATCTGGTGCGGGTACTGATGCGACAAGAGCATTAATGTGGCCAGCAGTGATGGCCCGGCGACCAGCGGAATGGCCAGCGGCACCAGGAAAGGCTCTTCACCCGCCGGTAAGCCCGAACTGCTGCTTTCAGCTGACGGGAAAATCATCTTGATGGCGATTAGAAACAGGATAATCCCGCCGGAAATCGACACCGTTTCGGTGCGCAGATTCAAAAACGCCAGGATGCGTTCACCGGTGAACAGGAACAGCAGCATGATGATCAGAGCAATCAGCATTTCGCGGATTAGCACAACACGCCGCCGTTTCGGCTCCAGATGCTTTAAAACCGACATAAAAATCGGCAGATTGCCCAGTGGATCCATAATTAACAACAATAATATTGTTGCCGAAATCATTTCAGTCATCGGTCTTACGCCATGTTATCCGCGAAAAAGCGGAGTTATTAGTTACGCTGCTGAAAAAGTTAGCGTAATCGAATTAATTCACTTGCTACCCGGCCTGCATTTTGTAGAGTGAGGGGACACAGGTAAATCCTATTATTACGCAGAGCGGCGTGAACATAGCACGTGGCTCTCTCCTCTGAAATGAAAAGCAGGTGTAACTGCCTTAGACGGACACGACATGAAGAATGTAGGTTTTGTTGGTTGGCGCGGTATGGTTGGCTCAGTGCTGATGTCCCGCATGAGTGAAGAGCGTGATTTTGATGCCATTAATCCGGTCTTTTTCTCGACGTCGCAGCATGGTCAGGCGGCACCCGCATTTGCGGGCAAACAGCAGGGCACCCTGCAGGATGCGTTTGATATTGAGGCGCTGCGGGCGCTGGATATCATTATCACCTGCCAGGGCGGCGACTACACCAGTGACGTCTATCCAAAGCTGCGCGCCAGCGGCTGGCAGGGATACTGGATTGATGCGGCCTCCACGCTGCGCATGAAAGATGATGCCATCATCATCCTCGATCCGGTCAACCATGCTGTGATTCGCCAGGGCATCGATCGTGGCATTAAAACGTTTGTCGGCGGTAACTGTACCGTCAGCCTGATGCTGATGTCGCTGGGCGGCCTGTTTGCTCAGGATCTGGTTGAATGGGCGTCGGTTGCCACCTATCAGGCCGCCTCTGGCGGCGGCGCGCGCCACATGCGCGAACTGCTGACCCAGATGGGTATGCTGCACGACCACGTTGCGCCTGCGCTGCAGGACCCGGCTTCTGCCATCCTCGACATTGAGCGTAGCGTGACCGACTTCACCCGTTCCGGCACGCTGCCGACCGATAACTTTGGCGTACCGCTGGCTGGCAGTCTGATTCCGTGGATCGACAAACAGCTGGAAAACGGCCAGAGCCGCGAAGAGTGGAAAGGCCAGGCGGAGACCAACAAGATCCTCGCCACCCCGAAGGTTATTCCGGTGGATGGATTGTGCGTGCGCGTTGGTGCGCTGCGCTGCCACAGCCAGGCGTTTACGCTGAAGCTGAAACGCGACCTGCCGCTGGCTGAAATTGAGCAGCTGCTGGCCTCGCACAATGAGTGGGTCAAAGTGGTGCCGAATGACCGCGAGCTGACAATGCGTGAGCTGACGCCTGCGGCTGTCACCGGCACGCTGACCACGCCGGTTGGCCGTCTGCGCAAACTGAATATGGGGCCGGAATATCTCTCCGCCTTCACGGTGGGTGACCAGCTGTTATGGGGTGCCGCCGAACCGTTGCGTCGCATGCTGCGGTTGTTAATCAGCTAAACCAGCAAACATCGCCTGAGTCATGCCGATCAGATAAGACAAAAATGATCGGCTAAAGAGTCAGACGGTTGTATGAAAGCCCGTATTCATCATTGATGGTTACGGGCTTTTTTGTTAATTGTTAAAGCTCAGAAGACCTTTTAATATTGTCAGCGATACAGAAACATCAACAGAACCTTTAATATGAGCGCCGCCATCATCTTTTAGCCACATATAAGCAGGAATTGGCATTTTATTATCTCCTTGTTTTACTTATCAACTTCATTGTTATGAAAAAAATTGCCGCAGTGATAACGATGTTAGTGATGAAGCTAATATAAAAATACGTATCATCTATTGCCTCTGCGCCAATTTCACCGGGTCCATAAAGCAGGCTGCCTAACGTTAAAACGAAATCGTAGTTAATCCAGTTATAGGGTTCACCCATAGCACGTCCCACGCAAACTAAAAGCAGAAGGAAGAAAATTACTTTCCCTGATTTACGGGCAAGTGTCGCCATGCGTGATGACCTCAATAATGCCATAAGCGTTTAAATCTGTACCCGGAACCGGGATTCTGGACGTTCTCAACAGCGCATTTCTCAGCATGTCGAAGTCTGACTGCCAGGCAAGAGTAATACAGCCCTCTGAGACCTGACCAGGATGAAGCCTGAAACCGCCCCGGGCGACACCCCGAAAGAAAGTGCTATCGTCGATCAGACTATCAATACGAAAAAGGGCAAACCATTCTGAATGGTCAACATGATACCTGAATGCACTTTTTATTTCGTCAATAGCCCAGGCTCTTACGCTATTGACCCAATTCCCGGAAGGTCTGTCAACGATGTAGTAATGCCCGGCAGGTAATGGCCCTTTATTAATTATCATTCCGCAACCGCCTTTATTGCGGTAGATACCATTACCTGAAAACGCTAAAAAAGTGCCCAGCCCTGGAAAAATCAGAGGGGAATAATCAGCATTGTTTATAACGAACCTTCCCTGTAAAGCCATAGCAATCCTTTTGCCTCCGTCAATTTGACTTTGCATTCTACTGCAAAGGAAAAAACGCAGGCATCACGCTTCAGGGCAAAATTTAAGATCGTGAAGCAGATTCACTTCTTAGCCTGATTATGACGCAATTCTGTTCATGCCAGAAACATGTCGTTAACCATCGCTTTACAACACGTTATCAGGTAGCTTTTCTTAACCGCCGTCTGTATTCATCGCTCCTGGAATCTGACGTGGTCCGACTGCGCAGATACGGCTCCGATCCGGTGAAAAATGCAGCGTGATCCGTCCGCACGTTCCGGGCAGCATAAATGACACTAATCTGCGGATTTGCCCGGCCTTTTTTGCCGTTGCAGTACGCGAAACAACCTGCCGTTTCGCTTACTAAGTGATCAGCTTCCCTTTTTTGCCGACCGGGAAAGATTATTTTGCTTAAGTCCATGGCAACTGCCGCGACCAAGCTATGATTTAACCATGATGTGCCACAGGTAACTCTTGTGCTTTCCGGATTAAATGGTTGTGGTACACGGCAAAACACTTTTCCCATGGAATGGCCTGACTTCTTTGCCGTTGTACGTATGGCTCAATGAAGAGCAGCGCAGGTGACGCGCGACAGGCCGTGTCGCGTGCATTTCGGCTGCCAATTATCACAGGAAGAAAGTCATGTCAGAGCTTCCCGATCGCGATGCGATCAATGCCCTGTTTGCGGGTAATTATGCCGACCCTTTTTCGTTACTGGGGATGCACCGGACTCAGCAAGGCCTTGAAGTCAGGGCATTGCTCCCCGAAGCGCTCGAAGTGTGGGTTATTGAAACCTCTACCGGGCGCAAACTGGCTCAGCTGGTGTGTGAGGATGCACGCGGCTTCTTCAGTGGCGTCATTCCGCGCCGTAAAAATCACTTCCGCTATCAGCTGGCGGTGAACTGGCACGGCCAGCAAAACCTGGTAGACGATGCTTACCGCTTTGGCCCGCTGCTGCAGGAGATGGATTTGTGGCTGCTGGCGGAAGGGACGCACCTGCGTCCTTACGAGACGCTGGGCGCGCACGGCGACGTAATTGATGGCGTCACTGGCACCCGCTTCTGCGTCTGGGCACCTAACGCCCGTCGCGTTTCCGTCGTGGGTGATTTCAACTTCTGGGATGGCCGCCGTCATCCGATGCGTCTGCGTCAGGAACTGGGCATCTGGGAGCTGTTTGTGCCGGGTGCGGTCAACGGCCAACTCTATAAATATGAAATTATCGACGCCAACGGTGAATTGCGCATCAAAGCGGACCCCTATGCCTTTGAAGCGCAGATGCGTCCGCAAACTGCGTCGATGATCTGTGGTCTGCCAGAACCGGTTGAGATGAAAGAGGAGCGTAAAGCCGCCAACGGTTTTGACGCGCCGGTCTCTATCTATGAAGTTCACCTCGGCTCCTGGCGTCGTCACACCGACAACAACTTCTGGCTGAGCTACAAAGAGCTGGCTGAACAGCTGGTGCCCTACGTCAAAGAGATGGGCTTTACCCATATCGAGCTGCTGCCGATCAACGAACATCCGTTTGATGGCAGCTGGGGCTATCAGCCGCTGGGCATGTATGCGCCGACCCGCCGTTTTGGAACCCGTGATGAGTTCCGCGCCTTTATTGACGCCGCCCATGAAGCGGGCCTCAATGTGCTGCTTGACTGGGTGCCGGGTCACTTCCCCAGCGATGACTTCGGTCTGGCACGCTTCGACGGCACTCAGCTCTATGAGCACAGCGACCCGCGCGAAGGCTTTCACCAGGACTGGAACACCCTGATCTACAACTTTGGTCGCCG
This sequence comes from Pantoea sp. GD03673, assembly GCF_029844725.1. Classification (GTDB taxonomy): domain Bacteria; phylum Pseudomonadota; class Gammaproteobacteria; order Enterobacterales; family Enterobacteriaceae; genus Pantoea. The sequence continues at coordinate 147,621 of NZ_JAOCKJ010000009.1, forward strand.
GGAAGTGAGCAACTACCTGTCGGGCAACGCGCTCTACTGGACCGAACGCTTTGGCATTGACGGCCTGCGCGTGGATGCAGTGGCGTCGATGATCTACCGTGACTACAGCCGCAACGAAGGGGAGTGGGTGCCGAATCAGTATGGTGGCCGTGAAAACCTCGAAGCGATCGAATTCCTGCGTAACACCAACCGCACGCTCGGCACCGTGGCGTCCGGCTCGGTCACCATGGCCGAGGAGTCGACGGACTACCCTGGCGTGACGCGTCCGACTGAGGGCGGCGGGCTGGGCTTCTGGTTCAAATGGAACCTCGGCTGGATGCACGACACGCTCGACTACATGCAGGTCGATCCTATCTACCGCAAGCACCATCACAATCTGATGAGCTTCGGCATGATGTACAACTACACCGAAAACTTTGTGCTGCCGCTGTCGCATGACGAAGTGGTTCACGGCAAGCGCTCCATTCTCGATCGTATGCCGGGCGATGCCTGGCAAAAGTTCGCTAACCTGCGGGCCTATTACGGCTGGATGTGGGGCTTCCCCGGCAAGAAATTGCTGTTTATGGGCAATGAATTCGCTCAGGGCCGCGAATGGAACCATGACGTCAGCCTGGACTGGCATCTGCTGGAAGGTGATGACAACTGGCATCACGGTGTTCAGCGTCTGGTGCGCGATCTCAACCACACCTATCAGCACTACACGCCGCTGCATCAGCTTGATTTCGATCCCGCCGGATTTGAGTGGCTGGTGGTGGACGATGCGGAACACTCCGTCTTCGCCTTTGTCCGCCGCGACCGCGCAGGCAACGAAGTGATCGTGGTCAGTAACTTTACGCCGGTGCCGCGTCCGGGCTACCGCTTTGGCGTTAATCAGCCTGGCTACTGGCGCGAAGTGCTGAATACTGACCAGCATGAATATCACGGCAGCGACGTGCGCATTCATCGGGTACACACGGATACGCAGCCGAGCCACGGGCGGCCGCAGTCACTGAGCCTCAATCTGCCGCCGCTGGCAACAGTATGGCTGGTGCGGGAGGCTGAATGACCGTTACTGCCGGTGATCCCGAGCCGCTGGGTGCCAGTTACGATGGCAAAGGCGTTAACTTCACCCTGTTCTCACAGCATGCGGAACGCGTAGAGCTCTGCCTGTTTGACGAACAGGGCGCAGAACAGCGTTTTGACCTGCCTGGCCGCAGTGGGGATATCTGGCATGGTTATGTTCCGGCGTTAAAACCGGGACAGCGCTATGGCTTCCGGGTGCATGGTCCCTGGTCGCCGCAGCGGGGACATCGCTTTAACCCGGCGAAGCTGCTGGTTGATCCCTGCGCCCGTGCGGTGGAAGGCGACGTCCCGGATGACCCGTTGTTTCAGGGCGGTGAGTTGCAGCCCGATCCGCATGACAACGCGGCGATTGCGCCGAAGTCGCTGGTCGTCGCCGAAGATTTCGACTGGCAGGACGATGTCGCCCCGCGCACCCCCTGGGGCAACACGGTGATTTATGAAGCGCACGTACGCGGCCTGACGCAGCAGCATCCGGAAATTCCGGAAACGCTGCGCGGGACTTACGCGGCGCTGGGTCATCCTGTTATGGTGAATTACCTGCGCGATCTTGGCATTACGGCGCTGGAGCTGTTGCCGGTTGCCCATTTCGCCAGCGAGCCGCGCCTGTTGCAGCTCGGTCTCAGCAACTACTGGGGCTATAACCCCTTTGCGCTCTGGGCCGTCGATCCGCGTTACGCCGCCGGTCAGCCGGGCGTGACGCCGTTGCAGGAGTTTCAGCAGGCCGTCAGAAATCTGCATGCTGCGGGTATTGAAGTGCTGTTGGACGTGGTGTTCAACCACACCGCTGAACTGGACGAGATTGGCCCGACGATCTCAATGCGTGGCATAGACAACGCCAGCTACTACTGGCTCGATGAGCAGGGCGGTTATCAGAACTGGACCGGCTGCGGCAACACGCTGAACATCCATCATCCGCAGGTGATGGCGTGGACCTTAGAGGCGCTGCGCTACTGGGTACGGGTCTGCCATGTGGACGGCTTCCGCTTCGACCTCGCGCCCGTGCTGGGCCGCACGCCCGATTACCAGCGTGATGCGCCTTTTTTCGAGGCGATACGCGCCTGTCCGCTGCTCTCGCAGGTCAAGCTGATTGCTGAACCCTGGGATATCGGTCCTGACGGCTATCAGGTTGGCCGTTTTCCGCCGCCGTTTGCCGAGTGGAACGATAAGTTTCGCGACACCGCGCGTCGCTACTGGCTGCACGGCGCGTTAAGCAACGGTGAATTTGCCCGCCGCTTTGCCGCCTCCAGCGATCTTTACCAGCATGACGACCGGTCGCCACACGCCACGGTTAACCTGATCACCGCCCATGACGGCTTCACGCTGTGGGATGTGGTGAGCTTCGAACGCAAACACAACGAAGCGAACGGGGAAGATAACCGTGATGGTCACGGCGATAACTACAGCCACAACCACGGCAAAGAGGGGCTGCACGTCAGCTTTGATGTGATCGAACGTCGCCGTCGCAGCGTGCGTGCTCTGCTGACGACGCTGCTGCTGTCACAGGGCACACCCATGCTGCTGGCCGGTGATGAGCGCGGCCATACGCAACGCGGAAATAACAACGCCTACTGTCAGGATAACGCCCTGAGCTGGCTTGACTGGCAGGCGGATGAGAAGGGATTAGTCGGATTCACCGCCGCACTGATTGCTCTGCGCCAGCGCATTCCGGCGCTGACCGCAGATCGCTGGTGGCAGGACGGTGACGGCAATGTGCAGTGGCTCAATGCCGGTGGCCAGCCACTGCAGCACGATGAATGGGCACAGGGGATGCACAGATTGCAGATCCTGCTGTCCGGCCGCTGGTTAATAACAATAAACGCCACGGATACGGTGAATGACATCGTGTTACCAGACGGAGAATGGCGTGCCCTTCCTCCTTTCGCCGGGGACGACAACCCCATCCTGCTAACTGTCTGGCATGGTCCCGCACACGGTGTGTGCGTGTTCCAAAAGCAATCATAAGGAGTCAGACATGGTTAAGTTAGATAGAACAGATCACCTGATGCTGGCCCGCCAGCTCCCTACACAGACGGTTGCGCTGATCCTCGCTGGCGGACGCGGCACGCGCCTGGTCGATTTAACGGCCAAACGTGCCAAACCGGCGGTGCATTTCGGCGGCAAGTTCCGCATTATCGACTTTGCCCTCTCCAACTGCGTCAACTCCGGTATCCGACGGATTGGCGTGATTACACAGTATCAGTCTCATACCCTGACGCAGCATATCCAGCGTGGCTGGTCGATCTTCAACGAAGAGATGAATGAGTTTGTCGATTTGCTGCCAGCGCAGCAGCGCTTTTCGACCGAACAGTGGTATCGCGGTACGGCCGATGCCGTGACGCAAAACCTTGATGTGATTCGCCGCTATCAGGCGCAGTACATCGTGATCCTGGCCGGGGACCACATTTATAAGATGGATTATTCACGGATGCTGCTGGATCACGTGGTTAACGAGGCGAAATGTACCATCGCCTGTTTACCGGTGCCGGTGCATGAGGCCACGGCGTTTGGCGTGATGGCGGTAGACGAAGAGAACATGGTGATCGACTTTGTGGAGAAACCCGCGAAGCCGCCTACCATGCCGGGTGATGACACGCAGTCGCTCGCCAGCATGGGGATCTACGTGTTTAACGCGGATTATCTCTACGACCTGCTGGAAGAGGATCTGCAGACGCCGGGCTCTAACCATGACTTTGGCAAAGATATCCTGCCAAAAATCGTGGCAAGCGGCGAAGGCTACGCGCACTCCTTTGCGCTTTCCTGCGTACAGAACGATGACAACGCGCCGCCTTACTGGCGTGACGTCGGCACGCTGGAAGCCTACTGGCGCGCCAATCTCGATCTGGCATCGGTGATGCCTGAGCTTGATATGTATGACGTGACCTGGCCAATTCGTACCCACATGGAGCCGCTGCCGCCCGCCAAATTTGTTCAGGATCGTTCCGGCAGTCACGGGATGACCATGAATTCGCTGGTTTCAGGCGGCTGCATCATCTCCGGGTCGGTGGTGGTCAACTCGGTGCTGTTCCCACGCGTTCGCGTTAACTCGTTTTGCAATATTGATTCAACCGTACTGCTGCCTGATGTGGTCGTGGGCCGATCGTGTCGCCTGCGTCGCTGTGTGATTGATCGCGCCTGCGAACTGCCGGAAGGCATGGTTATTGGCGAAAACCCCGATGAAGACAGTCGCCGTTTTCACCGTTCGGATGAAGGGATCGTACTGGTCACCCGCGCCATGCTGGCCAGGCTGGCCAAAGCGGGGCTGTAAGCGATAAGCGGAACTTACGCAATCGGCACGCGGAGCGTGCCGGATAACTTAATGAGGTCGAGGATGCAGGTTTTACATGTCTGTTCAGAACTTTTCCCGCTGCTAAAAACGGGCGGACTGGCTGATGTAGTCGGGGCATTACCTCAGGCGCAAATTGCGGGCGGCACGGATACACGGGTGCTGTTGCCCGCGTTTCCCGCATTGCGCAAAGGCATACCTGATCTCCAGGTCGTGACGGAGCGAGAGACATTTGCCGGTCATGTGCGTCTGTTATTTGGTGAATTTAATGGGGTGGGCATCTACCTGATTGATGCGCCGGGTCTCTACGATCGCCCCGGCAGTCCCTACCATGACGAGTCGCAGTTTGCGTATGTCGACAACTATCTGCGCTTTGCGCTGCTGGGCTGGGTCGGCTGTGAACTGGCGTGCGGCATGGATTCTATGTGGCGTCCCGATATTGTGCATGCTCATGACTGGCATGCTGGCCTGACCTGCGCCTATCTGGAAGCGCGTGGTCGTCCGGCTAAATCGGTCTTCACCGTGCACAACCTGGCGTATCAGGGGCTGTTCATGGCGCACCACATGGAAGAGATTGGTCTGCCCTGGTCGTTCTTTAATATGCATGGGCTGGAGTTCTTCGGACAGATCTCCTTCCTGAAGGCGGGACTTTTTTACGCCGACCATATCACGGCGGTAAGCCCGACGTACGCCCATGAAATTACCTCTGCCGAATATGCTTACGGCATGGAAAGCCTGCTGGCGCAGCGCATGCGTGAAGGCCGTCTCAGCGGGATTCTCAACGGTGTTGATCCCTCAATCTGGGACCCGGCGCACGACCTGCTGCTGAGTGCGCGCTATAACCGCGACACGCTGGAAGCCAAAGCAGAAAACAAACGTCAGCTGCAGGTGGCGATGGGGCTGAAGGTGGACGATAAAGCGCCGGTGTTCTGCGTCATCAGCCGTCTGACCAAACAGAAAGGGCTGGACCTGGTGCTGGAGGCGCTGCCGGGCTTGCTGGCGCAGGGCGGACAGCTGGTCCTGCTTGGACAGGGTGATGCCGAGCTGCAACAGGGATTCCTGGCGGCGGCGGCGGAGCACCCTGGCAGCGTCGGCGTGCAGATTGGCTATCACGAAGCGTTTTCACATCGCATTGTGGGTGGGGCGGACGTCATCGTGGTGCCGAGTCGCTTTGAGCCGTGCGGCCTGACACAACTTTATGGCCTGAAATATGGTACGTTGCCGTTAGTGCGCCGCACCGGCGGGCTGGCGGATACCGTGAATGACAGCTCTCTGGAGAACCTGGCTGACGGTATCGCCAGTGGATTCAGCTTTGAAGATGCCAATGCCTGGTCGCTGCTGCGGGCAATCCGGCGCGCGTTTGTGTTGTGGTCCCGTCCTTCACTGTGGCGTTACGTTCAGCGTCAGGCGATGGGCATGGACTTTAGCTGGCAGGTGGCCGCACAAGCCTACCGTGATCTCTACCAACGTTTGATGTAACGGATTGGGAAAACTGGATATGAATGCACCTTTCACTTACGCCTCACCAACGTTGACGGTTGATGCCTTAAAGCATTCGATTGCCTACAAACTGATGTTTACCATCGGCAAAGATCCCTCTATTGCCAATAAGCACGAGTGGCTCAACGCCTCGCTGCTGGCGGTGCGTGACCGGATGGTGGAGCGCTGGCTGCGTTCCAGCCGTGCCCAGCTTTCTCAGGATGTCCGCCAGGTCTATTACCTGTCGATGGAGTTCCTGATGGGCCGCACGCTGGGGAATGCGCTGCTGGCGATGGGGATCTATGACGATCTCAACCAGGCGCTGGATGAGATGGGGCTGGATCTGGCGGAGCTGATGGAAGAGGAGAACGATCCGGGGCTGGGCAACGGCGGCCTGGGTCGCCTGGCAGCCTGTTTCCTCGACTCGCTGGCGACGCTGGGGATGCCGGGCCGGGGTTATGGCATCCGCTATGATTACGGCATGTTCAAACAGAACATTGTGGAAGGTGAGCAGAAAGAGTCACCGGATTACTGGCTTGAATATGGTAATCCGTGGGAATTCCAGCGTTTCAATACCCGTTACAAAGTGCGTTTTGGTGGCCGTGTCCAGCATGAAGGCACGAAAGTGCGCTGGCTGGAGACCGAAGAGATCCTGGCGATGGCCTATGACCAGATCATTCCGGGCTTCGACACCGATGCCACCAACACCCTGCGACTGTGGGGCGCGCAGGCCAGCAACGAAATCAACCTCGGTAAGTTCAACCAGGGCGACTATTTTGCGGCGGTGGAAGATAAAAACCACTCTGAAAACGTGTCGCGCGTGCTCTATCCGGATGACTCAACCTATTCGGGCCGTGAACTGCGTCTGCGTCAGGAATATTTCCTGGTCTCCGCGACGGTGCAGGACATTCTCAATCGTCACTGGCGGATGCACCAGACCTGGGACAACCTGGCGGACAAAATCGCCATTCACCTGAATGATACTCATCCGGTGCTGGCGATCCCCGAACTGATGCGACTGCTGATCGACGAACATAAGTTCAGCTGGGATAGCGCCTTTGACGTCTGCTGTCAGGTCTTCTCTTACACCAACCATACGCTGATGACCGAAGCGCTGGAGACCTGGCCGGTCGATATGATCGGTAAGATCCTGCCGCGTCACCTCAGCATCATTTTCGAAATCAACGATTTCTTCCTCAAGACCATTCAGGATCACTATCCTGATGACCTGGATCTGCTGTCGCGCATTTCGATCATCGACGAGAACGATGGCCGCCGGGTGCGCATGGGCTGGCTGGCCGTTGTCGTCAGCCACAAAGTGAATGGCGTTTCAGAGCTGCACTCCAACCTGATGGTCCAGTCGCTGTTTGCCGACTTCTCCCGCCTGTTCCCTGGCCGTTTCTGCAACAAAACCAACGGGGTGACGCCACGTCGCTGGCTGGCGCTGGCGAACCCGGCGCTGTCAGAGGTGCTGGATGAGGAGATTGGTCGCAACTGGCGTACCGATCTGAGCCAGCTGGATGAGCTGAAAGCACAGATCGACTATCCGGCGTTTATTGAAAAAGTTGCGGTTGCCAAGCACCAGAACAAGCGTCGGCTGGCCGACTGGGTGGCGAAGAATCTGGATGTGGTGCTCGACCCGAACGCGCTGTTTGATGTGCAGATCAAGCGTATTCACGAATACAAACGCCAGCTGCTTAACGTGCTGCATGTGATCACCCGCTACAACCGCATTAAGGCCGACCCGCAGGCGGACTGGGTGCCGCGTGTGAATATCTTTGCCGGTAAAGCGGCATCGGCCTATTACGTTGCCAAGCACATTATTCATCTGATCAACGATGTCGCCAATGTGATCAACAACGATCCGCAGGTGAAGAACAAACTGAAAGTGGTCTTCATCCCGAACTACAGCGTGAGCCTGGCGCAGATCATTATCCCGGCGGCCGATCTCTCTGAGCAGATCTCGACCGCCGGCACGGAAGCGTCCGGCACCAGTAACATGAAGTTTGCGCTGAACGGTGCGCTGACGATCGGTACGCTGGATGGTGCTAACGTTGAGATGCTGGATCACGTCGGCGAAGAGAACATCTTTATCTTCGGGAATACCACGCCGCAGGTCGAAGCGCTGCGTAAAAACGGCTATAACCCGCGTGACTACTATGAAGGGGATGAAGAGCTGCATCAGGTGCTGACGCAGATTGCCTCTGGCGTATTCAGTCCGCAGGATCCGGGCCGCTACCGCAATTTGTTCGATTCTCTGGTTAACTTCGGCGATCACTATCAGTTACTGGCAGATTATCGCAGCTATGTGGATACCCAGGATAAAGTGGATGCGCTCTACCGTAAACCGGATGAGTGGCAGCGCCGCGCCGCGAAAAATATCGCTGGCATGGGCTACTTCTCGTCGGACCGTACCATTCAGGAGTACGCCGATGAGATCTGGAATATTACACCGATAAGGTTGTAGGGAACGGACAGCAGGCTTTTCTGATGTGCTTTGCGGCCGGGAAACCGGCCGCAGTGTCCTCTTCTCCCTCTGCGCTTCAGCCATCCCGCACGCTTTTCTCAGGGGGCAGCTTTTTATGGCCTTTGCGCCGGTATCTGCCCGTCGTGCGAACCAGATCATTACACCCTGGCTGAGAATCGCTACTATGCGGGAAAGCACGATGACCCGACAGGCAACGACAGCCAATGCGTGAAAACATCAACCAGGAAATTACCTTTCGTAAGCTCAGCGTTTTCATGATGTTTATGAGCAAAGGGAATATCGCCCGCACGGCGGAAGCGCTGGGGCTAAGCAGCGTCAGCGTGCATCGTGCGCTGCATACGCTGGAAGAGGGCATCGACTGTCCGCTGTTTATCCATAAAGGCCGTAATCTGGTGCCGCTGCCTGCCGCCTGGACGCTGCTGGACTACTGTCGCGACGTGACCACCCTGATGGGCAAAGGCATTGAAGAGGCGCGTAAAGTGGCAGGCATCGGCGTGGGGCGTCTGCGGCTTGGCACACTCTACTCGCTGACGCTTGAAACCATTCCCCGTTTGATTATGGGCATGAAACTGCGTCGGCCCATGCTGGAGCTTGATCTGACCATGGGCTCTAACCAGATGCTGCTGAATATGCTGGAAGATGATGCGCTGGATGCGATTCTGATCGCCACCGATGACGGCGAACTCAGCGACGCGCATTTTGATGTGGTTCCGCTGTTTGAAGACAGCATCTTTCTGGCGGCTCCCGCCGGAGAAGCGTGGGACGGAACCGGGCCGGTGGATCTGCGTGACTATGCCGACCGGAATTTTGTCTCACTGGCTGAGGGCTTCGCCACCTATACCGGCTCGCAGGAGGCGTTTCAGATAGCCGGATTTGAACCGCGCATGGTCACGCAGGTGAATGACATTTTCTCGATGATAAGCCTGGTGCAGGCGGGCATTGGCCTGGCGCTGATTCCGGGACGCATGAAGAAGGTGTATGAAAATAACATTCAGTTGCTGCCGCTCGCAGAGCCTTACCCGATGCGTCAGCAGATCTCGATTGTCTATTCACATCGCCGCGAACGCGATAATGACCTGCTGGCCCTGGCGGCTGAAGGGCGAATGTACGCCCGCAGCCTTACTGACTCAGCCGTTTAGCCAGATGCAGCGCCACCTCGACGCTGTTGCGCTCCAGACAGATCGCTTCGCCCTGCCAGCCCGCCTGAAGCGTCAGGCCCGTCAGCACATTGCCCGGCGGCATCTCAATTGCCAGCCGGGCGTCGCGCTGGTTAGCGGAAACCATCGCATCATTCCACTGCACCGTGCGCGCCATGTTAAAGGCGAGATCGTCAGCTATTCTGTCCGGTTCGTGAATCACCCGCCCGGTTGAACCGCTAAGATAAGCGCAACGGGGCCGGGAGAGGTTGACGGACGCAAAGGCGCGAGCCAGTTCGGCGGCGGGTTTGTCCAGCAGGGCGCAGTGCGACGGCACGCTCACCGCGAGTCTGATCGCTTTGCTGGCACCGGCATCCAGCGCTTTCTGTGCCACCCTGGCCATATCCTCGTCACGACCGGCGATGACAATCTGCGTTTCCGCATTCAGGTTAGCGATGTATGTATTGCTGCCAGGCAGCAGTGTCTCCAGACGGTTCAGCGTCAGGCCGGTGATCGCGGTCAGGCCATACCCCTGCGGATAAGCCTGCTCCATCAGATCGCCACGCAGCGCAACCAGCCGCAGGGCGTCGCTGAAATCCAGCGCACCGGCGATGACCGCCGCAGGAAACGCACCAATCGACAGACCACTGACGATGTCCGGTTTCACCCCACGACGGATCAGCTCGCGCGCCCAGGCGACACCGGCAATCAGCAGACAGAGCTGCACGGCGCGGGTGTGGCGCAGTGCATCAGCGCTGTCGAGCCGATCGGTCTCGTCGCCCAGCACTGCTCGCACGCTGTGTAACAGTGCGTCGCCGTCAGGCAGCTGCTGCAACATCCCGGCACGCTGGGTGCCCTGGCCAGGAAAGGTAAAGAGTATTTTCATGAATTCTCCCTGCTCCAGGGTGAAGCGGTCAGTATCGGTCCGGTGTCGGTTTTTAACAGCACGCGTCCCTCGCGCAGCCATTCGTTCAGAGCAAACGCGCCAGACGGTGTTTCCACCTGCGTATCCACCCGACAATCCAGCGCGTCGGTCTGCGTCTGCCAGTTCTGTAGCGCATCGCGTGTCAGTGGCTGCGGGGCGCGGATCACTAAATCCAGATCGCTGTCAGCATGCAGCGTGGGCCGCTGTGTCGCCAGCGCATAACCGGTGCTGCCGGTAATCCCCCAGTGCCAGGGCCAGTGAGTCTCACTGAGTGCCATCGCCGCACGGACCGGTGCATACGCTGTAAAGGGTGAATCCCGCAGCCACGCACGTTCTGCCAGCTTCTCTGGCGTCACTATCCGGCGAATATCGGCTGGATTAATCCAGCCAGCGGCGCGTTGCTCACGTCGCTCACCGCGCACGCCAATCGGGATCAGCCCGGACTCGCGGTCATCACGCCGCACCACCACCGGCAGCCCGGGATGCCAGAACAGGCTGACCCAGCGTTCTTTGATCGCGGCTAACGCGTCGCGGTGACGCAGCCAGAGCAGATCGTGGGGGCGCGGCGCACTCATATTACATTCCTGATGTCAGCGTGATGAACAGCGGTAACGATAAAATACACAGAATCGAGCTTAACAGCAGCACGGCTTCAGCATCGGGCGACTGCACGCCAAAGCGGTTGCCGAACACCACGCCGAAGAAACCGGCTGAGAGCGCAATCATCAGGATAGCGGTGATGGCCACTGAACCGTTAAGCCCCAGCGCCAGTACCAGCCCCCAGGCGATAAAGGGCTGAATCAGCAGCTTAGCCACCGTACCGACGCCGACGACGGCGTTGAGTTTCAGCTGGCGTGCAGAGAGGATGACACCCGTCAGGAACAGCGCAGCTGCGGTGGCCGCCAGGCCCAGCGGTTTGATCGCGGCCAGCACCAGATCCGGCATTTTAACGCCCAGCGCTGACAGCACCACACCAATCAACGGTCCCATCACGATAGGTTTTTTTACTGAACGCCACATCAGGATGGGCAGCATGGTCAGCGTCGAACCGTGTTCGGTGCCTGCGGCAAAGGCCTTTTCTCGCTCCAGGATCAGCAGGCACAGGGGGGTTAACAGCACCGATCCACAGGCAATCGACACCGCCACGGAGAGGGAGGTGGCCGCATTTTCACCCAGCACGCTGGCCAGAATCGGCAGGCCCAGCGCGGCGTAGTTAGGCAGCGCGACGGTGAGCGTCAGCACGGCGGCATCCTGCGGTGACTTTTTGAACACGCTGGTAGCAAGAAAATAGACGGTGCCATAGGTTATCCACATTGCACCGGTGATCACCACAATCAGCGGCCATTGCGCCACAATGCCTGGCCACGCGGTCTGAACCGTGGCGCTGAACAGCGCGGCGGGCAGCGCAAAATCCATGACGAAAATATTGAGAAGAGAGACGTCTTTGTTATTGACCATTCCGGCCTTACCGGCCCAGAAACCCAGCAGCATAATGACAAAGATCGGAGCAAGGGCATGAACAATTATATAAATCATAAATCACCTGTATTTAAGAAAGAATTCTTTAAAAAACAGCGATGTTTATAATTCTGAACACGGCCACTGCCCCGGGGCGCAATGTGTAATGCGCCCCGTCAGACCGGTTTCGGCAGGTTTATTTTTTTATTTCATTACCAGGTTGCGCGCATACGTTCGCGAACCAGAGAGGAGCTGTGACGATTGGCTGCGCCCAGGCGATTTTTCAGGCTCGGGTCCTGGCGTGCGTCGCCGATCGCTTTGTGCAGCGCAATTTCGACCATCGCCACATCGGCGTCAGACGGCGCATCAGGGCTGGCGATGTTCAGCAGATCGGAGAGCAGGCCCAGCGTGGCGAAGTTATTCACGTCGTACGCCATCGGTGGAATGGTTGCCGCCAGCTTTTCCAGCGCTTCCACGGAACGCAGCGTAATACGCGCCGCCGAGGCTTTGCCCATGGCATGCACCAGCACGCCCTGATCGTTAAGTGCAATCAGGCGATTAGCCTGGTAGCCGTGAGCCAGGAACGCGCCGGACATCGCTTTGCCGACAATCAGGCCAATCACCGGATGGCCGTCAAGCCGTGCGTTAGCATAGGCTCCCGCCGCGCCCGCCAGCGCCTGATGAATGCCAAACGCCTCTTCACGGCGGCCATAGGCCTGACTCGGCACATCGATTACCGCCACAATCGGGCGTTTCACGGCGCTGTTTTTGTCTTCTTCCCGCGTTTCATTGACCACTTTTGCCAGCGTCCAGCCTTCCAGCAGACCGACTTCCCCCTGCGCGGCGCGCGGGTAGTGGTTTTGCGGGTCGGGTACAACGGCGATAAAGCGGACGTTTTCGCCATTAAGCTGGCCGTCAGCCACCTGAACAGAGGCACACAGGCCGCTAAGACGTTGTGCGTGGGGTGCGAGTTTTTCCAGCCAGGTTGCACCGCGGCTGCTTGTCTGAGTCATTCTTTCTCCTCCCGGGCAAAAAGCTGTTTAATCTGCGCGGTATCAGCCTGCTGGCGGGTATCGAACTGCGACAGACGCGACAGGAAATCGGCATAGTTATCGCTGCGGTTCTGTGCCGGAACACCTCTGGCAATGAACGCATGCATCGTGGTTTTCACCGCGTTGATGCCGTCATTCACCAGCGCATCGACCAGGCCGCTGGCGTAGCGGATTTCGCCGCCGGTCATGCTCCAGATAAACGGGCGATCGCGCGAGTCATACTCTTCAATCCCCGCTTCCTGCTCAATCACCTGCGGACCGTTCAGCCCCAGACGGGCTTCACGCGTCACAATCAGGTAGCTGCACAGCGCAGCGGCGATAGACATCCCGCCGAAGCAGCCAACGGTGCCGCTGACGATACCGATGACCGGGGTGTAGCGACGCAAATCGACAATCGCCGCATGAATATCCGCAATCGCTGCCAGGCCCAGATTCGCTTCCTGTAACCGCACGCCACCGGTTTCCAGGCAGAGCACCGCCTGGGTCGGGATACCGTTGCGATTATCTTCGGCTGCCAGTTCCAGCGCTGCCGCCATTTTTGCGCCGGAGACTTCGCCCATGCTGCCCCCCTGGAAAGTGCCTTCGATGGCAATCACCACGGCGGACTGGCCGTTCAGCGTGCCGCGAGCCACCACCATGCCGTCATCTGACTGGGGCACCACGCCCTGCGGAGCCAGCCAGGGGGACATGATGCCTTCAAAGGGATCGAGCAGTTCGCGGTAGCTGCCTGCATCCAGCAGCGCATGGGCGCGTTCACGGGCCCGCAGTTCAATAAAACTGGCATCGTTACGCATGGCTCACCTCTTCAAAAACCTGTTCAATACGGATACGCGCGACGCCGGGTGTCGCGCCGAAATCGTGGATAATCAGCTCTCCGGCGGGCAGGCCGTTAATTAAGTTCAGGCGGTCAAACAGCGCCTTCCAGCGTGCGTCGCTGTTATCCAGTGAAGTGGTGATAGCAATGTTCAGTGTCTGGCCTTCCGTTGCGGTATACAGCACTTCCATATCACCGGAACCAACGACCCCGGCCAGCGCTCTGCCATTAAGCAGGCGGTTAGCAGGAAAAGATAATGTGATGTGTTCCATAATGGCCTCTAAAAATAAGAATGTTCAGGCGAACAGACCCGATCAATAAACAGCGTCGCGGCCAGCAAATCGGCGGCCCCGCCAGGCGAAGCATTGAGTGCCAGCATGCGCCGGTCGAGCTGTGCCAGCGCCACCCGACCTGCGGCGGTGCGGCAGCCACCCACCCACAGCACGGTGCGGGCACCCTGCTGCATGGCGTTCAGTCCGGTCATACCCGCACGTGACAGCACACAGGTATCGCTGAGCGAGGTCATGATCGCCATCAGTGCATCAAGGCGGGCTTCATCTTCACTGGCTCCCACCGCCCGGCTGGTCAGCAGCTGCGGCAGCGCCAGCTTCATCACGTGAGGAAACGCCTGTTGCGCCTCTTCGCGTGCGCCGGGCACCTGATAGCGGTGCGTCGCTTTTAACCCTTTGCTGAACAGTTTTGGCGCAGCCCGGTCGGGCAGGCTGGCGAGGGCGGCGGCTGTGCGGGTCAGCTGGTCGGCACTGGTCGCGCCGCCGTGCATGGCTGCGGCACTCACCAGCAGTCCCAGCGCCCAGATCGCCCCCCGGTGGGTGTTTACGCCGCCGGTTGCCGCCATCATCTGCTGTTCACCGTCACGGCCCAGGCGGCCGACCGTTTCGCGCAGGGCGATATCGGCGGGACGCAGCCAGCTGTGACGGGCCAGCGCCAGAAAGGCTGGCATCAGGCTGTGCGCGGAATGCTCCATCAGCGCCAGTGTCAAATCCTGATGCGCACCGTTTCCCCGACGGTCGACCAGACCCGGCTTAGGGCTCAGGCGTGCTTCATCAATCAGACAATCCCGCGCCATCGTCGCCAGCTGGCTGGCCTGCGCCTCGGCGTGCGTCGGTGACAGGTGTTTCATTTACCAGCTCCGGAATTTAGCAGGGGGGTTATACAGGCCACCTGACCATTCAACCAGGTCAGCAACGCTGCCCGCCGCCAGCAGAGAACGTGTGGCGTCAGAACGGCGAATGCCCATATCTTCCGGGTAAACCACTTTGCCGCTTTTACGCAGGGCCGCGACGCGTGCCGCATCCACACCCAGACCGATATCGGTAATGCCCGCTACCGCGGCGACCATAGCGCGACGCTCTTCAAGGCTTTCTGCACGATAGAGATAGGCGATACCTTCCTCTGTCAGCACATGGGTCACGTCATCGCCGTAGATCATCACCGGAGCCAGCGGCATACCGGAGGATTTCGCGACCTCAACGGCATCAAGGGTTTCAACGAAGGTCGGTTTTGCGCCTGCCTGGAAGGTTTCGACCATCTGCACCACCAGCTTTTTACCGCGCTGCATCGGGTCTGGCTCGGTGATCATGTTCAGCCAGGCGGGCGTTGCGTGACGACGGCCATGAGGATCGTGGCCCATGTTCGGCGCGCCGCCGAAGCCGGAAAGACGACCCCGGGTGACGGTAGAGGAGTTTGCCAGACCATCAACCTGCAGGGTTGCGCCGATAAACATATCCACTGCGTACTGCCCCGCCAGCTGACAGAAGGCGCGGTTAGAGCGCATTGAGCCGTCACTGCCGGTAAAGAAGATGTCGGGACGGGCGCGGATATACTCCTCCATCCCCAGCTCGCCGCCGAAGCAGTGCACGCTCTCGACCCAGCCGCTCTCAATCGCCGGGATGAGCGTCGGGTGCGGGTTCAGCGTCCAGTGTTTACAGATTTTGCCTTTCAGGCCGAGCTGTTCGCCGTACGTTGGCAGCAGCAGTTCAATTGCGGCAGTGTTAAAGCCGATACCGTGGTTGAGTGACTGCACCTGATGTTCGGCGTAGATGCCTTTAATCGCCATCATCGCCATCAGGATATGTTCCTGCTTAATCAGGCGCGGATCGCGGGTAAACAGCGGTTCGATAAAGAACGGTTTGTCAGCGACGACAACGTAGTCGATCCAGGAGCCCGGAATATCAACGCGTGGCAGGTCGGTTTCGTCATCGACCAGTTCATTGACCTGGGCTATCACGATACCGTCACGAAACGCGGCGGCTTCCACCAGCGCCGGGGTATCTTCAGTACCCGGACCGGTATAGAGATTGCCTTTGCGATCGGCTTTGTATCCGGCAACCAGCGCCACATTCGGGCTAAGGTCAACATAGAGGCGGGAATAGAGTTCGATATAGGTGTGGATAGCCCCGATTTCCAGCTGGCCATCCTGTAACAGCTGAGACATGCGCAGACTTTGCGGACCGGAAAAAGAGAAGTCGAGTTTGCGGGCGATGCCTTTTTCAAAAATATCGAGATGCTCACTGCGGCCGACGCTGGGCATGATCATATGCAGGTCGTGAATCTTTGCCGGGTCCACCTCCGCCAGGGTGCGGGATAAGAAGTCAGCCTGTTTCTGGTTATTCCCTTCAAGCACCACGCGGTCGCCCGGCGCAATCAATGTTTCCAGTGCTTCTGTGGCTCGTTCTGAAGGAATGACTTTGCCATCAAGGGAGAAGGAAGCGATACGACGCGCTTTCTCAGTGCGGCGTGTGTTCCACTCCCGTGCAGGCGTCTGGCCTGTGTTCATTTCAACCTCCTGATTAGGATCGCTGTTGCTTCGTTTACGCTGAGGGAAGTCTGGGCTTTCGTAATGCATCGTTCAATTAAGCAAAAAAACGGAACGTTAGATTTAAGGTAACGATAGAGAAAGTGAGGACAGATAAGCGAAGGGTTGAGTTTAAGCAGAGAGAGATGAAGTAAAAGTTACAGCGGTGAATATTGCTGGTCGCCAGTAATTATCAACAAAAATAATCAGCCGTGCTTAATATTCAGCTAGCGATTAGCCTGGGCGTGAGGATACCGGGGGCTAGAGGGTTATCCGGCAAGCAGGCCAAAAAAAAGCAGGCCGAAGCCTGCTTACTGCATTTTTACTGCCGGTATCAGGATGCCAGTGCCGGTATCAGGATGCCAGCGACAGGACCGGTTTCGCTTTCGCGGCCAGCCATTCGGCCACCCGAGCCTGCTGCGCTTGAGTCAGCCACATGCCCTGTTTGGTACGACGCCAGATAGCATCGTCCAGCTCACGCACCCACTCATGCTGCACCAGGTAGCGCAGTTCCGCTTCATAGAACTCGTGTCCGAAGTTCTCACCCAGATCGTCCAGGCTTTTCGCGCCAGCCAGCAGGGTTTCCGTGTTGCTGCCGTAGGTGCGCGAGAAGTGGCGCGCCATGTTTTCACTGATGAACGGATAACGACGACGCAGGCTGGCCGCGTAATCATCGCTGGTGCCGGAGATATTTCCGCCCGGCAGCACGCAGTTCTTCGTCCAGGCCGGACCGGCGTTCGGGTAGTACTTCGCCAGTTTCTCCAGCGCATGTTCAGCCAGCTTGCGATAGGTGGTCAGCTTGCCGCCAAACACAGAAAGCAGCGGAGCCTGACCGTTATCGTCGCGCACGTCCAGGGTGTAATCACGGGTAATCGCCTGCGGTGAATCAGACTCGTCATCACACAGCGGACGGACACCGGAATATGACCAGACGATGTCGTCTGCGGTCAGCTGCTTTTTAAAGTGTCCGTTGAACACGTTCAGCAGATACTCGGTTTCGCTGTCATCGATATGGACGCTTTTCGGATCGCCTTTGTACTCCACGTCGGTGGTGCCGATGATAGAGAACTCATCCATCCACGGGATAACAAACACGATGCGGTTATCTTCGTTCTGCAGGATGTAAGCCTGCTTCTCGGTGTGAACACGTGGCACCACGATGTGACTGCCTTTGATCAGGCGAATACCGTAAGGCGATTTCAGCTTCAGGCTGTCATCGAACAGCTGCTTAACCCACGGGCCCGCCGCGTTGACCAGACCTTTTGCCTGCCAGGTAAAGGTTTTACCGCTGTCGACATCTTCCGCTTCGACCTTCCACAAGCCACCTTCGCGCCATGCGCGGGTCACACGGGTGCGGGTGCGCACTTCGCCGCCGCGCTTCACCACTTCCTGCGCATTCAGAACCACCATGCGGGCGTCATCGACCCAGCAGTCTGAATATTCGAATCCGCGCGTAATTTCCGGCTTCAGGGCCGAATCTGCGCCAAACCGCAGGCTTTTGCTGCCCGGCAGACTGGTACGCTTGCCAAGATGGTCATACATAAACAAGCCGGTGCGGATCATCCACGCCGGACGCAGATGTGGACGGTGCGGCAGACGGAAGCGCATCGGGAACGCCAGATGCGGTGCCATTTTCAGCAGAACTTCGCGCTCGGCCAGTGCTTCACTGACCAGGCGAAATTCGTAATGTTCAAGGTAGCGCAAGCCGCCGTGAATCAGTTTTGAACTGGCCGAGGAGGTCGCGCAAGCCAGATCCCGCGCCTCCAGCATTAACACCGACAGTCCGCGTCCTGCAGCGTCTGCTGCAATGCCGGCACCGTTGATGCCGCCGCCGATCACGATCAGGTCTTTGGTTTCCACGTCATCTCCTCCGATGTTCGGAATAGTTCACTTATGTTCGTTTTCGAGCATAATCATAATCGCAAACCAACATTGACGCCAGCTTTTAACCGGGTAAAAACATTTTTGCGTGATATAGCTAACATTCTGCCCACCAAAAAAATAGAAAGCCGTAACGATTGTCAGGTTATCGGCGTGGATTCTCGGGTTACACTACGCGCTATTGTGACGATGTTGAGAGATCCCATGGAAACGTTCGAATGTATTGATGTGCAGCAGGCGCAGGCGCAGCTGGCGCAGGGTGCGCTGCTGGTGGATATCCGCGATCCGCAAAGTTATGCACTGGGTCATGCGGCAGGCGCGCTGCATCTGACCAACGCTAACCTCAGCGATTTTGTCAGTGGCGCTGACCACAGCCTGCCGGTGCTGGTGATGTGCTATCACGGCAACAGCAGCAAAAGCGCGGCACACTATCTGCTGGGCCAGGGCTTCAGCGCGGCGTACAGCATTGATGGCGGTTTTGACGCCTGGCGTGCTGCTTTCCCCCAGCAGGTTGCCACTGGCAGTGAATAACCTGCCGCCCGTCACATGGAGAGTTACTGATGCGCATTACCCAGTTTAATCAGCCACGCATGGCGCAGGCGTTTGTGGACTACATGGCGACGCAGGGCATTTCACTGCGCATCGAGCATGAGAATCACTACGTCATCATGCTGGATGATGAGAGCAAAATCTCAGTGGTCGAAAACGAACTTCAGCAGTTTTTGCACGACCCTAACCATCCGCGCTATCAGGCTGCCAGCTGGCACAGCGGCAAGACCGACAGCGGGCTGCGCTATGAGCGCAGCAATATCTGGGCGAACATCCGCGAGCGTGCCGGTCCGCTGACCATGACCCTGATGGTGCTCTGTATCGCCGTGTTCATTCTGATGCAGGTAATGGGCGATCAGACCGTGATGGCCTGGCTCTCCTGGCCGGATGCCGACCAGCATTTTCAGGTCTGGCGCTGGTTCAGCCATGCGCTGCTGCACTTTTCACTGCTGCACATCCTGTTTAATCTGATGTGGTGGTGGTATCTCGGCGGTGCGGTTGAGAAGCGGCTGGGCAGCGGCAAGCTCTTTGTGATTATGCTGATTTCGGCCCTGCTCAGC
This sequence comes from Pantoea sp. GD03673, assembly GCF_029844725.1. Classification (GTDB taxonomy): domain Bacteria; phylum Pseudomonadota; class Gammaproteobacteria; order Enterobacterales; family Enterobacteriaceae; genus Pantoea. The sequence goes on from NZ_JAOCKJ010000009.1 coordinate 167,123, forward strand.
GGCTGGCTGCAGGCGAAGTTCAGCGGCATCTGGTTTGGTGGTCTGTCGGGCGTGGTGTATGCGCTGATGGGTTACTGCTGGCTGCGGGGCGAGCGCGATCCTGACAGCGGCGTCTATCTTGAAAGGGGTTTGATCGGTTTTGCGCTGGTCTGGCTGGTCATTGGCTGGTTCGGCGTCTTTGGTCTGGCCATTGCCAACGCGGCACACGTCGCCGGTCTGGTGGTCGGGCTGGCGATGGCGCTGGTGGATACGCGTAACGTCACACGTCGTTAGACAGGATATAAGCGGGTTAACAGGAGAGGAACGTGAAGCAGACGCAACGTCATGATGCGATTATCGATTTAGTCCGTCGTCAGGGATATGTCAGTACTGAGGAGCTGGTGGATCACTTTGAGGTCAGCCCGCAAACCATTCGTCGCGATCTCAACGATCTGGCCGATCAGAATAAAATTCAGCGTCACCACGGCGGCGCGGCGCTTCCTTCCAGCTCTGAGAATACCGCCTGGCACGATCGTAAAATGATGTGGTCAGCGGAAAAAGCGCGGATTGCCCAGCGCGTTGCCAGCCAGATCCCGGATGGGGCCACACTGTTTATCGACATCGGCACCACGCCGGAAGCGGTGGCCCATGCGCTGCTTAACCACAGCGATTTACGCGTGGTCACCAATAACCTTAACGTGGCGATGCTGCTGATGGGCAAACCCGATTTCCGCGTCATTATGGCGGGCGGTGAAGTACGGACCCGCGATGGCGCGGTGATGGGGGAAGCAACGCTCGACTTCATTTCCCAGTTCCGCCTTGATTACGGCATCCTGGGGATCAGCGGCATCGACATGGATGGTTCGCTGCTGGAGTTTGACTACCACGAAGTCCGCACCAAGCGCGCCATCATTGAAAATTCACGCTGCGTGATGCTGGTGGTGGATCACTCGAAGTTTGGCCGTAACGCCATGGTTAACCTTGGCAACATGAGTCTGCTGGACTATCTCTACACCGACAAAATGCCGCCCGCCAGCGTCATGAAAGTGATTGAGCAGCATGAGGTTCACCTCGAGCTCTGCTGATTCCTGACACGCCAGCCGCCCGGCTGGCGTTTTTGTTTGATTGCTGTCGCTTTTTTCCTCACTCCCGTCTTTACTTAACGGTTGCTGGCATCCGGTTGCCAGTCCGTGCGCTTGCCATTTTTGCTTCACCTCATTGCGTAACAGAAGGGAGTGATATGCCGCAGCAAAAATTTAATAAAGCCCGCTTTAATGCCGCCCTGACCCGCCAGTGGCAACAGTTAAGTCTCCGCTCTGCTCAGCAGATGACCCCGCACCAGGCGTGGCAGGCGGTCAGCGCGGCGCTGGCGGAACTGCTGGCTGCGCAACCGGCACCGCGCCCGGCTGCACAGCAGCGTCACGTCAACTACCTGTCGATGGAGTTTCTGATAGGTCGTCTGACCGGCAACAATCTGCTGAATCTTGGCTGGTATGACGAGGTCAGCGCGGCGCTGGCTGAGCAGCAACTCGATTTAACTGAACTGCTGGAGCAGGAGGTCGACCCGGCGCTGGGCAACGGCGGGCTGGGACGACTGGCCGCCTGCTACCTGGATTCGATGGCAACGGTAGGGCAGTCTGCTACCGGCCACGGACTGAATTATCAGTACGGCCTGTTCCGCCAGTCTTTTAGCGAGGGGAAACAGATTGAAGCGCCCGATGACTGGCAGCGTGAGCGCTATCCCTGGTTCCGGCACAACGCGGCGCTGGGTGTCACGGTCGCGATGGGGGGACGGGTCGAAAAGGATGAAAACGGCGGGGTACGCTGGCTGCCCGATTTTACGCTGCGCGGTGAGGCCTGGGATTTACCCGTCACCGGCTACCGCAATGGCGTGACGCTGCCGCTGCGTCTGTGGCAGGCCGTGAGTGCGCATCCGTTTGATCTGACCGCGTTTAACGATGGCCACTTTCTGCAGGCGGAGCAGCCGGGTATTGAGGCGGCAAAGCTGACCAAAGTGCTCTATCCCAATGACAATCATCAGGCGGGCAAGCGGCTGCGTCTGATGCAGCAATATTTTCAGTGCGCCTGTGCGGTGGCAGATATCCTGCGCCGTCACCATCTGGCGGGGCGCAGCATTCACAGTCTGCCGGACTTTGAAGTGATACAGCTCAATGATACCCATCCGACCATTGCCATCCCGGAGATGCTGCGCCTGCTGCTGGATGAGCATCAGCTGAGCTGGGATGAGGCATGGCAGATCACCAGCCGGTTGTTTGCCTACACCAACCACACGCTGATGCCGGAGGCGCTGGAGCGCTGGGATGAGAAACTGATGCGCAGTCTGCTGCCGCGCCACATGCTGATCATCAAAGAGATTAATCAGCGACTGAAAAAGCGGGTGAAGCAGCGCTGGCCGGATGACAAAGCGATGTGGCACAAGCTGGCGGTGGTGGCTGACGGTCAGGTGCGGATGGCCAATCTTTGCGTCGTCAGCGGCTTTGCGGTCAACGGCGTGGCGGCGCTGCACTCCCGTCTGGTGGTCAGCGATCTCTTCCCGGAATATCACCAGCTCTGGCCGCAAAAATTCCATAACGTCACCAACGGCATTACGCCGCGTCGCTGGCTGAAGCAGTGTAATCCGGCGCTGGCTGCGCTGATTGATGAGACGCTAAAAACCGAGTGGGCCAGTAACCTTGAGGCGTTAGCCGGACTGGAGGCGTATGCCGACGATCAGGCGTTTCGTCAGCGCTATCGCAGCATTAAGCAGCAGAACAAAACGCAGCTCACGGCGTATATCGCCCGGCACACCGGCATCATCGTGAACCCGGCGGCCCTGTTCGATGTGCAGATCAAGCGACTGCATGAGTACAAGCGCCAGCACCTCAGTCTGCTGCATATCCTTTACTGCTATCAGACGCTCTGTAATAACCCGGAGGATGTCACCTTTACGCCACGGGTGTTCCTGTTCGGGGCCAAAGCCGCGCCGGGTTACTACCTGGCGAAAAACATTATCTACGCCATTAACAAAGTGGCCGAGGTGGTGAACAACGACCCACGCGTCGGTGACCGACTCAAAGTGGTGTTTATCCCCGACTACCGTATCACCGTGGCCGAGCAGATGATCCCGGCGGCCGATCTTTCAGAGCAGATCTCTACCGCCGGTTATGAGGCCTCCGGCACTGGCAACATGAAGCTGGCGCTGAACGGTGCGCTGACCATCGGCACGCTGGATGGTGCCAACGTCGAAATTGCCGAACAGGTGGGCGAGGAAAACATCTTTATCTTCGGACACACCGTGGATGAGGTGAAGGCGCTCAAAGCGAAAGGCTACAACCCGAAAAAGGTGCGTAAGCAGAACAAGCCGCTGGACGATTTACTGAAATCGCTGGAGAAGGGCAAATTCAGCGACGGGGATAAGCACGCCTTTGACCTGATGCTGGAGAGCCTGACGAAACAGGGCGATCCCTGGCTGGTGCTGGCCGATTTCCAGGCCTATATCGAGGCGCAGCAACGGGTGGAAGCGCTATGGCGTGACCCGGAGGGCTGGACCCGCGCCGCCATCCTCAATACGGCACGAACCGGCATGTTCAGTTCGGACCGTTCAATTCGTGACTATCAGCAACGTATCTGGCAGGCACCGCGCTAAGGAGCAGCAATGAAGCAAGATTCACTCGATCAGGCCGCCCGTGCCGCAGGCATTTCACTGGATTACGTCAACGTTAACGGCAGGAAAGAGGCCGTCAGCGATGAGACCAAACGTGCGCTGCTGGCGGTAATGGGCGATCCGCAAAAGGCCAAAAAATCTCCGCTGCCGCCGGTCGCGGTGTTCAGCGGCAGCCGCAAGCGCCAGCTCACGCCACAGGGCAGCGGCGTTTACAACTGGCAACTGCAGACGGAGAAGGGCAAACAGCACAGCGGTGAGTTAACCGCCGGTGAGCCTTTTACGCTGCCGGGACCCCTGACGCAGGGGTATCACCAGCTGACGCTCAGCAAGGGGAAGAAAAGCTGGCAGACGCAGATTATCGTCGCGCCGCGTCGCTGCTATCTGCCCCCGGCGCTGGAGGCGGGTGAAAAACGCTGGGGTGCGCTGGTTCAGCTTTACACCGTGCGCTCTGAACAGAACTGGGGCATCGGCGACTTCGGCGATCTCGATCAGCTGCTGGTGCAGCTGGCTAAGCGCGGCGGCGATTTCGTCGGGCTGAATCCGCTGCATGCGCTCTATCCCGCCAGCCCGGGGTTTGCCAGCCCGTACAGTCCGTCGTCGCGTCGCTGGCTGAACGTAATTTATATCGATGTCAGTCAGGTGGCCGATTTTCAGCAAAGCGCGGCGGCGCAGAAATGGTGGAAGAGCGCGAAAACCCAAAAGGCGCTGGCTAAAGCGCGTGAGGCGGAGCACGTCAATTACGAAGCCGTGATGGCGCTGAAGCTCGCGGCGCTGCGCCACGCCTGGACACACTTTCAGGCGCGTGACAGTCAGAGCGGGGAGCATCAATCCTGGGCTGAGTTTGTGCGTGAAGGCGGTGACAGCCTGCGTTATCAGGCTGCCTACGACGGCATACAGCAGGAGCGTCAGGCAGATACGTCGCAGCAGGGCGGCTGGCCTGCGTGGCCGGAGGCGTGGCGCAACAGCCAGTTGCCGGCGGTGCAGGAGTGGTGTGAACAGCATGAAGAGGAGATCGCCTTCTGGCAGTGGCTGCAATGGCTGGCGCAGCAGCAGTTTTCTGACTGCTGGAAGCACAGTCAGGCACTGGGCATGAGCGTGGGTCTCTACCGTGACCTGGCGGTGGGCGTGGCGGAAGGCAGCGCGGAAACCTGGCACGACCCGGAGCTTTATCGCCTCAAAGCCTCGGTGGGTGCGCCACCTGACCGTCTGGGGCCGCTGGGACAAAACTGGGGTTTACCGCCGATGGATCCCCATGTGATGCAGGCGCGCGCCTATCAGCCCTTTATCGACATGCTGCGGGCTAACATGCGTGACTGCGGCGCGTTGCGTATCGACCATGTGATGTCGCTGCTGCGTCTGTGGTGGGTGCCAGCCGGAGAGACGGCGGATAAAGGGGCTTATGTGGCTTATCCGGTCAATGATCTGCTGGCTATCCTTGCGCTGGAGAGCCACCGGCTACGTTGTATGGTGATTGGCGAAGACCTTGGGACCGTGCCTGAGGAGATCGTCAGCCTGCTGCGCAAAAGTGGCGTCTTTTCATGGAAGGTACTCTGGTTCGAGCAGGAGAAAGATGAACGCTATCGCGCACCGCAGGACTATCCGCGTCAGTCTATTGCCAGCGCCAGTACCCATGATCTGCCCACGCTGACCGGCTTCTGGGAGCAGGGCGACCTGGAACTGGGGGAGAAGCTTGGTCTTTATCCGGGCGATGCGGTGAAAGCGTTACATCAGCAGCGCGCCGCACAGAAGCAGGCGCTGCTGGATGCGCTGCATCAGGCGGGTGCCTTACCGGCACGCAGCCAGAAAAAGGCAGATAAGCTGGCCATGACGCCTGCGCTGAACCGGGCGATACATCGCTTCCTGGCCGATACTGACAGTGCGCTGCTTGGCTTGCAGCCCGAAGACTGGCTGGGAATGACTACGCCGGTGAACGTGCCGGGCACGGTGGATCAGTATCCTAACTGGCGGCGCAAGCTGAGCAAAACGCTGGAGGCGATCTTTGCCGATAAGGAAGTGAATGCGCTGCTCAGGGTGGTTAGCCAGCAGCGTCCATCAGGACAGAAAGAGAAGTAAGCAGGGCGCGGCAGCGGGGCTGCCGCGCTTTATCATCAGTAGAACGAGTGTTCGCCGCGCTGATGTTCGGTAATATCCCGCACGCCTTTCAGTTCCGGGAAGGCGGCCAGCAGCTCTTTCTCAATGCCATCTTTCAGGGTCACATCGATCATCGAACAGCCGTTACAGCCGCCGCCAAACTGCAGAATGGCGTAGCCGTCATCGGTGATCTCCATCAGCGAAACGCGACCACCGTGGCCCGCCAGCTGTGGGTTGATTTGCGCCTGCAGCAGGTACTCCACGCGCTCAACCATCGGCGCATCATCAGAGACTTTACGCATTTTGGCATTCGGCGCTTTCAGCGTCAGCTGTGAGCCGAGATTGTCGGTCACGAAGTCGATTTCCGCATCTTCCAGATACGGCTTGCTCAGCTCATCAACGTAGGCAGAGAGCTTTTCGAACTTCAGTTCAGTGTCGGTGGCTTCAACCGCATCGGGCGGACAGTAAGAGACGCCACATTCTGCGGTTGGCGTACCCGGGTTAATCACGAATACGCGAATCTGGGTGCCATCTTCTTGTTTGGATAGCAGTTTAGAAAAATGTTCCTGGGCAGAGTCAGTAATTCGGATCATGTCGATTGCTCAATAGTTGACTAATTTAGTTGGTTATAATACGCCCATCAATGACGCTCTACAAGGTACGGCACAGGCACCAGACCTGCACGCTGGCCGCGCCCTGCGCCAGTAACAGACGGCTGATTTCATCTACGGTACTGCCGGTAGTAATGACGTCATCCAGCAGGGCAATATGGCGTCCCTGCACCGCCATTTCAAGGCGGAAAGCACCGCGTAAATTGGTGCAGCGCTGGCGGGCGCTGAGTTGATGCTGTAATGCGCCCCTTCGCTGGCGCGAAAGCCCTTCACGCCATTCACATCCCAGCCAGTGCGCCAGCGGTGCAGCCAGCAGGACCGTCTGATTAAAGCCGCGTTGCCAGCGTCGTCGCCGATGCAGCGGAACCGGCAGCAGCAAATCGGGACGGGGCGCACTGCCACGCCGGTAAGCCTTCTGCCAGCTTAGCAAAAGCAGCCGCGCCAGCATCACCCTGAGTGCGGTTATGTGAGAAAACTTAAGCTGGTTAACCCACTGGCTGAACGGCGGGCAATAGTCATTAACGCAGACCAGCGCCTGCCAGGCGGGTGGCTTAAGCTGGCAGCGGCCACAGGCGACCTTCACAGAGCCTGCGGGTAATCCGCAGCGCGGACAGAGCAACGGTAACGGCGGCAATCCGCGCAGACAGTGGCTGCAGATGCCGTGCCGGGCGATGCGTAATGGCATCCGGCATAGCCAACACAGGGCGGGCATTGTTAGCATAGCGACCTCCTTATCATTTTCGGGATAGTAACTGATGACGTCGCTCTACTGGCACACCTGCGGAGAAGGAAAACGCGATCTTGTGCTGCTGCACGGATGGGGACTGAACGCCGAAGTCTGGCAAAGCATTATTCCGCGACTCAGCACGCACTATCGCCTGCATCTGGTCGATCTGCCCGGTTATGGCCGCAGCCAGCATTTCGGCGCGCTGACGCTGGAGCAGATGGCTGAGCAGGTGCTGCCTGCGCTGCCTCCGCAGGCCATTGTGATGGGCTGGTCGCTGGGCGGGCTGGTGGCAACGCAGCTGGCGCTGACCGCCCCAGACAAGCTGGGCGCACTGATCACCGTGGCTTCGTCACCCTGTTTCACCGCCACAGATCGCTGGCTCGGCATTAAACCGGAGACGCTGCAGAACTTTCAGCAGATGCTCAGCAACGATTTCCAGCGCACGGTGGAGCGCTTTCTGGCGTTGCAGACGCTGGGGACTGAAACGGCTCGCGCTGATGCACGGCAGCTGAAAGAGGTGGTGCTGTCACAACCGATGCCGGAAGTGGCGGTCCTGGATGGCGGTCTGGAGATTCTGCGTCAGGTCGATCTGCGCGCTGCATTACCGGATATTACCCTGCCGTTCCTGCGGCTGTACGGGGCATTAGATGGACTGGTGCCGCGCCGGATAGCCGCTGACATTGATGAAATGTTGCCAGATTCGCCGTCGGTGGTTATCGAAAAAGCAGCGCATGCGCCTTTTATTTCCCATCCTGATACCTTTTGTCAGCATGTTGTTAACTTTATCAGTGATTTACCGGGATAATGTTGCTTTACATTGGCAAAATCTCAGACAGCAGCAATACTTCTCTCTGTGAGCGAGGCCGCTGCAATTTTATGTGATTAGTCACGGAAAGGACTATGCCGTTCCATACTGCCTTGCGCGTTTAGCGGCTGCTTACATCTCACAATGGATCATGAATGAGGGTAAACATAATGAAGATTTTTAAATGGGTTGTGGCTTCAATGATGATGGGCGCGATTTCATTTTCTGCGATGGCAGCGAAAGAAGTCACCAAAGAAGAAGTTAAGACAATGAACCTGCAGAAGATTGGCACCGTGAATACCACCGCGGAAACCACCTCGCCAATGGATGCCAAAAAAGTGCTGTCTCAGCTCGCTGACGAAAAAGGCGGTAAATATTACCTGGTGATCGCCGGTCGCGAACACGGTAAGTTCAGCGCCACCGCTGAAGTCTACAAGTAATTAACGTAGCCACATGAACTGCCAGGCATCCAGCTTAACCGGCTGGGTGCCATCAATTTTCTCTCCGCTCACCACATCCTGTAACGTATGCGCCACCGGCAGCTGCGTCTCCACTGACCGTCCACTGAGATTAAACACGCACAGCAGCCCGTCGCCGCTGTCCGCCTGATGACGACGGAGCACCAGCAGGGCGTTTTCACTGTCATAGATCGTCATCGGATTATCGGGATGAAAGGCAGGCTGGCGACGTCGTAACTGAATTAACTGGCCAAGACGGGTGTAGACCTGCTGACGCAGCCAGTCACCGCCTGCCAGCGCCGTCTCAATCTGCTGTAAATCATACTTTTGCCGGTTTATCGCCCGGTTGTGTCCGGCGGCCCGCACGCCATCATAATGATTGCGACCGCCCAGGATGCTCTGGATATAGATGGCTGGCACGCCAGGAAAAACCAGCAGAATCGCATGGGCCAGCAAAAAGCGTTTCAGCCGCGTGGCATCGTCGTCAGCTTCGCTATTTAACGCATCCAGATAGGTAACGTTGATTTCATAGGGGCTGGTGGTGCCGTCCGGGTTGTTTTTATAGGAGACCAGTGCGCCTTCCAGTGCCAGATCGCGCACCAGTGCCACAATCTCCACTTCAGACAAAATGCCGCGCGCCGGATTAAGCCCGATGCCATCGTGTGACGCCAGAAAGTTGAAGAAGGTGGTGTCGTTGCTGCTGAGATCCAGGGTGCTGGCCCACTGTCGCAGCGCGCGCGCCGATCCGGTGTGAAGGGCATGCAGCACCAGCGGCGGCAGCGAAAACTGATAGACCATCTGTGCTTCATCGTGCCCGTTGCCTAGATAGCTGATGTTGTCCTGATGCGGCACGTTGGTCTCGGTGATAATCACCGTGCCTGGCGCGACATGGTTGGCAATGGCACGAAACAGCTTCACCAGCTGATGGGTTTTTTCCAGGTGAATACAGCGCGTGCCGGGCGTTTTCCACATATAGCCGACCGCATCGAGGCGCACATAATCAGCGCCACGTATCAGGTAGTCGAGCAGCACGTTGACCATGCGCAGCAACACCTCAGGATTGGCAAAGTTAAGGTCGATTTGGTCGGCACTGAAGGTGGTCCAGATAAAACGGGTCTCGCCTTCTGCCATCGTAAACGGCGTCAGCAGCGGCGAGGTTCGGGGACGCGTCACGGCGCTGAGATCGGTGGCGGGCGGCATGCTGATAAAGAAATCGTCCCAGCCGGGGTCCTGCGCCAGAAAGTGGCGGAACCAGGCGCTCTGCGACGACATGTGGTTGCAGACGAAATCAAACATCAGCCGGGTTTCCTGATGCAGCCGCGCAATATCCTGCCAGTCGCCGCACACCGGATCGACCTGATGGTAATCAATCACTGAAAAGCCGTCGTCCGACGACCAGGGGAAAAAGGGCAGCAGGTGAACCAGCGGGAAAGTTGATTGCAGATGCTGCTGATAGAAACGGGAAAAAGAACGGAGCGCAGGCTGACCGGCTTCACGAAACTGATCGGCGTAGGTAATCAGTACCACATCCTGCTCATCCCAGTGTGCTTTGCGCGGTAGCTTAATCGCCTTCCGGGCGGTCGCGATGTCGGCCAGCAGGCGCGCCAGCGTCGCGTCGGGAAAGGTGCCAGCATAAATCTTATCAATCAGATCGGTGATCGTTTCCATTGTGAATTGGGTGCCACAGCAGGTGTTGTTTTTATGACAGGCGTCTTTTTAGCGTAGCGCGATGGCGGGGATTTTCAACCGGGGTCGAGGGCGTTAAGAAGGGGCCAGAAGATGGCCCCTGAAAAGCTTAGCGTTTTTTACCGAAGGCTGCGGCCAGCGCATCACCCATCGCGCTGTTACCTGCGGACGCGCTCACCGGACGCGAACGACCTTTCGCGGCGGTCTGGCGTTTATCTTCACGCGGGGCGGCGTTTTTCGCGCCGCCACGGGCATTGCCTTCGCCGGGCTGCTCATCAAGACGCATGGTCAGGGCAATACGTTTGCGCTGGAGATCGACTTCCATCACTTTCACTTTGACGATATCACCCGCTTTCACCACCTGATGCGGGTCTTCCACAAAGCGGTCAGAGAGCGAGGAGATATGGACCAGGCCATCCTGATGTACACCGATATCCACAAACGCACCGAAGTTGGTGACGTTGGTGACGGCACCTTCGAGGATCATGCCTGGCGTCAGATCGTTCAGCGTCTCAACGCCTTCCGCAAACTGTGCGGTTTTAAATTCAGGACGTGGATCGCGGCCTGGCTTCTCCAGCTCTTTCATGATGTCGGTGACGGTCGGCAGACCAAAACGCTCATCGATGAAATCGCGGGCGCTAAGATTACGCAGGCTGCCCGCGTTGCCCATCAGATCGCTGAGGGCCTGTTCGGTGGCCGCCAGAATGCGCTCCACCACCGGGTAGGCTTCCGGGTGAACGGTTGAGGCGTCCAGCGGGTTATCGCCGTGGTTGATGCGCAGGAAGCCCGCACACTGCTCAAAGGCTTTTGGCCCAAGACGGCTGACTTTCAGCAACTGCTGACGGTTCCGGAAGCGGCCATTCTCATCACGCCAGCCGACAATGTTCTGCGCCATCATGCGCGTCAGGCCCGCGACGCGGGTCAGCAGCGGCACCGAGGCGGTATTAAGGTCAACGCCGACGGCGTTTACGCAATCCTCCACCACGGCGTCGAGCTTCTTCGCCAGCTGGCTCTGACTGACGTCATGCTGGTACTGGCCGACACCGATCGATTTCGGGTCAATTTTTACCAGCTCAGCCAGCGGATCCTGCAGACGGCGGGCAATCGACACCGCACCACGCAGCGAAACATCGAGATCCGGGAACTCCAGTGCCGCCAGTTCAGAGGCCGAGTAGACCGATGCACCGGCTTCACTGACAATCACTTTCTGCGCCGTAACCTGCGGGAACTGCTGCTGCAGATCCAGGAAGAAGCGCTCGGTTTCACGGGAAGCGGTGCCGTTGCCAATCGCCACCAGCTCCACCTGATGCTTCATGCAGAGTGCCGCAACCGCGGCTGCGGCTTTGGCAGTCTGGCCGGTGTGCGGATAGACGGTATCGGTCGCCACGACTTTGCCGGTGGCATCGACAACCGCCACTTTCACGCCGGTGCGCAGGCCGGGATCCAGTCCCATGGTGGCACGCATGCCAGCCGGTGCTGCCATCAGCAGGTCGTGCAGGTTGCGGGCAAAGACGTTAATCGCTTCATCTTCTGCACGTTCGCGCACCGTGCCCATCAGTTCGGTTTCCAGATGCAGCATCACCTTAATGCGCCACGTCCAGCTCACGACGGCTTTACGCCAGCTGTCGGCAGGGGCGTTATTCAGGCGCAGATTAAGATGCTCAGCAATCAGGGTTTCGCCGTGGCTTTCACGCGGGGCTTCATCAAACTGCGGATCGGCATTCAGCGAGAGTTGCAGTACGCCTTCGTTGCGGCCACGCAGCATCGCCAGCGCACGGTGCGACGGCACGGTGCTCAGCGCTTCGTGGTGATCAAAGTAGTCACGGAACTTCGCGCCCGCTTCCTCTTTACCTTCCACCACGCGTGACACCAGATGGGCATTTTTCCACAGATAGTTACGCACTTTGGCCAGCAGGGCGGCATCCTCGGCGAAACGCTCCATCAGAATGTAGCGGGCACCATCCAGCGCGGCACGGACGTCGGCGACGCCTTTGTCAGCATCAACATACTGCTCAGCCAGCTGCTCAGGCGTATGAGACGGGTCCTGCCACAGGGTGTCTGCCAGCGGTTCCAGACCCGCTTCGATCGCGATCTGTCCCCGCGTGCGTCGTTTCTGTTTGTAAGGCAGGTAGAGGTCTTCAAGCTCGGTTTTGCTGAGGGTGGTATTGATGGCGCGGGCGAGGTCGTCGGTAAGTTTTCCCTGATCGTCAATCGACTTCAGAATCGACTGGCGTCGCTCGTCAAGTTCACGCAGATAGCTGAGGCGGGTTTCCAGCTGGCGGAGTTGGGTGTCATCCAGCCCGCCGGTTACCTCTTTACGATAGCGTGCGATAAACGGCACGGTATTCCCTTCATCTAACAGGCGAACGGCGGCGTCAACCTGCTCGGCACGCGCCTGTAGCTCACTGGCAATTATCTGGCTCAGAACGTTCATCATCAGGACTGTCTTGCTTTCCGGGTTGAGAAATAGCCGACAGTTATACGGATTGATGGTTAAAATTGCCAGAGACGCGGGCGGCTTTCAGCGATAATCTGAATCGTTATTGCGGGTAGTCAATCGCGTTGACATACCACAGCGCCGGACCCAGCGGCGTCTCGACGGTGGCGGCATCGCCGACCTCTTTTTTCAGCAGCGCCCGCGCCATCGGCGAGTCGATAGAGATGTAATCTTTGCGGCCAAAAATCTCATCGTAGCCCACAATGCGGAAACGTTTGAGGTCGCCGTCCTCGTTTTCAATTTCTACCCAGGCACCAAAGAAGACTTTGCCATCCTGCTGAGGTGAATAATCAACAATACGCAGCTGTTCAAGACTTTTGGTCAGATAGCGTACGCGGCGGTCAATTTCACGCAGCCGTTTTTTGTTGTACTGATAGTCAGCATTTTCACTGCGATCGCCAAGGCTGGCAGCCCAGGTGACTTTTTTCGTCACTTCTGGTCGCTCTTCACGCCACAAATAGTCGAGCTCCGCTTTCAGCTTATCGAAGCCTTCGCGGGTAATAAGTCGGGTTTTCATGCTATACCGGCCAGAGAGATCTCAAGGGCAACAGTGTAAGGCAAACAGGGCGCGGCAAAAAAGAGTCGGGGAAAGGGTTTTTAAAGGCTAAAAACCCACGTTGATTTCCCCGGCGGCGAAAGGGTTGGTGCTCAATAGCAAACTGAAACCCGTTATCTGAAGCGGGTAAAAAGGGTGCCTGATGTTATTTTCCGGCGTGGGTCGCCGTGGTGGTCGACGTGCCGGTGCTGTGACCGTCACCGCCGCCGCCGCCCATGGTAGCCAGCGCAACGCCCAGCACGGCTGCGACTGCACCAACACCGATGGCGTCAGAGTTACCTTTTGCAGTTGTTGTCGCTGCGGCACCGGCTGCTTCACCGGTAGCTGTGGCAGCATAACCTGGGCTAACGCTGCTTAATGCCAGCGCGCTCAGCAGTAAAATTGTTTTTTTCATTGTGTGTAATCCCCGTTGAGACGTCGAATGTCGCCAGAGCAGTCTGGTTGAAAACGGAGAGGGCGAAAAGTTGGCTTTACTGATTGATTTAAAGGACTTTACTTTAAACTGGCCTTGCTGATGACACCCCTGAAACTATTCCGAGAGGAGCGTGAGGTGTAAGAGGGGTTTGCTGGAATATTATGCTGCCGCCTGACTCCTGAGGTAGATTATCTGGAGCTTATCAGCCGTGATGGCTGATCATTAAGTCAAATTATCTGCTAACTCACTGAATTGATTCGTTGATTAAAAACTGGCTCGCTTCTGACGCCAGCCATACAGAGAAACAGGGCCGTTTTTTCAGATTTGCCGTATCAGGCGCTGTGCGGGGAGAAACGCGTTAAAACGGGCCCGAAATGACCCGGATTCAAATATAAGCTCCTGTTTAATATGCTTTGTAACAATTTTGGCTAGAATATAAACCAATAATGACTGTCACTATAAGGCATCTTTTTTTAACAATGTTGGCTCAGGCAATAGCGCCTTTGGGAGTTGAAAATGCAAGAGAACTACAAAATTCTGGTCGTCGATGATGATATGCGTCTGCGTGCACTGCTTGAACGCTATCTCACCGAGCAGGGCTTTCAGGTGCGCAGTGTCGCTAATGCCGAGCAGATGGATCGTCTGTTAACCCGTGAATCCTTTCATCTGATGGTGCTCGACCTGATGTTGCCAGGCGAAGATGGCCTTTCTATCTGCCGTCGTCTGCGCAGTCAGAGCAACCCGATGCCCATTATTATGGTGACCGCTAAAGGCGAAGAGGTGGACCGTATCGTGGGGCTGGAAATCGGTGCTGACGACTATATTCCTAAACCCTTTAATCCGCGTGAGCTGCTGGCGCGTATCCGTGCGGTGCTGCGCCGTCAGGCCAACGAGCTGCCAGGCGCACCCTCCCAGGAAGAGGCCATTATCGCCTTCGGTAAATTCAAACTTAACCTCGGCACCCGCGAGATGTTCCGGGAAGATGAGCCGATGCCGCTGACCAGCGGTGAGTTTGCCGTGCTGAAAGCCCTGGTCAGCCATCCGCGTGAGCCGCTGTCACGCGATAAGCTGATGAACCTGGCGCGTGGCCGTGAATACAGTGCGATGGAACGTTCTATCGACGTCCAGATCTCCCGCCTGCGTCGCATGGTGGAAGAGGACCCGGCACATCCGCGCTATATCCAGACCGTCTGGGGTCTGGGCTACGTCTTTGTGCCGGACGGCAGTAAAGCATGAAGCGACTGCGCTTCTCGCCACGCAGTTCGTTTGCCCGCACCCTGCTGCTGATCGTTACCCTGCTGTTTGTCAGCCTGGTAACGACCTATCTGGTGGTGCTGAACTTCGCCATTCTTCCCAGCCTGCAGCAGTTCAATAAGGTGCTCGCTTACGAAGTGCGTATGCTGATGACCGACCGGTTGCAGCTGGAAGATGGCACGCAGCTGGAAGTGCCCCCGGCGTTCCGCCGGGAAATCTACCGCGAACTGGGGATCTCGCTCTACACCAATGCAGCAGCAGAGGAGAGCGGATTGCGTTGGGCGCAGCACTATGAATTCCTGAGCGAGCAGATGGGGCAGCAGCTTGGCGGGCCGACCGATGTCCGGGTTGAGGTGAATAAAAACTCGCCGGTGGTCTGGCTGAAAACCTGGCTGTCACCCGATATCTGGGTGCGGGTGCCGCTGACAGAGATTCATCAGGGCGACTTCTCGCCGCTGTTCCGCTACACCCTGGCGATTATGCTGCTGGCGATTGGCGGAGCCTGGCTGTTTATCCGCATCCAGAACCGACCGCTGGTCGATCTGGAGCATGCCGCCCTGCAGGTCGGGCGCGGGATTATTCCGCCGCCACTGCGCGAATATGGCGCGTCAGAAGTGCGGTCGGTGACCCGCGCTTTTAACCAGATGGCGGCCGGTGTGAAGCAGCTGGCCGATGACCGCACGCTGTTAATGGCGGGCGTCAGCCACGATCTGCGTACGCCGCTGACCCGAATTCGTCTCGCTACCGAGATGATGAGCGAGCAGGATGGCTATCTGGCCGAATCGATTAATAAAGATATCGAAGAGTGCAACGCCATCATTGAACAGTTCATCGACTATCTGCGAACCGGTCAGGAGATGCAGACCGAGCGCGCCGACCTGAACAGCGTGCTGGGTGAAGTGGTGGCGGCGGAAAGCGGCTATGAACGTGAAATCGAAAATGCGGTGATGCCGGAAGAGTTAATGCTGGATATTAACCCGCTGTCGATTAAACGGGCACTGGCTAACCTGGTGGTTAACGCTGCGCGTTACGGCAATGGCTGGATCAAGGTCAGCAGCGGACGTGAACTGCATCGCGCCTGGTTCCAGGTGGAAGATGACGGGCCTGGCATCAAGCCGGATCAGCTGGCGCATCTGTTCCAGCCGTTTGTGCGGGGCGACAGCGCCCGCAGCACCAGCGGGACCGGTCTGGGCCTGGCGATTGTGCAGCGTATTATTGATGCCCATCAGGGCTCGCTGGAAATTGGCGAGAGCGAACGCGGGGGATTACGTATTCGTGCCTGGTTGCCGTTAATGGAGAATATGGCGCTGAGCCACAATAACGGCAGCAACAGCGTATCAGGCTGATAAACGCGGCGCGGCTTTTATTGCCGCGCCGGTTCTTTTAGCGTTGCGGGCCTGCTTTCACCAGTGCAGCACCTGCGGCGTTATCTGTGTACTTGTCGAAGTTATCAATAAAGCGCTGTGCCAGATCTTCGGCGGCAGCGGTCCACTTCTCTTCGCTCTCCCAGCTGTGACGCGGATCGAGCGTGTTACTGTCCAGCTCGCCCAGTGCAACCGGCATCTGCAGATTAAAGATTGGCAGGGTTTCTGTCGGTGCATCATCCAGCTCACCCGCCAGGATCGCATTGATAATGGCACGGGTATTCTTCAGGGAGATGCGTTTACCGCTGCCGTTCCAGCCGGTATTGACCAGATAATCCTGCGCACCGGACGCCTCCATCCGTTTTACCAGCACTTCAGCGTATTGCGTCGGATGCAGCGTCAGGAATGCCGCGCCGAAGCAGGCGGAGAAGGTCGGGGTCGGTGCCGTCACGCCACGCTCAGTACCGGCCAGTTTGGCGGTGAAGCCTGACAGGAAATGATACTGCGTCTGCTCCGGCGTCAGGCGGGAAACCGGTGGCAGCACGCCAAAGGCATCGGCGGTCAGGAAAATCACTTTCTTCGCGTGGCCCGCTTTTGAGACCGGCTGCACGATATTGTCGATGTGATTGATCGGATAAGAGACGCGGGTGTTCTCTGTTTTGCTGCCGTCGGCGTAATCGATGCTGCCATCTTCACGCACCACCACGTTTTCCAGCAGTGCATTACGGCGAATGGCGCGGTAGATCTCCGGCTCAGCCTGCTCAGAAAGGTTGATGGTTTTGGCGTAGCAACCGCCCTCGAAGTTAAACACGCCATCATCATCCCAGCCGTGTTCATCATCGCCGATCAGCTGACGCTCGGGATCGGTGGAGAGCGTGGTTTTACCGGTGCCGGAGAGGCCGAAGAAGACCGCCACATCGCCCGCTTTACCCACGTTAGCGGAACAGTGCATCGAGGCGATGCCTTTCAGTGGCAGCAGGTAGTTCATGATGGCGAACAGACCTTTCTTCATCTCGCCGCCGTACCAGGTGCCGCCAATCAGTTGCATGCGTTCTGTCAGGTTGAAGGCGACAAAGTTTTCCGAGTGCAGACCCTGCGCCTGCCAGTCAGGATTGGTGCATTTGGCCCCGTTCATCACCACAAAGTCGGGTGTGAAGTCGGCCAGTTCAGCGTCGGTGGGCTGGATGAACATGTTTTTCACGAAGTGCGCCTGCCAGGCTACCTCGGTGACGAAACGTACGCTCAGACGTGAATCAGCATTGGCACCACAGAAGGCATCGACAACAAACAGACGCTTGCCGGATAGCTGGCGGGTGACGCAGCTTTTCAGCGCGTTCCAGGTCTCCTGCGACAGAGGCTGGTTGTCATTTTTGCCGGTGCCCTTGTCGTTCCACCACAGGGTATCGCGCGTGGTGTCGTCACGCACAATGTACTTATCCTTCGGCGATCGCCCGGTGAAAATCCCGGTGTCTACTGCAATCGCGCCGCTCTGCGTCAGGGTGCCACGAGCAAAACCTTCGAGGTCCGGGCGCGTCTCTTCCTGAAATAGCGTGTCGTAATCAGGGTTGTAAACCACTTCCGTGGTATCCACGATGCCCAAAGCGGCAAGGTCTTGCGAGGTCAGGCCGTTAACGCGCATTTTACTGCTCCTTAAATCGGTGTCTGTTCTGCAAAGCAGAGATAGGTTGGGATCGTGCCACCGGCTGTCGTATCGGGTGCGGTGAAGCACTGACGTTTACTGCGCATCGTTACGACAGCCAGCAAAGATAACCGGGCGATTCAGGGCATATGCCTCTGGCTTCCGGGCGTTTGCACGATCGCGCGCAGTTTACTCTTCTGCGATAAGGGAAAAAGGGCAGTCATCTAAAAATGCGACCCAGGGCGCGTTAAGACCATGTTTCGAACGTTTAAAAGATGTTATGAAAGTAAAAAAAGATAATTTGTCTGAAAAATTATGGGGATAGGCAGGGGGAGGGGAGAAGGGGCGGCAGACGCCGCCCGATTAATCAGTGCAGTCGGTCATTATTCTCAAGAGAGTGGCTGCGGATGCCGGCAATATCCACTGCGTCAAACACATAATTTGAGCCGCAATAGTCACAGTGCATGTCGATTTTGCCATCTTCCGCGATGATCTCATCCACTTCTTCCTGCGGCAGCGTGGTCAGCACTTCGCCACAGCGTTCACGCGAGCAGGTGCATTTGTAGATCACCGGCTGTGGATCGTAAAGGGTGACCTCTTCCTGATGATAGAGACGCCACAGCGCTTCATTCGCAGGCAGATCGATCAGCTCTTCGGTTTTAATGGTTTCGGTCAGTGTCGCCAGGTGTTCAAAGACCTCTTTTTCCGTATCCTGCGCGGGCAGCACCTGCAGCAGAATACCGGCAGCGCCTTTGTCGCTGGTGCGGATAAACAGCCGCGTGGGCAGCTGTTCTGAGCGCATGAAGTAATCTTCCAGGCACGCCGCCAGGGTGTCTCCTTCCAGCCCGACCACACCCTGATAACGCTCACCCTTTTCAGGGGAGATGGTGATCACCAGATAGCCATTGCCGACCATGCTTTTCAGGGTGCTGTCGTCCGGGATATCGCCTTTGATACGTGCGACGCCGCGCAGCTCCTGATTGTTGTTACCGTTGATCACCGCCAGCGACAGCGGACCGTCACCCTGCAGCTGCACGGTGATTTCGCCATCAAACTTCAGCGTAGCGGTCAACAGGCTGGTGGCGACCAGCATCTCGCCCAGCAGCGTTTTGACCGGTGCCGGGTAGTCGTGGTTTTTCACGGTTTCACGCCAGGTGTCAGAGACGTTCACCAGCTCGCCGCGCACGGCGGCATTTTCAAACAGATAACGGTGCAGTTGATCCTGGACTGACATATTTTTTTCTCTCACTGGGACGGGGCGATGGTGCGTCAGGGAAGACGGCGTTATTCATCACCCGATAATTTAAACTTCATCAAATCGCGACGCTCTTTTTTGTCTGGTCGCCGATCGGGATGGGGCATAGTCAGCGCATTCATTTTGCGCGCCTGCGCCATTTTTTCGCGTTTTTCAATGCTGGCATCGGTTTCGCGATAGAGCTGCTGAGCCTCGCTGGCGGGACGGCGCTGCGCGGTGATGCCCGCGACCACCACGGTGCGTTCATCGTTGCCCTGACGCAGTGTCAGTTCCGCATTCAGCTCAACCACTTTGCCGGGTTTGCTGCGCTGGCCGTTGTAATGCACTTTGCCGCCTTCAATCATCTCCCGCGCCATCGCCCGGGTTTTGTAGAAGCGTGCAGCCCACAGCCACTTATCGAGGCGGACTTCTTCGCTACTTTTCTCTTTCATTGCTGCTCCTGACTCAGATCAGCGTCCGGTAATCGTCCGTGGCGCGGTGACGCTGAAAGGTTTGCTCAGGACGGCCCGAATCGGGGTTCTTCACGCCTAAACATCCGCCGATACCCCATAGCTTCGCCGCATCCAGAATCACTTCGCTGTCATCAATAAACAGTGTGCGCGACGCAGAAAAGCCGGTGTGCTGTTGTACCGCCTGCCATAAACGCTGGTCTTCTTTCGGATACCCAAAGGTATGGGTGGAAAGTAATAAATCAAGGTGCGGCGCTAAACCTGTCTGCGCCAGTTTGACGTCCAGATTGTAAGGATGCGCGTTGGTCAGCAGAATCGTGGACTTGCCCGCACGACGCAGTGCCTGCAAAAAAGGCAGCGTATCGTCCCGCAGTGCAATCCGGCTGCGCATCGCCCAGGTCATGGCGCGGATGTCCAGCGACAGGGCGTCTGTCCAGTAATCCAGACAATACCAGTTTAGCGTATGGGCGACGGCCTGATACTTTTCCGTGATGATCGCGTCGGCTTCCGCGCGGGTGATGCCGCGTTGCTGACTGAGCTGTTCAGGTACATGCTCCAGCCAGAAGTGGCGATCAAACGCCAAATCCAGCAGCGTGCCATCCATATCGAGCAGCACGGTATCAATCTCAGACCAGTTGAACATCGTCGCGTCAGACCCTGTAAAAAACCGGGCGACAGGGTAGCACAGAAGGGCAGGGCTCAGAATATCGAGCGCACGCTCTGCAAAGTGCCGAGGTTATGGTTGAAACACTTGTCGTAGTATTGCTGGATATCGACCATGCGCTGGCGATTACGGTGCATACGGCGCAGCGCCAGCAGCCCATTGATCACGCCGCAGGCCAGCAGCACCAGCAGCAGTAATACGGTGCCGAGATAGCGCCACTGTGCCATAGCATCCGGCTCATTGTGCAGCGCGATGTGACGTGTACCGTTGGCATCGGTTGAAATGCTGGTGATGATACCGCTGGCGCTGAAAGGCGTATGCAGCAGCATGGCAGAGATACGTTGCAGTTCGCGCCACTGGGATGGCGGATCGAGGTCAAACAGCGACACGGTGGGCTGTGGCTGATTCACCAGCTGTCGGCCTTCGTCACTGACGATCAGGAATCCCCCTGGCGGCGGGCTGTTGAGATTTTCAGCCGCACGACGGGTTTCGCGGAAAAAGAAGGTGGAGGTGGCGGTATTGACCAGGTTTTCCAGCGCTTCCGCGCTCACCGGGCGCAGCAGCACATTCATGCCGTTTAGCTGACCGGAATCTGCCCGGCGCATCAGTGCTTCCCAGTCTTTGGCATTGCCCAGGTTTACCAGCGCATTTTTCAGGCGCATACAATCCTGCGGCTGATTACAGAGATCCTGCGTTTTTATCACCAGATCGGAAAAATCATCCAGCAGGATCATACCGGACTTCTGAATCGCGGACGCCAGCTGCGGGTTGAGTTTGGGATCGGTGTTGGTTTCCGGGTGCAGCTGCTTTGTTGTGGTATCCAGCAGAGCCGCGGCTTTATCAATGATGTCCGATTGTGGCTGCGGCAATGGCGTGGCGTTATTCCAGTAGACCGCCGAGCAGTCGAACGGCATAAAGGCGTAGCTGCGGTTGCTCTGGTAGTTGTCCGGCACCGAACACATGCCGGTGCCACTCACCTTAAGGTTGTCGCCAATATTCAGAGGCACGCTGCTGAGTTTATCAACGCTGTTAACTTCCAGACTGTCGGTGCCCCTTGCCCAGGCCAGACTGAGCTTAATTGGCATGCCGAGCGGGATCCAGGTAACCAGCATGGTCAGCACCATGAGCGAACCACAGGCCAGCACCACATTTTTTCGCCAGCGCTGGATAGGAAAGTTTTTGACTTCATCCTGCAGCGACAGGAAACGCCCCTGACGCACCACCTGACGGTTGAGGTAGATTTCCACATCGGTCACCTGACCGAGATCGTGCGCGACATAGGGCTGCCAGTGCGGAGGATAGGCGAGGTCAATAATCCCCAGCGTGATGTTGCTCTGCTCCTGATTTGACTCACTGAACAGGCCCCAGCGCTTTGGCGCACCGCGCAGGCAGTGGATATCACGCAGCCCGCGCTCACCGGGAATGCGATAGAGCAGCCACAGACTGGCTGCGATCATGACTGCGCCCGTCAGCACCAGCCAGATCATCAGCGTGGTGGGCACTAACAGGCTGAAGAAGAAAAGTAAGAAGGCAAGGGAGATCATCACCGCTTCACGCGTGCCGTCTGGCCGCGACAGACGATACTCTTCCGCTGTCTCTTTACGCACCTGCAGCAGTTCGACATTTTCGGTTTCTGCTTTGCGGATAGACGCATTGGTCGACACCGGACGCATCAGCGTCGGCAGCGATTGCTGGTCCACGGCATAATCCACCAGCGAGTGGCCGTTCAGTGAGATCACCAGCGGAATAGATTGGGTGCGGATTAACTCAACGTAGTTTTCGTCGGTGATGTACTGCTCCCACAGCGGCGGCAGATGAACTTCAACTTCATCCAGGTAGTAGCGCCATTTATGGGGATCGTCAGTAGAGAGGCCGTAGCGGGTAATCGCGCGGGTAACCGGATAGACATTATTGCTCTGCGCCGTCAGCGTCAGACGTTCAGATGCGCTTCGCTTATCGGCAGTGACCGCGGTACGCGGCTGCTTTTCCAGCGCCGCCACATATTTATCGACCGCCTCATGCTCCTGAGCGGAAAGTTTACGGCAGGGCGGACTGATGAATGGCAGCGGTTTCGCCAACGGCGGGCGATGCCGCATAGCGTACCAGAACCCAATGCCTGCCAGGATTGAACAGGTCAGCACTATGGCCAGGATCATAAAGATTGTGCTCATGCTCTGCTCAATTCAGCCAAAATGCTGCCTTCACTTTAAACTTTCGCTCCCGGTTATGCTCACTATAAAAGAGGCATTCCGGAAGATTATATAACCCTGAGGAGTCAGGCACCCGATGAAATAGTGCCAGCGTATATCTGACTGGCATTTATTAAACCCTGCCTTGCCCGAATGGTAACCGGCACCGACTGGATTAAATATCGGTATTATCTGAAACTTATCGCAGCATATTGACTAATGCAAATTTAGTCTTAACTGATAACCAAAGGCTGTTATTCAATCACGGTAATCTGTGCAACGATAACGCCACTGTCTGACTGTCGCACAATTGCCTGTGGTTAGGTATGCTAATTCGCTCCTGATAGCCGGCGCAGAATAATTTGAGGCTGATATGAAAATTCCAAAAAAACCTGACATCCTCAATATCACCGCCGTGGCACGTTCACGGTTATTTACCATTGAATCGGTCGATCTGGCTTTCAGTAATGGTGCGCATCGCGTTTATGAGCGAATGAAGCCCTCTGAACGTGAAGCGGTGATGATTGTGCCTATTATTGATGACCATCTGATCCTGATTCAGGAATATGCCGTCGGCCTGGAAACCTACGAGCTGGGTTTTCCGAAAGGGCTGATCGATGCAGGTGAAACGGTGAATGAAGCGGCGGTGCGCGAACTTAAAGAAGAGGTTGGTTTTGGTGCCGAACAGTTAACCACGCTGGGCAAGCTCACCATGGCCCCCTCTTACTTTTCCAGCAAAATGAACATTGTGGTGGCCGAAGGTCTTTATGCCGAAAAGCTGGAAGGCGATGAGCCTGAGCCACTGATTGTCCACCGCTGGCCGCTGAGCGATATGCTGTCGCTGCTGGAAGAGCCCGATTTCCGCGAGGCACGTAATGTCAGTGCGCTATTCCTCGCGCGTGAATGGCTGGTAAAACAGGGGCGGTTACATTACTGAAAAACAAAGGCCGACTGACGTCGGCCTTTGTTATTGTGCGGCTGCGGAGGTCACATCAGAACAGCTCGTGACTCTCGCCATTATCCATAATGGTGGTACCCACATCATGAACCGAATATTCGGTTGGCTGGGTGCCATTGATGAAGTACTCCTGACGGGTGTTGCCACCGCCATTGGCCAGCTTGCCGGTGCTGCGATCGATCGTCACCGTGACCACGCCATCCGGCGGCGTTAACGGCTGCACCGGCACACCTTCCAGCGCGCTCTTCATATACTCGTCCCATGCCGGTTGCGCACTCTTCGCACCGCCTTCATAGCCCGAAATCTGATCTGGAATAGCACCAGAAAGCGTGCTGCGACCCAGATTGCGGCGCGCATCATCAAAACCGATCCAGACTGAGGTCACCACGCCAGGGCCGTAACCCGAGAACCAGGCATCTTTCGAGCTGTTGGTGGTACCGGTTTTACCACCGATATCATTACGCTTGAGATCGCGCCCGGCACGCCAGCCGGTTCCAAGCCAGCCCGGTTCGCCGAAGATGTTACTGTTCAGCGCGCTCTTAATCAGGAAGGTGAGCGGGGTGTTGATCACGTGCGGCGCATAGTGCTGCTCACCCTGCTGTGACTGAGCCGGAACCTGCTCCAGTTCAGGCTGAGGAACGGCCTGGTTCTGATTGTTATTTGAGGCGGCAACGTTCTCGACGCTCTCTTCGTTAAGCGCCAGCGCTTTTTTGGTCTCGCCGTAGATCACCGGCAGATTGCACTGTGGACAGGCGATCTTCGGTTTCTCTTCAAAGACGGTGCCGCCCTGTTCGTCCTCAATTTTCGTAATGAAATAAGGGTCGATCAGGAAGCCGCCATTCGCCATCACGGAGTAGCCGCGCACCACCTGTAACGGCGTGAACGAGGCCGCACCCAATGCCAGCGACTCGGTGTGAACAATATTTTGAGCCGGGAAACCAAAGCGCTGCAGATACTCTGCGGCGTAGTCCACGCCCATCGCACGCATCGCACGCACCATGACGACGTTTTTCGACTGGCCTAATCCCTGACGCAGACGAATCGGACCATCATAAGTCGGCGGTGAGTTTTTCGGACGCCAGTCAGCACCGGCACCCGCATCCCAGCGTGAAATCGGCACATCGTTCAGGATCGAGGCGAGCGTCAGCCCGCGATCCATCGCAGCGGTATAAAGGAAAGGCTTGATGTTAGAACCGACCTGGCGCAGCGCCTGGGTCGCACGGTTAAACATGCTCTGGTTAAAGGCGAAACCGCCCACCAGCGCACGTACCGCACCATCATTCGGATCCAGCGAGACCAGCGCCGAGTTCACATCCGGCACCTGGCCCAGCCACCAGTCGTCACCCACTTTACGCACCCAGACCTGCTGACCCGCCTGCAGGACCTGCGTCACGCTTTTCGGTGTCGGACCCTGCACGGTATCTGACTTATAAGGCCGCGCCCAGCGCACACCGGCTAATGCCAGCGACACATTGCTGCCATCTTTCAGCATCACAGTCGCTTCATCGCTGCGTGCTTCTGTGACCACGGCCGGATGGAGCGGACCATAGACCGGCAGCGCCTTCAGCGTTTTCTCGATCTTCGTCTGATCCCAGGCGGGTTCACCCACTTTCCAGAGCACGCTGGTCGGGCCGCGATAGCCATGACGCATATCGTAGGCCATGACGTTATTGCGCACCGAAGTCTGAGCGGCTTCCTGCAGGCGGCGGGTCACGGTGGTGTAAACCTTGTAACCGTCGGTGTAGGCATTGTCGCCGTAGCGTTTCACCATCTCCTGACGCACCATCTCGCTGAGATAGGGGGCCGAGAAGGCGATTTCCGGACCGTGATACTTCGCCACCAGCGGGGTATTACGTGCCTCGTCATACTGCTGCTGCGTGATGTAATGCTGATCCAGCATACGCGCCAGTACCACGTTGCGGCGCGACAGGGCGCGGCTCGGCGAGTACAGCGGGTTAAAGGTAGAAGGCGCTTTCGGCAGACCCGCAATCATCGCCATCTCACTCAGCGACAGCTGGTCAACCGGCTTACCAAAATAGACCTGTGAGGCTGCGCCGACGCCATAAGCGCGGTAGCCGAGGTAGATCTTATTCAGATAGAGCTCAAGAATTTCATCTTTATTCAGCAGCTGCTCAATGCGGATGGCCAGGAACGCTTCCTTTATTTTACGCATCAGGGTGCGTTCCGGGCTCAGGAAGAAGTTACGGGCCAGCTGCTGAGTGATGGTACTGGCACCCTGTGAGGCATGGCCGGAGACCAGCGCAATGCTGGCCGCACGGAAAATACCCACCGGGTCAACACCATGATGCTCATAGAAACGGCTGTCTTCGGTCGCAATAAACGCTTTCACCATCACGGGTGGCACTTGCTGCAGAGTCAAAGGGATACGGCGCATTTCGCCATACTGGGCGATTAAATCGCCGTCGGCGCTGTAAACCTGCATAGGGGTTTGCAGACGCACATCTTTCAGCGTGTTTACGTCGGGCAGCTGTGGCTCTATGTATTTGTATAAACCATAAATCGAGCCAGCTCCCAACAGGATGCAACACACTGTAAGGATCAATAAATACTTTACGAACTTCACCTGGAATTTCCCATCTGTTGTCGTTTGAGCAGTTTATAAACAACCGCGCGGTAGTATAAAGGCAAGCCAGACGCTTTGATATGTCCATTTTCCCGGACGATAAGGAGATCGCGCGCATGGCTTTTCATACCTGGCAAATTGGGCTGGATATTCAGAACAGGCAGATGTGTGCCCTGGCCCTCCAGCCTCGTCGTGATGGCTGGCAGCTACGCCACTGGTGGCAGCAGCGGCTGCCGCAAGATACGTTAAGAAACGGCGTGCTGCAATCTTCGCCTGAATTACTGTCAGCCTTAACAGCCTGGCGTCAGCGGTTGCCGCGTCGTTACTCGCTGCGGGTCGCACTGCCAGCCCGGCTGGTGCTGCAGCGCCAGCTTCCCCTGCCCGCACAGTCGCTGAAGGAGCCCGCGCTGGGGCATTACGTGCAGGCGGCCGCACGCAGGCTCTTTCCCCTGGAGCCTGCTGCGCTGGCGCTGGATTATCGGGTCGATGCCGAGAGCGGCCAGCTCTGCGTTACGGCAGCACGGCTGGAGATTTTAGATCAGTGGGCAGCGCCACTGTTGCAGGCGGGATTAAAGCCGCAGGTGTTTGAACTGACGACCGAAGCGCTGAAGCGGTTAGCCCGGCAGGCTGCGCTGCAGGATGGCGCGGTGCTGGTGTTGCAGCAGGATAACCGCTGGCTCTGGAGTGATGCGCATACCGCCGCTGACAGTGGCGAAGCCGCTACGCTTGCGGCACTGCAGCAGCAGGCCTTCCCCGATGCCCGTTCAGTTGCCTGGTGCGCAGCAGAGCAAACCGGGCTTCCCGCTGACGCCCTCGCGTTTTCCCCGTTTGATCTCTTCCGTTATAAACAGCCGCCGTGGCCGGAAAATCCCGGTGCCTTTGCGCTGGCAGCTGGCCTGGCACTGCGCGACGGGGACAAATGATGGTGGCGGTCAATCTGCTGCCCTGGCGGCAGCGTCGTCAGCAACAGCAGCGGCGACGGAGCCTTGTCGCGCTGTCACTAATGCTCAGTGCTCTGCTGCTGGTGGTGATGCAGCAAACCTGGCGAATCCGTCAGGCGCGTCAGCAGGTCGCGGAGACGGGCAGGGTGCAGCAGCGGGCGCTGGAAAGCCTGGAAGCGCAGTTAGCGCAGCAGAAGCAGTTACTGGCGCAGCTCACTGTGGTGCAAAAACAACAGGCGAAGCAGCGTCATCAGACTGTGCAACTGGCCGCATGGCATCAGTTCTGGATCGATTTACCTGCGTTGCTGCCCGACACCGCCTGGCTGACCCGCCTGGAGAAGCGCGACAGTCGCCTTACGCTGGAGGGGCAGGCGCAGGATATGGCGGCGATCCGGCAGTTCCGTGAGCAGTTAACCACCGTCGCCCTGTTTGGTCAGGTTAAGCAGGGCGGGGTCAAACGTCAGGCGAGTGGCCGTTATCAGTTTTCTCTGCGGGCAGAGGTGCAGGAGGTGGCTGATGAATGAGTGGTGGGATCGGTGGTGGCAGATGGCCGCTGTGCCGCGCTACGGCATGCTCGCCGCCGTTTCATCGGGCCTGTTGCTGCTCTCATGGGTTTTCTGGTTGCGGCCACAGCAGCAGGCGCTGATCGTCGAACAGCAGACGCTGACGCAGTTGAACCGTACTCTGGATCAGCGCCAGCAACAGTGGCATCAGAATCCCGACAATGCACAGTTGCAGGCCCAGCTCCAGGCGATGCAGAACGCCAGGCCTGCATCGGGCGCATCGGGCCGGGCAGTGGAAGCGATCCTGGCGGCACGCCGTCATCAACTGGAGGAGTGGCAACCGGATGCCCCTTCACGCACGCTGACTTTGCATCTGCAGTGGCAGCCGTTTCAGTCGCTTTTTGCCGAGTTTGCCGATGCTTCCGTACCGTTTCCCGTGCATTTCCAGCTGCTGTCGCAGCCGCAGCATCTGGTGGCTCAACTCTGGCTGGAGCCTGACGATGCGCCATAGCCTGCTGATTTTGCTGTTGTGCTGTGGCGGTGTGCTGGCGCGTGATCCCTTCCGGCCCGTTGCCGGTTCATTTTGCCAGGCGCTCGTGGCACCCCTTACCGGCTGGCGTCTGCAGGGCATCATTGGCCGGGAGGCCCGGTTCCATGCCTGGCTGCTGACTCCGCAGGGAGAGAGCATTATGGTCCGCACCGGCAAACCCTTTTCGTTAGCGCCCTGGCAACTCGCTGATATGACCCGACGCAGCATTACCTTAGCAGTACCGGATAGCTGCACTGCTCAACAGACTGCGTTTTACTTAAAAGGACGTTCGCATGATAAGGATAGCCACGCTGCTGCTGGTCATAAGCTGCCTGCTGCCGGTTTACGCCGCTGATGAGGAGCCGCTCAGCCTGACGTTTGATAATGCGCCGGTCGCACGTATTTTCCAGGCGCTGGCTGACTATCAGCAGATCAACCTGATGATTGCGCCAGAGGTTGAAGGATCGTTGTCACTGCGGCTCGATAACCTGCCGTGGCATCAGGCGCTGGACCTGGTTGCGCGTATGGCAAAGCTGACGGTGATTGAGCAGGATAATGTCCTGCTGGTCTATCCGGAAAGCTGGCAGCAGGCGCAGCAGGCTGAGCAGCAGGCGCGGTTGCAGCAGGTGCCTTTGCAGCAGCGCGCCGTGATATTGCGTCACGCCAGCGTCAGCGAGGTCTATACCAGCCTGCTGAGTGAGCGACAGTCTCTGATGACGCCGCGCGGGAGCGTCACCGTCGACAAACGCACCAACGCCCTGTTGCTGCGCGATACGGCAGAAGCGTTGAAAGAGACGGTGCGCTGGATACGGGCGCTGGACCTGCCACTGGAGCAGATTGAGCTGGCGGCTCACATCGTCACCATCAGCCAGGAGCATCTGCAGGAGCTGGGGGTGAAGTGGGGAGGGCAGGCGGGTGACGCCGCAGTAACCGACCTCCTGCATCATCCCCGGCTGGATATCCCGCTGGCGGTGAGTACACCCGGCATCAGCGTGGGGATGGCGCTGGCGCGCATCGGGGGGCAGCTTCTGGATCTGGAGCTCAGTGCGCTGGAGCAGGAGAACCAGATTGAAATCATCGCCAGTCCGCGCCTCTTTACCTCACACCAGCAGACCGCCTCGATTAAGCAGGGCACTGAAATTCCCTATGAAGTGTCAGCGGGAAACAGCGGTGCCACCAGTATTGAGTTTAAAGAAGCGGTGCTGGGCATGGAGGTCACACCGACTGTGTCCGGTAATGGTCGCATCCAGCTGAAGATCCATATCAGTCAGAACATGCCCGGTCGCAGCATCAGAACCGGCAGTAGCGACATATTATCCATTGATAAACAGGAAATTGAGACTCAGGTCACGGTCAGTGACGGGCAAACCCTGGCGTTAGGGGGTATCTTTCAGCAGCAGCGAAGTCGCGGAGAGAATAAGGTGCCGCTGCTGGGAAATGTGCCGCTGATTGGCGGGCTGTTTCGCCAGCAATCTGAGCAGCGCAAAAAAAGAGAGCTGGTGATCTTCATAACGCCGCGATTGGTCAGGGAAGCAGCGCTTACGGCTGGATAAAACGGAAAATGCGTCCCTTAAGGCCATCTGCGTTGACGCAGGAGAGGAATTAGCTTACAAGGTTTAGCGATTTTCAATACGGTGTAACCGTCTATGCAGGGTAAATCCCGGCAAACAGATCAGCAAACTCCTCTGTAAGCGGCGTTGTAAAGACGCAGCGCTGGCGCGTTACAGTTTCGCGAACACAGGCCAATTCAGAAATGGATGTGCTGAAGGCAATATAATCGGTTGCCAAACAGCCTTGAGTGTTGAGATAATTTTTCATCTGACTCTTGCTAACGCTCATGAGGTCTCAGTTCCTGTCCCGCCAGCAAATGCTGAACGCGGGGTATCATTAACGAATTCTTAGTAATACCGACAAAATGGCAGAGAAACGCAATATCTTTCTGGTTGGGCCGATGGGTGCCGGCAAAAGCACTATTGGCCGTCAGTTGGCTCAGCAACTCAACATGGAGTTCTTCGATTCCGATCAGGAAATTGAGCGACGCACCGGAGCGGATGTGGGCTGGGTTTTTGATGTCGAAGGCGAAGCTGGCTTTCGCGATCGCGAAGAAAAAATCATTAACGAACTGACCGAGAAGCAAGGCATCGTCCTGGCGACAGGCGGTGGTTCCGTCAAATCCCGGGAAACGCGTAATCGTCTCTCCGCCCGCGGTGTTGTGGTTTATCTTGAAACCACCATCGAGAAGCAACTGGCGCGCACTCAACGTGACAAAAAACGTCCGTTGCTGCAGGTGGATTCACCGCCGCGTGAAGTGCTTGAAGCGCTGGCTGGCGAACGTAACCCGCTCTACGAAGAGATCGCCGATGTAACCATTCGCACAGATGATCAGAGTGCGAAAGTGGTGGCGAATCAGATTATCCACATGTTGGAAAAAAGTTGATCCAACGTTCGAAGGCTTTTTAACAGGTATCGGGCATCAATGGAGAAGATCACCGTCTCACTGGGGGAACGCAGTTACCCCATCACTATCGCCGCCGGACTGTTTAACGATCCGGCTTCTTTTTGGCCGCTAACCGCGGGCGAGAACGCTATGGTGGTGACAAACCAGACGCTGGCTCCGCTCTATCTTGACCCGCTGACAGCGCGGCTGACGGCGGCAGGGGTCAAAGTGGATCAGGTGATCTTACCCGACGGCGAGCAATATAAGACGCTGGCCGTGATGGAACAGGTTTTTACCGCGCTCCTGCAAAAGCCGCACGGTCGTGATACGACGCTTGTCGCCTTAGGCGGCGGCGTCATTGGCGATCTTACCGGTTTTGCTGCGGCCAGTTATCAGCGTGGCGTACGCTTTATTCAGGTACCGACCACCTTACTGTCGCAGGTTGATTCTTCGGTTGGCGGCAAAACCGCCGTCAATCATCCGCTGGGCAAAAACATGATCGGCGCGTTTTATCAACCCGCGTCGGTGGTGATTGATACGACCTGTCTGCGGACGCTGCCTGCACGCGAGCTGGCGTCCGGCCTGGCGGAAGTCATTAAGTACGGCATCATCCTTGACGGTGCGTTTTTCCAGTGGCTGGAGCAGAATCTTGATGCTCTGCTGGCGCTGGACGAACAGGCGCTGGCGTACTGCATTCGTCGCTGCTGTGAACTGAAAGCTGAGGTTGTGGCGGCCGATGAGCGTGAAAACGGTCAGCGGGCGTTGCTCAATCTGGGCCATACTTTTGGTCATGCGATTGAAGCGCACATGGGCTACGGCAACTGGCTGCACGGTGAAGCAATTGCGGCGGGCATGGTCATGGCGGCACGCACGGCTGAACGTCTTGGGCAGTTCCAGGCTCAGGAGACCGACCGCATTATTGCCCTGTTCCAGCGTGCCGGTTTACCGGTGCATGGGCCACAGGCGATGCGTGCAGAGATGTATCTGCCGCACATGATGCGCGATAAAAAAGTTCTTGCGGGCGAACTGCGGCTGATACTTCCGCTGTCGATTGGCCGCTCTGAAGTGCGTGGTGGCGTGGCACATGATATTGTGCTGGCTGCAATAAATGATTGTCAGCAACCCTGAGATTAAGCAGTTGAGTGGTGACGCGGCGCGCAGGGTGCGCAGTGCGGAATGCCGCTTTACGGAGGAGGCAAAATGGATGAGTTTAAACCGGAAGATGAGTTAAAACCTGACGCCAGCGACCGCCGTCCCTCGCGCCCTCGTAAGTCGTCTACCGCAGCCAAAGTACCGGTTTCGCGCCAGCGCATCATGATGGGTGTCGGGATCCTGGTTCTGCTGTTACTGGTACTGGGGATCGGTTCGGCGCTGAATGGCCCGGATGAGAAAACCCCGGCCACGGCGGGCAATACGCCTGCAGCCGGTAACGGTTCCGGTAACGAGAAGAATATCGATCTGGCTGGCTCCTCTTCTATGTCAGGTGGACAGACGACGCCTGCCGCCAGCGAGAATAACGCGGCGACCTCCGGTGATGCTGCCTCTAATCCTCAGCGCGACATCTCGATGCCGCCTGTGGCGTCAACGCCTACGCAGGCTGCACCGGTTGACGCACCCGCGAATCAGCAGCGTGTTACGTTGCCGGGCGATCTCAACAGCGCGCTGTCTAATCAGCAGCAGCAGGTTGACAGTGCTGCGATGGGAACGCAAGGCGGCAGTTCACTGCCAACGGCACCTGCGACGGTCAGCGGCAATGCTGCCGGCACGGCTGTCAATCCTGTGACGGCACCGTCAGTGCGTCAGACGCCGAACAAATCAAACGCGGCGGCTCGTCCTGCGCACGATACATCGCATAAAACGGCGTCAAAGCCTGTAACCCGTGACAGCAAAACGCATACCACGCCAGCGCGTACACTCGCGAGTTCAGCGCCCGCGACGGCAGCAGCAGGCAGCAGTTCAGCCAGCAAATCATTGCCAGGCGGCAGTTATACCCTGCAGCTGAGCGGTGCGTCGAAGCCGGAAAGCCTGAATGCCTGGGCTAAGAAACAGAATCTGAGTGGGTATCACGTCTATAAAACTACCCGTAACGGTCAGTCGTGGTATGTGCTGGTGAGCGGCTCCTATGCCACACCGGCTGATGCCAAACGCGCGGTGGCATCGCTGCCTGCAGACGTGCGTGCGAAGAACCCGTGGGTTAAGCCAGTAAGCCAGGTGAAGAAAGAAGCCAGCCAATAGCGGATGTGGGGCCAGGCTCTGGCCCCGTTTTAAGCGCAGATCTGCTGTCGGTCCAGCCACAGCCTCATAATAAGATGTAATAACCACGACAGCATGAAAAAGAATCGCGCTTTCCTGAAATGGGCAGGGGGAAAATTTCCCTTAGTAGAAGAGATCCATCGTCATCTGCCGCAAGGCGACTGTCTGGTCGAGCCATTTGTTGGCGCGGGCTCGGTGTTTCTGAACACTGAATTTGATCGCTACCATCTGGCTGATATCAACAGTGACCTGATTAATCTCTACAACATTGTCAAAACGCGCACGGCGGATTTCATTCGTGACGCGCAGCTGCTGTTTACGCCGGAAGGTAACAACGAGATCTGTTATTACCAGCGCCGTACCGAATTTAACACCAGCATCGACGCTTATCAGCGTGCGCTGCTGTTCCTCTATCTGAACCGTCACTGTTACAACGGCCTGTGCCGCTATAACCTGCGTGGTGAGTTTAACGTGCCGTTTGGCCGCTATCGCAAACCCTACTTTCCGGAAGCCGAACTGTTATGGTTTGCCGAGCGTGCGCAAAAAGCGACGTTTGTCTGTGAATCGTACGATGTTACCCTGAGCAATGCCGGTAAAGGTTCGGTGGTCTATTGCGATCCGCCTTATGCGCCGCTGTCGGCAACTGCCAATTTCACGGCTTATCACACCAACAGTTTCAGCCTGCGTGAGCAGGAGAATCTGGCGGCGTTAGCGGCAAAGCTGGCTTCGTCGGAGCACCGGATTCCGGTACTGATTTCTAACCACGACACTGCACTGACGCGTTTGTGGTATCAGGATGCAGTGTTACATGTGGTCAAAGCCCGGCGTTCCATTAGCCGAAGCATAACCGGTCGCACTAAGGTCGACGAACTGCTGGCACTTTATCGCTAGTCTGTTTCGTCCGCGACCAACGCATTACGCCAGCCGCAGGCTGGCGCACAACAGTGGGAGAATCGGATGAAACAATATTTGCTGGCCCCTTCAATCCTTTCGGCGGACTTTGCCCGCCTGGGCGAAGACACAGCCAAAGCGCTGGCGGCCGGAGGTGACGTGGTTCACTTCGACGTGATGGACAACCACTATGTCCCTAACCTGACCATGGGTCCGATGGTGCTGAAAGCACTGCGTGACTATGGCATCACTGCCCCCATCGATGTGCATCTGATGGTGAAGCCGGTGGATGCACTGATCCCGGAGTTCGCCAAAGCGGGTGCCACCTATATTACCTTTCATCCCGAAGCCAGCGAACACGTTGATCGTACCCTGCAACTGATTAAAGAGCATGGCTGCAAAGCGGGCCTGGTGTTTAATCCGGCGACCCCGCTGAGCTACCTTGATTACGTCATGGATAAGCTGGATATCATTCTGCTGATGTCCGTCAATCCCGGTTTTGGCGGTCAGTCATTTATCCCCGGCACCCTGGATAAACTGCGTGAAGCGCGCAGACGTATCGATCAGAGCGGCTACAACATTCGTCTTGAAGTGGATGGCGGCGTGAAGATCGACAATATCCGCGAGATTGCTGCCGCAGGTGCCGACATGTTTGTCGCCGGTTCCGCAATCTTCGGTCATCCTGACTATAAAAAAGTGATCGACGAGATGCGCAACGAACTGGAGAAAGCCAATGGCTCATTTCACTGATATCCGGGCGCTGGCGTTTGATCTTGATGGAACGCTGGTTGATAGCGCGCCAGGCCTTGCCGATGCGATCGACCGCACGCTGAACGATCTCCGCCTGCCACAGGCGGGCCTTGAGCGTGTCTCAACCTGGATTGGCAACGGTGCGGATATTATGATGGCGCGTGCGCTGACCTTCGCGCTGGGCCGTGAGCCGCAGCCGGAAGAGCAGCGTGATGCGCGGGCGCTGTTTGACCGCCATTATGCTGATACCGTGGATGCGGGCAGTACGTTGTTCCCGCAGGTTAAGGAGACGCTGGCTGCTTTAAAAGCTGCCGGGCTGCCGATGGCGATTGTGACCAACAAACCGACACCGTTTGTGGCACCGCTGCTTCAGTCGCTTGGCATTGCCGATGCGTTTTCGCTGATTATCGGTGGCGACGATGTGCCGGTTAAAAAACCACATCCTGCGGCAATCTTTATGGTGCTGGGCACCTTTGGCGTGCTGCCGAACGCGTTGCTGTTTGTTGGCGACTCACGCAATGATATCCAGGCGGCGCAGGCAGCAGGTGTACCCAATGTCGGCATGACCTTTGGCTATAACTATGGCGAGCCGATTGCCACCAGCCAGCCCGATTTAACCCTCGACGCCTTTGACGAACTTTTGCCCACACTGGGGCTGTAAATATCAGGACTTAAGAATGAAACCCATCGTTTTCAGCGGCGCACAGCCGTCCGGCGAACTGACCATTGGCAACTATATGGGCGCGCTGCGTCAGTGGGTGCAGATGCAGGATGATTTTCACTGCATTTACTGCATCGTTGATCTGCACGCGATCACCGTGCGTCAGGATCCTGCTGCACTGCGTAAAGCGACGCTGGACACGCTGGCGCTCTATCTGGCCTGTGGTATCGACCCGCAAAAAAGCACCATCTTTGTTCAGTCGCATGTACCCGAGCACTCGCAGCTGAGCTGGATCCTGAACTGCTACGCCTATTTCGGTGAACTGAGCCGCATGACGCAGTTCAAGGATAAATCAGCGCGTTATGAAGAGAATATCAACGCCGGTCTGTTCGACTATCCGGTGCTGATGGCCGCCGATATTCTGCTCTATCAGACCAATCAGGTGCCGGTTGGCGAAGATCAGAAGCAGCATCTGGAGCTGAGCCGCGATATCGCGCATCGCTTCAATGCGATCTATGGCGATATCTTCCGGGTGCCAGAGCCGTTCATTCCGAAGTCTGGCGCACGCGTGATGTCATTGCTTGAGCCGACCAAAAAAATGTCCAAGTCGGATGATAACCGTAATAACGTGATCGGCCTGCTGGAAGATCCGAAAGCGGTGGTGAAGAAGATTAAACGCGCCGTTACCGACTCTGAAGAGCCGCCAGTGGTGCGCTACGACATCAAAGAGAAAGCGGGCGTCTCTAACCTGCTGGATATTCTGTCGGGCGTCACCGGTAAAACCATCGCCGAGCTGGAGCAGGAGTTCGAAGGCAAGATGTATGGCCACCTGAAAGGCGCAGTAGCCGATGCCGTATCGGGCATGCTCTCTGAGCTGCAGGCGCGTTATCACAGCTTCCGTAACGATGAAGCGTTACTGGAGCAGGTGATGCGTGATGGCGCGGCAAAAGCACGCGCACAGGCGCAGGAAACGCTGAAAAAGGTTTATGAAGCGGTGGGCTTTGTCGCCATGCCGTAATGGCTGAGCAGACAAACAACACGGCGGGCACCCTGCCCGCCGTGTTTATTTATCACATTCAGAACCAGCGGAGAGTGTCGCGCAGACTCACCACGCTGCCGATGATCATCAGGCTGGGACTGCTGACCTGACCGGCTAACGCGTCCAGCTCGTTCAGTGTCCCGGTGACCACGCGCTGATGCGTGCTGGTGCCGTTTTCCACCAGCGCCACTGGCATGTCATGGCGCATCCCGTGCTTAATCAATTGCTGCTGAATCTCTCCTGCCTGCGCCAGCCCCATATAAAAGACCAGCGTCTGCTGTTCCGCTGCCAGCGTCTGCCAGGCGAGCGTGCCGGATTTCTGCAGATGCCCGGTAACCAGTCTGACACTCTGTGCATGATCGCGGTGGGTCAGGGGGATGCCGCTGTAGGCCGCACAGCCGGAGGCGGCAGTGATGCCCGGTACCACGCTGAACGGAATCTCCAGCTGCGCCAGTGCCTCAAGCTCTTCACCGCCGCGACCAAAGATAAAGGGATCGCCCCCTTTCAGCCGCACCACGCGTTTTCCGCGCTGCGCCTGTTCGCAGAGCAGCTGGTTGATCTCATCCTGAGTGACGCAGTGGTGTCCGGCGCGTTTTCCGACAAAGATGCGTTCGGCATCGCGGCGCACCAGATTCAGGATCGCATCGGAGACCAGCCGGTCATAGACGATAACGTCCGCCTGCTGGATCAACTGCAAGCCTTTGAGTGTGAGCAATCCTGCATCGCCCGGACCGGCTCCGACCAGCGCCACTTCACCCTGTTGCGGAAGATCTGCGTTAAAAAGGACGTCGGTAATCAGCGCCGCACGTTCACCGTCGCCGTTAGCCAGCGTCTGGGCCAGCCGTTCGCTGTTAAAGAAGCGTTCCCAGAAGTGACGGCGGGCATTGAGGGAAGCGAACTGTGTTTTCACCCGCGCACGCAGCGTGCCCGCCAGCTGTGCCAGCTGACCCAGATGTTGCGGCAGCATCGCCTCCAGTTTCTCCCGCAGCAGCCGCGCCAGCACCGGCGCACGTCCGCCGGAAGAGACGGCAACCATCAGTGGGGAGCGGTCGATGATCGACGGCATAATGGCGCTGGCCTGCTGCGGAGCATCCACCAGATTGCAGAAGATCTGCTGTTTTTCGGCTGCGTCAGCCACCTGCTGATTGACCGTGTCATTACTGGTTGCGGCGACCACCAGCCAGCAACCGGTCAGCCAGGCGGGATCGAAATGCCCCGGCAGCAGTGTGACGGCGTTCTGCTGCGCCCACTGCAGAAAGGCAGGGGAGAAATCAGGGGCACCGACCCGCAGTTCGGCTCCGGCCTCCAGCAGCAGGCGGGCTTTACGTTCAGCCACATCACCCGCGCCGACCAGCAGGCAGCGTCGACCCTGCAGGCGGCAGAAGAGCGGGAAGTATTCCATCAGCGATCCTTAAAAAACGCCCGCAGAGGCGGGCTGTTGACGGGCATTACAGGCAGACTTCGACCTGCCCGGCAGTGACCCGCACCGGCCAGGCCGCTACGGAGCGCGTTTCATCCTCCATGCAGAGGCCATCGCTGAGGCGAAAACGCTGTTTCTTCAGCGGGCTGGCCACCCACAGCGCATCCTGATGTTCGGCGATAATGCCGCGTGACAGCACGCTGGCATCGGCAAACGGATCGATATTGCTGATGGCATAGAGCTGCTCATCATCGCGCGGGCGGAAGATAGCCACCTGCTGGCCTTTAACCAGCGCGCAGACGCCCGTGGCGGGCAGGATCTGCGTCAGCGGGCACACCGGATTCCACTGGCTCATGATTCGGTCTCCTTAATCAGGGTCACGGCAATACGTTCATCGGCGCGTGCAGGGCGGTGCTGGTCGCGCTCGGCCACCCGCTGCACGCCCGGATCGCGCTGCGGCGAGTTGATAAAGTGGGCAAAGCGCGTCAGGTGGTTTTCATCTTCCAGCGTCTCCTGCCATTCACAGCGGACGCTGGCGCGCAGCGTGGCAAGCTGCTGTTCCATCTGGCTGTTGAGACCCAGCTTGTCCTCCACGATCACCTGACGCAGATAGTCGATGCCGCCTTCCAGACTCTCCAGCCATAGCGAGGTGCGCTGCAGGCGGTCGGCGGTGCGGATATAGAACAT
Source organism: Pantoea sp. GD03673 (assembly GCF_029844725.1). Lineage (GTDB taxonomy): Bacteria > Pseudomonadota > Gammaproteobacteria > Enterobacterales > Enterobacteriaceae > Pantoea. Next base: position 205,079 of record NZ_JAOCKJ010000009.1, read on the forward strand.
CATGAAGCGGTCGAGATAGCTGACCAGCGTCTGCTGATTGAGATCCGCTGCCAGCAGATCGCCATGACGCGGTTTCATGCCGCCATTGCCGCACACATAGAGGTTCCAGCCCTTTTCCGTGGCGATGATGCCAACATCTTTGCCCTGTGCTTCCGCACATTCGCGTGTGCAGCCGGAAACACCAAACTTCATCTTGTGCGGCGTGCGGATGCCTTTGTAGCGGTTTTCCAGCATCACGCCGAAGCCAAGGCTGTCGCCCACGCCGTAACGGCACCAGGCACTGCCGACGCAGGTTTTCGCCATACGCAGCGCCTTGGCGTAGGCCTGACCGGTTTCAAATCCGGCAGCGATCAGCTGAGACCAGATAGCGGGCAGATCGTCTTTCTGTGCGCCAAACAGACCGATGCGCTGCGAGCCAGTGATTTTGGTGTAGAGCTGGTAGCGTTCGGCGATGTCGCCAATGACTTTCAGTCCCTGCGGCGTGATTTCACCGCCGGGTGAGCGCGGGATCACCGAGTAGGTGCCATCTTTCTGAATATTACCCAGATAGAGGTCGTTGCTGTCCTGCAACGGCGCGTGCTGCGGCCTGAGCACGTACTCATTCCAGCAAGAGGCGAGCAGTGAACCAGCGACAGGTTTGCACACTTCACAACCGTAACCCTGACCATAACGCGCCAGCAGCGCATCAAATGTTTTGATCTCCTCCACCTGAATCAGGTGATAAAGCTCCTGACGAGACCAGGCGAAATGGGCACACAGATGGTTACTGACCTCAATGCCCTGGCGGCTGAGTTCGCTGTTGAGTACCTGAGTGATAAGAGGGATACAGCCACCGCAGCCGGTGCCTGCGCGGGTGCTGCTCTTCAGGGCTGCCACGGTATGACAGCCCCCCTGAACCGCCTTGACGATGTCGCCTTTGCTGACGTCGAAGCAGGAGCAGATTTGCGCACTGTCAGGCAGAGAATCGACGCCGATCGCCGGTTTATCGCCGCTGCCTGCAGGCAGAATCAGCGCTTCCGGGTTAGCGGGCAGCGGAATCGCATTCAGCACCAGTTGCAGCAGGTTGCCATAATCGCTGGTGTCGCCCACCAGCACGGCACCCAGCAGGGTTTTCTGGTCTTCGCTGATAATCAGGCGTTTATAGACCGATTTGCCTTCATCCAGCCAGACCACGCTGCGTGCGCCAGGTGTGGTGCCGTGCGCATCGCCAATCCCGCCGACATCGACACCCAGCAGCTTAAGTCTGGCGCTCATGTCCGCGCCGGTAAACGTATTGTCGCGGCCCAGCAGATGGTCGCTGGCGACCTGCGCCATTTTGTAACCCGGTGCCACCAGGCCATAGACGCGGTTCTGCCAGGCGGCACACTCACCGATGGCGTAAATGGCCGGATCGCGGGTCCGGCACTGGTCATCAATCACGATGCCGCCACGCGGACCCAGCGTTAATCCGCACTGCTTCGCCAGTTTGTCCTGCGGACGAATACCGGTGGAGAAGACGATGAAATCGACGTCCAGCGCGCTGCCGTCGGCAAACCGCAGTGTTTTGCCGCCATGCTCATGGTGAACAATCTGTTGGGTGTTTTTGCCGGTATGGACCCGCACGCCCATCTGCTCAATCTTGCGGCGTAGTTGCTCGCCACCTTGCTGATCTAACTGCTCCGCCATCAGGACAGGCGCAAATTCAATGACGTGGGTTTCAATCCCGAGATTTTTCAGTGCGCCCGCCGCTTCGAGTCCCAGCAGGCCGCCGCCCATGACCGCACCGCGTTTGCTGCGGCGCGAGCAGGCTTCAATTGCGTTGAGATCCTCAATGGTGCGGTAGACAAAGCAGTCGCTGCCCTGCGCGCCATCAATCGGCGGGATCCACGGATAAGAGCCGGTGGCAAAAATCAGCGTGTCGTAGTGAACGGCGCGGCCAGTGCTGGAGTGGATGAGCTTCTCATCACGGTTAATGGTAATGGCGCGCTCGCCCAGCAGCAGAGTAACCTGATGCCTTTCATAATACCCTTCACGAACCAGTGACAGTTCTTCAGCAGTATGATGGGAAAAGTAAGCGGAAAGGTGGACACGATCGTAGGCGACGCGGGGTTCTTCACAAAAGACGGTCAGCGAAAACTGGTCGGGTTCCGCTTTCTCAAGTAACTCTTCTATGAAGCGGTGGCCGACCATGCCGTTACCGATAACGACGACATTGTGCTTGCTCATTTTTGCCTCAAATTTGCGATATCTGCGGCTACAATAGCGCGCCTTTTCTGACGCTTATTGATATGCATCAACCACGACGCCATATACCCATTAAGAGGTATATGGTTGATTTTCATTGCCTTTATCTGGTGCGGCTAACCTGTTGAATAGGTTGCATTGCCGCTGAGGGTATGAATCGTGCTAGTTTTAACCACACAGGTTAATCGGATAAGGAATCAGCCATGCTGTCACCTAAGTGGATCAATAACGTGCGTTTACCCTGGCGGGAAGGATTGTGGCAAATCGAAATCGCCGACGGAAAAATAGCCCGCATTTCAGCGCAGCCGCAGCAGCCTTCACCGGCAGCGCAATCGCTGGATGGCGAGGGCGGCTTAGCCTGCGCGCCGTTTATTGAGCCGCATATTCATCTGGATACCACCCAGACGGCGGGTGAACCGGCATGGAATCAGTCCGGCACGCTGTTCGAAGGAATTGAGCGCTGGGCCGAGCGTAAGGCGCTGCTCAGCCACGAAGATGTGAAACAGCGGGCGTTACAGACGCTGAAATGGCAGATCGCCAACGGCATTCAGTTTGTGCGCACCCACGTTGATGTGTCAGACCCGTCCCTGACGGCGCTGAAAGCGATGCTGGAGCTGAAAGCGGAGATGGCACCGTGGATCACGATTCAGATAGTGGCGTTTCCTCAGGAGGGTATTCTCTCCTATCCCAACGGCGAAGCGTTGCTGGAGGAGGCGCTGCGGCTGGGTGCAGATGTGGTCGGTGCGATCCCGCACTATGAATTTACCCGTGAATATGGCGTCGAGTCGCTGCATAAAACCTTTGCGCTGGCTAACCGCTACGACCGGCTGATCGACGTTCACTGCGATGAGATCGATGATGAGCAGTCGCGCTTTGTGGAAACCGTGGCGGCGCTGGCGCATCGCGACGGCAACGGCGCACGCGTGACGGCCAGTCATACCACCGCGATGCACTCTTACAATGGCGCGTACGCCTCAAGGCTGTTCCGCCTGCTGAAGCTGTCGGGCATTAACTTTGTCGCGAATCCGCTGGTCAATATTCACCTGCAGGGGCGCTTTGACACCTATCCTAAGCGGCGCGGCATTACGCGGGTGAAAGAGATGCTGGAGGCAGAGATTAACGTCTGCTTCGGCCACGACGATGTGTTTGATCCCTGGTACCCGCTGGGCACAGCTAACATGCTGCAGGTGTTGCATATGGGCTTACATGTCTGTCAGCTGATGGGCTATGAGCAGATCGATGCAGGACTGGATCTGATTACGCACAACAGCGCGAAGACGATGCAGCTGGCAGGCTATGGCATTCAGAGTGGCAACGATGCCAGCCTGATTATACTGCCAGCAGAGAGCGGTTTTGATGCGGTAAGAAGGCAGGTCCCGGTGCGCTATTCACTGCGTCGCGGTGTGGTGGTGGCAGAGACGAAGCCCGCAGAAAGCGAGATTTACTGGCAGGAGCGGGAGCGCATCGACTTCCGGCGTTAACTCACAGGGCGGCGATTAATCGCCGCCCTGAATGATTAATGCGTAACGTGACCGTGCGTACGATGACGGCTGACAAAGCCGAGCAGGGCACACATCACAAACACCACGGCGTAAAGCGCGTTAGCCGTCGCCAGTGCGGTATGCACGCCACTTTTCTCAACGATAGGTGCCGTGACCACAAAGGTCAGCATGGTGCCGACGGTGCCGCAGGTCAGAATGAAGTTCACCAGCTTCGGTGACGCCACTTTGGTCTGCAGTGAACCCAGGGTGATGATAGTGGTGTAGATTGCGCTGGAGCTGAAGCCCAGAATCATGATGATCCATTTCAGCATGCTGGCATCGCTGCTGCTGACGAACCAGTACATCAGCACCGTGGCCAGACCCGCCAGCACCATCAGAATGCGTTGCAGATCGAAGAAACGCAGCAGGAAGCTGAAGACCCACATCCCGACCATATACGCCGTCCAGAAGCTGCCTACCAGCTGTCCGGCATCGTTAATGTTCATGCCCATGACTTTGGTGGCGTATTCCGGTACCCAGGAGATAAAGCCGAGCTGGCCCAGAATGTAGCAGAGTGCCGCGACAGCCAGCAGCAGCACGCCCACTCCCCATTTCTCTTTCTCAACTGTCGGGCTGTTTTCGGGCTTACGCAGCACCGGGAACTCCACAAACAGCGTCATGATGAAGATGGCGACGTAGATAAAGCCGATGCAGACATAGACCCAGTACCACGGCAGCTGACGCGCCAGCAGAATCCCGGCCAGCACCGGAAACAGCGTGCCCGCCATGCTGAAGAAGGAGTCGGTAAACAGCAGGCGTGAACCGCGCTGACGGCCTTCATACATGTGGGTGATCAGGAAAGTACCAATCGACATGGTAATGCCGCTGACCACGCCCAGCACAAACATACAGAGCGAGAAGACGGTCAGATCGCGGCTGGTCATCAACCCGATGATTGCCAGCACCATCAGGACGAAGCCAAAAATCAGCTGGCGCTTCAGTGGCACAATGACCATCAGCCAGGCGTTCAGGAAAACCGCCGCCAGGATGCCGCTGTTGAGGAAGGTGAAGGTATTACTCATGCTGGAGATGGGGATCTGGAAATCTTTTGCGATATCGCCCATTACCATGCCGGTAACGATCACCAGCGCGCCGGTCAGCGCGTAGGAGAAGAAGCTTATCCAGGTAAGGCCAATACGATTACGGTTTGTCATGTTCTGAACCTGTTGAGAACCGGGTGCCAAAAAGTGTCAGAAAGTGTAAACGGAACTGTGATCTTAATAAACAAGCAGTGAAACTACAGATCCATATTTCATGTGTTGTGTGATTTTAATCACGCAATTGCGGTTGTTTAACGTTTGCTCAGGCCTTTTGCCGCATCAGCGTAAATATAGGTAAAACGCTGGCTCATGGAATAGAGTCTCTCTACAATCAATCACGTTTTTGTGCCCGCTCTCCCAGGTAAGGAATCTTTCATGTTTAAACGTACTTTAACAGCGGCAATCACCCTGTTAGCGCTCTCTTCCGTTTCCGCCCAGGCGCTGGCTGCAAAAGGTGACACCCACGTTCTGCTCACCACCTCCGCCGGCAATATCGAACTCGAACTGAATAACCAGAAAGCGCCGGTTTCTGTGAAAAACTTCGTTGATTACGTCAACAACGGTTTTTATAACAACACCATTTTTCACCGCGTGATCCCGGGCTTTATGGTGCAGGGTGGTGGCTTCACCACGGACATGCAGCAGAAGCAAACCAACGCGCCGATTAAAAATGAAGCCGATAATGGTCTGCGTAACCTGCGCGGTACCATTTCTATGGCGCGTACCGCGGACAAAGACAGTGCCACCAGCCAGTTCTTCCTTAACGTCGCGGATAATGCGTTTCTCGACCACGGCCAGCGCGATTTCGGCTATGCCGTATTTGGTAAGATTGTGAAAGGCCAGGATGTGGTTGAAAAAATTTCTCAGGTACCTACCAAAGATGTCGGACCGTACCAGAATGTTCCGTCCAAACCGGTAGTTATCCTCTCTGCTAAAGTCCTGCCTTAATGCTTTTCGTCGCCATCTGCGGATGGCGACCGCCTGCCGCCTCCGGCAAAGCCAGAATTTGCTCTTATACTTAGGGCAAAAACCTGAGCAGGAGGCGGTATGGCGAACACACTCACCGAAAAACAGAAAGTCACGCTGTGGCAACAGCGGCGTAGCGCCAGCTATCAGGCCAGCTGTAAGCTGGAAGGCTTTCCACAGAATGAAACCAGCCTGAACAGTGAAGATGCGGCTGCACGCCTGGCCTCACTGAGGAGGCAATATGGACGCTAATACCGCCGTCAGCCAGGATCCCTACCTGTGGCAGCATGACAATGTGCTGAAAAATCTGATCGATATTCATGATGCCGCCCAGCTGCGAAAAGCAGAGCTGAGCTTCAGTGCGGCACGTGCCGCCACGCTGGAACTGGGACCGCGTAATCCCGGACTGCCCTACCTGCGCCAGATCCACCGCACGCTGTTTCAGGATATCTACAGCTGGGCCGGTGAATTACGCATCCTCGATATCTGGCGTGACGAGACGCCATTCTGTCATTTCGAATACATTGAAAAAGAAGGCAACGCTCTGATGGCCACGCTGGAAGAGGAGAAAGGACTCGCTGAGCTGCCGCGTGACGCATTTATTCAGCGCCTTGCCCACTACTACTGCGAAATCAATATGCTGCATCCTTTCCGCCACGGAAACGGTCGGGCACAGCGGATTTTCTTTGAACAGCTGGCGCTGCACGCCGGTTATCTGCTGTCGTGGGAAGAGACGGACGCTGAGAGCTGGAAAGCAGCTAATCAGGCGGGTGTCGCGGGCGATCTGACGCCGCTGGAGCAGGTGTTTGCGAAAGTGGTGAGCGAGGCAGCTTAACCGCGTAGAATAGCGGCGCGGTTTATTATTCTGGACGCCTCATGCTGCTGCTTATCGACAATTACGACTCCTTTACCTGGAATCTTTATCAATATTTCTGCGAGCTGGGCGCGCAGGTTCAGGTGGTGCGCAATGATGCCATCACCCTGGAGCAGATGGCAGCGTTACCGCTGACCCATCTGGTCATTTCCCCTGGTCCCTGCACGCCGTCGGAGTCGGGCATCTCGCTGGCGGCGATCAGGCATTTTGCCGGTCAGCTGCCGGTGCTGGGCGTCTGCCTGGGCCATCAGGCGATTGCGCAGGCGTATGGCGCACAGGTCGTGCGTGCGCGTCAGGTTATGCACGGCAAAACTTCAGCGATTCAGCACACCGGCCAGGGCGTGTTCCGCAATCTTAGCAATCCCCTTACCGTTACCCGCTATCACTCGCTGATTGTGCAGCGCGATTCACTGCCCGATGCGTTCGAAGTGACTGCCTGGACGCTGCGTGACGGCGAGCCCGACGAGATTATGGGATTCCGTCATAAAACCCTGGCGCTGGAAGGCGTACAGTTCCATCCCGAAAGCATTCTCAGCGAACAGGGACATCAGCTGCTGCGCAATTTCCTTGCGCAATGAGTTGCCTTTGAGTGATTTTTTATGCATATTTTGTGATTATTATTTCAATGTTGCACAACAATCATTCAAATGGGGTCATCAATGGCAGCCGAAAAAATTGCGGTCACGCGGGAAACGTTCGATAACGTTATTTTGCCTGTTTATGCACCTGCGCAGTTTGTGCCGGTAAAAGGCAAGGGCAGTCGCGTATGGGATCAGCAGGGCAAAGAGTATATCGACTTCTCGGGCGGTATTGCCGTCACCGCACTGGGTCACTGCCATCCTGCGCTGGTGGAAACACTGAAAAGCCAGGGCGAAACGCTGTGGCACACCAGCAACGTTTTCACTAACGAACCGGCGCTGCGTCTCGCCAGTAAGTTAATTCAGGCGACCTTTGCTGAGCGCGTTTTTTTCGCCAACTCCGGTGCCGAAGCCAACGAAGCGGCGTTTAAGCTGGCGCGCTACTACGCCTGCAAACGTCACAGCCCGTTCAAAAGCAAGATCATCGCTTTTCATAACGCCTTTCATGGCCGGACGCTGTTTACCGTTACGGTCGGCGGGCAGCCAAAATATTCTGACGGATTCGGGCCAAAACCGGCAGATATCGTCCACGTGCCGTTTAACGACCTGGATGCCGTGAAAGCGGTGATAGACGATCACACCTGCGCCATCGTGGTTGAACCGATTCAGGGAGAGGGCGGCGTCATGCCCGCGACGCAGGAATTTATGCAGGGACTGCGCGAGCTTTGCGATCGGCATCAGGCGCTGCTGGTGCTGGATGAAGTACAGAGCGGCATGGGGCGCAGCGGCAAGCTGTTCGCCTATGAGCATTATGGCATTCAGCCCGATATCCTGACCTCAGCTAAAGCGCTGGGCGGCGGTTTCCCGGTCAGCGCCATGCTGACCACGAACGAGATTGCCTCGACCATGGCACCGGGCGTGCATGGCACCACTTATGGCGGTAATCCGCTGGCCTGTGCCATCGCTGAAACTGCACTGGATATCATCAATACACCGGAGGTGCTGGCGGGCGTGGAGATGCGTCGTCAGCACTTTGTCACGGCGCTGCAGGCCATTGATGCGAAGTATGATCTGTTCAGTGACATTCGCGGCAAGGGGCTTCTGATTGGCGCGGCGCTGAAACCACAGCATGCTGGCAGGTCACGCGACATACTCAATGCCGCCGCCGCTGAAGGTGTGATGGTGCTGGTTGCCGGAACTGACGTCATGCGTTTTGCCCCGTCACTGATCATTGAACCGGCGGACATTGAAGAGGGCATGAGCCGCTTCGCCACCGCCGTCGGCAGGGTGCTCAACGGCTGATTTAGTTTTTGCGTAAGCGTCTGATTAACCAGCGGCCATGTTGCGGTCGCTGGTTCCACGCCAGCGATGAAATGGTGTACATCACGCTCAGATGATCGAGAATGCGCCGCACATGCTGCTCCACCACCGTGACTGGCCCCTCACTGATGTTCTCCAGGTCATCCAGCAGATTAACCTGTGAGCTTTCACCATCATATTCCAGCCGCTGCTGACACCGCTGCAGCGCGATTTCACAGGATTGCAGATAGCGTTCAGCCAGCGAGGCCGTCAGCATGGTGTGCTCACGCGCCAGAATCGTTATTGCGTTGATATGCTCGACGATAAACTGACTGTGTGTGACCCAGAGCCGCATATCACTCAGGTAGCGGGCGTTGAACGCGGGTTCCTGCATCGCCTGATTCAGCGAGTTAAACAGCGCATTGTGCGCCTGATTGACCTTTATACGCTGATACGCGAGTTTTTCTGGCGATTGTTCGTCGCCCAGCAATAGGCGCAGCGCATCCTGATAGGTTTCCAGCGCGTCATGGGCGTTCTGCCGCAGTAAGCCGCTCTGCCACTGTGGCCACAGCCATAGCATCCCGCCAAAGGCAATCAGACAGCCCATCAGCGTATCCATCAGTCGCGGCAGCAGAAACTGCGCACCATTCAGTGACAGCAATTGCAGCGAGTAAACCGCCGTAACCGTAAAGCCAATCATCGACCAGCCATAGAACTGGCGGGTAAAGCGATAGCTGATAAAGGTTATCGCCAGCATGATCAGCAATACCAGCGACTCCGGCACCGCCAGCCGCAGCGTGGCGGCCGCGATCACCAGACCGGCAAAGGTGCCCAGCGCCCGGTGCTGGATACGAACACGGGTCGCGCTGTAACCGTTCTGACTGACGAACATAATGGTCATCAGGATCCAGTAAGGCTTGGGGATGTTGAAGAACAGCGCCAGCGCGCTGCCCAGCATCAGCATCACCGCAAAGCGACCGGCGGTGCGCAGTGCCGATGAGCGAAACGAGAGATAGCTGCGAAGCGCCGGTAACAGCGGCAGACGGCGCTGACGGTCTGCCATCAGATCGCGCGTGTACAGCGGTTTCTGGGTGCGCAGTACCCGCGCAATGCGGTTGAAGTGATAGAAGCAGAAGTTACCTACCGGATTATCGGGATGCTGACGGGCGATTTTCTCCAGCGCGCCGAGCTGTTTATCCATCGCAAAGCGATCGGGTAACTGGTGATAAAGAATGTCATCCGCCAGCACCCGCAGCCGGGCCGAGATGGTTTTGGCATTCCAGCGGATCACCGCTTCAGCATGACTCTGTTCCACCAGCTTCTGTACCTCTTCCGGCCGATGCAGGCTGACTGAGATATGCTCCTGCAGATCCAGCGCTACCTGAAAAGCACGCGTCAGCCTCTTATGGCTGTGATCGCGGCTTGCCGACAGCATGTGCATCTGCTGATAACAGGTGTTGATCAGATCGACCACTTTCTGCTGACGAGCCAGCAGCGGCGGCAACGCCTTTTCCGGGTCGGTCAGCTGTGTCAGCAGGGTATATTTGGCGTCACAGTAGCTGGCCAGCTCGCGGTAAATGAGACTCAGGCTCTCGCGCATCGGCTGCTCTTTCCACAGCCAGAACCAGAACCAGTTAAACAGCCCATACCAGAGCGTGCCGCCGATATAGAGCAGCGGGGTGACATAGATGGGCATGCGCCCAACCAGGCTCAGGGTAAAGATGGCGGCAATTAGAGTACCGGGCAGAAGGCGGCCATGCAGCGGGCTGATCTCACCCGTGACGCCGAGCAGCAGCGGCAGGGCGAAGAGGATCAGCGGCAGTGGAATCGCATGCAGGGTAAGCCACTGGATCAGGAAGCTGCCGAGGGCAAACAGGCTGCCACCCACGATCAGACGTTTGAAGAAGCGTTTATGCGGCGTATCGAGACCGGCGATATTGCAGCAGGCGGGCACTAACGAGAACAGCAGACCTTTTTGCAGGTCGCCAGCCAGCCAGCCCAGCGCGACCGGCAGGCAGAGCACCAGCGTTTGCCGCAAGGCGTAGTTAACTTCAGGATGGTAAATAATTCGACGCCACATCGGCCCAACACAAACAATAACGGCGTGATGTTGCCATCACGCCGTGGGTGACAGGAATTAGCGGGTGCCGTAAACGACGATGGTTTTGCCGTGTGCAGAGATCAGGTTCTGATCTTCCAGCATCTTCAAAATACGGCCCACGGTTTCACGTGAACAACCAACAATCTGGCCAATTTCCTGACGAGTGATTTTAATTTGCATGCCGTCGGGATGCGTCATGGCATCTGGCTGCTTCGCCAGGTTAAGCAGAGTCTGTGCAATGCGTCCGGTGACGTCGAGGAAAGCGAGGTTACCCACTTTTTCAGACGTTACCTGCAGGCGACGCGCCATCTGCGAAGAGAGTCGCATCAGGATGTCGGGATTAACCTGGATCAGCTGGCGGAATTTCTTGTAAGAAATCTCTGCCACTTCGCACGCGCTTTTCGCACGTACCCAGGCGCTGCGCTCCTGGCCTTCTTCGAACAGGCCAAGCTCACCAATAAAATCGCCCTGATTCAGGTAGGAAAGGATCATCTCTTTGCCTTCTTCATCTTTAATCAGAACCGCGACGGAACCTTTCACGATGTAGTAAAGCGTTTCTGCTTTTTCACCTTGGAGAATCAGCGTACTTTTGGATGGATACTTGTGAATATGGCAATGGGACAGGAACCATTCGAGTGTAGGGTCTGTTTGCGGTTTGCCGAGAACCATTCGCTATTATCCTCTGTTGTAATCGTGCCCAAAATACAGGGGGCAGTTTTCCCTGTCAGGCGGTGAAAGCTTCAAGCGTTTCCTTTTCAGGAAATTATTCGGGCCGCATCAGGCGCAGTGCGCATCATTCTTCCCGGCTTCGCCATCGGGTGACGAAAAATATTTTCAGCACTGTTTGTAGCACAGCTTTTGCCGACTGTCTTCTGTTGTCTCGCTTCAGCTTCGGGCGGATTTCTCTGGATTGCTGTTTACCAGACGAAAGCGTACTCTGGCGACAAAACAGCGTATTCCGGAGCAAAAAACATGCAGGCAAGAGTGAAATGGGTAGAAGGGCTGACATTCCTCGGAGAATCCTCATCCGGCCATCAGATACTGATGGATGGCAATTCGGGTGATAAAGCGCCCAGCCCAATGGAGATGGTGCTGATGGCGGCGGGCGGATGCAGCGCGATTGATGTGGTGTCAATTCTGCAAAAAGGCCGCAACGATGTGGCTGATTGTGAAGTAAAACTCACCTCAGAACGTCGTGAAGAGGCACCGCGAATCTTTACGCACATCAACCTGCATTTTATCGTGAGTGGCAAAGCGCTCCAGGATAAGGCGGTCTCACGCGCCGTCGATCTTTCGGCTGAAAAATATTGCTCGGTGGCGATCATGCTGGGCAAAGGTGTAACGATTACGCACAGCTATGAGGTGGTTGAGCTTTAATGGCCGCGGGGGCTTTTAAGGTCACTGACAATATCGGTTCCGCATAGCTGACAGACGACGCCTGCGCAGAGCATCCGCTTTGAGACAGTGCCTGCGCAGGGAACCGGGTCAGATCGGAAAGACGCAAAAACTGCCATCCATGGCATGTTCGGCCCGCGCCGTCCCTGGCGCGGGACGCTTTCCTCTTCTGACCCGGTTCCCTGCGAGTTGAGCTTCTTTATCGCTATCGCTGCCAGATCCTCTGTGCCCCCGGTCAGCCAGCAGTAGTCTTTCTGAAACGGGAAGCGGCTGCCGGACGTGAAGCCTGCTCAGCAGTAAGCCTTTACCCGCAGAAAAGCCAGTTTTACATCTTTGTAAAGGGCATGTGTTATCAGCGCTCTTTTCTGACCGCTCACTCTATGCGCTTGCCTTCCATCAGCCGTTTCACCAGCGGGCCCATAATCAACTCCATCGCCAGCCCCATTTTACCGCCAGGCACCACCAGCGTATTAATGTGCGAGATAAACGATCCCTGCAGCATCGCCAGCAGATAGGGGAAGTCGATATCCTCCAGTCCCTGAAAGTGAATCACCACAAAGCTTTCATCAAGTGAGGGGATGGCGCGGGCGGCAAACGGGTTTGAGGTATCCACGGTCGGGACACGCTGAAAGTTAATATGGGTGCGTGAGAACTGGGGTGTGATGAAGTTGATGTAATCTTCCATTGAACGCACCACGGAATCCATTACCGCTTCACGTGAATGACCGCGTTCGCCCGTGTCGCGCACCAGTTTCTGAATCCATTCCAGGTTAACAATGGGCACCACGCCCACCAGCAGATCGACCTGTTCCGCCACGTTGTGCTGGGCCGTTACAACGCCGCCATGCAACCCTTCATAGAAAAGAATATCGGTGTTCTGCGGCAGCGGCTGCCACGGCGTAAAGGTGCCTGGCACCTGATTCCACGGCACCGCTTCATCGTAGGTGTGCAGATATTTACGCGACTGCCCCTGTCCGCTGTGACCATACTCTCTGAAACTCTGTTCCAGCAGGCCAAAGTCGTTGGCTTCCGGGCCGAAATAGCTGACATGACGTCCTAAATCGCGCGCCTTGCGAATGGCCATATCCATTTCAGGGCGGGTAAAGCGGTGAAAACTGTCACCTTCCAGCTCTGCCGCATGCAGATCGAGCTGCTGAAAGATTTTGCGGAACGCCAGGCTGGTGGTGGTGGTTCCTGCACCGCTGGAACCAGTGACCGCAATAATGGGATGACGTGCAGACATAAAAAAGCTCCCTGTGAGGTCGGGCGATGAGCATTGTTATCATGAAACGGTGCCGGGTGCATCAGCCACGAAATTCTTTGCGTGGCATGATATTGACCGATTCATGCAGTTCCGACCACACCAGCACCACTTCACCGGTTTCCAGCTGACGTCGCACATCAGCCACCTTGTCCGGCAGGCTGCGTTCATGTTCGCCATAGTCCGTGCCTTCGCGCAGGACAAAGGTTTCAATCAGATTTTCAAGGGTCTCAGGTGAGACCTGTTGCCAGGGAATAATCACGAGATCAGTTATCCAGAAAAGGGGCGATCCACTGTGGGATGCGCTGTTCCAGCCACATTTCAGGCTGGCGTAACGTCCCACCGACAAAACCTACGTGGCCGCCGTGTGGGCTCAGTTGATAGGTAATAGTGGCAGATAATTGGCTGCTGTGCGGAATCACCTCATCACTCATAAAGGGATCGTCTTTGGCGTGGATGATCAGCAGCGGTTTTTCGACCTGCCTGAGCCACGGCATGGCGCTGGCACGATGATAGTAATCGGCCGCATCGACAAAACCGTGGGCGCGGGCGGTAATCGCATCATCAAAATCGCGCAGCCGCCGCAGCGCTTTCAGCTGTGCCAGATTGACCGGCAGAGTGTCCGGCCAGGCGTGCAGTTTACGGCGGGCATTTTTCTTCAGCTGCGCCAGCAGATAGTACTGATAGAAGCGGGAAAAGCCGCGCTCCAGTTTGATGCTGCACGGTTCCAGCAGCAGCGGGGCGGAGACAATCACGCCTGCCTCCACCTCAGCGGCGGCACCCTGCTGGCCCAGCAGGCAGCCCAGCATATTGCCGCCCAGCGAAAAACCGACGGCGGCGGTGGGCACGTAGCCCCAGCGCGTGCGCAGCCAGTGCAGGAAAAAGCGGGCATCGTCGGTTTCACCGGAGTGATAGATGCGGTTCAGCCGGTTAGGTTCGCCGCTGCAACCGCGAAAATGCATCACCACCGCCAGCCAGCCACGTGCGCGGCAGATCGCCATCAGGCCATGAATATAGGGGCTGTGAAAACTGCCTTCCAGTCCATGAAACAGCACCACGCGCGGTTTATGCTGCGCGAACTGCGGATCTTCACTCCAGGCGAGATCGACGAAGTCGCCATCCGGCAGGTCGAGACGCTGCCAGAAGGGGTCGGCTGTAATACGGCGACGCAGCAGGCGCGGCAGCAACGTCTGCAGGTGCGCGTTACGCAGGCTGTCAGGTGGCGTGAACGGCTCGTTTTCGGGGCCGGTAAATTTCATGTGGTAAAAGCTTGTCTGTTCCATATCACACTGTTAGCTTCGTTTAGTTTTTTCTTGCAGGGGTAAGGAGTACCCGATTGCCATGGAACTGAGTCTTTTCTTATCAATGCTGGGATTTCTTTGGGTCGCGGCGATTACGCCCGGCCCTAATAATATGTTACTCACCGCCTCGGGCGCTAATTTTGGCTTTGTGCGCACCCTTCCGCTGATGATTGGCATCATGATCGGTATGCAGGTCATGCTGCTGATGGTGGCCTTTGGCATAGGCGGTCTGATCCTGCTTTATCCTTCGCTGCACCTGGTGCTGAAGATTGCGGGCAGTCTTTACCTGCTCTGGCTGGCGTGGAAGATAGCGACGTCGAGCTATGAAAAGCTGGAAACCGATCAGGCACCAAATGCACCGATGCCATTCTGGCAGGGTGGATTGCTGCAGTTAATCAATCCCAAGGCCTGGCTGATGGCGCTGGGCGCGGTCGCCAGCTTCAGTCTGGCCGGAGAGGCTTATCGTCATTCGGTGATGGCGATAAGCATCGGCATGTTTCTGGTTAATCTGGTATCAGGCGTGATCTGGATGGGATTTGGCGCGATGATCGGCCGCATTCTGCGCAGCCGTCGCGCCTGGAAAATCTTTAACCTTGCGATGGGGCTGCTGACTGCGGCCTGCGTGCTGTTAATCTGGCACTGAGTCAGCTGGATGCGCGTTCAACGCGCGTCCAGGGCAGCACGTCACGAATCACTGGCGCGTTCGGGTTACGGATTTTCTGCAGCAGCAACTGCACGCTGCGTGCGCCCAGCTGGTTCATCGGCTGCTCGATGGTGGTCAGCGGTGGATTAAGGCTGCGGGTAAACGGCACGCCATCAAACCCGACGACCGCCAGATCCTCCGGCACGCGCAGACCCGCTTCCAGCGCCGCATGAACGACCCCGACCGCCAGCACATCTGACACCGCAAATACCGCATCCGGCGGTTCTGGCAGCGTCATCAATTCCCTCAGCCCCTGACTGCCCGCTTCAGGGGAAATTTCATAGGTATAAGAGATGCCGGACCACGCAAACCCCAGCTCGTCAATCGCCTGCCGGTAGCCCTTTTCACGATGATGTGAGTAGAGGTAGCGCATGTCACCATTGACCAGCCCGATGCGCTTACGCCCTTTACCCGCGAGGTAGTGGACAGTGTCGCGTGCGGCTTCCAGGTGATCAATGCTGACCGAAGAGGCGGGAATATCCGGATCAAATTCACAGCACTGCACCCAGGGGGCACCCGCAATCAGCGCCTGCAAATCCTGTAAGCCGGAGGCCGCATCCATCGTAATCACGCCATCCACCACTTTGCCGGTCAGCAGGCTCAGATAGGCGGCTTCGCGCTGGAGCTGCGAGGCAGAGTTACAGAGCAGGATGTGATAGCCGTGCAGTTCCGCTTCGGCCTCAATGCCCTGAACCACGCGTGAGCAGAAGGGGTTGGTGATATCCGAGATCAGCACCAGCAGCATGTTGCTTTGCGCCGTGCGCAGCTGACGCGCCAGCAGGTTGGGCTGATAGTCGCAGGCAGAGATTGCCGCCAGAACTTTCTCACGCGTATCGGGTTTTACGCCGGGATGCGCATTGAGAACCCGCGATACCGTGGCTTTGGAGACGCCAGCCAGCTGAGCGACTTTCTCGATCGACATCGGATACAGTGACCTTAACAGGCAAAAATTGGGAACGCATATGAATAGCACAGGGACAATGTGAGCGCCTGACATTTTTGCTTACTTTAGCTATTTTCAGCATTTGCGATTTTTGTCTTAGTTTTGCAGATAGTGATCTAAGAACTTATTTCTATTAGGGATAATTTTTAATTCCTTTATGAAACTATAGCGGCCAGAGACACTGCCTCCACGATAAAAACGGCGGGGTAATGATCATGGCAGCAACACGATTAACTTTTTTAGCCGCAGCGCTGGCGCTGCTGGCATTTCGGGCTGATGCGGTCACTGTCACCGTGGCGTACCAGACCTCCGCCGAACCGGCAAAAGTGGCCCAGGCTGACAACAGTTTTGCGAAAGAGAGCGGGGCCAGCGTTGACTGGCGCAAGTTTGACAGCGGCGCAGGCGTCTTACGCGCACTGGCTTCCGGCGACGTGCAAATTGGTAACATCGGTTCCAGTCCGTTAGCGGTCGCCGCGGCACAGAAACTGCCGATTGAAGCGTTCTTGCTCGCCTCTCAGCTGGGCAACTCAGAAGCGCTGGTGGTGAAGAAGAACATCACTACGCCTCAGGATCTCATCGGCAAGCGCATCGCGGTGCCGTTCATCTCCACTACCCATTACAGCCTGCTGGCTGCACTGAAACACTGGGGCATCAGCCCGTCGCAGGTTCAGCTGGTGAACCTGCAGCCGCCCGCGATTATCGCGGCATGGCAGCGTGGCGACATTGATGGCGCCTACGTCTGGGCACCCGCAGTCAATGCACTGGAAAAAGAGGGCAGGGTGTTAACCGACTCTGCGGAAGTCGGGCGCTGGGGTTCACCGACGCTGGATGTCTGGGTGGTACGCAAAGATTTTGCCGAACAGCATCCGGACATCGTTACCGCTTTTGCCCGCAGCGCGATTGATGCGCAGCAGGCCTATCTTAACAGCCCCGACAGCTGGCTGAAGCAGCCCGATAACCTCAGCAAACTCTCACGCCTGAGCGGCGTGCCGGAAGCACAGGTGCCGGGTCTGGTGAAGGGGAATACCTACCTGACGGCGCAGCAGCAGGTTGAGCAACTGGGCAAACCGGTCAACAAAGCGATCGTCGATACCGCGCAGTTCCTGAAAGCACAGGGCCGGGTGCCGCAGGCCGATAACGACTACAGCAGTTACGTGACCTCCCGCTTCGTCGAGCCACTCGTAAAACCGTAAGGAGGCATCATGCTGCGCATCGCTCACCTCAATGCCCGTTATGCCGGACAGCCGGTGTTGCAGGATATCAATCTGCAACTGGATAGCCATGAACTGCTGGTGGTGCTTGGCCCCTCTGGCTGCGGCAAAACCACGCTGCTTAATCTGGTGGCCGGATTTCTGCCGGTGGAGTCGGGCAGTATCACGCTGGATGACCGGCCAGTGACCGGGCCTGGTGCGGAGCGCGGCGTAGTGTTTCAGCATGAAGGGTTACTGCCGTGGCGCAACGTGCTGGATAACGTGTCCTTTGGTCTGCAACTGGCGGGGATGGAACGCCCGGCACGGGAGGCGATTGCGCGGAAACTCATCAGGCAGGTCGGGCTGGAAGGCGCGGAAAAGCGTGCCATCTGGCAATTGTCCGGGGGGCAGCGTCAGCGGGTGGGGATTGCGCGCGCACTGGCTACCGATCCGCAACTGCTGCTGCTGGATGAGCCTTTCGGCGCACTGGATGCCTTTACCCGCGAGCAGATGCAGACCCTGCTGCTGACGCTGTGGCGCGACAGCGGTAAACAGATCCTGCTGATTACGCACGACATAGAAGAGGCAATTTTCCTCGCCAGCGAACTGATTCTGCTGTCTCCGGGGCCGGGACGCATCGTGGAGCGACTGCGGCCCGATTTTGGCCGGCGCTTTGCCGCCGGAGAGTCGTGCCGCAGCATCAAATCCGATCCGCAGTTTATCGCCCAGCGCGAGTATGTGCTGAGCCGGGTGTTTGATCAGCGGGAGGCGTTTGCATGAGCGCGTTAATCCACGACAAGTCTCTGCCGGTGCGCCGTCGGCTGCGCTGGCCGTTTTCAACGGCTTTTACGCTAAGCATGCTGAGCCTCTCGCTGTTGTTACTGCTCTGGTGGAGCGTCACTGCGCTGGGCCTGATTGCCCCGCTGTTCCTGCCGCCGCCGCAGCAGGTATTCAGTAAGCTGCTGGTGATTGCCAGCGCACAGGGCTTTATGGATGCCACGTTGTGGCAGCATCTGGCCGCCAGCCTGACAAGAATGCTGATTGCGCTGGCTGCTGCTGCCGCTATCGGCATTCCGGTGGGAATTCTGATGGGCCTTAGCCCCGTAGCACGCGGGCTGCTCGATCCGCTGATTGAACTTTATCGTCCGATTCCGCCCCTCGCCTATCTGCCCCTGATGGTGATCTGGTTCGGGATTGGTGAGACGTCGAAAATCCTGCTGATCTACCTGGCGATCTTCGCGCCCGTGACGCTCTCCACCCTGGCCGGGGTGCGTAATACGCAGCAGGTGCGCCTTCGTGCTGCGCGCTCGCTGGGGGCGAACCGCTGGCAGCTGCTGCGCTGGGTGATTCTGCCGGGCGCGCTGCCGGAGATTCTGACCGGTCTGCGCATAGGGCTGGGGGTTGGCTGGTCAACACTGGTGGCGGCTGAGCTGATCGCTGCCACGCGTGGCCTCGGTTTTATGGTGCAGTCCGCCGGAGAGTTTCTCGCCACCGATGTGGTGCTGGCGGGTATCGCGGTGATCGCTTTTATCGCTTTTAGCTTAGAACTCGGGCTCCGCGCAGTGCAGCGCCGTCTGACGCCCTGGAGTGGAGAACAGTCATGAATGAACGTCTCAGTTTTACCCCGCTTGGTCCTTATATTGGTGCGCAGGTTTCAAACCTGGATGTCTCACGGCCATTAAGTGATGCGCAGTTTGAGCAGCTTTATCATGGCCTTCTGCGCCACCAGGTGCTGTTTCTGCGTGACCAGAAAATAACACCGGAACAGCATCGCGCACTGGCCATCCGCTTTGGCGACCTGCATATCCATCCGGTCTATCCCCACGCAGAAGGCGTCGAGGAGATTATCGTGCTGGATACCCATCAGGATAATCCGCCTGACAATGATAACTGGCACACCGACGTTACTTTTATCGACACGCCACCGGCCATCGCATTGCTGGCCTCAAAAGTGTTGCCGGAGGCGGGCGGTGACACGCTCTGGACCAGCGGCATTGCGGCTTATGAGGCGCTCTCTGAACCTTTTAAGCAGCTGCTGGACGGGCTGCAGGCCGAGCACGATTTCAAAAAGTCATTCCAGGAGTATAAGTACCGCAAAACCGAAGAGGTGCATCAGCGCTGGCAGCAGGCGGTGGCAAAACATCCGCCGGTGCAGCATCCGGTCATCCGCACGCACCCGGTCAGCGGTAAGAAAGCACTGTTTGTGAACGAGGGTTTTACCACGCGGATTGTGGCGTTAAGCGAAAAGGAGAGTGATGCGCTGCTGGGCTTCCTGTTTGCGCACGCCACCAAACCGGAGTTTCAGGTGCGCTGGCGCTGGCAGCCAGACGATCTGGCTATCTGGGATAATCGGGTGACGCAGCATTATGCCAATGCCGACTACTATCCTGCCCGGCGAATCATGCAGCGGGCAACGGTGCTGGGTGACAAACCCCGCTGAGCGAGATTCTCCCCGCACGCGGGGAGATGTTGGGATAGCCAGCATCAGCTGCACGATAAACCGAAGATTCTCCCCGCACGCGGGGAGATGTTTTACGAGGCGATCATCTGTTCGAGCTGTTCCTGCGCCTCCAGCCACGCCATCTCAACGTCTTCCAGCGCAGATTTGCTCTCCGCCTGACGCTTCAGCGCAGTGGCCAGGTCCGCTTTACGGCTCTGATCATAAATTGCACTGTCTGAGAGCTGCGCTTCGGCATCGGCCAGCTGGCTTTGCCATTTACTCATCTGCTTTTCCAGCTTCTCGATCTCTTTACGCAGCGGTTGCGTCTGGGTGCGAAGTTCGGCATCACGGCGCTTCTGGTCTTTACGCACCTGGGCGCTGTTGGCGTTATCCTGCTTCGGCGCAGCATCCTGTTGCGCCTGCTGTTTCTGCAGATCGCTCAGCCACTGCTGATAATCTTCCAGATCGCCCTCAAACATATCCACTTTGCCATCGTGCACCAGATAAAGATCGTCGGTGGTGGCCCGCAGCAGGTGACGGTCGTGCGATACCACTACCAGCGCCCCTTCAAAGTCGATCAAGGCTTCGGTCAGCGCCTGGCGCATATCAAGGTCCAGGTGGTTAGTGGGTTCATCCAGCAGCAGCAGGTTAGGGCGCTGCCAGACAATCAGCGCCAGCACCAGTCGCGCTTTCTCACCGCCGGAGAAGCGGCCGGTGTTTTCAGTGACTTTATCGCCGCGAAAATCGAAGCCGCCCAGATAGTCGCGCAACTGCTGTTCCAGCACGTTAGGGGCAATGCGCGCCAGATGCTGTAGAGGTGACTCATCGGCCCGCAGATACTCCAGCTGATGCTGAGCGAAGTAACCCAGCTTGATCCCTTTCGCCAGCCCCATCTTGCCGTCCATCGCTTGCAGTTCACCCGCCAGCAGCTTTATCAGGGTCGATTTACCGGCGCCGTTACGCCCCAGCAGCCCGATGCGCGAGCCCGGAACCAGGTTCAGCTTGATGGCGTCAAGAATAATACTGTCACCATAGCCTGCGGTGACCTTCTCCATCTTCATCAGCGGATTAGGCAGGTTCTCCGGCTTGCGAAAGGTGAAGCTGAACGGATTATCGACATGGGCAGGCGCGATCATCGTCATCCGCTCCAGCATCTTGATGCGGCTCTGCGCCTGCCTGGCTTTGGTGGCCTGCGCACGGAAGCGATCAATGTAGCTGTGTAAATGCGCGACTTTCTCCTGCTGACTCTCATACAGCGCCTGCTGCTGAGCCAGCTTGGCGACGCGCTGCCGCTCAAAGGAGCTGTAGTTGCCGGTGTATTCGAACATCGACTCCTGTTCGATATGAATAATTTTGTCGATGACCGGATCGAGAAAGTCACGATCGTGCGAGATCAGGATCAGCGTGCCTTCATAACTTTTCAGCCAGCGCTCCAGCCAGATCACCGCATCGAGGTCCAGGTGGTTGGTGGGTTCATCCAGCAGCAGCAGATCGGAGCGGCAAATCAGCGCCTGTGCCAGGTTAAGGCGCATACGCCAGCCGCCGGAGAAGTCGCTGACCGGACGTTGCAGCTGGTCCTGACTGAAGCCCAGACCATGCAGCAGGCTTGAGGCACGTGCATGAATGCTCCACGCCTGGACCGCATCCAGTTTGCCATGCAGCAGCGCAATGGCATTGCCATCGTCACGCTGGTTTGCGTCCGCCAGTTCTGCTTCAAGCTGGCGAAACTGGCGATCGCCATCAATTACGTATTCCAGCGCGGCTTTATCCAGCGCAGGGGTTTCCTGATTCACCCAGGCCAGCGCCCAGTGCGAAGGAAGCGTGACGGTACCGGCATCGCTGGTGATTTCACCTTTTAACAGCGACAGCAGCGTGGATTTCCCACAGCCGTTTTTACCCACCAGCCCGACCTTCTGACCGGGATTAATGGTGGCGGTGGCGTTGTCGAGCAGGACGCGGATGCCGCGGCGAATTTGTAAGGCTGAGAAGACAATCATGTAAGCGCCGTATCGTCAGAATATGTTAATTTACTGGCAACATAATGAGATTTTGCTGCGTCGTGCATGGTAGCGGAAAACCGCACCAATGACGACGCTTTGGAGGGAAAGGATGTCGCAGCCACCCAGGGTTTTGCTGCTTTATGCTCATCCGGAATCACAGGATTCGATCGCAAATCGGATTCTGCTACAGCCGGCTCAGGCACTGGAACACGTTACCGTGCACGATCTGTACGCGACCTATCCGGATTTTTTCATCGATATTCATCATGAACAACAATTGCTGCGCGAACATGACGTCATCATTTTCCAGCATCCGCTCTATACCTATAGCTGTCCGGCGCTGCTGAAAGAGTGGCTGGATCGCGTTTTGTCGCGCGGTTTCGCCAATGGTGTGGATGGGAATGCGCTGGAAGGCAAGTACTGGCGCAGCGTGGTGACGACCGGGGAACCGGAAAGTGCCTTTAAACAGCAGGGTCTGAACCGCTATTCACTCAACGACATTATGCGTCCTTTTGAGCTGACCGCGCAGATGTGTCGTATGCACTGGATGCCGCCGATGATTGTTTACTGGGCGCGTCGTCAGAGTTCTGAATTAATGAAAAATTACGCCCGCGCCTATGGCGACTGGCTGGCGGCACCGCTGCCGAATGGAGGGGTATAGATGGAAGGGCAAACGCTGCTGACCGCGGGGGTGATTTATCTGGTCGCGGCGGTATTAATTGTACCCGTGGCGGCTCGCCTCGGTATTGGTGCGGTTTTGGGTTATCTGGTGGCGGGTATCGCTATCGGCCCCTGGGGATTAGGCTTTATCAGCGACGTCGATGAGATTCTCCACTTCTCAGAGCTTGGCGTGGTTTTCCTGATGTTTATTATCGGGCTGGAGCTGAACCCGGCAAAGCTTTGGGCGCTGCGCCGCTCCATTTTTGGCGTCGGCGCGGCGCAGGTGATCTTCTCGGCGGCGATTCTGGGCGGCCTGTTGTGGCTGACCGACTTTAGCTGGCAGGCTGCGATCATCGGCGGGATTGGTCTGGCGATGTCGTCGACCGCCATGGCGCTGCAGCTGATGATGGATAAAGGCATGAACCGCAGTGAGGCGGGGCAACTGGGCTTTTCAGTGCTGCTGTTTCAGGATATCGCGGTTATCCCTGCTCTGGCGCTGATCCCGCTGCTGGCTGGCACCGACAGCGGTCATATCGACTGGATGAAGGTCGGCATGAAAGTGCTGGCGTTTGCCGGCATGCTGGTGGGCGGACGCTATCTGCTGCGACCAATTTTCCGCTATATCGCCGCATCGGGCGTGCGCGAAGTCTTTACCGCAGCGTCGCTGCTGCTGGTGCTGGGTTCCGCACTGTTTATGGATGCGCTGGGGTTGTCGATGGCGCTGGGCACCTTTATTGCCGGGATCCTGCTGGCAGAAAGCGAATACCGGCATGAGCTGGAAGTCGCTATCGACCCGTTCAAGGGGTTGCTGCTGGGGCTGTTCTTTATTTCGGTGGGCATGGCGCTCAACCTCGGTGTGCTCTATACCCATATTGTGACCATCCTGCTGGGCGTGGTGACGCTGGTGGCGGTGAAAACGCTGGTGCTCTACCTGCTCGCACGCATTTATGGTCTGCGCAGCTCCGAGCGGCAGCAGTTCGCAGGCGTACTGAGTCAGGGGGGCGAGTTCGCCTTTGTCCTCTTTTCAGCCGCTTCCTCGGCAAAGCTTTTTTCAGGCGATCAACTGCCGATGCTGCTGGTAACGGTGACGCTGTCGATGATGACCACGCCGTTGCTGATGCAGGCAATCGACCGGCTGCTGGCACGCCGCTTCAACGAGCCGGATGAAGAGGCGGAGAAACACTTTGTCGAAGACGATCAGCCGCAGGTGATAGTGGTGGGCTTTGGCCGCTTCGGGCAGGTGGTAGGCCGCTTGCTGATGGCGAACAACAAACGCATCACCGTGCTGGAGCGCGACATCAGCGCGGTGAGTCTGATGCGGAAATATGGCTATAAGGTCTATTACGGCGATGCCACCGAACTGGAGCTGCTGCGTGCCGCCGGTGCGGCCAGCGCCCAGGCGATTGTGATCACCTGTAATGAACCTGAAGATGTGATGACTATCGTACACCTGTGCCAGCAGCATTTTCCGCAGCTGCAGATTCAGGCACGCGCCCGGGGCCGTGTTGAAGCCCATGAGCTGCTACAGGCAGGCGTCACACAGTTCTCGCGTGAGACCTTTTCCAGTGCGCTGGAGCTGGGGCGTAAGACATTGATGACGCTGGGGATGCATCCGCATCAGGCACACCGCGCCCAGCAGCATTTCCGCCGGCTTGATATGCGGATGCTGCGTGAACTGATGCCTAATCTCTCTGAAAGCGCACAGGCTTCACGCGTCCGTGAAGCACGGCGCGAACTGGAAGATATCTTCCAGCGCGAAATGCAGCGTGAGAAGCGGCAGATCGACGGCTGGGATGATGATCAATAACCCCTTTTAAACAGGCAGAAGCTAATGCGTAAACGTTTTATTGCTGGTGCGACATGCCCGCACTGCCAGGAGAAGGACACGCTGGCGATGTGGCGTGAAAATAATGTGGATGTGGTGGAGTGCGTGAAATGTGGTCACCAGATGCGCGAAGCGGATAAGCAGGCGCGCGATCAGGTTCGCACTCACGAGCAGGTTATCGGCATTTTCCATCCTGAATAGCGTATTGAGGCAGTTTTTTTACGCTTAAACTTACAGCGGGATTGAATTCCGTTACAATTGACGCCATTAAGGCTTAAGTCGCAAGAGACAATGAAACCCCTCTTGTACTCAGCCCCGAACCTTTCTGGTTGGTGTTATTGCACGCAAGAATAGACCAATGAGACGGGATCTCAGCTCTCAACGGTTAGGAGATATCATGAAAGTAGCAAAAGACCTGGTGGTAAGCCTGGCCTATCAGGTACGTACAGAAGACGGCGTGTTAGTTGACGAGTCACCGGTGAGCGCACCGCTAGACTACCTGCACGGTCATGGTTCCCTGATTTCTGGTCTGGAAAATGCGCTGGAAAACCACGTTGCCGGCGACAAGTTTGACGTGCATATCCCGGCAAATGATGCTTACGGTCAGTATGACGACAACCTGGTGCAGCGCGTTCCTAAAGACGTCTTCATGGGCGTTGACGAACTGCAGGTTGGCATGCGCTTCCTGGCAGAGACCGACCAGGGTCCTGTACCGGTAGAAATCACCGAAGTAGAAGACGATCACGTCGTGGTTGATGGTAACCACATGCTGGCGGGTCAGAACCTGAACTTCAATGTTGAAGTAGTTGCTATCCGTGAAGCAACACCGGAAGAACTGGCTCATGGTCACGTTCACGGTGCAGATGGCCATCATCATGACCACGATCACGGCCACGATCACGACCACGACCACGGTAAAGGCGGTTGCGGTACTGGCGGTTGCGGCTGCAGCCACTAAGTTCCAACAGACCTTTCAGGGCCACCTCCGGGTGGCCTTTCTTTTCGCTGTCACTCTGGTCTTGTCCGGCTACGCCAGGGTCTGAGAGCCCGCTATCAGTAATGGGGTGGTGGTGTTTCTTCAGACTGTGAGGCAACCATTGATGGCGCATTCGCTTTGAGCTTGTCGGTTATGATGCGCATCTGCTCACGCATCTTATTCATTTCCAGCTCGTGCTGAACTACCGCACTGTTCAGCTGCTCAATCGTCATCTCCTGAAAGGCCAATTTGCTCTCTAACGTCTCCAGACGCTGTTCCCACTCAGATTGTTGCATGACCTGTTCCTCTGTTAAGGTGCGATTCGGGGCGTGATTCTACGACCTGAATGCCAGGAATCACCTGTTTTTTTCACGCCTGGAGGCGTTGCGCTTGAAAAAAGGCCGCGCGGCATCATCTCTGATGAAACTTCCCGATGTTATAAAGGTCGGAAGTAGACCGGGTTATTACATTGTGGGAGTGTTCGACACTGCCACGTAAAGTTATAGTGTGGGCCCTGAAGTCCGCAATGTTTCCCGAGGTTAGACGCTTCGGTTTTGGAGAATGGATGAAATCACTGTTTAAAGTCACATTGTTAGCTACCACCATGGCTGTTGCACTTAATGCTCCGCTGGCAATGGCGGCAGACACCGCTGCGGCACCACAGGCTGCACCGGCTGCCGCGCCACAGTCCGCGCCTCAGGCACCTAAAAATGCGGCCTTCAAAGATGAAGACCAGCAGTCTGCCTACGCACTGGGTGCTTCACTGGGTCGCTACATGGACAACTCCCTGAAGGAGCAGGAAAAACTGGGCATCAAACTGGATAAGCAGCAGCTGATTGCTGGTGTTCAGGATGCATTTGGTGGCAAGAGCAAACTTTCTGACGAAGAGATCGAGCAGACGCTGCAATCTTTCGAAGGCCGTGTGAAAGGCGCAGCCTCAGCGAAAATGGAAAAAGATGCGAAAGAGAACGCTGAAAAGGGCGAAGCTTTTGCGACCAAATTTGCTAAAGAGAGCGGCGTGAAGAAAACCGAAAGCGGCCTGCTGTATAAAGTTGAAAAAGAGGGAACCGGTGACGCGCCTAAAGACAGCGATACGGTTGTCGTAAACTACAAAGGCACGCTGATTGACGGTAATGAGTTCGACAACTCTTACACCCGTGGCGAGCCACTTTCATTCCGTCTGGATGGTGTCATCCCAGGCTGGACTGAAGGTCTGAAGCACGTGAAGAAAGGCGGCAAGATCAAGCTGGTGATCCCACCGAATCTTGCTTACGGCAAAAATGGTGTTCCGGGCATCCCGGCTAACTCCACTCTGGTGTTTGATGTTGAGCTGCTTGATATCAAACCCGCGCCAAAGGCAGATGAAAAAGCACAGGCTCCTGCGCCTGCTGCTGCTGAAAAAGCACAGTAATCTGCTGACCGCCGCCTCCGGGCGGCGGTTTCATTTTAGCTTCACGACAAACCTCTGGCATAAGCCGACGACATTTGCCAGACTAATGGCTGCCTAATTATCCCAATATTGAGTCTGCCCATAAGCCGCTGTGACAGGCTCCAGCCATTCAGGGTGATACTCTTCAATGTCTAATCCATTCAATCCGGGTGAACTGAGCGACTTCGATCTTCTGGAGCAGCGCCCGTTCGAACAAACTGATTACGATATTCTGAAATCGTACGAGGCTGTCGTGGATGGCCTGGCGATGTTGATCGGCTCGCATTGTGAAATTGTCCTGCATTCGCTTGAAGATCTTAAGTGTTCGGCCGTGCGTATTGCCAATGGCGAACACACCGGCCGTAAAGTCGGTTCGCCTATTACCGACCTTGCCCTGCGTATGCTGCATGATATGCATGGCGCGGACAGCAACGTTTCCCGCGCCTATTTCACGCGTGCCAAAAGCGGCGTGCTGATGAAGTCAGTCACGATTGCGATTCGTAATCGTCAGCAGCGGGTTATTGGTCTGCTCTGCATCAACATGAACCTTGATGTGCCGTTCTCACAGATCATGTCGACGTTCATGCCGCCGGAAATGCAGCAGGTTGACTCGAACGTCAACTTCGCCAGTTCGGTAGACGATCTGGTCATGCAGACGCTGGAGTTCACCATTGAAGAGGTGAGTGCTGACCGCAACGTGTCGAACAACGCCAAGAATCGTCAGATTGTGCTGAACCTGTATGAGAAGGGGATCTTCGACATTAAAGATGCCATTAACCAGGTCGCTGATCGGCTGAACATTTCGAAGCACACGGTCTATCTTTACATCCGGCAGTTTAAAAATGGCGACTTTCAGGGACAGGATCGGTAATGCGCTATACCCTGGTGGTTACCGGCCCGGCTTATGGTACGCAACAGGCGACCAGCGCCTGGCTGTTTGCCCGCGCTCTGCTGGAGGCTGGTCATCAGCTTGAGAGCGTTTTCTTCTATCGCGAAGGCGTGCTGAACGCGAACCAACTGACCGCGCCTGCCAGTGATGAGTTTGATCTGGTGCGCGCGTGGCAGACATTACATCAGGAGCAGGGTGTGGCACTGAACATCTGTGTGGCGGCTGCGCTGCGACGTGGCGTCAGCGATCAGCAGGAAGCGGACCGGCTCGGGCTGGCGGCCAGTAACCTGCAGCCGGGTTTTACCCTGAGCGGGCTGGGTGCGCTGGCAGAAGCGGCGCTGCGCTGTGAACGCATGGTGCAGTTCTGATGAACCGCGTTGCGTTTGTCTTTACACGTGCACCGCATGGCAGCAGTGGAGGGCGTGAAGGGCTGGATGCTGCGCTGGCGACGGGCGCACTCAGTGAAGATATCGGCCTGTTTTTTATTGGCGATGGTGTGCTGCAGCTCAACCTGCATCAGCAGCCTGAGGCGATTAAGAGCCGTCACTATGCTGCGACCTTTGGCGTGCTGGCGCTGTATGACATTGAACAGTGCTATCTCTGCCGGACATCGCTGGCAGCGCGTGGATTAGCGACTGACGCTGACCGGTTGCTGAACGTGACGCTACTGGATGCCCAGACACTGCGCCAGACGCTGGCCAGCTACGATCGCATACTGACTTTTTAAGAGACGCCCATGCTGCACACGTTAATGCACTCACCGGCATACAGTGACCTTGAGACCCTGCTTTTAATGGCAGGTGCAGGCGATGACCTGCTGCTATTACAGGATGGCGTACTGGCCGCCTTAACGGGCAGCCGCGCCCTGAAGCGGCTCTCAGAGAGCGAAGCGACGCTGTGGGTGCTGAACGAAGATGTTCAGGCTCGCGGGCTCGCTGGACAAATTTCGACCAGTGTGCAGTCAATAGACTATACTGGCTTTGTCACGCTAACGAGCAGGCATCAGCAACAAATGGTCTGGTAATCGGCTAAAACCTGGTTATTTCTTGACACCCTTTTGACTCAGCCCTAAAATTCTGCCTCCTCGTAATTCTACGAGGCGATTTATTACGTGTTTACGAAGCAAAAGCAAATCCAGGAGCTATTTAATGGCAACAGTTAACCAGCTGGTTCGCAAACCACGCGTCCGCAAAGTTGCAAAGAGCAACGTGCCGGCGCTGGAAGCTTGCCCGCAAAAACGTGGCGTTTGTACTCGTGTGTACACCACCACTCCTAAGAAACCAAACTCCGCACTGCGTAAAGTCTGCCGTGTGCGTTTGACCAACGGTTTTGAAGTTACCTCCTATATCGGCGGTGAAGGTCATAACCTGCAGGAACACTCCGTGATCCTGATCCGTGGCGGTCGTGTAAAAGACCTGCCAGGTGTGCGTTACCACACCGTTCGTGGCGCGCTGGACTGCTCAGGTGTTAAAGACCGTAAGCAGGCTCGCTCCAAGTACGGCGTGAAGAAGCCAAAGGCTTAATGGTTCTCCGTTAAGTAAGGCCAAACGTTTTAAATTAAATGTCAAAATAAACTCATAGAGTTTTGGACAATCCTGAATTAACAACGGAGTATTTCCATGCCACGTCGTCGCGTCATTGGTCAGCGTAAAATTCTGCCAGATCCTAAGTTCGGATCAGAGCTGCTGGCCAAATTTGTAAATATCCTGATGGTAGATGGTAAAAAATCTACTGCAGAATCAATCGTTTATACCGCGCTTGAGACCCTGGCTCAGCGTTCAGGTAAAAACTCCCTGGAAGCCTTTGAAGTAGCGCTGGAAAACGTGCGTCCGACTGTCGAAGTTAAGTCACGTCGCGTTGGTGGTTCTACTTATCAGGTACCAGTTGAAGTCCGTCCGGTTCGTCGTAATGCCCTGGCAATGCGCTGGATCGTAGATGCTGCTCGTAAACGCGGTGATAAATCAATGGCTCTTCGCCTGGCGAACGAACTTTCTGATGCTGCAGAGAACAAAGGTACTGCAGTTAAGAAACGTGAAGACGTTCACCGCATGGCAGAAGCCAACAAGGCGTTCGCTCACTACCGTTGGTAATCACCACGTAGTTGTTAAACCAGCGGGCGCTCAAATAGCCAACCCGCTGGGGTCGACTTACCTTGAACGTCCGAGAATCAGAGGAATCAAATGGCTCGTAAAACACCCATTGCTCGCTACCGTAACATCGGTATCAGTGCGCACATCGACGCCGGTAAGACTACCACTACCGAACGCGTTCTGTTCTACACCGGTGTAAACCACAAAATCGGTGAAGTACATGACGGCGCAGCAACCATGGACTGGATGGAGCAGGAACAGGAACGTGGTATTACCATCACTTCCGCTGCGACCACGTGTTACTGGTCTGGTATGGCTAAGCAGTTTGAACCACACCACATCAACATCATCGACACCCCAGGACACGTTGACTTCACCATCGAAGTTGAACGTTCTATGCGTGTGCTTGATGGCGCGGTAATGGTTTACTGTGCAGTTGGTGGCGTTCAGCCACAGTCTGAGACCGTATGGCGTCAGGCTAACAAATATAAAGTTCCACGCATTGCGTTCGTTAACAAAATGGACCGCATGGGTGCTAACTTCCTGAAAGTTGTTAACCAGATGGAAGTTCGTCTGGGCGCAACGCCAGTTCCTCTGCAGCTGGCTATCGGCTCAGAAGAGAAATTCACCGGTGTTGTTGACCTGGTGAAAATGAAAGCAATCAACTGGAACGACGAAGACCAGGGTGTAACCTTCGTCTACGAAGATATCCCAGCTGATATGCAGGAACTGGCTGAAGAATGGCATGCGAAGCTGGTTGAAGCCGCTGCTGAAGGCTCTGATGAGCTGATGGAGAAATTCTTCGGTGGTGAAGAACTGACTGAAGAAGAGATCAAAACATCTCTGCGTAAGCGTGTTCTGAACAACGAAATCATCCTGGTAACCTGTGGTTCTGCATTTAAGAACAAAGGTGTTCAGGCGATGCTGGATGCAGTTGTTGAATATCTGCCAGCACCGACTGACGTTACCGCGATCAACGGTATGCTGGACGACGGTAAAGACACGCCGGCTGTTCGTCACTCAGACGACAACGAGCCGTTTGCTGCACTGGCGTTCAAAATCGCTACCGACCCGTTTGTAGGTAACCTGACCTTCTTCCGCGTTTACTCTGGTGTTGTTAACACTGGTGACACCGTGTTCAACCCGGTTAAGTCAAACCGTGAGCGTCTGGGCCGTATCGTTCAGATGCACGCTAACAAGCGTGAAGAAATCAAAGAAGTCCGTGCGGGTGATATCGCAGCTGCGATCGGCCTGAAAGATGTGACCACTGGTGATACCCTGTGTGACCCAGACAACGTCATCATCCTTGAGCGCATGGAGTTCCCGGAGCCGGTAATCTCTATCGCCGTTGAACCAAAAACCAAAGCTGACCAGGAAAAAATGGGTCTGGCTCTGGGCCGTCTGGCGAAAGAAGACCCATCATTCCGCGTATGGACTGATGAAGAATCTAACCAGACCATCATCGCGGGTATGGGTGAATTGCACCTCGACATCATCGTTGACCGCATGAAGCGTGAGTTCAACGTTGAAGCAAACGTGGGTAAACCACAGGTTGCTTACCGTGAAGCGATTCGCAACAAAGTTACCGATGTTGAAGGTAAACACGCCAAGCAGTCTGGTGGTCGTGGTCAGTACGGTCATGTTGTTATCGACATGTACCCACTGGAGCCAGGTTCGAACCCGAAAGGCTACGAATTTGTCAACGACATCAAAGGTGGTGTGATTCCTGGTGAATACATCCCTGCGGTTGACAAAGGTATCCAGGAGCAGCTGAAATCAGGCCCACTGGCTGGCTATCCGGTTGTGGATCTGGGCGTGCGTCTGCACTTCGGTTCTTACCATGATGTCGACTCCTCAGAACTGGCGTTTAAACTGGCCGCGTCTATTGCCTTCAAACAAGGCTTTAAACAAGCGACACCTGTTCTGCTTGAGCCTATCATGAAGGTTGAAGTAGAAACCCCGGAAGAGAACACGGGTGATGTCATCGGTGACCTTAGCCGTCGTCGTGGTATGCTCAAAGGGCAGGAATCTAACGCTACTGGCGTTCAGATTCACGCTGAAGTTCCGTTGTCTGAGATGTTCGGATACGCAACTCAGCTGCGTTCTCTGACCAAAGGTCGTGCTTCTTACTCCATGGAGTTCCTGAAGTATGACGATGCGCCGAACAACGTAGCGCAGGCCGTTATTGAAGCTCGTAGCAAATAAGCTACGGTTTAAATTTGAACTGATGCCTTCACCCAGATGGTGAAGGCACAACGTAAGGAATTATCGCCATGGCGAAAGAGCAATTTCAGCGTAACAAACTGCACGTAAACGTGGGCACCATCGGTCACGTCGACCACGGTAAAACCACCCTGACTGCAGCTATCACCACCGTTCTGTCTAAAACTTACGGCGGCCAGGCTCGTGCATTCGATCAGATCGATAACGCACCAGAAGAGAAAGCTCGTGGTATCACCATCAACACTTCACACGTTGAATATGAAACCCCGACTCGTCACTACGCA
>NZ_JAOCKJ010000010.1 GCF_029844725.1 Pantoea sp. GD03673
ATGCCAAGAAAAGAACCAGATATCCTGAACATAGCTGATGCGTTTAGCGAAACAGACAAGCGTACAGGCGAAGTTGTTACTCTGACGCCCAACAGCAATAACACTGTGCAGCCGGTAGCGTTGATGCGGCTCGGCTTATTTGTTCCAACGCTGAAATCCACGGCACGCAGTCAGAAAAACCAGATGAATGCTATGGATGTCACGCAGGATCTGAAACAGTTATCCCTGGTCAGATCGGAAGGGTATGACAACATCAAGATCCTGGGTGCCCGTCTGGATATGGATAATGATTTCAAGACCTGGGTCGGGATCATCCGCGCATTCGCCACGCATGAGTGTCTGGGAGACACGGTAACGCTCTCGTTCGTTGAATTTGCAAAACTCTGCGGCATCCCTTCAGCGCGTCTCTCCTCGAAGCTCAGGAGCCGTCTGGATGCTTCGCTGACGCGTATTGCCTCTAACACCCTGACTTTTACCAGCAAGGGCGGAGAGAACTACACAACGCATCTGGTGCAGTCCGCTAAATACAGTGTCAAAAAAGACACGGTAACCTTACAGGCCGACCCCAAGATCTTTGAGCTGTATCAGTTCGACAGAAAGGTCCTGCTGCAGCTTAAGGCCATCAACGAGCTGGCACGCAAAGAGTCCGCTCAGGCGCTCTACACGTTCATTGAAAGCCTTCCGCCCAAGCCCGCGCCGATATCTATGGCGCGCCTGCGTGCAAGACTCAATCTTACCTCGCGCGTGATCACGCAGAATGCGACGGTCAGAAAGGCGATGGAGCAGTTAAAAGAGATAGGTTATCTCGATTACACCGAAACCCGACGCGGCTCATCTGTCTACTTCTGGGTCCATTATCGTCACCCCAAACTGCGCCCGGCTGAGCTGCCGCTCAGTAAGGCAGGGCTGATCGATGATGAGATGGACGAGTTTGACGATCTGGACAACGATCCCACTATCATTGATGTCAATCTGCCCGAACCGGTGAGTGAGGATGAAAGCAGTGAGCTCGTCATGGTCTCGCGTGAGGAAAAAGAGTTGCTGAATAAAATCAGGAAACAGAAAAAATCCTAAGTCACCTTTTCACCGCACCCCGCATGAAACATGCTGCCTGATAACCACTGTAGCGAGAAAAAGGGCTGTTTAATGACCCCTGACATCCCTGACCACTATAGCGAGTAGTCTTACTCGCTATAGTGGTTATTCCTATCCCGAATAGGCATCCGATCCTGAAGCGCCTGTCTGAAAAGGATCCTGCAACCTGCTGTTTTTCAATTCTGCCTTCCAGGCGAAGTCGTTACACTGAGTGTCATAAGCGATCCTCGACCTGTCAGGGTTAACCAGCAGGTATCGCGGCCCGTCTGCAAATGCGGCGGACCGACGTTATGCTTATTACTCTCTGCAGTGGTTGGTCTGGTCTGGTTATCCGGGGCCGGACGCAGTGTCTGACGCTATGCGTGGCATATTCAGCCGTTCTCCTTTACTCGCTACAGTGGTTATTGCCTCTGGCAAACGACACTCCCGCCTTTCTGTACCTGTGAAATTCACCCGCTCTAGGGGTTTTCTGGTGATTTACTGGCTGATTCGTTCAGAGAATGATCAGGTGGCAGCTCTGGCTAACACAACATTCTCGCTACAGTGGTTACTCATTGGGGTCCGTAAGAGGGGGAAATCACTCGCTATAGTGGTTGATGGTATCGTTTTAGCCTCCCTGTTAATAAGACACAGGGGTTTAGTGTGAGCACTTACTATCGATTTGCACCCTGTACGACGTTAAAATCCTTGCTACACGGCACGCCATATTGGGTCAGACAGGCACTCGCTACAGTGGTTGGGATGCAGGATGATCAGAATGGTTTCGCCATCAGAACAAAGTGATTTTGCAAAAGGAGATAAAGCGGGGCAGGGCTATCATGCTGTCCCACTCATCGGCATCTTCGCGCCACCTTTTACTCGCTACAGTGGTTATCCTGCAGGAGACCACCGTGCAGCCATTGTGTTGAGCACAGAAAAGCTCAGCCCCCTCTCCTGGATGGTCTACTCGCTATAGTGGTTATCACCAGAGGAGAGGGGTGTGCAGGCACTCACTACAGTGGTTATCCGGGCATTAGTGCGCTTTATCGAAACGATCCGGATGATTATTCCGCTACTTACTCGCTACAGTGGTTGACAGTAATGCTTCAGGGACATTTTTACTCGCTATAGTGGATATCTGTCACGTTCAGGAACCGCATAACGCGACTCCATCTCCTGATTCACTCGCTATAGTGGTTAAGCCGTAAAAGTTACTCGCTATAGTGGTTATCCGCAAAAGCGTAACGGATGTGTGTCGCCTGTTAAAGCGTGTCAGTACCGGGTCAGGATGTTTGTGAAAGCAAAGCGTAAGGCGCGGAGAAATACAGGGGGGAAGGTTACTGACGCCTGTTCCTGAAAGTCTGTAAGGGCCATCAATGAAAAAAGCGGCCGCTTAAGGCGTACCGCTTTATGGTGATTCAGACAGGATGCGTTATATCGCTTCGCGATATTCCGGCCAGGCGACCGATTGTGCCTCATAGCGACCCACTGCGGCGAACAGCGTTCCCTGGAAATTGATCACACCTGCGGCTTCCAGCCACATCCACTCTTCGGCCTGTACAATCCCCGCTGCGATGACGGTGATTTCCAGCGCTGAACAGCACTTGATGATCGCCTGTACCACCGCCTGCTTTGGCCCACTGCGGTGGACGTCGCGGGTGATGCCGGCATCAATTCGAATACGGTCGGGCTGAATATGCGTCAGTAA
Source organism: Pantoea sp. GD03673 (assembly GCF_029844725.1). Classification (GTDB taxonomy): domain Bacteria; phylum Pseudomonadota; class Gammaproteobacteria; order Enterobacterales; family Enterobacteriaceae; genus Pantoea. The sequence goes on from NZ_JAOCKJ010000010.1 coordinate 2,783, forward strand.
TGATAATCCCGCGGAGCCGTCTCCAAAATTGTCGATCGACAGGCTGATCCCGACCGCTTTTAGCGCGCGTACGGCTTCGGAGAATGCATCCAGCTGTGAAATCACGCCGGTTTCACTCACACCAATAACGACCTGCTCCGGTACCAGACCCGCCTGCTGAATGGCTGCCACAATGTGCCCGACGGCATCAGGTATAACAACCAGTGTCATTGGCAGCAGGCTGACGTAAAGCGTCATCCCGTCGGGGCAGACCAGGCCTGCGTGGGCAAAGGTTTTTTTCACGGTTTCCAGATCGTCAACGTAAAGCCGATCGCCTGAAATGTCGCCGACAAGCGCTGGTCTGACGGTGACAGCTTCAATCGCGGTCACCGTGCGAGCAAGCGGATCGACCACCGGGCGGAAGCTCACGCCTTCTGTCTCGGGGCGGGAGTCCGGGACATGACTATGCTCAGAAATAAACTCCCAGTAACCAGGCGGAAGAACCTCGTAGTAGTTTTCTTTCTCACGGGATTCTACAAAAGTACGCAGGAATTGCAGTGCCCGATCATCATAGGTCAGGCGATATTTAGACGTACCTTTGTCCAGCACCGCCTGCAGCAGTGATGAGCGATCGTGTTCACGCAGGTCAAACAGCGACATGCCCGCATTACCAAACCGGCGGGAGGGAGCGTAATCGCGCATCAGCTCCACCACATTATGGTGACGGGGGTCGGCACAAATCCGCTGATAAATTGCCTGAACGCCCGCTTCCGGCCCCTCAAGCAACTGGAAAAAATGGGTCCCGTTAAACAACAGGATGCCTGTCACGCTGTGAGCCGAGTTAATTTTGCTGGCGTTGTCGACCATCTCCGGAAGGGTTCTGACCGGAAAATCATCTGAGATATGGCTGCGATATATTATGGTGGTTAGCATTTGCAGCTCCTTTTTACGTGACTGTTGCGGACACGCTAACATTGTTCAAAAGATGTTTCACCTTTACTTGTCCGCAGTCGCACAGACTGCACCACATCAGGCGGCACTAAGCGAAGCGGCAAACCGGCAGACCTGAATTCAGTCACCGTAGCAGTATGAATGCGGCGGGTTCTCAGCGGATGCACTGATGCCTTATTAATAATGACAATGCAATCTGATCAGCGATGCCGTGCCTGACGATCAATGTTCAACACGTGCGCCGGGGATTTTAACGTGCGCAGGGTTAATGGCACTCGCCACGCAGTTTCCAGTGAAGCCAGTGATCCAGCGTTTCTTCGTCTAACGGCTTCGAATAGAAATAGCCCTGAGCCTGATCGCAGCCATACTCTGTCAGTGATGACACGGCGTCCGGACACTCAACCCCTTCAGCCACCACCGTATAATCCAGCTCTTTCAGCATGGCGATAATGCTCCGGGCGATGATGCGCGAAGCGGTATCCGAAGAAAGCTCACTGATCAGGGAGCGATCCAGCTTAATCACATCCAGCGGCATACGACGCAGATAACTGATATTGCTGTAGCCGGTGCCAAAATCATCGAGTGAAATCGTGAAGCCTCGCTCTCTGAGCATCTCCAGGCCGTGCAGGGCGGTCGGACTTTCAAGAATACGTTCCGTCTCCAGGCATTCAATGCCCAGCAGCGAGGTGGGAAGCTTAGACTTCAGCATTTTACTTTCCAGCGCTGAAGCAAATCCCTCACAGGCAAAATCGCGTACGCTGACGTTTATGGTTAATGGCAGCTGAATGCAGTTATTACGCAACCGTCTGAGACGTTCAATTGCCTGGTCGATAATCCAGGTGGTCAGCACAGAGAGCAAATCGGTCTGTTCAGCCAGAGGAATAAAGGCAGCCGGTGAAAGTTCGCCCTTGCTGGGATGCCGCCAGCGGATGAGCGCTTCCAGCCCCACCGGTTTGCCGCTCTGGAGGCAGATCTTAGGCTGATAGACCATATAAAGCCCGATGTTGTCGCGCAATGCTGTTTTGAGATCGGTCATCAGCAGGAAATCTTCTGAGCGCTGTGTTTCCGCCTCAATGTCAAAGCATTGAGAAGGAAGCCCGCGCCCGACCGCTTCATTGAGTGCGCTGACCGCACGGCGTAACACTTCCGACGGTGGCATGCTGCCAGCAACAAAACCAGCCTCACCGGTATGCGGCGTCAGTGCAACTGACAACCCCTCATCCATGTCTGCACTGATACCTTCCAGACGACCGGCGACCCAGGCTGCACTAAGTCGGCTATCGGCCCGGGTCAGAATGGCAAACCGGCCCGTGGCTACGGTGTAGATCATTTCACCTGTTGCCGGGCGCAGGCGCAGCGGCAGCAGGGTAGCCATATCCTTCAGCAGACTTTCAACCGGACTCATTCCCATGGTGCGGGCCAGCTCATAAGCACGTGACATGTCGATGCAATCAATCAGCACCAGACGGCGTGGCGTGGTGTCACCGGCCACGGCCAGATATTGCAAATCACGTATCAGGCGCTGGCGGTTAGGCAATCCGGTCACCGGATCGCAAAAACCAGCCGAGTGCCAGGCTTCAAGAAAAGACATGATCAGCGTGGAGAGCAGCGTTAATGTCGTCACCTGTTCAACGGCAAAGACATGCGGCTCGGTGTCGGTCACACAGAGCGTGCCCAGAATAATGCCGTCGCGGGTTTTCAGCGGCACACCAGCATAGAAGCGAATAAACGGCGCGCCCGTGATCAGGGGATGCGTGACAAAGCGCGCATCGTGATACGTATCGGGGACAATCACGGCACCTTCGCTGTCAACAACGTGACGGCAGAGTGAATCCTTGCGCGTTGAACGTTGCAGATTGAAATTGTGCGACGCCTGCACGGTCTGGAACTCATCATCCAGCACCGAGATAAAACTGCCCGGGATACCCAGGGCCTGACTGGCTAACCGGACAAACTTCCGCAAAACGTCATCGCGGCTTTCATCAGGATCGCGCAGCGCCTGTAAGGCGCGGCTTCGGCGTTCATTGTCGCCGTTAAGATTGTTAAGCATGTATGTAGAACCTCCGCACCGGCTGATTACGGAGCGAAAAAAGAAAACTGTCCGGAGCGAAATTTCATTCGGGCGGCAGGAAATATAGCGTAATTTTTATTTTCATCCAGATGATAAGGGAGTATGCGGCGGGTGTCTCTTAATATTTTCTTTAACGCATTAAAGGCATATTTACGATTCGAAAATTTAATCGAAGCGGCGTCTGATTATTTACCTTTTATATTTTCAGCCAGGATCTTCAGTGTTGCTAAGGTTTATTTCCGGGCAGCCGAACAATAAGCATTCAGGATGATTAATGGTATTTCTAAGTCAGTTTTTGTTAAAAGCAGGCCTGATCCCGGCGGCAGGATGGCTGTGCGCAGATTACTCTGCAAGGTAAGCTCTTCAAACACATAGTAAAAGCCGGAAAGCAGCCCGGATCGGCAAAGGCGACCAGCCAGCGCACTCCCGACTGACGCTGGTCAGTTCACCGCAAAGCTTGCGCTGACACAGCGTTACAGTCAGCAATCAGGTTAACGTTTGATGCCATCCGGAGATTGAGCAGGACGACGTGGGGGCGGATTTTCTTCCAGCCAGTTACGCACCTGTTCGGTCCGCGCGCCGCGTTCACGTATCGCGCGTGTCAGTCTTTCCTGCGTTGTCTTCAGTTCCTGCGTCCAGTAGGTGATTTGCCACTGTTCACGAATGTCCACATGCGACAGATCGTCGGGTGAACGACGCTGGATAGGATTTTTCATTTATTATCCTCCTCTGGTTTCTATGATGCAGCCTGAACATCACCCTCAGGCTAAACATCTATCCTGATGAAGAAAGAGGCAGTGAGGTAGCGGATTAATCCCTGAATGCTCCCTAAGTCAAATATCAGGATAATTCCTGGCAGGAGAAATAAAGTACTCTAAGAAAAAAAGAAAAGCGCAGTCAGGGTAAAATATGCCGCTTCGCTTACGCAAAAAACATGCATAAATCGCAATCCTGAAATTTGACATTTATTCAAAATAGTCAATTATTCTCTGGTCTTTTGCTATGCGTGCTTCCAGGTCGCTTCGCTTATTAATGGCGAGGCGTTGTGCTTTTGCGTTTTCAATCATGTTGAAGGAGTCTTTGTTTGGTTAACCGTCCCCCCAAGCCGCCTGTCGTTGTCCAGAGTAATGTTCGTGAACTTCGTCTTGCCGCCGGCCTTTCACAGCAGAGCGCGGCTGAGCGCTTTGACCTTAGCCTGAGAGTCTGGCAAACCAAAGAAGCCGCAGGTAACCCGACGCTACTCAGTCAGGGTGAATATGAACTGCTGTTATTACTGGCTGGCTGCCATCCCCATTTCGTTCTTGCCCCCCAGAGCAAAAAATAACGGCTCAATTACTATCCTGATATTTAATTCGGTGATAACCCACAGTTCGGTGACGGTAAAAGGTTATTTACCTGCCTGAAAGCTGATAACTGTATATCGCGATGATCGGAAATATGAATCCGGTCAGATGAACTTTTGGATGAACCTGTTCAGGAGATTATCACCATGTCAGTACACTAATTATCTGTTCTCCCTGCGCTGACGGATTCTGTCTCTTCAGGTCGCTTTAGCCGTACCAATAAATTGTTCAGCCAGCTGACTGGCGACAGATCCGTTCCCGCTTACTGTCTGTAGCGGCCTGAGGATAATTGCTATGCGCTGACCGCCAGCGTACCGGGCTGTAAAGCGCATAAGCTGGAGACTGACCTGCGTGGCGGACGGTTTTGCGTAGAAATGAGTTCCGGGCGTCGTCCGGCGAGGCCCGGCAAGAAAACAGCGACGGGATCCATCGCGGCCTCTCCCGGCACAATTTCCCGAGGCGCTTTTATGTTCCTTCGCACATGAAGGTGACCGGAGCCAGTCTGGCGCAAGGTCTGCTTAGCACTGATTTGATCCAGGAGAGATCGGAAAGCGCGAAACCGCGCCGCATATCGCTTGCTGTCGGCGGTCCATGAACGCTGGAACATCAGTCATGGGAGCAGGGCGGAAATAGCTCAGGCAGTTTCCATTCTTTTTTACTTGCTGGCAGGGAAGAGGGGCAACCGCGTCAGGCGCTGGCAGATAGAGAGCAGACGGACGATTGCAAGCCGGTATTGGTTCCGGTCAGCATGATCGGTGCGCCCGCCTCAAGGCTGGAGTGAAATGCCGCCTTCATTAATGCGCTGATACCATCACCACACCACATCAGATGATGCTCAAAGCGTCGGCGCGCCACGGCGGGAACACCCGATGCATGCGCTGCAACTTCAACCCGAAAGCCCTGTCCGTTAAGCCGTATCGCTTCCATCCAGATCTCGGTTTCATCTGAGACGCTGACCGCTTCAAGAAACAGCGGTACAGTGCTGCGTCGCTGTGCGGCCAGCGACAGGCGTTGCCATTGACTGATCACGGCGGTATGAAAGCGCTGCTGACGCCGTGCCGCGCCTTCGCTGGGATCAGCGCGCAGCCAGAGGTTGAGCGGCCGCAGATAGCGATTAACGTAATCATCGCCACAATAGTCGGTATTCATCATCCGGAGCTCACGTTCAATATCTTCGTCCGGATGATTCGCCAGCAGGTGCAACATATCCTCTTCCCGACAGGCCCAGCCGCCAGGCAGCGTGACGCTGGGCCAGTTAAGTGCAGCATGGATGTCAAACAGCGTGTGACCTCCTGAGGTCATATCACGAACGCAGAGCGCGCGCGTGAGCTGATGATCTGAGTAGCCAGCCGGGCCAGGCGGCGTGATCAGCCCGGCACGGCGCCAGCGACGCAGGGTTTCAGGAAGAACACCGACGAGACCACATACAGTGTCGGTAGAGTGCTGAGGCATAGTTGACATCCGGGTAGCGTAAAGTTCGCACGCGCGGCGAAGATGGCCGCAGTATGCGCGTCAGCAATAAATAAAGAAACAATCATTTCCATAATCTGCCCCTGCGACAGGGCTGAGATAGCAGAAATGGAGGTGGAGAGGCAGAAAGGGACCAGCCGGGCAGGTACCGGGCGCAGAAACGCCCGGCGATCAGGAACGCGTTACCAGTGGTACTTGTTGGAATCTTCCCACTCTTTCACTTCTTTTTCGGCACGATCTTTCTCGTAGCCGTAGCGTTCCTGAATTTTACCGACCAGCTGATCACGCTTCCCTTCTACCACGGTCATATCATCATCCGTAAGGTCGCCCCATTTTTCCTTGACCTTACCTTTGAACTGCTTCCAGTTACCGCTAATGCGATCTTCGTTCATGGTGACTCTCCCGATTTCGGTTGTTATCCAGGGACCTGATGAATATCTGTTTTGCCGGTTGGCTGTCAGATGGATCAAGCATGGCACAGCTTTTGCTTTTTGCAGCGAGACGGTGTGAGCCGGGTCAAACTCTGAGCAAAAGGGCGGGTTCTGCCGGAGATAATTACCGGCGGGGTGCGGGCCAGCTCACGGCAGGCAGGGCATTCAGGGCGGGACGGGCAAACAGATAGCCCTGGTAATAGCGCACCCCGGCTCCTTCAAGCCAGAGCCACTCTTCAATTTTCTCGACGCCTTCTGCAATGACCGTAATTTCCAGCGCCTGGCAGCATTTAAGGATGGCCAGCACAATCGCCTGACGCGGGCCGCTGCGATGAATATCGGTGATCAGCTTGCGATCGATTTTAACTTTGTCGGGCTGGAAGTCGGCCAGCAGCGACAGGCCTGCGAAACCGGCGCCAAAATCGTCCAGAGCCAGACTGATGCCGGCGGCTTTTAACTGCTGCACAGCAAACTGAAATGCATCGAAGCGGGAGATGACCTCATCTTCCGTCACCTCCACCACCACCTGCTCAGGCCGCAATCCCTGCTGCCTGATCTGCTGGATAAGATGTTCAACCGCATCGTCGATCACCACCAGCGACATGGGCAGCAGGTTGACCGAGAGGGTCTGTTCCCGCAGGCCCAGATGTCTGGCCAGCTGAAACGCGTACGTTTTGGCGTGCAGATCGGCCTGATAGCGCTCGCTTTCCGGCAGCTGTGAAAAGTAGTCCGCGGGTGGTGCACCCTGAAGACCGCGAATCAGGGCTTCACAGGACACAACCCGGCGATTAGCGGCATCTACGATGGGCTGAAGCGCAAATTCACAGCGTTGATCCGCTGCGGGTGTAAAGGATGGCTGGGCATTGACCGTCTGTGGCGTAGTCAGCGTCCACTCGCTGGCAGGGGCGATCTCAATGAACGTCTCTTTATCCCGTCCCTCGACAAAAGAACGGAGAAACTTCACTACCCGATCATGTCTGATCCGCTCATCATTCAGGGAAACCCGCTTAAGCAGGGCATCCACGACGGTGTGTTTCTCGTAGTCACGTAAATCAAATAAGGCCATACCAGCCTGACCAAAGCGACGTGCAGGTGCGTAATCGCGCATCATTTCAATCAGATTGTAATGCCGATCGTCCTGGCTGATACGCTGGAAAACCGTGTGAACGTTGTCGACGCTCCCCTCAAGCACCTGAAAAAAGTGCTGGCCGTCATAGAGCAATATTCCGGTGACCTGAGCTTCGGCATTTTTGATACTGGCGCGCTCCACCAGCGCCTGAAGTTTCTCTGGTGAGACCGAACCCGCAAGCTGACTGCGATAAATAAGGGTGGAGAGCATAAGCAGACTCACATGGCAGGAGATTACCAATTAACCATACCACAGAAATATTGATGGTTAAGGGCATAACTGCGGGCAATATGCCGTTCTGCTTGCGGCATCAAATCGGGCGTGCGGCAGGAGAAGATCTCGGGGGCTGAGAATACGCTTATCAGATGGCCTTATTGCCACGATCCGGTGAACACGACGCGGGAAAAGAAAAGCCCCCGCAAAAGCGGGGGCGAAGAGCGGATATAGCGCATTATTATAACGTTACGGCATCCCTGGTGAGGCGCCGGTTAATCGGGGTGTGCCTGATTATTACGCGCTTTATCGCCTCCTGACCATGTCCGTCTGGCAGGATTTTTAAGCGGGTAAAAATCAGTTTTTCTGATGCTTCAGAAATTGCCCTTAAATTCAATCAACTGATTTGAGCCTGTACTGCGTTAAGCCCGGTTGCTGAATTATCAGGTTACAAATCCACCACTTTTCCAGTTACAGCCTTAACATCATCAGCAGGCTGACATGTATTGCGTCAACATTGCCGGTCTGCAGCGCTAATCAGGTGTCGGGATTGGCGTTATCTGAAAAAGCGCCCCCTGTAAAAGGGGGCAAGGGTAGGAGTCAGATCACGCTGTAACAGAAGTGGATTTCGTTACAGAGCCATTTAAAGATAGGGCAAAACCGCGGGTATTTCCGCTACGGTTAACGATTTTTTTAGTTAGATATCAAATAATTAAAATACTCAAAATAAGAATTACTTTTTTGATCAATCAGTTAATCAGTTATGAAAACGATTACTAAGATTAGGATTAAAGTCCTGATCTGCCTGCTGCTCTTGCTGCGGATGGCCACAATTCCGGCATGACGCAGCAATCTGAGGCGGGCTTACAGGGCAGACTTGACCCCTGAACAGATTACTTATACTGTTCATACATACAGTCATTTTCAGTTAAGATGCATTATGAGGTCAATGTGATGTCACAGGATGATGAGATCTGGTGTGCGTTCAGAGAGGCGACGAGACGAAACAACGCCGGTCAGCTTACTGTCAGTACCCAGGATTTTGTGGCGGAACTGCAACAGCGCAACGCGCCGCATACACTGCGGGCGGCAAATAGCTGGATAGAGATGCATATCACGACCTTCAGTGATATCTCTGTCGGACCTGGAGAATGCCGGCTGTTTCAGATGCCTGCGGCGCGTGATGAAAACGTGCCACAGGACTGAAACAGAACAGACAACGAAGCAAGCGTTTCAGCTTGTCTGCTCAGACAGAGGCTGACTGAAGGGCATCAGAGCCTGGATGTGTTGCGATGCATCTCCGACCGATCCTGATAGCCAGGCGTTGCGGCATAGCTCTTTTCGCAGGCCCTGCGCGCCAGATTCAGCGCAACTTTGCGTTTTTTAAGCTTCAGCTTTGGCAGGCATTCCCTGAACTGTGCCGTCAGCGACGCTGCCTGCTGTTCGTTTGCGACGCAACAGATAAAGAGCTTGCTCTTGGTCTGGCGACTCACATCAATGGCATAGACCTCGACGCCTGCGCTGCAGACTTCATACTCAACATCCGTAAACTGCATGTGTGGCCAAAGACCGATTCTGGTTTCAAATGTGGCTAAATCCATGAGAACTACCTTTTTTATTGTTTGCGTTATTGCTGCACGACAGACTTAAGCCTGGTCGGGCCAGTGAGCATAGACCAGAATCAGCATTCCGCCAGTGAATTCACTGATTTAATCTGGCCCTGACACAAATGGTTAAAATCTCACAGATCTCCTGCCAGCGATTGTCCGGCCACGATCTCCTGTATCAGTTAATCTGATGTCAGGCATACATTGTGCCTGGCTGTTCTCTGTAGCCCTGCGTCCTCTCAGCCCAGCCAGTACAGGATCCGTGAGCGCTTTCGTCATGGCGCAAACGCCCTCTCAGCAACAATTTTGGTCAGTTATTCTTTTGAATTAGCAGGCTAATCATCAGGTATCGATGAAAACCGTCTGAAGTCCGGTTATGACCATCTGTCATGGAGACGCCAGATCAACCGACCGGCAAAAATTTTTGCTGACGATGCGTTGTGAGCGGGAAGAAAAATGACAGCGGATCAGGTCCTGACAGGTTCCCGGGGTAGTTCACTCTCTGCCAGACGCAAGGAAAAATAAAAAAATATATCCCTGCGATTAATTAAAGCCCCGCAGACGAAAGCCGATAAAAACAATCCAGTTCGAACTTTATTCAGAATCATTTTCTTTCCAGGGGACGTTTATGACTATTACACAGCGTCTGGTACTGATTTTTTCACTGCTTGCAATGTCACTGATTGCACTGGTGATCATTTCTTTATCAGTCATTTCAGGCTTTCAGTCGCGTTTTGAATATGTACAGATGAACGCGATACCCAGCATTCGCGATCTTAATAAATCGATCAGTGTCACCAATCAGTTAGGCATTGCACTTTATCGCCATCACAGCACCAGTGATGCGACAAAACTCCCGGCTGCCGAAGAGCGCATTGAGAATCTGCTGACGCAGATTAAGTCACTCAATGATTATTATATGGCTAACGACATCTCCAACGATGATGACAAGGCGATGACAGAGCTGGCCAATAAGAATCTGGATGCGGTTCGCAGCGCATTGCCCGCGTTTATTGCTGCGTCACGCGCGCATAATGACGCGGTTACGTTGCCGCTCTTACAGGGCGAGGACGGGATTGGTGCCGCAACACGTAAGATGGAAGCCGATTTCACTCGCCAGATTCAGCTGAACATTGATATTGGCGAACAACTCCGGGCTGAGAATAAACGTGTGTACGCCCAGACGCTGTGGGTGATGACTGGCGGTTCGCTGCTGCTTGTTCTGCTTCTGGCGGGTTTCTCCGCTAAGGTGATCCTTGGCATTAAAAGAAGCCTTTCAGGCATCGTCAATACCATGACGCAGGTGAGCCACACGCTTGATCTGACCCATACCGCGGAAGTCGGCAGCAAAGACGAGATCGGCAAAACGGCAATGGCGTTCAACCAGTTACTGGCGCGCGTTTCCGGCACGCTGCTTTCTGTCAATCATGCTGCACAATCGGTCAGTACCGGCTCAACGCAGATTGCGGCAGGTAACGAAGATCTCTCTGCACGTACGGAAGAGCAGGCCGCATCACTGGAGCAGACCGCTGCCAGCATGGCTACACTGAGCGAAACGGTGCGACAGAACTCAGAAGGGGCGCACCAGGCCAGCAGCCTGGCGAATAACGCCAACAACATGTCAATCCAGAACGGGGCGGCGGTGAAGCAGATGCTCAGCACCATGGATGAGATCCGCAACAGCTCGGCTAAAATCTCTGAAATTACCGGCCTGATTGAAGGCATCGCATTTCAGACCAATATTCTGGCCCTGAATGCAGCCGTCGAAGCAGCACGCGCCGGTGAACACGGTCGCGGCTTTGCTGTGGTCGCTTCAGAAGTGCGTAATCTGGCGCAGCGCTCCTCTTCTGCCGCACGCGAAATCAAAGATCTGATCTCAACATCCGTTTCACAGGTGGAACACGGTTTAGAGCAGGCCAGCGGCGTAGGTTCTAACAGTGAAAACGTCCGTCAGGCGATTCAGCAGGTTGCCGATCTGGTCAATGAAATTGCCGCGGCGACCTCTGAACAGAGCAAGGGCATCGAACAGGTTCATCAGGCCATTGGCCAGATGGATGAAGTGACGCAGCAGAACGCCTCGCTGGTAGAAGAAGCCTCATCGGCCTCTAAGTCTCTGCAGGAACAGGCCGAGACACTGTCAGGGCTGGTGGCAACCTTTACGCTGGAAAGTCACCAGCGTGCCGTGCAGCCGCAAACCGCTGGCGTGCGTCGTCCGGTGTTGCAGCCAAAGCAGCCTGAGCGCCAGACCCTCGACATGGCGCAGGCGAACTGGGAAAGTTTCTGATAGCTGTGCAGTAACGAATAGCCTCCACGTTGTGGGGGCTTTTTTTTATCTTTAATTGACGGAATAAAGAACAATTCATGAAAAATTGAAAATAACATGAAATCGATTTCATTATTAGATTGCCATGCGGCAATTAACTCTTTAGAGTGATGTGAAGCGATGCTGGTATTTCTTCTGAAAGCCTTCGCTGTGGTTAATAGCGTAATGATAATTAATTCGATATAGCCCGGGCGGGTATTATCGGCGAAGGTCGCATTAACTTTACTTTCATTATTTTCATAACGGTGATGCTGAAGCCCGGCTTACGGCTAAAAGGGTTAAAATAAGCACTGTTATTTTATCATTATGATATTTATCACTATTTATCGGTTTGGCTTAGATGGATATTGCAGTAAATATCGTCATTTCATTCACTGTTAAATAACGTAACGCAATCTATACTCCTCTCTGTTGTAATCTGCACTCCTGAATTCACATACTAAACCCCTTTCTTCATGGCGATATTGCGCTGAATGAGGCGCCTCTGGCTATGTAAACGAAAGGATAAAAATAATATTACACAAACTATTTTGTGCACGGTTCACCTGCACGCCTCACACATCAGAGCGGAAAAGAATGAAAAAACTACTCGACCGGATTAATTTGCCAGCAAAGTTCCTGTTACTGGGATCCTTTGCGCTGGTGCTGTTTATTTTACCGACCTTTCTGTTTATTCAGACAGGCAACCAGCTTATCGATACTAAAAAAGTTGAGCTCACCGGTATCCCGGTTGAGAAAAAAGTCCTGCAGTTGCTGAACCTCCTCCAGCGCCACCGGGCTGAGAGCGCGATTGCCATCAGCCAGAACAAAACGGATAACCCGCCGCGCTTAGCCCTGGTGACACAGATTGATAGCTTATCGGACAGCATTGCTGCCGATTTACGTCAAAGCGATGAGCAGGCGCAGCCTTTAAAGCGCCTTGAGCAGGGCAAGCAGGAGTGGCGTCAGTTACAGGAAGATCTCAATGGCGGCCGACTGACGCTGGCGACCAGCCTGACGCGGCATACGCACTTGATTCAGATACTACTGGACACCAATCAGGACGTACTGGATTTTTATCAGCTTTCACTGGATGCCGATTTAAATACCTACCAGCTGATCGTCAGTATCTACAGCCGCCTGCCGCTGCTCACTGAAACGCTGGGTCAGATTCGCGGGAATGGTGCCTCGCTGATTGCCAGCGGTACAGCGTCTGATGCCGATCGCAGTCGTCTGGCATTTCAGATTGATAATGGCAAAACGGCTTTGTCACAGTTCAGCAGCAACATGGATAAGGTGTTCAAGATTGAACCTGATCTTGAGACAACTTTTGGTGACCTCGCGCAGAATGCGAAACAACAGGCCCTGAGTGCATTGCAGCTGGCTGAAGGTGCCATCGTCACCGGACAGGTCAGCATTACGCCGGTTGAATATGTGCGGGTCTTGACCGAGGCGATCAACCGCTACGGCATGCTGAGTACCCAGAGCAGCGCCCGGCTGGAATCGTTACTGCAATCGCAAATCGATGAGCGTCGTCAGTCGCAGTACCTGCTGCTGGCTGGCTTGCTGGCAATTGCGTTGCTGTCAGTTCTGCTGGCAGCCATGATTACCCGCTCTGTAACCCGCCCGGTCAAAGACGCGGTCGAAGTGGCCAGTCGCGTGGCGGCAGGCGATCTGACGGCCCAGCTGACGATTACGGGCAGTAATGAAATGGCTGAGCTGCTGAACGCGCTGATGCAGATGCAGCAGCGGCTTGCCCAGCTGGTTTCGGATATCAAAGGTAACGCTGCCACCATCGCCCACTCTTCTGAAGAGATTGCCCGTGGCAACGGCGACCTGTCGTCACGTACCGAACAGCAGGCAGCCTCTCTGGCTGAAACCGCGGCCAGCATGGAACAACTGGCATCAATCATTCAGCAGAACGCAGATAACACCCGCTTTGCCTCTGATCGCGCAGAGTCGGCCACGCAGGCGGCCCTGCTCAGTGGCGCAGCGATGGATTCCGTGATGCAGACGATGCACAAAATCCGTGGCAGTTCGGGTCAGATCGAAGAGATCACCTCCGTGATCGACAGCATCGCCTTCCAGACCAATATTCTGGCCCTGAACGCAGCGGTTGAGGCGGCGCGTGCCGGTGAGCAGGGCAAAGGTTTTGCCGTTGTGGCGTCGGAAGTGCGTGCGCTGGCCCAGCGTTCAGCCAGTGCAGCAAAAGAGATCAAGAGCCTGATTGAGCAGTCGGTCGGTCATGCGCAGGAAGGGATCGCCATGGCGCAGAACGCAGGTGACAAAGTGAAGCAGAGCGTCAGCGCCATTGAACAGACGTCTCAGCTGATGCGCGACATCTCTTCTTCCTCCGAGGAGCAGAGCAGCGGTATCTCGCAGGTCAATATTGCGGTGAACCAGATGGATCAGGTGACACAGCAGAATGCCGTGCTGGTTGAAGAGTCGGCCTCATCTGCCGATGAGCTCGCCGCGCGCGCAGGCCAGCTGCGTACGATGGTGGCGGTGTTCCAGACTGCATAATCGTATTAAGACAGCCGCCCCCTGCTGGCGGCTGTTATCTTCTTAGCTTTAACGCTCGCTAAGCCTGATGATCCCGCAGACAGGCAAGATACGTTTCTCCCGATCGCATCACCTTTTCTTTTGCCTGCTCATGCATATCCTGACCTTCAAACGCGCCATAAAGCTGCCCGAATTTTACGCCTGCGAGCCGATGCAGGATGTCACCTACCGTGGCGGCGGACAGCGGCAGCATATTCGGGTAGCTCCACATAAACGACACGCCATGCGCCCCCGGCGTGACCTGAATAATATCGCCCGCCAGCATGACCCCTTCATCCTTGTCCCAGTGCAGCACGCTACCACCGGGAAAATGACCACCCAGTCGCAACAGCGTCACTGATGGCATCAGCGTCAGTGATTCGCCTTCCCAGAACCGGAGATGCGGACTCTCCCGTACAACCCATTGCCGATCGCGGATGTGCAGATGTACAGGCGCGTTAAACGCCTCCGCCCACGCCTGCATGGTGGTGTAGTAGTGCGGATGGGAAATGGCGATAGCATCAATGCCGCCCAGCGCCGCGATCAGCGTGCAGGTGGCGTCATCAAGATTGGCAATACAGTCCCACAGCACATTGCCGTGCGGCGTGCGCAGCAGAAAGGCTCGCTGGTCAATGGCAAAGGCGGGCACGGTTTTGAGGCTTAACAGCGCATCGCTGTGGGCCGTCCACTTGTTGGCGTGGCTGGCGCGCAGCGCATCAAATGTCGTCCAGCGCTGACCCGCTGCCGGAACGTACTGACGTTCATCCTCACAGATTTTACAGTGCTGAGGCGAAGCCTGCGGGGGATAGGCGGTTCCACAGGCGGTACATAACATCGTCATAGCGTTCTCCTTCGTTTCCCTCAAGCTTATGCGTACCGGTGAAAACTGCACGTTCGCGACGCACTGTCGCTATTCGATTACGGCTGGCGGCGCAGGGTAATTCGCGTCAGTTCCGAGGGACGGCCCAGCCTGACCGCCATGCCTGGCCAGAGCGCCGTGCCGTTATTCACATAGAGCTGCATTCCGCCCACCTGATACAGCCCGGACACAAATCCGCCGTTGGGTTTAGCAAACAGCCGATCCAGCCCGATGATCAGGCCGCCATGCGTATGCCCTGAGAGTTGCACATCCACGCCCTGTGCCGCATTCTGGCGGGCATTACGTGGCTGATGATCCAGCAGGATCACCGGTGCATTTTCAGGTGCCTGCGCCAGCGCACGGGCCAGATCCGGGCCGGTGGCCTGTCTGCCTGATGCGGAGATATCCGGCAAACCTGCAATCACCAGCTTTGCCGCGCCGCGCCGGATAACGGTGTGGCTGTTGAGCAGAGGCTGCAACCCGAGTGAGGCCAGATGCGCCGTCCAGACTGCCTGGTGAAAGAAATATTCGTGGTTGCCGGTGATGGCCCACACGCCGTCAGGCGCTGCCAGCACGCGCAGCGGCGCGACATCATGCCGCCGGTGCGCCAGGCTGCCGTCGATCACGTCGCCCGTGACCACAATCAGATCGGCGTTAAGCGTCATCGCCCGTTCAACCACGGCGGCGGTCCAGGCCGCATTAAATAACCGGGTGATATGCAGGTCTGTGAGCTGCAGCAGCTGATACCCCTCAAACTCGGGGGGCAGGTTGGGCAGAACCAGCGTCACCTCTTTGACCGGCGGTACCCGTATCGCCTGCTGGACGCCAGCGGCAGCGAGCGCCATCGCGATGACGACGGCCAGATAGCGAACCGCCGGAGCCAGCGCCAGCGGATGACGCAACAGGAGGGCGAGCAGCATGACGGCATCCATCACCATCTGAAGCAGCGCCAGCAGCAGCACGGTGCTGTACGCCCAGTTAAACAGAATGATGATAATGCGGGGCATTTCGGCGGAGAAAATCCCCCCCGACGTAAAACGGCTTACCAGCAGATATTGTGAAGCCAGCAGCACCAGTGCTGAAAGCAGGATTTTTAAGGCCAGAGGCAGTGACAGGGGAATGATGACGCGCGCAATAACATACCAGCTCGGCAAGCTGAAAATCAGGTGAAACATGGCAGTCTTCCGGTAGGGCGCTGAATGTCAGCGCAGGCAAATAAGAGACGATCGTCTGTGATGCTGTTTTCCGCATTGAAGTGTATACGATGCTACCGTTCGGGTTACTTTACCCCGGGTGCTATGCAGGCCATTAATCAGGAGGGGGCGGGGATAAAAGCAAAACAGCGTGACCGGCGCACCGGCCACGCAGGTAAGGTTAACGACCTGACGCGTCAGACTAGCGTAAAACGCCTGAGGTGGTCTGAGTTTCGTCGGTAACGCGCGTCATCGAGATCGGAATACTTTTATAGGCGGGGATGCCGCTTTTGGTATCGTGGCTGTCGAGCGGCACCATCACGTTTGCCTCGGGATAGTAAGCGCCGACTGAACCCGGTGCCATATCAATAATCACGATGGTCAGATTTTTCATCTGGCGCGAAGTGGGATTGCCCTCCGGGTCCAGCGCCATCAGATCGACACGGTCGCCAACGCGCAGCTGGCGTTTCTCCGCCTCTTCGGCATTGATAAACAGCACATCGCGGCGACCGGTCACACCGCGGTAACGGTCGTTCAGCCCGTAAAGCGTGGTGTTGTACTGGTCATGACTGCGCAGGGTGGTGAGCACCAGATCATGGCACTTCAGCGAGCGGGGATCTTCGTTGATGCCCTGCATCACTTTGAACTGCGCCTTGCCTGAAGGCGTGTGCCAGACGCGTTCTGACGCCGCGTTATAGAGCCGGAAGCCCCCCGGCTGCTTAATCCGCTCGTTGAAGTTGTCGAACGCCGGGAAGACCGCTTCAATGGCATCACGGATGCGGCTGTAATCGGCGGCCATCGCGGACCAGTCCACCACGCTGTCTGGCAGGGTTGCCTTTGCCAGTGCGGCCACCAGCGCCGGTTCAGATTTGAGATGAGGCGAAGCCGGGTCCAGCGAACCGCGCGAGGCATGCACCATCGACATTGAATCTTCAACGGTCACGCTCTGTGCGCCGGTCGCCTGCACATCGGTCTCAGTCCGGCCCAGCACCGGCAGCAAGTAGTTGTGCCTGCCGAGTAACAGGTGTGAGCGATTGAGTTTGGTCGCCATATGCACGACCAGATCCAGATTACGCATTGCCGGGAAGGTCACCTGCGGGTCCGAAATCGCTTCTGCCAGGTTGCCACCCAGACAGAGCAGCGCTTTGGCTTTGCCGTCGCGCATCGCCTTAATCGCCTCAACGGCACCGTGCCCGTGTTTCTGTGGCGGGCGGAAACCAAACACCTTCTCAATACTGTCCAGCAGCGACTGCGGCGGGATCTCGGTGATGCCCACGGTGCGGTCGCCCTGAACGTTGGAGTGACCGCGTAACGGACAGATGCCCGCGCCCGGCTTTCCGAAGTTGCCGCGCATCAGCAGCAGATTAGCAATCTGCTGCACGTTCTGCGTGCCGTACTGATGCTGGGTGATCCCCATGCCATAACAGATAATGGTCCGTTCCGCGCTGGCATAGAGTCGGGCAATGTGCTGAATCTCCTCCCGCGCCATGCCTGACACTTTCAGGATATGGTCCCAGTCGGTGCTCTCCAGGTCAGCTTTCAGGGCGTCAAAGCCTTCAGTGTGCTGGCTGATAAACGCCTCATCAATCACGCCAGGCTCGCCTTTGCTCAGCGCCTCCTCGTGCATGATTAGCAGGATTTTCATCACCCCTTTGAGCATCGCCGCATCACCGCCCACCCGCACTTTGTAATAGGTTGAAGCCAGTTCAGTAGAGCTAAGCGACAGCATCTCAATGGGACTTTGCGGCGAGGTAAAGCGTTCCAGCCCGCGTTCACGTAACGGGTTGATCGCCACGATGGTGGCACCGCGTTTAGAGACCTCCCGCAGCGTGCCGAGCATCCGTGGATGGTTGGTGCCAGGGTTATGACCGATGCAGAGCACCAGATCGCAGTGGTCAAAATCCTCCAGCTCTACCGTGCCTTTGCCGACGCCAATCGACTCCGGCAGCCCAACGCTGGTGGGTTCATGACACATATTTGAGCAGTCGGGAAAGTTATTGGTGCCATATTCGCGGGCGAAGAGCTGCCACAGGAACGCGGCTTCATTGGAGGCGCGGCCCGAGGTATAAAACTCCACGCTATCCGGGTCGTCGTAGCTGCGCAGATGTTCACCGATCTCCTGCAACGCCGTCTCCCACGCGACAGGCTGATAGGTATCGGTAGCGGCATCGTACTTCATCGGATGGGTCAGGCGGCCTTCGCCCTCAAGATGGAGTGCGCTGCGCTCCCACAATTCCGTCACGGTATGGGCAGCAAAAAATTCCGGCGTGGTGCGTTTGCTGGTGGCTTCCCACGACACCGCCTTGGCACCGTTTTCGCAGAATTCAAAGGATGAAGCGTGCTGCGGGTCGGGCCAGGCACAGCCCGGACAGTCAAAGCCCTGTGGCTGGTTGACTTTGAACAGGGCAATCACATCCTGCTTCACTGACATCTGGCCACGGATAGCATCGGCAACCGCCTTCAGTGCGCCCCAGCCACCGGCAGCGCCGCCATAAGGCGCGATGCCATTTGTGCGATTTTGCTCTTTCATAATGCTCCACATTGTTTCTATTGTTATTGGCTAAGCCTGGTACATAAAAGGGAACAGCAACGTGGATTCTGGCTATTATTCAGCGAAATTTTTTCTCAAAATGTTTCGAAGGGGCAGGTGTTGTGAATGGCCGGGCTGAAATAAGCGTAAGGGTAACGCAATAATAAACGAGACGGCCCTGCGTAATGACCTGGAAAATTTATCAGGAACCGATGTCAGTGATGACGGATAATTAAGCTGGCTCTTTTAATTGTCTGTTTTTAAAAGGATAGTTATTGATGCGGGTCTGAAGGGGTTATGGCATATGATTGCTGGCTGATAAAGTCATTCCGGTTAATATTTACGCCTGTGCGCTTCAGCAGTAAAAATATTCACAACGGCATGGTTAGCGTAACGGGAATTGCGTGCAGGGGAAATATAACGGGTCGTTATTACCGTCCACATTAATTACCCGAACTGGCCTTAAATATCGTTCAGCGGACATCAGCCTGAATTATGAGGCAAAGCCTTATCAGTAGCGCTGCCCGGTGCTGCTTTCTGGTTAAGAGAGGGCGATCCCTGGCTGGAACCGGATAGCATGAAGCCAGCCTGCCAGTTACAGGGCGCTTTCTGTGCGTCAGGGGCTGAGCCTGTCAGCGCTTTGTTGTTCTGACAGGCCGTACGTCAGGGTTACTTCTTCTTATTCAGCATCGACTTCAGATCGGCAAACGGATTGTAGGTCGCCTCACCCACATCTTTCTGGGCATCCTCGCCTGCCACCACGCGGGTACCATACTGGTCAGCCTCGGTATACTTTGAGTGCTCGTGGTCATGACAATAGAGACACAGCAGCTCCCAGTTACTGCCATCCTCCGGATTATTGGTATGGTCATGATCGATATGATGCACGGTCAGCTCGCGCAGATTTGAATACACAAATTCACGTGAGCAGCGCCCACACACCCACGGATAAATTTTTAACGCTTTCTCACGGTAGCCGCTTTCCAGCCGCGAATAATTTTTGGGGATCAGAGCCATTGCAGATATTACCTGTAAAAGGTGTTCACGAGAATGCCGCCACTATATCCCACAACGGAACCGAAGGAGAAATCCCGCGGCAAGCAGGGCGAAGACGCGCCCTGCCGGAACCGGCAAATCTGTGAACCTTGACATCTTCAGCTTTACACCCGCGCTAAGCCTGCTAATCAGCAGGGTAGCGCCGGAAACGTGACAATTTAGCGCTTTGCTTAAAACGCCGCGCTAAAGGTAGTGCCGTACACCATAAACAGCCCAGAAAATCGCATTAGCTCCCAGATAAATCCAGCATCCCCAGTAGGCTACAGGCTCACGGCGGGTGCGGAGTTTGGGCAGAAACACCAGTAAATAGAGCGCAGAGGCGATAAGCGAAACGAAGTAGAAAAATTTCATAGTTGTCTCCTGATGAATATCCTTTATTTCAGAATAGTCAGGGATAACCATTTTGCTCAGTGCATCGTCAGATTCATGCCGTACCGATCTTTTTGATGCGCACGCCGCAGATGTCCCGCTCGCTCACCATCGAAAAGGCAGCAGGGCGACGCGCTCAGGCCGGTTAAGAAAAGATAACGCCGGGATGTTTAAGCGGATGTTACACCCTATAATCAACGCAGTTTGTTGGCCTGCAGGAATGCAGGCTTTGCTCCCGCCCCAATGGAAGAGATCCGCTGATGTTTTCTCGCTTTTTTATTTATCGCCCCGTCTTCGCATGGGTTGTTGCCATTTTAATTATGCTGCTTGGCGCGCTCTCTATCACCCAGCTGCCGGTTGAACAATATCCTGATGTCGCCCCGCCCTCGGTGAATATCAGTGCAACTTACACCGGGGCTTCAGCGGAGACGCTGGAGAACAGTGTCACCCAGGTGATTGAGCAGCAGCTGACCGGGCTGGATAATCTGCTCTATTTTACCTCCAGCAGCAGCTCGCAGGGGAATGTATCGGTCACCGTCACCTTCAGTCAGGGCACCGATCCGGACACCGCTCAGGTGCAGGTTCAGAACAAGGTGCAGCAGGCGCTCTCCCGTCTGCCCAGCGAAGTGCAGCAGCTTGGCGTGACCGTGACTAAGTCACAGTCAAACTTCCTGCTGGTGATGGGGCTGTATGACACCACCGGAAAAAGTAACAGCACGGATATCGGTGACTGGCTGGTCAGCAATATGCAGGAGCCGCTGGCCAGGACGGAAGGGGTCGGGGACATCCAGGTTTTCGGCGGTCAGTACGCGATGCGCATCTGGCTCGATCCCTTTAAACTGAACGCCTTTGCGTTGCAGCCTTCAGATGTATCAGCGGCGATACGCTCGCAGAACATTCAGGTTTCAGCCGGTAAAATCGGCGGCCTGCCCTCGCCCGCTAATCAGCAACTTACCGCTACGGTCAGAGCACAGTCGCGGCTGCAGACGCCAGAGCAGTTTCGCAACATCATCGTGAAAAGTGATAAAAGCGGAGCCATTGTGCGCGTCGGGGATGTGGCGCGGGTGGAGCTGGGCGGCGAATCCTATGACATGACCACACGGCTTAACGGGCACCCTGCGGCAGGTGTCGGGGTGATGCTGGCTCCGGGTGCGAATGCGCTGGCCACGGCAACGCTGGTGAAAAACAAAGTGGAAGAATATCGCCATTCCATGCCGGAAGGTTACGAAGTGGCCTATGCGCTCGACAGCACCGACTTCATCAAAATCTCGGTTGAGGATGTCGTGATCACCCTGATTGAAGCGATTGCGCTGGTGGTGGTGGTGATGTACCTGTTCCTGCAAAACCTTCGCGCTACGCTGATCCCGGCGCTGGCGGTGCCGGTGGTCCTGCTCGGCACCTTTGGCGTACTGGCGCTGTGCGGCTACACCATCAATACCCTGACGCTGTTTGCAATGGTGCTGGCCATCGGACTGCTGGTGGATGATGCGATCGTGGTGGTTGAAAACGTCGAACGCATCATGCATGACGAAGGCTTGCCAGCCCGTGAGGCCACGGAAAAGTCGATGAAAGAGATCTCGGGTGCGCTGGTAGCTATCGCGCTGGTGCTCTCAGCTGTATTTCTGCCGATGGCCTTTTTCGCCGGATCAACCGGCGTAATCTACCGGCAGTTCTCCGTTACGATCATTGCCGCCATGACCTTCTCTGTGGTTGTGGCGCTGACGCTGACGCCTGCGCTGTGTGGCATGCTGCTGCGCCCGACAGCACCTCATCGCACAGGTTTCTTTGGCGGGTTTAACCGCTTTTATGCTGCCACCGAGCGTCAGTATCGTCACAAAGTGGTGAGCACGTTACGTCGTCCGCTCATCATGGTGTCGCTCTACGCGGTAATGGGCGCGGTGCTGTTTGTGATGTTCACCCGACTGCCCGGCAGTTTCCTGCCGACCGAAGACCAGGGCAGCATTATGCTCCAGGCGACGCTGCCTGCTGGTGCCACGGCCAGCCGCACTGAGGCCGTTAATCAGCAGATCGTTGACTGGTTTCTGACGCAGGAGAAACAGAATATTGATGTGGTCTTCACCATCAACGGCTTTAACTTCAGCGGTGCGGCGCAGAATGCCGGTATGGCATTTATCAAGCTTAAAAACTGGGATCAGCGACCGGGTAGTGAGAACTCTGCTGAAGCGATTGCCGGGCGGGCCACTTATGCGCTTGCGTCAATTCAGGATGCGCAGATCTTTGCGCTGACGCCGCCATCAGTGCCGGGGCTGGGGCAGAACAACGGCTTTACCTATGAGCTGCTGGCCAGCGGTGGCACCACGCGTGAGCAGTTAGGGACGTTGCGCGATAAGCTCTTACAAAGCGCAGCGCAAAACCCGGCGCTGATCGGCGTGCGGGCGAATATCCTGCCGCAGACACCGCAGTTGCAGATTGATATTGATACCAGCAAAGCGGTGGCGCTGGGACTGCAACTGGACGATGTCACCGACACGCTTACCAGCGCCTGGGGCGGAGCCTACATCAATGACTTTATTGATCGGGGCCGGGTGAAGCGGGTCTACCTGCAGGGCGATGGTCAGTATCGTTCTGCGCCGTCGGACCTGGATAAGTGGTACATCCGTAACAGTGACGGCACCATGACGCCGTTCTCAGCGTTTGCCTCGACCCGCTGGACCATGGGACCGGAAAGCCTTAACCGCTATAACGGTTCCGCCTCCTATGAAATTCAGGGTCAGAACGCGGAAGGCTTCAGCTCCGGTGACGCCATGAACACCATTGAGCGGCTGGCCAATGAATTACCGGCCGGGACGACCGGCGCGTGGAGCGGACTTTCACTGCAGGAGAAGCAGGCGGGTGGGCAGTCAGCTACGCTCTATGCGATCTCGATTCTGGTGGTTTTCCTCTGTCTGGCCGCGCTGTATGAGAGCTGGTCGGTGCCGTTCTCGGTGCTGTTAGCGGTGCCGCTCGGTGTGCTGGGCACGGTGCTGGCCGTGGCGCTGCGCGGATTAAGCAACGATATCTACTTCCAGGTGGCGCTACTGACCACGGTCGGGCTGACCTCTAAAAACGCGATACTGATCATTGAATTTGCTGAGGACGCGGTGCGTCGCGGACAGTCGCTGAGTGCTGCGGCATTGCAGGCGTCACGCACCCGTCTGCGACCCATCATGATGACGTCACTGGCCTTTATCACCGGGGTGATCCCGCTGGCGGTGGCGACCGGTGCCGGTGCAAACAGCCGTATCGCCATCGGTACCGGTATTATTGGCGGCACGCTGGCGGGCACCGTGCTGGCACTGTTCTTCGTTCCTGTGTTCTTTGTGCTGGTGAAGCACTACCTGACCCGGCATCGGAACGCAAAATAACGCGGTCAGCCCGTCTGTCTGTTAAGGCATGCGGGCTGCACTTACCGGGCATGATGACATCGCGGCGTCAGGTTCGGGTAACAGCAATCGCTTCCGCGAGCGGTTATTAAAAGCAACGCAGGGCAGAGACAGATGAGATGCAGTTTCGGGCGGTGTTGTGAACGCACTGATCGAAGAGATGCCAGTCCCTGGCGTAAAACGTCCTAAAGCGCTTTAATCAGAATTACTTAGAAGGACGGCGACTGATCTTGCCTCCTTTCCGACCGGCTTCCCTGGCTTTTTCATGATCGTTCCTGAAATTGCCCCCACTGACCTTGCCTCCTGCACTGCCAGCTTCACTCGCACGTTCTGGATCGTTGGCAAAATTACCGGCGCCACCTCTGTATTTCTGTTGTGTCATAGAAAGACCTCATATCAATGTTCCATAAGATAAAAAGGACTAGCTAGTCACATCTGGAAGCTTAGTCGCCCGCTTCGTTTATGCAAATGCACTGTGTAAAAGCCTTGATAAGGCAGCGCGTAATCGTCGAAGGCCTGTTCGCCGCAGCAGGGCAGCGCTCGATGAACTACGCTTAAAGGCCTGACGAAAACGGAGAATGCTATGAGCAACGCGACGTTAATCGACACGCTTGAGTTTGGTTCTGATGAGCAGAAGCAGAAATATGAAATCTACGGCGATGATGCGCAGACGCCCACTTATGCTGTGATTTATCGACAGCAGGGCGATAGCTGGCAGCCCCTGGAGGAGAAAATCACCTTCGCCGCGCAGGATGAGCAGGACGAAGCGACGGGATCACTGGGCTACGGTTCCGGCGACACGCTGCCCGATTTACGTGATTTGCCAGCAGAAGCGCGGGAGCGCTGCGAACAGCACTGGCACCAGCAGAGTGACAGGTAAGCAAGGACACGCCTGGTGTCAAAACGGTGAAGCTATCCGGTTTACATCGTTACCGGCATAGCTTTATATCTGCCCGGCATAGCGCCGTCCTGGGTTATTTTATGCTAATAAAATGTAACAAATTCATTCATTAAACCAACTGCAGCAATCGCTAAAGGTTTTCCCGCTGCTGGCGATAACCCCTTGGCGCTGAGCGCGCCGATCAATGATGAACCCGGCACTCAGCGACGAGTTCTGAACGCGAACGGACCTGCATTTAGCCCTCCTTTTTACACACACCAGAAAACGCGATTTAAGCGCAAATTACTCAAATAAAAGCGAAAATAATAATATGTCGATCATTCAGACGATCAAAAGACGCCTGCCTGTCACCCGTTTCGGGCGGAGCAGTCAGCCAGCGAATGGCACCTGGGACTGTCGTGCGCTGCCCGATTCACTTTCCGCCATCGGTTTGAGCGCACGTGCGGGCGGGATTCTGATGACCTTTGTTCCGCCGGAGGCGGATTTTCAGCGGGCCAGCCAGGCGTGGCAGCGCTTTAACTCCAGCGATCTGACGGTGCTGACGCTCTCGTCCAATGGCGCACTGAGCAGCAGCCGATCGCAAAGCACCTACTGTGAAGGCAATGGACCTGAGGGAAGCTACCTCTGGCTGCCTGACACGCTGATTGCCCGCCATGAGACGCACATTATCGATCTTCATGTTGCCGACACGCAGACCGCCAGCCAGCGTATCACCGCCATCCAGCAGGAGCTGATGCGGTTGCAGGTGCGGATGCCTCTCTCGGCCGAACGTACGTTCGCAATGATTTACTGCGACGGCTTATCGGCGTCAGAAGGTTTCCTGATGCAGGCCTGGTACAACAGCGGACGCTTTCCCTGCCTGGCGATTGGCGGTTCAGCCGGGGGCAAAATTACCTTTGATGGCACCTGGATTGGCGCGGGTGGCAGGGTGCTGCAGGGCAAAGCGGTCATTGTGTTCTGTCAGATGGCTCCGGGAAAATCATTTGCGCCCTTTAAAAGCCAGAACTTCACACCCCGCGAGCAGAGCTGGCTGATTGCCGAAGCCGATCCGATTGCGCGCACTGTGACATCCGTGTTTAACCGTCAGGGGCAGCAGCAGCCGTTTGTCACGTCGTTGTGTGAGCATCTTAACTGCACCGAAGCGCAGCTGAGCGAACGTCTGAAAGGGCTGACCTTTGGTGTCAAAGTCGGCGGGGAGTTCTTTATTCGCTCTATCGCCAAAATTGAATCGGGCGGCGTGCAGTTTTTCTGCGATCTTGAATTTGGCGATCGGCTCTTCCTGATGGAGGAAAAAGAGTTCAGACAGACGACACAGCAGGAATGGCAGGCTTTTACCGCCCGGCATGGTAAACCGGCGGCGATTCTGATGAACGACTGTATCCTGCGTCGGGTCGGTAATGCCGACAAACTGCATAATGCCCACTTCTTTAAAGGGATTGCCGCCGCCGGTTTTTCCAGCTTCGGTGAAATCCTGGGTGTGCCTATCAACCAGACGCTTTCTGCACTGGTGTTCTTTAATCATGACGTCAAAGCGATGAGCCAGTTCCCGGTGGAGTATGCCGGCTATGCGGCACACTACGCGCAGCGGGCCTTGCGCCGCTGGGAAGCGCTGAACAGTATTCAGACGCGGGTGCTGGATCGGGTTATCAACTATCAGCAGGCGCTGACGCCACTGATGGAGGCGCTACCGGTACTCGAAACGGCGACGCAGAGCCAGGGCGAAACGCTGAGTCTTGCAGAAAGCAGTATCCGTAACATCAGCAACATCGCCACTGAAAGTCAGCAGGCGCAGGGTCGGCTGGATGAAGGGCTGGACGATCTGGAAAAAATCTCCAACGGCATCAATGAGATTACGCATGGCATCAGCAATATTGCTTTCCAGACCAATATTCTGGCGCTGAATGCCGCAGTCGAAGCAGCACGCGCAGGCGAGGCGGGCCGTGGATTTGCCGTGGTTGCGGGTGAAGTTCGTCGTCTGGCGCACTCATCAAAAGAGCAGGCTGAAGCCACGGCAAGTAATATCGGCGAGGCGGTCACCACCATTTCACGTATCCGGCTGGTGGCCAGTGACTCGGCACAGACCGCTGCAGAGATGGCGGAGCGCAGCATCAGCGCGGCCGATACGCTGGCGGCCATGAATCAGCAGACCCGACATGAGCGCGCCGACATTGCGAAACATCTTGGCAGCCTGCGTGAACTGACGCAGGGAATGGACGCGATGCAGGAAGCGGTCGCGCAACTCAAAGTGTTACAAACGCTTTCCGGTGCGCAGGTTAAAGGCTGATTTATCAGCATAAAAGTCAAAAAACGTGCGGTGTAAGCGTAACGGCCAGGCAAGGCAGGCTTTCAGTTGTTACACTTGTCGGTGATTAACCACGCAGAGGTACTAATGAAAATCAAAAGTTATGCAGCCATGCAGGCTGGCCAGGCCCTTGAACGCTATGAGTACGATGCCGCCGAGCTGGCAGCCGAAGAAGTCGAAGTCCAGGTTGAATATTGTGGCGTCTGCCACTCAGACCTGTCGATGATCGATAACGAGTGGGGCATCTCTCAGTTCCCGGTGATTGCAGGACATGAAGTGATTGGCCGGGTCTCTGCCCTTGGTGAAGCGGCTAAAAGCAAAGGTCTGTCAGTCGGCCAGCGTGTAGGAATCGGCTGGACAGCCAAAAGCTGTCAGCACTGCGATGCCTGTATTAACGGCGAGCAGGTTAACTGTCAGCAGGGCAGCATCCCGACCATCATGAATAAGGGTGGATTTGCCGAGAAGCTGCGCGCTGACTGGCAATGGGTTATCCCGCTGCCGGAAAAACTGGATGCGGCGAGCGCCGGTCCGCTGCTGTGCGGCGGTATCACCGTATTTAAACCGCTGCTGATGAGCAACATTACGGCGACCAGCCGGGTTGGTGTGATTGGCATCGGCGGTCTGGGTCACATCGCGATCAAAATCCTGCACGCAATGGGTGCTGAAGTGGTGGCATTCAGCTCAACGCCGGATAAGAAGCAGTCCATTCTGGATATGGGTGCTGATGAAGTGGTTAACAGCCGTGATCCTGAAGCTCTGAAGAAGCAGGCGGGCCGTTTTGACCTGATCCTAAGCACAGTGGCCGTCGACCTGGACTGGAAACCTTATTTCGCGGCGCTGGCACCGCAGGGTAAATTCCACACCGTCGGTGCCTTGATGAAGCCAATTGAAGTGAGTGCTTTTGATCTGATTCTGGGTGACAAGGCGGTGACGGGTTCATCAACCGGTTCGCCAGGCCAGTTGCGTTCGCTGCTGCGCCTCGCTTCTCGCGCCGATATTGCGCCACAGGTTGAGTTCTTCCCGATGTCAGACATCAACAAAGCGCTGGATCACGTCCGCGCCGGTAAAGCCAATTACCGGGTGGTCCTGAAAGCTGATTTCTGATGTGAATCAGAACCGTCATGCCGCAGCCCGCTGCGGCATTTTTTTTACCGTCAGTTTCTCAGCAATCCCTCCGCCAGCCCCGCAGCGAGCACGTCATCGGCTGTCACACTGAACCATTTCTCTGTTACGCACTCCGCATTAGCACGTTGCCAGGCGGCTACCAGCTGATAACCCAGCGTATACCCATACCAGCGGCGATAATCACCCGTTCCGAAAAACCAGGCTGAATGATCATAATGAGGGCTTTGCAGCGTTGCCAGCGTCACGGGATTAGCCTGTAATTCACTGAGCGCAACGGCACGTTCCCAGGGTTCTGCGTCAGTTTTTAGCAGCCAGCAGACGAACTGACCAGCCAGGCCTTCACTGACCAGGGCTTCACCCAGCGTCCAGCCATATCCCGGATCGCGCATGCGTATGCAGTGATGGACTTCGTGAAGGATCTGTCGCACCAGCGTGCCATCGTCCAGCTTCTGTTTGAGATTCGGATTTGCCGGATCAATCGCCAGACTGAACAATGTGGAGTGATACGCCCGGCCTGCAAACCCTGTTTCAGGTATTACCGCGTCCGGTACGCACTGGACCAGCATATCCAGACGCGGAACGCGGGTGACAGAGGAGAGGTACTGGCAGGCAGTCTCAGCCGCGCTGACGATGGCCGATTTGAATTGCTCAACATCACCGGATGCCTCCAGCCAGTGTATTTTCCAGCGATCGTTCACCCTCTCTCCTCTTAAAAGTGAATAACCCGTTTCAGGTCTGTGATTAGTGCGGATTATCGGACTTTACACGGCGAATCGTTCAACAGGCAACGACGAAGGGTATTGCTGCTAAAAGAGAAGTCTGTCTATTGTTTGCGTTTATGAGCAGCCGGGAACGATGACCGGCATCCGGGGGCGTTCCATACCGGAATCATGCCACGCGATAGCGGTCACTCTTCCGGCAGGAGTGAATGGCGATTAAAGCAGGAAATCATCCAGCGACTGACCCTTTTCAAGCGCCGCCTTAATGACGGAAGGCGTGCGGCCCTGACCCGTCCAGTCATGAACCTGTCCCGTTTCATCGGTGTAACGGTATTTCGCCGGACGTTTTGCGCGTTTCTTTTTAACGGGCACGGCGAGAGCGTTGTTCGTCACCAGTTCTGCTGGATTAATCCCTTCTTCCATCAACAATTCCTGATAAAAAGCCAGCTTCTCCGCTTTCTCACGGGCTTCTGCTGCACGCGCACTTTCCTCTTCACGGCGCTCATTTACCACGGTCTCTAATTTCTGGCACAACTCTTCCAGCCTATCCAGAGCCATATTGCGCGCCTCTGCACGAAGCGTGCGGAAATTATTCAGGCTGCTCAGGTTCTTAGTCATAACATTCCTCAAATACTCAAGTTAATCAATCAAGTGCAAATTATTCAGCCGGCAAGGGTAACATTTACCTGCGTGAGAGTTGAAGGTTAAATGTGGATTTATTAGCTGTTAATGCTGCAGTATAGATAGTGATTGCGCCAGATAAGGAGAAGATTTAAGCGAATTCTGCTGGATAAATGCGGTTTTGCATTGTCTGACAGTGCTGGGGGCTTGCATTTTTGCTTTTAATTAACTGTGCTTTAATCAGTCAACAGGGTTTATTAAGGACAGGCATGAAGTTTCGCCGTAAAAATGATGCTCCGGCGTCAGAAATTTCGCCGCTGCTGAGAAGCATTATGCTCTCAGGGGTATTACTTACCGTGGCGGTTATAGGTCTTAATCTGTGGATGATGCGGGAAGACTGGAATGAAACCGTCAGTAAAGCTGAAGACACGGCGGTCAACCTGTCACTGTCGCAGGCACGGCAGGCTGACGATACGTTTCTGCAAACCGAACTTTCATTGCGCGAGGTGCAACGCGAGCTTGAAAAGCAGATCGCCATAAACGGTGTTGATGGCAAAGCGCTGAGTCAGACGATGCATCTGTTGCAGAGCCGCCTGCCGCAACTTCACGGCCTGTTCTACTATGATCAGTCGGGCCGGTGGATAGCGACCTCGATGAGCAGGATACCGCCGGGCATTGATAATTCCGATCGTGAGTATTTCGATTATCATCGCGCCAGCCCGCGAAATACCCTGCATATCGGCCCGGTGATACGCAGTCGCACCACGCATGAACTTGTCATTCCGGTTACTCTTCGCGTCAACGATGCTTTCCACGGTTTTAAGGGTGTTTTGCTCGCCACCATCAAAGTGGACTACTTTCGCCGTTTCTACAGCTACTACGAGCTCAGTGATGGTGATGTACTGGTGCTGATGCTGGCAGACAGTACGGTGCTGTATGCCCGCCCGATGCCCGACAGCTATATCGGCAAAAATATTTCCGTAAGCCCGCTGTTCCTGAAAATGCTGGCCAATTCCGATAAGGGCAGCGGTCAGTGGATGGCCGCGCTCGATGGTAAAAAACGCATCTTCGGCTTTGTCCGCTCACAGCGATATCCGCTGGTGGTCGCCGCTGGATACGACAAGCGTGCGCTTTTTAACCATTGGTTTAAGAGCTGGGTACAGGATCTCATTCTGAACCTGGCGCTGCTTGTCGTTATTATTTCACTGGGTGCGTTTGTGCTGCGTCAGGCGCGGCATACGCTGCGTTATCAGCGTGAGCTGACACGATTACGTGATGAGCTGACGGCAGCGAATCGCTTACTGGAGAATCAGGCACAAAGTGACGGGCTGACAGGGGTGGCTAACCGTCGTCATTTCGATCACATGCTGACAGAAAGCCTGCTGAACGCGGAGCTGAGCGGCCTGCCGGTGTCGCTGATTCTGTTCGACATCGACTATTTTAAACGTTACAACGACACTTACGGCCATGTAGCCGGTGATGACTGTCTGAAAAAAGTGGCTGGCGTTCTGAAGAACGTCGCGCGGCGTAAAAACGAACTCCCGGCCCGCTATGGCGGTGAAGAGTTCGCCATCATTCTGTCTGAACAACCGCTGTCCGCTGCGCTGGCTTTGGCGGAATCCATCATCGCAGCCGTTAACGAGCTTGCTATTCCACATATCACCTCCGAACTGCCGCAAAAACAGGTCACTCTGAGTACAGGATGCGCTGTGTATCTTGCTTCTGACGCACGACAGGGGAAACAGGCGTTGATTGAACGCGCTGATGAGGCCTTGTATCGCGCGAAACGGGCAGGGCGTAATCAGGTAATGTGCGAAGAGCGTGCGGCCAGGCACGCGTGATCAAATACTGAACTGCATCTGTGGCAGGGTGATCGCTCAACCTCGACAGGGAGCGATCATGTCAAACGATACCGGTTTTACTCATCTTGCTTTACAGGTCCGCGATTTAGACAAGAGCGTGGATTTTTATCAGCGTTATGCCGGGATGCAGGTCATACATCAGCGTGAGCCGGGTGTTGCGGAGGCGCAGAAAGTAGCATGGCTGTCAGACCTGACCCGACCTTTTGCCCTGGTGCTGGTGCAATCTGACAGCAGTGATGATACGCCTCTGGGGCCATTTGGTCATATTGGCGTAGCCTGTACCAGTCGCGAACAGATTGATGAAAAAGTTGCGATCGCACGGCGTGAAGGCGTCCTTCGACGTGCAGCACTGCAATCTGAAGCCCCCGTGGGTTACTGGGCATTTTTTGCCGATCCCGATGGTAATACGCTCGAACTTTCATACGGTCAGCAGATCGGGCTGGAAATCATCACGGCCCGCCAGTCTCAATCAGTTGAGAAAAATAATGGCTCAGGAAATTGAATAAAAGCGTTTACCTGTAACGGTGTTGCGCGGGGTATTTCAGGAGCGTGCCTGAACAGGATTGGGTATGAAGGGGATAAGCAACCTGTGAAAGGAAAGACAGAAGGCGTAGTGGCTGGTGGCTGATATGCCGGTATCAGATGCTGATAAAGAACCGCCTGATCAACGTCAGGCGGGATCTCATTCTGGCATTCCGAATTAAATCAGAAAATCGTCCAGTGATTTACCTGCATCGATAGCTGATTTAATAGCCGATGGGGTACGGCCCTGACCCGTCCACTGCTTTACGTCACCATTTTCGTCGGTGTACTGATATTTAGCCGGACGCGGCGCACGTTTTTTCTTCTCAGCAGGCGCAGTCGGCATACCATTTAACAGCTCATTAGGATCGATACCTTCCTGCAACAGCAATTCACGGTATTTTGCCAGTTTTTCAGCTTTTTCACGATTAGCCGCTTCTGAAGCCTGAGCTTCTTCACGTCGCTCACTGACCACAACCGACAGTTTTTCCAGCATTTCTTCCAGGGCAGCAAGGTCAAGCTCGCGGGCATTTGCGCGGAGTGTACGGATATTATTCAAGCTGTTGAGAGTGTCACTCATCAAAGTCACCATAGTCATGTTCAGATAATAAAAATACAGAGCGGGTTCACGCTGATGCTTTTCGTCAGACCTGCTTTTTTTAAAATGCTTGCCTTCGAAGAATCATAATACAGAACCAATAGTTCAACCTTAACATATTAATCTGTTTCTGAGAGAGTTGAAACTCTATTTAACGAATGCTCGTTAAACAAAAGTAAATTTACGCCATTTTTTACTCAGTTCACTCAAAATGCTTAAAATCCGTCTTACTGAGACACAGGGTAATTTAGCTGGGGGATGGATTAATCGTGCCGGTTCTTCTGTTGTGCCAGTGGTGTCGCTTCGCTATTCGTATGCGCGCTCTGAGCAAGGGGATAACGTGAGCTGTAAAGCTCATCCGCAGTTAACGCACAGAGCAATGATGTTGCGCATAATTACGTTGTAAAGATCCCGTAATGAATTATTGCGTTAATATATTTTCAGGTCAGCTGATACAGCGCCACAGTGATAAACTCATGATAATAAGTTGCTTTTGTGTGTAGCGCGCTTTAATTTCAGCAATGAAACATGACCCTGCCCGCGCTGCAAAATTGCCTGCCGGTTGGTTTTAAAATCAGTGAAATGTGCCGCACAATCCGACAGAGTTTAAGACAAATCATCACCTGATCACCGCCATTAAACTGATTATTTACGGTAATAATTACCCCGTGTTCAATCAAAGTCTGACGCTATTACGCTCATAACACACTGTGCATTCAGGCCTGGATGTCTTTATCCCCCGGATTATTGCTCACGGCGCATTAAATCCAGCTCTTCGTTGCTACGCTCCGGCCAGTGCTCAACCTCCACTTAGCCGTGATATTAACCCTGTTAACAACGTTCACATATCACCAGGCCGTCGCATAACACAGGGCCGGGTCATGAATAACCGGCCCGATCAATCCGGGCATGAACCACGCGAGACGGTAACCTGATGTAATTAACCCTTCCACGTCTCGCTTATGCAACGGTCATTTCCCGATTACAAAAAGCGAAATAGTTGCGAATAATAAATTCGCGCATTAAATCAGTTTAAACGTTGGGGTGATGACGTCACGCATCAGTATGGCCTGATCCGGACAGGCTGTGCTGCTGTTTTCAGTGACACTGATAAAGAATAACCGCAGGCTAAGCTACACTTAACCGACTAAGGCGTTAACGATAGCGCGATGATTGCTCCTGCAGAGGTCTGACGTGTTTAAAGGTAATAAAAAGTCATTGCCGGTTCGTTACTGTAAAACCTGTAATAAACCCATGTCATGGCGCAAAAAGTGGGAAAAGTGCTGGAATGACGTAATGTATTGCTCTGAACGTTGCCGGCGTCAGCGTACTGCACAGCAGAATGATGATGCGTAAATACCGGTAAAATCAGGCCAGGGTGCTGACGTGGCCTGACAGACGGCTATTGCTGAACTTCAATCTGCGATTTGTCTGTCCGACAGGGTGGGCATCAACGGTACAAACTCAACGAGAGTGCAATTCACGTCAATATCGACCTTCAACGCTGTAAAGAATAATCAGCCTCCTGATGAATGTTGTTTTAAAGCGAGATTCGGTGCAGCGTTGAAATGGATGTGAGAACGGGTCGTGCATTGAAGTAATGTCATACCCCGATGGAGTCGTGCTCAGCAGGGCGCATTTTTCCGTGGTCATCACTGTTACCCCATTTGATGCGGCAGGCCGATGAACAGGCACTTTATCTTCGCAGTAATAAATTTCAGGATAACCCGCTGGTGATAAGCAACATCCTCATCTGCGCGCTAAATAGTTACAACACCCTTTTAAGCGTTCTCAGTATGCCGGACGGAATTCTGACGGATATTGCCCCTTTCTGGCGAAACCCAAACGGAGCCGTCCTGACACACCGAGTGCCCATTGACTGGCCGCCCCGCAGGGCCCGAAGGGCCGTGATGATGTTTTAACAGCGTATGAATGATGTAACTAACAGGTTTACCTGACTCTTTCCGGGTTCTGGGGTGACGGTGTGGTTTATCGCAAAAGTGCATCCGCTCTTGCCAACGCAGAATGCGTCCGGACGATGAGCGCGAATCTTACCCACCCTGCCGCTGAAGCACCGCCCGTAATCCACGAAGTGCGCTGCTGTTACCCTGGTTAAGAATTTTCCCTGTCAGTACGATCCCAGATCAAACACCGAAACGCTTATCATTTATAAAATGAACGCTTCTTTATCAGAGCAGGGCGTGATATGGCAATTAACATGGGAAGCACCTACCGGATTCTGGGTTATCAGCCATCGGTAAACTCCACATGGCGCCAGAAATTACTGACGATGGGCATGCTGCCAGGGGCAGTGATTGAGGTTATTCGCGTGGCGCCTATGGGCGACCCGGTACAGATCCGTACCCGCCGCGTCAGCCTGGCGGTGCGACAGCGTGATCTGGCTGACATCATTCTGGAGGAAATCGTCTGATGAAAAAGATAACCATCGGGCTGATTGGAAATCCTAACACCGGTAAAACCACGCTGTTTAATCAGCTGACCGGGGCGCGCCAGCGGGTCGGGAACTGGGCTGGCGTCACGGTTGAACGTAAAGAAGGGCAGTTTTTTACCGCGCAGTCAGATGTCAGACTTATTGATCTGCCCGGCACCCGCTCCCTGACCACGCTATCCGCGGAAAGCGCCATTGATGAAAGCATCGCCTGCCAGTACCTTTATCAGGATAACGCCGATCTGGTGATTAACGTCGTGGATGCGTCCAGTCTGGAAAGCAACCTGTTCCTGACCTTCCAGCTGCTGGAGCTGGGCGTGCCCTGCATTGTTGCTCTGAACATGCAGGATATTGCCGCAAATCAGAACATCGTTATCGATGCCGAAGCGCTGTCAGATCGTCTGGGGTGTCCGGTGGTTTCCCTGACCTCAACCAAAGGCCAGGGCATTGCTCAGCTGAAAGCACTGATCGATCAGCCCCCTGTTTACCGCGCACCGGAACGGGTGCGTTATCCGGCCGCGATTGAAGAGGCGATTGAGCAGCTCTGCCTTAAGATGCCCGTGACGATAGCCCCGCAAAAGCGCTTCTGGCTGGCATTACAGTTGCTTGAAGGCGATATCAACAGCCAGAAACTGTGTCCTGAGCTGCTTCCCTTTCTGAACAGCACTATGCAGCAGGCGGAAGGTGATACTGGCGTACAGATTGCCGATTATCGCTATCGTGCCATCAACGCAGTTTGCGCGGCGGTCAGTAACATTCATCAGGCCATCCCGGCCAGCCTTACCCGCCAGATCGATAACATCGTGCTGGACCGCTGGCTTGGGATCCCGATATTCCTGGCCGTGATGTATGTGATGTTTGTACTCTCAATCAATATCGGTGCCGCGCTGCAGCCGCTGTTTGACGGGAGTTCGGTGGCAATATTCATTCATGGCGCGCAATGGCTGGGTTATGTCTGTCACTTCCCGACCTGGCTGACGGTTTTCCTGGCGCAGGGTCTCGGTGCCGGTATCAATACGGTGCTGCCCATCATTCCGCAGATTGGCCTGATGTTCCTGTTCCTCTCTTTCCTTGAGGATTCAGGCTATATGGCACGCGCCGCCTTTGTGATGGACAGGCTGATGCAGTCACTGGGCCTGCCGGGAAAATCCTTTGTGCCGCTGATTGTCGGCTTTGGCTGTAATGTGCCCGCGGTGATGGGGACGCGGACGCTGGACACACCGCGTGAGCGCCTGCTTACCGTGCTGATTGCTCCCTTTATGTCCTGCGGCGCACGGCTGGCCATCTTTGCCGTTTTTGCCGCCGCTTTCTTCGATGCACACAGTTCCAGCCTGGTATTTTCCCTCTATCTGCTGGGCATTGTTGTGGCGATTGCTACCGGGCTTGTGCTTAAGCATACGCTTCTGGGTGGCGAGGCTTCGCCGTTTATCATGGAGTTGCCGGTCTACCATCGGCCTCATTTTAAAAGCCTGCTGCTGCAGACCTGGCAACGGTTGAAAATGTTTGTGGTGCGTGCCGGTCAGGTCATCATCCTGGTGAGCATGCTGATTGGTTTGCTAAGCAGCTTTGCATTTAATGGCCAGTGGGTTGATGACATAAACCATTCTGCACTGGCGGCGACCAGCAAAGCGATCACCCCCGTGCTGTTACCCATCGGAGTGACGCAGGATAACTGGCAGGCGACAGTGGGACTGGTGAGCGGCATCATGGCGAAAGAGGTTGTGGTCGGTACGCTTAACAGCCTGTACACCACGGAGGCGATCCAGAGCAGTCCATTTGATCCGCAGGCTTTTAACCTGGCAGATGAACTGAAAGAGGCGCTGACAGAAACCTGGGCGGGCCTGACGGCGGCATTCAGAATTGATGCGCTGGCGCATCCCATCGATGCCAGCAAAGGCGATGGTGAGATGGCATCCGGTTCTGTGGGCGTAATGTCGGCCAAATTTGGCAGTGGGTTTGCCGCTTACAGCTACTTAATCTTTGTCCTGCTCTACATTCCCTGCGTCTCAGTGATGGGCGCTATCGCACGTGAGGCGGGAAAAAAATGGATGATGTTCTCCTTCTTCTGGGGGCTGAACATCGCCTATACCCTGGCCACGTTCTTTTATCAGATCGTCACTTTTAACGCGCATCCGTTATTCAGTGCGACCTGTCTGATAAGCCTTTTGTTACTGAACGGAATCATTCTTATGGCCCTCCGCAAAGCGGGAAGCAGGGTGCAGGCAATACCGGTCATGCTTCATGAGGAAAAGAGAAACTGTCGCGGCTGCCACGGCGGCTGTGATAAACAGAAAGGCTACGTTCAGTAAAGATAGACCCGTTGTGATGCGGGTTTACCCGTGTCGCAGCGGACAGAGGCGCGCGTTCTGTTGCCGACCGTGCTAAGCCTTAAAGGCTGTTCATTAACAGACCCGGGCGCACCCTGAGTATCAGCCGTTCCCTTTAGGCTGGCCTCTTGTTTCGAAGACAGATTCGCAGCAGGTTGTATGGCAGCATAAAGAGATCAATTAAATCAGCCGGATGAACCCGTCAGCCCCCGTCTCAGCGAGAAACCGTACCGGCTTACACACAGGCTGTCCACTTTTTCTGTGGATAACTCTGCCATGAAAACGCGTTAATTACGCGCTTTAGGGGGACATCAGCCGGTAATATCGGGTTCAGCAAATTGTTCCATGAATTCCACCATCGCACCTTTATGCGCTTCCACGTGACGAATATAGCGCATCAGTGTCTCCGGTTTTTTCCAGGTGCCTTCCTGCATAATCCGGGCGACAGGATACCCTTTATCTGCCATATCCTGAGCGGCACCGACCCTTGCGCTGTGACCGCTCCAGCCGGTATAGCGATTTTTGTTGGCCTTCACTGCGCTGCCTTTTCCAGCCGTGTGCCAGGCTCGGTTAAAAATCTGTTCCAGTGCCCGGGTGCTCATGGGTTTTTCGGCAATCAGTACCCGGCCTGAGCGGTGAACTGCATTGAAAAGCCAGGCATCAGGCTGGCTGGAAAGCCCGGACGCCGCGATCCACTGTTCGAGTTTCTGCGTTGAGCGGGTACTGAGCGCCTTGATCAATCCGCCGGTCTGAACAAGGGTTTTTGTCCATGCCACATCCAGAATGATTCGACCGTCAGCGGCACGCATCACGTCCCGCACCCGCAATCTCGACAATTCACTGATACGCAGTAGTGTTGCATAGGCGACATGCAAAAAAGCCAGATCGCGCAGAACCTGAAGGTTGTCAGAACCTGACCACTGCTTATCCAGCGCCATCAGATCTGTCAGCCTGAAGGGGACCGCCTGACCCGCACGCTCGCCGTTGACAACGGCGACCCGGTTAATCTTCTTCATGGTGCGAAAAACCAGCGGAGAGACATTGGGTACCAGCAGTCCGGCGTTACGGTGTAACATCGAAATTAATGCCGCATGCGAAGTGATGGTCGAAGAGGCCCGGCCACTTTCAGCCAGAAAAGTGAGGTAATCGCGCAAATCTTCTGCACTCATCGGCAGGAAGGTGCGCTGGTTATCTTCCGACCATTGATGACAGATTCGCATGACGCTGAGCAGCTGGCGCCAGGTGTTGGGTGAAAATGCGTCTTTATCCTGGACGAACTGTCTGAGCCGTTCAGCAATATCGCTGTTCCGGCTCACCGTCAGGCTGTTCAGTGGCCCTGCATCACTCATTTTCGCTCACTTATTAACCAGAAAACAGTATGATCGCGCTACATGAATTCTGAGAATTTACCAGGGGGGTAACCGGTCAGAATTTACGTAGCGTTGCCATTTTACAGAGCGGACTCTGCTGATTGTCATCATAACCCGACCCGATCATCATGTCATGATTTCGTATAAGAATAATTATACGAAGTCAGAAAGATTGCACGTTTTCTGTCTGATTTCTCCAGTCGGGGCCGGTTGCAGAACCGGATGTGGCGTAGGACAACCTGATAACAGGTCACCATATTGACGACACAGGCTGGCAGAGCACTGAACAAAAACCAGATGCCACAATAAATATCGTTATTTATGACGTGTTATTTCATTTACTACCGACCCTGAGTACAATCAGGTGGAAAAGATAAAATGCGTAGCGGATGGCAGAAATTATTAAACCGAAACTGCGTTAATAAAAATTTAACGTTCGCTAATGATGTTATCGACGCCTCAACGATTTTTCTGCATCGCGCATGGGTTAGCCTCACACCCTCATTTCCAGGATGCCAAAAAAAGCCCCTCACGTGTGCCATCTGAATATTCACAAACAAAACCTTGCGAAATAAAATTCACTTAATGAAGATGGAGTTTCAAAAAGAAAATCGGCACCCTTAACCAAAAAAAAATTACCTTTTAGCATCTGTTATTTAGCCATGAAGGCCGGTTAATTTATTTACAGACGATTATGAGATACCTTAAAAAACGGCTGATAATCCTCATGTTGGCAGATTAACTGACGCCTGCTAGCCCGGCAGATTAAGGGCTGGAGAACATCCACCATCACTTATCGGCTGCAAGCAAGAGTGAAACCCGCTTCGTTACACGGCGCGAGTTAATGATGTTTCAGACCTCATCTGTAAAGCAGGCAACTCCTGTTGATCCTTTTTCAGGTCGCTCACGATTTATATTTAAAAGCACGCTTTAACAATTTACGTTGATATTTTAATTTATTTCAACCGCGTTATTACGCCGGGAAACCCCCTCACAAATCATCAGGCAAGAAATACATTTTTCATCGCAACGCAGGTTCTCATTTATAACCAATAGCGATGCGAGTCTGTGTTATCAGACTGGACACCGCTATCTGTGCGATATATTTAACTGGTTTACCCGCCATTGCCTATCTGCCAGATAAACGTTGGATCTTTACCATTCACCTCCCAGTCGCCCACGTTGCGGATTTTGTAGATCACCGGATTGTGCGATGACACTGTCCGGGCGTTGCGCCAGTGTCGATCCAGCGCCTTGCTGACGCGGGTATCTGACGCGCCAAGCGCATTAAACAATTCCGTGGCGGCACGCGTGACCAGCTCGACGGCGACCGCCTGCGCCCGGGCTGACGCGACCTCTGCCAGTACGTTCGCCGCGTGAAGCTCTGCTTCATCCGCGCCGCGCAGTTGCAGCTCAAACGCCCGTTGCAATGAGTGGGTTGCGCGCTCAACGGTGGCCTCAACCGCCCAGGCCCAGCTGCTGATCTGCCCGACGACCTGCAGTACCTGCACATCCTGCTTCACCTGGGGTGCATTCCCGTGGCTGTAAATCCGCTTACGCTGTGCCACGCCCTGTGCCGCATCACGGACTATTGCCCGCCCGATACCGGCCAGCGTGGCTAATAAAACATGCTGATAAAAGGCGGTCTGATAGCGAAAGCGCTCGCTGAAATCGTAAACGTGCGGTTGCTCCACATGCGCCTCCTGAAAGCGTGTGGTGCCGCTGCCGGTCAGCCGCTGTCCGAAACCGTCCCAGTCATCATCCCGTTCCACTCCCTTCTGATGCGTGTTCACCAGCGCAATCACATCGCGGCCATTGTCGGTACGCTGTGCATAAACATCAATCCAGTCGGCATAGAGCGTGCCGGTGCTGTAAAACTTCTCGCCGCTGAGCGCCCATCCATCCTGAACCGGGGAGACCTGCGTGTTAACCTCACCCAGCTTCACTGCACCAATCTCACTCCAGCCGCTGCCCACCAGCTCACCATCAACAAAACGTCTGAACCAGCGACGGCGTTCGTCGCTCGCAGGCTGGTTCAGGCGATCTTCGATAAAGGCGAAATGCGCGCGCAGCGCCTGTGGCAGGTTTGAATCCGCCTCGGCGAGGCCGGTCAGCAGTGAAAAGAGCTGTGGCAGCGAGACGCCGAAGCCACCTTCTTCTCTGGGGATGCGCAGGGTGCCGAACCGCGCTTCTTTCAGCCAGCGAATGGGCTCATGCAGCAGAGTGCGATTCGTTTCACGCCCGGCGGCACCTTCAGCAATGCGGTTGAAGAGTGGCCGGAACTGTTCAGTCAGTGCAGCAAATTCAGCAGGGGTCAATTCAGACATGATCTTCTCCAGATTCGGGGTGTTCATCAATATCCTGTCGGGTCGGTTCAAACCGGATAATAAGCAGGAAAATAATGGGGATAAGGGCGGCAAGAGAGACAATCCAGAACATGTTGGTGCCGTAGCGGGCCTGTAAAATGGGCAGAATAAACAGCGCCAGCGCACTGCCAATACCCGACAGCGAGCGACTGAAACCGACACCGGTTGCGCGAATGTGGGTCGGGTAGGAGAGCGCCGGATAGATCATCAACTGTGCGCCGGGTCCAAACCCTTCGGCAAACAGCCAGAGTCCCAGCATCAGCACGGCAAACACGACGCCGGGGATGGCCTGCGGATGACCGATCAACGCCAGTGCGATCAGCGCGATAAACTGCAGCGCAAAGCCCGCAATCGCCACATGCCTGGACGGAAATTTCCATGCCAGACGCATCCCCAGCAGACCGCCGGTAAAGGCAAACAGCGCATTCAGTCCCAGGGAGGCGGGGAGGGTTTCAAAGACGCCCGCGCCCAGAAACTGCGCCAGAATAGAGGGCAGGAAGAAAGCGATGGCGGTGTACTCAAATGCGATACAGACGTTCATCACTGCGCTGACGATCGTGCGTTCCAGGTAGGGCTTCTGAAACAGCACGCGGAGATGCACTTTTGGGGCCGCCTTCACGGCGTCGTTTTTTTCGGGCGGCGCTTCATGGGCAATAATGCCGTAGGAGTCGCGCAGGATCCGTACCGCGCCGCTAAGGTCGCCCTGATTGGCTGCCCACAACGGTGATTCATTCATGAACCTGCTGCGAACCGCAATAATCAGCAGGGCCGGTACCGCACCAAACAGCAGCGAGGCGCGCCATAACCAGTCGATGTGTTCAGCGGGTAGCAGGAAATAGAGCGCTAAAATAATGAAGAAACAGGCAGATGACGCGGCATACCACATCGGGCACCAGGCGGCGAGGCGTGACGCTTTGTTACCCTTACCGGAGAATTTAGAGAACTCTGCCAGATAAGCCATGGCAACCGGGAGATCGATCCCTACTCCCACGCCCATCAGAAACCGCGCCCCAATCAACACCCAGACGTTAGGTGCCAGACCCGCAGCAATCGCCGAAACCACAAAGAAGAGCATGTCCGCCATAAACACCGAATAGCGGCCATATTTGTCGGTGAGCCAGCCGCCGACCAGATTGCCCACAATAGTGCCGATCATGATGGAGGAGGTCACCAGCCCGGTGAGTACCGGCGTCAGGCCAAACTCCTTCACCACATCGTCAATGCCATAAGAGAGCGTAGTGAGGTCGTAGGCATCAAGGAACACGCCGCCCAGCGCCAGGAAAACGATCCAGCGGGCGTAACTGTTTTTCTCACTTCGGGAGTTAATAAGACGGGCCACATCACTCACCGAACGAACCGGCGTGGAGTGTGGCGGCGGGGCGGTCAGGGTGTTGTCAATCTCTAATGTACTCATCGTATCCTCGTTATTATATTCAGCAGGTAACGAGGGTTTTATAAGTATTCCCGGTGAAGTAAACAACCAACAAATATGGATAACGATTATAATAAATTCAATAAGATAGCAGGTAATTTCACCCATGCAAAACACCGGATAATGCGTGAACATTATCCGGTCGCAGGTCGCGTTGATCTCTGTTTTATGCTGCTAAACCCGATGAAATTTGCTTTGTACCCGTTCAGCAGCGGCGCACTGGCTCACCCGGTCCGGTGATAGCCACCATTAATGCCTGCTAAGGCTCACGATTATCTCGCTCGGATGCCAGCTCTCACGATCCTGAAATCGCCGTGCTTGCTGCTGGCTGGTCAGCACCGGCAGCCCGGCGATAACCGGCACCCGGATGCGGCAACGCCAGTCGGGGTCCCTGCCCGAACAACTTCTCACGCAGCGTGCCGGGCTGATAATCCTGTTTATAGACGCCGCGCTTTTGCAGTTCCGGCACCAGCAGTTCCACCACGTCGGTAAAGGTTTCATGCGTCACCGCATAGGCGAGGTTGAACCCGTCGACATCGGTTTCTTCAACCCAGCTCTGCAACTCATCAGCCACGGTTTCCGCACTGCCCACCAGCAGCGGACCAAATCCGCCAATGCCCACCCAGTCTGCCAGACCCTGCACCGTCCACTGACGGTCAGGATCGGCCGTTGAGAATGTCTCGACGGCTGACTGAATCGCGTTGGTATGCAGATGTTTCAGTACCTGATCCGGCTGATACTGCCCGAAGTCGATACCCGTCCAGCCCGAGATCAGCGCCAGCGCACCTTCATAACTGACATAGCTTTTGTACTCCTGCCATCTGGCCTGCGCCGCCAGATCGGTTTCTCCCACAATCACCGTCTGCAGGTTGAATATCAGCACTGAACGCGGGTCGCGTCCGGCCTCAGCGGCCCGGCGGCGAATATCCGCTACAGTTTTCTTCAGCAGCACTTTCGAGGGTGCGGCGACGAAGACACATTCAGCATGTTCCGCCGCAAAGGCTTTACCGCGACTGGATGCACCAGCCTGATAAAGCACCGGCGTGCGCTGCGGCGATGGCTCGCAGAGATGAATGCCCGGCACCTGGAAAAAGGTTCCCTGATGGTTAATAGGATGGATTTTAGTCGGGTCGCTGAAGATATGGCGCTCACGATCGCGCAGCACCGCCCCCTCTTCCCAGCTGCCCTCCAGCAGCTTATAAACAACCTGCAGATACTCATCGGCATAGTCATAGCGCGCATCATGATCGGTCTGAGCCTGATGCCCGATATTGCGCGCACCGCTTTCCAGATACGAGGTCACAATATTCCAGCCGATTCGGCCTTTAGTCAGGTGATCGAGGGTGGAGATGCGCCGCGCAAAGGGGTAGGGGTGTTCAAACGACAGCGAGGCGGTGAGGCCAAAACCCAGATGCGTCGTCACCAGCGCCATCGGCGTAATTAAGGCCAGCGGATCGTTGACCGGCACCTGAGTAGCCTGACGGATTGCTGCATGGTTGTTACCGTTCAGCACGTCGTAAACACCCAGCACATCAGCAATAAACAGCCCGTCAAACTTACCGCGCTCCAGCAGGCGTGCTAAGTCGGTCCAGTATTCCAGATCTTTGTACTGCCAGGAGCGGTCGCGGGGATGCGCCCACAAGCCGGGTGATTGATGACCGACACAGTTCATATCGAAAGCATTCAGGCGAATTTCACGTTGCGATGACATAGCGACTCCTGAGCGGATGCGGCAATCGCTTGCCGCCCACTTTTAAAGTTTGTTTTTAGAAGGACGATTCAGTCAGTGAGGGAGCCGGGACATCGCTCGCTGAGGGGCTGCGGCGGGGCGGCAAGCAGCTGCCGTGCTACGGACTCAGCGTGTTCCGCCACCTGCGGCAATCCCAT
Source organism: Pantoea sp. GD03673 (assembly GCF_029844725.1). Taxonomy (GTDB): domain Bacteria; phylum Pseudomonadota; class Gammaproteobacteria; order Enterobacterales; family Enterobacteriaceae; genus Pantoea. The sequence continues at coordinate 46,691 of NZ_JAOCKJ010000010.1, forward strand.
GAGTTCGCCAAAGCGACCCCGTGCAGCAGGTCCGGCTACATAGAGATGGGGATTAGCCTTACCCTGCGCATTCAGCGTCTGAGACAGCGCGTTTACATGGATCCCCAGCGCCAGCGGATCAGGCGCAATCAGGCCGTCGCCGTGCAGCTGACGCAGCAGCGCATTACTGTTAAGCAGGGCATTGTGTGCTGGCCCGGTCGTGACAATCACTTTATCCACCACCCGACTTTCCGTTTGCGCGCCCCGCAAACGCAGTGTCAGCAGGATTGTTTTATCTGGCGCTTCAGCGGTGATCAGACGTGCCGCCAGCAGCGAGAGCTGTCCGCTCGCCTGCTGCTGGCTGAGAATCTGGCTGACCTGCGGGGCGATCCGGTAACGATGAACATCCCACCAGGGACGAAGGTGGTGCAGAAAACGCTGCTGTTCATGCAGGGAGAGGCTCTGCCAGATGTGCTGACCGTTGCGGCGGATATCATCCAGCACACATTGCCAGGGCAGATTCAGCGCTGCTGCCTGCCTGACCTCCTGACGCACCCGATGCAGCCAGCCGCGTGCGGTAGCGGGCTGTGGCTGACCGTAATCGAGGGCACAGGTCTCATTGCTACCGCTAAGGTTGGCACGCGGCAACTGGCCACGACGGGAGAAGACGGTAATCTTTCCGCGGTGCTGCTGGCGATGCAGCGACGCCACGACGTCGGACATGGTCAGCCCTGAACCGACAATGGCAACCCGATCGTCAGGGGCGACCTGTGCCAGCGCATCATTCTGCCAGGGATTGGCAATCAGCCCCGGATGCCCCTGTAGTGGCTTCAGCAAAGCAGGCAGATCCGGTGGCGGATGGCTGATCGCCAGCACCACCTGGTCGGCATGAATGTGCTGCCCGGTGGTCGTGCTCACCACACCCTCCTTAAAGGCCACGGCACTGTCACGCAGATGACGCAGTTTTACCGGCGAGTGCTGCTGCTGATGCACAAACTGCGCATTGACCCAGCGACCAAACGCAGCGCGCTGCGGGTAAGCATTGCCGTCACGCCACAATGCTGCCGGATCGGCGCTGAAGTCGGACGAGGCGCGATAATCGCGATCAAATAGCCCCTCTTCATCACCCGCCAGCTGCATTCTGTCGGCGGGCACGTTGATGCGATGAGCCGGATCGGTGGTGCCGTATGCCACACCCTGAGCCAGCTGCGCCCGGGGTTCAATCACCGTCACCGCTAATCCCGTCTCACCCAGCCGGGCCAGATGGATCGCCAGCGCGGTGCCGGTGAACCCACCGCCGATAATGACAATCTGCTGTTGTGACATAAGCGAGCCTTTTTCTGTTAACTGGCGCTGGTCTGTTTAACCGGACGACGGTCGCCGCCAATGGTTTCACCAAACGGGCCGGTGTTTACGCTGCGCTGTTTCTTTTCAGCGTTGGCGGCGAGCGGTAACAGTGGCATCACCAGGTCAGCAAAGCGATGCGCCTCCTCAAGATGCGGATAGCCGGAGAAAATAAAATTCTCAATGCCCAGTGCCTGATACTCCCGGATGCGATCGGCGACCTGCTGCGGACTGCCGACCAGTGCAGTGCCTGCGCCGCCACGCACCAGGCCGACACCCGCCCAGAGATTAGGCCCGATACGCAGACTTTCTCGCGAGCCCTGATGCAGCGCGCTCATCCGCGCCTGTCCGGTCGAGTCCATGCGGGCAAAGATCTTCTGCGCGGCGGCAATAGTTTCTTCATCCAGATGAGAAATCAGCCGATCGGCGGCTGCCCAGGCTTCCTCTTCCGTTTCACGGACAATGACGTGCAACCGGATACCATAAGAGAGCGTACGCCCTTTTTCCTGCGCCCGCTGCCGCACCACCGCCAGTTTTTCTGCAACCTGTTCAACCGGTTCACCCCAGGTCAGATAGGTGTCGATCTGGTTCGCCGCAACATCAATAGCCGCATCAGACGAACCGCCAAAATAGAGCGGCGGGCCATTTTCCTGCACCGGCGGGAAGAGGATTTCAGCCCCTTCTACGCGGATATGCTCGCCGTCAAAGTCTACCTTCTCGCCTTTAAGCAGGCGGGAGTAAACCTCAAGGAACTCTTTCGTCACCTGATAGCGCTCTTCATGATTCAGGAAGATACCGTCCCCTTTGTTCTCCACCGGATCGCCACCCGTGACCACGTTAATCAGCAACCGGCCGCCAGAGAGCCGATCCAGCGTCGCGGCCATACGCGCCGCCAGGCTGGGCGGTTGCAGGCCCGGCCGTACGGCCACTAAATAGCGCAGTTTTTTGGTGATCGGCGCCAGTGCCGAAGCCACCAGCCATGAATCTTCACAGCTTTTACCGGTCGGGATTAATACACCGTAGTAGCCCAGATTATCTGCCGCCAGCGCAACCTGCTGTAAATACGGTAAATCGACCGCTCTGCCACCTTCAGTGGTACCCAGATAGCGCCCGTCACCGTGGGTGGGCAGAAACCAGAAGAGGTTGAGGTTTTCCTGTGTCGCCTGTCGCATTAGCAGATTCCTTTATAACGATATTAAAATTTAACACATGGGGTTAATCCCTTTGGTTATATAGCTATTAGCAGGATGCGTGCCAGCACGGAGACAGATTTTTATTATTAAAATTCAAAGAGATAAACCAGGCCTGGCTGAATCCGCTTTGCTGCATTCGCAACAGCGCCGGTGACAGCCTGCTGCATTAGCAACAATCTGGCGCGTTTCGCCTCTCGTTTCGGCGTCTGCAGCGCGGTATGGTCATTACTCCTCTGGTCACCCGGTAAACGAGATGCAGATTTCCAGCCCTGAATTAATTGACCCCGCATCACGCGCGTTTAAAAGCGTGCTGGATCAGCTCGCGCCCACCGATGCAACCGTGTTGATCATCGGTGAAACCGGCACCGGCAAAGAGGTGATGGCGCGCTACCTGCATCATCACAGCGCCCGCAGCCGGCAACCTTTTCTGGCGGTTAACTGCGGCGCACTCACTGAAAGCCTGGCGGAGTCAGAGCTGTTTGGTCATGAGAAAGGCGCGTTTACCGGTGCCCAGGACCGCCATCGCGGCTGGTTTGAAGCGGCAGAGGGCGGCACGCTGCTGCTGGACGAAGTGGGTGAACTGAGTCTGTCGCTGCAGGTGAAGCTGCTGCGCGTGCTTCAGGAGCGCGAAATCACCCGCGTAGGCTCGTCCAGGGCAGTGAAGGTGAATGTGCGGGTCATTGCGGCGACCAACCGGGATCTGGCCGTGGCGATTCGTGAACGGCGATTCCGGGAAGATCTCTATTACCGTCTGAATGTGGCCAGCGTCACGCTGCCGCCGCTGCGCCAGCGCTGCGAAGATATCCCGGTGCTGGCCAGTCACTTTTTGCAGCTCTATGCGCGTCGTCTGGGTCGTCCTCAGCTACGCCTCAGTGATGAGGCTATAACGGCGCTGATGGATTACAGCTGGCCGGGCAATATCCGTGAACTGGAGAACACGCTGCACAACGCGGTGCTGCTCAGCAAAACGTCACTGGTTACGCCACAGCAGCTGCGGCTTACGCCTCTGATGGGAAGCGACCTGCCACAGGGAGAGGAGGCGCTGGATCAGTTTTTGCGCCAGCAGATGCAGCAGAGTGACGCACCGCTCTATCCCAGGGTGATTGCCGGGCTGGTGAAAAATGCGCTGGAACTTACCCAGGGTAATCAGTTACAGGCAGCCGCGCTGCTGGGCATCAGCCGGCATACGCTGCGCACACAGCTGGGGCATCTGGGGGTGATCAAACCGCGCCGTGGTGCAGTGCGTCAGGGCGACATCGCACGGCGTCCGCAGCCTGAAAGGGAGCGGGAACTGCGTATCGGGTATCAGAAATTTGGCAACCTCGGCATCCTGAAAGCACGCCAGTCGCTGGAAAAACAGCTGGCCGGGCAGGGCGTCAGCGTCATGTGGAGTGAGTTTCCTGCAGGTCCGCAGCTTCTGCATGCGCTAAGCCATAAGGAGATCGATTTCGGGACCACCGGTGAAGTCCCGCCGTTGTTTGCGCAGGCCAGTAACTGCCCGATGGTCTATGTTGCCTGGGAGCCTGCCGCCCCACAGAGCGTGGCGCTGCTGGTTCCGAACAGCAGTCCGGTTCAGCAGACTGGCGATCTCAGAGGCAAACGTATCGCGGTAAACCGTGGCTCCAACGTGCACTATCTGTTGTTGCAGATACTGGATGAGGCGGGTTTAGCGCTGGATGATGTGCGCATCGTTTATGCGCCACCCAAATATCCGCTGACGCCCAGCGATCTCAACGCGGTGGATGCCTGGATGATGTGGGATCCGCTGCTCAGCGAGGCGGAGAACAGCGGACAGTTCAGGGTCATCGCGGATGGCACCGGCCGGGTCAATAACCATCAGTTTTACCTGGCTGAGCGCGGATTTGCGGCGCACAGCGGCGATCTGTTGCAGGTTTTGCTCACCGCGCTGGAGCAGACCGGCCGCTACATTGATGCGCATCGCGCTGAAGCGGCCGGGCTGCTCGCCACCGAACTTGGCATCTCTGCAACCTCACTGATGCATGCCTTAGCCCGGCGCAGCCACCAGACTCAGCGTATGGATCTGGCCATCATCCGGGAACAGCAGAGCATCGCAGACCGCTTCTATGCGCTGGGATTATTCAGCCGCGCCATCCGGGTGCGCGAATCGGTCTGGCATCCATAGCGGTTTTTCAGCTAAGCATCGAACTTTTCATCGCTAAGCCCTTCCATCCACGTTTGTTATGTTGCGCTGACAACAACCAGACCCAGGAATGAAAGATGAAAAGAGTTTTACTCAGCGCATTAATTATTGCCGCCCAGACGGGCTTAGCTTTCAACACCCAGGCAGCAGAGAAGCCCGAGACGGTGAACATCGGTTTTCAGAAAGCGAATATCTTCGCGCTGCTGAAATATCGCGGCACGCTGGATCAGGAATTTAAAAAACAGGGGATTGCGGTTCACTGGATTGAGTTTCCCGCCGGACCGCAGATGCTGGAAGGCTTAAATATCGGCAGTATCGATCTGGCCGCTACCGGTGACGCGCCACCAACGTTCGCGCAGGCTGCCGGGGCCGATCTGGTCTATCTGGCACACTCGCCAGCCAACCCTAAAACCGAAGCGATTGTGGTGCCCGCTGACTCTCCGGTCAAAAGCGTGGCAGATCTCAAAGGCAGGCGTGTGGCGCTGAATAAAGGCTCTGACGTTAACTATCTGCTGGTCACCGCGCTGGAGCAGGCTGGGCTGAGCTATAAAGACATTACGCCGGTCTATCTGCCACCTGCTGATGCACGCGCCGCTTTCCAGCGTGGCGCAGTCGATGCCTGGGTCATCTGGGACCCCTATTACGCAGAAGTGGAAACTAACGCTCATGCGCGGCTGATTAAAAATGCCGAAGGGCTGGTGCCGCACTACACCTTCTATCTTGCCAGCCGTAAGTTCGCGGAAACCTATCCACAAATCGCCAGCCAGGTGGTGGATGAACTGGGTTCACTCAGCACCTGGGCTAATCAGCATCAGGAAGAGGCGGCAAAAATCATGTCCACCTCAACCGGTCTGCCGCAGCCTGTCTGGCAGCGGGCGCTCGCAAGAATGCCTTATGGCGCAGAGCGGATGACGCCTGAAGTCTTCACCCAGCAGCAGGCGCTGGCGGATAAGTTTACCGGGATTGGTCTGCTGCCGGTGAAGGTTGATATACGCAGCGCCACGTGGTCACTGGATAAGCAGTAGGGAATATACGGGGGGTGACAGGATGAACCCCGCCTGGTATTTACCAGGTACGGAGGCCGGGCGTCCCGCAAACTGCTGCCAGGCAGGAAAATTGATGCGTGGCACCCGGGGGCGGATAAGCAAGACGCCGCGGACTTAAAAACCGGGCTTTAGCGAAGCGGTGCCTATATTTCAAAGAGTTACACCATATTTATTTCACCAGACTGCTCCATAAGCTGTTCTACACTTACACCTTCAGTCAGGACGTTTGATTGAAAAAGCAGCATCACGAAGAGGGCGGCGACAGCAATGCATTATGCTGTCGCCCCCCTCAAAACTGATCATGCACGTGAGGAGAACATTATGAAAGCAGTTGTCTATAACGGACCTTTTGACGTTTCCGTCAAAGACGTTCCGGATCCCAAAATTGTTCGCCAGACTGATGTCATTGTCCGTATTACCACCACCAATATCTGCGGTTCCGATCTGCATATGTACGAAGGGCGAACCAGCTTCGAGCAGGGTCGCATCTTCGGGCATGAAAATCTGGGACAGGTAATTGAGGCCGGCAGCGCGGTTGAGCGCGTTAAAGTCGGCGATTATGTCTGTCTGCCCTTTAATGTCGGCTGCGGCTTCTGTGAAAATTGCGAGAAAGGGTTAACCGGTTACTGTCTGACAGCCAATCCGGGTGCGGCCGGTGCCGCCTATGGCTTTGCGGAGATGGGTGAATGGGATGGCGGACAGGCGGAGCTTCTTCGCGTTCCCTATGCTGATTTTAACTGTCTGGTTCTGCCGCCCGATGCGGTTGAAAAAGAGGAGGACTACGTTTTACTTTCCGACATCTTCCCCACCGGCTGGCATGCCACTGAACTGGCAGGATTACGCCCTGGCGAGAGTGTTGCCATTTACGGCGCTGGCCCGGTCGGCTTAATGGCAGCGCACTCGGCCATGATTAAAGGCGCATCACAGGTCTTTGTGGTCGATACCCATCCGGACAGGCTGGCGTTAGCCGAACAGCTTGGTGCAGTGGCAATCAACGGTGTGGGTGACGATGCGGTCAATAAAATCCTCGAATTAACCGACGGACGCGGTACGGACTGCGGGTGCGAATGCGTGGGTTATCAATGCTGCAATAAACATGGCCACGAGGATAACTCCGCCACGCTGAATAGCCTTGTCGCGTCAACCAAAGCCACAGGCGGCATTGGTACGGTAGGCGTTTTTGTTCCACAGGATCCCGGCGGGGCGACCGACCTGGCGAAAGAGGGTAAAGTACCTTTCGATTTTGGTACTTTCTGGTTTAAAGGGCAGTCAATGAAGACCGGCCAGTGTAACGTGAAAGCCTACAACCGCCAGCTCGCAAGGCTTATCCATCAGGGCAGAGCCAATCCCGCGCAGATTATCTCGCATCGTCTTGCACTCTCAGACGCACCCGAAGGCTATAAGCATTTTGATGACCGGGATAATGGCTGGACAAAAGTCATCCTGAAACCCTGAAGGATAACTCAGAACACCTGAGACACATTCAGGCGGTGGAAAGAAGGAGAACAAAAACTGCCTGTCTGTGGTTTGATGCATGATATCGGATGACATAACCTTGCCGAAGCTACAGGGTGTCGCGCAAGTCATATTCAGCAGCGCTTCCTTAACTGAACTGGCGCTTTCCGTTCTGGATAAACCGGGTTCTGTCAGTACGCCAGGACTGGTTAACAGGTCTTCATCCTGATACTATAAAGACCTGTTAAGCAGTCCTGGAGGCCCTGTGCCACACATCATTTTAAGCGATACCAGTGCCAGCGTCAGTGAACTGAAAAAAAACCCGATGGCCACTGTCAATGCCGGGGACGGTTATCCCGTCGCTATTCTCAACCGCAACCAGCCTGCATTTTATTGCGTACCAGCTGAGCTTTATGAACAGATGCTTGATGCTCTTGACGATCAGGAACTGGTTAAGCTGGTCCACGAACGCAGCAAGCAGCCTCTGCTTGATGTCGATCTGGATGCGCTTTTGTGAGTTATACGGTCAAATTCAGAGAAGAGGCTTTTAAAGAATGGCAGAAGCTGGACAAATCTCTCCAGCAACAGTTTGCTAAAAAGCTGAAGAAATGTTGTGACAATCCCCATATCCCCTCGGCAAAACTACGTGGGATCAAAGACTGTTACAAAATCAAACTTCTGGCGTCCGGTTTTCGGCTGGTTTATCAGGTGATCGACGATCAACTGATCATTGCCGTTGTGGCTGTCGGTAAACGTGAGCGCAGCGATGTTTATCATCTTGCCAGTGAAAGGATGCGGTAGAGAGGCGGGGTTTGGTAATGCATGCATATTGAAGAAAGATTCTGCTAAAATGCGGCAACATGCGGTTAATGAGGATGATTTACCGGAGGCGCTGATTGATTTACAGGCAGGAAGCCAGGAGATATTTGGTAATTAATCCGGTATTGAGCAGATATCAGGAATATTTGAGGGATAAACAACGTCGTCAGTATTTCGGAGTTCATTAAGATCCCACCAGTGATAATTATTAATGACTGATTTTTCATTTTCGGTCCATCCGCTGGTACTGATATCTTCATCGCCTATTTTAATTAAATAAAATCGCTCATGTGCCAGAACCACCTCACCGCTGGGCAGAGTCATTTCAAAAGTTCTCTCCGTTAACGACTGGCCTACATCGTTAACATAAATACCTGTTTCTTCTCTAAGTTCCCGGATAGCTGCCTGCTCAAAAGTCTCTTCTGATTCCACGCCTCCACCGGGAGTTGCCCAGTATACTTTACCTGCCAGCGCATCCTTCTCATGCCTGAACCTGAATAATAAGACCTGATTGAGGGAGTTCATAATAAGCAAACGTGCAGAATCACGGGTACGCATTGGATAATTCCTTATTCATTTCCGATGCAGGTCAGCGTAGCTGATTTTGAGGATAAAAATAAAACAGAGTCGACGTCAAACATATGTCATTACATAATATCGGACATCTCAGGTTTGCCTGAACCCGGTCACTTCTACCTGGCTTTGACATAAATCCCCTGACATCATCTCCAGCTTTCCAGTCTGACACGAAACGTAAGCCCCCAATCTTGAGCAATCGTCCTCAGTGTCCTACCTTCAATCAACCCCATAATGCTATACCATCAAGCCAACCGGAGTCACGATGACCGATAACCAAAATCCTGCACCGTACAGTGGCACTCTGTTTTTCGATGTCAATGAGACTCTGCTGGACACCACCGAACTGAACCGGGTCGTCGCGCAGCGGCTTGGCAACAAGCCAGAGCGCGCGGAGGCCTGGTTTACCTCACTGTTGCATCATTCACTGGTTGAGTCGGTAACCGGCAGCTGGCACAGCTTTGGTGAGATTGCCGAAGCGATACTGGAGATGACCGCTGCGCGTTACGGCATTACTCTGCCAGCTGATGCGACGCCACTGGCTGACATTATCGCAGCGATGCCGCCGCATCCTGATGTTTTAGCGGGACTGACTGCCTTGCAGCAGCAGGGCTATATGCTGGTGGCACTCACCAATTCTTCTGCCGCGCTGGCACAGAAACAGCTCAGTTCAGCCGGGCTGGAACCCTTGTTCGCACGCATTCTTAGCGTAGAGCAGGTGCAGGTCTACAAGCCCGATCTGAAAGTTTATCAGTGGGCCATGAAAGAGATGGGCAAGCCCGTGTCAGAATGCATGATGGTGGCTGCGCATGGCTGGGATGTGGGTGGCGCAAAACGTGCAGGGATGAAGACCGCCTTTGTCAGCCGTCAGGGACAGGCACTTTATCCGCTGGCACCGGTACCCGATCTGATTGTCAGCGACTTGGGAGCACTGGCCGAAAAGCTTAAACCGCTCTGCCAGATGCAATAAGCCGTAGCTTCACATGACACTCAGCCTGCCTGGGTCTTAAACGCCGATCTGATCGCTTCCACGATGCCCCCGGAAAGAGTCATGTCGTCCAGCACGGAAATGCTTTTTTGAGCTTGCCAGCGAGCTGCCAGCCATTTTCCTTCAATACGAATAATGCGGCTCGCGTCCTGATCGGGCCGTCTTCCTTCAGATGCTGCTGTGCACGCGGGAATGTCACCAATACGCGCGCTTCATCAGCCATCTCTTTTCGGCGCGGTGGTATAACTTTGCAGGTATAGAGCACATGCCCGGTTACGTCGGGATAATCCCTGTCATGGCAGCATTAATTGCTGCCCGAAAACAGTAATAAAAAGGATTTATGATGCGGAAACGCTAATTTTTTGTTCAGGGTTTAACCACAATGCACAGCAGCCCGATGACAATAATCACCACGCCCGCCAGACTATGCCAGCTGAACGCCTCATGAAACACAGGCAGGCAGACAGCCACCAGCCAGACCAGCACGTAACTCAGGCTGAGCATCGGATAAAGCCGGTTAAGCGGAAAATAGTGCAGTGCCCGAATCCAGCAAAGCATGGAGATACCATAAGCAGCCAGCCCGGCCAGCAACAGTAATGCGGGCAGTATGGCAACAGCAGGCAGCGACATGAGGCTGCTGGCATCGGGCAGTTGCGGCATCGCCCAGCGCATCATCAGCTGTGCCGCTGAAACCAGCAGCACGCTGCATGCGACCCATCCGTACCCTTTCATAGCTGGCTCGCCATCAGCGCCACACCCGTAACCACCAGCAGGGTTCCGGCGATCTGACGCAGTGTTAAACGCTCATGCCAGAGGATGCGGCCAGCCAGCGCAACGAAAATGAAGTTGAGGCTCAGCATCGGATAGGCCTGGCTCACTGGCACCCGCTGCAGCACCAGCAGCCAGAGGAGCATAGCAATGCCCAGCAACAGCATGCTCACCCCAATCCAGATTAAGCGGACCTGGCGTGAAGCCACGTGGGTCGCCTGTTTCTGACACAGCTGCGCACTGCAGCTGAGCAGACTCACCAGCACAATCAGCAGCAGCATCACTTCATCTGACTGTAGTAGAGGCAGACCAGCCTGCCCTGGCGATAGACGACATCCGGCACCGGGACATCCTCGCCGATATCGCTGTGTACCGAGTCGACCAGCAGTAACAGAGACACGCTTCCGATGCGGCGATGGTCGGCAAGCCAGCCGCCAAAGTCTGCCTGAGAGACAAAGCGGGATTGGGCATCCGGATAGCTCAGCCCATATTCCAGCTCGCCTTTGGTGTCGTAGAAGCCGATGTCACTACGCTGCAGATGCCAGGCGACAGCAGACGCCACGCCAGGATTGTCCGCCAGAATAAAGCGGCTGGACGCCAGACGGTCGCTGATTGTCGAGACAAAGTGCTGCGGCTGTTTGGCATCACGAATTTTATCCGGGATCGCTGATCCAATACACAGCGCGATGCCCAGCGGGCAAAGCGCGGCCACCAGCCAGCGGCGTTGTGAAGATCGGCAACTGTATGCACCCACCAGACCCCAGACGAGAAACGCCAGTGCCCCCAGCGCCAGCTTCAGCATCTCATGCGTGGCGAACAAGGGATGATGCGTCACGCTCCAGGGTGCCAGCACCAGCAAGACCGTTGCCAGGGTGATGACGCCGAAAATCAGGTTGATCCAGCCATTGACCGTTAATACGCGACCTGCCCGCTGCGCAGCGTTCAGTCCATAATGGGCCATCAGCAGCGACAGCGGGACAAAACAGGGCAGGATATAGGTCGGCAGTTTGCCTTTTGCCAGGCTGAAAAACAGCAGCGGCATCACCGTCCAGCTCAGCAGATAGAGCGCGCCGGGATAAGGTTGACGTTCACGCCATCCGGTCATCAACGCGCCCGGTAACAGCGCCAGCCACGGAAGCGTGCCCAGCAGCAAAATCGGCAGGTAATACCAGAAAGGCGCTTTATGCTGCGCATTGTCTTCCGCAAAGCGCTGGATGTGCTCAACCCAGAAGAAGTAATGCCAGAAATCGGGTGCCTGATGATAGATTGCCACCGCCCAGGGTGCGCTGATTGCCGCGGCAGAAATCACCGCCAGAGGCCCGAAGCAGAGCAGCTCCTGCATTCTCTTGCGCCAGATTGCCCAGGGCAGAATGGCCAGTACCGGCAGCGCCAGCGCCAGAAAGCCTTTAGTCATAAAGCCCATGCCACAGGCGAGACCCAGCAACAGATAGCCGCCCGCGCGTCTGGCGCGTCCGCTGGCTTCTGTCGCCAGCCAGAAGCTGCACATCGCTGCCGCCAGCCAGAGCATCAGCATCGGATCGAGCACCGCATAGGTGCCAACGCCATAAACCAGGAGCGAACTGAGGAAAATCAGGGTGCCGACAGCGGCGGTGCGCGTTGAACCAAACAGTCTTCTGCCAAGCCAGTAAATCAGCGCAGCGGTGATCGCCGTTGAGAATATCGATCCCGCCCGCACGCCAAAATTGTTGTGACCAAACAACCACTGACCCAGCGAGTTGACCCAGTAGCCCGCTATCGGTTTTTCAAAATAGCGCAGGCCGAAGAAGTGCGGCGTGACCCCGTTTCCGGTCGCCAGCATCTCGCGGCTGATCTCCGCATAGCGGGTCTCATCCGGTTGCCAGAGATCGCGGAATACGGGTGGAATCAGGTAATAGAGAATGAAGAAGCTGAAAAAAAGCACCCACTTCGTGTTGTTACGCATCCGCACTAGTCCGCCTCTTCAGTCAGTTTCTGGCAGCCCAGCCACCCTTCCCGTCCGGGGATTTCGCCTCTGACTACCTTGCCTGTCGGCAAAGTGCTCAGATCATCGGGCAGCAGCTCGCCTAACGGACAGAACACAATACCGTGTTGTTCTGCCGCATCCAGCAGCCGTTCAAAATCCGCATAGCCGATAATCCCCTCAACTTCAGCATGCACGGTATAAACAGCACCTTCATCAGAAGCGAGCATCTTCGCCAGAATGTAATCGTTGTAGCCTGCAGCGCTGACCTCGCGGCCAACCACTTCATCCCACGTGGGCAGCGTCACCGGAATCTGTACGGTACCAATCTGACCATCCGGTAACAGGGGCCGGAACGGGCCGCTGCCACGACAGTCGCTGTTATAGTGAAAACCAAAGTCCTGTTTGGCGGCGATCACCCGGCCATCAGCGCGCCAGCCCGCGACAGCCGAGCAGCTGACAGGATGACCGAGAATCTCACTCAGCGTTTCAGTGCCGCGAGCTATCTGCTCAACCAGCTTGTCCTGTGGCCAGATGCCCGCCCAGGTCTGCCAGGCAAAGTGGTCCCAGGCATGCAGGCCGACCTCATGCTGGCGGGTGGCGTCTTCCATGATGTGCCGCAGGCCGCGTCCCATCTCCTTTCCCGGCCAGGCCGTTCCGGCGAGCAGAATGTCCCAGCCATAGAGCGATGCGGCACGGGAGCGCAGCATCTTTATGAGAAAGGCCGGTTTCACCAGCCGCCAGAGATGGCGGCCCATGTTGTCCGGTCCCACACTGAAGAAAAAGCTGGCCCGTACCGCATGACGCCGGAACAGCTCAAGCAGCGCTGGCACACCCTGCTTCGTGCCGCGCCAGGTATCTACGTCAATCCGCAGGCCAATCTTCTTCATCACTTATCAGCCTGCTGTTCGATAGTGCGCAGGAAGAAGTCGAGCGTGTTGTCGATAGTGACATCCATCGTGACGGTCGGCGTCCAGCCGAGTAAACGACGCGCATTGCGGATAGCAGGTTTGCGGTGCTCAACATCCTGATAGCCTTTACCGTAGTAGCTGCTGCTTTCTACTTCACGGAAACCGGCGAATGGCGGGAACTGACTGCGTAGCGGATGACGCTCGAAGCTTTCCAGCAACTGTTCGGCCAGCTCTTTAATACTGGCTTCGTTATCCGGGTTACCGATATTGATGATCTGGCCATCACAATTCTGCTGTTTGTTTTCGATGATGCGGAACAGCGCTTCAACGCCATCCCTGATATCGGTAAAGCAGCGCTTCTGTTTGCCGCCGTCAATCAGCTTGATGGGCGAACCTTCTACCAGGTTGAGGATCAGCTGAGTGATCGCGCGGGAACTGCCGATGCGCGCCGCATTGAGGTTGTCCAGACGCGGTCCCATCCAGTTAAAAGGACGGAACAGGGTAAAACGCAGTCCCTCTTTTTCACCGTAGGCCCAGATCACCCGGTCCAGCAGTTGTTTGGATACCGAGTAGATCCAGCGCTGTTTGTTTATCGGCCCTACCACCAGGTTTGAGCAATCCTCATCGAAGCTGGCATCCGTACACATGCCGTAGACCTCAGATGTGGACGGGAAAATGATGCGCTTCTGATACTTCACACAGTCGCGGATGATTTTCAGGTTCTCTTCGAAATCAAGCTCAAACACGCGCAACGGGTTGCGGGTGTACTCAATCGGCGTAGCGATTGCCACCAGCGGCAGGATGACGTCACATTTTTTGATGTGATACTCAATCCATTCGGAATGAATGGCGATATCCCCTTCAACGAAATGGAAGCGCGGATGTTCCAGGAAGCGGCTGATGGCATCGGAACTGATGTCCAGGCCGTAGACTTCAAAATTCGCATCCTGCAACAAACGCTCGGTGAGATGGTTACCGATAAAGCCGTTAACACCGAGGATCAGTACGCGGGTGCGGCGCTGCAGCGCCGACTGCGGCTGTGAATAGAGCAGTGCGCCTGGCACCATGCCCAGGCTCTGCGCCAGCTGGCTGCCGTTCATGTAAACGCCATGCTCAGACTGTCCGGTCTGGATCTCCAGCGCGCCCTCACCACAGGCGATAAGAAACGGCTGTTTAGAAATGACAGTGCCCGGCTTCGCCTGATGCGGCTGCGGATGAACCCGGCTCTTCCAGACGATAAATTTAACCGAACCGGCAAAGGCGAATGCGCCAGGCCAGGGATCGGTGACCGCTCTGACCAGATTGTGAATGACCTGAGCAGGCTGATTCCAGTCAATGCGGCCATCCTCGGCCGAACGACCGCCTACGCGGGTTGCCTGACGCTCATCCTGTGGCCACTCACTGACATCACCGTGCCGCAGGCGAGGCAGTATGTCGCTCAGCAGCTGCCCGGCAGCCTGGGTTAATTTTCGATGCAGCGTCAGCGCATTGTCCTGATCGTCAATGGTCACCTTCTGCTGCGCCAGAATATTACCGGCATCCGCACGCTTCACCATGCGATGCAGCGTGACGCCCGTTTCCTGTTCGCCATTGACCAGCGCCCAGTTCAGCGGTGCCCGGCCGCGGTATTTTGGCAGCAGCGAACCATGCAGGTTAAAGGCACCCTTCCTGGCACATTGCAGGATCTCATCGCTCAGCAGATGGCGATAGTAGAAGGAGAAGATCATCTGTGGTGCCATGGTACGGATGCGGTCAAGCCAGATCGGATGATTCGCCTCATCCGGCGCATAGACCGGAATGCCGTGCTCTGCCGCCAGACGGGCAACGGAGCCGAAAAAGTGATTTTCGGTCGCCACATCATTGTGCGTAAAAATGGCGGTGATCTCATAGCCTGCATTCAGCAGAGCATTGATGCCGACACAGCCCATGTCGTGATAGGCGAAAACAACGGTCTTCATGATTGAGTATCCTGTACAGAAGGCTCTTCAGGAGCCTGAACAATGCGTTGAACGAAATAGCGCGGACGCGCGCGAACGTCGTTGTAAATGCGCCCGATGTACTCCCCGAGCAGTCCCATACCCACGAACTGGGCACCGATAAACATGAACAGCACGGCGAACAAGACAAAGACGCCATCACCCGCCCAGGCCGCACCAAAAAAGAGGCGCAGCACGAGCAGCACCAGCGAGAAAGCAAAGCCCGAGAGCGCAATCAGGCTGCCGACCACGCTGAGCAATCGCAGCGGCGTGGTCGTCAGACAGGTCACCAGGTCGTACATCAGGTTGATCAGGCGCATAAAGCTGTATTTCGAATCGCCAAAAGCCCGCTCGGCGTGGATCACCGGCAGCTCCAGGGTGTGACGGGCAAAGGTGTTGGCCAGAATCGGAATGAAGGTGCTGCGCTCATGGCAATTGAGCATCGCTTCGACGATGTGGCGGCGATAGGCGCGCAGCATGCAGCCGTAATCACCCATCGCTTTACCGGTGACCCGCTGAATCAGGCGGTTGAGCGTGCGTGAGGCTTGACGACGAAACCAGGTGTCCTGTCGCTGCTGCCGGACGGTGCCCACGACGTCATACCCCTGACGCGCAGCCTCTACCAGTCTCGGGATCTCTTCCGGCGGATTCTGCAGATCGGCATCCAGGGTAATAATCAGGTCGCCCCGGACCTGGCTGAATCCGGCCATGATGGCGGAGTGCTGACCGTAGTTGCGGTTAAGCAACACGCCCGTTATGCGGCTGCCGGGAACCGTGGCGGCCTGTTCGATCAGTTCGGCAGAGCGGTCACTGCTGCCGTCATCCACCAGCAGAATTTCATACTCAAGGTTGATGGAGTCACAGGCGGCACAGGTGCGCTGCATCAGCGCTGGCAGGCTCTCCTGCTCGTTATAGACCGGGATCACCACGGACAACATATTGATCGGTTTGCTATCGCGCATCTCAGGCTCCCGCAATGTCATGTAAAGCCTGAATTACGCGGTCGACATCCTGATCCGTCATTGACGGAAACAGCGGAATCGAACACATCTGCTGACTGTTACGTTCACTGGCGGGCAGGCGCAGATCGGGGTAGCGCTCGCGGTAATATTTGTGGGTGTGCGCTGCACGAAAATGCAGGCCGCTGCCGATGTTCTGCGCCTTCAGCGCCTGCATAAAGGCATCGCGAGACAGTCCGCAGCGTTGCTCATCAATACGGATAATAAACAGGTGCCACGCATGCTGATGTGACCCTGCTGGCAGAGAGAGTGGCGTGAAAGGCAGCGAGCGCAGCGCGTCAAGATAGCGTTCGGCAATCTCACGGCGGCGAGCAATAAAACCCGGCAGTTTCTGTAACTGCACCAGCGCAATCGCTGCGCTGATATCGGGCAGATTGTATTTAAAGCCGGGCATCATCACTTCCGCCTGCGGCAGACGCCCCTGCGTCTGTCGATCAAACGCATCCACCGCCAGGCCATGAAACTTCAGGCTGCGGATACGATCGGCAAGCGCGGCATCATCGGTTACCACCAGGCCGCCTTCTGCGCAGGTGATGTTTTTGATAGCGTGGAAAGAGAAAATTGCCGTGCCGCGATGCCCGACCGGCTTGCCATGATACGTCGTGCCCACCGCGTGAGCCGCATCCTCAATGATGGCGATGCCATGCTGCTCAGCAAGCTGATAGATTGGTGCGATATCGGCGGGCGCACCGGCGTAATGCACCGGAATAATGGCGCGGGTGCGGGGCGTAATGGCCTGTGCTATCAGTTCTGCCGTTACCATCAGGTTGTCAGGATCGACATCAATCATCACAGGCGTAGCGCCCAATAGCGTGATCAGGTTCAGGGTAGAGACCCAGGTCATGGACGGCGTGATCACTTCATCGCCAGGCCCGATTCCCATCGCCATCAGCGTGACATGCATTCCGGCCGTGGCAGAGCTCACTGCAATGGCATGCTGGTTGCCCGTCAGCTGAACAAAAGCCTGCTCCAGTTCAGCGCATTTCGCCCCGGTTGTTATCCATCCGGAATCGAATACCGCTTTAACAGCAGCCAGCTCCTCATCACCGAATGAAGGGCGGGAAAATGGCAAAAAATCCATGCTAAAACTCCTGCAAATCAAACCCATAAACTGTCGCGCGTTGTTAATCGGGCACAACGCCGGAAAATAACTGGAATAGCGATTTAACGACATCCGGCATTCGTGTTACCCATAACAAATTTTTGGTTATGGCATTAAAACCCGGACGGTAAATACAAGCTAACGCATGAAAGTTAACTGAACATTAAATGAATAGTTTTATTACAATAAATTCAGGGAGGGTTAAGTTGATGAATACTGAAAAAGTTCATTCTTATTTCAATAATATTTATCCTGCCCTCAGTTCTTTTTGATTTATTGATATTTTGTTTAAAAACAGCAAGCCAGCCCGCTGTCAGTCCAGGTTGAGCCTGTCTGGGACATCCCCCCTCAAGTGCCCCCCTTAACGCACTGATTTTTTTCCAGCTAATTCCAGCACCCCACGGCAGCTCGAAAAAATGAAAAACAGCGCCTGATCGGGCGTCAGAAAAAGGGCAACCTAATAAAGCCGCCTTAATGTATTCTTAATATTTCTGATTATTAATACTCCGCCTCCGAAATAATCATTACACACGGGTGAACCTCAGGTGACAGTCAACTAATATCTGTCAGATTATCTTTGCCGGTGTGGTAAAACAGGCATAATAAAATCGTGATTCAGGCGTTAGGGTCTGGCCTGCCAACAAGAGAAAATCCATGATACGTGCCGCCTGTTTATGCACTCTGTTTGCCCTGACCAGTCCGGTGCTTTACGCCGCGCCGGTAACCTACGCCATTACCCCTGACAAGACGTTGATTGGACTGTCATGGCGTGCCTTTGGTCATGACTTTTCGCAGGCCAGACTGCAGGGCGTGACCGGCACAATAACGCTCAATCCTGATGAAGATCGGGACGACCGTATCGAAGTGACGATTCCGGTGGGAACGCTGGTCGCCTCGAACAGCCTGTTGACCTGGCAGCTGAAAAGTGACCTGTTTTTTGATGCAGAACGGTATCCGCGTATTCATTTCGTCAGCAGTCGCGTGGCTTCACTGGGTGGCGGGAATTACCGGATTTTTGGCGAACTGACGGTTAAAGCTGTCAGTCGGCCAGTGGTGATGCTGGCCTCGCTGGACGGGAATAAGACAATTGATCCTGCTTCTCGCTCGCTGGCGTTGCATGCCTCCACGGCTATCTCCCGCTCTGCCTTCGGTATGGATCGGCTGGTTGGGGTGGTTGACGATCGTGTAAATATCGCGCTGACGATTGCCGCACAGCGGTGACAGCCGCGCTGACTGTCACCGCTGTGCATGTCGTTGCCATCCTGAAGCGAAGCGAAACAGCATCACTTTGCTTGTCGGCCAGCGTTTCAGCACGCAGCTTTCATGCGGAATCAGATCAGCACCTTCTCCACCTGACAGAAGCGCCTTTCTGCCAGGGAGATCACCGCGGCTTCCGCAATTGCCTGTGCTTTCAGGCCATCTTCCAGGCCAGGCAAATCGTCAACCTGTTCACCGTTCAGCGATCGGATAAAGGCATCCAGATGAGCATAATAGGTTGGCTGTACCCGGCTGAACCAGTCGGGCAGCAGCCCGGGCTGCTGAATCTGCGCGCCCTGATAACAGCTGACTCCGCGCTGCGGCTGCGAGGCCGATTCCAGCATTCCGTTTGCCCCCATCACGCTGATGCGCTCGTCATAGCCATAGCCGGTGCGGCGGGCATTATCGAGCTGGGCCAGCGCCCCACTCTGTAGCCGCAACAGCAGCGTACTGGTGTCCACGTCAGCAAAATCGCTGATCGAAGGCAGAGCCAGCGCAGCCCCCATCGCCGCCACCTCCGTCACCTCCTCTTCTGTCAGCCAGCGCAGCAGGTCAAAAAAGTGGATAGCCTGATCGCGCATCTGTCCGCCGGACGCCTGAAGATAGGCTAACGGTGGCATGGCTGAAGACCGGCAGACCATCTGAATCAGTTCCGCCGTGCCAATCCGTCCCTGGCGGAGTTGCTGCTTAAGCTGCTGATGACTGACATCAAAACGGCGATTAAACCCCACCGTGACCGGCACGTTATAAGGCAGGACATTAGCCACTGCCGTGCGGGCGCGCTCCAGCGACAGATCAACCGGCTTTTCACAGTAGATTGCTTTACCGGCGCGGGCGGCGGCTTCCAGTAGATCGGCATGGGTTGGCGTTGCGCTGGCAATCAGCACCATGTCTATCTGAGCATCATTTATCGCCTGCTGGACAGATGCGTCACGGGCACCAAAACGTGTCGCAAACGCGGCAGCGCGCGCAGGCTCCGCATCCGCAACCCACACCAGTTCAGCCGCGGGATGCGCCTGAAGATTAGCCGCATGAACGTCGCCAATAAAGCCACACCCGAGCAGGGCAACACGTTGCTTTTTATTCATTATTTGAACTCCATCATAGTCCGGCAGAAAGCTGCACTGGCAGGATAACGCGGCGTTTTACACTACCGGCATGGTGTTTTGAGGTGTTTACCTCAGAGGAGGATGGCATGTCGCTGAAAGAGGTCGCCCGGCGGGCAGGTGTAGGGCTGGCAACCGTGGATCGGGTGCTTAATGAACGTGGTGGCGTCGCACCGGAGACAGTCCACAGGGTATTACAGGCTGCGCGGGAAGTCGGGCTCAACCGCATTCTGCCGGAGGAGCATCGTCATCCGTGGCAAATTGAACTGCTGCTAAGCAGCAACGATTCGTTTTTCTTTCAGCAGCTGGCGCAGGATTTTACTGAAATCGCATCGAATCTGGGCTATCGCCGGTTAACGCTGCACCGCACATTTGTCCCCGAAGCGCAGCCTGAACGGCTGGCAAGACTTATCAGGCAAGGCGGTGAGCGGGATGGGTTAATCGTATTTGCCCATGAACATCCCGCTATTTATGAGGCGCTGGACCACTGTAAGACGCGTGGCGTGCCGGTGATCTCACTGGTCACTGATTTGCCCGGTGCTGCCCGGCTCTGTCATGTGGGGATTGACCAGATGCAGGCAGGACGCACCGCCGCTCAGCTGCTGGGCAAAATGGTGCATCAGCCCGGCGAGGTGTTGATGGTCAGTGGACACCAGGACTACAGTGCGCATCGTCAGCGCATCGAAGGATTTCGTGACCTGATAACCCGCCGGTTTCCTCATCTGCAGTTGCGCGACGTTCTGGCTGCTCAGGAAAATCGCGACGCACTAAGTAAGTTACTGGAGAAGCAGCTGGTTAAGAGCGGGAATCTGCGGGGAATCTACAACACCGGGCTGGGGAATACCGAAATCGGGCAGGCGCTGGCACGGCATCGCCAGCTGAATCAGTGCGTCTGGATCACCCATGAACTTTATGCCACCACCCGCACGTTGATGGCGCAGCAGAGTGTCGCGCTGACGCTGGATCAGAATACCCGACAGCATGCCCAGCTAGCGGTACAGCTGATGCTGAATTATCTGGAGCAGAAAGTACAACCCGATGAATATGCCAGTGGGAAAGTCGATTTCATGATTTACACCGCAGAAAATCTGACGTGAGCAGGCCTTTAAATCAACGCATCCTCCTGATAATGTGCTGCGGCTTCGATAGATAGACCGGCCTTCGATAACCGGGAAGGCCTGAGAAAATTCATGTCTGCCTCTCAGTTAACTGCCTGAATCGTCTTAATGCGACAATCACGCAGGAACGCATGCCTTAAAGTAAACCTGACAGAGCAATGCGCAGATCATCCGAAAATGAGGCTCAGGTAAAACAACGGTTTCAGGCAGCCGTTAATCAGCCTTCATTGATTACGCCGTTATAGAGCTCCAGCAGGGAGAGATCATTGATAAAAGCGTTAAATTCTTTATCGCCTTTCAGGGAAAACTTTCTCATCACATTATATTTATGTGCATAGATAGTTTTACTGGATAAATGGAGTCTTTTTGCGGCATGACCTGCGCTGTACCCTTTTTTCAACAGGCTGAGTACCTGAAGCTGTACAACCGTAATATGTGAATAATTGCAGTTCAGGCAATCCGTGGGGACGAATCCTCCGGACCGCTCCTCCCTGGTGAGTAAAACCTCTGTGATTTTTTCAGAAATGAGGCGCACAGAGTCTTTACGGGAAAAAACAATCAGGGATTGATAGCAGACGGGCAGCTGACTGGCGATAATTTCATCTTTTTTGTCAACAAAGACAATGATCGCACTGCCCGGTTTCCGGTTACGGTATGCCGGATGACACATATACAATCGCCATTTAGAGAAATTGATCAGGATAAGATCAGCTTTTTGTAACCTGTCATCCACTGAGCCTGATAAAAATTTCACATTAACGTCAGATAACAGAGCGCCCTCGATGATCTTTGAGATGCCCAGCTTAAAGTAGTAATTTCCATCAGTACAAAATATATTAAAATCCATTTTTTCCATTGGGCATCTCAAAAGTTCAAATGAAAGACTATGTGAATTTTCCGTTAACCAACGTAAGTTCGCCCTTTTCTTTTAGTTCTTTAAGCACTCTACAAATGGAACTTTTTGAAAGATGCGAGCTGTTTTCAATAAGATAAAGTGCAGAAAATCTTTTCTTCAGATGGGATGGGAGTTTTTCCCATCGATTAATCAAAGAAATGACCTCATCGTGAGAGTTACTTTTTGGCAACTGGATATAGTTCATTAAATCAGAATACTTGCCTGACAGAATTGCCATGGCATCATTGAACAGATCCCTTTCAAAGATGAGTCGCCATAAAACATCGTACTCGATAAAACTGACTTTGCCATAATCGATTCTTTCCAGATAAACGGGAGGTTCATCCAGTGCCGGTGCTATACCTACAACGTGTGGCGCGCACAGGATATTGAGAACCTTACTCCCACCTTTTAGTTTAAGTAAAAAGTCGCCTTCAAGGATAAACATGACACGACGCACATTATCTTTCGTTAAATGATAGCGACGCTTACCCCGGGAAATTTCATCTGGATTAGCAATTTGTGCATAGCCTGCTAATGCGTCGATAATCCTTTCATGATTTTTAGTCACTCTATACATATTGATTAACTCAATGTAACTAACACAATGGTTAGGAATTGGTAGCAAAATTTGTAAAATCACTTTGTTATGGTCTTTATTTTCTCCTGGTGCACTGCCGTTTTTTTAGCCCACCTCCTTTTTTTAAGCGTAAGTAACCCTCCAATATAATTGGGTATAATAAAACTCTTCTTATAAAACTCAACACCATAAACAGGCAAAAAGGGAGGAGAAAACACCAATAACATTCATAGCAAACAGATTTCACGCCAGTGAAATACCACTTAGCTAGCAGATTAATTCAGAAACTTGAGCGTTATTGACAGTGTTATAACTTTTTCTGTAAAAAAAATACCTCGGATTTAATTGGTTTTAAATGTTGCGCTTTAGGTTTTTAAATTATCACTCAATAACAAAAAATGCAAAAAAAATTAATATTGTTAAAAGTCAAATTCATTCTGGAAGTCATGTTATCAGGTTAATCATTAGCTATTTTGACAAAAACCGCTTTGTGAAAATAATTAAATCTCGCCATTATCACCTCGACTTTTGAATTAAAAATTGAACATTAAATAGTTTTTTATAGCAGTAAAATTACAGTAAGCAGAACAACCCTCCATGATAACGTCCGGTTGCTTTATATTTATAATTTGCTCTTGATTGTCAGACAGGCGGGAGATTTCATGCTGACAACGAAAATCAAAGGTTAACGTTTTCTGATTACCGCAGTTGAAACCGCTCTTCACTTTCGGAATTTCTTTCCTGCGTTCATTCTTTAAGAAGCTTCCTTTTTTGCGAGTTGCAGGGCGGGTAGTTTCTGACCTGGTTTACCGAACGGCATGCAGGGTTAACTCATGAGAAACAGGTTTACACCTGCTGCAATCATGCATGCGTGAGAAAGTTGCATTCTGCCTGGGCTTAAAATCAGGGTTCGCGCACGTTGATTGTTAAATATCTACTGCCAGATTGTTAAAAGCAATTCAACATTGATATGTCATTTAAGAATGTCTTTTTTTGTGAAATGAAACACATAAAAATCATTATTTCTGGTCTGGTTGATGTTTTTACTGTAAGTTTTTCGCTTCAAAAAATCCCTATAAGTTCAGGAGTGTATGATTACCTCTGAGTGGTGCCTGATAACCTTACGCGCCCTGCGATGAAGAAATAACTGAAAAATCACAGTAAAAAACAGACATGCCATGAGCAAGAATAGGGCGAGAAGATTCTTAGGTTTTTAAACAACCAGCACGCTTAATACATCAATATTCCTTACAAGGATGCATCTGCGGGTCAGTTTAACAAGCTGGCATTACGCTCAACAGCGTGAACTTAACTTTACTGAGATAATATTTTAACAAGCAGGCCTGGTTAAATTTCATGTCCAACGGTGAGTTCTCTTTTATACCGCACGGTTAGCGCCATTTTTCGTTATGATGTTGACTATTATCTTCGGGATCCACAGAGCCTCACGTTAAAAATGGCGTCTGCACCCTCAGGCTGCCGGTAATTACGCGCTTCTTCCCCCGTAAATCTAAAATGTTAAAGGGATTTTTTAGGATGTAGCTCATTACATCTTACTGCTATAAGGAATTATCAACATTATGTCACAGAGCAGAAAGCGACTTCGTGTAGGTTTGTCTGATGAAAGCCCATTCATTATTTACACTTTGCGATCAATCCTTTCAGCTGAGTTTAATGATCTGGAGATTTATACCTATCCACCCGATACCAAAAATCTTTTACTGCGCCTGAAAGAGGACATCCCCGATATATTGATTACGGATTCTTTCTTTACTTTTGACTGCAATGACTTAAATGGCGTAAGTAAACTTGAGGAGATCCATAAACAATCTTCTGACCTCAGGATTCTGGTTTTTACCGCGTCACGCAGTCTGAGCTTCCTGAAAAGGATGTTGCAGTTGCCAGTCAGTGCCGTCGTGAGTAAGCGTGATGAAATACACGATCTTGTCAAAGCCGTTCACTGGATTTCCGCCGCTCACTCCGGTGTTTATTACTCTGAAACGATGAAAAGCCTGGCACAGTTAGCAGCAACGCAGCCTGCTCAAAATCGTTTATCCCCCTCCGAAATGGAAGTCATCCGTTTGTTTGCAATGGGCCACAGCTTGATGGAGATAGCAAAAGTACGCAGCAGGAGCATAAGCACGGTTTCAACTCAAAAATACAATGCCATGCGCAAGCTTCATCTCAGTACCAACACAGAATTGATCAAATATGTATTTGCACACGAACTTATCTAGCTCCACGCCTGGATTACCCACGAAAAATCATATGAAAATAAAAAACGCGGTAACGTCACTGCTGATAATGACGTGCTGGCCTTTGCCCACATCCGCAACCAATCTGCAACAGGCTGCACTGGCAGCGCTAAACTATGACACGGCTTTGCAATCCAGCAGGATGACCAGTGAAGCGGATAAACAGAAATACTGGCAGGGTATGGCAGAACTGTTGCCGACGCTGACGCTGGACGGCAACTGGGACCGTCAGGAACAGCCCGATAAAAAGTATCAGAGCGGGGTGACTAACCACAGTTACGATCTGAGTGTCCGGCAACCTTTGTTTGATCTCAGTAAATATGCGGGATGGCGCAAAGGTGTCGCGATTGCGAACACCGCAGAGGCCCAGGTCCGGCTTGCTGAAGAAAAGCTCTTAGTGGCTGTCAGTGAAGCCTACTTTACGGTGCTTTATCAGCAGGAAGTTTTACAGGCAGCAAAATCAGCCAGCCATAACTTCCGTCAGCAACAGCAGAAACTTCAAAGCGGACTGGCCAATGGTCAGAATACCCGCACCGAGCTTAATGAGGCTAAAGCCAGCTATGCCCTTGCGCAGGCGAAAGAGATTGAATCGGAAAATCAGTTATCGCTTGCTGAGGAAAATCTTCGGCGCTTGTCAGGCATCAGCCCGGATACCGTCGAGCCTGTAAACTTCCAGTGTCTTAGCAATGCACCTTATCCCTCACTGGTCGATGCGATCAATGCGAGCCAGCAGCGCAATACCGGGGTAAAAATCGCGATGTTGCAGAACGATCAGGCGGATGCCGATGTGCTGGCGGCGCAGGGTGCTCATATGCCTGTCGTGTCGCTTTATGCCCGGTACGGAAAAAACTGGAGTCGCAACGATGACGATGACAACGTTCTGTATGACGCCATTTTCGGCACGACGTCGAAAACTAACAACCTCCAGTATGGCGTTAACGTCTCCGTTCCCCTTTTTGCAGGCGGCAGTCAGCTGTCGCAATCGGTTGAAGCCGCCTATCGCCACCAGGCCGCAAAATTCTCCATTAACGATGCACAGCGTAAAGCAGCCACCGATACGCGGTCTGCATGGCTTGGCCTGGTCAGTGGCAAAGCATTAATTCAGGCTCAGAAGAATACCGTCGACTCAGCCCATGAGCAGGTGGTGTCGGTGCAGTACGGTCGGGAGATGGGGTTTCGCACGGTAAACGATGAAATGGAGGCGCAGCAAAAGTACTACAGTGCGCTGAAAGACCAGGCTGAAGTCCGATTAAATTACCTCAATGCCCTGATCAATCTGGCGCAGAGCACCGGTGCGCTTTCATCCGAAATGCTGAATTTTTTTCAGTGTCATTAACGCCTTAATCATGAAGAACGCATAAATGGAACAGTCGCTTTTCCGCCAGGAGGCACTCGATGCAGCCAACCGGGGTAACCTGGGCACCGTGGCGCTCTACTGCCCTCCCTATCGCTGGCTGGTTATTTCTGTGGTGATTTTTATTACCGCCGTCACAGCCCTCTTTTTCCTGTTTGGCAGCTACACCAAATATGAATCCTCGACCGGTGAACTGATGCCTGAAAATGGCATGTTGATCGTGCCGCCTGCTGTGAGCGCAACCGTTGTTGATATCCCGGTTAAAGAGGGACAACGGGTCAAAAAAGATGATGTTCTTATGGTCCTGTCATCGGAAGTTTCAACACAGATGGGACAGACACGTCAGGTCATCGCTGAAAATCTGCTGAGTCAGCGGGAGCGCCTTCAGCAGGATCTTGAAACACTGACCAAATTACATGACGTCGAACGGAAAGGGTTAACCGACACCATCGCCAGTCTCAGACTCCAGAAGGAGCAGCTGAAGTTACAGCTTACACACCGCCGTAAACAGGTGGCGTTAGCGAAGCTGCAGCTGGATAAACTCAATGCCATGCATCAGGAGGGATACGCCTCAAACCGTCAGCTGGAAGAGCAGGAGTCCACGCTGCTCGACAGTCAGGCACGTTATCAGGAGTATCAGCGTCAGCTGCTGGACACGTCGCAAAAGATTGTTCAGGCGGAGCAGCAGCTGCATGAAATGCCGCTGGATGATGAGAGGAAGCGTAACGATATCAAACGCCAGCTGGCCGAAATCCGTCAGTCGATGGCTGAAAATGAAGCGCGTCGATCGTTCGAGCTGCGCGCACCGAAAAGCGGGTACGTCGGTATGATCATGGCTAAAAATGGTCAGATGCTCAGTGCCGGTCAGTCAGCGGTTTCCATTCTTCCCGACAATTCAAGCCTGGTTGCGCGCCTCATGGTGAAAACGCAATCCATTGGTTTTATTCAGCCAGGCCAGCGAGTTGTCCTCCGCTACAGAGCGTTCCCCTATCAAAAATTTGGTCAGCAATATGGCCGGGTGATCGACGTGTCCCGCACGGCGCTTTCTCCGCAGGAAGTCACCACGCTGACCGGCATAAATAATATTCAGGAACAACAGTATCGCGTGCTCGTATCGCTGGATAACCAGACGATAACGGCCTATGCACGGGATGAAAAGCTGAAACCAGGTATGGCGCTGGAAGCCGACTTCATCGTCGACCAGCGTCGTCTATATGAATGGGTGCTGGAGCCGATTTTCGCGCTGGGACACAAAATTTCCATTTGATTTAAAAGGTCTGTTCTGTGCAGTTATTAGAGAAACTTAATTTTAAATGGTTTAACCGCCTGCCGATGATTCGTCAGTCTCAGACAGCGGAATGCGGTCTGGCTTGTCTGGGGATGATTACTAACTACTACGGCCATGAGATCGACATGATCACGCTGCGCCGTCAGTTCGCCACCTCGCTTAAGGGTGCCACGCTGGCTGCCGTTATTGCTATGGCACAGCAACTCAATATGAGTTCACGTGCGCTGCGTCTCGACATGGACGAGCTGTCTAAATTACGTATGCCCTGCATTCTTCACTGGGAACTGAATCACTTTGTCGTCCTGAAGAGAGTGCGCGGCAATAAAATGACGATTCACGATCCTGCACGCGGCGTCCGTGAACTGACATTCAAAGAGGCATCGACTGCCTTCACCGGTGTCGCGCTGGAGCTGGTGCCTTCATCCGATTTTGAAGTCAAAGAAGAAAAAGAAAGCATCTCAATGATGAAGCTGGTGGGGAGCGTAACCGGGGTGAAGTCTGCCTTTGCCCAGGTCCTCATCCTGTCGGTCGCCCTGGAATTTTTTGGCGTACTGACCCCCTTCTTCATGCAGTGGGTAATGGATATGGTGCTGGTCTCCGCCGACTACTCATTACTTACGTTGCTTGGAGTCGGTTTTATCATGATTGCGATATTCCAGACGATGGTAACCGCTTTACGATCCTGGGTGATGAGCTGGTTTTCAAGTCAACTCAGTGTGCAATGGACGGTCAACGTCTGCCATCACATGTTAAAGCTGCCGCTGGAATGGTTTGAATCCCGGCATGTGGGTGACGTTCTTTCCCGTTACGATTCGCTCAACACCATTCAGAGTACACTGACAACCCGCTTCATCAGTACCGTATTAGACGGCGTGATGTCGATTGTGACGGTTGTCATGCTCTTCATCTATAACGCACAACTTGCCTGGCTGGTCATCGGACTGTTCATTGCTTATGCGCTGCTGCGTTTTGTGGCTTACGATCCGGTCCGGCGCGCCAATGAAGAGCAAATCATCAGTTCAGCGCGAACGCAGTCCTCACTTCTCGAAACGTTACGCGGTATTCAGGCGGTTAAAACCAATAACAAACAGGTTCCCCGTCTCGCTGCTTACATGAATTTTCTGGTGGACTCCACCAACAAAGGCATCGTCATACAGAAGCTGAATATTCTGTTTGGCTCAGCACAAGGTCTGCTCACCTCGGTAGGCCGGGTGGTATTAGTCTGGCTGGCCGCGCTCCAGGTACTGGATGGCAATTTCTCTGCGGGTATGCTTACCGCTTTTATCAGCTTTTCCGATCAGTTTCTGAGCCGGGGAGCAGGCCTGATTAACGCCATTATCGATTTCAGAATGCTGCGTATGCACGGTGAGCGCCTGGCAGATATTGTTCTGTCAGAACCCGAAGTCAGTTCAGAAACCAGTGCGGGTCTGATCAATCATGACATGCATGAAGATGCGCAGACGCCGCAGGATATCAGGCTGACACATATCCATTTCCGCTACGCTACGACCGAACCCTGGGTTGTCACGGATGCCAGCCTGGAAATCAAAGCCGGTGAGAGCCTGGCGATTGTCGGCCCTTCCGGTCAGGGAAAAACGACGCTGGCGAAAATCATTCTGGGCCTGCTGCAGCCGGAACACGGCACAATCAGCGTGGGGGGGATGGATATTACCCAGACCGGACTTGAACATCATCGCAGCCGCATCGGCTGTGTAATGCAGGATGACATTCTGTTCTCAGGCTCCATCAGCGAGAACATCAGCTTTTTTGATAACGAACCCGATCACGCAAAAATCACCCGCGTCGCACGCCTGGCACAGATTCATGCCGACATCATGAAAATGCCGATGAACTATCAAAGTCTGGTCGGCGATATGGGGTCCTTTCTCTCGGGTGGTCAGCTGCAACGAATTCTGCTGGCGCGCGCGCTGTATCGCGAACCTCAGATTCTGGTTCTGGATGAGGCGACCAGTCATCTGGATATTTACAACGAAGCGCAAATTAATGACGCCATCCGGCAGATGAAGATCACCCGAATCATCATCGCGCACCGGCCGGAAACAATCCGCAGTGCAGATAAAATCATTCTGTTGAAAAATGGCGTACTCAGCGAGGTCACGGCTGAGGCGCTGTTTGGTCAGTCAGAACAGCGCGATGACGCGGAGACGACACAGGAATAAATCAGCAACGGCATGATCCCGTTACGGTTTCATGCCTGCTGAATCGGCTCAGTCTCGGTGTCTCTGCCGGGTAAACAGCGGCCTGCCAGAACGGCAATTCATGACTGTTGACCGTAACCGGACTTGAAATGTGACCACCTATCACAGTGGTCTCTGAATTTTTCACCTATCTCTGATTTGTCAGGCTATCACCATGACCCCATCCATAACGGACAGGGGAACGCGCGGTCCTGCCGGGCATCCTGCCTGCATTCGCACATCCGCTCTGAGCGCCGCATCAGCTTTTATAAATCTGTACCTTTCCTGACAAAATTGCCGTCGCCCCGCCGCCTGCCCTTTTCTTTCAGCACTACAATTAACCGGATGAAAACAAAATCAGAGAACGTTGATGAAAATTGCAGCTTTTGATATCGGTGGTACCTCTTTAAAAATGGGCGTGATTGACGATCAGGGGAATATTCTGACCAGTGACAGTGCTGATATTTCCCATAA
Organism: Pantoea sp. GD03673; assembly: GCF_029844725.1. Classification (GTDB taxonomy): domain Bacteria; phylum Pseudomonadota; class Gammaproteobacteria; order Enterobacterales; family Enterobacteriaceae; genus Pantoea. The sequence goes on from NZ_JAOCKJ010000010.1 coordinate 76,513, forward strand.
CGCACGCGATAAAATACTTGATGAGATCCTGGCCTGGCTGGAGAAAAATCCCGGCTGCGCAGGCATCGCCGTCAGCACACCCGGTTATATTGATGCAGAAGCCGGTTATATTGCCATGGGCGGCACCATACGTGACTTTGACCAGTTCCATCTGAGCCAGTGGCTGACAGAAAAAACGTCACTGCCTGCCACAGTTGAAAACGATGCACACTGCGCCCTGCTGGCTGAACAGTGGCTGGGGAAGGCAAAAAAGCTCAACGATTTTCTGATGTTAACTATCGGTACCGGATTAGGCGGAGCGGCCTTCTGCAACGGCGCACTGATCCGGGGTGGACGCAATCGGGCTGGCGAGTTTGGTTGCCTGCTGACATCGCGTCCCACCAGCAGCAATATTGAACGCCACACCATGAGCCAGAGCTGTACCATGACGGCGCTGCGTGAGCATTACAGTCAGCTTATCGACAAGCCTGCCGACGATGTCAGTGGCAAAGATGTCTTTGACGCATACGACCGCAATGAAGAAACGGCACAGCAGGTAGTTAATAAGTTTTATGAGGATCTGGCGGCCTGCTTATATAACCTGTTCAGCGTATTCGATCCGCAGATGATCTTTATCGGCGGGGGAATTACCGAGCGAGACCCCTTCCTGGATGAACTGGGCGAGCAGCTGGCTAAATATGATATTGATATCCGCATAGACGCCGCAACCTACGGTAACGACTCCGGCATGCTGGGCGCAACCTGGAATTTCCTGCAGCGCCAGCCGGGCGGAAAGGCCTGACGGCGTATTCAGCATTTACGCTGAAATAATATGCCAGAACCGGGCCTTTCTGCAGGCGCGTCATGCTGAATTTCAGCCAGCTCGTCGGTGACAAGGCCTGTCATTTCCATCCAAGTTTACGCTCAGGGCCGCGCTGTCACAGCGTCCACGCAGTTTCTGGCACGGCGGCGTACCCAGTGAAGGGGCGGGCTACCCCTGCCCCGTCACTGGCGCATCAAAAAGACTCAGCGCCACGACAAGCAGCGCATAAACCAGCAGATACAACAGAATCAGCGCAGCAAGCAACGGTCGGTGGCTGTGCATCCGGTTTTTTTTCATCGTGCCGTCAGAAGGTGTAGCTCAATGCCAGCGTGGCCGATGCGCCAGTGTGCCGGGCGACGATGGGGCTATCTGAAGCCTGTTTATCCAGCCATGTGTAATCACCGATCACGCTGGCGGCCCAGGCGGGCGTAAACTGATGGCTCCAGGTCAGGCTGGTGTCGGTGCCATAAAATCCCCCCGCAGCGTCATAGCGCTTAAATCCGCTGCGGGCATGTTGCTCGCTGTTCACGCCGTACCAGGTATTCATGTAACGCCCGTCGCCAGACAGAGCGGCCACCTGCAATGCCACCGTGTCGTCACGGGTCTGCCAGGGGATCAGGGTCACGGACGTGCGATACTGCACGCCCTGGCTGTCACTTAAGGGCAGCGTCGCTTTGCCTTCAACCACAAACCACGGGGTGACCGACCATCCCACCGCCAGCGCGGTGTTAACCGTTGCGTCGATATTTCCCATGCCTCTGAGGCGGTCATCACCGTCGCGCCAGGCGGAATTGCGGTCAGAACGGCCCAGCCCGTAGCCCAGGGTATGCTCCAGATAAAGCCCGTTATCCGCCTGCAGGTCGTAACCTATGCCTTTCTGCGAGTCCAGAAAGAAAGCCCCGTCGCGCGCCTGAATCACCGGCATCAGTTGCCAGTGCTGCTTATCTGCGCCGCTGTAGCGCGGCGCATTGATACCCGCAATGCCCAGCGTCAGGCTGGGGGGTGGCGTGGCACTCTCATCAGCCATGACAGCAGCGGTACTCAATCCCAGCGAAAAACAGACCATGTGAAGCGTTATTTTTCCGGTTATCATCACGTTTCCTCATTATCACATCAGGTGCGGAGCTGAGGGATTCAGTGCCGCGTCACTGGCCGGAGTATGCGAGGCGAGTGTCAATGAACGACCAGGGATTTATGAAGAAACAGTCAAGGTGATCCGAAAATGCAGTCAAAACGTGTACTGATTATTGAAGATGACGCGGATGCGGCGGGTGTACTCGAGGCCTACCTGAAACGTGAAAACTATGAGGTCATGATTGCCGGTGACGGACCCGGTGGACTGGACACCGCAGGACGCTGGCTGCCCGACCTGATTCTGCTGGATATCATGCTGCCCGGCATGAACGGCACCGAAGTGCTGGCCGCGCTGCGACGTCGTGACGATACCCCGGTAATCATGGTGACGGCGATGGGCGATGCGCCGGACCGCATCGGCGCACTGCGCTATGGCGCAGATGACTATGTGGTCAAACCCTACCATCCGGGCGAAGTGGTCGCGCGCGTTCAGGCCGTACTGCGCCGCAGCCAGAGTCACGCTCCCGCGTCAGAAACGCTGCGCTGGGCGGGGTTGGTGGTTGACCCTGTCGCGCTCACTGCCGTCGTCGATAGCACCAGTGATGCGCCGCGCCGCCTGGATCTGACACCCACTGAGTTTTCCCTGCTGGTCACTCTGATGCGCGCACCGACGCGTCCGTTTACCCGCCTGTTTCTGCTGGAGCACTGTCTGCCGGAAAGCGATGCGCTGGAGCGGGTGGTGGATACCCACGTCTATAACCTGCGCCGCAAACTGGAAGCCGCAGGCATCTCTGACGTCTTACCGGCGGTACGCAGCGTCGGTTACCGGTTCAGACAGCCATGAAGAACGATACGCATACCTCACTCTGGCGCTGGATCTGCATCCGGGTACTGTTTCTGGCCATTGGCAGCGTAATCGTGATCGCCGTCTGTATGTGGCTGCGCTTCGCGGTGCAGGCGTTCTGGGTCTACCACCGGATGCCGCCCGCGCTGCTCAATGAGTTTGTGCAACTGCGCCATCATCCCGCCAGCGATCCGACACGCTTTCATCAGATTGTCGATCAGTGGTGGGGGATCACCTTTTCCGATCCGTCACTGGCGTCATCTGACTGGCTGACCGTGCTGGTCCTGGTGGTGGTCACCATCCCGTTTATGGTGATGATGGCGCTGCGTTTCGCCCGGCCGCTGTCGGTGCAGTTCAGCCAGCTGGCTACGGCGGCGCGTGCAGTGTCAAAAGGGGAATTTGGCCGGACGGCGGCGGTGGTGAAAGACGCCCCGCAGGAGCTGGTGCGCTTTACCGACGATTTTAACCAGATGACGCAGCAGCTGGCGCGCTACGAGCGCGAGCTGCGCACCTCGCATGTGGCGATGGCACACGAACTCCGCTCGCCACTGACGGCGGCGATGGGCCGCCTGCAGGGTATTCTGGATGGTGTCTTTCCTGCCGAACCGCAGCAGCTGGCGATGATCATGAAGCAACTGACTCAGCTCAGCCGCCTCACGGATGAACTGCATCTGCTGTCGCTGGCAGATGCCGGGCAGCTTACCCTGAACCGCGAGCGGTTTAATCTTTGTGAGTTACTGCGCGAGCGTTCAGGCTGGATACTGCCGCAGGCAGAAAAAGCGGGTGTTGCCATCAGCGTGCTATCACCCGGCGATATTCAGCTGCATGCCGACGCGTTCCGCCTGGGTCAGGTTGTGACCATCATCTGTGAAAATGCGCTGCGCTACGCCGCCGACGGAGGCGCGTTGTTAATCACGGCCAGCCAGAACGAACAGGCGACCACGCTGACCTTCCGCGATGACGGTCAGGGCGTAGAGCCAGACTTCCTGCCGCAGCTGTTTGACCGCTTTACCCGCGCTGACTCCTCACGCGCCCGTCATTCCGGCGGCAGTGGTCTGGGGCTCTCTATTGCCAAAGCCATCGTCGAGGCGCACGGCGGGTCGATTCACGCCGCGCTGCCTGCCGATGGCGGTCTGCTGATCGGGATAACGCTACCGGCGAGATAAATTGTTCTGACTTGACCATTTCTTGATGGTTCATGGAACGTTTCTGGACACAGGCCGGGTTCAATGAGGACAACTCATTACAGGAACCCGGTTATGACAGACTTCATATCGGATGCTGCCCGCCAGGTGTGGCGTCATCTCTTCAGTGTTCACCTCTTCGTGCCGCTCGTGTTCGTGCTGCCCGGCGTATTCATCATGACCGGCTGCCGGGACGACAATGCTGCCCCGCCTGCTGCCCCGCCCCGCCCGGTGAAAACCGTCATTGCGCCACCGCCCGGCAATGCCGCGTCACGCGTGCTGACCGGTGAAATCCGCGCCCATGAAGAGGTTGCGCTGGCTTTCAGGCTGGATGGCCGGGTGGTGAGCCGAGCCGTTGAACTGGGCGATCGCGTCAGCGCCGGGCAACCGCTGGCCGCGCTGGAAAATGACCCGTCACGCAATCAGCTGAGCAGTGCGCGGGCCGATCTCGACAGCGCCCGCGCCGCAGAACGCGTCGCCGCGCTTAACCTGCGCCGGATGCAGCTGCTGATGCCCGGCGGTGCCATCGCCCGCAGCCAGCTGGACAGTGCCCAGGCAGACTGGCAGAGCGCACAATCCCGCCGCGTCAGCAGCGAAGCGGCCCTGAAAAATGCGCAGGATAATCTCAGCTGGACGCAGCTCACGGCGCCCACAGCAGGCCGGATCACCGCTGTCCCGGTTCAGCCCGGCCAGGTGGTCAGCGCCGGACAGACGGTGATGACGCTGGCCGCCGGTGATGCCCGTGATGCCGTGTTTGACCTGACAACGCCTGCACTGCTGCACGCTGACGACCGGACGCCGCTGACGGTGACGCTGCTCGCCGATCCCGGCGTACAGGCCACTGGCACGCTGCGTGACATCAGCCCGCAGGCCGATTCACAGACCCGTACCTGGCGGCTGCGCCTCTCAATGAACCTGCCGCCCGAGGCGATGGCTTTGGGTGCTACGGTCACCGTCACGCTTCCCGATGCGCAACCGCCGGTCATCGCCCTGCCCGCCAGCGCGCTGACCCGCTTTGCAGACAAACCCGCCCTGCTGGTGGTGGATACGGCATCACGTTTACAGCTTCGTCCGGTGGTGCTGGCCCGCTTCAGCGCACAGCAGATCTTTGTCTCTGCCGGGATCCAGCCAGGCGAGCGCGTCGTCACCGCCGGTGTCGGCACCCTGCAGCCAGGTGAAAAAGTGGCGCTGGCGCAGGAGGGTTCATGAAAAAATCGGCTGGCTTTAACCTCTCCGGCTGGGCGCTGGCGCATCAGCAGCTGGTGATCTTTTTCATGCTGCTGGTTATGGCGGCGGGTGTGCTGAGTTATGAACATCTGTCACGCAATGAAGACCCGGCTTTCACCATCAAAACCGCCGTGATCTCTGCTCAGTGGCCCGGCGCTGACGTCAAGACCACCGTGCAACTGCTGACAGATGTGCTGGAACAAAAGGTGCAGGAGATCCCGTCGCTGGATGCGGTTGAGAGTGAAACCCGTGCCGGACAGACGGTCATCTATGTCAATCTGCGCGATGATACCCCGCCGTCTCAGGTGGCCGGTATCTGGTATCAGCTGCGTAAAAAGATGCATGACGTTACCCCTTCGCTGCCGCAGGGCGTGCAGGGCCCGGCGGTCAACGACGAGTTTGATGACACCTACGGCACGATTTATGGCTTTACGGCGGATGGCTTTACAGCCAGGGAACTGCGCGACCGGGTCGATAATCTGCGTCGCAGCCTGGCCAGTCTGCCTGACATCGGCAAAACCAGCCTGCTGGGTGTCCAGGAGCAGCAGGTGGTTATCGCCTTTTCTCCGCGCAAGCTGAACGGCATGGGGCTCGATTTACAGCAGGTCAGCGACGCCATCAAAGCCCAGAACGACGTGGTTCCCGCTGGCAGTCTGCGTACCGACCGCGAAAATATCGCGCTGCGGGTCAGCGGGACCCTGACCTCTGTCGAAAGCCTGCAGGCGATTACCCTGCATATCGGCGAGCGTTTCATCCCATTGACCGATCTGGCGACCATCAGCCTGCAGCCTGCTGAACCGCCTGCACCCACGTTTCGGGTTAACGGTGTTCCGGCTATCGGGCTGGCAGTTTCAATGGCCGCCAGCGGCAACATGCTCGATTTCGGTAAACAGCTTAATCAGCGCATGCAGCGTCTGGCCGCTCAGTTACCGCAGGGTATCACCATGACCCGCGTGGCCGACCAGTCTTCTGTGGTGAAACAGGCGGTCAGCGGCTTTGTCCGGATACTGGGCGAAGCGGTGGTCATCGTGTTAGCCGTTTCCTTTGTTTCACTGGGACTGCGTGCCGGTCTGGTTGTAGCGGCGGCCATCCCGCTGGTGCTGGCCATGACCTTTACCGGCATGTTACTGGCAGGCATCGGCCTGCAGCGCATCTCGCTGGGCGCACTGATCATTGCACTGGGGCTGCTGGTGGATGACGCCATGATCACCGTCGAGGCGATGGTGGCACGGCTGGAAGCAGGCGACAGCAAATGGCAGGCCGCAACCTACGCATTCAAAACCACCGCCTTTCCGATGCTGACCGGTACGCTGGTGATGATCGCCGGTTTTATTCCGGTCGGGTTTGCCGCGTCCAGTGCCGGGGAATATTGCTACTCACTGTTTGTGGTGATTACGCTGGCGCTGCTCTGCTCATGGGGGGTCGCGGTCATCTTCTCGCCACTCACGGGCTGCTGGCTGCTTTCATCGACACGCATCAAAGCCCACCAGCCACCCGGTCTGCTGGCGCGCGGCTACCACTGGCTGCTGGAGGTGATTCTGCGCCACCGGCTGATGACAACTGGCGCGGCACTGGTGGTACTGCTGACAAGCCTTTATGCCACCACCTTTATGCAGGGTGAATTTTTCCCGGCGTCAGACCGCCCCGAACTGCTGGTCAGCCTGACGCTGCCCGCCAGCGCGGCCCAGGCGGAAACCACACGTCGCACCGCACAACTGGAACAGATGCTGCGCAACGATCGGGATGTGGCGAACCTCACCAGCTACGTGGGCTCAGGCGCAATACGCTTCTATCTGCCGATGGATGTGCTGCTCGATAATGAAAACATCGCACAGCTGGTGGTGGTGGCGAAAAGCCTGGCGGTACGCGATCGGCTGCGCAGCAGACTGGAGAAGAAACTGGCAGAGGATTTCAGTGATATCACCACGCGGGTCTCGCCGCTGGAGCTGGGGCCACCGGTCGGCTGGCCGCTGAAATATCGCATCACCGGACCGGACAATGCCCGCGTGCGACAGGCGGCCAGTGAGCTGGCAGCGCTGATCGCCCGCTCTCCGCTGACCCGTGAGGTCAATCTCACCGCCGGGGAGCCGGAACGGGTCATGACGCTGGCGGTGAACCAGACCGCTGCCCGCGCCGCCGGGCTCTCCTCCGACACCCTGGCGACCACGCTGAACACGCTGATGTCCGGCAGCGTAGTAACCACCCTGCGCGATCGCAACCGGTTGATCGATGTGGTGCTGCGCAGCAATGATCCCGAGCGGCAGGACACTGACACGCTGGAAGGATTGATGATCACAAATGCCAGCGGACAGAAAATTCCGCTGCGTCAGGTGGCGACCCTGAACTGGGGCGTGGATGACCCGGTGATCTGGCGACGTCAGCGGCTCGCTTACATTACCGTGCAGACCGATATTGCGCCGGGGCAGCGGGCTGAGCAGGTCTCGCAGCGGCTCGCGCCGGAGGTCGCCGCCCTGCGCGCCTCACTGCCTGCCGGGTACGGTATTGAAGAAGGTGGCGTGGCGGCAGAATCTGACAAAGGCAACGGCTCGGTGTTTGCCCTGCTGCCGGTTACGCTCTGCGTCATGCTGGTTCTGCTGATGATTCAGCTGCAACGCTTCTCCGGCATGCTGCTGGCGCTGAGCATGGCCCCGTTTGGCCTGCCCGGCATTGTGTCTGCGATGCTTCCGGCGGGCACACCGCTGGGATTTGTCGCGCTGCTGGGGATTATTGCGCTGGCGGGGATTATCATCCGCAACGCCGTCATTATGATCAGTGAGGTGGATGCCAATAGCCGCGCCGGACTGTCCGCGAATGATGCCATCCGTCAGGCCGCTCATCACCGGGCGCGTCCTATCCTGCTGACCGCCTGTGCGGCGATCCTCGGTATGATCCCCATCGCCCATCAGGTTTTCTGGGGGCCGATGGCGCTGGCGATTATTGGCGGTCTGGTCAGCGGTACGCTGGTGACGCTTACGGTGCTGCCCGCCGCGTTAAGCCTGCTGATGCAGCCACGTTCTCGTTAAAACAGGTCCGTTAAAATCATGCCCGGCGATCCCGGCAGAAAGCCGCGGGGTCGCCGGACGTATTCAGTTCATCACCTCGACCAGAATCAGCGGGCACTTTCTGACTTTGCAGGCCTGACTGTAGGCCAGCGAGCAGACCGAACAGAGGTCGCGCACGTCAGACTGGTACTCATACTCCATGAAATAGCGGAACTGGCCGCCCGCCGAGTCTGTTCTCCAGAATCGCTGCGGCTCCAGAATTTCATCCAGTTGCCTGAATGTCAGGGCTGACGGGTTGTGATACCCGACTCTTACGCGGTATGTAGTCATGAACCGATTATTGGCATCACGGCCCCAGGCCGCCAGCTGGTTATTGTTTTCAGTACAATAGCTGGCGCTTATCAACCCGCTTCGCCTGGTGTGGCCGGTGATTCCGCCAGCATCGCCAGCAGATGCAGCACCGCTTTGGACGGATGATGCCGACGCCAGGCAAAGGCTATATCGGTAAACAGCGTGTTGTTTTCGATATCACAGAAGCTCACTTCGGGGTTATCGACGCAGCGCATCGACGCCGGTACCAGCGCAATGCCACAGCCTGCCGCCACCATGCCCAGTGACGTCGTGATCTGCGGTGCCTGCTGGAAAGTGTGCCGTGAAAAGCCAGCCCGCAGGCAGGCTGTGACAATCAGCTCATACAAGCTTGGCGAGACATCTCGCGGGAAGATCACCAGGGTTTCACCCGCCAGTGCGGAGAGCGCCACGGTGGGTGTCCCGCTGAGGGGATGCGTGCGCGGCAGCGCAATTAGCATCTTTTCGGTGGAGATCACGCGCAGGTTAAACGCCTTGCTGCTTTCACACGGCAGCCGGATAAAGGCGGCATCCAGTAATCCCTCCTGCAGATCCTGCATCAGCAGCGCCATATTCTCTTCGCGGGTCAGCAGCTCCATCGCGGGATAACGTTCCGTGAACTGGCGGATCAGGGTGAAGATGCGCGGCGTAAACGCCACTGAGCTGGCAAACCCCAGCGACAGCTGACCACTGATGCCACGCGCAATACCGCGCGCATTTTCCAGCGCCTGATCGGCCAGTTGCACAATCTGCTGTGCATCCGCCAGAAACGCCTCACCCGCCTCGGTGAGTTCAACCCCGCGCGTCAGCCGCTTCAGCAACGGGGTGCCAATCTCCTGTTCCAGTCGCAGGATCTGCTGACTCAGCGGCGGCTGCGAAATCCCCAGCATTTCAGCGGCACGGGTGAAGTGAAGCGTCTCGGCTACGGCAACGAAATAACGCAGGTGGCGCAGTTCCATATCAAAAACGTCTCAAAGTTAACAGGTTTCGCTATTGGACCCACCGACTGAATCGGTTCACCATTAGGTTAACACGGCTTAACGGTTAATCGATGAGGCATCAAATGAGCAATTGTGTAACTGATTGTTCCTGTGAGGATCAACTAAAACATACTGTCCTGACACTTTCCCAGGATGCACCAGAAAGCGTTATCTATCAGACCTCTTTGATGAGTGCGCTGCTGAGCGGCGTTTATGACGGTAACGTCCGGATTGCCGACCTTCTGCGCAAAGGCGACTTCGGCCTGGGCACGTTCAACCGGCTGGATGGCGAAATGATAGCGTTCGACAGCAAGGTTTATCAGTTGCACTCAGATGGCAGCGCGCATCCGGCCGATCCGGCGCAAAAAACCCCGTTTGCGGTGATGACCTTTTTCAAACCGCAGCACCTGTTCGAGTTTGACCGGCCGATGTCCCGTGAGGCAATCCATCGGGTGATCGACAGTGAAATCACCTCCGATAACCAGTTCTGCGCGCTGCGCATCAGCGGCCGTTTCAGCCGCGTGGACACCCGCACCGTGCCATGTCAGTGCCGTCCCTATCGCTCCATGCCGGAAGTGCTGGGCGATCAGCCCACCTTTTCCTTCAGCCAGCGTGCGGGTGAACTGATTGGCTTCCGCACGCCGCAATACATGCAGGGCATTAACGTTGCGGGCTATCACGAACATTTTATTACCGACGACCGCGAAGGTGGCGGCCACATTCTCGACTATGCGCTGGAACAGGGCACCCTGACCTTTGGTGCCATCAGCAAGCTGGTCGTGGATTTACCGCAGGACAGTGACTTCTTAAATGCCGACCTGAACCCCGCCAATCTCGACGCCGCGATCCGTGCGGTAGAAAGCTAATCAGAGGAATGACGATGAAAACTCCAACCGATACCACACTCTGGACCTGCGGCGCTGACCTGGTGGTTGCCCAGCTTGAGGCGCAGGGCGTGCAGCACGTCTTTGGCATCCCCGGCGCAAAGATCGACAAGGTTTTTGACTCCCTGCTGGATTCCTCCATCCAGACTATCCCGGTTCGCCATGAAGCCAATGCCGCATTCATGGCCGCCGCAGTGGGCCGCCTTACCGGCAATGCAGGTGTTGCGCTGGTCACTTCCGGGCCTGGCTGCTCCAATCTGATCACCGGCATGGCCACCGCCACCAGCGAAGGCGATCCGGTCGTCGCCCTTGGCGGTCAGGTGAAACGCTCCGACAGCGCCAAGCAGGTTCATCAGAGCATGGACACGGTTTCAATGTTTCGTCCGATCACCAAATATGCGGTTGAGGTAACCGATCCCTCAGCGCTCTCTGAATGCCTGTCGAATGCCTTTCGTCACGCCGAGCATGGCCGGGGCGGCGGCGCTTTTATCAGCCTGCCGCAGGATATTGTCGACCAGCCGGTGACCGGCAAAGCGCTGAGCAGTAAAGGCCGTCCGGTGCTGGGTGCCGCGCCAGACGCGATGATCGACGCCGTCAGCCAGGCGATTGCCGGGGCTAAAAATCCGGTCATTCTGCTGGGATTAATGGCGAGCCAGCCAGAGAACAGCGAAGCGATTCACGATCTGCTCACCCGCAGCCACATCCCGGTCACCAGCACCTATCAGGCCGCAGGCGCCATCCGACAGGATCACTTCTCACGCTTCGCTGGCCGCGTCGGCCTGTTCAACAACCAGGCGGGTGACCGGCTGCTGCAACAGGCTGACCTGATCATCACCATCGGCTACAGCCCGGTAGAATATGAACCGGCGATGTGGAACAGCGGCAACGCCACCCTGATTCACATCGACGTCATACCCGCTGAGACCGACAACCGCTACCTGCCGGACGCCGAGCTGGTGGGCGATATCGCCGCCACGGTGCGTAAACTGGCGGCGCGCATTACCACACCCTTGCAGCTGACAGCGGAAGCAGCCAGCATTCTTGAGGATCGTCAGCAGCAGCGCAAACTGCTGGCGATGCAGGGTGCCAGCCTCAATCAGTTTGCCCTTCATCCGCTGCGTATCGTGCGTGCCATGCAGGACATCATTAACAGCGACGTCAGCCTCACCGTCGATATGGGCAGCTTCCACATCTGGATTGCCCGCTATCTCTACAGCTTCCGCGCCCGTCAGATCATGATCTCCAACGGTCAGCAGACCATGGGCGTGGCGCTGCCGTGGGCGATTGGGGCCTGGCTGGTCGATCCGCAGCGCAAAGTCGTCTCGGTGTCCGGCGACGGTGGCTTCCTGCAGTCCAGCATGGAACTGGAAACCGCCGTCCGGCTGAAAGCCAACATCCTGCACATCGTCTGGGTTGATAACGCCTACAACATGGTGGCCATGCAGGAAGAGAAAAAATATCACCGCGTCTCGGGCGTCAACTTTGGCCCGGTCGATTTCAAAGCCTACGCCGAAGCGTTTGGGGCAGCAGGCTTTGCGGTGACCAGCGCGGCAGAACTGGAGCCGACGCTGCGTAAAGCGATGGATGTTCAGGGACCTGCGGTGGTGGCTGTGCCGGTGGATTACGCCGACAACCCGCTGCTGATGGGCCAGCTGCATCTGAGCCAGCTTCTTTAATTTCACAAAAAGGACATCATGATGAAAAACAGAGTGGCATTTGTAACCGGCGCAGGCCAGGGCATTGGTGAAGCAATCGCCCTGCGTCTGGCAAAAGATGGGCTGGCTGTTGCCGTAGCCGACTTCAACCAGGAGACTGCCCGCCAGGTGGCGGAGAAGATTACCCGACAGGGCGGAAAAGCGATAGCCCTGAAAGTTGATGTCTCGCAGCGCGATCAGGTGATGGCAGCGGTAGACGAGGCGCGTCGTACGCTGGGCGGTTTTGACGTCATCGTTAACAACGCTGGTATTGCCCCCTCGACGCCGATTGCTGAGATCACGGAAGCGGTGGTCGACAAGGTTTACAACGTCAACGTCAAAGGCGTGATCTGGGGCATGCAGGCGGCGATCAAAGCATTTGAGGCAGAAGGCCACGGCGGCAAAATTATCAATGCCTGTTCGCAGGCCGGTCACGTCGGCAACCCGGAACTGGCCGTGTACAGCTCCAGTAAGTTTGCGGTTCGCGGCCTGACCCAGACCGCCGCGCGCGATCTGGCCCCGGCCGGCATCACGGTCAACGCCTTCTGCCCCGGCATTGTCAGAACGCCCATGTGGGAAGCGATCGACCGACAGATCTCTGAAGCCGCCGGAAAACCTGCCGGTTACGGTACAGCAGAGTTTGCGAAGCGCATCACGCTGGGACGTCTTTCTGAACCGGAAGATGTGGCCGCCTGCGTCGCCTACCTCGCCAGTCCGGACTCCGATTACATGACCGGTCAGTCGCTGTTGATTGACGGCGGCATGGTGTTTAACTGATCGGCCCTCGCCTGCTGCCTCTCTGTGCAGCAGGCACTTTTCCTGCTTTGACCGAACCGTTAATTTATTTTATCTGAAAAGCGGTTACCCATCAGCCGGTTGCCCTCTTTCCCGCGTATTGCCGCTGTTTTTGTTGCCGCAGAGATTAAAGCCGCTTATCAGCCTGCCGATAAAACAGAGACTCCTCTCCCTGTTCGAAGCGACCATGTTAACGATCAACCATAACGAAACCGCCGCGATTGCGAACACATTGCGGTACGGCACTGACTCTGTTCTGGGACGAACGGTTGAACGACTATCATCAGGGATGCGGATTAACAGTGCTAAAGATGACGCAGCGGGTCAGGCGATTGCCAACCGTATGACGGCCAATATCAATGCCGACGCGGTGGTGGCACGCGGCCTTAATGACGCCATCAGCTATTCCCAGACGGCCAGTGGCGGCCTGGGCAGTATCGTCAATCTGCTGGTTCAGGCGCGTGCGCTGTCGGTCCAGGCCGCTAACGGCACGCTGTCAGACGCGGATCGCCAGAGCGTCGATGGCCAGTATCAGCAGATCCTGGCTGGCATCAATGATGTCGCAGACCACACCGAGATTTTTGGGCGTTATCCGCTGGCAACCGACAATCCCGATCTGCCGCCTGCCAGACTGGGTAACGTTGATCCCATCAACGTTAAGTTTCCGGTGCCGGGCACCAGTTACTCGTTTACCTCGGGTGTGATCCCGCTGGCCTACATCCCGGCAGGCTCAACGTCAATCAGCATTACCATTGACTCACTGGGTCAGGATGACGATCTCCAGCTGTTTACCCGCGACGGTAAACACCTGGCCGGTACACCGCTGGACGGCAGTGCGCCTGATTACACCTGGGTCAGCAAGGGCATTACCGATGCGACGACGGCACAAACCCGCTTGCTGACCAGCAGTAACGGTTTTGCCACTGGCGCAACCTATGACGGCTCACAGCTGCTGGAAGGCGGGGCGAGCTGGGCGCTGGCAGGCAGTAACAGCGGCAGTTACAACGGGATGAACATCACCTACAGCGGTGACGGCGACCGTTATGAAGATGTCGCCAGCGGCGATTTCAACAACGGCACCAATACCGGCACCCGGCTGGAGCGCATTTCGCTGGACACCGTCAGCGAGGACCTGATTGTGGTGGTGGTGGGCAACGGCTCCTTCACCGGCAGTCTGACGTGGGGCAATCTGCCGCAGCCCAAAGGCGTGCCTGCAACGCCGCCGAATAAAAGTGAGCCGATGGAGGTGATCACCAGCGCCGATTACGGTCAGCCGATACAGTCGGATACCCTTCCGGCAACGCCATCGGACACCAAAACGCTGGGGTTAAACAACACCACGCTGCTGACCAGTGGCGGCATCTCAGCCACCATGAAAGCGCTCGATAAAGCGCTGGAGAAGATCAGCGGGTATCAGTCGCTCTACGGTGCAAAAATAAACCGTTACGAATCCAATCGTAATGTGTTGTCGCAGCAGGGCGTGGATACCGCCTCAGCACGCAGCCGGATTCAGGATGCAGACTATGCGGAAGAAGCGAGTCAGCTGGCACGCAGCCAGATCATCCAGCAGGGGCAGACAGCCGTCAGCAAGATGGCAAATAAAACCCCTGAAATGATCATCCAGCTGCTCGGCAGCTAACGCCCTAAACCGGCTGAGCGTTCTCGCTCAGCCGCATTCCTGCAGCGCTTATCACGCATCGCCCTCCCCCGGAGTCTGGCTCGTCATGGCCCGACGTGCCGGGTTACGCTTTTGTGCCTTTTGATCTCAGTCACACAAACTCGTTTAAGATTCGTTTAAAGATGATCGTGATCACCCTTCTTTGTTAAAGAAATGCTAAATCCTGCCAACACTTTATTATCATCCTGCAGTACAGGGTTAATTAAAACAACAGGTTAATTGTTACCACGCTAACTAATTACCTGAATTTTCCTGGCTTCATGTTACTTTTTCATTACTTTTACGCCATTGTGAGGGCTGCTAATTTGCTGACGATTCTGGGTTTTTCCATGGTTGTTTGCTTCATGTATCTGATCATGACCAAACGCATGTCAGCCTTAATTGCGCTGATCCTGATACCAACCATATTTGCGCTGATTGGCGGGTTTTACGCGGGACTGGGGGCCATGATGCTGGATGGCGTCAAAAAGCTGGCCCCAACCGGCGTGATGCTGACCTTCTCCATTCTCTATTTTGGTCTGATGATCGATGCCGGATTGTTTGACCCGCTGGTCCGCTTTATTCTCCGGCTGGTGCGCGGCGATCCCCTGAAAGTGCTGGTCGGTACTGCGGTGCTGACGCTACTGGTTTCACTGGATGGCGACAGCTCGACCACCTATATGATCGCTATCGCCGCCTTCCTGCCACTCTATCACCGGCTGGGCATGAACGTGCTGATGATGACCTGTCTGGTCAACCTCGCCAGCGGCATCATGAACCTCTCCCCCTGGGGTGGCCCGACGGCGCGTGCCGCTGCGGCACTGCGCATTGACGCCCTCGACATCTTTATTCCGATGCTGCCAGCAATGCTGCTCGCCTGCGTCAGCCTGGTGGCGATGGCGGTGCTGTTTGGCCTGCGTGAGCGTAAGCGGTTAGGTGTGATGACCATGAAAGATCACCATCTCGACAACATCGAGCTGGGTCTGGGCGATGCCGAAGAGTGCGCCGCCAACCGCCGTCCTAAGATGTTCTGGCCTAACTTCATCCTGACCACTGTTCTGCTGGTGCTGCTGGTGGTGGGGTTAATGCCCATTCAGATCCTGTTTATGCTGGCGTTTGCCATTGCGGTGATGCTCAACTATCCCACGCTGGAGGAGCAAAAAGCACGCATCAGCTCTCACGCCGGTAACGTGCTGGCGGTGACCGCGCTGATTTTTGCCGCCGGTATCTTCACCGGGATTCTCTCCGGCACCGGCATGGTGGATGCGATGGCGAAGAGCCTGCTGGCGGTTATCCCGCCCAGCTTCGGGCCTTATCTGGCGGTGTTTACCGCGCTGGTCAGCCTGCCGTTCACCTTCTTTATGTCGAACGATGCCTTTTACTTCGGCATTCTGCCGGTTATCGCGCAGACGGCGGCCAGCTACGGCATTACCGCAGAAGAGATTGCCCGTGCGTCCATTGTCGGCCAGCCGTTCCACCTGCTGAGCCCGCTGGTGCCGTCAGTCTACCTGCTGGTGGGTCTGGCGAAAGTTGATATCGGTGACCATCAGCGCTTTGCCATCAAGTGGGGTATCCTGGTCAGTCTGGTGCTGATGGCAGGCGGTCTGCTGACCGGTGCTTTCCCGCTGTTCCACAGTTAATCCTCTGCTTTATGGCGGATAACCGGCAATTTTGCCCGGTTATCCGCTTCACCGCTCCGCCTACTGTTTCAACCCTCTCTACACTCTATAGCCAGGCTGAAGTGCTGCGCGCCGGACAGGCCGTAGTCGCTCAGCAATGTTGCCGATGACCTATGGAGGCCCGATGAAAATTCACCACCTGAACTGTGGCTGTATGTGTCCGCTGGGCGGCGCGTTCTATGATGGATTCAGTAAAGGCCTGAAGGCACATCTGGTCTGTCACTGTCTGCTGATTGAGACTGACCGCGACGGGCTGGTGCTGGTGGATACCGGTTTTGGCCGCCAGGATATCCACGCGCCCGGCAGTCGCCTCTCCGGCTTTTTCCGCGCATTAAACAACATCCAGCGGCGTGACGATCTCACCGCGCTGTCACAGGTTAAGGCGCTGGGATTCCGCGCTGAAGATGTGCGGCATATTATTCTGACCCATCTCGATTTTGATCATGCAGGCGGACTGACCGATTTTCCGCAGGCGCGCATCCATCTGTTGCAGCAGGAGGTCGACACCGCCCATCAGCGTCATAGCTGGCTGTCACGGGAGCGTTATCGTCCCGGACAATGGGGCGGGATCAGCACCTGGGAGACCTATCAGCCTCAGGGGGAGACATGGTTTGGTTTTGAGGCGGTTAACCGCCTGCGGGCGTTACCGCCGGAGATTCTGCTGGTGCCGCTGGCAGGCCACACGCCGGGTCATGCGGGTATCGCGATTCAGCAACCCGACGGCTGGCTGTTGCACGGCGGGGATGCCTGGTTCTACCGCGGCGAAATGCGACAGCAGACGCGCCACTGCACGCCGGGACTGCGCTTTTACCAGTGGATGATGGGCATGGATAACGTGGCCAGACGACACAATCAGCAGCGTCTGCGTGAGCTCTCCTGCCAGCACGGCAGCGAGATAACCTTTTTCTGCAGTCACGATGCTCGCGAGCTGGATGCGTTGCAGGTGAATACGCCACTGCGCTGATGAAATGGCGTGGCAATCAGGAAATCCGCCTCAGGACGATGCCGTTCCGTTCTGCACCGGCGACGCCACGCCCCCGGAGCTTCCCGCGCCTCATCACCCTCAGACGCCCTGCTTCATCACACAATCTTCCCAGGCAATACAAATCATTGTACAATGATTTGTATTGCCTGCTAAGGAGGTTTTATGAGAACAATCAGTTACAGCGAAGCCCGACAGAATCTGTCTGCTACGATGGTGCAGACGGTTGAAGATAAAGCGCCCGTGTTGATCACCCGTCAGAACGGTGAATCCTGCGTGCTGATGTCGCTGGAAGAATATAACTCACTGGAAGAGACGGCCTACCTGCTGCGGTCGCCGAAGAATGCGCGCAGGTTGATGGATTCTATTGAAAGCCTGCAAAGCGGCAACGGAACAGACAGGGATTTGATTGAGTGAAACTGACCTGGTCCGCTGAAGCCTGGGAAGATTATCTCTACTGGCAGGATACCGATAAAAAAACCGTTAAAAAGATCAACGAGCTGCTGAAAGATGCCAGCAGGACACCGTTTGAAGGCAAGGGAAAACCCGAACCGCTCAGGCATAATCTTGCCGGTTTCTGGTCACGCAGAATCTCGGCAGAACACCGGCTGGTGTATGCCGTCAGTCAGGATGCGCTTTTAATCGCCTCATGCCGTTATCATTACTGATGGGCTCAGGATCCTCGCCCTGGGCCCTTCCACTGCACCGGTTTACGCGGCGTAAGCTTCTGCCCCGATTACTCTGGGTCGCCTGCCCTTTTTTTCAGCTGTGCGAGAAGCCAGGGGGCTGTCAGACTTTCTGCCGTTGTGCTGACCGCGTCCGGCGTACCGGATGAGACAATTTTTCCCCCCTTAAGCCCTGAACCGGGTCCCAGATCAATCACCCAGTCCGCCTCTGCCACAATGCGCATCGTGTGTTCTGCCATCACGACGGTGTGACCGCGTGTCACCAGTTCATCCAGCACAATCAGCAGCTTGTCCATATCGGCGGGGTGGAGTCCTGTTGACGGTTCATCAAGCAGATAAAGCGTGGAGGTCCGCTGAACGCGTTGCAGTTCCCAGGCGAGCTTGATGCGCTGACACTCACCGCCGGAGAGTTCCGTGGCGGGCTGACCGAGCGTCAGGTATCCCAGCCCCAGCGCGCGCAATGCCGACAGCGAACGCTCTATCCCGTCATACCCCCTGAACACCTCAGTGGCGTCGTCGACGGTGAGATCCAGCACATCCGCTATCGTCAGTTGGTTCCACTTCACCGCCAGCGTTTCCGGGTTATAGCGGCTTCCCGCGCAGACTGAGCAGGTTGCGGTGGCGCTGGGCATAAAGAGCAGCTCAATCGAAATCTGTCCCTGTCCCTCACAGGCAGGACAGCGCCCGGCTGGCAGGTTGAAGGAAAACCGGCTGGCACTGAAGCCTTTCGCTTTCGCCGCAGGGGTCTCGGCAAACAGCCTGCGGACGATGTCGAAAAATCCGGTGTAGGTGGCCAGATTGGAGCGTGGCGTCCGCCCGATAGGACGCTGATCGATTCTGACCAGTCGGCCTATGGCGTCATTTCCGCTGACAACCTGACCTTTGACGTCCGGCACCGGATCCTCTTCCTCACCCTCATCACTGTCAGGTGTGCTGTCAAAACGGCCGAGCAATTCCGGCAGCACGCGATTCAGCAGCGTCGATTTGCCGGAGCCGGACACGCCGGTAATGGCTGTCATTCTCGCCAGCGGAATGGCGAAATCTGCGCCGGTAATATTGTTGCAATGAACCTGCTCAAGCCTGAGCCAGTTCTCAGCGGTCTGACGCTGGCGCAGGCCGGTGTAGCGCTGCGAGAAGAGATAGCCTGAGGTTGGTGACGCGCTGACGTCTTTCAGGCCTGCCGGTTCGCCGTTATAAACAATTTCACCGCCATGCGTTCCCGGACCGGGGCCGACCTCAACCAGCCAGTCCGCCTCGGCAATGAGATCAATGTTATGTTCAACAACCACCAGCGAGTTACCTGCACGCACCAGGGATTTCAGCGACGCGAGCAGCGATTTAACATCATCGGGATGCAGTCCGGCTGAAGGCTCGTCCAGCACATACAGCACGCCAAACAGCCGGGAAATCAGCTGAGTGGCAAGACGCACGCGCTGCAGCTCGCCGGATGAAAGCAGCGTAGTGCGGCGTCCCGGTGCCAGGTGTCCCAGACCCAGCGTCTCCAGCTGCTCCAGGCGCATGCAGATGTCCGATGCCATCCTGATAACCGCCTCACGCAGCGCCGCCTCGGCAGGCAGATCGGGCGATGCGCCGCCCGCATAAGGCCTGAGCCGTTCAGCAAGCTCTGACACCGACAGCGCGCTCAGGCTGGCAATGTCTTCACCGGCAAAGGTCACGGACAGCGCATCCCGGTTTAATCTTTTACCGTGGCACGCAGAGCAGGGCGTGACCGTCACAAAGCGTGCCAGCCGCTTCTTCGTCGTCTCGCTGCCACCGGAATAACTCTGCAACACGATGCGGGCTGCACTGGTGTAGGTGCCGGTATAGGCAGGCGCTTCGCCAGCCGCTAACGCCTTTTCACGCTGCTCCGCGTTCAGCCCCATAAAAATCGGCACCGAGGGCTGCTCGTCAGTCAGCAGTATCCACTGCTGATCGCGGGCTGAAAGCGAATGCCAGGGCGCATCGACATCGTAGCCGAGCGTCTCAAGAATGCTTCGCAGGTTTTTGTTATGCCAGCCTCTGGGCCATGAGGCGATAGCACCCTGACGGATGCTCAGCGAGTCATCCGGTACCATCGCCTCGGTTCTGACGGTATGCACGCGTCCCAGCCCCTGGCAATGCGGACAGGCACCTTTGGGATTGTTGGGCGAGAAATAATCGGCGGTCATAAAGGGCACACCGTCGGGCCTTGTGCCCGCACGGGAAAACAGCAGCCGCAGCGTGACGGAAATTCGGGTGAGGCTGCCCACCGTTGAGCGCTCCTGCGCGCCAGCCCGGCTCTGCTGAAGCGCCACCGCAGGCGGGAGTCCGTCGATGTTGTCCACATCCGGCGCAGCCGCCTGATCGATCAGGCGACGGGCATGCGGTGAAACCGACTCGATAAACCGGCGCTGCGCTTCTGCATAGAGGGTATCAAAGGCCAGTGAGGATTTCCCGGAGCCTGACACCCCGGTAAACACCACCATGGCATTGCGGGGAAACCGCAGCGAAATGTCCCTGAGATTATGGGTTCTTGCACCCTGTACCGAGACATAAGGATCAATGTGCTCATCAGCGCGGTAAGTTTCGGCGTTGTGTTGTTCTGTCATGATGTCCCTGTTTAATAAAGTACGGCAGATTAACGATCGCCTGCCGCTAATGACGGAAAAATTGCAGAGGCTGACCCGGCGTCCGGGCTATCCGGCCCGTTCCGGGACAGAAACATCAGCAAGGGTAGTCAGGGATCGCGGTGTTCACAACGCAGGGATAGGATTCAGGACTCGCCAGCGGCTGCAGGTGGTGCGTGCGGAACAGTAAACATTTAAGGTGATGCCGCGTCGGAGATATCCTTCACGAGGTAGCCTGAACGCAAAAACCCGTCAGAGACGGGTTTCAGGTCTGAAAGTGAACAATCACCGTTAAAGCATTACGGCTTTTTAAACTTGTCTTCGACCTTCTCTTTTGCTTCGGCGATTTTATCCCCGGCTTTTTCCGCGAATCCCTCTTTGTGCGCGGGCGCACTGCCTGGCGTCACCGGATGGGTATCGTCGCGGGTACGGGCATGGTCAATGTCCACTTCCTGACGACGTACCGAATCATTGATGGTTTCGACCCGATCGCTGGCCTCTTTACGCAACACGACCTCTTCAATGATCTGCGCGGTTTTATTGACGACCGGCTGCTCATGCGTCTCTTCCACTTCAACCGTTTTCTCAGACCAGTCAACCGAATCCGGTGACCCCGTTTGATTCACCGGACGGCGGAAGATTTCGGCATGCTGCTCATGCAGGGAGACATTTTCTGACACCCGATCGGTGACAGTGTAGCGACGGACGCGTGTTGAACCTTCGCTGACCAGCCGTTTGCCCACGTCCAGGCGCTCTTCGGCCAGACGCAGCACATCCTCGTCACTCTCATCACCGGTCAGGGCAGTACGGGCAGCGCCGCGCTGAGCAGGATCGGTCAGCAGCGGATCGACGGCCCCTTTATCCTGAAGCGTTCCCCTGACGGGCGCAGACAGGCCATGATCGGTAGCATTGTCGTCAGGCCGTGCGGCACTGCGATCCGTCAGCTCTTCATGCGCATCCAGAATGCCCAGTGCGCGCGGGAGCTCATCCTCATCGGCCCGCAGCGACAGCACCACACCACCGGTGCGCATCGCGTCTTCATAAACTTCGGCCTGATCCTCTTCCAGCGTATTGCCAAACAGGCGCTGCCAGAAGCCAGGGTGACGGGCTTCATGTCCTTCGGTGCGCAACCGGTCACCCGAGATGATATCAATGTCATCATCCAGGAACCCGGCCTTGATCAGGTTACGCTTTGCACCTTCTGCCAGAGGGAGATTGCTGAACATTGTTACGATCGTTTCACGCGCCATGTTGTGTTCCTCGGTGATGGATTCGGACGGCTCCGAACAGGGTATGCGGGTCAGATGGGCGTGCTGTCGGCGCAGGGAAACCGTCTGTTCGGTCTCCTCCTCGCTGACAACCCGGCGAATGTGCCACTCCTCTTTCAGCACCAGATGACGGACGATCTCGATCTCTTCTTCGACAATCGGAATGATCAGGACGCCATTTTCTTCACGGATCGCAGGCATCTCAGCCAGCCGCTCCGATTTAGGAATGCGTTTAATGTCCGCCGTCTGCTGCCGACGCATCAGCGCAATCTTCTGCTGATGTTCAGTGACCTGGCGGGTGACCCTGACATGCCCGTCGATGACGCGCTGTTTCAGGACCTCAACGGTTTCCTCCGCCAGACTTAACACCTGTTCGCTACCCTCTGCCCCTGGTTTTTCAGGAGGTTGATTGTTCATGGTTAACCTGCCTGTCATACAGAGCGATCATTTGTACTGCCCCAGACCCTGAGCATAAGTCACTGCTTTACGGGTAGTTAAAGCCTGGCACAAACAGGGGTAAAGAAAAGAAAAAAGCAGAAATATGCCGCGATATGAAGATAACATGGCGCTAAAATCAGATAACCGATGCGGCAGATAAAAAGAGGCAGACAGGATAAATCACAGTGAAATCTCTTTTCGGGTGCGTAAAACGGCAGTGATCAGGCATTAACCAGGCCTGGCCTCAGGTCAGGGGTGAATCCACCCGCTTTCCTGCTGCTCGCCACTGGCCGGATAACGAAACAGGGCGCGCTGATTTTCATTGCGCTGAAGCTGATACGCATCCAGCACGCTGACCTGCACCATCACTACGCCAAAACGCGATTCGCCAGCCTCCACCGCCGTCGCATCAGGTGTCTCGTTAAGCGTTGCCAGCGCTTCACCCGGTGGGCCGCCGTTATACGTCTGGCGCGTGTGCCGGGGCAATGCACGCCAGGCGTCACGGGCAATAGCACTTCCCGCAGCATAACATTCAACCTGCCCGGCCAGCCGCAGCTGCAAACGACGCTGGTGGCAATATCCCAGCACGGTGACCTGTGGGTTCGCCGCCATCTCCAGCCACTTCGGGCTGCGCACATCGGTATGAAAGGTCAGTATCCGGCGGGCATCATCGCACTTGCGCAATACCACAGTGCGAGCCTGGGGGTGTCGGGCAGCATCAACCGTAGCAAGCGTCAGATAACGAAATCCGGCCTGTGGATCGGCGGCAGCCTCTGCCAGTGCTCTCCAGGCGTCAGCTTCAAACGTTTTCAGATCCATTGGAAATTACTCTTATCGGGGTCAATGTCAGCATCTGGCTAAAAGCGTAGCAATGATGTGAGCAGATGCGCCAGTTCAGCCGCAGCATGAAAAAATGATCCGCGAAACCCGAGGTCGCCGCGCAATACCGGAGCAAGGAAAGAGATCAGCAGGATTGCGTAACGCCTCGCAACGTCGTGAACGTGCGTCCCGCCAGTCTGCCGCGTTGTGCTATTTTTGCGCCATCACTTACCGTTTCGTTCCGCAGGAGATTGCACGATGTCTGCTGACATGCCCGCTGAAGCTCAGCCAGAAATGCCTTTTGACGTCACCTCGCCGCGCCTGACCTATCGGCCACTGCGCGAGGCGGACTGGCCTTTTTATCTTGCGGTCAGTCAGGACAGGTCTGTGATGAAGTACATCAGCGATCCGCGCAGCGCTGAAGAGATCCGAACCCGCTCATTCGATGTACGCCTGCCAGCCTGGTACAGGGGCTGCACACACTGGCTTTGCCTGGTCATAGAGGAGAAATCGACGGGCCTTCCGGCGGGCTTCTGCGGGTTTATCGATCGCGGAGACGGTATTGCGGAGTCTGGTTTTATGCTGGCCGCAGACGCACAGGGCAAAGGCTACGGCAGCGAGTCGTTGCGTGCCATCATCGCGTTTTGCTTTGCGCAACAGGCTTACCGCAAAATGACCGCAACGGTGACGGCAGGAAACGAGGCCTCGCGCCGCACGCTGCTCGCAGCGGGGTTTGTTCAGGAAGGGACACTGCGGGAGAATTACTTTCTTGATGGTCAGTGGCAGGATGACTGGGTTTTCGGATTACTGAAACAGGATTACCGGCCCGCACGCTGACCCCGACCGGCAACCGAACAGGCGTTGATTGCCTCCTCTTCGGTTACCCTGTTCAGGGGGTTCAGCGTGAGGTGACATCGTAACCGCTGGCAGCGACAGAAGGAGAATGCTCCTCCCCACAGAGCATCGCCTCAAAGTCAGCCGGTGTCATCGGCCGACACAGACCATTGCCCTGCATGATGTTGCATCCGGCTGTCTTCACGAAGGCTGCCTGCTCGTTGTCTTCGACCCCTTCAGCAGCCACATGAATACCCAGGCTTTTGCCGAGCGCGGTGATTGCCCGGAACATCATGCGCACCCGCATGCTGGAGCCCAGCTCGTGCGTCAGCGATTTATCGATTTTGAAACCCGCAACAAAGCTGTGGCGCAGCAGGTTAATGGCCCCCAGCGTGCGTCCGTAATGATCGATAACGAATGAAGCACCGGTCCGGCGCACCGCGTCAAGCTGAACCGGCATATCCTGCACCAGCACAGCCAGCAGTGGCTCGTCCACTTCCAGCTCAACAAAACCGGCATCGCCGCCCGCACTCTCGCGTATGACGGTTTCCAGGCTGTTTACGGTCAGCTGACGCGGAAACAGATTGATGCTGACGCGAAGCTCAGGCGATCGCACCTGCCACTGCCGCACCTGTGCCAGGGCCGTGCGGATGATCCATTCGCCCAGTGTGATGGAAAGCGGGCTTTTAACCAGCATGCCGATGAAGTCAGCAGGCAACAGGAGTCCGCGTGTCGGGTGCTGCCAGCGCACCAGCGTTTCGCAGCCAACCAGCTTTCCGCTTTCCACGTCGAAGCGCGGCTGATAGTAAAGCGTGAACTGCTGCTGCCGCACCGCCGTTTCCAGCTCGCGCTCAAAGCGGCGGCGCTGCTGCTCCGCTTCACGGAACGCGGGCATAAACAGAATACTGCAGCCTTTTCCTGACGCTTTCGCACGGTAGAGCGCCAGATCGGCAGCGGACATGACCGAAGAGGGATCGCGGCCGTGTTCAGGGTAAGAAGCGATGCCGGTGCTGGCACCGACCACAACCGGCGAATCGTGATAGCGGAACGGCGTCTGTACGGCCGCAATCAATTTTTCTGCCGTGACGGCGGCCTCTTCGCTGCCGCCCGCCAGCAGGATCACAAATTCATCGCCCCCCAGGCGGGCCGCCGTCACGGCACCTGCGCATACCGCGCGAATCTGTTCGGCAACATGACACAGCAGCGCATCACCTGCGGCATGGCCCAGCGTATCGTTAACCTCTTTAAACCCATCCAGATCGGTCATCAGTAACGTATAGGGAACGCCCGCTTTCGTCAGCAGCCCGACCTGATCCATGAACGCACTGCGGCTGGCGAGTCGCGTCAGCATATCCAGAGAAGCCAGCTCACAGAGTCGCGCCTCACTTTCATAGCGGGCCGTGACGTCGCGGATGATCATGCCGACCAGCCGCTCGCCCTCTTCACGCCAGCCCGAAAATGAGACTTCTGCCGGGAATTCCCGGCCGTCACGCGTGACACCCCATATCTGCAATGAGCGTGGATGCGAGATAGCCGCTTCGTCAGAGGTTATCCGGGCCAGTTCACTCCGGTAGTCAGTCTGGCAGCGCGCCGGAATCAGCTCGCTGATGTACTGGCCTCTCATCTCCTCTGCACTGTAGCCGAACAGCGCCGTGGCAGCCGGGTTCCAGAAGGTGATGCCGCGTCGCAGGTCGGTGCAGACGATGGCGTCGGGGGACGTGGATGAGATTGCCTGGAGCCGCTGCTGACTGGTGTAGCGCAGCAACTCCAGACGATGCATCTCCATGCGATCCATCACCAGCGCAGCAATATCGGTCAGATGCTTCCGGTCCTCTGCCGTCAGCGGCTCTCGCGGATGACTGTCAGTCAGACAGACGGTGCCAATGTGATGGCCATCCGGCGTCGTGAGGGGAATGCCTGCGTAAAAGCGGATAAAGGGGTAGCCGAGAACCAGTGGACTGTCGCGGAAGCGCGGATCGTTCAGCGTATCGGGCACGCAGAGGATGTTGCCCTGCACCAGCGTATGGTGGCAGAAGGCGACATTGCGCGACGTACCGGAAATATTTAAACCGTAGCGTGAGGCGAAGAACTGCCGCTTTTCATCAATCAGCGACACAAACGCAACCGGCACCCGGAACAGTCGTGCGGCAAGCGTGGTAAGACGATCCAGCGCATCCGTCGGCGGCGAATCCATCAGATGATACTGCTTAAGGGCGTCAAGGCGGGCCGCCTCGGCATCATGATAAACTGGACGTTTCAGCGTAACTTCCCTCTGATGTTATCTGCTGTGGCCGGCATGACGCAGCATTAAGAGGACACGTTCAATCAGACAGGACGCGCAGAATCTGCTGCCGCCCCGCTGCCGGAAGAAAGGCCCGTCAGTGAACTCTGCAGCAAAAGCCTGCCGCGCTGAGCCCGTTAAAGCTGGCATCGCAGTCAGCGCGGTGCCAGTAGATACGTTCTGCCGGGCAGGGCGGTTGTGACGGTTCGGCGATGAACAGCGAACCGTGCCAGAATAATCCTGCCAGAGCATTTAAGACGAGCGGTTTAATCCGCTTCGCCTGGCTCTTTATATCGGCCTGAAATACGTTAACTTCAGGGAAAATAGCGGCAGGACACGTTACTTTCCAGGCTTTGGAACCAGTGCGTAGTGCGGATGCTCTCCCGCCAGCAGCATCAGCAGTTCATATTCTCCCTGACTGAGCAGCGCAGGATTTTTTGAGGCTTCTTTGGTCTGCCAGACGCGCTGGCTAAGGTCGAAGCGTTCTGCTGCAATCTCCTGCGAAAAACCGGCGGCAAGGCGCAGTTCACGCACGTTACGCTGGACGGCAACAGGCCGCTGTAAAAGCTGATTTCCCATAAAATATGCTCCGCATACGGTGCCCCGGTGTGCTGACCGGGCAACGGAATATGCCTGCGGCCAACACATCAATTTGAGTTAAGTTTTTAAGACGCGGCAATCTTGCACCTTCAGGTAAACGTCAAACGCCGGAATTTACGGTAATTATCGTTAATTCATTAACCGGATAATTATTGCACTGCTGAAAATAATCATCGCCATTGTTAATCGTGAATGCGGTGAGCGAATAATCACAGTGAATAACAGCATCAAAAAGATGACCGTTTCATTCAGCAATAAAAATATCGCCTGTTAACCGTTATGTTGCGTCATCGCGTCATGATCTGCTGATTAACACATTATCCGAACAGGTTACGCCTGACCGGTATTTGCGCAGCGTGCAGTTTTTTATCGCTGTCACGCGTCAGTTCACGACCCCGACAGCATGAAGCGGCAGAGTGAAGCGCGTAATGACGCTGCCCAGCGTTTCAGTCTGTCCACTGAGGCTGCCTGCCGTTGCCGAAACCTGCTGGACCAGCGTGGCGTTCTGCTGCGTAACGCGGTCAAGCTCAGCCACTGCGACAGTGACCTGGGCAATCCCTTTACTCTGCTCATCCGACGCCAGGGCAATCTGTCCAATCAGTTCATTGACGCCACCAACGCCACGCAGAACCGCTTCCATCGTGGTTCCTGCACTCTCTGCGGCCCGTCGGCCATCCTCCACGCGCGCCACGGTATCGGCTATCAGTTCTTCGATCTCTTTCGAGGCAGCAGCACTTCGCTGCGCCAGTGAACGAACCTCACTGGCGACGACTGCGAAACCACGTCCCTGCTCGCCTGCACGGGCGGCTTCTACAGCGGCGTTCAGCGCCAGAATATTGGTCTGAAATGCGATGCCATTGATGGTGGCGGTGAACTGCCGGATTTTTTCTGATCCCTGCGCGATGCTGGTGATGGCCGCCGACACCTGCTGAACCAGTTCCACACCCTGATGGGTGGTATCCGTGGTGCTGGCGGCGAGTTCACGCGCTTCACGGGCATTCTGTGCATTGTGGCGTACTGTCACCGTGATCTCCTCCATGCTGGCTGCGGTCTGCTCCAGCGCAGCGGCCTGGGTGGAGGTCCGGTCGGAAAGATCGGCATTACCCGCCGCAATGTCGCCAGCCTCACGGTGAAGAATGGCTGCGTTGTCGTGGATAGCGCTGACCGTCTGCAACAGACTGTGCTGCATCTCTTTGACCAGCGGCACCAGTTGCCCGACGCAGTTACGCCCCAGATCTTCCGGCTCGCGCGTCAAATCACCTCCGGCAATAATTTTTAAG
Source organism: Pantoea sp. GD03673 (assembly GCF_029844725.1). Taxonomy (GTDB): domain Bacteria; phylum Pseudomonadota; class Gammaproteobacteria; order Enterobacterales; family Enterobacteriaceae; genus Pantoea. Next base: position 104,477 of record NZ_JAOCKJ010000010.1, read on the forward strand.
TGACCGCGGATTTTACCCACCGGCCGCACCAGATGGACCACCAGATAGCGGTCGCAGAACAGCAGCAACGCCACTGCCGCCAGCAGTGCTGCCAGCAGTACCTGCTCAAGCTGACGCCGGTCAGCGTTAAGCGGCGCCTGCTGTTGTGCCAGCTGCTGCGTCACGTTATCCAGTTGCGCACGCGCAACCGTGGCATAGCCTGAGGGGGTGGTCGTCAGCGCGGCGCGGAAGTTATCCCAGTCAGCACCGGCTGGCGTTAAGGCGACGAGAGCATTTTTATCTGCGGCCGTTCCGCTCTGCATAACAAGAGCACTGTGCGCAAGAAAGCCCAGCTGTTGCGTCAGCACGGCTGAACGGTCGGTCTGACGATAGATGTCTCGCACGATCTGGCTGGTGCAGGCACCTGCCAGCACGATCACGCCCAGTGAGACGATCATTATCCACAGCACAACGCGGCGAATGGTGAAATGCCTGAGTGAGTTCATGAGGTTTTCCCCGGTGTTATTATTGGTGTAATTAAAATTGAACAAAAATAAGTTATGTCATCTACTTTAATGCGTTATTATATAGCGCACTATATTTATGCCTGTTATCCTGGCAGGATATTTCAGAAATTAAAAGTTTTTAACGACAAAATAATAGAATCGTTATTCATAAAATATTTCGTTAAAGAAACGGGATTTGCTATTCTGCCCAGGCCTGGCAAGCAGCGTAATAAAAAATAAATCGTCGCGGCTCTTTCTTTTTACAGAAATAGCCTGTAGTCATGACGCTATAACCTTCAATTTTTCTGTTTAGTTTCGCTCCGTAACCAGCCGGTGCGGAGGAATCCATGCTTATGAGCCTTAGCGGCGGCAACGATTGCCGTTCGCGAACCCTGTACGCGCTGCGCAGTAACGACGAAAGCCGTGACAATGTGTTACGACAGTTCGTCCGGCTGGCCAGCCAGGCCATTGGCATTCCCGGCAGCTTTATCTCCGTACTGGATGATGAGATGCAGCACGTCAAAGCGGCGCACAATTTCACCCTCACTCAATCCACGCGGCAGGACTCGCTCTGCCGTCACGCCGTGGACAGTGACAGCACCGTGGTGGTGTCCGATACCCTGCTGGATACCCGCTTTGCTGCCCATCCGCTGATTACTGGCGCGCCTTTTATCCGTTTCTACGCTGGCGTGCCGCTGAAAAGCAGCACCGGTCTGATACTGGGCACGCTCTGCGTGACTGACACTGCACCTCATTGCTTCAGTGATGAGAAGGTGAGCATGCTGAAAATGCTGGCGGCACTGGTGATGTCCTTTCTTGATGCCTGGTATTCGACGGGCTTTGCCGACCCGGTAACCGCCCTGCCTAACCGTCAGCGTCTGATTCGTGACCTGCAGTTCCTTGCCGCCTCGGGGGACACCACGCCACGACGGCTGGTGCTGATTGACTGTGTCGATATGCCGCGAGCCTATGAGCTTGCACGCTCAATGGGCATGGGGCCGGTTGAGATCCTGCTGAAGGATGTAGCGACTCTGCTGCCGCTTCGCCTGCGCCCTGCCCCGGGTGAGATGCTTTACACCGTGGCAACCGGACGCTTTGCCCTGCTGACACGGCAGGAAAGCAGGCTCACGGCCAGCTGGGTGGCCAGTGAGCTGGCCGGGATTAGCGCAGACCTGGGCGATGGGCTGTCGGTTGCGCTGATGACGCACACCGGTGAGGTGAGTTTCAATACGGGTGAGATGCCTGCGCAGGAGATCCTGCGACGGGCGGTCAGCGCGTTGCACGAAGCGATTACCCGCAACGTTGCCTCAATGCCGTTCAGTGAAGCCAGCGATACACGCCATACCCAGGATTTTACCCTGATGAATGATCTGGCCGTTGCACTACGCCAGGATAAAGGGTTGTGGCTCGCATACCAGCCTAAAATCTGTCTCTGCAGCGGTAAGCCGATTGGACTGGAAGCGCTTATCCGCTGGCAGCATCCGCAGCGTGGCGAAATTTCGCCTGCCCGGTTTTTACCTTTTGCCGCGCAAACCGGCCTGCTTAGCGAGCTGACCGCCTGGGTTACAGAGCACGCTATCGCCCGGCTATCCCGTCTTCGCGACAGTTATATTCAGCTGCCCATCACCCTGAACATCAGCAGCAGCGATTTTTCCCGTGAGGGTTTTGCTGACGAACTGGAAGAGCAGATGCTGAAGGCGAAGCTGCCGGTTTCGTTGTTGGGCATTGAGTGTCTCGAAACGGAACGGATTCTGGAGAGCCCGGCCGCGATGCAGGGGCTTGAAATGCTGAAATTACGGGGGTTTACTCTTTCACTGGATGACTTTGGGACCGGCTACAGCAACATCAGTTATCTGCGGCGCATGCCGCTGGATGTGATCAAGCTGGACCGTTCGCTGATCAGCGAAATGTCATCGGATACCGCTTCGCGCGTCATCGCCCGCACGATTATTGCGATGCTCAAAGACCTCGATTACACGGTGCTGGCTGAAGGCGTAGAAAATGCGGAAACCGACACGGCGCTGACCGAGTTAGGCTGCGACCAGGCGCAGGGATTTTTCTACTCCAGGCCACTGCCGGAAGCGGCGCTGGATGAGTGGCTCGGCTGGCGATTACGCAGTAAGTGCTGAGCCTCTCCTTCCTGTGTCCCGCGCTTACCTGTCAGACTCCGGCGTGCTGAATCCGTCCGGCCCGGCAATGATGACGGTATTGCGTCCGGCCGCTTTTGCCTCGTAAAGCGCCTCATCCGCACGGCGCAGCAGCGCCTCGCGATCGCTGCTCTGAGCATCCTGTGAGGCCACACCTGCTGATATGGTCATCGTCCCGGCGAACGGGAAGGTGGTGGCGCTGACGGTTTCCCGGATGCGTTCCGCGGTGCGGGCGGCATCAGCCAGCGTGGTGTGCGGCAGCAGCAGGATAAACTCCTCGCCACCAAACCGGCTGACGATATCGCCGGTGCGGCAGGCATGACGCAGCAATGCCGCCAGGCTTACCAATACCGCATCGCCTGCGTCATGCCCGTACCAGTCATTTATCTTCTTGAAATGGTCAATATCAATCGCGATGACACACTGTTCGTGCTCGCTGTCTGCCTGCGCCGCCAGCGCCGAAAATCCGCATCGGTTACAGAGCCCGGTCAGCGGGTCGGTCATCGCCTCATCGTTAAGCGCAGCCAGATGCCCCGCTACGGCGTGGCGATGCGCCTGCACCGCCTCCCTGAGCCGGTCAGCCTCGTAATACCAGGTTTTGACGGTGGCGAGCGATTCCGCCTGCGCTTCACTGCCGCCATCGCGCACTCTGTCCGCCAGCTTTTCCAGTGGGGACGCGATCCGGCCAGCCATAAAAGCAATCACGCCTGCCGTCACGATAATAATGCCCAGAACGAACCAGGCGGCGCTTTCCGCCGTACGCCACAACAGATGCCTGACCGTTTCAGAGGTGCCGGTAATAAACACGTTCCAGCCGGTTTTATGCAGCGTGCCATAGCCGGTAAGAAAGTGCTTCCCCCCTTTTTCAAGCGTGAAATGCCCGCTTTCCGTGTTGGTCAGGCGCTTCTGCAGCGCCAGACTCAGCAGCATCTTTGTGCCGACGAGCGCCGGGTCATGACTGAAAATAATCAGTCCCTCATTGCTGACCACACTGACCGTCGACCCTTTAGTGTAAAAATGCTGGCTCAGGATCTCGCTCAGCATGCTCTGCTTTTTAAGGTAGATACTCCCGCCAATGTAGCCCAGATAGTGCCCCGCTTCGCTGAACAGCGGCTGGGATAAAAACACCACATAGTTACCGGCGGCAGAGGTAAAAGGCGCGGAGATAAAAGGCTTCCGGGTGGCAATAGCCTGCAGACTGGCAGCCGAGTGAAGTTTCACGCCAATCAGATTCAGGCTCTCAGGTGAGGTCGCCGCAATGATGGCATCATGGTTGACCACCACTACCGAATTAAAAAAGCCCGACTGCATGCGCAGGCGCTCGGTTTCCGCTTTTAACTGTTTCGGATCGTTAAGGCCTTTGATTTGCGATGCACTCCAGGCCAGCTCCCGTTGCGCTGTTGCCAGGTAACGATCGGTGGTATCAGCCAGTTTGCGGGCATACGCGATGTTTCCTTCAAGCAGGCTGTCTTCAATGTTGGCCTTCTGAAACAGCAGCAGCGCACCGAGCAACAGACCGGAGGTCAGAATGACGCCCCCAATGGAAAGCAAAGTCAGAAGCGAACGAAGGCGCATTTTTTCATGGAGCATTGCAGTCGGGATCCGGATGAATTATCACCTGATTGTAACAGTGGATGCTTAATGTCAAAGGAAGAACAGAAGAGGATTTATGCGGCATCACGATGCATTGCCGGGCGCAGCGCCCATCCGCACGGCCTTGCCTGAAGCATTGTTGAGCATTTCGCGGAGCCTGCCATCAGCAGCCATAAAGGATTAAGCAGTAATAATGATTCAGCCGCAATCTGCTCAGGTGAGGCGATCTTATTATTGCCAGGCACCATGATGAGATCATACAGGCACGGAAAATTACGGGGCAGAACCTGCCCCGTTTATCATAACCACTGAAATAAGCGTACAACCGTTAAATTAAATCAGCGTTATGAATACGCCATTATGCCTCTGCTTAATGATTGAGATCGGATTAACGCCAGAACGATTTAATATAAGAACGGCTGCTGAGTCTTTTAATAAACTGATGCGGGCAGGTAAAGCGACACCCTTCCCACTCAAGATTAAACCACTGAAATTCATCATCTTTAATTTTATTCAGCAGGCTCATCGCCTGCATGGGCGTCTGGAAAGCATACGCTTTCATCACGCCCTCTTTGGTACATAAATCAATATGGACCATGTAACCCCCGGTGTTAAAAAGATCGTGCATTTTATAATTATTGAACTGCCTGTTTAGCATAATCCATTTATCGCCCGCCGATTATCTGATTCCGTAATATTTACGTAAAAAACGGATATTTTATTTTTCATTTAATTTTTGGGCAACTTCGCACTATTTCATCAATTAATTTGACCATGTGAGCGTAGCTTGCCTGACGCCGGGTCGATTATTATTCGGGTGTTTAAAACAGCACAGTCGGCGGCCACACTACGCGCACGGCAGGAGGATGTATCTGCCCCTGTTTTCAGCAATCAACGGTGCGGCAGGCCCGGACAGGGGGTGCCGAGGCAACGCAATCGTGCTGACCGCTACGTTCGGGATGGTCATTAAGCAAGCACATCGTTTACACTCTCACCAGCCCTGTCTGTGCGGCGCTGAACGTGCAGGCAGAGAGGCAGGAGATCGCTGACGGCAGGCAATAAGGAATCTTATGCTGGATTATATGGTGTCGCTCTACCGTACTGTTCCTGTCTCAACTGACTGTCTCAGCGACTGGCTTGCCAGCTGGCTGGCGCAGCAGCAGGCTCTGTGCCACGATCATCATTTCTCCGACGCCTTTCCCTGGCGAGAAACCGGCCTGCCCCGGCATCTGTTCCAGCAGCGCGAACTGACGATTAACGGCCAGCGGTTTCTTACCGGCCCGCGCTATCTTGGATGCGATCCTGCCCAGCCTTTCATTGAGATCGTTGCACGTGATGGGGCGCTGGATTACGCAGCCGCGACTGCCATTATGCGTGAGTGGCAAGCGCTCAGGCCGCTGAAGATGCGTATTCTGTTGCCCGCGACCGTTCCTGATATCGGGATAACCGATCAGCTGATTTACCTCGGCGTTCCGGCCGCACACGCCGCGCCTGACGACGAGGAAATGTCGCTTGTCACAGCCAGCCGTAAAGATTACGCCTTCTGCAGCACAGCCATTAACCACGCCTACCGCGCCAGCTGGCACACGCTGCCGCATCTTCGGAATCAGCTGGTGGCCACCAGCAGACAGGAATTACGGGATGATATCACCGGGAAACATGTGTTTCTGATTGTCTGGCAGGGCTGGGTGGCGGGGCTGATGATCTGCGTGCCGCGACAGCTGGCGTTCATCAGGGGATTTCAGATTATGGACGAGGTGATTATTCCGGCGTTTCAGGGGCGCGGACTTGCTGCACGGGCTCAGCAACGGTTGCTGCAGCATCTTCACCATAACTATGGCAATAATACTATGCTGACCGGCACTATTCTGCCCGGCAATACACCGTCTCTGCGAAGCGCGCAAAATGCCGGACGGCGTTGTGTGCTGAAATATCACTTTTTTACCCCCGCTGATTTACGGTCGGCGCGGCGGGCTATTTAACTCACCACAGCGCCAGCTCAATCAACTTATCCTGAATGCTGTAAACGCGCTGCTTCAGATTCAGACTCTCTTCTGCACCGATCCATTTTGCATCAGCAGCATGATTGATTTTTTCCAGTGCGATTCTGGTGCGACTTTTCAAATTTTCATGCCAGTTAACATCTGCACGATTTGCCGCCTGTTTTTCCAGCGTGGCGACACGTTCCGCGACATTTTTATCACCGGTGGACGTTTCTGTTACAAACATATCTGCCTCTTTTTTCTGCTAAAAATAACCCTGCTGGCGGCACATGCTACACCGCGTCTCTCACAGGAATCACGCCCACTGTGCGCATCACCCGGCATACATCGCAGAACCTTTACGGCCGTGCACACACGGCCTGCGGGACACGGCTTCGCTCGCAAAATCCCCCCGGCTGTTCTTAACTCAGCATGAATGATTTTTGTTTCACTGAGAAAACTATCGGAGGACGTTTTGACAACAACATCTCTGAGTACCGCCAGTGATCATCCCCTCACGCTACGGCGCTGGATTACGGTGGGCCTGCCCGCTACCGAGCTTTTTAACCTGTGGCTTGAACCCGATACCCTGCCCCGCATTATGAGCCATTTTGCCAGTGTGACGCCGCTCAATAAGAGCGATGCACACTGGGAGATTCAGGGGCCGCTGGGTAAGCACTACCGCTGGAATACCCGCATTGTCGAAGCCCAGCCAGGCGAAATTATTGCCTGGCGCTCGCTTGATGACGCAGAGATTCCTAACGAAGGTGAACTGCGCCTGCGCCCGGCTCCGGGTGAATGGGGCACCGAACTGGCCCTGACGCTGCAGTTCACGCCACCAGGTGGCGTCCTGGGAAAAAAAGTCACGACGTTATTTGATCTGCTGCCAAAAGAGGTGGCCAGCAAAGCGTTGCATCGCTTTAAAAGTCTGGCTGAGACCGGTGAAATTCCGACCCTGCAGGGGCAGCCTGCGGGCCGTCACGCCGGACGTCAGGATAAGGAGAAATAAATGCGTGCTCTCTGCTGGAATGGCGTAAACAATTTAAGCGTTGAAACCGTCGCCGACCCCGGTCTGCTTAATCCTCATGATGCGATTATTCGCGTCAGGCTGACCACCACCTGCGGATCCGATCTGCACGTCATTGATGGTCTGATCCCGAGTATGCGGGAAGGCGATATTCTCGGTCATGAATTCATGGGCGAAGTCGTGGAGGTGGGCAGTGCCGTCAAAAATATCCGTCGCGGCGATCGGGTCGTGGTGCCCTCTTTTATCTCCTGCGGTTCCTGCTGGTATTGCCAGCATCAGTTGCCCTCCTGCTGTGACAATACCCATCCGCAGTGGGAGAAAGGAGAAACGGTGCTGGGTCATGCAACGGGCGGTATTTACGCCTACAGCCACGCGTTTGGTGGCTATGCAGGTTCACACGCAGAATATGTCCGCGTGCCCTTTGCCGACAATGATTGCTTCGTGGTGCCCGACGGCGTAACTGATGAGCAGGCGCTGTTCCTTTCAGACGCGACGCCCACCGGTTATATGGGCGCTGACTTCTGTAATATTCATCCCGGTGACACCGTGGTGGTCTGGGGTTGTGGCGGTGTCGGACTGATGGCACAGCAAAGTGCCTGGCTGATGGGGGCTCATCAGGTCATCGGTATCGATCGCTATCCTGAACGGCTGGCAATGGCACGCGACTTCGCAGGCAGCATAACGCTGGATTACACCGAGGTCGATGTTAACGAAGCACTGCTGGAGTTAACCGGCGGGCGCGGCCCGGACAGCTGTATTGATGCTGTCGGTATGGAAGCTCGTGGTGAAGGATTGAGTCAGGTCTACGACAAGACAAAACAGATGCTGCATCTTGAAACCGATGTCGGTGCCGCACTGCGCCAGGCGTTGTACGCCTGTCGTAAAGGCGGCAACATTGCCATTCTGGGCGTTTACGGCGTGATGGATAAGTTTCCGCTGGGGCTGATGATTAACAAGAGTCTGACCATTCGTACCGCCCAGCAGCATGGGCAACGCTACATGCACCGTCTGCTGGAACATGTTGCCAGAAACGAACTGAATCCGGCTTTTATGGCGACGCATCGCTTTCCCCTGGAAGAGGCTCCGCGAGGCTATGAGATGTTTAAACAAAAAGAAGATGGCTGCGTGCGTGCCGTGTTCGTTCCCTGACAACGCCTGAACCGGTTAGGGCGGTGCTGCCGCCCTGGCGGAGCTGCTCCGAATCCTGACAAACACGCCACTAGCGGGCGGGAAACACCGGATTACTGAGCCTGAATCAACTTTTGATAATTTCATATCAAAATGAAATTTTTATGAATTCAGGCTTAAAAAAACAGATTTAAATCAGCCACCTGAACAAATCACGCTGGCACCCGCCCTGTACACATTTTGAAAACAAAATAATCACACACAGTGACATTTTCATGCCTAAATTAGCGCCAGTCTTTATTAATGGAGCAGGCAGATGACTCACTTTATCGCTATTTTTTTCTCTTCACTGTTCGTGTGCAGTAACGTTTTTGCAGGTTCAGTTTCATCCGTCTCGCTGGAGGCGCTTTCCCGCGCACTCAATGAGCGTATGCAGGTAATGAAAGTCGTGGCGGGTTATAAAGCACTCCATCATTTACCTGTTGAAGATCTGCCTCGGGAACAGGTGGTGCTGGACCACATGCTGCAGAATGCGCAGCATGCCGGGCTTGATCCCCACTCCGTTGAACCGTTTGTTCACGCGTTAATGAACGCCAGTAAGGCTATTCAGTATCGGTATCGGGCAGACTGGCTTTCCACCCCTGATAGCGCGATGTCTGTGGCCGATCTGACCGAAACCCGTCAGCAGATAGAGCAGCTGGATACACAGCTCCTGACCGCGATCAGTCAGCGCCTGATGGTTGGCACCTTTTCGCAGCAGGACAAGGTGTTTCTGATGTCACAACTCACCGCACCCCACCTGAGTGAGGGTGATAAAAATACCCTTTTTGCGTCCCTCACCCGCATTCAGCGCTCGCACTAATCCTTAAGCAACTGGAGGTTATGCAGCTTCAGGCACTCATGACCCCCGGCCGCTCTGACAATCCTTTTCCGCTTTAACAGAAAGCGCACCGGCAGGGGCAGCCTGTCCCTGCCGGAGATAGCATCATTCGTGGAGGGGCTGGCAGTGGCAGAACAGGCGTTGGCGTGACAGGGATGGCTGACCCGCCCGCCAGAGGTGCGGCCGGTAACCGCCGGGGTTCACCGCACCCGCGGGTCCGGTCTGCGGGGTGTCAGCACCCAGGTGAAGAGGCCGCCGGGTCAAACGAACCCGACTGTCAGCCGCGCAGGCGCAGCGTGGCAGGCAGCACCAGCTGGCTGTCAGCGGGATCATCACCCGCGATCATCGTGGTCAGCATCGAAAAACAGGCCTGCGCCAGCGCCGGGACATTCTGCTCTACGGTGTCGATCGGAATCGACAGTGAATCATACAGATAGTGGTCATCGAAACTGGCGATGCGGATATCGCTGGTCAGCAGATCATGCTCACTCATGTAGCGCAGTACTCCCTCAAGCAGACCGCAGGCCGCGGTAAACATCGCTTTGGGCGGTCTTCCCAGCTGGCTGCAGAGGGCGGCGAACATCTCGTAACCGCTGCCGGGATGGTAGTTACCCTGGATTATCCACGCAGGCTGCGGCGTCACACCGGCCCGCGCCAGACCTTCTCTGAATCCTGCCAGACGATCCCGGGTCGGGGAGAGCTCCGCCTGCCCCCCCATAAAGTAGATCTCCTCCGGGCAGGCACGCGCCAGCTTTTCAACCAGCTCAGCAGTCGGCGTCACCGCATCGGTGATGACCCACGGCAACTTTGTGTTGTTCATGTGGCGGTCAAACAGCAGCACCGGTAACTGTTCGCTGAGGCTGACATAGTCGCTATCGGTCAGCATACTGGAGGCAACGATCAGCCCGTCGACCTGACGCGCGACCAGATTGTTGACCACAACCCTCTCCTGACCGGCATTTTCATCCGTGCAGGAGATCAGCAGCTGCAGGCCCGCTGCGCGGCAGAGATTTTCCAGTGCATGAGAAAAGGCGGCAAAACCGTGGTTAGTGATCTCCGGCACCACCAGGCCGAGCGTATGACTGCGGGCATCGTGCAACATCCGCGCATGGATGCTGGGCTGATAATGGTGTTCGCGGGCCAGCGTCAGTACCCGCTCACGCGTCTCCTTCGCGACCCGCAACTCTTCGCCACGGCCGTTGAGCACCAGACTGGCTGTGGCTTTTGAAACCCCAGCCAGCCCGGCGATGTCACTGATGGTAACGCGTTTTGTTTTTCTCACAGCAAAGCTTCGGTTAGTGAAACAAGCGTTTATTCTACCATGCAGCGACGCAACGACCAGTAGCGCGCCTGCAGTTCTGCGCACCCGCGCAGCGTGAGCATCGCCGGATGGTCCGGGAAATAGCGGCTGCTCATCACCCCTTCCCCATCGTTAATGAAGATCTCAACGCTGGAGTGGTCACACAGGATCTGCAACCGGCGTGCAGCGCCAGTCCAGTAGCGATAAGTCCATTCCCCTGACACCAGACTGCGACGGGCAAGACGCAGCGCGTTCTGCTGCCAGGTCAGGATCAGCGTATCGGCAAAATTGAGTTCGATGTCGCCCTGGCTCTCCAGCACCAGCTCCAGTCGCTGTGCGGCGATCGGTGGCGCATCATCGGCGCGACCCTGATAGTGCTGCGCTTTCTCCCGCAACGCCTGCAGTTCCGCAACGGGCTGCTGATACAGTCGGCCGTTGCGCGAGCTCAGTTCGCGCAGACAGGTCATCTGGTGGATCCACCCCTGCGCTACGGTTGGCTGGGCCATCTCTTCACCATCCGGCGTTCCCATCCAGCCCACCAGCAGACGGCGGCCGTCAGCGGTCAGCGTCGTTTGGGGGGCATAAAATTCAAATCCGGCATCCATTTCGTTCAACGGGCCGTGTTGATAGGCAGGCTGCTGGTAATCGAGTGAGCCGCTCAGCCAGGCACAGGCGTGACTGTTCAGATAACGCTTCTCTTCGGGCATCACCCCCTGCGGACAGCAGATCAGATAGGTGCTGTCGCCGAGCGTGAACATGTCCGGGCATTCCCACATATACCCCGCGGCGTCCAGCCCGCCCCGTTCGCTGCCCGCGATCTCACCGAGATTTTCCCACTCCCGCAGGTTGTCAGAACGCAACAGCAGTACCCTGCCCTGCAGTTGCGTATTCTGCGCGGCCAGTACCATGTACCAGTGATCTTCATGCCGCCACACTTTGGGATCGCGAACGTGGCCGGTGTAGCCCTCCGGCACGGCGATGACCGGGCCGAGCTTGTCAAAACCGCCCGCGCTGTTCTGCCGGGCCAGGCACTGAAACGCCGTGCGCGAACCATCCTCAAACTTCACATTGCCGGTATAGACCAGCGTCAGCAGACCGTTATCGTCAACCGCACTGCCGGAGTAACAACCGCTGCGGTCATACTCCTCATCCGGCATCAGCGCGATGGGCTGATGCTGCCAGTGCAGCAGATCGGCTGAGCGCCAGTGCCCCCAGCATTTATGCTGGTGCGCACAGCCCAGCGCGTTCCACTGGTAAAAGAGATGATAGTGGCCGTCGAAATGGATAAAGCCGTTGGGATCATTAAGCAGCCCGGTGACCGGTGCCAGATGCCAGCCAGGATAGTGGCTGTCGCCAAGCGCTTTTGGCATCCCCTGCATCACCGCCTGCAGAATGGCGGCAAGACGTGTTGATGAAGCCATTATTCAGAGTCCGTTTTGTATTTGAGCAGGTAAGAGATCACGAACGCGCTGGTGAACGCGATGGCGATGCCGATAACATAATTGAGCAGAGAACCTGCCTTTACAATCGCCATGCCCGGCAGACCGGTCAGCCCGACTGCTGTCATGTAAACATGGACCGATACCACCCAGGCTCCGCCCAGCGCACCGCCTGCAAGCCCCGCGATAAAGGGTTTCATAAACCGCAGGTTGATACCAAAAATAGCCGCCTCGGTGATCCCCAGCAGGGCTGAAAATGCCGAGGGCAACGAAATCGCTTTGATCTTCGCATCACGGGTTTTAAACCACACCGCCAGACAGGCCCCGCCCTGAGCCACGTTCGCCATCGCCCAGATAGGCAGCAGGAAGTTCACACCGATAGACGGATTGCCCAACAGGCCCGCTTCAATGGCGTGGAAGCTGTGATGCACGCCAGTAATCACAATTACCGAATAGAGCCCGCCAAACACCAGCCCCGCCAGCCAGCCCGCGTGTGCAATAAGGGTGCTGAGCACAAAGGAGATCCCATCACCCAGCATACGGCCCGCCGGGCCAATAATCAGCAGCGCAATGAAACCGGAGATAATCACCGTCAGGAATGGCGTCAGGATCAGATCCAGCGCATCCGGGATCACCCGACGCAGCTGCTTTTCCAGCATACTCATAAACCAGACTGCCAGCAGCACCGGGAACACCGTGCCCTGATAGCCGATCATCGCCACCTCAAAACCGAAGAAGTTCATGGTGTGGAAACCGGATGCCACGCCCCAGGCGTTGGTCAGCGCCGGGTGGGTCAGGATACCCCCCAGCGTCGCCCCCAGAAACGGGTTACCGCCAAACTCGCGGGCCGCCGTAAAACCAATCAGGACAGGCAGGATTATAAAGGCCGCCGAGCTGCACATTTCCAGCATGATGTAGAGTGCATTTTCCGGATTGACCCAGCCGTAGGTTTTGACCATTCCCAGCAGGCCCATCAGCAGCCCTGAGGCCACAATGGCCGGAATGATCGGCACAAAGATGTTCGACAGCAGGCGGGCGATGCGCTGGAAAGGATTGAGCTTTCGGGCGGCAATGTCAGCGGCCTCAGACTTGCTCGATTCGCTGATGCCCGCCTCGGCGATAAAGGCGGCATAGACCTTATTGACCACGCCCGTACCGAAGATAACCTGAAGCTGTCCCGCATTGCGGAAGCAGCCTTTCACGCCTTCAATTCTGCCAATCGCGGTGGTGTCCGCTTTCTCATCATCTGCCAGCACCAGCCGCAGCCGGGTGGCACAATGCGCTGCGCTGGCGATGTTCTCTTTGCCACCCAGCAGGGGCAGCAAAGCCCGCGATATTTTTACATAGTCCATACATACCTCAGTCTTGTTATGTTTTTATCCGCGTGACGTTCAGGCCCCGGTGTCCGGGGCCGTCCGATCAGAACCAGGTTTCCATCTGTACGCCAAAGTTCCATTCGCCACCGGCATCAAAGCCGTTGCTGCCGAACGCGTCATCACTGGCATAGTTATCCAGCCGGTGATCCCAGTTCATCCAGGTGGCAAACAGACGAATTTCAGGCCGCTTAAGGAAGTCGCCGACATCACCGGCCTTCAGGGTTGGCGCAACGGTCAGTTTGGTGAAGCTGCCGCTGACCGCGTTACGGTTGTTGTAGCCTTCCGGACGCAGATCCATGTACTGATAAGAGCCTTCATACTGCATCTCGAAGTTCTGGGTGATTTCCTGAATCAGCCGCAGGTTGACTGTCGCCCAGTCATAGCTGTCGCCTTTGACGTAGCGATCGTCACTGCGCTGGGCCAGTAAGGCAGGCGCAATGTGCCAGCCCCCGCCCAGTGGCGTAGTACCGTAACTCGCCAGCCGCCAGGTATCCGCTTCGGGTAACAGGGCGCCGTCAGAACCAATCGACTTCACCTCTGCGCCCAGACCATGACCATAGAGGAGAGCCGTTTTCGATGTACCGTCTGTCAGCCCATAAAAGCTGTCGTTATGCAGGCCCAGCAGCGCATGAACGCCGGTTTCTGCCGCATCACTTTTGACCCGCAGGCCGTCGATATCCCGGCGATCGTCGTTATCCTTTGCCCGCATGCCGCTGACCATTAACTGCACCGGACCCACAAAGTTATTCAGCGACAGGATGTAGTTCTGCGCGGTGTTTTCATTGTTTTCGATGTCACCAAAGGTACGGCCATAGAGCGAGATGTTGCTGCGCGCCTCATCGCTCCATTTCATGTCGTAAATACCGGCACCGGTTCCGGCAAGGAACACCACATCGGAGTCGATCCAGTGGATATCGAAGTTATCACGATCGAAACGCTTGCCGGCCCAGACCGTTGCATGATCAAAGGGACCGGTGAAAGTGGGAAGCTGACCGAGCTCGACAAACGCCTGGCGCAGGTTGAGATCGCTGCTGGCGGCTGTCCAGTCATTGTAGGTGCGCTGTCCGTCGGCAAGCATCGCTTTGAAACGGGTGGTGGCCCCATTCTCCAGCGTCTGCTTATGTTCGAGGTTGAGCTCAACGTAGGTATCCGGCTCATTACCCAGACGGCCAACGTGACCGCCGGTTTCTCCGGCAGGTGTTACGGTCGGGCCACCCTGTGTTTTGGCAGCCGAGCTGTTCATCAGCAATCCCGAGCGGGCATAGCCGTGAAATTCAAAGCCACCGTCACCGGCATTATCAACGGTGTGCTGTTCCAGCTTCGCGGTGCGTTGTTCAACCTGAGCGGTAGTGGCCTGATTCTGCTGCTGAACCGCCGCCAGCTGCTGAGCCTGTTTCTCTGCGGCCTGCGCCTGTTTTTCCGCGACCTCTGCGCGGGTTTCAGCGGCATTCGCTCGCTTCTCGGCGGCCTGGAGCCGCTGCTCCATTGCGGCGAGGCGGGCTTCAATACTGCTCATGCTGGGTTCAGCCCAGACAGAGGTGGAAAGGAATAACGTTGAGAGGGCAACGGCTAACGTACTTTTTTTCATTTTTATATGTCCCTGATGAGAGGCTATCATCACCGGTATTTTTGCTAAACCGGTTTAGGCGCAAATCATAGCCACGGGTTATTTCCCTCTGCAATGAAAATTGCTAAACCGGTTTAGTGATTGTGAGATAGCTCGCAAAACAGGCGTTTTAAAATGACGTTTAGCGCGGCAAATCGCCCAGCTGGTGGTGCCACGGAAGTGCGGTCATGGCACCTTTCGCCGTGGTTGCCAGTGCACCACAGCGTTGTGCGCGGGCAAGACAGAGAGCCAGCTGCGATTCATCATCCGGCAGTCCCGATTCAGCCAGCCCCCAGAGTAATCCGGCCACGAAGGCATCACCTGCACCCGTGGTATCTACGCTTGCGACAGGCGTGGTGGCATAATGGTTTATCTGGCCCTGATAGCAGGCCATGACCCCTTCCCTGCCGCGCGTCACCAGTAATAAGCGGATGCTGAATTGCGCCGCCAGCTGCATCATGCTGACCGCCGGCTCCTGATCCGGGCAAAGGAAAGCGAGTTCATCATCGGAGAGTTTGACGACGTCGGTATGGCAGAGCGCCGCGTTTACGACCTCGTGCAGCAGTGCAGGGTCGGGCCAGAGGTCTTCACGAAGATTCAAATCGAAACTGACGTAGCCGCCTGCTGCGCGGATCTGTTTCATGGCCGTCAGTGTCGCTGTACGTGAAGGTTCTGCCGCTAAGGCTATGGAACAACAGTGCAGCCATTCTCCGCGACGGAATTCGGGCAGGTCCGACGACGTCAGAAACAGGTCAGCGCTTGGCCGCACCATAAAGGTAAAAGACCGTTCGCCCTGGTCATCCAGTCCGACCACCACCGTTGACGTGCGATGTTGTGAATCGGCAATCATGTAATGGGTATCAACTTTTTCCTCAGTGAGCGTCTGCCGCATGAACTCACCAAAAGGATCGTCGCCGACACGACCAATAAAACCGCTGTTTCCCTGCAGACGGGCAATGCCCACGGCGACATTGGCGGGTGCGCCGCCAGGACACTGCATCAGGCGACCCGGCGATTCGGGTAGCAAATCCACCACGGCATCCCCGAGGCACCATACGCGAACAGACATAAAAAACTCCTCTGATTAAACCTGAAAGCTAAACCGTTTTAGCTATAGCGCTAAACGGCGTTGTGTTCAAGCGTTAACATGCATAATGAGCAGAAGAGTGACCTGGGCGGGAAGTAAGGTAGGGATAATGCCTCGCACACGCGGACAGATGGCAGGGATAAAAAAACCGGCGCGGCGGCCGGTTCAGTTATCAGCAAAGTGCGATGATGATTATTTTAGCGTCGAGAGTATCTGCCTGATCGAGGCATCAATCTGTTCAGCAACCTCTTTTGGCAGACGACTGAATTCATACTGCACGGTGCGCTTTTCGTCATTGGTTTTACGGCGCGCATAGGTATTGGCTGTGGTAAACGTTGCCAGCTTTTCCGTCACCGTCCTGCTGACTGGCGCGGTTTTTTTTAACTGACGACGGGCACTTTTAAAACCATTCAGGATAGCGCTCTTCTTCTCATCCGCATTGGCGCTATGCAGTGCATCATCGGCTGCCAGATTTTGCTGAATCCCGCTTACGAGCCCGGCGACGTCAATCGCTTCCGCTTTCGCCTCTTCCCAGACATCAAGCAGCAACTGATAATCCTGAAGAGTCAGCTCAGAGACGACCGGGAAGAGTTCGATAAATTCAGCAGGCACGGCCGCAGCCTTAAACGCACGCGACACTTTGGCGTTTGAAATACCTTCTGCTTTAGCAATCTCTGATTTGCTCATGCCACTTTCATTCATCAGCATAAAGCGCAGACCTAACTCTCGCAGGTTATGCTCTTTAGCCGTCTGAATATCAGCAGCCAGCTGGCGGGCATCGCTGAGGCTCAGTTCATCGGCGGTGACCAGCACTTCCAGACTGGCCCCGGAAAGAATGCACGCGGCGCGGCGGCGCGACCCATCCATGATCTCAATCCTGTCACCGTTCACGCGGCCAATGGCCGGGAAAAACTGCTGCAGCGTAATAGTACGGGTGATCTCCTGCAGCGACTCCGGCGTCAGCGTGCTCTGGTCACGGCCGTTGATTTTTGGGTCAACGCTGGTTCTGGTTTCAATATCATCATGCAGGATCAGCTGGCGAACAAAGGTCGCCTTCGCACCCGATTTCAGCGTAAAGGTGCGTGACTGGCTGCTGCTGTCGATCATGTTCGCAATAGCAGAATCGCCGAACTTGCGGCCAATGCGCTGTATAGGTTTGCTCACAGGGTACTCCTGATATATTCGATGCGGTCAAACACAGCCCT
The DNA here is from genome assembly GCF_029844725.1 of Pantoea sp. GD03673. Lineage (GTDB taxonomy): Bacteria > Pseudomonadota > Gammaproteobacteria > Enterobacterales > Enterobacteriaceae > Pantoea. The sequence goes on from NZ_JAOCKJ010000010.1 coordinate 121,732, forward strand.
TGAGAACTGCTCGGCTTCATATTTGGCTTTGCGCAGTGCATCCGCGCTCCCCGGATAAGAGGACGGATTGGCGCTGATGACCGTATCGAACGATTCGCCACAGCGTTCAAATCCATCCAGCCGCGGTAAGCTGCAATCCAGCATCGATTTAGTAAACACTTCCCGGGCATAGCTTTGCGAGGTCAGGTGATCGTGTTTCGAGGTCATCTTGGACATAAAGCCGATATTGGCTTTTAGCCGTGGTTCGATACCTTCAGATTCAATACGCTCAAGCATTTCCGGCAGGCGCGTCAGATACTTCATGGTGGAGTGGAAATCGACCTGTGCCGGCGGCGTCGGTGTCAGCAGCACATCACTGGCCGCAATGGCATTCAGCATGAAGGAATCCAGGTGGGGACCGGTATCAAGGAAGATAAAATCGTAATCGCCTGCCAGACGGTCGATGACATTGCGGCGCAGCACTTCTGAAGGAGCAACGCCGGGCAGATGTTCAGCAACCAGTTCTTCCCAGTCGCTGGCCACAAAACCATCGTCGATTGAGGCAGGGATCACATCAACGCCCGGCATCACCGTTGGCTTAATAAACTGCTCGCGAAGCTGGTCCGCATCCAGGTCGTTGAGCATCGCCTGCGCTGCCGTCTCCAGAACGGAGCCTACGCTGTTTGTGTGGCTCAGGAACATGGTGCTGGATGCCTGGGGATCCAGATCGATGACCAGTATACGCAGGTCATTGTGCAGCATAGAAGGGTGCGCACGCATACCGTGGGCCAGCGTGACGGTGCTGACGGTTTTAGAGACACCACCTTTAAGGCTGACAACAAATACGACAAAGGGTCCGTCATGGCGGTCACGGTATTTTGGTACCTTACGATGCTGATAAATGTCGACGACGTTCTGAATGGTCAGGGCGTATTGCGAGGTACTGCCAGTCTGCTTTTTACCAAACTGATACCCTGCTGCTTCCATATCACTAATTGCGGCGACGACAGCGTGCTTACTCAGCAGTGGCATATTGGCAACAGCATTACGCGAGAAAGTCTGGTAGAACCCTGTTTGGTTAAATTCCTGACGCTGCTGCTCAATGTGGTCACTAAGTCCATGTAACATGGAGTTGGCCCGTGTCGCCATCTCCAGCACTCCACCGTAATCACGCTTCATAACACCCTCTGCGTTAATGTTTTTTGCATACTACACAAAAAGCACATACCTGCCAATTTTTTAGAAAAATGCCAAAAACCTGGATTTTTTGTCACAGGCTGCGGAACGGTGAAAGCCTTTAGGAGTGAATTTTAAAAGAGGCGTAACTGAGACCGCGGTTTTGCCCTTCAGGAGAAATAAGCTGAAAGGGATTCAGAGGCAGGATTTAAAATAGATGCCAGTTATGTTGTCGCGTCACACCGGCAGGGGTCATCAGTCAGGAGCTGAACAGGAATTTCAGGCATTTTCTATGGTGTTTTCATCGTGAAAATCCTGTAATTTATCATTAATATCAATAAGTTAAATAGATATTTATCGGGTGAAATTTGTTGTGAAAATGGATTTTCATTGAGCGCCTGCTTCAGGCTGGATATTTTTTACCCCTGCGTTGTTTGCCTCAGCTTTCATCGTAAACAAGAGACCCGATGCTAAAAAGTTGATAACGCTACTCCTGTTGGATGCTTCATCCGGATGCTTGTCAAGGAATTGAAATCTCTCACACCTTTCCATCAGGATTTACTCCGGCGTCTATCACTGCTTACAAATCTGGTTCTGTAGCAATTTCAATTTTACCTCAGAGTTATTCTTTGCTTTTAACTCGGTAGTTTGAATGACTCAAAACAAGCCTGTTTGCTGAATCGCCTTAGCCTTTTTATTTTTTCGGTCATGTAACTATGAAGTTATAGAGCGGGGCAGGGGGGCTGACTGTGACCGTAATATTAAATCTGACGCTGCATAAAGCGTATGAGATGTCGCAGATTTAAGCAGAGGTTTATCCGATATTGCTTTTGCCTGACAACTTACTTTTTAAATGAAGCGTTATAAAGGAAAGACGATTCTGATGTGTCTGATAATGGGTCGCTCATAGAGTGCCCTTTCATAAACAGTGATCATGGTAATGTTGTATTGCTGCACTAAGTCATCGCTACCTGAATCCGGATAAAGGCTTAATTCTCCTAATCGCTTCACACCCTCAAGCGTTGTATCTGAAAACCTGAACCTGGTGTTTTCACCATGAAAATACGCATTTAAATTATTATTTATCAAATACTTAAATAAAAATATTGCCGGGTGGAACTCAGGCTATTTATTCCCATACGGTTGCTTTGAAAGCTGCGAATGACCCAGTTCAGGCGATTAGCCATATGGTCATAGGCAATTAGCGAATTTCATACTCAACCGGATAAAACACGTCCCCGGTCAACACTCTGCTCTGACACAGCCCTGGACGAATCCCTGCCTTATATCTGGAGCGTAGAACGTGTTTAATCCAGGACTCAGCAGTTCGGTAATGCGTTTGTCTTATCCCCGTTATTCACAGGCTCGATCCAATAGGTCGATCCTTAATAGATCAAATTGAGATCCTTAACAGATCCCCACAGTGTCTGAAGCCACGTGGCACAAGGTCTGAAAGGGTGTTGATAACCACTATAGCGAGAAGAATAACCACTGCAGTAAGTATAACAACCACTGTAGCGAGTAAAGCAACCGCGCTGGCGAGTACTCAACAACCACTGTAGCGAGTAGAGGACTCTTTTTCGTGTGCACAACGCAGGTTAAGCATGCTTCGGAGCCGTTTTATAGCCTGCGGTGATGAAACAGGAGGATGAAAGAAAAGGCTGAGCAGCGGATTGACGTGATACAGGTTCTTTTTAACGAGTTATCCACCGAATAGATCCAATAACAGATCCACATAAGATCCTTATTAAGGTCCTGAAAGATCCCCATACAGCCTCAGCCCATGGTATCACTGCGATAGAGAAGGGTAGCTAACCACTATAGCGAGTAAAACAACCACTGTATCGAGAGAAATAACCACTATGGCAAGTAGATTAACCGCTATAGTGAGTGCTAGTATCCACTGTATTGAGTAACAGCGGCTCTCGCCTGTTCACATCACGGATCTTCCTA
>NZ_JAOCKJ010000011.1 GCF_029844725.1 Pantoea sp. GD03673
TGCCGCGATTTACTGCGGCGCGGGCTGCGTATATTACGCTTTCCGCATTGTCAGTCAAGCATTTATTTTCGCTTAACTCACTGGTTCGTATGATTTCGAACCTACTCAACATGGCGCTTCGTAAGCCGTTGTGCCGTGTCAGTGGAGGCGCATTATAGGGAGTTCTCGGAGGCTGACAAGTGCTAATTTCAAATAAAATTCCGAGTGCCGATTTTTTCAGCTAAAAGCCGCTAAAGTGCCAGTTTTTCGAGCACCGGGAAGCCATAACGCTGCAAAACGGGTGATAATTGTACTGCTTCGCCATCCAGCGCCGTACAGAATGCGACGTTTTGCTGAAAGGAGTGTACTTCAGGCGCTTCATGCTCCAGCAGCCAGACGGTACGTCGGGCGATTGCCGCACCGGAATCAATCAGACGCGTCCCTTCAGGCAACACCTGCTGCAACTCTTCGCGCAGTAAAGGAAAGTGCGTACAGCCTAAAACGACCGTGTCCGGGGGTTCTGCCATCCGCAGCCATGGCTGGACAATACGCCGCACCTCATCCAGTGCAACCGCTTCACCGTGCAGCTTCGCTTCTGCCAGCTCAACCAGCTCCGCCGATCCCAGCATCTCAATGTTGCAGGAACCCGCAAATTGCGCCACCAGCTCATGCGTATAAGGACGGCGCACGGTTGCACGCGTTGCCAGTAATCCCACCACGCCATTACGCGTCAGGCGTGCGGCCGGTTTAATCGCCGGCACCACACCCACGACAGGAAACGCAAAGCGTTCACGTAAAGCGGGCAAGGAAACCGTGCTGGCCGTATTACAGGCGATGATGACTAATGAGAGAGGATAGTGCTGAGTAATCGCCTCAACGATGGCGACCACCCGCTCCACGATGAAGGCTTCGCTTTTCTCACCGTAAGGGAAGCCAGCGTTATCGAAAGCATAGAGATAATGCAGGTCCGGCAACAGCTGTCGGACCTCATCATAGACAGAAAGCCCACCGACGCCGGAATCAAACACCAGCACGGTAGGGCGCAAATCAGAAGGTGTAGCTGCCGCTGAGGTAATACTCTCGTCCTGGGGTCTGATAGCCATACACTGTCTCGTAATCTTTATCGAACAGGTTGGCAATTCTACCACGAACCGTGAGTTGTGAAGTGACCGGATATGAGACGGCGAGATCCCACAGGCTCACGCCCCCTAACTTCACGCGACGGCTGGGCGTGCTGTTGAAGTCGGTATCATAACGGTCACCCAGATAGTGATAAGTAACAGACCAGTCAAAATCATACAGCGTCCAGTCGAGCTGATATTTTACCTGCTGCTTCGCCCGGCGAATTAATGGCTGATTGCTGCTGCCATCCCGCGCATCAACATAATCATAAGAGAGCTGATGCGCCAGCGGCCCGGTATCAAATCCGGCGGTCGCTTCAACGCCCTTAATGCGAGCCTGCTTAATGTTGTAGTAGCGGAAGGTCTGAGAATCGGCATCAATCAGGTTATCAATGTCATTGCGATAGCCTGAAACACGCCAGTTCACCGGTCCGCTCAGACCTTCAAAACCGGCTTCCCACTGCTTACTTTTTTCCGGGTTAAGATCGCGATTTCCATAAAACGGGCTGTAAACCTGCGACAGATTCGGTGCTTTAAAAGCAGTGCCGTAAGAGGCAAACGCGCGGTAGCCGGAGATAAACTCCCATGACGCCGCCGTCTGCCAGGTGTTATGCCAGCCGAACTGATTGTTATCGTCACCGCGTACCGCACCTTCAAGGGTAACGCTGCCAAACTGCTGCTGGCCGGTCAGGTAGAGGCCGGTATTACGCTGCTCATAGCCATCTGACAGATAATTCGTACCCGGCTCGGTCGTCTCTTTCTGCCAGTCGACACCGGCGCTGATAGCGCCCTGCCCCACCTGTACGGTGTTACCCCACTGCAGGTTGTACTGCGTGACATCATCAAAGGTGGACGCGGCACCGTAGCGGCCATTGCGTGGGTCGTAGTTAATGTCTTTGGTATGACCATAACTGGCGATGAGCTGGGTAGAGTAGACGTCACGGTTAAAACGTAATCCGGTGTCCCAGGTCTGGCTGTAGAGCTGACGGGTATCGGCCAGCCCGACGATACGGGTAAAACTGTCATCGTAGCTGTATGACCCATCGTAGGCGGTACGGTTATCAAACCCATAACCCCGCACAAAACCACTCAGCTCATCGCTGAACTGATGTTCAAGGTTGCCATAAAGGGTTTTGCTCATGAAGCCATCACGATCGTGCTGCGCCGGGCCATAGTCATTAGGGTAGCCCGCCACCACATCATACCCTTTGGTATAGGTATAGTTGCCAGCCAGCGTCAGCTTTGTCGCGTCGCCCAGCCTCTGCTGGGTTGATCCGTCCCAGGATTGATAGCCATTGGAACCCATGCCTGCGGTCAGCGTAGTACCGGATTGTGCGCGGCCCGTAATGATATTCACCACGCCGCCAATAGCATCGGAACCGTAAACCGCAGAACGTGCGCCGCGAATATATTCGATGCGCTGCACCAGCGACAGGGGAATCTGGCTGAGATCTGATGAACCGCTGATGCCCGCCTGATTAAGCCGGATACCATCAATCAGGATCAGCACATGTCTGGACTCGGTGCCCCGAATAAACAGTGAACTTTGCTGCCCTAACCCGCCATTCTGTGCGACATCGACACCCGGCAGACGGCGCATCACATCCGTCAGGCTTTTGGCCTGCCAGCGATCAATCTCATCACGCGTGACGACGGTTGTGGGAGCCAGCACACCTGAAACAGGTTCAGCAAAACGGTTGGCTGTGACGATTTGCGTATCATCACTGACCTGCGCAAAACCGTTTTGCGCCCAGAGACACACCGCCGTTGCGCTCAGAGCGAACAGCGAAGCACTTTTATTTATCATTTTTAAACGCATCCATAAGACGAAGCAGGATGCCGCGGGCCGTCAATCAATAGAACGCGATGACTGAACGAGTAGCGACGTTACACCGGCAGGTCTTCGGGCTGGGAACCATAAGTGATGATGACTTCCCATCCCGCAGGACAGTGTCTGCAATTGCACACATCACGACATTCCTTACCGCTGCGCGTCAGCTCCAGATTCACACTGGATTCCCTATTAACTCGGGCTTGAGGCCGGCGTCTGCAGTCTACGGAGTGGAGATACGGAAGTCCAGACAGCCAGATATCTTCTCGCTGCAGGACTGGACATCAGCAAGTGAATGCCTACAATCGCCCGCTGGTAAGCTATTAATCAGGATTGCTCATGACACCCGAACATCTCCCCATTGAAGAGTATGACGCACAGCTGGCGGAAAAAGTCAGTCGTTTAGAGACGATGATGACGCCGTTTGCTGCGCCCGACGTGGAGGTGTTCCGTTCACCGGTCAGCCACTATCGGATGCGTGCCGAATTCCGCCTGTGGCACGACGGCGACGATATCTATCACATCATCTTTGATCAGCAGACACGCGAGCGGATCCGTGTTGATCAGTTCCCGGCGGCCAGCCAGCTGATCAATCAACTGATGCCAAAGATGATTGCCGCAATCCGGGATAATCGTACCCTGCGCCATAAATTGTTCCAGATCGACTATCTGTCGACCATGAGCAATCAGATTGTGATTTCATTACTCTATCACCGCAGGCTGGATGATGAGTGGCAGCAGGCAGCCGCGGTGCTGCGTGACCAGCTGCGGGCTGAAGGGCTGGATGTGCAGCTGATTGGCCGGGCGACGAAGACCAAAATCTGTCTGGATCGCGACTATGTCGATGAGTGTCTGCCGGTGGCGGGTCGTGAAATCATTTATCGCCAGGTCGAAAACAGTTTTACCCAGCCCAATGCGGCGATGAATATTCAGATGCTGGAGTGGGCGCTGGACGTGACTCAGGATTCACAGGGTGACCTGCTGGAACTCTACTGCGGCAACGGCAACTTCTCGCTGGCGTTAGCGCGCAATTTTCGCCGCGTGCTGGCGACCGAGATCGCCAAACCCTCTGTTGCGTCGGCACAATACAATATTGCCGTGAACCAGATTGATAACGTGCAGATCATTCGCATGGCGGCAGAAGAGTTTACACAGGCGATGAATGGCGTGCGCAGCTTCAATCGTCTGGAAGGGATTGACCTGACCAGTTACGAATGCGAGACGATTTTTGTCGATCCGCCGCGCAGCGGACTGGATGAAGAGACGGTGAAAATGGTGCAGGCGTATCCGCGCATCCTTTATATCTCATGCAATCCGCAAACGCTGAGTGACAATCTGCAGACGCTGTCAGAAACGCACGACGTGACGCGCCTGGCGCTGTTTGATCAGTTCCCCTATACCCATCATATGGAATGCGGCGTTCTGCTGACACGTAAGGCGTAAACTAAAACGGGAACCCTGAGGTTCCCGTTTTCATTTATCACAACCCATTTCGCTTGCGCTTTAAACGCGTCGCAATCCAGAACACCAGCGCCACCATTAACACGGTGGGAATGAAGTTGGAGCCGATATCCGGGTATTCTGCCCGCACCAGCGCACTGTAGACCAGAATCCCCAGCAGGAAGAATGCCGCCGCCAGGCCTGGCATGCCGTCCGGCATGTTGGTGTTGAGATACCGCTGATGGAGGCACCAGGCCGCCAGACCCAGCGCAATCAGCGGGAAAATCGAAAAGGGAACAAAGGCGCTGAACAGCACAGAAAACGAGCCGTTAATCGCTAAGCCGGTAATAAAAGCCAGTGCCAGCGTGCTTTTATCGCGGATACCTGGGTGGGTCATGGACGGATCCTTACTCATTGCTCTTCGGTTTTTTCCAGGGTAACCGCCAGTCGTTCCTGCTCACGGCGGTACCAGTAATAAGCGCCTTTGGCGATCATTCGCAGCTGCAATACCAGCCGATCCTCAAGCTTACGTCGCTGCTCAGCATCAACATCCAGTGCTTCTGCACCGGCGCTGAAGACAATGGTCACCATCGCTTCAGCCTGCGCTTCGGTAAAACTGCGCGGCATGCGATTTTCGACCTCAAGATAATCGGCCAGTTCAGCGATAAAGTGCTGAATTTCACGCGCCACGGCGGCACGAAAAGCGGCAGAGGTGCCGGAACGTTCACGCAGTAACAGGCGAAAAGCGTTGGGGTTATTGCCGATGAACTCCATAAAGGTCGACACCGACGTTTTAATAATGCTGCCCCCTTTGGCGATACGCTGGCGCGCCTGGCGCATCAGCTGGCGAAGCATCAGCCCGCTTTCATCGACCATGGTCAGGCCAAGCTCATCAACATCCTTAAAATGCCGATAAAAAGAGGTGGGTGCTATCCCGGCTTCACGGGCAACTTCCCGCAAACTCAGACTGGTAAAACTGCGTTCGGCGCTGAGCTGACTGAAAGCTGCTTCAATCAGTGTACGTCGTGTACGTTCTTTTTGTTGCGCTCTGACGCCCATTCTCTCTGCCTTTAGCGGTATTGAGTGGGCACTATAACAAAATATTCAGCGTACAGAGTGGCAATCTTTGTCACCGCCTGTGAACCTCACTCTTTGCCAAACTGTGACGAAAATCGCTGATAGAATTCAGAAGTGCGCGACGAGATGTTAGAATCTCGTTGTAAAAATGTATAAATAATAGGACGTATCGGTATGCAAAAGTCTTACGATTACGATGCCATTGTGATTGGCTCAGGGCCCGGCGGTGAAGGGGCGGCGATGGGGCTGGTAAAACAGGGAGCGCGTATCGCCGTGATCGAACGCTACCACAACATCGGCGGCGGTTGTACGCACTGGGGCACCATCCCTTCTAAAGCCCTTCGCCACGCCGTCAGCCGCATCATTGAATTTAACCAGAACCCGCTCTATAGCGATCATACCCGACTGCTTCGCTCCTCTTTTGCCGACATTCTCAATCACACCGAAAACGTGATCAGCCAGCAGACAGCCATGCGTCAGGGCTTCTACGAGCGTAACCGCTGTGAACTGTATCAGGGTGATGCGCATTTTGTGGATGCCAATACCATTGAGATTGAGCAACCCGATGGCACGCGTGAGACGCTGACGGCAGAGAAGTTTGTTATCGCCTGCGGGTCACGCCCTTACCATCCTGACGACGTCGACTTTACCCATCCCCGCGTGTATGACTCCGACTCTATCCTTAACCTGCACCACGAGCCGGGCCACGTCATTATTTATGGCGCAGGCGTGATTGGCTGCGAGTATGCCTCGATTTTCCGCGGCCTGAACGTCAAAGTTGACCTGATTAACACCCGCGATCGTCTGCTGGCGTTTCTCGATCAGGAGATGTCTGACTCGCTCTCTTATCACTTCTGGAACAGCGGCGTGGTGATTCGTCACAACGAAGAGTTTGAGAAGATTGAAGGCGTGGAAGATGGCGTCATCATGCATCTGAAGTCGGGCAAGAAAGTAAAAGCGGACTGCCTGCTGTATGCCAACGGCAGAACCGGTAACACCGATTCGCTGTCGCTGGAAAATGTGGGTCTGGAAGCCGATGGTCGTGGCCTGCTGAAAGTGAACAGCATGTATCAGACCGCTCAGCCGCACATCTATGCCGTTGGTGACGTGATTGGCTACCCAAGCCTGGCCTCAGCCGCCTACGATCAGGGCCGTATTGCCGCGCAGGCGATTATCAAAGGGGAAGCGTCAGCGCACCTCATTGAAGATATTCCGACCGGGATCTACACCATTCCTGAAATCAGCTCCGTGGGTAAAACCGAGCAGCAGCTGACGGCCATGAAAGTGCCTTACGAAGTGGGTCGTGCACAGTTCAAACATCTGGCACGCGCGCAGATTGTCGGTATGAACGTTGGCAGCCTCAAGATTCTGTTCCATCGGGAAACGAAAGAGATTCTGGGGATCCACTGCTTTGGCGAGCGTGCTGCCGAGATCATTCACATTGGTCAGGCGATCATGGAGCAAAAAAATGGTGGCAACACGATTGAGTACTTCGTGAATACCACCTTTAACTACCCGACCATGGCCGAAGCCTATCGCGTTGCGGCGTTAAACGGCTTAAACCGCCTGTTTTAACGTTGTGTCGAGATAGTGCTGCATGTGGGTTTTAATTGCCTCTGCCAGCTGTTCATAACGGCTGCGCAGAGGTGAACCCGGACGATAGACCAGCGCAATCGTACGCTGTGGCACCGGTTTGTAGCAGGGAAGATAGCAGACGCCGTCGCGGACACGCTCCGGCGGGACAGCCAGCGCCGGTAACAGCGTAATCCCGCTGCCAGCCGCCACCATATTGCGCAGCGTCTCAAGGCTGGTTGCGCGGAAATGGGTATCTTCATCGGCACCCGCCTCAAAACAGAAGCCCATCGCCTGATCGCGCAGACAGTGCCCGTCTTCCAGCATCAGCAACTTCTCGCCAGCCAGATCGGACATCGGCACGCGATCGCGATCGCACCACGGATGGTCGGCATAGACGGCCAGCTTCATCGGCTCATCAAACAGCGGCACTTCGATAAAGGCCTGGCTCTCTTTGACCAGCGCGATAATCGCACAGTCCAGCTTGCCGCTGTCGAGCTGAGACAGCAGCTGCTGCGTCTGCGCTTCGTGCAGGTACATTTCCAGTTTCGGGAAGGTCTGGTGCAGCGTCGGGATAATCTGTGGCAATAAATAGGGCGCGGTGGTTGGGATGAGGCCGATATGCAGCGGACCTGACATCGCTTCCCCTTGCTGACTGGCCATCTCTTTCAGCACTTTCACTTCGCGCAACACCGTTCGCGCCTGCTCCACCAGCAGCAGACCTGCCTGCGTGAACAGCACTTTACGGCTGGTGCGCTCCAGCAGCATCACACCCAGCTCATCTTCCAGCTTACGGATCTGCCCGCTTAATGTTGGCTGACTGACATGACACGCATCCGCAGCACGGCGGAAATGACGGTGCTCAGCAAGCGAAACCAGATATTCAAGATCACGAATATTCATTATTACCCTCCAAACCACGATAGCCCGTGGCGATAGATAGAATAGCAATGAACGATTGGCCCTATCAAGGGTGGTTGGGAATAATGCGCGCATCAAATGGAAGACGGCAGTTCAGGAGCAAAAATGTTTGCAAGTCAGGAAGGTAAAGCTATTCCGTCAGTCACTTTTCACACGCGTCAGGGCGATCGCTGGGTCGATGTAACCACTGAAGCGTTGTTTAAAGATAAAACGGTTATCGTTTTTTCACTGCCGGGTGCATTTACACCGACCTGCTCCTCCAGCCATCTGCCACGTTACAACGAATTAGCGGGTCTGTTTGCCCGGCAGGGTGTGGACAGCATCCTGTGCGTTTCAGTCAATGACACCTTTGTGATGAACGCCTGGAAAGCAGAACAGCGCGCAGACAACATTACCTTTATTCCTGATGGCAACGGCGAATTCACACGTGGCATGGAGATGCTGGTTGAAAAAGCCGATTTAGGCTTTGGCCCACGCTCATGGCGCTACTCGATGCTGGTGCGTAACGGCGTGGTCGAGAAAATGTTTGTCGAGCCGAACAAGGCTGGCGACCCCTTTGAGGTCTCAGATGCCGACACCATGCTGCGCTATCTGGCACCAGAGTGTAAAGCCCAGGAGTCGGTCTCCATCTTTACTAAACCGGGTTGCCCGTTCTGCACTCAGGCAAAACAGATGCTGATGAATCATGGTATTCAGTATGAAGAGATTGTGCTGGGGCAGGATGCGACAACCGTAAGTCTGCGTGCCGTTTCAGGCCGGGCGACAGTGCCGCAAATCTTCATGGGGGGGCGTCACATTGGCGGCAGTGAGGATTTGCAACAATACTTGCTGTCAGCGTAATCGAATCTGAGCGTCGGCCGGGAGAGCGGACGCTTTAGATGATGTGCCTATAAAAAAGTAGTAATTCTGAAGCTAGAGGTTGGCGGGCATGTTATATGCCCGCTTTTTTTGCCTGCGATTTACGCGAGACGCTGTTTTGCGTCGCCGATAGCACGCGCAACCTGCTGTGGTGAGACACCACCCTGCGCATTACGCTTGTCCAGACAGGATTGCAGCGCCAGAATCGGATAGACATCATCGCCAATTACCGTGCTGAACTGCTGCAGCTGGGCCAGCGACAGCGCTTCCAGCGCGACACCCTGTCCGATGGCGGCAACCACCACTTCTCCGACAATATGGTGTGCTTCACGGAACGGCACGCCTTTAGCGACAAGATAGTCAGCCAGTTCGGTTGAGTTGGCGTAACCCTGTTCAGCGGCTTCCTGGCAGCGCGGACGTTTAACCTGCAGGCCATCCAGCACCAGTACGGACATGTGCAGACAGTCGAGCCAGGTATCGAGCGCGTCAAACAGCCCTTCTTTGTCTTCCTGCATATCTTTGTTATACGCCAGCGGCAGACCTTTCAGCGTCATCATCATGCCGGTCAGTGCGCCCTGCACCCGACCACACTTGCCACGAATCAGCTCCAGCGCATCCGGATTTTTCTTCTGCGGCATCAGCGAGGAGCCGGAGGTGACTTTATCTGACAGTTCAATGAAGCCCGCTTCACCGGTGTTGAAGAAGATCATATCTTCAGCAAAGCGCGACAGATGTACCATGCCGATAGCGGCGTCAGAGAGCAGTTCCAGCACGTGATCGCGGTCTGACACGGTGTCCAGACTGTTGCGTGTGGCAGAAGCAAAGCCCAGCCAGCCGGCCAGTTGCTGACGATCGATCTCGTATGCAGTACCGGCCAGTGCGCCACAGCCCAGCGGGCTGACATCAAGCCGCTTCAGGGTATCCTGCAGACGACTCTCATCACGTGCCAGCATTTCAACATAAGCCAGACACCAGTGGGCAAATGTCACCGGCTGCGCACGCTGCAGGTGGGTGTAACCCGGCATGACCGCATCCTGATTGGCTTCAGCAGTGATCACCAGCGCCTGCTGCAGATCACGCGTGGCAGCCAGCAGTGCGTCAATCTGCACCTTGCACCACAGTTTCAGATCGGTCGCGACCTGATCATTACGGCTACGGCCGGTGTGCAGCTTTTTACCCAGCGCGCCCACTTTGTCGATCAACTTGCCTTCAACCCAGCTGTGGATATCTTCAGCGTCGCTCTGCAGAATCTGCTCCGGATTCTCACGCACGTCATCCAGCAGCGTATTCAGGGCCGCTTCCAGCTGCTGCTGCTCATCCCCGGTCAGAACATTTACTGTCACCAGCGCTTTGGACCAGGCAACAGAGCCAATGATGTCCTGCTCTGCCAGGCGGTAATCGAAGCGCAGCGAGTCATTAAACCGTTTAAAACGTTGATCCGCTGCCTGAGTAAACCGTCCACCCCAAAGTGCCATGTGAAAACTCCTCTGAATCGTTAAACAAGGGGCGGCATAAATGCCGCCCCTGAAGTGAAACTGTGAGGCGAGGCGCACCTCGCCTGAAAATTACTTCTTCTGCTCGTTCAGGGCGCGGATGCGCGAAGAGAGCGAGAACAGACGGATAAAGCCGCCCGCATGACGGTGATCGTAGACTTCGTCTTCGCCAAAGGTGGCGAACTCTTCCGAGTAGAGGCTGTTCGCAGAACGCTTCTGGGTGGCTGTCGCCTGACCTTTGTAGAGCTGCAGCACCACTTCACCGTTAACCTCTTCCGCCAGCGATTCAGCAGCAGCCTGGATTGATTTACGCAGCGGAGCGAACCAGCGACCGTCGTAAACCACATAGGACATCTCGTGGCCGAGCTGCTCACGCCATTTGAAGCTGTCGCGATCCAGCACCAGCTGCTCAACGGCACGCAGTGCATTGACCATGATGGTGCCGCCCGGAGTTTCGTAGCAGCCACGGGACTTAATGCCCACCAGACGGTTTTCTACGATGTCGATACGGCCAACGCCATGTTTTGCACCCAGCACGTTGAGTTTTTCCAGACACTGGAACGGACTCAGTTTTTCGCCGTTAACGGCCACAACCCGGCCTTTCTCAACGGTTACGGTCACCTCTTCAGGCTGGTCAGGCGCGTCCAGCGGATCGACTGTCCAGACCCAGCAATCTTTATTCGGTGCATTAGCCGGGCTTTCCAGCACGCCGCCTTCAGTGGAGATGTGCCAGGCGTTTTCGTCACGGCTGTAGATTTTCTCCAGTGACGCGGTAGTCGGGATGTTGCGCTCTTTCAGGTAATCCAGCAGCGCTTCACGTGAACGCAGATTCCATTCACGCCACGGTGCCACCACTTTCAGCTGCGGTGCCAGCGCGGTGTAGGTAGTTTCGAAACGCACCTGGTCATTTCCTTTACCGGTAGCGCCGTGACACAGCGCATCCGCGCCCACTTTCAGCGCCAGTTCAACCTGTGCTTTCGCGATGATAGGACGGGCCATTGAGGTGCCCAGCAGATAAGTCCCTTCATACAGGGCACCGGTCTGCAGTACCGGATAAACGTAGTCGCTGATGAACGCTTCACGCAGGTCTACCACGTGGCATTCAGATGCGCCGGACTGCAGGGCTTTCTTCTCCACACCTTCCAGATCGCCGCGCTCCTGACCGATATCCGCTACAAAAGCGACCACTTCACAGCCGCCGTAGTTCTCTTTCAGCCACGGAATGATGGCCGACGTATCAAGACCACCGGAGTAAGCCAGAACGATTTTTTTGATGTTTTGCGTTTGCATTTCTTAATCCTTGAATCAGAGTCGTTAAGCGAGAATCCGGGTGCCAATCGACACGCCGTTAAACAGGTCAGGCAGCCGCTCAGCGTGACGCCAGCTGGCGATATCCACCGGGCGGCCCAGGGTACGCGCCGCATCAAGCGCGGCATGCACCTTCACAATCATGCCATCGGTAATAATGCCCTGGGTAATCAGTTGCTCAGCTTTGTCGGCGGTCATCTCTTCGATGCGCTGACCTTTGCCGTCGAGAATACCACTGACGTCTGACAACAGGACCAGATCAGCACCCAGCGTCGAGGCCAGGGCGGTCGCGGCCTGGTCAGCATTGACGTTCATCAGGTCGCCGCTGTCAGTAATGCCAATTGAGCTCACTACCGGCATATAACCGGCGGCCAGCAGAGTGTTGAGCAGTGCCGGATCGCCCGGCATCGCGTGACCAACATGGCCGAGTTCTTCATCAAACGGAGCAACATTGACGATGCCCGCATCACCCAGGCAGAGGCCGACTGCGTTAATGCCCGATTTTTTTGCCCAGGCCAGCAGCGTTTTGTTGGCGGTTCCCGCCAGCGCACCGGTAATGATATCGATTTGATCGGCTGGGGTGACGCGCAGGCCATTTTTCTTCATCACCGGCAGCGCCAGCTTTTTCATCAGCTCATCCACCAGGCAGCCGCCGCCGTGGACAATAATCAGCGGACGCTGATGGGCGCTGCGGTAGTTCAGCAGTGCTTCAAACAAACGCGCCAGCGCTTCTTCGCTGTCTAACAGCACACCGCCCAGCTTAATAATTAATGGATTGGTCATGGTTTAGTTGTCCGTTAAATCAGTGACTGTGTTTCAGGGAAGCCGAACCGGATATTCAGGCACTGTACCGCCTGCGATGCCGCACCTTTCAGCAGATTATCTTCGGCTGCTACCACAATCAAATGCTCGCCCTGCACCTCAAAACCGATATCGCAGTAAGGCAGCCCCACGACGGCTTTCAGCGCGGGTACGCCCTTATCGTAAAGCCGCACCAGCGGCTTGTCGTCATAGGCACGATGGAAGACGGCGGCGATATCGTCACGGCTGACACCCGCTTTCAGACGGCAGGTAATGGTCGCCAGGATACCGCGCGGGAAGCTACCCAGATGCGGCGTGAAGATCACCGGCGTACCGAGGTGCGCAACGATTTCCGGATGATGGCGATGATTGAACAGGCCATAAGGCTGCAGGCTTACTTCACAGAAGCTGGTGCCGACATTCGCTTTACGTCCGGCACCGCTCACGCCGCTGGTGGCGTTAATGACCGGCCACTGCGCATCGTTTAACAGACCGGCATTCACCAAAGGTTTCAGCGCAAGCTGAGCAGCGGTCGGGTAGCAACCGGGCACCGCCACCAGCTGCGCCTGCTGGATTTTGTCATGCTGATATTCCGCCAGGCCGTAAACCGCTTTATCCAGCCAGTCGCCATGCTGATGAGTGAAACCATAGAAGCGGGTGTAAAAATCAGCGTCATTCACGCGGAACGCGCCCGACAGGTCGAACACCACACAACCGGCCTTAAGAAATTCCGGGGCCAGATCGTGGCTGACTTCGTGGGCCGTCGCCAGGAACACCACATCCACTTTGTCTGCCCACTCCGCCGCACTGCTCAGCGGCTGAAGCGGTAAATCCACAACACCTTTCAGCTGCGGATGGAGATCGGACAGGCGCTTGCCAGCATCAGGGCTTTGCGCCGAAACCGCCAAAGCGGTTATGTTGATATGTGGATGGCGATTCAGGAAGGTGGCAAGCTCTACACCAGCATAACCACTGGCACCAACGATCAGCGTATTCAACATCAGGCTGTAACCCTTTTTACAGTCGCACGTTCCGGGTCGCGGCCTTGCCCCGTTACCCACCCTGTCATCTGCAATCATTTAAGGTTCCCTTGCAGAGGACGTTAATGTATTTTTATTCACTATTACTGCATGAATATGGATACATCCTAACCCAAGGACCGCCAACAGTGAAGACAAAATTACCGCCTTTTATTGAACTGTACAGCCAGTTAATCGCCACGCCGTCGATCAGCGCAACCGATGCCGCACTGGATCAGAGTAATGAAACTTTAATCAATTTGCTGGCCGGCTGGTTCCGCGACCTTGGCTTCAGCGTTGAAGTGCAGCCGGTGCCCGGCACCCGCAATAAATTTAACATGCTGGCGCGCACCGGCAGCGGAGCGGGCGGCCTGCTGTTAGCCGGTCATACCGATACCGTTCCCTTTGATGACGGCCGCTGGACCCGCGATCCCTTTACATTAACCGAGCACGACAACAAGCTTTATGGCCTCGGCACGGCAGACATGAAAGGCTTCTTCGCCTTTATTCTTGATACGCTGCGCGATGTGGATGTCACGACGCTGAGTAAGCCGCTCTATATCCTCGCCACGGCCGATGAAGAGACCACCATGGCGGGTGCCAAATATTTCTCGGAATCGACGCAACTGCGTCCCGACTGCGCCATCATCGGTGAACCGACCTCGCTCAAGCCGGTGCGTGCGCACAAAGGGCATCTGTCGAATGTGATTCGTATTGAAGGGAAATCGGGTCATTCCAGCGATCCGGCGCGCGGCGTCAACGCCATTGAACTGATGCATGAGTCGATTACCCACCTGATGCAACTGCGCACTACGCTGCAGGAGCGTTATCACCATGACGGCTTTGCTATTCCCTACCCCACCATGAACTTCGGTCATATTCATGGCGGAGATGCCGCTAACCGTATCTGCGCCTGCTGTGAACTGCACATGGATATCCGTCCGCTGCCGGGTCTGTCGCTAAGCGATCTGGATGGGCTTCTGAATGAGGCGCTGGCTCCGGTGAGTGCCCGCTGGCCGGGGCGTATCACCGTGGCCGAGCTGCATCCGCCGATTCCGGGCTATGAGTGTCCGGTCAGTCATGAACTGGTGAGCGTGGTCGAGAAATTACTGGGAACGCCAACCGAGGTGGTGAACTACTGCACCGAAGCACCATTTATACAGCAGCTTTGCCCGACGCTGGTCCTGGGTCCGGGTTCAATAAATCAGGCACACCAGCCCGATGAATTTATCGATACGGCATTTATTAAGCCGACACGGGCGCTTATCAGTCAGGTTGTGCAGCATTTTTGTCACTGATTGACAGTAAATGGGGCATTTGACTGTATTAACAGTAAATTGCCCCCTCATTCTGCGGGATTTAATAATAAGAATAACTTATCCCGCTTCCTTCCCGATAAATTCTACGAATTTCCGAGAGTTAGCCACATCTTCAGCGCACTTTAACGCATTTGACGAACGCAACATTACGTGGCTAGATAAAAGACGATGTTATGCCCACCGGGTGATTATCCAGAACGTTTCAGAATGTGGACAGGCGGCAACGGAGCCGGTTCCCTGTAGATTATCGGGAACACGATGTTGCTGATTTTTCTGCTGCCTGAAAGGTCGGGTGTAGAAGTTTTTCAAGACGATAAGGGTGTCAGGGTCCAATGAACGAACAATATTCCGCAATGCGAAGTAATGTCAGTATGCTCGGCAAACTGCTCGGGGATACGATTAAGGATGCACTGGGAGAGAACATCCTCGACCAGGTGGAAACCATCCGTAAGCTCTCCAAGTCATCCCGTGCAGGCAATGACACTCATCGTAAAGAACTGCTCAATACGCTGCAGAACCTCTCAAACGAAGAGCTTCTGCCGGTTGCACGCGCATTCAGCCAGTTTCTGAACCTCACCAACGTGGCTGAGCAGTATCAGACCATCTCGCAGAGTGGCGAAGGTGAGAACCATCCGGAACTGCTGAAAAAGACCTTTGATACCCTGAAGCAGCAGAAAGATATCAGCGAAACCGACATTCTGGCAGCCATTGAATCGCTGTCACTGGAGCTGGTGCTGACTGCACATCCGACCGAAATCACCCGTCGTACGCTGATTCACAAGCTGGTTGAGGTTAACAGCTGCCTGAAACAGCTCGATCACAGCGACGTCTCTGACTACGAACGTAACCAGATTATGCGTCGTCTGCGTCAGCTGGTGGCGCAGGCGTGGCACACCGATGAGATCCGCAAATATCGTCCGACCCCTGTCGACGAAGCCAAATGGGGCTTTGCCGTGGTGGAAAACAGCCTGTGGGAAGGTGTTCCGGCCTTCCTGCGTGAGCTGAACGAGCAGGTCGAAGAGGCGTTTGGCATTAAGCTGCCGGTCGATTTCGTGCCGGTTCAGTTCACCTCATGGATGGGTGGCGACCGCGACGGTAACCCGAACGTCACCGCATCGATCACCCGTCATGTCATGCAACTGAGCCGCTGGAAAGCCACAGACCTGTTCCTGCGTGATATCGGCGTATTGATCTCCGAGCTGTCGATGTCTGAGTGCAACGACGAGATCCGCGAACTCAGCGGCGATCCGGAGGCGATCGAACCTTACCGCGTGATCCTGAAACGCCTGCGCAGCCAGTTAATGACTACCCAGTCATTCCTGGAGCGACGCCTGAAAGGTGAGCGTCTGCCTCGCCCGGCCGATCTGCTGGTCTCAAACGATCAACTGTGGAACCCACTGTTTGCCATCTACGAGTCGCTGCAACAGTGCGGCATGGGCATTATCGCCAACGGTCAGTTACTCGATACGCTGCGCCGCGTGAAATGCTTTGGCGTCCCACTGGTGCGTATCGATCTGCGTCAGGAAAGTACCCGCCACACGGAAGCGATCGCTGAAGTCACCCGTTACCTGGGCCTCGGCGATTATGAAAGCTGGTCCGAAGCGGACAAGCAGGCTTTCCTGATCCGTGAACTGAATTCCAAGCGTCCGCTGCTGCCACGCAGCTGGGAACCCAGCGATGAGACGCGTGAAGTGCTGGAGACCTGTCGCGTCGCGGCGGAAGCGCCGCAGGGCTCTATCGCCGCTTATGTTATCTCTATGGCAAAAACGCCGTCCGACGTGCTGGCCGTGCATCTGCTGCTGAAAGAAGCCGGTATCAGCTATGCGATGCCGGTTGCGCCGCTGTTTGAAACGCTTGATGACCTGAACAACGCGAACGACGTGATGAGCCAGCTGCTGAGTATCGACTGGTATCGCGGCTTTATTCAGGGCAAACAGATGGTGATGATTGGCTATTCTGACTCGGCGAAAGATGCCGGGGTGATGGCCGCCAGCTGGGCGCAATATCAGGCGCAGGATGCCCTGATTAAAACCTGCGAGAAGGCCGGTATTTCCCTGACGCTGTTCCACGGACGCGGCGGCAGCATTGGCCGTGGCGGCGCACCCGCTCATGCGGCACTGCTGTCACAGCCGCCAGGCAGCCTGCGCGGCGGTCTGCGCGTGACCGAACAGGGCGAGATGATCCGCTTTAAATATGGTTTACCGGCCGTGACCATCGCCAGCCTGTCGCTCTACACCGGCGCGATTCTGGAAGCAAACCTGATGCCGCCGCCAGAGCCAAAACGCGAATGGCGCGACATCATGGATCAGCTCTCTGCTGACTCCTGTGCGATGTATCGCGGGTATGTTCGTGAAAATACTGACTTCGTCCCCTATTTCCGTTCAGCGACGCCGGAGCAGGAGCTGGGTAAATTACCGCTCGGCTCACGTCCGGCCAAACGTCGTCCCACGGGTGGCGTAGAGTCACTGCGTGCGATTCCGTGGATTTTTGCCTGGACGCAGAACCGTCTGATGCTGCCCGCCTGGCTCGGTGCCGGTGCTGCGCTGCAGCAGGCGATGGCGGCCGGTCATCAGGATCAGCTGGAAGCCATGTGCCGCGACTGGCCATTCTTCTCTACCCGTCTGGGTATGCTGGAGATGGTGTTCTCGAAAGCGGACCTGTGGCTGGCGGAATATTACGATCAGCGTCTGGTCGATAAATCACTCTGGCCGCTGGGCAAACAGCTGCGCGATCAGCTTGATGCCGATATCAAAGCGGTACTGACCATCGCCAACGACTCACACCTGATGGCTGACCAGCCGTGGATTGCCGAGTCGATTGCGCTGCGTAACGTCTATACCGACCCGCTCAACGTACTGCAGGCCGAACTGCTGCATCGTTCCCGTGCGCAGGAAGCGCGTGGTGAAGAACCGGATGCCCGCGTTGAGCAGGCACTGATGGTCACTATCGCGGGTGTCGCGGCAGGCATGCGCAATACCGGTTAATTCTGGTCAGGCGCGGACCACCGTTCGCGCCGCCAGACAGCAGCAGTAAAAAAGTCGGGACATTCCCGACTTTTTTACTGGTGTAAGCAGAGCGGCTAAGCCGCAGCCGCAACAGGGCGGACCCCTAACGTGTGGCAGATGGCGTAACTCATTTCGGCACGGTTCAGCGTGTAAAAATGGAAATCTTTCACCCCTTCGCGTGACAGGATCTTCACCATATCCATCGCGATATTCGCTCCCACCATTTTGCGTGTTTCCGGATCATCATCCAGCCCGGCAAACATCGCGCTCATCCAGCCCGGCACGCGCACATTGGTCAGCGTGGCAAAGCGTTGCAGCTGTTTAAAGTTAGAGACCGGCAAGATGCCCGGCACAATTTCCACGTCAATGCCGGTGGCGACACAGCGATCGCGGAAGCGCAGATAGCTTTCGACGTCGAAGAAAAACTGGGTAATTGCCCGGTTTGCGCCTGCATCAATTTTTCGTTTGAGGTTAATCAGGTCGGCCTGGGCGCTTTTCGCTTCGGGATGGACTTCCGGGTAGGCAGCGACGGAAATATCAAAATCGCCCACTTCTTTCAGCAGCGACACCAGATCGCTGCCGTACATTTCTGGCTTACCGCTGCCAGGGGGCAGATCGCCACGCAGCGCCACAATATGACGGATGCCGTTGTTCCAGTAATCCTGCGCGATGGTACGCAGTTCATCACGCGTGGCATCGACACAGGTCAGATGGGGTGCAGCCTCCAGACCGGTGCGATCTTTAATGCCTTTGATAATGCTGTGAGTGCGATCGCGTTCGCCTGAGTTCGCACCGTAGGTCACAGAAACGAAGGTCGGTTTCAGACTGCTCAGGCGATCAATGGAGGTCCACAGGGTCTCTTCCATTTCGCGGGTACGCGGTGGAAAGAACTCAAATGAAACATTAATTTGCCCGTTCAGCTCAGCCAGGCTCTGGTTTAGCGCTTCGCGCTGATTAGCATGAAAGAAACTCATCCTGCACCCTCACTGATTAATAATCGGCCCGCAAACATCTACACGTTTAGACGTCCAGATGTTCAAAATGACGCAATCGGAGGGTGCCGTCAACGTAAAAATGGTCAACAGACGTGATCAATTTTCAATCAACATGAGGCGATTTCAACAGTAAGGCGATAACGCATTGAAAACAGGCGCCGAAGCGCCTGATGAGGAGGGGTTACAGCAGTTGCGCGAGGCGATTAATGTCTGACTGGATAGCGCCTGCGGTGACATCCCGGCCTGCGCCTGGCCCGCGGATCACCAGCGGATTGTCGCGATACCAGCGGCTCTCAATGGCAAAGACGTTATCGCATGGCAGCAGCGCGGCCAGCGGATGCTCCGGACGCACCGCTTCAACGCCTACGCGTGCCTTGCCGTTAGCATCAAAACGGGCAACGTAGCGCAGCACCAGGTCCATCTCCCGCGCCGCCTCCAGCCGCTGCAGCATCTGCTCGTTCAGCTCTTCACCATTTTCAAAGAAATGGTCCACAGAGCCCTGCTGACAGTTGTTCGGCACCAGCGATTCAACGCGCACCTGATCCGGCTCGATGTTGTAGCCCGCCTCACGCGCCAGGATCACCAGCTTGCGCATCACATCCTGACCCGAGAGATCGGCACGCGGATCGGGCTCGGTTAAGCCCTGCTGCCATGCCTGATCCACCAGCTCGGTAAACGGCACCGTGCCATCAAACTGCAGGAACAGCCATGACAGCGTACCGGAGAAGATCCCGCTGATCGCCAGAATGGTATCGCCGCTGTCGCGCAGATCGCGCACCGTGTAGTTAATCGGCAGGCCTGCACCCACAGTGGCGTTATAGAGCCAGTGACGCCCGGTTTTGGTGAAGGCATCGCGGATCTGCCGCCAGGTCTGGCTGTCAGACGCACCCGCAACCTTGTTGGCGCTAATCACATGAAAACCGTGGCTGGCGAAGTCGAGATACTGCTGCGCCAGTGGCGTGCTGGCCGTAACATCCAGCACCACCAGGTCATCAAAGGGGTGCGCACGCATCCACAGGAACAGCGACTCTTCATCGCGTTCCACTGCTTCATCATCAAAGAAAGCGAGTGCACGGCTGGCATCCAGCCCCTCATAGCTCAGCAGGCTGCGGCGGCTGTCCGCGACGCCCGCCAGCACAAATTCAAAGCCGGTACGCGCTGACAGCGTTTCCTGATCGCGGGCAAACAGCTCAAGCCAGCGTGAACCGATATTGCCTTTGCCAAACAGCATCAGGCCGATGCGCTTTTCGGCCCGGAACAGCGACTGATGCAGGCCCTGGATAAGATGCTGGGTCGGCCCGACGCGCAGCACCGCAACCACGCTGATGTGCTCTTCTGACTGCCAGATGAACTCAACAGGCTGATCTTTTAACTGCTGCCAGAAGCGATGGGTATGCAAGGGATTGCGGGTGACGCCAGCGCCCACCAGCGCCACCAGTGCCAGGCCATCACGCAGCTGCAGATGCCCCGGCAGAGCGGCGTCCTGTAGCAGCGTAAAGGCACTGTTGACCACTTCGGAGGTGTAACAGAGTTGCAGCAGCTGACGGTCAGGATGCACGCCAAAAGCCAGCGGCCGCAGCTGTGCGCGCTTCAGCAGCAGGTCAATCTCTTTGTGCAGGATGGCGAAGTCATGCTGCTCTGGCAGCTGAATCTCAATCAGGCAAACATCATCGTGACTGGTCACGATACGCGCACCGGTCCCGGAGGCCAGTACGCGCTCAATGCGGGTTGAGCCCTGCTCTGGCTGATAGCTGCAACGCAGTTGCAGGTCGATATCGCTGCCTGAAACCGGCTGCAGCGTGCGGGTGTGCAGCACCGGAGCCGCCAGGCGAGCCAGCTCACTGGCTTCATCCAGCCTCAACAGCGGCAGCAGACAGGCGTCAGACACTTTTCGGGGATCGGCGCTGTAAACGCCCGCGACATCGCTCCAGATAGTCACACGGCCGACACCCGCCAGCGCACCAATCTGCGTGGCAGAATAGTCGGAGCCGTTGCGGCCGAGCAGGACGGTTTCACCGGCATCGTTGCGGCTGATAAAGCCGGTCACCACGATGCGCTTGTGCGGATGCTGCGCCAGCAACGTCTGCAGCAGTGGCCAGGATTTACCCTCATCGACCTGCGGCTGAGCGGCACGTTCGGCACGCAGAAACTCACGCGCGTCGAGCCAGCAGGCCTGCAGGTCACGCTGGCTCAGTACCGCTGACATCAGGCGTGCCGACCATATTTCACCGTGCCCGACCACGTCGGCATAGACCGCATCGGTAATCGGCGCATCCAGCAGTATGGCGAGCTTTTCCAGATCGCGGATAAATGCACTGATTAACGGTTCGGCGATATCAGCAGGCAGCAGCGCACCAATCAGTTCACTCTGATAGCGCCGTAAGGCCTGTTGCACCTGATGCGCAGAGAGCCGATCGTTCTGGCTTAGTTTCAGCCAGCTAATCAGCTGGTTGGTGGTTGAACCTGCCGCAGAGACCACCATCAGATCGCCCGGCTGGCTGTAGTCCGCCATAATGCTGGCAACGCGCTGATAGCACCGTGCATCGGCCAGGCTGCTGCCACCAAACTTATGCAACTGCCTGATGTCTGGCGTTCCCGCGCCTGCTGAAATCGTCATGCTTAACCCTCGGCTGCGACCCGGAATGCATTATCCAGATCGGCAATTAAATCTTCGTGATCTTCAATACCAACAGAAACCCGTAGCAGCGTATCGGAAATGCCCGCTGCCGCGCGTGCTTCTGCCGACATCCCCGCGTGCGTCATGGTGGCGGTGTGGGAAATCAGGCTCTCTACGCCGCCCAGCGATTCCGCCAGCGTAAATAGCCGCAACGCTTTCAGGAAGCGACGCAGCAGCGCCTCATCACCGTCGACCTCGAAACTCAGCATGGCACCAAAGCCGCGCTGCTGACGTACTGCATGTTCGTGTCCGGCGTTTTCCGGCAACGAAGGATGATACAACTTTTTCACCTGCTTCTGCTGCTTCAGATAGTCCACAATCGCAAGTGCGTTGCGCTGTGCGGCGGCAATGCGTGGTGCCAGCGTGCGGATGCCGCGCAGCAGCAGATAACTGTCAAACGCTGCACCGGTCACACCGATGTTGTTCGCCCACCAGGCCAGGTCGGTCGCCAGTTGCGGATCGCTGGCAATGACCGCACCCGCCACCACATCGGAGTGGCCGTTAAGGTATTTGGTACAGGAGTGGATCACCAGGTCCGCACCCAGCGCCAGAGGATTCTGCAGCGCCGGGCTCATAAAGGTATTGTCCACTACGCTGACGGCACCTGCCGCGCGTGCAGCGCTGCAAATCGCGCTGATATCCACGACGCGCAGCAGCGGATTGCTGGGGCTTTCAATCAGCACCAGTTTCGGTTTTTCATCCAGTGCCGCCTGCAGCGCCACCAGATCACCCTGGTCGACAAATTTCACCCGATACGCGCCGCGTTTACTCAGGCTGTCGAACAACCGATAGCTGCCGCCATAACAGTCGTGTGGCGCAACCAGCAGATCGCCAGGCTTCAGGAACACCGTCGTGACCAGGTGAATGGCTGACATCCCGGTATTGGTTAATACCGCGCCCGCGCCGCCTTCCAGTTCCGCCAGCGTTCGCTGAACGACATCACGTGTGGGATTGCCACGACGGGAGTAATCATGCGCACGAGGCTCATTGAAATCCAGGAAGTTATAGGTCGTAGAAAGGTGGATGGGCGGGACAACGCAGCCATATTGCTCGTCATCATTCAAACCGCTGCGCACTGCGATGGTTGCCGGTTTACGCGTCATGAGCGAATTGTTCCTGAAGAGTTAAGAAAATGTAGTCCACAGAATATCACCCTCTAATTAGACGTCAATACATCTGGACATCTAAATGTCTTTGCGTATAGATTGAGCAAAAACGCAATAACCGCTAAAATTATGCGTCATCGCCTGGCGTTCCCCTTTGTGATGCAGAGGCTGCGAGCGAAGAAAACCCGCCATATCAGGGGTCAGGCAGGAAAAAATCAGGCATAATTCGCTGATTTCCTCACATTTAACGTTTATTAATTAAGGTAACCCATGGCTGAATGGAACGGCGAATATATCAGCCCGTACGCTGAGCACGGTAAGAAGAGCGAGCAGGTCAAGAAGATTACAGTGTCTATCCCATTGAGCGTGCTGAAGATTTTAACGGATGAGCGTACCCGTCGTCAGGTGAATAACCTGCGTCACGCCACCAACAGCGAGCTGCTTTGCGAAGCCTTTTTGCATGCCTTTACCGGGCAACCGTTGCCGGACGACGTGGACCTGCGCAAAGAACGCAGCGATGAAATTCCCGAAGAAGCGAAAAAGATCATGCGCGATATGGGCATCGATCCCGACACCTGGGAATATTGATTCGTCAGAGCATAAAAAAACCCAGCCGAAGCTGGGTTTTTTCTTGCCGCCGAACCCGCAGGTTCAGGTGCCTTTTAATCTTATTTTTTAGCGCCTGGCACGCTGAAACGCTTGTTAAAGCGGTCAACACGGCCACCAGTTGCCACTTCACGCTGCTTACCGGTATAGAACGGGTGGCATTTGCCACAAACGTCCAGGTTCAGTTCGTGAGTCAGTGTTGAACGGGTGTGGATCTCGTTACCGCAGGTACATTTGATAGTAACTGCTTCGTATTTCGGGTGAATACCTTGTTTCATGGGAAACCTCATAGAAGGCCGTGTCGCTCTCCGTGCCAGGCGTTAACCTGCACAGCACCACACGCGGTTGAACATTTTAGGGTGTACTCCGGCAAGATCTTCTCACCGAAGGCGGCATATTATACAGGCAAGTTTTGATTGCTGCAAATCTCTGCTGAGATACCCGCCATCAGGGTCAGCGTGTACACTACCTTCCCCGATAATTGAGCCGGAAAGAGAGAGTTATGCCCGTTGTTCAGGTTGCCCTGCCCGTCCCGTTGCCCCGCCTGTTTGATTATCTGCCGCCCCTGGGTGCGCAGCCGGTCATTGGCGGTCGCGTGAGTGTGCCCTTTGGCAATCGCAGAATGATCGGGATTGTGGTCGCCTTTCGTGAGAAGAGCGATCTGCCGGAAGCACAGCTCAAGCGCGTGGTCGAAGTGCTGGACAGTGAGTCGCTCTATCCGCCGTCGCTGTGGCGCATCCTGAACTGGGCCGCCAGTTACTATCACTCGCCGCAGGGTGAAGTGCTGAGCCACGCGATTCCGGTGCTGCTGCGCCAGGGCAAAGCGGCACAGGACACGCCCCTGTGGCGCTGGGAAATCACCGAGCAGGGTCGGGCAACCGCACCGGAGAGTTTAAAGCGGGCACCGAAACAGCAGCAGGCGCTGGCTGCCCTGCGTCAGCAACCACTCTACCGGCATCAGGTCAGTGAACACGATCTCACCGAGGCGACATTACAGGCACTGCGGGCTAAAGGATTATGCGAACTGCATGAGCATCAGCCGCAGATGCACGACTGGCGCTCCACTTATGCTGTAAAAGGCGAACGGCTGCGACTGAACACCGATCAGGCGATGGCCGTGGGTGCGATTCGGGCAGATGATGAACATTATGCCGCCTGGCTGCTGGCAGGCATTACCGGTTCCGGCAAAACCGAGGTTTACCTCAGCGTGCTGGAAAATGTGCTGGCACGCGGCAAACAGGCGCTGGTACTGGTGCCGGAGATTGGCCTGACTCCGCAGACTATCGCCCGCTTTCGCGAACGTTTTGATGCGCCCATCGACGTACTGCACTCCGCATTAAATGACAGTGAGCGGCTGGCGGTCTGGTTGCGTGCCCGTCGCGGTGAAACAGCGATTGTGATTGGTACCCGATCAGCACTGTTTACGCCGCTGGCCCGTCCGGGCGTCATCATTATCGATGAAGAGCATGACAGCTCTTATAAACAGCAGGAAGGCTGGCGCTATCAGGCGCGCGATCTGGCTGTCTTCCGCGCACATGAAGAAGATATCCCGATTGTCATGGGATCGGCGACGCCCGCTCTGGAGACGCTGCACAATGTCCGCAGCGGCAAGTATCGCCAGCTCGACCTGACAAAACGTGCCGGTAACGCCAGACCGGCGCTGCAACAGCTTATCGACTTAAAGGGCGCGCAGTTGATCGGCGGCCTGGCACCGGGCCTGATTGGTAAAATGCGCCAGCATCTGCAGGCCGACAATCAGGTGTTGCTGTTTCTTAACCGCCGCGGTTTTTCGCCCGCCCTGCTCTGTCACGATTGCGGCTGGATTGCCGAGTGTACCCGCTGTGACCGTTACTACACATTGCATCAGCACCACCGCCAGCTACGCTGCCACCATTGCGACAGCCAGCGTCCGCTTCCTCATCAATGCCCCCAGTGTGGTTCAACCCACCTGCTGCCGGTAGGCGTCGGGACAGAGCAACTGGAGCAGCAGCTCGGCACACTCTTTCCGGGCGTGCCGGTGTCGCGAATCGATCGTGACACCACCAGCCGCAAAGGGGCGCTGGAGCAGCATCTGGCTGACGTTCACCGTGGCGGCGCACGCATCCTGGTCGGCACCCAGATGCTGGCCAAAGGTCATCACTTTCCCGATGTCACGCTGGTCTCACTGCTGGATGTTGATGGTGCGCTGTTCTCAGCCGATTTCCGTGCGGCAGAGCGCTTTGCTCAGCTCTATACCCAGGTAGCAGGCCGTGCTGGCCGTGCCGGTAAGCAGGGCGAGGTGTTACTGCAGACGCACCACCCGGAACATCCCTTGCTGCAGACCCTGTTGCACCAGGGCTATTCAGCGTTTGCCCAGCAGGCGCTGCTGGAGCGACAGGCCGTCCACCTGCCACCCTGGAGCCGCCATGCACTGTTCCGCGCTGAAGATATGGATAACCAGCAGGCAGCCGAATTTCTGCAACAACTTCGCAACCTGCTGGAGGCGAGCCCGCTGAATGACAAGGCAATGTGGTTTATGGGTCCGTTGCCCGCCCTGCAACCTAAACGCAGTGGACGCTGGCGCTGGCAACTGCTGCTGCAACATCCTTCCCGCCAGCGTCTGCAGCAGCTGCTGAGCAGTTCACTGCCGCTGATTTCAACCCTGCCTGCTGCGCGCAAAGTAAAATGGACGCTGGATATCGACCCTACCGAAAGCTGATTTTTGCTGACACTGCGAGCCAGATCGAAAAACGTCGCATAAGTCACAATTTTTATGCAAATTAAGTAACAACAAGCCGGGCAATCGTTAACAATGTTGCCCGGCTTGCTTTCAGGTCAGGCAAAAACAGAATCGAACGCGCCATAACGCGTCAGGAGCATGTGTTGGAGCAGAATCAACAATCGCCCGCCGCCACGATGAAAGATGTCGCGGAACATGCGGGCGTCTCAACCGCCACCGTATCGCGTGCGCTGATGAATCCGGAGAAAGTGTCTGCGGCTACCCGCCAGAAAGTCGAGCAGGCGGTTGCCGCCGTCGGCTATGCGGCACATGGCCCCACGCGGAACGCGCGGCGTAACGAAACGCGAACCATCCTGGTTATTGTCCCTGACATCTGCGACCCCTTCTTTAGTGAAATCATTCGTGGCATCGAAGTCACGGCAGCCGAAGAGGGTTATCTGGTCCTGATTGGTGACTGCGCTCATCAGAATCAGCAGGAGAGAACCTTTCTCAATCTGATGGTCACGCGGCAGATTGATGGCATGGTGCTGCTCGGTTCACAGTTGCCCTTTGATGCCAGCATCGATGAGCAACGCAACCTGCCACCCATGGTGATGGCGAATGAGTTTGCGCCGGAAATGTCACTGCCCACGGTTCACATCGATAACCTGACCGCCGCATTTGAAGCGGTCAATCATTTACTGCAGTTAGGCCACACGCAAATCGCCTGTATAGCCGGACCCGAAGAGATGCCGCTCTGTCAGTATCGTTTGCAGGGCTATGTACAGGCGATGCGCCGCAGCGGGCTGACCGTCGATCCCACTTATATTGTGCGCGGTGACTTCACGTTTGAAGCAGGCGTTGCCGCCATGAATCAGTTGATGACCCTGCCGCAGCCGCCACGCGCACTGTTCTGCCACAGCGATATTATGGCGCTGGGAGCAATGAATCAGGCCAGACGCTGTGGACTGCGGATACCCGAGGATCTCTCGGTCGTGGGATTCGATGACATTGAGCTGTCACGATACTGCGAGCCGCCGCTGACCACGGTCACGCAGCCACGTTATCAGATTGGCCGGGAAGCAATGCTCCTGCTGCTGGATGAGTTAAATGGTAAACGGGTCATCAGCGGCTCGCGACTGCTGGATGCCGGTTTAACGATTCGTGGCAGCACGGCCCGCGCAAAAAAGCGTGAAAAATAAGCGAATTCGTCTGATTTTTTCAGTAGATTCTTAAGGCGAACACTGCTGGTCAAAGTTCCGACCCTTGAGTAACATGGCGGACTCCTTGCCGGGCGCGTAAAAATCATCATTTCGCCCATCTGGCACTATTTTTGAAGGGTATAAGAACGAGAGTGGCACAAAAAGATTACGTAGGCCGCGGGCGTTCAACAGGGACGCGTCGCAAAAAAAGCCCCAGCCGTGGCAAGAAGAGCAAAGGCGGTTCGGGAACATCTAAACTGATGATTGTACTGGCGGTCGCAGTGTTGGTGACCTTTGCCGGTGGTTTATGGTTCCTGGCGCACCACAAGAAAGAAGACGTGCCGGTCATTACGGATCATAAAGCCAACGGCAATGGCTTACCGCCAAAGCCTGAAGAGCGCTGGAAATACATCAAAGAGCTGGAGAACCGTCAGGTTACGGTGCCGACCCCTATCGAACCCTCTTCGGGTGGCGAAGTGAAGTCGCAGACACAGCTGACCGACGAGCAGCGTCAGTTGCTGGAGCAGATGCAGGCGGATATGCGTCAGCAGCCAACGCAGCTCAATGAAGTGCCGTGGAACGAACAGACGCCAGCACAGCGTCAGCAAACGCTGCAGCATCAGCAGCAGTTGCAACAGCTGCAACGACAGCAGCAACAGGCTCAGCAACAGCAGGTTCAGCAACAACAGCAGCAGCAGCGTCAGCAGTTGCAGGCTCAGCAGCAACAGCAACGCCAGCAGCAGTTGCTGCAACAACAACAGCGTCAGCAACAACAGCAACAGCAACAGCAACAGCAACGTCAGCAGCAGCAGCAGCAGCAGCAGCAAAACGTACAGCGTCAGACTCAGCCTGCCCCCATTACGCGGGAACCAGAGGTGCAGTCAAAACCGCAGGAGACGGCGAAGGCGAAACCGGCAGAGAAAGCCTCTTCGCAGCGCTGGATGGTACAGTGTGGTTCATTTAAAGGCACTGACCAGGCTGAATCGGTGCGTGCAGGCTTAGCCTTTGAAGGCTTTGAAAGCCGTATTACTACCGGTGGTGGCTGGAATCGTGTGGTTATCGGTCCTTATAAAGATCGTGCATCCGCTGACAGCACCCTGAAACGCCTGCGCAGTTCCGGACACACCAGCTGCATTCCGCTCTCCGTCGGGGGTTGAAACCCGTCAAACCCGCCCCATATCTGTTGCATGATACTCCGCGCCCCGTGCGCGGAGTCCTTTTCCGACTGCAACAAGGGGTCTGCCCGTGACAACAATAGTAAGTGTACGACGCAACGGCCAGGTAGTGATTGGCGGTGATGGCCAGGCTACGCTCGGCAATACCGTGATGAAAGGCAACGTTAAAAAAGTGCGTCGTTTATACAACGATAAGGTGATTGCCGGATTTGCTGGCGGCACCGCAGACGCCTTCACTCTGTTTGAACTTTTCGAACGTAAGCTGGAAATGCATCAGGGCCACCTGGTAAAAGCCGCGGTGGAACTCGCTAAAGACTGGCGTACTGACCGTATGCTGCGTCGTCTTGAAGCCTTACTGGCCGTCGCGGATGAGTCAGCGTCTCTGATCATCAGCGGTAACGGTGACGTCATCCAGCCTGAAAACGATCTGATCGCCATCGGCTCTGGTGGGCCTTTTGCCCAGGCAGCGGCACGTGCGCTGCTGGAGAATACCGACATGGGCGCACGCGACATCGTTGAGAAGTCGCTGAATATCGCGGGTGATATCTGCATCTACACTAACCACAACGTTAATTTCGAAGAATTAACGTCTAAGGCGTAAGGGTATAAATATGTCTGAGATGACTCCACGCGAAATCGTCAGCGAACTGAACCGCTTTATCATCGGCCAGGACAGCGCTAAGCGCGCCGTGGCTATTGCACTGCGTAACCGCTGGCGTCGCATGCAGCTCGACGAAGAGCTGCGCCATGAAGTTACCCCTAAAAATATCCTGATGATCGGTCCGACCGGTGTCGGTAAAACCGAGATCGCCCGTCGTCTGGCGAAGCTGGCCAATGCACCGTTTATCAAAGTCGAGGCGACGAAATTTACCGAAGTGGGTTATGTCGGTAAGGAAGTTGACTCTATCATTCGTGATCTGACCGATTCGGCCATCAAGATGGTACGCAGTCAGGCGATTGAAAAAAATAAATATCGTGCCGAAGAGATGGCCGAAGAGCGCATTCTTGATGTGCTGATTCCGCCCGCGAAAAACAACTGGGGCCAGTCAGAGCAAAGCGCTGAGCCGTCTGCGGCGCGCCAGTCGTTCCGCAAGAAGCTGCGTGAAGGCCAGCTGGACGATAAAGAGATTGAGATCGACCTGGCCGCCAGCGGTCCGGGTGTTGAGATCATGGCACCTCCGGGCATGGAAGAGATGACCAGCCAGCTGCAGTCGATGTTCCAGAACCTCGGCGGCCAGAAGCAGAAAGCCCGCAAGCTGAAGATCAAAGAAGCGATGAAGCTGCTGATTGAAGAAGAAGCGGCAAAACTGGTTAATCCGGAAGAGCTTAAGCAGGACGCCATCGATGCCGTTGAACAGCACGGTATCGTGTTTATCGATGAGATCGACAAAATCTGTAAGCGCGGCGGCCAGAATGCCGGTGGCCCGGATGTCTCACGTGAAGGTGTTCAGCGCGACCTGCTGCCGCTGGTTGAAGGCTGTACCGTCTCGACCAAGCATGGCATGGTCAAAACCGATCACATCCTGTTTATCGCCTCAGGCGCGTTCCAGGTTGCCAGCCCTTCTGATCTGATTCCGGAACTGCAGGGTCGTCTGCCGATCCGTGTAGAGCTGCAGGCGCTGACCGTGAACGACTTCCAGCGCATCCTGACCGAGCCAAATGCCTCCATTACCGTGCAGTACAAAGCACTGATGAATACCGAAGGCGTGAACATCGAGTTCACCGAAGACGGTATTCGCCGGATCGCTGAAGCCGCATGGCAGGTCAACGAAACCACCGAAAACATCGGTGCGCGCCGTCTGCATACCGTGCTGGAACGTCTGATGGAAGATATCTCGTATGACGCCAGCGATCGTCACGGTGAATCCGTAACCATCGATGCTGAATATGTGGGTAAACATCTGGATGAACTGGTGGCTGACGAAGACCTTAGCCGCTTCATTCTCTGATTCACTGACTCAGCGCTTTTCAGAAGCCCAGCCCATCCGGCTGGGCTTTTTTATGCATGTTCTTGATCGAACGATGCTTTTTTCATAGTGATGATTTTGCCAACAATCTGCATATAGCGATATACTTACCTTTCCTGTGGCAAACAGACGAAACCCTTATGAAATACGATACATCTGAACTCTGCGATATCTACCATGAAGAAGTGAATGTTGTTGAACCGCTTTTTTCAAATTTTGGTGGGCGCACTTCATTCGGTGGTCAGATTACCACAGTGAAATGCTTTGAAGACAACGGCTTACTCTATGATCTGCTGGAAGAGAATGGCCGGGGTCGCGTGCTGGTAATTGATGGCGGCGGCTCCGTGCGTCGTGCGCTGGTGGATGCACAACTGGCACGCCTGGCGGCAGCCAACGAGTGGGAAGGCCTGGTGATTTATGGTTCCGTACGCCAGGTTGATGAGCTGGAAGAACTGGAGATCGGCATTCAGGCGATTGCGGCAATTCCGGCAGGCGCAGCGGGTGAAGGGATTGGCGAAAGCGATGTGCGCGTCAATTTCGGCGGCGTCACCTTCTTCTCCGGCGACCATCTCTATGCCGATAACACGGGCATTATTCTGTCAGAGGATGCGCTGGACCTCGAATAAGCCAGACATGAAAACGGGTGCCTGAGCACCCGTTTTTCATGTCAGCTGAGGCTTCAAACCTCTTCCATTTTTCCCAGCAATGCACGCAGACGTTCCTGCCATACGTGTTGCTCTTCTTTCAGGTGCTGATTTTCACGCATCAGCGCATCGTGGTTGCCCGCGACTTGTTGCGCATCGTTACGCAGTGAGTTGTTCTGCTCTTTCAGCTCTTCGATTTCCATCTGCAACAGGGTGATGGTATCAATCGCCTGCTGTACTTTCGCTTCCAGTTTCTCAAACACTTCAAATGACATCTTTCTGACCTCTCCTAAATTCCTGCAAGGCGTTGATGATGCCAGCTTAAGCCAGCAACGTTGTCCCGATTGTATGTAGCCTCACCCCTCAAGTCCAGCAACGCGGCCTTTGCAGGGGGAGTCTGTAACACTTTTCAGCCAATCCCTGAATTTACGCTGCGCTTACTGTGGCTGCGTTCCCGTACTGGCCCGGTATCGCTTTAACAAGGCGCGAATAATGGGTTAAGAAAGCCAGAATACGCGAAAACGCGCATTTTTATGACACAGTACACAAAAAACGATTTCGCTATTTCTCGTTTATGTTCGTTAACGATAAATTCACATCAGCCCTACATAAAAGCTGGGTGCCTCATGGACTGAGAACAAAAACTGATAAAATTTAACCTCGCTTCAGGAACCACTATTATGAGTCAGACAACTAACACGCTCAAAGGTCAGTGTATTGCCGAATTTCTGGGGACAGGCTTGATTATTTTCTTCGGCGCAGGCTGTGTTGCTGCACTGAAACTCGCCGGTGCCGCCTTCGGTCAGTGGGAAATCTGTATCATCTGGGGCTTAGCGGTCTCAATGGCTGTCTATCTTACCGCCGGGGTATCCGGTGCGCATCTGAACCCTGCCGTTACGGTTGCGCTCTGCCTGTTCGCCAACTTCGAAGGTCGCAAAGTGGTGCCGTTTATTCTGGCGCAAATCGCCGGAGCATTCTGCGCGGCCGCGCTGGTTTATGGCCTCTATTACAGCCTCTTTTTCGATTACGAACAAAGTCATCAGATGGTACGCGGTACAGTTCAGAGTCTGGATCTGGCGGGTATCTTCTCAACCTATCCTAACCCGCATATCAGCGTAGGTCAGGCATTCCTGGTCGAGATGGTTATTACCGCAGTGCTTATGGCGGTGATTATGGCGCTGACTGACGATGGCAACGGCGTACCGCGTGGACCAATGGCACCGCTGTTGATCGGCCTGCTGGTCGCCGTCATTGGTGGATCAATGGGTCCGCTGACCGGCTTTGCTCTTAACCCGGCACGTGATTTCGGACCTAAGCTGTTCGCCTTCTTCGCTGGCTGGGGTAACGTTGCCTTCACGGGGGGGAAAGAGATTCCTTACTTCCTGGTACCTATTTTTGGACCGCTGGTAGGTGCCTGCCTGGGTGCAGTGGGTTACCGCACACTGATTGGCCGCTACCTGCCAGGTGCCGCTAAAGAACCTGCAAATATTCCAGCAGACAAACCGGTTGCACGCGCTCAGCAGCGTAAAGCGTAAGTTTCACCTTTTATCATCAGGACTGAATTTATGACTACCACAGATAAAAAATATATTGTCGCGCTCGATCAGGGCACAACCAGCTCACGCGCCGTCATTCTCGACCACGATTCCAATATTGTTGCGGTATCGCAGCGCGAATTCACCCAGATCTACCCGAAAGCGGGCTGGGTTGAGCATGACCCGATGGATATCTGGGCTTCACAAAGCTCTACGCTGGTTGAAGTGCTGGCACATGCCGACATCCGCTCTGATGAGATTGCGGCAATCGGTATCACCAACCAGCGCGAAACCGCTATCGTCTGGGAAAAAGAGACCGGCAAACCTATCTACAACGCTATCGTCTGGCAGGATCCCCGCACCGCCGACTACTGCAACAAACTGAAGAAAGAGGGTCTGGAAGAGTACATCCAGCACACCACGGGTCTGGTGATTAACCCCTACTTCTCCGGGACTAAAGTGAAGTGGATTCTGGATCACGTTGAAGGCTCACGTGAGCGTGCGAAACGTGGCGAGCTGCTGTTCGGTACCGTTGATACCTGGCTGGTCTGGAAAATGACTCAGGGCCGCGTGCATATCACCGATTACACCAATGCCTCCCGTACCATGATGTTCAACATTCACAAGCTGGAGTGGGATCAGCGCATGCTGGATATCCTGGATATCCCGCGTGAAATGCTGCCGGAAGTGAAGTCCTCATCTGAAGTCTATGGTCAGACCAACATCGGCGGTAAAGGCGGTACACGTATTCCTATCGCCGGTATTGCCGGTGACCAGCAGGCCGCACTGTATGGCCAGCTCTGTGTTCAGCCTGGCATGGCGAAAAACACCTACGGCACCGGCTGCTTTATGCTGATGAACACCGGCACTGAAGCGGTGACCTCGACCCATGGCCTGCTGACCACTATCGCCTGTGGCCCGCGCGGTGAAGTGAACTATGCGCTGGAAGGTGCTGTGTTTATCGGGGGTGCCTCTATTCAGTGGCTGCGCGACGAGATGAAGCTGATTAGCGAAGCCGCTGACTCTGAATACTTCGCGATGAAGGTGAAAGACACCAACGGCGTTTACATGGTGCCTGCTTTCACGGGCCTGGGTGCACCTTACTGGGACCCGTATGCCCGTGGCGCAATCTTCGGTCTGACGCGTGGCGCAAACGCTAACCACATTATTCGCGCGACGCTGGAGTCGATCGCTTATCAGACACGTGACGTGCTGGAAGCGATGCAGAATGATGCCAACACCCGCCTGCAGGCACTGCGTGTGGATGGGGGTGCGGTTTCCAACAACTTCCTGATGCAGTTCCAGGCTGACATTCTTGGCACGCGTGTTGAGCGTCCGGAAGTCCGTGAAGTGACTGCGCTGGGTTCGGCCTATCTGGCAGGTCTGGCGGTTGGCTTCTGGCAGGATCTGGATGAGGTGCGCGCTAAAGCGGTTATCGAGCGTGAGTTCCGTCCAAGTCTGGAAACGACCGAGCGTAACTTCCGTTATGCCGGCTGGAAAAAAGCCGTTGCCCGCGCACAAGCGTGGGAAGATCAGGAGTAATCTCCCTGCCCGCGACGCTGGCCGTCGCGGGCCTTTTGCCCGCCCCACTGCCCCGCTGTGTTACACTGCCTGCCGGTTTTTTGTCAGGTAGATGCCATGAAACGAGAACTTGCCATTGAATTTTCCCGCGTAACCGAAGCTGCCGCACTGGCGGGCTATCACTGGTTAGGACGCGGCGACAAAAATGCGGCTGACGGCGCGGCAGTCCATGCCATGCGTCACGTGCTGAACTCCATTGAAATTGACGGTCAGATTGTGATCGGTGAAGGCGAAATCGACGAAGCCCCGATGCTCTATATCGGTGAAAAAGTCGGTACCGGCCGCGGCGATGCGGTCGATATTGCCGTCGACCCGATTGAAGGAACCCGCATGACGGCACTGGGCCAGGCTAACGCACTGGCCGTCATGGCCGTGGGCGATAAGGGCAGTTTTCTGCACGCCCCCGACATGTACATGGAGAAGCTGATTGTCGGTCCGGCAGCCCACGGTGCGATCGATCTCGACCTGCCGCTGGAAACCAACCTGCGTCATATCGCGATAGCAATGAACAAACCGCTGTCGCAACTGACCGTGTCGATTCTGGCAAAGCCGCGCCATGATGCGGTGATCAGCCAGTTGCAGCAGCTGGGCGTTCGGGTATTTACCTTCCCGGATGGTGATGTTGCCGCCTCGATTTTAACCTGCATGCCGGACAGTGAAGTGGATGTGATGTATGGCATTGGCGGCGCACCGGAAGGCGTGGTCTCGGCGGCGGTGATCCGGGCACTGGACGGCGATATGCAGGGCCGGTTGCTGGCTCGTCATCATGTGAAAGGCGACAGCGCTGAAAATCGCCTGCTCGGCGAGCAGGAGCTGCAGCGCTGTGCAAAGATGGGGATTGAAGCGGGTAAAAAACTGACGCTGAGTGAGATGGCGCGCAACGATAACGTGGTGTTTGCCGCCACCGGCATTACCAGTGGCGAGCTGCTGAAAGGCATTACGCGTCAGGGCAATATCGCCACCAGCGAAACGCTGCTGATTCGCGGTAAATCACGCACCATCCGCCGTATCCAGTCGATTCACTATCTCGACCGTAAAGATCCGGCGCTCCATCCGTTTATCCTGTAACCGGCTGGTTGCCGCGCTCCGGCTGACGTGAGAGCGGCAACCAGCAGAGCAGCATCACCAGCGCCGTAAAGAACATCAGCATGCCAAGGCTGAACTGATCGCGCTGCGGCATCATGGCTGAAAGCCACGCTACCAGACCCGATCCCAGATTCTGCATACCGCCGATTAGCGCACCTGCGCTACCCGCCAGCCAGGCATAAGGTTCCATCGCGCCAGAGGTCGCCAGCGGAAACAGCATACCGGCACCAAAGAAGAACAGCGCGGCCGGGATCAGCAATGTCCAGATATTCATTACGCCGAACCACGCCGGGATCCACATCAGAATGCCCGCCAGCAGACAGCTATTCACACCCCACCACATCAGGCTGTGCCATGAACCCTGCTCACGCCCGGCAAACCAGGCACCGAAGAACGCGGCCGGAATCGGCAGAATAAACAGGATGCTGACGGTCAGGCTGTGCAGGCCGAGCACGCCGCCCAGCAGAATGCCACAGCTCGACTCAAAGACCGCAATCCCGGCCAGCGCACCAATCAGCAGTATGATGTAGCGCACGAAACTGGCATCGCTGAGCAGGCGGGCGTAGCGTTTAAAGAAAGGGGTCACTTCCGCACTCTGCGGCCGGGTCTCCGGCAGCCAGCGCGCCATTGAAACGGTCACCGCCAGACAGAGCAACAGCAGAAAGGCGAAACAGGCGTGCCAGCCAATGAGCTGGGTCAGCAGAGCGCCAATCACCGGTGCCAGCAGCGGGCTGACCAGAATCCCCATATTCAGCAGGCTGTTCGCGCGACGCAGCGCGTGACCCTCGTAGAGATCGCGCGGCATGGTACGGGCCATTACGCCTGCCACGCCGGTTCCCAGTCCCTGAATTGCGCTGCCCAGCACCAGCATGTCGAGTGAGATCGCCATCAGCGCCGTGATGGCGCCGATCATAAAGATCATCATGCCCGCCAGGATCACGGGGCGTCGGCCCACGCTGTCTGACAGCGGACCATAGATCAGCTGAGATCCGCCATAGGTCATCAGATAGGCTGCCATCACACGCTGCAGTGCGCCATCCCGCACATTCAGTGCTTCCGCCATTACCGACATGGCCGGAACGTAGATAGTCTGTGCCATCTGCCCGACGGCCACCAGTACAATGAGCATCACCAGCAGTGGGCGATTTTCCAGTTTACTAATCATGAATATGCAAAATTTCTTTCTGTGAAAGGAGGTTAAAACAGCGGTTCACCCGCCAGTCATCGTGTTATGGCGGGCAAAATATCAGGATTAGATGACAAAGCGAGAGCTGAGTGAAAAGGGCCCGGCTTGCGCCTGTCAAGTTTATGCGCCAGCCTGTAAAGACAAAGCAACAGTTTGTCGATTAGAGCCTTTGCCTGGGCGCAGGCTGGCAATCTCGCCGGGCAGCCGCGAAAATGGTGACCTGCCTGAATAATCAACAACCCAGGAGTGATTATGGCTGAGTGGGTCAATGCTGAAGTAAAGGAAGTGAAAAACTGGACAGATGCGTTGTTCAGTCTCCGGGTAAACGCCCCCATCGATCCCTTTATCGCCGGGCAGTTTGCCAAGCTGGCGCTGGAAATTGACGGTGAGCGGGTGCAGCGTGCTTACTCCTACGTCAATGCGCCGAAAGATGACCTGCTGGAGTTTTACCTGGTCACAGTGCCGGACGGCAAGCTGAGTCCGCATCTGCAGGCACTCCGGCCTGGCGATCAGGTGATGGTCACCAAAGAAGCCGCGGGATTCTTTGTGCTGGATGAAGTGCCAGAGTGCAAAACCCTGTGGATGCTGGCAACCGGCACCGCGATCGGTCCCTACCTGTCGATGCTCCAGCAGGGAGAAGGCCTGGATCGCTTTGAAAACATCGTACTGGTGCACGCTGCACGCTATGCGGCCGACCTGAGCTTTTTGCCGCTGATGCAGCAGTTACAACAGCGCTATCACGACAGGCTGCACATTCAGACGGTCGTCAGCCGGGAAGCGATCCCCGGTTCGCTGACGGGTCGGGTGCCGGCGCTGATCGAAAACGGTGAGCTGGAACGCGCCACCGGATTGACGCTGGATGCCGACAGCAGCCATGTCATGCTGTGCGGCAACCCGCAGATGGTGCGTGATACCCAGCAATTACTCAAAGAGACGCGCGGGATGCGCAAACACCTGAAGCGCAAGCCGGGCCATATCACCAGTGAACATTACTGGTGAGTCGTTTGCCGGTAGCGCACCGGCTGCGTCGCGGTACCAAACCGGTTAGCGCCGGGGGTACCGCGAAAGACGCCGAGATCGAGCAGCAGGCCAGCCATTAATACAAACGGAATGGCGCGGCCCAGCAGCCAGGGCAGAATGCCACCCAGCATGCTCCAGTTTCCCGCCACCAGCAGCCAGGCAACAATCACCAGCAATCCCCAGTAGCCGCGTCGATTGCGATCGTGCAGCCGTTTAACCATGACCGCGCTGGCGGGCCACAGCAGGCAGACTACGCCAAAGGCCGCCATCTGGGTATCAACCCAGTCGTTTGCTGCTAAGACGAACAACAGGGTCGTAGTCAGTAACCAGACCGCCTGCCAGATCCAGAAATCCCGTCGTCCCAGTCGGCCGCGCCAGGAAAAGCACCAGTGTTGTAACGTCATGCATTATCATCCAGAGAGAAGAGAACCGCCGCGCTTTTGACCTCGCGGATAAAAACCGTTTTAATTTGCGCCTGAGTTTACGGGACAGGATCGACAAAATGAAGAATTTGCCTGGCGCGCTGCTGTTATCGTTTGCGCTGACGGTTCCGGTCTTTGCCGCCGATCCGCCACCGCAGGAACGGCCCGATGCGTTACCCACCGCGCCTTATTTGCTGGCGGGCGCTCCCACCTTTGATATGACTATCGGCCAGTTTCGCGAAAAATATAATCTGGCCAACGCGGCGCTGATGCTGCCGGAGTATCGCGCCATTGATAATCGGGGGGATAAGAGCAACCTGACGCGGGCTGCCAGCAAAATTAACGAAACCCTCTATGCCTCCACCGCGCTGGAGCCCGGCACCGGTAAAATCAAAACGCTGCAGATTACCTGGCTGCCGCTGCCTGGCCCCGACCAGAGCGCCTCTCAGCAAAAAGCGCTGGCCTATATGACCGCTATGTTGCGCTTCTTCGTACCGGGATTAAGCGCCGATGAGGGGCGTAAGAAGCTGGAAGGTTTGCTGAAAGAAGGTAAGGATTTACCCTACTTTGCGCAGGTCGACGGCGCGCTGCGTTTTGTGGTCGCTGACAACGGCGACAAGGGACTGACATTCGCTGTCGAACCGGTCAAACTGGCGCTCGCGAGTCCCTGATGATGTGGCTGAAAATGACGAAAAGCAAAGCCATCGCTACATTTGATCTCTATACTGTCTGGCAGACAACGCTGCCAGCTGGCAGCGATTTTTCATGTATCGCGTTATGCGGAGGATAGAATGCGACATCCACTGGTTATGGGTAACTGGAAGTTGAATGGCAGCAAGCAGATCACAGCTGAACTGATCGCCGGTCTGCGCAAGGAACTGTCTGGCGTTGAGGGTTGTGGCGTTGCCATTGCACCGCCAGCGCTCTATCTCGAGCAGGCAAAACACGCCATCTCCGGTAGCCACATCGCACTGGGTGCGCAGAACGTGGACGTTAACCTGTCTGGCGCGTTCACCGGTGAAGTTTCCGCAGAGATGCTGAAAGATATCGGCGCGAAATATATCATTATCGGTCACTCAGAACGCCGCACTTACCACAAAGAGAGCGACGAGTTCATCGCGAAGAAATATGCGGTGCTGAAGTCTGTGGGTCTGGTTCCGGTGCTGTGTATTGGTGAAACCGAAGCGGAAAACGAAGCGGGTAAAACCGAAGAAGTCTGCGCTCGTCAGCTGGATGCCGTGCTGGAAACCCAGGGCGCTGAAGCGTTTAAAGATGCGGTTATCGCGTATGAGCCAGTCTGGGCCATCGGTACCGGCAAATCTGCGACCCCTGCTCAGGCACAGGCCGTACACAAATTCATTCGTGATCACATCGCGAAGAAAGATGCGGCTATCGCAGAACAGGTCATCATTCAGTACGGCGGTTCAGTCAACGACAAAAATGCGGCTGAGCTGTTCACCCAGCCTGACATTGACGGTGCGCTGGTTGGCGGTGCGTCTCTGAAAGCAGACGCTTTCGCAGTCATTGTTAAAGCTGCAGCGGCTGCAAAAAGCGCCTGAGCCTTAACATACTGAACACGGGCGGCGCTTACGCCGCCTTTTTTATGGGCGCAATCAGCTCACAGGTGTGATCCTGCAACTCCTCCGCCGACCCGCTGTTCAGCAGCAGCCAGTTCCGCTCTATCGCCATCAGCACCATTCGCCCATCGCTCAATTCAGCCAGTGCCAGTCCATATTTCCCCATCTCTGTACGCGCCCCTGGCAACGTGTCTGCCAGGCGGATAAACGCACTCTGCTGAGTCAGTTCAGGGGCCGTTAGCGTCCGCAGCCAGTAGTGATGCTTGCGCAAGGTGATGCTCTGCCACTTCCCGCTAAGCTGCGGCGTCAGCTGGTCAAGCTGCTGACGCACATCACTTCGCAGACAGGAAAGATGAATATGGAGCTGGTTTTGCGTGCGGCCATATTGCGCATTAATGGCCAGTGACAGGACCCGATCATCAATGGGTGATCCGCGTCGCTGTGCAAGCAGGTTTCGTTCATGCCAGGCAAGGGCAAAGTAATTAGGCGTCCCGGGTTGCAGTAACCGCGGGCTTTCGATGCCGGTGATCCTGTCGAGAGGGATCAGCAGATACTGCAACGGCCCGTTCATATCTTTCAGCATGGCATAGCGATGCGGCTGATCGACACGCTGACAGGGCGCAGGATCTCCGCGGCTTTGCTGATGAGGCAGGCATTTCTCGCTGACGATCTGCCAGAGTGCATCACTGTTCTTTTTGAAATGCAGTGCGGCGACCAGCATCCCCACAATGACCAGCGCCAGCAGAACAGCAACCAGGCTGGCTGCACGACGGTTTGTCGGCATAACAACGCTTCCTGAATGGCTTCGCAGCCTGCATCCTCGCCTGGCGAGAAAGGAATGTCACGGGGAATTCCGGGAGATGATCCAGCAACTGAGTGGAAAAGAGAAAAGGCGTGATTGTGGCGAATAAGCGGTCAGCGCAGGGCGCGCTGACCGCCACGCATCAG
Organism: Pantoea sp. GD03673; assembly: GCF_029844725.1. Taxonomy (GTDB): domain Bacteria; phylum Pseudomonadota; class Gammaproteobacteria; order Enterobacterales; family Enterobacteriaceae; genus Pantoea. The sequence goes on from NZ_JAOCKJ010000011.1 coordinate 40,170, forward strand.
GGTTTCATCACCTGGTCATAGCTGCCGCCATCGGCGAAGTGGGCTTTCTGCGCCTGCGCCCAGCCACCAAACTTGTCCTGAATGGTAAACAGCTTCACGGGCGCAAAGGTGCTGGCAAATTTCTTCGCAACGTCAGCATCGCGTGGACGATAGTAGTTCTGTGCAGCGATAGTCTGGCCTTCTGGCGAGTAGAGGTATTTCAGATAAGCGTCCGCAACTTTACGCGTCCCCTTTTCATCCACGACTTTATCAACCACCGATACGGTCGGTTCAGCCAGAATGGATTCGCCCGGGGTAACAATCTCGAACTTGTCTTTGCCCAGTTTGTTAACGGCCAGATAAGCTTCGTTTTCCCAGGCGATCAGCACATCACCAATTCCGCGCTCAACGAAGGTGTTGGTTGCGCCGCGTGCACCGGAATCCTGGACTTCAACATTTTTAAACAGCGCTCTGACATACGCCAGCGCTTTGGCCTGATCGCCGTTGTTATGATCCAGTGCCCAGCCCCAGGCGGCCAGATAGTTCCAGCGTGCGCCGCCGGAGGTTTTCGGGTTAGGCGTGATAACGGATACGCCTGGTTTTGTCAGGTCGCTCCAGTCATGGATACCTTTGGGGTTGCCTTTACGAACCAGGAAGACAATGGTGGAAGTGTAAGGCGCAGAGTTGTCCGGCAGACGCTGAATCCAGTTCTTATCAATGCGACCGCGCTCTGCAATGGCATCAACATCCGATTGCAACGCCAGCGTGACCACATCCGCACGAATGCCGTTAATCACTGAGGTCGCCTGCTTACCGGAACCACCATGCGACTGACGCACGACGACGTTATCGCCGGTTTCCTGTTTGTAGTGCGCACTGAACGCTTTGTTGTACTGTTCGTACAGCTCACGCGTTGGATCGTAGGAAACGTTTAGCAGCTGGATGTCTTTTGCCAGAACGCTGGTTGAGGCCAGCAACAGGGTAACGCCGATACTCCACTTGTTCATTACGCACTCTCCCAATGTCGTTATGGGCTAAGCGTGACATAAACCATTACAGAGCTAAAAGAATTAAAAATAAGCTGTTATAACCGGGGGGAATATAGAAGGGGCATGCTGTGCAGCACGCCCCGCCTGGCATTAATAAAGTTTTTTCGCGGTGTCGAGCCAGTCACGTTTAAACGGACGCTTCATGTTTTCAATCGCGTCGATGATGTCGTGATGCACCATCTTCTCATTCTGAATACCAACGCAGCGGCCACCGTAACCCTGCATCAGCAGTTCGATGGAGTAAGCGCCCATGCGTGAGGCCAGGATACGGTCATACGCACAAGGGGCACCGCCGCGCTGAATATGGCCCAGAACGGTCGAACGGGTCTCACGTTTGGTTTCGGTTTCAATGAAACGCGCCAGATCGTCAATGTCACAGATGTGCTCGGTAATCGCCACGATAGCGTGCTTTTTGCCCTTGGCGATGCCCGCTTTGATTTCTGCAACCAGCTCTTCGCGGGTATACGGGAATTCCGGCAGGACGATGAACTCACAGCCGCCCGCAATCGCCGCCGCCAGGGTCAGGTCACCACAGTAGCGGCCCATTACTTCAACAATCGAAATACGCTGATGTGAAGATGAGGTATCACGCAGGCGGTCAATTGCTTCAACCACGGTTTCCAGCGCAGTGAAATAACCGATGGTGTAATCCGTTCCGGCCACGTCGTTGTCAATGGTGCCTGGCAGACCAATGCAGGGGAAGCCCATTTCAGTCAGGCGCTTAGCCCCCATGTAAGAACCGTCACCCCCGATCACGACCAGCGCATCGATACCGCGTTTTTTCATGTTCTCAATGGCAACCTGACGCACATCTTCATTACGAAACTCAGGGAAACGCGCTGAGCCCAGGAAGGTGCCGCCACGGTTAATCATGTCGGAGACACTGTAGCGATCAAGATTGATCATGCGATCTTCGTACAATCCCAGATAGCCATCATAGATCCCAAAAACTTCCAGTCCTTCACTCAGCGCGGAACGTACCACTCCACGAATAGCTGCGTTCATGCCTGGGGCGTCACCGCCGCTGGTTAATACACCGATTTTTTTGATCATGACAACCTCTGGATTGTTCAAAACTAAGGGTTAATCCTGCCTGTCGATCGCTGCTGAAGCTGATTTACGACTCGCGCGACACGTGATGGCAGATAGTATATCAAAGGCTTGCTGCTGAATTGATTCAGGTCAGACAACTTTTCACTATTTTTTGCAGCAATGTTAGCTTTACGTCATCCCTTTCGTATCGATTTGATTCATTTACGTTAAAAACCTAAAGAATCCTCTCTCTCGAACGGTACCACAGAACAGGGATCCTGATGGATAATTACGTCTGACCCAGGAAATTCTTTGCGTAACGCCTTCTCAACCTGATCGGCTACCCGATGCGCCTGCACCAGTGGCAGCTGGTCTTCCAGTTCCAGATGTAGCTGAATAAATTTGGTCGGGCCGGACTGCCGGGTTCGCAGATCGTGAACGCCCTGCACCTGCGGCCAGTTTGTCGCCAGCGTCAGGATTTGCTGCCGCTCCTCTTCCGGTAATGCGCGATCCAGCAATGATTGCACCGCCTCGTAGCCCATACGCAACGCGCTGTAGAGAATGAAAATGCCAATTCCCAGAGCGAACACGGCATCTGCCCGGGCAAAGCCGTAGCTGCTCAGGACCAGCGCAATGAGAATGGCACCATTCATGATGACGTCTGACTGATAGTGCAGCATGTCAGCCCGGATTGCCTGGCTGCGGGTTTTCCGCACCACCCAGCGCTGAAAGGCGACCAGCACCAGCGTAGAACTCAGTGCCACTACGGTCACCACAATGCCGACGCCGGGCGCCCGCAAGGTATCGGGCGTCGCCAGATGCTGCAGACCGGTCAGAAACAGAAACAGCGCAGAGCCGGAAATAAACATACTTTGCGCCAGCGCCGCCAGCGACTCCGCTTTGCCATGCCCGAAAGTATGATCTTCATCGGCGGGTTGCAGCGCATACCGCACTACCAGCAGGTTGGTCAGCGATGCGGCGATATCGACCAGCGAGTCCACCAGTGAGGCCAGTAAACTCACCGAACCGGTGTACCACCAGGCAAAAATTTTCACTATCAACAGTACGGACGCAAGAATAGTGGCGGCCAGCGCAGCACGCTTTACCAGTCGGCTATAAGAGGGTTGCATGCCAGATTCCCTAAGCAGCATCAGCAATGATGCGGACTCAAATGAAAGAATGGCTAAAGTTTAACACCAGGAGGCGGGCAGTGCTCAGGGGTCACTCAACGGTTCAGGTGCTTTTAGAGAAGCGCGGCTGGCATAAAAACAAGCCCCGGCCTCAAAGAGGACGGGGCAAAGTGTCATACACATCAGAATCAGACCACATTCAGACATGGGTCCGGGCTGAGAACGGGGCAACAACTACTTTTTGCCGCCTTTTTTCCCTGCTTCTGATGCTTTTTCACGATCGTTTTTGAAGTTTCCGCCGCTGCTCTGGCCGCCTTTCTTACCGGCTTCAGACGCTTTTTGCGGATTATCTGCGAAATTACCTGAACCACCACGATGCTCTGCCATAACTTACTCCGTTAATAGATTCATTCAGGACTACATAATGTGGTTGTTGCTCCCTGAGACTTCGCAAAGACACTTAACTTCCCTGCAGTGACAGAATTAAGTGTAGAGGGTGCGCCTGAACCGGCAAGCGTAACGGGGGAAAAGCAACCTGTTGAAAATTAAGATAAAGCAAAGAAGAAATTCCCGCAAACCCAGTATTTTCAGGCAGTTATAATATTTAAAGGGCTTAAAGGTGCCTGCCGGTACGCTTAAATTTACGATATGACCTGAAGGGTTAATAATCATCGGCCATAACGAACAAACGTTAAACAAGCGCTAATCAAACGGGGATTTTGTTGCGTGGCGATGATTCCGGTCAAAACAAAAAAAGCGAAAAAAAGATAAAAAAAACCCCCACCATCATGGCGGGGGAAGACAGGGATGTGTCTATGGCAAGGAAAACAGGGATACTATGTTACTGGTTACTGCTGGTACTACTCACTGCCTGCAGCGATGACGCTGACTGCAAATTCGAAAACTGTCGCAGCTCATTAAGTCGCCGCTGATAATTCTTCTGTAACGTGGCCTGCTGGTCCGGCGTTAGCAGTTGAAACATTTGATTCTGTACGCGCGCCATCTCAACCTGCTGTTCAACCTGAACTCTGGCGATGACTTCCGCCTTAGCGCGGATGGCCGCTTCGTTAAACTGGTCTGCAGTCACTAACTCATGTAATGCTGCAATATCGTCAATATGAACGACCGGGCGCTCATGCCGGGCCTGTTGCATCAGGTCTCGCATCTGCTGACGTTGCTCTTCAGTCAGCTCGATACCGTCGAACATGTGGCTTTGCGGATTTTGCGTCATACTGCCTGTCGGCAATCCGCCATGATGCATCTCGTCAATCGTCGTCGCATCTTTAGCACCTGCGGTGGCGGCACTCAGAGCCATCGCTGAGGCAAGGACGACGGCGGTTAATTTGCGCATCGTGTACTCCGGTTCGTTCCGTTTTGCGATTCAACGAGAGCCAGTGTACGGCGACAGCTGCAAACATCCGTCAGGGGGTGTAAAACTACGTAAAGCGATAGATAGGTGCGCCAGGAACACGGTATTTTGCCTTCGGAGGGCTACAAAAATGAATAAAATCCTGTTGGTAGATGACGACCGCGAATTAACTTCGCTTTTAAAAGAACTGTTAGAAATGGAAGGGTTTGAAGTGGTAGTCGCCAGCGATGGTGAACAAGCGCTGAACCTGCTCGATAACTCTATTGATCTGCTTTTACTGGATGTCATGATGCCGAAGAAAAACGGCATCGACACCCTTAAAGAACTGCGTCAGCAACATCAAACCCCTGTCATCATGCTGACAGCGCGCGGCAGCGAGCTGGATCGCGTCCTGGGCCTCGAACTGGGTGCAGATGACTATTTGCCTAAGCCGTTTAACGATCGCGAACTGGTGGCGCGTATCCGCGCGATTCTGCGACGCTCAAACTGGAGTGAACAGCAGCAGCAGCATGACAACAGCTCGCCGACGCTGGAAGTGGACTGCCTGCGTCTGAATCCAGGCCGTCAGGAAGCCAGTTTCGATGATGTCACGCTGGATCTCACCGGCACGGAGTTCACCCTGCTTTATCTGCTGGCGCAGCATCTGGGCCAGGTGGTTTCGCGTGAACATCTGAGTCAGGAGGTGCTGGGCAAGCGTCTGACGCCATTTGACCGCGCCATCGATATGCATATCTCCAATCTGCGTCGCAAGCTGCCTGAACGCCGTGACGGCCACCCGTGGTTTAAAACCTTACGTGGCCGCGGCTACCTGATGGTTTCAGCATCATGATTGGAAGCCTGACCACCCGTATCTTCGCCATCTTCTGGTTAACCCTGGCGCTGGTGTTGATGCTGGTGCTAATGGTGCCCAAGCTCGATTCACGACAGATGACCTCGCTGCTGGAAAGTGAACAGCGGCAGGGCATCATGATTGAGCAACACGTCGAAGCCGAGCTGTCACAGGATCCCCCTAACGATCTGATGTGGTGGCGTCGTCTGTTTCGTGCTGTAGAAAAGTGGGCACCGCCGGGTCAGCGGCTGCTGTTAGTGACCAGTGAAGGTCGGGTAATCGGCGCACAGCATAACGAAATGCAGGTTATCCGCAATTTTATCGGCCAGTCTGACAATGCCGATCATCCGCAGAAGAAGAAATATGGTCGTGTTGAGCTGGTAGGGCCTTTTGCCGTTCGGGATGGCGAAGATAACTACCAGCTTTATATGATCCGTCCCGCCAACAGTTCCCAGCTCGATTTTGTGAATCTGCTGTTTGACCGTCCGTTACTGCTGCTTATCGTCACCATGCTCATCAGTTCACCGCTGCTGCTGTGGCTCGCATGGAGTCTGGCGCGTCCGGCGCGTAAGCTGAAATATGCCGCTGACGAAGTGGCGAGCGGAAACCTGCGTCAGCACCCGGAACTGGAGTCAGGCCCACAGGAGTTTCTGGCGGCGGGTTCCAGCTTTAACCAGATGGTAAGTGCGCTGGAGCGGATGATGACCGGTCAGCAACGTCTGTTATCGGATATCAGCCATGAGCTGCGCACCCCGCTTACCCGGCTGCAACTGGCTACCGCGCTGCTGCGTCGGCGTCAGGGCGAAGGGAAAGAGCTGGAGCGGATCGAGATGGAAGCACAGCGCCTTGATGGCATGATTAACGATCTGCTGGTCCTGTCACGTACCCAGCATAAAAATGCGCTGGTCAGCGAGGCGATGAAGGCGAATCAGTTGTGGAATGGGGTACTGGAAGATGCCCGTTTCGAAGCGGAGCAGATGGGTAAGAAGATGGATATCCCCTACCCACCCGGCCCGTGGCCGCTTTACGGCAACCCTCATGCGCTGGAAAGTGCGCTGGAAAATATCGTTCGCAATGCGCTGCGCTATTCACACACCCACATCAGCGTCAGTTTCTCAGTCGATATTTCCGGTATCACGGTCCACGTTGATGATGACGGTCCTGGCGTAAGTCCCGAAGATCGTGAACAGATTTTCCGTCCCTTCTACCGCACCGATGAAGCGCGCGATCGCGAGTCAGGCGGCACCGGTCTGGGTCTGGCCATTGTCGAAACCGCAGTGCAGCAGCATCGCGGCTGGGTTAAAGCCGATGACAGCCCGCTGGGCGGTCTTCGTCTGACGCTCTGGTTACCGCTCTACTCCTCCGGTCGTCAATAATTTGCTATGCTTCGGCCCCTGTCATCGGGGGCCTTATGCTTAACATTGTCTTGTTTGAACCAGAAATTCCGCCGAATACCGGCAATATCATCCGTCTGTGCGCCAATACGGGCTTCCAGCTCCATCTGATTCAGCCGCTCGGCTTCGCCTGGGATGACAAACGCTTACGTCGCGCCGGGCTGGATTACCACGAATTCACGGCCATAAAATTTCACGCTGACTATCAGGCGTTTATTGCCGCAGAGTCGCCTGAACGTCTGTTTGCGCTGACGACCAAAGGTACACCCGCACACAGTGCCGTCGCGTATCAGGCTGGCGATTATCTGCTGTTTGGACCCGAGAGCCGCGGACTGCCAGCGGAGATTCTGGCGGCATTACCGGCTCAGCAGAAAATCCGCATCCCGATGAGAGCGGAGAGCCGCAGTATGAATTTATCGAATGCCGTCTCGGTGGTGGTCTATGAAGCGTGGCGCCAGCTGGATTATGCCGGCGCGCTGATTAAGGACTAGATGCCGTCGCCAAACTGAAAACCGGCCAGGCTGCCATTGAAGTGCTGATCCATATCCATCGACGGCTTCTCGCTGCCTGGTTTACCGACGATACGCGCAGGTACGCCTGCCGCCGTAGTGTGCGGCGGTACGGGCTGTAGCACCACCGAACCTGCGCCGATTTTCGCCCCCCTGCCGACTTCAATATTGCCCAGCACTTTCGCACCGGCACCGATCATCACCCCTTCACGGATTTTCGGATGACGGTCGCCGCTGGTTTTGCCGGTCCCCCCCAGCGTCACCGATTGCAGGATCGAGACATCATTCTCAACCACGGCGGTTTCACCAATCACAATGCCTGTAGCATGGTCGAGCATAATGCCGTGGCCTATGTTCGCGGCGGGATGAATATCGACCGCAAAGGAGACAGAGATTTCATTTTGCAGATAAACCGCCAGCGCGCGTCGGCCTTCATTCCACAGCCAGTGACCAATACGGTAGGCCTGTAAGGCGTGAAAACCTTTGAGATAGAGCAGCGGCGTGGAGTATTTATCGACCGCCGGGTCGCGCTGACGCACCGCCTGAATATCGTAAGCCGCTGACATGATCATCGACGGATCTTCACGGTAGGCTTCTTCAACGATTTCACGAATGGCGATGGCAGGCATAATCGGGTTAGCCAGTTTGTTGGCCAGCATATAGCTCAGTGCGCTACCGAGATTTTCATGCTTCAGCAATGTCGCGTGGAAGAAGCTGGCCAGCATCGGCTCACAATCAGCCAGGGCACGCGCTTCTGCTTTGATATTATTCCAGACCAGTTCTAACTCATCAGACGACATTGCTGTTTTCTCCCGATAAAAAAAGCGCCTGAATGGGCGCTGCAGGTGATGATGCTACGCGTCCTGCGTTAGCTGATGCTGTTTTCGTCCTTCCTTGTTCGTCCCAGCAGGCTCAATGCTGCATCTCTCGCCGGTTTTTCGCAATACAACACCTGATAAATCTGTTCGGTTATCGGCATTTCGACACCAAAGCGTGCAGCCAACGCTTTGACTTCTTTGGTGTTTCTGTAGCCTTCTACAACTTGTCCGATAATGCGTTGCGCGCTATCTACATCCTCGCCCTGGCCCAGCATCATGCCAAAACGGCGGTTACGCGACTGATTATCGGTACAGGTCAGCACTAAATCGCCCAGACCCGCCATGCCCATAAAGGTGGTGGGATCGGCACCCAGTGCTGCGCCCAGCCGGCTCATTTCAGCCAGACCACGGGTGATCAGTGCGGTTCGCGCGTTCGCGCCAAAACCAATTCCGTCGGACATGCCCGCACCGATAGCGATCACGTTTTTTACTGCGCCGCCCAGCTGTACGCCGATGAAATCAGGATTGTTATAAACGCGGAAGCTTTTACCGCAGTGCAGCTTTTGCTGCAGGTCATCAGCAAACTGCGCATCCGTTGCGGCCAGCGCGATGGCCGTCGGTAATCCTGCCGCCAGCTCTTTCGCAAAGGTCGGTCCGGAGATCACCGCCAGCGGAATGGCTTCGCCCACGATTTCACGTGCCACATCCTGCAGCAGACGGCCCGTCTCTTTTTCCAGCCCTTTGGTCGCCCAGACAATACGCGAGTCTGGCCGCAGATGAGGTTTTATCTGCTGCAACACATCGCCGAACACATGACTCGGCACCACGATTAATAGATCGCGGCTGGCGGCAATGGTTTTGGTCAGATCAGGCTCAAGTGAGAGGTTATCGGGGAATGGTACATCGGGCAGGAAAGCAGTGTTGCAGCGGTCAGTCTGAAGTTGCGCCAGATGCATCGGGTTATGTCCCCACAACAGCACCGGGTGGCCGTTACGGGCCAGCGTAATCGCCAAAGCGGTGCCGTAGGAACCGGCACCGATGACGCTAATCGAAGCGTGAGTTGTCATCAGGCATCCTGATGTTGTTCAGCACCTTCTTCACCTTGCTGCTGCTGCAGGTAGTTCATGAACAGCGCATCAAAGTTAACCGGTGCCAGGTTCAGCTGCGGGAAGGTACCACGGGATACCAGGCTGGTAATGCATTCGCGTGCGTACGGGAACAGGATGTTCGGGCAGTATGCACCCAGGCAATGTGCCATCTGCGTTCCTTCGATACCGCTGATGGTGAAGATACCGGCCTGCTGAACTTCACACAGGAAAGCCGTCTCTTCGCCCACAGTTGCGGTTACAGTCACACGAAGTACCACTTCGTAAACTTCGTCAGCCAGCTGAGAAGATGCAGTATCCAGGTCCAGCTTAACGTCCGGTTCCCACTCTTTCTGGAAAACCTGCGGGGCATTTGGCGCTTCAAAAGAGATATCTTTGGTGAATACGCGCTGAATCTGGAACTGCATTTCGTTGGTGTTGTGTTCTGACATGTGACCAAATCCTATATATGAGGTTGTCCGGCGTAAAATTACGCCTGCAGTAAGGGATCTAAACCTTCGCGATTATCGAGCGCGAATAAGTCATCGCAGCCGCCAATGTGCTGCGCATCAATAAAAATCTGAGGCACGGTGGTACGGCCGCTACGCTTGATCATCTCTTCGCGTTTCGCCATATCGCCATCAATCGGGATTTCCTGAAACGAGACGCCTTTTTGCGTTAACAGCGCCTTCGCACGATGGCAGTAAGGACAGGTGGCCTTGGTGTACATTTCAACATTTGCCATGATCAGCACCTCTGTAAGATTATTTACCGCGAACTAACGGCAGATTTTCACCGCTCCAGCCACTGATACCCTCTTTCAGCACTGAAACCTGCTCAAAACCGGCAGCGCTGAGATGTGCAGCAGAATCACCTGCGCTTTGTCCGGTTGCACATACCACAATTATGGGCTGCGCTTTATGCTTTGCCAGTTCGTCGATGTTGCCTTTTTTAATCTCAGCGGCTGCCACATTCAGCGCACCTGAAATATGCCCTCTGCGGAAATCGTCGCGCGAACGCACGTCTACTACTACCGCGTCCTCTTTATTAATCAGGCGGGTTGCTTCACCGCGGCTGATCGTTTTTACCTTAGAGAACATTCCTTTAACGGTAGTCACAATCACCATAACGAGTAAAACAACCCATGCCAGACTCAGGATGGGGTGATTGCTTGCAAACTGCATAATTTCTTGCATGAGGGGTAACGACTCCAGACCGGGCTAATAAGCTAAAACAAGGGTTCTGAGTATACCTGCGCCACTTCGCATGTACAGATGCTATGCGGCCAGAGTATCGATTTGTGCTTCATTTTCCAAAAAAAGTGGCTGAATAGCAAAAATGGCGTAAGGCTTAATCCATGTCATCCCGAAAGTGGACATAACTGGAAAAGGAAATGCCCGCTGGGAGCACTGGTAAGCGGCGGTTCATCGTGGAATAATCATTGGCCTATGAAGGGAAAAACAACCGTTTCGCACACAAGGACCCGTCCCAACGGCGATAACCTGCCGTTGTTCACACACCTGTCCAGCTTCTCCCTTAGCCTGCTTTGTGCGGGAGCACTGTTGTTGCCTGCCGCTGTCCACAGCGCAGAGGACAGCAAATCTCAGTTGCAATCCATTCAGCAAAACATTGCTGAAAAAGAGAAAAGTGTTAAAGCGCAAAAGCTGCAGCGCAGCAAACTATTGGATCAGTTACAGAGCCAGGAAAAGATCATTGCGCAGGCGAGCCGTCAGCTGCGTGACACCCGCAATAGCCTCACCGCCCTGAATGACGAAATCAAACAGCTCGCCACCTCCATCGCCCGTCTTGAGAAACAGCAAACCCAGCAGGAAAGCCTGCTTTCTGAGCAACTTGATGCGGCATTTCGTCAGGGCCAGCACAGCGGCGTACAGCTTTTGATGGGCGGTGAAGAGAGCCAGCGCAGTGAGCGTATTCTGGCCTATTTCGGCTATCTGAATGCTGCCCGTCAGAAAAGTATCGAATCGCTGCAAAAGACGCGTCAGGATTTAGATCAGCAACGCGCCACGCTGGAGCAGAAGCAACAGCAGCAGAAAGGCTTATTAGCCCAGCAACAGGGCCAGCAGCAGAAGCTGCAACAGGCGAGCGATGCGCGCAAAAAGACCCTGACGTCACTGGAAAGTGCCCTGGAAAAGGATCAGGCCGATCTGGTCGAGATGCGTCAGAACGAAAGCCGTCTGCAGGATAAGATCGCCCGGGCGGAACGCGAGGCGCGTGAACGCGCAGCCCGTGAAGCGCGGGAAGCAGAAAAAGTGCGTCAGCGCCAGGCACAGGCGAAAGCCAAAGGATCCAGTTATCAACCGACCCAGAGCGAACGCGAGCTGGTAGCCCGCACCGGGGGGCTGGGCCGCGCGGGCGGACAGGCGTTGTGGCCTGTTCGCGGACGCATCGAACATCGCTTTGGCGAACAGCTGCAGGGTGAACTGCGCTGGAAAGGACTGGTGATTGATGCGCGGGAAGGCACCGAGGTGAAAGCTATCGCCGATGGTCGTGTGCTGATGGCCGACTGGTTACAGGGCTACGGTCTGGTGGTGGTGCTGGAACATGGTAAAGGCGATATGAGTTTGTATGGCTACAACCAGAGTGCGCTGGTGAGCGTGGGTACGCAGGTGAAAGCAGGACAACCTATTGCACTGGTCGGCACCAGTGGTGGCCGTGGTACCCCGTCGCTCTATTTTGAAATCCGACGTCAGGGCCAGGCCGTCAATCCACTCCCGTGGTTAGGAAGATAAGTTTGCTGCAACGTCGAAAAATCCCCGTTCTGTTAAGCGCCCTGCTGTTCAGCTTCGCTGCACAGGCGGGCAAACTGGCCATTGTTATTGATGACGTCGGCTATCGACCTGCCGAAGAGAATAAGGTTCTGCAGATGCCGCAGGCTATTTCTGTGGCAGTGCTGCCCAACGCGCCCCATGCCCGTGAAATGGCGACCAAAGCGCATCAGAGCGGTCACGAAGTGCTGATTCATCTGCCGATGGCACCGCTGAGCAAACAGCCGCTGGAAAAAGATACCTTAACGCCAGAGATGAGCAGCGAAGAGGTCACCCGCATCATGCGCAATGCGGTTAACAACGTGCCTTATGCCGTTGGTCTGAACAACCATATGGGCAGCAGGATGACGTCGAGTCTGCCCGGCATGCAGAAGGTGATGCAGGCGCTGAACCACTACAATCTCTACTTTCTGGATAGCATGACCATTGCCAGCAGTCAGGCAGTTCCTGCCGCACAGGGTACCCAGGTCAAAGTATTAAAACGCCGGGTCTTTCTTGATGACAGCCAGGATAGTAACGCCATCCGCCAGCAGTTCAGCCGGGCGGTAAAACTGGCGCAGCGCGACGGTTATGCCATTGCCATTGGTCACCCCCACCCGACGACCGTGCGGGTCCTGCAGCAGATGTTACCCACACTGCCCGCCGACATTACGCTGGTTCGCCCGAGTCAGCTGCTGAACGAAACACTCCGCAGCGGCTCACAGATACCTGTTACTCCGGCAAAACCAGCGAAACCACGCTTCCAGCCTGCCGGCCTGTGTAAACCGAAACAGCCGCTGGCACCGATTCCGGCGACCAAAGCCTTAGTGGTCATTGCCGAAAGCGTGAATAACAGCCCGCTGTTTAACACGCTGAAAAAACTGTTCTGAATTTGCCATGAATGCTAAGTCACCGGCTTAGCATTCATTTATATGCAGAAATTACTATAATCCTGGGTCGGGTGATAACGGGCTGTGCGGGAACAGTAATAGGGATGACGATAAATAAACAAAAAATCCTGCTGCTGGATAACGGCAGAGAGTGGGGCGGCGGCACCAACAGTATGCTGGAACTGCTGAAACGTATCGATCGTCAAAAATTTGATATCACCTGCTGCTTCTACCACAACTACAGCCGTGGTAACGACGAAACCATTGAGGCCACGCTGAATGCGCTGGCTATTCCGGTCTTTTTTATCCCGCAGATTAAACAGCCACGCTGGGCAAAATTCGTTAAAGAAGCCGTGCGGGCGCTGCTTTTTTTCAATAAAAAGCTCAAGAAGCGTGCCATTGATGAGATTGATACGCACTGGCGCATTATCCCCAACGCCAGCAAAATCAATTCACTGCTGCAGCTGGGTAAATTCGACACGCTATACATGAATAACCAGCCCAGCACCAATGTGGAAGGTTATCTGGCTGCGCGCAACCTTGATGTTGCGGTGGTTCAGCACTGCCGTATCGATCCGGTTCTGGAGCCGCGGCTGGTCAGCATGGTAAATCAGGATTGCCAGGCCGTGATTGCCGTGTCGCAGGGCGTGAATAACACCCTGCGTCAGCATGGCATAGATGCAGAACGCTGTTTTACCGTCAGTAACGCTATCGACATTCATCAGCCTCTGCCCGACCGCCTTGAAGTCCGCCAGCGCTTTAAACTCTCTCCTTTGACCTTTGTGTTTGGCACTATCGGATCGCTGATATTGCGCAAATCTAACCACCATATCCTGCAGGCGCTGGGCCGTTTTAAACGCGCTAATCCCGATGCAGACTGGAGGATGGTCATTGTCGGCGCGGGTCCGGAACTTCAGCATCTGCTTCAGCTCGCCAGCGCTGAGAATATCCAGCATCACGTGATCTTTACGGGCTTTCAGAACAATGCGCTCGATTACCTCACCGCTTTCGATGCGTTTATTCTGGCCTCACGCAGTGAAGGTTTACCCCGGGTTGTGCTGGAGGCGATGCTGGTGAACACCGCCGTAGTCGGCTCCCGCGTGGTCGGCACGACCGAGTTGATCAGTCATGACGAAACCGGGCTGCTGTTTGATTATGGCAACGTGGTACAACTGACCCAGCAGCTAACGTCGCTGTGGCAGGATACGGATTTGCGCCAGCGTCTGACCAATGCGGCAGCGAAACGCGTACGGGAACAGTACGCCATTGAAACCTATATCAGCGGCGTTGAGAATATTTTGCAGAGCGTCGTCAAAAAGAAACCTCATGCTTAATTTTGTCCCCCGCTGCCGCCACATCAGGCCGCGTCATAACGCTCTTATTTGCTAAGAGCCTGGGCGCAGTGCCGGTCACCGCAGGCGTCATTCCGGCAACATTGAAGACGCTACAATCCGCACAGCATCCGGCCTTATCAGGTGGACCACGTTAAGAGCGCTTACCTGGCGGCCACACGCGAAGTCTGGCAGCGCATTTCGCTGCTGTGGCTCACGCTGTTTAATGATATCTGGAAGGTAATAAACGGCAGCCGCCTGCCGATCAATCCGCTGTCTGCGTGGCAAAAATATCTGGCCGCCCCGGCGGCCGTTGTGTTAATCCCAGCTCAGTATCACTTTTCCCGAGCGCCCTGATCGCATCTCATCAAATCCCTGCTGGAAATCGTCAATGCTAAAGCGATGGGTAATCACCGGCGTTAAATCGAGACCGGACTGAATCAGCGCTGCCATTTTGTACCAGGTTTCGAACATTTCGCGGCCATAAATCCCCTTGATAAACAGCCCCTTGAAGATCACCTGATTCCAGTCGATCGCCATTTCACCCGGCGGGATGCCCAGCAGCGCAATCCGTCCACCGTGATTCATCACCTCCAGCAGCGAACGAAAAGCCGGGGGCGCGCCGGACATCTCCAGCCCGACATCAAACCCTTCCGTCATGCCCAGCGAATGCATCACTTCGCGCAGATCTTCATTCGCTACGTTGACCGCACGCGTTACGCCCATTTTCCGCGCCAGTGCCAGCCGGTATTCATTGATGTCCGTAATTACCACGTTGCGCGCGCCGACGTGGCGACAGACCGCAGCGGCCATAATGCCAATAGGACCCGCGCCGGAGATCAGCACATCCTCACCGACCAGGTCGAATGAGAGCGCGGTATGCACAGCGTTGCCGAACGGATCAAAGATTGCCGCCAGCTCATCGGAAATGTTGTCGGGAATTTTGAACGCATTGAAGGCGGGGATGACCAGATACTCCGCGAAGCAGCCCTGCCGGTTGACGCCTACGCCCTTTGTGTTACGGCATAAATGGGTGCGACCGGCACGGCAGTTGCGGCAATGTCCGCAGGTGATATGCCCTTCGCCCGACACCCGATCCCCAATCTTAAAGCCTTTTACTTCCTGTCCCATCGCCACCACTTCCCCCACGTACTCGTGACCGACGATCATCGGTACCGGAATGGTTTTGCGCGACCAGTCATCCCAGTTGAAGATGTGGACATCGGTGCCGCAGATGGCGGTTTTACGAATCTTAATCAGCAAATCGTTGTGGCCAGGCTCTGGAACCGGCGCATCCTTCACCATCCAGATGCCCGCTTCTCTCTTCAGTTTAGCGAGTGCTTTCATGACGGACTCCTCAGGCGATGACGCCCAGTTGTTTGCCAATGCGGGTAAAGGCCGCTACCGCACGTTCCAGCTGTTCCTGGGTGTGCGCCGCAGAGAGTTGGGTGCGGATGCGTGCCTGACCTTTTGGCACCACCGGATAGAAGAAGCCGGTCACATAGATGCCTTCCTGTTGCAGCAGCCGGGCAAACTCCTGAGCGATGCGGGCTTCACCCAGCATCACCGGGATAATGGCGTGATCGGCACCGGCCAGGGTAAAGCCCGCCGCCGTCATCTGCTCCCGGAAGTAACGGGCGTTATCCCGAAGACGCTGACGCAGTCCGTCACCTTCACTGAGCAGATCCAGCACCCGCAGCGAGGCGGCAACAATGGCCGGGGCCAGCGAGTTGGAGAAGAGATAGGGACGGGAACGCTGACGCAGCCACTCCACCACTTCCGCTTTTGCTGCGGTGTAGCCGCCGGATGCGCCACCCAGCGCTTTACCCAGCGTGCCGGTAATGATGTCGACCCGGCCCATAACGTCACAATATTCATGGGTGCCGCGCCCGGCATTGCCGACAAAGCCCACCGCATGGGAATCATCCACCATAACCAGCGCGGAGAACTCATCGGCCAGATCGCAGATGGCAGGCAGATTCGCAATCACCCCATCCATTGAGAAAACGCCATCAGTGGCGATCAGAATATGACGGGCACCTTTATCGCGCGCTTCCTGTAAACAGGCGCGCAGTTGCGCCATGTCGTTATTGGCGTAGCGATAACGCTGCGCTTTACAGAGCCGGACGCCATCGATGATGGAGGCGTGGTTCAGCGCATCCGAAATAACGGCATCCTGCGCATCGAGCAAGGTTTCAAACAGACCGCCGTTGGCGTCGAAACAGGAGGAGTAGAGGATGGCATCCTCCATGCCGAGAAACGCTGCCAGCCGCTTTTCCAGCTGCTTGTGGTTGTCCTGCGTGCCGCAGATAAAGCGTACCGATGCCATGCCGAAGCCATGTGAATCCATCCCCTCTTTCGCCGCCTGAATCAGCGCCGGATGGTTCGCTAAACCTAAGTAGTTATTGGCGCAGAAGTTAATCACGGCTGAATTGCTGCCAACCGCGATCGCCGTCTGCTGGGCAGAGGTAATGATCCGCTCCTGTTTAAACAATCCTTCCTGACGTGCATCATCAAGTTGCTGACGAAGTTGCTGATAAAATTGCGCAGGCATCATTGCTCTCCTCAGATGGCAAAAATCTGGCATATCTTACTGAACAGGCCGCTTCTTCACGATAAATCGCCCAACAGAATGTTATTTTTGCAGCATAGTTCACGCCACGAAGATGTAAGCACAACGCGTTACAGAGTCATCTGGCTGTCTGCACCCTGCTGAAATGTTATGATGTGAGGTATTCGTGTGTGAAACCTCCTGTTTCACCCCACAACGTTGAAGGTAACAACATGATTATCGTAACTGGCGGCGCAGGAATGATTGGCAGCAACATCGTCAAAGCGCTGAACGATCGCGGTCACACCGACATTCTGGTGGTGGATAATCTGAAGGATGGCACCAAGTTTGCCAATTTAGTCGACCTGGATATCGTCGATTACATGGACAAAGAAGAGTTCCTGATGAGCGTGATCGCGGGCGATGATTTAGGCCCGATCGAAGCGGTCTTCCATCAGGGCGCCTGCTCTTCCACCACCGAGTGGGATGGCAAGTACATGATGGAAAACAACTATCAGTACTCCAAAGAGCTGCTGCATTTCTGTCTTGAGCGTGAGATCCCGTTCCTCTACGCCTCTTCCGCAGCCACCTACGGCGGACGCAACGAGAATTTTATTGAAGAGCGCCAGTATGAGCAGCCACTGAATGTCTATGGCTACTCCAAGATGCTGTTTGACCACTACGTCCGTCAGATGCTGCCGGAAGCGAACTCGCCCGTGTGCGGCTTCCGTTATTTCAATGTCTATGGACCGCGTGAAGGCCACAAAGGCAGCATGGCAAGCGTTGCCTTCCACCTGAACACGCAGATCAGCAATGATGAAAATCCAAAACTGTTTGAAGGCAGCGATGGCTTTAAACGCGACTTTATCCACGTGGATGATGTGGCAGAAGTGAACCTGTGGTGCTGGGAAAATGGCGTCTCGGGAATTTACAACTGTGGTACAGGCCGCGCCGAATCTTTCCAGGAAGTGGCTGATGCGGTGCTGAAGTTCCACCAGAAAGGTCAGATCGAGTACATCCCGTTCCCGGAAAAACTTAAAGGACGCTATCAGGCCTATACCCAGGCCGATCTCACTAAATTGCGTGCTGCCGGTTACGACAAGCCATTTAAAACGGTGGCGCAGGGCGTCGCTGAATATATGGTCTGGCTGAACCGTAACGCATAAAGGAAGCTGCTCCGGCGATGAAAATTCTGGTAATCGGCCCGTCGTGGGTCGGCGATATGATGATGTCGCAAAGTCTCTATCGCACACTCAAGGCCGAACATCCGGATGCAGTGATTGATGTGATGGCACCAGCGTGGTGTCGTCCGTTGCTGTCACGCATGCCGGAGGTGAATCAGGCGCTGGCGATGCCGCTCGGACATGGCGCACTGGAAATCGGTGAGCGTCGCCGGTTGGGCAAAATGCTGCGCGCCAGTCATTACGACCGTGCCTATGTGCTGCCTAACTCCTTTAAGTCGGCACTGGTCCCCTTCTTCGCCGGAATAAAACGCCGCGTCGGCTGGCGCGGTGAAATGCGCTATGGCCTGCTGAATGACTTGCGGGTGCTGGATAAAGCAGCCTTTCCGCTGATGGTTGAGCGCTACGTTGCGCTGGGCTATGACACGCCAGTTGCCTCGGCGGCACAGTTACCCCAGCCGCTGTTGTGGCCAAAACTGCAGGTTGATGAGCAGGAAAAAATTGAAACGGCAGCACAGTTCCAGCTCGCGGCGACCCGTCCGATCATCGGTTTTTGTCCGGGCGCTGAATTTGGCCCGGCCAAACGCTGGCCGCATTATCATTACGCCACGCTGGCCCGCCAGTTGATTGCTGACGGCTTCCAGATCGTGCTGTTTGGCTCCGCCAAAGATCGCCCCACCGGCGAAGAGATTATCGCTGCCCTGCCAGAAGAAGCACGCGGCCACTGTCGTAATCTGGCCGGTGAAACCCAGCTGGAACAGGCCGTGATTCTGCTGGCGCAATGCCGCGCCGTGGTCAGCAACGACTCCGGGCTGATGCATATCGCTGCGGCGCTGGACCGTCCGCTGGTGGCGCTCTATGGGCCGAGCAGCCCTGACTTTACACCTCCCCTCGCAAAACAGGCGCGTATCATTCGCCTGATTACCGGCTATCACAAAGTGCGCAAGGGCGATGCCGATCAGGGCTATCACCAGAGCCTGATCGATATCCAGCCTGAACGCGTTTATCAGACGCTGAGCGAACTGCTTGCGCCACAGGAGGTGTCATGCACGTCCTGATTGTTAAAACCTCTTCCATGGGCGATGTGCTGCATTCACTGCCGGCACTGACTGATGCAATGCATGCCATCCCCGGTATCCGTTTCGACTGGGTAGTGGAAGAAAATTTTGCGCAGATCCCTGGCTGGCATCCTGCGGTAGACAAGGTATTGCCCGTCGCAATCCGCCGCTGGCGCAAACACTGGTTTGGCAGCCAGCAGCGTGAAGAGCGCGTGCTGTTTAAGCGCGCGTTACAGTCACGTGAGTACGATGTCGTGATTGATGCGCAGGGGCTGATCAAAAGTGCCGCGCTGGTCACCCGCTTGTCGAAAGGCATAAAGCATGGACAGGACAGCCGCAGTGCGCGTGAGCCGTTTGCCAGCTGGTGGTATGACGTTCGCCATGAAGTCAGCAAACGACAACATGCGGTTGAGCGGACACGCGAACTGTTCGCCAAAAGCCTGGGCTATGAAAAACCGCAACGTCAGGGTGACTACGCGATTGCCGGACACTTCCTGCATCATCTGCCCGCTGACGCACACCATTATCTGGTCTTTCTGCATGCCACGACGCGTGACAACAAGCACTGGCCGGAATCACACTGGCGTCAGCTGATTGAGCAGGTGCAGCCCAGCGGGCTGCGGGTGAAATTGCCCTGGGGTGCTGAACATGAGCATCAACGCGCCTTGCGCCTGGCTGAAGGTTTTGAACATGTCGAGGTGCTGCCTAAGCTGACGCTGGAAGCGATAGCCCGGCAACTGGCAGGCGCACGAGCGGTGGTCTCGGTAGATACCGGGTTAAGCCATCTGACGGCGGCACTGGATCGCCCCAACCTGACGCTGTATGGCCCGACAGATCCCGGCCTGATTGGCGGCTACGGACAGAACCAACAGGCTCTGAGCGCCCCCAATCACAAACTGGCGGAGCTGACTGCTGACACGGTGGCCGAAAAACTGCAGGCTGTTATTACGGAAAATACGCCATGAACTATGTGCTGATCTATCTGCTGCTGGTGCCTTTACGGGCGATAATGCGGCTGTTTTACCGGCCCACCGGCCGCAGCTTAATCATTCAGACGGCGAAGATTGGTGATTTCATCAATATTACCCCGATGCTGCGCGCACTGGGTCAGTCTGAACTGCTGATCAGCAAGGCGGTGGAGCCGCTGGCGCGTCACGATGACACCGTCAGCCGCTACTTCCTGATTGAAGAGGCAAAACGCAGCTTTTTTGCCAAGCTGAAGCTCGCGTTCACCCTGATGAACCGTTATGACAACGTCTATCTGGTGCAGCCAAACAGCGTTAATCTCTTTTTTGCGGCGCTGTGCAATGCGCCGAACAAACAGTTTCTGCGCACCTATGTGCGTAAGTCCTACCATGCAACCTTCTATCGCAGCGCCAGTGGCATTGTCGACCACACCAAAACGGATTTAACACTCGACAGCTACCTGAAGCTGATTAACCGCGACTACCGCTATACCGATTTCCCTAAGCACGCCACTTCACCGCTTTGGCAGCCGCCTGCGCCGCCCGCCGCGCTGCTAAATCCGCGCAGCGGGATTAAAATAGGCATCAGTATTTCTGCCGGGAATCGGGCAAAAACCATTCCTGCCAGCATCTGGCAGCAGCTGATGGCGTCGCTGGCTGAGCTGCCCTGCACCTTTTATGTCTTTGGTCCCCCGGCCGAGCAGCCCTGGCTGGATGAATTACTGAGCCTGACCGGCCCCAAAGCAAATATCGTCAGTCTGATTGGTGAGCTAAAGCTGGAAGAGGTTCCGTGGGCCATTGCGCAGATGGATTTCTATATCTCTTCTGACTCTGGTAATGCCTATATTGCGGATGCCCAACAGATACCGGTGATCATGCTTTACGGGCCGTGTGAAATCAGGGAGCAGCGCCCGGTCAATAACGTTTTGTTTATCGGCCCGGATAATATTGCTGCGTCGACATTCGTTTTTGCCACCCGTTTTAAGTTTGATCAGCCCGCTGAAAAATTATTCGGGCTGGATCAGGATAAACTGACTAGAATACAAACGTTTATTACTCATAATCTGGAATAGTGAAGCGTAATGGCAATTACTCCTAATGCTGATGCCGTTCAGCAAAGTCTGCTGCTGGTTAACACGCTTGTTGAAACCGATGACAAGCCGGTTCACGTTGCGTTTGGCATTAATTACGCCTACGCGCGTGGTCTGGGCATTACGCTGTTTTCACTTCTCCGCCATCATCCTGATACCGCTTTCCACGCCCATATTTTCTCAGACTCGCTGCGTGATGAGGATGTGGAAAAACTGCGCTCGCTGGCCACAGGCCACCGTCTGGCGATCACGCTGCATATTTTTAACAGTGCCTGGGTTGACCAGTTGCCTGCCGTTGGCCGCTATCCTAAAAGCATCCACTACCGCTTCCTGATCCCTGAAACCGTGGCGAGCTACAGCGATCGGGTGATCTATATTGATGCTGACACGCTTGTGGTAGGCGACTACTCGCCCCTGTTCACTCTGGATATCACGAATTACACGCTGGCGGCCTGTAACGACACACCGCGTGCGCGGCAGAACCAGTGCGCGAAACTGGAGCTGAAGCATCATCAATATTTCAACTCAGGCTTTATGCTGATCAATATTCCACGCTGGCTCGCCGGACAGACCACCGCACGTATTACCGACGTGCTGGTGACGCGGGGTGCAGAGTTTGGTTTTCCCGATCAGGATGCGCTGAATATCGTGCTGGAGGATGAGATCCTGATTCTGCCCGATCGCTATAATCAGATTTACGATATTATCGCCAATAATGTCTGGGACCACTCTGCCGTGCCAGCGGATACCGTGATGATTCACTACACCGGTAAATGCAAACCCTGGCATGCCTGGGCTGGCAGCGATCTTTCCCAGCTTTACTACAGCTATTACCAGCGCTCACCCTGGGCTTCACAACCGCTTGATACCCCGAGACATTATAAAGAGATGAAGCGCTTCGCCCGCATAAAGTGGCATCAGAAAAAGTATGCTGAAAGCATGAGCTGGATAATGCAGTACGTCAGGCTTAAGTTTTTTAATCAGCGTGATCGGTAACGCTGTCAGGCTTTCAGATTGATGCGGGCACCGTTATTTCAGTGCCCGCTTTCCCCGTTAACTATCCTGCCTGCTTTTTAGCATCATTTTCATAAAAACCACGCTGACAGAAAGCAGGCACAATAATCTGTTTACCTGTACGCCTGCGTTGCGTAAAAAAAGCGCATATAACGCATTATGCGGGGTGGGCGTGGTTTTTAGTAAAACATGAAAGCTACACCGTCTTATAATCATGAACTCCCTGATTCCATTCTGCTGATTCGGAAATGATTTATGACGAGGCAACGCCCTTTCGCAGTGAATTCAACGCTGGTGCAGATATTGTCATGAGTACTTCTCCTTTGCTGAGTATCATTACGCCGATGTTCAACGCGGGCAGCATGTTTGATGAGTTCATGCAGTCACTGCTGGGGCAGACGCTGACCTCGCTGGAGATCATCATTGTCGATGACGGTTCAACCGACGGCTCAGGCGCGCGCGCCGACCAGTATGCACAGCAACATTCTCACATTCGCGTGATTCATCAGGAAAACGGCGGCGTGTCGCGGGCACGTAATGCCGGGCTGGCGATAGCCCGCGGGAAATATGTCACGTTCCCGGATGCGGATGACACCATGCAGCCCGGGATGTATCAGACGCTGGTGACAATGGCCGAAGCGGACAATCTGGATGCGGCACAGTGCAACGCCGAGTGGTTTTTCAAACACAGTCAGCGGGTAAAACCGCTGATTCCGCTGGATCGCCTGCGCAGTACACCGGTACTGAGCGGTGCCGACTGGCTCAATACCGCGCTGAAGACCCATCGTTATATGCATGTGGTCTGGCTGGGCATCTATCGCCGGGCGCTGATTGAACAGCATCAGTTGCAGTTTGAACCGGGCCTGCATCATCAGGATATACCGTGGACCACCGAGTTTATGCTGCTGGCAAAACGCGTGCGGTATACCGAAGCAGTGCTCTATCGCTACTATATGCACGACGCCTCAATCAGCAATCGCAAACGTACCGGCGAGCGCAATGTTGAATATCAACGACATTACCTGAAGATTGCGCGGCTGCTGGAAGAGCTCAATACCCGCTATCGTGACCGCGTGAAAATCTATCCGTCGTTTCACTATCAGGTGACTCATGAAGCGCTGAGCGTTTGTCACAGTGTAAGGCGTGAGCCTGATGCCCGCGCACGGCAGGCGATCATTGCCGATCTGTTTACGACCCGGACACACCTGCGCATGCTACGGAATGCCAGGGGAATAAAGCAGTGGTATCAGTTGCTGTTATGGCTGGCGCGGCTCTATCGGTGGCGTGATAAATAACCTTTGAGGCTGGCTTTATCCTAAAAAGGGTTTGCCCTACAATCGGTTCACTGAATTCTGAGAACTCTTGTTTATGGCCAGCCTGACTCCAGCAAACATCTCGCCAAAAAATATATTACTGATTAAGCTGCGCCATCATGGTGACATGCTGCTCACAACGCCCGCCATCAATGCGCTTCGTCAGCGTTATCCGCAGGCCAGCATCGACGTATTGCTTTATCAGGAAACGCGTCCGATGCTGGAAGCACATCCGGCTATTCGTCACTTGCACGTCATCGATCGTAAATGGAAGCAGGAGGGTAGCTGGCGCAAGCTGGGCCATGAGCGTGCACTTATTCGCGCCGTACGTGACGCGCATTATGATCTGGTGATTAACCTGGCGGATCAGTGGCGTGCAGCGCTGATTACGCGGTTGTCTGGGGCCCCCGTTCGTATCGGTTTCGCGTTTAAAAAACGCGATAACGTCCTGTGGCGCTGGTGTCACAACCGGCTGGTTCCCACACTTAATCACAGCAAACTACATACCGTTGAGCAGAATATGTCTGCGCTGGCTCCCCTTGGCATCAGCAGCGATGGCGCACGCGTCTCAATGCACTACAGCGACGCTGACCAGCAAATCGTGCTGGCCCGCCTGGCGGAATATCATATCACCGCGCCCTATATCGTGGTGCAGCCGACTTCGCGCTGGGGCTTTAAATGCTGGGAAGAAGAGAGCGTTGCGGCCACACTTGATCAGCTGGCGCAACCGGGCCGCAAAGTGGTGCTGACCGCCGGGCCGGACAAGCAGGAGCTGGCGATGATTAACCGCATTCGTGCGCTCTGTGCGTCGCCTGATGTGGTTTCGCTGGCGGGTCAGTTCACGTTGCCCCAGCTGGCAGCGCTTATCGATCATGCCCGGTTGTTTATTGGTGTCGACTCAGCGCCGATGCACATGGCAGCTGCGCTTGAAACCCCCTGTATTGCGCTGTTTGGTCCGACCAAGCTGCAGCACTGGCGACCCTGGGGCGATAATAATCATGTCATCTGGGCCGGTGATTATGGCCCTCTGCCCTCACCCGATTCCATCGACACCAAAACTGACCAGCGTTATCTCTCGGCCATTCCGGTAAAAGATGTGGTTGCGGCAGCGAGGAGCTACCTGAATGAGTAAGTTACGGCTGGCGATTGTCCGGCAGAAATATCGTCCGGATGGCGGTGCCGAGCGTTTTATCTCACGCGCACTGGAAGCACTGGGCAGCGAACAGCTCGATCTCAACATCATTACCCGCAGCTGGCAGGGCACGCCTAATCCGGACTGGCATCTGCATATCTGTAATCCTGCAAAGCTGGGTCGGGTCTCCCGTGAGCGCGGTTTTGCCCGCGCAGCACGCGCCTGCTGGGAACGCGAAAAGTTCGATATTGTACAAAGCCATGAGCGCATCGCGGGTTGTGACATTTTCCGTGCGGGTGATGGCGTTCATCGCGTCTGGCTGGAACAGCGTGCCCGTATCGTTTCATCCTGGCAACGACTGAGTGCTGCCGTCAGCCCTTATCATCGCTATGTTCTGCAGGCAGAAGCGGAGATGTTTAACTCGCCGTCGCTGAAAGCGGTGATCTGTAATTCAGAGATGGTAAAGCGCGACATCCTGCGCTGTTTCTCGCTCGACGCCGCAAAAATCCACGTTATTCATAACGCTATCGACGCCACCCGTTTCCAGCCCGCTACGGAAGCGGCACGTCGCGCTACCCGTCAGCAGCTGGCGCTGCCCGACGCCGCGACCGTCCTGATTTATGTCGGCTCCGGCTTTGAGCGTAAAGGGCTGAAAGCCGCGATACAGGCGCTGGCTGCCAGCGATCGTTATCTGATTGTGGTGGGTCAGGATAAACAGCTGCAGCGTTACCAGCAGCTGGCAAACCAGCTTAACTGCCTGGACCGCCTGCGCTTTGTCGGCGTGCAGCAGAATGTGCAGCCGTTCTATCATGCGGCTGACGGCCTGTTGCTGCCCACGCTCTACGATCCGTTCCCGAATGTGGTGCTGGAGGCGATGGCCTGCGGCTTACCGGTGATTACCAGCACCGGTTGCGGTGGTGCGGAATTTATTACTGCAGGTCAGGAAGGCTTCGTCTGTGATGCGTTGGATATCAACGGGTTAAATCAGGCTATAAATGCCATACCGGCACTTTCTGTCGATTCACGAATGGGTGATGCGGCGCGGCGTAAAATTGAGCCTTATGGTCCTCAACAGCTGGCGCAGGCGCTGACCTCGCTTTATCAGCAGGTACTGAGTAGCAACTGACAATCCGGGATGAGTGCATGCGGGGTTTCTGATAACATGCCGCCATCTGATTTTAATCTGTTTTTAGACGCGAACCTGCTGTAACGGTAACTATGACGACCATTTACACCGCATTGCTCTACTTCATTCAGCCACTGATCTGGCTACGCCTGTGGCTGCGCGGTCGTAAAGCGCCTGCCTATCGCAAACGCTGGGCAGAACGCTATGGCTATTGTGTCGGCAAAGTGAAGCCCGACGGCATTGTGCTGCACTCAGTCTCTGTGGGTGAGACCCTGGCTGCAATTCCGCTGGTGCGCGCACTGCGTCATCGTTACCCGACCCTGCCGATTACCGTCACCACTATGACGCCGACCGGTTCTGAGCGGGCGCAATCGGCCTTTGGCAAAGATGTGCATCACGTCTATCTGCCTTATGACCTGCCGGGTTCCATTAATCGTTTTCTGGATACGGTCAATCCACGGCTGGTGATCATCATGGAAACCGAGCTGTGGCCGAACATCATCCGCATTCTGCATCAGCGCAATATTCCGCTGGTGATCGCCAATGCCCGCCTCTCGGCCCGCTCTGCCAAAGGGTACCGTAAACTGGGTAAATTCATGCGCCGGCTGTTGCAGAGCATCACGCTAATCGCAGCGCAGAATAAGGAAGATGGCGACCGCTTCCTGGAGCTGGGCCTGAAACGTTCACAGCTGGCCATCACCGGCAGCCTGAAGTTTGATATTTCCGTGACCCCAGAACTGGCTGCCAGAGCGGTGACGCTGCGTCGGCAGTGGGCACCGCGCCGTCCGGTATGGATTGCCACCAGCACGCACGAAGGCGAAGAGGCTATCGTGCTGGATACCCATCGTCGGCTGCTGCAGACGTTTCCGGACCTGCTGCTGATTCTGGTTCCCCGTCATCCTGAGCGCTTTAACGATGCGCGTGCGCTTACGCAGGAACGCGGCTTCAGTTTTATCCTGCGCAGCAGCGGCGAGATCCCTTCAGGTTCCACGCAGGTGGTTATCGGCGACTCAATGGGCGAACTGATGCTGCTCTACGGCATCGCCGATCTGGCATTTGTCGGCGGTAGCCTGGTTGAACGGGGTGGACACAACCCGCTGGAGCCTGCTGCCCATGCTCTTCCGGTACTGATGGGACCCCACATCTGGAACTTCAAAGATATCTGCAGCAAGTTGCAGGAAGGCCAGGGACTGATCACCGTCACCGACGTGATGTCGCTGGAAAAAGAGGTCACCAACCTGTTACAGGATGATGATTACCGCCGTTATTACGGACGCCATGCGGTAGACGTGCTGCACCAGAACCAGGGTGCGCTACAGCGTCTGCTACAGTTACTCGAACCGCATCTGCCACCACGGGCCCACTAATGTCAGCACGCCAACGTCTTTCCGTGGTGATGATCGCCAAAAATGAAGCGGAACTGCTGCCGGATTGTCTGGCCTCGCTCAGCTGGGCCGATGAAATTATCGTGCTGGACTCTGGCAGCAGTGACGACAGTGTTCACATCGCCACGCAGGCCGGCGCGCAGGTCTACCGCAATGATGACTGGCAGGGCTATGGCATCCAGCGCCAGCGCGCACAGCACTATGCCACCGGTGATATGATTCTGATGATCGATGCGGATGAGCGTGTCACCCCTGAACTGCGCGCCGCAATTGAGCAGGTGCTGGTCGCCCCGCCCAGCCGCACGGTTTACAGTCTGGGTCGCAGTAATCTTTTTCTCGGCCGCTTTATGCGCCACAGTGGCTGGTATCCCGACCGCGTGATGCGCCTCTATCCACGCACCTTCCGCTACAATGACAATCTGGTGCATGAATCACTGCAGAGTGACGGCGCACCGGTGGTGGCGCTGTCTGGCGATCTTCAGCATCTGACCTGCCGTGATTTAATCGCCTTTCAGCGCAAGCAGCTGGCCTATGCCGAAGCCTGGGCTACGGAACGCCATCAGCGCGGTAAGCGTTGTGGCCTCTTTTCTGTATTCAGCCATACGCTGGGCGCGTTTGTGAAAACGCTGCTGCTGCGTGCCGGTTTTCTCGACGGCAAACAGGGCTGGATTCTGGCGGTGGTCAACGCGCAATATACCTTCAATAAATATTCCGCCCTCTGGGCACTGAATCACGCTTCGGCAAAAGGGCGAGTATGACCACTAAAGCCATCTATCCCGGTACGTTTGATCCTGTGACGCTCGGTCATCTCGACATCGTGACGCGGGCAGCGCAGATGTTTGATCAGGTAATTCTGGCTATTGCTGCCAGCCCGAGTAAAAAACCGATGTTCAGCCTGGATGAGCGCGTGGCGCTGGCGGGTCAGGTGGTTGCCCATCTGCCCAACGTCGAGGTGGTCGGCTTCAGCGACCTGATGGCGAATTTTGCCCGTGACCAGCAGGCGAATGTGCTGGTCCGTGGATTGCGTGCGGTGTCAGATTTTGAATATGAAATGCAGCTGGCGCAGATGAATCGTCATCTGCTGCCAACGCTGGAAAGTGTCTTCCTGATGCCGTCTGAAGGCTTCTCGTTTATCTCTTCTTCGCTGGTCAAAGAGGTGGCACGCCATGGCGGTGATGTCACCGCCTTCCTGCCCGCACCGGTGCATCAGGCACTGCTGGCTAAACTGGCTTAATGCTGACAGTTCGGGCACCAGTAGGTACTGCGTTGCCCGTGCCTGCCGCTGATAATCGGCGTACCGCATGCGCGGCAGGGTTCACCGGCCCGACCATAAACCTGCAACTGCTGGGCGAAATAGCCTGGCTTACCATCAGTCTGCAAGAAGTCACGCAGTGTAGTGCCGCCCTGCTCAATTGAACGTAACAACACCGCTTTGATGGTGTTAACCAGCAGTTCCGCTTCAGCCTGTGACAGACTTCCGGCGGCACGATCGGGAAGGATCCCGGCGGTAAACAGTGACTCGCTGGCGTAAATGTTGCCCACGCCCACCACCACTTTGTTATCCATCAGCCACTGCTTGATGAGCGTCCGCTTGCCGCGTGACAGATCAAACAGATAAGCACCATCAAACTGGTCGCTGAGCGGCTCAGGTCCGAGATGGGACAGTACGCTGCTGCCCGCCAGATCGCTGCTCCAGAGCCAGGCACCAAAGCGGCGCGGGTCGGTATAGCGCAGCACTTTGCCGTTGCTCATCACCAAATCAACATGGTCATGCTTCGCCGCTGGCAGCTCTTCGGATAACACGCGCAGGCTGCCCGACATGCCAAGATGAATAATGATCCAGCCGTGCGGCAGTTCCAGCAGCAGATATTTCGCCCGGCGCTGCACGCTAAGCACCGGCTGATCGCTTAGCGCCAGGATCTCCTGCGAAACAGGCCAGCGCAAACGTGAATTACGCACCACGGCGTGAAGGATGGTTTCGCCAACTAAATGCGGCTCAATACCGCGGCGGCTGGTCTCAACCTCTGGCAACTCTGGCATACCCTCTCCTCAGCGTTTTACACAAACAAAAAACCCGGCCGGAGCCGGGTTTTTAGCAGAACACTAAAATTACTTAATTTTAGCTTCTTTGTAGATCACATGCTGACGTACAACCGGATCGAACTTTTTCAGTTCCAGCTTCTCTGGTTTAGTACGTTTGTTCTTCGTGGTGGTATAGAAGTGACCTGTACCAGCAGAGGAAACCAGCTTGATCTTCTCACGAATACCTTTAGCCATGATTCAGTTCCTTAGTACTTCTCACCACGGGCACGCATGTCGGCTAATACCGTATCAATGCCCTTTTTATCAATAATACGCATACCTTTAACAGATACACGCAGACTAACGAAGCGCTTCTCGCTCTCAACCCAAAAACGGTGTGAGTGCAGGTTCGGAAGGAAACGGCGTTTCGTCGCGTTCATTGCGTGGGAACGGTTGTTACCCGTCACCGGACGCTTTCCAGTTACCTGGCAGACTCGTGACATGTCTATATCTCCAAAAATCAAATCAGCTCGAGCTTTAAAAATTAGGTTTTGGCCGCCTCGTCAGGCTTGCAGCCCGCCAGGCGAGTTCCATGGAACCCGCTAAGCTGGCCTAACCGCCAAACCCGAGATTCTCAAAGGTGGCGTAGTATA
Organism: Pantoea sp. GD03673; assembly: GCF_029844725.1. Classification (GTDB taxonomy): domain Bacteria; phylum Pseudomonadota; class Gammaproteobacteria; order Enterobacterales; family Enterobacteriaceae; genus Pantoea. The sequence continues at coordinate 69,841 of NZ_JAOCKJ010000011.1, forward strand.
CGCCGCTCAGCCCAAGTGCTCAAGTCCCGAACAGATAAAGATCCCGAATGATCGGGCAAAAAGCCGCCACCTGGCGCGAAATTTCCCTGAATCAGAGCCATCCCCGCTCGGCAAAGGAGACATATTCGCCATGACCAATCACCAGATGATCGAGCAGACGGATGTTGAGTAGCTGACAGGCTTCGCTGACTTTATGCGTCACTTCACGGTCTGCACGGCTCGGTTCCGCCATCCCCGACGGGTGATTATGCGCCAGTATCAGGGCTGCTGCGTTGAGCTTCATCGCTTCCCGGACGATCTCGCGGGGGTGCACTTCCACGCTATTAATAGAGCCAGAGAACATATTTTGTGCCCGCAGTACCCGATGCTGATTATCCAGAAACAGTGCCATAAAGATCTCCCGCTCCTGATGGGCTAACAGACTTTGCAGATACTGGCGCGTAATCTGTGGATTTTCCATCACGCTTTCGCGGGCCAGCTTACTGGCGAAAAAGCGCTTCGCCAGTTCGGCAATGGCGTGCAGCTGCGCCAGCTTGGCATCGCCGACACCTTTGATTTCACAAAATGCTGCTTTGTCAGACGTCATGAGCTGATAGAGCGAGCCAAACCCCTCCAGCATCTGCCCGGCCAGTTCAAGAACGTTCTGACCCGGCGAGCCGGTGCGGAGAAAGATGGCCAGTAGTTCGGTATCGCTGAGCGAATGCGCGCCCAGTTTCTGCAGTTTTTCCCGCGGTCCCTTGATTTTCATCGGTGCTCTCCCTGAAATGAGTCTCAGAGTGTCCCATCCTGAAGCGTGCCGCTATCAGTGGCGCATGAATCTTCGAGGCGACTCGCAAACGCAGCTGGTGAAAAGGCGCGTCCACGCTTTTGTGATAAAGTCCGTGCATTCGCCGCCGCGAGCGGCAGAGAGCTTAGTGAGGCCAACATCATGATGGGATTAGCCGGCAAAAAAATTCTTCTTGGCGTGAGCGGTGGTATTGCTGCTTATAAAGCACCTGAGCTGGTGCGTCGCCTGCGCGATCGCGGGGCTGATGTCCGCGTAATGATGACGGAGGGGGCGAAAGCCTTTATTACCCCGCTCAGCCTGCAGGCCGTTTCCGGCTATCCGGTGTTTGACGATCTGCTTGATCCGGCAGCAGAAGCGGCGATGGGGCATATTGAACTGGCAAAATGGGCCGATCTGATTGTACTGGCCCCCGCCACTGCCGACCTGATTGCCCGCATCACTGCCGGTATGGCAAACGATCTGGTGACCACTGCCGTATTAGCAACGGCCTCACCCGTGGCGGTGGTGCCCGCCATGAATCAGCAGATGTATCGCGCGGCGGTGACCCAGCACAACCTGCAGAGGCTGCATGAGCGTGGCGTGCTGATCTGGGGGCCGGACAGCGGCAGCCAGGCCTGCGGCGACGTCGGGCCGGGAAGGATGCTTGATCCGCTGGCGATTGTTGACCACGCGGTGCAGTGGGCTGCGCCCGTCAACGATCTGCAACATCTGAACATTATGATTACCGCCGGTCCGACCCGTGAGGCGCTGGACCCGGTGCGCTACATCACGAATCACAGCTCCGGCAAAATGGGCTTTGCTATTGCCGCTGCTGCTGCCCGACGCGGCGCACAGGTGACGCTGGTCAGCGGCCCGGTGACCCTGGTGGCACCAGCAGGTGTCCGGCGCGTTGATGTTACCAGCGCGCTGGAGATGCAGGCCGCCGTCATGAGTGAGATAGATAAACAACATATTTTCATTGCAAGCGCAGCCGTGGCAGACTACCGGGCAGTCGATATTGCGGCCGATAAAATCAAGAAACAGGGCGATGATGATAACGTCACGCTGAACCTGGTAAAGAATCCCGACATTGTTGCCGGCGTCGCCGCACTTCAGGAAAACCGGCCATTCGTCGTTGGATTTGCTGCTGAAACACAGAATGTGGAAGAATACGCCCGGCAAAAACGGGTGCGCAAGAATCTGGATCTGATCTGCGCTAACGATGTCGCTAAAGCCGGACAGGGATTTAATAGCGACACCAATGCGCTTCACCTTTTCTGGCAGGATGGAGAAAAACGCTTACCGCTCAGCGATAAGGCTCTCCTTGGCCAGCAATTAATAGACGAGATTGTCAGCCGTTATGATGAAAAAAATAGACGTTAAAATTCTGGATGCGCGTGTCGGCAAAGTGTTCCCTCTGCCAACCTACGCCACGTCTGGTTCCGCTGGGTTAGATTTACGCGCCTGTATTGATGATGTGCTCGACATCGCACCCGGCACAACGACGCTGGTCCCGACCGGCCTGGCGATTCATATTGCTGACCCCGATCTGGCCGCGGTGATCCTGCCGCGCTCAGGCCTTGGTCATAAACATGGCATCGTGCTGGGCAACCTGGTCGGTCTGATTGACTCCGACTATCAGGGGCAACTGATGGTATCGGTCTGGAATCGCGGCCAGGAAAGCTTCTCTCTGCAACCCGGCGATCGCATGGCGCAACTGGTCTTTGTTCCGGTCGTGCAGGCGGAATTTAACCTGGTCGAGGATTTCGACGCCAGCCTGCGCGGCGAAGGCGGCTTCGGCCACTCAGGTCGCCAGTAACCCGCATTACCGACTTTCACTTACGCCCGTTATTTTTCCTCATCGCCATGGGACGCGTTCCTGTGGCAGATGCGTAGGTGTTGCCTGTTTTTAGGTGAATTTCAGGGGTCTTTAAGGTCATGGCAGAAAAAAAAGTCGCGAAGCGGAACCGTCGCGAAGAGATTTTGCAGGCGCTGGCACAGATGCTGGAGTCGGGTGATGGCAGTCAGCGCATTACCACCGCCAAACTGGCAGCCACAGTGGGCGTTTCCGAAGCGGCGTTGTATCGTCACTTCCCCAGTAAGACACGCATGTTCGATAGCCTGATTGAGTTTATCGAAGACAGTCTGATTACCCGCATCAATCTGATCCTCAAAGATGAAAAAGAGACCATGACGCGCCTGCGTCTGATCGTGCAACTGATTCTGGGATTTGGTGAGCGTAATCCGGGACTGACGCGCATTCTGACCGGTCATGCTTTGATGTTTGAGCAGGACCGTCTACAGGGACGCATCAATCAGCTGTTTGAGCGGATTGAAGTGCAGCTGCGACAGGTGATGCGTGAACGGAAAATGCGTGAGGGCGAAGCCTTTCAGGCTGACGAAGCGTTACTGGCAAGCCAGCTGCTGGCTTTCTGTGAAGGTTTGCTGTCGCGCTATGTCCGTTCTGAGTTTCGTTTCAGTCCCACCGCAGACTTTGAGGATCGCTGGCCACTGATTGCCGTCCAGCTCAGGTAAAAAGTAAAAAAGGCGGGCATCGCGCCCGCCTCTGTTAAATGCCGTACGCTTTCTGATAGGCACGTACCTGGGCGAGGTGATCGGCCATTTCGGGCTTCTCTTCCAGCCAGGTAATCAGGTCCGCCAGCGTAATAATCGCGGTGACTTTACAGCCGTAATCACGTTCCACTTCCTGAATGGCCGACATCTCTCCACGTCCACGCTCCTGACGATCAAGCGACACCAGCACGCCAGCCAGTGTAGCGTTATGCGCGCCGATAATATCCATCGACTCACGAATCGCAGTGCCTGCGGTGATCACATCATCCACCAGCATCACTTTGCCCTGCAGCGCGCTGCCAACCAGCAGGCCACCTTCACCGTGATCTTTCGCTTCTTTACGATTAAAGCAGTAAGGCACATCGCGGTCATGATGATCCGCCAGCGCCACTGCTGTCGTGGTCGCAATCGGAATGCCTTTATAGGCCGGGCCGAACAGCAGATCGAAATCGACAGCGCCATCCACCAGCGCCTGCGCGTAGAAGCGTCCCAGCAGCGCTAAATCCCGTCCGCTGTTGAACAGACCGGCATTAAAGAAATAGGGGCTTTTACGGCCAGACTTCAAAGTGAACTCACCGAACTTCAGCACCTGCTTGTTCAGGGCGAATTCAATAAACTGACGCTGCCAGGCTTTCATTTCTCACTCCTCAAATAAAGAAAAGGCGACCCTGAGGTCGCCTGTTACATCAATTTTCCAGCGCGGCTTTCTGCGCCTGAATCAATTCCTCAATGCCGCCGCGTGCCAGCGCCAGTAGCGTCAGCAACTCTTCATGACTGAACGGTTCGCCCTCGGCGGTGCCCTGCACCTCGATCATGCGGCCATCTTCCATCATCACGACGTTCATGTCGGTTTCTGCGGCGGAATCTTCAACGTATTCCAGATCGCACAGCGCTTCACCTTTAACAATGCCCACTGAAACCGCCGCGACCATGCCCTTCATCGGGTTTGCTTTCAGCTTGCCGCTGGCGACCAGCTTGTTGAGGGCATCGGCCAGCGCCACGCAGGCACCGGTGATTGACGCGGTGCGGGTGCCGCCATCGGCCTGGATTACGTCACAGTCGAGCGTGATGGTAAATTCACCCAGCGCTTTAAGATCAACCGCGGCGCGCAGTGAACGGGCGATCAGACGCTGAATCTCCAGCGTACGGCCACCCTGCTTGCCTTTTGCGGCTTCACGCGCCATACGGCTATGGGTAGAACGTGGCAGCATGCCATATTCCGCTGTTACCCACCCCTGGCCCTGGCCTTTAAGGAAACGCGGGACCCCTTCGTCTACAGAGGCAGTGCAAAGCACTTTCGTTTCGCCGAACTCCACCAGAACGGAACCCTCTGCGTGCCTGGTGTAATTGCGGGTCAATGTGACTGGACGCACCTGTTGTGCGCTACGGCCTGCTGGACGCATGGGTATTCTCCGGCTTGCTAATGATTGGCTGCGCATTATACGGACTTCCTTGCCCGCTGTCTCTTGCGCCGGTCTGATGCAGTCATCAGATGAAATTCCCCGCCAGCTGTGGCTAAATGCGCTTTCCTTTCACTCTGATAAAAAAATATATGGCCGCCATTCTTCATTTTCTGCTGGCGCTGGTGGTGATTTTCGCCCTTGCGCTGCTGGTCAGTCATGACCGTAAACAGATTCGACTGCGCTTTATTGTTCAACTGATTGTGGTGGAAGCCGCGCTGGGTTGGTTCTTCCTTCATTCTGCCGGGGGGCTGGCGCTGGTTGGCTCGTTCGCGGGATTCTTTGAGACACTGCTGGGCTTTGCCGCGCAGGGTACAGAATTCGTGTTTGGCGGAATGAGCAAACAGGGGCTGGCGTTTATCTTCCTTGGTGTGCTCTGCCCGATTGTCTTTATTTCAGCCCTGATCGGCATATTGCAGCACTGGCGCATCCTGCCGCTGCTGATCCGTATTTTCGGGACGCTGCTGTCGAAGATTAACGGCATGGGCAAGCTGGAGTCGTTTAACGCCGTCAGCACGCTGATTCTTGGCCAGTCAGAAAACTTCATTGCCTACAAAGGGATTCTGGGTGATATCCCGCCGCGCCGGCTCTACACCATGGCGGCGACCGCGATGTCTACCGTTTCGCTGTCGATTGTCGGTGCTTACATGTCGATGATTGAGCCGAAGTATGTGGTTGCTGCGCTACTGCTGAACATGTTCAGTACCTTCATTATTTTGTCGATCATCAACCCGATGGAGAGCCAGAACGAGCAGCCTATCGCGCTGGAGAAACTGCATGAAGATCAGAGTTTCTTTGAGATGCTGGGCGAGTACATCCTGGCAGGCTTCAAAGTGGCAATGATCATTCTGGCCATGCTGATTGGCTTTATTGCCCTGATTGCTGCTATCAACGCGCTGTTTGCAGCGGTGTTCGGCTACAGCTTCCAGCAACTGCTTGGCTATCTGTTCTATCCTCTGGCCTGGCTGATTGGTATTCCTAAAGCCGATGCGCTGCAGGCGGCCAGCATCATGGCGACCAAGCTGGTGGCGAATGAGTTTGTGGCGATGATTGAACTGCAGAAAGTTGCGGCGGGCATGAGTGCGCGTGGGCTGGGTATTCTGTCGGTATTCCTGGTTTCCTTTGCTAACTTTGCCTCAATCGGCATTGTGGCGGGGGCGATAAAAGGCCTCAACGAGACACAGGGAAATGTCGTTTCCCGGTTTGGCTGGAAGCTGGTCTATGGCTCCACGCTGGTGAGCCTGCTCTCTGCGGCTTTCGCCGGTCTGTTTATCTGATGATTCAAGGGCGGCAGCGTTGCCGCCCGCTTTCGACCTAGAACCCGACGCAGACGGGTGCATCTACCCGCATCACCGACTCCTGACCGAACCGTTTTTTATAGAGGCTGCGTAACGCCTCGATATCCTGGCTGGTGGCGGGGTCGATACCGTGGATCAGCATCAGCGCTTTACTGTTTTCTCGTGCCAGCTGACCGTTCTCGCCCAGCCATTGCCCTTTAGCGTCATAAACCGACAGCCCCGCTTTGAAGCGTGGCGTCACGTCGTTATCCACGAAGTTCATCCAGTCGAGTGAACTCACCCTGCCGCCATCTGGCTTGCTCATTCCAAACCACAACGTGGTCTGCATCATCATCTCGCCACCCGCACAGATGGGTTGCGGTTTCGTGGGCGGCGCGTGGCGTGTCTGGCACCCCGCCAGAAGCAGAGCAATCACAACAGGAAGAGCAATAACGCGAGACATAGATCAGTCATCCTCACAAGGGGTCAGCGGACATCATAAGTGGCTGTCGCGGAAAGCGGAAATGGTTCGTTATTTTCCTGTAAGACGCTTATGCCTGTTATGCCGTGGCTCGCCTCGCTATACTTCTCCCATCTTTCCGCAAATGAGTACCGCTTATGATCCGCAGTATGACCGCTTATGCCCGCAGTGAAGCCAAAGGCGAATGGGGCAGCGCCGCCTGGGAGCTGCGTTCCGTAAACCAGCGTTATCTGGAAACCTATATCCGTCTGCCGGAACAGTTTCGTGGGCTGGAGCCGGTTATCCGCGAACGTATTCGCCAGCGTCTGACACGCGGTAAAATTGAGTGCAATCTGCGTTTTGACGCCGACCCCAGCGCGCAGGGCGAGCTGATGCTCAACGAAACGCTGGCGAAACAGCTGGTGCAGGCTGCCAACTGGGTGAAAATGCAGAGCGATGAAGGCGCGATTAATCCGCTGGATATCCTGCGCTGGCCGGGTGTGATGTCTGCACAGGAGCAGGATCTGGATGCCATTAACAAACAGTTGTTACAGGCTCTGGATAGTGCCCTGGATAACTTCATTGCGGCACGCGAAAGCGAAGGTACCGCACTAAAGGCGATGATTGAGCAGCGTCTGGAAGGCGTGTCGCAGGAAGTCAGCAAAGTGCGTGCGCAGATGCCTGACGTGATCAAATGGCAGCGTGAGCGTCTGGTCGCCAAACTGGAAGATGCTGAGGTCCAGCTGGAAAACAATCGCCTTGAGCAGGAACTGGTGATGATGGCGCAGCGTGTTGACGTCTCCGAAGAGCTGGATCGTCTGGATGCGCACGTTAAAGAGACCTATAACATCCTGAAAAAGAAAGAAGCTGTTGGCCGTCGTCTCGATTTCATGATGCAGGAGTTTAATCGTGAGTCGAATACGCTGGCATCGAAGTCGATCAACGCCGAAATTACGACTTCTGCCATCGAACTGAAAGTGCTGATTGAACAGATGCGTGAGCAGATTCAGAACATTGAGTAAGACCTTATCCTCAGGTCCGTGGTCAGGCGTCAGCGATGGCGTCTGGTTCACCCTGCGGGTAGTGATATTTCATCTTCAGCAGCGTCCGGTGCATTTTACTGGCGTGGCTGGCCTCATTATTACGTAAAGATAGATAAAAAATCATTTCCGGTCTGTTCTGCAATGCCTGTCTGTCACGTTTTCCCTTCCCAATCTGTATTTTTTAAGCGCATGAATATAAAATGATTTTTATGTTTTTAGCTCTTTTTTTGCCTGCGAAGCGCTGGTTCTATGAAACAGGTCAATCCTGTAGATTCCGCAGTTTCCCTTTCTTTGAAGGCACTTTTTGATAAAGTGTTGGTCGAAATCAGTACAGCTGTACCGCCTGGAGACTAATGGAAGTGCTCTTTATGCGATACATCCATTTATCTCATGAAGGTTGTTAATGAAAAACACCGGAAAATTTAGCAGTTCGCTGCTGCATCCGCGTTATTGGTTCACCTGGTTTGGCCTTAGTGTACTCTGGCTTCTGGTCCAGCTTCCCTATCCTGTTCTTATGCAACTCGGCGCGGGTGCGGGCAAAATTTCCCGTCATTTCCTGCAGCGCCGTGAGCGAATCACCCGTCGTAATATTGAGCTCTGCTTTCCGGGCATCAGTAAAGAAAAAACAGAACATATGATCGCCGGTAATTTTGCGTCATTAGGCATGGCGCTGGCTGAAACCGGTATTGCCTGGTTCTGGTCGGACCGTGCGGTAAAACGTCTGTTTACCGTTTCAGGCATGGATAATCTTCACGCGGCGCAAAATGAAAAACGCGGTGTGATGCTGATTGGCGTGCATTTCATGTCACTGGAACTGGGCGGTCGCATCAGCGGTCTCTGTCAGCCGATGATGGCGATGTATCGCCCGCACAACAATCAGGCAATGGAATATGTGCAAACCAAAGGCCGGATGCGCTCGAACAAAGCGATGATCGACCGCCGTGATCTGCGCGGCATGGTTAATGCTCTGAAACAGGGTGAATCGGTCTGGTTTGCGCCGGACCAGGATTACGGCCCTAAAGGCAGCACCTTTGCGCCACTGTTTGCGGTCGAAAAAGCCGCCACGACCAACGGGACTTTTGTTCTGTCGCGTCTGGCAAAGCCCGCAATGGTGCCTATTATGCTGATCCGTAATTCAGATAATAATGGTTATCATTTGATCATTGAGCCGATGCTGGAAAATTATCCTCATACGGACGAGGCTGCTGCTGCAGCTTATATGAACAAAGTGATCGAAAATCAGATTCTGCGCGCACCGGAACAATACCTCTGGCTGCATCGTCGATTCAAAACCCGCCCGCCGGGTGAACAGTCACTCTACGTCTGAGTAAACTGAAAAAGCAGGCTTCACGCCTGCTTTTTTAATCTGCTAATCCATTCCTGCTCAGTATCCGCTCCGGTTTATCCATACGCTGCATGCTTTAGCCCGTGTTAACACGCCCTGTCATTCCTGCTGTTCAGCACCCCTTCTGCGGCCACCGGGCTGGTATCAGAAAGTTAATTAAGGAATGATGCATCCTCTTACCTCATTAATGCCGGACACCCTTATGGATATCAACGATACACAGCAGTGGCAGCGTCCGCTGATTGATGACCGCCTTACGCCCTATATTGAAGTGGACGCCGTGCGACTGGAGCAGAACCTGCAGCATATGCAGCGTAAAGCCAGTGCGGCGGGCGTCGCATTGCGTCCGCATATCAAAACACATAAAAGCGTCTGGATTGCTCAGCGTCAGCTTGAATCGGGTGCGCAGGGCATCACCGTTTCGAAACCCAGCGAAGGTATCAGCTTTATTCAGGGTGGCGTTCGCGATCTGCTGTTAGCCTACCCGATTGTCCAACCGCAAAGCGTGGCTGAATTGCTGCGCCTCGCCGTGCAACATCAGGTAAAAGTTACTCTGATCGCGGACAGGTTGCAGGGTGTGGCGGCGATTGCGGATGCCTGTCAGCAGCAACCCGACTGTGAGCTGGCGGTAGCGATTAAAGTGGATGTTGGATTACATCGGATTGGCGTCAATCCTGACAGTGATGAAGCCGTGCTGATTGCACAGGCGCTGCGCGACAGAGGCTTACGCTTTGCCGGGTTGGTGTCACATGCCGGTCACGCTTATGGTGCCGGTAATGCTGCGGCCATTGCTGATGTCGCCCGGCAGGAAAGGGTTTTGATGCAGCGACTTCAGGCAAAACTGCAGGCTGCGGGTTTTGCCAACTGCCCGATCTCGGTGGGTTCAACGCCTACGGCGCTGGCAGCAGAGATTGCGCCCTGCATCAGTGAAATCCGGCCCGGCAACTATGCTCTGCTGGACCTTACCGCCTGTCGCCTTGGGTTAAGTCACGTCAATCAGCTGGCAATGAGCGTCATTACCCGCGTGGTCGCGGTGAACGATCATTTCGCGATTGTAGATGCCGGATCAAAAATGCTGAGTTCGGATAAAGGGCCACACGGCACCAATGCCAGTGGCTTTGGGATTGCAGCCGACGAAACGGGCCACTCCTATGAGGTGACGAAGTTATCTGAGGAGCATGGTTTTTTGCTTTATCACGAGCGCCGTCCTGAAGTCGGCACACTTCTGCGTATCTTCCCGAATCACAGTTGTGCCGTGATGGCGCAGTCAGATGGCTTTATTCTGCGTCACGCCAGTGGACACAGTGAAGAGCACGCGGTCTCTGCACGCGGCAATTTCATCTGAGTCAGCGGCAGGCAGCACTCCCCGTTGCCTGCCGTTTGTACGAAACCCTGTCAACACCACACTTCTGCTGTTACAACGTTTTAACGAACCTGACCCCATGCTTTAATGCCTTTTTAGCTTATCCATCGGAGGTTATATGCTCTCCTCACGCACGCTGAGCCTGACGATTCCGCGTCACTGGCTGGATCTTTATGAAACCATCTGGAAGCCGGAATTTTTCCCAAAGTGGGCGTCCGGGCTGACGCACAGTGCATTAGAACCTGATGGCAATCGCTGGCGTGCCAAAGGCCCACAGGGAAATGTAAAGCTTCGATTTTCGCCTCACAATCCGTTTGGCGTAATGGATCACTGGATTGACAGTGGTTCAGGAAAAGAGATCTATGTGCCGATGCGCGTGGTCGCCAACGAGCAGGGTGCAGAGGTGATGGTGACGGTTTACCGCCAGCCATTTACTTCAGATGAAAGATTTAAGCAGGATATTGAATGGGTTAGCAACGACCTTGAGACGCTTAACCAGCTTCTGACTCAATAAATCAACGACTTAGCTCTATTTTTTTCCTTTACTTATCGCTGGCCGTTTATGAAAAAAAACAGAAAAAAGTCCGATAATAAAGCATAAAGCGTTAATCAGATTGCTTACCCCCTGTACACCTTTACCACCAACGCTGCTTAAGCATTGCTGCCAGGAAAATTCCTGGCAAATTCTTATGACAGGCACGCAATCCCCTCTGAATTCAGGCCCCTTCGCCTGTTACATGAGCAGTCCGGCCTAAACACATACATTAAACATTAACTGTCGTTTATTATTGCCATGCCCGGCATTTAATATTTATCATGCATAAAGTGAAACCATTTATTTCTGAGGTCGCGTAATCAGACTTTTCTTATGGTGTTAAATTAAATAAAACAATGTATAAATCATTCCACACACAGCAATACCCATAATGATAAAGCAGGAAAAAAGTCATGGACCGCTCAACGTATCCTTTGTTATCAGAAAAAGAATTCGTTGAGATTGCCGCAAGGATGCTGGCAGGAGAATATAAAACTACAACAGGATTTGTTCGTGATCTGGCGGAATTCTTATTAACTGCGGGGGATTCCGCCATGACACGAAACAGAGAATTTACCAGGGATATCTATTTTTTATCCGAGCACCATTTGATCGAATCCATAATAACATGGCAAGCCTGGAAAGGTATTTCAGGACTTCGGCCGGAAAAATTGCACTAACTAACGGTGTCACAGCAACCTCTCCTTGCCGTTACACAACGATTTAATTCTCACAGAGTCAATGGACTCTAACGAGTATATTATGGCAATACGTGAAAGCAGTCTTAGTAGCGCAAAATGGTCCCTGCTCTCTTCAATCAAAATTATTGGCATCGGTGTCCTGCAACTCTCGTTGCTGGCGCAGATCCTGCAGGCGAATGAACTGAACCTGCTGGCAATCGCCGTGATAGCGTTACTGGCTATAGATACGCTGGCCGATCGCGGCTTCTCAAATAAGCTGATCCGTCGCTGTATGCTCTCAATCAACGACCTCTCCACGATCTACTGGGGGAATATGTTGATGGGTATCGCGGTGTTTGGTCTGTTATTTACGGGCAGCCACCTGCTGAACAACCTGTTTAATCAACCTGAACTGGCATTAATGCTGCAGATGGTCTCGGTGATATTTATTATCATTCCACAGGGTCAGCATTACCGTGCGATATTACAGCGCGAAAAACAATATACCCGCATTGCTTTTGCTGAGACCTCCTCAGTATTAGCCGGACTTGCCGTAACCTTATTTACCGTCTGGCTGACACCTTCAGTATTGTGTGCGATCTGGGGTTACCTTGCGATGGCATCCATTCGCATGCTGATTTACTGCTACTATGGTCGTTCATGGTTCCAGCCGGAATACCATTTTAGCCTGAAAGCTTTTTCTAAAATTCGTGCAAGAAACAAATAATAAAATAAGTCTGTATGGTGGGCTCTGAGCATCCGAAACGATGCGTTGGCGTGCGGGTAACCAGCACGCCTTTTCTTTTTATCCAGACAGCTTCAATAGCATTGCGGGCAATTGTTTTATTTACCCCGGTAAGACCAGGCTTCCGGCCAGCCCCGTTCTGGCGATCGCAGTCAGCCAGCCAGTCGCACTGAACCAGTGACGGGCTGAAAAGCGTTAACCCTCTGTCCGTCGTTCCCTCTTACCCCTTTCAAATATTCACCGCAGGCTATTCGCAAAAAACGCTTTCTATGCCGCCGTCAGGTCTGGCTGGTATAAACTGCGCTCATCCCGGACGCCGATCGCCAGAAAATCTCAGTCGTCGTCTCCTGAGCAAGGGTATCGCCTTGCCGCTGTCTTACCGGAGTCTGCTATGTTACTGACCGTTCTCTATATTATTGGTATTACTGCTGAAGCCATGACAGGGGCTCTGGCGGCGGGCCGTCGAAAAATGGATCTGTTCGGTGTGATCATTATCGCATCAGTGACCGCCATCGGTGGCGGTTCCGTGCGCGACATTCTTTTGGGTCACTATCCGCTGGGCTGGGTGAAACATCCCGAATACATCATGATTGTGGCAGCCGCAGCGGTCATCACCACCTTCCTTGCTCCCCTGATGACGCACCTGCGAAAGGTGTTTCTGGTGCTTGATGCGCTGGGACTGGTGGTCTTTTCCATTATTGGCGCGCAGGTGGCGCTCGATTCAGGACACGCCATGATTATTGCTGCAATAAGCGCGGTGATTACCGGTGTTTTTGGTGGCGTACTGCGCGACATGTTTTGTAATCGCATTCCGCTGGTGTTTCAGAAGGAGATCTACGCCGGTATCGCTTTCGCCTCTGGCTGGATCTACATCCTGTTGCTGAAAACTACGCTGGCGCATGAAGCCGTGATCATCATTACCCTGCTGTTTGGATTCTTTGCTCGTTTACTGGCGCTGCGCTTGCGCCTCGGTTTGCCGATTTTCAACTACCCCCATCCCGATCATTGAGGAGGCGGGAATGCCCTGCTCCTGCAGGAACGCGATTAGCGCCTGAAGCCGGGCATCACGGAACTGTTCAGTCAGGCGCTTTGCCAGCGCCACGCCAACACCCGGTAACGCCTGCCAGCCCATAGCATCCCGCTGCATTAAGCTTTCCCACTGCTGATCGGGCAGCGTATTTAGCGCCTTCCGTGGCAGTGAAACGCCCAGGGCATCTACCCAGCGACGAAGCGGCTGCTGACGCGTGAGATTAAAGCGATGCCAGAGCTGATTCGCCCGTTCCGGAGAGAAGCCCGTTGCAGCGGCGATCTGTTGCGGTGTTAACGTCAGCCAGCTGAACAGGTTTATCACGCTGCCGTTTTCCAGCAAACGCAGCCAGGTGCTGCGCTCAACGCCCGGAATATTCAGTACCGATTTCTGACTGAGCCAGCGTAATTTTGCCAGTAACTGCTTCTGGCATTCAGCGCTGAAGGTATAACAACTTAGCGGCGTGTAACGCGACGCGTCGGGCGGCTGAGGATAATGGCGCTCTGCTACGCGCCAGATCACCCGCTCCAGCCGGGGAATACCCTGACCCGCCAGACTCAGCGTGATCACATCGCCCGCCACGATATCGCTTTCCTGCCAGCGACGCAGGGATCCGACATTGACCCGCCTGACTGTCTTATCATCAAGCTGCACCGGCTGCAGATTAAGCACGACGGCTATTTTTCCGGTTCGGCCAACCGGAAAATCGACGGAGAGCACTTCAGCGCTGACGTCAGGAGGCTGATATTTCCAGGCAACGGCCCAGGTTCCCTCTCCCGGCAGCCAGTTTTTGCCCGCAGGTCGCAGGCTCTGATGAACCACCACGCCGTCCGTGACAAAGGGTAGCGGAGCATGAAACCAGCGATCCCGCCAGACGGCGACATCATCGTCATCGTTGACGCTGTGGCTCCATTTCGCGGCCACGCCCAGCCCCCAGCGGCTGAGCTGCTCAAGGCGTTCAGTCATGGTGGCGGGGCCATCAGGCCAGGCCCAGACAAAAACATCGAGCGAATCCAGCAGGGGAACCCGCTGCTTACTCATCATGGCCCCGGCCACCTGTGAGCGCGCATTTTTACCGCCATCAGTCGCCTGTTGATGACCGTTCATCGTCAGAAATAGCTCACCCTGCAGCACCACCTCTTCAAGCCCGGTCTCAATGTTCAGCGGAATCGCCGGGATCCAGGCGGCTTTAGCCAGCCACTCTTCACCGCGCAATCCATCGCCACGACTTAACAGCGAGACCAGCCTGCCGTGGCGATACACCAGTGAAACGGCGATACCATCAACTTTTGGCTGCACCCAGAGATCGCGCCGTCCCTGCATCCAGTACGCCAGCGCCAGCTTGTCGCGCATCTTTTTTACACCCGTGTGGGCGACAGGATGCAATGACTCGCCATTACCCGGCAGGTGCGGTGCGTAAGCGGGTTGATGAGGGTTAAAGCAGTGTTGCCATTGATTGAGTCGCTGCTGCAAAGCGTCATAATCCGCGTCATCCACCAGGTGTTGCCCCTGTCGATAATAAGCCTCATCCCAGTGTTGCAGCTGCTGTTGCAGGCGCTGGATCTCTTCCAGCGCCCGGTTGGGCGTCCAGACAGGACAAAGGGCGCTGTGCGCAGGCCATGTCGCGATCCACAGAAAAGCCGCAAACAGCGGCCAGCCGAATCCTTTCATAATCTCTCCCCTGACGTTTTGCGGCATTCAACATCAATGCCTTCATCTCATCGAGCGGGGATGTTCCGTTGTGGAAGGGATGCCGTGGCAATAACCGGTTAATTACCGCCGTCTGACAAACATTTGCGCGAAGATACGCAAAAGTTGGCTGTTGCCGCTGCGCAAACGCTGCGTGGCAGCAGGAAGCTGTGTATACTGTGCAGGAAATCGACTCCGCTTTTAATCAATTCAAGAAAACCATGGCTCAAGGCACGCTCTATATTGTTTCTGCACCCAGCGGCGCAGGGAAATCCAGCCTGATTCAGGCACTGTTAAAGACCCAGCCGTTGTATGATACGCAGGTCTCTGTTTCGCACACGACGCGCGGTATGCGTCCGGGTGAAGCCCATGGCGAACATTACTTTTTCGTTGAGAAACATGAATTTGAGCAGATGATCGCGGAAGATGCTTTCCTCGAACACGCTAAAGTTTTCGACAACTACTACGGTACTTCGCGCCATGCTATTGAGCAGGTGCTGGCAACGGGCGTTGACGTGTTTCTCGACATCGACTGGCAGGGTGCGCAGCAAATCCGCGCCAGAATGCCCGGCGCACGCAGCATCTTCGTTTTACCGCCTTCGAAAGAAGAGCTCGATCGCCGTCTGCGCGGTCGTGGCCAGGATAGCGAAGAGGTGATCACGCGTCGCATGGCTCAGGCGGTAGCGGAAATGAGCCACTACGCCGAGTATGACTATTTAATTGTGAATGATGATTTTGATCTGGCGCTGTCCGATCTGAAAACCATTATTCGCGCCGAACGTCTGCGTATGGCGCGCCAGAAGGCGCGTCACGATGCTTTAATCAGCAAACTGTTGGCAGTCTGAATACAGTTTCAGTATGATGCGCAGTCATTTCTTCATCTGTGGAGTAGCACACCTATGGCACGCGTAACCGTTCAGGACGCAGTAGAAAAAGTTGGTAATCGTTTTGACCTGGTGTTGGTCGCTGCACGTCGTGCACGTCAGATGCAGGTTGGCGGCAAAGATCCGCTGGTTCCGGAAGAGAACGATAAGCCTACCGTTATCGCACTGCGCGAAATCGAAGAAGGTCTGGTCACCAATCAGATTTTAGATGTGCGTGATCGTCAGGAACAGCAAGAGCAGGAAGCCGCTGAGTTACAGGCCGTTACCGCTATCGCTGAAGGTCGTCGTTAACAGCTACCTGCAGGTCGCCCTTGTATCTGTTTGAAAGTCTCAATCAACTGATTGAAAAATACTTGCCAGAGGAGCAGATCAAGCGCCTCCAGCAAGCCTACCTTGTCGCACGTGATGCCCACGAGGGACAGACACGCTCCAGCGGTGAGCCTTATATCACCCATCCGGTTGCCGTGGCCTGTATTCTGGCGGAAATGAAGCTCGACCATGAAACCCTCATGGCCGCGCTGCTGCATGACGTGATTGAAGATACGCCTGCCACATACCAGGACATGGAACAGCTGTTCGGTAAAAGCGTGGCGGAGCTGGTCGAAGGCGTTTCCAAGCTGGATAAGCTGAAATTCCGCGACAAGAAAGAGGCGCAGGCAGAGAACTTCCGCAAGATGATTATGGCGATGGTGCAGGATATCCGCGTCATACTCATCAAGCTGGCTGACCGCACCCACAATATGCGCACCCTTGGGTCATTACGCCCGGACAAACGTCGCCGCATCGCGCTGGAAACGTTAGAGATTTACAGTCCGCTGGCCCATCGCCTGGGTATTCACCATCTTAAAACAGAGCTGGAAGAGCTCGGTTTTGAGGCCCTCTACCCGAACCGTTATCGGGTGATTAAAGAGGTGGTGAAAGCCGCGCGCGGTAATCGTAAAGAGATGATTCAGAAGATTCTTTCTGAGATCGATGGCCGTTTGCAGGAAGCGGGCATTCCCTGCCGCGTCAGCGGTCGCGAAAAGCATCTTTACTCGATCTACCGCAAAATGACGCTGAAAGAGCAGCGTTTTCACTCGATCATGGATATCTATGCCTTTCGCGTCATCGTGAAAGATCTGGATACCTGCTATCGCGTTCTGGGCCAGATGCACAGTCTGTATAAGCCGCGTCCGGGCCGCGTTAAAGATTACATCGCCATCCCCAAAGCCAACGGCTATCAATCGCTCCATACCTCCATGATCGGCCCGCACGGCGTTCCGGTTGAAGTGCAGATTCGCACCGAAGATATGGATCAGATGGCGGAAATGGGGGTCGCTGCGCACTGGGCTTATAAACAGGCGGGCGAAAGTGGCACCACCGCACAGATTCGCGCTCAGCGCTGGCTGCAAAGCCTGCTGGAGCTGCAGCAGAGTGCGGGCAGTTCGTTTGAATTTATTGAAAGTGTGAAATCCGATCTCTTCCCGGATGAGATTTACGTTTTCACGCCTGAAGGCCGCATCGTTGAGCTGCCAACCGGCGCGACGCCGGTAGACTTCGCCTATGCGGTTCACACCGATATCGGTCATGCCTGCGTTGGCGCACGCGTTGACCGCCAGCCTTATCCGCTGTCGCAATCCCTGACCAGCGGACAGACGATTGAGATCATCACCGCGCCAGGTGCCCGTCCCAACGCCGCCTGGCTCAATTTTGTCGTCAGCTCCAAAGCCCGCGCCAAAATTCGCCAGTTGCTGAAAAACCTCAAGCGTGAAGACTCGGTTAATCTGGGTCGCCGCCTGCTCAGCCATGCGCTGGGCGGCAGCCGTAAACTGGCTGAGGTCCCGGCTGAGAATATCAGGCAGGAACTGGACCGTATGAAGCTGACCTCGCTTGACGATCTGCTGGCGGAAATTGGTCTGGGCAATGCGATGAGTGTGGTCGTGGCGAAGAACCTGCTACAGGCTGACAGCAAGACCATCAGCAGTAACAGCAAGCGCGGTAAGCTGCCGATCAAAGGCGCAGATGGCGTGTTGATCACTTTCGCCAAATGCTGTCGGCCGATTCCCGGTGACCCGATTGTTGCCCATGTCAGCCCCGGCAAAGGACTGGTGGTGCATCATGAATCCTGTCGCAATATCCGTGGCTACCAGAAAGAGCCGGAAAAATTCATGCCGGTTGAGTGGGATAAAGTCACCGAGCAGGAGTTCGTGGCAGAGATCAAAGTCGACATGTTTAACCATCAGGGCGCGCTGGCTAACCTGACGGCAGCCATCAACACGGCCGGTTCCAATATTCAGAGCCTGAATACCGAAGAGCGTGATGGCCGCGTCTACAGCGCCTTTATCCGCCTGACTGCACGCGATCGTGTCCATCTGGCGAATATCATGCGTAAAATTCGCGTGATGCCGGATGTGATCAAAGTCCATCGTAACCGTAATTAGGCATGAACGATCAACGTTTTGCCCGGATTCAGGCGATGCTGGCACTGCGCCAGCACGATCTTACCGTCTGTATGGAGCAGGTGCATAAACCGCACAATGTGTCGGCGGTAATCCGCACAGCCGACGCTGTCGGCATCCACGAAGTGCATGCCGTCTGGCCTGGTCAGCGGATGCGCACCCAGGCTTCCGCGTCTGCCGGAAGCAACAGCTGGGTAAAAGTGGTCACCCATCCCACCATCGGCGATGCCGTAAAACAGCTGAAACAGCAGAAGATGCAGGTTTTAGCGACCCATCTTTCTGACGATGCCGTTGATTTCCGTGAGATCGATTACACCCTTCCGACCTGCATCCTGATGGGACAGGAGAAAACGGGCATCACCGAAGAAGCACTGGCGCTGGCCGATCGTAAGATCGTGATTCCGATGGTGGGTATGGTGCAGTCACTGAATGTCTCGGTAGCCTGTGCGCTGATCCTCTATGAAGCTCAGCGGCAGCGGCAGAACGCCGGTCTTTACCTGCGCGATTACAGCCTGCTGGATGAAGATGAGCAGCAACGCCTGCTGTTCGAAGGCGGATTCCCGGTGCTGGCGCGGGTTGCGAAGCAGAAAGGTTTACCCTATCCGCGCATCAATGCGCAGGGCGACGTCGACGCCGACCCCAGCTGGTGGGCTACCATGCAATCGACCGGTAAAAAAAGATGAAAGGCCGTCTGCTGGATGCCATCCCGCTCAGTACCCTGACCGGCGTCGGTGCCAGCCAGGCAGCAAAACTGGCCAAAATCGACCTGCACACGATTCAGGACCTCCTGCTTCATCTCCCGCTACGTTACGAAGATCGCACCCAGCTTTATGCCATTGACGATCTGCTGCCCGGCATCTGGGCCACAGTAGAAGGCGAAGTGCTGCACACTGAGATCACCTTTGGTCGCCGCCGGATGATGGTGTGCCAGATCAGCGATGGCAGTGGTGTACTGACGATGCGCTTTTTCAATTTCAATGCCGGGATGAAGAACAATCTGTCGCCGGGACGTCGCGTCACCGCCTATGGTGAGATTAAACGCGGCCAGCGTGGCGCGGAGATTATCCATCCCGAGTACCGGATTCAGGGCGACCAGAGCAATGTGACGCTGGAAGAGACCTTAACGCCGGTGTATCCCACCACTGAGGGCATTCGACAGGCTACGCTGCGTAATCTCACCGACCAGGCGCTGACGCTGCTGGAGAGCTGTCCCATTGCCGAACTGCTGCCGCAGGAGCTGAGCGGCGGTTTGATCAGCCTGCCTGATGCGCTCCGCACACTGCATCGTCCTCCGCCCGATCTTCGCCTCAGTGAGCTGGAAAGTGGTCGTCATCCGGCACAACGCAGACTGATTCTGGAAGAGCTGCTGGCGCACAACCTCAGCATGCTGGCGGTACGCGCCGGTGCCCAGCGCTATTACGCATTACCGATGCCGCCGCGACACAATCTTAGCGACCAGCTGCTGGCTACGCTGCCCTTCTCTCCAACCAATGCGCAGAAGCGCGTGGTGGCAGAGATAGAAAACGATCTGGCCAATGACTTTCCGATGATGCGGCTGGTGCAGGGCGATGTCGGCTCAGGTAAAACCCTGGTCGCCGCGCTCTCTGCGCTGAACGTTATCGCCCATGGCAAACAGGTTGCGCTGATGGCCCCGACCGAGCTGCTGGCTGAACAGCACGCCAGCAACTTCCGCCAGTGGTTTGCGCCGCTGGGGATTGAGGTAGGCTGGCTGGCTGGCAAACAGAAAGGCAAAGCGCGCCAGGCACAGCAGGAAGCGATAGCCAGCGGTCAGGTGGCGATGGTCGTGGGCACACACGCCCTGTTTCAGGAGCAGGTGCAGTTTAAGGGACTGGCACTGGTCATTATTGATGAGCAGCACCGCTTCGGCGTCCACCAGCGTCTGGCGCTGTGGGAAAAAGGCGAGGAGCAGGGTTTCCATCCGCATCAGCTGATCATGACCGCCACCCCTATCCCGCGCACCCTGGCGATGACCGCCTATGCCGATCTCGATACCTCAACCATTGATGAGCTGCCGCCGGGACGCACACCGGTGACGACGGTGGCAATCCCCGACTCACGACGCGATGAGATTGTGTCACGCGTAGAACATGCCTGCCGCGAGGGACGTCAGGCTTACTGGGTCTGCACTCTGATCGAAGAATCAGAATTGCTGGAAGCACAGGCGGCAGAAGCCAGCTGGGAATCTTTGAAAACGGCGTTACCCGACTTAAACATTGGGCTGGTACATGGCCGGATGAAGCCCGCGGAAAAACAGGCGGTGATGCAGGCGTTTAAAGCGAATGAACTGCAGTTGCTGGTGGCGACGACCGTGATTGAGGTCGGCGTAGATGTGCCTAATGCCAGCCTGATGATTATCGAAAACCCGGAGCGGTTAGGCCTGGCACAGCTTCATCAGCTGCGAGGCCGTGTCGGTCGTGGCGCTGTGGCCTCGCACTGTGTGCTGCTCTACAAAGCACCGCTAAGCAAGGCGGCGCAAAAGCGTCTTCAGGTGCTGCGCGACAGCAATGACGGCTTTGTGATTGCCCAGTTCGATCTGGAGATTCGCGGACCGGGTGAACTGCTGGGCACGCGTCAGACCGGCAACGCTGAGTTCAAAGTAGCCGACCTGTTGCGCGATGCAGCGATGGTGCCGGAAGTTCAGCGTGTGGCGCGCCATATCCACCAGCATTATCCCGAGCAGGCCAGCGCCCTGATTGAACGCTGGCTGCCAGAAAACACCCGTTATACCAACGTCTGACGGCTCTCCATTCCTGTATGGCCTTTTTATCCCCGCCGGGCAAACGATTGCTTTTAGCCTGCGGATGATTACAATCGCCACACTATTTTTTGGGAAGAACAGAAGATGTCCACCACACCTCAGCCAGACCAGCCTTCCGTCACGCAAAGCGAACTGATTTATCGTCTTGAAGATCGTCCCCCGCTGCCGCAAACGCTGTTTGCCGCCGGCCAGCATCTGCTGGCGATGTTTGTTGCGGTCATCACGCCAGCGATTCTGATTTGTCAGGCGCTGGGCCTGCCCGCAGAAGATACCCGGCACGTTATCAGCATGTCGCTGTTTGCCTCGGGCGTGGCATCACTGCTGCAAATCAAAACCTGGGGACCGGTAGGGTCGGGTCTGCTGTCGATTCAGGGCACCAGCTTCAACTTCGTGACACCTCTGATTATGGGCGGGATGGCGCTGAAAAATGGCGGTGCTGATGTTCCCACAATGATGGCGGCGCTGTTTGGCACCCTGATGGTGGCCTCCTGCACTGAAATGGTCCTGTCGCGCGTATTGCACCTGGCTCGCCGGATCATTACGCCGCTGGTTTCCGGTATTGTTGTGATGATTATCGGCCTGTCGCTGATTCAGGTGGGCCTGACCTCCATTGGTGGCGGTTTCAGCGCGATGAACGATCACACCTTTGGTGCCCCGAAAAACCTGATGCTGGCCGGTGCCGTGCTGCTGGTGATCGTGCTGCTTAACCGGCAGAAGAATCCCTACCTGCGCGTCGCTTCTCTGGTGATTGCTATGGCTGTGGGCTATCTGCTCGCCTGGGCGATGGGCATGCTGCCTGCGGCGGGTATCCCGGCTGATCAGCCGTTGATTATGGTACCGACCCCGCTCTATTACGGACTGGGCTTCGACTGGAATCTGCTCATCCCGCTGATGCTGGTGTTTATGGTGACGTCTCTGGAGACCATCGGTGATATCACCGCCACCTCGGATGTGTCGGAGCAACCGGTCAGCGGACCACTCTATATGAAACGCCTGAAAGGCGGCGTGCTGGCGAATGGCCTCAACTCTTTTGTCTCCGCGCTGTTTAATACCTTCCCTAACTCCTGCTTTGGTCAGAACAATGGCGTGATTCAGTTAACCGGCGTGGCCAGCCGCTATGTGGGCTTTGTTGTCGCGCTGATGCTGATTGTGCTGGGTCTGTTCCCGGCGGTCAGCGGTCTGGTGCAGCTGATCCCTGAACCGGTACTCGGTGGG
Organism: Pantoea sp. GD03673; assembly: GCF_029844725.1. Classification (GTDB taxonomy): domain Bacteria; phylum Pseudomonadota; class Gammaproteobacteria; order Enterobacterales; family Enterobacteriaceae; genus Pantoea. Next base: position 92,121 of record NZ_JAOCKJ010000011.1, read on the forward strand.
GCAACGATTGTGATGTTCGGCACAATCGCCGCCTCGGGCGTCCGCATCGTGTCACGCGAGCCGCTTAACCGCCGCGCTATCATGATTATTGCGCTGTCGCTGGCGGTGGGGCTGGGCGTTTCTCAGCAACCGCTGATCCTGCAGTTTGCGCCCGAGTGGCTGAAAACCCTGCTCTCTTCCGGTATTGCGGCGGGCGGCATTACCGCCATCATACTCAACCTGATCTTTCCGCCAGAGAAGTAAGGCCAGAGGCAGGCTTCGGCCTGCCTGCTAATTATTCGGATTTACATCCAGGCTGTTGAGCTGTAACGGTAATTCAGGCATAACAACCTCTCACCGGATTTAACTCGGGAAGGATGCGATGAAATTTCTTGGAAAGTTTTTCCTCACCATACTGTTGCTGCTGCTTTTCACCCTTGTGGTAATTTATGTGCTGCTGCAGACACAGTGGGGTGCAGGCTGGTTCAGCCGTTGGGTGAGCGACAAAACCGAATGGCATCTCTCCCTGAGTAAAATTGAACACAATTTCTCTTCTCCCTCTCACATCATTCTGGATGACTTCAGTTTTGGTCACGATGGGCAGCCTGCGGTTCTGGTGGCGAAACGGGTCGATCTCGGTCTGGCACTGATTCAGTTCAGCGATCCACTGCATTTCAGCAGCCTTGAGCTGCGCGACGGGGAAGTGAATCTGGCTAATCTGACGCCAGACAGCGCGCTACCGATTCAGGCCGACCGCCTGCAGCTCAATAACATGCGCATCGACAGCCCCAACAGCGCGTTACCGCTGTTTGCTCAGCAGGTGAATGGCGGCATTCTGCCGTGGAAACCGACCTCCCAGACTATGCTGGGTCGCGATGCCCGCTTCCAGATGAGCGCAGGCAGCATGACACTGAACAAGGTGCCGGGTGAAAACGTCCTGATTCAGGGCAGTGTTTCCCAGGGCCGGATGCGCTTTGACAATATTGGTGCCGACCTGGCCCGCGGCTCCATGACCGGTAATGGTGAGCGCGATGCTCAGGGCAACTGGAAAATTAATCAGCTGAGACTGAACGACATTCGTCTGCAGACCGCCAGCAGCCTGAAAGATTTTCTGCATAGCCTGCAGGTTGTTCCCTCGATTGCCATTACGCGACTCGACATGACCGATGCCCGACTGCAGGGGCCGGACTGGGCGGTGACCGATCTGGACCTGACGCTGAGAAACGTTAACTGGCAGGGGGATGACTGGCAGAGCAACGATGGGTCGCTGGCGCTGAATGCCAGCAATTTTATTAATGGCGGATTTGAGCTTAATGACCCCATCATTAACCTGGATTTCTCACCGCAGGGCGTGGCGCTGACGCAGTTCAGTTCTCGCTGGGCGAACGGGGTGATTCGGGCTGACGGTGAGTGGTCACGCAGTGATAAACGCCTGACGCTGAAAAATCTGGCCGTTGCCGGACTGGAATATACCCTGCCGCAGGCGTGGCGCGACCGCTGGCAGGCGACACTGCCCGCATGGCTGGATAGCGTTGAAGTGACGCGTTTCACCTCTAACCGTAATCTGATTATCGACATCAATCCGGCGTTTCCCTTCCAGCTGACGTCACTGGATGGTTACGGCGAAAACCTGCTGCTGGCGCAGCAGCATCAGTGGGGGATCTGGTCGGGTAAGCTGAGCCTGAACGCGGCAGAATCAACCTTTAACCGCACCGATCTGCGTCACCCGTCGATTGCGCTGAGTGCCGACCCGCAACAGATTCAGGTTACCGAGCTGAGTGCGTTCAGTAACAAGGGTCTGCTTGAAGGGACGGCAACCGTCGGCCAGCAGCCCGCTCGTCCGCTGACGCTGCAACTCACAGGTCGTGCAGTGCCGGTGAATGTGTTGCAGAACTGGGGATGGCCCGCATTGCCGTTAACCGGTGACAGCAATATGCAGCTGCAACTGCGAGGCGCATTAGCCGCAGGCCAGCCACTGCGCCCGACAGTGAATGGCACGCTGTCGGTGACAACGGACAGTCAGCAGGTACAGCAGGTCATGCAGGCTGGCGAGGTACGTTAATCACATCAGGGCCGTGGATGCGGCCCTGATTGTTAATTAATACGTGCGCCGGAACCGCCTTCCTCCAGCGGCCCGTCAGGATCGGCAGGCAGGACGATGTAAACCCCTTCAAACACAGCGCCACATTCATCATCGCCAAACAACTCCACCTCAAGCTGCACGCGCGCTTTGCGTCCGCGCGCCAGGCGGTCGAGATCGCCACTCAGTGAGCCCAGATCGGCAATCGCGCCAGGCCGTCCGCTGATGGGTTGACTGTAGCGAATGTGCGCATCCGCCAGAATGATGGTGCCGCCAAGATGACGCTCGCGCAGCAGCAACCAGATTAGTCCCCAGCCGGTCAGCGTTGCCAGTGAGAAGAGGCTGCCAGCGAACAGCGTGTGGTGTGGATTCTGGTTGCCCGCTTCAGGCATGGTGGTAATAAATTTCTGCCCGGTAAACTGCAGAATTCGCACACCCATCTTTTCGCTAAGCGGAATGTGATCATACCAGGCTTGCTGAAGCTGGCCGCACCAGTCAGCACGATGCAGGATGTCATCAAGCGTGACGACGGGTTTGATCATCAAAAAGTGGCGTACCGGCGTCGTCTGCGGCGCGGTAATTTCGCCCTGATTGATGTAGCCGAGTTTAGCGAAGAAGGCGACGGCATCTTCGCGGGCGCTACAGGTCACCCGCTTCGCCCCTTCCTGACGCGCTACCGACTCCAGCGTCATCGCCATCAGCGTACCCAGCCCTTTGCCCTGAACCGAAGGATGAACGGCCATGAAGCGGATAGCGGCCTCATTGTCGGCATTGATGTAGAGGCGGCCAATGGCGACCGGATTTCCCTGTTCATCAACTACCATCTGATGATGCGCCAGGGCATCCCAGGCGTCACGTTCAGACCCCTGCGGCTGACGCAGCGGTTTACGCAACATCTCCCAGCGGAACTGATAATAGATATCCAGCTCTTCCGCCGTCTGTGGCACGCGAAGGTGATACATGTAATGTTTCTCCCGCTCGGATGTGTGGCCTGTTCCCTGCCGCTCAGCTGACGATCTCACACCTGCAACCAGAATGTCACAGGCCCATCATTCACCAGCGAGACCTGCATATCCGCAGCAAAACGGCCGTTCGCCGTAGTAATGCCCTGCTGGCGACAGCAGTCGCTGAAGTAGTCATACAGACGTTCAGCCTCAGCAGGCTCTGCGCCGCCCGAAAAAGAGGGGCGCATGCCTTTCTGCGTGTCTGCGGCTAACGTAAACTGCGACACCACCAGCACGCTGCCACCCGCCTGGCGGACGCTCAGGTTCATTTTGCCCTGCTCATCACTAAAGATGCGATAGCCCAGTACGCGTTCTGCGAGACGTTCCGCACGCGCGTTGTCATCGCCTTTTTCCACGCCCAGTAAAACCAGTAAACCGGCACCGATTTCGCCGATGACGTCCTGATTGACGCTGACGCTGGCGCGCTGCACGCGTTGAATCAATGCAATCATGTTTCCTCGCGTTGTTGTTCTTTGTGCTGCTGTTTTAACTGCCGATAGTCGGCTAACGCGACGGTAATTTCAGCGCCTAACAACACAATACACCAGGTCCAGTAGACCCAGAGAAACAGAATGGGGATCACGGCCAGTACGCCGTAGATCAGCTGATAAGAGGGGAACATAGTAACATAGAGCGCAAAGCCCTTTTTACCCAGCTCAAACAGCGCGCCAGCCACCAGCGCGCCAATCAGCGCATCGCGCGGTGGCACCCGCTGGGTGGGCACAATGCTGTAGAGCAACCAGAAGGCGAGCCACGACAGCAGAAGCGGGAAAATGCGCAGCATCTGATCAACAAGGCTGGTCACGCCGGTTGCGTTAATCCAGCGCAGTGACAGCAGATAAGAGCTGATCGCCAGACTGGCACCCGCCAGAAGCGGGCCGAGCGTCAGAATCATCCAGTAGACCGCAAAGGAGTAAACCATCGGCCGCTTCTTGTTGCTGCGCCAGATGGTATTTAATGCGGTATCAACCGAATGCATCAGCAGTAAGGCCGTCACGATAAGACCGACTGCCCCGACAGCCGTCATCCGGTTTACGTTAGCAACAAACTGCTCAAGATAGCGCTGCAGCGTGTTGCCAGCAGCGGGCATCAGGTTATTAAAAACAAACTGCTTCAGCTGCACGCTGATATCAGAGAAGACCGGAAACGCCGCAAACAGGGCAAACACGACCGCAATCAGTGGCACCAGGGCCAGCAATGAGACGTAAGCCAGATTACCGGCCTGGGTCGTCATGCCATCCTCGTCAATGCGTTTCCATAACAGCCTGAGCCACAACCAGAACGCATGCAGCCCTGGCCGAAATTTATGTGACATCATGAGTTAATGTTGACCTGCAAACCAGTCCGGTACCGTTTTACTGTCAGTAACCAGTACACTTTCAATCCCCAGGGCGCGGGCGGCCTCGATATTCTCCGGGTTATCGTCGAAAAATACCGCCTGATCGGCAGTCACACCTTCCGCGTCCAGCACATGCTGATAAATCCGGGCTTCCGGCTTCCGCATACCCAGTTCCTGAGAAAGATAGAGCTTGTCTGCCGCCTGCTGCACATCCGGATATTGCGTTGGCCAGAATCCGCAATGCAGCTTGTTGGTGTTCGACAGGATCACCACCCGATGACCGTCGAGCCGCAGCCGGTTCATCAGTGCCAGGGTTTCCGGGCGCACGTCCACGAAGACCGCCTGCCAGCCAGCGGTGAACTGTTCGTAACTCAGCGCAATGTCCAGCTTTTCACACAGCGCCAGCGCAAAATCTTCATCGCTGAGCTCGCCACGTTCGTGTTGTTCAAACGCTTCATCCATCTGGAAATGGCTCTGCAGTGAGGCCAGCGGCACACGGCTAAGGTCACTCCAGACACCCAGCACGCGGTTAAAGTCGATATCGATAATCACATTGCCCAAATCAAAGATATACAGCATGGTGTGTCTCCTTCTGTTCCCTGGAGTATTCACTCTAGCGGCAAAAGTGCAGGCTGAACAGGCACGCGTGGAGAGAAAAGCGTAAACGCCAGAAGGGGGATAAAAAGCACGGCAACGTACACAAATATTGGCTGGTCCGGCTGGAAAAGTCGGAACGTCAGGCAAAAAAAAGCCCCGCATGCGGGGCTTTTTATCAGTTAAAGACGCTATCAGGCGTCTTTAGGACCACGTGATGCACGTTTACGGTCGTTTTCAGTCAGGTGACGTTTACGGATACGCACTGACAGCGGGGTCACTTCTACCAGTTCGTCATCATCGATGAACTCGATAGCCTGTTCCAGCGTCATTTTCTGCGGTGGAACCAGGGTCGTGGCTTCGTCAGTACCGGAAGCACGCATGTTGGTCAGCTTCTTACCGGTCAGACAGTTAACGGTCAGGTCGTTAGAACGGCTGTGAATACCGATGATCTGGCCTTCATAGACTTCTGCACCGTGACCCAGGAACAGCTTACCGCGATCCTGCAGACCGAACAGGGCGAACGCGACGGCTTTACCCTGACCGTTAGAGATCAGTACGCCGTTCTGACGCTGGCCCACTTCGCCCTGACGGATGTCGTCGTAGTGGCTGAAAGTAGAGTAGAGCAGACCGGTACCGGAAGTCATGGTCATGAATTCGTTACGGAAGCCGATCAGACCACGGCTTGGGATCACGTAGTCGAGACGTACGCGGCCTTTACCATCCGGATCCATGTTTTTCAGGTCGCCTTTACGCTCGCCCATGGCTTGCATAACGGAACCCTGATGCGTTTCTTCGATATCCAGCGTAACGTTCTCGAATGGCTCCTGTTTGCGGCCTTCGAATTCGCGGAAGATAACTTTCGGACGGGATACCGCCAGTTCGAAACCTTCACGACGCATGTTTTCGATCAGAACTGACAGGTGAAGTTCACCACGACCTGATACGCGGAACGCGTCAGCATCGGCAGTTTCTTCAACGCGCAGTGCCACGTTGTGAACCAGTTCTTTGTTCAGACGCTCAAGGATCTGACGTGACGTCACATACTTACCTTCTTTACCGCAGAACGGTGAAGTGTTGACGTTGAAGAACATGGTTACAGTTGGCTCATCGACGCTCAGTGCTGGCAGCGCCTGCACGTTCTGTGGATCACAGATAGTGTCAGAGATGTTCAGCTCGCCCAGACCGGTGATAGCAATGATATCGCCCGCTTCTGCCAGATCGCTGTCGATACGCTCAAGACCCAGGTGAGTCAGGACTTTACCGACTTTACCGTTGCGGGTTTTGCCTTCGCTATCGATGATAGTGACCTGCTGGTTAGGCTTCACTTTACCGCGCTTGATACGACCGATACCGATCACGCCCAGGTAGTTGTTGTAGTCCAGCTGAGAGATTTGCATCTGCAGTGGCGCTTCAACTTCAACCTGCGGAGGTGAAACATGGTCAACGATGGCCTGGTACAGCGGGGTCATATCGTCAGCCATGTCGGTGTGCTCAAGACCAGCAATACCATTCAGCGCAGAGGCAAAAATGATAGGGAAGTCGAGCTGCTCGTCAGTCGCATCCAGGTTTACGAACAGGTCAAATACCTGATCCACAACCCAGTCAGGACGCGCACCCGGGCGGTCTACTTTGTTGATAACCACAATCGGCTTCAGACCATGCGCGAACGCTTTTTTGGTCACGAAGCGGGTTTGCGGCATAGGGCCATCCATCGCATCTACAACCAGCAGCACCGAGTCCACCATGGACATGACGCGCTCAACCTCACCACCGAAGTCGGCGTGTCCTGGGGTATCAACGATGTTGATACGGTAGTCATTCCACTTAATGGCGGTGTTTTTTGCGAGGATGGTAATCCCACGCTCTTTCTCCAAATCATTGGAGTCCATTACGCGCTCGGTTGCTTCGGTACGGGCATCAAAAGTACCGGATTGTTGCAGCAGTTTGTCAACCAGGGTGGTCTTTCCATGGTCAACGTGCGCGATAATGGCGATGTTACGCAAATTTTCGATCACAGCTTTGCCTCAGGCATTAGAAATAGCGCGGTATTGTACACGGATTAAGCGGAAGACTGAACAGGATCACACTTTTCACTGAAAGTTTATTGCATTGACGCAAAATTGCCCTGTTCCCGGTGCAGAAAATGCACTAAGTTGGTCCTATGCACCAAAATAGTGCCCGCAAACACTCACAAAGCACTATTTTAGTGCATTAAGACCATCGTGGTGCAGGGGCTTTATGACAAAAAGGTGCATCACAAGGCGATTTAAGCAACATCAAAAAAGTTGGCACAGAATTCGCTTTATCTACGACAAGCGTAAACGCCAGTCAGATGTCGGTTGAAGAGCGTGCCGGAAGAGAGGCGTCAGGGAGTCGTTTTCCCAAACGCATTCCGGAAACGACGTTTCCTCGCCATGTAGATAATGAAAGACCATTTCCAGGAGAGTTGAGTATGTCCGCTGAACACGTTCTCTCGATGATGAACGAGCATGAAGTTAAGTTTGTTGACCTGCGTTTTACCGATACCAAAGGTAAAGAACAGCACGTTACGATCCCTGCTCACCAGGTTAACGCTGACTTCTTCGAAGAAGGCAAAATGTTCGATGGTTCGTCTATTGGCGGCTGGAAAGGCATTAACGAATCAGACATGGTGCTGATGCCTGACGCCACCACGGCAGTCATGGATCCTTTCTTCGAAGATTCTACGCTGATCATCCGTTGTGACATTCTTGAGCCAGGCACCATGCAGGGCTACGATCGCGATCCACGCTCTATCGCAAAGCGCGCTGAAGATTACCTGCGCTCTTCCGGCATCGCAGATACCGTGCTGTTTGGACCAGAACCAGAATTCTTCCTGTTCGATGACATCCGTTTCGGTTCATCGACTTCCGGTTCACATGTGGCTATCGACGATATCGAAGCAGCATGGAACACCGGTAAAGAGTACGAAGGCGGTAACAAAGGTCACCGTCCAGGTCTGAAAGGCGGCTACTTCCCGGTTCCACCGGTTGACTCATCACAGGACATCCGTTCTGCCATGTGTCTGACCATGGAGCAGATGGGCCTGGTTGTTGAAGCGCATCACCATGAAGTGGCGACCGCGGGTCAGAACGAAGTGGCAACCCGCTTCAATACCATGACCAAAAAAGCGGACGAAATTCAGATCTACAAATATGTCGTCCACAACGTTGCACACGCTTACGGCAAAACGGCAACCTTTATGCCGAAGCCAATGTTTGGCGACAACGGTTCAGGCATGCACTGCCATATGTCACTTTCTAAAGGTGGCCAGAACCTGTTTGCTGGCGACAAGTACGGCGGCCTGTCAGAAATGGCGCTGTTCTACATCGGCGGTATCATCAAGCATGCCAAAGCGATTAACGCCCTGGCGAACCCGACTACCAACTCGTATAAGCGTCTGGTCCCGGGTTACGAAGCCCCGGTTATGCTGGCCTATTCTGCCCGTAACCGTTCAGCCTCAATCCGTATCCCGGTTGTTGCCAGCCCGAAAGCCCGTCGTATCGAAGCACGCTTCCCGGACCCGGCAGCTAACCCATACCTGGCGTTCACCGCTCTGCTGATGGCTGGACTGGATGGCATCATCAACAAAATCCATCCTGGCGATGCGATGGATAAAAACCTGTATGACCTGCCACCGGAAGAAGAAGCTGAGATTCCAAAAGTTGCAGGCTCTCTGGAAGAAGCACTGAATGCACTGAACGAAGACCGTGAGTTCCTGACCCGCGGTGGTGTATTCACTGACGAATCAATCGATGCTTACATCGAACTGCGTAAATCAGAGATGGACCGCGTTCGCATGACGCCACACCCGGTTGAGTTCGAGCTTTACTACAGCGTTTAACTGGTCAGACGTTTTTGTTGCCGTGGAAACTTTTAGCCCATCTTCGGATGGGCTTTTTTCTCCGCGAATTCACCGTTCATTCGCCCTCTTTTCGGCTTAAAGACTAAAATGCACCTGATTGGTGCAGAGGAACGTTGTATGGCAACTGGCTCTCTGCCTGATGCGGGGCAGATTCTCAACGCTTTAATCAACAGTATTTTGTTAGTGGATAACGATCTGGTTATTCATTACGCCAACCCGGCGGCGCAGCAATTACTGGCGCAAAGCTCACGCAAATTGTTCGGCACGCCATTACCGGAATTAACCGGCTATTTTTCGCTGAATATTGAGGTGATGCGCGAGAGTCTTGAGGCTGGCCAGGGATTTACAGACAGTGAGGTCACGCTGGTGGTCGATGGTCGCGCGCACATTATGTCGCTGACCGCCCAGCGGTTACCCGATGGTTTAATTCTGATGGAAATGGCGCCGATGGACAATCAGCGTCGCCTCAGTCAGGAGCAGTTACAGCACGCCCAGCAGGTGGCGGCACGCGATCTGGTTCGCGGCCTGGCCCATGAGATTAAAAATCCGCTGGGAGGATTGCGCGGCGCGGCACAGCTCTTATCCCGCGCCCTGCCCGATCCGTCGCTGAATGAATACACCAAAGTCATTATTGAACAGGCCGACCGGTTGCGAAATCTGGTGGATCGTCTGTTAGGGCCGCAGCAGCCAGGCATGCACATCACGCAGAGCATTCATCAGGTGGCCGAACGGGTGGTCAATCTGGTGTCGATGGAGCTGCCAGAGAATGTCTCGCTGGTTCGGGATTACGACCCCAGCCTGCCGGAACTGCCGCATGACCCCGATCAGATCGAACAGGTGCTGCTTAACGTGGTACGCAACGCGCTCCAGGCGCTGGGCGACGACGGCGGCACCATTATTATCCGCACCCGCACGGCTTTCCAGCTGACGCTGCACGGCACGCGTTATCGCCTGGTGGCACGTATTGATATTGAAGATGATGGCCCCGGCATTCCGGCCCAGCTGCAGGATACGCTGTTTTATCCGATGGTCAGCGGACGCGAAGGCGGAACCGGTTTAGGCCTTTCCATCGCCCGTAGCCTGATTGATCAACATTCAGGAAAAATAGAATTTAACAGTTGGCCGGGACACACCGAATTTTCGGTTTACCTGCCTATTCGCCAGTGAGGTTTCTATGCAACGAGGGATAGTCTGGATCGTCGATGACGATAGCTCCATCCGCTGGGTGCTTGAACGCGCGCTCACTGGAGCCGGTTTGAGCTGCGCGACTTTTGACAGCGCAAGCGAGGTGCTGGATGCCCTCTCAACCAAGACCCCGGACGTTTTACTGTCAGACATTCGCATGCCCGGTATGGATGGCCTGGCGCTGCTGAAGCAGATCAAACAGCGTCATCCGATGCTTCCGGTCATCATAATGACAGCGCATTCTGATCTGGATGCTGCCGTCAGCGCCTATCAGCAGGGTGCGTTTGATTACCTGCCTAAACCCTTCGATATCGACGAAGCGGTTGCGCTGGTTGAGCGGGCCATCAGTCATTATCAGGAACAGCAGCAGCCGCGTAATCAGCCGGTCAGCGGACCGACCACCGATATCATTGGTGAAGCGCCTGCGATGCAGGATGTGTTTCGTATCATCGGCCGGTTATCGCGCTCGTCAATCAGTGTGCTGATTAACGGCGAGTCAGGAACCGGTAAAGAGCTGGTCGCTCATGCGCTGCATCGCCACAGCCCGCGTACCAAAGCGCCTTTTATCGCGCTGAACATGGCGGCGATCCCGAAAGATTTGATTGAGTCAGAACTGTTTGGTCACGAGAAAGGTGCCTTCACCGGGGCAAACCAGATCCGTCAGGGCCGTTTTGAACAGGCAGATGGCGGCACGCTGTTTCTGGATGAGATCGGTGATATGCCACTGGATGTGCAGACCCGTCTGCTGCGCGTGCTGGCCGATGGTCAGTTCTATCGCGTCGGTGGCTATGCGCCGGTCAAAGTGGATGTGCGTATCATCGCGGCGACCCACCAGAATCTGGAACTGCGCGTACAGGAAGGTAAGTTCCGTGAGGACCTTTTCCACCGCCTGAATGTGATTCGCGTGCATCTGCCGCCGCTGCGTGAGCGTCGTGAAGATATCCCACGTCTGGCGCGTTACTTCCTGCAGGTAGCGGCCCGTGAGCTGGGTGTGGAAGCGAAGATCCTGCATCCGGAAACCGAGACAGCCTTAACCCGGCTTCACTGGTCCGGTAACGTGCGTCAGCTGGAGAACACCTGTCGCTGGCTGACCGTCATGGCTGCCGGTCAGGAAGTGCTGATTCAGGATCTGCCCGGAGAACTGTTTGAATCCAGTACCCCGGAAAGCCCGGTACAGTCGCTGCCAGACAGCTGGGCAACGCTGCTGGCACAGTGGGCTGACCGCGCACTGCGTTCCGGTCATCAGAATCTGCTGTCGGAAGCACAGCCTGAAATGGAGCGTACGCTGCTCACTACTGCGCTGCGTCATACGCAAGGCCACAAGCAGGAAGCGGCACGTCTGCTGGGCTGGGGACGCAACACGCTGACGCGCAAGCTGAAAGAGCTTGGCATGGAATAAGCGGTTCGGTACGGGCTGGTGTGTTCGGCCAGCCCGTTTCTTCAGATAACGCGGGAGAACTGCTGCTGACGCGCTTTCTGACGCAGATAGCGATCAAAGCACATGCAGATATTGCGGATCAGTAACCGGCCAATCCCCGTCACCACCAGCCCACCCGCCGTTTGTACCACCAGCCCGTCGGCGATTAACGGTTTCAGCAGCGACAGGTCCTCAGCAAAATAGTCGCTGAAGCAAATTCCCCATTGCGCTTCTGTCGCGGCAAAATCCAGCGAGAAGTTACAAATCAGCGTTTTAATCACGTCACGACGCAGGCAATCATCGTCGGTCAATGCAATACCACGCCACAGGCCATTCCCCTGCTGTTCCACACTCCTGTACCAGGTGTTGAGGTCTTTCTGGTTCTGCGCATAACTGTCGCCAGTCATGCTGATGGCTGAGACGCCAAGCCCCAACAAATCGCTGTCGCCCTGCGTCGTGTATCCCTGGAAATTGCGATGTAATTGCCCTTCCCGCTGCGCAATCGCCAGTTCATCCTGTGGCTTTGCAAAATGGTCCATCCCGATAAACTGATAGCCCTGCTGAGTCAGCGTCGCGATGGTCTGCTGTAAAATATCCAGCTTTTGCTGAGCAGATGGCAGTTCATCCTCTTTGATTTTCCGCTGTGCCGCAAACATCGCTGGCAGATGCGCATAGTTGAACACGCTAAGGCGATCAGGATTAAGTGCCAGTACCCGCTCCAGCGTCCAGGCAAAGCTGGCGGGCGTCTGCAGGGGCAAGCCATAGATCAGATCTATGCTGACAGAGCTGAAGCCCTGTTGACGGGCGCGCGCCATCAGGCTGAAAATTACCTCTTCGTCCTGTACCCGGTTAACCCGCTCCTGCACCGATTTGTTGAAGTCCTGTACCCCCATGCTCAGACGATTGAATCCCAGCGATCGCAGGTGATCAATCACATCCAGCTCAATTTCACGGGGATCAACCTCGATCGACATTTCAGCATCATCCGCCACGCTGAAGTGCTGCTTCAGTAATCCTGCCAGCCGGGAAATCTGCGCATTGTCGAGAAAGGTGGGTGTGCCGCCGCCCCAGTGGATCTGCGTGACCTGACGCTCACGAAACAGCGGCGCACGCTGAATAATCTCCTGCTCAAGCACATCCAGATAGCGGTCAGCTTTGTGGCGCTGACGCGTCACAATCTTATTGCAGCCGCAGAAATAGCAGAGGCGATGGCAGAAGGGAATATGGACGTAGAGCGACAGTGGACGCTCAGGATAGCGCGCCACGGCACGCTGGAAATCCGTTTCAGCAAAGTGCTCGCTGAACTCCAGCGCCGTGGGATAAGAGGTGTAACGCGGACCGGCATAATTGTACTTTTCAATTAGCGCCTGATCCCACTCAATCTGCTGCGATAGCATGCTCACTCCTTCCGGTGACGTCGTCTGAGAGAAGGTCGCGAAGAAGAGGAGATGAAAGGTGAGCGGGATGAAACCCGACGTAAACGTTGCTTCAGACGCGACAGGCGTCGTAGTTTAAACAATAACCACAGCAGATAACATGTCGCCAGCAGCGCGAAAATTGATCCAGGCCAAAACATTGTCGTTTACCTGATAAGCACGGCATGCGCGAACCGCATGCCGATCAAATTTGCTTAATTGCCCTTCAGCAGACGGTACATATCTTCTTCTGCCTGATCATCTTCGGCATCATCCATCACGATGCCTAACTGCTCCATCAGTTCGTCGATACGATCCAGCGAAGCATCCAGCCAGCCCTGATCTTCAGCTGATAACGTTTCGCCATTTTCCAGACGATCCAGCAGCGCATCCAGACGCTCGTCATTTTCCAGCTTCGCCAGCTCTTCTTCTGGCGTCAGCCGCACTTTCTTCTCTGCGGCGGGCTTTTGTACGCTTTTCTTTGGCTTAACGGCTGCGGTTTTCCCTTCAGCAATCAGGGCCACCGGTTTTTTACTCCCGATACGCGGATCTTTCACGCTGTTCTCCTGACGTCCGCCTTTGCTTTCAGGCGCAGCCGGATTAGCACGGCTGCCAGATGCGTGTCCGCGATGTTTTTTATCACGTTTGCGATCGCGTGCTTCATTGTTGATGTCGTCACGCGATTTGCGTTTGGCTTTGACGGCAGGTTTGCCGTGAGCAGCTCGTGCAGGTTGCTTCATAGTATTCGGTCCCGGCTTTTTTTATTCAGTATAGAATTGCGGCGAAATCTAGCAGAAACCAGACAAAGAAAAAAGGCGACAGCTCAAGCTGTCGCCTTATTTCATACCTTCATAAGAAGGAATCATGTTTTAAATCCTTTTCGGCTCGTAACATCCCGGTTAATCCCGCGCCTGCTCAACTCCTGAGCTTTTCCCTGTCCCTGTCTGGCCATATCCCTGACCATTTCCATTCCATCGCTCGTTGTCATCCTGACATCCCTGAGCGCATCATCCTGATGTGTGCTGCCTTTCACTGCACACTAATGTAGACCAACTGGTAAAAGCCTCAAGTCGATGGCGGAAATAGTTAGTCCAAAAAAATATCCTTTATACATAGCAATATGAATTTTAAGGATTTTTATTTTTAGTAATTAAAGTAAAAAACGAAATAACCTGCAGCCTGAATGGCAGATCTCTCACACACTGTGTTATCGAGATGCGATTGAGCACTTTCGCGCCATAACGCGTATAATCGCCGCCATTGCCTTAATGCGTTTTCTGGAGTGTTACCTTGTCTGAATTGAATTATCACGTTACCCACTTTGTCATGAGCGCGCCGGATATCCGTCATCTGCCTGCCGATACCGGAATTGAAGTGGCTTTTGCTGGCCGCTCAAACGCGGGAAAATCGAGTGCGCTGAATACGTTAACCAATCAGAAGGGTCTGGCGCGCACCAGTAAAACACCGGGACGTACGCAGCTGATTAACCTGTTTGAAGTTAAAGAAGGTAAACGTCTGGTCGATCTGCCCGGTTACGGTTATGCCGAAGTACCGGAAGAGATGAAGCTGAAGTGGCAGCGTGCGTTAGGCGAATACCTGCAAAAACGCCAGGCACTGAAAGGGCTGGTCGTGCTGATGGATATCCGTCACCCGCTGAAAGATCTCGATCGGCAGATGATTCAGTGGTCAGTTGAAAGCGGTATTCCGGTGCTGTTGCTTCTTACCAAGGCAGATAAACTTGCCTCAGGGGCGCGCAAAGCACAGCTCAATGCCGTACGTGAAGCCGCACTGGGTTTCGTCGGTGATGTTCAGGTCGAGCTCTTCTCATCGCTGAAAAAAATCGGTGTGGACAAGGTTCGTCAGAAGCTGGACAGCTGGTTCAATACGTTTGAACCGGCAGTTGACGATCAGGACGCAGAAGAGTGAGTGGCAGCCCTGTGCTCATGATGCTCAGGGTAAAAAAAGCCCAATAAAAAACGCCCCAGTCACAGAATGACTGGGGCGGCTAAATTCAGCCAAATCCGATTACGTGAAGTAAAAGGTCTGAAAGATAGAACATCTTACCTCTGTACCCTACGCGACGAACTTTACCTGATTTTGTGTGCGTGACAAAGGCTTTTTTGTTGCTTACTTACATCAGACAGGGCTTTTTTTTCCATGCACATCACAAAAATGGCGTTGTGATGTAGTTAAATGACGTAAAAAGTGTTTAGCCGATAAGTAGTTAGAAAAGCGCGTTATCTTAGCTCCCGCACAGGCCACACCTAACCGGCTAATTAAACGATTTACTTATAGCTGATTCAGGGCCGATTCCTTCCTGTGGAACCGACCTGAACCCGTGAGTCAGTGCGCTTCATCCCAGTTATCACCCACGCCCACTTCTACCAGTAAAGGCACGTCGAGCTGCACGCTACCTTCCATCAGGGCACGGATTTTCTGGCTTGCGGCTTCCACTGCCTCTGCTTTCACTTCGAACACCAGTTCATCGTGAACCTGCATGATCATTCTGACGGCATCATCATTTTGCTGTTCCAGCCACTCATCTACCGCAATCATCGCACGCTTGATAATGTCCGCTGCCGTTCCCTGCATCGGCGCGTTGATTGCGGCACGTTCTGCGGCTTTCCGGCGAATGGCGTTGCTCGATTTGATGTCCGGCAGCCATAGCCGACGGCCTTCAATCGTTTCGACATAGCCTTTGTCTGCTGCCAGCTGGCGGGTGTTCTCCATGTAGCGCAATACGCCCGGATAGCGTTCAAAGTAGAGATCCATATACTTTTTCGCTTCGCCTGCGCCAATATTCAGCTGGCGCGACAGACCAAATGCGCTCATGCCATAGATCAGACCAAAGTTAATCGCTTTGGCGCTACGGCGCTGGTCGGCGCTGACCTTATCCAGCGGCACACCAAATACTTCGGATGCCGTGGCACGGTGAATATCTTCTCCCTGGGCAAAAGCGTCCAGCAATCCTTTATCCTGAGAGAGATGTGCCATGATACGCAGTTCGATTTGTGAATAGTCTGCCGCCACAATGCGATAGCCTTTGGCCGCCACAAAGGCCTGACGGATCCGGCGTCCTTCGTCATTTCGTACCGGAATGTTTTGCAGATTCGGATCAGCCGAGGATAAGCGCCCGGTTGCGGTAACAGCCTGATGATAGGAGGTATGTACCCGCCCGCTTATCGGATTGATCATCAGCGGGAGTTTGTCCGTATAGGTCGACTTGAGTTTGGACAGGCCGCGATGCTCCAGAATCACTTTGGGCAGCGGATAATCAAGTGCCAGCTCCGCTAACACCTCTTCGCTGGTTGAGGGTGCCCCGCCCGGTGTTTTTTTGGTGGGTTTGATGCCCTGTTTTTCAAACAGAATGACCTGCAGCTGCTTGGTCGAGGAGAGGTTAAAAGGTTCCCCCGCCAGCTCATGTGCTTTTAACTCAAGCTCCGCCAGACGGGCCGTCAGCTCTTTCGAGTGTTGCGCCAGAATAGCCTGATCGATTAATACGCCATTACGCTCTATGCGGGAGATGACCGTCAGCAACGGCATCTCAATCTGCTCAAAGACATGTTTCGGGCCCGCTTCCTTCTCCAGCTCTGGCCACATCTTCAGATGCAGCTGCAAAGTCACATCCGCATCTTCGGCAGCATAGTGGGACGCCTGCTCCAGCGCGATTTGGTTGAACGTCAGCTGATTCTTGCCTTTACCGGCAATCTCCTGGAAGGTGACCGTTTTGTGGTTAAGCCAGCGAGCGGCAAGAGTATCCATATCATGTTTTCCCACCACGCTGTTGAGAATGTAGGACTCAAGCATGGTGTCGAATTTGATACCGGCCAGTTCAATGTCGTAATTCTTCAGCACACCGCGATCGTATTTCAGGTTCTGGCCCACTTTCCAGGCGCTTTCATCTTCCAGGAGGGGCTTGAGCTGTGCCAGAACGGCCGCGCGATCCAGTTGCTCTGGCGCATCAAGATAATCATGGGCAACCGGCAGATAGGCGGCTTCACCCGGTGCCACCGCGAAGCTGATGCCAACGATGTTAGCGCTCAGGGTATCCAGCGCGTCGGTCTCCAGATCAAAGGCAAAAACCTCACTGCTTTTCAGCTTCTCCAGCCAGCTATCAAAAAGCGCCTGGTCCAGAATAGTGACATAATTCCCGGTCGGTAACACGCTACTGGTTTCGACTACAGCAGGCTCATCAGACAGCGCTTTTTGCGCCTGCGTATTGCTCTTTTTGCCCTGCAGCCACTTCCCATCCTGCAGGTCACTCAGCCAGCGTTTGAATTCGTACCGGCTGAACAGAGTCTGCAATGCTTCGACGTCGGGTTCAGTGACCGTGAGTTCTTCACAGGGCAGTGCCAGCTCAACATCGGTTTTGATGGTTGCCAGCTGATAAGAGAGAAACGCCACGTCACGATTCTCTTCAAGCCTGGTCGCCATGGTTTTGGCACCACGAAACCCGAGATCGGCCACTTTATCCAGATTGTCATAGATCGTCTGCATGCTGCCCAGTCCCTGAAGCAGTGCCTGTGCCGTTTTCTCACCGACGCCGGGCACACCAGGAATGTTATCTGAGCTGTCACCCATCATGGCCAGAAAATCGATGATCAAGGCAGGTGGCACACCAAATTTCTGCTCAACCTCTTCCGGCCCAAGGATGGTGTTACTCATAGTGTTGATCAGCGTAATAGCCGGGGTGACCAGCTGCGCCATATCCTTGTCGCCGGTGCTGATCAGCACTGAGAGGCCTTTTTTCTCCGCTTCCAGCGCCAGCGTACCAATAACATCATCGGCCTCAACGCCACTCACAGCAAGTAACGGCAGACCCATGGCCCGCACCATCTCGTGCAGTGGCTCGATTTGCGCCCGCAGTTCGTCCGGCATCGGCGGACGATGAGATTTATAATGCTCAAACAGCTCATCCCTGAAGGTTTTGCCTTTGGCATCGAATACCACAGCAACGTGACTCGGATTATATTGCGCCAGCAGGCTTTTCAGCATGTTGAGTACGCCGTACATGGCACCAGTGGGTTCACCTGCACTATTGGTCAGCGGCGGAAACGCGTGATACGCGCGATAAAGATAGGATGAGCCATCGACCAGAATCAGGGGATTTTCTGCTATTTGCGCCATAAGTCTGTGTAGTCTTCGTTGCTATGAGTTGGTCTATAAGGATGCCACAACCTGGCAGGAATGGTGAACTAAGGCGTAGAATGTGTGGCGTTTTTAACGATTCTGGAGGAAAGATCGCAACGATCATTCTGTGGATAACTTTGTGCGTAAAAATTATAACGCCCTGATTTTCAGGATCTTAAATCATTTAAACCTTAATAAATCATATATATTTCATTAAGTTACTTAATTTCCGTGACCCGATCGCCATTTTTAATTACGTGATCCCTTGTGTGGATATTAAATTTATGCCCAGGAGATGGACAAAAATAGCCACGCTTTTTAAAGCATAAAAAAACGCCAGCTAAGCTGGCGTTCACATGGGCTGTGAAGCGGGTTACTTCTGGCTTACCAGGAATTTTACGACGTTTGCATAGTCCGCGACGAAATTATCCATAGAGCTGGTATCCAGACCGCCATTGTTGACCATATATTTGCCATTCACGAACATGGCTGGCACGCCGCGCAGATCAACATCGGCAGCGGCTTTCTGCTGCTGAGCAACCAGCGCTTTTACAGCGAAGCTGTTCCACGCAGCATCATAATCCGCAGCAGAAATACCGGCAGCGTTGATAAAGGTCTCTTTCAGACTGGCAGGATCGGTGATGGTCTGCGTTTTCTGAATGCCATCAAAGATCGGTGCGGTTACCTTATCTTCAACGCCTAAAGCCATCGCTACAGCCCAGGCCTGAGTGACAACCGGCCCCAGATCACCCCCCAGAAAATCGACATGGTATTTCACCAGCTTTGTATCAGCAGGCAGATTCTTTTTCACCGCGTCATTAACATGATAAATACGTTCAAACTGATAGCAGTGCGGGCAGAAGAAGGAGAAGAACTCCATCACCTGAGGTTCACTGGCCACAGGTTTTGGCAGACTCACATATTGCTTACCTTCAGTGAACTGGGCAGCAGACGCGCTGAATGCCAGCACTAAACCCATCAGTGCAAACCAAATTTTTTTCATCGTGAAAAATTCTCCTGACTACGTCATTAATATTGCGGTGTCAGCTGCAGAGGAGGTTCCTGCAACAGCTTCTCCTGCTCGGTAAAGAGTGAAATTTGCCTGCGCCAGAAATCTTCATCTGTCATCCAGGGAAAAGCACGCGGAAAAGCGGGATCCTGCCAGCGGCGGACAATCCAGGCCAGATAATAAACCATGCGCATAGCGCGTAAAGGCTCAATCAGTGACAATTCATTAATATCAAAATCGCTGAATTCACTGTAAGCCTCCAGCAGGATATCCCACTGAATACGCTGTTCCTGTCGATCGCCGCTGATTAGCATCCACAAATCCTGCACTGCCGGGCCATTACGGGCATCATCCAGATCCACAAATAACGGTCCATCGCGCCACAGGATATTACCCGGATGGCAGTCGCCATGTAATCGTAGCGGCTGCCACGTGGAGTGCCACTGTTGCTGCAGCGTATTACCCAGCTTATCAATCGCCTGTAGCAGTGCAGCTTTAAGCGACGCAGGCACCAGCAGGGAATGCTCCAGCACCTGACGGGGTTCATGCAGGTATTCATCCAGACCGATGGCAGGACGATGGCTGAACAGCGCTTTACGCCCGGTCTGATGAATACGGCCAAGGAAGCGGCCTACCCACTCCATCTGATCTTCGTTATCTGTCTCATATTGCCGTCCACCCAGGCTGGGGAATACGGCAAAAAAGAAGCCAGCGTGACTGTGCAGTGTCTCGCCCTTTAAGCGCAGTGGTGCCGCAATGGGCACCTCATCCGCCAGCAGATCGCATGCATACTGGTGCTCTTCAGTAATCTGTTCGGCACGCCAGCGCTGAGGTCGATAAAACTTCGCGACATAGCGGCGTTTTTCATCATCGCTGAATTGATAAACCCTGTTTTCATAACTGTTCAGGGCTGTCAGACCTGATTCGACGCGAACTCCTGTATCCCAGAGCGCATCAAGCAATACGTCGGGATTCAATGTCTGGAAGTTAAAAGCAGCGTCGCTCATCATGTTACCTGTAGTTGCCCTTGCATAGAGATGCCAAGGATAACACTACTCGTCCTGTTTAATGACCCCTCGTGCGCGGAGCAGTGCTGTTTTGAAATCAACTTCATAGTCTTTTTTCAGTCCCGGGATCTCATCATCGCTGGCTGAGTCACGCATTTTGAGATGGTAAATTAATACATCATCGGTTAATTCACTTAACGGGCCACGGAAACCAGATTCCTGCGCCAGTTTCTGCAAAAATGTGACCAGATTCAGGTCAGGCTCTTTTTGCCAGGCAGGTTGCAGCAATTCGATCAGCTCGTTTAAACGATGGCATTTCATTCAGGTTTCTCCGTTATTCACAGTGCGTCATCAGCGAGGGCACAGTCATGCCAATATTGACCGGCATCATTCTGGCCGGTGGTCAGGGCCGCCGTATGGGTGGTCAGGATAAAGGATTAGTGCAACTGGATGGCAGGCCGCTTTATCAGCATGTCCTTGAACGGCTCAGGCCACAAGTCGACATTGTCATGATTAATGCCAATCGTAATATTGATCGCTATCAGTTAAGCGGGTGTCGGATTGTTCAGGATGTTTTTGATGACTATCCTGGGCCGCTGGCCGGTATCTACAGTGCGCTACGCGCCATTGACGGTGAGTGGGCCGTTTTTTGCGCCTGTGATACCCCAGAAGTTCCGCTTAACTTTGTTGAGAAACTACGCGGCCAGCGCGGAGAAGCGCCCGCGGTATGGGTACGCTCGCAGACGCGCGATCACCCCACGCTCGCGTTGATTCACCGTGACCTGGCTGCGCCGCTGCATGACTATCTTCAGGCCGGTGAACGGCGTCTGATGCACTTCCTGCACGACCATGGCGGTCATGCGGTTCAGCTGGATGATGATGAGTCTGCTTTCCGCAATATCAATACGCCAGATGACCTGAACAAGAGAGATTAAAATGTCATTGCCATTACTCGCGATAGCTGGCTGGAGCGGCACCGGAAAAACCACGCTGTTAAAACAGGTGATACCGATTCTTCTGAGCAAAGGAATACGTGCCGGGCTGATTAAACATACGCATCATCAGATGGATGTGGATATACCCGGCAAGGATAGCTACCTGCTCAGAAAAGCGGGTGCCAGTCAGGTGATAGTGGCCAGTTCAGAACGCTGGGCATTGATGTGTGAAACACCGGATCAGCCGTCGATTGATCTGCCTTATCTGCTTAGCCGCATGGATCACTCTGTGCTTGAGATAGTATTAGTTGAAGGTTTTAAAAATGAACCTGTGCCAAAGATTGTTTTATGGCGTGACGGGATTAAAGGTGGGATAGAAGAACTGCTCGATGCGCAGACAATAGCGGTCGCCAGCGACCAGAAATTAGCACTGAACGTACCGGTTCTGGACATAAATTGCCCAGGCAGCGTTGCTGATTTCATTGCAGAGTGGCTGGAAAGACGCTAAGAAGGTAACAGGATGCA
>NZ_JAOCKJ010000012.1 GCF_029844725.1 Pantoea sp. GD03673
TGGCCTCCCCTGAACTGAACGCTGCGCTGCCGGGTGGCCGCCGTCCTCTCCCCGTGATCATGGACGTTGGCCGTCGCCTGAAGCTGATGGACGTGGTGATCCGAAGCGTCGGCTACCAGCTGGACGCACCCCGCACTGCCGAAGGGCATTACACCCACAACACCGTCACGCTCCAGTGCTCCGGCCTGAGCGTGCAGAACCAGTCTGACATTCCATATATGTTTATCTGAGGAACAAATTATGTCCGGATTTTCCAACACGAAAGCCGATACCGCCTTTCTGAAAAAGCGCTTTAACCAGAACCTTGCCGCGGGCGAAAAACTTATCGGCTCTGAGTACTGGATGACCGTTAAAGGCTACCCGAACCTGTCGATCCTGATCCGTACCACGCAGCTGCCGGAAATGGCCCGCGAGGACGTGGAAGACGTGGCACCGGGTGGCATGAAGTTTAACCAGCATGGCACCCTGAAAAACTCTGGTGAGTTCCAGATGACCTGCGTTGAAACCATCAAAGGTGACGTGTTTGCAGCGGTGCGCCAGATGGTGCTCAACAAAGAATACGTTGATATCACCTTTGCTGCAGCAGCAGAGTCGAACGGCGGCGACAGCGCTGGCCTGACACGCAGTTACCTGCACTGCAAGGTGTACTCAGATGCCGTCGATTTTGGCTCTGAAGACACCACAGCTGCAGTGAAGCTGCCGCTGCGCGTTGTTTACAACTGGGCTGAATAATCATGACGCCGGTCGAACTGCTTGAAGCCGTGAAAGCGCGCTTCACGACGCTGCTGGTGGATGAAGAGGCGTTATTAACCAGCCTTCTCCGCCAGGCTCTCGGCGTCTATCAGGATCGGGCCGGTGTACCAGGCCGTAAACGCATTGAGAAACTGGGGGGCGCAAGCCTCCCTTTTCCGTCTGATTACCTGTCACTGGTAAACGTGAACGATTTCAATGGCGCGCTGGTGTATGCCGATCCCTACGATTCAACCATTGAGCTTGAGCTGACTGGCCGCGAGAAATGGCCGTTTACCCTGCTCTACTTCCGCAATATCCGTGACTGCGATTACGAAGAGACACAGCTACCGGCAGACATTACCGGGCTGCTCGAAGACTACCTGGAAGTGCTGATCGCCATTCCAAATGTCGAGCGCCTGCGCCGCTTACACATCGCCGGTAAGTTCGACGCATCGTTTCTGCCAGATGAGGCAACGCTCCACCAGCGTAAAACCGATCTGGAAATGCAGATCTCCGCCAGTCGGGCAATTATCCCCGCAATGAGCACCTGGTAAGGGGGCGCTATGAGCTTTTTTAACGGTCTGGCCGGGAACATCAAAGGCTTTGCCGCCAGCACGGCAAAACAGGCTGGAAGCAACCTGATCTCTAACATCCTGTCCCGTGCCTCCGCCACCATGAGCGGCGGCGCCGGCGCATCGTATGCCGGTCTGCCGCCTGAGCTGGCCAACGCGAAAACCATCCTCGAATTGGCTATGCGCATCCGGTACGCGCAGGGCTGGCAGTGGAACATCGAGATAGACGGCTTCTCCCGTGTGGACATGTACGTGAAAGATATCACCTACAGCACGGGCAACGTTGAGACCGAAAGCAAACTGATCGGCGGTAACGAGTTCGTGAAGCCCACTCACATCACGGCGGGCTCTGTCTCGATGACCGTTCGTGATAACGAGGATGGCGAAATTCTGCAGAAGTTTAAGGAGCGCCGTGCGCGGATCCATAACGGAGACGGCACCTTTAATCTGCCGCCAGCCTACCTGCTCAACATCCGGATCTACCGTGTCTCACAGGACGGCCGCACCTCGCTTGAAGAGGAAATGAAAGGCTTTATCACCACGATCGGCGAGATCTCCCGCGCCCGCGATGCCGTGGGCGAGTTTGCCACCATTCCGGTGACATTTGTGAAGTACACCAGCGCCGGAAGTCTCGCAAACGGACTGCTGAAAGGAGTAACAGGGGGAATTACAAACCAGGTTCAATCATCCGCATCAAACCTCATTAAATTCTGAAGGACAACACTGTGATCATCCCTCCACTGCCGCTGGCGTCGCGCCCTGCCACTGAAATCATCTTCCGACAGCCGGTGATCAAAGACGCCCTGAAATATTGCTCTCCCGACGTGTTGGGTGATGAACGGCGCGTTACGGAATACCTGAATGCCCTGCAGGAAGGTCCGATTAATGACAGCCGCGACTGGACCGCACAGGAGCGACGCACAGCGCTGTGGTGGATCATGATTAACAGCCGCGCTGACAACCTGGAGGCGTTTCACTATAGCTGTGAGCACTGTCAGGAACTGCACACCTACGACTTTGATCTGAGTGAACTGGCGGAGACCGTTGAGCTGCTAACCATCGAGCCCGTTGAGCGCGTGAATGTCCCTGTAAACGGCGTACCTACTGATTGGACGCTCAAGCCTTTGACCGGGCGCGGGCAGGAAATGCTGGAGCGCATGCGCGCTGGTCTGCCGGATGCTGACGCGCCGGATTATGAAACCGCCATTATGCGCATGCGTATTGCAGAGTTCGCACTTTGCACCGAGCTGGATGACGATCCAGCTGATTTTGAAGAGGCCGCAAATCGCCGCTTCGACATTCTGGAAGGCATGGTTCCCGATCTCGAGTTCGCGCCGCTGGTGGCTCATATCCAGCTGATGCAGCGCAACCTGCGCCACGGCTTGCTGATGCAAATCACACAAGGTGAAGTCCGGCTTCTGCTCCCGCCCGTCGCTTGCGAAAAGGAGGATAAGCAGATGAATACCACTCAACTGTTTATCCCATTTCGCTCTGGATTTTTTGTTCCACGATTTTCACCTCAATGGATGGCTAACCATCATTGACAACCTGACGCTGACCGCACGCCAGCCAGTCGGTGACGTTGACGCACTGCCGTTATGGCGCGCCATTCAGATGAATAACACGCTCACAGAGCAAATGAGAAAGACTAACAGCAGGTCGGAATGATGAAGCAGCAGGATCAGGCCCGCATCATTGATGCAATTCAGAAAGCCAGCGAAGCAGAGTTAAAACAGTTAACCCTGATTCGCAATGCGCTCACAGGTACGAGACAGCCATCCTCCGCCGACAGAAATAATGCCGCGTCAGGGATGACTGTTACGCGATCGCTGACACGTCGTAGCGCCGGTCAAAATGATGTACAGCCGGAAAATAGTGAGAACACCAGAAAGCTACCCCACTCTGACAAAGAACCAAATAGGCACAAAAAGAGCCTTATTAAGGACCAAAACAGGACAGAAAAATCCAATTCAGTTCGTTTAACTGAATGGGGTAATAATAAAAGCACTAAAAAGGCCTTTAATAAGGCACAAAAAGGATCTGCTGGGGCCAATTTAGTTCCTGTCGGAGGCTATGGGCTTAAAAAGAACTCTGATAAAGCACTAAAACGGAATATTGAGGGCGAAAAGGTATCTTTAAACGGCACCAAAAAGGTGAGCGCTGGCGGACGTGATTCAAATGGGCGCTTTACAGCACGGAGTGATTCTGCGGCTGCATCAGCAGCAACACAGGAAAAAAATGCGCGGCGCGCTGAGCAAAAACAGCAGCAGGGATTTTTCCGCTCCCTAAGTAGCATGCTGGAATCTGCCACCGAAACGAACAGCGATGGTATGTCTTCCGGCGCAGACATTGCTGGAACGGCTGCTGGTGGTCCGCTATGGATGATGGGTAAAGGCATGTACGACATTTCCGCCGAAGTCGGAAAGAACGTCGTGACGCTGAAAAACTTCATGCAGGGTAAAACCGAAGGCAACGCTGCGCTGAAAATTGAGCCTCCGTTGACACATCCGCCAGTGACAACCGAAGCCAGAACGCCACCAGCGATCGGCAAGCCAAAATCGGCTGATGGCTTTAAATCCGCTCAACAGGCAAAAGCCATTCAGGTAACGCAGGAACAGACCAAAGTGATCGCCGCCAATGACGATCGCATTGTGGATGCCCTGGACGATGTGCGGGAGGAAGTTAAGAAGCTGTCGCATGCGTCGGGGAAAGTAGCTGGCGGGTTCATGGATTCGCTGATCCCCGGCAGGCGTAAACGCCGCGGCCGTAAACGCGGTGCGCTCTCAACTGCTGCTGATGTTGCTGACGTAGCCAGTGATCTGCTGCCGGACGGCAAAGGCAAGCCCGATGCCTCTAAACCCAAGCCTAAGCCGAAAAAGAAAAGCCTGCTGTCGAAAGCGCTGAGCGTTCTTAAAGGGGGCAAAAAAGCGGCAACGATTGGTGGCGTAGCAGCAACGACGGCTGCAGCCGGTGCAACGATAGCCGCAGGCAGCATGGCGGGCAGTGAAACGACTAAAGCAGGTGAAAAAGCCACACAGGCTGCAGCAGAGAAAACCGCTGCAAAAGGTGGGATAAAAGTCGCTGAAAAAACCACGGAAGCCGCAGCGGAGAAGACCGCAGAAAAAGGCGGGCTGAAAGTGGCCGGTAAACTCGCCGGTAAAACGGCTCTTAAAGCGATTCCGCTGGTCGGAACCGTGCTCGGCGCTGGCATGGACGCATACGAAGGCTACAACGACACAGCGGGGCAGCAGAGGGCCTTTGGCCTTAAAGAAGGCGCTACCGTCAGCGGCAGACATAAGGGCGAGTACACCGCAGCAAATGTGCTGAACATGGGCGGGCTGGTATCCGGCGCGTCCGGGCTACTGGCGTCCGGAGCGTCAGCATTGGGTATGGACGGCGTGGCGAAGTCACTGACCTTTGACACCAGTGACATTGCGAAGGGGCTGGATTCGGGGCTGAGCAAAGTAGGCGACTTGTTCAGCGCCTTCTCAACCAGCGCATCAGGCGTCTATGACAAGCTGACCGGCACCAGCGCGGAGCAGACGAAGGCGATCACCGATGGCACCACGAAAACCGTCACGGCTATAAATCGTCTCGGTACACAGCTGCAGGGTGGCGAGTGGGGCGAGGACGGCGTAGGTACGCAGGGCAAAAACGCCGCTGATTATGCCGATGTGGCGCAAAACAGCATCGGCGCAGATCTCAATGTGGGCGGCGCAAATGCGAAGGTTCGATCCTTCCGTAACAACAACTTTGGCAACCTGAATTATGTGGGACAGGAGGGCGCAAGCCTGGAGGCCAAAAACAGTAAAGGTGAGGCCCGGTTCGCTAAGTTCAACACGCCAGAAGAAGGATTCAGGGCGCTGGCGAATCAGCTGACAAGTTATTCAGAAGGCACCTCTAAAGCAGCTGGTTACAAGAAGCTGAATACCGTGCAGGACATCATCAAGCTGTACGCGCCGGAGAGTGAAAACAACACGTCACAGTACGTGGACTCACTCTCGAAAAAGCTGGGCGTGCGTGGCGATCAGCAGCTGGACCTCAAAGATCCTAAAGTCATGACGCAGATGATGCGTGGCATTGCCACCATCGAAGGCGGCAACCCGCAGGTCACGAACGACTTCATGATGAACGCCATCGGCCACAATGAAAATGGCAAGTGGGTCGGCGGGAAATTCAGTGACGAATCCCTTAAGTCGGTGAATGAAGCGCGTGCGAAGCAGGACCAGGCACCCATTGCGGTGGACTCACTCTATTCTGCTGGCGACAAAGTGAAGCTGACGGCTGGCGCAGGGGCCGCCGCCGCCGCACCGGCTGCTATTCCCGCACCCGTACCTGCACCCGTGCCAGCGCCTGCAG
The DNA here is from genome assembly GCF_029844725.1 of Pantoea sp. GD03673. GTDB lineage: Bacteria > Pseudomonadota > Gammaproteobacteria > Enterobacterales > Enterobacteriaceae > Pantoea. The sequence continues at coordinate 5,664 of NZ_JAOCKJ010000012.1, forward strand.
CATCGCCAGCAGTGGCCCCGGCAGCGCCCACGGCCTCGCAGGTTGCTGCAGCAAAAGAAGCCGGTAAGGATAAGCCGGCTAACGGCGCGGCGGACAAGATCAAACACGCTGGAGCAGGCGCATGGGGGCAGGTCAAAGCCCTGAATGAGTGGGCTGACGGGAAAGTGCAGGGCGCAACTGAATCCCTGGGCGTGGCCGGTATGTCCCGCAAACGCCCTACCAGCGGCCTGTCCCTGCCTGGTGGTGAATCTCTTCCCGCGGGCCTCCAGCTGGCCGCGCTGGCGCCCGATCAGATTGCCAGCCGCTCACGTCCCGCTGCTGTATCTCACGTCTCGACCGGCAGCGTGCGAGCCCGTCCAGGCTCTGCAACCTCTGATGCACCGATTACTGTGGCCAGCACCCGGACACCCGCCGCCGCACCGGAGTCCAGCGGCCTGTTTGATCGCATGCTGGGCGGTGCAAGGGACGGAGTGAACGCCGTCAGCGCTTCGATCATGCCCGCCATCAGTGACACATTCAGTCAGACGCTGGGTGGCTTCAGCGGCAATGACATGATCAGCAGCGTGCTGGACCAGGCAGGCATTACCGATCCCGGCGTGCTCCGTGCCATTGCACCGCTTACAAGCAAGGCTGGCGGCTGGCTCGACAGTGGCACTGAATCGCTGGCCAGCGCCGGGAAGTCATACCTGAGCGGCGCCAGTGCGGCGCAGACAAGGCCTGTACAGCAGCCTCTGCTGAATCACCCGGCGCAAATCCAGAATGTGACCGATCTCCCGCGCAGCGGCATGCGTCCGATGATGAGCGGTGACGCCAACAGTCACGATCAGGACATGCTCAAAGAGCTGAAAGGCATGCGCACCCAGCTGGAGGCACTACTGGGCGTCACGAAGAAGAAAAGCGATACCGCGCCGGACAAAGTGGTCAACACGGCGCAACCGGCTCCCCGCACGTCATCAACCCTGAGCATCAACGACCCGGCGCTCAACGAACTCCTGCAGGACTAACACATGCAAAACGAAATTGACTGCCTGATGCGCGTAGATCAGGGCGGGGTAGTGGTGAAAGCCGGGGAGTCAGACGCCTGGCTTGCCCGGCTTGAGGAATGGCTGAGGACGCCGCAGGGCAGCGTTTACGGCCTACCCGGATGGGGTAACACCATGCAGGACTACAAACATGAGCCAGTCGGCTCTGAGACCGGCCATTTAACCGAAGTCGCTATTGAGGCCGCACTGATTAAAAAGCTGCGTATCGATCTGCCAGGGCTGGGGCTACGAGCTATCCGCTGCGCGCCGCAAAACGTCGATACGTGGCAGATCACCTTTATCACATCTTACGGCCCGCTGGCCGTGTCCATGAACAAAAGTTAACCGGGGTAAATTGTGAGTATTCAGGAATTACTGGAAAAGTTTAACGGCCAGCTGCAGGCCAACAGCTGGTGGAGAAAATTCACCAACAGCCAGTTCATTCAGATGATGGCTGTGTTTGGGGCGCAAATTATCTACGCCGCGCAGACTACCGCTGAGCGCGGCCTGACGGAGGGGTTTATCTCCACAGCAACGAAGCGCTCAAGCATTCTGGCCGCAGCCGAAGATCGCAACTATCTCGGCCATTTAATCACGCCGTCATGGGGCAGTGTGAAGATCACCAACAAAACGGATGAAGTCATTCAGCTGCCAATTTATGCGGAATTTCTGTCCAATGCGCAGCTGCCCTACGTTACAACTGACGTGGTGATCATCCCTGCTGGCGGCAGCATCGTTGTGAACGACGTCCGCCAGATGGAACACGTCAACGTGTCATCCGCGATCGACGCCGAAGCGCCGTTTTACACGGTAATGCTGCCACGTGACATCACGGAGGAAACCGTCTCGATGGATGTGTTTGTGACGGAAAACGAGAACAAATCGCTATGGGAAAATAACCCGCTGTTTCGTCTATCCCGTGGGTCCAGCCAACATTACGTGCTGGTTTACAAGCCGTCTGAGCAGCTGGGCGTGCGCTTTGGTGACGGTGCGATCGGCAAGATGCCGAAGACCGGCAGTAAGGTCGATCTGGATGTGTGGTGCAGCCGTGGCGACACCACACTGACGCAGGGCCAGAAGCTGACACCTGCAGGCAACATTGCCGACATGAACAGCAAGATTGAGGTTGTGACCATGACGCCAATCACGGGCGGCAGCGGCTTCGAAAGCACGGAGGAAACGCGCAACCGGGCGCAGTACTACGTGGCGTATGACGAGCAGGTAGTCTGGGGTGGTGACTATAAGTACTTCCTGAATCGTGCAGTGCCGGGTATGTCCTGGATCAGTGCCTGGGGTGAGCAGGAGCAGGAGATTTCAACCGGCATTAAGTCACTGAGCAACATCAACACGATCTTCTTTTGCGGGCATAAACCGGGCTACACGCAGGCTGAGCTTGAGACCATGATCATGACGGCTATCAAGGCTATTCCCAATGAGATCAACAAAAAATTCCGCTACGTCCCGACACAGGAGGAGCCATTTACGATCTCACTGACCGCGCTGGCGAAGAAGAACGTCATTCTGTCAGACGCAAAGAAAGCCGTTCAGGAGGCGCTTGAGGCTCGTTTCGGACGCGATGCCACAACGTTTGGCGACAGCGATCAGAATGGCGTTGCAGCCGGTAAGCATTTCTCACAGGTGCAGGTGAAAGACCTGTGGCGCGTGATTGAGGAGCTGAACCTGTTTATCTCCTATGAGCTGACCCCGCACGATATGAAAACGGCCCTGCAGCTGAATGATTTTATCTATCTCGATGTGGCTAACTCCACGTTTGATATTAACTACCTGTAAGGCACGGCCATGATCAGAAACTGGGTAAAAGACCGTCTTACGAAGGAAAAACAGGGCTCTGAGTTGTGGTCGGGGTTTGCTAACGCGCTACAGGATATTTTTGAGGACACGGTAGAGCCGATTCTGGAGCGTATTACTAACCGCAAAAGCTACTACACGATGGACAAGGACGATCTGACGCTGCGCATGAGTGAATATGGCCGCTTCTTTATCGTGGCGGAGACCACGGACACCAGCAGGCCCGTGCTGCTGGCGCAGCGCCTGGACGAAGTGCATTTTAAAGGCACCGATAAGCCGATCACTTCAACTTTCTGGCGCGAGTTCGATAACCTGCCGGTCAGCTGGCAGGAGCTGTATGCGCCTGTGGATCAGGAGCTGGCACCCTATGGCACTTTCTTTACCACAAAAGAAGGTCTGGCGATTGCAGAAGAGAAGTATGGCGAGTTCTTCCTGACGTCACGGGCGCAAATCTCGGTGGCGCTGAATGAGCTGTATGAGCGGTATGGCTATATGGAGCAGGATTTAGCCGTACAGAAGCTGCTGACACAGTTTGACCGGATCATTGCGCCGCTGCTACCGCTTCACATCGTGTTTGACGGCTTAGCGCTCTTTATCTCGTTTGAGATGAGCGCCGACGCTGAGAGCATCACGCTTATGAGCGCCGGTATCGACTATCAGGCTAAATTGTCATTCGCGGATCTCCAGTCTGAGATCAAAAATCTGCACATGGCCACACAGCAGCAGTTTGATATTCCCGCAGTGCCACTGCGGCAGGTAAGGCGCTGCGAACGCTACGACATGTTTGCCGCTGATGCCTGGACGAATGACTACCGCGCCAGGCCGGACGCAGCGCCAGCACCCATTGATATTGCCAGCGCTGCCACTGACAGCCGCGCCCGGTTATTCACCGAAGGTGGCGTGCAGTACATTGCCATTCAGAAGGGCGATAGCCAGGGCGTCACAGCAACCGGTACGGACGGAAGTAGCGTGACAATGGCGTTTCCCTTTGACGGGACGCCGGAGTTTGTCCTGGCACTGCCCGACGACGGCAATGGCACCAGCACGATCGCCACGCTTTTTTATGAGCAATTTGTCGCGTAGTTGACCATCGGATTTTACAAACTCCATACCCTCTGGCCTCTTAACTCTGAGAGGCTTTTTTATGGCTGATACTATCTCTGTCAGCAGCAAGCTGTTTAAAGCGAAGCTGCTGGATTACTACTACATCCGTCGCGCTGAATCCTCTATCGGTAAAGGATCCCGATTCCAGATGGTGAAAGCCTACTGGGGTAAGTCCACGCTGGTAAGCAGTAACGCCGCTGGCGGCTGGAACATCGCGGATATTCCCTCCACGTTCAGCAACGACAACCTGACCGGTAAATTCACTGAAACGCCTCTGGTTCTCACCAGCACCGGCGCGGATATCTCGATCACCATTCAGCTGGATGAAGCCATTCTTCCGGAAGGCAAAGCCTATGACCTCAATACGCTGACGCTGGTGGACGCAGACGGCAACGCCTTTGCCGTGCTGTGCCTGCAGCAGGACACCGTATTCCGTGGTAAGGCCTACCGTCTTATCGTCACCATCGAACAGAAAACGGCGTAGCGCACATGAGCAGTAATGAAATTACCGATATCGGCGTTATGGCGGGGAAAGCGTATGGCACCGCGCCGCTGTCGGCGGATATGCAGTACCTGGAGACCTATACCAGTTCCGCGTTAAACCGCAAACTGAAGGGCATAGTGCGATCCGGCTTTTACCTGGGCTTTGCGCCGGTTGCCGGTTCCGGTCTGAATGTCGTCGTTACCTCCAAAGAGGCGGAAGGTGGGCAGGGCGCGGCCTCAATCGACGTAAACGCGCACCAGATCACCGTGCAGCACTTGGCCGATCTGACGTTGCCAGTCGTGGCGGGCAAAACTACCCGTATCGTGCTGGAAGCAAACTACAAGCTGGGAGTGAAGACAGATCAGGTAGATATCACCTCAACAGTTGAGGCCGCACGCGTCTTTGCGCAGGATATCTCAGTTGCGCTGATGCCGAACCAGCTGGAACTCTGCCGCGTACTGGTACCAACCGGTACCACGCAAGTTACACAGGCGATGATCGTCACCAACTACCGTATCAACCGGCAGGTCGGTATCACGCTGGATTCGATTTACACCAGCGACGATGAGCTGATTGCGGCTAACCTTAAGGGGCTGAAAATCCTTAAAGGCATGATTGATAACAACATGGTCATTGCCAATAACGGCTCGGATATTCACGACAAAGCGATGTTCCGTAAAAACATCGAGCTGGATCAGCTGGTCAACGATAAGCAGCTGGTTGCCAGTGAGAATCTGGCTGATCTGCCGGACGTGCAGGAGGCGCGTGAAAATCTCGATCTCGGTACCGCCGCGCAGGCGGATCAGCAGAAAAACCCGCTGGATATGACGGCAGGTGCGCTGATGGCCGTGGGTGCGTTTGGCCTGGGTGCGCCGTCGCTGGTACTGGACAGCAAAATCACCTTACTGGCTGACGTGTCTGTGACGGAGCAAAATGCCTTCTGGACACTGAGCGGCACCTTCAGTGATGGCCCGATTGATTTTGGCAAAACCACGCAGACGCTGCGTGGCCAGCTATTCAACATGCGCCGGAAATATGATGCTGACGCGTCACTGGTGCAGCTGCTGGCGGCGCAGGGTGGCGTAATGTATCTGCGTATTGCAGCTAAAGTTTCAGGCGACTGGGCGTGGTCCGGGCTGACAGTAGGAGCGGATCAGAACGGCTGGCGAAAGATGATGGACAGCGCCAGCATGACTCTTGCCGATCTGGTAAAAGCGGGCGCGGCACAGGCAGGTGATAACAACGATATTACCAGCACCAGCCAGCTATCCAGCATCAATACGCCAAAGCTGACAGTCTCAAAAAATCTGGAAGTTGGCTCTCAAATCAGTGCCGGATATCGTATTGGTGTGATTCGTTCTGAACCTTCAGTTCCGTCGATGACGTTTTTACGGACCGATCAGCTGGGTGATAAGCCGCCGACGTATGAAACGGACGTGATGCAGATTGTTGGTCGGGTTGCGGCATTAAGTGGTGATGCCTGGAGCGGCAGGATCCTCGGTGGCATTACCACTACAAACATGACGCATGGCGGCGGAAAAATTGTGGTAGATGCGCGCTCGTCTACCGGCGCAATTACCGCACGTCTCGCTCTAAACGGCGGAGACGGCTTAGCCACACTGCAGGGGGCTGGCGGACTGGCTATCACCGGTGGTGGAGGCCTGTCGTCGGATGGTGCTGGACTCTTTGCCGCTGACGCAACTACGCTGCAGCTGAAGCCCAAAACCAAAGACAAAGCCTACTATCTGCGCGGCAAAAAGTCAGATGACACGCTGCACTGGTATTTCGGCCAGTCCAGGGACAGTAACGATGCCGTTACCTGGGGTAACTCAATCACGAGTACATGGCTCACCCTGTCAGGCGACGGTACGGGCGAAACCAACGTTTCGACAATGAACTTCCTGAACAGCGCGGTTGTCGGTGGCAACCTTACGGTAAACAGGGGCGCTGACTTTACCGGGCCGGTAAACGTGCTTGCGAAGGGGGCAACAGCGGTAGGCGATCTGACCAATGCCGCGCTGGTGGTGACGGGCAGCAGCAGTGACGGCACCCAGGGGATCACTGTTAACAGCTTTGCGCCTACAATCTCTTTTATCGATCGCGACGCAGATGCAGCGGGCTTCCGCCTGAGAGGCGAGGGCAGTAGCCTGCGTCTCGATGTGGATAACCGGAATAATGGCGTAACGTGGAACCAGAATATCGCGCTCTTCAGCGACAAAGGGCATCTAGCACTTGGCGGTAGCAGTGACAGCACTGGACGCATGCTGACGATTGGAAGCACAGCACCGGGCAAAGGTAATCTGACAGGAACCACCCAGATTGCTGCAATGGCTTACACTAATCTCGGTGCAGACGCGACAGTCCGTGGCATTGGTTTTGGTGTCGAAATGTCAGTAGGTGACGGAAACACCGGACAAAATTTGCCTGAAGTTGTCGAGTTTTGGGGTAACAGCACAGTTGTTAACGCCAATGCCACCGTAGGGCTAATGTCGTCTTTCCGCGTGTTTGATAAAGCCAATCTCAGCATTAAAGCGGCCTATGCATTTGAAGGGATGATGACGCAACGCGCAGGATTAAATCGGTGGAACCTGTATATGCAGGGAACGGCACCAAACTATCTGCGCGGACAGACGATCATTGGCGGAGTGGATACAGCCCTTCCGGCCAGTTATGTCGCGTTGTCGGTAAAAGGTGGGCTGGAAGTCAGCGATTTATTCAGGGCTTCCAACGCTGCGGAGTTCAGAAGCCAGGTCAGCATAATTTCAGCAAATCCGTATATCGACTTCAATTCATCAATTGCACAGATGAATGACTACGACGCCCGTATTCTGGTCGATCCGACTGATGCAACTGCTTCGGGGCAGGCAACAATGAATATCGTTGCCGGTCATCTCAATATCAATGCAGCGTCGCATTTAGTTGGGTCACTTGTTGTTGATAAAGATGCGCACTTTGAGAGTGATACCTTTGTCGGAGGCCGACTATTTACAACAACACATATAAGCATCGGAAATATCGGGACAGGTTCTTTTGCTGATAGTCATGGCTCGATCAATATTGGCGACTCCGATACAGGTTTATTATGTCCTGATGATGGAACGTTAGATGTTTATACAAACAACGTTAAAACGGCCCGCTTTACCACGAACAAACTTTATGTATACGGAAAAATAGTTCAAGAAGACCCGGATTTCCGCATGCGTCCGGTTGGTGGCAAAGGCATCGGAATGCTGCACCGGTTTGATGGCTCAAACTATTACATGCTGGTCACAAACCAGAATGATCCGGATGGGGGATTTAATACTCTAAGGCCGTTCAGCTTTAATGGCACCAATGGCGACGTTCTTATGAACCATAACGTCAACGTAGGCGCTAGCTTTTCCGCAAATGGAAATATCAATGCTGGTGGCGATATTGTAGGTGGCCACTTTTCAGCACGAGGAAATGTTAGTGCTGCTGGAAATCTTTACGCCGGTAATGTGGTGTATTCCGGTAATGGTCAGTCGGTCATGCATGCGGATGGCAATATCTATGGTCCGGTTTGGGGCGGATTTATCAATAACTACATCGCAGCACGATATGTTAGTGCCGTCAGATTTGCCGGTTTTAAGCAAGGATCAACCTGGAACGGCCCCGGTATTTCTGAAGAGAGCGGCTACGTTATAACGTCTGCCAGGAACGACAACCAGGACCAATATATCGACGTCGTGACGGCGCGATGTGTTCAGTACTGTATTAACGGTGGCTGGTATACAGCAGGCTTTGCGTAAGGATAAATATGTTAAATTTTGGACCATTTAAAAAATATACACCGAATGTGCCGGTCGTTACTGAATCTTCCACTGATGAAGAAAAAGTAGAGGCCGCCAGACTGCAGTCGCTCAATGACATGAATATCATTTTTGTCCGATGCAAAAGCGGTCAGGACTGGTATGAGTCGCAAAAACTGTATTCACCAGACACGATGAAAATTGTGTACGACGAAGCAGGTCGGGTAGTCAGCTTTGACACGGACGCTTCAAAACTGTGGCCGATCAACTGCTGGGTGGCAGAGGTGGTCGCTTCGGATATTCCAGACGGCATGGATAGATTAGGTGGATGGATTTACCGTAATGGCAAAGTGGAGGCTTATAAACACTCTGCCGCAGAGCTGCAGGAAATGGCTGAGCGCACCAGAAGTTCACTGTTGGCAAAAGCGCGGGCCTTTATCAGTGACTGGCAGGCGGAGCTGGCGCTTGGCATCCTTCCGGATAACGACAAGGCGCAGCTGGTGGAGTGGATGGCTTACATCCGGCAGCTGAAAGAAACTGATATCGGCAACGTGCCGGAATCTGCCTGGCCTGCACCACCAGCAGCACTCTGATCTCCTTCCTAACAGCGCCTACGGGCGCTGTTTTTCTTTACCTCTCTAAATTACAGACTCCGTACCCTCTCGCCACCTGATTACCAGGTGCTAAGGGGGGTATGTGACCGATGTAGAAAAAATGCTCGCGGTTTCGCTTCTCCTGTCTTTGCTGAGTGGCACAGGCGTTTTCCTGCTGGGAGTGCGCGAATACCGGATCCGACCGACGGTATTCAACTTTACCACCGAGCTTGTGCTGGCGCTGATTACGGGCCTCACGGCCTATTTCTTTGCCCGCCAGCAGGGACTGGACGAAATCGTGATTTACCTTGCCGTGTTAGTTGCAAGCAACAACTGGCGAGAACTCTCAACCGTGTTTAAAGAAAGACTCATTGCGGCAATAAATGGCGTATTTGGGTCAAAAGGAGGCTCCGGCCCATGATTGATTACCAGAACCTGTTTATCACAGCGATGGCGGCGGCGATGGTTGTCGATCGCTGCGCCTTTGCCCGTAAAAAAGTGTCTCTGCTGGGATGTGGCGTGGCCACTGTGCGCGGCAACGCGCTGGCATTCCCGGTCCGCCTCAACATTGCCTGCGTGGGTAAACTTGCAGGAGCCAAAATTGAGTACTGGCTGCGCGATAGTAATGATCCGACAGTGGTCATTTCCGGCAAGCAGCGCACGCTGGACCTCTCACCAAAAGGCGTGAGTGAAGAGTTTTTGCTGATTGATACGCGCTATCTGGAACCGGGCGAGTGGTCACTGACAGTGCGCGTGACCCACGGTAACAGCCGCCTGAACCCGCTTTATCGCATTTTCCCGCTTCAGGATACCGTCACCAGAACCTACCAGCTGAGCCAGTCAGAGCAGGGGGAATACCGTGTCGAATCCTAAGACCTACGTCCTGCTGAGCTTTGACGAGCTCAACGAGAAGGGGCTGGCAAAGCTGAAAAAGGCGATCGCCACCAGCGGCTTTGAAGTAGCCAAAATCACCGCCGCCGGCGCAGCCCGGAAAAAGGATGGCGTTCTCACTAAAACCTTCAGCCTCACCGGCATGGACGAGCAGGTTATGACCGTGCAGGTTAACGACAGCGGCGACATTTCCGGCCTGAAGCTGAACGGTAAAAACGTGCCATTTACCCACGTCACCACGATCCCCGACCTGGGACGCCAGCTGGCTGCGTTATTTAAAAAAGGCTCGACGGCATTCCAGAAGGCGCTGGCGCGCAAGATGGCACGCGTCGCCGCCAGCAAAGACGACTCACCGCAGCCAAAACGCGGCGTGAAATCGTCAGTTCAGCTGCTGGCCGAAGTGCGCCAGCAGCGTGACGCCTATAAAGCGGGTATCGCAGACACCCAGGCGAAGGCTGACCAGCTGACGCGGGATGCCGATGCGGCACAGAAAAACGCGGACAGCTTACAGACCGAGCTTAATCAGGAGCAGGCGATCACCCGCCAGCTGAAAGAGCAGATCGCCCAACTGGAAGAGGCAGCATGATGAATGAGATTTTAAGCAACCGTATGGTGCTGGACCTCCAGAACCGCACACCGGGCGCAGTGCTGGCGCAGGCGGTTTATGACGGCCTGATGACCGGCAGCAGCGCGGATATGATGCTGGAAAGCGCCACGATCGACGACATCGATCACACCTATCTGGGAAATGAAAGCCTGGTGCAGGGTGCGATGTTTGAAGCGATCAGCACCGAGCGCATGCGTCTGGCGCAGACCATGCGCGCCTTTGTGAAGGCCTTAAACCGTGGCCTGAACGGGACCAACATCAGCGCCGGCACTGACGATGCTGGCGCTGATACGACCGGACAGAAAACCGTGGGCGGCGCGGTGATTGGTAAAGTGCGCCGTGTGGCCAGCATACCGGTCATGAGTGCGTTGATCCCATTATCAGACGGGCAAAGCGTGTCGCTGGTGTTCCACTCTCCGACCGCTGACAACGGCAAAATCCGCAATCAGGATACGCTGGTAGCGTTTCAGTTCCTGATCAACAAGCGCGATGTGACGCACATTGTGGCTCCGATCGGCGGACGGGATGTATCGCTGCAGCAGGTTACGCAGGCGCTTTCTAACCTGATCGAGAAGAACAGCGGCAAGTTTACAAAGCAGAAGGACGCACAGACGAAGCTGCGCGCCGAAGTGGAAACCACGCAAGCTGAAACGGACAAGCTGGCTGAGCAGCAGTCTGCATTGCTGGAGGTGGTGGATGCACAAACCGCGCGCGTGCAGATGCAGCAGGATAATGAGCAGACGCTGCGCGGCAAAGTTGCGGCACAGCGCCAGATTAATGCCGACCTTACCGGACAGCTGGCGGCGCTGCAGCAGGCGAAAGCCAGTGAGCCTGAGATCACGGACACTTTCAGCGATCGCACTATCCAGGTTAAAGCGCGCCTGAATATGGACGGACAGGCGACGCTGAGCAACGGCGCGACGGTTCGATATCACAGCTATGACCAGGACGGACAGCTTAAAGGAAAGGTGATCATCACCGAAGCGGACGGGACCAAGTTTGAAATGCCGTCCAAATCCAGCCAGGGCGCTGAGATGGGTAAAGCGGCTACCAAACTGCTGAAAGCCTATCGCACCGGTGCGGTGGATCCATATCGCGTTGCGGCAGGTGCGGCAGCGCCGGTAGAGCCCGGACCTCAGCCGCAACCTGAACCAACGCCACAGCCTGAACCAGCGCCGCAGCCTGAACCACAGCCAGAGCCACAACCGGAACCTGTCACAACTGCAGCAGTCTGGCGCTATGCCCTGGTGAACCGGCCAGTAGGTATCGGCGCGGTACCGCCTGAATATGCCTCCGTTACCGCCCAGCCTGCAGCGGGCCAGCCGTATAGCGGCGTTGCCCGCAACGGCATCATTTCCTACGACCGTCCGCTGACCGACAAAGAGATTGCCGACTTTGAGCTGAAGCTGATCCCGACACATGCGGATCTCGATGCGCTGGCCGTCACCGTGGCCGACAAGATGGGTGATTACGCCGAACAGTATCTGGAAATGTCCGTAGAAGACCCGGACACCTATGCAAAACAGGTGCGCATGGTTGCCCGTAAAAACCTGACTGGCGTGGCCTACCCTGAAGGCGAAGACCTGACCTACTTCAACCAGGCCATTAATGCCAGATTGCAGACCCTGGCCGCAGGTGAGCCAAAACAGGAAGAGACAGACGTGACTGACGACCGTGAAAGCACTGACCCATTCTGGATGGCGGCGAAACGCATGGGCGATCTCGTAGGCTGGGCGTCTGACCTGGTAAATGCCTGGGCCGAAGCGCTGGGTTATGGCAGTGAGCAGGTCAAGCAGGCAGCGGACTACGTGGAAGCTAATCAGAGTCCTGAGTATTTGAAGGCAGTGGAGACCGCGATGATTACCGGCAAGCGTATTCCGCTGGTGGAGGAACTGAGCACAGGTGAGCCACAGCCGGAACCGCAGCCAGCACCGGAACCAGTGCCGGAAGCTGACACCGAAGCACAGAAGGCGATTGATTACCTCCAGGGGCTGACCGCGCTCGATACCGACGATATGGACGTGATCCGCGCTGGACGCAGTCAGGTCCGGGAAGCCATCGCAGCACTGACGGCCGCGGGCGTGTTCGATGAAAACGAGTCCCTGGTCAATGACGCCGTGCAGCACCTGAGCGATCTGCTGGTGGCCGTGCAGCGTAATGGGGTGGCCGCATGAGCCTGACTGCACTGCAAAAGCTGGACTTAGCCGACCAGCTGGACGAGCTGATCATCAAAGCGCCGACCGTGAAGGGGCTGGACCTGCTGGATCTCAATGACCAGATGGAGGCGATCATGCTCCAGCTGGGTTATGGCGCTGCACCAGCACCCGCCACCAGCGCACCCGTTCCGGTCCCGGAGCCAGCGTCCCTCCTGATACCCGAACCTGAGCCACAGCCGGAGCCTGTGAAAGAAGATCAGCCTGTTCCGGAAGTTGTTACTGACTTTCTGGCCGGGAAGTTCACCAGCCAGGCACAGCTGGATTTTGTCGAGACGCTGCGCCGCGTCGGTGACTACATCGGCGTCTATCTGGAGCTCGACGACGCCAGACAACAGACCGCCAGTTGGATAGCGGCCAGCGGCCTCGCTACTTAATCATCACCCCGTTTCGGCGGGGTTTTTTATTCCCGGAATCAAAATGCTGAACGAGAAAATTCGAAATCTGCTGAGCGACGCTGGCAGCATATTTGCCCTGATTGGGCTGGTGGGCTCACTGCGTAAAGCGCAGACCACAACGGGGCGATCGTCATACGTTGTCACCGGCAAAGGGCAGGAAGTAAAGACCGCATTTAAGGTGGTGGATGCGCGCCACCTGATTATCTCCAACAACCTCGATGGCACCATCAACTCGCTGTTTCCGGCAGAGCTGCAGCCACGCGACCGCACGCGCCTGACCAGTAAAGTTCAGGTTTCCAAAATCGCGGGCAACCTCCGACCGGCGAAGCTGACTGATTCAGGCATGAGCAGCCACGGCGCGCCAATCGTGGGCGCTGATAACGTGGTGGAGTCGGGCAATGGCCGCTCGATGGGGATCACACGCGCCTATGAGCAGGGACAGGCCGACGAGTACAGGCAGTACCTGATTGAGCACGCAAAAGATTACGGCCTTAAAGCGTCGGATATCGCGCAAATGGACATGCCGGTACTGGTGCGTGAGCGCATTACCGATGTTGACCGTGCGCAGTTTGCGAAAGACTCCAACCTCTCCGATTTACAGGAAATGGCAGCGAGTGAGAAGGCCTTTGTTGATGCCGAAATGCTCGATGAGCGTCTGATGGCCATCTTCAATCCGTCCGACGACGGCAACCTTCTGGCACGCTCAAACGACGGTTTTATCCGGGCATTCATGAAAGAGATTGGCGACACAGCAACCGCAGGCTTGCTGACCGAAGACGGGCGCCCGACGAAGCAGCTGATTGACCGCATGCAGAATGCGATCTTTGCCCGCGCCTACAAGGATGAACGCCTGGTTAAGCTGGTTTCTGAAGAGCCGGATCCTGAAATGCGCAACATCCTGACGGCACTCAATACGGCGGCCAGCGAGTTTGCGCAAATGCAGATGCTGTCCGGAGACGTTCACCGGCAGGCCGTCACCGGGCTGGTGGACGGGGTACAATCAGTTGATGGGCTTGATCAGCAGGCAATCGCCGCGCTACAGGATGCGATTAAGCTGGTGCGCCAGGCAAAAGACAGCGGGCAGGCTATACAGGAAGTGCTGGCACAGCAGGGACTGTTTGAGGAATCCAGCGAAGAGGCCGAAGCATTGGCGCTGTTTATCGTGGCAAACAACCGCAGCGCGAAACGCATTGGGGCCGCGTTTAAAAAGATGGCGCAGAAAATTAACGACGAGCTGTTACACCAGCAGCAGGCGCTGGGGGATATGTTCGGCGGCGGTGATCTGACGCTGACTGACGTTCTCATCGCAGTATCTGGCGAGATTGAAGATGAGTTTGGAGAGGGTAAGGGGCTGACTTTATAAATTGTGGGCACATAGTGTGCCCACAAAAGATTAAACAAAAGTATAGAAGTTTTTTATGTTACTAACCAATTTACTAACTTTGACTCCCGCGCTAGCATCGTCATCCTTAGTGGCTTCATCAACCGGTTTATTATTTACTTCAAGGCTTAGTATATCTAATACATGCCAATGATTTTCATTATCCTCTATGATTATCTTACCGGTTTTTACTATTCTGGCGGTAGGGGTCTTTTTTAAGTCAAAGGAGTATATTTTCCCTCCAGGGAATTTTTCATCACAATATAATGGAGCAAGTTTTTTTCTAAAATTAATTAAACCCGTCTGTTTAAAACAATCTCTAGCTTCTTCTGGTGTTAAAATCTCTGCCTTAATCATGTTATAAACTTTGAATAACTCATAACAAGTTGTCATGCCTCGATTTGCTATTCTTGCATCGTCAATTTGGCTTCCTTTAAAAGGAGGGTTGTCTCGCTCTTCAGGTGCTTTAAAACGTTGATGATTTACTATATATATAGCTCTGAATGTATAATCTAAGAGTCCACTTCTTTCTGCAGCGTCTCGTTTTCGCAACGCTATTTTATCTGGTTGAGAGCAATCGCTATCCTGTGACGTACCACCAATACCTTTACACTCAATTATGTAAGAAAAATTCTCAGATAGTTTTATGTTTATATCTTCTTCGAATAACCCATCTACTGACACACTATCATCAGGTAAAGATATATTCTCAAAACCTATATATTTTAAGAACTTATAAACTGAGGTAACAAGTTTATCTGATTGATCTACTAAAAGACTTTTAACCCATAAATTCTCTTCTCGCTGAGATATTTCATTCAATTCACTCTGGAGTTTAAAAAGCCTATCATTATGGTTTTTAATTTCTTTTTGTATGGATATGGTTTTTAATTTTTCTTCATGTGAAATATATTCGTAGTCATTAGCCCATTTAAATCTTCCAAAGTTTTTTAATGTATCCGAAAAGAAAGGTATATCTACTTCAGGTAGGACTGAAGTGAAAAGCTCTAAAAGAAACTCTTTTTTGTTATGTATGTCAGGTAGGTATAAAAATATTTTGCTATTAATTACCTCATATTTGGCTATTATTTCTTTTGATTTGGATAGCATCAAAGCTCTACTCAAATTATCATTGAGCGTGTAAGCGACCCCATACTTTGAATTAGTCTCGTATTTTTTTATTAGTTTTATTATCCCTGTAAGCCTGTCATCTTGGTGTGCTGGCTCGACAAATATCGATCCCACCTTGGATTTAGCGTTTGATTCCTCGAAAGATTGATAGCCCAAGCTATCAACAGTGAATCTTTTGTCTTTTTTTTCGCCATCCCTATATAAAATATTAACTCTGTTTAAAGTGCTTGAATAGTATTTTTGGGCAAAGAAGATGATGCACTGTGGCGATGTATTATCCTGTAAGCTATCCATTATGTGAAGCATATCAAAAGATGTTAGATTTATAAATTTGGAGTTGTCTTTTGTCGTGAATTGAAAGAAGCCCTTGCCCGTATTTTTCTTTGCTGGCCTGGATTCGTTTGAAATGACTATATAATCCATTTCATGAATATTAGCTGGTGTTAGTTTGTTAACCCTAATTATTTCATTAGGATTATCTTTTGTTTTTGATAAAAGCCCATTGATTTCAGAATCATATACCTCAAAATTCTCTTTAACCAAAGCGCCTTCAATACAGTCATCCAAATTTATAAGCTGAATCAGTACTTTTTCAGTGTTCATCGTGCTTCCATGGTTATGCTTTTTTTTGATTTTAACACTGGAAGTCTACAAAGTAACTTTTAGAAATAACTGTGTAAATTACAAACTATCTATATTGGCGCTCCTATTAACACTGTGAGCGGAACCAAAATGTACCAATCCCCGAACCGTAAAGCCTTTGGCGACATGCTGGCCTTTTCCGAAGGCACCAGTACACACCCGTTAACCCGTATGCGCGGCTACGACGTCATCGTGACCGGGCTGGGCGAAAAGCAGGGCGAAATCTTCACCGATTTCAGCGATCACCCGTTTGCGCATCGTCAGGCAAAACAGATTAATCACGGCGGCCTGGCATCAACAGCTGCGGGCCGCTATCAGCAGCTTTATCGCTACTGGCCTGCCTACAAAAAGCAGCTGACCCTGCCTGATTTTAGTCCCGCCTCACAGGAACGATTACTCGATCAGCTGCTGAAAGAGCAGGGTGCTTATGCCGACGTTCTGGCTGGGCGGATCCGCACGGCGATCGGCAAAACTAACGATATCTGGGCCTCGCTCACTGGTTCGCCGTATGGTCAGAAAACGCACAAGATTGAAGTGCTACTGACGGCCTATGTGAACGCTGGTGGCACTGTTACCGACTAACAACCGCGAAAGCCTTCCGGTATGACTGAGTAATCCACACCCGCCGAAAAGCTGCCGCTCAATGGGTCAGAGTAGCGGCGGCCTTTCGGCTTCCTGCCACCAGCAGGCTTTGCCCTGAAGGTAGACTTCAGCGTCTGGTAGGCTTCATGCAGTACACCGCCTTTTCGCTGAAACTCTTCAGCGCTACGTTCGTTCTGCGCTGCTGACGATGCAGCCGCCAGCTGCTTTTGCGTGTTCTGGTAGAGCCCGAATTTTTTCACCGCGGCCGGTTGAGGTTCTGACGATTTTTCAACCACAGAATTTAATGGTTTCCTATTGTGTATTTCTCTTTTACTGGAGGGATCTCTTAATTCTTGTTGGTCAGATTGACCAGGGGGAGCCTGTTCATTCTGACTAGGGGTGCTGTGGATAAAATCGTTTTTAAAGAATGCTTTAGCGATAACTCTCCGGACTATGGTCTGGCGTCCGGACGGCTTCAGATTTGCCTCTTTCAGGGCTTCCAGGCTGGCCCGGACAAAGGACAGCGCTTTACTGGTAAACGTGTATTTACTGGGCTTGCTGACGCTGTGATTTTTCTCGTCACGCTGCTCTTCATAGTTGAGGATCCCCAGTTTGACTGCAGCACGATAAGCACGCTGAACTGTAGAGATACTGCAACCGGCTTCTTCGGCCAGATTCCTGAGCGATTTAATGATGATGAAATCGGACGTGGAACCAGCCAGATTGCAGGCGAATTTTAAGACACGTGTAACTGACTTCGGGAGGGGGGAAAGTTCGATAATATGGGTGAGATCAAAGCCTGTAATTCGGACAGAACTGTGCTCGTTATTTGAGCGAAATGCGGGAAAAGTGTTGCCGGGATCGGCGCTTTTAGCTACTATAGACACGCTTTTGAGTCCTTGATATTTGGGACATGGGCATGCCTTAATTCCTTGCTACTGGGAATTAAGAGATGATGTCCTCCACGAGACAGCAGGTGCAATGCCTGTGTCAGTGGTTTAAAAGCAACTTCCTGCTACAGAAGCTGTACGGCACAACGCCGGTGTGGTCCGCAAAACCACACAATGTTGTTTAAAAATCGTCTGCGCTAACAGGCGATTTTTTTTCGTCTTCACATTCAGCCGCTAAACTGAATTTGAGGCCGGATGATAAACGCGATCCGACAAAGGATCAACACTCAGTTTTTTCCTAATTTTTAGTTATGACTAAAACGTGCCCCCAGTTTCAGGGCACGATTTCTTTTTCCCTTCTTATCGTGTGTTAATCCACAGCAGCGGTGCTGAGACCACGGCTGGCGGGCGCGTCTCTGGTAATGCGTGCTGGTGGGCGGTTCCGATCGGTAGCGTGGCAGTCGCATTTGTGCCGATTGATTCCAGCATTGCCGCGACGATCTGCGCATCTTCCGGCGTATCCATCCGGCATAATGCCGCCTGCTGGGCTTTACTTAAAAACAGCGGCATGTTAGCCAGCGCATCCTTCATAATCCGGCGGCGCGCCTTTGCAACAGTACCTGCACTCTCGATCATCAGCTGCGTGTTGCGCAGACGTTCCTCCAGCTCCAAACGCTTTCCATGCTCGATGTGAAGCGCAGATTCCATCAGCGAAGAATCCGCAGACTCCAGCATTGCCGCCTGGCCGCGCAGGGTTTCAAAATGCTGAATAATGTCGGCCGCCTGGTTCTCCGAATACCCCTTTTCAATCAGGCCTGCGTGCATAGCGTCAGCGCGTTCGCTGGCCGACTCCAGCAGCAGAGCAGGGTGATCCTGACTGATGTAGTTCGGATTGGTCACATAATCGAAGCCGTGGAAGCTGGTCACTTTGGAAATGGCGTTATCATCACCGCCAGTCGCCCACGACCAGCCACCAGCGCGAGAACGGTTCATGCCGTCAACGATGTTGCCAGGCTCAGTGTCCAGAATCTCCTGAACGTGAGTCACAATGCCGTTATCGTCCACGCTGACATCCAGCGTACGGTTAGACGGTACGTTTTCCAGCGTCACCGGCTTCCCGTCAACCATGACAACCGCAAATTCCGGCAGATTGAGCCGCCCGGTCTTAGCGTAATAGGCGGCGCGGCGTCCGTGGCCGTAATATCCGAACATTTCCCCCAGCTGGATTCTCTCCAGAGTTTCGGGGCTGGCGAACGTCTCGCGGACAGAGCGCAGCAGGTAGTTGCGATCATTCTGTGGAGTAAATCGACGAATTTTATCAATCAATGAAAAACGATCCGTCACCGTGCGGAGTGCTTCCATAAATACCTCATATTCACAGGGTTATGCCCCGCAGAGCGGCGGCAGCGCTGGCGATAGCCTGCGTGAAAAGATGGTAGGGAGGTTGTAATTTGTCAGGGTAGCGATTCTTCGATTATCAGTGGATCTAATAACCAGTGGATAATTTCATATTAGAAATATTGAATTTATCCGCGCCGGGGATATAGTGTGCGCGCCACTGTAAAACAGGGGTCGGGATTGGAACCCCGAACGAATGTACGAGGAGGCACTTAGTGCCTCCGGCGCTACCACGTCTGGAGTTTGCCAGATGTTTCAATGGTGGCGTTGGCGGGGCTACCTTCGGGTAGGCCGGTCTCCTCGTACGCCGGTAGTTCCAACCCTGTCAACGTCACCACCCGGAGATTGGAAGCTCCCGTTGTGACGCATCTCAAAGCACAGGGAGCATTTCATGTCTGATATCCCCGACACGCCATCCCAGCAGCAACAGGTTTTAACCACGCCATGACAGCTATCAGCCAGACTGAAAGTAATATCTGTCGTCGTGCCAAGTGGGGTGATACACCTGTTCATGTATTCACTGAAACAAATGCCGACAGTCAGATGCAGTTTATTGTCATGAGCGAGTCTGGCGTACTGTCTTTTTATGATCCTACTCCTGACGACATTATTTCAGCTGACTGGAAAGTTATTTCGCTGCTACACTAAAGCGTCATAATTTTCCTTATGGCTGAGATATCAGGTCCGGTACAGGTTGCGTGGGTTAATTTAGTTTAATTAACTCTGCACGTCAGGGATTCTCATTTGGGTACGTAAAATTCAGTGCCAGGCTGAATTTACAGGATTCATACCCGCAGACCAATTACTAATAATAATAATCAATATCATTATCTTTCTCCTGTTGAATCAGGATCAATACAGCTTAAAGGAATTGGCATGTTAGAAGCAAAGAAATACTACGTCTCCGTTCACTATGAAAGCGGCACTCTGTTGCACCGTGAAGGCTGTAAACTTCTCCCAAAAACGCCTGAAAGCCGGATATTTATCGGCACGCTCTACACCACGCAACAGGCAATGACTGTGGCACTGGGCCATCACAGTAATTCTGAGCGATGCCCTGTATGTTTAAAAATCCAGAATCCTGAAGAAAAAGACTCTCGCAAAGAGCGGTTGCTTAAGCTCAGTCAGAAACCTAAAAAGAGGCCTGCGCCCAAAGCAAAGAAGGCGATGGCGACGCAGACATGCCAGCCTGTTAAGGCTGCTGCTCTTCTGATGAAACAGGCAATTGCGCAGGAGCAGGCCGGTCCGCAGCAGGTTGTGAAAATTAAAAAAGGTGTTGAGGCTGTTGCTGTGCAACATTTTGTCTATGACTGGCCTAATTAGCTGCATCCAACATCGCAAAGCAGCTTACTGAGAAGTGGCTGTCTGTAACCGCACGAAGGCTTACTCCAGTGCGGTTTTTTTTGCCTGCAATTAAGATGTTATTAAGCATTAACATAATAACCCTTAATGATAATTTTTGGTGTTAACTAAACAGGAAGCAGTAATTTTAATGATCAGGGTGAAATTACCTCTTGTTTTGTTTAATGAGTTTAGGTAGGGCGACAAAATGCAATGCAGTAAAATTCATTTTTACATGGCTTTTTTAGCCTGGCATGATTCTCATTAGAAATACTGAATTGGCTATGATTTTCCGATGTGAAGATTGAAATTCAGACATTTACATGTCACTAAGTGATTATCTTGCAAAAAATGCAATTAGTGATTAGGGCAGGGTAAATGTAGAGTTCGCTAAAAAATGTTTTAAAATTAAAATCAGAGTGCTAAATTTTATTAACGCAGACGAGCTAATGTGAAAAAGTTTGATATATAAATTTTACATAGACACGACTGCGGCTATCACGGATTATGGATAATTACGAATAGCATCAATTCCGAATGGTACTTCCATTACACGCAGCAAAAGGATATGGCATGTACAGCGCCATAAAGTTCTACGTCAGTGACCACGGAAACAGCGGGTTACTGCTGCACCGGATTGACTGCCCCCGGCTACCCGCTAAGGAAGGCAGGACATTTATAGGCAGCTGTTATTCACTGTTACAGGCGCTGAGCGTGGCAAAAAGAAGTTACACAGGGGTGATGCCGTGTCCATACTGCGCGGCACTTCCTGAGATAAACGCAGCTGAATCTGATGCATCTGTTTTATTAAACACTGCCCGGAAGCCGCAAAAAAAATAAGTTGCTTAATAATCTCGCTAATCCGATCGCAATATGTGGTAGTGAGATTATCTAGCATTGTAATACCTCTCTGTTTTCATCTCCATCAATCGCGCTGATAAGACTTTTATCAACCGCACACCTTCCTGAATATAGTGTGCGGTCTTTTTTTAACGCTGATCAGCTGTCGGGCATTGTCACATAACGGGCAAATGCCACCAGCTCGTCATGCGTCCAGCTTGCCGGATCCGAACCGTCAGGCGCTGATTCATTTATCATGCTGCCATTACCGCCTTCCTCATCCTGCGCGTTCGCCTTCTTCCTGCTCTTCTCAAACTCCGCCAGCATTTTGTCGAGCGTGCCGCCGTCCATTTTCAGTTGATCGCTGAACAGGTAGCGCATGAACGTGTCGTTCTCCGCCAGCTTGTTGTTGGCCTGCAGCGCATCCATGACCTGCACCATCAGGGTAATGAAGTTGGCGCGGGCGTCCATTTCGCGGCTTTCTTCTTCCTGAATGGCGGTGTTCATCGAGTTGAACTGAACTACATAGGGCCGATCCTTAACCGGATAAACCTTGCCGTATTTGAACGCCAGGTGAATATCGATCAGCCGGTAAATCATTTCCTGCGCGCTCTGTCGCAGCCACTGCGCCCGGAGTGCCGCCTGTATAGCCGTCTGAATCCAGCCGCCTTCACCCAGCCCGCCCGCCATCTGATCGGCCCACCCCAGCATAGTCGAGTCGATACCGAGCGCAGCGCACAGCTGGCGCAGGTGAAACATCACGTCCTCAATGCCGGTAATGTCCGCCGGTATTGACTGCGTGTCGATCGTAATGCCGTTTTTACCGTCTCCCATCACCGGGATCACATGGTTCATCACGGTTGGCATTGTGTTGCCGTTAACCGCTTTTTTCTGGAGTGCTTCGCCGTGGCGCTTGAGCGTCTGTGACACAGTGCGGGTGTAGTTCGCACCGACAACCGGATCGAGTGAGTTGGTTGTCAGGGCAATCAGGCGGTCAATTTTGGCGGCGTTGTAGCGCGTTGCCTTCAGCGCATTCAGCGCGCCGACCAGATTCAGGAAAGGCTCATAGGCATGCGCCAGGAAGCTGGTGCCGTAGTTCTGTGTCTCCGCAACCTCCTTGTCCTCTTCCTCTGATAGCAGAGAGTAACCACGATTACCGGACGTCACGGGTTGAACGTTGCGTGTCGGGGTCCAGTACGGATTTTTCATCGGGACCAGGGACCACGGCGTAGATAATGTGCGGGTATGGGTGTCTGGCGAAAGCACATAATCCCCGCCGAACCCCACCAGCTGATCGCCTTTGTAAAACTCCTGGATGAAGTAGGGCAAGGAGTAATAGCTGTTTTCCAGGCTGGTGATCCCTTTCCCTGAGCGGGCATAAGGGCGCACATAGGACACGCCGAAAATCGCCATTGTCATAGCCAGCGACGGCAGGTGTCGGTTAATCATCGCGCCTAAATCATACTGCAGCTCTTTGGCCCGCGCCGCGCCTTCTGCGTCGGACGGGTCAACCGGCACAATAGAGAATGCCAGCCCAGTTTTTTTGTCCGGCGCGAGTGCGTGGCCAATGTGGATATTCAGTGCGGCTGAGCACGTTGGGCTATTCGCCATTTCCTCCAGAATCGCATAGCGCTGCAGTCTGTCCAGCGGCAGCTCCGCGCCCAGGAAAAGACTGTCGCCTGCGGAAGTCATTTCCCCGGCATTTCCCTCGTTGTAAGCCATTGCCGCCAGCCCGGACCGTGAGACGACCACGTTCTGTCCGTTGGTCCAGGCGAGGCTTTGCGGTGCCTCTGTCGCCGCGCCCCGGAATGCCTGCCTCAATGCGCTTAAAACAGACAACGCCTTATTTTTAGTAGCCAAAGTTATACGCCCTATTTAATAAACCTTTAGAATAAGATAAAGCATATTCGCTTTATGCAATCTGAGGAAAAGTTACACAGTGGAAAATCCAGTAAACAGGGCGGTACAGGAGGCGGGATCGGTTGAGGAACTGATCCGGCTGGTCATGCGCCTGCATAAACAGCGAACCGTAGTAGCGTTTGGCGTGACCAAGCGTGAAGGCGTGAGTCTGCAGCGTGAGCGCCGGAGTGCAAACGACAATGCGATCGCGCTGCTTAACTCTCTGCCCCAGGGCTTCGACGGCAATAAACTGACCGACGATCAGCGCCGGGTGCTGGCGGGCTACAGCGGAGAGGGCGGTCTGGAAGGCAGCGGCGGCAGTCAGTATGAGTACTACACACCGCCATTCATGGCGGAAGGTATCTGGGATCTGTTTTCCGATTACGGTATTACCAGCGGTCACATGCTGGAACCGTCTGCCGGTACTGGCGTTTTTCAGGAGACAAAACCGGCTGGCGCCATGATGACGTCGGCCGAGATTTCGGACACGTCCGGACGCATTAACCAGCTGCTGCACCCGGAGGACGATGTTCGCTTGGGTGCGTTTGAGAAGCTGGCGGCATCTGTGCCGGATAACAGCTATGACCATGCCGTTGGTAACGTGCCGTTTGGCGACTCGCGCACTGGTTTTGCCGAGCTTGACCCCGCTTACCGCGATGAAACTAACGTCGGTCACTACTTTGTGATGCGCACCATCGACAAGGTGAAGTATGGCGGGCTGGTGGTGCTGGTGGTGCCGAACGGCATGACCGACGGCGGCGGCAATAACAAAAAGCTGCGCGATCGCGTTTCCCGTGTGGCGGAGTTCCTGGGCGCGCACCGCATGCCGTCCGGCACGTTTGCCGAAAGCGGTACCGCAACGGTGGTGGATGTGTGGGTACTGCGAAAGCATACCGAAGCGCTGACGCAGCTGGTGCATGATAGCGATGAACAGTCGCTTGAGGCGGCAAGCGTGCTATGGCCAACGTTCATCCGGGGCAAGTGGTTCGAAACCGAAGGCCGTCGCTTTGTTCACGGTGAAACTGAGCGATCTGACTTCAATAACATCCTGGTGGTGAAGAAAGATGGCCAGCTGACCAATGCGGCAATGAAGGCCGCGCTGTCGCGCCGCTTTGATAGCCGTATCGACTGGGATCGGCTGGGTACGCCTGCCGCTGTCTGGCAGTCGCCGGTTGAAGGTGATAAGCGCCTCATGGCTGGCGTCTGGCACACCTATGACGGCACCCGTTTTATCAAAGACGCCACCACCGCATCGAGCGGGATCGACGCGGAGCGGTTCGGCGCGGCGACGTTTGGCGACCTGCAGACAAAAACGCGCACCATCAACGGCATGCTGTCGCTGGACAGCCGCGCCCTGTATGCCGCCAGCGTGGAATACCCGCAGCTGTTTGACGATCGCATTCACGCCGCGATCCGTTTCGCCATGCAGCAGAAGCCCGGCCACCGATGGCGCGTTATGCGTGCCTCGATTATCGGTCTGCGCATCAATGACGCGCTGAATACGCAGATGCTGGGCGGCGACGCCAGCGGCATCATTGCCGACGCTGCCCGCCTGGTGAGCGAAGAGGTGGGCCAGTACGGCACGCCGAAAGGCCTGAAACTGGCGGGGCTGTCTGACGCCAGCGCAAAGGGCTGGCTGAGTTTTCAGGCCAACGTCAGCCGTGAAGGCGATCTGTCGGCGCTGCTGAACGGCACCATCGACCGTAGCGAGGCTGTGGCAGTTGATTTCGCCAGTCCGGAGCAGGTGGTATCACATCTTTTCAGCGACGTTGATCTGGTTCCGGTTGCACTGGCCGCCTTCCGCGCCGCGTTTACCGGCCAGCTGCCGGAGGATGACGACGCGCTGCTGGCGCACCTGGCGACCTTCCCGGAGATCGCCCTCGATGGCAACGGCAACATCATGCCACTGGCCCGCGCCACCAGTGGGAACGTGCGCGGCAAAGTCTCCCGCCTGGCGGGGCTGATTGACGACGCGCCGGATGGCCCGGTAAAGGCGAACTATGTCCGCCAGCTGGAAGCCATTAACGAGAAGCGCAATCATACGCCGATCGAAGACATTACGGTTAACCTCAATGCCCGCTGGCTGGACCGCCGCCTGATCAAAGAGTTTCTGATCGAGCAGGGCTTTGATGACTTCAAATACACGCAGGACCTGGAAAACGACAACGGTTATCTGACCGCAGAAGACAATTACGCAGGCAAAGACGGCGTTTTCTCTGGCTACCAGGTTCGCTCTGTCACCAGCAAAGGCGGCGTGACCGAGTTCAAGCGCGCCAGCTACAAAGACGGCTTCTACAATCAGCTGGAAAACTACCTGAATGGCGTGAAGCCACGCGGGGTAAATGCCAATGCGTACCTGAAGCGCATCAGCGATCTGGAGTCACATTTCAACGACTGGCTGCGCACGCACCCGGATGTGGAAACCGTCGTCAGCGACTACAACGACGCCTTTAACGGCTACGTTCCGTTTGAGCACTCGTCTGCCTCGCTGCAGCTGCAGCAGATCAGCGGCAAACGTATTCCTCTGAGCTATCAGAATGCGGAAGTCCGGCGCCTGTCGGAAGACGGCCGCGGCATCATGGGCTTTGGCACGGGGCTGGGTAAAACCACCACGGCGCTGGCGCTGGAAGCCTATAACTACGAGGTGGGGCGCAGTAAGCGAACTGTCTACGTTGTGCCAAAAGCGGTCCTCCAGAACTGGTATCACGAAGCCCAGGGCTTCTACAGCGCCGAGGCCTTCCAGAACATCCTGTTTGTCGGGCTGGACGAAGTGCGCGGCGAAGATGGCCAGATCATGCAGGCCCAAGAGCGCGACGAGAACAACGAGCCGAAACTGGACAAAGACGGCCAGCCGGTGATGCGTAATGTCGTGAAAGAGTCCGCGGCCGCAACCGTGCTTGAGCGCATGAATATGATCCCGGTTTCCAACTACCGCGCCGTGGTGATGACCAAAGAGCAGTTTGGCGATATCCCGATGCGCCCGGAGACAATCGAGGAAAACTCCAGCCAGGCGGTCTTTAACCAGATTGAGAATGGCCGCACGGACCTGATGAAGTCCACGCACCGCGCCGCCACGTCCCGTAACAAACTCCGCGACAAAGCCGCCGATACCGGCACGAAGAAAAAGAGCCAGATCCCTTACTTTGAGGACATGCACTTTGACAGTGTGATCGCAGACGAAGGGCATAACTACCGCAACTCGCACAGCGCCGGACGTGAAGCGGGCCAACTGGCATACCTGCCTAATCCGTCCGTCTCTAAGATTGCCCGCGATATGGCCGTGAAAAGCCAGTACATGATGAAGAAGTACAACGGCCGCGGCGTCGTTATGCTGACCGCAACACCGCTGGTCAACTCCCCAATTGACGCCTTTAACATGCTGTCACACGTCGTGTCGCTGGATGAATGGAAGGCGATGGGGATTCTGACGCCGGATGACTTTGTGCGGGTGTTCGGTGAAACCGAATCTGTGACTGTGCAGAAGATTTCAGGCGAACTGGAGGACAAGCAGGGGCTGGTGGGCTTCAAAAACCTGGACGGTCTGCGCGGCATCTTCCACCGCTGGACGACGCTCAAATCTGCTGCTGACGTGAAAGACAGCGTGAAGATCCCAGGCCTCGACGAGAAAACCGTGGGTGTGCCGATGACCCGCGACCAGAAGGAGCTTTATGAAGAGCTGCGCCAGCGCGCCAGCCGTATCGGCCAGAAGGAATCCCTGCAGGACAATGGCGACGGTACTATGTCCATCGTGCAGAACGACGACGATTTCATTTTCTCTGTTATCCGCGACATGGATAAGGTGGTTATCGATCCGGACCTGTACCGCTCTGCTATCACGTTCCGCTTCCGTGAAGAGGACACAGAGCTGGCGAAACAGGTGGCGCGCTCGCTGCCGGGTGAGGCTGGTGGCCAGCTGCTTGTCGGTGATGATGAAGAGACCGCTGAGGACGCGGAAACCGGCCTAACCGACACGCGCACCAGCAAGGTAGTCAAGACCACGCTGAAGAATCGCGGGGGCGTCGTGGAGCTGGTGGTGAGCGACACGCTGGAGCAGCAGGTACTGGATGCGATCGCTGCTGCCGGTATCAGCATGGAAAACGTCTCGCACCCGGTACCGCCCAAGTATGCCGCGCTGATTGAAAACCTGAAGGCAGGCCTGCCAGACGGTAAGCAGATCATTTTCATGGATGAAAAGTCCCAGCACAACAAGCTGCGCCGCATCATCGCCAGCGCCCTGGGCCTGGCGGAGCAGCAGATAGGCATCATCAACGCCACAACAGTCAGCAAAGCGTCTGGCGTGAAGTTGAAGCCCGTGAAGAAACCGGTTGAGCCGGTGGAAAAAGCGGACGGCAGCTTTAAGGAAGGCGCATGGGATAAGTACTATCAGGATCTGGCGCGCTATGAGGATTATCAGGCCGCGCAGAGTGACGCCTCGCTGGCCGGTATGGAAGGGATCGCCGCCGACTACAACGAAGGCCGCACGCCAATCATCATCTGCAACAAAAAGGCCGAAGTGGGGATCAACCTGCACAAAGGCACCGCCGATACGCACCATCTGACACTCCCCTGGACGCCAGCCAGTATCGACCAGCGTAACGGACGCGGCGCCCGCGTGGGCTCCGAGCGCGACACCATGCGCGTGCATTACTACTGTGGCAAAGGGTCATTTGACGAGTTCCGTCTGGAGACGCTGCAGCGCAAGAAAAACTGGATCAACGACGTCATGAAATCCGACGTATCCAGCATTAAAAACGGCGATGTGGAGTCGAAAGAAGAGCAAAGCCTACTGCTGGCCGCTAATCCGGAAGAGCGCCGCGCCCGCGTCGATGCACAACTGAAAGCGAAGCGTGAAGCCGACCGTCAGCAGGCCGAGCGCGAAGCCGCTGCCGCGCTGGATATCTACCTGAAGGCAAGCGTCGCCGCTGCTACACCTGTTGAAGTGCTTGAAGACAACATTACCAAGCTGTCTGCTGCCTTTGATGCGATCAACGGCGAGATTGATGGCTATCGCGAGGACGTCACCGAAGCTGAAGCCGCCTATAACCTCGAAGTTGAGAAGTATGGCAAACGTTCAGCGGATCAGTGGCGCGGTCAGGACCGTCGCGTAGCGCGTGCTGTACTCCGTGATGGCCTGGCGAAGCAGAAGAAGCTGGAGCAGGAGTTGGGCGGCGCACGTAAGGCACTCACTCGCTCTAAAAGTGCGGCCAGCACCATTAAGCGCTCTCGCGGGGAAGTGGAACGAGCAATTAAGTCCGGCGCGCTGGAAGTCGATCCGGACGTGCTGCGCGCCCCGGAGCAGTACATGAAACTGCCCGATGGCCAGCTGGTGCGAATTGGCGCGACCTATGAAATCTGGCTCAACGATGACCGCGATGAAAAGGGCGTATTCCAGATCCGCAAATTCTTCCCGGAGAAAAATACGGTTGAGGTTGAGCTGATCCACAAGCCGTTGCGCTGCTATACCGGTCCGAACATAGGCGGCTTTGCTGAAATGCCGTCTGCGCTGGTGGGCGACCTCGTGGATATCACCAGTGACCAGGCAAAAGCGCTCCAGACAGCAGCGAAGGGCATCGAGCCGACAGACCTGGCGGACAGGCTGAGCCGTGCTGACTTCTACGCGGCCATTCACGCGGGCGTCCTGAATGTGCGCACCGATGGATGGCTGTACCGCGACAGTGACAGCATGCTGAAACTGGCTTACCTCAGCGGCACGATCAGCGCCAGCGAAGAGCGTCCAGCTGAAACGTGGCTGTACCCGGACCACAGCGACGAGCAGCTGAAGCGCGAGCTTTATCAGTACAGCGTGGATAACAACATCTACAGCGCGCAGGGCTTCTTTAAGGCGATGTTTGGCCGCAACTACGACACGGCATTGCAGGCTTACGGGAAGCAGGCGGGCATGGCGGACGTGGTTAAAGTCTTTAAGCGGCTGGTGGCTGAATTTGAAGCTAACGACTCCTTAAAGCGCACAATGACCGGCGCAACTGATGAAGAAGCGCACGCCGCTTTCCTGGGCGCAGCGCAGGACCGTTATTACTGGAGCAATTCGATCAGTATTCGCCAGTTCCGTAACGGTATGGAAGGTTTCTCCAACCGTAACGAGTATGAAGTGATATTCGACCAGCTGCGTAACGAGATGGCTGACGGCAAGATGCAAGCAATCAGGTCACTGACCGAACAGTATGCAGCCGCCGCGCTGCAGCAGTTCCGCCAGATGAGCGAGAGTGACAGCCAGGCTGGGATTGCTGTGCTGCTGGTGAAGTCGAAATTTGATGCACAATCCGACATTACTCGACCGGCCACCGTTACCGAATCGCCTGCTGCAGTTTATCTGCGTGCCGGCGTTTCACTGGGCGCGCTCGATGAAGCCGCGATCAGTGCCGAAACGTTTACCTCATCCTCCGCCGTTATAAGCCGGTTAAATGAGATTTATGCGTGGCTGGAGCAGATCGAGAAAGGCGGATACCGGGATTACGCCGTAACGTGGGATGACTACAAAGGGATGATTACCGGCAAGCTGTCACCTGATGCTGTGAAGGCCCGCCGCGATGAGGCTCAAAGACTCGCAGCGGCAGCGGCAACTACCGTGCGCACCGCACAGGTACAGAAGCAGTCCGATGGCTTCCAGGTCATGAAAAACGAGCAGGAGCTGGTGGCTTCGCGCAAGTGGAAGAACCGCACTTTCAAAATCGACTTCCCGGCTGGTGGCGCTTATGTCCTGACGGACACCAGTGATAAGCCGGTGCTTAAGCGCAAAGCGGTTCGTGATCTCATCAAAGAGAAGTACGGCGCGAAATTCTGGAATTTTGAAGAAGATCCGGTAGCCGGAAACGAGTTCACACAAGCCGCCTGGCTTATCCCTTCCTCCCACGATCTCGATGCGTTACGCAACGATATTGTAAACGCATAATTCAGGAGCGGCCCGCGAGGGCCGTCAAACATGACGACACTCATTGATACCATCAAGCCAACCGAAACCTACATTGAGAGCCTGCTACCGCTGGCGCTGGACGGGCGAACCGAAGAGGCCTTTTTAGTAAACTATTTGGAAAATTTAGTAAAGCGCGTGAGCAGTACGAGGTTTGCGTACCGGGCTTTTGGGCCGTGGTGGCCTGCCGTCAAAACGTTATTGCTTGAACGTGCTACTACTAAATTTGGGCAGGTAGTCGAAAGCGATGTAGCTGAAATATACTCGCTTTCACGTCCTGCTCTTACGGTCATAGCTGCGCACCTGTACGCTGATGACCGTACCGAAAACGATGCCGTATTCAGCGCGGTACATCTGCTTCCCGTGATGCCTTCTGCGGATGATACTGAACCTTACATGTATGTCAGCTATGATGAATCCATAGAGAAAAGAAGATTTTAGGAGACACCGTGCCGCGAGAGAACAAGTACCTTAAGCTGGAGGAACTGGAAGCCTATGCCTATGCCAATGGTGCTGAGCTGAATTTTTACCCCCCGACTGGGGTATTTACGATGCGTAATCGCCAGGATCATGAAGCATGGGTATGGGTCATTAATCCCTACACACAGGAGAGAGTTAAGCGGGTACGGGAACTGGATAAAAGTAGCTGGATTTCTGCGCTGCAGGATGCGTTAAATCGGCTGAAAAATGCCGGAGAAGCCTTGCCGCAGGTGAAAAGTGACGAAAAGTAGTTATTTTAATTGACGCCAAATTAGAAAACCCTTAGATTTCGTTAAGCATATAAGGCAGCGACAAAGAAAAAGCCCGACCATAAGGCCGGGCTTTCACTTTGCAGGGGTTCAGTTTGGCGACGTACACCCCTGCACCTAACAAAGAGAATATACCATGAATAATTTTGCGCAGCGTGATTTTGTTAATGCCACCTCAAACAAGGCTCTTTCAGCAAAAGCCACGCCTTTTTCTAATGTGATCGGCAGGTTCCTTGTACTTTGCTTCAGTACGCTCGGTATCGTTTACAGCTTGGCGTTCATGTGGATGGCCCACCAGTAAAATGATAACTGCCTGTAATAACTATCTTTCAAAGATGTAGATTACAGGCTTGTTTTTTCCCGTCTCAGCGTTAAAAATACCCCCCAACGCAGATCCACTTTTTAGACTAATTAATCATCGGTTGGCAATTTCGGATATGCGCTTCAGTGAAGAGTGGTTGCACTCCTATAAAAAAAATCAAAAAACCCGCACCAAAGCAGCTGTTAAATCTGCTGGTGGAGCGTCGGTAAAATCCGGCAAAACCTCTGCCTGGTTAGCGGCAGCTTTAGAAATATCGGTTCACGCAAAAGCGCTGGCCGCTCTCGTCAAAAATCCCGATCTGCGCAAAGGCAAACAAGAGCATTTCGATCAGGTTCGAATCTTTGACCATTTTCACCGTCACAACAGGGTTATTTATGACCATCTGTATGCCGTACCAAACGGAGGATTTCGCTTAAAGGCGACCGCCGCAGCGATCGAGGCTGAAGGCGCAAAGCGGGGCGTTCCGGATATGTCCCTAGAAATACCGGCAGGCATCTATCACGGAATGCGGGTAGAGCAGAAACACGGAAAGAATATGCCTTCTGAGTTTCAGCTGACGTGGATGCGTCGCCTGAAAGAGCAGGGGTATTACGTTCTTTTATCATTTTCACCTGAAGAGACGATCAGCGTGATTGAGCAATACGCAGTTCTCAAAGCAGGCGAAGCAATGCCAGCGCATGAGAATGACGGTTTCTGGAGCGAATAAGTGCTTTTTGACGCGCAGTTTTTTACCGGATGCCCCACCTTTGAGCAGTATGCGCGCCGTCAAAAGACGCGCGACGGCTTGGGCCGTGGGCTTTCGGTTTTTGCCGACATGGCTATGGACGTCGGCATTTTCAAAGTACCGAAGCAGGAGCTTATGTCGCGCAGCGGCATGAGTAACCGCCAGCTGAACTATTTCGGCGGCGTGAAGGGGATCAGTTACATCTTGAGAAAATCATTAACAGAAGGACGCGGACGCATGACTACGGCACAGATCGAAGGTTTGAGCAAAATTGGAATCGGTGCCATTACGTGCAGCTATGACCGCGCCTTGCTGAAGATGAAAGAGGATCCGGAATTGCTGATGCGCCGGGAAGCGTGGGAGGCGGGTTACTTTGTGTCGCTTGAGCAGGAGCATGGAGGCTGTGACGTGCTGATACTGACCCGACCGGACGGCGGCGTTGAGATACATGAACTGAGCATTAATGATATGCGCGTCAGCGACTGGGTAGTTATCAGCTGATGGGCCAGGATAAGCCATACCACTACCATACTGTCTGCTACATGGGCGACAACGGGAAGATGAGATCCGGAATCGTCCAGCTGGCCACACGTCAGATTTCCCGCCAGACGCTTGAGAACGTCCGGGCTACGCTTAGCTTTGACGAAAACGCAGTGCTGATCTCGCACAGCTACCTGGGCAGGATGACGCAGACAGAGTATGAGACCGGCGAGATCAAGGTGCCGTCTGTACTGCTGAACGTGCTGATGATTATCACTGTGGCCGCCATAGCCGTAACGGCGCTGAAACTGCTGTAACCCTCTGCTGGTGGCGGAGTCCACGATAACGCCACCAGCAATCTCACCTTTATAGTTTAATCAAATCTAAGAAAACTCTTAGACAGTGGTTAATTTCGAGTTATCATCCGCCGCAAATTACACGCGGATCTGATTCTCAATATGACTACACTCGCTCCACTCCAGCAGCTGCAAAATCTCCCTGTATGCAACGTCGATGACGATGTTCTGCACCAGGCGTTTGTCACCGCTTACAGCCAGCTTAATTCCATCCGTAAACGCCTGACGCTTGATGACCTGGAGCTGCGGCTCCTTGACAACTGCACGAACGCTCTGGAGCAGATCCAGATCGACATCGGCATGCGGCTCAATCATGAGGCTGACACCTACAACCTGCTATTAGACGCACTGGAGCAGGTACAGCAGCAGCTGGGTGCGCAGTCCGCACTGGTCAACGAAGTAACAAAAATTCGTCTCGATGCCGAGAACGCCATTGAAGATGCCCGTGAGGCGGCTACTCAGAGGGTGCTGGAGGCGGACAACCGCGTAATTAATGCAGAGAATCAGCTTGAGGGTATCAGGTCTGCCCTGACCACCGCGCAGCTGGCGTTTACCTCTGTCTCACAGGAATATGAACAGTATCGTCGCAAGAATCCTGAGCGCCTGGCGCGAGACCTGAATGAGCGTGACAAAACCATTTCACAGCAGCGCGCCGATCGCAAAAAAGACAGCCTTAAGCGGCAGGAACTACAGAGCAAACTCAACATCGCGGATAAGGTTGTCGGAGAAGAGCGCCGCCAGCGCGCCGCAACGGCCAATGACCTGATGAAGACGACCGCTCTTTATAACCACCTGAAGGAGCGTGTCGAGTTTCATGATGGCCGGGAAGATGTGCAGCAGTTCCTTCTTCAGCTGCCGGATGGCTCTGGCGACGTGGGCTGCTACATCTACAACTTCCACTTTGGCCTGAGCGTTTTCCACGGTGTCCGGGATGTGTCTATCGAGACGGCTGATTTCCACTTTCAGATCCGTACCGCGATGATGCTGGCAATGGACGTGGTGCCGGGGATATGGGGCAACCCGGTCTTCCGCCTGCTGCCTGAGCTTGCGCCGATGTGGGACACGGCTATCAATGACGAGCTGCACACACGGATAATGAAGCGCCTGGCGCAGGATTTCCCGCGTCTTCACCAGCGCATTCTTGACGGTAAGGCTGCGCCTGTTTCCGAGCTGGCCATACCGACACGCCTCCTTAACGTTCTGACAAAGGCCGGGTATGAGACGGTTGCAGATGCTGGTGGTGAGTTACCTGACGAGCTGGCAAAAGTGAGGGGGCTGAGTGAGGCCTCAGTGATTGAAATTCGTGCTGCCGTGAACAGCTGGTGCATAAAGTGGGCGCAGGAGAACGGCGACATTGAGAATATCAGAAACCCCAAAGTAAAGCGCCGCTAATCCCTCCTTTTATGCTTTGAGAATCTAAGAGTTTTCTTAGATTTTCATTGCTTCATCACTCCGTTTTGTGTACATTCCTCCCCGCTGACAAGAGCTTTACGGCTCCGTGCAAAAATCATAATAGGCATTTGGCGGATTAATCATAACTGTCTGTTTAATCCGCTCTTTTTTCACAAATCAGAGTCTATTCCAGAGTAGGCTATGCTGTGTGTAGTAGGGTTTTTGGCCCGGTAGTTTCCGGGCTTTTTTTCAGGTTCAGCCATGAGTGCATTAGGGTGTGCTGACGGCTGAAACGGGGAAAACGCTTTAGCAAGCGAGGCAAACGCACTGCAAATCTGGCGAGGTTTCCTGACCTCATACGTGACGCAAGCGGGCAGGTTGACCAGATACCTAAGTGTCCGCGCCGGGTATGTACCGGCAAGTATTCAGCATGGGTAGCGAAGAGGCCGAACGCAGAAGTTGTTAAGTCCGCCGCCGGTTCAAATCCGGCCCCATGCACCAGTTCGTAACGGGCCGCCCCCGGTTATTACCTTTTCCGGGTGTGTTATGAGTAAGGTGAACGGCAAGTAGCCCCTCCTGTCATGGCAGTGAACGCGGTTGATGGACTAATCCCGCGCAAAGAATGCCCCATGAGGCTTAAACACGTACCCGCCTGATCCTCGTAAGGGATCACTATTTGTGAGCGTGCTGGTGCTTCTGTCGTTTTACTGGCGTTTGGCGAAAGATTACCTCTGTCAGCGCGCTCACAAATGGGGGAATGCGGCTATGCGCACGCGGGACGGAACAGTTACCTGACGTTTTGCAAATTCCTTTACATGACCCGTCCGTAGATTCCGTATCGGACAGCTGGTGGCACCAGCCCCCCATGCATTACACGTCAACACCAGGCGATGCCCTGTTTACTGGCTAATTTGGCTGGTGGCGGGGCAGGGTATCGGCAGACCTCAACACGCCGTGACGGCTGGGAAAGACCAGCTCACAACGGCGAGGACACTGGCAGGTGACTAAAAATAACACCTGGCGCGTGGTTGCTCAGTGTTCTCGACCGTTGTGGTGATCGCTTTAACACACCGTAGGAGTTGTGGATCCGGAATCCACGGGGCGGAAGCCTTGCCTGTGAATTAACACGGGCGGTCAGCGATGGGCTGCGAAAGCAAAGCGGGTTTAAGTCCCGCCTCATTGAACAATCGCGCTAACGGAAAACGATCACAACAACCCCATTTCCCACGACAGGACGCATTATGTCGTTATCAGAGTTTGCTGCAGAGCACCCGTTTCTCACCGTGATTTACGCGCTGGTGGCCATCTATGCTATCGAGACGTTCATTAAGGCAGTAAGAGGCGGCAGGAAGAAGCAGCGCCGCAAATAGAGCACACCAACAGGAAAGAGCATTGATGCTTTGCGCAAAGCGCCATTGGACTAGGAATGGTCAGTGCTCTATCCGTTGTGGTGCATTCGCAGTTGCTGCTGCGATCGCAAGACTGGCCCCCGATTCTTCAGTCGCGTACACAGGGGTTAAAGCCGCCAGTAACCAGGTTGACCAGTCACTTGAGAGGTTATTTGCCGGGTATGGCACCGGCCACCACCAACGTCATCAATTACCACAGGCAGATTATGAATCCGAATAAGCAGATTATTGTCGCACATGCTGTACCAGTCGCCGTCAGTCGCGTTATGACGAGCATTGATGAATATAAATTTGTCATTGAGGGTAGTCAGTCACAGGAACAGGTGATGCTCTCAGAAGCAGATCTTATGGCTAAATATCTGCCGGTCGGTGATATCAGTCATTTGCCTGAATTTCTCCAGCGCGTCCATATTGAGCGCGCCCAGCTTGCGCACAAGGTCAGCAAACTAACTGCTTACATCAGCACTGCTGGTTTTCTGGAGCTGCACGACAATGACCGTCACCTGCTTGAGCATCAATTAGATGCTATGAGTGCTTACCGCCGTATCCTGGATGAGCGGATCGATAATCACGCAGGAAAGCTGCTGGAAAAATTAGCTTAGAATTAATTGAGCTGGTGGCCATTAGGGTTATTCGGGCAATATTGATGATACCTGACCGCCAGCTTATCTGGACACAAAGCGCATGAGTGACAGCACCTACACAAAGACCATCCGAGCCATGCAGTTTGTCATGTTTCACTGTCTGCTTAATGCCGGACTGTTTGCCGGTCACAAATGGCTTATCGCGCAGCTGGTGGCGGGCTGAGACAGGACAACAGGTAAGAGCGCCTGCAATGTGCTTTTACCGTTGTGTTGTCGCTTAACGGAAGCAACCGCCGTTCCATGTAACAGCCGCAAGGCCTGATGGGGACAGACGGACGGTAGCCGGTTCGAATCCGGTCAGCACAATGCCATTACAGCCACCCGGCCACGCGCCGGCGCAGGCTTCAAATTATCGCCGTGCGTATCCCACGCCGGATTTAACCAGGTGAACTTTAATCACCGGCGCCTGCCGGGGATTCTGCACGCCTGCAGGAAGAGAAAACGCATGAAGAAGATCGCACTGATGGGCGCAATTATGGGAAGCCTCGGCTGGGTAGCCCGTCGTCCGCCGACCGTTCCGGTCCCGCAGGTAAGAACGCTGCTGGTGGATGAGACCCGTCCACCCGCGCAGGAAGAGATCAAACAGGGAATACGTCGTTTGGCCACAAGCAATGCAGACGTGAAGAAGCAAAGACAGGCAGCGCAGAAGCGCAAGCAGAAACGGGGCTACTGATAATGATGACCGCTCAACAATTAAATGCAACGATCGCCATGATTGCAGACGCAGAAGCCGACTATGCAGGCGATTACATGGCGCTGCTGGCTGTCATTGCCCGCCTGGGATACACCATTACAGAGACGTCTGAGCCCAAAACTGAAGGATACGCAGCCGTTATCAGCAAAAGCGGCCTGACAATGACCGGTTTTGGCGAAACCCTGAACCACGCCGCCTGTGCCGCGCTGATTAAGCTGAATGATCTTATCCTGCGCAACGAAGCGATGATTGATACCGGGGAACTGAGTTTCAGGCAGGAGCAAGCACCGCTGGCCGTCGCGCAGCTGTGGCTGTCAGAGGGCTGCAAGGTGGCGCGGGCAGCATGGGGGAAGGGGGTTCATCTGCGCCTCACCAGAGGGCTGACACGCGCAGCACTGAATGGATCAGATATGTATGGCGTACCGGCCCGCTACTTTGATTGCAGCCAAGATGTGGCCGTAACGCAGATGCCCCAGCTTTTGCTCATTGATACCGAAAAGCTAACGGTTTCCGACTGGGCGCCAGCCTCAACGGATCTTCTCGCAAGCGACTGGAGGCTGGTGTAGTGGAAACAGTTAAAATCAGTGACCTGGCAGCGCTGGAATGGCGCGCTGCTAACTGCCAAATTACGTCTGTCTCCTGTAAACGCAGTTATCCCAGTGCCGGTACAGAAACTTCGGCTATGATCGTCGGCGGCACGGTGACGCTCGAGCTCCGAAAGAACTGTGGTGTGCGTTTCGCATGGCGGGCAGAGCAGCTGGTGGAGCATTTCGGTTCTACTCCCGGATTTTCCTACAGCGTAGACGCCGCGAAAGCCGGTACATCTCAGGAACTGATTTTTGTGGGTGATGCAGGGGTACATGTGCCATTAAGCGATTACAGCGCAGTCATCCTGCAGTTAGGAAGTGACATAGTAACTTTGTGGTCCCCAACCGTCAGCCACTACCTGAGAAGCCTCCGCTGACAGCCTGATATAGTGTAACTATGAAATGCTGTCGCAAGACAGCTAGACTTAGTGGTAATTTCAAGACATATTTTACGTGTTTTTTTAAAGGGAGCTAATTGATGGTTGCCAGGTATAAGAAGAGCCTTGAACAATTCACTACAATGCTTCATATCATCAAGACGCAAAAAAATTTGTCGGCAGGAGCAATCGTAGACTTCCAATTAATGCTTTTGAAGAAAATTAAAGAGGCAGAAAAATCGATTATCCGTACAAAAGGAATGGTAAAAAAACTACGCCTAGAAAAAGCGAATGACAGGCCGACTAGAGATCGCTCAAAAGAAATAACAGTACTCATAAAAAAACTTGATGAAAAAATGGAGGGGTATAGATATATCATCTATATATGGAAGATGTATGGAGATAGCATTGCGTTTCATTTTTGCGATAAATATGCAATAAAACATTTTCTATATGATGAACATTATCATGTAAAGGAGACTGCCGGATTCATCTCTGGAAAAAAAGGCATTAAATCGGAAATAATGCTGCTTAAAGTAGCAGCTCAAAATAATGTGCCTGCTGTGCTTTGTGATCTTACAAATACGTTAAGACATGGCGATGTATGCCTGCTGGGTCATAATGATCCCTTTCCTATTGAAGTTAAAACATCAAGTAAACTGAATGATAGAGGTGAAAAACAGCTTAAAAAAATTGATGAGCTAAATGGCTTTTTCATAAAAGATGAGGCTGAAAATTTTCGAGGTATAGGGCCTGTATTACGACGCGAACATATAGGGAAAGAACAGTTTCACTTGCAAGCCATTAATAAATGTATAAGTAAGTCCTATGAAGAAGGCACTAGCTATGTCTCACCAGAGAGCGGAGTTCACTATCTTGCCATAACAAAATTCAAACAAGAAGTTTTTGACCAGATTCGTGGTAAATATATTCAAGCGTTCAATTTAAACGAGTTCAAGAGAGAAATGAGTTGGCACCCCTATACGCCTTTTCAACTTTCTCTAAGTCCTGAACATGTATTTAACTTCACAAATGGAAATTTAAGTATATTTATTCTTCTCGACTTGCAAGTCATAAAAAGAAGATTTAAGAAAAATGGGCTACATATAATTTTTTTACAAGATGACCGTTGGTTTGCTCAAATATCAGCAAAAGGGAATATTTTGGACGGAGGGTTTAGGGTATCAGTGCAATCCTTTTTAAGGATTGTGTTTGAGTTCCAGAGTTTGACGTGGGCAATAAAACAGCATAAGAAACACTTAGATTTTTTTATGGAAAATATAGGTGAAAGTGGTAGAGAAATGGAAATTCCGCCTGACTGGATTACAGTTACAGACCCTATCCCCATGTAAAAGTAAACACTTTTTTGTGTCTGCTTTTTCCTATTGTTAACAACTGCTTTTAGCATAAAGCGCACCGTTAATTTATTTAAACTGAATGATGCTGCGCATAGTGCTCATCTGCGGGCTTGTTAACCTTGAGATATCGATCGTGCTACAGCATAAGTAAAATCACAGGATAAATTTGTTCTGTCCCGGTTTTGCTTTGTACATATAAGAATGCTCACCCGGCACCGGCAGCACTCCACACATCGCATAAATTCTAAGTAAAAATTTCGGGTTGACCATAATAATACCCCTGTAAACTAAATTTTGGCGGTTTGGTTATGCGGTATCGAGCGTACTGAAATGCACCACCAGCACTGCGCTTGTCATTCACTGATACAGCCTCCAGCCAGTTTAGGCATGCGCCATTCACCCCCGGAATCGTCTCTAAAACGCGCTTATACCTGCTAATAATGGCGATATTTAAACCATTAACACTTGTGCGAATTATACAATCCTTAGAATTGCTTGTAGTTAATACAAGCGGAGCAGTATATGGAGCAAAAGGTAAGCAGTATAGAGGTGGCCGATCTGTTGATTCGCAGGAAGGACTACATGACAGTGGCCGAAGTCACTAAGCTGGTGGAAACAGAATACCCGCACCTGTTGGTTAACACCGGCATTATCTCGAATATCCTGCGCTCCTTTGTCCGTTCGCCGTTCGCACAATGCCGGGTACATCCCGA
Organism: Pantoea sp. GD03673; assembly: GCF_029844725.1. Lineage (GTDB taxonomy): Bacteria > Pseudomonadota > Gammaproteobacteria > Enterobacterales > Enterobacteriaceae > Pantoea. Next base: position 45,392 of record NZ_JAOCKJ010000012.1, read on the forward strand.
TGCCTATCCCCGGCAGTATCGCCTGGAGGCCATGAACGGCTACATCTTCAAGGTGCGGGGAAGAAAGGATCTGAATTACGACTCGCTGTGTGTGGAAAGCGCCACAAAGCGTGTGCTGCAGAAAAAGGAAATGGAACAGCTGTCGGTATGCGCGCTGGCGCGGCAACTGATGGATATGTGCAGACGGGGAAGGATGGAAAATGCCCCGCTCATGTGAACGGGGCAGAGCGGCTTAGCCTGAAACTCTGTGGCGTTGCAGCTTTAAGGCACTTGATGTGACACCTTTGGGTGCTTCTTCTACGCGCTTGGATGAATTGTCATCCGGATTATGAGTAACGCTAACCGCCTCCGGCTGACTCTCGGCCTGTGCTGGTTGAGCGGCTTCGCTGGAAGGCTTCTCGGCCTGTACCTGTTGAGCCTTTTCAGCTGGTGGCGCTGCAACGACAGCGGCTGCTGGTTCTGCCACTGGTGCCTGTACCGGCTGCATACCCGGCGTCGGTGGAGTGGTTTCACCCAGCGTGACGCTGATTAGCGAAAGCAGGCGCTGCAGCCGTTCGCGCTTGGTCATGGTCATGAACGTATCAGCATACGTCTCTTCCATCAGCGCGAGGATTGGCGCAAGGCCCATCATTTCGACTGCATATCCCGATCGAATGACGTTAATCACAAAGGCACGCTTTGCGGGATTCGTCTTCAGCTTGTTGTAGTCTTCGAGCATAGAGCGGCTGAACAGCCCGCCTTCCTCCAGCCCGGTAAATTTAATCACCTGTGCCATAGTTAGCCCTTCTCGTTGGTCCGGCTACGGATATCGCTTACAGACGCCGCACTGCTGATATCAGCCAGAATATCGGCCTCAGAGGCCTGCAGCGCCAGATAGACGCCACGCGCAATAGCCATTTCAGGGTTATTCGGCACAACCACAACATCATGCCAGCCAGCGGTGTGATCGGTCAGTCCTGACAGCTTGCCAGCGATGTAGTTAGCACCGCCGCCAACAACCAGAACAACGTCAACATCGCGGGTATTACGGTGCAGCGCACGCACGTCCTGCCAGATTTTCTCTGCCAGTTCAGATGCGGCCTGATTGATGACTTCACTGATATCAATACGCTTCGATTTAGCGCTTTCCAGACGGGAGCCGATATAGCCCTGACGAATGATGGCATCAACGCTATCAACGCTGAGATCGGATGCACCGAACGATTTACCCAGCTTTTCTTCAAACTCAGGCAGCAGCGCATGGACACGCTCGATCATCTTCTGAACGCCGTGCTCATAGCTGGCCTTTTTCACAGGCATCAGGTCTTTATCAACCAAGGCGATATCACAGGTAAAGCGTCCCAGGTCCACTACCAGCGTCTGCTCAGCGTCAGCCAGCTCCGGATTATCAGCCTGTGCCGAAACGATGGCAGGAACGGCTTCAGGGAATACTTCGACGTGAATGATGTTAGCCGGTTCGCTGCCGTCGCGGTAATTGGTGACAAGCGTCTTCAGGCTGGCAACCTTCTCACGGATACGGGCTTCGTTAATCACACCCATAGCGCTGTAGAACTGATTCACCGGCAACGTTTCACCAATGATCACATCACGCCCGCCGAGGCCAGCACGGTGCAGTGCATCGGCAATCAGGACGCGGTGAGCGGGTGAGACCTGATAGTTAGGGTCGCAGGTGTCATACAGGTCATAGCCTTTCTTCATGACGGTGTAGGCGCGCTCTTTGCCGCTGGCATCTGTTGTCAGCCACGTTGACTGTGATTCAGCCGCGAAAGACTGCTGGTGGCCCTCCAGTATCAGTGAAGGGGTAACAGAGGTGATCCAGCGCCCTGTGCCTTCCTCAGCATAAGTCAGTGCTACGTTGCCAGAGCCTGCGTCTACTGCCACTAAAACAGCTTTATTCTTAGTCATTTAATTTTATCCAGTGGTTAATTTCATACTGCGAACGAGCAATCAAAGTACCACATATTCCGGTTTTGTCCATTAGTAAGGGACCAAAACGGCGCGTTAGCTGCGATAGTGATCATTAATGTGATCACTGCAAATTACAGACTCCATACCATCCCGGTTTATTGGCCTCTTTTGAACGATAAACCATGTCCAAAGTTAACTGGGATGACCACAGAAAAGCCTTCATCGAGCAGAAGGCGCAGAACGGGATAACCGTCAAAGAGTACTGTGAGCACTACGGTCTGCCGTTTAACACCGCACGCCGGGAGCTGAACGGCAAAGCGCTGGCCGCAATGCGTGATCAGGCTGGTGATCACAATCATGATCATTCGAGTGATCACGCTTCTGATCATCAAAATGATCACGCCAGGCAAGAAGACCTGATCATCCGTCGTAACGGGCGCAAAGTCAGACACAGCGCGGCTTTAGAGGGGGTGCTGGAACCACGCGCTGACGCAGCAGTCCAGCCTGGCGGGAAGAAAAAGGCCAATGCTTCACATGCCAAAAAGATCATAAATGCCAGTGATCAGGATTCCGGGCGCCCAAAGCACACTCCGAAGCCCCGCGGGGAGGGCAAACCGTTTGAGGAAGGACATGAGACTAAGCTGGTGGCCAACCGGCGCGGCTACCCGCGGCCGGAAGATTATGAATCGGCTTTAGAGGTGCTGGGCGAGGGTGTGGAAGCCAGCGCCATGACGGTGCTGTTTGACTCACTGGCCCACATGGACTTGCTTAAGCGCACCACGGCGCGGGCGGTCGAACTGTTTGAGCTGGAAGCCGAAAACCTGAAGAAGGGCGGCAAAAAGGATGATGATGAAGGCGGCGGCGGACCGCATCCCATCCTGAAAATGACAAAGCTGATGATCGAGGTCGGCTATCTCGTCAATGACCATGCCACACGGGTAGCGGCGATCGCCAGCGGTACCGACAAGAACCGGCGAGACAATGAGAAGCACGCGCTGACGCATAACGCCGGTGAGGTGATCAGCCGTGCCTACGAACTGCGCGAGGAAAAGGACTGGGATTTACTGCAGACGGCTGAGTACATCGAGCGGCACGGTATCAAACTGCCTGAGTCACTATCCAAACGCCTTGAAAACGAGCTCAAGAACGCTGAGCCGCCAGTTGATGAGACCGGTGCGGTCACTGAGGACGAACTGGACCGGGATGCGCGTAAGTTCCGGGAACAACAGGCCACCAGCGCGGCTTTTGTTGAGTCGCGCCGTGCGGAAGTGGCAGCGCTGGTTGATGGCAGCGGATTCGGTGACGTCCAGGCGGACGGAGAGAACCGCGCCGGCGAAACAGCGGGTGAGGGTAATCTCAGTGGCAACTTTGACTATATGGCCACTGCGGAGCTGTACGGAGACGATGACGATATCCCGCCTGATATAGACGTCATACAGGGTGAGGACGACGCCTGATGAGCGGTAAGAAGCGCATAAAGAGCGTCACAACAGACCCGCGCTGGCGCGACATGGTTATCCGCTACCGCTATAACTGGGCGCTGGCCGTCGTTGAGCTGTTTGGCATGATCCCCACCTGGCAGCAGGAAGAGATCATGAACTCCGTACAGGAGACGGGGAGCCAGACTACCGTGACGTCCGGACACGGTACGGGTAAATCATCCCTGACGGCCATGATGCTGCTGATCTACATGATCATGTACCCGGATGCCCGCGTAATCATCGTGGCCAACAAAATCGGGCAGGTTAAGACCGGCGTTTTCAAGTACGTCAAAACCTACTGGGCGAACGCCGCCAGACGTCACCCGTGGCTTCAAAACTACTTTACCCTGACCGACACTATGTTTTACGAGAAGTCGCGTAAGGGCATCTGGGAGGTGCTCTGTAAGGGCTATCGCTTGGGAAACGAAGAAGCACTTGCCGGTGAGCACGCCGCACACATTCTGCTGATCCTCGATGAGGCGTCGGGTATCTCTGACAAAGCAATCGCAATCATGCGTGGGGCGCTGATAGAAGAAGATAACCGCATGCTGATGATGTCGCAGCCTACTCGCCCCAGTGGTTACTTCTATGACTCGCACCATTCGTTAGCCAGACACCCGGATAACCCTAACGGCTTCTGGAATGCCATTGTCCTCAATTCCGAGGAAGCGCCGCACGTTACCCTGAAATTCATCCGTGAAAAGCTGGTGGAGTACGGGGGCCGCGATTCACTGGAATACATGGTGAAGGTGCTGGGCCGCTTCCCGCGCAACGTCAGCGGCTATCTGTTGGGGCGTGACGAGTGCGATCGCGCAGCGCGCCGGAAAGTGTATCTGGAGAAGGGCTGGGGATGGGTGGCCACCGCCGACGTCGGTAACGGGCGCGATAAGTCGATCCTCAACATCTGCAAGGTATCCGGGTACGGCGATGCGCGCCGCGTCGTGTCGTTTAAGCTACTGGAAATGCCCGGCACAATGGACCCGATCTCGTTCGGTGACTACATCGCCAACGAATGCACCCAGGAGCGCTATCCGGGCATTACCATTGCAGTAGATGGCGACGGCGTGGGTTCGGGTACGCTCAAGCAGCTGGAGCGCCGGGGCGTTAATGCAATCAGTATCCGCTGGGGCCAGCCGCCTTTCAGTAAGAAGGTGAGAGAGCGATTCAAGAATCAACGCGCCTGGTCGAACATCATGGCCGCTGACGCGATCCGGTCGGGCCGGATGCGCATTGATATGTCACAGCACACGGCAGAGCAGGCCTCAAAGATTCCTTACTTCATGGATGAAATGGGGCGGATCATGATGGTGCCGAAGCCTCAGATGCGTCAGAAACTAAACATCAAATCGCCTGACCGCTGGGATACTTACTGCTTCATCTTCCTGATTGGCTACCGTCCGGCAGAGGCCGAACTGAGCGAAGATATGGCTGACTTTACTCAGAGTAAACTGGATGAACTGTCAGAGCTGGACGCGCTGCTTGGCTGACCACCAGCAGGCAACCACTATAGTCAGCAATCGACTGAAATTTGGTCAGGCCGACTGATTTACGGCCACAAAAAAGGGCGCTTATGCGCCCTTCTGTTTTCCCTGCTGGTGGCAAAATATTCGTTATTATTTTTCCTGATTTTTCAGGTTACTTTCCAGCTCGCGCAGGAGGCTGTACATGTTGCGCATATTCTTTCCGGCGCGTGGCTCTTCGCCACCGTAGCGCTTGCGGATCTCCGGCATGGTCAGCTGTTCGGTATCGCCTGCAGCAACCTTCTTCTCTAGCAGCGCCCAGTCGTATGCTTCCAGCTTTTCCAGCAGGTCACGGTTTTCGTCGATTTCAGCCTTGAACAGACGTGCTTCTTGCGCGTCCTTTGCCTTCGCAATCTTCGCCTTTGCCCTGGTCTCAAACTGAGTGCGGCGCGTGTTCACCGTATAGGCCACAGAAGAACGCTGAGCGGCCAGCTGCTTGCTGTAATCCACGTCTTCCATCGTGTACAGCTTGGCATTCGGCAGTACTGAGCATGCCACAGGGGAAATCGCGTCGTAAGAGGACGTGTAACCGCCGTTGCTGTTAACGTTCAGCCTGATATCACGCTCTTTGTTCAGCTTTTCACCGTAGATAAGCATGCCGTGCGCGCCATAACGAAACGATTCGCCCTCGTCTTTTTTGTCGTCGGTGTAGCGCGCAGTCACCTGAATGTCAGAGTAGTTGCTGGTGCGGGCGCGGTACATTGCGCCAGGCGCTGCGGCTTCAAACGCCTTCATTTCGTCTTCCAGTGACATGATGGCACCGGCAGCGAACGGAACCTTGCGCAGCTTGCCGATCTGCTTCTCATAACGCTTCAGGATATCTTCGCGGGTGTGGTTCGCGGTCGCCGTAGCGCGGAAGCGGTTGATAGTGACGTGCTTCGGCTCAACGATCAGGGTCGGCACCGGCAGGTAAAGGTTAGTCGTAATAGCGATAGAGCGCGCCTGACGTTTCTCTTCTGCCAGGTCGGCAAAGCTCTGCCAGTCGGCCAGCAGGTGCTCTGCACGCTGAAAGGTCTTCTTGTCAGTAATAAAGCCAATCGGGCGGCATTCTTCGCCCATAGCGTTTTTATCAATGAAAATCTGGTTGTCCGTGATGAGAGTCAGCCACTCTTTTTGTACCTGTAGAAAATGTTTATAGCGCTTCTCAAATTCTACATCGCTGAAGTTAGGCATAATTGTATTCCAAAAAATTAATGAGCGGTGCAAGTCTCTCTGGACTTAATGGTGGCGAATATAGACAGAATCAGTAGACATGTAAAATTAACTCTCCTTAGAATTGCAATAATAAGAATAGTCTGCATTGTGCATCTGTCAGATATTTCTGCTGTACACGCTTATTAATGAAACTGTGTGTTCAGGGTTGTGTAACAGGTATCAGGTGCAAAGCGCCTGGGCCAATGGTCCCGACTGATAATAGTTACCTTTAGCAATCAATTTGCATGCCAAATGATCATATATGAAGGCATGGTGCCGATCACGAACAATAACGTAACGAATTTGCAAATTTTTCGATTTGGCTACTCTTGCAGGTAGTCGCTGTACAAAAAGTGTCGAAATATGAAACTTTAAATAATAAGTCTTATATAAAGTTTCCGCTGATTCATGTATGCTTGATCAGTGGTTGATGATCAAATGATCAGGTAAACGAAGCCGCTGGCAAAATGTATGCTTTCTGAGCGGTTTTGCATCAGGCGTCGCTACGTGAAATCTGACGTATCACACCCCTGCTGTTTTCGTAGATTTCGCGTAGCGTTGTCTCTCTGATTTTGGATGAAATATATAAATGAAACATCTGGCTCAAATAAAGACCGGCGCACTCCCGGCAGAATTAACGCAATTAACGCCGGAAGACATTGCAAATAACCTGCGCAGATTCATCGCAGATAAGGCCGCTTATTCCGAGAATACTTTCCGCGACCTGTTATCCGTTATCCGGCGCTGGGCCTTCTGGTGTAACGAGCGCGATGTGGGCTACCTGCCGATCGACCCCGAGCTGGCGCGGGAGTACTTTCTGCAGATGGCAGAAAGCGGCCTGGCATCGAGCACGATCGACAAACACTATGCCATGATGAACATGCTGTGCCGGGAAAGCGGCCTGCCGGATCTCCGGGGAAGCGTGGACCTGAAACGCTCAATGAAACGCATCCGCCGCGAGGCCGTGCTGCAGGGTGAACGCACCGGCCAGGCTGTGCCGTTCCGCCTGCCGGACCTGCAGCTGCTGTCGCACCTCATGGGCCGCTCCGACCGGCTGACCGATCAGCGCAACCTGGCATTTCTGTTTGTGGCCTACAACACCCTGTGCCGTATGTCCGAACTCAGCCGCATCCGGGTGCGCGACCTGGATATCAGCGACAGTGGCCATGTGGTGATCAACCTGTCACACACTAAAACGATGGTGACGGCCGCGGGCGTGGTCAAGCACCTCAGCCGCGCCGCTGCCGGTCATCTGATGCACTGGCTGGAGCTGTCCGGGCTGATTCATCATCCGGACGCGATGGTTTTCGGCCCGGTCCGCCACAACAACACGGCTGGCGTGTCGGAAAAGCCAATGTCTGCACCGGCGACCGAGAAGATTTTCAAAGACGCATGGGATCTGCTGGGGAAAGAGCCGGTGCAGGACAACAAAGGCCGCTACGCCAAATGGTCCGGCCACAGCGCCCGCGTGGGTGCCGCTATGGATATGGCCGAACGTGACGCGACGATTACTCAGATCATGCAGGAAGGCACCTGGCAGGATCCGAAAACCGTTATGCGCTACCTCCGCCGCTCTGAAAGTCAGAAAGGAAAAATGTCGGGAATACTGGACGGAGAATAGAGATTTAGATTTATTGAAATCTAAAGAAATAATAATTGTAACGTTACCATTTATCCCCCACAATTCGGGCCATCCCGCATCCTGCGAATACCGATGGCCAGACAACAAATCTTACTTACGCGCACGTTCTCCATTGACGGCCACCAGCTGACCTTTACCGCCATCGAGCGCGGCGGAGTGGCGCTGGTGGAATATGGCGTGTCTACGCTGTCAGAAGCCGCACCACTGCTGACCCTCGAAAAACCCAGGATCGACCAATACAGCGCCTGCTACTACGTGGAAAACATCACCGACCGCGCCGCAAATAAGCTACTGGAGTATTTCAGAAGTGAATTTGCCGCAGTTGTCGGGCTGGTGGACCGCGCTTTCACCCAGCAGGAAACCAACACCTTAAGCAGCCGGGAACGGCTCTTTACGGGGAAATAATGTCTGTTACCGGCAACGTCGTTAACTTCTTCGTGGCTGTGGCAATGGCACACGACGTCTCTAACCCTATCGGCTCCTATACCAGCGGTTCCTACGTTGATTCCTGCACCGGGCAGTACTGGGGCGAGGAAATATTCAGGCACCCCAAAACCGTCGCATCCCTCGCTAAATACGGCGCGATTGAGTACGCCCGCGACCCGGACCAGGGCGAAGTCATTCGCTTTGAAGACCGGCGCGAAGTGCTCAGCGAGTTTGCGCGTGGCTACGCCGACGCAGAGGACGGCCAGTGTACCGAGGAAGGCGCGATCGAGTCTGTCGTGCCGCATGCCTACCTATCAGGCGCGCAGTTCTGCCGCAGGCGCAATAAGCTGGGCGGCATGGCCTTCAGGCTGGATCAGGGGCGCGTGTGTCACGGCGTGGTGTGCGTTGATACGGGCGAGAAGTGGACGCAGGACTAAAGAAAAAGGGAGCCATTGCTGGCTCCCTTATCCCGTTCGTTCTGGTTCAAACGTTAACCACTGGATGTAGGTATCCGAAATAAACCAATGGCAAGGATAACAGAACATTGAAGCGCCTTTTACCAAAACTTAAAGTTTTTCGCGCCCGATATCCGGAAACGGCCTCAGCTGTGCTGATGCTGCTGAAGGATGAGCGTATCGCCACGCGCCGCCGCTTTACCCGCGCCCTGCCGGACACGTCAACGCACGTCATCCGGGGAACGCTGCTGGACCTCCTGAAAAACGGACTGATCACGCGATCCATTGATAACGAGTACAGCCTGGCAGTGACGCCCGCTTATGCCGCCAGATTGACGCCCCTGAAAATGGGGAAGACCGAAGAGTACATTCTGATGCTGCTCGATCAGAACCGGTACATCACCGCCAGACAGGTGCGCCAGGAGTTTGACGTAAGCCATTCCCTCTTCCTGCAGTCCGTGAAGAAACTGATTGCACGCGGGCTGGTGGAGTACACAGACGTCCCTCTCTATGAGAACTCTGTCCGCAAGCGCCGCCATTACACCTTTAAATCACCGGAGTTAAGCCATGCCTCAAATTAAGATCAAACGTCTCACACCAGACGCCAAACTGCCGTTCCGTGGTTCGGACGGCGCTGCAGCGTGGGATATCACCGCGCTGGACGTGAAAAATAACGTCGTACTGACTCAAGGCGCAACCCGTCAGCCGCGTGCGTGGTGGGTCACGACCGGACTGGCCGTGGAGATCCCATCTGGCTACTGCATGAAGATTTATCCTCGTTCCGGGCTGGCTGTGAACAACTTCCTGCGCCTGGCGAACAACGTGGCCATCATCGACAGCGATTATCGTGGCGAGATCAAACTGCGCATGATTGCCGATGAAGGCGGTCAGTTCATTGAGCCGAAGGCTGGCATGGTCATCGCGCAGGCAACGATCGAGAAAGTTGAGTCAGTCACCTGGAAAGAAGTCGATCAGCTGTCAGAAACTGCCCGTGGCGATGGCGGCTTTGGGTCTACTACGCCGGTACAGACCAACCCGACGCCTGTCGAAGACAATACCAGCACGACCGCTGCCGACTCGCAGGAACCCGCTCAGGCTGAAGAATCAGCGGTGAACGAAACCAGCACCAGCACCAGCACTAAGACCACCAGCAAATAAGGCGCGATCATGACTCAGTACATTATCAGCAAGACCACGGCCATTGAGGTCAATGAGAAGAACGAGATCGTCCCGGCAAATCTTGAGATTGCGCTTGTGGCCGCACTGGGCTTTGAGCCGCAGGAAGTTGATGGCGTCACTGTGTGGGTTAACAAAGATGAGCGCTACTGGCTGCTCCACAGCCAGGAATTGCCGGAAGATGCCGCCAAACGTCAAGAAGCGGTAGACGCTATCAATGAGAAGACCGGCGCGCTGCCCCTGGCTCCGACGATGGACAAGAGCTTTGCGCAGCTGCTCATGCGTCAGATGTCGATGAACGTCACTGGCGAGGCGTTTGTGGACGGTTCGCTTACCGGCGCGTGGCGCGTTGAGACGGTCAGTCCATACATGCCTCATAATGCGCAGCTGCACGGCGTCCTCACTGGCAGGCTGCAGCATGTCAGCGTAGTGCATACCTCTCTGCCACTGGCTGTCTGCGTCCTGTTCCTCCAGGCGTTAGGCGTTGGCCAGCATGCTTACGTGTATATCCCGGATGGCGCAGAGGCCGAGCCACAGCTGATCTACATCACAGTTCAGAACGAGAAATCCCTGAAGGAAATGGCACCTGAAACGAGCCTTTTCCGCATGGAAGGCCTGGACAAGTTTGCGGTTGTCGGACTGGATGCTGATATGGTTAAAGAGGCCATCGAAAAGGCGCAGCTGCAGCGCACTATCCTGCTGGCAAAGGCGAAAACCGACGCCCCACAGCCTCAGCCGGAGCTGGTGGCCGCAGCGGCAGCGGCTGAACCGCAAAAAGCGGAATAAAAGGCGTTAAGGCCTGCTGAAAACAGCCGGATAAAATGCTTCATGATGGCGCCAAAATACATTGATTAAATCTAAGGATTTTGTAATTTGTATATCGGATGTTTTTGCCTGATGTGCAATTAGCTTTTACTCTCCAAAGCCCCTTAACCGGGGCTTTTTTTATGCCGCCTAATCAGAAGTAGATGGAAGGTCTTTTGTCTTTTATGAAATTTTCAGTATCTGAAAGATGATGAAAGGTCTTTGAGTATTGATCGTACTGCAGGTATCTTGCACATGATGGTATTGGTACTTTGATAAAAAAATTAACAAGTTACTCAGAACTTAAGAAGTGTTCTCTTATTGTATTATTAGTATCCTATTGTCTGACGTAGATTCGTGTCGTATAGTTACTGCATATTGTTATAACTTCTATCGGATACTAACCATGTCCCCCGTACAAGCTAAACGAATGCAGCATGAACGTTACAACGCAGTAGCGGAGCAAGTATCACTTGGCCGCGCTGGATACAAGCCTGCCGTAAAAAGTCGTTTTAGTAAGTCCGCTAGCAATAAATTCGCTCATAACATCTCTTTTGCCTGATTGGTGTCTTTGAGGCAAAATAAACCATCATTCGCTGATGGTTTTTTTATGTCTATTCAAAAAGTTATCCCTCCTTATGAGCAGATGTATCTGCTTAACCAGCAGCTGATCTGTAATGCTGACCAGCTCAAATGTGCGGTGGTCACTGTTGGCGGTCAGGCCGTGCAGTACTGGATTTCGTATTACTATGCTTTGTATCCCGATCGACTGCCCGACGAGCGTCTTACTACTTCTGTTGACTGCGATTACAGTGCCCGGAAGGACGATATTGCAGCTATAGCCAAGACACTCAATGTAAAGGCTTGGACGAACAAAGATGGCAATCCTCCATCCCTTGCTCAATTCATGCTTATTGATCAAGATACAGATGACATCAAGCAGGCTGACGATCGTTTGTTTGCCATGCCAGATGCACCGGAAGTAGCAAATACGGTAGATGTCATTGACAAACCGGGTGGCTTTGAACGAGTAGATTTTCTTGGGGAGAAACTTTACCTATACACCACTCCATTTTATGTAGCCGCCACCGGTCCTGATGTTCCGGAAATGCATGAAAAAGTCAGGGTACTGAATCCTGTTGCATGTATGCGCTCACGTTTTAGCAACCTTATAGATTTACGTCGGGATTCAACTGTTGAAAACGCCCGAATTAATGCACTTAAAATCCCCTGTTTCTACTTCCTTTTAGAAGCATTTGACGAGCAGCCTTATAAAATTGCTCGTGAAATGTATATGGAGCTCTGGAAGCTGGCTGGCGATGAAAATTGTCTTCGACATCAAGCATTCTGGCATTGCTGGCAAGGGCCATTAATGAAGTTCCAGCAAAGCAACAATATTACCTTGTTGGAAGTGCTGGAAAAGGTGCATCAGTATCTAACCGAACATTTGGATGACTTTGAAATACCACCAGCATTTGTTGAAAAAGAGTTGCCGATTAAACTTGCGCAGCTACGTCAAAGGTTTGAGCAGTATATTGGGCTTAACTACGAACATGCGGCCAGAGCACGTCGCGGGTTTGAACGTAATCGCCGTGATGATTAGCTGTCATTTGACGTCATTACATTGCCTGTCTTAGTAGCACTGCTTTACTCTGAGCCAGGCATTATGCCTGCTGCGTCTTATACTCATCACAGGAGCCGTATAACGCTGATCAGAATGGAGCATCGCAATGGCCTTTCAGAGCCCCGCCCAGAACTACACTGAAACGCGCCTGAACCTGGGCGATCTGGTATCCCTTTCCCCCTTCTCAACCTATCTTATGCGCAGCGAATCCGACTGCCCCGGTGCCGGGATTGTCAAAGGGTCCGTGCTGGCCATCGATCGCGCCCTTACGCCGGCGCACGGCCAGCTTATCGTGGCGGAGTTCGACGGCGAGCTGACACTGAGGCGACTGTTGCTCAATCCGGTTCCCGCCCTCCAGGCGCTGGACGCGGACGAGACAGTAATGCGGCTCGATGTGAGCCAGGAGCTTCCTGTGTGGGGTGTGGTGGCTTATGCCTTAACCGATGTGGCCGGGATCGGCTTTAATGGGCCTGCAGGAGATTAAGCATGTTTGCGCTGGCCGATGCCAATAACTTCTATGCCTCCTGTGAAACCGTATTCAGGCCCGATCTGCGCGGTAAACCGATTGTCGTCGTTTCGAACAATGACGGCTGCGTGATCGCCCGTTCGGCGGAGGCAAAGCGCCTGGGAATCAAAATGGCGGCGCCGCTGTTTCTGAATGAGCGTTTTTTCAGGCAGAACGGAGTGCATGTGTTTAGTTCCAATTATGAGCTGTACGGCGATATGTCGGCCCGGATGATGGCCATACTGGGCGAGATGGCTGCCGGACAGGAGGTTTACTCTATCGACGAGTCATTTCTGGACGTCACCGGCATCAGCAATGTGATCCCGCTTGAGACGTTCGGACACCAGATGCGTGAGCGTATCCGGAAGGAAACAGGGCTGATAATTGGCGTAGGGTTTGGTCCAACGAAGACGCTGGCCAAGCTGGCTAACCATGCTGCGAAAAAATGGACGCAGACAAAGGGCGTGGTCGATTTATCCAGCCGGACCCGGCAGCGAAAGCTGCTTCACCTGACCGACGTCGGCGATATCTGGGGTATCGGCCCGCGCATTACCAAGCGCATGCACCAGCTGGGGATCACCACGGCTCTGCAGCTGGCGGACAGCAATATCAGCATGATCCGGAAAAACTTTGACGTCATCGTTGAGCGTACCACCCGCGAGCTCAATGGCGAGTCCTGCATCGCACTGGAAGACGCGCCGCCGCCGAAGCAGAACATCCTTAACTCACGCTCATTCGGTGAGAAGATCACGGAGCTGGAGGACATGAAGCAGGCCGTCACACTTTACGCCACCCGTGCCGGAGAAAAGCTGCGAGAACAGAACTCGCGTTGCAGGCATATCAGCGTGTCGATCGCTACCGCCAGGCACGCAAACGAGCCTCAGTATTCGAATACCGCCTCATGCGTCTGCGACTACCCCACCAGCGACACGCGAGACATTATTGAGTCTGCGCTACGCGGGCTGAGCACTATCTGGCGCAACGGCTACCGGTATGCAAAAGCAGGCGTCATGCTGGGGGATTTTTATCAGTCTGGCGTGACGCAGTTTGACATGTTCAGTGAGCAGCAGCCGCGTGCAAATGCAGATGCTCTGATGGCCGCGCTGGACGCTATCAATCGCTCTGGAAGGGGGAAGGTATTCTTCGCGGGACAGGGGGAGCAAGACAGCGCGTGGCAGATGAAGAGGGAAATGCTTTCGCCTCGTTACACAACACGTTTAAAAGACATTCCCAAAATAAAGTAATGTTAAATCCGTTTTCTTTAACGCTAATCAATTCATCGCAGAGGCTTTACATCTCCAAAATCACAATCATTCGGTTGACTATGAACTTGTTTCAGCACGCTATTTAGCTAAAAAGGTTTCAATACATAAAGTCAGGCCTGAATGATTCCAAGCCTGACAAGAGATAATAAGTAAAATCATTTAGGTGCAAGATTCCATTCACATGGGATTTTAGGCGGTGAAGAAGCGCAAATATTACAGCTATCGGTTGGTCCATCTCCCGCGTTACAAATACCCATCACGTATTTAGATGTAGTAGCAACAATAACCTTATCTGAACCGTGTAAGATATGTTCTCTAGGCCTACATTCCCATTTAGCAAGGCACCGGGTATGGATTTGAGAAAACTTGTCACCTTTAACCCAGATACCCGGCTCAGAAAAAGCCAGGCTAGGCATGAGCACCAATAAAGCAAATATGGCACCGGTTGGCATTAGTCTCCGCCCCTATCATCAGGTTCATCATAATCCACTTTGTCATCCCTATCGCCGTAGTCAGTCGGGGGATCATCATCTTTAATTTCAGCCATTCCATCATCATCAGGATCTGGCACTACCGTTATATCTGAATTATCGTAGTCGCCATCTTTATAATCTAAATGAACGCCATCATCGTCCTGATAAGTGTCAACAGGTTGATCATCCCCTGGTGCTTCAACTCTTCCAGTATCACCTGCAGAAACATATATATCTGGATGATCAGGCCGATCATCATCACCATCTGGTACATCCGATACTATTGGGTCAACTTTATTGATTAGAGGCATGAGAGCAACAAATAGAAACTGGCACATAAAATCACCTGTCACTAGTTCTAAAGGTTTTGACTGCTTAGGCTAAGCATCTATGAAAGTATGGATGTGATTAGCCAGCAATCAATACCTCATAGTTACTATTTTTAACGTAACAGTTACACTCCTTCCAACTATAGTGAACAGCACTCATTGCCCTGACGCGCTTAACTTATGCCCGATTCTGCTTAACTTTTCACGCAGCGCGTCGCGCTCCTTCTCCGCGTCCACCAGCCGCTGTGAGAGCATCATCAGACCATTGTGGTGTGAGTACGCCGCTAGCTGGGCTTCTGCTTCCTCCAGCTGCGCCTGCTGCGCGCTCCACTGCTGCGCGTGCTTTCGCGTCACCGCCTCTATAAACATTTCCGCTGCAGCGTCGGGATCGCCTTCAAACGTCACCCTGCCCTTATTCACTGTAAGCTGCGCCCGCGTGCCGTCTGTTGCGCAGAAAGTTACCACCAGCGGCGCCGGGGCGATCGGCAGAGAAAATGCTGCGCCGGCGATTAACGTTAATTCGCCGGCGTTGAATGTGTCGGGCAATGCGGCCGCATCGTTGGCAGTGCTGTTTAAGTCGGTTGGTGTGGTCATGCTGGTGGCCTCTGAGTCAGTGTGACGGCCAGAATAAGCGGTTTGTGATATTGGTAAGTTTTGCATAGCGCGGTGTGCCGGATAAGAGGTCGTAAGGCATTAAAAAGCCCGCGTGATGCGGGCTGTTAATATTGCGGGCTATGCGTCGTTGCCTGCGGTACGGAGCGCTTTCTCTCTGCGTCGGCGCGCAATCTTCTGTCCGATTGGCTCAATATAGCGGTAGCTGAGCCAGCCCAGCAGCAGCGCCAGCAGGACGTTACACACGAAGAACGTCATGCCCTGGTCCGTGAATGCTTTGGCTAACCGCGCTTTGGTCACGATATGGATCAGATACACAGAGAAAGAAATATCTCCCAGGAATACCAGCCAGCGCGGCGTGATGCGCCCTAACCAGCTGTCGTTGAACGCCACAGCGGCCAGCAGCAGTGCCAGTACGGTACCGGACGCCATCATGCCATGCCCTATATTCTGGTGGCTGATAATGTGCTGCACAAACAGGGCAATTGCAGCCAGCAGGAACGGCACCCGCATGGCAACCGGCAGGCGCGCCATGTGCGGATAAACCAGACCAATCAGCACGCCTGCAGCGAATTGCCAGATAATCGGGTTCGTCATCAGGTTCAGGTAGGCGTAACCCATATCATATCCGCTCACCTGCAGCGTCGGCTGGTGGCCTGCTGCCATCGGCACTGCCACCAGCACCGCGCCCAGCATTGCGGCCAGCGCCGCCCAGCGTGCGCGTACAAGCAAGCAAACAGCCATCATCAGGTAAAACAGAAACTCGTAATTGAGCGTCCAGCGAACGCCCATAAACCCGTTGTCGTCCACGTAAAACGGCGCGTGCTGCGGCAGGTAAACGGATAGCGTCGCCGCGCTAATCACCGCCTGCGTCTTTTCAGCATAGTGAAACGTCGCCATTCCACCGCTTAAGAAAAAGTTGATCAGCAGCAGAATGAAGTAGGCGGGCAGCAGGCGCAGCGCACGGCGTTTCAGAAAGTCGCTTGCTGCAGCGAATCCAGTACCCATGCGCGATACAGAGAGTGTAATAACAAAGCCACTGAGGATGAAAAACAGATCCACACCAACAACACCGGTTGAAAGCAGATTGGCTAATGCCGGGTACTGCTCCTGTATCTGGTAGCGGAAATGAAAGGTAACGACGGCGAGGCAGGCAAGCCCGCGCAGCGCCTGAATAGATTTGAGTTGTTGTGTCATAAGTCCGTTTGAAAATCGTCTGTATAGCGTAAAGAAGCGCGCATTCTAGGGATGTGATCCAGAGAGAGCAACCATTAAAACGGCGCGTTAAGCGCCTATCTAATAACGAGAAGTTAATTTATTCTTAGTGTGAAGTAACAGCTAAAAATATTGATCATTTGTCAACTCAACCTTTTCAAGTTGATATGAGGAAAAGGATTCTCTCATTTTGAAAACACGAATATTAGATCCAATAAGGTTTCTGGCATAACTTTCAACTTGATTGCCTACTTTACACCCAAGTATTATTTCTTTAATTATTTTTTTATCAAACCTTTTAATTCCACTATGTAAAAATATGAGACGGTACTCATGCTCATATTGCCATGTTTCACCTTTGTGCATGAATAAGGCCTTAGAAATATCAGTTCCATTTGAAGTATAAAAATTAACGCATGGCGGCTTTTTTTGGTAAATGACATTTCCATATAGTAAGCAATCTTTAGGAAAAAAATCGTCGGGTAGCTTGTCATCAAATCCAATGCAAAAACCTGTGTGAGAATGAGCGTAATGTGACCACATTAAAAAATTTGTTGGGTCATGCGTTAGACAAAGAACGCCATGTGATTGTAACGAGCCACGGCGAAGCATCCATGCATCATGTGATTCAGCTGTATCTCTTGAGCTCAACCACCTTTCGCAATCCTCCTCGGCTGATTTAGGCCATAACTCAAAAAATCGCTTTTTTTTCTCATCTTCCGCAGCATCAAAGGAAAAAATTACTTTAAACTCAGTTGGGTCGTTGAACTCAATAGCTGCGGTTGCCTTTAATGTCGCATCTTCAACAAACCAAGACAAATATTTTAAGGTTTCATTTCCATCTGCACTACCAACATATTTATAAAGCATTTAATATTCCTTTTTCCTGCTATTAAAGTTGCCAAGCGCTAATTCAGCTGCAGAAATCATTTAATAAACGTGTCGCCGCATTTACTGCAATACCACTGCCTATTGTAGTTCTCACGCGCCCTGCGGCGGTTATGCCGGTTGAGGTGCGCCACCAGCGCGGTTATCAGCAATGCGATGATTAGGCCAGCTACTGCCGAACCTGTGACTGTGGTTGCCGGTATATTAAGTATCAGCCAGGCAGACAGGAGGAAGGAGCCGACAAACGTAAGCACCTCCATCTTTCCGCCAGCTGGTGCATTACGCGAAGCAGCAACTGACTGACGTGTTGATTTGCCCTGCCGCCTGCTGCCACCCGATCCACGATTTGATATCCATCCTGTGAAGCTCACGCTGCGCGTTTTTGAGGTTCCCTGCTCGTATACCGCTCTGCTGCTCTTAACGCTCCCTGATCCGCAGTGCGGGCATTTAATCCTGATTTCCATTTTCTGCCGTTCTGAATAGCTAAAATTGATAACCGGCCACCAGCCGGATAAATTAATAATGGTAAACATTTCCATCTAACGGAGGCCCCAGCACAGTAACCTTATTCCTAGACTCCCTCGGCTCAAATATTGCCCCTCCAAATATTGCATCAAACTTGGCTTTCGTATCCGCCAGAAATTCCAAAATGATCTCCAGCAATTCCCTAAAGGTGTTACAGCGGCAATCAATACCTGGAGCTATCTGCGTGAGTACTTTCGCTTTAAATTCTTCAAAGTTATTTGGAATATCTTCCTGAGCTCTCATGGACGGACTGTATGATGAAGCATCCATCATAGCCAGGACCATCACTAACATGCCTCGTTCTCGGTCTAGTTGACTAAATTCCTCTTTAGCTTGAGGACTAAGCTTGGCGTATTCTTGGTCCCGCTTACCGTTCATCGGTTCTACGTATTGAAGAGGCTCATCCGCAGCATCGCCAATACGCGGACAAAAGTACCTTCTCCACCAAGCCTCAAAATATCTCTGCTGAAACTCCAGATAGGTCATCCCGATAATATTGGTATTTTTGGTGTATCGCTTTGCTCCCTGCTGAAGGCCACGCTTTGAAATAATAAACCCAATGTTAGCGCCGGTTTCATGCATTACTGTAGTGAACGAATGAACCACCGATTGAGGTATGGTATTGCCCCAATTTTTGCACTCCACGATATATGTAATTTTGTCTAAGCTACGAATATCAGTCGCAAGAACATCCACATTCACCGAACCTCGTGGGGTTTCTAAATCAATTTCTACCTCTGCATTCAAGCCGAGGTTTCGAAAAATACGTTGAACACCAAACTGAAGGTCTTGCCAGCTTGCTGGTAGCGGATCGTCGATCACTTTTTACATTCCTAAGCATTCATCCCAATCAGTTAAAAATACTGAAGAATATGAAAGACGTCCATTTAGAACTAATGGCTAAGGTGTGTATCAGCAGCAGAACATTAGTCCAGCTGCCATCCGGCAATTTGCGGACGTGAATGATGCCGCATTTCGTCGTGAGATAGTCGTGAACTTCACTATCCGGCCAGCCCTCAAAAGAGAGCCAGCCGTACTTACTTAATCTGTCGTCCATCAGCGCCCGCATACCGGACTTTTGCTGGTGGCCAGTGCGGGGTTTTTCGAAGGCTTGCGCATGACGTAGGTAGGAAACTCAACGCTTGCCGCCTTATCGTGAAACAGCGACATTGTGTGCGCCTCTGTGCCTCCACCAGCGGCGATCTCCACATTTCCAGCCGGTTGTCCGTAAATATCGCCAAACTGCTCTGCAAGCGCCTGAGCGACGCTGTAGCAGGCAGGGTTTAAATCGGTACTGCCATCAGGCTGTTGCTCCATTTCGAAGCCGTGCGCCAGAAACAGCGCCCTGATTTCCTGTTTAATCACTGGTTTTCGTATCCTGTAGCTTTGCTTTGTCTGCCGACTGGCAAACAGCGTCGAGGTGATGCTGTATCCATTCTGACAGTTTCATCCCTTCCCGCTGTGCCTGCGCGACATAGCGGTTTTTAACATCGGGATCTACGCGCATCTGAATCTGAGCCGTCGCGGGGGCGGCTCCTTTAACTGAATTTAAAGCCCGTGGGTCGCGTGCTTTATCGGTCATGATTAGCCTCGATTAGTTGCTCCTTTTGCCGGAGCATATTGCTCATAAATATCAGGGAAATACTCAATACAGAAACCCAGGCCGCAATCCAGTTCCTGTAGCGCCGTCAGCGCATCGAGCGGACTTCCGTCGTCTTCAAACAGTTTGAACTCATACGGCAGGGTAAACCGTGCTGCCGTGATGTTTACCATGAACGGCAAATCGTGTCGTTCGGCCTCTTCCCCCATGATCATTGTCCACTCAAACGCGAACTGATATTCGCCTTCTGTGTCTGTCATGGTGGCAGTGCCGGTAACGGTATCTTTAGTGTGTGCAGTTACCACGACCTGCTGAGGGTTCCACCAGTCCAGCTCAAACATATTGCTGAGCGTCATCCTGTGCGCCGGTGCAGCGCCGGGACGCCAGCCTGATTTGAGAATGAAGTCGATGTGATCGCGGTAGGCCAGGTTGATCTCTTCAAATGTGTGTTCATCGCCAATGTAGCCAAAGCAGAGGTGATTACGCAGCCAGACAACGGTCGCCAGGTCTGTGCAGCTGGTGGCCACCAGCTCGTAATTAGTTTTGATATCAGTGTAAGCGTCAGCCTCGTTAAAACCAGGCTGCTGACTCTGCTTAATTACGCCAGTCAGGGTGTAAGACATGTGCTGAAGTGCGGCGGTGGCCGTCATTGGAGAGATTGGCATGAAATAATTCCTTAGTGCCTGGAGCCGCCAGGGCGGTGACGCTAACTTAGCGCCATGAAGTGAAATATACAGAGCGTGGATTTGCTTGTCAATACAAGCAAATCAATTTGCTATCACTCTTGCGGTTTACTCAGCTTTCCGTTGCGATCATGTTTATTGCGGGGGCAAAGTCGGCAGGCGCTATATGCCCTTCAATGAATGCCAGGCGCATAGCGATGTTATGACGGCCGCGGGACAGCAAAAACGCTACGGCACCGGCGCAGTGCGCCTCTTTCCCGGACGGGGTGTAAACCCCGCCGTCTTCGCCCTCTTCCTCGCCAGTGTGGTGCGTCGTTTTGTGGCAGTAAAACGATGAGAAGTCGTCCCGCAGGAGGTGCGATTTGATGCCCTCAAGGCGTCCAGGATTCAGCTCGATGCCACCAGCTTTCAGGAACGGGCAGTTAACGCAGGGCGCTTTGAGCCGGAATAATTTGCGCAGGTTCATTGCTGCTCTCCGTCTTTGATGAAGGTAAACCAGTGCGTTAAACCACGCTTCCCGCTGATGTGGCCAAACAGGGGTTTCTGGTCAGTCAGCGCCAGAATGTCCCGCGCCCGGATCTGCGTTTCATTCCATTTAAAAATCAGCAGGCCGTTCGGGCGCAGCACGCGGAAAGCCTCAGTAAAACCGGCGCGCAGATCATTGCGCCAGGTCCCGCGATTGAGCACTCCATATTTGAGCCGTTGCCACCCCTTTTCGCCTGCCCGCTCCAGGTGCGGCGGGTCAAAGGCAATCACGTAAAAAGAGTTATCCGGGAATGGCAAGGATCGAAAGTCGGCAATCACGTCCGGGCTAATGACAAGCTCCCGGTCGGGCAGCTGGTGGGTCTCTTCCCGGATATCGGTATACAGCACGCGGGGATCGGCTTTATCGAACCACATCATGCGCGGGCCACAGCACATGTCTAATACGGCCTTATCCATGCGTACGCGCTCCCGCACACTGCCAGTCAGCGCAGCCTTCAAAGACATACGGATTGAGTTGCCAGTGAATGCGCCCACAGTCCGGGCAGTTGAGGCGCGTCTTTCCTGTGCCTGGTTTGCGGCGACGGGCGCGGCTGATGTGCGCCGGTACGCGTAAGCCAGCGCCCTGCACCATACGGCGATGATTGAGCATGCCGATAGGGAATGTGCGGCGCTTTACTGCGTCAGCCGTGGCGAACGGTAGCCAGACCAGATTATCCGTATCGCCTGGCTGTTCGAATATGGTCGCCTTTGTGAAGTCGGTCGTCGGCAGGCCGCTGTTTTGCAGCCAGTAAAGGTCGTTGCCGTCCCAGCGCCCTTTCTGAAAGGCAACATACCGGCTGCAGTCAGGGGTAATGATCGACTGACCTGGTACATGCTGGTGGTCAACGTGAATGACGGCCAGTGCATCTACGCTGTCAGCGCAAACAGGTTGATCGATACTTCGGCCTGTATTCCAGCGGCTCTGCGCTTCTGCCAGGGTATAAATGTGTGCTTTTTCGATATTGGTGTTGTAGCCGTGACCATCCTGGCACCAGAAAGAGGCATTACTGCCTACCGTATCTCTGGTACAGATCATGTAAAAGCGGTCAGTCATCAGGCATCACCACTTTCGCGGTTAAAGGCAATTACTACATGGTTTGCAGCCTCAACAACGGCAGCAAACTGCGCCTTATTGACGCTGGAACCGGGATGGAGTCTTGCTATTTCAGCGAGTAAAGCACTGATGAGTAACGGCTGGCTCAGATTGAGGGGTTTAGCAGTGCCGGTCATGTGTAATATTCCAGTGGTTAATTTCAACCATAAGTTTATTACATTCTAAAGATTATTTAAATTTAATGTTAACCTTCATTTTGATAGACAAAACTGAGACCCGCTGGCTTGAGCTGCAGCCAGCAGGGCATCAGATAAGCATAAATTTAAAACGGGATGTATCGGGGGGATCAGCTTAGGGTATTCGATTTAGCTATGTAGGCGTCAAACGCGCGCAACATCGCGGGCAATCCGCACAAGGTTGCGACAGTTGCCAGCGCCAGTAATGCAAAGAAAAGCGTCATTAAAACAAAAGCAAAGTTTGCTGTGTCAGTCATATCCGTACAACTCCAAGCCAGAAAAAGTTAACGCATTTCATTAATTTATGCGTTTTCGGTTTTTTCTGATTGTATGCACACTCTAAGAGGCGATCAAGAAGTGATCAGCGCTACTACTAAAAGTAGTGGCACTAATCACTTTGAAATTACACTTAAGTTAAATTACTGATAATGATGTACTTATATCAAATTATTTCATCTTTACGATGGGTAACTCTTCCCACCGCGTCAGATAGCGCGGAGATAACATTTCCCTCTTCATCTGGTAGGCCGGATTGACACCCTGACCGGCAATAAAAAGTGTGCCGCGCTGGTAGCTATTCAGCTTGTCCATCACGGCCATCAGCTTATCGCTGCCGGGGCGCGGCGGTGACTCGTCAAAAAGGTTCAGTTGCTGCTCTGAGCCGCAGAACTCCCCAAGCATCACTCCGGCCTTCGCATACTCATAGCCGTCCCGCCAGATAGCTCTGAGGCCGCGCACGGCTGCATCAATCAGATCGCGGGTATCCTGTGTGGCCGTCGTAAACGAATGGCTGGCGCCGCGTGAATAATACGGGCGGCGCGGATCGTGTTTGCTGGTCTGGATGAATACCGTGATATTCCGGCAGTACTGCTTTTCACGCCGCAGCTTTTCACCGGCGCTGGTGGCAAAGAAGCACACGGCGTTACTCACTTCATCCAGGCTGGTGAGGCGTTTGCCGAACGAACGGCTTACCACCAGCTGCTGCTTAGTCGGAGGGTTCTCTTCGAGCTCGAAGCAGCGTTCGCCGCGCAGCTCCCGCACGGTGCGCTCCAGCATTACATTGAAGTTTTTGCGGATCATGGTTGTGTCAGCGCGGGCAAGGTCGAGCATCGTCTTGATGTTCATCAGCTGCAGCCTGGCCCCTATCTTTCTGCCGACGCCCCACGTCTCGGAGACGTCGAGCAGTGATAGCAGCTTGTCGCGCCGATTCGGGTCGGTCAGCACCACCACGCCGCCTGTTTTAGGCCAGGTCTTTGCTGCGTGCGTGGCTACCTTGCAGAGCGTCTTTGTCTCGGCTATCCCTATTCCGCACTTCATCGTGGTGTGCTGGATAACGGTGCGCCGGATCTCTTCTCCGAATGTCTGGAAGTCCACCAGCTTTTCCATGCCGTCCAGAGAGCCAAACACTTCGTCGATCGAGTACGCTTCCAGGTTCGGGACATACTCGCCCACTATCGTATGGAAACGCTTGCTGAATGCGTCATACAGCGTGTAGTTGCTGCTGAAAACCACCACGCCGTAGCGCCGGATGGTATCGCGGATTTTAAACAGCGGATCGCCCCGCTTCAGGCCTACGTTTTTCGCCTCGCGGTTCAGCGCCGCAATACAGCCGTCATTGTTGGTCGCCACCACGACAGGACGCCCGTACAGGTCCGGCCTGAATGCCAGCTCGGCCGACACGTAGAAGGCGTTAACGTCACTGTGCAGGAACATTGTCAGTACGGTGGATGACGTATGTCACCACCCCCCATATTTCCAGACCATCAGGCTCGACAGGGATCGGCTTATAGCGCGGGTTCATAGCCAGCAGCATCGGCACCGGCCTCAGCTGCAGCTTTTTTACCGTAAACTCCCCGCCCACAGAGGCAATCACGATCTGGCCGTCTGCCGCCGCCTTCGATTTATCCACCACCAGCAGATCGCCGTCAAAAATACCGGCCCCGATCATCGACTCACCCTCGCAGCGCACAAAATAAGTGGCCGTTTTGGCCCTGACACAATACTCGTTCAGGTCCAGCGGAGTGTCTTCGTACCCGATGGCCGGAGACGGAAAACCCGCTGCTACCGTTTCAAGAAACTGCCGGAAAGCCTGTCTGGGCGCGGCTTCGTCAGGTATTGCTATTATCTCTAAGCGCATAATCACCCCTCCTTTTAACTGTATAAAAATACAGTATAAGATTAAGGATATGGAATTGACCAGTGGGCGATTTCATATAAGAATAAGTACATTCTAAAATTTTAAGAATTTACTCACTATGAATTTAGGCTTGAAGCAGATCGAACTGGATAAGATGCGCGGCATCTGGAAGGCAAAAGGGTTTGTAGAAGCAGGCAGAACCGAACCGCTGCGCATCAACCGCACCGACTGCTATATCACGTTTCAGCGAAAAAACTGGGTGTGCAAAGACCTAAATGGGAACACGATTGACAGCAGAGCAATGCTTTATGCTCTACTAAAAAATAATATTTGACCGACTAGAGGCCGCTGCGAAGCGGCTTTTTTTATGCTGGTGGTCCAGGTCACAGCGTGCGGTAAACGTTGGCCGGTTCATGGCAGGACCATATCCCGTTCAGCGGACATTAGTCTATTCATGGTAAGCGTTAGTCTATTCATGGTGTTTATTACCCTGAAGCGTTAAACGTTAGTCTATTCATGGTGTGCTGGGCGTTTTGTCCGCATGACGCCTAAAAATGCAGCTATTTTCTGACATTTGCCATGAATAGACTAATGCCGTGCATGAATCGCCTAACGTTATGCGTGAGTTACCGGTTTTCACCTAACGTTCGCCATGAATCACCTAACGTCATTCGGCTGGTAACAGCTCCGGTCGCCGCGAGTGGATCTGGAAGTACACTGCACCATCTTTCTTCACTTCTGAGTAAGCCAGATAGCCTATCTTCTCCAACTCCTTCATAGCGTTTCTTACCGCTAAATTTTGAGCACTAACGCTGGACGTCAGATTAAGTCGCTCCCGCAGTCGCTCCAGCGATATCTGTATGAATCCATTAGGCATACTCTCAATATATACATAGAGCGCCTGGGCTGATTCCTTGCGTGGTAGTGCCTGTATGGCTTTTAGCTGCAATAAGACTTTATGATCGAATGCGTA
The DNA here is from genome assembly GCF_029844725.1 of Pantoea sp. GD03673. Classification (GTDB taxonomy): domain Bacteria; phylum Pseudomonadota; class Gammaproteobacteria; order Enterobacterales; family Enterobacteriaceae; genus Pantoea. The sequence continues at coordinate 70,642 of NZ_JAOCKJ010000012.1, forward strand.
CAGCTCCCATAGCCTGGAGTCGCCCTCAAGCGAGATAATGTCTTTCTCAATGTCGAACGTTGCGCTTTGAAGTAAGTGAGTGATAGTGGCTTTACTGCCATCTTTATTTTTGAAGGAAACAACTATGGATGCGATGCGATTAAGAGACGCAAAAAAACGATCGCGTGAGCGTTGATTGATATCGTCTACGGCAATCCCGGTAAGTTTGGCAAATTCAGTGAAAGGCAACTCTATCCTGTTGGAGTGATCGCCATACTTAGAGAACGCCCGGATAGCGCCTATCCAAGTCTTGAAATCCGTACTCATATCGAGGCGACTGCCACGAATAGTGATATTTGTGTAACCCTCTGCTTTTGCTATCTCAAGCTCGCGCAAGTCTTCTGAAGCATCAATAGTAGAGTTACCACGTCCTGTAGTGGGCTTATTTTTAGCCGATGGAACAAAGACTCCCAGGCGCATCAATGCTATTGGCTGGACAGTTCTATTAGCCGTTGGTGTCAGTGTATAAGTCTTCCCTTCTTCACCACCAACAAATGATAAGGCATCACTTATTGTTTTGATTTGATTACCATTTTCCATTGATATCGCCTGATTATAGTGATGTGAATATTTATGACCGCCGCCATGAATAGACTAACACCCTACCATGAATAAACTAACAATTACCATGAACAGACTAACATCTAACATGAATAGACTAACTTTTACCATGAATAGACTAATGTAAAACCTACTTTTTCCTATTTAATTCAGCAAGTTGAAAGTATGGTGATCTATTAGGATCTATTTATGATCTCTATATGATCGATTTATATGATCTATCCGGTGGATAAGTGGATAACTGATTGTGCAACGCAGTTATCCACATCCCCGAAAGTCATACGGGCTTATTTGGAGCAAACGCCTCAACCGTTCCCAGCCTTACTGCACGTCCGAGCTGGTGGATCGCATGCTCTACTGATTCCACCTTTGAGGGATGATGCACATCAAGCAGCCGGTCAACCTGCGGGCCTTTCAGGTTCATACTTCGCGCCAGGTCTGCTTTTCGTGTGCCGGTCTCGATCATCGAATTGTGCAAAACAGCCTTCATGGCCACCAGCACCGGCACGCCTACCAGATATTCGCCCTTCTGCGCTTTGCTGGCCTGCGGCACCATACGACGCTCGTCCATTTCGATAGAGATTGCCAGCACAACAGCTTCAGCCGCGTTTAGCAGCGCATCCTCTACCGTATCGCCTACTGAGTTCAGTAATGGCAGATCACGACATGAAACAACATAAGAGCCGGTTGGTTTGTCGTGCTCCAACTGTACCGGGTATACAAACATGGTTTTCTCCTGCAGCAGATACGAAAAAGGTGGGGCCTAAAGCCCCAAATCCTTAATTATTTTCTTCCGTAGAGGCTCTGGTATCTCCTTCGCCCCGTGGAAAGGAACAATGCTTATACGGCCATTGTACCTCGCTTTAAAGTGGCTGCTTCCACCAGGGGATTTCGTTAACTCTACCCCCATGCTGAGTAACCACCTGCGAAACTCGCTGTACTTCATTTCGCTCCTTGCTTTCTGTGGCTGTGCGCCACGGAAAGAATATTAACACACGAGTTAATAAATACAACACGTATGTTATATATATTTCGGGTATTCGATTTCTCCAGTGGTCAATTCCATATTGCTTTACAGCGCGGCAAAGGTGATCAACAATCTAAAAAATAATTTAGATTTGGTTAAATCATGGAAAAGGCAGATTTTCAGGCCGCACGGGATAAGCAGGCCAAAGCACAGCAGCGTCAGCGTGAAAAACACGCAGCAAAACTGGCAGACCCGGAGTATCGGCAGCAGCAGTATGCAAAGCAAAAGGCCACCAGCAGCAGGATGATTGCCAGGCAGATTGAAAAGCGTAATACCCCTGAATGGATCGCAGAGCAAAGAGCTAAAGCAGTTAAACGCGCTGTAAGCGTCTCTGAGCGCCTGAAAGAGAAAAAGGCTGCACCTGTGACACCGAAGCGGCAAACACGCACCAGCGCGTCAGGCAGAGGCCTTAAAGGGCGCACCCCGACCGCAGCCGAGCGCGTGGTTATGGATGCACTGGGAAAACTGCCCTGCATTGCCTGCCTACAGCATGGAAAAGAATCGCCGCTAATCAGCCTGCATCACATCGAGGGCCGGACGAAAACCGGCGCACACTTCCTGCAACTCCCCCTTTGTGATCCTCACCACCAGCACGCTGCACCGGCAACGATCCGCGCAGATTTCCCCTGGCTGGTGCCGGTACATGCGGACGGCATTGTTGGTGGCAAAGTAGAGTTTGTCCGATATAACGGCACCGAGAAGCAGTTAATGGTCAAAGCCTACAATCTGGCAGGAATAATTCACTTACTCCCCTGACAATCAAAACGAGAAAGGTGCTTTGAGAAGTGTGATATATAAGTCAAATACAACATGTGACTTCGGCGTTAACTGACTAAGGACTGCTTAAATGTTAACTGACAAACAAATTGAACAAGCAAAGAAAACCACACAGTACAGTCATGGTGATGGTATTGCTCATGAGCATAATGACTGCATTCGCATGGCCTATGAATGGCTTGATGCTCAGAAGAAGATAAAAAGGGTAACTTCCAAAACTTATGCGCTGAAACATGTGATTGAACAATGGTGTGGTCGATACATTTCCACATCTGATGTTGAAGTGGCTGCACACATGCATCCTGAGATTCATGGTCAATATCCACACTTTAATCTCAGCGCTCGCCTTACCCGGCCTTCAACGGAACGCCTCAAAGGCATTGGCGAAGCGTTCACGCAGGGATACCACCAGCAACGATCAGATGATTTCTACACCTACACTGAGTAACCAGCTGATAATTTGTTCAAGTTGCGCAGCGAAGCGGCGCATATAGCTCATAATCCCTATCACGGCCTTGCATCAGGCTTTGGCACAACATCGCTCTTTTCCGCAGCGATAAACGTCTGCAGCACGACAAAATTATTTTATTTTTCGCTTGACCCGTAACTACGCAAAGTACAAACCGCTTACAGTCGCCCCAAGCTGTTAGCGGTTCCCTGATGGAATTTTTGACAACTTACCTAATCTGCAACGCGCGGTTGGGAACGTTAAAAGCCAGAGAGGCCGCTATATGCGGCCTTTCGCCTTTTCAGGGGTACAGACGTGAAACAGAAAATTGCAGTAATCAGCCTTTCAACCAGTCAGCCAATGGCGATCACCGCCATTTACGAAGATCACACCCTCGTTATGTCAAAGCCACAGACGCTGCCAAAGGGCATGCGAAAGCAGCTGATCAAACTCGGCCCTTTCGGTGAGGCGCTGCGCAAACAGGGCTTTAAAGTGCTGGTGGATGAAGCCACCGGCAAAGTGGCAAACGAGGTAGGCGGCAACCATATCTCTCTCAGAACACGGGGAAGTGACGGGCGCGCTGCCGTGCTCACCGGCATTGAGCGTTACAACGAGCTCATGCTGCAGGACAATATTGCGCTGCCAGCAGAGAACAAGGGCGCATTTGAGATCCCCGATTCGATTGTTGAAGTGGAGTACAACGCCAGCGGTGAAGAGGTTTACCGAATCAACTGGCGCGAGATCCGCCCGGAGCAGGTACTGACCATCCTGTGCTGCTTCGCCGTGGGCTACAACAACGTGGCTTCAGCGGACTATATCAACGCCATGACCGCCGCGACCGCCGAGCAGGAGCCGTCCCTTATGGACTCGCTTAAACGCATCATCGGCTATGAGAAAATCAAAGCCGCCGAAGCCGTGCCGGAGTCACTGACCGGCAAGCGAATCAGCGATGAGGAGCGCATTCTGTGAGTTACAACCGCCTCGACGATCGCTCGATCAGTGACGTGGTGCTACGCAGCCTCTTTCACCAGGAGGTGATCAAGCGATCCGCGTCATTTCATGAAGACAACCGCGACTACACCATCCGTCTCGATGAGATATTCCGCGCTGACCTGGCGGCATACCGAGCTTATGAGGGTAACGACGATCTGCGCTGGGTATTCCGCCTGCTGTGCGGGATAGAGTCGGAAATGGAACCGCTGCCCGCAGGCCAGACGCTTTCCCTGCCGGACATGGCATGGCTGCGCGGGCGCATACGCGACTTTGCTGGCGGTAAGCCGGAGTTGATCAGTGGCTGATACTCCGTTTGCCCGCACCCGGTCCGGGCGCTACGACACGGCAGGGCTTTCCTCCAAAGAGTTCTCCCGCGTCTTTGACCAGATTGACAAAGACCGCCGCAAATCACGGCGCATTGCGCGGCGTACGCTTAACCCGCTGACCCTGAAGAACAAGGCGCTGGACGACATCATTGCCCTGGGCAAAAAGAAGTCCGGCACGTTCTTCACGAAAGAGGATCTGAAAGGGTTCGAAGCAAATCGCGCCGGCGCCCGCCAGCAGTTCAATTCATCGCAGGCCGGTATCACGTATGCGCAGCTGGTGGCCGGTAGTCAGCAGATCGATATTAAGCGCGCCAATAACCGGGTAGACGACGGATCCGGCATTAAGCGTGCCACGCCCACCACGCTTAAACACAACGTCCTGACCGTCAGCGTGGAGGCGTCCGCCGCCTCGATCGATAAGCATCACCGCGTGAAATTCCGCTTTGAAGAGTGGGATCAGCTGATGGAGGAAATCACCGATGCCAAAGACAGCGCAGCCAAAATTGCCAAGCGACTATGCGCTGGCCGCGTCTCTTTTGATTGCGATTGCGGCCGTCACCAGTACTGGTATCGCTACATCGCCACGGCAGGCAATTTCGCCCTTGCCCCGCCAAAAGAGTACGCCTACCCCAAAGAGAAAAACCCGAACCTGAAAGGTGTCGCCTGTAAGCACGTCATTCACGCTTTCACCCGTCTGCAATCCGCCTCATGGCAGGTGCGCATCGGCCAGGCACTGCATAAAAGCGCCGGTAACAACGCCTATGGCGACGATCCGCGCAAAACCACTGAGCACTTCACTGACGCCGACAAAGCGAAGTTCAACCGCAACCGCAGTTCGCAGACGAACGTCGCCGCCGTCAAGCGAGAGCATGAGAAGTATCAGAAGCGCATGGGCGCGCTGGCGAAGCGGCTGGACAACGACGACGGGCGGATCGACAAACTGCGCGGCCAGCTGACCCGTGCCAAAAAGCTGACCGCAGCGCAGCGCACCCGCGCCGCGAAGAAGCAGGCGGAGCTGGCGGACGAAAAAGCTAAAAATGCCCTTCTGCGTCAGCAGCTGGCGGACCAGGCGAAGATCCAGCGCCAGACGTTCATTGATGCCCTGGTGCTGAGCGGCACGCCCCGCGCCGAGGCCGAAAAAATGTTTATTGAATATGCAAAAAACCAGACAAGAGCAGGTAATCAGTAATGGGACGGTACGACGAATTTCTGGCCGACAATCCACCGACGATTAACGAGGCCACCAGCAGTGAAACTGAGCAACCCGCTACCGCCGTCGATACGCCGGATAGCAGCAACGCTGTTATCGATCTCGACGCCGCCACGCCGACCGCCGCCACGTCACCCGATGGTGATACCTCTGGCGGTACTGATGACGCTGACAGCGGCAGCAGTGAGGATCATGACCCGCTGAGCGCCCCGCTTCCGGATGCCCTTGCCGCACGCGAACAGAGCACGGCGCTGAAGCCACGCTACAAAGGGCATGCCCCATTTAACAACATGGTCCGCCGTGACTGGATTAAAGCGATTGAGAGCGACTACAGCGCTTTTCAGGCGCTGCTGTACCTGCCGGACATGCGCGACGTCGGGGAAGTGGACGATGAAACCGGCTTTGAACAGCCGTCGTTTACCGAGCTCAACAACAACCAGCGGAACCTGAGCTATGAAGACGCTGATCCGGTCATTGTCACGGTGCTGGATTGCCCGGACGAGCGCGAGAGTTTCCAGGTGCTCGATGCCGACGGCGAACAGGACGGATTAACCGACGACGTGCTGATCCTGCGCATCGCCGCCGAGGGCGTGCCGGTTGGCTCAATTCTTGAGTGGAATGAAGAGATGGCCAGCGGCACCCTGGCGCGCCGGTGGTGGTACGTTCACCGGATTTATGGCTTCGGCACGCAGAATGTCGGATCGCTTTACTACTGCATCCCTGCCCGCAATTTTGACACCACCAGCAATGGACGTATCGAATGAATCAGCTGCTTTCCCGTACCCGTGAATGGGTGACTACACGCACCGGCAAAGTGGAGAGTACCGGCTTCACCGCCGCTGATGCCGCCGTAGCGAAGGCGCTGAATGACGTGTTCAGCAGCGCCGTAATGACCGCCCCGCGCCAGCATGAGCAGCGCTATAGCGCCTTCCTGGCGCGGAAGCCGGAAGACCGTGTATTCGTCGGCAAGTTTGATGACGTCATGGATTTTCTGCGCGCCGTGCGCCAGGCGGGCGCCGGACGCCGCAGCGTGCAGGCGTCGGACATGCCGGATTTAAACCGCGACGCCCTGCCGCTGATCAACCTGTCTCGCGGGTTTGATATCACCTATGACAACAACGACCAGGAGATTGATCGCAACCTGGGTGCCATTACCGACGAGTCACAGGGAAAGATGCCGCTGGCCGAGATTGAGGCTACACAGGCCTCGCTCAATTACTCCATCACGCTGATTGCCAGTGACAAAGATACGCTGTCGCTGATGTGCAACACGCTGGCCGCTAACTTCCGCTCCCGGCTCACCACTAACTTCAAGGCGCAGGAAAAGCTGGTCAACTGGCCCGTTGAGATCAACTGCAGCATTCAGGACGCCAAAACCATCATGTTCAGCGATATGTCGCCGCCGTTCACCCAAGATCGGATTTACGCCTGCCAGGCGTCGCTGATTGTCATGGTGGATGTGCTGACCGCGCATGAAGTTGATGCCCGGAGCGTACGGTATGACACCCAGCTGGCACCAGGGGGCAACTGATGGCTGATCAGCAGAATAAGCCCATGCAGTACTTCCTGCAGTCGGTCCTGCTTAATGGCGTGGAAATGCCGCGCAGCTGGATAACGTCTGTGATTTACATCGAGAAGACGTCGCTGACTTCGCCGCTGCTGGTGCTGGAGACGCACGACCCAGCCGGAAAGCTGGTGGACGAAATGGGCGCCCGGTATGGCGCTGAGCTGGTGGCAGAGCTGGGCGACCCGACCGGGCAGCGCGGCGCGTATACAGAGACGTTTTTCGTGACGTCCGCGCCCGCCAGCGGTGACGTGGTGCGGATCATTGCCGTGTCAGCGGATCTCAAGCGTCTCAAAACCCCATCCGCCCGCGTGCGGCTGTATGCCGACCGTCAGCCAGGTGACGTCATGGCCGAGTTCGCGGGCAAAATGACGATTGAGGCTGACGCCTTCCGCAAAGCGATGACCTATCACCTCAATATGGGCGAGAAGCCGTCCGGCGTGCTGCGCCAGATAGCGGAAGATCACGGCGCGCTGGTGTGGTGCGCCCGCGGGAAATTCTGCATGAAGGACATGGCAAAGCTGATCGGCACAAAGGCGGCATTTGTCTATGAGGCCAACAATCCGCAGGCCGAATACACGATTAGCAAGCTGAGCAACATCAACCAGGATGCCGCCGCCACCAGCAGCCGGGACTATCAGTATGTCGGCTACTCCATGACAGAGGGCTACGTGGCCGTGGGCGATAAGACGAAGCCGGTCAAATACATTTCTGACGCCGATGTGGCAACGCTGACCAACATGGCACGGGTGATCGTCCCTAAGCTGGATATTGAGGTCAGCGGCAACGCAGACGTCACCGCTGGCATGATTATCGGCGTGCAGATCCATCGCTATGACGCGGAGAACCAGGTAGACGAAACGTTACCGAAAAACTTTATCGCCGTTGCGGTCATTCACCATGAGGATCGGATTGGCTACACCACCCGCATGATTTTAGGAGTACCCAATCAGTGAGTAAGCAGCGCGCCATTATCACGGCCACAAAAGACCCGCAGGGACACATGCGGGCGCAGATCCGCCTCACTCCGCAGTGGGCGGACGTGGATGCAGATACCCTCCCCTGGGCGGAATATCAGCTTCCGATCGGCAACACGTTTGTACCCTGCATCGTGGGCGATCAGGTATGGGTGGAGTTTCCCTACAAAGACGGCAGCGGAAAGCCGGATACCCGGCGCCCGCTGATCACCGGCGCGGCGCAGTCGGCACCGGGCGGCGTGCCAAGTGTCGCGCCTGAAGCCTCCGGACAGGGGGGCGGGTATGAGCCACCAGCTGTGGACGGTGCGCCAGCGCGCCCCTCCCTGAATCCAACCACAGATTTTGTGTCGCACCGCAACAACCTGCTGGAGATCCGGTCTGCTGGTGGCGGGTATGAAATTGCCAATACTGCCAGCGGTTCGCGTATCGGGATGAATGAAGGCGGGGATATTTACCTGCTGGGGCCGGGGAACCTGGTGATCGACGTCGGCGGCAACTTGACTATCAAGGCTGGCGGGAAAATCGTGTTCCAGTCTGACGGACCATTCAGCGCAACCGCGCCTCAATTCGAGTTCAGTCAGTAAGGGTTATCTTAAATCTAAAATATTATTTAGAATGTGTTAACGCTATAAGTTGAGACATTCCTGAATGAAATCACCCTTCTTTAAAAACGTCATGGCCTACAGCCTGAACCGGGATATTCCGCTCGATGCGGATCAGCTGGAGCAGCAGCTGCAGGCGATGACGTTTTCCCCCTGTGCTGCGCAGGACATGGCTAAATCAGGCTGGATCAATGTCACGTCAGACGGCCTTCTGCTGGCCGAGAACGGTCAGTACCTGCTGTGCTGCCAGCATGAAACCAAGATTATGCCAGTGGCAACGCTCAACGATTACGTCGCCGAGAAAGTGGAGAAAATTGAGCGTGAGCAGGCGCGCAAGGTGCGCCGCAGTGAAAGAGTCAGCCTGAGAGACGAGGCGCTGTGTGTGCTTCTGCCGCGTGCTTTCTCACGTCGCTCTGAGTCCTACATCTGGATCGATAGCGTGAACAGCCGTATCTACGTTGACGCGGCCAGCGCTAAATCTGCTGAAGATATGCTGGCGCTGCTGCGCAAAACTATCGGCTCCCTGCCGGTTATTCCAATGATGACTGCTGACCCCATCGAGCTGACGCTGACGGAATGGTTGCGCGCCGCAGAACTGCCCGCCGGTTTTGCGCTGGGCGACGAGGCCGAACTGGCGGCAATACTTGAAGACGGCGGCAAAATCCGCTGCAAAAAACAGGACTTACTGAGCGACGAGGTGCGCACGCATATCGAGGCCGGAAAACTGGTCACGCAGCTTAGCCTGGACTGGCAGGAGCGCATTTTCTGCCGCGTGTCCGATGACCTGAGCATTAAGGGCATTAAGTACGCTGACATGCTCACCCAGCAGAATGATGATATCGACCGCGAGGATCAGCGCGCGCGCATGCTGGCCGATTTCATGCTTTTTACGTCCGAGTTTTCCAACTTCTTTTCCGGACTGGTGGATGCGCTGGGCGGTGAGGCGAAGCGATGATTACTTACGGCTCCGTTTGCTCCGGCATTGAAGCGGCCAGCGTGGCGTGGGAAGGGCTGGGATGGAAAGCGGCCTGGTTCGCGGAGATTGAAAAGTTCCCCGCGGCCGTGCTGGCGCATCGCTATCCGGACGTCCCTAACCTGGGCGATATGACAAAGATTGCCGCTGGTGTTCGCGCTAGCTCTATCCCTGCCCCCGCCGTGATGGTGGGCGGCACCCCGTGCCAGGCGTTCTCTATCGCCGGACTCCGTAAAAGCCTCGACGACCCACGCGGTCAACTCACCCTTGCCTATGTAGATTTAGCGAATGCCATTGACGAAAAAAGAGTATCAACCGGCGAACAACCAGCCGTCCACCTGTGGGAAAACGTGCCGGGAAGCCTCAGCACCGATGACAACGCCTTTGGATACTTCCTTGCCGGAATGGCTGGCGAAGATGAAGCGTTTGAACCAGGCCCAAGACCTGAGCACGGGAAAAACGGCCCCGGCTGGCGATGGAAAAAAAGCGACGGCAAGCATGTGGCGAAGTGGCCAAAGTCTGGTTGTGTTATTGGACGACAGCGCAAACTCGCCTGGCGACTGCTCGATGCCCAATACTTCGGAGTGGCCCAACGCCGCCGCCGTGTGTTCGTTGTCGCAAGTGCTCGAAACGACGTTGATCCCGCAGAAATACTTCTTGAGTTCGACGGCGTGCGCCGGGATTCTCCGCCGCGCAGAGAAACGGGGCAGGCAGTTGCCCCACTTACTGCTAACGGCTCTGGAGTCGGTGGCCCGGACTTCTCCCACGCCGCAGCCGGTCACTTAATTTCTGCGTTTGGCGGCGGCAACTGCTCAGGATCGCTTAGCGTGGCCGCGTGCCTGACGGCCAAAGGCCAGCGAAACGATTTTGACGTCGAGACATTTGCCGTGCAAAGCGCCACGGGCGAGGTTAGCCACACTTTGACGGCAGAAGGTCACGACGCCTCCGAAGATGGCACAGGGCGAGGCACGCCGACCGTTGCTTATGGCTTCCAGACACGCATAGCGCGTAACGGCCGCGGCGACATGGCGGACGTTTGCCACGCGCTTAGCGCTGAATCCGGGGAAACGGGCAAAGGTGACGCTGCACCGTGTGTTGCCAGGTGTGTTGAGCATGCCGCTTTTGCTGAAAATACCCGTGGGGAGATCCGGTTGTTCAATGGCGACGGGCAGATCACCGGCGCGCTGTCGGCTGGTGGCGGGAAACCCGGCCAGGGATACCCCTCTGTCGTCAGCCAGTGCGAAGTCCGGCGCCTGACGCCTAAAGAATGTGAGCGCCTGCAGGGCTTCCCTGACGGCTGGACCCTGATCCCGGAAAAGAAGCGCAACGTTCTTGCCGCTGATGAACTGGCCTATCTCCGCCTGATGCACCCCGACATGCCGGAGGAAGAGGCGCACCGGCTGGCGGCTGATGGTCCTCGCTACAAAGCGATCGGGAACTCCATGCCCGTGCCGGTTATGCGCTGGATTGGGGATCGGATTGCTAATCAGATCATGCTGGTGGCGGGTGAAATCGAGCCTCAGCCAGCAGCCCTCCCCGCTTCGCCAGCGGCAAAGAAAAAGCGTGCGCCGGCGCGCAGGATTGCGGACGACAAATACCCCCGCTCATTCCTGAAGTGGGCGGGTGGCAAACACTCTGTACTGGATGAAATCAGGGCGATGCTTTCTACCGGCGATCGTCTCATTGAGCCATTCGTCGGCAGCGGCACGGTCTTTATCAACGCAGGCTTTAAGCGCAACCTGTTGGGCGATGTTAACCCGGATCTGATTAACCTCTTCAACCAGCTGCAGGGCAATCCTGATGCCGTAATTAAGGCGGCTTACCAGCTGGAGCGAGGCTGTCTGTCTAATGAGGCGTATCTCGCTATCCGTGATGAGTTCAACGGGCGCAAGGCTCACGCTGTACGCCACGCAGCGCTTTTCCTGGCGCTAATGCGAACCAGCTTTAACGGGCTATGCCGGTATAACCAGAAAGGCCTGTTTAATGTGGGCTGGAATAAGAAGGGTGAGGCGAATTACTTCCCGATGGATGAACTGACGCACTTCACCGGCATGCAGAAAGAAATGACGTTCATGTGTGCCGGGTTTGAGGATGTGATCGCGCAGGCGGGTCAAGGAGACGTGATTTTCTGTGACCCCCCGTATGAGCCTCTGCCGGACGAAGCCGGGTTTACAGCATACAGTGGCACCTCATTCACCTTTGCGGATCAGGTGCGGCTGGTGGAGTGTCTGGTGGCGGCGCGGGACCGTGGCGCAAAGGTGGTAATCACAAACAGCAGCGCTCCTGCCATTCTGTACCTGTATATCAACAATGGCTTCAGAATCACCCCGCTGGCCACACGCCGATCCGTATCCTGCAAAAGTGAAACGCGCAAAACGGTCAACGACATAATTGCCGCTCTCTGAAACGAACGAAACCCGCTTTATGCGGGTTTTTTTTCTTTACTGGACTATCAGCAATGTACGTATTTTTGATGCCAACTTTTAATAGAGCACCACTGATGACCAATGGAACGGTCTGCTACTGTTTACAGTCAGTAATCAGCGAGTATTATTGATGATGTAATGTACAGGGAGATAAAAATGGACGCAGCCTTGCTTGAAATGATGCGCTCAGGTGGAAGGAATAAAGCCTGGGCTGAAACAATGGTCAACCTTGAAGCCAGAAAGCTGATTAATACAGCTAACAGGCTGTCAGCCTTACATCTTAACGATGGGCTTACCCGGATGCAGTTTGTCCAGGAAATAAAATCGGTTGTTGATAAGCAGTTTGCCGCCGCCCGACAAGCAAAATCTGATGAAGAATGTCTGGAGTGCGTTAAACAGCTCAGATCTGAAACAGAAAACCTTGAAGAGCAAGGAAGATTACTGCTCACAAAGGCAGCACAACTCTATGCAAAAGTGGAGTTTGTTCGCGAAAATAACAAAATTGTGGGTTACATGATTTCCGCTGTTCATGTCGCGCTTTCAGGTTTTGCTGTTGTTGGCGGTGCTTTGATGATCGCGACAATGACACCTCTTGGCGTACTGGCAGGTGCCGTTCTCGTTGTTGACGGGCTTAATGGCCTGTCCAAAGAACTTATTTCCAACCTGTCTGACGTACAAACAGAAGGCATGTTTGCCGATGGTGCAATGCAGGCTGCAAAATTCATGGGATTTAAACCAGAGTCAGGACTGGCTTTCTACAACACGGTAACGCTCACCGCCAGTGTTTATAGCGTTTGGGGGCTGGCGAGAAAGCCTGCCGCATGGCGGCTTTTCAGATGGCTGCCCCGTGATTACTTTCGTAAGATTGACACCATGAGTCGTCCAAAGCTGACCATGAAAATAATCGGCTGGGGTGTATCGGCTAAAGTGACATTCGATTTACTCAGCATAAGTAACCAATCAAGCTAAGCCTTTTTTCGACCGCCAGTAGCGCCATGATTTCCAGGCCAGCACTGGCGGTTGAATAAACGTCACAATGACGACACCGAGCAGCAGAGATAAGCCTCCACCTAAAATGTATGGCTTAGTCGAGAAACAGAGAAGAAATACAAATACTAGTGTGCAGGATGAAACGATCCATAACAGGACTCTAAATCTGTTTTTTAAATCCACTACTGCTTCGTCCAGCGTTCCACCATAGCTTTCAATATTATTTTTGATTTTTTTCAAATCAGCATCAGTAAAACCGGACTTCAATAACTCTGATTCATTAACTGTCATGGTGCTATACCTTTCATCCTTAAAACGTTAAATCATTCTAACGCAATTATATACGTGCATGACTCCCATACATCAACTTCCTTTGGCACTATAATGGACTTCCGAACCATGTAAATGTGTCAAGAAACCGCCAAATCTTAGGTTAGCTTCATCCCGGTATCCCAGTAGGCTGGTAGTGATTCTGCCGGGATGCCGCGAGGCGTATTCAGCAGCAACAGCGCCTGATCCATCGTGATACGGTTACAGGCATATTCACGGAAAATATAGCCGATAAGGCCTGCCGCCTTCGCTTCTCTGGCCCTGATATTGTAGGCGGTCTGACACTCAGCACTGAGGCGGCTGGTCTCTTTGAAATAGTATTCCCGCGCTCTCGCATAATCGTCTGTGCAGGCCACCAGCATGTTTTCTGTGATCACTTCATAGCGGCCCTGGCAATCTTCGCCGCAGTCCAGCAGCCGCACGCCGGTTCTTTCTGACGATGCCAGTACGGTTTTCTGAATAGGCAGGCCAGTATCGGGGATCATTCGTCCGTAAACGTCATTCATTTCGCATTCCTTTTTTCAGTAAATGGTGGCGCAACCTGCCGCAGAGCCAGACTATACGGGAAAAGTGTCGAAAACTTAAAGTGATTTTTATGAAAAATTTATACTTTAAATTCTTTTTTCAGCTATGGCCGCTCATCCCCCCGAAATTACAAACCCCCTATTCTCCCCGCTCCATTTACCACAACGGATGAATTATGAGTAACCGTAAAGCCTCGCACTTTGAGCTTTTCCATAACCTGAATATGGCAATGCGCGAAGATCCGCAGTTTTCCTATGAATATGACTATTCACGAGAAACGCGGACGCTGATGGAAACGCCCTACTGGCGTCTCACCCCGTCACAGCGCACCACGCGCAACACGATGATTGAGCAGACGATGGCAAACGCCACGGCGGAAGATACCCGCGTGCGCATGATGGCCATGCGTCCGGAGCATCGCTATCTGCTGATCCCAAATTACATCTGCTTGGCGACAACTGAGTTCTACATGGAGGTTCAAGGCTCACTGTCTGATGAGCCGGAGACCGCCGATCTGATGCCGGTCATGTGGTCCGCGATCTACGCGCTCAACCTGGGGCGCGGTATGTCTACTGACGTCTGGAGCGAAATGTCACCTGCAGACCAGCTGGCGCAGATTAAATGGGTTCAGAAGGTACTGAGTACCGTCAAGCTGTCGCGCTATATCACCGATGCAAGCCGCGCTGTCTGGCTGGGCCTGTTCGTGACCTTCAGCGATATCCCGGATGATTTCTACGAGCTGATGGAGTCGTAATGATCGCGGCCGAAAAGCCGATCCGCAAAGATTCTCGCGTGCATCTGCGTGGGAATCTGTTTGAGGGGGCGATATGCGTGGTTGACCGGGTGGACTGGATGGAGGATGGACAGCGCTATGTGCTGAAGCATCCCCACTACACCTGCCCGCTTAACTACCGTCGCTGGGATCTGGAGCTGATACCTGATGACCAATAAAACGCGCTCTGGCGCCGGGGGCAGCTGATGCCTGCTGCCGGTACGCTGGACTCCGTTTGTTCCGGACACGGTGCCTTCCCTTCACGTCAGACCGCTGAGGCTGACGCGAGGCTAACCATCAACGGCAAGGCCGTGCTGGTGGACGGCAAACTGTTTAAGGATCACACGGACGGGAAAAGCACTCACAACGGCAAGGCGGTCTCTGGCCGTCCGTGGTTCACCATTAACGGCAAAGGCATTGTGTGCGTTGACGATCAGGTTTCATGCGGATCGACAGTCGCAACAGGCGATGCCGGATTCCAGGTGAACTGATTGCCCTTTTTCATGCACGCAGCCGTCATGGCTGCGCTTACACAGGAATAACCATGTTCAGTGAAATCACCTTCACCGGCTGGCTTAAACGCGCTGTCGCCGTGGCGCTATGCGCGGCTCTGCTGCTGCTGGGCCATAAGGGCTACGTGACCGTTACGGACCACCTGGCGCACGTTGCGGAGCTGGAATCAGCTAACGATACGCTTACCACCAACAACAAAAGGCTCACCGGCAATAACAGCACGCTGCAAACCGCACTTTCCGATCAACAGGCGCAGACGGCCACGCTGCAGCAGACCCTGGCTGAGCGGGAAAAAGACCGGCAGGAATACGCGCAGAAACAGGCGGCGCTGGAGCAGGAATTAGTGAAAATTAAAGAGGATAGTCAGAATGAAATTGATGAGATCAACCGTGCGATATTGCTTGCTGGTGTTAATCATACTGCTTTGCCTGCCAGCGTTATTCGCATGCTCCGGGACAAAGCCCGTGCCATTAACACCCGAAGTCGTGACGGTTACAAAGCTGGTGGAGCTACCGCCTCAAAAAGCGCAGACCTACCAGCCGTGCCAGGTGGATGAGAACATACCTGGATTCACTGACCAGTTACCCGCTTATGTGGCGCGAATACTGACATTAGTGGATGAATGCAACCGGCGAAACGACCTGATTTCCGATCATAATCAGAAGCTATAAAAAAACCGCCCATCAGGGCGGTTTTTCTTTATGCCTCAGCGATGGCTTCGCCCTGATTTTCTACCATGTAGCCCGCAGCCACTTCCGGCCCGCCAATCTCCAGCATAATTTTACGCATGCCCGCTGCCAGGGAACCGTCACCCTGGTTAACCAGAAATTCACGCGCCGCGAGTGGCATGTAAATGGACGCTGTTACCGGGTTGTGCATCTGCTGCGTATTGCCTGCCCTGCGCCAGCGTGCCATGCCACGGATAGCGTCGTCCTCTAACGTCGGGCATGCCTCCATGATGATTTCAGCGCCGTACATGATGACGATCTGCTTAGCCAGTGAACGTGGCTCTTTTTCGCTGAGCAGATAGTCCAGATGGTGACGGGCGTCGCGCTGGCTTCCGGTTGCTAAGGTGTGCGATTTAGTGCCGTTACCGAACTGAAAATAGAGCTTATAAGACATGAGGATTACCAGTGGTCAATTACATGGCGGAAATTTACATCAAAAAATAAATATTTTCCTTAGATTTTAAAATCTTTTCTTGCCACCCTCACACCGCAAAGTACAAACCGCATAAATTTGCCTCGTCAAAAATTCCCTCGCAGCCGCGCCCTGAAAAAAGGGCTGAATTGTGAGCAAAGATATTACCCCTGCACGTATGCGTGAGCAGGACATCATGACCCGTGCTTCGCGTGTCATGGCTTTTACCGTTGATGCACAGCGCAATGCTTCTGGCGCGATGATTACCGATCGCGTCGAAATGTCACGGAACATTGGCGCTGCAGCAGGCCAGGATCCGATGTTTGAAGGCGTTAACCCGGAGTTCTGCCGCATTGTCGGCACTGCCTGGGCGTCGAGCATGATCGAGTACAAAGAGCGTCACGGTCACTATCCACCAGCTGATCAGCTGGCGAACGCCAGCCGTGCGCTGGAAAACCTGATGGTTGAATCAGCGGCTGAGAAGCACGAAGGCAACGGCAAGGCGATGTTTGAATCTGTCGCGGCTGACATGCGCACTTCTGACGGTGTAATGCGCCAGGCGCAGTTTGCCGCTCTGATCCTGCCTGCTGTACTGGGCGCGGCCACCAGCGACGCATGTACCTTTGTCCCGTGTGAGCGCGATGAAGCGAAGATTTACGAGCTCCTGAACGTCGCCGGTACAAAGTTCGGCAGCTTTGACCAGGGCGATGAAATGCACATGCAGTCTGCTGCTGTGTACTCGCAGATGAAGCGCCTGTATCCGTTCCCTGCTGCGATGCAGCCGGACGGCACCAAGAAAACCTTCACCTTCTCCATGAAGACCGTGGAAGGCGCTGATATGCCGATTCGCGCTGGCCGCGCCAAGCTGCTGATCAACCGTCGTCCGGGCAAAGTCGATGACGGCGACGGCAACCTGTATTTCTCTGATAAAGACGTCAAAGGCAATGCTTTTGCGGCCACCTGTAAGGTCGATTACGACAAAGGCAGCATCGCTGTGACCTTTACCGATGCACCGGCTAAGGGTACTGAGCTGGCGGCACAGGTTGAGATCAACGTCGAGAAGGCACCAGGCCTGATCCCGGTTATCAACCAGTCCATGCGTGAGTTCACCGTTAAGCCATCGCAGTTCGTGATCGCGTCTGAACACACCGTTATGGCCGCATCTGATTTGAGCCGTGAATTTGGCATCAATCTGTCGTCTACCCAGTTTACCGCTATGCGTAACTGGCTGAGCCATGAGCAGGACATGATGCGTCTGCGCACGATGGCATTCCATAACGTCTATAACCGTGAATTTGACGTGGCACTGCCGGAAGGCCAGACCTACGAATCGTGGGTAGGTCTGATGAAGCACGCGATCACCCAGCTGAGCACTGACATGGTGAACCGTACCCGTAAGGCCGGTATCCGTGGCGGCTTCGCTGGTGGTGAGGCGGCGAACTTCCTGAAGAGCCTGCCTGCTAACGTCTTCCAGGCTGATCCTAACTTTGTGCAGTCACCGTACATCCAGCGTATCGGCACCCTGTTCGGTATTTATCAGATCTTCGAAGTCCCTACCGCTATCTGCGATCAGTTCGTGGTAGACGGCGTGGCGCTGGCTAAAGAGGACATTCTTTTCTACGGCCGCGGTGATTCTATCGGTGACGCTGGTCTGATCGCGGGTGACGCGGTTCCGGCCATTCCGTATGTCCACGAAACCAACCCGTCGCTGGTCAACCGCACCACGCTTTGGGGCTCTTCACTTAACGAGCTGCACCCGCGCAATGGTGAAAACTACTTCGCCAAGCTGACCCTGACCAACACCAAAGTCGGCGCTTACAACATGCTGACCGGTAAGCAGATCGAAGGCGAAACCGCTCCTGAAGCAGCTGCCACCGGCACTGGCACCGGCAGCTAATCCCCCTTAACGCCCCCGTTAAGGGGGCATTTCATGGACATTTCACATGAATAAGATTCGTTTTTCTGTGGGCCAGGCGTCCGGCATTGCGGTGCAGGAAGTCAACGCTGATGCGACGACTTCCGTTGCATCTGGCGGCGCGTCCGTCTTTGCCGGTCTGGTTATTGCCCGCCGCGGCAAAATCGGCGCTGTTCTGCGCGTCACGGCTGATAACTATCAAGCGGTGCTGGGCGAAGCCATTCACCCGCGCAGCGGTGCGGCATTTGAGCCGCTGCGCCACGTAGCGACTGCCGTTAACGGCGGTGATGGTTATGTGGTACGTGTGGCGGCGCCGGGTATGAAGATCCCTGCCCTATCCCTGATGGCTGATACCACCATGCAGGAGCTGAGCGTGGTGGCCAGCAACTTTGCGCCGTCTTCCGATCCGGTTCTGGCGGCTGGCGCTGCAGCGATGATCTACATCGAAGATGGCGACGCCTCAGCAAATCGCACTCTGAGCATGGAAGCCGACAAAACGGCACCGGGCTTCTACATCCTGACGCTGAAGGAAGTTGACGCGGCTGGCGGTGAGTCAGTGCTGGAATCCCACCAGATTTCTTTCAACACCAATGCCACCAGCGACATGGGTTCGCCTGCCTTCCTGCCGACCGCGCTGGAAAATGGCTCTACCCGCCTTCGCGCTATCGTATCGGACGACGTTGAAACGCTGATGCAGCCTATCACTGAAGGCTTCGACGATATGCAGTTTAGCGGCGGCATTGATGGCGATCTGTCTGCTATTGCCACGGCTGACTACACCAAAGCCCTGACGGTTCTGCGTAAATCCATGTTCTCCTGGACGGCTGTACTGTCGCTGGGCTGCTATGACCCGACCGTGATCGCGGCGCTGGTCAAGCTGGCTGAAGACACCCGTACCGACATGTTCTACGACGTGCATGGTGCGCAGCTGTCTGCAGCGGCGATGGCGGAGGCGCTGGGCCACGGCCTCGGCGGTTCACATCAGCCAGCACGCTACTACTGGCCGTACACCGCACGCGACGCATTCACCGGCACCAACGTTAACTGGGGGATCTCCTGTGATGCGTTTGTGGCGAAAGCCAAAGGCGTGGCGCTGGTCTCCGACGTCGGTGGCTGGCATTACTCACCTGCTGGCGTGTCACGCGCAATCATCAACCGTCAGAACATCAAGCCTATCCCGAATCTGGACGAGATCGACCGCGAAGCCTTTGTGACTGCGCGCATCAACCCGGTAAGCCTCGATAAAGCCGGGAACATGTATATCGACGACTCCCTGACTACGTTCGCCAAAAACAACTACCTGCGCCTGCAGCACATCAGTTCGCTGATGAACGCGATCGCACGCGGTTTTTATGACGTGGCAGAAGCGCTGAAGCATGAGCCGGACGGTATCACCTTCAAAGGCCTGACTGATGGCTTAACCGATCTGCTGGAGCGCTTCGTAGCCGCTGAGGCACTGGTTAAACCGCGTGATGTCACGCAAGGCACTGAGCCGTTTGTAGTCTCCGTGGTGCAAAAAGATATCGACCTGTGGGAAGCCTCCTGGTCTGTCTGCCCTACCGGATCTTCACGCCGCATCGTCGGCAAGCCAACGCTGTTCCGTTAACAGAGGAAATTATGAACAACATTTTTAATCACAGAACGCATGGCCTGCTGGGTGCTGCATTCGAGAAACCTGCTGCAGCTGAAGAGCCAGCCATTAAAGATTCAATGCTGGAAAGCGCGGGCTTAGGCAACGCCGCATCTGCGCGCAATGTGGCGATGTTTGAGGCTGTGGAGCGTCGCGCTGGCGAAGACGCTCGCTCCGTAGCCGCTTCCCTGCTGGCGGGCTGGGTGGCCGATGGCGAAGCCGATTCTGACAGCTTTGAAGCGCTGGCGCTGGTGCTGGCCGGTCTGGATTCGCTGTCTGACGACGACGATCTGGATGACGAGCAGGTAGACGCATTCAACGACGCGCTGGGCCAGCTGGCAAACGCCGCTGTAGCCCTGGGCGCGGACCAGGATGACGTCACCAGCATGATCGACGACGACGATGACAGCGCCGCTGAGAGCGTTTTCGAGGCGCTTTCCGGCCTGGCTGACGACGATGAAGCGATCGCAGATTACACCGTGGCTGGCGGTGAAGGCGGTGAAGCGATGCTTGAGTCGGCCACCTTTAAAGCTGTGCGTGACGGCCAGGTGACGCTGATCCGCAAGCGTCCGAAGAAGCGCCGCATGACGTCGCTCCAGAAGCAGGCGCTGAAAAAAGCCCGCACGAAGGCGCACAGCTCGATGGCAAATGCGCACCGTAAAAAGTCGATGAAACTGCGTAAGAAGCGCGGCCTTTAAGGGATAGCCGCCGGGTAAGACCGGCGGCATTGAGGATAGCGCGATGATCTGCGGTGCAATCATGCCAGATGGGGTCAGCCCCTTCCTGAAAGTCTATATCACGTCAGAAACGGCGATGGTTGTGGGCTACATCGGGGAAGGCTCTACAGCCAGCATTGAATCCATGTGGGAATCCCCGTTCGCCAATGACTCGCTGGGCGGCGTCGCCGGTGCGGTGAGTGCTGCTGGCGGCAAGCTGGCGGGCGGTGTGCAGGCGGTAAGCGGCAGTACATCAAAGTCGGATTTCAACTCCCTGCTTATCTGGGAAGGCCAGCAGCCGCCTGAGTTCAGCATCGTTGTAGACCTGATGGCCACGATGAACGCGAAGGTGGAAGTGATGGACGCAATCATGACGCTGCAGCAGA
>NZ_JAOCKJ010000013.1 GCF_029844725.1 Pantoea sp. GD03673
TGACTGATTTATTTGCCAAACATGTCTTTAATCCATCCCGCTACGCCGTCGCTGTCTTTCTGCTCCTGCGGTTGCTGGGTCGGTTGTTGTTGCGGCTGTTGCTGCTGTTGCTGTTGCTGTTGCTGTTGCTGCTGATCAAACAGCTGCTGCTGCTGCTGAACCTGTTGCTGCTGTTGCTGACACAGCGCATTCGGATCCAGCGCCCACACCGGCAGCGAACGCCAGGTGCTGCTGCCCGAGCCGCAGACAAAGTTACCGGCCGAATCCACATTCATCAGTGAGACATCTTCCGGCGGCGTCAGCTGCAACGGCATCGGTGCCTGATTGTCCAGGTAACGACGGTAGAGCTGCATCGCGCCGCTGGCACCGTACAGTTTGGTCGGCTGGTTGTTGTCGCGTCCCACCCAAGTGATCGCCACTTCTTTGCCATCAATACCGGCAAACCAGCTGTCGACCAGATCGTTGGTCGTACCCGTTTTCCCGGCCAGATGGGCATTCGGGAAACGCGCACCCAGCGCACGGGCAGTACCGTGGTCAGCAACCTGCTGCATGGTGTAGAGCGTCAGATAAGCGGCCTGCGCCGGTTCCACGCGCTGCGCCTGCGGATAGCTCTGATAGAGCACACTGCCATCTTCCGCGATCACGGAACGCACCGCAGACAGTGACGCACGGTTCCCCCCGCTGGCGATCGACTGGAACGCCTGCGCCACTTCAACCGGCGTCAGGTTCAGGGCACCCAGCAGCATTGCCGGCACCGGATGCAGCTGGTCTTTCGGCACGCCCAGTTTGTTCCAGGTCTCCACCACCGCATCCAGCCCCAGCGTCATGCCCAGGTTCACCGTCGGCACGTTCATGGAGTTGGTCAACGCATCCACCAGCATCACCTTGCCGCTGAAGCGACGGTCGTCGTTCATCGGTTTCCAGATAGAGCCATTTGGCTGCTTCAGCGCAATCGGCTCATCGGCTATCCAGCTGTTCAGCCGGTAGCTGTTTGGCTGGCTCAGCGCGGTGAGGTAGGTGGCCGGTTTCGCCAGTGAACCGATAGAGCGGCGTGCCTGCAGCGCACGGTTATAACCGGCGTACTGCGGATCGGCACCGCCGACCATGGCACGGACTTCGCCGCTGAAGCGGTCAACCACGACCATTGCGGTTTCCAGATCTTTCAGGCCACGCTGTTTTTTCAGCGTCGGAATACCCTCAACCACCGCTTTTTCGGCTGCATCCTGCGACACCGGATCCAGCGTGGTGAAGATTTTCACGCCGGAGAGATCTTTAATCCTGTCGCCCAGTTTCGCCTGAAGCTCATTACGCACCATCTGCATAAAGGCAGGCTGCGGCGTGATTACGCCGCCTTTTGGCTGCACGCCCAGCGGACGGGCCGACAGCATGTCATACAGCTCCTGGTCGATCACTTTCTGCTGCTGCAACAGGCGCAGCACCAGGTTGCGGCGTTCCAGCGCCAGTTTCGGGTTACGCCACGGGTTATAGAGCGACGCACCTTTCACCATACCAACCAGCATTGCCTGCTGATCCAGGCTCAGTTCATCAACCGGACGGCCAAAGTAATAGAGGCTCGCCAGCGGGAAACCGCGGATCTGATCGCTGCCCGCCTGACCGAGATAGACCTCGTTCAGGTAGAGCTCCAGGATGCGATCTTTGCTGTAGCGCGCATCCATGATCACCGCCATATAGGCTTCACGCGCTTTACGCCACAGCGAACGCTCGTTGGTCAGGAACAGGTTCTTCACCAGCTGCTGCGTCAGCGTACTGCCGCCCTGTACCGCTTTTCCGGCCGTGATGTTCGCCAGGAAGGCGCGACCAATCGAATAAGGGCTGATGCCATCATGCTCATAGAAATGGCGATCTTCGGTGGCGATCAGCGTATCGACCAGCAGATCCGGGAAACCGGTGCGCGGCACGAAGAGCCGCTGTTCACCATTCGGCGACTGCAGCATGGTGATCAGGCGCGGATCGAGGCGGAAAAAGCCAAAATCACGGCCGGTTTCGAGGTTTTTAATCTCGCTCAGCTCATCTTTCGTAAAGCTCATGCGCGCATGGATCTGCCCCTCTTTACTGTCGGGGAAATCAAACGGGCGACGCAGCAGATCGATGGTGTTGCCCTTCACCGAAAACTCGCCAGGGCGGGTAATGCGGGAAACTTCGCGATACTGCGTTCCTTCCAGCAGCGCCACCATTTCACTTTTGTTGTAGGCCATGCCCGGTTCCAGGCTGACCATGCGGCCATAAACGGTAGCAGGCAGTTGCCACACTTTACCGTCAATCCGGCTGCGAATTTCCGAGTCGAGGTAGATGCCCCACGCGGCCATAACCACCACAAACACCAGGAACAGTTTGATTATCCATCCCAGCCAACGGCGTTTGCCGCGCGGCGGTTTTCCACCTTTACCTTTACGTGGCACCGGCGCTTCCTCCTCGTCATCATTAAAATCGTCCTGGTCGATATCCTGTTCGATATCACTGCGTCGTCCCCGGCCCGCACTGCTGCGCGGCGGCAACGGTTTACCTTTGCGCCCTATTGGTTCGCGATCGTTCCCAGACATTACTTTTCTTCTCCAGGCAGTGCTTACGGCAGCGCCGCTACTCTAACTGCTTTCTCGCGTGCCGCATGGCAGAACCCTCTGAATTCGATCCAGCGGACTCAACCCTGCGGGGACATTTTTTTGGTTCGCCTTGTTGGCAAGGCGGTGGCCGGATCCTCAGGCCAGAGGTGTCTGGGATAACGTCCCTTCATCTCTTTCCTGACTTCCGGCCAGGCACCGCGCCAGAACGCCGCCAGATCGCGGGTGATCTGCAACGGCCGCTGAGCGGGTGATAACAGCTCCAGCACCAGCGGAATACGTCCTTCCGCCACGGTGGGATTCTGCGCTTCGCCAAACATCTCCTGAATCCTGACCGCCAGCGCGGGCGGCTTGTCCGCATCGTAGCGGATTGGCAGCCGGCTTCCGGTCGGCACAGTGTAATGAGTTGGCAGCACAGTATCCAGCCGCTGACGTTGTGACCATGTGAGTAAATGTAATAGCGCTGTCGTCAGGTTCACCGCCTGCAGGCTGCGCAGATCGCGCACGGCGGACATCTGCGGCAATAGCCACTGCGGCAGGCTCTCCAGCAGGCTTTCATCGTCCATGGCAGGCCAGCTCTCTTCAGGCAGCCACTGCGCCGCACACCGGATGCGCAGTCGCAGCTGCTCGGCATCCGGCGTCCAGCCCAGTACAGACAGCCCCTTTTCGGCGATCCAGCGCAGCATGGCCGCGTGCAGCACCTCTGGGTCCGGCCGCGCCATCGGCTGGGTCTTCAGGATCAGCGCGCCGATCTGCTCACGTCTTAAAGCGCGCAGCGTGCCTTTCTCTTCGTCCCACTCCACTTCGGTCCGGCGCTCAACCAGTGCAGGCTGCTGCTGACACAGCATTTCAATAGTGACCGGCAGTGCCAGCACTATCCGGGCATCCGGCGTGGCACTGCCCTGTAACAGCGCAGGCGCAATCAGCCATTCATTGCGTGTCAGACCATCCTGTTCATCGAGTCTGGCACCCAGCCCGTTGGCCAGCTGATAGCGGCCACTCTGGTCGCGTCGTCGCGCCAGACGATCACCAAAACCTACCGCCAGCAGGCTGGCAAAACGATCGTCATCGACCCGGCCGCCACGGATGTTCAGCCGCTGCTGCCACTGCTTCGCCCGCCGCTGCCATTGCGCCTGAGGCCGATACAGGGCATCACGCAGATCGGCACTGCCGCTGCGCGGAGGATCCTCCAGAATCGCGACCAGCAGCGCGGCGCTGGCGACCGCATCCGGCTCATCGCCCGCGGCACAGAGCATAGCAGCCAGCCGGGGATCGCAGCCCAGCTGCGCCATGCGCCGCCCCAAAGTGTTGAGCAGGCCGTTGCTGTCCAGCGCCCCCAGTCGGGCCAGCTGATGTTGCGCAGCATCCAGATTTCCTGCAGGTGGCTGATCCAGCCACTGCAGCTGCTGCGGCCCGGTACAGCCCCACTGCAGCAGGTCCAGCCACAGCGACGAGAGATCGCTGTTAGCGATTTCCGGTTCGCTCTGCGCCGCCGCACGTGATGCCTGCTCCTGCGGCAGCAGATGCAGGCAGATGCCCGGCATCAGTCGCCCGGCGCGGCCTGCCCGCTGAATCATCGATGCCTGGCTGATTCGCTGAGTCTGCAGGCGCGTCACGCCGCTACGGGCGTCAAACAGAGCGCTGCGCTCCAGCGCACTGTCGACCACCAGGCGAATCCCCTCGATGGTCAGACTGGTTTCGGCGATATTGGTGGCGAGCACCACTTTGCGGCGTCCGGCGGCGGCGGGTAAAATTGCCTGGCGCTGCGCCGCCAGCGGCAGTGCGCCGTAGAGCGGCGTCAGATCCACATCGTCACTGATGCGGGATTCCAGCTCGCGCTTCACCCGCTCGATCTCAGCCACGCCCGGCAGAAACAGCAGCAGCGACCCCTCTTCATCGCGCAGCAGCTGGGCAACTTCACGTGCCACCGCCTCCTCAAAGCGCACGTTCTGATTCAGCGACGCGTAACGCCGCTCAACCGGATGGCTGCGCCCTTCTGACACGATCAGTGGCGCATCCGGCAGCAGCGCCGCCAGCCGGGCATTGTCCAGCGTGGCGGACATCAGCATGATTTTCAGGTCGTCGCGCAACCCCTGCTGCACATCAAGCAGCAGCGCCAGAGCCAGATCCGCCTGCAGGCTGCGCTCGTGAAACTCATCGAGGATGACCAGCGACACGCCCTCCAGCATCGGATCGTGCTGAAGCATGCGCGTGAGCATCCCTTCGGTCACCACTTCCAGTCGGGTCTCTGGTCCGACGCAGCTTTCGCCACGCATACGAAAACCCACCGTGGCACCCGGCTGCTCGCCAAGCTGCTCAGCCAGCCGCTGCGCCACATTTCGCGCCGCCAGACGGCGTGGCTCCAGCATGATGATCCGTCCCGGCAGCGCCGCCTGCTGTAACAGTTGCAGCGGCAGCCAGGTCGATTTTCCCGCGCCGGTGGGCGCGGCCAGCAGGATTTGAGAGGCGTCACGCAGCGCCGTCAGGATGTCAGGCAGTACCGCGCTGACCGGTAAATCGCTCACAGCAAACTCCGCTTCTGCCTGTGCTAAGATGGCGCGCATTGTAGCACGTGATATTTGCCGGAGAGCGCCATGGCAACACAACGCTTATTTTTTGCCATCAGCCTGCCTGACGAGATGCAGCAACAGCTGGTGCGCTGGCGGGCCGACACCTTTCCTGCAGAGGCGGGTACGCCTGTGGTCGCAGCGAATCTGCACCTGACGCTGGCGTTTCTGGGTGAGGTCACCGCTGAGACCTCCCGGCGTCTGCAGACGCTGGCCTCGCGCATTGTTCAGCCCGGTTTTGATCTCGACCTGGATGATGCCGGACACTGGCCGCGCCCTGGCGTGGTCTGGCTCGGCTGCCAGCGTGCGCCACGCGGTCTGCTGCAGCTCGCCAGCCTGCTGCGGGCGCAGGCCGCCCGACATGGCTGTTTTCAGAGCCCACAGCCGTTTCATCCGCACATCACGCTGCTGCGCCATGCCACGCAGCCGGTGGCGCTACCGCCACGCGGTTTTCACTGGCGTTTTCACGTCTCCACCTTTTCGCTGTTCGCCTCGGAATACAACCGGGGCCGTACCCGTTATCGCGCGCTGGCCAGTTGGCCCTTACCATCTCAGGATCCGCATGCACTTCTCTCCGCCCCTTAAACCCGCCCGCCTGATCGCCCGTTACAAACGCTTTCTGGCCGATGTTGAGACGCCTGAGGGCGAGGTGCTGACGATTCACTGCGCCAACACCGGTGCCATGACCGGCTGTGCCACGCCGGGTGATACCGTCTGGTATTCGACCTCCGACAGCCTGACGCGCAAATATCCCCACAGCTGGGAGCTGACCGAAACGCAACAGGGCCACTGGATCTGCGTCAATACCCTGCGCGCGAACCAGCTGGTCGCCGAAGCGCTGGTTCAGGACCGGATAGCAGAACTGACCGGTTATTCCCACCGGCAGGCGGAAGTCAGATATGGCAATGAAAAAAGCAGAATTGATTTCCTGCTCAAAGCAGAGGCCCGGCGCAACTGCTATATTGAGGTGAAATCCGTAACCCTTTTACATGAAGGTAAAGGCTATTTTCCGGATGCGGTGACGATTCGAGGACAGAAACACCTGCGCGAACTGGCAACAGTTGCGGCAGAAGGTCATCGGGCCGTTATGTTGTTTGCCGTTTTGCACTCGGGGATTGAGGACGTTTCCCCGGCACGTCACATTGATGCGGCGTATGCAGAACAACTGGCTCAGGCGCAACGGGAAGGCGTAGAGATTTTAGCGTATCAGGCAGACTTATCGGCAGAGGGGATGTTTCTTAAATCGCCGATCAACGTAACCTTGTAATATCTTTTGCAATTTTATGTGGTAAGAATGTTCTGAGCTAAGGGCTGATTACGCTGTTCCTCACAGGCTTGTCAAGGTGTGTTCATGAAGAATTGCCAACCCTGACTGCTTCTGTTATTTATAGCGGCCTGTTTTTTTCCCCAATGGGGGATCGATGTACCCCGCAAACGTCAGATGCAGGCCGGCAGCAACGCCCCTGCGGGACGTAAGTCAGAGGGTATAGTGCGTGTTATCCAGGAGAAGCAACATGCAAGAAGGTCAAAACCGTAAAACATCGTCCCTGAGTATTCTCGCTATCGCTGGCGTTGAGCCTTATCAGGTTAAGCCTGGCGAAGAGTATATGAACGACGCGCAGCTGACCCATTTTCGCAAGATTCTGGAAGCCTGGCGTAATCAATTGCGGGACGAAGTCGATCGCACCGTATCGCACATGCAGGATGAAGCTGCTAACTTCCCGGACCCGGTAGACCGTGCCGCGCAGGAAGAGGAGTTCAGCCTGGAGCTGCGTAACCGCGATCGCGAACGTAAACTGATTAAAAAGATCGAGAAGACGCTGAAGAAAGTTGAAGATGACGACTTCGGCTATTGCGATTCCTGTGGCGTAGAGATTGGTATTCGCCGTCTCGAAGCGCGTCCTACCGCCGATCTCTGCATCGACTGTAAGACGTTAGCAGAAATTCGTGAGAAACAAATGGCCGGCTGATGCCGCGTCCAGCCTGTTACCACGCAGTGGAACACCCGTTGTTTTGTCCGCTGCGTGGTCACTTCTGAATCTTATGTCATCCTCCTGTATTGGTCGTTTCGCCCCTTCTCCCTCTGGTGAACTTCATTTTGGCTCGCTGATTGCTGCCCTGGGCAGTTACCTGAGCGCACGTGCACAAAACGGCATCTGGCGGGTAAGAATTGAAGATATTGATCCGCCACGGGAAGTGCCGGGTGCCGCCAGCCGTATCCTGCATCAGCTTGAGCATTACGGTTTAACGTGGGATGGCGACGTTTTATGGCAGTCACAACGCCATGAGGCCTACCGTGAGGCGCTGGCCTGGCTGCAGGCGCATCGTCAGAGCTATTTCTGCACCTGCCCCCGACGCCGCATTCAGCAGATGGGCGGTTTCTATGATGGCTACTGCCGGGAACGGCAACGCGGACCGGAGAATGCCGCGCTGCGTTTACGCCAGTATGCGCCGGTCTTTGCGTTTGACGATCGCCTGCGCGGGCATGTGAAGGCAGACAGACGGCTGGCACAGGAAGATTTTATTATTCACCGTCGTGATGGCCTGTTTGCCTATAACCTGGCGGTAGTGGTCGACGATCATTTTCAGGGCATTACCGAAGTGGTGCGCGGCGCAGATTTAATTGAGCCGACGGTGCGGCAGATTGCGCTTTATCAGCAGTTTGGCTGGCCGGTGCCTGCCTGGCTGCACCTGCCGCTGGCGCTTAACCACGACGGTAACAAGTTGTCGAAGCAAAATCATGCCCCTTCCCTGCCCGATGGCGATGCCAGACCGCTGCTGGTGGCAGCATTACGCTTTCTCGGACAGCCAGTTTCCAGTGGCTGGCAGGACTTAACGCAGGACAAACTGCTGTCGGATGCGGTGTCGCAGTGGAATATCGCTTTGATGCCGCAACAGAACGCCCTGAAACCGGATGCGTAGACAACAGCATTCTCAAACGGTTCTCAACAGGCTATGATTAGCCGCTGATTTTACCTACACCCTAATTGCCACTGTCGAGGTGTCCCATTTTTACCCGAGTAGCTAATTTTTGCCGGAAAGTCCTGAAGCGTGATGAAGAGGAAGCCCCTGCAGAGGTTGAACCAGAACGTCTGATGACCGTCATCCCTCGAGAAAGCCACACCATCTCACGTAAAGACATCAGCGAAAATGCCCTCAAAGTGCTCTATCGCCTTAATAAAGCCGGTTATGAAGCCTATCTGGTAGGCGGTGGCGTGCGCGATTTGCTACTGGGGCAAAAACCGAAAGATTTCGACGTGACCACCAATGCCACGCCTGAGCAGATGCGTAAGCTGTTCCGCAACTGTCGCCTGGTGGGTCGTCGTTTCCGTCTGGCGCACGTGATGTTTGGCCCGGAAGTGATCGAAGTTGCCACCTTCCGTGGTCATCATCAGGTTGAAGAGATCGCAGAAGATCGCAACAGTTCGCAGCGTGCGCAAAGCGGTATGCTGCTGCGCGACAACATTTTCGGCTCTATCGAAGATGATGCCCAGCGTCGCGATCTCACCATCAACAGCCTCTATTACAGCGTGGCTGATTTCAGCGTGCGCGACTACGTTGGCGGCATCAGCGATCTGGAACAGGGCATCATTCGCCTGATTGGCGACCCCGAAACCCGCTACCGTGAAGATCCGGTGCGCATGCTGCGCGTCGCTCGCTTTGCCGCCAAACTCAATATGAGCATTGCGCCGGAAACTGCCGAGCCGATTCCACGTCTGGCCTCGCTGCTGCGTGATATTCCGCCCGCACGCCTGTTTGAAGAGTCGCTAAAACTGTTACAGGCTGGCTACGGTTACAGTACGTATCTCAAGCTGTGTGAATATCAGCTGTTCCAGCCGCTGTTCCCGACGCTGGCGCGCAACTTCACGGAAAACAGTGACAGCTACATGGAGCGGATGCTGGCTCAGGTGCTGAAAAACACCGATAACCGCATTCAAAACGACATGCGCGTGAATCCGGCGTTCCTGTTTGCCGCGATGTTCTGGTATCCACAGCTTGAAACGGCTGAACGCATTGCGCAGGAAAGTGGCCTGACCTACTTCGAAGCCTTTGCAATGGCGATGAACGATACGCTGGATGAAGCCTGCCGTGCGCTGGCGATTCCAAAACGTATTACCTCACTGATCCGCGACATCTGGCTGTTGCAGTTACGCATGTCGCGCCGTCACGGTAAACGCGCCTGGAAACTGATGGAGCATCCGAAATTCCGTGCCGCTTACGACCTGCTGGCGCTGCGGGCAGACGTGGAAAACAATCCTGAGCTGCTGCGTCTGAGCCAGTGGTGGGGTGAATTCCAGGTCGCTGCGCCGCCGCATCAGAAAAACATGCTGAATAACCTGGGCGATGATCCGGTGCCACGCAACAGATCACGTCGTCCGCGCCGCCGCTCTTCCGCGCCACGTCGTGACAATCAAAACGTGTCATGACACGGGTTTATCTCGCGTTAGGCAGTAATCTGGCCGATCCGCTGCATCAGGTTGATGCAGCGCTTCGCGCCCTTGATGCGTTGCCGCAGACGCAACGCATTGCCACCTCCCCGTTCTACCGCACGCCCCCTTACGGCCCGCCGGACCAGCCCGACTTTCTGAATGCTGCCGTGGCGCTGGAGACCGATCTCAGCGCAGAAGCCCTGCTTGACCATACCCAGCAGATTGAGCGGGATCATGGCCGGGTGCGCAAGGCAGAACGCTGGGGGCCCCGCACGCTGGACATCGATGTGATGCTGTCTGGCGATGAGGTGATCAACACCGAACGGCTGATTGTGCCGCACTATGATCTGCTGAATCGCGCGTTTATGCTGGTGCCATTGCTGGCGATTGCGCCGCACGCACGCCTGCCTGATGGCCGGGCGCTGAGCTCCATTCTGGCCACGCTCGACAGTCGCAGCATCACGCTGTGGCACGGCTGATCAGACAAACGCACATCTCTGATTCCGCTCTTTCACGCTATCCAGTAAACTGCGCCCATCAGAATTCCTGAGTTGAGAGCGCCATGAAACCCACCACGATTTCACATCTGCGTCAGGCGAAAGCCAGCGGTAAAAAATTCGCGACGCTGACCGCCTACGATTTCAGTTTTGCCCGCCTGTTTGCCGATGAAGGCATTCAGGTACTGCTGGTTGGTGATTCTTTAGGGATGACGGTGCAGGGGCACGATTCCACGCTGCCGGTCACGGTCAGCGACATCGCCTATCACACTGCTGCCGTGCGCCGTGGTGCGCCCCAGGCGCTGCTGCTGGCTGACCTGCCCTTTATGAGTTACGCCACGCCAGAGCAGACCTTTGACAGTGCCGCACAGCTGATGCGTGCCGGTGCCAACATGGTGAAACTGGAAGGCGGCAGCTGGCTGGCTGAGACCGTGCAGATGCTGACAGAACGGGCCGTGCCGGTGTGTGGTCATCTCGGCCTGACACCGCAGTCAGTGAATATCTTTGGCGGCTATAAAGTGCAGGGTCGTGATGACGCTGGTGCCGATCGGCTGCTGGCCGATGCACTGGCGCTGGAAGCGGCAGGCGCACAGCTGATGGTGCTGGAATGCGTGCCGGTATCGGTGGCACAGCGGATTACTGACGCGTTGACCATCCCGGTGATCGGCATCGGTGCCGGTAACGTCACCGACGGGCAGATTCTGGTGATGCATGACGCGCTGGGCGTGACCGGCGGCCACATTCCCAAATTTGCCAAAAATTTCCTGGCGGAGACCGGCGACGTTCGCGCGGCGATTCGCCACTACATCGCCGAAGTTGAAGCCGGAACCTATCCGGCGGCAGAGCACAGTTTCCAGTAATTCAGGAGAGTCACCGTGTTGATCATTGAAACGCTGCTGATGCTGCGCCAGGAAGTTCGTCGCTGGCGTCAGCAGGGTAAACGTATTGCGCTGGTGCCGACAATGGGCAACCTGCATGAAGGCCATCTGACGCTGGTGGATGAAGCCCGGTCGCGTGGCGACATCGTCATTGTCTCGATCTTTGTTAATCCGATGCAGTTCGATCGTGCTGATGATCTGGCGCGCTACCCGCGCACGCTGCAGGAAGATTGTGAAAAGCTGAACCGCCACCAGGTTGACGTGGTCTTTGCCCCCTCACCGGCTGAGGTCTATCCGCAGGGTGCGCAGAATCAGACCTTTGTTGAGGTGCCGGTGCTCTCTTCCCTGCTGGAAGGGGCAACGCGTCCGGGCCATTTTCGCGGCGTGGCGACCATCGTCAGCAAACTGTTTAATCTGGTCCAGCCCGATATTGCCTGTTTCGGTGAAAAGGATTTTCAGCAGCTGGCTATCATTCGTAAGATGGTGGCTGATATGGGCTTCGACATTGAGATTGTTGGCGTCCCAACGGTACGGGCGAAAGATGGCCTGGCGCTGAGTTCGCGCAACGGCTACCTGACAGACGATGAGCGTAAACTGGCACCGGTGCTGAGCCAGGTGATGCATCAGATGGCGACACGGCTGGAAAACGGCGAGCGTCATGTTGAAGAGATCCTGGAGGCCGCCAGTGAGGCACTGCTGGCGCAGGGATTACGGCCAGATGGCCTGGCAATCTGTGATGCAGAAACGCTGCAGCCGCTGACGGTAGACAGCCAGCGTGCGGTGGTCCTGATGGCCGCCTGGCTGGGCAACGCCCGCCTGATTGATAATCAAACTGTTGACCTGACGCTGTAAGTACGCCCGCTGCAGGTTATTTTATTTCTCTGACAAGGTTTCTGGCTATGATTCGCACAGTTCTGCAAGGCAAGTTGCACCGCGTTAAAGTGACACAGGCGGACCTCAATTATGAAGGCTCCTGCGCTATCGATCAGGATTTCCTGGAGGCGTCCGGCATTCTGCAATATGAAGCGATCGATATTTATAACGTCACTAACGGTCAGCGCTTTTCCACCTACGCTATCGCGGCTGAGCGTGGCTCGAAAATTATTTCGGTCAATGGTGCTGCTGCCCGCTGCGCCTGCGAAGGCGATATTTTAATTATCTGTTCCTATGTACAGGTAGAGGATGCAGAAGCGCGTCAGTGGCAGCCTAAAGTTGCCTATTTTGAAGGTGACAACCAGATGAAGCGTCTGGCAAAAGCGCTGCCGGTGCAGATCGCCTGATTAACCGCCAGCCTGACAAAAAAGGGCCGCCCGTTAAACGGCTGGCCCTTTTTCTTTGCTGTTATTGCCGTTAAACCGGTTTGGCTGCCATCGGCTTCGACGATTTTTTCATCGTAAAGAGGAAATTAAACCAGCCGCGCTTTCTCATCAGGCAGAGCGTCCAGGGCAACGCCAGCGCCACCAGAAATGCCGAAATAAACTTCAGATCGTTAACCCAGGCTGACGGACTTTCAAATTTCACGATCTTACTGAAGAACTGAATCGCCAGATAATGCGACAGGTAGAAGACGATAGAATTCACGCCAATATAATAAACCAGTTCAGACTTAAGCTTCAGCGCAATCCAGACAAAGAACGGAACCGATAATAGTGCCAGTGGTGACAGTAATGCCTGAGAATGACGCTCCAGTACAAAAAGATTCAGGCAGGAGAGCAGCACAAAACTGGCCACCGAAATGAGCAGAGTCGGACCATGCTGCACTTTTTCTGCGATATCCACCTGCTTACGCACCACGTAATCGCCCAGATAGAAAAAGACAAACAGATAAAGCGATTTGTTGATGTGCGTATTGTCGAAGCTGGCAAATACGCCATCCGGATCAATAGCAGGCAGTGCCCAGCTCAGCGCCATACAGATGGCGAAGACCAGCAGAAACGGCAGATGACGGGCAAAGATAATCACAATAAAGAAGATAAATAACGAGTGCAGGAACCAGGTCATATCCCCGCCGCCGGTCAGGTGGGAGAGAATAATATTCATGGGTGACTGCGGCGTATTGGCCATTGAGCTGAACAGAATCTTTAACCCGCCGTAGACCGCGACCCAGACCACAAACGGATAGAGAATACTGCGTACTTTGTTATTAAAAAAAGGACCCAGGCCTTTTCTTAATCCGGCATCGACAAACAGACCTGAAACAAAGAACATTAATCCCAGTCTTACCGGTGCCAGCATCTCATTTAACAGGCTGCTGAAGGCGGTAAAATGTCCGGCATTATTATGTACGGCAATAGTGCTGTGCAAAAAAATTATTGCGAGAATACTCAATCCCCGCAGATTATCGATCCACGTTATACGATTCATCTTTTCCTGCCTTTTATTAAAATCTGGCACTGATTTCGATGCCATTTTTTTATTGAACACACCCCACACCCACCTTTTCATCCCTGAGCAGAGGAATAACCTTATTCCGGCAGTATTTTGATAATCCAGAATGAAATACACAACAGCCTGAGCTTAAGGCTATTCTTAAAAAATATTTAACAGTTAAGAATCATTAAGATAGAGGAAGATGTCTGATTATTATCAGATAATGCTTAGGGTTACTTTTTGTGAGAAAGGATGTAAGCGAGGCGGCGTGCGGCTTCAGAGGCTAAAAAAGAGTGATAAAGCGGGTTTTAAGGTGACTTTTAAGACCAGACGTAACCACAGTCAGGGTAGTTTTTTCATCCAGCCAGAAAAAAGCCACGCCCTAATCGCAGCGTGGCTCTTACCATTCAACGTCATGTCAGGTGCGCAGTCCGCGTCCGCGCTGAATCAGCGCATAGACCAGCCCGTAGAACACCACAATAAAGGCAACCAGTACCGAAAGCGTAAACACCAGGGGCACATCGTTGATGCCCAGGAAGCCATAACGGAATCCGCTAATCATATAAACGATTGGGTTCAGTTTAGAGACAGCCTGCCAGATTGGCGGCAGCAGACTCAGCGAATAGAATACGCCGCCCAGATAGGTCAGTGGCGTCAGCACAAAGGTCGGGATCAGGCTGATGTCGTCGAAGGTGCGTGCAAAGACGGCGTTCAGCAGGCCAGCCAGTGAAAACAGAATCGCCGTCAGCAGCAGCGTAACCGCCACCATCGTCCAGGAGTGGACGTGGAACGGCACAAAGAACAGCGAAATCGCGGTGACCAGTACACCGACGCAGACACCACGCGCCACGCCGCCGCCGACATAGCCAGCAATGATAATGTGAGTCGGCACGGGTGCGACGAGCAACTCTTCAATGTTGCGCTGAAACTTGGCACTGAAGAACGACGAGGCGACGTTGGCATAGGCGTTGGTGATTACCGCCATCATGATCAAGCCCGGCACAATAAACTGCATATAGCTGAAGCCGTGCATCTCACCAATGCGCGACCCGATCAGGTTGCCAAAGATAATGAAATAGAGCGTCATGGTGATTACCGGCGGCACCAGCGTCTGGATCCAGATGCGGGCGAAACGGTTAACTTCTTTGGCCCAGATGCTCTTCAGCGCCACCCAGTACAAATGTGTCATGCTTTTGCTCCTGTTTTTCCCTGCGTCGTCAGGCCAACGAACAGCTCTTCCAGACGGTTGGCTTTGTTGCGCATACTCAGCACCTGCACCCCCTGCGCGCTCAGCTGGCTGAAGACGCTGTTCAGGCCCTGCTCACGCAGCACTTCGACTTCAAGTGTTGAGGTATCGGTCAGCCGGTACTGGAACCCTTCCAGCTTAGGCAGCGGACTGCGGGGTGCCAGATCCAGGATAAAGGTTTCTGATTTGAGCTTGGAAAGCAGTGCTTTCATCGAAGTGTTCTCCACCAGCTCACCGCTCTGAATAATGCCGATGTTGCGGCACAGCATCTCGGCTTCTTCCAGATAGTGGGTGGTGAGAATAATGGTGGTGCCTTTGGCATTGAGATCTTTCAGGAACACCCACATTGAGCGCCGCAGTTCGATATCAACCCCGGCTGTCGGTTCGTCCAGAATCAGCAGTTTCGGCTCATGCATCAGCGCACGGGCGATCATCAGGCGGCGCTTCATCCCGCCGGAGAGCATGCGCGCACGCTCAGTGCGCTTGCCCCACAGGTCGAGCTGCTTCAGATACTTCTCCGCACGCGCATTGGCTTCACGACGCTCAACGCCGTAGTAACCCGCCTGGTTTACAACGATTTGCATCACCGTCTCAAACGGGTTGAAGTTAAACTCCTGCGGCACCAGGCCGAGCTGGCGCTTGGCATTCACGACATCTTTTTCCAGATCGTAGCCAAACACCCGCACGCTGCCCTCGGATTTGTTCACCAGCGAACTGATGATCCCGATGGTGGTCGATTTACCGGCACCGTTTGGCCCCAGCAGCGCATAAAAGTCACCCGCTTCAACGTTAAGATCGATGCCCTTCAGCGCCTGCACGCCGCCGGGATAGGTCTTAGTCAGCCGGGAAAGTTCCAGTGCATAAGTCATTCTGCATCCATACCCTGTTTTGATGGCATTGCAATGCCGTTTAAATTTATCAGGCCCTGGCATATAGTACGCGCGCGCACTTTGCGCAGTAACCGGTCGCTCAACGCCATGACAGACATCAATACCCTGATCAGAAACAACCGCGAATGGTCAAAATTACTGGTTGAAGAAGATCCCAGCTTTTTTGAGCGGCTCGCCCAGGCACAAAAACCGCGCTTCCTGTGGATTGGCTGCTCTGACAGCCGCGTCCCCGCCGAACGGCTGACCGGACTGGAACCGGGCGAACTCTTTGTTCACCGCAACGTTGCCAACCTGGTGATCCACACCGATCTGAACTGTCTGTCCGTGGTGCAGTACGCTATCGAAGTGCTGGAAGTGGAACACGTTATCGTGTGCGGCCACTACGGCTGCGGCGGCGTGCAGGCGGCGATGGATAATCCGGAGCTGGGATTAATCGACAACTGGCTGCTGCACATCCGCGACCTCTGGTACAAGCATAGCGTGTTGCTGGGGGAACTCCCGCCGGATAAGCGCTTGGACAAACTGTGCGAAATCAACGTTATTGAACAGGTCTATAACCTGGGGCACTCGACCGTTCTGCAATCTGCCTGGAAACGTGGCAAGGATGTCTCCCTGCACGGCTGGGTTTACGGCATTCAGGACGGCTGCCTGCGTAACCTGGATGTCACGGCAAACAGCCGGGAGATCCTCGAACAGCGCTACCGTCAGGGCATTGCGAATCTGCAGATGAACGGCGAGGCCTGAGTCAATCGCGGCGTAAAGCGCGACATAGCCTACACCAGGCAACGGGTGCAGGCCTTGGAAGAATGTGCGGTCAGAGCAGAATCAGGACTCCAGCGGCACCACTTTGCCGATATAAGGCAGATGGCGATAGTGCTGAGCATAGTCGATACCAAAGCCCACCACGAACTCATCCGGAATCGCAAAGCCGACATACTCAACATTCACGTCAACTTCACGACGCTCGGGCTTATCCAGCAGGGTACAGATTGCCAGTGATTTTGGCTGACGCAGCTGCAGAATCTCACGCACTTTGCTCAGGGTGTTGCCGGAGTCGATGATATCTTCGACGATCAGCACATCCTTGCCACGAATGTCTTCATCCAGATCTTTCAGGATTTTCACATCACGCGTGCTGGACATGCCGCTGCCGTAACTGGAAGCCGTCATAAAGTCGACTTCATGCGGCACATCAATGGCGCGACAGAGATCAGCCATGAACATAAAGGAGCCGCGCAGCAGCCCCACCAGCACCATATCGCTGCCGCTGTCGCGGTAGTGCTCGTTAATCTCTTTGCCCAGTTCAGCGATGCGCGTGGCGATTGCCTGTTCAGGGATCATCACTTCAACAGTGTGTTTCATTGCGTTCAGCCCGGTTACGTCAGAAAAGCCCCGAAGTCTACCACAGACGCAGCCACGACGGCTGTGCCGCACCCTAAGCAAACGATTACGTCGCGAAAATTATTGCCTACGCTCTGCGGTTGGCTGAAATGCGCATTACCTTAGAACATTCTGGCATTTACTAGCATGATTTGCTGCGTGGTAGCCTTTATCCAACAGATCGTTACCCTACTCGCGCCGCTGGCCGGAGATCACAATGACTTCATCTTCAAGCAAAAAGACGCATATCGGCGACAGACCGCTGCATCCGGAAACCCAGATGCTGAACTATGGCTATGATCCCCGCCTCTCTGAAGGTGCGGTAAAGCCGCCCGTGTTCCTGACCTCAACCTTTGTTTTTAACAGCGCTGAAGAGGGGCGGGATTTCTTTGACTACGTCTCTGGTCGTCGTGAGCCGCCGGAAGGCAAATCGGGCGGACTGGTCTATTCCCGCTTTAACCACCCGAACAGCGAAATTGTGGAAGACCGGCTGGCGGTCTATGAGCAGGCAGAAAGCTGTTCGCTGTTCTCTTCCGGTATGGCTGCCATCTCCACTGCCCTGCTGACCTTTGCCCGTCCGGGTGAGGTGATCCTGCACTCCCAGCCGCTCTATGGCGGCACCGAGACGCTGCTCAGCAAGACGCTGCACAATCTGGATATTCAGGCTGTCGGTTTCAGCGACGGCAATGATGAAGCCAAAGTCCGGGACGCCGCTCAGCAGGCAATGGCCCAGGGCCGCGTGGCGGTGATTCTGATTGAGACACCGGCGAATCCTACCAATAGCCTGGTCAATATCCGTCTGATGGCGCGCATTGCCGATGAGATTGAGCAGCAGCAGGGTTCACGACCGATTATCGCCTGTGATAACACCCTGCTCGGCCCGCTGTTCCAGCAGCCGCTGACGCTGGGCGCGGATCTGTCGCTCTACTCGCTGACCAAATATGTTGGCGGTCAC
Source organism: Pantoea sp. GD03673 (assembly GCF_029844725.1). Lineage (GTDB taxonomy): Bacteria > Pseudomonadota > Gammaproteobacteria > Enterobacterales > Enterobacteriaceae > Pantoea. Next base: position 17,793 of record NZ_JAOCKJ010000013.1, read on the forward strand.
TCTGACCTGATTGCGGGTGCGGCGATGGGCAGTAAAGCGCTGATGGCGAAAGTACGCGCCCTGCGCAGCGCAATCGGCACGCAACTGGACCCGCACTCAAGCTGGATGCTCAGCCGCTCACTGGAGACGCTGTCGCTGCGGATGGAAAAAGCCTGGCAGAATGCGGAAGCGGTCGCGGCCTTTCTGCGCGATCACCCGAAGGTCGCGAAGCTGCACTGGCTGCCCTATCTGGATGCGGAGAGCGCAGAAGGGAAAACGTATCGCGAGCAGTGCAGCGGCGCGGGATCGACGTTCTCGTTCGATATTGTCGGCGACCAGCCTGCGGCGTTTCGTTTTCTCAATGCGCTGTCGCTGTTTAAACAGGCGGTGAGTCTGGGCGGAACCGAGTCGCTGGCCAGCCATCCTGGCAGCACCACCCACTCCGGCGTGCCGCAGGCGGTGCGCCAGCGTATTGGTATCACTGACGCCACGGTGCGGCTGTCGATTGGCATCGAGAACGCCGGTGATCTGATTGAAGACATCCGGCTGGCGCTGGAGCAGGCCTAGTCAGCTCACGGTAAAGCCCAGCATCATGCCGGTATCTTCATGCTCCAGCAGATGGCAGTGGGCCATGTAAGCGTGTTCGGCGGCAGCAACGTAGTTGAAGCGCACCAGCACTTCACTGCGCCAGCCGTCGACGTTCACCATATCTTTCCAGCCCTGCCGATGCGGGGCGGGCGGTTTGCCGTTTTCGGAAAGAATACGGAACTGCGTGCCATGAATGTGGAACGGATGCAGCATGGCATCGCCTTCCCCTGAAATCGTCCACTTCTCGTACTCGCTCAGCTTCACCGCAAACGACGGCTTCGTCATATCAAAGGCCTGGCCGTTGATTTTGTTGCCGTTGCGGAAATCGTAACCCGCGGGCTGCGTCATACCGTGCATGCTGTGATCCATGCTTTCCATCGGCTCTGACGTCGTTTTCTCCGGCGTCTGTGGCATCGCGTGATGCCCGCCCTTGCCCATCGCTTTCTCGCCGTAACGCTGCATCAGCGCCTGCATCCCCTGCTGGTCCAGCTGCGGGTCCATCATCAGCTGCAGCCAGCGGGTGTTCAGTCCCTCCGTAGCGGGCAGCGCGGGCAGCGTCGCCAGCTTGTCCGGCAGCGTGGCGCTGGCCATGACCCGCAGCGGCAGAATCTGCACCAGCGGCAGCGGCTGATCAAACGGCGGCAGCGTCATGCCCATCTGTTCCGTTGGCAGCGTCACCAGATCAAAGGCCTTACCGTCGGCGGTGTCGATCATCACCTCAAAACGCTCGCCGGGCAGAACAGGCAGCGCGTCGATCTTCACTGGCTCAGCCAGCAGGCCACCGTCGCTGGCGATCACATACAGAGGACGTTTATCACTGGCGGCAACGTGCAGCGAGCGGGCGTTACAGCCGTTGAGCAGCCTCAGACGCAGCCAGCCGCGCGGCACGGCATGCTGCGGATACTGCACGCCGTTGGTCAGCATCATGTCGCCAAACCAGCCCACGGCTGCACGCATCACATCAAGCTGATAATCAATGCGGCTGCCATCGTTTGTCAGCTGTTTATCCTGGAAAATCAGTGGCACATCATCCACGCCCCACTGCGAAGGCAGTCGCAGCGTGCCGCTCTCTTTATCTTCCAGCAGGATCAGCCCCGCGAGTCCCTGGGCTACCTGATGCCCGGTTTTGCCATGCAGATGCGGATGATACCAGCAGGTTGCGGCGGGCTGGTCAGGGGTAAAAGAAACCTGACGCGAGGTGCCGGGCGCTATCACGGCCTGCGGTCCGCCATCCACTGCGCCGGGAATTTCCAGCCCGTGCCAGTGCAGGGTGGTCGCTTCACGGAGCCGGTTGTGGATATTCACCGTCACCGGTTTGCCACTCTGCAACTTCAGCACCGGCCCGAGCAGGCTGCCGTTGTAACCCCAGGTCGGCACGGCTTTGCCGTTCCACTGCGTGGTGCCCTGCATCGCGGTGAGGCTGTAGCTGCCCCGGGCATCCGCTTCCAGCAGTGACGGAATCGGCAACAGCGGACGAGTGGCTGCCATCAGCGAACGGCTCCAGAGCGGTAACGCTCCGGCTGCACTCAGTGCGGCAGTGAGTTTCAGGAAATGGCGACGTTGCATGGTGATCATCCTTGTGGCATCAGAGCGCACAGCCTAAACCCTGACCTTATGGGAAGGTCAAGTGTTAGCCGTGAGAATCTGACGAAAAAAGGCGGTGCAGCAGCCCACAGCGCCAAATTAATCGAAAACCTGAGAATAACTGTGCTAACGTCATGAGCAATATCCATTGAAGAGAACGACTATGAAGCAAAGCATCAAGATCCTGCTGCTGACGGGACTCCTTGGCTTCTCCTCCACCAGCTTTGCCCTGAGCGAATCCGAAGCGGAAGATCTGGCCGATCTCACGGCGGTTTTCGTTTATCTGAAAAATGATTGTGGCTATCAGGATTTACCGGACGCGCAGATTCGCAAAGCGCTGGTCTTTTTTGCTCAGCAGAACCGCTGGGATTTAAGCAACTACAGCAACTACAACATGAAGGCGCTGGGTGAAGACAGCTATCGCGATCTCAGCGGCATCGCCATCACCAATGACAAAAAGTGCAAGTCACTGGCCCGCGATTCACTGAGCCTGCTGGCCTACGTCAGGTAATTACTCTGTCCTCTGCTGCCGGACATTGACCGTGCAACCACGGTCAGTGTTAGCTATCATGTGCCGCCCATCTTCATGGCGATGTCATCAGAGGAGAGCACCATGGCCCACAATGAGACGTGGTATGAAACCCTTCATGCCGGTTTTGGCCAGTATTTCACGGTAGATAACGTGCTGTACCGTGAAAAGACTGCGCATCAGGATTTGATCATTTTCAGCAATGCCGCAATGGGCCGCGTAATGGCACTGGACGGCGTGGTGCAGACCACCGAACGCGACGAATTTATCTACCATGAAATGATGACCCACGTTCCGCTGCTGGCCCACGGCGCGGCAAAGAGCGTGCTGATCATCGGCGGCGGCGACGGCGCAATGCTGCGTGAAGTGTCACGTCATCCTGAAATCGAAAAGATTACGATGGTAGAGATCGATGCAGGCGTGGTGACCTTTTGTCGCCAGTATCTGCCGAACCACAGCGCAGGCGCCTATGACGATCCGCGCTTTACGCTGGTCATTGATGACGGCGTCAACTTCGTTAATCAGACGCAGGAAAAGTTTGATGTCATCATCTCCGACTGCACCGATCCGATTGGTCCGGGCGAGAGTCTGTTTACCTCAGAATTTTATGCCGGTTGCAAAGCGGCCCTTAATGAAAATGGCATCTTTGTCGCGCAGAATGGCGTCTGCTTCCTGCAACAGGACGAGGCCGTTAACAGCCATCGCAAGCTGAGCCACTATTTTGCGGATGTCAGTTTCTATCAGGCGGCGATTCCCACCTATTACGGCGGCATCATGACCTTTGCCTGGGCGAGCGATAATCCGGCGCTGCGTCAGCTCGACACCGCGACCCTGCAGGCGCGTTTTGAGGCCGCTGGCCTGACCTGCCGTTATTACACGCCAGCAATCCATACCGGCAGCTTTGCCCTGCCGCAATATCTGTTGAATGCGTTATCGGCCACGTGCTGATCGTGCCTTTCTAAGGGGGTGAACGAAATTGCAAAAGCTAAAACTACATGGCTTCAACAACCTGACTAAAAGCCTGAGTTTTTGTATTTACGATATTTGCTATGCGAATACTGAAGCTGAACGCGATGGTTATATCGCTTACATTGATGAACAATATAACGCCAACCGTCTGACTGAAATCCTGACCGAGACCTGCTCAATTATCGGGGCAAACGTGCTTAACATTGCGCGCCAGGACTATGAGCCACAAGGTGCCAGCGTCACGATTCTGGTCAGCGAAGAACCGATCGATCCGAAAGATATTGATAACTCCGAGCATCCCGGCCCGCTGCCCAACTCGGTGGTGGCTCATCTCGATAAAAGCCATATCTGCGTACACACCTATCCGGAAAGCCACCCGGAAGGCGGACTCTGCACCTTCCGTGCGGATATTGAAGTTTCAACCTGTGGCGTGATCTCACCGTTAAAAGCGCTGAACTACCTGATCCACCAGCTCGAATCAGACATTGTTACCGTCGATTACCGGGTGCGCGGTTTTACCCGTGATGTGAAAGGGATGAAGCACTTTATCGATCACGAGATCAATTCCATTCAGAACTTCATGTCTGACGATATGAAAGCGATGTATGACATGGTGGATGTGAATGTCTATCAGGAGAACATCTTCCACACCAAGATGTTGCTGAAAGAGTTTGAACTGAAGCACTACCTGTTTAACACCCGCCCGGAAGATCTCAGCCCGCAGGAGCATAAACGGATTACCGATCTGCTGTGGAAAGAGATGCGTGAGATCTACTACGGCAGAAATATCCCCTCTGTCGGTCTGAAAACGCAGTAACCGCCAGGCGCACAGGTTACCGCCGGTAGCCTGTGCGTGTGTGTCAGGCAGTCAGGGCCAGCGCAATGCCGCGCTCGCGCAGCGTGCGGCAGACCGCGTCATCTAAGCGGCTGTCCGTGACCACATCCGTCAGATCATCTACCGGTGACGCACAGAACAGCGACCAGGAACCATACTTGCTGCTGTCCGCCAGCAGAACCCGGCGCGCCGCATTGGCCAGCAGATCGTGTTTCAGTCCCGCTTTCTCCTCGGTCGGCGTGGTAATGCCGCGCTCAAGGCTCCAGGAGTTACAGCTGACAAACGCGATATCGGGATTGATGCTGCGCAGCAACCGCCGTCCATGTTCACCCACACAGGACTGACTGGAATCATCTATCCTGCCGCCGATAATCGTCACTTCAATCTGCTTAAATTCAGACAGAAACAGCGCAATGTGCAGGTCGGCGGTGATCACCCGCAGCGGCAGATGCGTAAGCTGACGTGCCAGCTCCAGCATGGTGGTGCCGGCATCCAGCACGACCGCATCTCCCGCCCGGACAAAGCTGGCGGCACACTCCGCAATCGCCTGCTTCTCGGCCAGGTTACGCTGCATTTTCTCCAGCGTAGTCGGCTGGGCAGGAATGAAACGATTCAGGGTGACACCGCCATGACTGCGGCTGATCACGCCCTCGTTATCCAGCTTAATTAAATCACGTCGAATCGTGGCGGGTGAGGCGGAAATCGCACTGACCAGTTGCTCAACAGTCACCAGATTATGGCTTTTCAGGTAATCCATAATCTGGTCAAGACGGCTCTGTACCTTCATATTTCCCTATGCGAGCTGCATCGCGAGTTTAATGGAGATCGCCATGCTGTCAGACTTCGCTTTACCTGTCCAGGCGATATCAAATGCCGTGCCGTGGTCCGCAGAGGTGCGGATAAAGGGCAGGCCTGCGGTGATGTTTACCCCATCATAAAAGCCCAGCAGTTTGAGCGGGATATGCCCCTGATCGTGATACATCGCCACCACCATGTCATACAGCCCCTCCTGGCACTGCAGGAACACCGTGTCAGGCGGACACGGCCCGGAGACATCTATTCCCTGCGCTTTCATCGCCTGAATCGCGGGGGCGACAGTGGTGATCTCCTCATCGCCAAACAGGCCGTTCTCACCGGCGTGCGGATTGACCCCCGCCACGGCGATACGCGGAGCCTGATAACCGACGCGACGCAGGAACGTGTCCGCCATACCAATCACCGTTTTAATCCGGGTCTGATTCAGCGTGTCGAGGAACTTACGCAGCGCAATATGGGTCGTGACATGAATGACTTTCAGCTTATCGGTGTAGAGCACCATAGCGTAATCTTTGGTGTCGGTAAGGTGCGCCAGCAGTTCGGTGTGCCCCGGATAGAGATGGCCTGCCGCGTGCATCGCCTCTTTGTTCAGCGGCGCGGTTGCAATCGCATGCACTTCGCCCGCCAGCGCCAGCTCAGTGGCACGCTTCACGCAGCGCCACGCCAGATCGCCCGCCTCTTTCTGCACCACGCCAGGTTTCAGCGCGTCGGGATCGGCCAGCGGTTCATCGATCACATTAATGATGCCGGGTGCAAAACGCGCATCGGCTACCCGGTCCAGCACCCGCAGTTCGGCCTGAGGCGTAATGTTCATCGCCATAATGCGGCGCAGCGTGCTGGCGCAGCCAATTACCACGGCAGGGATGCCGTTCAGCTCACCTTCAGACAGCGCTTTGATGATGATTTCCGGGCTGATGCCCGCCGGATCGCCCATGGTGATCGCAATAATTTTACTCACTCGACTTCTCCTCAATAAAACCAATGGCTGCTACCAGCGTATTTTCATCACCAAAGCCACCCGCTTTGGTCATCACCGGCAGAGTAAATTCACTGTTAAGCAGAACCCCGTGCGGAACACAGCCCGCCACCAGACCCTGAATTTTAAAGCCGCTGGCCCCCAGCGCCTGGGCGACGGCAATCGCCACATCGCCGCCTGACAGATAGAGCGCATGCGGCAGCTGTGCCCGGCACAGGTGAAAGGTCATGTCGCCCAGCTGCTGGCAGATTGCCTCGCCCAGCTGCTGGCGCGTCACGCTGTGCTGCTGGCAGAGATGATCGATCTCGTGACGCTGGGATTCATGCTGGCAGGTGCGGATCACCGTGTGGCGACCCGCACGCAGTGCAGCCGCCACCTGGGCGATCCAGCACGCCCGGTCAGGCCAGGCGGGCTGCTGAAACAGCTGACGGATATCGACGTCGTCAATCTCTACAGCATGATGTCTGCGCAGTGCTGCGATCTGCTGCCCGGCCTGATGACTCATCGATCCCACCACGGCCAGCACGGGCCGCGACGGGCGAACAGAGAGCGCTGCGCCCAGCGCATCGCTTAATCCGGCGGCCCCTGCCAGCAGAGGCTTCTCTGCCAGCCGGGACGCAGCAGCGATGAGTCGCGCCAGGTCTTCTTCATTTTCAGCATCCACCACCACCACGCCGTGCGCCGCCGCTAATACCGCATCCAGCCGATCGCTGCGCAGCGTGGCGAGATCGATCTCCGTGCCGTCGATCTGCATCTGATCAATCACGCGGGCACTGAGGATCGGCGTTTTCGGATCGCTGGCAAATTCGGTATCCGTCAGTAAACGCTGATTAACCCACACGCTGCCGTCGCGCGTGGTGCGGCCCAGCCGCGGCACGGCAGGTGCCACCAGTGCCAGCGTTTTGCCGCTGGCCTGCAGCGCAGCCACGGTTTCAGCACCTGTATTGCCGCGCAGCGTGGAGTCGATCTTTTTAAACAGCCAGCCCTGCTGAAGCTGGGCCGCGTAATGCTGCACTGCCTGAGTCACACGCTCTGCAGCCTGGCTGGCACTGACAGCCCGGCTGTCAGTGCTGATCACCAGCACATCTGCCGTCTCGTCGGGCAACGGCGTCCCGGTGCCAAATAACACATGCACACGGGCTCCGGCCTGTGCCAGTCCGCTGCCTGCGTCGTTGGCACCGGTGAAATCATCGGCGATGACCAGTACCGGGGTTTTCCATCTTGATGAGCCCATCCTTACTCCTGTCAGGCTAATGCCACTGCATTTGATTATATTCAATCATGATTGATTATATGTGAGCAAGTTCAAATTAATCGAAATCGATATGCCTTATAAAATTAGCCACAGAGAGTGACTGACTTCGCATTGCGCTGAGCAAACTTAATCATCTGCTCAGACACGACAGAAATAAGGGTATGACATGAACATTAACAGCACGGTGATCAGCGGTTATCAGGCGCTACACGACATGCGCTATCTGCTGAAGGGGATATCGACAGCGGTTGTGGTCACTGACCGGAATATTGAGGCAATTCCGGCGGTACAGGCGCTGATGGGGCAGCTCCGGGATCAGATTCCGCGTATCAGCGTGGTCAACAGCGTCCCGCCGGAGCCATCCCAGCATGATGTGGCAGCCATTATGGCAGCGCTCTCGCAGCGCCAGGCCGACATGGTGATTGGCATTGGCGGTGGCAGTGTGCTGGATGTGGCGAAGCTGCTTTCCGTGCTCTGCATCGACGCTGCCCCGTCGCTGGACGCACTGCTGGCAGGCGAAAAACCGCAGCGCCGCACCCGCTCAATGCTTATCCCGACCACAGCGGGCACCGGCTCTGAAGCGACACCCAATGCGATTCTGGCGATCCCGGAGAAAGAGACCAAAACCGGCATTATTTCACCGGTGATGCTGCCGGATGTCGTGGCGCTGGTGCCGGAACTCACCACCAGCATGCCGCCGCACATCGCCTCGTCAACCGGCATTGATGCGCTTTGCCACCTGATTGAGTGCTTCACCGCCAGCGTCGCCAACCCGGTCAGCGACAACTATGCGCTGATTGGGATGAAGAAGCTGTTCGCCAGTCTCGAAACCACCCTGCGCGAGCCAGAGAATCTGCAGGCGCGGCTGGAGATGCTCTGGGCCTCTTATTATGGCGGCGCAGCGATTGCTCATGCCGGGACACATCTGGTACACGCGATGTCCTATCCGCTCGGCGGCAAATATCATCTGCCGCACGGCGTCGCCAACGCCATTCTGCTGGCACCCTGCATGCGCTTTGTCCGTCCGGCAGCGGTGAGCAAATTCGCTCAGGCCTATGACCTGCTGCCTGACGCCGACGTTCGTTTAAGCGATGAGGAGAAATCACACGCGCTGGTCGACTACTTCACCGGGCTGGTGGCGCGGCTGCAGTTGCCTGCCAGCCTGGAAGCGCTGGGCATCGGCCCGGATCAGCTTCCCGGGTTAGTGGAGGCGGCGCTGGATGTGCAGCGCCTGATGAAAAACGTGCCGATGACGGTCACCGCCGACGATGTACGTGCCGTCTATCTGACACTGTTCCCTTCCTGCCAGGCGTAATGAGGATTGTCATGAATAAAAAAATCAACGGCGTACTGACCGCCATCGTTACCACCTTTGACCGTGAAGGTGCCTTTGACCCGGTGAGGCAGCGTAAGCAGGTCAGACGCCAGATCAGCGCCGGAAACGGCATCTTCTGCGGCGGCACCAACGGCGAATTCTTTGTGCTCAACGAGCAGGAGAAGATTGCCGTCACCGCCACCTGCGTCGATGAAGTCAGCGGCCAGGCACCGGTGGTGGCGCACATCGGTGAGATTTCGACCCGTGAAACAATCCGGCTTGGCAAACAGATTGGCCGCCTTGGCGTGGATGCCGTCTCAGCGATCACGCCGTGGTTTGTGCCGCTGAAACAGCAGGAGCTGATCGACCACTATCAGCGCGTGGCTGACGCACTGACGGTGCCGCTGTTCCTCTACAACATCCCGGCGCGTACCGGCAATACCCTGCAGCCAGAGACCGTTCGTACCCTGGCCGCACACCCGAACATCATCGGCATTAAAGATTCAGCAGGCAGTTATGAAAGCCTGCGCGGATTTCTGCAGGCCACCGCCGACTGTGAGCACTTTGCTGTGCTGAACGGTCCCGACTCACTGATTCACCAGGGATTCGTTGACGGCTGCTCCGCGTCGATTTCCGGGCTGGCAAACGTGGCTCCCGAAGCGATTAACGCCATCTGGGCGCGCTTCAGTACCGGCGATATTGCCGGTTCGCATCAGGCACAGGAGAACGTCACCGGCCTGCGTACCGCGCTCTACAGTATCGGTTTCTCACCGGCCGCCGTGAAAAAAGCGGTCAGCCTGCAGGGCTTTGACGTCGGTGAAAGCCGCTATGCGGTGCAGTTCAGCGCCGACGAGCAGCAGCAGATCCGTCAAATCGTGAACCACTATCTGCAATAACGTCCATCGCCTTTGTACCCTATCGGTCAGATGAGAACGAACCTGATGGTCGCCATCTGCCAGAACAATCGAGGTCATGATGAAAGCATTTTCAACTGAGAGCACCTTACTGATCGTCGGCATGGTGGTCGCCTATATCCTGTTCACCACCTGGCTGACCTGGCGGCTGCGCAGTAAAACCAGCGGCGACTTCATGGAAGGCTCCCGCGCCATGCCCGCCTTTATTGTCGGCATCATGCTGATGTCTGAGTATATCGGGGCAAAATCAACCATCGGCACCGCACAGGCGGCCTTTGAAGATGGCTTCGCCGCCTCGTGGTCGGTGATTGGCGCCGCGATTGGTTTCCCGCTGTTTGGCCTGATTCTGGTTAAACGCATCTATAACACCGGAAAGATCACGATCTCTGGCGCTATCGCGGAGAAATATGGCAGCTCGACCAAGAACATTATCTCGCTGATCATGATCTATGCGCTGCTGCTGGTGAATGTTGGTAACTACATCAGCGGCGCAGCAGCGATATCTACCGTTCTGAAGATCGACCTGACGCAGGCGGCCTTTATTACCGCAGTGGTCAGTACCTTTTACTTTGCGTTTGGCGGCATGAAAGGCGTGGCCTGGGTCACGCTGCTGCACAGCGCTATCAAATACATCGGGATTCTGATCATCCTCTATGTGGCGCTGAAGATGACCGGCGGCGTTGCCCCGATGATAGAGAAAATGCCGGCGTTCTACTGGACGTGGGATGGTCACGTCGGGGCCAGTACCATTGTGGCCTGGCTTATCGGGACCGTGGGGTCGATCTTCTGTACGCAGTTTGTGATCCAGGCAATCTCATCCACCAAAGATGTGAAGTCCGCGAAGCGCGCCACCTGGGTCGCCTTCTTCTTCTGCCTGCCTATCGGTCTGGCGATGGCGCTGATTGGCGTGGCGGCAAAATTTGCGCATCCCGATATTAAGAGCCTCTATGCGCTGCCGGTGTTTCTGCAGGATATGTCACCGTGGCTGGCGGGCATTGTCACCACCTCGCTGGTGGCCTCAATTTTCGTCAGCGTTGGTACCGTTGCGCTGGCCATCGCCTCGCTGGTGGTGAAAGATTTTTACGTGCCTTACCGTAAGCCGACCCCGGAGCGCGAATTCAAAGTGACGCGCTGGATCTCAATTGGTATCGGCTTCTTCCCGCTGCTGTTTGTCCTGTTCTTCCCGGAAGTGCTGAAGCTCTCCTTCTTTACCCGCGCGATTCGGCTGTCGATTACCGTGGTGGCGATTATGGCGTTCTACCTGCCGTGGTTTAAGAGCACACGCGGTGCCAATGCCGGTCTGATTGGTGCCTGCGTGGTCACTTCCGTCTGGTTCCTGATGGGTAACCCGTTCGGTATCGACAACATGTATGTGGCGCTGATCACGCCAGCCATCGTTATGGTGATTGACCGCTGTATCCCGTCACGCCAGTCGCAGCCTCAACCGCAACACAATGCACAAAACAGTGGAGCCTAATATGACTCAGGAAACCGTCACCGCAGAACGCACCGGCCTGCTTGCGCCGCACCCGCAGGACAGTGCGCAGCAGGTTGCGATGCTGCCCTCCTCCTGCCCGCAAAACCACGCGGCTAACCTGCTGCCGCTGCCCGATGGCGATCTGCTTTGCGTCTGGTTTGGCGGCACGCAGGAAGGCATTGCGGATATCTCGGTCTGGTGTTCACGGCTGCCAGCAGGCAGTAATCGCTGGAGCGAAGCACAGAAACTCTCTGACGACCCGGATCGTTCAGAGCAGAACCCGGTGCTGTTTCTCGACCCGGACCAGGTGCTGTGGCTGTTGTGGACAGCGCAGAAATCAGGCAATCAGGACACCGCGATTGTGCGCTATCGCCAGTCTCACGATTTCGGCAAGCGCTGGGGCGAGATCAAAACCCTGCTGGATAAGCCCGGCACCTTTATTCGCCAGCCGATTGTCGTGCTGCCCAACGGCAACTGGTTACTGCCGGTGTTTTACTGTCTGACGCAGCCCGGCGAAAAGTGGGTTGGCAGCTATGACGTCAGCGCGGTAAAAATCTCAGACGATAAAGGCCAGAGCTGGCGTGATGTCAGCGTGCCTGAAAGCACCGGCTGCGTTCATATGAACGTCACGCTGCTGGATGATGGCTCGCTGCTGGCGCTCTACCGCAGTCGCTGGGCCGATCACATTTACCAGAGCCGCTCGTTTGATCAGGGCGAAAGCTGGAGCGCACCTGAGCCGCTGTCGCTGCCCAACAATAACTCCTCTATTCAGGTCACGACGCTGCGCAACGGACATCTGGCGCTGGTTTTCAATGCCATGAGCGCCGAAGGGGCCAGCGAACGGCGTCTGTCGCTGTATGACGAAATTGAAGATGATGAAGAGGACGATGACGTTGCGGTTGCCGCCGAGCCGGTGGTGCATAGCGGTCGCACCGCCTTCTGGGGCGCACCCCGTGCGCCAATGACGCTGGCTATCTCAACGGATGGCGGCAAAAGCTGGCCGCTGCAGCGCAATCTGGACGAAGGCGACGGTTACTGCATGACCAATAACTCCCGGCAGAAACTCAACCGCGAGTTCTCCTATCCCAGCATCAAACAGGGCGTGAATGGCGAACTGCATATCGCCTACACCTGGTATCGCCAGGCCATTAAATATGTGCGGGTCCGGGAGTCGTGGGTGCAGGGAGGAGATGCATGACAGAGCGGATGGCGCTGGTGACCGGGGCCAGTTCCGGCATCGGCCAGGCGATTGTGAACCACCTGCTGAATGAGGGCTGGCAGGTTACCGGCCTGAGTCGCTCGGCGATAAACCGGGCTGGAGCGGGCTGGCAGAGCCATCAGATCGATATCAGCGACAGCGCGGCACTGCAGGCTTTACTGGATACGCTACCGGTGCCGCAGGCGGTGATTCATGCTGCGGGGATGATGCAGGCCGCGCCGCTCGGGGAGCTGGATCTGAATATCAGCGCACGCTTGTGGCAACTGCATATTGCCGCCGCTGAACAGCTGGCGAATCATTTTGCGCCCCGGATGAGCGCGGGCGGCAGAATTGTGCTGCTGGGCAGTCGCACTTCGGGCGGCGCGTCAGGTCGCAGTCAGTATGTGGCGACCAAATCAGCAATGATCGGCATGGTACGCAGCTGGGCCGCAGAGCTGGCACCGCGCGGTATTACGGCCAATGTTGTCGCGCCTGGCGCCACCGAAACGCCGATGCTGCAACAGCCAGGCCGGGCCAGTTCACCGCCCCGTCTGCCACCGATAGGCCGCTACATTCAGCCGCAGGAAGTGGCCGGGCTGGTCGGTTTCCTGCTCTCGCCTGCTGCGGCTGCGATCACCGGCCAGCAGCTGGTGATGTGCGGCGGTGCATCGCTGAGTTGAACAACAGGCCGGGCGGTTCAGATTGCCCGGCCGGTACTACCGTAAAGGCTTGCCGTACTGATTCACAAACTGGCGATAAGCGGCGATAACCAGCAGAAAATCTTCAATGCCACAGAATGAGAGGCTCTCTTCGTCGTAGTAATTCATCCCCTCCTCCATGCCATCATCTTCCAGTGCCAGCAGGTTGGCGCGAATCATCACCTCTTCCTCATCCAGCAGGATGGTGTACTCGCTGCCGATGCGCTGCCACTGACGCACGCTGCCTTTGACGTCTTCGATAGCGGCTTCCACTTCATCCAGCAATCCTGGATCGTTTTTCACCTCTTCGTTGAACCAGTGGCCGACCGCTTCATGATCCATCGACATACGAACCTTAATCTGTCCGGTCACATCGCGTAAAAATTCATATTCCATCGCCCGTTCCTCTTAACGTCGTCGCGTTTCTCAAGAGTGTCAGCGCTGTTTTCGCAGTAAAGTGTGACACGTCGCGCATTATTACAGGCTGTCTGGCGAAATCCAGCTTTTGATCGTCTCTGTCCCCATGCACAGGCGTAAAAAAAGGGGCGAATCATCGCCCCTTGTTCAGTGCTGCCAGGTGAAGAATCAGACTGCTGTCTGGAAAATCACGCCGTCAGCTTTATCGGTGTACTGCGCCAGCTGGTCGAAGTTGAGATAGCGATAGGTGTCGCTGGCCGTTTTATCGACCTGCGCCATGAATTGCTGATACTCATCCGGTGTTGGCAGACGGCCTAACAGTGACGCCACTGCTGCCAGCTCTGCAGAGGCCAGATAGACGTTAGCGCCGGTTCCCAGACGGTTCGGGAAGTTACGGGTCGAGGTGGAAACCACCGTCGAACCATCAGCCACACGTGCCTGGTTACCCATGCAGAGTGAACAGCCCGGGATTTCGATACGCGCGCCGCTTTTGCCGAATACGCTGTAGTAGCCCTCTTCGGTCAGCTGTGCCGCATCCATCTTGGTTGGCGGAGCCACCCACAGACGGGTTGGCAGCTGGCCTTTGTGGCTATCCAGCAGTTTACCGGCAGCACGGAAGTGACCAATGTTGGTCATGCATGAGCCGATGAACACTTCGTCAATCTTCTCGCCCTGAACGTCAGAGAGCAGACGTGCATCGTCCGGATCGTTTGGCGCACAGAGGATCGGCTCTTTAATGTCGGCCAGATCGATTTCGATCACGGCGGCATATTCAGCATCGGCATCCGGCTCAAGCAGCTGAGGATCGGCCAGCCATTTCTCCATGCTTTCAACGCGGCGCTCCAGCGTACGGCGATCGCCGTAACCTTCTGCAATCATCCACTTCAGCAGTACGATGTTGGAGTTCAGGTATTCGATAATCGGCGCTTTATCCAGCTTGATGGTACAGCCCGCCGCGGAACGTTCTGCTGACGCATCGGACAGCTCAAACGCCTGCTCAACTTTCAGATCCGGCAGACCTTCAATCTCCAGGATACGGCCAGAGAAGATGTTTTTCTTACCTTTCTTCTCAACGGTCAGCAGACCCTGTTTGATGGCATACAGCGGAATGGCGTGAACCAGATCGCGCAGGGTGATACCTGGCTCCATCTTACCTTTGAAGCGCACCAGCACGGATTCCGGCATGTCGAGTGGCATCACGCCTGTCGCAGCCGCAAACGCCACCAGGCCTGAACCCGCCGGGAAAGAGATACCAATAGGGAAACGGGTATGCGAGTCACCACCGGTGCCCACGGTATCCGGCAGCAGCATACGGTTCAGCCAGCTGTGGATAATGCCGTCGCCCGGACGCAGTGAGACACCGCCACGGTTCATGATGAAGTCTGGCAGCGTGTGGTGCGTGTTCACATCGACCGGCTTAGGATACGCAGCGGTGTGGCAGAAGGACTGCATCACCAGATCGGTAGAGAAGCCCAGGCAAGCCAGATCTTTCAGCTCGTCACGGGTCATCGGACCGGTGGTATCCTGCGAGCCAACCGAGGTCATCTTCGGTTCGCAATACGCACCCGGACGAATACCGGCGACGCCACAGGCACGGCCCACCATTTTCTGCGCCAGGGAGAAGCCACGGGTGCTCTCCGCAACATCTTTCGCGTGACGGAACACAGTGCTGTGCGGCAGACCCAGCGACTCGCGCGCTTTGGTGGTCAGGCCACGGCCGATGATCAGCGGAATACGGCCACCGGCGCGTACTTCGTCAATCAGCACTTCGGTTTTGAGTTCGAAGCTGGCCAGCAGTTCGCTGGTTTCGTGGTTGCGGACTTCGCCTTTGAACGGATAGATGTCGATGACATCGCCCATGTTCAGGTCGTTGACGTCTACTTCAATCGGCAGTGCGCCTGCATCTTCCATGGTGTTGAAGAAGATTGGCGCAATTTTGCTGCCCAGTACCACGCCGCCCCCTTTTTTATTCGGCACGTTCGGGATGTCGTCGCCCATAAACCACAGCACCGAGTTGGTGGCGGATTTACGTGAAGAACCGGTTCCGACAACGTCACCGACATACGCCAGCGGGAAGCCTTTGGTTTTCAGTGCCTCGATCTGTTTAATCGGGCCGATATTGCCTGCCTCATCCGGCTCAATACCTTCGCGGGCATTTTTCAGCATCGCCAGGGCGTGCAGTGGGATGTCCGGACGGGACCAGGCATCCGGGGCCGGAGAGAGGTCGTCGGTGTTGGTTTCGCCAGTGACTTTGAACACCGTGACGGTGATCTTCTCAGCCAGCTCAGGGCGTGACAGATACCATTCCGCATCAGCCCAGGACTGCATGACCTGCTTCGCGTATTCATTACCCGCTTTGGCTTTCTCTTCGACATCATAGAAGTTGTCGAACATCAGCAGCGTGTGTGAAAGGGCTTTCGCCGCGATGGGGGCGAGTTTGCTATCGTCCAGCGCTTCAATCAGCGGATGAATATTGTAACCGCCCTGCATAGTGCCGAGCAGTTCAACCGCTTTTTCAGGAGATATCAGAGGAGAGGTTGCTTCGCCTTTCGCGACAGCCGCCAGGAAACCGGCTTTAACATACGCCGCTTCATCGACGCCAGGTGGGACTCGGTTGACCAATAAATCGGTCAAAAATTCTTCTTCACCCGCAGGTGGATTTTTCAGCAGTTCAACCAGCGCGGCCATCTGGGAAGCCTCTAAAGGCTTAGGTACAATTCCCTGGGCAGCACGCTCGGCAACGTGCTTACGGTATTCTTCTAGCACGACGTTATCCTCGCTCTCATTATGTAGGGCTTTCCGACCACCTTGCTCACTTATGGAGAACAAACTTCCCTTTCTCGTCCAGGTTGAGGTGCCCGGTTTCGCGGAGGGCAGAATAGCAGGATTTCGTCTGTTTGTTAATCTGTTTACAAAAATACAACATAATCAACTGCGTCCATTCTGCCCGCTTATCATACCGGTTCAGCCAGCTGACCCGGCTGAACCGGTCTCTTTGCAGCGTACCGTATCTGACAGAAACAGCGGCGGGGTCAGGTCAGCGTTGGCGCAGTTTTAGTGAATTGATTCAGTGAAATAGATAACTGGCAGGAATAGAAAGTCGCGGGCGTCGGGTTTACAGCAGAGATGCGTTCAGGGAGATATCAAGGCCAGGCAGTACATCCCCCTGGTGTGATTTACGCGTAAGATGATTACAGCCTGGTTTTCATTTCCTGCAGAGATTCCGGCCAGACGGCGCGATCTTTCAGAATTCTGGCACTGTGGGCGAGGCAGACTTTCACGGGCAGGCCGGGACAGATTCGTACCATCGGCTGCACGCGCCTTGCTGTTGCTGACCTTATGCCGCGTCTTAATGACACCGCGGACAGAGGTGCGGGTAAACTCTGCTGCCCTTTTAGCCAGAGCGTCTCCTGTTGTGCGCCCCTGCTCGCACTGAAGATTTCAGCATCCGCAAAGACAGATGTTGTCACTTCAGGCCCCGGAAAATGAGTGGGATGCAGAGGCATCATCGCGATGCGTTCCGGCTGAGGCTGGTGTTAATCATTTAAGCGACTAACCGATGCGCATTCTGGGGTGAACCGGTTGTCGATCAATATCGCCCTCCCCGTCCATGATAATGGCGGAACTGGCACTGAAACCGCTGTGCTGATCACCGCCGATAAACACCTTTGCGGATTGATCCGTTTTCCGTCCTCATCAGTGACACATCAGACGCTGTAAGTCAGAAACAGTCATTCAGAAGAGGCCGTCATGGCCTCTTCTGTTCATGCTTAATTTTTCAGGTTGTCCGGAAAATTGGCGGGCAGCTGATCGGGCGGGCAGTCAATCACGCTTTCATTGTTTTCGCCCACATCCCGAATCACGGTCAGCGTTGCAAACTCATCAATGACTTCAGTTGGATAAGCCGGGCCCGCTTCGCGGAAGTTTGCCATCTCTTCCAGATGATCGTTCTGGAAGCAGACGGTTTTTTCCGGATTGTTCATGACCCAGCGCGGGAAGAAGATGGTGCCGTGGAAAATTTTATCCGCCAGATTAACGGCCAGGCTGACATCGGTGCCGGTTGGTTCAGTCCAGGAAACTTTATAAACATCCTGCGCCAGACGAACGACGTAAACGTGCTGGTTTTTAACCCAGCGATTACCCACCATGCCACTGTGAATGCGATAGTCGATGGTGCTGGCATTTTTAATGTAGAGCTCGTAATTCCAGCCGTTGTCATAGGTGTAAACCAGGTGTTTGCCAACGATGCCAGACAGGTCATGTTTATCAAAAGTGCTCATGGTTAATTCCTCATTTGCTTTCCATGAAAAGATTATTGCGCGTTACAAAAGCGATTAATAACGCTATTTTTAGCACTAAATCATTCAATTTTTAGATGAGTAACCATGTACAAAACAACGCTGGAACAGTGGTATCTGCTCGACGCCGTGGTCAGGGAGGGGAGCTTTGCACTGGCAGCAGAGAGGAACAACCGCAGCCAGTCTTCACTGAGCTATCAGCTTGGCCTGCTTCAACAGCGGCTGGGTATGGAACTGCTGGAGCAGGTGGGACGTCGTGCCATTCTGAGCGCTGAAGGACATCAGTTACTTGCTCAGGTACGTCCACTGCTGGAGGGATTCAGCGCTCTTGAAGCCCGGGCCAGCGCCCTGCAACGGGGTGAGCGTTCGCGCATCGATTTGATGGTAGATGCCACCTTTCCTAAGCCTGTGCTGTTTGATGTGCTTTCTGTTTTTCAGCAACGCTATCCACATGTGCGCATCTGGTTCAGCGAAATTGTCCGAAGCGAAACGCCAGACCGGCTGGCAGAACAACAGGCCGATCTCTGGCTGGTGGCGCAATATGGCGATGAGCCGTTAGCTGGCGAAAGCCTGATGAGTGTCGATTTCGTCGCCGTCGCTCATCGCGACCACCCGCTGCACAGTGAACCCGCCCCGCTTAATGCTGCCACGCTGGCTCGCTGGCCCTGCATTACCATTCTGGATCGTCAGCAACAGCAGCAGTCCGAGGTGAGTGGCAATCAGGCGGAGAACTGGTCATTCACGACGCTTTCGGCAGCGATTGAAGCCGTCCAGCATCAGTTAGGTTATGGCTGGCTGCCGGAACAGAATATCGCCGCGCTCTTAAAGAGCGGTGAACTCCGTCCCCTGCCGCTGCTTCAGGGCCGCCGACGCAGTAGTACCCTGGTGATGTCTATCAATGAAGAGAGGCTGCCCGGCAACAGCGCGATTGCAGCACTGGCGCAGATGTTTGTGGAACGGGTGGTACAGGAGAAGCAGGTGGGTGGGTGACAGAACGGAGGAATTTAACTTAGATGGCGCGGGGGACACCATTATACGCAAACAATGATTCACACGTTCCCCGGTTCATCCCCGCTGGTGCGGGGAACACGTCAGCGACGTACTGATACGACGATGACAGTTCGGTTTATCCCCGCTGGCGCGGGGAACACTTATCAGAGGCCAGAATGGTCATTACGATTGTCGGTTTATCCCCGCTGACGCGGGGAACACCAAATACTTTTCAGCCCAGAAATACAGCTGACCGGTTTATCCCCGCTGGCGCGGGGAACACAACGTCAGATCCTGCCAGGCAACCAACAAATCCGGTTTATCCCCGCTGGCGCGGGGAACACGTCGGGATCCAGTTTGTTGGTATAAAAACCATCGGTTTATCCCCGCTGGCGCGGGGAACACATCTCGCGTTCGTGCGGTTCCACCACTCCATCCGGTTTATCCCCGCTCGCGCGGGGAACACCACTCATGATGCATCACCGTTAACATCGGCTGCGGTTTATCCCCGCTGGCGCGGGGAACACATTACATTGCGCCAGATTTTCAGGTTGTCGCCCGGTTTATCCCCGCTGGCGCGGGGAACACAGCCAAATATTGCAGAGTCATCACCGGTAATGCGGTTTATCCCCGCTGGCGCGGGGGACACGGTGGTTTTCAACGTCCGTGATCGACCGTTTAACGGTTTATCCCCGCTGGCGCGGGGAACACATTCCGGGAACAGGCCTGAATGGTGTTATCGCCGGTTTATCCCCGCTGGCGCGGGGAACACAGCCAAATATTGCAGAGTCATCACCGGTAATGCGGTTTATCCCCGCTGGCGCGGGGGACACGGTGGTTTTCAACGTCCGTGATCGACCGTTTAACGGTTTATCCCCGCTGGCGCGGGGAACACAATCGCATCGCGGCGATATATGGCATTGAGCTGGGTTTATCCCCGCTGGCGCGGGGAACACAACCGGCACATCCGCAGCACTGGCCGCTTTTGCGGTTTATCCCCGCTGGCGCGGGGAACACTCCCATTAGAGCGCCAGACAGCAATCGCCAATCGGTTTATCCCCGCTGGCGCGGGGAACACGGCCTTCAGCGTGCCATGACTCATTCGCATCGAGGTTTATCCCCGCTGGCGCGGGGAACACCTGTCCGTCCAGATAGGCAACCTCGATCGTATCGGTTTATCCCCGCTGGCGCGGGGAACACGCTAAATGTATATAACTGAATTATAATAGTTTTTTCACCATTAAAAATTCCACCAAATTATCTACATTTTTAAAGAGCTATAACTTATTGATTATCAACAGGTCGGAAAGAAACTAACCGGATACCATCCATCTCCACCGGCAGATGCCTGTTTTCACCTAATGTCTGAAACTCAAAACCAGACTCATTATTACTTGCCCATGCCATTACGACATTGCCCGTTTCGGATAACTTACTAATCTGTTGCCAGATCATCTCTCTGGTGCGACGGGAAACATCACCCACATAAACCCCTGCACGTACTTCCAGCAACCAGATAGCCAACCTGCCTCTTAACCGGGGTGGTACATTTTCAGTGACGATCATCAACATACTCATGATCATGCACTCCGGTGTCCGGCATCCCCAAAAGGAGTCGATTCAGGGATTGCTATTGGCTGAGCGTCCTGAGGAGGTAGTGGAGGTGAAATACCACCAGCAGAAAGCACATCCTCAATTAAAGGAATAAGTCTGCCGACAGTTTTATTGGTACGGAAGAGATCACGGCAGGCCAGCCTGACCTGTTTTTCTACATCCTGGGGACGGCGGGCTGCAATCTCGAATGCGGCGGGTACAACAGTTTCAAATTTAATGATATCGGCAATGTCATAGACAAATGAGAGTGGTTTGCCGCTGTGCACAAATCCAATCGCGGGCGCATATCCAGCGGCAAGTACCGCGGCTTCAGTAATGCCATAAAGACAGGCCGTCGCCGCGCTGATGCACTGATTAATAATATCTCCTTTCTCCCAGTCTTTAGGATCGTAGCGGCGTCCCTGCCATCTGATGCCATACTGCTTCGCCAGAAGCTGATAAATGCCCTTAACGCGGACGCCCTCAATACCCCGTAATTGCTCAACAGAACGTCGGGACGGGGCCTCTTCACCAAAACGAAGTTCAAACATTTTGCGGACAACTTTAAGCCGCAGATTTTCATCGAGTGCAAGACGCGCCTGATAAAGGAGCTTATCGGAACGTGCACCTCCTGGCTGCCCTGAGGCATATAACCGTACACCTGCTTCGCCGACCCATACCAGCAATGTACCGACCATCGCGGCCAGTTTTATCGCAGCATGTGAAATCCGGGTTCCCGGCTCAAGCATAATACAGGCCGCATTACCTATCGGGATATGAGTACGCACTCCAGACGCATCAACCAATACAAAGGCACCATCAAGGACGTCAACCTGCCCATATTTAAGGAAAATCAGGGAAATACGGTCTTTAAGAGGAAGTGGAACCAGAGGCACATAAGTCATTATTACATCCTGTAAAAGCGGCTGCGCGCCGCTTTATCCTTGTTTTAAACCCGACCAAGAGAGAGTAATCCGCACCCCATACTTTTAGCAGGGCCAATGCCAGAGTGGATCAGCGAAGCGAATGCCTCTGCGTCTCTGATGATGAGCACGCCATCAAAACAGACGGTCTGAATTTTGCCGCTCATCCCTTTTTTATGGAACAGCACTACCGGTTCTTTAACCACCTGAGCAGATTCCAGTTGTGCTGCAGGAGCCAGTTTACGCACCAGCCATTTCATGCACTCTTCATCTCCGGACAACGGAACCCGACAGGTTTTTATTTCCCCTCGGCCATTCAAGCGTCCCTGCTCATCTTTAATGCTTCTGATAGGATTGGCTCGCAGCCGGAAGCAATATCTGCCATGCGGTAAAACCGGACTAAAGGATTTCGTTGCCAGCACCGTGGCCGCCTTTGCCTGCTGCGGTAAAAGAGACGATTGCAGCAATACATTGAGACCTTGTCTGGCTTCACCGCTTACAACTCTGAACAGAAAGTCACGCTGATCCTGAGGACGATCAGGAAACAACTGCCAGAGCGCGCGATGAAGCTGGTAGGGATCTTTAGCCCAGCGCCAGCTGACAAGCACTTTACTCAGGAACATTGTCGTCTCCCTGAATCACAAACCACGATCGTCTGGCGAACTGTCGGGGTAGATCGATGATGGGCTCATCACGCACCGACAAACAACGTTCATCACCGGTTAATGGCTCCTCACTGTAAATAGCCCCACTTCCAGGTGCCGCTTCAGCTAAAGCTGCAACAGGATTTTTAGCCTGCTGAACAGCACCAAAAAGTGGGTGGGAAAGGGGGCAGCACCGTCTTCCAAGATAGGGGGTATAACGAGGGCGCTGAACCGCGTCGATAAGGTCTGACAATGTATAGTATGGTGCCTGTGAAACCGGGGTCCATACTGCAACCGTAAAGCTGGCGTCATACAGATATTCACGTCGGGTAATAATTGTATCGTTCATTTTAAGGCTTCCCGGCTTTTCTCTGGCGTCCTTAACGGTATGAAAATCGGATATGTTTACGCAGTGGTAGCCAGTATGGTTATCACAACGAACGGCAAAGCGTGTGCCTGTGGCAAGCTTTTGCAGTGATGTGTGATCGTTGCGTTTAATACCCAGGCAGGCACCGAGTAATCCCAGCAACCCACTGCGGCCAGGAAAAGGCGCACTCGGCCGGATGCCCTCAAAGGTCGGCAATCCCCATGATTGCATCGGCCCGCTTAGCTGCAAAATCAAATAATCCTGCATCTCAGACCTCGCCGTTATTACCTATCCATTGCTTCAGCGCATTCAAATTGGGCATCTGCTTTACACTTTCTGCTGGCACTACGTCATCCAGCACGAACTGGGCCGCTGGCCCATCCAGACCGTAACCACGAGATACCTTCGTCCAGTAGGTGTTAAAGGTTTCAAGGGAAGGACGCAGGAATCCCTCTTTGCTGGCAGGTACCGGTTTTTCAAAGGCATTTGCCATAGAAACAGGCAAATCAGAGAAGTTAACCATTACCATGTCCGCTGGGTTGAAAGCCGCAAAGCTATGCTGCTTACCACCTGGTATTTCTGTTGCCAGCATGTGGGCAAGATGAGCAGCAATCTCCAGCACCTGCTGACGTGTGGCACCGCCAAGGTTCTCCTGAAGCTGGGACAGGTTCAGACTGGCATAACGGTAGAAAACGCCTGAAGAGAACTCCTGAGTATTGAGGTGCGCTGCACCGGTACCTTCATGCAGATCATCAACGGCAGTGAACCAGTCAATATCAGAGTCAACAACATGCGTAGTAATGGCATGTGCCAGGGACATTGCACCATCAACTTTACCCAACTCGCTCATCAGGCCACTGGTCGCCATCCGGCCACTTAACGCGATGTCTACCGCACTGCCAAGTGTGGCGCGTAACCCTGTGATCTGATCTTTTAACGCTTTTGCCCATTTTTTTTCATCGGTACCCAGTGCACTGTTTTCCGGGGCATTGATTTGCTGACAAAACCAGTCAATTTCATCCATGACCCACGGCGAAACGGCCCCGCCGTCAATTTTTTCCTCATGAGTAATATTTTTACCGCTGAGCAGACTCAGCGTGGTGTTAATAACTTCAGCAGGATATTTTTCTGACAGCTTCTGATGCACAACATCCCGCAGCAGTTCCAGGTGAATAGTCCGGATGCTGGAGTCACCAATATGGCGTTGGTAATAGTCGCTTTTGCGTATTGCCCTTTTCAGGCTCTGGCTGGAGATGCGTACACGCCGCCTGCCGCCAAATACCGCATCCTTCTGCATATTCATATCATCGCGGTTAAGACAGGATGGACTATGAGAAATCAAAACATGAAAGTTAATAAAATTATTCATCGGGTATCCTTACACGGTTATTTTTTTGGGGAAGAGAGAACAAAACTTTCAATGAGCATGCGGCGTTCGCGTTTACCCCACCATTGCAGTTGCGCCGCCAGCGCAGGCCAATGCAATACAGGTTCCGCATGAATTAACATACGTCTTAGCTGTAACATATCGTTGGGATAGTCCTGCCGGACAAGCTGCATTACACGCATTAATGATATTTTTTTACTTTGTGCCAGCGACTTACCCAGGGTAAGTGATTCATCATCACTGTGTTTAATTGCGCCAGTGGCAAGGCAATAGATCATTCTTTGCAATGCATAACGTTCTTCAGGCCAGCCAAACTTGCTGGCTAATACGTAAAAATCAGGGATTCCCAGTAATTTATCCGGTGAGTCAGCACGTCTTAATTTAGCCTGAATGCCCTTATCCAGCCTGGACCAGGCTTTATATAGCGCTAGAGCTTCATTGGGTGGGATCATCAGCTTGCTCTCCTTGCATTTTTAAAGCAGATAACTGTGTGAATAATACGCGACGGGCAATTGCCAGAGCCTGTATCAGTTTCAGATGATGTGCATAGGGATGGGTAGCGGTTTCAAACAACGTTTTACATAAATCAGAAAGGTAAAGATGCAGCGCTTCCAGTTCTTTTAAAGGCTGTTCATAATTTATCGTCGCCAGCAACCGGGTAATACAGATGTCGCTTTCCCGGTAAAAACGACGTTCAGTCACATCATGCACCGGGATACCAGAACCGATAATTTCGCTATCCTTCATTCCCTCAACAAAAAGATAAAGCGCTTTACGTAGTGCAAGCCGATATCCCTGACCAATATTAATAATCTCATTAATAACATCGTGATGACGATCCCAGCCCTGGCTGAATACCATCACCTCATGCCGCCGCTCAACTATGGCCGCCTGATTATTACGATAACCCCCAATACTCATATACAGAGGTTTACCGTTGGCAAGCTGTCGCGCTTGTTCAATTACCAGTGCCGGACGACGGCCTTCCTGATTTTTTTCTAACTGCTGAGAGATTAATAATCTTCCCACCTGTGTCCAGCAAGGGATTGATAATGTGAAACCGATGTGACGTTTTTCAGCTATTCCCTTTTTCGTCTGTTCAACGCTGGGAGAATGAGGATGCAACCAGAATCCTTCAATGGTGTAGTTAAATTTGGCTTTAAGGAAGCTTTGGTAGCGTTTATAAACCAGCGAACCGCAGGCACTGCACTGTCCACCAGATGAGGGGGATGACAGTTCAATATGTGCAGGCTGCCAGAACAGACCACGTGACAAGCCGATACTGTGCGCCGGAATCTTTTCATTACTGACAATCGGTTTTTGCCAGGTAAAAGCCTGATAGCGCTGTTTCTGCCAGTCAGGGTAGTTCCTTTCCAGGCTCTCAGCGTTGAGTACGTTAGCCCATATTGTGGAGCGCAGGCACCGCTGCTGAATCAGCGTGGTTATAGGTGCCCCGCCCCGTAAACCACTCTTAAAACCACCGCCAAATCCAGGCGCATTACCGGCCTGATTGAACAGGGCGATGGCAGCACATCCGCCGCAAAGTGCCTCACCCTGCCCGGGTTCGTTCATAAAGGCGCAGCTGGTGGAACCGGTCAGGCCAACCATGAGCTTATCCATGCCGGTGGTCTCTTTAGCAACGACACCTTTAACCTGCATAAATGGATGATCAGGATGGTTCAAGTCAAAACTCTCTTCCCAGCCAGTAAGTCCTGCTAAAAATTCCTCTCTCGTTAGCGGTTTTTGAATGCGCTGGATACTGTGTTCCCTGTTCTCTGGAGGCCAGAGTAACTGCACGATGCAAATCAGGAGCTGGCAGGCTGCCATTTCCATATCATCACGCGGGAGAGAGAGTGATCGTAGCTGCGGTTCACATAGCAATGTTTCTAAACTTATCTGCTCAACGCCATTACCAGTAACTGGTTTAGACGGGATCCATCGATCCGTGAGTAAATTCATTGCGTTCCTCCCTGATGTTTACACTATTCATTAAAACTTCTGGTTTTCAGGCCGTTAAAGCAACATAAGCTATTCCCAATGCCATCATAGCAACCAACAACGCCAGAGTAGTGATCCCAATCAGCGTCATACTTTTTATGCATTTCAACAGGTTTAGCAGGCCTTTTTGAGACATAGATGCACTTCCGATGTGATGGATTTCTAAGCATATTAGAAACCTATCCTATCCAAGTCAAAAAAAGTTGAAGTATATATGCTTATAGGTAAATCTTGATGCAGCTTTTAACATCAACTAGACTTCACCTGTTCCCCTCCTTCATGGGGATAAACCGTATATGTGCTTAGCGGTCAAATGTTCCCAAATCTTTTTGGGTTGAAGTGGGGATGATGCTCATCCCCACTTCCTTTGAATAAACCAGACGGTAATCAGCCGTCTCTGCTATCCACTGTTCTTCGTGTAACGTTCCACCTACCCACACCACACCCTCGTCATCTGGCTCAAGCCTGAATCTCCGTTGCCATCCTTCCGGCACATTAACGCGGTTAAGCGCCAGCGCCTCTGGCAGGGAAAACTCAGATAGCTGGCTAAGATATTGTCTGTCGCAAAGCTGCTTTCCACGGGCAGTTTCTACATAAGGAATGAGTGGCAGGCTCATTTCACCATCACGAGTGACTGCGCGAATATGGACATCGTCATCGGTAAAGGGTGTTACGCGTGTTGCCTGGTTCAATGAAAGCCTGGCGTTATAACGTTTTGATTGTTCAGCAGATTCGAAGCGTTCCAGTCCCTCTGTAACCCAGTCAGGTTCCGGCTCGTCCGTTTCATCACGATAGACATCGTCAATCCAGAGCCGGTATGCCTGTGGGAAGCAGAGAGCTGACTGACCCAGTTGCTCAAGCCGCTGTTGAGTACGCCACATTGCGCGCGTATTGGTGTAAACGTAATGACTCTTGCCGTAATCATGATTGGTGGGAAGCAGTACGGTCAGTTTCGGCTGCTGATAGCTTTCAGGTCTGCACTGACGGGAATGACGATGCAGTCGTCCGGCACGCTGGAACAGCAAATCTACCGGGCAAAGCTGCGTTATAAGCCAGTCGAAATCAACATCCAGAGACTGTTCCACGACCTGAGTCGCCACCAGAATACGCCCGACACTGCGGTCACCTGACGCGCCAAAATAGCGCAGCGTCAAATCTTCTTTATGAGACCGGTCGATTAAGGTGAAGCGTGAATGGAACAGGATGATTTCGAGCGCTGTGCTGGCGCGCAACTGCTGATAAACCCGCTGAGCAACATCAACCAGATTGCAGATCAGACAGACCTGAGCGCCCGCCTCAGCGGCAACGATCATCTGCTCAAGCAGGCCAGCATCCGGCTCCATTTCATTGAGATAACAGCACTCAATATTGAGCTGAACGACGGGCGGTAAATGTTCAGGAGTCGCGCTGAGATCGAAGCAAAGATGGCGATCCTGATGTTGCCAGATGACCAGAGGATACTCATCTGATGGGGATGACGTCGCTGAGTTACCGTAAGTTTTGAGTAAGCGCTGTTTCAGTGATGCAGGCAAAGTAGCAGATAACAGTAGTGCACTTTGCCCGGCCTTCGCCTGCTGTCGTAATACCTCCTCCAGCAGGCTGTGCATATAGGTGTCATAAGCATGGACTTCATCAACCAGCAGTACGCTACGGGTAACACCAAAACCGCGAATAAAGCGGTGCCTGACCGGTAATACAGAAATCAGCACCTGATCGATGGTGCAGACGCCAATTTGTCCCAGAAAAGCGCGTTTATTACTACGACTCAGTCATTCGCAGCATTGAGCCCAGGCTTCCTCTTCCTGCACACTTTGGCTACGTGATTTAATGGCTCTAAAATCGGTGCTAAAGCGGGAGTTGCCGTGAGCAAGAATCAGGTTAGGCTGATCAAATAACGTTGAAGCCAGCTTGTCCAGCCGGTTAAGCATCGCGTTGGCGGTTGCCTGGGTGGGAAGTGCAAAGATGATGCTGTCGGCGTAGCCACTGGCTAATAGTCGCCAGGCATAGGCCAGTGCCGTTTCCGTTTTCCCGGACCCTGTCGGAGCCTCAATAATTGTCAGGCCCGGCTCATCCGGTAACTCATCGACCAGTGTCTGAAGCTGGCGTGGCTGATAGCCCGTATCGAGGAGGGCTGCTATTCCACCCCAGCGATTAATCGCGCTTAATAAGCCACTTCGCTGCATTACTGTTGGTGCATCAACAGCATAGCGGCGCGTATAATAATCATGCAAAGGTTCAGGCGCTGACTGGAATTGAAACGTCTCTTCAGTACTCCAGGAACCCAGCCAGTCTGATATCGAGCAGAAACCCGCCAGCAAAGGTGAGCAGGATGGCGGATCATCATCAAGTGATAGTCCTGCCGGTTGCAGGAACAGGACTGCCAGCGCGTCAAGCCAGGCGAGGCGAGCCTGCTTATCTCTCTCTCCCAGTGGCTTTAATTGAAAGTGCAGCGCTAATTCCGATGCTATAAGATCGATATGTTGATGAATATAACCATGATGCCCTGCGACGGCTTCCATCCAGGGAAACCACTGCTCTTTCGGATGCACATCGTGCGTAATAAAAGCGCTGTCATAATGCGTATCTGCATCAAAATCTTGCCTGAACCAGTAGAGACCACCCTGCCCGTGATCCCACGTTTTACCAATCGCATTTTTGCCTGAGGGAGCGCTATTTAATGCTTCCCAGGCACTCCAGCATTTAACCTGGAATCGTATATCCCATTTACCCAAATCATGCAGTGCAATAAAAAAAAGTAGCCAGCCGCGATATTCTGCTTCGCTCTCTCCCTGAGTAAACTGTTTTCTTAATGCAGGAGCATGATCCCACCAGTAGGCTGCTACAGCAGCGACATCCAGGCAGTGATAAGGTAACAAATGAGATTCCGTCAGGATGTTCTCATTGCCACAATTTGCCTTTCCCCAATATCGGTAAAGATCATCCTTCGCCAATACCATAAACATTCCTTATTCATGTAACTCCTTATACCCTTTCCTAAAATACACTTTCAAAAGGAAAATCAAACATTTTTTAGATTTGTTTGTATCTTTTTTGATTTAGATTCATTTTTTGGACGGCAGTGTTATAACAGATAGACAGGAAGATAAAATTAACTCAATGAATTTTTAATGTGGTGGAATAATAATGTGAAAATTTTGTTGCTAAATTTAATTTAGCCTTCTTTCCAGGCAACTACAAATGTCATGTTTCACTCGTAGCGAATAGGCAATAAAAGGACATTACGATGTGGAATATCGATTTTAATGATACAGGCTTATCCCCGCTGGCGCGGGGAACATATGAACTCAATCGGATCCTCCTTGATGGTGACTGGTTTATTCCCACTTACGCGGGGAAGACAACGGGGAGAATGACAGCCGGAAAGGCTGTGTCGATTTGCCCCCGCTGGCGCAGGGAGTTGTAATAAAATGACCGCGTAAATACATACAGGTTTATCCCCGCTGGCACGGAGAACACTATTTTGATCCCCTGGCAGAACTATGGGCCGCGATTTATCTCCGCTTACGCGGGAAACACCTGAAAATAAACAGTCTGAGACATAGTGATTCCGGTTTATCCCCGCTTACGCCGGAAACACCATAAATTCATCCTATTGATTAGTATAATCTTTTTTATCCACTAAAATTCCACCAGATCTTACCCCTGCCACCCCAAATACACACAAAACATCAACCACCAAATTCAGACCAAAAAAAAGCCCCCATATCGGGAGCTTTCTCTTTAACAGCAGCAGAAACTTACTTCTTCTTCGCTTTCGCGTTAGGCAGATCGGTGATGCTGCCTTCAAAGATCTCTGCCGCCAGACCGACTGACTCATGCAGGGTCGGGTGAGCGTGGATGGTCAGCGCAATATCTTCCGCATCACAACCCATCTCAATTGCCAGACCGATTTCGCCTAACAGCTCGCCGCCGTTAGTGCCGACAATTGCGCCACCGATTACACGGTGCGTCTCTTTGTCGAAAATCAGTTTGGTCATACCGTCTGCACAATCAGAAGCGATAGCACGGCCAGAGGCAGCCCACGGGAAGGTAGACGTCTCGTAGCTGATGCCTTTCTCTTTCGCTTCTTTCTCGGTCAGACCGACCCAGGCAACTTCTGGCTCAGTGTAAGCAATAGAAGGGATCACTTTCGGATCGAAGTAGTGCTTCAGACCCGAGATCACTTCTGCCGCAACGTGACCTTCATGCACACCTTTGTGCGCCAGCATTGGCTGACCAACGATGTCGCCGATGGCATAAATGTGTGGCACATTGGTGCGCATCTGCTTGTCGACGCGGATGAAACCGCGATCGTCCACTTCCACGCCCGCTTTACCCGCATCCAGACCTTTACCGTTCGGCACACGACCAATGGCTACCAGCACGGCGTCATAACGCTGCGCTTCGCCTGGTGCTTTCTTGCCTTCCATAGAAACGTAAATGCCATCGTCTTTTGCTTCAACGGCGGTCACTTTGGTTTCCAGCATCAGGTTGAATTTCTTGCTGATTTTTTTGGTAAAGACTTTGACCACGTCTTTATCCGCAGCCGGGATAACCTGGTCGAACATCTCAACCACATCAATCTCTGAACCCAGCGCGTGATACACCGTCGCCATTTCCAGACCGATGATGCCGCCGCCCATAACCAGCAGGCGCTTCGGCACTTCTTTCAGTTCCAGCGCATCGGTAGAATCCCAGACACGCGGATCTTCGTGTGGAATAAATGGCAGTTCGATTGGGCGTGAACCCGCAGCGATGATGGCATTATCGAAGTTGATAGTGGTCGCGCCGCCTTCTCCTTCAACCACCAGGGTATTAGCACCGGTGAATTTGCCGAGACCGTTAACCACAGTGACCTTACGACCCTTTGCCATACCTGACAGGCCGCCAGTCAACTGGTTGATAACCTTCTCTTTCCAGCTGCGAATCTTGTTGATATCAGTAGATGGCTGGCCAAACACAATGCCGTGCTCTTCAAGGGCTTTCGCCTCTTCAATCACTTTAGCAACGTGCAGCAGCGCTTTAGATGGGATACAACCGACGTTCAGACAAACACCGCCCAGGGTGCTGTAACGCTCTACCAGTACGGTTTCCAGACCTAAATCCGCACAACGGAAGGCTGCAGAGTAACCTGCAGGACCTGCCCCAAGTACCACGACCTGGGTTTTAATCTCTGTACTCATCATGACCTCTTAATTGATATCCGGCGGGTCAGACGTTCTTATAATGCCCTTGTTCCACCGGGACTTTCACCGCAAGAGTTTACAGAATTGTTAACAAACTGCCAACCGCGGCGCGACGAATCGTTAAAGGAAGGCCGGCATCCGCCGGCCTTCTTTACATTTACATAACTAAACGACGAATGTCAGACAACATATTGCCGATAATGGTGATGAATCGCGCACCATCAGCACCGTCGATCACGCGGTGGTCGAAGGAGAGAGAAATCGGCATCATCAGACGCGGCGTAAACTCTTTACCGTTCCACACCGGCTCCATCGCCGATTTAGAGACACCCAGGATAGCCACTTCCGGCGCGTTAACAATCGGCGCGAAGTGTGTGGTTCCCAGGCCGCCAAGGCTGGAGATGGTGAAACATCCGCCCTGCATGTCGCCCGCTGTCAGCTTACCGTCACGCGCTTTTTTGGAAATGGCCATCAGTTCACGCGACAGCTCGGTAATGCCCTTTTTGTTCACGTCTTTGAAGACCGGAACCACCAGGCCATTTGGCGTATCAACCGCCACACCGATGTTGATATATTTTTTCAGCGTCAGCTTCTGCGCATCTTCAGACAGCGAGCTGTTGAAGCGAGGCATCTGCTCAAGGGCCGCCGCGACCGCTTTCATGATGAACACCACAGGGGTGTACTTCACATCCAGCTTACGCTTCTCTGCTTCCGCATTCTGCTGCTTACGGAAGGCTTCCAGATCGGTGATATCGGTTTTGTCGAAATGCGTAACGTGCGGGATCATCACCCAGTTACGGCTCAGGTTCGCGCCAGAAATTTTCTGGATACGGCCCAGTTCGACTTCTTCGATTTCGCCAAACTTACTGAAATCAACTTTCGGCCATGGCAGCATACCTGGCAGACCACCGCCGCTTGCTGCAGCCGGAGCTGCTTCAGCGCGTTTCACGGCGTCTTTCACGTAGGTCTGCACGTCTTCTTTCAGAATGCGGCCTTTGCGGCCAGTCCCTTTGACTTTCGCCAGGTTAACACCGAACTCGCGCGCCAGGCGACGAATCACCGGCGTCGCGTGAACGTAAGCGTCGTTCTCTGCGAACTCGCCTTTGCTCTCTGCTTTCGCTGCAGCGGGTGCCGCGGCTTTCGCTTCAGATTTGGCAGCAGGCGCCGGTGCAGCTTCCTGCTTCGCTGCCGCAGGAGCAGCCGGAGCCGCACCTTCGACTTCGAACACCATAATCAGTGAGCCGGTGCTGACTTTATCGCCGGTCGCGACTTTCAGCTCTTTGACCGTACCCGCAAACGGCGCAGGGACTTCCATTGAGGCTTTATCGCCTTCAACCACGATCAGTGACTGCTCAGCGTCAACTTTGTCGCCAACTTTAACCAGGATCTCAGTGACTTCAACTTCATCACCACCGATATCCGGGACGTTAACTTCTTTTGCGCCCGCCGCAGCGGCCGGGGCCGATGCCGCTTCTTCTTTCACTTCTGGCTTCGCATCAGAGGCCGGTGCTGCGCCTTCTGCTTCAAAGACCATGATGGCTGAACCGGTGCTGACTTTGTCGCCGGTCGCAATGGTGATCTCTTTGACCACACCCGCAAACGGAGCCGGAACTTCCATTGACGCTTTGTCACCTTCCACCACAATCAGTGACTGTTCGGCTTCGACTTTGTCGCCAACCTTAACCAGAATCTCAGTAACTTCAACTTCATCACCGCCGATATCGGGAACAGCCACTTCTTTGCTGGCCGTCGCCGCAGCAGCGGCTGGCGCAGGCGCCGCGTCCGCTTTTTTCTCTGCGGCAGGTGCCGGTGCCGCTTCAGCAGCACCTTCAGCATCAAACACCATGATCAGTGAGCCAGTCTCAACTTTGTCACCGGTAGAGATCTTAATCTCTTTCACTACGCCAGCCTGTGGCGACGGCACTTCCATTGAGGCTTTGTCGCCTTCCACGGTGATCAGCGACTGCTCGGCTTCCACCTTGTCGCCAACTTTCACCAGAATCTCGGTGACTTCAACTTCGTCAGACCCGATATCCGGTACCTTAATTTCGATAGCCATTACTCTATTACCTCTTAAGCCAGACGCGGGTTAACTTTATCGGCATCGATATTGAATTTGGTGATCGCGTCGGCCACCACTTTCTTCTCGATCTCGCCGCGTTTAGCCAGCTCACCCAGCGCGGCAACCACCACATAAGATGCATCAACTTCGAAGTGATGACGCAGATTCTCACGGCTGTCAGAGCGACCAAAGCCATCAGTACCCAGTACGCGATAATCGCTGGCCGGGACGTAGCTACGAACCTGTTCAGCGAACAGTTTCATGTAGTCGGTTGAGGCGACAGCAGGCGCGTCGTTCATCACCTGAGCGATGTAAGGTACACGGGCTTCTTCTGTCGGATGCAGCATGTTCCAGCGCTCACAATCCTGGCCATCACGTGCCAGTTCGGTGAACGAGGTGACGCTGTAGACATCAGAGCCGATACCATAATCTTTCGCCAGAATCTGCGCTGCTTCACGCACGTGACGCAGGATAGAACCTGAGCCCAGCAGCTGCACTTTGCCTTTGCTGCCTTCTACCGTTTCCAGCTTGTAGATACCCTTACGGATACCCTCTTCCACGCCCTGCGGCATGGCTGGCATATGGTAGTTTTCGTTCAGCGTGGTGATGTAGTAGTACACGTTCTCCTGCGCTTCACCATACATACGCACCAGACCGTCATGCATGATGACAGCGACTTCATAAGCGTAAGAAGGATCGTAAGAGATACAGTTCGGGATAGTCAGAGACTGAATGTGGCTGTGACCATCTTCATGCTGCAGACCTTCGCCGTTCAGCGTCGTACGACCGGAGGTACCGCCGACCAGGAAGCCGCGTGCCTGCTGGTCGCCCGCCAGCCACATCAGATCGCCGATACGCTGGAAGCCGAACATCGAGTAATAGATGTAGAACGGGATCATCGGCAGGTTGTTGGTGCTGTAAGAGGTCGCCGCAGCCAGCCAGGATGAACCTGCGCCCAGCTCGTTGATCCCTTCCTGCAGAATCTGGCCTTTCTCGTCTTCTTTGTAGTAAGCAACCTGCTCGCGGTCCTGCGGGGTGTACTGCTGACCGTTCGGGCTGTAGATACCAATCTGACGGAACAGACCTTCCATACCAAAGGTACGCGCTTCATCGGCGAGAATCGGAACCAGACGATCTTTGATCGACTTGTTCTTCAGCATCACGTTCAGGGCACGCACAAAGGCGATGGTGGTTGAGATCTCTTTGTTCTGCTCATCCAGCAGCGCACTGAACTCTTCGAGCGCTGGCATTTCCAGCTTCTCAGTGAACTTCGGCTGACGCGTTGGCAGGTAGCCGCCTAACTTCTCACGCTGACCGTGCAGATAGGCGTGCTCTTCTGAGCCTTTCTCGAACGTGACGTACGGCAGTTCTTCGATTTTATCGTCAGCAACCGGCACGTTGAAGCGATCACGGATATAGCGTACGCCATCCATGTTCATCTTCTTCACCTGGTGGGCAATGTTTTTGCCTTCCGCGGTGTCGCCCATACCATAACCTTTGATGGTATGCGCCAGGATCAGTACAGGCTTGCCTTTGGTATCCTGCGCTTTTTTCAGCGCCGCATAGATTTTCTTCGGATCGTGGCCGCCACGGTTCAGTGCCCAGATTTCATCATCGGACAAATCTTTAACCAGCGCCGCGGTTTCCGGATATTTGCCAAAGAAGTGCTCACGCACATAGGCACCATCACGGGATTTGAAGGTCTGGTAGTCACCGTCAACAGTTTCGTTCATCAGCTGAATCAGTTTGCCGCTGGTATCTTTGCGCAGCAGCTCATCCCAGCGACCGCCCCAGATGACTTTAATCACTTCCCAGCCAGCACCGGCAAAGATGCCTTCCAGCTCGTTGATGATCTTGCCATTACCGGTTACCGGACCATCCAGACGCTGCAGGTTGCAGTTGATGATGAAGACCAGGTTATCCAGTTTTTCGCGGGTTGCGATGGTGATCGCCCCTTTGGATTCTGGCTCATCCATCTCGCCGTCACCCAGGAAGGCGTAAACGGTCTGCGCTGAAGTATCTTTCAGGCCACGGTGTTCCAGATATTTCAGGAACTTCGCCTGATAGATCGCTGACAATGGACCCAGACCCATTGATACGGTCGGGAACTGCCAGAATTCCGGCATTAATTTCGGGTGCGGATAAGAAGAGAGGCCTTTGCCGTCAACTTCCTGACGGAAGTTGTTCATCTGATCTTCAGTCAGGCGACCTTCAAGGAACGCACGGGCATAGATGCCTGGTGAGATGTGGCCCTGGAAATAGACCAGATCGCCGCCATCCTTCTCACTGCGCGCGCGGAAGAAGTGGTTAAAGCACACTTCATAAATCGTCGCGGAAGACTGGAAGGAGGACATGTGACCACCGAGTTCCAGATCTTTCTTCGATGCGCGCAGCACCGACATGATGGCGTTCCAGCGAATTGCGGAACGGATACGACGTTCAAGAGAGGTGTTGCCCGGATAATCGGGTTCATCTTCAACGGCAATAGAGTTGATGTAGTTGCTGATTGCAGACGATCCTGCAGCCACTTTTACGCCGCCTTTGCGGGCTGCACCCAGTACCTGATCAATCAGATACTGTGCACGTTCAACACCTTCTTCACGGATGACCGATTCGATCGCCTGTAGCCAGTCACGAGTTTCAATCGGATCCACGTCATTGTGTAAACGTTCTGACATGGGTGTGTTCCTTATCTGTGTCTAATACGTTGAATAATCGGGAGCCTGTTAAAGCAGTTGCAGGCAGGCTCGTCGCACATGTCCGTACGATCTTTGTCGCACGTTATTCCTTACGTTGCTGTAAACGACGCAGGGAGCGTTCTCGACGGCTCTGCTCCCGACTTCTGTCCAGCAAGATTTCCTCTATGAACGCCAGGTGACGGTGTGAAGCCTCGCGCGCTTTTTCTGGCTCACGGGCCACAATCGCCTCAAAGATTCTGGCGCGGTGACCGCTCACTTTTGCCAGCATTTCCCGGCGCGAGTAGAGCAATTCGAAATTCTGACGGACGTTTTGTTCCAGCATAGGGCCCATTGAGCGTAGCAAATGTAAAAGCACGACATTATGGGCTGCTTCTGTGACAGCGATCTGATACTGCATCACTGCGTCCGCTTCGGCGTCTAAATCGCCGCTGTCCTGCGCCTGCTGGATATTGACATGGCAGTCGCGAATGCGCAGCAGGTCTTCCTCGGTGCCGCGCAGTGCCGCGTAATAGGCGGCGATGCCTTCTAAGGCATGACGTGTTTCCAGCAGATCAAACTGTGATTCCGGATGGTCGGCAAGAAGCTCAACAAGGGGATCGCTCATGCTTTGCCAGAGATTCTCCTGTACGAACGTTCCGCCACCCTGTCGGCGCAGCAATAATCCTTTAGCTTCTAAGCGCTGGATAGCTTCGCGGAGAGACGGACGTGAGACATCAAATTGTTTGGCGAGTTCGCGCTCAGGGAGCAGCTTCTCCCCCGGACGCAGGGTCCCTTCCATGATCAGGGATTCGAGCTGTTGCTCGATAGCGTCGGAGAGCTTAGGTTGGCGAATCTTACTGTAAGCCATCATCCCTTCTTATTAAACCAATCGTCCGGAGTAAATTGGTAATACCAATTGCAAAGAGGTGCCGGTAAAGTAACAAAGTATTCACCTTGTGTCTATATGGTGTCTGCGACATTCCCCTCCCCTGCAAGCCTGTGCTGGCGCTAACTCGCGGTTAAAAAAATGAAAAATCCGCGTTCTTGTAAATGTTAAATAAATGCACTTTTACCAAACCTTACACCCGCTCAGTGCCCGGGCGCAGCGGTAACCATAAGTGAATGCTATTCGTCATTAATGGCATTTCATGGCAGAAGTTTGCAGGGACAGACGTGACGGCGACGGCGTTTTTTCAGCCAACTCTTAGCACGAAAGGCGAAAGCAGGTGCAAAGCGATTCGCTTATCACTATTCTTGTCGCCAGGGTAGCAGCGGGCAGCATTCATCACGCCGGATACCGTAAAATAATCAATACGTTATTGTAACTACTTCATTACAGCGGACTGCGCTGCGAACGAAGAATAAAAACATCACGAGGTTTGTATGGAACAACAGCAAGGCGAAGCGCTGAAACGTGGTCTCAAGAACCGCCATATTCAGCTCATCGCGCTGGGTGGTGCAGTGGGAACCGGGCTGTTTCTGGGCAGCGCATCGGTCATTGAATCCGCCGGACCGGCCGTTATTCTGGGTTATGCGATTGCCGGTTTTATTGCCTTTTTAATCATGCGCCAGCTGGGAGAAATGGTGGTTGAGGAGCCGGTTGCAGGCAGCTTCAGCCACTTCGCGTATAAATACTGGGGTAACTTTGCCGGTTTCGCCTCAGGCTGGAACTACTGGGTGCTTTATGTGCTGGTTGCGATGGCAGAACTTACCGCCGTCGGTAAATATATCCAGTTCTGGTGGCCAGACTTTCCAACCTGGGCCTCAGCCGCCATCTTCTTCGTGATGATCAACGCCATCAACCTGACCAACGTGAAAGTGTTTGGTGAGATGGAGTTCTGGTTCGCCATTATCAAAGTGGTCGCGGTAATCGGTATGATCCTGTTCGGTGGCTGGCTGCTGTTCGGCGGTCACGCAGGTCCGCAGGCGACCGTACGCAACCTGTGGGAACAGGGCGGATTTTTCCCGCACGGCATCGGCGGTCTTGTCGCGGTCATGGCGATTATCATGTTCTCGTTTGGCGGACTGGAGCTGGTGGGTATCACCGCTGCAGAGGCAGATAACCCGGAAGAGAGCATTCCAAAAGCCACCAACCAGGTGCTGTGGCGTATCCTGATTTTCTACATTGGTTCGCTGGCGGTGCTGCTGTCTCTGATGCCGTGGAGCCGTGTTACGTCAGAAGTCAGCCCGTTTGTCTTTATCTTCCACGAATTAGGCGATGCCATGGTGGCGAATGCGCTGAACGTGGTGATTCTGACAGCGGCCCTGTCGGTCTATAACAGCTGCGTTTACTGCAACAGCCGCATGCTGTTTGGTCTGGCCCAGCAGGGCAATGCACCAAAAGCGCTGCTGAAAGTCGACGGTCGTGGTGTGCCGGTGTTAACCATTCTGGTCTCGGCTGTGGCCACGGCGCTGTGCGTGCTGATCAACTACCTGATGCCAGGTGAAGCGTTTGGCCTGCTGATGTCACTGGTGGTCTCCGCGCTGGTGATCAACTGGGCGATGATTAGCCTGGCGCACCTCAAGTTCCGCCGTAAGAAAGATCAGCAGGGCGTAACCACCCGCTTTAAAGCGCTGCTCTATCCTGCGGGTAACTGGATTTGCCTGATCTTCCTGGCGGCGATTCTGGTGCTGATGGCAACCACGCCGGGCATGGCGATCTCTGTCTGGCTGATTCCGGTCTGGCTGGTCATTCTGGGGATAGGTTACTTTATCAAGAACCAGAC
>NZ_JAOCKJ010000014.1 GCF_029844725.1 Pantoea sp. GD03673
GAGTAGTCGCGTTGTGTACGTTTAACATACTGTTTCATCACATTCTCCTGTAAATCGCGGGAAAATGTGTCAACGCTATTCAGGACGGGTCACAGACAGGTTAAAAAGGGCGCTTTGGCGCCCTTTTTTTGTTTCTGCTCAGTACGGGTAAACTGCCCTGCAAACGGCGTCACTGCTGGGATTTCTGCTTGCAGTGGTCGCTGAAGTTCGCATATTATCTGACCCGTTATAATAATCATTATCGTTTCGATTCGCTTGCCTGAGCCTATTTTAAGAGACACCTTTTATGAATGCGCGAACGACTTTTGCAGACAACACCAAAAAACAATTTTCCCGGCCGCTTCTGGGCGTCATGATTTCACTGAGCCTGAGCACCTCGCTTTACGCTGCGCAGACGGAGACCATGGTGGTCTCGGCGGATGGCGGCAGCGGCGTCGAGGCGGAAAGCGCCTGGGGTCCGGCACCGACCGTGGCAGCGAAACGCAGCGCCACCGGCACCAAAACTGACACGCCGATTGAAAAAAATCCGCAGTCTGTCTCCGTGGTCACCCGTGAAGAGATGGAGATGCGTAACGTCACCAGTGTGAAAGGGGCGTTTAACTACACGCCTGGCGTACTGACCGGTAACCGTGGCAGCTCAGACGTGATTGATGCGTTGTCGATTCGCGGCTTCAGCGAAACCAACACCAACCAGTATCTGGATGGGCTGAAACTGCAGGGAGATAACTACTCTGAGTTTGCCATTGACCCGTACTTCCTGGAGCGCGCCGAACTGCTGCGCGGGCCGGTGTCAGTGCTCTACGGTAAAAGCAATCCGGGCGGCGTGGTCGCACTGGTGAGCAAGCGTCCAACCCAGGAGACCCTGCGTGAAGTCCAGTTCCAGATGGGGAACGATAACCTCTTCTCGACCGGCTTTGACTTTGGCGGTGCGCTGGATGATGACGGCGTTTACAGCTACCGTCTGACCGGCCAGGCGCGCAGTCAGGATGCGCAGCAGGCCATGAACAAAGAGAAGCGCTATACCCTCGCCCCGTCATTCAGCTGGCGTCCCGACGATCGCACCCGCATTGACCTGCTGACCTATTTCCAGAACGAGCCGGAAACCGGCTATTACGGCTGGCTCCCGCGTCAGGGCACCGTGGTGCCGATTACCCGTGCCGATGGCAGCCAGTACAAACTGCCGACCAACTTCGATGAAGGCGAGCAGAGCAATAAAATCTCCCGCACCACCAAAATGGTGGGCTACAACGTCGAGCACAGTTTAGACGACACCTGGACGCTGCGTCAGAACCTGCGCTATGCCGATCTGCGCACCGACTACCGCAGCATTTATGGCAATGGTTTCGACGCAACGACGCAGGAGATTACCCGGGGTTCAGCAGCCTCCAAAGAGACGCTGAATCAGTTTACGGTGGATACACAGGCGCAGGCGAAATTTGCCACTGGCCTGGTGGATCATACGCTGCTGCTGGGTGTGGATTATCAGCGGACCCGTAATGATATTGATGCACAGTTTGGCTCAGCTTCCAGCCTGAATGCCGTTAATCCGCAATATGGCGATGATAGCGTGACGTCATATGGCCCTTATCAACGTCTCAACAAGCAGCGTCAGACCGGCCTCTACACGCAGGATCAGATGGAGTGGAACCGTTGGGTGCTGACGCTGGGTGGCCGCTACGACTACGCCATGACCTCCGTTTATGACCGGGGGACGGACAATGTTGATAGCCAGAACGACCAGGCATTCACGTGGCGCGGTGGTCTGAACTATGTGTTTGATAACGGCATCGCGCCTTACTTCAGCTACAGCGAAGCCTTTATTCCGAATGCCGGTTCAACCTTTGAAGGTAAGGCATTTGATCCGTCGCGCGCTAAGCAATATGAAGCGGGCGTAAAATATGTACCGAAAGATCGTCCGGTGGTGCTCACCGCTGCGCTTTATCAGCTGACGAAAACTAAAAACCTGACTGCCGATCCTAATCCAGGCAGAGCTCTCTTCAGCGTGCAGAGCGGTGAAATCCGGTCGCGCGGCGTTGAGCTGGAAGCCAAAGCGGCGCTGAATGCCAATGTCAATCTGACGGCTTCTTACACCTACACCGATGCAGAATATACCGAAGACACCCTGCTTAAAGGCAAAACGCCGGTGCAGGTGCCGAAGCACATGGCCTCACTGTGGAGCGACTACACCTTCCACGAGACGGCGCTGTCGGGCGTGACGCTGGGTGCAGGTGTGCGTTATGTCGGGGAAAGCCAGGGGCTTTACAGCACCGGTACTGAGCAGAACCAGAACTTTAAAGTGGCCGGTTACACCACGGTGGATGCGGCGCTGAAATATGATCTGGGCCGGTTCGGTCTGCCAGGCTCGTCGGTGGGCGTTAACGTTAACAACCTGTTCGACCGTGAATATGTCGCCAGCTGTTACCGTGAATACGCCTGCTACTGGGGTGCGGAGCGCCAGATTGTTGGCACCGCGACCTTCAGATTCTGATTTAACCGGGCGCTTCGGCGCCCGTTCACAGGGATAACCATGCCGCATTCGCACGCAGAAGAGGCCACCTTTACGCTGGATAACGCCAGTTTTGAGGTACCCGGCCGAACCCTCCTCCAGCCACTTTCGCTGACCTTTCCACCAGGCAAAATGACCGCGCTGATTGGTCACAACGGCTCCGGCAAATCCACGCTGTTAAAAATGCTGGGCCGTCATCATGCAGCCAGCAGGGGAGAGGTGCTGTTAAATCAGCAGCCGGTCGGACGCTGGAACAGTAAAGCCTTTGCCCGCGAGGTGGCCTATCTCCCGCAGCAGTTACCGGCAGCCGAAGGGATGACGGTGCGTGAGCTGGTGGCAATTGGCCGCTATCCCTGGCACGGGGCGCTGGGACGCTTTGGTCAGGAAGATCGTGACCGGGTAGAGGATGCGATTGCGCAGGTGGGGCTTAAACCCTTTGCCGGGCGGCTGGTGGATAGCCTGTCGGGCGGTGAGCGTCAGCGCGCCTGGCTGGCGATGATGGTGGCGCAAAACAGCCGCTGTCTGCTGCTGGATGAACCGACCTCGGCGCTGGATATTGCTCATCAGGTTGAGGTGCTGGCGCTGATAAAAGATCTGAGCCAGCAGCGCGGCCTGACCGTGATTGCGGTGCTGCATGATATCAATATGGCGGCACGCTACTGCGATCATCTCGTGGCACTGCGTCAGGGCGCGATGATTGCTGAAGGTGACGCCGGGGCAATTATGCAGCCTGAGGTGCTGGGTGCAATTTACGGCATTCCGATGGGCATTTTACCGCACCCGCAGGGCGGCGCGCCGGTCAGTTTTGTCTGTTAAGGAAAGGATGATGCCCGATCTTTATCGCCGCCGGCTGTTGCTGGCGCTGGCGGCCTCACCGCTGTTTTGCGCGCTTCCCCTGCGTGCTGCCACACCAAATCCGGGCCGGATTATTGCCCTGGAGTGGCTCCCCACCGAACTGCTGATAGCCCTGGGCATCACGCCCTGGGGTGTGGCCGATTTGCACAACTACAACATCTGGGTAGGAGAGCCGCCGCTACCTGCGGGCGTGATCGATGTCGGTCTGCGCACTGAACCCAATCTTGAGCTGATGGCGCAAATGCAGCCGTCGCTAATCCTCTGCTCCAACGGCTATGGCCCGTCTAAAGAGAAACTGACGCGTATCGCGCCGATCATGGGCTTCGACCTTCACAACGGCGACGGAAAACCCTTCACCGCTGCACGCGCATCGCTGCGTCAGCTGGCGGCACGTCTTGGGTTAAGCGATCGGGCGGAGCAGCATCTGCGCGAGGTCGATGCGGAGCTGGCGGCGGCGCGCCAGCGTCTGGCTCCTTATGCCGGACGCACGATACTGCTGATGACGCTGCTCGACAGCCGTCACGCCATTACCTTCGGTAAAAACAGCCTGTTCCTGGAAGTGATGACCCTGCTGGGCCTGAAAAATGGCTGGCAGGGTGAAACCAGTTTCTGGGGCAGTGCCGTGATTGGCATTGAGCAACTGGCGCAGGCCGGGGATGTGGATGTCCTCTGTTTTGATCACGACAACGACGTGGAGATGCAACAGCTGATGCGCAGTCCGCTGTGGCAGGCCATGCCGTTTGTACGCGCCGGACGCTTTCAGCGCGTCCCGGCGGTCTGGTATTACGGTGCTACGCTCTCGGCGCTGCACTTTGTTCGCGTGCTGGAACGCGCGCTGGAGACGCACTGATGCGCCATGCTCTGTTTCCCGCAGGCCTCCTCAGCCTGCTGTTTCTGCTCGCACTCAGCCTGACGCTGGTTAATCTGCACCAGGCGCTGCCACAGGCTGAATGGT
Source organism: Pantoea sp. GD03673 (assembly GCF_029844725.1). Lineage (GTDB taxonomy): Bacteria > Pseudomonadota > Gammaproteobacteria > Enterobacterales > Enterobacteriaceae > Pantoea. The sequence continues at coordinate 4,317 of NZ_JAOCKJ010000014.1, forward strand.
GGCAGGCACTCTGGTCACCGGCAACCGATAGCCTGCAGCAGATGGTGTTCCACTACAGCCTGCTGCCACGCACCGTACTGGCGCTGCTGGTGGGGGCTGGACTGGGGTTAGCGGGCCTGCTGTTTCAGCAGATATTGCGCAACCCGCTGGCAGAGCCGACCACGCTGGGCGTCTCCTCCGGCGCACAGCTGGGGATTACCGTGGCGACGCTGTGGCATCTGCCGGGCGGGGCGCTGACACAGCAGTTTGCCGCACTCAGCGGGGCGCTGCTGGTGGCTGCGCTGGTATTCGGCGTGGCCTGGAGCAAACGTCTGTCGCCGGTGACGCTGATTCTGGCCGGACTGGTACTGAGCTTCTACAGCGGTGCGGTCAATCAAATCTTCGCCATCTTCAATCACGATCAGCTGCAGAACATGTTTCTGTGGAGCACCGGCGCGCTGAATCAGATGAGCTGGGACAATGTGCAACAGCTCTGGCCGCGCCTGCTGCTGGCGTTTGTGCTGGCGCTGGCGCTGCTGCGTCCGCTGACGCTAATGGGGCTGGATGAGGGGGTCGCTAAAAATCTGGGGCTGGCGCTCTCTGTGGCGCGTCTCGGGGGCCTCGGGCTGGCAATCCTGCTTAGCGCACAGCTGGTGAATGTTGCCGGAATTATCGGCTTTATCGGGCTGTTTGCGCCGCTGCTGGCGAAACTGCTGGGTGGACGACGGCTCATCAGCCGGATGCTGCTGGCACCGCTGACGGGTGCGCTACTGCTGTGGCTGGCTGACAGCACTGTTTTGTGGCTCAGCGCCCACTGGCGCGACATTCCGACCGGCACGGCCACGGCGCTGCTTGGCGTACCGATTCTGCTGTGGCTGCTGCCGCGACTGCGTACCGGTTCGGTGCCGCCCGCGCTTAATCAGGGTGACACTGTGCCCGCCGAGCGACAGAACCTGCTGCACTGGTCGCTATTCGGTCTTGCTGTTCTGGGGCTGCTGACGTGGGGGGCGCTGGCACTGGGTCGTGATGCACAGGGCTGGACCGGGTCCGCAGGCGAGATGCTGCAGTCGCTGCTGCCGTGGCGTGCACCCCGTGTGCTGGCCGCGCTGGTGACCGGCCTGATGCTGGGCGTGGCGGGGAGTCTTATTCAGCGGCTGACCGGCAATCCCATGGCCAGCCCGGAAGTGCTGGGCATCAGTTCCGGTGCCGCCTGTGGCGTGGTCGTCATGATGTTCTTTGTGCCGGGCGATGCGCTGGCATGGCTGCTGCCCGCCGGTGCGATGGGAGCAGCGCTGACGCTGCTGGTCATTATGGCTGTCGCCAGTCGCGGCGGTTTTTCGCCGGAGCGGATGCTGCTGGCGGGCATGGCGCTCAACAGCGCCTTTGTCACTCTGCTGATGCTGCTGCTGGCCAGCGGCGATCCGCGTATGGGCGGGTTACTGAGCTGGATATCCGGGTCGACCTATAACATCAGCAGCAGCCAGGCAATTCAGAGCGCTGTCTGTGCGCTGCTGCTGGTTTCGCTGGCACCGCTGGCCAGTCGCTGGCTGACGCTGCTGCCATTGGGAAGTGCCACCGCACGCTCAGCCGGAATCGCCTTAACGCCGGTGCGACTTAGCCTGCTGCTGCTGGCGGCCGCGCTGACGGCCAGCGCCACACTGACGATCGGCCCACTGAGCTTTGTCGGGCTGATGGCTCCGCACATGGCGCGGATGCTGGGATTCCGGCGGGCACTGCCGCAACTGGTGCTGTCGGGATTACTGGGTGCGGGATTAATGGTTATGGCCGACTGGTGCGGACGGATGCTGGCGTTCCCGGATCAAATCCCGGCCGGGCTGATGGCGACGTTTTTAGGTGCGCCTTACTTTATCTGGCTGCTGCGGCGTTCAGGTTAAAAAAAAGACCGGCGCAAGCCGGTCTGAGATGATTAACAACGTCTGGCCCGATTGGCTGTGAGGCTGAGCCTGCGAAGGGAACACGGTCAGATCGGAAAGACGCTAAGGCCAGTCCCTGACACGCTCGGCCCGCGCGATTACGCACCTCATCCCTGAGGTGCGCCCGTAGCCGGGCCAACGCTTTGCGTTGTTCAAAAACGCTCCCGGCGTTTTTGTCCCAGGCGCGGGCCGCTTTCCACCTCTGCCCGTGTTCCCTGCGCGTTGAGTTTTATGTTGCTGTGAAATTCCGGACCGGCTGCTGCCGGTCTTTATCTCTAACGCTGCCGAAATCAGAGCTTCGCGAAACAACGACGCGCGGCGTCGACAGTGCGCTGAATATCCTCTTCGCTGTGTGCCAGGGACATAAAGCCCGCTTCATAGGCTGATGGCGCAAAGTAAACGCCTTCTTCCAGCATCAGATGGAAGAAGGTTTTAAAGCGATCCACATCGCAGCGGGTCACGTCCGCGTAACAGGTCACGCTGTCGGCATCGGTGAAGAACAGGCCGAACATCCCGCCCACATGGTTTATCACCAGCGGGATAGCGTGCTGTTTCGCCGCATCACGCAGGCCTTCTGCCAGCTGGCGGGTCAGGGCATCCAGTTTTTCGTGAGTGCCCGGCTGGGCGATCTGCGTCAGACAGGCAAAACCTGCCGCCATAGCAATCGGGTTACCAGAGAGCGTGCCCGCCTGATAAACCGGACCGGTCGGGGCCAGCGCCGCCATCACGTCGCGACGGCCACCGAACGCACCAACCGGCATCCCGCCACCGATAATTTTTCCAAGGCAGGTCAGATCAGGACGCACGTTGTAGTGGGCCTGTGCGCCGCCCAGCGCGACGCGGAAACCGGTCATCACTTCATCAATAATCAGCAGTGCGCCGAACTCATCACAGAGCGCACGCAGGCCTGGCAGGAAGTCTGGCTGCGGTGGAATGCAGTTCATGTTACCGGCGACCGGCTCAACGATGATCGCGGCGATGTCGTCAGGATACTGCTCAAAGGCGCTGCGCACCGAGTCCGTATCGTTAAAGGTACAGGTCAGGGTATGTTTAGCGAAATCTGCCGGTACGCCCGGTGAGTTTGGCTGACCCAGCGTCAGAGCACCGGAACCCGCTTTCACCAGCAGATGGTCAGCGTGGCCGTGATAGCAGCCTTCAAACTTGATGATTTTATCGCGGCCGGTAAAGCCACGTGCCAGACGGATAGCGCTCATGGTTGCTTCGGTGCCGGAGTTAACCATTCGCACCATCTCCATGCCCGGCATCAGCTCACACACCAGCTGCGCCATCGTCACTTCCATCTCGGTCGGTGCGCCAAAGCTCAGGCCGCGCTGGGCGGCTTCGATGACCGCATTACGGATCGCCGCGTTGTTATGACCCAGCACCATCGGACCCCATGAGCCAACATAGTCGATATAGGCTTTGCCATCGGCGTCATAGAGATACGCGCCATCAGCGTGTTCAATAAACAGCGGAACGCCGCCCACACCGGTAAATGCGCGTACTGGCGAGTTTACCCCACCCGGAATCAGGCGTTGTGCCTCGGCAAACAGTTGTTCGGACTTACTCATTTTCGGCTCCAGCGGTTCAGAAAAATATTGCGCCATTCTACGGAAGAGGGGCAGCAGACGAAAGGCGGATTCACCCGCAGCGCCCTTAATGGAGGTGAAAGCGGCACAGAGTGCGAAGGGCAGAGCTTGATTGCGCTGAGGTGCTGGCTGATAATAGCTTAATTAAGGTCGTTTTCTGACCTGGACGTTTACCGGAGTAAAACATGAGTGATGAAGTAGTAGCACTGCCGTTGCAGTTTACCGACGCCGCAGCCACAAAGGTCAAAAACCTGATTGCCGACGAAGAGAATCCGGCGCTGAAACTTCGCGTCTATATCACTGGTGGCGGTTGCAGTGGTTTCCAGTACGGCTTCACCTTTGACGATCAGATGAACGATGGGGACATGACGATTGAAAAGCAGGGCGTCTCGCTGGTGGTTGACCCAATGAGCCTGCAATATCTGGTGGGCGGTTCAGTGGATTACACCGAAGGTCTGGAAGGCTCACGCTTTATCGTGACCAACCCGAACGCCAAAACCACCTGTGGCTGTGGCTCTTCCTTCAGCATCTGATGACGAAGGCCGTCATCGCGACGGCCTCGTTTACCACTCTATTGTGACCAGCCGGTTACTTTGCTTCACTCTTCCCTGCGACTGAATCGGACTCTGGGTCACGCGTGGCTGCGCGCTTGCCTGCCTGCCGCAATTGATCTGCGGCGCGGGCTGACCGTTAGCCGTGTTGATTTCACAGCGTGAATAGATGACAAGCCTGGCGCCTATAGAGCCGTTTATCGATCCTGCAACAGCCGATCCAGCGATCGATAGCCCTATGGCCAGCAGCAGTGCTCTGGTCATATGAAGGTTCCTGGTGTTTAAAAAAGCGCCGTGGCGCTAAAAGGACGGCAAGCATACGTGGCCGGCTCGTCTCTGGTATTGATTAACGGCAAAAAGCGTAGTGACTTTAATCAATTCGCCGATTTATTGATCGGGATGCAGGGCCACACAAAGCTGTTGCGCGGCCAGCAGCAGTCGCGGGCCAGGCCGGCTCAGCCAGTCCTCGTTAATGGCGATCACGGGCACCGTAAGTTGTGGCCGCCAGAAGTCACGGATATTGTCTGCCTGCCGGGCACTGCCCGCTGTCACCACGGCCTGTGGATGCCGCATCAGCACCTGTTCACGACTGACCTGTGGCCAGCTGACGCGACTGTCAGCAAAGATATTCCTGCCACCACATAATGTAATAATGTCATTCTGCAGCGTGGCTCTGGCGGCCGTAAACAGCGGCTGCTGACCAAACTGCAAAAAAAGCGGAACCGCAGTCAGGTGAGTATAGCGCTGACGCAGTGCAGCTTCCTGCTGCCGTAACGCGCGGGCGGCACGGCTAGCCTGATCCGGACTGGGACTCCAGCGGCCCAGATCGGCCAGCGCTGTGAACATCTCATCCAGCGTCTGCGGATCAATCCATTTAACCGGTACGCCGAGCTGCTGCAACTGATCAATCTGCCGCTGCGGATTACCGCCGCGCCAGGCTAAAACCAGATCCGGTTTAAGCTGCAGAATGCGTTCGGCCTTGATGCCCTGCCAGTTGGCGACCTGCTCAATCTGTTTCGCCTGCGGCGGATAGTCAGACCACGCACTGACTGCAATCGGTGTAATCCCGGCAGCAAAGGCGAGTTCGGTCAGATGGGGGGCAAGGGTGATAACACGGGGCGGGGAAGAGAGCAGGCTGCTGCTTAACAGCAGCAGCCAGCAGAACAGCAGCGTTTTAGCCACGCGCCAGATGCGCCAGCAGGTTCTCCACCATCAGCGAAGATTGCTTCGCCGCCACGCTTAAGAACTCATCAAAGCTGAGGTGAGACTGCTTATCGGCCACGTCAGAAATTGCGCGGACGACCACAAACGGCACCTGGAACTGATGACAGACGTGACCAATAGCGGTCGCTTCCATCTCAACGGCAATTGCCTGCGGGAACTGACTGCGAATGCGTGCCAGCGGTTCGGCACCATTGATAAAGGCATCGCCGCTCACCACCAGACCCCGGACAGCATTCAGGTCCAGCTGTTTGATGCAGGCTTCTGCCGCCGCGATAAGGTTGCTGTCTGCCACAAACGCGGCCGGACAACCCGCCATCTGACCCGGCTCATAACCAAAGGCCGTGACGTCTGCATCGTGATAACGCACTTCTTCAGACACCACGATATCACCGACGCTCAGTGATGGCGCTAAACCGCCCGCCGATCCGGTGTTGATCACCACATCCGGCTTGCAGAGCTGCAGCAGCAGGGTCGTACCCAGCGCGGCAGAGGTTTTACCAATGCCCGATTTCAGCAGTGCCACCTCAACGCCCTGCAGGGTGCCGGTATAGATTTCACAACCCGCCAGCGACAGCGTTTGACGGTTTTCAATTTTGTCGCGCAGCAGTGTGACTTCCTGCTCCATCGCGCCAATAATGCCTGCTTTCATAGTGAGTTCCGCTAATGTAAAGAATCAAAATTTAGGGCATAGTCTACCATGCCATTCAGGGGATTAATTCACGAAAAAGTCAGGGGTAACTCATGTCGGCGATCAATTTCAGGAAGAAGATCAGCTTCTCGCGCCCTTATAACAGTCGAAAAGATCCGGAAGGCGAATATTACATTACCCGCCATTTTGAGAGCGATCGTGGACGGATTATCAACTCCGCCGCCATCCGGCGTTTGCAGCAGAAAACCCAGGTCTTTCCGCTGGAGCGCAACGCCGCTGTTCGCTCCCGCCTGACGCACTCGCTGGAAGTGCAGCAGACCGGGCGCTACATCACGAAAGAGATTCTGCAAACCCTGAAGATGCAGGGCGGACTGGCGCAGTATGGTCTGGAGGAGCTGGAAGGCGCGTTTGAAAGCCTGATTGAAATGGCGTGTCTGCTGCATGACGTGGGTAATCCGCCGTTTGGTCATTTTGGCGAGGCTGCCATTAACGACTGGTTTGAAGAAAACCTTGCGGCCGAACTGGTCGATCCACTGGTAGCGGGTGTTGAAGGGGAGGCGCAGCGTAAAGCCTTCGATCAGCTTAATGCCATGATCCGTCAGGATCTCTGTCATTTTGAGGGCAACGCGCAGGCCATTCGTATGGTGCACACCCTGCTGCAACTCAATCTCAGTTACTCGCAGGTTGCCTGCATCCTGAAATATACCGCACCCGCCTGGTGGCAGGGTGAAAAGCCCGCTGAGTTTAGCGTTCTGATGAAGAAACCCGGGTTTTATCTCTCCGAGCAGGATTATATTGCCGACCTGCGTGCGGCGACGCACATGGAAGAACACCACCGTTTTCCGCTCACCTATATAATGGAAGCCGCGGATGATATCTCCTATTGTATTGCTGATTTAGACGACGCTGTAGAAAAAGATATCTTTAATGTTGAGAGTTTGTTTGAATTTCTTAATAAAGCCTGGGGGCCTGTTAAAAATAACGACGCTTTCAGCCGGACTATTGGCGAAGCCTGGCGTGAAGCCTGCAGTAAAAAACGTCGAAGCCGTAGCGATCAATTTTTTATGTCATTACGCGTAAATGTTCAGAGCGTGTTAGTCAGTTACGCGGTGAAACGTTTTGTTGATAATTTGCCTGCTATATTCGATGGACGTTTTAACCACGCGCTACTGGAAGATGAGGGTGAAGAGGGCCGCTTACTGCAGCTGTTTAAGACCGTTGCGCGCCAGCAGGTCTTTAACCACTCTGAAGTTGAACAGCTGGAGTTGCAGGGATACCGGGTGATTAAAGGCCTGCTGGAGATCTATCAGCCGCTGATGCGCCTCAATTATGAAGCCTTTACCACGCTGATAAATGAAGATTTCCTGCGTCAGCACCCGATCGAAACCCGTCTTTTCCATAAACTCTCCGGTAAACACCGTAAAGCCTATTTGCATAAGATGCGTAATCTGGTGGTTGAGCATAAATACCAGCGGCTGTTATGGGAACGTTATTATCGCTTCCGGCTTATTCAGGATTATATCAGCGGGATGACCGATCTCTACGCCTGGGATGAGTACCGGCGACTGATGGCAGTAGAATAAGCCGCCGATTGTAAAGAGCGCGAATAAATTTTTACCTTTGGCTTAAACTTTTAAAGGAACTTCGCGCTAAAACTTTTATCTCACCTTTCGACCACAGCAATGGTCTGAACAGTAATCTTATTGAGAAACGAAAAATGAAAAAAAAGACCTTAGTGTTAAGTGCACTGGCTTTGAGCCTGAGCATGGCGCTCGCCCCTGTTACTGTTTCTGCTGCGCAAACGGCCTCTTCCGAGAGCCAGCAACTACCAAGCCTGGCACCGATGCTGGAGAAGGTAATGCCGTCTGTGGTCAGTATCAGCGTTGAGGGCACGACCACAGTAAAAACCCCACGTATGCCGCAGCAGTTTCAGCAATTCTTCGGTGACAATTCGCCATTTTGCCAGGACGGTTCCCCGTTCCAGGGTTCACCGATGTGCCAGAGCGGTGACGGTGCAGGCGGTAACGGCGGTGCGCCAGGCCCTGATACCCAGCAGGAGAAATTCCGTGCGCTGGGATCGGGCGTGATCATTAACGCCGAAAAAGGCTACGTGGTGACCAACAATCACGTGGTGAATAATGCCACCAAAATTCAGGTACAGCTCAGCGATGGTCGTCGCTATGACGCGAAAGTGATTGGTAAAGATCCCAGCTCTGATATTGCGCTGATTCAGCTGCAGGACGCCAAAAATCTGACCGCCGTGAAAATCGCTGACTCTGACAATCTGCGCGTCGGTGACTACACCGTTGCAATCGGTAACCCGTATGGACTGGGTGAAACGGTGACCTCTGGTATCGTCTCGGCGCTGGGACGCAGCGGCCTGAACGTGGAAAACTACGAAAACTTTATCCAGACGGATGCGGCGATTAACCGGGGCAATTCCGGTGGTGCGCTGGTTAACCTCAACGGTGAACTGATTGGGATTAACACCGCCATTCTGGCACCGGATGGCGGCAACATCGGTATCGGCTTTGCGATCCCCAGCAACATGGTGAAAAACCTGACGGCGCAGATGGTTGAGTTTGGCCAGGTTAAACGCGGCGAGCTGGGTGTGCAGGGTACGGAACTGAACTCCGAGCTGGCAAAAGCGATGAAGGTTGACGCACAGCGTGGAGCCTTTGTCAGCCAGGTGCTGCCAGACTCTGCTGCCGCCAAAGCGGGTATCAAAGCGGGTGACGTAATTGTCTCCATGAACGGCAAACCGCTGAGCAGCTTTGCGTCGCTGCGTGCGGAAGTCGGTTCACTGCCGGTTGGCACCACCCTGAAACTGGGCCTGCTGCGTGACGGCAAACCGGTTGATGTCTCTGTTCAGTTGCAGCAGAGCAGCCAGGCGAAAGTGCAGTCCGCAACCATCTACAACGGCATCGAAGGGGCCGATCTCAGCAATATCGAATCAGGTACTAAAGGTGTACGTGTTGATAACGTGAAACCAGGCAGTGCGGCGGCGCGTATCGGACTGAAAAAAGGCGATGTGATCCAAGGCGTTAACCAGCAGGTGGTGACCAATCTGGGGGAACTGCGCAAAGTCCTCGATACCAAACCGTCCGTCCTGGCGCTGAATGTGAAGCGCGGCGACAGCAGCATCTATCTGCTGATGCAGTAAATGCGCGGCAACTGACGAAGAGGCGGACTGCGGTCCGCCTTTTTTATGTCCGCTTTTTGCCGCGCCAGAGTGTGATGCTTACCGCAAATTCGGCAAATGACCGCCTGGCTCTGTGCAAATGCACAATGTTCTGCGTGCGGTGCTTACGTATTCTGTTTCTCCCCCCTCTTTTTCAGGAGTAATGGATGGCTACCTATCACCTTGATGCCCGGCTGGCTCAGGATATCGTGGCGCGCACCATGAAAATTATTGACAGCAATGTCAACGTGATGGATGCGCGGGGCCGCATTATCGGCAGCGGTGACCGGGAACGCATTGGGGAGTTGCACGAAGGTGCGCTGCTGGTGCTTTCACAGGGGCGCGTAGTCGACATCGACGAAGCGGTGGCTAAACATCTTCATGGCGTGCGGCCCGGCATTAACCTGCCGCTGCGCATCGATGGTGACATCGTTGGGGTCATTGGCCTGACAGGCGAGCCGCTGACGCTGCGGCACTATGGCGAACTGGTCTGCATGACCGCAGAGATGATGCTGGAGCAGGCGCGGCTGTTGCATATGCTGGCGCAGGATAGCCGTCTGCGTGAAGAGCTGGTGCTGAACCTCATCCGCAGCGATACCCTGTCGCCCCAGCTGACCGAATGGGCACAGCGGCTCGGCATCGATCTCAATCAGCCACGTGTGGTGGCCGTGGTGGAAGTGGATAGCGGTCAGCTTGGCGTCGACAGCGCGATGTCGGAGCTACAGCAGCTGCAGACACTGCTGACCACGCCGGAGCGCGATAATCTGATCGCTATCGTGTCTCTGACGGAAATGGTGGTGCTGAAACCGGCCCTGAACGGGCACGGACGTTACGATCAGGAAGATCATCGCCGCCGCGTCGGGCAGCTACTGCAGCGGATGAAAGAAAGCGGCCATTTGCGGATGCGCATCGCGCTGGGCAACTTCTTTACCGGACCCGGCAGCATCGCACGCTCTTACCGGACGGCGCGCACCACGATGATGGTGGGCAAGCAGCGTATGCCCGACGTGCGCAGCTATTTTTATCAGGATCTGGTGCTGCCGGTGCTGCTCGACAGCCTTCGCGGCGGCTGGCAGGCCAATGAGCTCGCCCGGCCCCTGGCGAAGCTCAAAAGCATGGATAACAACGGCTTGCTGCGCCGCACGCTTATCGCCTGGTTCACCCATAACGTCCAGCCGAGCGCCACCGCGCGTGCGCTGTTCATTCACCGTAATACGCTGGAGTACCGGCTGAACCGGATCTCGGAACTGACCGGGCTGAATCTTGGTCATTTTGACGACAGGCTGTTGCTTTACGTCGCTTTGCAGCTGGATGAGCAGGGGTAGGGGGCAGATTCAGGGCATAAAAAAGGCCAGCAGAGCTGGCCTTTCGGGTCGGGTTGGCAATTAACGGCTGTTACGGGTTAATTTTTCCAGGTCCGATTCAATTTCTGAGATCTTGTGGGCGACCACGCTTTCCAGATGACGCAGGTCATCCAGAATTTTGCGTTTCAGATCCACTTCAACCTGATCGCGCTGGCAAATCTGGTCCAGTTCATCGATGACATAACGCAGATTCGGGCTGATTTCCTGAACTTCTTTGTAGCCCTGCGTTGCATGATCGGCAACGACGGTTTTGCGCTGGCGCGGATATTTGAATTTAACGCTTTTCGCGAAAAACTCGCCTTTATCTTTGCGGAAGTAGATCTTCAGAATGTCGTTATTGGCTTCCTGACGCAGGCTGTAGCGGTCAATGTCATCCGGGTTACTGATACCTAAGCTTTTCAGATTGTCATACATAGCGTTGTTTCCATCAAAAGTGAGAAGCGCGCAGACTTGTTCATGACGTCCGTCAACTGTAGACATAAATAAGCGGGATGAACATTGCGCGACAGGATTTAACTGGCGCGGATTATGACCTGGATGAAAACTAAACGCACCAGTTAATTCGCGGCGCGAAGCATGTTATTTGATGAAGGCTGTAAAGAAAAGATGACGGGCTGGTTTCCAGCCCGTCAGGTGACTCAGTCGATGGTACGCAGCAGTTCGTTAATGCCTGTTTTGCTCAGCGTTTTCGCATCCACTTTCTTAACGATCACGGCACAGTAAAGGCTATAGCTGCCATCTTTGGACGGCAGGTTACCCGATACCACCACGGAACCGGCAGGCACACGGCCATAGTGTACTTCGCCCGTTTCACGGTCATAAATTTTGGTGCTCTGACCGATATACACGCCCATTGAGATCACGGAGCCTTCTTCAACAATCACGCCTTCAACGATTTCAGAGCGTGCGCCAATGAAGCAGTTGTCTTCGATAATGGTCGGATTTGCCTGCAGCGGCTCCAGTACACCACCGATACCCACGCCGCCAGAAAGGTGAACGTTTTTACCAATCTGCGCACAGGAGCCGACGGTCGCCCAGGTATCCACCATGGTGCCTTCATCTACGAAAGCACCGATGTTGACGTAAGACGGCATCAGCACCGTATTGCGGGCGATATAGGCACCCTGACGCACAGCCGCAGGGGGCACAACGCGGAAGCCCGCTTCTTTGAAACGCGCTTCATCCCAGCCGGCAAACTTCATCGGAACTTTGTCGTAAAAGCGGGTTTCTGAACCTTCCATGACCTGATTGTCATTGATGCGGAAAGAGAGCAGTACTGCTTTCTTCAGCCACTGATGCGTTACCCACTCGCCGTCGATCTTCTCAGAAACGCGCAGTTCACCGCTGTCCAGCAGGGAGATAACCTGGTTGATGGCATCACGGGTTTCGCTGTCAACGCTGGCGGGTGTAATGTCAGCGCGACGTTCGAAGGCGGATTCAATAACGCTCTGTAACTGTTGCATATTTTTTTCCTGATCTGTCATGTGCGATGCCGGGCAATAACCCGACACAAGTAAAGAGATTAATGTTTACAAATCGAGTCTGGTCACACTTTATCGTTTGGATTAAGGGCCTCTGTCAACCGTTGTTGCAACGCTTTACGCATTTCTTCGTCCAGCGCCTGACGTTCACTGTTGGCGAGAATAAACAAATCTTCGACCCGCTCGCCGATCGTACTGATGCGTGCGCCGTGCAGTGAGACACCGAGATCGGCAAAGACTTCCCCCACCCGCGCCAGCAGGCCAGGCTGATCCAGCGCCACCAGTTCAAGGTAGCTGCGACGATCGGTATGCGTCGGCAGGAAATTGACCTCAGTCTCTACGCTGAAATGCCGGAGTTTGGCTGACGGACGGCGGGTGCGCGGCGGCACCCAGTCAGACTGGGTAATCGCCTGCTCCAGCGCCTGAATGATCATCGGATGGCGATCCGGCGACAGCGGGCTGCCATCCGGCTCCAGCACAATAAAGGTATCCATCGCCATGCCGTCCCGGCTGGTGAAGATTTGCGCGTCGTGGACGCTGAGATTGCGGCGATCGAGTTCTCCGGCAACGGCAGCAAACAGATGCGGGCGATCGGGACTCCAGATAAAAATTTCGGTCCCGCCACGCGTGGCCTGTGGGCTGACCAGCACCAGCGGTTTCTTCAGATCGTGAACCAGCAAGTGGCGGGCATGCCAGGCGATCTGATTCGGGGTATGGCGCAGGAAATAATCAGCGCGGCAGCGATTCCAGATCTGATGCAGGCGTTCTTCATCAATGTTGTCCATCCGCAGCAGCGCCAGTGCCTGCAGCCGATGATGACGCACCCGCTCACGCAGATCCGGGCTGTTTTCCATGCCGCGTCGCAGCTGCTTCTCGGTGGCGAAAAAGAGCTCGCGTAACAGGCTCTGCTTCCAGCTGTTCCAGAGACTTTCGTTGGTGGCGCAGATATCTGCGACGGTCAGGCAAACCAGATAGCGTAACCGGTTCTCATTCTGCATCACTTCGGCGAACTGCTGGATCACCGTCGGGTCCTGAATATCGCGCCGCTGGGCCGTGACCGACATCAGCAGATGATGACGAACCAGCCAGGCCACCAGCTGAGTTTCACGGGAGTTCAGGCCGTGCATCTCCGCAAAATCGAGTGCATCCTGCGCGCCGAGAATAGAGTGATCGCCGCCGCGCCCTTTGGCAATGTCGTGCAACAGGGCGGCCATCAGCAACAACTCCTGCTGCGGCAGACGCGGCCACAGCTCTACGCACAGCGGATGCTGCGGACGGGTTGTTTCATTGGCAAAGCTCTCCAGCTTCTGCAATACCCGGATAGTGTGCTCATCCACCGTGTAAGCGTGGAACAGATCAAACTGCATCTGCCCGACGATATGCCCCCACAGCGGCGTGTAAGCCCATAACACGCTGTGACGATGCATGGGCACCAGCGCGCGGCTGACCGCTCCGGGATGGCGCAGAATCGACATAAAGGTGCGGCGTGCTTCCGGGATCTGACACAGCGGCTGTTTAAGATGACGACGGGCATGGCGCAGATGACGCAGGGTAGTGGAGTAAATCCCTTTGATGCTGTCGTTACGCACCATGACATAGAACATGCGCAGAATGGCCTGCGGTTCGCGCGTGAACAGGGTTTCGTCCCGCAGGTCGATCAAATTACCCCGCAACTGGAAATCGTCATCAACCGCTCTGGGTTTCTCGCTGGTGGAGAGCGCCAGAATCGCCTCATCAAACAGCTGCAGCAGCATCTGATTCAGTTCGCCAATACGCCGCGTGACCCGATAAAAATCTTTCATCATCCGTTCGACCGGCTCATTACCCTCGCCCTGGTAATTCAGGCGTTGTGCCACGCTAAGCTGACGGTCGAACAGCAGGCGGTTATCGTAGCGGGGCAGAGAGAGATGCAGCGCAAAGCGGATGCGCCAGAGAAACGCCTGGCATTCATTAAGTTCGCTGCGCTCTGCGTCGGTGAGAAAACCAAAGCCGACCATCTCATCCAGCGTAGTGGCCCCAAAATGGCGTCGCGCGACCCACTGCAGCGTATGGATGTCGCGCAGGCCACCGGGGCTGCTTTTAATGTCCGGCTCAAGGTTATAGCTGGTGCCGTGGTAACGCTTGTGGCGCTCCTGCTGCTCTTCAATTTTGGCGGCAAAGAAGGTGGATGAGGGCCAGAAACCGTCGCTGAAGATGTTTTTCTGCAGTTCCAGAAACAGTGCTACGTCGCCGGTCAGCATCCGCGACTCGATAAGATTGGTGGCAACCGTGAGGTCGGACAGGCCTTCCAGCAGACACTCTTCCAGCGTACGGACGCTGTGGCCCACTTCCAGCTTGAGGTCCCACATCAGCGTCAGCAGATCGCTGGTGCGCTGTGCCGCCTGTTCATCCAGCGGCTGGCGGCTGAGGATCAGGACATCAATGTCAGAGAGTGGATGCAGTTCGGCCCGGCCATAGCCACCCACCGCGACCAGCGCGATTGCCGGCATCGCATCAAAGCCAAAGAAGCGCCACAGGCGACGCAGCAGCCGATCGATAAACAGTGTCCGGGCATCAATCAGCGGCTCAACCGCTTCACCGGCATCAAATGCGGCAGCCAGATGTTGCTGAAACTGCTCCAGCCGCAGCTTCAGAATGTCGCGGGTTAGCTGGTCGTCACCCCATTCGGCGGGTGAATCGACCAGACCGTTTTTCACATCTTCCGACAGACTCACGCTCATGCAGCTCTTCTCTTTTTTAGCCAAAAAAAAGCCGGCTCAGCGCCGGCTTGATCTGTATTGGGGGAATCACCCTTCGGCGACGAGCACAGCAGGCAGCGTATCGTCTTTGCGCAGGGTCAAAATCTCACAGCCGTTTTCCGTCACCACAATAGTATGCTCATACTGCGCGGACAAGCTGCGATCTTTGGTTTTTACCGTCCAGCCATCTTTCATCGTGCGGATGCGGTAATCCCCGGCATTCACCATCGGTTCAACCGTGAACGTCATGCCTGCCTGAAGGACAACGCCGCTGTCATCGGCGTCATAATGCAGCACCTGCGGCTCTTCGTGGAAGCCCTTGCCGATGCCGTGACCGCAATATTCACGGACAACAGAGAAGTCGTTCGCTTCAACATATTTCTGAATAGCCCGGCCCAGTTCGCGCAGGCGGATGCCGGGCTTAATCAGACGCAGGGAAAGATAGAGGCTCTCCTGCGTGACGCGGCACAGGCGCTCGCCCTGAATGGTCGGCTTGCCGACGATAAACATCTTTGAGGTATCGCCGTGGTACTCATCTTTAATCACGGTGACATCAATATTGACGACATCACCATCTTTTAACGGGCGATCGTCGCTGGGAATACCGTGGCACACCACTTCGTTCACGGAGATGCAGACCGACTTCGGAAAGCCGTGATAGCCGAGACAGGCAGAGACCGCCTGTTGTTTTTGGGTAATGTGCTCGTGGCAGATGCGGTCCAGTTCACCGGTGGTCACACCCGGTTTAACATAGGGTTCGATCATCTCCAGCACTTCAGCGGCCAGGCGGCCCGCGACGCGCATTTTTTCGATTTCTTCAGGGGTTTTAATTGAAATTGACATTAAATTAATCCGCAGTTGTCGAAAAATTCGACAATAATAAGTTCTGTGCTGTCATGTTAGCAGCCAGCAAATGGGCTGCCAAATAGAGAACGCGCTGGCCTCTGTCAGCGATCATTTATTGGCGTCACCGGGCTGGTTGTGGTATAAAGCGCGCCGACGATTCTCTGTATGGCCGTTTCGGTCAGCAGGAAACGCATAACTCTCATTATGTGTAATAAAACACACATGTATCGACACATACGCCGGGGTGCCTTGAAAGAGGTCGGTCGTATGGGATACATGGAGGCCCAACCCCAATCAAACTTTAGAGGTTTTATCATGGCAACTGTTTCCATGCGC
The DNA here is from genome assembly GCF_029844725.1 of Pantoea sp. GD03673. Taxonomy (GTDB): domain Bacteria; phylum Pseudomonadota; class Gammaproteobacteria; order Enterobacterales; family Enterobacteriaceae; genus Pantoea. The sequence continues at coordinate 20,189 of NZ_JAOCKJ010000014.1, forward strand.
GACATGCTCCAGGCTGGTGTTCACTTCGGTCACCAGACCCGTTACTGGAACCCAAAAATGAAGCCATTCATCTTTGGTGCTCGTAACAAGGTTCACATCATCAACCTGGAAAAAACTGTTCCTATGTTCAACGAAGCTCTGGCTGAACTGAACAAGATCGCTTCCCGTAAAGGTAAGATCCTGATCGTAGGAACTAAGCGCGCTGCTGCTGAAGCGGTAAAAGAGTCTGCACTGAGCTGCGACCAGTTCTTCGTAAACCACCGCTGGTTGGGTGGCATGCTGACCAACTGGAAAACCGTGCGTCAGTCAATCAAACGTCTGAAAGATCTGGAGACTCAGTCTCAGGATGGTACTTTCGACAAACTGACCAAAAAAGAAGCGCTGATGCGTGCGCGTGAGCTGGCCAAGCTGGAAAACAGCCTGGGCGGTATCAAAGACATGGGCGGTCTGCCAGACGCGCTGTTTGTTGTTGATGCTGACCACGAACACATCGCAATCAAAGAAGCAAACAACCTGGGTATCCCGGTATTTGCTATCGTTGATACCAACTCAGATCCAGATGGCGTTGATTTCGTTATCCCAGGTAACGACGATGCGATCCGTGCTGTAAACCTGTACCTGACTGCCGTTGCGACTACCGTTCGTGAAGGCCGCTCTCAGGACCTGGCTGAGCAAGCTGAAGAAGCGTCTTTAGAAAACGCTTAATAAGGTTTGCTCTGCATAAGAGCCCTTAGCATTCAGATGTGATCTGTAAGGGGCCTATAGTGGCCCCTTTATTTTATCTAAGTCTGTTACGCCCCCAAACGGACGGCGGGACAGAGTAAATTTTCCGCAAATAAGTGTCTGCTGGTGCACATGTACACAGGCACGAACCGAGGATTCTGGAATGGCTGACATTACCGCTGCATTGGTAAAAGAACTGCGCGAGCGTACTGGCGCTGGCATGATGGATTGCAAAAAAGCGCTGACTGAAGCGAACGGCGACATTGAGCTGGCGATTGAGAACATGCGTAAATCTGGCGCAATCAAAGCAGCGAAAAAAGCAGGCAACGTTGCTGCTGATGGCGTAATCAAAACCAAAATCGTTGGCGACTACGGTGTGATTCTGGAAGTTAACTGCCAGACTGACTTCGTAGCAAAAGATGGCGGTTTCCAGGCGTTCGCAGACAAAGTTCTGGATGCGGCTGCAGCTGATCGCGTTACCGACGTTGAAGTTCTGAAAGCGCAGTTCGAAGAAGAGCGCGTTGCACTGGTTGCTAAAATCGGTGAGAACATCAATATTCGCCGCGTTGCAATCCTGGAAGGCGCAGAGCTGGGCAGCTACCTGCACGGTGCACGTATCGGCGTTCTGGTTTCAGCGAAAGGCGCTAACGAAGATCTGATCAAACAGATCGCTATGCACGTTGCAGCGAGCAAGCCTGAATTCGTTAAGCCAGAAGACGTTTCTGCTGACGTAGTTGATAAAGAGTACCAGGTTCAGCTGGACATCGCGATGCAGTCTGGCAAGCCTAAAGAGATCGCAGAGAAGATGGTTGAAGGCCGTATGAAGAAATTCACCGGCGAAGTCTCTCTGACCGGTCAGGCTTTCGTTATCGACCCAAGCAAAACCGTTGGCCAGGCTCTGAAAGAGCAGGGCGCTGACGTGATCAACTTCATCCGCTTCGAAGTGGGTGAAGGCATCGAGAAAGTTGAGTCTGACTTCGCTGCAGAAGTTGCAGCAATGTCCAAGCAGTCTTAATGCTCTGAAAGAACCGCCAGATGGCGGTTCTTTTTTGTCTGTGAATCGCAACAGACACGTTTTCAGTTTCATCCCAATAGCATTTTCTTTGCGGTAAGCGGATGATCGATCAGAATTTACTTCTCCTTTACACCCAATCTTCCAGGAAGAACTGACCATGGCGACCAACGCAAAACCTGTTTATCAACGTATCCTGCTTAAACTCAGCGGCGAAGCTCTGCAAGGCGCTGAAGGTTTTGGTATCGACGCGAGTGTGCTTGACCGCATGGCACAAGAGGTTAAAGAGCTGGTTGAGCTGGGCATCCAGGTTGGCGTGGTGATTGGCGGAGGGAACCTGTTCCGCGGCGCGAGCCTGCAGCAGGCAGGCATGAACCGCGTCGTAGGTGACCACATGGGTATGCTGGCCACCGTGATGAACGGCCTGGCGATGCGTGATGCACTGCACCGCGCCTATGTGAATGCACGCCTGATGTCAGCGATTCCACTGAATGGCGTCTGTGACAACTACAGCTGGGCAGAAGCCATCAGCCTGCTGCGTAACAACCGCGTGGTGATCTTCTCCGCCGGTACCGGCAACCCGTTCTTTACCACCGACTCTGCGGCGTGTCTGCGCGGCATTGAGATTGAAGCGGACGTGGTGCTGAAAGCGACCAAAGTTGACGGCGTCTACTCTGCCGATCCGGTGAAAAGCCCGGACGCGACGCTGTATGATCAACTGACCTATGCTGAAGTGCTGGATAAAGAGCTGAAAGTGATGGATCTGGCGGCCTTTACCCTGGCGCGTGACCACAAATTACCTATCCGTGTTTTCAACATGAATAAACCTGGCGCACTGCGTCGCGTAGTGATGGGTGAAAAAGAAGGCACCCTGATTACGCATTAATACCCGAGGCGAGATAAAATAAGGTATATTCTGTCAGCGCGATGAGAATGCATCGCGCACCAGTCAGGATTATCGATGATTATCGATCCCGCTTCCGGTTACGCCGGAACTGGCCAGGTCAAACCGAATCCAAGGGTTTCAACGTGATTAACGACATCAAAAAAGATGCTGATACGCGCATGGAAAAATGCGTTGAAGCATTCAAAACTACCATCAGCAAAGTGCGCACCGGTCGTGCGTCACCTACGCTGCTCGACGGCATCGTCGTCGAATATTACGGCACGCCGACGCCACTGCGTCAGCTGGCTTCTGTCACTGTGGAAGATTCGCGCACGCTGAAAATCAACGTGTTTGATCGTTCACTGAGTCAGGCAGTCGAAAAAGCGATCATGAAGTCCGATCTCGGTCTGAACCCAAGTTCAGCCGGTACTGACATCCGTGTTCCGCTGCCAGCGCTGACAGAAGAGCGTCGTAAAGATCTGATTAAAATCGTGCGCGGCGAAGCCGAGCAGGGCCGTGTGTCGGTACGTAATGTCCGTCGCGATGCCAACGATAAAATCAAAGCGCTGCTGAAAGATAAAGAAATCAGCGAAGACGACGAACGTCGTGCGCAGGATGAAGTGCAAAAAATGACCGATGCGTACATCAAGAAAGTTGATGCTGCACTGTCAGAAAAAGAGACGGAGCTGATGGATTTCTGATTCCATCACCGCCGCACAAAACGCCGTACAGAGAGGTATTCGTATGAATGCGACATCTGGCGGCGTTTTACATTGTGCCTATGGGCACGCTGACTTCACACGGATAGCCTCATGAAGCGATTAACTCTGCTGGGATCCACCGGCTCCATCGGCACCAGCACGCTGGCGGTGGTTCGCGCCAACCCGGAGCTTTATCAGATTACGGCGCTGGTTGCCGGGCACAATGTGGCGCTGATGGCCGAACAGTGTGCGGCCTTTGCGCCACGCTACGCCTGCATGGCAGACGAGACATCTGCCGCTGCGCTGCGTGAGCGACTGAGAGCAATCAGGGTGAAAACTGACGTGCTCTCCGGCGTTCAGGCAGCCTGCGAGCTGGCCGCGCTGGATGAGGTGGATCAGGTGATGGCGGCCATTGTGGGGGCGTCAGGTTTGCTGCCAACGCTGGCAGCCATTCGTGCCGGGAAAACGGTGCTGCTCGCCAACAAAGAATCGCTTGTCACCTGCGGCCGTTTGTTTATGGAGGCGGTGCGTCATCATAACGCTCAGTTACTACCGGTCGACAGCGAGCATAACGCCATTTTTCAGAGTTTACCGGCTACCATCCAGCATCAGTTAGGTTACGCTGACCTGCGGGATAATGGCATTGAGTCGATTATCCTTACGGGATCGGGTGGTCCTTTTCGTGACACAGATTTAGCGGATCTCAGCGCCATGTCGCCGGATCAGGCCTGTGCACATCCGAACTGGTCGATGGGGAGAAAAATCTCTGTCGATTCGGCCACCATGATGAATAAAGGTCTTGAGTACATTGAAGCCCGTTGGCTGTTTAATGCCAGCGCAGCGCAGATGGAAGTGATCCTTCACCCACAGTCGGTGATTCACTCCATGGTGCGATACTGCGATGGCAGCGTGCTGGCTCAGTTAGGTTCTCCCGATATGCGCACGCCCATTGCCCATAGCATGGCCTGGCCTTCGCGCATTCAAGCAGGCGTGACGCCGCTGGATTTTACCCGCATGTCGGCGCTGAGCTTTGCAGAACCTGATTTTAGTCGCTATCCCTGTCTGAAGCTGGCCATTGATGCCTGTGAGGCAGGGCAGGCGGCGACCACCACGCTGAATGCAGCCAACGAGGTTGCCGTCGCGGCTTTCCTGAATCACCAGATCCGCTTCACCGACATCGCAGCACTGAATAGTGCGGTGATGGCGGCACAAGTGTGTCCGGAGCCGGATTCGGTGGACGCTGTCCTTGAAATCGATCGTGCCGCACGCGCGCTGGCGACAGAAAAGTTGCCGCGCTTCACGTCGTGAAGCCGATCGTTATGAGGCCATTTGTTCGCTTCAGGTGAAAATGGTATAGTCGCTGGCTCGCGTTTCACGGTCTGTCACCGAATTCGGTGTGGCCCGGCACTGAGAGTGTGTCGGGATTTGAATCGGGCGCAATGTATTCAGAAACCACAGCATTTCTGATGAAAGGAATTGGTTAAGCGTTATGTCGTCTAACAATCACAACAACACTGATGACCAGCAGGGAAACGGTCCGCGCCACGTCGCTATCATCATGGATGGCAACGGTCGCTGGGCCAAAAATCAGGGAAAATTGCGTATTTCAGGCCACAAAGCGGGCGTTAAATCGGTGCGCCGTGCCGTCAGCTTTGCGGTCAGCAACAATCTTGAAGCCCTGACGCTTTACGCCTTCAGCAGTGAAAACTGGAGTCGTCCGGCGCAGGAAGTCACCGCGTTAATGGAACTGTTTGTCTGGGCGCTCGACAGCGAAGTTAAGAGCCTGCATAAACACAATGTTCGCTTACGCGTCATTGGCGATACCAGCCGTTTCAGCCCGCGTATTCAGGAACGTATTCGCCGTTCTGAGACGCTGACCGCAAATAATAGTGGCCTGACGCTCAACATTGCTGCCAACTATGGCGGCCGTTGGGATATTATCGAAGGCGTGAAAAAACTGGCTGAACAGGTTCAGGAAGGATTACTGCGACCTGACCAGATTACCGAAGAGAGCCTGACGTCGCAGCTCTGCATGCAGGAGCTGGCGCCAGTGGATTTAGTGATAAGGACCGGGGGAGAGCATCGGATTAGCAACTTCCTGCTGTGGCAGATTGCCTATGCTGAATTCTATTTTACCGATGTGCTCTGGCCGGATTTCGATGAACACGTTTTTGAAGGTGCACTGAATGCATTCTCTCTGCGGGAGCGTCGTTTTGGCGGCGCTGCACCAGGCGGCGCCTGAGCAATCTGGGGGTAACCTTTGCTGAAGTCTCGTCTGATTACCGCGTTGATATTAATTCCGTTGGTAATAGCTGCACTGTTCTGGTTACCACCTGTGGGTTTTGCCCTTACAACCATCGTTATCTGTATGCTGGCCGCCTGGGAGTGGGGACAGCTTGCAGGGATGGCATCCCGGCAACAGCGCGTCTGGCTGGCTGTACTTTGTGGTCTGCTGCTGGCCCTGATGCAGTTTACACTGCCACCTTATCAGCATGATGTGCATCTGCCACAGGTCGCGACATCGCTTTGGGCGTCGCTGGTGTGGTGGGTCGTTGCATTGCTGCTGGTACTTTCCTATCCCGCCTCCGCGGCCTTCTGGCGTCATTCACGCCCGCTTCGCTTACTCTTTGGCGTCTTAACGCTGGTGCCTTTTTTCTGGGGCATGGTGGCGCTGCGCCAGTATCACTATGACACTGACCACTTCGCTGGTGCCTGGTGGCTGCTGTTTGTCATGTTACTGGTGTGGGGGGCGGATTCCGGTGCCTACATGTTTGGCAAGCTGTTCGGCAAGCACAAGCTGGCACCCAGGGTCTCTCCGGGTAAAACCTGGGAAGGCTTCCTGGGTGGGCTGGTCTCCTCGGCGCTGATTGCGCTCCTGTTTGCCACGCTGGCTCCGCTGACGGTCTCCACCGGTACACTGGTGATTTGCGCGATTATTGCGACGCTGGCCTCCGTCCTGGGCGACCTCACTGAAAGCATGTTTAAACGTGAAGCGGGCATCAAAGACAGTGGCAATCTGATCCCGGGTCATGGCGGCATTCTTGATCGCATTGATAGTCTGACTGCGGCGGTGCCGGTGTTTGCCTGTTTGTTGCTGCTGGTATTCCGCACCCTTTAAGGACAGGCAAAGATGTTGAGCATAATCTGGAGTTTCTTCGCCTTTATCGTTGCGCTGGGCGTGTTGATTACCGTTCATGAGTTTGGCCATTTCTGGGTCGCTCGTCGCTGTGGCGTCAAAGTTGAGCGTTTTTCCATCGGGTTTGGTAAGTCGCTCTGGCAGCGTCGCGATCGCCACGGTACGGAATTTGTCATCGCGCTTATTCCCCTTGGTGGCTACGTTAAAATGCTCGACGAACGCGTCGAAAGCGTGCCAGCCGAGCTGCGTCACCAGGCTTTCAACAACAAAGCGGTCTGGCAACGCGCCTCTATCATCGCGGCAGGTCCTGTCGCGAACTTCCTTTTTGCCATCTTCGCCTACTGGGTTGTGTTTATTCACGGCGTACCCGGTGTACGCCCGGTAATCGGTGAAATTTTAAACGGTTCAGTGGCTTCAGAAGCGCAAATTGCGCCCGGCATGGAACTTAAGGCTGTTGACGGTATCGAAACGCCTGACTGGGATGCTGTGCGTATGGCGCTGGTGGGTAAAATCGGCGACAGCAGCACCACGCTGACCGTGGCTCGATTTGGCGAGGACGCGACTCAGCAGAAGCAGCTGGATTTGCGTAACTGGCAGTTTGAGCCTGATAAGCAGGATCCGGTCGTCGCGTTAGGCATTCAGCCTCGCGGTCCGCAAATTGAGACCACGCTGGCAGAAGTCCAGGCGAATTCGCCAGCCAGTGAAGCCGGTTTGCAAGCAGGCGACAGGATCGTTAAAGTCGATGGTCAGCCATTATCGCAGTGGCAGACGTTTGTTACGCAGGTCCGGGACAATCCCGGTAAAAGCATGGCGCTTGAGGTGGATCGCGGCGGTGAATCAATTGCGCTGACGATGACGCCAGAAGCGAAAGCGGGCACTACAGCGGGCTTTGCGGGTGTGATTCCGCGCATTGTTCCGCTGCCAGAAGAGTACAAGACGGTAAGGCAGTATGGCGCGTTTGCGGCTATCGGTGAGGCCAGTGTTAAAACCTGGCAGCTGATGAAGCTTACCGTGTCCATGCTGGGCAAGTTAATAACCGGTGATGTGAAGCTGAACAACCTGAGCGGGCCAATTTCGATTGCGCAGGGTGCAGGGTTGTCAGCAGAGTATGGGTTGATTTACTACCTGATGTTCCTGGCGTTGATTAGCGTCAACCTGGGCATCATCAACCTGTTCCCTTTACCGGTTTTAGATGGTGGGCACTTGCTCTTCCTGGCGATCGAAAAGATCAAAGGTGGACCGGTGTCCGAGCGAGTTCAGGACTTTAGTTATCGCATCGGCTCAATTTTGCTGGTGCTGTTAATGGGGCTTGCACTTTTCAATGATTTCTCACGTTTGTAACCGCTGGAACGCGAACATTCGAGGGATGTGTTAGGAAAACGCATAACAACGATGGCGATGAAAAAGTTGCTCATAGCGTCGCTGCTGTTTAGCAGCGCCACCGTTTACGGTGCAGACGATTTCGTGGTGAAGGATATTCATTTCGAAGGGCTGCAGCGAGTCGCCGTCGGCGCGGCTCTGCTGAGCATGCCAGTACGGGTTGGCGATACGGTGAATGACGATGATGTCAGAAATACCATTCGCTCGCTGTTCGCTACTGGCAACTTTGAGGATGTTCAGGTCCTGCGAGACGGTACAACGCTGATTGTCCAGGTCAAAGAACGTCCTACCATTGCCAGCATTACCTTCACCGGTAACAAAGCGGTGAAAGAGGATCAGCTCAAACAAAATCTGGAAGCTTCCGGTGTCCGTGTCGGCGAAGCGCTGGACCGTACTACCATCTCTTCTATTGAGAAGGGACTTGAAGACTTCTACTACAGCGTAGGTAAATATACCGCTAACGTGAAAGCCGTGGTCACGCCACTGCCGCGTAACCGTGTTGATCTGAAGCTGGTCTTTACTGAAGGTGTTTCTGCCAAAATTCAGCAGATCAACATCGTCGGTAACAAAGCTTTCAGCTCCGATGAACTGATTTCCCGCTTCCAGCTGCGCGATGAAGTGCCATGGTGGAACGTGGTTGGCGATCGTAAATATCAGAAGCAGAAACTGGCGGGTGACCTCGAAACCCTGCGCAGCTTCTATCTGGATCGGGGTTATGCTCGATTCAACATCGATTCCACCCAGGTCAGCCTGACGCCAGATAAAAAAGGCATCTACATCACGGTGAACATCACCGAAGGTGACCAGTACAAAATTGCGGGCGTGATCGTCAATGGCAGCATGGCTGGCCACTCAGCAGAAATTGAACATCTGACCAAAATCCCGTCAGGCGAGCTTTATAACGGCGCCAAAGTGACGAAAATGGAAGATGACATCAAGAAGCTGCTGGGCCGCTATGGCTACGCCTATCCGCGCGTCGCCACGCAGCCTGAAATCAACGACGCCGATAAAACCGTAAAACTGCATATCAACGTGGATGCGGGTAACCGCTACTACGTGCGTAATGTCCGTTTTGAAGGGAATGACACGTCAAAAGACTCGGTGCTACGTCGCGAAATGCGTCAGATGGAAGGCGCGTGGCTGGGCAGCGATCTGGTTGAACAGGGCAAAGAGCGTCTGAACCGCACCGGTTACTTTGAAACCGTTGATGTGGATACGCAGCGTGTGCCAGGTTCATCAGACCAGGTTGACGTGGTCTACAAAGTTAAAGAGCGTAACACCGGTACCTTTAACTTTGGCGTCGGCTACGGCACAGAAAGTGGCGTGAGCTTCCAGGTTGGGGTAACGCAGGATAACTGGCTGGGCACCGGTAATACCGTGGGCATCAGCGGGACCAAAAACGATTACCAGACCTATGCTGAATTCTCGCTGACTGACCCTTACTTCACCGTTGATGGTGTGAGTCTGGGTGGGCGTCTGTTCTACAACGACTTTAAAGCGGACAATGCGGACCTTTCTGACTATACCAACAGAAGTTATGGTCTGGATGGCACGCTTGGCTTCCCGGTTAACGAAAACAACACCCTGCGTGTCGGTCTGGGCTACGTCCATAATGACCTGTCGAACATGCAGCCGCAGGTGGCAATGTGGCGTTATCTGGACTCAGTCGGTAAGCCGCAGCAGCTTAATGATGAAGGCGACTTCTCAGCAGATGACTTCACCTTTAACTACGGCTGGACTTACAACACGCTGGACCGTGGTTTCTTCCCGACATCGGGTAACCGTACCAACCTGAACGGTAAGGTAACGATTCCAGGTTCAGATAACAGCTTCTATAAGGCTACGCTGGATACCCAGCAATATGTGCCGATTAACCAGGATCGTACCTGGGTGCTGCTGGGCCGTGGTCGTGTGGGTTATGGCGATGGTCTCGGCGGCAAAGAGATGCCGTTCTACGAGAACTTCTATGCGGGTGGTTCAAGCACCGTGCGTGGCTTCCAGTCCAACACCATTGGACCGAAAGCGGCCTACTACAACAACAACTCGTCGAACTGCCGAATCGCCGATCCTAATGGCGTCTGTAAGTCTGACGATGCGGTGGGCGGTAACGCCATGGCGATTGCCAGCCTTGAGCTGATTACGCCAACGCCGTTCCTGAGCGAGAAGTATGCTAACTCGGTGCGTACCTCGGTGTTTGTCGATGCCGGTACTGCGTGGGATACCCATTGGGAAAATACCGCTGAAACACGTGCTGCGGGCATTCCTGACTACAGCGATCCAAACAATATCCGCGTATCCAGCGGTGTTGCGCTGCAGTGGATGTCACCACTTGGCCCGCTGGTGTTCTCGTACGCCCAGCCGGTCAAGAAAGTTGATGGAGATAAGTCAGAGCAGTTCCAGTTTAACATTGGTAAAACCTGGTAATGTTCTGAGCAGGGATGCATAGCTGAAGTATTGCTGCCGGACAGCACCTGTTGCTGTTCCGGGGCAAACACTGTGTCGCTGACACAAACGTTGATGGTAAGGAGTTTATAGTGAAAAAGTTGTTGTGTGCCGCAGGTCTGGGTCTTGCTTTAGCGGTCTCCGCTGGTGTTCAGGCTGCTGACAAAATTGCAGTGGTAAACGTGTCCAGCATTTTCCAACAGTTACCGCAACGTGCGACTGTTGCTAAACAGCTGGAAAACGAGTTCAAAGGCCGTGCAACTGAATTGCAGAGCCAGGAACGCGATCTGCAGACCAAAATGCAGCGTCTGCAGCGTGACGGTTCTACCATGAAGGCCAGCGAACGCAGCCGTATGGAAAAAGATGTCATGTCTCAGCGTGAAGCTTTCTCTTCAAAAGCGCAGGCGTTTGAGCAGGATAATCGCCGTCGTCAGATGGAAGAGCGTAACAAGCTGCTGAGCCGTATTCAGGATGCCGTGAAGAAAGTCGCTGACAGCGATGGTTACGACGTCGTGATCGACGCTAACGCGGTGGCTTATGCATCAAACGCAAAAGACATCACTGCTGACGTGCTGAAACAGGTTAAATAATTCATGTCATCTATTCGACTGGCTGATTTAGCCCAGCAGTTGGATGCAGAATTGCACGGAGATGGCGATATCGTCATCTCCGGCATTGCTTCTATGCAATCCGCCACAACTGGCCAAATCACTTTTCTTGCAAACAGCCGTTACCGCGAGCAACTCGCCCTGATAAAGGCCTCAGCCGTGGTGCTGACGGAAGCGGATCTGGAATGGTGCAAGACGGCAGCACTGGTAGTGAAAAATCCCTACCTGACCTATGCACGTATGGCACAAATACTCGATACCACGCCACAGCCGGCGCAGAATATCGCCCCCAGTGCGGTCATCGATCCCTCAGCCCGACTTGGCAATAACGTTGCCATTGGTGCCAATGCGGTGATCGAGGCGGACGTTGAGCTGGGTGATAACGTGGTCATTGGTGCGGGATGCTTTGTGGGTAAAAAAACCCGTATCGGCAGCGGAACCCGTCTCTGGGCCAACGTCTCTGTTTATCACGAGATTGAAATCGGCCAGGATTGTCTGATTCAGTCAGGGACCGTGATCGGTTCTGATGGTTTCGGCTATGCCAACGATCGCGGTAACTGGGTGAAAATCCCGCAGTTAGGCGCGGTAATTATCGGCGATCGCGTTGAAATAGGTGCCTGCACCACCATCGATCGCGGTGCGCTTGATAACACTCTGATCGGCAATGGTGTTATCATAGACAACCAGTGCCAGATCGCTCACAACGTAGTTATTGGTGACAATACTGCGGTTGCAGGCGGTGTGATCATGGCGGGTAGTTTGAAAATTGGGCGTTACTGTATGATTGGCGGTGCCAGCGTCATTAACGGCCATATGGAAATCTGTGACAAAGTAACGGTGACCGGTATGGGTATGGTCATGCGTCCTATCACAGAGCCTGGTGTCTATTCGTCAGGCATTCCGCTGCAACCCAACAAAACCTGGCGCAAAACTGCAGCGCTGGTGATGAACATCGATGACATGAGCAAACGCTTAAAAGCCATCGAGCGCAAGGTCGGCAAAGACGACTAACCGCCATCCCAAAACTGACCGGCTTTCATAATAAAAATGTTAAGCAGGGAAGCCCGGCGCCACAGAACCTATTTGCGGCCTGCGGAAGATCATTTTGATCTGTGCAGGCCGTGTTATTGATGTCATCAGATTTTTAGGACAGGAAGAGTATTTTGACTACTGAAACTCATACTCTGAAAATTGAAGAGATTTTAGAGCTGCTGCCGCACCGCTATCCGTTTCTGCTGGTAGACCGTGTGCTGGAATTTGAAGAGCACAAATACCTGCGTGCAGTGAAGAACGTTTCTGTTAATGAACCGTTTTTCCAGGGGCATTTCCCTGGTAAACCGATTTTTCCTGGCGTTCTGATCCTGGAAGCGATGGCGCAGGCCACCGGCATTCTGGCGTTTAAAAGCGTAGGTAAACTGGAACCAGGTGAACTCTATTACTTTGCCGGTATCGACAGTGCCCGTTTCAAGCGCCCTGTGGTACCAGGTGACCAAATGATCATGGAAGTCACTTTCGAGAAAACCCGCCGTGGTCTGACCCGCTTTAAAGGCGTGGCGACCGTTGACGGTAAAATCGTCTGTGAAGCGACCATGATGTGTGCCCGCAGCCGGGAGGCATAATTCGTGATTGATCCAACCGCCACTATCCATCCCAGTTCTGTCATCGAAGAGGGCGCTATCATTGGCGCCCGCGTTCACATTGGCCCGTTTTGCTTTATTGGCGCGAATGTTGAAATCGGCGAAGGAACGGTACTGAAGTCACACGTTGTGGTGAACGGCCACACACGTATCGGTAAAGATAATCAGATCTATCAGTTCGCCTCAATTGGTGAAGTGAATCAGGATCTGAAATATGCCGGTGAGCCAACACGGGTTGAGATCGGCGATCGCAACCGTATCCGTGAAAGCGTGACGATTCATCGCGGCACCACTCAGGGTGGCCATGTCACCACGGTGGGAAGCGATAATCTGCTGATGGTGAATGTCCACATTGCGCATGACTGCGTAATTGGCAACCGCTGTATCTTCGCTAACAACGCCACCCTGGGTGGTCACGTGACGGTCGATGATTTCGCTATCATTGGCGGAATGACAGCGGTGCATCAGTGGTGCATCATCGGTGCTCATGTGATGGTGGGTGGTTGTTCCGGCGTGGCGCAGGATGTGCCGCCTTACGTTATTGCGCAGGGCAACCACGCGACACCGTTCGGGATCAACATCGAAGGTCTTAAGCGTCGTGGCTTCAGCAAAGAGTCGTTGCATGCGATTCGCAACGCCTACAAGTTGCTCTATCGCAGCGGCAGAACGCTGGAAGAAGTCAAGCCGGAGATTGAAGCCATCGCACAGCAGCACAGCGAAGTGCAGCCGTTCTACGACTTCTTCACCCGTTCAACCCGTGGATTAATTCGTTAATCCATGTCAGCGCGTCCTTTAACGATTGCCCTGGTCGCCGGAGAAACCTCCGGCGATATTCTTGGTGCAGGTCTGATTCGTGCCCTGAAAGCCCGCCATCCTGATGCACGCTTTGTCGGCGTGGCGGGGCCATTAATGCAGGAAGAAGGGTGTGAAGCCTGGTATGAGATGGAAGAGCTGGCGGTCATGGGCATTGTCGAGGTGCTGGGTCGCCTGCGACGTCTGCTGACAATCCGCCGCGACCTTACCCGTCGGTTTACCGAACTCAGGCCCGATGTTTTTGTCGGCATTGATGCGCCCGATTTTAACATCACGCTGGAAGGCAATCTCAAACGCACAGGCATTCGTACGATCCACTACGTCAGCCCCTCTGTGTGGGCATGGCGGCAAAAGCGCGTCTTTAAGATAGGTCGTAACACCAATCTGGTGCTGGCGTTCCTGCCCTTTGAAAAAGCGTTCTACGATCGCTATAACGTTCCCTGCCGCTTTATCGGCCACACGATGGCAGATGCCATGCCACTGCAACCCGATAAACGGGCTGCGCGGCGTCATCTCGGCATTGCGGATGATGCGCTCTGTCTGGCCCTGCTGCCCGGCAGTCGTGGCGCGGAAGTGGAGATGCTCAGCGCAGATTTCCTGAAAACAGCCCGGTTACTGCGTCGTCACTATCCAGCGCTGGAAATCGTGGTGCCGCTGGTTAACCCCCGTCGCCGCGAACAGTTTGAGAAGATTAAGGCCGATGTCGCCCCTGAACTGCCGATGCATCTGCTGGATGGTCAGGGACGCGAAGCGATGATTGCGAGCGATGCCGCACTCCTGGCGTCAGGCACTGCCGCGCTGGAGTGCATGCTGGCAAAATGTCCGATGGTTGTCGGTTATCGCATGAAGCCAGCCACTTTCTGGCTGGCAAAACGGCTGGTGAAAACCCCTTACGTATCGCTGCCAAACCTGCTGGCAGGGCGTGAGCTGGTCAAAGAGTTACTGCAGGATGAGTGTCAGCCTGACGTCCTGGCCGCAGCATTAGATCCGCTACTGCATACCGGGCCTGAGCGCGACACACTGCTGCAGACGTTTCACGAATTACATCAACAGATCCGCTGGAACGCCGATGAACAGGCGGCGGATGCGGTACTGGAGCTGGTGAATGCCTGATTTTATCTATCCTGTCGCCAGACTGATTGCCGGTGTGGACGAAGTCGGGCGCGGTCCGCTGGTCGGCGCGGTCGTCACAGCCGCAGTCATTCTCGACCCGGCCAACCCGATTGCCGGCCTGGCTGACTCGAAGAAACTGTCGGAAAAGCGCCGCCTGGCGTTGTATGACGAAATCAAAGAGAAGGCACTGGCCTGGAATCTGGGACGCGCAGAGCCGGAAGAGATCGATCAGCTCAACATTCTGCATGCCACCATGCTGGCGATGCAGCGCGCCGTTGCGGGCCTGAGCATTCAGCCCGACTACGTGCTGATTGATGGTAACCGTTGCCCGGCATTGCCTGTGCCTTCGCAGGCGGTGGTGAAAGGGGATAGCCTGGTGGCTGAAATCAGTGCGGCATCAATCATCGCCAAAGTGTCGCGGGATCGTGAGATGGCCGAGCTGGATCTGCTGTTCCCTGAGTATGGTTTTGCGCAGCACAAAGGGTATCCGACGGCGCTGCACATGGAAAAACTGACGCAGTATGGCGTTACGCCGCACCACCGTCGCAGTTTTGCGCCCGTTCGTAACGCGCTGCTCGATGCTGAAGTACTGGCTGCACGCCAGACCCTTACGCTTTAATAGCCTGACGCTGTTTTAACCGGAAACTGATATGGCTGAACCCCGTTTTATACATCTGCGTGTCCACAGTGACTATTCAATGGTTGATGGTCTGGCGAAAACCGGGCCACTGATTAAGAAGGCGGCTGCGCTCGGCATGCCCGCGATCGCGATTACCGACTTCACTAACCTGTGCGGCCTGGTGAAATTCTACGGGGGTGCGCACGGCGCAGGGATAAAACCGGTTATTGGCGCCGACTTCAACGTGGTCAGTGAGCTGATGGGGGATGAACTCACGCAGCTGACCGTGCTGGCTGCGAACAATACCGGCTATCAGAACCTTACGCTGCTGATTTCCCGCGCGTATCAGCGTGGTTATGGCGTGGACGGACCGGTCATCGATCGCGACTGGCTGATTGAGTTACAGGAAGGCTTAATTCTGCTGTCGGGCGGACGGCGTGGCGATGTGGGTCGCAGCCTGCTGCGGGGCAACAATGCCCTGGTTTCCCAGTGTCTGTCGTTTTACCAGCAGCATTTCCCCGACCGCTACTACCTTGAGCTGATTCGCACCAGTCGTCAGGACGAAGAGAGCTATCTCCATGCGGCCGTTGAACTGGCCATTGCCGAAGGAATCCCGGTCGTCGCCACCAATGAAGTCTGCTTTATCAACGCAGAAGACTTTGACGCGCACGAAATTCGCGTGGCCATTCATGACGGCTATACGCTGGATGATCCTAAACGTCCGCGCAACTACAGTTCTCAGCAATATATGCGCAGCGAAGAGGAGATGTGCGAGCTGTTCTCGGACATCCCGGAAGCGCTGGAAAACAGCGTAGAGATTGCTAAGCGTTGTAACGTCACGGTCCGGCTGGGCGAGTACTTCCTGCCGCAGTTCCCGACCGGTGATATGACCACCGAAGATTATCTGGTGGTGAAATCCCGTGAGGGGCTGGAAGAGCGTCTGGTGTTCCTGTTCCCGGATGAAGCCGTTCGACTCGAAAAACGCCCGGAATATGACGAGCGTCTGGAAATTGAACTTAACGTCATCAACCAGATGGGCTTCCCCGGCTACTTCCTGATCGTCATGGAGTTTATCCAGTGGTCCAAGGATAACGGCGTGCCGGTGGGTCCGGGTCGTGGTTCCGGTGCGGGTTCGCTGGTGGCTTATGCGCTGAAAATCACGGATATCGATCCGCTGGAGTTCGACCTGCTGTTCGAACGCTTCCTGAACCCGGAACGTGTCTCCATGCCCGACTTCGATGTCGATTTTTGCATGGAGAAACGCGATCAGGTGATTGAACACGTCGCCGACATGTACGGACGTGAAGCGGTCTCCCAGATTATTACCTTTGGTACAATGGCGGCAAAAGCGGTTATCCGCGATGTGGGCCGCGTGCTGGGTCATCCTTACGGCTTTGTTGACCGGATTTCAAAACTGATCCCGCCCGATCCCGGCATGACGCTGGAAAAAGCCTTTATTGCTGAACCGCAGCTTCCTGCAATGTATGACGCAGACGAAGAGGTCAAAGCGCTGATCGACATGGCGCGCAAGCTGGAAGGCGTTACGCGTAACGCCGGTAAACATGCGGGTGGTGTGGTCATCGCGCCAACGAAAATTACCGATTTTGCGCCGCTCTACTGCGATGAGCACGGCCAGTTCCCGGTCACCCAGTTCGATAAAAATGATGTGGAATATGCCGGTCTGGTGAAGTTCGACTTCCTGGGCCTGCGTACGCTGACCATCATCGACTGGGCGCTGAAGATGATCAATCCGCGCCGGGAAAAGCAGGGACTGGAGCCGATCGATATCGCCGCTATCCCGCTGGATGATAAGAAAAGCTTCGACATGCTGCAGCGTTCGGAAACCACAGCGGTATTCCAGCTTGAATCGCGCGGCATGAAAGATCTGATTAAGCGTCTGAAGCCCGACTGCTTCGAAGATATGATCGCACTGGTGGCGCTGTTCCGTCCGGGCCCACTGCAGTCCGGCATGGTAGACAACTTCATCGACCGTAAGCATGGCCGGGAGGCGATCTCCTATCCCGACATCCAGTGGCAGCATGAAAGCCTGAAACCGGTGCTGGAGCCAACCTACGGCATCATCCTCTATCAGGAACAGGTGATGCAGATAGCCCAGGTACTCTCTGGCTATACGCTGGGCGGGGCAGATATGCTGCGCCGCGCCATGGGTAAAAAGAAACCCGAAGAGATGGCCAAGCAGCGTTCCGTCTTCCGCGACGGTGCCGAAAGCATGGGTATCGACGGCGAACTGTCGATGAAGATCTTCGATCTGGTCGAAAAGTTTGCGGGCTATGGCTTTAACAAGTCACACTCTGCCGCTTACGCACTGGTCTCCTATCAGACGCTGTGGCTCAAGGCGCACTATCCGGCAGAGTTTATGGCGGCGGTGATGACCGCCGATATGGATAACACCGAGAAAGTGGTCGGCCTGGTCGATGAATGCTGGCGAATGGGGCTGAAGGTCCTGCCGCCCGACATTAACTCCGGTCTCTATCCCTTCCACGTTAACGAAGCGGGCGAGATCGTGTACGGCATTGGCGCGATCAAAGGCGTGGGTGAAGGCCCGATTGAAGCGATCATCGATGCCCGTAACGAAGGCGGCTATTTCCGCGAACTGTTTGATCTCTGTGCCCGGACTGATACCAAAAAGATCAACCGCCGGGTGATGGAGAAACTGATCATGTCCGGGGCCTTTGATCGCCTTGGACCGCATCGTGCCGCGCTGATGAGTGCACTCAGTGATGCGCTAAAAGCGGCCGATCAGCATGCGAAAGCGGAAGCGATTGGCCAGGCGGATATGTTTGGCGTGCTGGCGGAAGAGCCAGAGCAGGTTGAGAAATCGTACGCCAGCGTCACACCGTGGCCTGAGCAGGTGCAGCTGGATGGCGAGCGGGAAACGCTGGGCTTATACCTGACCGGCCACCCGATTAATCAGTATCTGAAAGAAATCGAGCGTTATGTTGGCGGGGTGCGGCTGAAAGACATGCATCCTACCGATCGGGGTAAAATTACCGTTGCGGCCGGTCTGGTGATCGCCGCTCGGGTAATGGTCACCAAACGCGGCAACCGAATTGGTATCTGTACTCTGGACGATCGTTCCGGTCGTCTTGAGGTGATGTTATTTACCGATGCGTTAGATAAATACCAGCAGTTGCTGGAGAAAGACCGAATCCTGATCGTCAGTGGACAGGTCAGCTTTGATGACTTCAGTGGCGGGCTTAAAATGACCGCACGTGAAGTCATGGACATCGACGAAGCTCGCGAAAAATACGCGCGCGGACTTGCTATCTCGCTGACGGACAGGCAAATTGATGACCAGCTATTAAACCGACTCCGTCAGTCCCTGGAACCCCATCGATCAGGGACTATTCCGGTGCATCTCTACTATCAGAGAGCCGACGCGCGAGCGAAGCTGCGCTTTGGTGCAGCGTGGCGAATTTCGCCCAGCGATCGTTTACTTAACGATCTGCGCTCGTTAATTGGATCGGAGCAGGTGGAACTGGAGTTTGACTAGAACAGGAACATTATGAGTCTTAATTACCTGGATTTTGAACAGCCAATTGCAGAACTGGAAGCGAAGATTGATTCGCTGACCTCAATTGGTCGTCAGGATGATAAACACGTTAATCTGGATGAAGAAGTTCAGCGTCTGCGTGAGAAAAGCGTTGAGCTGACCCGTAAAATCTTCGCCGATTTGGGCGCATGGCAGATCGCTCAACTGGCGCGCCATCCTTTACGTCCTTACACCTTTGACTACGTTCGCAACGCTTTCGACGATTTCGATGAGCTGGCGGGTGACCGTGCTTATGCGGATGACAAAGCGATTGTAGGCGGGATTGCGCGTCTTGACGGACGTCCGGTGATGATCATCGGGCACCAGAAAGGCCGTGAAACCAAAGAGAAAATTCGCCGTAACTTCGGCATGCCAGCACCGGAAGGCTATCGCAAAGCGCTGCGCCTGATGGAGATGGCTGAACGTTTCAAAATGCCAATCATCACCTTCATCGACACGCCGGGTGCTTATCCGGGCGTGGGCGCAGAAGAGCGTGGGCAGTCTGAAGCGATTGCCCGCAACCTGCGTGAAATGTCTGGCCTGAAAGTGCCGGTGATCTGTACGGTCATCGGTGAAGGCGGTTCAGGTGGTGCGCTGGCGATTGGCGTGGGCGATAAAGTGAATATGCTGCAGTACAGCACCTATTCCGTCATCTCGCCGGAAGGCTGTGCCTCCATTCTGTGGAAAAGCGCGGACAAAGCGCCGCTGGCCGCAGAAGCGATGGGCATTACCGCCAACCGTCTGAAAGAGCTGAAGCTGATTGACTCCGTGATCCCTGAGCCGCTGGGTGGCGCGCATCGCCGTCCGGTGGATATGGCGCAGTCACTCAAGCAGCAGCTGCTGGCTGACCTGGCCGAGCTTGACGGTTTGACCACTGAGGAGCTGCTGGATCGTCGTTATCAGCGCCTGATGAGCTACGGTTACGCCTGATTTAAGAGCACCAGTAAGAGCGGACTCCGGTCCGCTTTTTTTATGCCGCCGGTTCAGCTCCGCATGCTGACTGACGCCTTTCAGCCTCATCTGATCGTCCCCTCGCTACACCTTCCCTGACTTAGCGGTTATGCTTGACCGGTTCCACAACAATCAGGGAGAGGGGCATTGAATATTCTGGCGATCATGGGCGCGCACGGCGTGTTTTACAAAGATGAACCGTTACGCGAACTCGACGCGGCGTTAAATCTGCAAGGCTTTCAGCTGCTTTACCCGAAAAACAGTGACGATCTCCTGAAGCTGATCGAACACAATCCACGTATCAGCGGCGTCATTTTCGACTGGGACGCGCACAACAGTCCGGAACTGTGCGGTGAGATCAACCAGCTCAACGAATATTTGCCACTGTACGCCTTTATCAACACCCACTCGCAGATGGACATCAGCATCAATGAGATGCGGATGCCGCTGCACTTTTTTGAGTATGCGCTGAATGCCGCCGACGATATCGCGCTGCATATCCGGCAGTATACCGATGACTATCTCGACCACATTACGCCGCCGCTGACCAAAGCGCTGTTCACCTATGTGAAAGAGGGCAAATATACCTTCTGCACGCCGGGCCATATGGCGGGCACCGCGTTTCAGAAAAGCCCGGTCGGCTGCCTGTTCTACGATTTCTTCGGGGCCAATACCTTAAAGTCGGACATCTCGATTTCGGTGACCGAGCTGGGTTCGCTGCTGGATCACACCGGTCCGCACCTTGAAGCGGAAGAGTATATTGCCCGTACGTTTGGCGCTGAACAGAGTTACATGGTGACGAACGGCACTTCCACGTCGAACAAAATTGTCGGCATGTATGCCGCACCGGCGGGCAGCACCGTGCTGATTGACCGCAACTGCCACAAATCCCTGACTCATCTGCTGATGATGAGCGATCTGATTCCGATCTGGCTGAAGCCGACCCGCAATGCGCTGGGTATTCTCGGCGGTATCCCGAAGCAGGAATTTACCCGCGAGCGCATTGCACACAAGGTGGCTGCTACCGATCGGGCCACCTGGCCGGTTCATGCGGTGATTACGAACTCGACTTACGATGGGCTGCTTTACAACACCCAATACATCAAAGAAACGCTGGATGTACCGTCGATTCATTTCGACTCAGCCTGGGTGCCTTACACCAATTTCCATCCGATCTACGCCGGTAAAAGCGGCATGAGTGGCGACCGGATACCGGGCAAGGTGGTGTACGAGACGCAATCGACCCACAAACTGCTGGCGGCGTTCTCGCAGGCCTCCATGATTCACATTAAAGGCGACTACGACGAACAGACGTTTAACGAAGCCTACATGATGCACACCACCACCTCGCCTAATTACGCCATCGTCTCCTCGATTGAAACTGCTGCGGCTATGCTGCGCGGCAATCCGGGTAAGCGGCTGATTAATCGCTCTGTTGAGCGTGCGCTTCATTTCCGCCGTGAGATCCAGCGCCTGCGCGAAGAGTCTGACAGCTGGTTCTTCGATATCTGGCAGCCGGAACAGATTGATGAAGCACAATGCTGGGCGATCCAGCCCGGTGAAGAAGCGTGGCATGGATTTACGCAGGCCGATCGCGATCACATGTACCTCGATCCGATCAAAGTCACCATTTTGACGCCAGGCATGAGCGAGCTGGGTGAGATGGCAGAAGAGGGGATCCCGGCGGCGCTGGTGGCGAAGTTTCTGGATGAACGCGGCATCGTGGTGGAGAAAACCGGCCCTTATAACCTGCTGTTCCTGTTCAGCATCGGCATCGACAAAACCAAAGCGATGAGCGTGCTGCGTGGTCTTACAGAGTTCAAACGCGCCTACGATCTCAATCTGCGGGTGAAAAACATGCTGCCGGATCTCTATGCGGAAGATCCCGATTTTTATCGTAACATGCGCATCCAGACGCTGGCGCAGGGGATCCATCAGCTGATCCGCCATCACGATCTGCCACGTCTGATGCTGCAGGCATTTGATGTGCTGCCCGAAATGAAGATGACGCCGCATCAGGCGTTTCAGCAGCAGGTGAAAGGCAACATCGAAACGGTGGATCTCAGTGAGCTGGTCGGGCGGGTATCGGCCAATATGATTCTGCCTTATCCGCCGGGCGTTCCTCTGGTCATGCCGGGAGAGATGATTACTGAGAAGAGCCGCGCCGTGCTCGATTTTCTGCTGATGCTGTGCAGCATTGGCCGCCACTATCCGGGCTTTGAAACGGATATTCACGGCGCAAGCCTGACGGAAGAGGGCGAGTATCGCGTCCGCGTGCTGAAAAACGACCTTACCTGAGCCTTTAAACGACTAACAGCGGCAGGCGGTCTGCGGACAGCCTGCCCGAATCAGGACATTGACTATGTTGCAGTTAACCGCCATTCACCACATCGCCATCATCGCTTCCGACTATCAGCGCAGCAAAGCGTTCTATTGCGACGTACTCGGCTTTCGTCTGATGGGCGAATATTACCGCGAGGCGCGTGACTCCTGGAAAGGCGACCTGGCCTTACAGGATCGCTACACCATTGAGCTGTTCTCTTTTCCCACGCCGCCAGCGCGCGTCAGTCATCCTGAGGCGCGCGGTCTGCGTCATCTGGCCTTTACCGTGCCGGATGTTGCCGCTGCCGTCGCCACGCTGGCCGACAAAGGCGTTGTCTGCGAGCCGATTCGCATTGATGAACTGACCGGTAAACAATGTACGTTCTTTGCCGATCCGGATGGTTTGCCGCTGGAGCTTTATCAGGCGTAAAATAGCGCTGAGCGGGCGACATTCAGTGGCCCGATTTTCCGGATGCCTCTATGTCTTTGCCCGCTTATGACGCCCTGTTGCAACCCGATGCCGCGCTGGTCGTCGCATTCAGCGGCGGACTCGATTCAACCGTGCTGCTGCATCAGCTGCGCGGCTGGCAGCAGCAGCATCCTCAGTCACGTCTGCGGGCGTTGCATGTTCACCACGGGCTCAGCCCGAATGCCGATCGCTGGGCCACCCATTGTCAGACGGTATGTGAGCAGTGGCAGCTGCCGTGTGACGTGCTGCGCGTAACGGTGGATGGCAGGGAAAACGGCATTGAAGCGGCCGCCCGTAGCGCCCGCTATCAGGCACTAAGTGCGGCACTGGAACCGGGCGACATATTACTTACCGGCCAGCATCTTGATGATCAGTGTGAAACCGTTTTGCTGGCGCTGAAGCGCGGCAGTGGGCCAGCCGGGCTGGCGGCGATGCCTTTAACGCGCATGCTGGGTGCCAATCCGCTGCTGCGTCCGCTGCTGAATCAGCCGCGACAGTCGCTTGAGGCCTATGCCGTCACGCATCAGCTGGTGTGGATTGATGATGAGAGCAATCAGGATCTTCGCTACGATCGTAACTTCCTCCGCCAGCGGTTGCTGCCGGAGCTTTATCAGCGCTGGCCCCATTTTGCCGAGGCAACAGCCCGAAGTGCGGCGTTGTGCAGTGAGCAGGAGCAGTTGCTGGATGAACTGCTCGCCGGGCAACTGGCCGAGCTGATTCAGGCTGATGGCAGCCTCTGTTTTCCGCCATTAATGATCATGAGTGAGCTGCGCGCCAATGCGTTGTTGCGCCGCTGGATTGCCGGGCAGGGTGGGGGGATGCCGTCCCGTGACGCGCTGAAACGCATTCGTGATGAAGTGATGGCGAGCCGGGAAGATGCGCAACCCCGGCTGCGATTCGGTCAGGCTGAACTGCGTCGTTACCGTCAGCAACTTTACTGGCTGCCATTGTTCCGTTCACTGCGCGACATTGAGCTGTCATGGCCCGATCTGCGCCAGCCGCTGGATTTACCGCAGAACCTGGGCACGCTGCATGCCAGTTCGTCACAGAGTTTGCTGCGCTATCCTCAGCCGGATGAGCAGGTTAGCGTGCGGTTTCATGCGCAGGGGCACGTTCATCTGGCAGGGCGTAATGGCGGACGGGAAATGAAAAAGCTGTGGCAGGAGTTACAGATACCGCCGTGGCAGCGAGAACGACTGCCGTTAATTTTTTACAACCAGACGCTGATCTGTGTGCCGAATCTCTTTGTGACTCATGCTGGTGCGGCACGTGATCGGCAGGGCTGGCAGATAATCTGGGACAGGGCATCCCGCGAAGGAGAGCAATAATGATGAAGCAATGGCTTATCGCCTGTTTAATGGCCGCTGTGTTACCGGCCTGGGCTGCGGGTGATGCGCAGCGTGGCGCAGAGAAAGCAGGGCGTTGCATGGCCTGTCATGGCGCAGCGGGTAAAGCGGCGGTGCCGCTCTATCCGAACCTGGCCGGGCAACATGCACCCTATCTGGAACATGCTCTGCAGGCCTATAAAAAGGGCGAGCGCAGTGGCGGTCAGGCTGAAGTTATGAAGGCGTTTGTGGCGGGATTAAGTGACGGGGATATGGCGGATCTGGCGGCGTACTATAGTTCGTTGCAACCCTGATGTTTAGCCGGGCGGGATGATCCCGCCCGGAATGCGTGGATTACTCTGCGCTGACCACGACCGTACCCAGTTCGGGATGGGTAAAGCTGGCGATATGGTCGAGACGTAATTCGCGATGCTCACCGGAAAGATCGATTGCCAGATATTCCACATTCTTGCGTGAAAAGATCTCTTTGGCCTTTGCCTTTAGCTGCTCGCCATCTTTCATTTCCAGCGACAGCATCCAGTGGTTCTGGCAGGCGAGCTCCAGATTATCGTAATCATCGCAATTGATAGGTTGGTACGCTTCATTTATCAACATAGTCGCTCACCAATAAGTTAGCAGCGGCGTAAGCCGCCTGTTCCCTGACTGAAGAGTTTAGCTCAGTATTTGCGGCAATATCATTAAGTGCCTTTAATGCGCAGCCAATCGCATCCGGTATGTAACCTAAATCTCCGCTGCCGATTTCGGCATATTTCCGGCGAACTAACTCACAATAATTTTGCACGTGGCCCTCCTCAGCAGAGCGTAAATACTCTGGTTAACTGGCGACTATATCATAGCCATTTGGAGGAAATCAGCCTGCGTAAAGCAGGATCGGTGCGCGAATCACTGCTAAAGTGACAGATTCCGCTGTCTCAGGTGGAATGAATCAGAGCACAAAAGGTTAATTTGATGAACAGGTTATCGAAGGTCAACATGGTTAAGGTGTGGGGAGGGCGCGGATGATTATGCTATCCCGTTCGGTTGAGATTCCGGAGAGTGAGATCGCGCTGACGGCGATTCGTGCTCAGGGTGCAGGCGGACAACATATCAATAAAGCCAGTACCGCCATTCATCTGCGCTTCGATATTGCTGCCTCTTCGCTGCCTGCGTTTTATAAAGAGCGGCTGCTCACTGCCAGCCACCATCTGATTACCGGTGATGGCGTTGTAGTGATCAAGGCGCAGGAGTACCGCAGTCAGGAGATGAATCGCGAAGCGGCATTGCAGCGTCTGGTCAATCTGATTCGGGAGCTGAGCACCGTGGAAAAAACCCGGCGTGCCACGCGGCCAACCCGCGCTTCAAAAGAGCGGCGTCTGGAAGGGAAAGCCCGCCGCAGTACGACCAAGTCGATGCGCGGCAAGGTGCTATAAAAAACGCCCCGCAGGCGGGGCGTTTGAGGGCTGATCAACCAGACCAGCGTGAATCTGTCAGCAACGAATAAGCTCAGCGCGCAGCTAACACGGTCAGAAGAGGAAAGCGGCGCAGGCATGTCATGGATGACGGCTTTTGCGACTTTCCGAACTGACCGTTCCTTCAGTGCTTACTTATTCAGCGCCTTCAGCAGGAAATCAACAATCTCATCCTGCTTGATCATCTGCTTCTCACCGGCACGACGTGATTTGTATTCAATCTCCTGATTATCAAGATTACGGTCGCCGATGACGATGGTGTGTGGCACACCGATCAGTTCCATATCCGCGAACATCACGCCCGGACGCTCTTTACGGTCATCCAGAATCACATCGACGCCTTTGGCACGCAGTGTGGCATACAGCTCTTCCGCCAGCTCTTTTACCCGGAACGACTTCTGCATGTTCATTGGCAGAATCGCCACTTCGAACGGTGCCAGTGCAGCTGGCCAGATGATGCCGCGATCGTCATGGTTCTGCTCAATCGCTGCCGCGACTACGCGGGTGATGCCGATGCCGTAGCAGCCCATGCTCATCACCTGATTGCGGCCATCTTCACCCTGAACGGATGCTTTCAGCGCGTCGGAATATTTCGTACCGAGCTGGAAAATGTGACCCACTTCGATGCCGCGCTTGATCTGCAGCGTGCCTTTGCCATCCGGGCTTAAATCGCCTTCGACCACGTTACGGATATCCGCAACGCTCGCCAGCGGCAGGTCACGCTCCCAGTTAATGCCGAAGTAGTGCTTGCCATCGACGTTGGCACCGGCGCTGAAATCGCTCATCTTAGCCACGGTACGGTCAGCAATGATCGGCATCTGCAGACCCACTGGCCCGATGGAACCCGGACCGGCTCCCGCAGCGGCGCGGATCTCTTCTTCCGTGGCGAACACCAGCGGTGACGCAACGATGTCTGACTTCTCTGCTTTGATCTCGTTCAGCTGATGGTCGCCGCGAACCAGCAGGGCAACCAGCGCATGACCACTCTCTTCAGCACCTTTAACAATCAATGTTTTCACTGTCTTTTCAACAGGCACACTGAATTGCGCAACCAGCTCCGCGATGGTTTTTGCATCTGGCGTCTCGACCAGCTGCATCTCCTGCGACGGCGCGGCACGTTCACCCGCAGGGGCGACGGCTTCGGCCAGCTCAATGTTAGCGGCATAATCAGAATCGGTAGAGAAGATCACATCATCTTCACCACTCTGCGCCAGCACCTGGAACTCGTGTGATGCGCTGCCGCCGATAGAGCCGGTGTCGGCCTGTACGGCGCGGAAATCCAGGCCCATACGGCTGAAGATCTGGCTGTAGGCGCGATACATTGCATCATAGGTTTCCTGCAGCGATTCCTGCGACACGTGGAAAGAATAAGCATCTTTCATGGTAAATTCGCGGGAACGCATCACGCCAAAGCGCGGACGCACTTCGTCGCGGAATTTGGTCTGGATCTGATACAGGTTGAGTGGCAGCTGTTTATAAGAGCTCAGCTCATTGCGGATCAGGTCAGTGACCACCTCTTCATGCGTCGGACCCAGCACGAACGGACGCTCGTGGCGATCTGCAATACGCAACAGTTCCGGGCCATACTCCTCCCAGCGACCGCTCTCCTGCCACAGGTCGGCGGGCTGCACAACCGGCATTAAAATCTCAACCGCGCCCGCATTGTTCATCTCTTCACGAACGATGTTTTCGACTTTTTTCAGTACGCGGACACCGGTCGGCAACCAGGTATACAAGCCAGAAGCCAGTTTGCGGATCATACCGGCGCGCAGCATCAGCTGGTGGCTGATCACTTCAGCGTCGGAAGGCGTCTCTTTCTGAGTAGAGAGCAGATATTGAGTAGTACGCATTGATTACGGTTCCAGTTGATCGGAAAGTCACAGACAGAATTTTGCTGGCGGCTAGTGTACCAGTGAGATCACCGGCTCAAAAGCGGGTTTTAACGCAGGTCGATAGCGATCACTTCAGTGCCGGCATCGTCAATGCGCCAGCGAACGTTAAAATCCATTAACCAGGCCGCGTATTCGCGTTCCTGCGTTTCGCCCTGACGGTAAGCGGGACGCGGATCCTGTGCCAGCACTTCACTGATAAAACGCGCCAGATTGGGGTAGCGGGACTGCTGATGAAGTTGCTGCTGTGCCAGCGCTGAAAAGCGGACCGGCATGTCTGCCGCAGGGGCCGCCTGAGCAAAACCGGCATGAGCGTGGGGCAGCGCTTCGGCAAAGGGCAGATAAGGTTTGATATCCACCACCGGGGTGCCATCAACCAGATCCAGACTGCCAAGCTGCAGGATCACCTGCTGTTTTTCAATCCTGATCCCTTTCAGTTCGACCAGCGACATGCCAATGGGGTTGGGGCGAAAAGTAGAACGTGTCGCAAAGACACCCATGCGCGCATTGCCGCCCAGCCGGGGAGGGCGCACCGTGGGACGCCAGCCACCCGCCATCGTCTGATGAAAGACAAACAGCAGCCAGAGATGGCTGAACGCTTCCAGTCCGCGAACGGCTTCAGGCTGATTGTAAGGTGGCTGCAGATGCAGCTCGCCGCCGCCATCCTGCACCAGCCCTGGCTGGCGCGGCACGGCAAACTTTTCCTTCCACGGCGAATGGATTACGCCAATTTGCGCAAAGGCGAATTCACTCATTGATTACTGACTTTCAGCGCTGAACCCTGACAGACGGCCTGACGATAGCAGCCCGGCGTGCCGGTGACGATTTCACACTGATGCAGCAGCACCGCATTGGCTTTCATCTGTGATGCTTTGATCTGCAGACGTTTACGCGCCGTGGCGATGTTGGCCGGGGAGTTCTGATTACTGATCTGGCAATCTTCAGCGGAGACTTCACCCAGATCGCGGAACGGTTTACTGACCAGATCGGCGGCGTCGGTATAAAGCTTAACCGGAGCCGGTCGTACCACAGGTTTGCGGGTTGGCTGACTGGATTGCTGCGGCCGGGACGGTGCGCTGCTTATCGGGTGATACTCATGAACACACCCTGTCAGCATCAATGCTAACAAGCAGAGCGGTAAAAAACGCATGGCAACATCCTCAGGTTTTAAAAAGTGGCGTTATTGAAACAAGGACGGGAATAAATAACAAGTCGGGCAGGGCACCCAATAACAGAAAGGGCGGCATAGCGCCGCCCCTGAGGAGATGAACCGCTGAATTACCAACCTTTAACCGCGCCGCCGTTAAAGATTTTGTTAGCCGCGTCGTTCACTTCGTCAGACTGGTAAGCCTGCACGAACTTTTTCACGTTTTCCGCATCTTTATTATCTTCGCGCGCGACAATCAGGTTCACATAAGGTGAATCTTTATCTTCGACGAAAATGCCATCTTTGGCCGGGGTCAGACCGATCTGGCTGGCGTAAGTCGTGTTGATCACGGCCAGCGCAATCTGCTGATCGTCCAGTGAGCGTGGCAGCTGTGGCGCTTCCAGCTCAACAATTTTCAGATGCTTAGGGTTCTCAGTGATATCCAGTGAGGTTGGCAGCAAGCCTGTGCCATCTTTCAGTTTGATCAGACCCACTTTCTGCAGCAGCAGCAGCGTACGGCCCAGGTTGGTCGGATCGTTTGGAATAGCAACCTGCGCGCCATCCTGCAGCTCATCCAGTGACTTGATCTTCTTTGAATAGCCTGCAATCGGGTAGACGAAGGAGTTACCGACTGAAACCAGCTTGTAACCCCGATCTTTGATCTGCTGATCCAGATAAGGTTTGTGCTGGAAGGCATTCACGTCGATATCGCCTTTGCTCAGCGCTTCGTTTGGCAGCACGTAGTCGTTGAATGTGACCAGTTCAACGTCCAGACCATACTTACCTTTTGCTACTTTCTGTGCGGCTTCTGCAACCTGCTGCTCAGCACCGACAATGACGCCCACTTTAATGTGGTTAGCGTCTTTCTCTTTTTGATCGCATCCTGCCAGCGCAATCGCGCCAATCAGAGCACCCACAGCGGCAATTTTTTTAAATCTGAAAGACATATCCTTTCCTTAATAATGTGAGATTGCTGGCTTACTTATGGGACACAGCACGCACGATGCGGTCGCCACAGAATTGAATGAGATACACCAAAACCACTAACAACACCAATACCGTATTCATCACAGTGGCGTTGTATCCGATATAACCATACTGATAACCGATCTGACCCAGACCACCGGCACCCACTGCGCCACCCATAGCGGAGTAGCCGACCAGGGTAATCAGGGTGATGGTTGCTGCATTCACCAGGCCCGGCATCGCTTCCGGCAGCAGAACCTTGCGGACGATCTGCATTGGCGTTGCGCCCATCGCACGTGACGCTTCGATCAGGCCGGTAGGCAGTTCCAGCAGGGCATTTTCAACCATACGGGCGATAAACGGTGCCGCCCCGACGGTGAGCGGCACGATGGCTG
Source organism: Pantoea sp. GD03673 (assembly GCF_029844725.1). Lineage (GTDB taxonomy): Bacteria > Pseudomonadota > Gammaproteobacteria > Enterobacterales > Enterobacteriaceae > Pantoea. Next base: position 49,745 of record NZ_JAOCKJ010000014.1, read on the forward strand.
CCTGCAGGCCGATAGAGGTGCCGACGATGATTCGGGTGAAGGGAATCATCCAGACCAGTAAGATAATGAAAGGAATGGAGCGGAAGATATTCACCACCGCCGAGAGCACGCGGTAAAGCCCCTGATTCTGCAGAATCTGACCCTGACGGGTGACATAGAGTAAAACGCCGACCGGCAGGCCCAGTACAAAACCGAAAAAGCCTGAGACGAAGGTCATCATCAGCGTTTCCCACACGCCCCGTCCCAGCAACCACATCATCGCCTCAGACATAACCTAACACCTCTACTTTCACATGATTCTCCTTCAGCCAGGCTATCGCCTCGCGGGTATCGCTTTCTGCGCCGTGCATTTCGGCCAGCATAATGCCGAACTTCACGCCACCGGCGTAGTCCATCTGGGCACTGATAATGTTGTTGTTCACGTTGTAACGGCGGGCCGCTTCGGAAAGCAGCGGCGCATCAACCGATTTACCGGTGAATTCCAGTCGCAGCAGGGGCACGGTGCCCTCAGCGGCGGTGGCAGAAAGACGCTGCTGGTAATCATCCGGGATATCCAGATGCAGTGTTGACTGAATAAACTGTTGCGCCAGAGGCGTCTTGGGATGTGAGAACACTTCACTGACGCTATCTTTCTCTATCAGCTCACCGTGACTGATGACCGCAACCTGATCGCAGATGCGTTTCACCACATCCATCTCATGGGTGATCAGCAGAATCGTGAGCCCAAGACGGCGGTTAATGTCTTTCAGCAACTCCAGAATAGAGCGGGTTGTGGCGGGATCCAGAGCGCTGGTGGCTTCATCACACAGCAGCACCTTAGGATTGCTGGCCAGAGCACGGGCAATCGCGACACGCTGCTTCTGACCGCCCGAGAGATTCGCAGGCCAGGCATCATGCTTATCAGACAATCCCACCAGTTCCAGCAGCTCCGTAACGCGAGCAGTGATCTGGGCGCGCGAGAGATTGCCGAGTTCCAGTGGCAGAGAAACGTTGCCCGCGACGGTGCGGGAATTCATCAGGTTAAAGTGCTGAAAGATCATGCCAATCTGGCGGCGCGCCTGGGTCAACTGACGTTCATTGAGTGCAGTCAAATCAGCGCCGTCAACCAGTACGCGGCCCGAAGTAGGGCGCTCCAGCAGGTTCACGCAACGAATCAATGTACTTTTACCGGCACCAGAAGCGCCAATAACGCCATAAATCTGTCCGGCAGGCACATGCAGGCTCACATCCGACAATGCCGGAATAGTCCGCGAGCCCTGCTGAAACACCTTGGTGATATTTTCTAGTTTAATCATTATGTTATTAATTATCGTGTTGCGTTGTCCGTGGTGTGGGAAGCCTCGTCACTTTTAATCGCGATAAAAGCTGGATGGATGTTAAGGCATCCAGACGTCTAAATCAATGGAAGTGATTCAATCTGACATTCTCCCTTTTATAGTAATCATGCGATACTGATCGGCAATTTTTACAGCAGGAGTTTCTACGTGGCGAATAAAGTCCCGGCTATTTTTCTTGATCGTGATGGCACCCTTAATGTCGACAGTGGCTACGTCCATGAGATCGATGACTTCCAGTTTATTGACGGCACGATTGAAGCGCTGCAGCAACTGAAGGCAATGGGCTATGCGCTGGTGGTCGTGACCAATCAGTCTGGTATAGCGCGCGGTATGTTTACCGAAGATACCTTTATGCGGCTGACAGAGTGGATGGACTGGTCGCTGGCCGATCGCGACGTTGATCTTGATGGCATCTATTTCTGTCCTCACCATCCTGAAGCAACAGTAGAAGAGTTCCGTCAGGAGTGTGACTGCCGTAAACCGCAACCTGGCATGTTGCTGACGGCACAGGAAGAGCTGAACATTGATATGGCTGCTTCTTATATGGTGGGTGACAAGCTGGAAGATATGCTGGCTGGCCAGGCTGCCGGTGTTGGCACCAGGGTGCTGGTGCGCAGCGGTAAACCCGTTACGGCTGAAGGGGAAGCTGCAGCAAACTGGATAATTAATAGCCTGGCAGAGCTGCCAGCACGCATTAAACAGGGGTAAAACGGCGCTTTTGTGCAAATTTCAGGCGAACAGCAAAAAAGTCTCAATTTGCACTTGCGCTATCTGAACCGTTCCCTATAATGCGCCTCCACTGACACGGCAAACCGGCAACGGGAAACGGGTTA
>NZ_JAOCKJ010000015.1 GCF_029844725.1 Pantoea sp. GD03673
TACAAATCCCGAGAGGCATGTTGACCAAAAGTTGGTCGGAGTGAGGCGCAAATGTTAAAAATGAGATTTTTTTAAATTTTTATATGAGCTTCATATGCTTGAAACCTGACCAGAGAGAATTAAGGATAGCCAGTGGTATCTAAATTTGATACCACTGGCTAGTTTACGTTTGTTATAAGTACTTAAATACGATAGGTAGACATAAAATCCCGTATACGTATTGCCGCTTCCACACATTCTGCAACAGATGCAACCAATGCCATTCGAACCCAGCCTGAGCCCGGATTGATTCCGTCAACCTCCCGCGAGAGATAGGAACCTGGAATAACCGTAACATGTGCATGGCGAAAGAGTTGACGGCAAAAGTCTGTATCGTCGCCAGGAACTTTTGCCCAAAGATAAAAGCCTCCGTCAGGCTTGTTCACTTTAAGAACGGGGGTCAGAATTTCCAGAACCGCGTCAAACTTTTCCCGGTAAAGAGAACGGTTGTCGCGAACGTGTGTCTCATCCCGCCAGGCAGTGGCGCTTGCTAGCTGGCTGTGCACCGGCATTGCGCAGCCGTGGTATGTGCGGTAAAGCAAAAATGCTTTGAGAATTTCTGCATCGCCAGCCACAAATCCAGACCTAAGACCCGGAAGGTTCGAACGTTTTGAAAGACTGTGGAAAACAACACAGCGCTTAAAATCGCTTCGGCCAAGTTCAGAACACGCAGTCATTAAGCCCGGAGGAGGCGTCAGTTCGTCAAAGTACAATTCGCTGTAGCATTCATCAGCTGCAATAATAAAATCGTATTTATCCGCAAGGCTAATGAGTGATTTCAGTGTTTCGAGAGGAATAAGTGCACCGGTAGGGTTGCCGGGGGAACACAGAAAGACAATTTGACAACGTGTCCAGATATCTGCTGAAACAGCCTCAAAGTCAGGAATAAAACCATTACTCTCAAGGCATGGCAGGTAATGCGGAACAGCGCCAGCAAGGATGGCAGCACCTTCATATATCTGATAGAAAGGGTTTGGGCTGACCACTAGGCCATCGACATTCGGTTCAACAACGGCCTGGGTAAAAGCAAACAATGCTTCACGTGTCCCGTTTACCGGAAGAACGTGACGGCTGGCATCAAGCCATCCTGCCGGAACGTCAAACCTCTGTTCACACCAGTTTATGATTGCCTCGCGCAATGCAGGAATACCCAAGGTAGCGGGATACACCGACATCTTATCAATACTGGCGATAAGCATTTGTTTGACCAGGTCAGGGGCCGGATGTTTAGGCTCTCCGATCGACAATGATATAGGCGTGTGATTTTCATCAGGTTGAACCTCAGCAAGCAAAGCTCGAAGTTTTTCAAACGGGTAGGGGTGAAGTTGTTTCAGCGCAGGGTTCATATTGGCCAACACTCCAGTGTTTCTGAGTTGAAGGAAATTTCGTGACGCAAGCCACAAATCCTTCTTAGAGACCACTCTTTATCATGATCGTTCTCATTCGCTGATTTTTCTGAACACTTCAGAATTCGAAAAAAGCCACCCTCTTTTGCCTTAAACGTGGCCCGTAATGTATCTTGCTAAGACCATATACACTAGGTATATACACGATAGTGTGACCACACCAGTACACTCTAAAATTTTATTTATATATATGTATTAAAAGGAAAAAATATTTATTCTTTAATCATTCCTGCAGGCAGGAAAGTATACTACCCCATCAAAAATTTAGGCATATTTTTACGGCAATTTAGTCATCAGGTACCTTGGAAAAAAATAATTTTTTTACATTTTGTAAGGAAATAGTCACTTAAAGTTATAATTGTTTGTGTAGATTAAATTCTTGCTAAACCGGATGAAGGGAAGGACATCGAGCAGTGTCGTCAGTGAAGTAGCACATACTCAGACATAAGTTTGGCGAACTAAGGCTACTGCTCTTAATCCAGAGCGATTTTAAAATTTAATAGGAATGATTATCGTGTTAAGTAAAAATAATTTTCTGCGAATTATTGTTCTTCTGACTCTGTCACCAGCAGTTTTAGCAGATCGGCTGACATTACGTGTTGGGGTTGATTTGACTTATCCTCCCTTTCAAAGTGCCGAAAAAACAGGGCATCCAGAAGGATTCGATATTGACGTGACCAATGCCATTTGCAAATCGATCAATGCAAAATGTGACTACGTAGTCAATACGTTCGACGCTCAGATACCGGCGCTTCTGGCAAAAAAAATTGATGTTATTTCCCCACTAGGCGTCACACTAAAAAGGATGAAAGCCATTGATTTTAGCGATTATGTATTCCATGTGCCGACACAACTCGTAGCCCGGAAAGATCTTTCCCTTTATCCTCAAGCAGATAAGCTGAGGGGGGAAAATATTGCCGTCCAACAGGGATCGATTCAAGAGGCCTATGCCAATAAATACTGGCTTCCTGCTGGTGTTAACATTAAGAGTTATCCTGATCAGGATGCCATCTACCAAGATTTATATGCAGGTCGTGTCGACGGCGCGCTGAGTCCGTCAGTAGGAATTATGTTTGGTTTTTTAAAAACGCCGGAAGGTCAGAATTTTGAACTTAAAGGACCAGAGGTGACCGACGATAATCTATTCAGTGCAGGGTCGGCATATGGGATTCGTAAAAATGATGACCAGACTAAAAGATTAATCAACAAAGGGATACAAAATATTATAAATGATGGTACTTTTGAAAAACTTAAAAAACGCTATTTTGGTAATGTAGACCTGAGCGTGAAAAAATAGTGCAGGATGGCAAAGGTAAGCAAACGTTCTATGCTCGGTCTCAATGCAATTGAACTGTTTTTTAAAACCCTTCTACTGTTTCTGGTCATTATGTTCAAGCTGTTTTCATAGGTAACTTTCTTTGTTATATATGACTAATCAGGCAGATAATCTGCGCTGACTATGATTTCAATCTTAGAGGGCATTATTACATTCTCATTTTACTATTTTTTCTACAACGGCATATACAGTATCATGCAAAATAAATATATTATGGTTGATGGAGGCACGGTTTAAACTTTGTCATTGAATTACTATACATCAGCAGAGAAACGTAATGCCGAGAATGGGCTGGTTATGAAAGACGATTCATTCCTAGTAAAGCGGAGGGACGGTTGGAAATCGTATCCGTTTTCTTTCTGAGGTGGTCAGCGAAGTGGTGTCTGCGGTCGGAACTGAACAGAGGGGCGTACGCATATCGCCTAACGGGGAGATTCTGGGCGTTAACGATACCGATCCGGTTACGCTGTTTACCGCTGCTGCCCGGAGACTGGACGAAATCGGCATTGCTTATCTTGAGGTACGCGAGTCACCAGACGGTCCCGGAATGCTTGGTTCTGATAAGCCTCCGGTGTATCCGGAAATCCGCCAAGCGTTTTCCGGCACGTTTATCATGAACAATGACTTCAGCTATGCCCGTGCTACACGAGCATTGGCTGATGGGGAAGCTGATGCAGTTTCGTTTGGCAGAGACTTCATCAGTAATCCTGATCTGCCGCACGTATTCCGTCAGGGCAAAATGCCCGTCGAGAGCAATGTCTCCACCTGGTATTCTGCCGGTGAGAAAGGTTACACGGAATATCACGCTATCTGAAAAACCGGCACCCCGGCACGTCAGGCTTCCGGGAAGCCATCAGGAAACAGCAGCCTTATGGCATCGCTGATATCGTCCGGGCACCGCTTAAGCAACGTCTGCACATCCGCACCGTAGAGCGCCTTAAAAGCAGCTGGCTGAAGGACCAGCTCTACAAAGCGCTTTGCCTGTTCATCTGACAAAGGCATTCCGCAGGATGAAATGGCATCGCTGAGGCAGCGTATCGATCCCTCCAGGCTGACCTGATAGGCCATTGCGGCCAGTTCGGGGAAGTTTGCCGTCTCTGCGGCCGTTATTCGCATCAGAGCTATGCAGCGTGGGTGAAGCAGGTTCCGGAGTAACTCCAGCCCGGTCTCGTGAAGTCGTTCGGTCGGATCACCTCCAGTCGGCAGGACAGCAAAGTTACCAAACATCATTTCAATCGAACGCTGTACTACTGCGCCAAACAGAGCCTGCTTGGTAGTGTAGCGGGCATAAAGTGATGACTTTCCGGTGCCGGAAGTCGCCGCCACCATATCCATCGACGTACGGGCAAAACCCTGCTTCAGAAAAAGTGTGGTTGCGGCATTAATAATGAGTAAATCAACCTGACCGATATCTTCTGCCCGTGGTCGGCCTCGGGGGCGCGATACAGGCTCCTGAGTTTTTTTCTTCACCTTTTCAGGAAAGCTCCGTGTAGTTACTGATGAAAAGTGGGGAACAGCTGTGCCTGCTAGCCTGTTTGGAAAAGGTTATCAGTTACGGGGACATAATAGTCGCCCCGGAAGCGGGGTGATAGTAGGTTTTCATCGTCTACCGGGCTGATAACGAACAGGTCGTGTCCGTTACGCCTGGCTTCGGCCCGGCATGGCAGAATATGACGGTATGCAGCTACCTGCAGTTCGGTCAGATCGGCCGAAGTACCTTCAAAAGGAAAGCGCAGGAACCTGCCCTGGCTGGAGCCTCCATCCCCGGGAATGACATTTTTATCCCCGGAGCAGCCAAATGTCAGTGTAAAGCGGATGGTGCCGCAGGTGTCAGCCGCTTCAAACCGTTCGGCAAACCGATCCGGTGTTGCTCCGTGCAGAAGACGCACCGCCTTTTTCAGCCCATGATCACGCTGCGCAGTATGAAAATTGTTGCTGGCAAGGTTTTCACGGTCGCACAGGTAGCTGAAGGTCACGTCAGAAAATGCGGGGACACTTAACCACACTGGCTCCGGCTCCGGTATTGTGTGTGCGACTGACAACAGGCTGGGCTGCAGCCCGTAAAAATACCAGTCCTCTGTCTGCCGGTAGCGTGCCGGTGGCTGGCGAAAGTGCCGTGTAAAAGTCCGGGTGAAAGCCTGCTGATTGGCAAATCCAAATTGTTCAGCTGCGCTGATAACCGGTATGCCTGTCATTTTCAGCATAATGGCCGATTCAGACAGCCTTCTTTCCCTGATGTATGTCGCCAGCTTCATCCCTGTCTCTTGCCTGAAAAGCCGCTGAAGATACCATTTGCTGTAACCGGACTTCCCTGCCACGTCGTCCAGAGTGATTTTTTTATCGAGGTTTTTTTCAATCCATACGATCAGATCACGGGTAAAACTTTTCATTTTAATGGCCCTGGTGTGACAGCTTTTTTCCGGGTTCTTTGATTTTCTTTATCGCGTTTATCAATGAAATTAATCAATATCTTATAGAAGACAGCTGAAATGAAAAAAATCGTTTCAGAATAAAAACGATATCGTCCATTAATCATGATAAAGCCTTTGATATGAAACTGATTTTTATCTTTGCGCACAATTTTAATAATATGCAAATGGATGCTGTAATTTATTTAAATAGAAATTATTTATCTATAATTATACCACCGAAGCGCGCTGCGCTCATTATTAAGGAAAAGCTATCATGAATAAAAGAAAGATGCGCGCTGCAAGAATGCATGAAAAAGGGAAGCCGCTGGCAATTGATCACATCGACATTCCTGACGTGAGGCCCACAGAGGTGCTTGTCCGGGTGAAGGCCTGCGGACTCGTACCCAACCTGCAGAACGTTTTGCAAAAGTGGGATGAAATTGCGCCGGATCTGCCTCTGCCGGAAATGCCTGCAATTTTTGGTCTGGACGTCTCCGGCGTGGTGGAATCCGTGGGCGAACGCGTGCGTGACTTCAGTCCCGGCGATCGTGTGTACGTTAACCCGCTGCGCTTTTGTGGCTCCTGCAGCGCGTGCCGCAATGGTCACAGCCTTGACTGTGACAGGATGATTCTGAACGGTTATTTTGGGATACGGCCCGAGAGCAAGGCGCTGTTCGAAGACTACCGGTACGGAGGCTATGCTGAATTTATGCCAGCACCGCAGAACAGCCTTGTGCGAATACCGGACAACCTGAACTTCAATACTGCTGCGCGTTTTGGCTACCTCGGCACCGCTTATCGTGCACTGAAACGTGGAAATGTTGGCCCCGGAAAAACAGTCCTCATCAATGGTGTTACAGGCACGCTGGGGCTTGGCGCCGTGGCGTTAGCGCTTGCGCTGGGAGCTCGTCAGGTACTCGGAACCGCCCGGGACGAATCGCTTTTTGAGCGAGTCAGAACGCTGGGAGAACCAGGCAGAATCGAAATTCTTAAATCAGGAACTGAATCCTTAAAAGAGTGGAGTCAGCGCATTACCGGCGGCCGGGGTGTGGACGTGGTGATTGATGCACTGAGTCCCGGAGCTCCGGGTAAACCTATGCAGGATGCAATAGAAAGCCTGAATCGCGGAGGCTGCATCGTGGATGTTGGCTCCGTGAATGAGAAAGTGCCGCTGGACGTGTTCTGGATGATGTCCAACAACATCAGCTTTATCGGCTCCTCCTGGTTTTCTGCTGAACAGGGACAGGAGATGGCAGACCTCGCTGAGACCGGGGTCCTGGACCTGGCATTTTATGATAACCAGCCTTATTTGCTGGACGACATCAATGAGGCTGTCAGCGATACAGAGGATCGTCAAGGTGGCTTCACCAACATTATTGTTAACCCCTAATGCAGCCCGTCTCTTTCCTCAGAGGGAAGAGACGCACTCTCAGGCAGAACTTTATGCGCGCAGCTACAACCAGCCGGGTAAGTAAAATATACCGCATCCTCAGGGACACGCAGCCTACCTTTGAAGAAACAGATGACGAGTGGATGACGCACGGCCTCTCTGAAACACCTTTTAAACATCTGGTCTCCTCAGCACTGTCCACTGTAACCACCACCCGACGAACTGTCAGAGCCTGCGATGCGCTCTATGCGGAAGTGAGCAATTTTGATGACATCCGCCGGATGCCTGAAGAGAGGCTTATTGAACTGATAAAGCCGGTTGCACACTACAACCGCAAGGCGAAAACCCTTCAACGAATGTGCGATATGATTATTGAAGATTTCGGCAACACGATCCCGGATACGAAGGAAGATTTGCTCAGACTGCCCGGTATCGGCCAGAAGTGTGCAAACCTGATGCTGAATTACAAACACGACAAGCCGGTAGTCGCCGTAGACACGCACATACACCGTGTCATAAACCGGCTTGGCATTGTGAAAGCAAAAACGCACGAAAAATCAGCGGAACAGCTGAACAGTATTACGCCCGGAGAGTTTAAAAAACATGCCCACGAATGGCTTATTGCTGTCGGCATGAACATCTGTAAACCCAGAAATCCACGCTGTAAAGAGTGCCCCGTATCGCCTTACTGTGACTATTACCAGGGCAATACGGAATAAGTATTCAGGACGTTAAAACAGGACGGTAGAGATGCTTCAGGTGGTCTGGTTTAAGCGTGATCTGCGCATATATGATAACGAAGCACTTTCCCGCGCGTGTGCTGCAGGTCCGGTACTGTGCATCTACGTGCTTGAACCGGAGTACTGGTCGCTGAAAGATACCAGCGATCGCCAGTGGCAGTTCATCCGGGAATCTCTGGATGACCTTTCTGCGCAGCTGCGCAGCATTGGGGGCCACCTGACGGTACTGGAGGGAACCGTCACGGGAGCGCTGTCAGAACTGCGCCGGCGTACCGGAAGATTTGTTCTGCACAGTCACGAAGAAACCGGAAATCTGTGGACCTTTAGTCGGGACAAAAATGTCATGGCCTGGTGCCGGGCGCGGGGTTGTGACTGGTTTCAGTACGCCCAGAATGGCGTATGCCGCCCCGTTTCGCGGCGCCACGAACGCTTTAAGGCACACTGGGATGCCTGGTCGGCCCGCCCTCTTTTTTGTGTGCCGGAGCAGGCAGACTTTCTTACCGTGCCAGACGGACTGGCTACGGCCTCTTTGCCTCAGAGCGTGTGCCACGATCCCTGGGCATGTCCGGGCCGGCAGACCGGAGGGAGGGCCGCAGGCCTGGCGGTCCTGAATGACTTCCTGCAGCATCGCGGAGAAATGTACAGTGGATCCATCAGCTCACCTGTTACGGCTGAGTCCGGCTGTTCACGGCTTAGTCCTCATATCGCTAACGGTACGCTGAGCCTGCGCGAAATTGCCCAGCGCACTACTGACTCACGTACACAGACTCTTTCACCACAGAGGAAGAAGAGCCTCAGTGCCTTTCATACGCGACTATGGTGGCACTGCTACTTTATACAGACGCTTGAAAACCGGCCGGAAATGGAGGAAGTGCCTCTGGTTCCCCAAATGGGGCTTCTTGAGAGGCCGTTCAGCCAGGAGAGGTTCAACGCCTGGAAGAACGGGCGTACCGGCTGGCCGATGGTGGATGCGTGTATGAGATATCTGCATCATCACGGCTGGATCAACTTTCGCATGCGGGCCATGCTGGTATCAGCGGCTTGCTGGTCGCTCTCTCTTCCCTCAGGTCCGGTAGCGGCCTGGCTTGCACAGCTGTTTGTTGATTACGATCCCGGCATTCACTATCCGCAAATTCAGATGCAGAGTGGAATGGCGGCTAACGGTGTATTGCGTATCTACAACCCGGTGATGCAGGCTCACTCGCTTGATCCTGATGCCCGGTTTGTCAGGACCTGGGTACCTGAACTCCGTGATATCAGTGATGCATGGATATTCGAACCCTGGAAGATGCCGTCCCGCCTGCAAAAGCAGGCAGAACAACAGAGCGGCGTTTCCGTTTCTCTGCCGCTGGTCGATTTTGCCCTGGAACATCGTCAGGCAAAAGCGGCGGTCGCATCACTCAGGCAGCGACACGGGCTGACTGCTGCACCGGGGTTTCGTGAGAAACCTGACGGCCAGCACACCAGGCGCCCGGCGACACGGAAAGAAACAGGCGTGAAAAAGAAGAAGGATGCACAACAGCTGGATCTATTCTGATGATATGAGCGCTTGTTCAGAACAAAAACAAACCGGCAGGGCACAGGCAGGACAACCTGAGTTTTATCGCTTAGAAATCAGGTAGCACTAACAGTGCGCCTGCTTAGGCCTCAGTTACGTCTGCGATGGCAGCTAAAGGTCAAGCCTGGTGATGCAAACGGTGTGGGGCCAGCGAATGTGCAGGCTAAGTCGTCACAGTGGGCCGGGAAGGAATTGCCACCATTTTGCGGTGTACTGGCCCGCGCGCCAGACAATCCGAGGTGGATCAAACCGTTGCTCTCACGCAATATTTTACGATGTACCAATCAATGTTGATCATTCACAGTAGAATGGCAATGTCCGCTATTCGCTCCTGGCGGAACTTGCAGTGCGCAGTTCCGATTTGTGCTGTGAGTTCAACGGGTCGACGCAACGCTATCCTTAAACAAGGGGGGGACGTTGCCATGAAACGAAGAACGCGCATTTACTACACACCAGAACAGAAAGCGATTATCTGGGACAGGTATAAGCAAGGTGATTCCATGCATGATATCGCCAGAATGTTCGACAGATATCACTCTTCTGTTATGCCCACTATTCACCAGACTGGTGGTTATCGCCCTCCTGTCAGAAAGCGACACCGGCTGGCTCTTTCACTTGATGAAAGAGAGGAAATATCCAGGGGGCTGGTAGCAAAAAGTAGCATCAGGGACATCGCCGTCAAATTATCAAGAGCCCCTTCAACTATTAGTCGCGAGATCAAAAGGCATGGAGGTGCAAAACATTACCGAGCTGCAAATGCGGATAAGGACGCGTGGGAAAGTGCTCTGAGACCAAAACCTTGCAAGCTAATTGAAAGCCCCACATTGTGTAAACTCATTGCAGAAAAGATGCATCAGGACTGGTCGCCGGAACAAATCGCCGGTTGGCTGAAACGCTGTTATCCGGATAATCAGGAAATGCATGTGTCACACGAAACGATTTATAAAACGCTTTTTATACAAACCCGGGGAGCATTAAAAAAAGAACTACAGCAATGCCTCAGAAGCGGAAGAGTTGTGCGTAGATCCAGAACGTCATCGCTTAAAGGAAAAGGATTAGGGTCAATCCCGGATGCGATACCTATCAGAGAAAGGCCACCTGAAGCCACAGACAGAGCCATACCAGGTCACTGGGAAGGCGATCTGATCCAGGGCTCGAAAAACTCCTATATTGTCACTCTCGTAGAACGCCATTCCCGCTTTGTTATGCTGGCTAAAATCAGGGACAACAGAACAATAACGGTTATATCTGCACTCATCAAACAAGCCCGGGAATTACCCGTTGAGCTTTATAAAACAATAACATGGGATCGGGGGTCTGAAATGACCAGCCACAACCGGTTTACTATAGCCACAGACATCCAGGTTTATTTCTGTGATCCTCAATCTCCCTGGCAACGCGGCTCAAATGAAAATACGAACAGATTGCTCAGACAGTATTTTCCAAAAGGAACAGACTTATCAGTTCACAGCCAGCAAAGACTAAACAGTGTTGCCAGACAGCTCAACGAGAGGCCGAGAAAAACGCTAGACTATGAATCACCCGCAGAGCGGTTCAATCAGTGTGTTGCATCCATCGGTTGAACTCACAGCAAAAAGCAGGCATTACTGCTCTGCTGATAGACTAATAAGCACTGTTAGATTAAATACTACATACAGGCGGTTACAAACTACAAACAATTGTGCTCTCCGGGTTTACACATGCGAAAATCCGGCTGATACTTAAGTAATCCTTCACCAGGCATGTGCAACGACCTAAACTATCGTTTTTCTTGGCTCCCTGTCTGGGAGCCATTTTTTTGCCATTCTCGGCCTATGCTTGCTTACGAAACTGTATTTTTCTTCCATGCTGAAGGGAGTATCTCTCCCCTGCTGGACTGGAGCCGGCACGTTTGCCGTAACCTGCGAACAATGGTTGATTATTCAGCCCGCTAAAGATGGCGGGTATTTACAGGCAGAGTCCCTTCGAGTCAGGTCTCTGGCTCAGCCATGCCGGTAGATGCGACCAAGTATGAAAAAGCGTTTTTTCCCGCTTACGCTTGTTATTGTGGCTATCTTTTCTATTGTTAATACCGGCCGGCGGCTCCGGCTGACCGCGATAAAATCAAGAGTCACAGTATTCCTCTTTGTACCGCCTTCTGGGCGGTTTTTTTTGTCCTGAAAACGGGCGTGCTGCTGCCGGCGTCCGCTGTCGGGTGCCTGAAGCGCAGGTGCGTGGTCGTGATATAGAAGTTAAGTTCCGGGGCAGCCATCCGGGATAAACATCCCGGATGGCTGAAAAAAATCCCGAAACCTGGCCACCAGAGCCGGGAAGGAAAATAAGGCAGTGAAATTCGCGATAAGAAAATCCGCCGCCTACAGTATCACACTTTTTGCAGGGGAGCGCAGAGGTTCAGCAGGCCTGCTGCAGGTCCCGGGATTCATGATCGGGACTTTATGTTTAATATTTAGTTGTCATCAGTAAATGTCTGCTCTTCGCTCATAGCGAACCTTAAAACACCAATAATTTCTGTAGATTTTCCATTCCACATAAAGTGATTTATGTGGAATACAGTTTCAACTGCTTAATTAATAATCGTCTCAGAGCACACGTGCTTTAGGAATGTCTGACCAGCGCGTGGTCCAGGCAGGGCTAAGCATTTCACGCTTCATTTTCCACTCAGTGTTAATTCCCTGTCCGGCAAACCACACATTTCCCAGTCCTGACTGATTAATGCCGTCCAGTACCTTCATCAGCTGTGCGCTTTTAGCCCGTGGCCGATTATCGTCAAACAGATTTAGCTGGCTTACGCCGTTCGGCGTAAAGTTATCAAGCATGATGCCTGCTTTCATGTATCTGCGACCCTCAAGCCAGATACAATCGAGCGACCGCATCGCAGACTCAATGATGTCCCGCGTATCCTGTGTTGGTAGTGTCAGCTTCTCTCCGGCGCTGTTTCCGTAAAACACCTCACCGCTGGCGTGTGGCGACGTCCGGATAAACACGCCGATGTTGCGGCAGTACTGACGTTCCCCTCGCAGCTTTTCCGCTGCGCGTGCAGCGTACTGACACAGCGCCTGCTGCATGGCTGTTTTTGTTGTAATGCGCTCCCCGAAGCTGCGACTGCAGACTATCTGCTGTTTTGCCGGCGGCAGTTCTTCCAGCGGAATACATGACTCACCGTTCAGCTCGCGTACGGTGCGTTCCAGTACCACGGAAAAGTTATCGCGAATGAACTTTGGACGCGCGCGTGACAGCTGCAGGGCGGTTTCGATGCCCATCAGGCTGAGTCGCTTACCGATTCGCCGTCCCACACCCCATATTTCCTCAACGGGCTGGTTAGCTAGCAGAGTTTCGGTACGTTTCGGATTACCCGGCGTCAGCGCCAGCACGCCGCGAAACTGCTTCCACTCCTTACTCGCCCACTGGGCCGATTTTGCCAGCGTTTTAGTGGGCCCCATGCCGACACCGACGGTAAGACCCGTTGTGGTAAATACATGCGCGCGCAGGCGACGACCAAAAGCTTCGAAGTCCTCACAGCCGTTAATACCGGTAAGATCCAGAAACATCTCATCGATGCTGTACTGTTCGACGCGTGGTGTTATGTCCTCAAGCGCGGTCATTACTCTCTGGCTGAGACTGTGATAAAGCGCATAGTTTGAGCTGAACACGTGTACCTTTTCCGGATAGTGCTGTGTTTTTATCTGGAACCACGGTGCACCCATTTTTATGCCCAGTGCTTTTGCGCCATCAGAGCGCGCAATAACGCAGCCATCGTTATTACTAAGTACGACTACTGGCCTGCCACGCAGGTCCGGGCGGAAAAGCGTCTCACAGCTGGCATAGAAAGAATTGACGTCAGCCAGTCCGAACATGGGCATAATTATCTCCGACGTGCACGTGTACTGTTAAAGAACCAGGTGACAACGCCGAGCAGCTGGAGCTCTTCCGGATAGATGGCGGCGTAAGCAGGGTTCATGGGCAGCAGTGCCACCCGTGGGATCAGCTGCAGGCGCTTAACTGTGAACTCACCTCCAACCTCGGCGATGACGATGTCGCCGTGCGTGGGTGGCTCTGCGCGATCGACCACCATAACATCACCGTCATAAAGCCCCAGCTCCTGCATGCTGTTGCCACTGGCCCGTACGAAGAATGTGGACGCCCGTCTGCGAATACAGAGCTCATTCAGGTCCAGCTCTTTCTCTACATAATCCTGAGCAGGGGAGGGAAAACCAGCTGAGCAGGGATCTGCGTACAGCGGCACCTTTACCGTTGGGGTAAAAATCGGCGGCCATAACAGCGTCAGGCCCTGAGCGCAACTGACCGCTTTCATAACGCGGCGTCCCGGACGTGCTGCCGAGTACGGATTAAGAAAAAAAATGTAAAGCGCATAAAAATCCTCCTTTAAATTATACTGTTTATATGAACAGTATTATTGAGCCTGAAATTTCTGGCAAGAGGAAGCGAAACGGTTATGGCTAAAGCTGTTGTCAGATCGCTGAAATTTTACCGAAATTCTGAGCTATGGCCTTTTTATATGCGCTGCCACTGCAGCCGGGTCAACAGGGTATAAAAGGCTTTCCTTTTGAGTGCAGCCCTTTTATGGCAATAAGAGGCTTGACCATTCAGTAAGCTTTAAATTATATTTCCATTATTCTGGAAATATAGATTTAGTGATGGCATGGACATACAAAATGCTGCTAATGCTCTCAGGGAACTGGGACACGTGACGCGACTGGGAGTTTACCGTGAACTGGTGAAAGCCGGGCCTGAAGGACTGCCCGTGGGTGACATCCAGAAAAGACTGGCTATTCCTGCCTCCACGCTCAGCCATCATCTTTCTGCGCTGATGTCCGCTGGCCTCATAAGTCAGGAACGTCAGAGCCGAACCCTGTTCTGCAGGCCCTGTTATTCGCAGCTTGAGCAGCTGATGGCTTTTCTGACTGAAGAGTGCTGCGCCGGCGGCAGCGACTGCAGCCTGTTCACCGCTATTACCCTTAAAGAGACTCCATTGTGAATAACGTGAATGATGCCCTGAACAATATCGATCCGACGCTCCTGGATGCACCGCTGACGGAAGAAAAGCTGAAGGCAGCAGAGGTGGCACACCCGCCCCGCATCCTGATGCTCTACGGCTCGCTGCGTGAGCGCTCTTACAGCCGTCTCGCCACGGAGGAGGCCGCCCGGCTGCTGATGGCCATGGGCGCGGAAGTTAAAATATTCAATCCGTCCGGCCTGCCGCTGCCGGATGACGCCCCGGAGACGCACCCGAAGGTTGCAGAGCTCCGCGAGCTGGTACTCTGGTCAGAAGGCATGGTCTGGTGCTCGCCGGAGCGTCACGGTGCCATGACCGGCATCATGAAGACGCAGATTGACTGGATACCGCTGACGTCCGGTGCGGTCCGGCCGTCACAGGGAAAAACCCTTGCAGTGATGCAGGTCAGCGGCGGCTCACAGTCCTTCAACGCCGTAAATCAGATGCGCATTCTCGGGCGCTGGATGCGCATGATCACTATCCCGAACCAGTCATCCGTGGCGAAAGCCTGGGCCGAGTTTGATGAGGACGGCCGCATGAAGCCTTCTTCGTATTACGACCGCATCGTGGACGTCATGGAGGAACTGATGAAGTTCACCCTGCTGACGCGCGGGCGAAGCAACTGCCTGACCGACCGCTACAGTGAAAGGAAAGAGAGTGCCGCTCAGCTCTCAGAGCGGGTCAACCAGCGCAGCATATAAAAAAGCCGGCAGATGCCGGCTTTTTTCACACTCGTTATGTCTGCAGCCTGGTGAAAAATCAGTGGCTGACGCGGTGACCGTGCTCATCAATGACCACTTCGCCATCCTCTTTGGTAAACGCTCCCTGCTGCGGATCTGGCAGAATGTCGAGAACCGCTTCGGACGGACGGCAGAGCTTCGTTCCGAGCGGCGTCACCACCACCGGGCGATTAATAAGGATCGGATGAGCCAGCATGGCATCGAGCAGTTCGTTATCGCTGAAGCGGTCTTCTGCAAGGCCGAGCTGCTCGTACGGTTCGGTATTCTTGCGCAGCAGGGCGCGTAAGCTGATGCCCATGTCCGCAATCAGCTTCTTCAGCTCGTCGCGTGACGGCGGTGTTTCCAGATACAGAATAACCTTGGGTTCGGTGCCGCTGTTGCGGATAAGCGCCAGGGTGTTGCGGGACGTCCCGCACGCCGGGTTGTGATAAATGGTGATGTCAGTCATAAGCGGTACTCCGTAAAGGCGCTGCACAGTCGCAACACCGGGGTTAAGGTTAAACAGACAGGCGCAGGGCCAGCGCGGTCAGCGTCACAAAAAGTACCGGCAGGGTCATCACGATGCCCACGCGGAAGTAGTAGCTCCAGCTGACAGTAATGTTTTTTTGCGCCAGTACGTGCAGCCACAGCAGGGTAGCGAGGCTGCCGATGGGGGTGATCTTCGGGCCGAGGTCGCAGCCGATGATGTTGGCGTAAATCATCGCTTCCTTCACCACGCCCTGTGCGGTGCTGCCGTCAATCGAAAGCGCACCAACGAGCACGGTAGGCATGTTGTTCATGACTGATGAAAGCGCCGCCGTCAGAAAGCCGGTGCCGAGCGTTGCGCCCCAGACACCATGCTCTGCAAACCGGTTCAGGGCGGCAGAAAGGTAATCAGTTAGCCCGGCATTGCGTAGTCCGTATACCACCAGGTACATGCCCAGCGAGAAGATAACGATCTGCCAGGGCGCACCTTTCAGTACCTTTCCGGTATCAATCACATTGCCTTTCCGGGCTACCAGCCAGAGAATAAACGCCGCCACCGCGGCCACAAGGCTGACCGGCACGCCGAGTGGTTCGAGGGCAAAGAAGCCGATCAGCAGCAGGATGAGAACAATCCAGCCGGTTTTAAAGGTACGCGCATCGCGAATGGCCTCACGCGGCGCCTTCAGCTTCGCCAGGTCGTAAGTGGCCGGGATGTCCCTGCGGAAAAACAGGTGCAGCATCACCAGCGTGGCGGCCACGGACGCGATATTCACCGGCACCATCACCGAGGCATACTCGCTGAAACCCAGTTTAAAGAAGTCTGCCGTGACAATGTTCACCAGGTTCGACACGATGAGCGGCAGGCTGGAGGTATCAGCGATGAAGCCTGCCGCCATCACAAACGCCAGCGTGGCGCCCGGGCTGAAGCCCAGCGCCAGCAGCATGGCGATAACGATCGGCGTCAGAATAAGCGCTGCCCCGTCATTGGCGAACAGGGCGGCTACCGCCGCACCCAGCAGAACGATATACGTGAACAGCAACCGGCCCCTGCCGCCGCCCCAGCGTGAAACGTGCAGCGCGGCCCACTCAAAAAAGCCGGACTCATCAAGCAGCAGGCTGATAATGATGACCGCAATAAACGTGGCCGTGGCGTTCCAGACAATCTGCCAGACTACAGGAATGTCCCCGATGTGTACCACGCCGGTCAGCAGCGCCAGTGCGGCGCCGATAACGGCACTCCAGCCAATGCTGAGCCCTTTCGGCTGCCAGATCACCAGTATCAGGGTCAGGATAAAAATCGCACCCGCCAGAAACATACTCTCTCCTTCTTAATTATACCTGCCCGTTAAAGCGGGCTGCTAAGTGTACCCTGTAAATATATTCGTTTAATCGAATGTGTTTAGATAAAATTTTTACATGCAGACAGCTTTGCCGTTGGTGGTTGCGTTATCACGCTCAGCCTGCTGACTGAGATGAAGAATTTCATCCCGCTGACACAGATATGCCTGCTCAATGACCGCTGCTGCCCACGCAGGCATGTGTGGCGATAACCGGTAATGGATCCACTTGCCGTCGCGCCTGTCGATAAGCAGTCCACTCTCTCTGAGCAGGGCCAGGTGCCGCGATATTTTTGGCTGTGTTTCTTTCAGGATAGATACAAGCTCGCAGACGCAGAGCTCCCCTTTTTCGCGCAACAACAGCACCAGGCTGAGCCGGGTTTCGTCAGAAAGATTCTTAAAAAGTTGCAGGGGCAGAAGTGACGGCATAATTTCTCCTTCGTGGCGGACAGCAACAAGTCTCGTCTTCTGCAGACGAAAGGTCAATTTTATATTGATAAATTCATATATGTTGTGACGTGCTTACAGGCTTTTCTGTACAGCTTAATGAGGGAATAGCGGTTAAACGATGTCACACAGATTTTAACGGCAGCATACTTTCAGCAACCTGAATGGCCGGGCATGACGAAGTAACATCACAAAAAAAGCCTGTTGCTTTAGTGAACCGTTCTACTTACAGCAGAAAGCAGCATCAGCAAGAGTGGCTTCCGGCCAGATGACCTGCAGTGATAACCGGCACGATATCCTCAGGCTCTTCTGCCTGCTCCAGTTCGCGCAGAATACCGCAGTCCCGTGTTGCCCGGTTGGCATTGCAGTGGCTCCGGAGCTCAAACAGTTGCTTTTCCAGCATATTCAGTTCACGAATACGGGCCTGAACGTGGTTCAGATGTTCATTTATCAGGGCATTAACCTTACCGCAGTCTGCGTCAGGCTGGCTTCGCGCCTGCAGCAGCACCCGGATTTCTTCATGGGTCATATCCAGCGCCCGACAGCGCCGGATAAACATAAGCCTTTCGAGATGTGCGCTGTCGTAATGGCGGTAGTTATTAGTCTGGTCCCGCAATGCGGCCTGCAAAAGCCCCTCTCGCTCATAATAACGTACCGTCTCTACAGGACATCCCGCCTGGCGGGCCAGTTCACCAATTTTCATATCACACCTCTTCTGAGCTTGACCCTGTAGTTACATCAGGGTCTTTAATGCCAGTATACGTTATGAACGGGATAAAAAAATGAGTGACTGCTGCAGTAATAAAAAATGTGGATCAGCCGCAACCGTAGAGGAGGCGTCTGTTAAAAATACCGCAACTGCCCCGACTGAGGCTTCCGGGAAGATGCCACCAAAAACGACTGAGACCACACCGGCTTGTTGCAGCACCGGGAGCTGCTGCTCAACGGACGGCCTGAGCCAGGTGTCCGAACTGGTTGCAGAGCATCCCCGCAACGATGACGTTCAGACGCGTCTGCGCATCATGCAGATGGACTGTCCGACGGAGGAGGCGCTCCTCCGAAAAAAACTGGCAAAACTACCTGCCGTCAGCAATCTTGAATTCAATCTGATTCAGAGGGTGCTCACCGTGACCCATACGCCGCAGGCGCTGGAACCGGTTCTGCAGGCGGTGCGCTCGCTGGGTTTTGACCCGGAACCGATTGATAAAGCAATGCAGCCTGAAGGCAACTGCTGTTCAGCCCGTGAGGCGGAAAGTACCGGCGGTTCTTGCTGCGCGCCTGCCCCTATCACATTCGGTGAGCTGCAGACCCAGCTGGTGACCGCTGAAGGGGTGCGTACCAGTATCAGGATCATGCAGATGGACTGCCCGGTTGAAGAGGGCATGATTCGCAAAAAGCTGGACGGCATGTCAGTCGTCAAGGAGCTGGATTTCAATCTTATGCAGCGCGTACTGACGGTAGTTCACGCACCGAATGCGCTGGAGCCTGTTCTGGCCGCCATTCGTTCGCTGGGCTTTGAACCTGAACTTCCTGACAGCAATGGCCGTCACGCGGTTACTGAGGAAAAGAAAAAACCCTGGTGGCCGCTCGCGTTTGCCGGTGTGGCGGCAATCGCCGCCGAAGCCATGCATTGGGCGGGCATGCCGGAATGGCTGGAAGCGGCTCTTGCTCTTGCTGCCGTTGCGGCCTGTGGCCTGTCCACGTACAAAAAAGGCTGGATTGCTCTTCGCAACGGCAACCTGAACATCAACGCCCTGATGAGTATTGCCGTCACCGGGGCGCTGGCGCTCGGACAGTGGCCTGAAGCCGCCATGGTAATGGTACTGTTCACGGTTGCGGAACTGATTGAAGCGAAGTCTCTTGATCGCGCCCGCAATGCCATTGGCTCTCTGATGAAGCTGACGCCTGAAACCGCCACGGTTCAGCAACCAGACGGCTCCTGGAAAGAAACTGAGGCCAGGTCTGTATCCCTTAACAGCGTGGTCAGGGTAAAGCCGGGCGAGCGTATCGCCCTCGACGGCACGGTGGTCCGGGGCAGGACTGCCATTAATCAGGCACCTATTACCGGCGAAAGTCTGCCGGTGGATAAAGGGGAAGGTGACCCGGTCTTCGCCGGGACGGTCAACGGCTCCGGTGGCTTTGAGTACCGGGTAACGGCCGCTGCCGGAAATACCACGCTGGCGCGTATCATTCATGCCGTGGAGGAAGCGCAGGGGGCAAAAGCCCCTACGCAGCGCTTTGTTGACCGCTTTGCACAAATTTATACCCCTTTGGTGTTTGCTATTGCCGTCGCAGTTGCCGTTCTCCCGCCACTGATTGCAGGTGAAAGCTGGCAGGAGTGGATTTACAAGGCGCTGGTTATGCTGGTTATTGCCTGCCCTTGTGCGCTCGTCATTTCCACGCCAGTGACCATTGTCAGCGGCCTGACGGCAGCAGCTCGCCGGGGGATATTTATCAAGGGCGGCGTTTATCTTGAAGAGGGCCGAAAGCTGAAGTGGCTGGCGCTCGACAAGACCGGCACCCTGACGCACGGTAAGCCGGTACAGACGGATGCGATTATCTATACCGGGGTGGCAGAAGAGGAGGGGCGCAAGCTGGCTGTGAGCCTGGCAGGTTACTCCGATCATCCGGTTTCGCAGGCTGTATCGGCGGCATCAGATGGCATTCAGCGTTATGAAGTGGAAAACTTTGAGGCGCTGCCAGGCCGCGGCGTGCGTGGCGTCATCAACGGTGAAACCTACAGTCTGGGCAATCTGAGGCTGGCTGAAGAAACGGTGCGCTGCCCGGAAGCGGTCAGGGCTGCATTAATGGAACTGGAGAACGTCGGTAAAACGGTCATCATGCTCTGTGACACTCATCAGGTGCTTGGGCTGTTTGCGGTGGCTGATACGGTGAAGGAAAGCAGCCGCGAGGCGATAAGTCAGTTGCATAGTCTGGGCGTCAAAACGCTCATGTTGACCGGAGACAATGCGCACACGGCGCAGGCCATTGCCGGTCAGGTTGGTATTGATGAGGCGCGGGGGGATCAACTGCCGGAAGATAAACTGCGTGCTGTAGAAACATTTACGGCGCAGGGCACGACCGGCATGGTAGGCGACGGCATCAATGATGCACCGGCGCTGGCCCGCGCCGATATCGGCTTTGCCATGGGTGCAATGGGCACGGATACCGCCATCGAGACGGCCGATGTGGCCCTCATGGATGACGATTTGCGTAAAATTCCGGCTTTTGTCCGACTCTCCCGGCAGACGTATAACATTCTGGTTCAGAATATCGTTATGGCTATTGGGATCAAGGCAGTATTCCTGGCCCTGACCATTGCCGGTATGGGGACCATGTGGATGGCCGTATTCGCGGATGTGGGGGCAAGCCTGCTTGTCGTGGCAAACGGTCTGCGCCTGTTGCGTAATTAGCAGGGCTGCTGCCTATCGGATTAGGGCGGGCAGTTACAGGAGATGTAGTTGGCTTATATTGTCTGCGTTATGCTACCAAGGTAGGCTCTGAAAAAGAGAGGGACAGCATCACTGACACCGCTCTTTTCATAATGGCTATAGTGCAGTTTTGATACCTATCCTGATATAAAGGCCCTCTCTGACAGAGGGCCTTTTGATATCATAATATCCTTGCTTTATGCCTACGCAGCCAGATTAATTTGTAGGCAGCAGGAATAATGAACAGTGATAGAAGCGGAGCTGTGATCATCCCCCCAATCATGGGTGCTGCAATCCGACTCATGACTTCTGAGCCTGCTCCCGTTCCCCAGAGAATGGGTAGCAGACCCGCAATGATCACTGCCACGGTCATGGCTTTTGGCCGGACACGCAGAACTGCACCATGGTAGAGGGCTTCATCAAGACTTTCAGATGTGAATGTCTCTCGGTGGGACAATTCCGGGTGTGCTTCAATGGCATGACGCAGATACATCAGCATGACCACTCCAAATTCTGCCGCCACCCCAGCCAGGGCGATAAATCCGGTTCCGGTCGCCACAGACATGTGGAAGTCCTGCCAGTAGAGGAACCATATTCCCCCGACCAGGGCAAACGGAAGACTCATCAGGATCAGCAGGGCTTCATCAGCCCGGCGGAAGGCGAGGTATAACAGAATGAAAATGATCATCACCGTCATCGGTACCATCAGTTTCAGTTTCTTGTTGGCGTGCTCAAGTAACTCAAATTGACCGGAGAATGACACACTGGTACCCGGTCTAAGTTTCACTTTCTTGCTGATGGCCGTCTTAATATCGTTTACCACCGAAACCATATCCCTGCCGCGCGCATCAATATAAATCCAGCTGGCAGGCCGGGCATTTTCTGTTTTCAGCATGGTTGGTCCGGAAACGACCCTAACGTCAGTTACATCCCCCAGCGTGATTTGCTGCTTCATCGGTGT
This sequence comes from Pantoea sp. GD03673, assembly GCF_029844725.1. Taxonomy (GTDB): domain Bacteria; phylum Pseudomonadota; class Gammaproteobacteria; order Enterobacterales; family Enterobacteriaceae; genus Pantoea. Next base: position 21,276 of record NZ_JAOCKJ010000015.1, read on the forward strand.
CAGAATCGGCATCTGTTTCAGCGCCTGCGGACTGTTCCGGTAATCCTGCGGGTAACGGATATTAATCGGATACCGGGCCACGCCCTCAACCGTTTCCCCCACCGTCGCGCCGCCGATGGCTGAGGAGACGAACAGCTGGACATCACCCACCGTCATCCCGTAGCGGGAGGCTTTTTCACGGTTAATATCGATGCCAATGTAGCGCCCACCCTCCAGTCGCTCAGCCAGAGCAGATACCACGCCCGGCACGGTTTTGGCTACCGCCTCAATGCTCTGCGCCGTTGCATCGATATCGGACAGAACAGTACCTGACACCTTGATACCTATCGGACTTTTGATCCCGGTTGAGAGCATATCAATACGGTTACGGATGGGGGGCACCCAGAGGTTAGCCAGTCCGGGTAAACGGACCGTTTTATCGAGTTCGTCAATAATCTTGTCAATCGTCATGCCGGGCCGCCACTGATCCTCTGGTTTGAGCTGGATCGTGGTTTCCATCATTTCGAGCGGCGCGGAATCCGTCGCGGTCTCGGCCTTCCCGGTCTTGCCAAAAACAGAAGCTACTTCAGGTACGGTTTTGATGAGCTTATCCGTGGTCTGTAAGATCGCAGCGGCCTCTGCCGGCGATACGCCCGGCAATGTTGAGGGCATATACAACAGGTCGCCCTCGTTTATCTTCGGCAGAAACTCGCCGCCCACCTGACTCAGGGGCCAGATAACCGTGAAGATGGATAAGGTCGCAACCAGCAGGGTTGTTTTTGGCCAGTGAAGTACCCGCAGCAGCAAAGGATGATACGCTTTAATCAGCAGCCGGTTCAGAGGATTGCTGGTCTCGGCAGGAATCTTCCCCCGGATCCAGAATCCCATCAGAATCGGGATGACGATGATGGCCAGCGCGGCCGCGCCCGCCATGGAGTAGGTTTTCGTAAAGGCCAGTGGACCAAAGAGACGACCTTCCTGTCCTTCCAGGGTAAAAATAGGAATAAAGGACAGGGTAATGATCAGCAGACTGATAAACAGCGCAGGCCCCACTTCAACGGAGGCATCGGTGATAACCTTCCAGCGGGTTGCGTTGTCAATCTGCTCATCCGGATGCTGATGATCCCACTCTTCCAGCCGTTTATGCGCATTTTCAATCATCACGATGGCGGCATCCACCATCGCCCCTACCGCAATGGCGATCCCTCCCAGCGACATTATATTGGCGTTCAGCCCCTGGAAATGCATGACAATAAAGGCGATACACAGACCAAGGGGCAGAGAAATAATCGCCACCAGGGCAGAACGAACATGCCACAGAAACAGGGCGCAGACGATGGCTACCACGATAAACTCTTCCAGGAGTTTGTAGCTGAGGTTGTCAATGGCCCGGTCAATTAACTGGCTGCGATCGTAGGTAGTCACAATATCAACGCCCTCAGGCAAACTTGCCTTCAGGGTCTCCAGTTTATCTTTCACTGCAGTGATAACGTCGCGCGCATTTTTACCCGACCGCAGGATCACGACGCCGCCGGCGACTTCTCCCTGACCGTTAAGCTCTGCTATACCACGCCGCATTTCAGGCCCGGTCTGCACGCGGGCCACGTCCCGCAGATAAATCGGTACACCGTTTTCTCCGGTTTTCAGGACGATGTTATTGAAATCGTCTATGGACTGGAGGTAACCGCTGGCCCGGACCATGTACTCCGCTTCGGCGATTTCAACGGATGAGCCACCGGCTTCCTGGTTAGATGACTCAAGGGCCTGTTTTACTTCAGGCAGGCTGATGCCGTACTGGGTCTGTTTCTCCGGGTTAACCTGAATTTGGTACTGCTTGACCACGCCGCCTACTGATGCAACTTCCGCGACGTTAGGGATAGTTTTCAGTTCAAATTTCAGGAACCAGTCCTGCAGGGAGCGCAGTTCGGAAAGGTCATGTTTTCCGCTGTGATCAACCAGAGCATATTCAAATATCCAACCCACACCTGTGGCATCAGGCCCGATTTCCGAGCTTACACCGGCAGGCAGTTTCCGTTGAACCTGATTAAGGTATTCCAGCACACGTGAGCGGGCCCAGTACAGATCGGTCCCGTCCTCAAAAATGACATACACATAGGAATCGCCGAACTGGGAAAAACCGCGCACGGTCTTGGCACCGGGTACCGACAGCATGGTGGTCGTGAGCGGATATGTAACCTGGTTTTCAACAATCTGCGGAGCCTGACCAGGATAGCTGGTCTTGATAATTACCTGTACATCGGACAGATCGGGTAGCGCATCCACAGGGGTGTTGATGATAGTCCAGGTGCCCCAGACACTAAGAAACAGAGCGGCCATCATAACGAGGAAACGGTTGGCAACCGATCGCCGTATAATCCATTCAATCATCATCGTCTCCTCAATGACCGGAATGTGTATTTGCAGACGGAGCGGACATTGGCGGCATTGTGCCGTCCGTTGTTTCCGGATGACGCATACGTTCCAGTGCGCCCGTAATGTTGGCTTCGGAGTCAATCAGGAACATGCCGCTGACTACCACCATATCGCCTTCATTGAGGCCGGTGCCGATACCGGACTGTTGCTGAGATTCGTGGAGAACGTGGACCTTTTTTGGCACAAACCGACCTTCTGCATCGACAGTGATCACGCGCTGTTCTTTACCGGTGTCAATAACGGCCTGCGACGGGATCAGCAACATTTCCTGGCTCCGGGTATTCAGTTTCAGATAGGCATTCATGCCCGGTTTAAGACGTTCGTCCTTGTTTGATACCTGCAGACGTACCTGCAGGGTCCGGGTGGTTTGATCGACGCTGGGAAGAATGTTCCATTTTTCTACATGGAACGATTTATCCGGATAGGCCGGTACTGAAATTTCAAATTGAGAGGTGTCTTTCAGGAGATAGGCGATGGATTCGGGTACTGCCGCACTGATCCAGACCGGATCCATCCCCTGAATCTGTGCCACCACTTTATCTTTTGAGATATTCATACCAGTGCGCAGGTCAAACGCCGTAATGACACCATCTATCGGTGCCTTAATGGTAAACCGGGTCTGAATACTCCGGGTTGACCGCAGTTTCTGGATATCCTTTTCCGGCATTCCGGCCAGACGAAGTCGTTCAAGCACACCTTTAATTTGCGTTGGTGTCCCTCCGGTGCCAGATAACAGTAGAAACTCACTTTGTGCTTCCACCCATTCCGGAATGGTAATATCGATAAGCGGTGTACCTTCCTTCACATGATCGCCAATCGTCAGGGGATACACTTTTTCGACGAAACCGTCAGAGCGAGCCTGCACAATGACAAACTGATACTCGTTGTAACTAACATTGGCCGGTATTGTCTGAGAATAATTCAGCATTCCGCGTGTGACTTTTTGCGTTTTTAATCCCAGGTTCTGAACCAGCGTTGGATCAATACGGATCCCATCGCTGATTTTCTCGCCGCTTTCATCTGCATATTTTGGCACCAGGTCCATGTCCATAAAGGGTGATTTTCCGGGTTTATCAAATTTCGTATCCGGTTTCATCGGGTCATACCAGAAAAGTATCTTTCGCTCCGGTGCCTTTAGTTCCGTTTGTACTGTTTTTTGTTCCGGGTTTACATACTGCAAGGCAGTAACCGATATCAGCCCTCCTGCTATCAGGCTGCTGATAATTATTGCAGCATATTTTATCTTTAAAGAAGCCATACAATTTCTCGCTGAAAAATCAAAACACCTGACATATGCGCCTGATCATTAATTCACAGAAATCTCTTTTTAAATGTTCAGGCACACTGGATGTATTCGCTCCGGGCTGACAGTCAGGATTGCGTAACGTTAATGCTTTTGAGTAAGGAGACATTTCCCTGCTGAATAAACGAGAAATCAACGTGGTTACCGGTTTTCAGCGCATTAATGGTGTCGTCTGCATTCATAAAGGTGAAGCGCATGGTCATTGCAGGCCAGCCCACCTCAGGGATAGCTTCGTGCGAAATGGTGATTTTTTTACTGTTCATATCAATGTCTTTAACGACACCGTTGCTATTAATAATTTGCTGTGACGAAGCATCACTGGCAGCATTCATATCGCCATGGTGATGTATTTCAGCATGAAGACCGGCAGAAAACATGACAGAGAAGGCGCCCAATAAAACGGCTTTAAGTGAATTACGCATTTTTTATTTCCTGATTAATTAAATAAATTTACTGTACCCAACCGCCACCCAGTGCGGTGAATAGATTGATTTCGTTAACCTGCCGGGAATATGTAAGATCGAGAATGGTTTGCTGTGTCGTGAACAGGGAGCGTTCTGCGTCCAGCACTTCAATGTAGCTGACAGCACCACTTGAATATAATCCTCTGGCACGCTGGAGGGTTATCTGAAGTGAATCGAGATAACGCTGCTGTGCCTCAAGTTGCTGGTTAAGGCTGTCCCGCAGCGCAAGCGTATCGGATACATCCTTAAAGGCGGACTGAATTTTTTGTTCGTAGTTAACCACCGACTGTTGCTGGCGAATTTCGGCCAATTTCAAATTGGCTTTGTTCCTGCCGGCATTAAAAACAGGAATTTCAATTTTGGGAATAAAATTCCACATTCCGCTTCCTGGCGTAAAGAGGCTGGACAGCTCCGTACTGCTTGCGGAAAGACTACTGGTCAGGGTAATAGATGGGAAAAACGCCGCTCGCGCTGCGCCAATATTGGCATCAGCTGCTTTGAGCTGGTATTCCGCTTCCATGATATCCGGGCGCTGCAGTAAAATTTGTGACGACAGGTTTGGTGGCAGTTTTACTGGTGCGATCTCACCACCTTTCATCGTTTTTTCTGACGGAAGTGCGCGGTAGGTTCCCACCAGCAGTCGCAGGGCATTGTTTGCCTGCGCCAGATCGCCTTCTCGTTTGGCTATCTCAGCGCGGGTACTTTCGATTTGTCCCCTGGCCTGTTCAAGCGCCAGAACGTTCGTACTCCCGGTCACCAGCTGTTGCTCAACGAAAGCATAAGACTGTTGATAATTTTTCAGCGTTTCCCGCGCAATACGGAGTTGTTCGTACGCCAGTTGCTGGCTGAAATAGCTCTGTGAAACGTTGGATACCAGCAGGATGTGTACGGCCCGACGGGCTTCTTCGCTGGCAAAATAGTTCTGGCGGTCAGCTTCACTCATGTTCTTAAGCTTGCCGAAAAAATCGAGTTCATAGCTGAGCTCCAGACCCGCGTCGTACTCCTGTGCGGTCGGCTTGTCATCTTTCAGACCAACGCGGTAGGTGATCCCGGATGAGGCATTCAACTGGGGATAACGGTCTGCATCCGTGACGTTGAACTGGGCCCGGGCCTCTTCAACCTTCAGGGCGGCCATTCTCAAATCACGGTTGTTTGTCAGGGCTTCATCGATCAGCCGGGTAACCTGGGGATCGACAAAAAAAATACGCCAGCCCGTATCCTGATAGCCATTTACCGCTGGCGTCAGGCTGTTGCGTGACAAAGAAAACTGCTGTGGTACTGGCGCTGCCGGCCGCTGATAGTCAGGTGCCAGCGAAACGCAGCCAGCCAGTATAAAAATCATGCTGATGCTTAATAGTTTTAATTTGAACATAACGCTTCTCTTCCAGGCAGGCCTGGTAAATGGTTCAAATGAAGTCCAGAGTATTGATAGGGGGATGTTACAGAATGCTCTCTGTTTGCCAGGTGACTGGATAATGACAATGCTGTCATTTTTAACGTAAGCCGTTGATTACATGCTTAGGCTAAATAGAATGAATGGCACGGGTAGTCAGCCAGGGGAGCAAGATGAAAATACTGATCGTTGAAGATGAAGTAAAAACTGGTGAGTACCTCAGTAAAGGGCTTACTGAAGCGGGATTTGTAGTTGATCACGCCGATAATGGTCTGACCGGATATCATCTCGCCATAACAGCCGAATATGATTTACTGATTCTGGATATCATGCTCCCGGATGTAAACGGCTGGGATATTATTCGTATGCTTCGTGCCGCAGGTAAAGGTATGCCTGTTTTGCTGCTTACGGCTCTCGGCACCATTGAGCACCGGGTTAAAGGACTTGAGCTGGGCGCGGACGATTACCTGATTAAACCATTTGCGTTTGCTGAGCTTCTTGCCCGAGTCAGGACACTTTTACGACGGGGTAACACAGTCATCACGGAAAGCCAGTTTAAGGTGGCTGATCTGATGGTAGACCTTGTTTCAAGAAAGGTTAGCCGCGCAGGGAAACGTATCTTGCTGACGAGTAAGGAGTTCTCTCTACTGGAATTCTTCATTCGTCATCAGGGAGAGGTGCTGCCCCGTTCGCTGATTGCATCGCAGGTCTGGGATATGAACTTTGACAGCGATACTAATGCTATAGACGTGGCAGTAAAACGCCTCAGGGCAAAGATAGACAACGATTATGAGCCTAAGCTGATCCAGACGGTCCGCGGCGTGGGATATATCCTGGAGGTTCCGGATGCGTTTTAATTTCTCAGGGCGCCCTTACTCTCTCGCACTGAGACTAACCTTCTTTATCAGCCTGTCCACCATAATTGCGTTTTTTGCTTTTACCTGGTTTATGCTGCATTCCGTTGAAAAACACTTTGCAGAGCAGGATGTGCGGGATCTGAAACAAATCAGTATCGCGATGAACAGAATACTGCAGACACCTGTAGCTCCGGACCAAAAAAAAATAAGTAAAATCAAAGAATCCATATCAGATTACCGCAACGTCGCTGTTCTTATTTTGACTGATGGGGGTGACGTGTTGTTCAGTTCACCACAAGGAGCGACGTTACGTTCTGTGGTCAATGCATCAAACTTTACAGCGCATAGTCGGGCCAGGGAAATATTCCTCTGGACAGTAAAAGAGCCAACTTTACTTATGCGCAACGGCTCTGACATGAAAATGGAGACTTACAGAATCGTTGCATCTTCAGGCAAAGCAACGCTTAACGGAAAACCACAGACGTATCAGATGATAATTGGGCTCTCGATTGACTTTCATCTTCATTACCTTGAAGCACTAAAAAAGAATTTAATTGCCATTGCCTTCGTAATCAGCCTGTTGATAATTTTCATTATCCGCATAGCGGTTCGCCAGGGTCATCTTCCTCTCCGCAACGTCAGCAAGGCCATTAAAAATATTACCTCGGAGAACCTGGATGTGAGACTGGAACCGTCCAAAGTTCCCATCGAGCTGGAGCAACTGGTGATATCGTTTAACCATATGATTGAAAAGATTGAGGATGTATTTACGCGACAGGCAAATTTCTCTGCTGATATCGCCCATGAAATCAGAACGCCCATAACCAATCTGGTTACACAGACTGAAATCGCGCTAAGTCAGCACAGAACGCAGAAAGAGCTGGAGGATGTGTTGTATTCCAGCCTTGAAGAGTATAACAGAATGACAAAAATGGTCAGCGATATGCTTTTTCTGGCACAGGCTGATAATAATCAATTGATCCCCGAACGGATAATGTTTGATCTCCGCACAGAAGTGGTCAAGGTGTTTGATTTTTTCGAAGCCTGGGCAGAAGAACTCAATGTTTCTCTGCAGTTAAACGGGTCGTGCTGCCTTATTAAAGGAGACCCACTTATGTACCGAAGGGCATTAAATAATCTTCTGTCTAACGCTCTGCGTTATACGCAGTCAGGGAAGACAGTGACTGTAACCATTGCGGGGAATGAGAATAGTGTTCAGCTTATAGTTGAAAATCCAGGGAAACCGATACCTGCAGAACACCTGCCACGTTTGTTTGATCGGTTTTATCGCGTCGATCCATCGCGGCAAAGAAAGGGAGAAGGCAGTGGGATTGGTCTGGCGATTGTAAAGTCAATCGTAAACGCTCATCACGGGAAACTGTGGGTCGAATCAGATACAGTTTCGACACGATTCATATTGCTATTACCCAGAATGGCTGCATAGTGTCCCGAATGTCTCCAGTTTTTTCGATGAATAATAAATATATTACAGAGATGTCATTAAGCTGTCATGCCTTCAACAGAATTAAGCAGGTAGAATCGTCCTCACTAAGCAGGCGGAACAGTCTTTATGGATCAATATCAACGGAATACAGGCACTGAGTTACGCATATTATCTTTTTTTAAGATGAAATCAGTCTGGCTTGTAAGTTCTTTAGTTGATGACATCTTTGACAGTCCGTTATTTATTCCATTATCAACGGGAAACTTATTATGAAAAGTTTAATCTTCGCTTCCTCTGTCGGACTTAGCTTAATTCCTTCAGCCTGGGCGGATGGAAATATCAACATTCATGAGCATGTTAATAATGCCCAGGCGGCAGCGCATCAGCAACAGTTTTCATCCGTTCCTGAATCTGTCAGGGGGGAAGTATTACAAATGAAGAGTATGGATCAGCATGAACAGGCCCTTAATGTTCATAATTCCATGAAAAATGGTGCTTCTGATGCCCATCAGAAAATGGCGAAGAACCATCAGAAAATGTCAGATGATATGGCCGGCATGAAATCAAGTACCGCGCCATCTTTTGCAGAAATGGATGAACATGAAAGGGCCGCCGTTGCCCACGAAAATATGAGTAACGGCCAGTCAGAAGCACACCAGTCAATGGCTGCAATACATCGCGGTATGAAGTAAAACTGACGGAAGCGGGTTGCTATATCAGTCCTTAATGTTTTTGCAGATGTAGATATTCTTACCTTAAAGATACGATCCCTTTATTCAAAAAAGCCCCTATATGGGGCTTTTTTGCAACGCTTACAAAAAATAAACATCTTTTTTATAAGATTTAATTTTTATTTTCCTGCTGCAATTGAAGATGTTATCGCTTTGAACTAATGGCGAGGAGTTCTGTTGAAGCTGTTTCAATCAGCTTAGTTTTTTTACATGGCTGAGTGTGATGTTTCTCAATAAATAATTTGCTTAATGTCGCTTGTTTTTTGAGTGATGCCAAATCACATTAATCAATTCCTCTGGCAATTATTTTAAATATTCACGGCTGAAGCAAGAGCACACCTTTCTGAACGGTTTAGAGTTTTTCATTATGCATAATAGCGGCGTATACGACATGAAATGTAAAAAACTGACTTACAAAATCTATAGGCTCTGATGATATCCTGTAAGCGGTTGTATATTCATTTTGATGCTTTCTACCGTTTCAACATGAGGCCTTTCAGGCTTAACCTGAAGATAAATCGCAGATTGCAGTGCAGGTTAGGGCGATTAGCTGGCAGACAAGACCTGAACCGGGTGAAAAAAGGGAAATACAGTTACACCTTACTGCACGTTGAGTAAACCGGGGGCTGCGGTAAAAAGAATGTTTAAAATATAAAAATGTAGCCCGCCACAGTCAGCGGGCCGGCTGAAATCAGCCTGAAAGAAGATTTACCGGAAATACATTAATGATGAGGGTAATACACAACACATCCCGGATGCAGTGGCAAGGAAGAACAGAAAACTCCGGGCGAATTTTCTGTCCACATACTATCCGTTATTTCTCTTCCAGCATCATTTTACGGTGCATATCGATAATGCTCTGATGCGCAGCTGAGTTTGCATTATCCATGCTCTCATGCGCAAGAATGGCACGTTCATGCTCATTCATCGCAGAGACAGAAACACGGTTATCAGTGTTATCTAGTACTGTTTCAGGATGCTGCTGTGCCCATGCGGACGAAGCGGAAATCAGGATCACAAGAGGGATAAGCTTTACTTTTTTCATGGTGGCAGTCCTTAACGTTGAATGTAAAATAAGAATAAACAATTACCGGCCGGGTTTACCTGTGGCCTTAGTGATGTTCATCGTACAGAAGAAAAAACGTTACGGCGAAAAATGACAGAAATGTAATTTATAAACAGTGCGTTCCAACATTACACAATTGTAATCACACAAAGTCTGTAGCTGTGGTAGCTTTCCGGTAACAAAAAACTTTTCATCCTGAACGGTAAGCACGGCTTGTGCTTCCGGAGCGGAGAGAGCCATTCTCCCGGGATAACAGAAAATTGCCGGAGTTCAGTCATGCAGCTTAAAAGTTCACGACGTAATTTCATTAAAGGGATCACTGCCGCTGGCATTGTGGGCGGACTGGGCCTGCGAACATTCGATGCATTCTCGGCGGTAAGCCTGATGCAGTCCCGCACACTTACCGGCACAGACTTTGATCTGTTTATTGGCGAGACGCCGCTAAATATCACCGGTAAAACCCGGTATGCAAAAACCATTAATGCCGGCCTGCCAGGCCCTCTGTTGCGCTGGAAAGAAGGCGATACCGTTACATTAAGAGTTAAAAATCGCCTTTCTGAACCGACATCAATTCACTGGCATGGCATTCTTCTGCCGGCGAATATGGATGGCGTACCGGGACTGAGTTTTCATGGTATTGAGCCGGACGATACCTATGTTTACTCCTTTAAGATAAAGCAGAACGGTACATACTGGTATCACAGCCATTCCGGCCTGCAGGAGCAGGAAGGTGTCTATGGCCCGATTATTATTGATGCAGCTGAACCAGAACCGTTTGTCTGGGACAGCGAACACATAGTCATGCTTACCGACTGGTCTGATGAAAAAGCATCAGACATTCTCGCCAAACTGAAAAAGCAGTCCGATTATTACAACTTTGCGAAACCTACCGTTTCTGACTTTTTCCGTGACGCCAGGGAAAAAGGTCTAGGCAGTACGTTGTCCGATCGGAAAATGTGGGCGGAAATGAAGATGAATCCGACGGATCTGGCTGACGTCAGTGGTGCCACATATACCTATCTCATGAACGGGCAGGGCCCTGGAAAAAACTGGACAGGGCTGTTCCGTAAAGGCGAGAAGGTACGCCTGCGTTTCATTAACGGTTCCGCCATGACCTACTTTGATGTGCGCATTCCGGGGTTGAAAATGACGGTCGTGGCGGCTGATGGCCAGTATGTCACGCCTGTTGCTGTTGACGAGTTCCGCATCGCTGTGGCCGAAACTTACGATGTAATCGTGGAGCCGGCTGAAGATGCCTACACTATTTTCGCGCAGTCTATGGACAGAAGCGGCTACGCTCGCGGCACGCTGGCTGTCCGTGAAGGGCTTTATGCTCCGGTACCGGCTCCCGATCCTCGCCCCTGGCTGACTATGGACGATATGGGTATGGGCGGCATGGATCATGGCAGCATGGGCGATATGGATCACAGCCAGATGCAGAGCATGAATAACGACACCATGACGGGCATGGATGGTAATGCTATGCAGGCTATGGATGGCTCTGGTGTCTCCGGAGCAGCAGAAAGTATGCCGGAAATGGACCATAGCGCCATGGCCGGGATGGATCACGGCAGTATGAGTGGCATGGGGGACATGCAGAAACATCCTGCATCTGAAACAGACAATCCTCTGGTTGATATGCAGGCCATGATGCCGGCGCCTAAATTAAGTGACCCGGGCATTGGTCTGCGTAATAACGGCAGAAAAGTCCTTACGTATGCCGATCTGAAAAGCACATTTGACGATCCGGACGGGCGTGAGCCATCGCGTACCATCGAGCTACATCTCACCGGACATATGGAAAAATTCGCCTGGTCATTCAACGGTATTAAATTCTCCGATTCAGAACCGGTTACGTTGCGATATGGCGAACGCGTGCGTGTGGTGCTGGTTAACGACACGATGATGACGCACCCCATTCACCTGCATGGTATGTGGAGCGATCTGGAGGATGAGGACGGTAATTTCCTGGTACGCAAACACACTATCGATATGCCTCCGGGTACCCGCCGAAGCTATCGGGTAACTGCCGATGCACTCGGGCGGTGGGCTTATCACTGTCATCTTCTTTTCCATATGGAAACCGGCATGTTTCGTGAAGTCCGGGTTACAGAGTGAGGTAGCGATAATGTCAGTTTCAGGATGGAATGATATGACAAAGTATTTTTCACGTTCCGCTGCAGGTTTGCTGGCCTGCACTGCGTTTGCCGGAGCGATAGTGATGCCCGCGTTTGCAGCACCTACGGGACCATCTGACAATTTACAACAGCATGATATGTCAGGCATGGACCATTCTGCTATGCAGGGAATGGATCATGCGTCTATGGAAGGAATGACGCCTGGGACATCCGGTATGGGGGGTATGGAATCCATGCAGCCCGCGGCGCCAGCAGAAAGCCGTACACCCATTCCGCCGGTTACGGAGGCGGACCGTAAGGCAGCATTCCCGGACGTACATGGGCATAAGGTTCATGACAACAGCATAAATTACTTTGTGCTTGCCGATCAGCTTGAATGGCAAAAAAACAACGATCCGGGTGGCTTCAGCTGGGATGTAAGCGGCTGGGCTGGCGGGGATATCAATCGACTCTGGTTACGTAGCGAAGGTGAAACCACCCGAGGTAAAGCCGAATCCGCAGAAGTTCAGGCTTTATGGGGACATGCTCTGACACCCTGGTGGGACGTGGTTGCCGGTGCCCGGCAGGATTTCAGGCCCGGAAAACCGCAAACCTGGCTGGCTGCTGGTTTTCAGGGCATGGCGTTGTACAACTTTGAAAGTGAGCTGACTGCGTTTGCCGGCGAGCAGGGACGGACAGCGCTCAGGCTGGAAGCCGAATACGATGTGCTGCTGACCAATCGCCTGATCCTGCAACCTTCCTTTGAGGCGAATATTTACGGGAAAGATGATGAGGCACGGGAAACCGGTAAAGGCCTTTCCAGTACCGAACTTGCTCTTCGCCTTCGCTATGAAGTGAAAAGAGAATTTGCACCTTACGTAGGGGTTTCGTGGAGCCAGCTCTATGGCAATACTGCTGATATGGCTGCCCGTGAAGGTGAAAAAGATAACGAAGTGCGCTTCCTCCTCGGGGCTCGCATGTGGTTCTGATGCAGTTAATTCAAACAAAACAGGTATTATTATGAAACATTCATCTGCCAAATATTTCTTCGCTTTAATTGCTTCTGGCGCGGCTTTTGCTGCACAGGCGCATCCGGAACTGGCGTCTGCTGTCCCTGCTGATAAGTCTCAGATAACGGCACCGTCTAAACTGGAACTGCATTTCACCGAAAATCTGGTAACGAAATTTTCCGGCGCCCGTCTTGTAATGACCGCCATGCCGGGCATGTCTTCTCATGCGCCAATGCCGGTTGCGGCTAAAGTCTCAGCGGGCAGCGATCCGAAAACGATGATTATCACACCGGCAAAAACTCTGCCTGCAGGAACCTATAAAGTGGAATGGCGGGCGGTATCTTCTGATACTCACCCCCGGACCGGCAACTACAGTTTCAGCGTGAAGTAATACCATGAACGATCAGACTTTTATTATGATCCGTTTTTTTCTTTACCTTGATCTTATGCTTCTTTTTGGCCTGCCTTTATTCGAAATTTATGGGGTAAAGGGAGTATTGAAGAAATCGGTATCGTTGTTCAGCGTCTGGTCGTTCTTTTTTACGCTCATCTCTGCTGGCATGGTTTTGTCCCTTGCAAATATGCTGCTTGTCGCTCAGGCCATGAGTGGCGTCAGTGATCCCGGCGAACTGACTCTCCATATTATGGAGATGGTTGTCGGGGAAACTGCAGTGGGCATGAGCTGGGTTATCCGCTTCGCTGCACTGGTCATGGCGTTTATCGGGCTTGGCCTGCGGCTCAGGCATGTCGGGCTGTCACGTTATGTGCTTACCCTGTCCGGCGGTATAGCACTTGCTACACTGGCATGGGGCGGGCATGCGGCAATGAATGACGGCATCAGCTACTATCTTCATCTTCTGAGCGATATCATTCATCTGACAGCGGCCGGGGCCTGGATCGGTGCACTGGCGGCTTTTACTCTGCTCTTATGCATCAAAAAGGCTGAAAAGGCTGTCTATGCCAGCCAGCTGGCCGCAGCGTTGTCGGGTTTTGCCCGTGCCGGCACGATCATTGTGCTGAGCATTGTCATCACCGCCGTGGTTAACTTCGTATTTATCGTTGAAAAGCCTCTGAGTACCCTGCCGGGCAGTGACTATGGTCTGCTGCTGCTGATAAAAACTGTTCTGTTTTTTCTGATGCTGCTGCTGGCCGCCGCCAATCGCTTCCGGCTTACACCGCGACTGGAAACGGCCCTGCTTCAGGGCCAATATAAGATGGGTATTTACCTGATGCGTAAAAGCATTATCACGGAATTTACTGTTTCGGTACTGATACTGGCAACCGTCGCCTGGCTGGGCACGCTATCGCCGGGTACCGGTATGGAATAACGACTAACCGTAGCCTGCAGGAAAGCTGCCCATGACCACTATGCTGATCGTTGAGGATGAACTGAAAACCGGTACCTACCTGAAACAGGGGCTTCTGGAAGCGGGATATGATGTAACCCTTGTAAACGATGGGCGTCAGGGACTGGAGCATATCCTGCGACAGCATTATGATCTCATTATTCTGGATGTAATGCTGCCCTCAATGGACGGCTGGGATATTCTTCAGCAGATGCGTATGGCCCGGCACGAAGAGCCCGTGTTGTTTCTGACTGCCCGGGATAACGTCAGTGAAAAGATTAAAGGTCTCGATCTTGGCGCGGATGACTATCTGCTCAAACCCTTTGATTTTGCCGAACTCCTGGCGCGTATCCGCACCCTGCTCAGACGCAACCGTACGCAAACGTCCGGTACGCACCGCATTGCTGATTTGGTTATGGATGTCACCCGCCGGAGTGTGAGCCGTTCCGGCAAAAAGATACATTTGTCTGCTAAAGAATTTGTGCTGCTTGAGCTACTGTTACAGCGGACCGGAGAGGTGCTGCCAAGGAGCCTGCTTTCATCTCTGGTCTGGAATATCAATTTTGAAAGCGATACCAATGTGATTGATGTAGCCGTCAGACGACTTCGCAGTAAGGTGGATGATGACTTTACACCAAAGCTTATTCACACGGTACGGGGTATCGGATATGTGCTGGAGATACGGGAAGAGTGAAGCGTAACTGGTCCCTGACATCACGACTGAGCATAATCTTTGCCGGCGTGATGATGTCCGTCTGGCTTCTTTCGAGTGTGCTGCTTGTAGCCGCCCTCAGCAGTTATTTTCGTCATCAGGATGCCACATTGCTGACCGGAAAGCTTGAGCTTGCCACAGAGCTTCTTGAGGGCGAGGTGCACGCCGGAAAGCTCGACAGCGCATCGCTTGCACGAAAGCTTTCGGATGCCATGGTTGGTCACAGCGGACTTTATCTTTCCGTTAAAACAATTGATAACCAGATGCTGGCCGACTATTCATCTCCCGGTTTTTTGGTGCCTTATGAGCGCTTTAGCGGCGAAGCTACCCGTCCGGGTATTATGCAGACGGTGGAGGAAGACAGCAGGCGTTATAACGTTATGGTCAGAAAAATTAATGCGAAGAGCGCAGGTAAACTAAACGATGTACTGATTACGGCCGCCTATGATACCAGCCTTCATGATGAGTTTATCGGTCAGCTTAAAAGATGGCTGGTCTGGTTTAATGTCGCTCTGATATTTATCTCCGTTTTTCTGGGATGGCTCGTCACCCGGATGGGACTCAGGCCTCTGAATGAAATAAACCGGCTTGCCTCGGCAATTACGATTAACAGCCTGAGCAAACGTCTCCCTGGCCATAATCTGCCAGCCGAACTGAAGGTAACAGTAGCTGAATTTAACAGCATGCTTGAACGGCTGGAAGATTCATTTAGTCGTCTGTCTGAGTTCTCTTCGGATATCGCGCATGAACTGCGTACCCCTGTCAGTAATCTGATGATGCAGACTCAGGTTGCGCTGTCACGTGAACGTGATGCCGAAAGTTACCGTGAGGTGCTTTTTTCAAATCTGGAAGAGCTGAGCCGGCTCGCCAGAATGAGCAGTGATATGCTTTTCCTGGCTAAATCTGAAAACGGGCTGATGCCTCTGGAGAAACAGGACGTTTCGTTAAACGCAGAGCTGGAAGAGCTCCTCGATTTTTTTGAACCACTTGCCGGTGACAGCGGCAAAACGCTTTCTCTGCAGGGGGAGGCAGTTGTCAGAGGCGATCGCCTGATGCTGCGTCGTGCAATGAGTAATCTGATAACTAACGCCATAAAATATTCATTACCCGGATCAGCCATTAATGTGCTGGCTGAACACCACGCCGGCAGGGTTTTTATACATGTCTCTAACCCCACAGAAAATATCAACAGGGATAGTCTGAACCGGCTTTTTGACCGTTTTTACCGGGGCGACGCTTCCCGTCAGCATAATACGGATGGTGCCGGGCTGGGGCTGTCTATCACCCGTTCTGTTTTACTGGCTCATGAGGGCGATCTGCAGGTTTCCATGAACGATAATGTAATTACGTTCACGGCAATGATGCCGGCTCCCCGGGAGGTGTTTTAACGTTTTACCGGCAGGTCGGCAATTTTCATGGTCTTGTACTGCCTTAGTATCAGTAATAGGTTTCCCGGCACATTAAAGGATATCGGGAAAATCTGAAGTCTGAATCCAATACATGAAGGAGTGACGTTATGAAAAAAACGCAATTTGTTTTTGCTTCACTGATTTTTGCCCTGCCGGCTGCCGTTATAGCACAGCAGCCGGATTCAAAGATGTCCCAGGATATGAATATGTCCCCGGCTTCAAAAGAGTACATGTCTGGTATGCAAAAGATGCACAGCGGCATGATGAATGCCATGAAGGAGCAGGATGCTGACAGAGCGTTTGCCAGGGGCATGATTGAGCACCACAAAGGGGCTATTGCCATGGCCGAAACGGAACTGAAATACGGGAAAGATCCGGAAATGAAGAAGATGGCAGAGGACATTATCAAAGCGCAAAAAGGTGAAATTGAGCATATGGAAACGTGGCTGAAAAAATAATCATCTTCCGCTTTGGGGTCTGTTAACGTAAAGCAGGTTTCTGGCGGAGGACCTCTGGGAATCTTTAATGAGAAAGTAATATAACCTGTCTGAACCTTCGCCCCGGGTCCATTCAGGCAAAATGCTTCTTCGGGGCGAAACAGGGTGCCTTACTGTTTTTTCAATGCATAATCCAGTTTTTCCATATCGTTAACGACAATTTCTTGCTCGTCAGCAGTCAGAGGAACTTCCTCCAGATAACGCTTCACTGAAGCCTTACTTTCCAGCAGCAGGCCTCTGGCGCTTTCTTTAGGTAGGTTAAAATCGCACCCGATACAGGCCATACGGTGAGGGCAGCTGCTCCAGAATGGGTTCGTACAGAAAGAATCCCCTAAATCGTAATAGGTTGCCGGTCCGGTCAGGCTGACAGCCTCCGGATCATGATCGATTAGCACGCTCATCATATGCGCCACCCGGTCCGCCTTCACAAAAGATGCAGCCAGCTGGGTAGGACGTATACGAATATAATGCATGGTGGACTGAGGCGTAGAATGACCTGACCACTGCATCAGCTCATACAAAGTCATGCCCTGTGGAACACTGGCCAGGGCTGTAACTGCTGAAGCGCGCCCCCGATGGCTGGTAATTGGCCCCCGGCTGTCTTGCGCAGGCACACCCGCTCTGGCACAGAGAACCGGGATGACAGTCCGGTTTATGACATCCCTGCCGACAGGTTTGCCCCGAAACTGAAACAGGAAGCGGACTTTTTCACCGGTACGCTCATCCGTAAGAGCTGCCTGTTCCTGTGGACGTTCGCTGAGCCAGATATCAACGTACTTTTTCACGACGGCAGAGATAGGTTTTACAAAGGCTTTAGACGTTTTTCCTGCCGGTACGCTGAGGTAGCAAAGCGTTCCTGCCGGAATGATGTTGCCATCCTCCCGCCTGATATCATCCGCCTGCAGAGTGATGCAGCCAGCAGTAAGACGCATTAACTCGTTCTGGCGCAGCCCGGCATGTGTCCAGATAACGGCCATCGCCTGCAACATGGACAGAGGATAGTGAATGTCACTCAGGAGATCTTCATGGCGCAGATTGAGGCTTGCCCAGATCAGCTTCAGCCAGACCGGATCATCAATGACGCGGGGATTTACACTCTGACGGAACAGTGGAGTGCCAGGCGTAGAGAGATGTCGTGCCGGACTGAATTTCAGTCGCCCCCAGCCCCAGTTTTCATAATCGATCATGAAACGGCGAACCGCATAAACAAATCCACTACGGGAATTCGGCAGCAAGGGCTCACCTATCCGGGCAGATTGCCGGGCACCTCCTTCAGTGCCCAGTGACAGCTCGCCCACCTTCATTCGTCCAACTGCCGCAATAAAGCTGGCACAGGTTTCCATTGTCCAGTCGGCCGGTTCGTGAATATCCGGATATTCACGGGCAAGCCACAGCCCACAGCGGAGAATAAAACTGTACTGGTTCTCCCGCGATCGGGGGCGAAGCACTGACGTATGCCTCCATTTCCGGCACCACCTGACCCAGTCTGCCGCGATACCTTGCGTGGGTTTTTCATGCCATTCTTTATAATTCCGCATACGAACAGAATTTTTTATGATGCCCATTGCGGCAAGTGCGTGTGAAACCCTGCCAGCTGTTTTTGCTATTCCCCGGTCGTGATAATTCTGTGCCCGCCACAGCAGATCGATCGTAAAGCTTTCAAGTTGAGGATTTTTATTCATCAGCATCAGTACGCCGAGTATGGCTGACAGAGCATTTTTCTGGTTCTGACTTTTATACCCAAGCGAAACCAGAGCTTCAGTCAGACGGCTGAGCTCCTGACTGAAAATGTTCTGTCCAAAAATGGCTCGGGCATACAGCGACGGCGCGCCCTGATGCGGCAAACTGAACGGAGAAGAAAATGGGCCAAGATGAAAGGCAAAAGCGGCAAGCAGCGGCCTGCCTGATTCATGCTGCTGTAACAGATAAATCCATTTTTCCTGCGGCCACTGCCAGCAGGGTTTCCCTGTCCGGTGTGTTTCTGCCAGAACGGAAAGAATTATGATTCTGATCAGCCTGTCACTGGTTCCACTGCGAGTGGCAATATCCTGCAAAGGCATCAGTAACAATGACAAAGAATCCGGCTGTTCGAGAGCGGCTGATCTGCGATGGCCTGTACTTAGCGCTGCCCGTTCTTCAGCAGTGAGCACATCATTCAGCTGATAATCTGTACGTTCAAAGGGGCTATAAGTACACATGATTATTTCTTCTTTCATCAGCGAGTCTCCGTCTGAAAAATAAGGCCGGCAACTTTTCGATCAATTTCAGCTACTGCAGCGGCCATCCGACCAGCCAAATCAGAACCTGAAAGATGGATGTAAATCTGGGTAGTACGCGGATCGCGGTGTCCTGCGTATGCGGCTAGTTCATGGAGTTTCCATCCAAAGCGTGCCAGGTGCGTCAGACGAAGATGGCGGAAGGTATGTGTGGTGATTTGTGGAAGGCCGGCATCAAGTGCCCATTTCCGGACGGTTTTACTCCAGTTCCAGAAAGACAGGGGGGCACCGTGGTTACGATCAGAAGCCGAGCGAAACAATGCACCTTCTCGGTAACCCGCGAGCCGTAACTGCCGGAAATGATTTGCCAGCACCGGTGTTACGGCGGAACTGTAGCAGACTATCCTTTCCCGCCTGTTTTTCGTCGTTTCGGCGCGAACACGAATCAGACGATGAGCAGGATCAATATCTTCAAGCATGAGGGAGGCTACTTCTGCGCGACGAAGCGCACCGTAATACGCCAGGGCTAGCATCAATCTGTCACGCAGGGAGGCGGCAGAGACATGCATCAGGAATCTGAGCCATTGCTCATCATCAGGAATAACGGGCAGACGTGTGATACGGGGAACCAGACCGCGTCCCGTATAAGCGCTCCCCGGCAAACCCGAACGGGGTAACGGGTTGAGACTGCAGATATCCTGATAAACCAGAAAGTCATACCAGAGACGGATCGCAGAAAGGCGCAGCTGGAGCGTGGCGCTGGCCGCGGGAAAAGGCATGCCGGGTAGCTGAGGGCTGATGTAGGCGGCCAGGTCTTCAAACCGGGCCTTTTCAGGTTCAATGCTGTTCTGGCTGCAGAACGCAAAATAATGGCTGAGGGCACTGCGGTAGGCGGAGAGTGTGGCCTGAGCCCTGCCCAGGTCGGACAGCAGTTTCAGCCAGCGCTCCGCCAGTACCAGAACGTCCTCATTTGGTGGAATCATCATTGTGTTTACCTCTGACAGCAGCATTGCTACTCAAAGTTTACCCAGTCAATGTTGCATTCCACTTAACTTACTATAAGGCGTAATTGCTTGAAAATATGTGTATTTTTTCAGGGAAACGCTGGTTTTTTATCTTAAACCACGGGTCGCCCATTTTAACGTACTTTTTGGCTTCCTTGCTGCGCGCGATGACGCAGCCGTCGTTATTCGACAGGATGGCCACCGGCGCATTTTTAAGGTCAGGCCGGAACACCTTCTCCGCGCTCGCATAAAAGCTGTTCACGTCAATTAAGCCAAACATGTCAGTTCCTTTTGCGAGGGCTGTGCACGAAGTGCACCACCACGCCGAAGATCTCAAGCGTGTCCGGGTCCGGGATAATAACGGGGTAGGCAGGGTTCATAGGCTGCAGAACAGGTCCCTTCGGGGTAAGCAAAAGACGTTTTACCGTGAACTCGCCGTAAAGCTCGGCGATAACCACGTCGTTGTGCTCCGGCGTGAGGGAGCGATCCACGATAAGCAGGTCGCCGTCATAGAGGCCGACGTCCTGCATGCTGTTGCCCTGCGCACGCAGGAAAAAGGTGCTTGCCCGGTGGGCTATCAGATATTCATTAAGATCGAGCTCCTGCTCCGCGTAGTCCTGACAGGGTGAGGGAAACCCGCATGGCACGCGTTCCAGGAAAAGGGGCCTGAAGCTGGGCGGCGGATTATCTGCCGGGTGCAGCAACTCAAAGGCGTTGAACATAGCAAAATCCCTGTTAAAGCGCTGTATGTATTTACAGTAGTATTAACTGGCTTGACGGGCAGTGCAAGACAGTGAAAAACGTCTGAGCGCAGGATTAAAAGACAGTCATTGATTTATATAGGTTTATAGCAAAACGCCTGCTCAAAAATTAATCACTCGGGTGCAGGCTTAGGCTGGCAGGGCCTGCAGCTGATTATCCACAGCTTTATGCGCCGCCTGTGCAGGAAAGATGTGGATAAGGGTCCCCTTCGGCTCCCCGGCGTTGCCGGGTCGTCAAGCCTCACTGCGCTAACCGGCAGAGCCGGTAAGCTCCGCCGGACCGCGAAGCGTTCCGGGCCTGACGGCTGGAGTCTGATGACTTAAGGCAAACCGGGCTGGCGCTCCTCTAAAAAGGCCGCTGAGGGTTTTTCAAACGAAACCGCAGGTGTAGGATTATGCCCGTTTTCAGGGAGCTTTCGCATAAGGACTATGTTTTGAAATCTGCACATCCTCCGTATTTATTTCATTTCTTCCTCCGGTATCGCCCTCACGTGCTGAGGACAGACTCCTGACGGCCAAATCTGGCCACCCCACAGCTTAAAAACAACGGCAGGACCACAGCCTGACATGCAGCCAGCCCGCGGGCTGGCGCGAACCGCGCCGGCATAAGCCCGCCGCCGCTCTGAGGCGCAACGCCGTTTCGCTGCCGCTCAGCCGCCGTTGCCGGTGCATCGTGCTGTACTTTTCCGCCGGGCTTCACCGGTTTAAGTCCTTTCGCCGGGGCTGAGACAAGCACTGGTGCCGTGGTCGTCCAGGGTGAAGTGAACGCCGTGAAAATTTATTTCCGGCCACTGCGTTAGACCAGAAATAAATTTCCCCGTCGCCCCGGACGCCTGCCGTCACCCGCGCTGGTTTAAGCCCTCGCGGCGAAGGATCTCAAACGGGTGAAGTGAATACCGGAGGTAAAAACCAGCCGATTTCCACAAAACGTCAACACCGCGGCTCCCGAAACTCAACGGGTGACGTGGTTTAAAAACCAACTGCATGAGGAGAACGAACATGGCTTCACGGGGCGTCAACAAAGTCATCCTGGTCGGCAATCTGGGACAGGACCCGGAGGTGCGCTACATGCCGAACGGCGGCGCGGTCGCAAACATCACGCTGGCCACGTCAGAAGCCTGGCGTGATAAGCAGACCGGCGAGAACAAAGAGGTCACGGAGTGGCACCGCGTGGTGCTGTTCGGAAAGCTCGCGGAGGTGGCGGGGGAGTATCTCCGCAAGGGCTCACAGGTCTACATCGAGGGCCAGCTGCGCACGCGTAAATGGCAGGGGGCGGACGGACAGGACAGGTACACCACCGAAGTCGTCGTGAACGTTGGCGGCACCATGCAGATGCTGGGCGGACGCGGCGGCAGCGCTGCAGGACAGACCGGACAACAGTTCAGCGGCCAGCAAAACGCTAAGCCGTCACAGCCAGCTGCAGGTAACGGCGGCAAAGGCGGTAAGGGCGGACGCGGTGCTGCTCAGCCACAGCCTGACCCCCAGGCACCGCCGCAAGGCAACTACCCGCCGGCAGATTTTGACGACGACATTCCGTTCTGAAGATGACGCGGCTTCGCTCTCGCGAGGCTGCAACTGTGATGAAAACAGCAGTTAACAGAATCAGCAAGGCGGCCGGACGGCCGGGATGGTTGCCCTGGCGGAGCGGTAACTCCGCGCAGGGCATGACATTCAGATAATAAGGAACCCAATATGTCAGCGAATCAGTCTAGACAAAAAATCCGTAACGGCAAGACCCCCGCATATTACGGCCGCCGGCGCGGCAACTACCGCAGCTGCTGCGGCAGCGAACTGACCCGTGATGAGAGCGTGACACTGCAACGTCTTAAGGCGTTCACGCCGGGCGACTTTGAAGCCTACAGCGCGCGCGGCGAGGAGTTTCGCCGGCGGCTGTGCGGGACCGTGCTGAACGCTCTGCAGCTCAGCAAAGCCTGGCTTACCGACTGCGAGTGTCGGGGAGAGTGGGGCGGGGTCTTCCCGGTTCATCTCCGCCTGACGCACCGCAAAAATCCGCTCGTCACGCTCGACATCCTGAGCCCGGGCAGCGAGTCACCGTTCTGGCACGGGCTTCTCTGGATAAACCCCGATCACACCGGCCTGTATGTTCTGAACACCGAACAGTTTGAGCCGCAAACCATCGGGCAGCTGCTGAAGCGCGTTGAGGAAATGGTCTCAGCGGGGGTAACGCCGGCGGAAATCGTGGCGGTGCTGGGCAGAAAAGGGGGGCTCGCATGAATACTGTCATGATGATCCCAGCAGTGGCGCCACGCCTTTATCGGCAGCTGCACAGAGTCTGCAGACTACACGATGTCGCTTCACGCCCTGCGCAGGCATCAGCGCTGGCGGGGACGGCAGAAAAAAAGGATAAGGCATGCCCTCCGGTGCTCAC
Organism: Pantoea sp. GD03673; assembly: GCF_029844725.1. Classification (GTDB taxonomy): domain Bacteria; phylum Pseudomonadota; class Gammaproteobacteria; order Enterobacterales; family Enterobacteriaceae; genus Pantoea. Next base: position 44,407 of record NZ_JAOCKJ010000015.1, read on the forward strand.
GTTACTGAACATGCCTTGCAGTATAGGGCGGCCCGCTTCTGTGGCGTCAGAACGAACCGTACTGGCGATGACGCACCAGGCTGAAGCGCAGGAAAGACTTATCTGCGAGGCTGAAACGGCGCTGGCCAGCCAGACTGTTCGCACATACCGGCAATGGTACTCGCACTGGCGTCATCGTGGTGTACGGGTAAACGACCTGCTGGATATGACGTGGGTGTGGCGCCATCGATGCAGCAGGTAACCGTTCAGACCTTTTAATGATTTAAGTTGGCGCGTCGATAAGATAAGTATCTCACACCAGAAATGGTTGTCGTTGGTAAATCCGTTTAGGCGATGCTTCGCTGCATCGTCTTTATTCCCGTAGCTGTCATCCTGATTTCTCCGGTTATTCAGCCGGGGTGATTTTTAGTGCATCGAACAAATCATTCGGCGTTAGTGCTAAAGTGATTTTTTGCCCATCAGGCCTGACAATGTTGAAAGCCTCACTGTTGAGTCCATATACTTGAGGAAGGCGCGGAAATCGCGCTGAATGCAGGCAGCGGCACCGTCCTGGACACCTCCCGACTTAAGGCAACGAGGCGCTAGGGTATTTTGTATGGAACAAATTTCTGGAACATTCGAATTAGCAAAATATCTGCCGGTTTGCCTGGCAGTATTGCTCTGGCTGTTTTATTGGCGTACCCGGCGTACTCTTAGCAGACATGAAAGGATGAAAGAGTTAACGCCAGCGCATACCCAGGAAGAAACCTTAGATCGCCTGATTAATGCAGAGTGCGAATTGCTATCTTTTTCATTTTTGCTTTCAACTATGATGTCGCTGATAACGGCGGTGACTGTATTAGTGCTGATGTAAGACAGCCGGAAATTTAAAGGAAAAAATATGCATCAAAGCACAGATATAGTAGACGTCATGCGCATAGTGATACCCGTTATAATGGCGTTGATTTTTTGGATTTATCTGGCGTTTATTAAGCGCGATATAAAAGAAACGCAATCAAATCTCAAAGACAGACTGTGGCTTGACGATCCATCGCAGGCTGAAGAATCCCAGCTAGACAGAGACCTCAAGAAACACATATCTAACAAAGAGATACAGGCCTAAAGACGCAGATATTTGCAATCCTGTTTACCGGGCTGGCGATAATTTTCATCTGTATAACGAGCCGTTGAATGCTATCTATCCGCGAATTGTCACGGAAAAGATGATTTAATAAGCCCTGCTGAACAATCGGGCTAAAAGGAGTCGGTAGTATGTTGGAAGCATTTAGTGGCGGAGTAAATTTTTTCACGGCGGCAGTATTTTCGCTGATTATATGGGGAACGTTCTGCGTAGCGGCCTGGTATAACTTTTTCAGTGCTGCACGGCGCGATTCATGGCACAGCGGCGGGCTGTCAGACTTTATCGACCTGTTTCCTGACTGGCTGGTTAATGGCGTACTGGCGGCATGGTTTGTCGTCGGGACATTTCCCCTGCTTAACTATAAGGCCGATAAAGAGCAGTTCGGTTCTGCAATAGGGCGAGCAAGGGAAATGGGCCTTTTCGACGACAGGCCGTGGTACGGGGTAGGCGGCTATCAGTTTCTGGCCGTGATACTGGTCCTTGTCGCCAGCTACCTGATACACCGCTATCTTGACGACTGAAAACGGATGTAAGCCAGTCTTTCAGGTCTATATGATGCCGCTCACTGAAGCGGCATTTTTGTTTCAGTAATACAGGGGTTTTACCGGATGCCCGGAGAAGTGCGTAAAAAAACCGCCTAGCGGCGGTTCTTCTGTTAGTCATGAATCTCTTTTTCATGGAGAGCTCTTAAATGCGCACCACTTTTCAAACGATCAGCCCATTACGATTTTGATACTCGCACCACATGCCGCAGCGTATCTTTCAAGGGTGGTGATACTGGCTTTACTGGCATTCTTTTCCAGTTTGCTCACGGCTGGTTGTGTGATCCCCATGCGTTCAGCTACCTGAGTGCTGTTGATACCCGCTTTGCGGCGCATGTCAGCCAGGAGTTCCTGTAACTCTTCCTCTTTCTTCTCTGCGAGATAAGCGGCCATAACATCAGGATTCTGTAAAGCCTTTGCCTTTACCTCAGCGTAAGGAATACCTTTAACTTTCATCTGTCAGCTCCTCCAGTCTTTTCAATGCTATTTTGATTTCTGCCGGTGGCGTCCTGGGTGTCTTTTTGATAAATGTCCGTAAAATGTATATTTTTCTTCCCTTAGCAAAAGCGAAAAAAGTACGTGTAATATCTTTCTTTCCCGCCCGTAACTCAAAAAGCCCTTCCTGAATAATATCCGTATGCGGATAGCGTAGCTGGTTGCCCTGTAACTCCAGCTTATCCAGTGCTGCTAACGCTTTACCCTGCATCGCGCTGTCCAGGGCGAATATTTCCTGTTGTGCTTCAGGATGAAAGATCAGTTCAAACACTTAGCGCCCCATTCCTTTATCACATCATTGTTCCAGTAGTACAATGATAACCTAAAGGCTATTATAGCTCAAGGGTTATGGATAACCTTTAGGTTATTAGTTGCGGTTTATTTTGTACCTCGCAGCATGGAAGCCGCCAGATGCCGGTAAGGGGAACTGCGCCGGTCAGGGGCGGTGAGACAAGCAGTCAGTCAGTTACGGATGGCCGGCACCCTGATGGCCCCCTCCGGCTCCCCGGCGCTGCCGGGTCGTAAGGCCTGCTTCGCTAACCGGCACGCCGGACCGCGAAGCGTTCCGTGCCAGCAGGCTAAGGCCGGATGGCTTTAACGGCCAACTACAGCTGCGGGCCTGCGCCCGCGCCTTCACCGCGCCGTCATCCCTCCGTCGCTTCGATGTCGTCACGCCTTAACGGCGCGCCGGGTGTATGCATTCCCTCTCATACCGGTGGTCATCTCTCATCACTCCTCTCGCGAAGGGCCGGGTTTCGCACCATCGCCCGGAAAAAGCAAGGCTGAAGTGTACGGCTTCGCCGGCCCTGCTTTGTCCGTTCGCCGTCGCGTGCACGCCCTTTGCCGCGAAAGGTCCCGACGAGAGATGAATTAAACACCACAAAGGAGAACCGGAATGAATACACAGAACGTCAACACCGCCGCTCTGGAGCCCTCGGAAAGATGGGGTGAAGAACAGGCAAAAACCTGTATAGAGAAATGCCTGGTGCTCAGTACGGTGCACATGACGGCGAAAGACAATGACCTGTTTTACTGGCTCTCACGTCGCACAGAAAAGGGGGATGGGGCCTGGATGTGGATTCACGATACGGGCTATGGATTCCTTATCTGCCTTGATGCTGACGGGGACAGGCTCAGGTGGCTGCATAACCGGGGCATTTCTGAAAGCCTCTGTTACCTGTTGGAAACCGTTTCAGGACTGTCCGGCACGCGGATGTTTAACTTTGACAGAGACGCGGACATACAGCCCGGTTTTGTGACGTACGACTGGTAGAGCGCGGCAGTCAGTCTGCATAAGATTCCGGCGCGGCAGCAACCGTGCCGGTTAATTCAGAAGCGAAGGAGTTAACTGATGCGTTACAGTAAGAAAGTTGAGGAGCAGGCACAACGTTTTGCTCAGGCTTACCGGGAAGGCAGGTCCGCCAGCATGCCGGCGATGCGGTTCAGTGAATGGCCCTGTTTCATGGTCACCGTCAGAAAAATGCAGGGAGGGCAGGGATGAAGGCCTTTAACGATGATTTACCGGTTACACAGGAAGAAATTGACCGGGTACTGGGAAAGTGCTGCCACATCACGCTGAATACCGGCGCAGAGGCGCTTTACATTAACGGTAATTTCGTCACTGATGCATATCCGGGAGAACCGCCGTTACTGAATCTCGCGCGTAGCATCGCAGCGGCTTCAGGTCACAACCTGTGCTGCTTTGTGGTGCCCGAACCTGATAATGAAGAGTGGCCATGGAATGACGTTGTGGATCAGCTAGTGCTGCTCGCGAGAAAGAATCCGCCACAGCATTCGATACCCGAAACGCCGGCAGTGCCGCGAGGTCTGCTGGCCAGACTTCTCTGTAACCGGCATTAAGCAATTTATGGAAGGCAGGCCTGTTCCTGCCTGTTTTTTCGTCGGGCGCATGCAGTTATGGCCCAAAGACAACACAGACGGCCCTGCGGGCCGCGAGCAGCCGGTGCTGCCGCACCGGTCCTCTCCCTTCGCCTGCGCTTTCTCTACGGGACGCTGTCTCCCTGTCTTCTCTGTCAGCTTCATGCTGCTGTTAATCTATCTGCTGTGCTGGAGCTGCTTCTCTGGTTTCCTTTCCATGAAGGTCAAAGGCATAAACAGCCTGATGGCCCCCTCCGGCTCCCCGGCGTTGCCGGGTCGTCAGCCCTACTGCGCTAACCGGCAAAGCCGGTAAGCTCCGCCGAATCCCTCCGGGGTTCGGGCCTGACGGCTGGGGTCTGATGGCAACGGCCAGGTCAACCCCTGCAGCGGGCTTTCGCCCGCGCATTCACTGGCCACAAAAGGCCGTGGCCGCTGAGGACCGGACCGGCAAAG
>NZ_JAOCKJ010000016.1 GCF_029844725.1 Pantoea sp. GD03673
GTTGCTCTAATTCTGTCTGCTCTTTTATAGCTAATACCGGTTGTATTACAAGCCAGGGATGTCCCAGATGGCTTTGCTAAAGGTGCCTGAGGATGAGGCAGAGCCTCCCTGTTAAGTTCTATCTCGTTATGTGGCTCATCATGTAACATTCTTTTTTTATGATGTTGCCTGCCCATGTGTCTGTTTGCAATGAGCCTGCATAACCTCGAGGAGATGATGGCAGAGCGTGGCGTGATGGTTGACCATTTCCTTTCTTTAGCGCTGAGCAGATCCTTACTGAGAACACCGACGTTTTTTTCACAGGCTCATGGCGTCCCTCAGACCCAGAAAATGGACTCCATTATGTATCTGTCCACATACCATTGTTTCCTGCCACTATAAATTCGTTATGCATAATACTTTAATGTTTATGCTTTGTGACCGGAACACCCGAACCGGCCAGTCCATAATCAGTAACCAGCTGCCGTGACTTTTTTTCATCAACCACCATCTTACGAGTACACTCCGTTTTGATAGCTTTTCAAGCGCTTCTGCTACTGGCACATTTGTAAATCCGTACAGAGACACATCGGCAGAACCGGCACCTGGGCGTATAAAATATATGATTAGTACCAGAGCGGTGCAGTCCTGTGAAAGCCCGCCTGCAGGTCAGAGCTGGCATAAGGGAAAAATGACAAAAACAGATTGGTTGATGCGATTCAGACGTTGTCGTTCGATTGATACGCTGGAGACTGTATATGAGCACCTGAAATACAAAGGTGACTCGAAAGAAGAGTTCGCAATTAACTCAGCATATGAGCATCGTAAGGCTGAATTGACAATGGGAAAGTTGTTTGATCGCGTTCCGCCACACGTATGGAAATTCGTTAAATGAGAGACTGCATGGAGTAGCAGCAAGATTTTACCGGTAACTGACGGCGCACACACAAATTCTTTGTGTGCGCGCCGTCAGTTGAACAAGCCGCAGGCGCGTTAGCAAAGAAGATCGTTTATCCACATTTGCACAGGCTCGATCCAATAACTTACCAATTTAGATCCTTATAGCTCCTAAAAGATCCCGCTGTCTCTCAGGCCCTGCCACATAAGGCCTGAAGCACTTTTATGATGTGTGGTGGCGGGATAAACATGTGTTCTGACGGGAAAATCGTGTGTGCTGGTGGGCTGGTAATGTGTGCTGTTGGGATGTAGTGTGTGTGCTGTTGGGATATAAGCCATTTTTAATAACAGGAAGATCCTGTGACGCAGAGTTGAGATAACTATATGACAGATAAGTCATTCATTGGCGATGCACTTTATAGTGACATGGTCAGTAAAGAAAAACAGCTCACAGTTAATTCTAACAATACTGTTCAGCCCGTGGCATTGATGCGCCTTGGTGTTTTTGTTCCTAAACCCACGAAATCACAGGGTGAAAACAATATTGTTGATGCTTCGGAATTGTTTTCACAGCTGGAGATTGCCCGGGCTGAAGGTTACGATCATATCAACATTTCAGGTCCGCGACTGGATATGGATAGTGACTTCAAAGTGTGGATAGGAGTTATCTATGCTTTCAGCCGACACGGACTGACATCGAATAAAATTGAACTGAAATTCACTGAGTTTGCTAAAGGGTGTGGTTTTTCTGCTAAACGTATAGACGGCAGGCTGCGTCTTTCGATCCATGAGTCTTTGGGGAAATTACGTAATAAATCAATCTCTTTCAAACGTGGACGTGATGCTAAGGGAAGTTATCAGACAGGGCTTTTGAAAACAGGCTACTTTGATGCTGAAAAAGATATCGTCCAGCTTGAAGCGGATGAAAAACTCTGGGAACTGTTTCAGCTGGATTACAGAGTCCTTCTTCAGCAACATGCAATCAAAGCACTACCTAAGAAGGAAGCGGCTCAGGCTATTTACACTTTCATTGAAAGCCTTCCAGCCAATCCTATTCCGGTAAGCTTTTCACGTTTACGTGAACGTCTCTCTCTTAGCAGTTCTGTAAGCGAACAAAACCGCACAATCAAAAAAGCGCTTGAGCAGTTACAAAAGATAGGTTACCTGGAATTCTCACTGGTTCGTAAAGCGCGGGAAAATTTCGTTATTATTCATAAACGTAACCCAAAACTTAAACCGGCTGACATCTGAATGTGTGCTATCGGGGGCCTTAGACAGCCCTCCACTTCAGAACAGCAATTATTCTATCCCGCCAGCGCACATGCTCAGGCAATGCATTGTTCCGGAAACCTGTCAGGGCACATATTAAGGGCTTTGACTCTTAACAGCAGCCCGTCAGCACACACAATCGGGTATTTTAAGCACATCTGATCCCCTCCAGCACACATTAATCTCCCGCTAACGCACATAATTATGAGTCATTCAGGAAAACCTATCCTGCCAGCACACACTTTCTGAAGTCTCTGAAGCTCAGTTTCCCGCCAGCACACATGATCGTGACTTTCGGACGGGCTTAACCGGCCATGACACATTTTTAGTTTCACTTGAACTCGTATCCCTCCAGCACACATTTCTGTATCCAAAATGAAGAAAATAGCCTGTCAGCCTGCATTTCTTTGCTTCTGCAAAGTAAATGGGCGTCCACCTTATCAGTCAGTTGCTTCATATAGCCCGTTATAGACGGCTTTTAGAGGAACTGCCTGTAAGCAGAACCGCCAGCACATATGTTGAAGTCCTGTGCTTTTTAATACCCGCCAGCACACATTTTCCTTTGGGAAATGACATTCCGCCTGCGCACATTCTCTTTCATGACAACGGTATCCCGCCAGCACACACGATCTATTGCTTAGTTCAAGATGCTTTAGGTTGCAAGTCTCCTATTTCAGACGTGTATTGTCTAAAAGGTTGAGTAAATGAGACTTTTCATCTTCTCTACCGAAATAACCGCACTCAGTTTTAATTAAAATTGTGCCTCCGCCAAACTTATTGAAGCACGCATGAATGACCTTCGAAACTTCTGAAACTATACAGGCATCACCTGCAGAGTAACTGAAAGACATTACTGATTATCGCTGAAGTAGAGGGAATTTCAACCTGAAATAAATTAATAAAATCAAATAAAAACATATACTTGAATGCTTTATGATGTAGGGTAAACCCATCTGAATTTCAGTGCATTTCTTATTCTGAGACGGTGATTCACTCATTAACAGGACATCACTTTTGCCGGTAAAGACAGTGATACTGTGAGCAATATTTTTTTCTCATGTACAAGAAATTCATGTCTTTTCGAAAAATATTGCTCTGACATTTTTGACATGTACAATCAACATAAAAATTGACAACGGAACCGTTAAATGAAAAGTCATTATGGTGGCGTGGACGAGACTGCACGCAGAGCCAGCGCAATGTTGCGCAGTATGAGCGACGATATATCCCTCAGAAGAAATGAGTTTGGTCTGGATCAGTACTACCAGACATTCACACGTAACTCTGTGGCGAACCTGCCTAAACTCAGCCGGCGTGCAGTTGAGCAGGCGATCGATGAAATGGAAGCGCAGGGGCATGTCTTCGGCAGAAAAGACGCCGGTAATACCCGACACTATGCGCTGACCATTAAAGACGTAGTTGATATTTACGCTCACCGCAAAGTGCCTAAATACCGTGATTTGCACGCCGGGGAAGGCCCCTTTGTTATCTTTGTTGTGAATCTAAAGGGCGGCGTGTCGAAAACCGTAAGCACGGTGACGCTTGCACATGGTTTACGTGTTCATCAGGACCTCCTGCAGCACGATCTTCGTGTCCTTGTGGTTGACCTTGATCCCCAGGCCTCCAGCACCATGTTTCTCAGCCAGCAAAACAGCATTGGCTCCATAATGGAGACGGCTGCACAGGCAATGCTTAACGATCTTGGCGCTGAGCAGCTCCGTGAAGACATTATTAAACCCACAATCATTCCTGGTGTGGATGTGATCCCCGCCTCCATAGACGATGGTTTCATTGCCAGTCAGTGGAATGATCTCGTCAGAGAACACCTGCCGGACAAGTTACCCTCAGAAGTTCTGCGCCGCACTATCATTGACCGTGTTGGCGGGGATTATGATTTTATCTTTATTGATACCGGTCCTCACCTTGATGCCTTCATGCTGAATGCTCTCGCGGCAAGCGATTTACTGCTCACACCCACGCCGCCGGCTCAGGTGGATTTTCACTCCACTCTGAAATATCTCACCCGACTGCCTGAAATGATTGAGCAGCTTGAGGAAGAGGGAATTACGCCACGTATAAAAGGGAATATCGGCTTTATGTCGAAAATGACCTCAAAACGTGACCATGAGATGACACATGGTCTGGCCCGCGATGTCTTCACGTCTTACATTCTTGATGCGGCACTGCCACGGCTGGATGGCTTTGAACGTTGTGGAGAGAGCTTTGATACCATCATCAGCGCCGATCCCGGTTCTTATCCGGGCAGTGCTGAGGCGCTGAAAAAGGCAAAACGGGAAGCAGAACGTTTTACTCAGGCTGTATTTAAAAGGATTGAGTTTATCAGGGGTGTGAAATGAAGAAAGAAATGGTGAAACTGGGCCGGCAGCTGGGTAACTCAAGTTTTTCGAAAATGATGAGTGAGTCTGACAGCGAGCGGGTTTTCACCCTGAAGTCTGGCGCTCAGGCCCGTTTTGTTCTGACAAAGTTTCTGCATGATGACATTGAAGCACAGACTTTTGTAGACGCAGCCGTTAATGGCCGAGACCAGGCCTTTCTGACGCGCGAATCGGTCAGTGATATTTCCCGTACCATAAGACTGCAGCAGTTCTTTCCCGCTATTGGCCGGGAGGTAGACGGACGTACAGAGATTCTCGATGGTTCACGCCGTCGGGCCGCCTGTCTTTACAACGGGACCGCCTTTGAAGTGCTGGTGACGCGTGATGCGTTGTCCATCTCTGATGCCAGACAACTGGCCGCTGATATTCAGACTGCCAGAGAACATACGCTGCGTGAACTCGGTAAAAGATTAAAGCTGATGTATCCTGCAGATATGAATCAGTCAGATATTGCCGCCGCAGAAGGACTTTCTGCGGCCAAGGTCACCCGGGCGTTTCAGGCGGCTGCAGTTCCTGAAGAGATCATTGCGGTGTTTCCTTCGGTCAGTGAACTCTCCATCAGTGACTATCAGATTCTGCTTGAGGTGACTGAGAGAGCCCGGACGAGAGGCATCAGCACGGAGGAGTTAACTGGCCACGTTCGTGCACGTATCGAAAGTGACGCGCATTACGACAGGGGTGATCCCACCTATAAGGCAAAAATAATCAGTTATTTTCGCGCTGAAAGCGCAGAGCCTAAAAAAGGGTCGGCCGGCAAAAAAGTCGTGACTGAAAAACTGGCTGAATTTGCTGATAAAAAGCAGTTTGCCAGAAAGAAAACGGACTCAGATAAACGGGTGGTTACTTATGAATTCTCGCGCCTTTCTGCAGCCTGTCAGGCTGAACTTGATGCCGCTGTCAGAAGCGTCATTGAGCGTATGATTGTGAATGAAAAAGACGCATGACTTACTGCCAGTTGCGGGAAATCCAGGAGAGGATTCCCGCAAAACAAATGCTTTAACCTTATGTTTTTTTTGAATAAAGAAAGGAAATTTCAATCTGAAATTCCCCTAATAGCATTTTCTTTAATTGCCAGCAGCTGACAGGGCCGGTTCTGGTCAAAGCAACAGAGCTATCCAGCCTGAAGCATGATAAAAGAACAAGGGGCCTGGCGTAACAAAACTCATTTTTTAAAACAGTACTTTTCTGCGAGCCTCGACAGGAATGATCGTGTGGGTGGCTCACCCGTGCTGATTCAACGTTTTCCCCATCCTGGATGTTTATTCATTCCCCATACATAACCTAATACGGAACCTGCTGTACGTCACAAAATTCTGTTCCCTGCCTTCAGGCGTGGCATCATGTTTTGAACCCTTCACAGACAGCAGGCATATTGATTACTGACATTTCCTGTATCCTCCGCGGTCATGTTATTGAGGCAGGAGTAAGTCAGGACCTGGATAGCTTTTCCCGGTTGCTGAAATCAATTGCGGTACGACAAATTAGTACCCGACTGGCATATCCTCAGTAAAACCTCGCGCAACTCGCCGTCGGTGTGCAGTTTTATCAGCGAGCATCCCGGCATCAGAATTGAGTCGCACTGTATGGATGAGACGCAGATTAAGCTGATTATCTGCCAGAATGAGGCGGCGACGCTTCACGCAGATGATGAAGTCATCAAGCTCTTTTATCAGGAACATCACAGGTATGGCTGCCATTCCCTGAACAAAGGAGCCAGTAAAGAACCCGGTCAGTTTACCGACGTCTGTATTGTGCCGGGTGCAACGCACCGGGCGCTGCTCGCAGTCCGGCGGTGAAATGAGTTGCCACCTGCTACCCGTAACAGACTCTGCGTGGCCTGTTTGCGCGCCCGGGGGCACATCTGGTTTTTACCGGAAAACCTTCTCCGCCACTTCAGACAGTAAGTGTTATCAAGGCAAAGATCAGCGGGGCAGCAGCAGTCGGCTTGCCTCATGTGGATTCATGGAGAACCGCACCCCGAGCTGACGGGTGACTTCCAGCGCAAACACCCGCGTATACCACTCGGTGGACTTCGCGTCTTTATGGTCCATGAGGGTCTGAATGACCTTCTGCGGCACCTGGTGCTGCACGAGGTGCATCGCAAACGAATCCCGGAACGTATTCGGCGTTACCGGCCGGATGGAAAACATCACACCGTCACGCGCTGCAGCTGTCACGGCCTGACTTATCCAGCTGCGTGCCGTGTCCTCGCTCTTAATGTCCCAGAGCCGCGCACCCGCAGGCAGGGCCGTCGTCGCAAACCATTCACTTAAGCGTTGCACGAATCCAGGATCGGTCAGCGGAACCGCCCGCGGCGGGTTGTCCCGGATTTCCGCTTCGGTTTCTCGCTCCGCCTGCTGCTCCTCACGGATCGGCCGCCCGTGCCGGCGGCTTCGGGCCGCCGCTTCCAGCTTCCGCTGTTTGAGCGTGCGCAGGACCACGAAGGGTGATGATAGGGGCGCGCCGCTGAGCGGATCGTCCAGCACAAAGTCTTCTTTCGTAAGCGGCAGAATTTCGTTCAGCCGGCCGCGGGTGTTCCACAGCGCATCGATGAACAGACGCTTGCGAAGATCGGGCACCCTAGAGAGCAGCACGGCCACTTCGGGAGCACGGCATGTCGGTGCCGTAGGCGGCGGCCAGGTTCCGCAGCGCCACCGCGCTTTTGTAGTCAAAATAGCGTGCGGCGTCCGAATTGGTCAGATTATGACCACTGACGTCGCTGTGTGAAATCTGCATCAGTTCGTGGGGTAAAGTACCCAAACTTTCAATCTCCGTTGTCTGCCGGTGTGGAACGTATTTTACATTCGCCCTACGGATTACCTAGTTCTTAGAGGATGCCGGATGGCAATCGGGACACAGAACTTACCTTCTAAGTTAAGTCCGTCACGTGAGCTGACGCTTATCTTCTCAAAGGGTAATGGCGACGATTCTTCATTCATGAGTGTGCAATATACTTATTATGTTAAATTCATGGGATAAGTTATTAATTATAATATCACGAGGTTTAAAAAAAATTGATGTGAATAACACTTTAAATTTATTTAATCGAATGAACTTTTCTAAATCTGCATATAAAATCGGTTAGACATAAACCGATTTTATATCTAAGTTGAGAATATTAGAACTTAATTTATAACTGGAATACAGTTTTTCTTACACGCTTTCCATTATGCATAACTTGACCATTAAGATATCTATCCAGTTCCGCCTCACATTTTTCAGCATCATCAGATGTCATAACAGAAATCTCACTCATTTTATTACCTAATGAATTAAACGATGTTCCAATTCTTAAGCCGTTTCCTTTCGTTATCAACCACCGGTCATGAATGTGATCATGTCCATCAGTTTTTTCAATTCCATATATATATGTTTCAGGGGGAGACTGATCGGATATAGAGTGCCATTCGGATTCAAAAGACTCATTGGAATCGCTTGATTTACTCTTAAGGTAATCGAGTCTTGTGAGTACATGAATAACATGTACGATTTCAAGCTCGCTGAATAAGGAAATTATATCTATATCATTTTTTGAAAAATAAGGGTCGCAAATTTTAATATAATCTTTACCATTTTTCTGAAGCCAATCACTAATGAAATTCAAAGCCTGATCTCTATTGTCTGCATGTACTATAAATGAACTATCACTTACTTCAATAGATGATTTACTAATGAAATCATTCTTCCTATTGACGATGGCGAACGCCATTTCTGTGGAAGTAAGCAGCATCTCGCAAACCGGTTGAATCTGGGTTTTTATATCATTTTTTGATTTGAATTTTCTTGCCGAGTTCTCAATATACCAGCAATATAAAGGATAAATTTCTGACAAACCTAACTCTGAATCTATCGTCATATAGCTTATCATAACATCTAAATTTTTAGCAGAAATTCTATGAGCAAGAAGAGATGAAAAGTTTTTCCACGATGCCTCGGAAATATAGCTTTGATCAATAACACCATCTGTATCTAACGTTTTATGCTCGGCTAGTTTCTTTTTTGCTCTAATAACTTCCACATTATGAGTAGCATTCATTTTAGCCTCTCTCCGTGCTGGGTCATCATCAAAAAGTTCCAGTAATACATCTGCATAACCTGGTTCTATTTGATCTGCAGAATCAATTAAAGATGATTGAATTTTACTAATATCTTCATCATCATTTAATTCCTTAGAGAGTTCAAAGGTTTGTTTTAAAATGTTCTTAGCTTGCTTAGTATTTATATTTTTACAAGCCAAGGAGAAAGTTTGATTTCTACCAATTCTATCTTTTACAGAAGGTATAAGATCAATGTTGTGTTGAGCGTTATCTAGCAACTCATCACGCCCAACAATCATTTTTGTAGGCAAGCATTTAGAAACTTCAATTTGAACGAAAGCTTTATCGGCAATGTTTGGAATATTGTCTATTTTTGAAATTAAAGCAATCCATTTATCTTGGCTTACATCTGTAATACTATAAGCTTTAGCGTAAGCACAAATCAAGAAGCCATCATGCGTTATGTTTTTTTGATCTGGTAATTTATCATCAATAACTGATATTAATTTATCGGATAAATCTTTTCTTTGAAGGTGTGTAAGTCTGCTTTTATTTTTTTTACTTGCAACAGTTCTTGTTAATTTATCAATAACAAGATATATGACAGAGTCATCATTCATATTATTTATTAAATTTAGAATATCTTCACAATCGTGATGACTTACGATAAATGATTCAGAATCATCAACGATGTCTGGATCATATTTTGTTTGTTTTCTTCTTATTAACTCACATGTTTGATAAAGAGCACTATCAACAAAATCGTCGTCTAAATCAGATAACCTTGAAAGAGCTGATGTTTGGCGGTATACATAAATTGCTGGGAAAGCAATTTCTAACAGGATTGTATACTCAATAGGATCTTTCTTTTTAATGGTTTCAAGTATGGGAATGCAGAAATTATCAATAATTTTCTGTGGATTTCCGCCTGCAATCCAGTAACGAGTAGCTAACTCACAAAATAAAGCAATTTGATGCCTAATAGAAACCATTTTTTCAATAGAAGATGTTAATCTAAAGAGAAGATTTTCATCTAACATTGTTTCCCTCATTAAAGGATGCAAAGATCTTATAACCAATGCCAAGCATCGGAAAAAGCTTTCCTGAACTTCATTTTTTTCAAATTCAAGACTGTTCCTTGTGGAAATTATTTCTTTATATGCCTTCTTAGACTCCAATGGATGGAATTTTGAAAGGACTTCAACCGCAATAAAGCACATATTGTTTCTAGTATTCGAAACTGAGACATTCTCCAATACGTTATACAATAAATCGGTTATTTCTTTATGGTCTCTTACCTCCTCCTTGTCATTATAATATTTGAATAGATTTATTTTTATACCTAATTTAATTACTGGGTCTTTTACTCTTCCTGCCTGCAACGATAGAAAATCAATCCAACGACAATCTATCTTTAACTTGGTAATCTTTTTACTTAAAGCCAGTAACGTCATTGATAATAAATCATTTGTGTTTAGCTTATTCAAAATCTGGAGTGCGTAAAACTTATTTTTCTCGGTGAATTCTTTACTGATAACGATTTGAACCAGTTTTTTATATGCTAACTCTCGATTCGAAGAAGTATTCAACTTAGATGAGAGGATTATGGCATTTTCAACATCATATTCAGCTATAGCTGGAAGAATATGCTCAATGCATTCATATTGACTTACGGTGTTTTTGATTAATTCTTCAATGCTTGTTTGAAGCTCAGCAGTAATCAGCTCTCGAATTTTTTCTTCTTTTTCAAAATCACCATCACTGTCAACTATTTTTAATGCATATATAATTCGCGCATAGCATTCAGCTTTAATCTCATGATTCGATATTTCTGATAGATCGTAATAAATCTCAATAATTCTTTCGAAAGCTTTTTTCTTATCGAACTTTGACTCAGAGCAAGATATTGCACATGATAATCTTGTCCAGTCCCTAGTAACAGATTTATTTTTAAGTAAAGTTATTTGGGAGTCAAATTTAGCAATTATCTTTTTAAGTTCTGAAATGTTAATATCTTGCCCTCTTAAAGCCTCAGCAAGCTCTGCATAATCCTTTGCTTTAGGGAAGTAACCTGTGTCTTCAACTATAAGTTTTAAAGCATATTCAATTAGTGATTGTAAGTTTTTACTATATAAAGATACTTTTATGAATGAAAGGAGTAATGATATTTTATGTTCAGATGCAGATGAATCAATAAATTCTATTATTTGCTCGCTATTTTTTTCTTTTTGAAAAAGCACAAGTGCTGAAGTGAACTCCTGTAGAGCCTTTGATTTTATCTTCTTATCAAAACCTGGATTACCTGTTTCATTTACACCCATCGCCGCAGCTATAGTTGCACGAGAATATGCAAAATCTTTTTGCGGGTTTTGTTTTTCATCAAATGAGCATTCTAACACATTGGCTGCCAGTTCTGGGTCAAAAGCCATTATGTTTTCTACAACCTGTAGAGCTATATCACCGAGTTTATCAAAATCCACATTTTTAACTAATTCCTTAATTGATTGTATAATTACTTCATCAACCTCTCTCCCCTTCCTTTTCAAGCCGCATGCGTATGAAGTTAACAATATAAGCTTAGATGTTTTAGTAATAGCACTGTTGATTATTTCCATTGCATGATTTGAATCACCTATTGAAACTAATGCTCTAATTTCTTCTTCTGAGGCTGTTGACTTTGCTAAATCAATAAATAAACTCTTTTGCAAAGAGAATTGAAATACAGCTGTGGCTTTCTTTAATGTATGAGCGCTTGCTAATCCTAACTCTGCTCTTGTCATGAGTTGAGACAGCGATTGTGTTGAGTCTAGTAGTTTATAATAATGATCTTTAGACAGTAACTCGATTAATTCTTCATATCTGTTTTTCTGTTGTAGATAAGATGGCAGAAAAAGAAGTGCCGTTTTACTATTAGGGTCACTACTCAAAAGCTGAATTTGAAGATCATTTATTTCAGATTGATAATCCTTAAGGTTTCTCTCGGCAACTTTTCGATGAGAGCTTGAAATGAAATTAATGAAGCTACCATCTCTAATTTTTATGAAACTTTGTTTTTCGAGGAAGGGAATTATTTTTATCGCAGGTAAAGAAGATAAGGTGGCTAGATCCTCTACACAAACTTCTTGTTTAGAGTATGCAATAATCGCTATTAATTTAACAAACTCTTCATCATTCAATAGTGTTTTCTTTATTTCAATGTCAACAAAATCAAGGTATTTTTCAGGGGTGTTTTTAAGAATGCTTTCTAAAGTAGTCCCATCCATTATCATCCTTTTTATTGAGCTCAAGTGACCTGGAACCCCCTTGCATACATCTTTTATCTCACCAAGTTCCTTTTCAGAGAGGTTAACGTCCTTAAATATCACGTCAACCTCTGATGCACTTAATTTCATTATTTGATACGGTTTTGTGTTTACGTTATTAATATGTTTAGCTAACCGTCTTTGCGAACCGGATATGATAAATTTATATTGAGCAACACCTACTGGTAAAGCAATTCTCAGAATATCATTAATGTCAGATTCATCATCTGTAGGTATATGGTTTAAACCATCTACAACTATAAAAATAGTGTCTTTTTTTGCAGAAACTCTCACTTTGTGAATAAGAATTAGGTATTCTGCTTCTTCTATCGCAAGCTTACCCTGCTCTGGCTCACCTAAATATGATCTAAATTGTTCTGCTAATAAAACTTTTACATATTCTACACTATAAGAGTATTTGCTTGAAGGGTTTAGAAATATTGAGAACGTCAAATGACATGTATTTCTTACCAGCTGCGCAAGTAGAGTTGTTGCGCCTATGCCGCTTTCTCCTTCTAAAAAAACGACATTAGTATCATCATTCAAAATTTCAAAAATGGTTTCAACGATTGATGAACGTTCGATCTCATCCTTTTTTTTAAGAGGAAAAGAGGGAGTATAGTTCCAAGAATTTTTAGCCGATAAACTATTCATACAAAGTCCTTAATTTGCAAGGTATGAGATTCTTCTGCTTTACATATGCAATATTCATACATGCAATTGACAAAACATCAATAAATATATAGTAATAATAATGATGTTTATTCTATATGTTAAGCAAAATCAATGGGTTATGACACAATTTTGCTTTTTCGACTTTTTACATTCTCTCATTAACACAAATCTTGTTATTCTTATCTTGATTGAATCTTTAATAATTATTATAGGTTCGATGTTCGATTATGCATTGTTAATTTTATGTTAAAACAATACCTGCTTGTATTTTGTTCGTTGTACCTTCGCCTTCAGCTAGCATACGTTTCGATGAGTTAGGCCTTTCAAATAAGCAAAATCCTTATCCCTCCTGTTTCTAAAAACAGAAGTTTTAATACATACCACTAAGCCGATGGATTATTAAATCAATAACCTTATATAATTATGTTTATATAAGGCCAGACAGAGTCTCTGAAACCTTGTATCATGCGGATCGGGGCTGGATCCTGAACCTTTAAGGCCATTTATATGAAACGGCGCAGTTCTGGACGGTGTGCGGCTGAACGACGGTGTTTAAAAAAGAGGCATCGCTACGTAAAATCTGACGAGCATTACCCTTGCTACTTTCTCAGAATTCACGTAGCGCTGCCTTCAGCCAAGAGTTGTAAATGGAGCAAACATGAACGATATCTCCGCTTTTACCGGTGTGACTCTTAGCAGCAGCGCCGGTGATGATCTCACTGCTAAACTGGCCGCGTTCGTCCGCCATCGAGAGGCCTTTTCGGCCAACACGTGGCGTCAGCTACTGAGCGTCATGCGGATCTGCTGGCGCTGGTCGCAGGAGAATCGTCGGTCCTTTCTGCCTATGTCACCGGATGACATGCAGGACTACCTTTTTCACCTGCAGACCATTGGCCGTTCAACTTCAACCATTTCGGTGCACGCGGCGCTTATGTCGATGTTACACCGTAACGCCGGACTGGTGCCGCCAACAATTGCGTCGGACGTCGTTCGCGCCAGGAAAAAGATAAACCGTATAGCGGTCATGTCGGGTGAGCGTACAGGACAGGCCGTCCCATTCTGCCGGCCGGATCTGAACCGTCTTGATGCTGAATGGGCTCATTCTCCGCGCCTGCAGCAGTTGCGCGACCTCGCATTTATGCATGTTGCTTACAGCACACTTCTGCGCATGAGCGAACTTTCCCGTCTGCGGATCAGAGATATCTCCCGTGCAGCAGACGGGCGTATCATTCTGGACGTTGGCTGGACTAAAACCATCCTGCAGTCAGGTGGGATCGTTAAGTCCCTCAGTGCGAAGTCATCCCGCAGGCTGAGCGAGTGGGTCACCGCGGCGGGTCTCGCCAGCGAACCTGACGCTGTTATTTTCTGTCCTGTTCATCGATCTAACCGTATTGGCAGGGTGTCGGAAGTCCCCATGAGCGCGCCCTGCCTGGAAGATATTTATCGTCGTGCCCGTCAGGCTGCGGGTGAGACGAAAGCTCTTGAAACCAACAAAGGGCGCTATGCAAGCTGGAGCGGACATAGCGCCCGCGTCGGCGCCGCACAGGATATGGCCAGAAAAGGAATATCCATTGTACAGATCATGCAGGAAGGTACCTGGACGCAGACCCAGACTGTCATGCGCTACATTCGTATGGTTGAAGCTCACCGGGGAGCAATGGTCACCCTGATGGAAAACGATGATGATTAGCTGATTAAGCGATCTGCTTCTGAGGTTCAGTACTGTGTTTACCCTGACTGAAATCTGTCTGTGATGCTGAAAGATTACTGTTCTGCGTTGCAGGCTTTAACTGACGATATGATGTATGACATGACGGTGAGCCAATGGCAGTTGATAAGTACGGGTTCATTACCCAGCCTGATCTCAAAGGATTTCAGCCAGCCTTTTCACAGCTGATTGCGGATGTTGTTCAGACACTGACAACGACATTTCCGTATCTGATTCATAGCGTTTATGTATACGGCAGCATTATCGACGCGACGGCCACTGAAAGGCTGTCTGACCTCGATCTTACCGTGATTTATTATCGCGAACCCGATGCAGATGCCACTGCAAAAATCGACGTTGTTAAGACTGAGCTTGAGCAGGATCATCCGGTTGTCAGTAAGATTGACATCGATCCGGGCGTGCTTGAGGAAGTGATGCTACCGGCTAACGGTATTCGATGGGGTTACTGGCTGAAGCATCACTGCGTATGCGTTTACGGTGAAGACCTGCGCGATCGCTTTGAACCCTTCAGGCCCTCAAGGGACATAGCCGTTGCCGTTAACGGTGATTTTCTCGAGGTACTTAACGGCTACGTTGCTCTGATGAAACCCACTCTGAAACCTGTGCAGCGCCATGTCCTGCAGAGGTCTGCTGCACGTAAGGCCATTCGTTCAACAAACATACTGAGAGAAGATAATGATCAGGATTGGCCGGTTACGCTGAAAGAATTGGGTAAAAAATTTAATGACCGCTATCCGGCTCTGGCCGAGGAGATGGATTATTTGTTGAGCATAAGTCACCGTCCACGCGGCGACATAATGGTATTCGCCAACAGGATCACAACTTTTAGCTACTGGCTCAATGCAGAATTTCATACGCGTCAGCGGTAAATAACTAAATCAGTACAATAAAATCCTCAGATCTAAGGGTGTCGCAGAATCCATTATCAGGCTCTGCGGCTCACGCTTCTTGGGGGACTTTTATCAAAAAAATGTTGCAAGGGAGAAGTATTATCTGGCTGACGTCGCCATCCAGCCCGTAACAGCAATATGTCAACCGCGGGAAAATTGATGCCCTCGAAGCTCCTGTCTCACAGGATAGCTTTACAGGAGGCCGCGTGTTAAAGGGATAACATGCTACGCTAGGGCTGTTTTTTAAGCATCAATGTTTAACAACTGCATGAACTGACGATGCTGTATCGTTTCTGGGTCCGAAACCATTCAATTTCCGCGAAGGGCAGGGGATAGAGGTAAACAAATATATCCTTGCAACCGGACGTTAAGCTATGTTTTGACTGCTCTGCAGGATCGTCAGCTGGCCAAAATCATTACTCGCTATCAATAGGTCGTTCCTGAATTACCATCCCCGTCGTCCCCTAGAGAATACAACTCTTTTTACTGATGATGATAAGTGCGTGAAATGTAATCTATGTTAAATGGTGGCAGAGATAGCCACATCTCCCAGCTGTATTGACGGTGATTTATGATTCCATCACTCATCTGGCTGTGCGAACTGCGACGAAGAATGATTATGCTTCGATTATTAGAGATCGTACGATGAAGCAGTGTATCCGAAAAAATTAAAAATAATCCGAACGGCTACCTGCAGGCATTGCAGATCTGTTCACCATCAATACAGACGGTTTTCTGCCTGTGGTAACATACAGCGGTTATTTTTCAGAGCCGGGACTGATGAAGAAGAAGAAAAACCGCACACCAACTCCTCACGATGCCACGTTCCGGCAGTTTCTGACTCACCCGGATGTCGCCCGTGATTTCATGGAACTGCACTTGCCCGCAGAGCTGCGTGCTATCTGTGACCTCAGTACGCTAAAGCTGGAATCCGGCTCGTTCGTCGAGGATGACCTGAGGCAGTACTTTAGCGACGTGCTCTACAGTCTGAAAACCACAGCCGGTGAGGGTTATGTTCACGTGCTCATTGAGCACCAGTCTTCACCCGATAAACACATGGCTTTTCGCCTGATGCGTTATGCGGTGGCTGCCATGCAGCGCCACCTTGAGGCGGGCCATAAGAAGTTGCCACTGGTGATACCCGTGCTGTTCTATACGGGTAAACGCAGCCCGTATCCTTACTCCACCCGGTGGCTGAATGAGTTTGATGATCCGGCGCTGGCTGGCAAACTCTACAGCAGCGCTTTCCAGCTGGTTGATGTTACCGTCATTCCTGATGATGAAATCGCCGGCCATCGCAGCATGGCCGCCCTGACCCTGCTGCAGAAACATATTCATCAGCGGGACCTGGCAGAACTGACTGACCGGCTGGCGCCCATTCTGCTGGCCGGCTATCTGTCTTCATCACAGGTGATATCGCTGGTACACTATATTGTACAGGCAGGCGAAACAGCCGACGCCGAAGGCTTTGTACGCGAACTGGCACAGCGTGTGCCGCAACACGGAGACGCACTTATGACCATCGCACAACAGCTCGAACAGAAGGGCATCCAGAAGGGCATCCAGAAGGGTATCCAGTTAGGCAGGCAGGAAGGCCGAAATGAGGGCATGCTGGAAGGCAAGCTGGAAGTTGCCCGTACCATGCTGCAGAACGGTATTGACCGTAATACCGTCATGAAAATGACCGGACTGACTGAAGACGACCTGGCGCAGATCCGCCACTGACTTATTTAGCGGCCTCTCCGGCCGCACTGCTGATCCGCCAGGTACAGCCGCCCAGGGTCTCACTGCTCCATCGTTAGTTCATATTTTTCTGCCGTCAGCACATAAAACCCGGAAGGCCCATCAATAGCCATCTGCCATCCACAGCGGTTAAGAAGCGTTGCCAGCCCCTGCACGCGCCCGGTCAGTCGCGCCATCACCGGTGTGAGCTGCTGGCCGTCATCGTCAAACGCAGCATCCAGGCTGCTCCGGGACAGATAAATTCCGTTTACGCCAGCGTTCAGGACAGCGGCATGTCTTCCCGACCACTCCCGATCGCTGAGCAACCGGTAAGCCCAGTGCATATCCTTCGCGGTTTCCAGGGCATATGTCAGCCGGAACAGGTCATTCTGCTGGGACAGCTCGCCTGTGCAGGAGCGCCAGAGATAGTCGAGCTTGCCGGCAAGCTTTGCGGCAACGCCATATTGGCGCCCCTGTTTTAGCAGCCACTCAATGTCGGGAGCCACCTCACGGGAAAAGCGACGCTGTTTCAGGGCGGTCGCCAGCCAGCGTGTCAGAAAGAGATTTTCCTGAGTAGCGGAACAAACGGTACCGTCCTGACGTGCAAGTGCAAGGGCTGCCAGAGCGCACCAGGCCAGATGACCGGATTTTTGTGTGAGCGTCACTGCAGTCTGTCCTCCTGATAAATCATATTTGCCATTCTAACCGTGCTTATCTACGCAATAAATCATGTACGGTAAATTTACTCAGTGACCGACAAACTAATAAAGATTGTGCTCTGTATGACGTGCAGCAGCATGAAGGCGCCAGAGGATTTCCCGAACAGGGTACACTCGTCAGACGGCGTCGATCATGTCATTTATAAGCTTTACTAATGAGCTAAGTCCCCGAAGGCCTGAAGCAATATTGACTGGCAGGAGTATTAAGCTATGAGCAAACATCGTGGTGGTAAAGGTAATTCCGCCCAAGACGCAGTACGCGCATCTGAGGTCGGCAGAAAAGGCGGGAAGGTCAGCGGCGGTAACTGCAGAAATAAGCCTGACAGAGCAGTTGATACCGGTCTTCAAGGTGGCTTACTCAGCCGCCGTGGTAAAGCGCAGGAAACCAGTGTTTAAACCCGTCATTCTTGAATAGCAAATAAATCAATTCAGGGATGCGCTGTACGATATTTAGCATGGTGGAATCTCCATTTCTTTTCTTTCGTGATTTCCCGGCATCCTCTGCCGGAACCACATCCTGAACAGCTGTTTCAGATCACTGGCCCACCAAATGGGCTATTGCGTTTGAAATTACCCTATGAGGATGAGCAGAGTCTGCCTGACATCAGCTTCCCCAATGATATCCAGGAGTGCAAAATGCAAAACATTAGAATGCTGTGGTCGCAGAGCAGACAATATGAACAGAGTCTCTGGTCTGCTATGACTAAGAAACGGACGCTGGCTATGAAAAGATGTACGGGGCTGAAGCACTCAGAAATAGCGTGACCGGGGCGTGGAGGTATATTCCTGGCATGTCTGTATTCACCCTGGTGAAAATGCCGCCTTCATACCTGGTTGCTTTCAGATCGCCTGCCTCAGGCTCTGTCAGCGAATACCACAACCGCCCTGCTTCGCGCAAATTAGCTCACGACGTTGTCAGCAACTTCTGTTGATGACTTAGAGGCTCCTGACTATCACCGCTGCTGCTGAAAAGAATCTCAGCTGACGACAACCTCACCCTGGGGAGCAGTCTGTCAGGCTTTAAGACCTAAAGCCTGACATGCGTGGCGCAAAATTAACGACGTACGGCCATAATACCTGCATCCACGTCCCAGATAGCACCGGTCACCCAGGCTGCCTTGTCCGACAGCAGGAACAGGATAGTATTTGCCACATCTTCAGGTTTGCCGACGCGGCCCAGCGGATGGAAATCACTCATCGCTTTCATTGCTTCAGCAATATCTTCTTTTGCCATAAATCCTTCGTAGATTGGCGTCTGCACAATACCCGGAGAAACGGCATTCACACGGATACCCGCGCTGGCCAGTTCAATCGCCAGGTTGCGCGTCAGCGCATGCAGACCGGCTTTTGCCATTGAGTAGGCAGAAGCCGGAGAATCACCCAGCGCAGCCTGCGCGCCAATTGAGCCGACGTTCACAATGGCACCTTCGCGTTTGTCGGCCAGCATGTTCTTCACCACGTCCTGCGTGATAAAGAAAGTGGCGCGGTTCAGCGACAGGTAGCTATCGTAGTCTGCGGCATTGTGCTCGGTAAAACTTTTCGGAATAAAGATACCCGCGGCATTTACCATCAGGCTGATGTCGCGATGATGCGCATTGATTTCCTGACGAATGGCATTCATCCCTTCTTCTGTCATCAGGTTTGCCGTAATGACAGACACCGGGCCGAGCGGGCTCAGTTCTTTCTGAACGGCGTCAGCTTTATCTTTTCTGCTGCCCGTCAGGACCACGCTGCCGCCTGCTTTCAGCACCATACGCGCCGTTTCAAGACCCATACCACTGGTGCCGCCTACGACCAGAAGCTTTTTACCATTAAAAAAATCGCTCATATGTGACTCCGTTATTTACAGGTAGTGTTCGCCGGCACGTAAACGGCCGGCAGGTGTCGGGTAATCAGATGCTGCAGCCGTCGGCGCCACAGGCCTGACCTGCAGTCACGGTCATTTCTTCCTGCTTTTCATCCCAGACCTGTCGCAGGGCACTCAGGAAATTTTCCGATGCCTGAGCGCCGCTTATGGCGTATTTCTGATTCAGCAGAAAAAGAGG
Source organism: Pantoea sp. GD03673 (assembly GCF_029844725.1). GTDB lineage: Bacteria > Pseudomonadota > Gammaproteobacteria > Enterobacterales > Enterobacteriaceae > Pantoea. Next base: position 19,661 of record NZ_JAOCKJ010000016.1, read on the forward strand.
CACGCCACTCACACCAATCGATCGGGCAGTGCTCTCATCTTCCGTTACCGAAGCACGAAGCGACGGGTCATTCAGCGCCTCAGCAGCGGCTTCTGCTGCCATGCCTGATTCGGCGGCCAGCTTTATCAGCTCATCGCGATCAAAGAGGGAGCGCCCTTCGGTGGTACCCGCAAGATAGAATCGTTCAGTCATCACCTCCCCCAGTCCAGCCAGTCGTGCAGCAGCCAGCAGGGTCAGCGCATCTTCGGTATCCCCGAAAAGCATGGTGTCAAAGTTGTACCGCAGTCCCTCTGACTTCGCGGCCGTATCGACCTGATTCATCATCAGCTCAGCGTTGCTCTGACCGCCGAGCTTTTTGTAGAGCGCATCGCGGAAAGGCATGGCCGGCATGCCTTCGGCAATCCGGAAGCTGTGCTGGCGGATGACCACGCTGTCGCGGTGTTCAAACGCTGCGAGGCCTTTCTCAAAGCGTTTTTTGGCGATCCAGCACCAGGGACAGACCAGATCGGACCAGATATCTATGGTTATGACGGGCTTAAGGGTTTGCATTGCTTACTCCTGAATTTCTGCTGTTCGTGTGACGACTGAAGACTGCCGGAGTCTTAGCGTTTCTGTTCATCCTGCCAAGCCGGATAGTCGGTGTATCCCTTTTCAGGATTGCCACTGACGCCGTAATAGGTACTGCGATCGCTTTCAGCCAGCGGCCAGTCGTTCTGCATTCTTTCGACAAGGTCAGGGTTTGCGATGTAGGGCACGCCAAATGCCACCAGGTCCAGTTCCTCAGCTTCGAGAGCGGCGCTGGCAATGTCCCGTGTAAAGCCGCCGGCGCCGATAAGCGTGCCGCCAAAAGCCTTACGGAAGAAATTCTTAAAGCCCTTAGGTACAGGTGCATTGATATAAGCCGGCTGGTAGTAAAGGTGAACATAGGCAAGTTCACGTTCTCCAAGCGTCATCGCCAGAACCGCCCACGTCTCTTCCTCCCCCTCATACGGGGCCAGATCATAAATACGCCCGAACGGGGAAAGCCGCACGCCCGCCTTCTCGCCGCCAATGGCGGAAGAGACCGCATCAATGGTTTCAATCAGAAAGCGCTGACGGTTTTTAACGGTACCGCCGTAAGCATCGGTGCGGTGGTTCAGCGCGGTGCTGAGGAACTGGTCAAAGATGAAGCCGTTGGCCGCCATAATTTCGACGCCGTCAAAGCCCGCTTCCATTGCCAGTTCTGCTGACTTAACAAAGTCAGCCGTAATACGCCTGATTTCAGCGGTTTCCAGTGCTCTTGGCGTGCTGGGGACGACAGGGCCTGGCTCGCCGGATTCTGTCAGGGCAAATACGGTGGTGTTGGTTGCCGGAATGGTGCCCGATGACACCGGGGCGGCATTACCCTGCTGTAATGAAACATGGGACATGCGGCCGACGTGCCACAGCTGGGCGAAGATACGGCCGCCCTTTGCGTGTACCGCATCGGTCACCGTGCGCCAGCCGGCTACGTGCTCACGGGTATAAATGCCCGGCGTGTAGAGATAGCCGCGTGCCTCTTCTGAAACCGGCAGCCCCTCCGTAATCAGCAGACCTGCGGAGGCCCGCTGCGCGTAGTAACGGGCAACCACCTCTCCGGCAACGTCATTCATGGTACGGGTGCGGGTCATGGGGGCCATTACGACGCGATTTTTCAGCTCTGTTCCAGCCAGGTTAAAGGGGGTGAATAATTTGCTCATAGTGCGCCTCTGACGATATCAATGATGGCTATAGGGGCCGGGCTTCGGTTTTTTGCTCCGGACGTTCCGGCCTGCCGGGTTTATGTTCGGCACTATACCAACCTACTAGTTGATAGGTCAACAGCAATTAATTATACTGCAGCTTACGGCTACACCAATATTTTCAGCATTAAGGTTTCAGATGGGCGGCAGACACAACAGATGCCCGGCCATTGAACAGAAATAGGAGGAGTTAACGTGCGTGAAGTAATAGCTTATAACGAAGATAATTTTCGCGATATTGAACAGTATGAAGGCATTTCTGTCGTGCGCTTTTCGGCGCCATGGTGTCCGCCCTGCCAGAGCAGTGAGCCATTCTTTAGCGCGTTTACCGACGGCCTGGAAGAAAGTATTCAGGTCGGCAAAGTGAATGTCGATCAGGCGCCAGTGCTGACGACTAAGTATGAAATATGGGGGCTTCCTTCGGTACTGATTTTCAGGGAAGGCCAGCTGGTACGCCGGATACCTGGCGTTAAATCACCAGCGTTTTATGCTGCAGCGCTGGAAGAAATAAAAAAAGGGCCTTAAGGCCCTTTTCTGAGGAGGCGGTAATGTTCCTTAACCGCGCAGCTGGCTGACTGCATCAAGGGTACGGGCTGAATAAACAGCAGCGGCGCCCGCATTCAGATTGATGGCAACGCCCAGCGCTTCGGCAATTTCTTCATCCGTCGCGCCGGCCTTGATGGCGGCTTCAGCGTGAAACGCAATGCAGCCGTCGCACCGGGTTGTCACCGCACACGCCAGGGCTATCAGTTCCCGGACCTTTGCACCCAGCAGGTCGGTTTTATTGCCTGCAGCGCCCAAAGTAACCACGCCTTTCATCGTATCCGGCGCCAGCTTGCCCAGTTCACCGAGGCGCTGCATTAATTCCTGACGGTAATTGCTCCAGTCATACATAACGTTATTCCTCAGAGGTGGTGTTTAAGGTAAGAAGGATGTGCCGCAGGCTGGTTTTAAAGACTTCAGACCGGCCAGTCGCTCGGGCCACCACGCTGGCGCCTTCGCAGAGGTTTATTATCAGCATAGCCACATCGGCGGGCTGCATGGCAGAAACAAACTCACCTGCATCTGTGCCACGCTTAACCACGCCAGTCAGCCATGTAATCTGCATATCAAAATACCGGGAGGTCTGTTCAATAACCGCCTCGGGGAGGTTTGCCGTTTCAGCTGAAAGCGCGCAGCATAGCGGCAATAGTGATGCCCGGTAGCTCGCCTCAAATAATGCTACATAAGCGGTAATCTGATCTGCCGCTTTGTGATGTACTGCTTCAATCTGATCAAACTGGTTAACCGTATCACTGACAGCCTGCTTCACGACCTCCTGACCGAGGATTTCTTTCGTCGGGAAGTGGTGATGTATACTTGCTTTCGTGATACCAATCAGCTTAGACAGGTCAGCATAACTGAAAGCTGAATAACCCTTTTCCCGCATCAGGTGTTCGGCCTCATTAACCAGCCGTTCACGCGTCATAATCGTCATTATTAAATCCTTCAATCTACTAGTTGGTAGATTGTATCCTTCATGCCCATTTATGGCAAGCAGTCGGCGTGTTTCCTCAGCTGTTCTGGCGGCGACAATGCGCAGCGGCTTCCTCTGCACGAAACAGTACTGCGGCAATTTCCCGGGTTGTATCCAGGAGCATCTCACCTTTTCGGTACCGGTCGGTCATGTTTCCCTGCGCATCGTTTGCATTACGCGGTCTTTCAATAAACTTACCGAGAAGTTCGAAGTTGCTGTTCAGCACAGCGGCAAAAGGAATGTGAATTTTATCAATGCCAAAGAAAGCTGAAAATTCATTGCCCGCGTCTTCACGCGTAATCAGGCCCAGAGAAACGTGTGGAGCTGCGCGGGCAACGGCCCTGATGGCTGGCAGGTTTCGGTGACAGTCCGGGCACCACATCTCTGCCACGACCAGAATGTTGTAGCCGCCCTGCAAGGCAGACAAACGTTCAGACAGCGTTTTATCCTCTGCCTGTCCTGCCAGCGCTTCAAAATAACGTAACGCCCCGACATCTTTCTCTGCACCGCCCTGCGTAAAAGGCTCGTAATCCATTGCGTGTGTAAACAGTGCCCTGAAGTTCATCATTTTTCTCCTGTCTTAAGTTATCCGGTTCCCGGTAGCGAAACCGCTGCGCGAGATCCGCTATTTAATTTCCGTCTCAGGCTTAAATAAGTTACTTCAGGACTGTCCGGACAGCCAAAACGTTAGCATGAATATTACCAATCTACTGGTTGGTAGTGTATGTTTTTCTTTTTGGAGTACCCACTTTGACCAAAAAATTTATCGTACTGAAGGTTATTATTGCCATGATTGCCTTTGCGGCCAACTCCGTCATTTGCCGCGTGGCGCTGCGTGGCAACCACATTGATCCGGTGACCTTTACCGATCTCAGACTGTTAAGCGGTGCTGTCGTTCTGCTGCCTTTTTTCCTGCTCCGGAAGGACGGAAAAGGCTCACTGTCCCTGAAAAATGGGTTCAGTCTCGTGGTATATGCCATGTGTTTTGCGATTGCTTATATTCATCTGGATACCGGTGCCGGTGCATTACTGCTGTTTGGTGTTGTCCAGCTGGCCATGGTTATTTACGGCCTTTTTCACGGAGACAGGCTTTCCCCGGGAAGAGCCGCAGGCCTTCTTATAGCGTCCTGCGGATTACTGATGCTGCTGTTACCCGGTGCCACAGCGCCGATGCCGGGCAGTGCGCTGATCATGGCGCTGGCAGGGCTTGCCTGGGCGACCTATACCCTTGCCGGCAAAAAAATGCCTGAAGCCACAGCGTCTACTGCCGGTAACTTCCTGATTGCCGCGTCCCTGGCGCTTCTTGTTTCTCCTTTTATCAGCAGCGGTATGCATGCTGACGGCACTGGCATTGTTCTGGCCGTAATGGCGGGTGCAGTTGCATCAGCCGGCGCCTACGTTCTCTGGTATTCACTTCTGCCGCATCTGGATGCCGTGACCGCGAGTACGGTTCAGCTGAGCGTACCCTGTCTCGCCATGCTCGGCGGCGTGTTATTTACCGGTGAATCACTGAGCCTGAAAATGGTTCTGTCTGCGGGGGCCGTGCTCAGCGGGATTGGTATAGTAATTGGTTTTTCGCGGTCCGAAAGCAGTGGCAGCAGCCCGGCAAAGTAAAAGATCAGAAAGACTTGATTTACCAACTAGTAGGTTGGTAATCTCAATCCGGGTGCTTTGCATTGCCCGGACTCCCTGCAGCTGGTCTGTCTGACGGTCGTCGGGCCGTGATTGTTATTTCGGATATACCGGATATCTTCATGCAATACGATTTTGACGGGCTTATTGAACGATCGGGAACAGACAGTCTGACCGCCGAGGGCTGGCGTGAATATATGTTCGGCGACTGCCAGGGCGACATACCATCAGAGCCGCCCGGTGGCTTTATTAATCTGTGGGTAGCGGATATGGCGTTTTCCACGCCTCCGGAGGTACTGGAGGCTATCCGTGCGCGGCTCAGCCAGAAAATAATTGGTTATACTAAAGCTTACCACCCCGGGTATCTTCTGAGCTTTGAAAACTGGTGCGAAAGGCACTATGGCTATCGTTTTCCGCGCGAGAGTATTGTGCTGTCACCCGGGGTGATACCCGCGCTGTACCGGCTGGTTCCATTACTGACACGTCAGGATGAAAGTATCCTGATCCTCACACCCTCGTATGCCCCCTTTAAGAAAGCCGGGGAATACAGCGACCGTCGTGTGATCAGCTGCCCGCTGAAAAGCAATAGCGGGTATATGACGGTTGATTTTGATGCGATGCAGAATCTTGTGCAGGATAATACGTTGAGGATAAAAGCGTTTTTCTTGTGTAATCCGCATAATCCCACGGGGCGTGTCTGGCATCCTCATGAGCTTCGCAGGATGACCGAAATCTGTCTGGAAAACGACGTCTGGATCATTTCAGATGAAATTCACTGTGACCTGACGCGCATTGGCATTTCACACACGCCTGCGGCTTCCCTTTTTCCCCACAGTCAGAAAATCATTACCTGCATGTCCTCCAGCAAAACGTTTAACCTTGCAGGTAACCTGCTGGCCAACATCATGATCCCTGATCCTGGCGTCAGGACTGCCTGGCTTCGCCTGCACGATGAATTCGTTTCCCCGCTAAGCCTGGCGGCTAACATTGCGGCCTGGTCGCAGTGTGATGAGTGGCTGCTTCAGGTAAAACGCTATATTGACGGAAATTTTCTTTTCCTGAGTGAGTGGCTGAAAAAACATCTTCCCCGCGTCCGCTACAGCATTCCTGAAGGCACCTATCTTGCCTGGATTGACCTGGCGCCGCTTTCTGCTCAGGACGAACCGAAATTCACTTCCCACTTTTTTGCAGAAAAAGCGGGTGTTCTTGTAGAGGACGGATCCATGTTTGTCGGTAACGGTGATAACCACATACGGCTTAATCTTGCCTGCCCTCGCGCCGTTCTGAGCGAAGGGCTGCTTCGTATATATCTGGCATTAACCGCCTCAACCTGAAACCAGGACAGCAGAGCTGTCCGGAGTACAAAAATGACAAACCGACACTTCGATTATCTCACCATCGGCGGCGGCAGCGGCGGTATCGCCTCGATAAACCGTGCGGCTATGTATGGCCAGAAATGCGCCCTGATTGAAGCGAAAGAACTGGGAGGCACCTGCGTGAACGTGGGTTGCGTACCGAAAAAAATCATGTGGCACGCCGCGCAAATCGCCGAAGCTATCCATCTCTACGGACCGGATTATGGCTTCGACACCACAGTGAATCGCTTCGACTGGGCCACGCTTGTAAAAAACCGCAGCGCCTATATCGACCGTATCCACACTTCGTATAAAAACGTGCTGGGTAAAAACAATGTTGAAGTGATCAAAGGATTCGCCCGTTTCGTTGATGCGCACAGCGTTGAAGTCAACGGTGAGATCATCACGGCGGATCATATTCTGATTGCCACCGGCGGTCGCCCCAGCCATCCGTCGATACCGGGCGCAGAGTACGGCATTGATTCCGACGGTTTCTTTGAGCTGGATGCGCTGCCGAAGCGCACCGCAGTTGTTGGCGCGGGCTATATCGCGGTTGAGCTGGCGGGCGTTGTGAATGCGCTGGGTTCAGAAACTCACCTGTTCGTGCGTAAGCAGGCGCCGCTGCGCAGCTTCGATCCGCTACTCACCGAGACGCTGGTCGAAGTGATGAACAGCGAAGGTCCGGCGTTGCACACCGAATCCATTCCAAAAGCGGTGATTAAAAACAGTGATGGCAGCCTGACGCTGCAGCTGGAAAATGGCAGTGACTGTACCGTGGACTGCCTGGTCTGGGCGATTGGCCGTGAGCCCGCCAACGATCACCTCAACATTGAAGCCGCAGGCGTGGCACTCGACGACAGGGGCTATATCAAAGTCGATAAATTCCAGAACACCAGTGTGTCAGGCATCTATGCCGTGGGCGACAACACCGGTGCGGTTGAACTGACGCCGGTTGCGGTTGCCGCAGGCCGTCGTCTCTCTGAGCGTCTGTTTAACAACAAGCCGGACGAGCATCTGGATTACAGCAATGTGCCGACCGTGGTGTTCAGCCATCCGCCGATTGGCACCGTGGGGCTGACCGAACCGCAGGCGCGCGAACAGTATGGCGACGATCAGGTGAAGGTCTACCAATCGTCGTTCACTGCCATGTACACCGCGGTCACTCAGCATCGTCAGCCGTGCCGTATGAAGCTGGTCTGTATGGGTGCCGATGAGAAGATTGTCGGCATTCACGGTATCGGATTTGGTATGGATGAGATTCTGCAGGGCTTTGCCGTGGCGCTGAAAATGGGTGCCACCAAAAAAGACTTCGATAACACCGTAGCGATCCACCCGACGGCTGCAGAAGAGTTTGTGACGATGCGCTGATTGGCGCGATGCGAGGCGCATAACAGGCGACTCCGGTAGTCTGTTATGCGCCTGAAGCTTCATGCAGAACAGTGCTGAGTAAAACAGATAACTGGCTGCACAGAAAAACCCTGCTCCGGGAGGAACAGGGTCATGAAGCTTCACAGGCAGAACAGATGTGACTTATACGAGACGTGTCTCAATCGGCACCGGGTTAGCCAGCGTGTCATGAATAGGTGATGCCTCAGGAAGCAGGCTGACCAGCTCTTCCAGCTGTTCACGGCTCGCCGTATTACTTTCAAGACGTACGTCTACGCGGATACCTTTAGCCCCTTTACGGGCGTTTTTATCCAGTCCCAGGAAACCTTTCATATCAATATCGAAATAGAGATCCAGCTCGATACTTTCCAGATCTACACCTTTTTCAGCAGCCATCAGGGTCAGAGTAGCGGTATAACACCCGGCCAGCGCCTGCAGAATATATTCGGTGGGGCTCATGCCGGTGTCGGCACCAAGCAGCCCAGGTGGTTCGTCCCCGATATTCGAGAATTTGCCTACGCGGCTACGGTCTTCTTTGCCATTCTGAAATGACGATCCGGTTTCCACACGTACGGCCAGACCGCCGTGTGAACGCGCTTTTACCTGGAATGACATGTTACCAAGGCCAGGCTCTGCGCGAACGGCCTCACGAACGTTACTGATGGCGTCAGCGGAAGCCTGAGGTTTTGCTGAATGCGACATACATACTCCTGTAAACGGTTTGTGGGAGAAAGCCAGAATAGGCCAGCTATCTACTAGTAGGTAGATTAGTCATTTGAAATGCCGTTGTCCAGTTTTAAAAAAAGTTATTCATCATACTTTCGATTTAACCGCAGAAGCTGATCTGAACCTGACGGGTCACTCAATGACTGGCGGCGTAATGAGCGGGGGGTATCAGAAACGCTGATACGTACTGGCAGAATATTTACGGCGGCCTCCCTCCGGCAGAGTGCTGACTATCCTGGAGGCATCTGCTTCTTCATCAGCGCCAGACCGGAGGAGCTTACACCGGAGAGATCAGTCCAACGCAGGCAGGACTATCAGGAATAAAAGTGAGAGCTGCTTAACGTTCCCGGATAACGTCAATTGACGGATGATTTCATAGCGGTATTGTCTGCACTTAACAAACGAGCAAACAAAAGTGATCATATGAGCAAAATTGTTGAGCCATGCAGCATCCCGGCTTAGCTGTTTTGAGTCTGATGATACTTTTGTTCAGCTCTGTCATTTCTCAGAAATTGTTCAGGGGTAGTTCAATGAAGCGGGACCTTGTTGCGGGAATAGACTCATCGACTCAGTCTTGTACCGTTATGCTGCGCAGCCTTGAAAGTGGCGACGTGATTGCTCAGGCCCGTAAGCCGCATCCGCCGACGACGCCCCCCTGCAGTGAGCAGGATCCGCAGGCCTGGTGGGACGCGTTAACTTCGGCTCTGGATGAGCTCAAAGCATGGCAGCCCCGTATTGCAGGGCTTGCTGTCGGAGGGCAGGGTCACGGTCTGGTCATGCTTGATAAAGATGACCGGGCACTGCGTCCAGCCAAGCTCTGGAATGACACTGAGTCTGCTACCCAGGCACACGAGTTGTGCCGGAAAGTTGACCCTGAAGAGTGGGCTCGCCTTACAGGATCGGTGCCCGGACCGGCGATGACCATTTCAAAACTGGCGTGGACCGAACATCACTGCCCCGGCCTGCTTGAAAAGTGCCATCGCATTATGCTGCCGTTTGACTATCTGGTTTATCGCCTCAGCGGCAGTTTTGTGTGTGAGCGTGGCGGTGCATCCGGGACCGGCTACTTCAACCCTTTCACCAATAGCTGGGAGCCTGAGCTCGCTGCTGTGGTAAACAACCGAATTGACTGGCTCTCCCTCTGGCCTGCAATCATTCCCTCGCATCAGCCTGCTGGCGTGGTGAAGCTGATCCCCGGTCTGGAAGACCTTGCTGGTGCCGTTGTAGGCGTAGGAACTGGCGATAATATGTCTGCTGCGCTGGGAATGAACCTGAAATCCGGTGATACCGGCATATCGATCGGCACGAGCGGTACGCTGTACGGCATAACCCCGACGGGAATAGCCGACAGCACCGGGATTATCAACGGCTATGCAGATGCGGCCGATCGCTTCATTCCCATGATTACCACGCTGAATTCCGCGAAGGTAACCGATACATTCCGCACCCTGCTGGGTGTTACCACTGACGAATTCGATGCACTCGCACTGAGTTCACCTGCCGGCGCCAACGGTCTGCAGCTTGTCCCATGGCTGGATGGCGAGCGCACGCCTAACCTTCCCGACGCTACGGGGCACATGCGCGGGTTACGCACCACCACAACCAGAGAAGATATGGCCCGCGCTGCCGTGGAAGGCGTGCTGTGCGGCCTGCTGGCAGGCGGACTGATCCTGAAACAGCATGGCTTCAGTGATGACGGGCACATCGTTGTCACCGGCGGCGGGGCGAAGTCACGTGCCTACCGCCAGATCCTTGCTGACCTGACTGGCAAACCGGTCTGGGTTTCTCCGGTGGAAGAAACAGCCGCCGCCGGGGCAGCCATTCAGGCAGCCGCTGCTGTACTGGGATGTACGAATGCTGAAATGGCCGAACGCTGGTGCAGGCCATTTGTGAAAGTCGCCGATCCCTGTGAGGATGCGCGCCATGTTCTGAACGCTTACGTTAACTATGCCAATGCTTTATCAGGAGAGCTGCAATGAGTTCAATGAGCACACCCGCTAAAATTAAACCCCCAAGGCAGCCACTTAAAGTGCCTGCTGAAGCGGGGATCGCCGTGGTTTTTTTACTGGTTATGCTGGGCGGCTTTATCGCCACGCCTAATTTTCTGACCGTATCCAACATGATGGTTTTACTTCTTAACGGCGCGGTCATCGGTTTCCTGTGTCTGGGGCAGTCTTTTGTTCTGCTGACAGGCGGGATTGACCTTTCCTGTGGCTCAATTGTGGCCATGACCTGCGTAGTCGCGGCGCTGCTGATGGAAAAATTTGGCATTCCCTGGCAGCTTGCCGTACCCATGGTTCTGGCGGTGGGGGCCCTGAGCGGTCTGGTTAATGGGCTGATCATCGAACGTACCGGCGTTCCACCTTTCATTGTGACGTTTGCAATGATGGGCGTGGCGGCATCCATTCCGCAGATTATCACCGGAGCCGAGTCGATCCGCGTGACGCAAATCGGTTACAGCCTTATCGGTCAGTCAAAACCCCTGGGTATTCCGTTTCCGGTGATAGCCCTGTTGCTGGCCATTATTATTGGCGTCATCTTCCTGCGGCGGACCATCACCGGTACCCATATTTATGCGGTCGGCGGCAACGCAGATGCCGCGCGCCTGTCAGGGATCAGCATTCCGCGTATAACCCTGCTGGTCTATGCCATCTCCGGTCTCTGCTCGGCATGCGGCGGACTGATTTACGGCTCGCGCCTGATGACTGGATATCCGACGGCGGGCCGTGGTGACGAGCTGTTTTTCTCAATCGCGGGTGCGGTAGTGGGCGGCGTCAGCTTGTTTGGCGGCACCGGCAGCCTTATCGGCGCGATGATCGGGGCAATGCTGATTGCCGCCATATCCAATCTGATGAACGTACTGAACGTCAGCGCTTACTGGCAGCCGCTGGTTATCGGACTGATCATCCTGTTTGGCGTGACGTTCGATACTCTGCGCACGTCCAGAAAAATCGTGATCCCCTGGTTCAAAGTCAGGAAATCACCAAAAACACAACAATAAAGCCTCTTAACCTCTGACCTGTACCTTACCAGGAGATAAACATGAAACTGCGTACGACTCTCACTGCAACAGCTACGATCGTTGCGCTGGCCTGCCTGCTTGCCGGCTGTAACCGGGATGATGCGGAAAGCACCGCAGGCGCTGGCAAAAAAACACTCGGTGTAACGCTTCCGAACCTGACCAACCCCTATTATGTGGCCATGAAAAAAAGCTTTGAGGATAATGCTGCTGCTCAGGGGATGAACGTCAAAATCTCGATTTCTGATAATGACGATGCCAAACAGCTGTCGCAGGTGCAGAACTTCATCGAGCAGAAAGTGGATGCGGTTGCGGTGAACTGCGTTTCGTCCGGGCCATGCGTTTCAATTATCAGTCAGCTCAATCAGGCAAAAATCCCGGCATTTGCTATCAATATCCTCCCTGATACAGCGGGACTCAAACAACAGAACGTCACCCTTGTGCAGGGGGTTCAGACCGATCAGCGGGAAGGCGGCAGGCTCATTGGGCAGCAGCTGCTGAAGGACATCGGTGAAAACAGCCCGGCAACGGTCGGGATAGTGGGAGAACCGACTTCAATAGCCGCAAACGCCCGTGATGAGGGGTTCAAAGCCGCCGTCGCGTCCAATAAAAATATTAAGTTTGTTGCGCTGGTTAACGGAAAGGTGGAAGAAACCACGTCTCTGAAAGTGACCACTGAAATGCTGCAGGGCAGGCCGGAGATTGACGTGGTGTATTCAGACACCGAACCTTCCGCACTGGGTTCACTGGCAGCCATCAGGCAGCTGGGCGTCAGTGACAAAGTGAAATTATATGCTTTTGTAGATAAAGAAGGCGTTAAAGCCGTTCAGGACAACAGCATACTCAAAGCCGGTGCGATTCAGGAACCCGTAAAGCTTGCTCAGATACTGGTTGAAAACGTCCGGAAAAGCCTGGGCGGTGAACAGGTCCCGGCCATGATCAACAATCCACCGCTGCTGGTCACTAAAGACAACGCGGCCTCCGTTATGGGTTCAGCGTACTGAGTAAAAGGCAGACAGTTATGAATTATGTGGCGAAGCAGATAAAAATCGGTTTTTCAGGCGTGCAGGTCCTTCATGGTGTGGATTTCAGCGTAAAACCTGGTGAAATTCACGCCCTTCTCGGCCATAACGGCGCGGGTAAATCAACGCTGCTGAAAATACTGGCTGGCGTCAATATGCCGGATAACGGGGAGCTGATGATTGGTGCTACGCCGGTGCGCCTTGCATCGCCACGTGATGCGCTCAGCCACGGTATTGCCTGCGTCTACCAGGAGCTCCGGCTTATTCCCGGTATGAGCGTATGGCAGAACCTTTTCCTCGGGCGTGAGCGCCGCAAGCGCAACGGTTTTACCGATGATGTCAGCATGATTGCACATACTGAGAAAGTGCTGAGTGATTACCACCTGGATTTCAGCGCGACCGATCTTGTCAGGGACCTCTCTCATCCGGACAAGCAGATGCTGGAAGTGGTCTCTAATCTCGATCGTGACGCACGTTTTCTTTTTCTCGATGAACCGACGACCGCGCTGGAGGGTGCGCAGGCAGACGCGCTGCTGCAGGCCGTACAGCGCATTGCGCGCGAGAAACAGATTGGCGTGGTGCTGGTATCGCATAAGCTGGACGAGGTGCTGGGCGTCTGCGATGAGGCTACAGTGATGTGCGGCGGCCGCGTGATTTATAACGAAGGTAAAAAAACGCTGAGCAAGAGCGCCATTATCGACGCAATCGTGGGCGACGCAAATGCTTATCAGGCTCCCTCAAACAGCCGCGGCCTGATCCGGGGGGCACTGGGTAAACCCTGGCTGTCGGTGAGTAACCTGCATACGGATCGCCTTAAAGGTGTGAACCTTGAAGCGTACCGCGGGGAGATTCTTGGAGTCTATGGACTGGCCGGTGCAGGCCGTACGCGCCTGTGCCAGACGCTGTTTGGACTGGAAACCGTCACCGGTGGTGAAATCCGGGTGGGACACAGGGAATATCATCCCTCATCACCTGTAAAGGCCATTTCCCGTGGCATTGCCTACCTGACCGAGGAGCGTAAAAAGGACGGGTTTATTCCCCAGATGTCGAGCTATGCTAACGCGACGCTGCCGGTTCTGAAAAAATTCCGCTCCGGTGGTTTTGTGAGTCACGGCGCGGCGCGGCAGGCTGCCTCAGAACTGCTGGGGAAAATGAATACGCGGGGATCGCTGGATGGACCGATTAAGGCCCTCTCTGGCGGGAATCAGCAAAAGGTACTGCTGGCCCGGGTTATTGCGCAAAACGCGGACCTGGTGTTGCTGGATGAACCAACTAAAGGTGTCGATATTGGTGCGAAAGCGGACATCTACCGCATCATCCATCAGCTGGCGGATAAAGGCTGCTGCGTTATCGTGGTATCGAGCGAGGAAGAGGAACTGCTGGACGTCGCGGACAACATCACGGTATTCCGCCACGGTAAATGTGATGGCGTGATTGTCCCGGCAAAGGAGCTTAAACCTGCAGACCTGCGCAAAGCTGCATGGGAACACGCTGAACCTTAAATCATCCCCTCCGGCACCTGATGCCAGTCAGGCTGCCAGCCTGACTGGCAGTTGTGCTTCCCCACCTGTTCTACCCCTGAATATGCGATCCGCAGTAGGTCGCTGAGCAGACGTCGTTTTCGGCAGCAGAAGGCTATCGATATATATCCCTGTAAATGATAAGTGTGATGGTTGAAATTCACCCGTCTGAACAAATATCAGGCTGTGGAACGCGGTTACGCGGTGTAGCCACGAAGGAGAGTCACATGGCAGACTTTTATATCTCGGGTATACGCAGGGACAGTACAGGGCAGCACATTCAGTACGTTAAAATCATCAAAGCTGGCAAGGGAAATAAAGACGCCTCCATCAACTCGCGACAGTTTGTTGCCGAGCTGATAAAGGCCAGTAAGGCGACGTTTAAGACGATCACGCTTGTTAACGGGCAGTGGGTTTATGGCGCGAATGTTCACGTCATAGACGATATTTACCTTACGACTGATCCGAATAGTACGACACGCGATAATCTCGGCAACCTGCCGGTCTTTTAAAAGTGTGCCATGCACAGAGCGCTTCCGGAGAAGCGCTCTGTGACGTCATTCAAGGTCAGCGTGCCGTGCAGCCATGGTTTTGCTGGTTTCTCCCAGCTGAGCCATCAGCTCAAGCACAATGGCATCGTAAGTTATGAAACAGAGCTGCTCAAATGCAGAGCCCATCGGCTGGGAAAATGGTACCGGATTGTGATCGTTTTCCTTTGTCACTGCACCAGGTAAAACCAGTATGCTGCCGGCCAGTCTGGCAATTGACGAGTCTTTCTTCATGGTCACCAGCGCCACACCGACGCCACTTTCAGCAGCCTTTTGCGCGAGACTTTTAAGGCTGCCGGTTTCGCCACTGCCGGAACCAATAATCAACAGGTCACCCGGACGGGCACGTGGAGACGAAATGTCTCCCACCACGCTCACGGAGAATCCCAGATGCATTAACCGGTTAGCAAACCCCCTGATTGCAACTCCGCTGCGTCCGGCTCCCTGCAAAAAAATGTGTCCCGCACTGCGGATCCGGGCAATCAGCTGCATCGCCTGATCCTCATCAATTTTCTGCGCATTTTGCTCTAATTCACTGAGGATGCTTCGTGTGTATTCCTGTACGCTCATTTTCAGCTCCCGGTCAGGCAATGGTACGGCCGCCATCCATAAGGATGGTCTGTCCCTGGATGTAGGAGTTTGATTTATCAGCGAGAAAAATGGCCAGGTTTGCTACGTCATCAATGGTGCCCAGGCGGCGGACCGGAATTTTTTCCAGCACTGCATCCAGATCGGCCTGCGTCGGATAGTTAACACGCATCATTTCGCCGGTATCAATCAGGCGGGGTGCAATAGCGTTAACGTTAACGCCTCTCGGTCCCAGCTCTTTTGCCAGGCCGCGGATAAGCCCCTCCCCGCCTGCTTTGCTCGCCGGATAGCTCACGCCGCCGCCGGTTCCTGACAGCGCTGAACCGGAAGAAATGTATACAATTGATCCCTGATTGGTGAGAAAATCATCGTAAAAAGCCTTAACGGTATTGAACAAGCCGGTCAGATTGATGGAGAGGGTCTTATTCCACTCCTCAAAAGAGATATCACTGACCCGGTTAGCGAAGGCTACACCTGCATTCAGCACCAGAACGTCGATGCGGCCATACGCTGCAAAAACCTTATTACGCGCATCGACCAGAGCCTTCGGGTCAGATACATCCGTTCTGATGAAAAGTGATTTTACATCGGCGGACGTCAGTTCTTCAGCGGTTCTGATACCGTTGGCTTCATTGTAATCAGCGATGACGGTATGGGCACCACGATCCGCGAACTGTTTTGCAATCCCTTTTCCGATACCGTGCGCACCGCCGGTGATAAACACAACCTTTCCTGCAAAATTACCCATCAGCATTTTCTCCTGAATTTTTACGACCAGGAAGGACGTTCCCAGCCGGATGACCTGAATCACGACTGCTTATGCAATCAACTTTTCTTTGATAAAGGCTTAAATCAGTTCATAGCAGCTTTTAATTCCCGGTAGCTCGATTCCGGGTTCGCATTAAACAGCGCGCCGCCGACGACAATTAAATCCGCACCGGCTTCCCGGACTTTTTTTGCTATTGCAAGGTTAATGCCGCCATCGACTTCAATCAGGATATTCCGGTCGGCGATCATTTCCCGTGTATTCCTGATTTTCTCCAGGCTTTTTTCAATAAAGACCTGGCCTGGCTGTCCCGGATTAATGGTCATGATGAGAATGTAATCGATATCGTCCAGCAGATAGGTCAGTACGTTTTCAGGCGTACCCGGATTAATTACCACCCCGGCTTTACGTCCGGCCTGGCGGATCTTCTGTAAAATAAAATGCACGTGCGGAGTTGATTCATAATGTACGGAAATCATTTCTGCACCGGTACTGATAACGTCATCAATATGTCTTTGCGGATCTGCCAGCATCATATGTACATCAAATTTCATTTTGCTGACCTTTTTCATTGCGGATATCTGGTTCGGACCAAATGCGATATTACTGACATAAGAACCGTCCATTAAATCAACGTGCAGTATGTCGGTATTTTCATTTTCCAGAAACCGGATCTCATCCTGCAGTCGCAGGATATTTGCCCCGAAAATTGACGGTAAAATCTGTGCCATGGTAAGTAAACCTCATTGTTCAAATCAGTGGAATACCGTGCTCAGCCAGTACGTCAGTACTTCCCACGGGCCGGTCAGTACAAAGTCAGTGCCCTGCCCCTGTAAACCCACGCCGGCACCGTGCAGGAACTGCGTTGCGCCTGGCGCCACATAGCCGCCTAAATACATAACAACAATGCTGAACAGTAAGGTGGAGATAACGGCGCGGATGACGTTTCCGTTACTGGCCATCACGGTCATAGTTGTCATATAGATGATCGACATCAGCACACCGATGGGAAAAATCATGATGCCCGGAAATACCAGTGCGCAGAGCATGGTCAGCGGAATGGTGATAACGGTAACGGTAACGGTGGCCGGATCGCCCAGCGCCAGCGCACAGTCCATACCAATGTTCAACTCTGCGTCCTTGCCCATTTGCTTCTGCATAATTTCTTTGGCGCTTTTGCCAATCGGAGACAGACCTTCCATCAGCACGCCCACAACTTTGGGCAGCAGTACCATGACTGCGGCAACACCCATTGCCATGGGCACAATAGTTGTCACGGGCTGACGGGTCAGGATCCCGAGCAGGCACCCGACCATGACGCCAATAATGGCGGGCTCACCAAATACTCCCAGTCGTTTCTGCACGCTTTCCAAGTCGAGGTCGAGTCTGTTCAGGCCAGGAATGACGTCGATAATTTTATTGACCAGCAGCGCAAAAGGTAATGTCCAGCCAATGTGGATCATGGTGGTGCAGGTCGTTCCTTCCAGACCGTAGTATTTCTGCCAGCGGGGAGCTATTAAATCACCGATAAACAGCGCGATGACGCTCAGGGCCACGGCTACGCCAAAACCGATAAAGAAACTGTCAAACACGAAGTAAGCCAGCGCACCAGGAACGAGGAAGTGCATATAGTTCCAGATATCCACGTTAAGCGTTCTGGTTAACTTCAGGCGAACAAGGAGCAGGTTAAGAATGATGCCGACAGGCACAACCAGAGCCGCAAATGGTGCAACCCATGCCGCTGCGCCTACTGCGGGCCATCCAATATCAGCAACGGTAAACCCGCTGCCAATTTTCGAATAATAGGCGATAGCAGGCTGCAGGGAGGTGCTCAGCAGGTTAACAACCAGACCCAGTCCGATAAAGCCGATACCGACGGTAATGCCTGATTTGATGGCCGCTCCGACTTTCATGCGGAAAACCAGGCCTAAAATAAAGATGACAAGTGGCAGGATAGCGGTAGCACCCATACCTGTTATCGTCAGCATTATGCTTTTTAACATTTCCATCCTGATACCCTCTTAATCTGTTATTATTTCCGGGTCAGATCAGTTAGTAATTCACCAGGTTTTTTTCGCAACACGCCTTCATTAATGCCGGTGATAAAACCCGCGACACTCATGTGAGGCTTGCCCATATCACCTTTATAATTATTCGTTGTTAAAACAACGTCGGCATGCTGCAATTCTGAAGGCAGTTCTGACATGCTGCATTTATTTATTTTGTACTGAGAGATTCCGTATTCAGCACAAACAGATTTAACCTCATCAGCAGCAAGTGTTGAGGTGGCGACTCCGCTTCCGCAGGCGACAAGAATAGTAATCATAATTTTGCTCCGGTAAGGTTATTGCATGATTTCTGAAATAAATAATGCTTCAGCTTTTTCAGACGGCAGTTCCAGGAGATTCTGATAGAAACCTTTGTCCTGCAGCTTGCTGAACAGGGATTTCAACAGCTGCAACTGATTAGACGGGTTGGTTACCACTAAATTGATGACAAGTCGTACCGGTAATTTATCATCGCCATCAGCCTGACCGACCTCAACGGGCTCAGGCAGACGAATAATGTAAACAGAAGGTGTGTTGGCATGCGTACTGTCACAGTGCGGGATCGCCACAGAATAGCCATCAAGCAAAATACCCGTCGGGTACATGGCTTCACGCTCGCGTAGTGCCTCCAGATAGGTATCCTTCACTGTCCCCGCAGCATTCTGCCGTTCATTAATATGCTGCAGCACCTCGTCATAGCTTTTGAAGTCGGCGCCATCGGTGACGCTGATAAGTACTGTATTCATAATTTCTCCCGGTAACCTTTAGATGCTCAAATGAGCATTAAAATATGTACACATGAGCATTTATAGCATGCCGGCGTTTAGCGGTAACAAGCAGAGAGCAAAAGTTATAGGTCGATCACAGTAATAAACAATTGAGCTAAATATAAAATGCTCACATGAGCATATGGCTGAATGCTATATGACCATCTATTTGTCTCAACTTGCTGAATTAAAAGGAAATATATCTGTTACGGCTGTTCTGCTGTTTCGTAAGGTCTCTTTGCGGAAGCGCTTGGAATCCTAGAGGGATAATTGAGCGGGCGTCCTGACAACTGCAGGCGTAATGCGCGGAAATCTGACCGTATGGACTTTTCGCGAAGCTGAGCCACTGTTGCTGCGTCGTGAAATTTCAAAAAGAGGGGCGCCTGCAGCGCCCCGTATTGAAAGAGAAACCAGTTTTTTCCTGACTTATCAGGGACTGACCAGCTTTACCGCTGTATCAAAGTCGGTGATCAGCACATCAAGAAGGCCTGATTTAAGAGAGGCTACGATACCTTCATACTTCTGCTCTCCTCCCGCCACGCCAATCACTGTTTTCGCGCTTCGCAGTTGCTCTGTGGAAATACCGAATCCCAGCCGGCTTATCGGGCTGTCAAGGATCTCCCCTTTGCTGTTGACGAGCGTGATGCAAACATCAGCTGCAATGTCGTCACGGAAAAGTGGTGTCTGCCATTCTTCGGGAAAAATGTCGCACAGGCTGGACGAGCCGGTTTTCCACGCGCCAATACCAGTAATAACGACGTCCAGGCATGAATAATACTGCTGGGTGTCAACCACTGCAGGATCGCTGGCCAGCTTTTCTGCCAGACTTTCATCATCAACCCACATGGGGACATACATAGGATGTGCCTTTCCCTGAGAGATAGCTGCCAGCCGGTGTATCAGGTCTATCGGACCCTGACTGAATTCAATACCCGGATGTACGCCTGAAAGCTGTACAATATCTAAAGCAGGGAGGCTGGTCAGCTGACTCACGGTACTGGACAGAACTCGCCCCCAGGCAATACCCACCTTCATACCCCCGGTCAGGTAATTGCCCAGATAGCTGGCTGTGATACCACCCAGCTTCTCATTTAGTTCTTCCTGGCTGTTCCAGGATTCTGATACAGAAAGCACGACGGCTTTTTGCAGGCCGTATTTCTCGCAGATATTATGGGCCACTTCTTCATCAAGCATCTGCTGTTTGGGAAAAAGGAACTTAACGTATTCCTGTTCGATCGCCTCATCGATCAGGCGCGCGGCCTTGAATCGTGAGATCTCAAGCTCTTCGGCAATTTCTGTTTTGGTCTTCATCTCAACAAAATAACGGCGAACGACCAGAGAATAGATATAGCGGGGGTCATAACCTGACCAGCGGCTATTTTTTATACGTTTAGGCATGGCTAATTCCGTTTTAATCGAAAGGAAATATCACAAAGGTTAACCTGTTGCCCCTGATTTTAATCAAAAGAGTACACTTTTTTATGCTCGTTTGGTATTTACTGGAGTGCTTATCTTACTGCTGTGTGATGGGCAACACGTATACTGTATCTGGTTGGTAAAGCTGGCTGGTATTTTACCTGCGCGTCCGGCTGCCACAGGTATACCTTAGAGACGGTATCCATGATAAAGGTTTGAAAACAGGTTGCCCGAAATGACCTTTCTTGAGTAAAGCAGTACCGCACTGGCAGTATGAATGTAACTAATTAAACAAGCTGTTTTTTTACATGTTTCACAGATTAAGGTTAGAAGTGTTTTGCACAGTGTATGTCCGGCAATCAGATACGGCCCATAGCCCGTTCTGTCACCGCCAGGTTACAGAAATCACAGGCGCTAATTTCGGTAAAACGATTAATGAATATCAGCAAAAAGCCTTCCCGTGAACTTCATAAATCATCTGCTACTCCTGAAGGGGAAAAGTCCAGGTCGTTCATCAGATGGCTTCTTTCATCAGCTTTCCTGAGTTTTCCACAGGCTGCAGGCCCCATTGCATTCTCATTGCTTGCACTCAGTATCACAGGCGATAGCAGAGGCGGGGCAGCGATGATCCTTGCCATGACGATTGCTCAGGTTATTGGCGTGATCCCGTTCACACGCCTGGGGAACCGCTTTAACTCGGTCACTTACTTCCAGCTACTGACGCTTACTCGTTCTGTGGCTTTACTCTGCATAGTACTGGCATCATGGTATAAATTGCCTTTTACGGTATTAGTCATACTTGCCAGCCTGGCCGGACTGGTAAATGGTGCAGCTCAGGGATATTTAAGGGTGATACTAAACCACGTGGTTAACGCAAACCGTTTACCACGTGGGCTGGGTATGGCAGCGACTCTGAATGAGATGGTTTTTGTTCTGGCTCCCGTGGCCGCATCAGGACTGGGAAGCATCTCCCCGGTGTTTTCTCTGCTTGTCATTACCGCTCTGGGTATACTTCCCGCTATTCTCATTCCCCGGCTTAATATCCGGAGCTCACCTTCCGTGGTTAAAACCCAACAAAGAGCACTGACAAGACCGGTTGCTTTGGTGCTTATATGCTCTACTGCAGCTGAGGCAACCGTCGCCGCCGTTGAGATAGGTGCCGTGGCGTTAGCCCTGAGCTTTCGGTATGAGCCATTTTATGCCATTTTTTTCACCGTTCCCTTGTGCCTTGCCTCTGTCATGGGAGGAGTCTGGGTCAGTATCCGCAACCGGATGTCTGCACCCGGCACAGTACTTTTACATCTGTGCCTGATGATGCTAGGGGCTTTGATGGTTACTGTTAATTTCTCCGTCATTACAACCATTGTGGGTGTGATGTGTATTGGCTCTGTCATTGCCCCACTTGGAACACATTTTTCGCTTGTACTTGATGAAATGTCTCCTCCGCATTTGAAAGCCGAGGTCTTCGCCTTACTGCGAACCTCCAATGCCATGGGTGTGATATTTGCGAGTGCCCTTCTGACTGTTACATCGCTGTCATTATCACTGTTAATGATTACGATTTTTATTGGGATAGTCGCTTCAGGAATGGCTGTTACAGTGCTGGGTAAGAAAAGCGTGATTGAGACTGATTGTGAATAACGCCTCAAACAGTAGGGCTCATTGCTTAATCAAAGACATAGCACATTTAAGATAATTATCAGAAGATTAGTAAGAATATAACCGGCAAATGACTGTCATTTATTAAGCCTACAGAAAAGCATTTATCTGCTTCTGGTACGAAACAGACCAGTGTACTTGAAGGTCCGCTATGAGCGAAAAGCGGACGTTGTCCGCTTTGGTACAGAGTTGAATTTACTTACTTCACTTTGGGCCTGTCAGATAAGTCCTGTATTTAACTGTTTATGTCGTCGGGGCTGGCTACCTGAACCCGGGTTGCGACCAGGCTGGCAGCGAGAATGAAGACCAGGCAAATCAGTGCCTGTATTCTGAGAGTGACGTGATGATCAATCAGCACACCCATGATGACCGGGGAAGCGCCGCTGGCAAGCACAGTACCTGCCTCAACGGCAGATCGCACTTTTGCCAGCTGCGCGGAGCCAAACAGCTGCACCCACAGCGCGGTCGCCAGCGTGGACGCAATGGCTGACGATACGCCGGTCATTATGAGATAAAACGGCGTGACCCACTGACTGCTGCTGAGCCACAGCGCCAGCATGCTAGCGCCCTGCGGCAGCAGAAACCACGGCAACAGACGGCGTGGCGTCATCCGGTCTATCAGCGGACCAAATGATAACAGGGAAACCGCCTGCGTTATCGCGTAGGCAATAAACCACCCTGCAACCCACGACAGTGCCCATCCTTTCTCCTCTGCCAGGCGCGCCTGATGGAAAAAGAAGCCCGTAGTGATGAAAGGTGACGCCAGCACTGCGGGCAGAGCAAGAAGCAGATTCCGGTTCTTCCAGACTGACGCTTCGCGAACCTTCTCTGCGCCCCGCTTTCTGAACGTCCGCAGCGGCTTTTCGGCAGCGCGCGGAAGGCAGCTGACAGCCAGCGCAACGCCGGCAATCAGAACCACAGCGTTTATCAGCCAGGCAATGCGCCATCCCGTCAGATAGTTAATCTGCACAGCAGCCAACGGAAACAGCGCCTGCGCCAGTGACAGGCCCAGCGCGATGGCGCCCAGCGCCTTGCCGGCATCAAGCGGAAACTGGCGCGCAGTCGCCGTCAGGGCGGTATGCACCATCAGCCCCTGCCCGCCGAGGCGAAGCAGGTAAAAGCCTGCACAAAGCATCCATGCCGCCTGCGCGCCGGAGACCAGCAGGCACGCCGTTATCAGCAGCAGGGTAACGGCCAGGGTGAAGCGACGGGTGGTGGTGTAATCAATCATCCGGCCTGCCCAGGTCAGCGTGACGGCACTCATCACGGTGCCGGCGGCATAAAGGCCGCCCAGCCCGCCGTCGCTGAGCCCGAATGCCTGACGCAGGTCCTGCCCGTAAAGCGATACGAAATAAGTCTGTCCGAAACTCGACATTGCCATCAGTATCGCGGCAAAAGCCAGATGGCTGCCGTGCTGATACATAAAGCGAAACAGCTGACGCATGGTATTCCCTGAGCGCGGCTGACAAAGGAGCCGCACAAATGAACTGCTCTGGGACTGATGTTCCGGAGGCGCGTTATGAAAAGGGCCCGCGATTGCAGGCCCGTAAAGTTTACCGCAGCATCAGCAGCGGATGACGGCTTTCGGCCAGCATCGCCGTGGTGTGACTGCCGATAAAGAACTGGCGCAGCCGGGAGTGTCCCCAGGCCCCCATCACGATCAGGTCCGTGCCGTTCTCCTCCGCGTAACGACACAGGCCGCGCGAGACGGATTCATCCTGAATCAGCCGGGACTCTGCATCGATGCCGGCTGCCTGCAGGATTTGCTGCGCATCATGCAGTGAAGCATCGTCGCCGTTCACCATCACAACATGGCAGGTCAGACCGCGAAGCAGCGGGCTCACGGTCAGCCGGGTCAGGTTTCGGCGGCTGGCCTCGCTGCCGTCCCAGGCAAAGAGCACCCGGGATGGCGTGCTGAACGTTTCAGGCACGACCAGCACGGGCACTTTCTGCAGGCGGATGACGCTTTCCAGCTGGCTGCCCACCGTATGTTCCGCGCCCCGTCGTCCGAGAACCATCAGCCTGACGTCATCAAGTCCGGCAAGTATTTCATCCAGCGCGCCGTGCATCTGTAGCTGACGCACTTCCGGAACCCCCGCACGGGACAGCCGCTCCGCGCAACCGCTCAGAATGGCTTTACCCTGTGCCATGAGCAGGCGGCTGCGCTCACCCTCCACGCGCACAAGCTCTTCGGTCAGCAGCTCTTTGCTGTCGATGCCAATGCTGCCGCTCAGGTCAGATACGGCCGGATGACCATCTTTTTCCAGCACGTGCAGCAGGGACAGTGGCGCCGGGAGGCCGGCGGCGGCCCACGCCGCGTAGTCACAGACCGGCCCGGTTGACGGCGAACCGTCCACGCAGGCCACAACGGTATTGTTCATAGCTGAATCTCCTGTCGGTTAATGACCGCCCATCAGTTTTTCCGCTTCTTCCGGCTTGTCATGCACGCCGAAGCGGTCAACGAGGGTACGGGTGGCGTCGTTCATGCCCAGTATTTCCACCTCAGCGCCTTCCCGGCGGAACTTAATCACCGCCTTATCAAGCGCGCTCACGGAGGTAATGTCCCAGAAGTGAGCGTGTGTGACGTCAATGACCACGCGCTCTGCCGCTTCCCTGAAGTCAAAGTGGCTCATAAAGCGATCGGCGGAGGCAAAAAAGACCTGGCCGGTCACGGTATAGGTCCGGGTATCGCCCTCCAGTGACGATTTGACCGTCATAAAGCGAGCTACCTTGGTGGCAAAATTCAGCGAGGCAATCAGCACCCCGGTCAGCACGCCGAAGGCCAGATTGTCGGTTGCCACCACCACGACCACGGTTGCCAGCATGACCACGCTGGTTGACAGCGGATGGCGGCGCAGGTCGGTGATGGATCGCCAGGAGAAGGTGCCGATGGAAACCATGATCATGACCGCGACCAGCGCCGCCATCGGGATCTGCGATACCTGGTCACGAAGGAAGATAATCAGGCAGAGCAGCACCAGTCCGGCCGTCAGGGTGGAAAGGCGTCCGCGCCCGCCAGACTTCACGTTAATCACCGACTGACCGATCATGGCGCAGCCCGCCATGCCGCCGATAAATGCCGTGCAGACGTTGGCAATACCCTGCGCCTTGCACTCGCGGTTTTTATCGCTCGGGGTGTCGATCATGTCGTCCACGATAGTGGCAGTCATCATGGATTCCAGCAGTCCCACCACGGCAAGGCCGGCAGAATAAGGCAGGATAATCAGCAGCGTATCCAGGTTCAGCGGAATGTCCGGAATGAGGAATACCGGCAGGCTGTCAGGCAGTTTGCCCATGTCGCCCACGGTGCGAACGTCCAGGTGCAACCACATGGAAATGGCGGTCAGCACCACGATGCAGATCAGCGGGGAGGGAATGGTTTTATTGAGGTACGGAAAGAGGTAGATGATTGCCAGGCCAGCGGCGGTGAGCGCATAAACGTGCCAGGTCACGTTTGTCAGCTCCGGCAGCTGCGCCATGAATATCAGAATGGCCAGCGCGTTGACGAAGCCTGTCACAACAGAGCGCGACACGTAGCGCATCAGGCTGCCAAGCTTCAGGTAGCCGGCAGCCAGCTGCAGCAGGCCGGTTAACACCGATGCCGCCAGCAGATACTGCAGGCCGTGGTCTTTCACCAGGGTTATCATCAGCAGCGCCATGGCGCCGGTGGCCGATGAAATCATGGCGGGACGTCCGCCAAAGATGGCCATAACCACGGGAATACAGAACGCCGAGTAAAGGCCGACCTGCGGGTCAACTCCGGCAATGATGGAAAACGCGATCGCTTCAGGAATAAGCGCGAGCGCGACGACAATACCGGCGAGCACGTCACCACGGACGTTGCCCAGCCAGTCCTTACGCGTCGAGGACAGCAGCATAGTAATTTCTCAGATTTTGAATACAGTCAGCCCGTAAGGGCAAAAATTTCAGGTACGAATAAGCACATCCGCAGACGGGATGTTTTTGAGTACGCGACTGAAACTACTCAGTGCGACAGGGGAGGGTTACGACTCAGGGTGGCGTAAGACGCATGATTTTTTGAGTTCTCCTTTACGGCAACCGATGCCTTCAGGACTGAATTAAGCCAGCTCATCAGGGGATGAACACAGACCACGAAGCCTGCTCTTGCCAGAACAGGCGCTTAACTATAAACGAAAGAAGAAAGAGATCAATGTTTCACTGTGCAGATCATCGTCAGGTAAGTAATCAGAAAGGCACTCCTGCTAACGTCCGCTTTTGGCACAAAGTGGACATGAATCATGTATAAAATTCGTTAAGAGAGAAGTTGATATTAACCATCTTTCCTACCTCTTATGAGGTAATTGCTAACATCAGTATTTTCTAATTACTCGGTAACAGGTTAGACCTTGTTGCGATTCAACCTAAATATTCTCTTTCTTACACCTGCTATAAAGTTAATGAATAGTTAACCGATAATGATGATTAAGATGCTTTTAATCTGCATTATTTTTGTTCTTGTAAAAATTAATTCAGCAGGATGTAAAAATGAG
>NZ_JAOCKJ010000017.1 GCF_029844725.1 Pantoea sp. GD03673
TGTTAGCGTGTTCCGCACAAACGCTGGTTAAAATTTCCGTTAAGTGCTTCTTTTATATGTCTGTAAACGGCGTGCTGTCGGCGCATTTCTGAGGTCTGTCATCTCAGTAACAGTATCTCATAAGCCATCCTACGGGATGGCTTAATTCCTTCCTTACGTAACTTTGGCACAAAGCGGACATACGTGCTGCAAGGTCCGCTTTGAGCGAGAAGCGGACCTTCAGTATTTACGGGTACGCCTGCACTGGCGCACCCGTTTACACTCAGGGCTTCCATCGGCGCAGAGAGGTATGGTCTTCATACGGCAGCTTTGAAGGCAAAGAAATCAGTTCAATGACGCTGCCCCACGGCGTGCGTCCGTAGCAGAAGACGTTATTCTCCCCCACCTCAGTTGGAAACATCAGGGGCTGTTTCGCGGGTATATGCATCCGGGTAAGGAGTAGCGGCCTGATACTGAGCCAGGTGGACATGATCGGAGATTAATCCGGGTAAAACGGATTTTCCCACGTAGTTTTTTACTTCGCCATCTTTGGGAATAGCCACAAAGGAGGCAGGGCCGACCGCACTGATGTACTGCCCGTCAACAACAACGCGCATGTGTTCCTGCGATGGCTTTCCCAAACCGTCGATAAGGCGGACATCATCCAATACATAAGATTGTGCAGCCCAGCCATTAATGGCAAACAACGCAAACAGGCATCCAGAGAGGTATTTCTTTTTTATAAGGGTTCCTTTTTTAACAAACCTTATGAGTCTGGATGAATTCGGCAGGGTTCACCCGCCAGAAACGTGCAAACCCTGTCCCGTATCACTCAGTTATCCGTGAAGCATCAGCATACCGTGTTCATCGAACAGCTTTATCACAACGTCGGTCGTTTTCTGAATGTGTTCCTGCATAAGCCGTTTTATCTGCTCTGTATCTCTGCTGAGCGCAGCCTCCATTAACGCCTTGTGCTCGGCGTTAAGATCTCTCTCACCGCGTGTCATATTGACGGAAAGGATGCGGTAGCGTTCATTCTGGATAAAAAGCATGCGTTGCATACGAAGCAGCCAGGTGTTTGGGCAGGCTGACGTCAGGGCATCGTGAAACCGGTTATGGCGGCGATTCCATTCAGGCGTTCCGGGCCATTCGTCATCGCCGTTGCCGTAACGAGCCAGAAGATGAAAGGCTGACAGGATCTCTCCCTCCCAGTTCACATCTCCATGTGCGAGAGATTCGCTAAGGCATTCGCACTCGATAAGCTTTCGGGTTGCAGTCAGGTCAAGCAGGTCTGCAAGAGAGACGGGCGTGACGCGGAACCCCTTCTGCGGCTCTGCGATCACCAGATTTTCTGACGTCAGGCGGGAGAGCGCTTCGCGGATAGCACCTACGTTGGTATCCAGCGCTTCGGCAAGCTCTTTAGTGTTAACACGCGCTCCCGGGACGAGCTGGCATGAAAGTAGGGCGTCGCGCAGGCGGGAGTAAGTCGTCTGAGTCAGACTGTCTCTGGATGCGAGGCTTTCGTTCATAGCGTCACTGTTTCCTTCGAGGGTAATAAATTATCATTTACAAAATAGATTTTATGAAAGAAAATCTATTTTGTAGTGTTTAATCATCTTTCTGGCATATTATGACGGCTCACATTCAAGAGGTCTCTACCTCAGATAAATATTTGTGAAATGGCGTAATGACAACGGAATGCGGGCGCTTGTTTGCAAGCATGCCTTGGTGGAGCGGTCCCACGCCAGGCGTGGTGGAAATACTGAAAGACCGCAGCTGGGAGCCCTTTCCTGACAATGCGTGGAATGAATGGGACGGACGAGGCGATCCGCTGAAACACTTTGTGGACGTAAACAGCATTTTCAGTGACGGGAAGGGAAGTCTCTGGGTACTTGATGCCGCGGCGCCTGATTTAGCAATGCCATTGAAGGGGTTGTAAAACTCATTGAGCTGGACATTGAGACCGGCGAAACCAGAAGGACGATTGTGTTTAGGCCTGAAGATGCCCATTCCGGCACCCGGCTTGTCCACATTCGCTTCTGTCGCCATTACGCCATTATGACCGAGTCACGCGAAGGCTCGTTTTATGTCATTGACCTTCGCGATAATTCTTACCGAAGGATCTTGGCTGGCCATCCGCTGATGCGCTGCCGCACCGCAGACGTTCCAGTTATTGAAGGGCGCAGAGTGACGTTTCAGAACGGGCAGCCCATGTATATCCATAACGACTTGCTGGAAATTCACCAGGATAACCAGACGCTGCTGTTCATGTGTCTTTTTGGCGCGCGCATCTTCAGGGTTGACTTCGATCTCATCACTGATTTTCCTGCGGTGAAGACGAAATTGCAGCCGGTATATCAGTTTATCAGGAAGTGGGTATCTGGGTTGCTGGCATGTGTCGCGACAAAGCCGGCAATATCTACCTTACCGATGCTGAAAATAACGGTGTCATCTGTGATGAATCCCGCCGGGGTAATTACACCTCTGGTGCGGGATGATCGGATTATCTGGCCTATCGCCCTCTCCGTTGGTCCAGATAACCGTGTTAATTTTCCGTCCACGCAACTCAACCGTATCCCGATGCTCTCCGGTGGAGAGAACAAGGTGCAACTCCCTTGGGCTATTTACAGTTATCCCCTCTGAACCCGCAATGAGGTCTGTATGAAAATTTGTCGATATGGTGATGCTGGCTTTGAAAAGCCCGGTGTCTTTGACAGTAACCTTCAGCTACGCGATTTATCCGGCATTGTCAGCGATGTGACACCCGGGACGCTGACGACTGTGCTTAACGCATTCAACAGCGAGGAGGATGTTCTACGCCTTCCCATTGTTCCGGGCAACCCGCGCCTCGGGCCACCGCTCAGTACGGTCTCCAAGTTTGTGGCTATCGGCCTGAACTATCGTGACCACGCTCTGGAGGCCAACCTTCCTATACCTGATGAGCCGGTTGTGTTTTTCAAGGCACCAAGCTGTATCAATGGTCCTGACGACGACATCATTATTCCTCCGCACTCAACCAAACTCGACTGGGAAGCTGAGCTTGGGATTGTGATAGCCACCAAGGCAAAGCAGGTCAGCCAGGAGAATGCGCTGGAGTACGTTGCCGGCTACTGCATTGTGAATGATGTGTCTGACCGCGGATTTCAGTTTCAGTCATCGCAGTGGGACAAGGCTAAAAGCTGCGACACATTTGGTCCGATGGGTCCGTATATCGTCACCCGGGATGAAGTCTGTGATCCGCAGAACCTGTCTATCTGGCTGGAAGTTAACGGTGAAAGGCGGCAGTTCAGCCATACTTCTCAGATGATCTTCAGCGTCGCCGAGATAGTCTCCTATGTCAGTCACTATATGACGTTGCTCCCGGGAGACGTGATTGCCACGGGAACACCCGCTGGCGTTAGTCTTGGCATGAAACCCGAACCGGTGTGGCTCAAAGAGGGCGATAGCATACGTATTCACGTGGAAAAACTGGGCTATCAGAATCAGACCCTGAAGCGCTAACCCAGCAATCTGACAGATGATGAGACTGGCAGTTAGTCGGTCTCTTGACGGGAGGCAGGATGGCAGAAAGGAGTATCATAGTCAGGGCCGGAATCGGCAGCACCGCGCACGTTCATCAGGTTCAGCCGCTGCTTGCGCGCAATATTATTATTGATGAACCCACTGTCATACTGGTTCGTCAGGGGAGTAAATGCATATGCGCGGCGGGGAAGGAACTGGTCATCAATGCCGGAGAAGCGGTCATTGTGGGTGGGGGTGAGTCATTCGATATCACCAATATACCGACAATAGACGGTAGTTACGAGGCTGACTGGCTCAGCTTCAACATCAGTATTGTCACAGGTTATACCTGTACAAACTGCAATGCCGCTCCTGTCACCGAGGTGCATAAATTAGGGGGGGCCAGTGAAAGCTTCCGCCGCGCTTTTTATCATACCAGAGAGATATTTACGGATTCAGCAGACATTCCTGAATCTATTGCTATAGCCCGCATGCGGGAGATGCTCAGCTGGCTGGATGAATACGGCATCTACTTCGGAGATTTTCAACGGAGCGGAATCGGAAATAAAATCCGAAGGCTCGTGTCTTCGGATATGTCATATGCATGGAATATCAACGATGTATCCAGGCAACTGGGGATGTCTGAAGCCACGCTGAGGCGCAGGCTTTCGGCGGAAAGTAGCTCGTTTTCGCGAATTATTGCAGATGTGCGCATGTGCCGGGCCCTGACGCTACTGCAGGTTACTGATTTATCAGTCATACAGATAGCCTATGAGGTAGGCTATATTAGCCCTTCAAAATTTTCGGCGCGGTTTCGTAGCCGGTTTGGGTTTTGTCCGGGTCAGGTTCGAACGTTAAAAAACACTGAGCAGTTAGTGCAAGCCTGACCCGTAACTGGCTTTAACGCCCCTGCGTGATGCGAATTTTTGCTTCACCTAGCGAGTTTGCCCTGGTCATAAAGCCGACCATGGCCGGTGTGGAATCAGCGGTAATATTGGGCACTTTATCTACTTTGAGCGCAGTGAGCGTGACCACATAACGATGCGTCTGGCCCTTTGGCGGGCATGGGCCACCGTATCCGGGCACACCAAAGTCGGTGCGCGTCTGGATTGTTCCTGCCGGGAGGCCTGTATTGTCTTTTGCGATGTCCGACGGGATCGATTTTGCATCTGCAGGAATATTCACTACTTGCCAGTGGACCCAGCCCAGGCCTGTGGGTGCATCACGATCGTAGATCTGCAGCGCGAAGCTTTTTGTTCCGGCCGGTGCACCTGACCACGTGAAGGACGGCGATTTATTCTCTCCGGCACAGCCGAATCCGTAAGACTCGCTGAGTAGCTGAGTATTCGCGAAGCGGCCTGAACCAAGCTCTTTACTGGACAGGGTAAAATCCGCAGCGAGTGCGGACTGGCTGAGCAATGCCAGGCACACAGCACCGGCTACAGGAAGAAGGTATTTTGACATCAGTTGTCTCCAGAAGGGTTGTCGCCTATGATTTTAAGAACAGCTGGAAAAGGTTTCGCTCCTGAAACAATCAAAGACTGTTCCAATACGCTCATTTGAAATCATTTTATTAAGAGGTTTTCAACGGTACTACTACAAACCGATAGCGAGCCTAAAGAGTCCGCTATGAGCGATCAGCGGACCTTCATATTTATGCATTGGACACTCCATCAGCCATTATTTCGCCGCGCTTTAGGGATGCATTGTTCTTATAACTGATATACGCAAAATGTCATCAAAACCCCTCCAACAGGCCGGCATCATCATTTCAGCAGTACTTCTCATCCTTTTTATACGGAGTTAATCCATCCATTACGCAAGCCAGCTACCCCGGCTTATGTTACAGCCACTGTGCGCGTAGACTAGCTCGTCTGACTTTTTACCTTTGTGCAGCTGCCTTCATCGGTTTCTCATCAAAGTAAATCAGGCTTGTGCCTGATACTGAATTAACTCACTGTTATTAAAAGCATTTACTAAGAATTATTGTCATTAGAAACTTCAATGATGCAAAACTTATTGACAGGGGTAGAACAATCATTCTACCTTCTCGTCATGAACATGACGTCAGGCAATACCCGTGAAAAGATCCTTAAAACTGCTGAAGAGCTTATCTATAAGAACGGTATTCATGCCACTGGCATGGACCTTATTGTTAAGACCTCAGGAGTGGCAAGGAAAAGTATTTATCGACAATTTTCAGGTAAGGAGGACATTGCAACTGCCGCACTGAGTGTGCGCGACGAGCGATGGATGTATTGGTTCAGAACAGAGACAGATAAAGGCAATACGCCACAGGATCGTATCCTGAATATATTTACGGTGCTCAACAGCTGGTTTAAATCTGAGGGTTTCCGTGGTTGTGCGTTTATCAATACAGCCGGAGAAACGGGTGATCCCGAGGACCCCGTTCGCCAGTTAGCAAAGATGCATAAACAAAAGTTGCTGGATTATGTCGGCGAACTTTCAAAACAGCTGAATATTCAACATCCGGAAGATTTGTCCAGAAAGTTGCTGATTCTCATTGAGGGAGCAATTACGACATCTTATGTCATAGGGGATCCTGATGCTGCAGATAACGCGAGAGAAATTGCGCAGATGCTGCTTAAGCAGGTCTCTCCGTAAGTCCGGTATAAAACCACTCTGAATTTTAAACAATGATTACAGGAGTCTTTAAATGACGGGATCACAGGCACGTCCACCATTACCGCCGTTTACTCTGGCAACAGCGACAGAGAAGGTACGCCTCGCCGAAGATGGCTGGAACACACGGGATGCTGCAAGAGTGGCACTGGCCTACACTCTGGATACTAAATGGCGTAACCGGGCTGAATTTGCAAAAAATCGTGACGAAGCCCAGGGCTTTCTTGAGCGCAAATGGAAAAAAGAGCATGAGTACCGCCTAATCAAAGAACTCTGGGCATTTGGCGGCAATCGCATAGCAGTTCGTTATGCCTACGAATGGCACGACGATTCGGGTAACTGGTTCCGCTCTTACGGCAATGAAAACTGGGAGTTTGAAGCTGACGGACTTATGAAAAGACGCTTCGCATCAATCAATGACATGCCAATTAAAGAAAGTGAGCGCAAATTTTTCTGGCCACTGGGACGCCGTCCGGACGATCATCCGGGCCTTTCAGACCTTGATCTGTAAAACAGTAAGCCTCTGATAGACTGTATCTTCGCCAATAACTGATTCTTTACGAACAGATGACCTTCGTAAAAAAGTTATTCACGCCGAAGGGCGAGCACATAATAATAGTTTGCTGAATGATCGCGTATTGTCAGACCAGGCTGGTGGGATGGACAAATATCACCGAATGTTTAATCAGAAATTGCCGGTGGGGAAGTGTAACTGTGATTATTGATGAATACAGGCGTAATGTGTGAGGGAGCCGGGAGGACGTAAATCCCCGGCTCCCTTAATTATGTCAGCGATGCGCGACAGTCATGATACTTCTGATGTGGTTTCTTTGTGAAATTTCATTCACGAACGCTTCAGCATAGTCTGCATATGAGATCCGACTTAGACCATCAGCGCCTTTCAATAGGCTACCACCACCAGTCTGGTAGTCGCCTGTTTTCTCCGATGGACTAATCTCCGCGGCAGGGGAGAAAAACGTCCATTCTAAGTCATCTGCGGTCTGATAAATTTTATAAGCCTCATCATGAGCCAGGCCATAAGGATAGTAATCTGATGGAAAGTAAGGGGCATTGAGCAGCTTTTCACCCGGTGCGACTTCAAGACTTGCAGCGCCACCCACAACGATGACACGCTTGATATCTGCAGCACGGGCTGCACTGATTATGGATTGGGCGGCTCCCACCAGTTCACCAATGTGCTCGCCATGGACGCCAAAAGCACTGGCCAGAACATCAGCCCCGTGAATGACTTTTCCAAACGAAGCCGTATCATAAATATCAGCGACTTCAAATTTGACATCTTGCAGCTCTTCGGGAACAGGGCGACCTGTTCTGACAATACCTGTAACAGTATGTCCCTGACGCAGTGCTTCCCTGGCAATCTCAAATCCGATTTTTCCTGTTGGTGCTATTAGCGCAATTTTCATTTCTGATCTCTCTTTCATAAAGTGAGTTGTGGCGTGACTTATCGGACACATTTAAAAAAGTGCACGTGGGAATGACGTCACATCAAAACGATTGCTTATAATCAGGACGTATTTAAATAAATAATTCTTGCGATTAAAACATCACGTAATTTTTTCACTTTTCAGGCGCCTGTACCTCCATAAATTTATTTCTGATTCACCATTAATCTCAGACATTGCCTCATAAATTCTATCCCGCAAAAGCAGGCCGTTACTGATTTTTATTCAGCAGCCAGTTGCAGGTGTCTGTGATTAACCTGGTTATTTCGGTATGTCAGTTTTAAAGTCCTGGCTCACATCTCGTTATCATTAACTATTGCGGACCTGAGTACGTCGTCTGGAATGTTCTGTCCCCAGTTATTCATGGTCAGCAGAATCGGTTCCAGTGATTTACCCAATTCCGTCAGTTCATAAATCACCTTGGGTGGTGTTTCAGCATAAGCGGTACGCATGACCAATCCGCTCTTTTCAAAGCGTCGCAAACGGTGGGTGAGTGTATGCGCGCTGATACCAGTTAGTGATGTACGTAATTCGCTAAAACGCTGAGGACCACGCAGCAATTCTCTGACAATTAACGTTGCCCAGGGACCATCAAGTAAAATGAGAAATCTCGCCACACCGCATGATGGCAGGTTACATTTCAACATATGTATCTGACCTAAAGTTTTTGGCGCCAGCACCTGAATCATAAATTATCACACAGCGATGCGTTTTGGGTGACATGACTCTTCACTCATGTCTGAGATTACCCCTGAATGTCTGCAGTCTCAGCTAATCAACTTACCAGTTTAGGGATGATGTCGAGCGCCTGGAGCATTGAAAGCTGATCAAACTGCTCCCAGTGACCATTGATTTTTCCATTCTCAAGAGAATAGGCAGTAATGCCGTTAAGAGAAAAATGACGGCCTGTCGCCGGCAAATGAAGAAACTGTCCCGTATGCTCTACCTCTGCATGCCAGATTGCGACAACGGTATCACCCTGTTCAATCATCCGGTCAACATGATAAACCTGCCGGAAAGCTTTATTAATAAAGCGCACGCTGTTCTCAAACCCTGTTTTATCAGGTTTTGCGCCAAATACAGGCGAATGATCCTGAAATGAATCAGACAGACGCTCGTTAACTAATTGAGAAGCAATGTCTGCATCGTTTGAGTTATAAAACGCTGTAAAAAGATCGGCACCGTAGGGATTAATACTCATCTTAAACCTCGTTAGTTGAAGTGAAAAAACCTGGTATTGCAGAGATTTTTACCGGTAAAGGGGAACCCCGATAAAACGAAGTTCGCCCGACAAAAAAATCCCTGTCTTTTATTTTGTGCATTACTCTCCCGGATGGTGCATTCATACGTTCCTTCAGGGCTTAATGCTTATCAGCATGAGAAAAATCGAGGATTCTCATGCTGTGCTTCACCGGGCAGGCTCAATAGTTCATTACGTGCATCAGTTACGTCAAATGCACTAATGCAGTTTTTATTCCTTTTCCTGAAATTTTTTATGGATGCGTATGATGAGCTTGTTCACACCTCCATAACTGCGTTGACATGCATTTTTTACATACCTTGCTGCTCTGGCTCTGAGTGGCATCAGTTTTTACTCTTTTGCTGGCGCGATCATTTTTTTGGGCTCGAATGTAATTCTCCACGAGATGCTGTGGCTGACATTGGCTGCATCGCCCGCCCCTAAAGGCAGATTTAACTCTTTACGGGCCAGAAGACTGACGCTATGCCCAATAAAAAATGGTAAGCCAGCTTTTTTGAACGTCCGCTTCTGGCACGAAGCGGACATTCAGTTCAGTTAGTTTATACAGACATAAAGTAAACGAGGCTGATGAGCAGTGCGCAGCCAGGCTCTGAATGCCGCCAGGCGGCATGGAGGCGCCAGATGATGTCCGGGCAGAGTACAGTGGTCAGACGGCGCCGTACGCCCGGCGCAGCCGGTTACGGCCTGATATATGGCGCTACCCAACCCCTTCCTGCTAAGCCAGACGGCCTCAAAGCGACGATAACGTTAATCTAATCCCGAAGCCCCGGTGAGCGGGCTGGACGGCGCAGAGCGACGTACAGGGCGTGATTTCCGGGGTCTTAGGTTTACTGTTCATTATGAACAGTAAAACTTAGAGGATTAGTTACACCATCCATTACAGCCACTGCAGTTCCGGCCCTTCGGGCCGGGCGGCGGCGGCTGGTCAGTGGGGGCAACCGGGTTTCAGGACCGGCTCAGGTCAGGCCGGAGAGGGGCTCGGGTTATACGGTTCTGCTCGGAACGGGGTTAATAGTGTTACTATTGGGTGTTGTAACTAACGCGCTCTGCCCGCCGCTTGCCGGCGGGAGCTACCTCAGTCTTTTAATTCTGAGCGGCGCGGTCGCGTGTGGCCGCTGCAAGCGAAGGCATTAAACTTATCCACGCAAAATGCCGGTATGAAAACCTTATTAGTTATTTTGATTATTTCTTTCTGACGTAAGTCAGGACTATTTTGCGCGTAGCGCTGATTATGATTGCCTGTAACCTGCTGATATTAATTGCGGGTAACTGTGGTTAAAAAAAGCGGCACGCTGCTTTGCAGCCACGATTCGTGAATTTCCGAGGAAATGCCGGCGCAGAAAAGGGCGTTCAGTGCCCGGCACAAACGACTTTACCGCCAGTCAAGGCGGTTAAAAAGGTAGGTCGTGTCAGTGGACTATATCGGGTATTTCAGGGAGTACGGGCTCATAGTCGAGCCCCAGCTCCAGCTGTCGCAGACACTTCCAGACCAGGCGGTCAAAGTCTTCAGTCGGAAGATTGCGCCAGACGTGAGCCGGACGCGTGCGCAGCAGCTTGGCCATCGCGTTACGCCTGTCATCGAGCGGCAGTTTACTCAGGCGCTTGTGGCGCTTCTGCTTTAAAGCTTTTTCGCGACGGCTTATCAGCGTGGCCATGCGCATATTTTCATACCAGCGGCGGCGGGCGGCGCGTACTGAGGCGTGCGTGCCTGGATCAATGATGCCATCAGCCTCAGCAGCGAGACGCTCATTGCGCTCCGCGAGAAACTTATTCATATCGATGCCGCACAGCTGCCAGAACTGATCGGTCAGCACGATATGTCGCGGCATGCAGTAACCCGTCACCGGGTCCATTTCCAGATCTGGACGCTCTATCAGGCCGTAGCGCTCCCATTCTTCAAACAGGCGGGATATCCGGCTGGGTTCAACGCGAGTTTCCGGAATGACGTCGCCATTTTCATCTTTCGGGCTCAGCTCATCAGCCAGTTTGCTGCCGTTAAAGGTGACCACTGACGTGGCCAAATCTGCGCGCTGCACGCAGAGCGGCCACATTGCGTCATACAGCGCCTGCTTTTCCGGCCGGAAATCACGTTTCCGGCCTGCAGCATCACGAAGGTGGACAAAATAGGGATGCCGGGACATGCGCTGGCGCAGCGTCATTTTGCCTGTGCGCTTGTCTTTGGCTACTAGCCGGCTCATGGCGTGCCCCATCTGACCGGGAAGACGTCTGTAATTTTTCGGTGCAAACCACTCCGGATTAGAGCATTTGCAGGCGGTGGAATGATCGCCACGGTGGCGTTTGTCAGGTCGTGATGATGTAGTGAAGGGTATCTGCTTAAACATGCCTGCCTGCGCTTATATTGCGCAGGCGGAGTAAGCCCAGAACGGATTGTCTTTTTCTGGCCATAAATCTATACTCCCTGCACAGGGCAATAATCCTGTGCAGAACGATACTGAAACCCCGTTAATCCTGTGGTCGCCAAACTCAAGGGATTAGCGGGGTTTTTACTTTTCTGATTTGGTCATACCGCCTCAGATCCCTGCCACCTTACGGCGTGGCCAGCCATAAATTCTTAACTGTCCGTAATCTATCACCTGATGAAGCGTTCAGCATTAAAGTGAACCCTTCACATCCTATTTTCTACGCCCGGTTTCGTTCTCGATAAGACGTTCAAGAACCTCTGCCTGCGTCAGGCCATCAGCTTCGCAGAGCTTTATCAGCGCCTGTTTAATCTCAGCTCTGATAAAGACTTTTATCTCTTTATGAGTTTCCCGTTTTCTGGCCTGGTAAGCTTTTGCTCGCTCATTGTCAGATGTGGGATTCTGCCGGCTGCGGGTGAGTTTCTTTGCGGGGGCTGATGTTACTGAATCACGGGGGCTCATGCTCGTACCCTGCTGCAAAATAAGACTTTCCGCAGAATACCATAAGCCAAATCAGTAATGCCCTTTCTTTGTGATACCTGAGCAGCTGCTGGCGAACTGACTGCTCCGGCGTTACGGACGATAAGCTGCGGCTGTCAGTACGGCAGTCGGTAGTCTGTTCCGGCGTCCCAGCGGGATTGCCAGTGCTGAAGATAACAATCGGCAAGTTCCGGCATACCTTCGATGACCAGCGCGTTTTCGCTGTTGTACCGGGCGCCCGCGCGGGTGTAGTTGACGCTGCCGGTTTCGACCGTGCGCCCGTCGGCAATGATAAATTTGTCGTGCAGGGCTGCATACCGGCCATTCAGTCGGACAGGAATGTCACGCGCCGTAAGCACGTTTATGGCCACCTGGCTTTTGCGATTCTGGTTCGCCTTTTCATCAAGCACCACGCGAACGTCAACGCCGCGCGCTTTTGCCCTGACCAGAGCAGTCGCCACATCAGGGGACGTGAAGCTGTAGCCGGCAAGCCGGATTTCGGCCTGGGCGCGGTCAATGACGCCGAGCACCAGTGCTTCAGCGCTGCCTTCCGGGGAAAAACCGACGCTGACGCCGGGCGCGCCGCTGGCGTGCCCGGCAGGCGACAGTAGCGTCAGACTGCTCAGGAGCAGTGGCACAAGAATGACTTTCATGAGGGTTCTCCGGGGGTCGTGAGCGTGCGGGATTTTCAATCCTGGACGCGAGGGACCGGCCAACCGCAGGGCGGCAGGCCGTTTGTTCAGTCTGCCTTGCCGGTAACCAGCACGTTCAGCAGGACCAGGTCGGAATACGCGTAACGCAGCAGCTGAAGGCCGGCAAAAAATACCGCCGTATTCAGAAAGGGCAGCAGCCACAGGCTCATATTGTGCATGGCCATACCCGCCAGCGGCGGCATGATAAGCGCGCTTATGCCTGTAGCCACAAACACGGCGGTAAGGTTTCGCCCGCGAGCAAAGCGTCCTTTTTCCCGTGTCACCAGCTGCGGATGCAGCAACAGGGTCACCGGCATCATGCCTGGGCGGGTTTTCATATCCCGGATGCGCGCTGTTTCGGCATCGCTCAGAATATGTGTGTCAGAAAAATCCTGAATGAACGCGTCTACTATGCTCTGCACAGCTTCACTGCAGCGAGGCTCTCCGCCCCCTTTACTCCAGCGGCGAAGCAGTGCGCCTTTTGATCTGAACTCAGGCATCCAGGCCGCCAGCATCATCAGGGAAACGGCCACGGTGGTCGCAATCAGAAGTAATGTCATAGGGCTACTCCAGGGTTTTTTGAGGTTTATGGCCAAACTCCGGCTCAGGTTCACTGCGCTCGTGGCGCATTACATTGACTTCATCGTTCATCATTGCGGAGCGCTCCTCCCGCTCCGGCGACAGGT
This sequence comes from Pantoea sp. GD03673, assembly GCF_029844725.1. Lineage (GTDB taxonomy): Bacteria > Pseudomonadota > Gammaproteobacteria > Enterobacterales > Enterobacteriaceae > Pantoea. Next base: position 13,129 of record NZ_JAOCKJ010000017.1, read on the forward strand.
CGTAGTCGCGGTAATCAAATGCCTCCTCTTCCTGCAGCTCTTCAAGCGCCGCCGCCAGCGCCGCCTCGCGTTCACTTTCCCTGTCATCCTGGGCGCTTCGCGCGTCATCCTGCACGACAGGTTCCGGCTCTTTCTCCTCCTCTCCATGTGCGGCCCTGACAGCTTTCTCCAGCGCCTCGGCTTCACGGCGGTCCAGCTCCTCACCGCCCGATGTGGCCGTTGCTGCTTCTGCAGGAGCGCCTTTATCGACTGAACGTTCACTGTGGTCAGCAGAGAGGACTACCGGACTGTCCGGGTTGTCCTTCATCAGCTGGAGCGCCTCCGCTACGTCCGCGGCTTCCAGCACCTTTCCGTGCTTTTCTCCGCGCTGCAGAACAATACGGCTGCCGTCCGCGGCCCCTTCATAGTGGGCGGCTGAAAAATTTACCTCCCCGCTTGAGGGCGACACCGGAACGTGCCAGTTTCCGCGCTGCCGGCCGTGCTCGTTAATGACCGGCCAGAGCATCTCCGGCGTTTTCCCCGCCATAAACCGTGCGTCCGCCGTCAGGTCCTGATCGACCCGGTCTGCCAGACGTGTACCGGACACCGGCAGGCTCTTATCCCACGCCTGTATTTCCCGACCTGCCCGTACGTCCTCCGCACGCATAAGCACGTCGTGCACCGTCTGTCGCCGGCCGCTTTTACTCTCCACCCGACTGGCCCACCCGGACATGTTGTCGAAGTAGGTCTGAACGTGCTCTTTTGCCCTGGAAAGCTGCACGTAGGTGCTGTCCAGTGCGGCCATCATCTTCCGTGCACCCTCCTCACCAAACAGGCCAATCAGGTACTTCACCGACGCGCCCTGTGAGCTGTAGGTCGTGACGGCATAGCCATAGTCCATGTGGCGGTCGGCGTACTGCCCGGCTGGATCGAAAGAGAGCTGGCGATCACCGGTATCGAGCGTGATTTTTCCGTCTTCCGTTACGCCGGTGACCACTCCCATGTCGCTGGCGCGCAGGTTGCGGTCACGGTCCGTTGCCGTCAGGCGGATTTTTTCGCCGGGGCTGATTTCCCGCTGCACTTCCTTAAATACGGCTACCTCCTCCTTGCGCAACTCGGCGGGTCGGATCCAGCGGTCTGCTGTACCGTCCAGCCCGGCCATACGCACCACGCCGCTCTCCGCGTCGGTTTCGCCGACCCGGTAATACTGCTCGCCCCGGCGTACCACGTTGCCTGCCTGCTCTTCCCAGAACGTCTGACGGCCCAGATCGGCGTTACTGTTATTCACGCGCACCAGCAGCGGCACCGTGACACCGTCACCCAGCGCGCCCTGATCCTGAAGTCGCGCGTGAACCGCGTCGTTTATAGCCTCGCGGTCGGCGTTCAGCTCCGCCACGATAAGCGTGTTGTCACGCGCCTCCGGCGTCCGGCCGGCGTAGTCGTCGGCAATCATGCCGGTCAGATCAGGTTTTTCGGCCTCCCCGCCTGCGCCTGCAGGCCCTGCCTGCGCCAGGCTCTTGCCGTCCATTGCGCTGCTCTCCGGAACGTATGCGCCCGGCTGGCGCGGCACGCTCTGCGGGCTGTTTTCCGCCGAGATGCGCACCGCCTCCCGTACGTTACCGGCGATGACAGCCTCTACGGCAGGCTTCAGCGCCGGGATCTGCCGGACGATTTCCTTCATCACCGCCACGTCGGCGGCGCTGCGCTCCAGCGCCAGCGCGAACGGTGCGCCGGACTCCAGCGACTTGAGCTGGTCCTGGTCACCGCTCAGCACCGCGCGGCCCCCGCCTTCGGCGATCACGTTCATCAGGGAGGCCATCTGGGCGTTGCCGTTCATGGAGGATTCGTCGATAACGAACACGGTGTTGCGAAAGTCGCGCGCCTGCCCGGCTGCCTGCCACTGGCTGCTCTCGCTGAGAAAGCTGGCAATGGTCTGCGCCGGAATACCCGCGCCGGACAGCTCACTGACCGCCCGGTGCGTGGGTGCAAGGCCGCGAATGTCCGGCGCGTCCTCTGCGGCGGCGAGCGCCGCCGCCACGGTGCGAAACTGCGTGGTTTTCCCCACCCCGGCGTAGCCCTGGATGGCGGTAAAGCGGTCGCGGGTGGTCAGGATGAGGTTGCCCGCTTCGCGCTGGCCCTCCGTCAGTCCCGCGGCCTTCTCCTCGCTCAGGCCGCCAGCCAGCAGCGGCTTAACGCTGTTTTTCCCTTCGGCGACGTAGCGCAGGATAGACACCTCGTTCTCAAAGTTCTCGCGGGAGATGTACTTCCCGGCCGCGCCCTGCTCCGCGCTGAGTTCGAGAATCTCGCCGCGCTGCACCAGCCGTGACAGCTCCTCCTCCGCGCGCGCCGGCGTGATGCTGCGGTCGGCGTTTATCACCCCGGCCAGCGCCCGGACGCCCGTGAACGTCACGTCGGTGCCGGTCGCTTTCTCGATGGCCAGCCTCATCGCGCGCTCCGGCTGGGACATCTTCCGGGACTCAAGCTCGCGCAGCGCGTCGGTCAGGTCACTTTCGCCCGATAGCGACTTAATGCCCTTCGTTACGCTGACAACCGGCCGGTTTTCCTCAAGCCGGCGGCCGATAGTCGCCTCATCCAGCGGGGTGAATGCGATCACGTCTGAGCCGCTGCGGCGCAGCATGTTCACAGTCGCGTCATTTACCTCCTTGCCTGCCAGCACCGCCACCACGCTTCCCTCTGTGCGTCGGGTGGAGCCAAAAGATTCGGCGTAGGCGTAGTCCGCGTAGAGCGGCGCGTTACGGTCGAGCTTCACGCGATCGCCCTTTGAGTTTTCCATCGTGATGGTGTCTTTAAAAAGCCAGCGCCCTTCCTTCACGCCGGTGACGGTCAGCCGCTCGCCACTGCTGGCGCGGCTGCCGATATCGGCCGTGGCGCGCAGCTGCTCGCCCTCGCGCAGCTCCAGCTTTTTCTCCCGGTAAAGCCGGTAATGGCTGTCGATGCTGCTGATGCTCACCCCCTGCGTCTGGCCCTTTTCATCTTTCAGGGTCAGCAGGTTGTGACGCTCGCTGACCCCCGTGATGGTGAACACTGACTTCTGACCCTGCCCCTCGTGCTGCTCCAGCACCATGCCTGCGCGGTACACGCTGCGGTCGTTGCGGTTGCTGGCGTCCAGCCACACCGGCACCCGCACCGTGGCCTCGCCCAGCACCCGCCCGAGCTGTCCCTCTTCGGTCAGGACCTCACGGGCCCGGGACGTGAGCTGGTCGCGTGTGCGCGCGTTGCCCGCCTGCAGCGACACAACCCGTCCCTGCGCCTTTTCATGTGCGAAGTAGCGCGCCGCCACACTGAGCCGGTCTTCAACGGTGTCCTTCTGCACCATCGTCACGCGCACGTTCTCGGTCTTAGGCGTGGCGGTGAACTGCTTCACCCCCGCACTGCTCAGCACCTCGGAGGCAAAGCCCGCCGTACGCCGCGCATGCGTGTCAGTAACCAGCGTGGTGCCATCGTGCTGCGCCGCCGTCTTCAGCACGTCGTGCAGACCGGAGGTGTTAAAGCGCTCGGACTCAGCAACCAGGACCAGCGGTCGCGCCGGCAATTCGGCCGCAGTCATCTCTTCGGCAGTCATGAGCGTTACCCCGGGCCTGTCCCCGAAGGTGGCCAGCTGGCGCTTGCGCGCGGCTCCGTCGGCCGCCACAACAACAAGCGGCCTCCCGCTCTCTTTGGCCATCGCCATGATGCTGCTGTTGAGGTCGCTGACGAACTGCGTGCCCCCGCGTACATCGATGAGCGACACTGCCCGGTCCGCGTCGGCCACCTGGGCCAGCACGCCCTTTTCACCGGCTGGCACCACAAGCCCTCCGCGCTTCTCCGCGAGCCCGGCAGCCAGCTGCGCCAGCCGCGCTTCATCCCGGACGTGGGCAGCGGTGGTGAACAGCGTCTGGTTCTTGTCCACGGCAATCAGCTGGCCACGCCCGATGGCATTATCGACGGCGCTGCGGGCCTGCCCGTAAACACCCGGGGCGACCGGGATGTGGTTGAGCACGCTGGTCATCACGTCGTCGTAAGTGACGCGTACGCTTTTAGACGACAGCCGCTCGATAGCCTCGCGCACTGCGCCCTCCAGCACCGGCGGCGTGGCGGCTTTTTTTTCCTGACCGGCGCTTTCGGCTTCACGCTGCTGACGCCGCTCCGCCAGCTCTTCCCTGAACGTCTGCGCATCAAACCCGGTATCCTTCAGCACCGACTGCCAGTGCTCACGCAGGGTTTCGGGGTCTTCAAAGTGCTTGGCCTGTCGGGAATCCAGCGCGGCCATGCTCTTCTGCTTCGCCGTCGCGTTTTCGCCGACCCTATCGAGTATGTCCTGGCGACGCGAGGAAAAAGGCTTCACCGGCACACCGGTGATATCCCACTCCCCGCGCGGCCCGGTGTCTTCCGTCTGGTAGCCCGCCGGTTCAATGATGGAGCGGTAATGGCCGCGATAGAGAGCACCGATGCTGACCTGCTCGTTCCACACCACGTCCGTAAAACCCTGTTTGCCGTTGATGTCAGTGGAAAGGGTTTTCCAGCCGTTTTCTGACAGCGTAGCGTTGGCGACAACGGCGTGCGTGTGCATCTGAGGTTCAAGATTGCGGCTGGTATCGTGCATGAAGGTTGCGATCACCAGGTTGCCGGTTTTCTCCATTTCAGTGATGCCGTCGGTCATGGTGCGCGTGGTCGCCAGCTTTTCCACCTCGTCCAGCGTGCGTCGTACCGCCTCTTTATGGGCATCCACCAGGAAGGTGTCGCCAGTCACGAGTGCGAGCACAGACGCGCTTTTAGGGGCGGAGAAGGTCAGGTCATAGCCCGGGCGGTGTTTGTTGACACCACCTTCCATGCGACGCATGTCGGTACCGTCCGGCAGCTGGCCTTCCAGCACTGCCACGAAGGTATCGCGGTAAACCGGGCCCTCAAGGCCCAGATTTTCTGCGCCCGTGCCGTACCACTCCGTGGACTGCTCCCCGAGGAAGTAATAGTTATCTTCATTGGTGTAGTAAGCGCCGGCTTTGCCGGCGTTTTTGACTGAAGAGACTGACAGCATGATGTACCTCAGAAACGATCGTCAGGGTCGAAGTCGCGATGTTTAACAATGTCCACCTGCTGCAGAGAATTCTCCGCTGCGGGCTGTGTGGGAGGAGGCGCGGCGGCTGGCGCTGGTGCTGGTGCTGCAGGAACGGCTGGATTTGCGGGTGGCGGTAGTGCTGTTACGCGTCCGCCGGCCTCATCCGGCGCTGACTGTGCTGACGAACCTGATGCCGTTTCGACGGGTGCCGTCGCACCTGCTGCCGATGCCGCTGTGTTTTCCGCACCCGCAGTATCCCCGGCGTTGCCGGCATTCTGCTCATCTGCAGGCGTTTCCGCTTCAGTCGCATCACCAAACAGCCGCCCGACAATCTGGCCTGCCTGGTTGTCGCTGGCTTCGCCCGCCAGCGTCGCCTCGATGTCCGGATCAAACACGTCTTCGACGTCCCGGGGGATGCGGCCTTCCGCGATTTCCCTGTAGGGCTTCCAGGGCAGCTTCATACGAACAACCGGCCATTCACCTGGCAGGGTGATGTAGCACTCCAGGTCATTGAGGCTTTGAACGTCGGAATAGCTGACCAGGAACTCGTTAATCTCATCTTTGGAGAACTGCACGCCGTCGCGGATGATGTCGATGCCGTAGCTGTACTGGTCCTTGAACTTCTTATGGCGCTGTTCGCCGATTTCCTTCTGTACCCAGTCCGCAATTGAGCCGCTGGGCGCGCGGTAGAAGACGCGGGTGTTCAGCAGGTCCCAGATGGATTTAGCCGAGTTGGTTCCGTATGTTTCTTCCAGCTGCGGGAAGTTCTGCAGGCCGGCAACGGTACAGCCACCGAACTTACGGCCCTCGGCGCAGAACTCCGGCAGAATGGGCAGCTTGTGCAGGGACGGCAGCTCGTCCAGGAAGATCCAGATGCGACGGTTGCGGTCGGCCTTCAGGCCGAGAATCCCGGACATGGTCATGTAGAGCCACGCGCTCAGAAGCGGCTTCAGCGCATTGTGGTTCTGGCCGTCGCTGGAAATAAAAATCCACGGGTTATCACCGCTCGCATCCTCGGTATGCAGCCAGTCGCGAATGTTGAACGGGCGTCGGCCCTGTTCATCCAGTCCCTGCAGGTAGCGCAGTGAGCGAACGTAGGTGGTGAGAATGGTGCGGATGGTCATCGCGGTTTTCTCGATACTGCCGTCAACCAGGTTAGCCGCGTCCGTACCCTCAAGAAACTGGCGAAGGTCCGCCAGGCTGATGGACATGAGTTTTTTCAGCAGCTCACCGATGCTGCGGTTCTTTTCGCGGGCCATGCGCCGCGCGGTGGCCACAAACAGCGAACGGGCTGAGAGGACCCAGAACGGATCGCTGCTGCCGCTGCTGTCGGGCAACAGCGAGGTGGCGAAGTTTTCAAAGTCACCCACCGTCCGGCACTCTTCCCACAGGTCCCAGAACGGACAGCGCACGTCAAATGGATTGAGGATCTTGTCTTTATCCTGACGGAAAAAGGTCGGGATAAAGTTGTTACCTTTGTCATAGAGAATGACGCGATCACCGCGCTCGCGCAGCTGGCGCAGCAGATCGTTCAGTGCTGTACTCTTACCTGACCCGACGGTGCCGTGAAAGCCAAAGTTCTGCATCTCTGAGTCTTTGACGATATGCAAACCGCAGATGCTGAGCGGCGACATCACGCCAGCCTTTTTGAGAAGGCGGTTTACGACAGCAGGGCTTGTCGCAAGAATGCGACCGCCAGTAAGCTCGCTCTCACGCTGTTTCGCACCTTTGTTGCCAAGGAACCAGGTAATAGCGAGGATGGATGCAACAAAGCAGAACGTTGCAATCCCCCACCCGTAAAACGCGGCGTCTTTAACGCTCTCACCCATCTGCACAAAGTACGGATCATTCATCACCTGCTGAGCAGTGTGTTTGAACGCTACCACTTCACCGTCCGGCCGCTGGAAATGAAAGGTCCAGCCGCTTTTAGAATTACCGCCAGAGAATTTCGACAGTGGCATGACAAACCACTTAACCAGCCAGTAGGCGCTGCCGTGAATGAACTCCTGCATCGTAAGGCGCAGCAGCATCCAACTGAAAAATACCAGTGCAGAAAACAGCACGACCCAGTAGGAGGCGATATTCATGATCTGCACAAACATGCCGATCATGTATTTCATCACCTGGCCGCCCTGGGTAAAGTCGCGGGCGTTGAGGCTCATTGAAAGTCCTTTATGTGGAAACAGAGACAGGCGCGCAGGGCTGCGGGCAGGCGAAAGCCAGGCAGAAAGCTGCGCGGGGTTTACTTACGGTGCGAACGTGCCCGGATGGGCTGACGTGATGTTCCGCCTCCTCCGCCAGACGCAGGGCGCGTCAGGCTGTGCGGCGGGCGGTCTCAGCTGACTGAAACCTGAAACAATGGCTGATTAATCTGGTCTTCAACAAACTGCTGATCGGCGTCACTCAGCGCGCTAAAACGCGTGGAAAATCTTCGGATGTAGTTCATCAGGTTGGTCGTGTTGGTGAAAAACACCGGACACACCGTGCGAACTTCCTGCAGAACGGGCTGAATGATCGAAGTAAACGCATCGAGCTTTCCGATCTCTTTCAGGTCGTTTTCAATAAGCTCCTCATGCTCCGTCAGTGGGCAAACGGTTACGCCCGGGAAGGGATACAGGACGCGCAGCGTGTCCGAACATTCCCGTACTTTGCAGTCAAACGCGTCTTCCAGTGCCGGTAACCGGTTATTGCTACGCACAGGAGAAAGCAGGCGTTCAGGCTCTACGGTAGCGGCGGTATAGTATTCGGTCTGCTGTCGGATAATCCCGGCCGGATCGGCACGACGCCAGATAGCCGGTTCGCGTGCGGACGGCCTGTCGCCAGCGTTCACGGTCAGGCGGGGCTGACAGGATGCCGGTATCCAGTTTCTGGCCTCAGCCGGGGTTTTATCCCGGAAGGGGGTGTTGAAAACGCCGCTCCACAAGTGAATAACGTCCGTTACTGCATCGTCATCGCCGACGATGTGCATATGCACGCGGTGCACGGACACCTCACCCTGAACGGCCCAGCGGGTTATCACGGTTATGTCCGTCATGTCAGTGTCCGTATTCAGCAGAATACCGTGAATAGCTTTGCGTCCTTTTTTACGGCAGATGTAATGCAGGCGTTTATTAGGTGACGGGAATCGGACGGTAATATCTCTTTCAGCATGAAGGTGCAGACCTAATTCAGGGATTTCGACATCAATTAAGTTAACAGAGATATTGGAGTAATTTAAAAAGAAAGAAGGTGTTAAGTGTATTAGCATTTTTTCCTCTAAATATTCTGATTAAGAGAGAGATGCAAAAGCTCTCGCCTGAATTTAATCAGGCGAGAACACTTTATTAGAAAAGTTTTTTTACGCTTTATTTCTTACAGCTTTCACAGCTCCAATAATGGAAGAAACCTGATAGCGTGATATATCCATATTGAAGACAATGAAGATCAGGAACGTAGCAACAAAGTTACCGATTACAAGAGGTAGTATGCTCCACTCAGTAAGGACTCCTGCAAGCCCGCATGTAACCAAGGCTACGAACCAAACCACCCCATACGCTCTGACTTTTCCTGATATTAATTTTGTTAGCTCTAAACTTTTTAACTTGTCAGATCTAATCATGTTGAACAGGCTTGCATATGATGCAGTAAATGAAAAAATCACAAGCCAGTGGAAGATACCGAAAGCTACAAAAAACAGCCATAATCCAACATTCTTTGGTTGAGGTAGCGAAAAATAACTTAATACACCGAGAACACAATATGCAATGAAGTGATATTTAACCTTACTGAACATCCCAAAAAAACTAGGCACCTCTCTATCAGACGAACCTATTGAGTCTATTATTTCTTTGGAGTCCTTTTCAATTTGTGCATATGTCATCATATTAACTACTCCTTACCATCCCCTTTGTAATCTTTATGGGTGTGATTCTTAAAAGGGTTCACTAATAAGTCGTCTTGTTGCTTATCAGCAGCCCGCTTATCATCCGCAAAGTTATTCGCGCTCGACGTATACTCTCCCATACGTGACGCTATACCGCTATCTGTTTCACCTTTAGCTTTTTCAATAGTAGCATTTGCGTCGCTGGCTTTATTGTTAACTACAGCCTGCTGTTCCTCAACATCATTGATAACGCCAGTGCGTATGTTATTTCTGGCTACACCTGCATCAATGTTCTGATTTGCACTATCGTATGCTCCTCCGAACTGAGCGCCTGCTGTATTCGCCGGTGCGCCCATACCTTCACCCGTGCTTCCTGAGTTGCGCGCATAGTCTCCGTCAATACGGCCCCGCAGCTTCTCTGCAAAGAACTCCTGCACCAGACCGTCGCGCTGCTTCTGAACGCCTTCATCGGACGTGTTAGTAAGGATAGTTTCGGCATTCCCCGGAGAACGCTTCTGAGCCCACTCCACAAACTGCTGCGTGTAGTTGTCACGTGCGCCTGCGCTGAGCGTTTCAGTCTCAGAGGCCATTTTCTGCAATTCATGCGTATGCGACTGACTGGCCGTGTACTGCGCATATTTGCTATCAGAGGTGGTGATGCCAGAAGAGATCTGGTTCATCAGGCCGGTCGCATTGTTATCAACGTGCTGTCCATTGTAGGTCGTGCTGTAATTACGCAGCACATCCATACCCTGGCTGAAGTCCTGCGACTCGCGAGCGGAGATAGTTTGCGAATTATCATTTCCACTTTGTCCTCCCTCAGAAGTTTGAGATGTTGAACCAGTTCTCCCTGTCAATTCTGTACCGCCATGAACATCCCCTTTGACCGAAGCACCTGTAACCCACTCTCCTGCTTTGCCCCAGAGTGATTTACTTGAATCAATACCCGCCTGTGTTCGTGCTCCAGTATTCACTGATGCGCTCCGGGATTTATCTTCAAGCTCCGAGTACGCCTCATTCAGGCTGATGTGGTTGAGGGTCGCATAATCCTGCGCCACGTTCTGCATTTTGTTTACGCGCTCCGCATCAGTGATGCTCATGCCGGTTGAAGCCGACAGCGTTTTCGAGTCGCTATTGCCAAACTGCTCATGGAACTGCTTAAGCTGCGAGCCCGTTTCCTGCACCGAGTGGTTGTAGCCCTGCGCCGCCATCTCGGTCTGCGCCATACTGTCGCGAACTGAGCGCTGCGCCGCGCTCGCCAGATTGCGGTCAAGATGTAGATCAACCGGCAGGCGGCTGGTTGCGCCGGACGCGTCATACACCGTCTGCCCGTCCTGCGTCATGGTTCGCATGGCACCATTGCCAAGCTGCATCGTAGTCATCCCCTCGCGGTAGGCACGGTTCAGGTCCGTTTTGTGCCCGTTGATATTATCCATCTGCACGTTACCCACGCTCACATTCCCCGATGCCACCGCACCGGAGTCTGCCGCCGACGCGCTGCTGAGCGCGCTGCCCAGGCTGGAGCTCAGGCTTGCAAAACTCTGGCCCAGCCCGGTGAACAGGCGGAACGCAAGGAACGGAATAGACAGCATCAGCCATCCGGCGATGCCCGCCGTGGTGGTGCTGGTTTCCATCAGGCGGTTCATGTTGGAGAGCGTCGGCCCCGTGGCGTGAAAGCTGCTCTGCGTGCTGTAGTTCACCGCAAAGTTAAAAATGGCGAACATCACCGGCCACAGCATCAGGCTGCCCATAAAGTTCAGATAGCTCTTGATGACGGACCAGGCAATTTCCCGCACATAGAGCGCCAGCACCATCACCGGGAAGATGCAGATGCAGAACAGCAGCAGCACCGTGTGCAGCTGTGGCAGCACCTCCGTCGCAATGGTGTAGCTGACCGCGTGCGACAGGCGCAGCTTCATCAGAGACTGCTCGGACGCGATGTCCACCATTGAGGCGGTGTCGCCCATACCCTTCACGTAGCTGTTCAGCCCGCGACGCAGGCCCGCCACGGCAATGTTCTGCATCATGATCGCCTGCGCTGACTTACTGCTGCCGAGAAAGTATTCATAGGACCCCGCCAGCTGTTCGGCGTATACCGTCTGCGGTGCGTTATTGCCCGGCAGCATGCGGGCCGCATGGGCCATGAACGTGCTGCCGGTGTTGTTACTCTCCGCCGTTAGCAGAGTTTTCAGGCGTGGTGCCGCGTCCCGGCAGACCATAAACGTAGTGCCGTTAGCGTCGCGCCAGTAGATAGCGCGCAGCGGGCTCGGGTTGCCGAAGATCTGCGCCTGCACGTCCTCGGACTCCATCACGTCCTGCATGCTGTACTTGTGGTTCAGCATGATGTCCGGGACCACGCAATTTTTCGCATACTCACCCATGTTATAAGCCAGCACCGGGTTGCGGCTGTCGATGGTGAAGCTGTCCTGCATCAGCTTACTCGCGAAGAGCATGCCGGTTTTTGTGTAGGAGCGCTCGTCCGGGAAGTGAAAGATGTCTTCATAGGTGGTCGTGAGCGTGTAGCCCACACCGGTAGCCAGATAGAGCGGCAGAGCAAGCCCCGCCGGCACGTTATCGACGCGCCCGATAGTGTCCGGGGCGGTCAGGTCGTTGACCACCACCGTGACCTTTGGTGTCAGCAGCAGCGCGGTGACCAGCACGAACGTCATTCCCCAGCCAAACATCGCGCCCAGACTGTGCGTGCGCAGGTAGGTCATCACGCAGAAAGCAATGCCCAGCATCTCCGCCACCCAGATTGTGCTTTTCCAGCCACCGTTTTCCATCACCGTGGCGACCGCGTTGAGGCCCATTGTGATCATGCCACCGGAGCTGACCACCCATATATCAAGCGCCATGCTTACCCCCCGAACTGATAGTTCGACAGCACGCTGTCGGAAACGGATGACGAGAGCTGCTGGCGCGTTTCTGACAGGCTGCGGTCATACTCGGCCAGCCCGTTCTGCTGAACCTGGATGCGCGCGACGCGCTGGCTCAGCTCATTGCGCACCTGACGCAGGTTCTCGCGAAAGTGCTTGTTCTCTTCTTCGGTATCGAGCGTACCTGCTGCCCCGCTCGCGGCTACGTCGATCAGGCCGTTGATGTAGGACATCACCATATCGGCTGCGATGTACTCTGCCAGGCTGCTGACCACACTCTGATCCATGCCCACCGACGCGGAGTCGATGGTGTAGCGCAGGATGCGCACGCGGGTGCTGCTGATAAGCGCCTTTTCGTTATCGTTAAGCGCTGTGTCGGTGCGGCTCTTGTCGAAGATGTCGTTGAGCATGTCGCGTACCCGGCCGGTCATGCCCTCATCTTCTGAGAGCGTGAGCTCCGCGATCGTGGGCGACAGGCAGGTTGTGTTGTCGTTGCAGCGGTAGATTTTCTCGGTGCCTCCGTTCAGTAGCGTATTGAACATCGACTCGCTGCCTCCGCGCGGCTGCAGGAACGTCGGGTTGCCATTTGCGTCATAAATCACCGTACCGACCATCGACATAATGAACTCCTTCAGCGCGCGATCGTTGCTGAAAAACTGGTTGAGCTTCGTGAACGTGTCCCAGGTCAGGTTGCGGTTACGCGGGATGCGCTTTTTCTCTTCGTCGGTCGCCTTATCGAACACGCTGTTAGTTTCTCCGCCGACGCCGCAGCCCTGGCGGGAGGCAGCCCAGTCTGAGAACACATCGTGCTTGGTGCCAAGGTCCTGGCAAATCTGGGAACTCGCTGCCTGTGTTTTTGGCCACAGTCCGCCGACGATGGACTGCGCCGCCTGACAGGTGGAAATATTCATGTTGTTGGTATCCGCCGCGAGCTTCTGCAGGTAGTCCTTAACCGCCTTACACTGCGGGCAGATGGTTTCCAGCCCGAGGTCAAAGGCGTAGCCGGCGGCGTTGCTCAGGATCTGCTTACCCATGATTTTGATGCTGTCGCTGTTAATGAAGCTGAACGAGCCGAGATAAGCGTCGATGCCGCCGCAGCCCGACTTAATGTCCGGGAGCGTGACCGAGATCAGCTGGATGTTGCGCACCGGCGTGCGGATAAACAGGTTTCCGCCTGTGAGGTAGCCCGCTGACTGGCCCTGCCAGGCGGCCGCCTGCGTGTAATTTCCGCCGCCACCGCCCATGTCGTTAAAGAATTTGTTGATGTCGTTCTGCACGTCCGCGATCGCCGCAGCGGAGAACAGCAGGCCAGCGGCCACGCCTGCACTTAACACAAATTTAGTCATCACAGCACCCCCAGACGCACGGCCAGCGCGAACGATTCATCCAGGCGCTGCCTCAGCGCCTCCTCACTCATTTCCCCCTGCGACAGCGGGATGGTTACCAGCGACTGCGTGTTGATAATGAAGTCGGTGGGCGTCGCCTGCGGCAGCTCCGCGAAGAAGTCTTTCAGGATGCCGTCATTCACCGGCATGACCTTCGGAAACACCGCATCGCCCTTGCCGTCAAAGCTGTAAACGAACACACCGATGCCGGTCTGCTCAGACACCGACTTAAGAGTCGGATTGAAGCGGTGGCAGTACGGGCAGTCAGAGCGAACAAAGTGCACGATCTGCCAGTGGCCCACGTCCACGCGGCGGCCGTCGCTCAGGTGATACCAGACCGGCTTTGCAGGCGCAGGTTGCGCGTCAGCAGCAGGCGCGCTTTTCGCTGACCGGTTTTCCGGCTGCGCGGGTGCGTCTGCACCTTCTTTCGCCTGCTCCAGGCGGGCAATGTCATCAATCGTGCTGGCCGTGGCCAGCACCGGCGTAAGCATCAGCAATACGGCAAAGAGTTTTGACATCATGGATTAATCCTCGGGCTGGAAGTCGGTAACGATGTTGAGCATGCGGCGCGCCAGGTCGTCCTGTGTGATAAAGCCGTAGGCCAGCGGCTGATATTTCTTCGTGCGAGGCTCAACCAGGTAAATGGCCGGGAAGTGTTCGATTTTCATTTTCTCTGCCTGCCCGGCGTTCTGCCGGGTGTCTGGCAGGTCCGGGCTGGCGCGTCCGTCCACCGTTACAGGGATAACGGTCAGGCCGTACTGCTCGCTGAACTCCTTCACTACCCCGCCGAGACGGTTATCCAGCGGCTCGTTACCGCGATAAAAGAAGAAAACGCCGTAGCGCTGGTTAACGTAGCGGATGGCGGCCTGCTGCTTCTGCCGCTGCTCGGTGTACTGGATGTTGGCGGTGCCGTTGTAAAATGGATGTTTCAGGCTGTAGTCCAGCTCCGGGTTATCCAGCAGCACTTTCTCCCAGCGCGATGCAAACATGCTCGCCTGATTGACCATCCAGTCCTGCACGATTTTGTAGCGCCGGATGTTTTCGGTAGAGGGGTGCAGCATCGCCTCATTCATCAGGTTGTCGCGAAACGCCTGCAGGCGTTTCATCTTCTGCGTGGGCGTCTCCTGCGGCGCGGCAGGTGGTGGTGCAGGCTGCTCTTCCTCATCCTTTTTTACCGGTTCGTTGTACCAGTACCAGCCGACCGCCGGATCGTAGTTGTAGCCATCGGGCTTTGTTTCCTCTGCCGCGTGCAACGGCGATACTGCAAGCAGCAGCGTGAGGCTGATGAGTTTTCTCACGTCAGTCTCCTGATTTAAGGCTGTTCTGGATGTCGGATGTGATGCGCTGGTTAAGCGCGTCCTGATCGGGCAGCTTAATGTTGCTGTTCAGGTCGTCGTAAAAGTCGCTGAAGTCGATATGATCGAACTTAATGCCCTGCAGCTCAGCCACCCTTATTCCCCGGCAGTCCGGGTTGCTGCCCGAGCCGAAGCTGATGCCCAGCTGATCCCGGCGTCCCTGCTCCTGCACGATGCGGGCGAGCTTGCTGTCGAAGACGCAGTAGCCCTCTTTTTGCTGCAGGCAGACACCGAGCACTTTCTTCGAGCAGTAAGAGCCGACCTTCACGACAAGCTTCTTCTCCTTGCCGGTGCCGATTTCCTTTTCCTCGGTGTTGCACTGCGCAAGTCCGGCATCCTGACCCCAGCCGCCGCTTTTACAGCAGTTGCTGAAGCCGGCCGCACTCTTGCGGCACGCCATCGCCTTGCCGGTAAACGCCGTGACCGAGTCCGGGTCCATGCCCGCGAAATCTTTTCCCGCAGCGGCGAGTGCCGCCAGCTGTGATACCGCAGCCTCAAAGTTCTGATTCTGTCCCGCCTGCATCGCCGAGCAGCTGCCGTCTGAGCAGTAAAACTCTGAGCCGCAGATATAGCCGGTGCTCTTAACGGTGTGCGCACACTGGTAGGTCAGCTTGCTGTAGACGCAGAGGTTGCCGATTTTCTGGGTGCAGGTACGGGTGCCTTCACTGCAGTTTGGATTGTCGATATAGGCCTGGCAGGTATTGGTGTCGTCTTCGAAAACATTCCACTGTGTGGTGTAACCCCAGCAGTCGCTGTAAAGGCTGTAGGCCTTGCCGCCCACCGTGACAGAACGTGTGCCGCCCGGATCGCTGCAGACCTCACTCATCTTCACCGCGTCGCCCATGTCTGCCGGGCAGCTGTCCGTCCACTGAATCCCGGCACTGACCGTATCCCGGACCGCCTCCATCGGAAGGGTGATGCGGACAATCATTTGTCCGCTGGCTAACTGCTTCATGAAATTATCAGCGGCCTGATCGTTGTGGCCATCGCTGTTATTGCGTACCAGAAGGCTGATGATCTGCCCCTGCTTTACTTCCTGCGTGGCTATGCTGAATGCGCCGGAGTAGTTTATTTTGGTCCTGAAATTTTGCCCGAGCACCTGAATGGAGTAATCCAGGCGACCACCGTGATAACCGGGGGCGGACGGATAGAGAAACTCCCACGTTCCGCTGCTGATGGTGCCATCCTGCGGCACTGTGATGTCGTACTGAATCCAGTAGTTATCGATGCGCCTTCCGCTGACATCACCCGCATTCAGTACCAGCTGAGTGTTAAAGGTTTCACGTGACCCGGTCGTCACAATTGTGGCCTTACGCGTACATGACTGTGAGAGTGGGGATGCCATCTCACAATTGTGCGTCGTGTAGGTGGTTTTGTTCAGCTCCTGTGCCACGCACTGATTGCCGTTCACCCCGGTAATCGCATTCGCATTTTCCCGGATCTCATCGCTGTGTTTCATCATGTCCGAGTCGTAGCTGAGCTTGTCCGCCGGGTTGTTCACATAGGATTCCCGGGCCGTCTGCCCGAGTTCCGACTGGCTCAGCTCTGTCTGCCCCTTCACGTCGATGTTTGTTGACGTCTGCGTCGGGTCGCCGTAGTAGTCGCGCTGCGGCGCGTCAGAGGTGTAGTTGTCAAAATAACTGTTCGGGTCGGCGCTGGTTGTGCCGTTAGCCGACTTCGCGGCGTTAATGCCTTCCTGGTTTGAGGCATCCATTGACGCCGCCAGTGCACCCGCTGAAGCGCAGGTCAGCAGCAGGCCCAGCAGCTTGATGCGGGTTGCTTTTTTCATCGGGAGTTCCGGTCAGAGTAAGAGAAGGGCCCGCCGCAGCGGGCAGTGGTCAGGGCCTGTTGCGGCAGTCGCCGCGCTGGCTAATCATGTCCAGCGCCTGGTTCAGCGCCACGTTGCCATACACGATGTCGAAGTGGTCACCACACTTTTTAACCAGCGCCGGCACCTGCTTCACGCTGTAGCGGTCAAAGCGCACCGGGTCTATCTGCACGCCGCGCACCTTATAGGTGGTGACCATGTACATCATGTACTTCGCGGTCTGCTCCATGCTGTCGCCAACCAGCCCCCGGAAGTACACCGGAATGTTCCGCGCTTCCGCCGCCTTCATCAGAATGGCCATCTCTTTTTCCGGCACCGAGGCGGACAGGAAATAGGCCGTCTCGTTTTCCGTACTGCTGACCTGCGTGCCTTTCGGCGCGTCTTCCGCCTGCGCGGACAGTGCGGTCATCAGCCCGGCGGCAAGCCACAGCGTGTTGCGTGTTTTCCTCATATTTCCTCACTTAAAGCACGACACAGTTGCGCTTTTTCCAGATGAGATAGCCGTAGTTCTTTTTGCTGTTCGGCATTTCTTTGCCGGTCTGCCACAGCATCACGTTGCGCCCCAGCGGATGACACGACGCTACGTCCGGTATGGTGTTCACCATCTGATAGCGGTAGCGGCTTTTCGGCAGGATGACGGACGGATATTCGTAACAGACGGCGGTGTTATACGGCACGGTATCGAGGATCAGCCCTTCGCGGTGCAGCTTGAAGTCCATGCGCTCAGAGAGCAGCACCGAACTGTTCAGACCGCTCGACTCGTTCACAATGTTGCCGGTAAACGGGTACATCGAGCCGTGTGAGCCGGCACACCAGAACAGCGCATCAATCGGCTTGCTGACACCTGATGCCACCGCGTCGGCCGCGCAGGCCATCTGCGCAACCGGGTTCGCAAACAGCATCACTTCCGGGTTCAGGAACAGCGCAAGATTGTCGTTCTGCCAGGTCGGGTCCAGCTCCGAGAGGTAGCCGATGTCATACTCACCGCCCTGCATACACATCTCCGAGGTAATAATGTTGAGCCAGGAGATCAGCGGGTACTTATACCAGTGGACGTGATAGAAGGTGCCGGGGTGCTCATTCGCCGTTTTGGTGCCGGTGCCGGTGCCGGTGTTCGGGATGTTGATGTTGAAGCCTCCCATGTTCACCATGCAGCCGGGCGAGCGCGTCACATCAGTCATTGCAAACGGCTCCCAGAAGCCAATCGCGATGCCCGGGCGCTCAAAAATGGGCGGCGGCACCGGACAGAACTGAATGGGCGATGACGGGTTTTCGGTATCCGGCAGCGACCCGGCCGATACCTGCACGCTGCCGATGCTCATCGGGAACAGGCACTCCCAGCACACGTCGGTGATAGGGTTGACCCAGCGACCGTCGCAGGTCAGGGACGTATTGCCGTTTTCAGCGGCGTTAGCGGGCTGGCAGAACCACACCGTCAGCGCCAGAAATACCGTGCGCCAGACCATGTCAGCCCCCTTTCTTAACGCCGCCGCGTGCTTTTTCCACTGCAGCCTGCAGCCCCTGCAGGCTTGTCGCACCCGGGATCACGCTGATGTTCTCAGCAGTGGCGCCCTTCACTGGCATAATGAAGAAGGCCGGCGTGCCCTGAATACCGAGCTGCTTCGCAAGCTGGTCATTAGCTTTAAGCGCAGCGTCAGTCGCCTCAACATCCTCACGCGGTGTGTCAG
The DNA here is from genome assembly GCF_029844725.1 of Pantoea sp. GD03673. Taxonomy (GTDB): domain Bacteria; phylum Pseudomonadota; class Gammaproteobacteria; order Enterobacterales; family Enterobacteriaceae; genus Pantoea. The sequence goes on from NZ_JAOCKJ010000017.1 coordinate 31,158, forward strand.
TCACACCCGCTTTTACCGCTGCCTGACGGATATCCTCATCGAGCAGCTTTCCTTCATCATGCCCGGTCGCGTAGAGTGCCGCGTGGTAGCGGTGGTATGCCTCTGCGCCGCCCTTTTTATAAACAGACAGGCCGACTTTTGCCGCCTGCACCGACGTCGGCCAGCGGCTGCCAAAGATCGGCCACTCCTTATAGACGAAGCGCACGTCAGGATTTTTACTGATGAACTGCTCTACAGTAGGAGCGACCTTCGCGCAGAAAATGCACTGGTAGTCAAAAAACTGGATCACCGCGACATCGCCCTTCGGATGCAGCACCGGTGAGGAAGGGTCATTCAGCAGCGCGTCCTGGTTTGCAAGCGCCGCTCCGGCTGCTGACGCCATCTGTTTATTCTGCGCCTGGGCCTGCAGCTTCTGGCTCATCTCGATCAGGATTTCCGGGTGCGCGCGCAGATAGTCTGCCGCGATCTCGCCGATCTGCGCCTTCTGCGCGTCGCTGAAGGCAGCCGCTGCAGTGCCGGTCGTGTCTGCGGTCGCGTACCCTGTCAGGCTCAGCGTCAGGGCGGCGGTGAGGATTAACTTTTTCATGTCTGCTCCGTTAGCGGTCGGGAAGACCGAATTCAGTAATAAGGAAGAGTTTCTGCCCGGGTGCCTGCTTCACTTCCGCAGGCACCTGCGTGATGCCGAATTTCTTTGTGATGCTGCCGGTCTGGTCGAAGTAGACCCGGCTGCCAAGGGCCTGCGCGCTGTCGCGAACGTTGCCGCTGACCAGGATGACGCGGGAGGTTGTCGTGTGCGGCACCTGCTGCTTTATCCAGGCAATCTGCCGCTCGTCATCGGCGTCGATGAAGTAAAGCGTCTCGTCAAACACCGGAATGACGTCAAAGGGGTTCACCTTCTGTCCCTTGTGCGCGAACACCACGCCGTTCTGGTCGGCAATGTCGCGCTGCACCGTAAACGAGGGGTCAAACAGCCGGTGGTGCGTTTCGCGCCCGGTGGTGAGTCCGGCAACCGGCGGCGGACGCATCGCCTCGTCTTCGGCCTTCTGCTGCATTTCCCGCTCAATGTCGGCCTGCGACCGGCCTTCAAAGTGCTGTTTCAGGTTGTCTTTGAGAACCGCGATCAGGTTGCGCTCGCGAATGTCCCAGGTATCGCCGTAGGTGCCAAGTTCGGCCGCGCCTGCCTGCAGGCTGAGCATGGTGAGCAGCGCGCTGGCGGCCAGTCGCGCCAGCGGAGTTGCATGTGTCATCGGGATGCTCCCGTTGGGGTGATCGGACAGGGTTACTGCGGCGGGTTGCCGGCCTTCATCAGCTCAGCGAGGCGCGCCTGAATCTCCGGCGTGGCGTCCGGCAGGCCAGTAACAACTGCGGGACTCACCAGAATGGCCGCGCCGTGTTCGCTGGCATAATCCGCCGTTGCGGTGGTGACGCTGCGGTCAAAGCGGTTCAGCAACGCTTTACGCTGGTCATCGTTCAGATCCAGCTTCGCGGTCTGGCGTATAAGCGCGTTGGTCGTGCCCTTCATATCGAAGGTGACCAGCACGGGCGGCTTCAGCCAGAAAAACCAGGCGGTCGCGCACGCGCCCACGCTCAGCACAACTGACAGGCCGCAGCCCGCCACAAGGTGTCTTGTATTCAAAGTTGCATCTCCCGCAGCATGTGGATGATGTCGCGCTTGTGCGCGTCGTTATTAGCCATCTCAAACAGGATGTCTTTGATGTCCGCGCCTTCCCGCAGACGCTTCTCGCGGTAGGTGAAGTCCTCGCCTTTGGAGGAAAACAGCCCGTCGCTCAGCGGATCGAGAATGAGGCGGTGGAAGCTGGAAAACTCACCCACGCTGAGCAGGAACGAGCTGTAGCGCGCCTTTTTCGCCGGCGGGAACTTACGGATCATCTCCCACTCCAGCTCGCTGAAGGCGTGCGGTTCCTCCTTCTGAAAGGTGGTGAACGACTTGGCGTCCTGCATACAGGTGAACTTAAACGAGCTGTTGTCGTAGGCTGCAAGCGCTGCCGTGGACAGGTTTTTATCGCGTATCGCCTGCGTCACCGTGCCGTAGGAGCCGTTGTGGCGGCGGGCGGTGCGGTATCCCTCTTCAATGAAGTCCTTAATCTTGGTGCTCGACCCGCCGAGCAGCTTCCAGCCCTCGTCGATGATGTTCATCTTCCGCATGCTTCGTGGCGTGGTGTACATCATGTTCTCGTTCCAGATCATGATGGTGAACAAAATGGCCGACAGCAGGTCCTGCTGTTTGCGCAGGTCGCCCAGCTCGGTGACCACGAACTGCAGATCAGGCTTCAGGGTCGGTTCGGACGAGTTGAAGAACTTACCGTAGATGCCTGTGGTGCTGTACTTACCGAGCAGCGTGGTAATTTCGTCAATGCGCCCGCCAATCAGTGAAGAGTGCTCGCGTGTAATCGCGCCCTGCTGTTTTTTGAGGTACTCAATGACGTGATCAATACGCATGTCCTGCTGATACTGAGGCCACGACTCTGTGATGGCCTCCAGAATCAGCGACTCGTGCACCTCGTCCAGCAGGCCGTTGGGGCTGGCCAGAATGCACAGTTGATCACGAATACGCTCGGCCGCGAGTGTGATGTCCGTGACGTTCGCAAACGGGTTAAAACGCAGCGACTCGCCATTGATGTAGGTGCCGCCCAGGCTGCTGCAGGCTGCCTTGTAGGAGTCGCCGATGTCCTGCACCGCGACCGTGCCTCCCTTGTCCAGCACCGAGCGCGCAATCGAGTTTGCCAGCACCGACTTGCCTGCTCCCGAGGTGCCGGACATAAACCAGTTGAAGTTTGTGTTCGGCAGGCTTTCGTCAAACACGTCGATAAACGCGACCTGGTTGCGGTAGCTCGGAATAAGAATGCCCGAGGCGCACAGTTTATTGTCCCCAATGACCGGCATGAGATTCACCGCGTGAAACGACTCCGAACGCTGGATGCCGCCGGTCTTACGGCAGTCAGCGCGCAGCTTTTTGTTCACCATCGCAAACGGCACCGTGGCCAGCAGGTTACGCAGCTGCATGAAGTCGGCGCGCACGAAGCGCAGGCCCTGCGCCGCGAAGGCGTTGCGCGTTTTCTCGGTGTAGCGGGACGTCAGGTCGTCGTCGTCCGGGCAGAACAGCGTGATGCCGTAAAAGTAGCTCGTGAGGGACGTCTGGTTCGACAGCAGTCGCGCACGGGCGTCTTTCCACTCAGCGTGCTGACGCGTGGTGGACGGAATGTATTTGGCGTAACTGGTGTTCACGCGCGAGTCCAGCGCCAGGAATCGGCTGTTTGCCTCACCCTGGCTCTTCATCTGCTCTTCGGTGGTCAGCACCATCGTGCAGATAAACGGGCAGGGAATGCCGTTGGTCGGCGACATCAGGTCCTGAAAAATATTGCCGTTCTGCCACAGGTAATGCTCCTGCGGATTGTTGTCGAGGTTCAGGTTCACCATACGCGCGGCGAACGGCTTACTGTCTCTGTCGCTGCCCTCGATACGGATATGCGAGGGTTTCACCCGCCAGGAGGTGGTGCGGTCCACGAACTGCGTGTTCAGATCGGCCGCCGGATCGTACTCGCTGTCGTAGCGCTCAAGACGCGCAGGGTCATGATTAAAGAACTCGCGCAGTACGCTGCTGAACTCCGTCACGCCGATTGCCTCAGACCAGATGTCGGCCGCATTAAGGGCGTTCAGCAGGTTACGGCGTACGTCGCGTACGCGCACCAGATCGGTTTCAGAGAGACTTTTAACCGGCATGCCCCAGACAAAGAACAACCGGTAGTCGCGCAGGGTCAGCGGATGGTCAAGCCCGTTGCTGTAGGTATAGCGCGCCCCGTTCAGGTAAAAGCGGGCGGTGACGTCGTTACACTCGTCCGCCCGGTGTCCTTTCCAGGCAAAGTTTTTCAGGCCCTGCTCGACCTGCTCTTTCACCGCCCGGGAAGAGACCAGCATCACCTGGAGCGGAACGTCGCGGGGCGCCACGTCGCGCAGCAGGTACTCCAGGCTTTCTGCCAGCTTCTCGTTGGCGCCAATCAGCGGCTGCGACTCAATCACGAAGCCCACCGACTCCTTATTCACCCAGATCTGACTTTCGCTGTCATAGTCCTGGTAAGGCAGCAGGTCGCGGATATGGGGGTAGTCCATATCCTGCAGCTTCTGACGCGTTTCATTCGTTGTGTCGCGCTCCCCCAGAATGCCCGCCACTGTGTCCACCACGTTCAGCGGGTCAAAGCGGAAGCCTTTCAGAAATTTCATGCGGACCTCACATCAGAATGCCGCTCCAGTCGCCATGACTGGAGACGCTGTAAATGACCTCGCCCATGTGGACGTTGCTGTCAGGGGAGACGTACGGTGCAATCCAGATGCGTGCTACACCGTCAGGACGGCGGAAGGCGGCTGCTGGCTCCGGGAAGCAGTGCGAGGCGCTGCAGTACGCGGTCTGTCGGGCATCGGTGCGCAGAACACCGTTTTCCCGCGTGAACGGGCGGACCCCGCCGGATGACGCAAGGCGTACCGGGATGCCATCGTTCAGGCCGCTGTGGCCCGCCTGCGCCTCCGTCTGCGGGTCCAGGCGGATGGTGCCGGTATCAATCAGGCGGTAGTCGTCCAGGCGAATGCCAGCGCCGGTAAAGCCGCCTGCGGTGGAAGCTGCTGACGGGGCGTTGCCGCTGCTGCCAGCAGACATGTCGTCGGCCTGCGACATCCAGACCCCGGAGTCCTTAGCAGGCTTGTCGAACTCAAAGTCGCTGTTCATGCCCGCACAGCCGCTCAGCATGACGCCCAGCGCGCTGATGATAAAAGAGTGTGCTTTAGTCATGGCGCTCTCCGTCTGTGTGTTGGTTGAGAAGGTCTTTAATAAGGGACATGGCCAGCACGGTTTTCCCCGCTCCGGTTTCGCCCGCCATCAGGAAGTGACCAGCAGAAGACTGATCATCAGCAGGATGTGTATTGCATACATATATCGGGTTATTCATGGTGTTCTCCGCGCGCGCTACCGGATGACAGCGCGTCGATTTCGGTAAAGTCGATATATAGGTCGCCGTGTTTGCCGCTGGTCCCGAGCCGGGACAGCATGTCCAGAGCGAAGGTGTCGCCGGGTGCCACCTCCAGCAGGCGGCGCAGCGTTTCCCCGAAAAGCGCGACGTAGCCGTCGTCAGGAATGAGTCCGGGTTTGCAGTAGAGCTTCTTGACGCGGTAACCCAGTGCCTGCAGACCCGGAATGCGTGCATCGGCCTCACGCCCGAAGCAGCTCACCGTTCTTTCGGTAAACACCATCCAGCCGCAGTGCTCTGCGTGACGAAGCCGGATTTTTGTGTCTGTCATTGCGCAACACCCTGTGGAGTCATATTTTTCGGCTGGCTGCCTGAAGGGGTAACGAAGTCATTCATATTGAGACGCGTCGCGTCGCCGAGTTTGCCGACAAGGTCCGGCGGAAGACCGCTGTTGCCCTGCTCACGCGTCTGCGTGTCCTGCTGCTGTGCGCCTGAGCGCTGCTGCTCTTTTGCCAGCTTCGCAGCCTCTTCATCCTCAATAAATTTCGCGCGGAACCCCTCAATAAAGACCACCTCCACGCGGTTCGCCGCGCCTATCGGGATAATCGGGTGATACTGCTCGGCGCGCTCGATGTAGTAGTCGGCCAGCTTGTCCGCCGCCTTACCCACGCCGCCGCCGATGGCACCGCGCGCCACGTCTCCTCCGCTTACCGTGCTGGTTGCGCCAATGCCAGTCACTGTCTGACCAACCTGCGAGGCGCTCTGCCCCAGCCCACCCAGCGCGCCGGCGGTAAACGCCAGCCCGAGGATTTTACCGTTGCGCATTACCGGCACTCCCTTGATGCCGTTCTTCCCGTAGAAAGCGACGTGACCCTTCACCGCCTGATCGATATGTTTACCGTCAATGATGCAGGAGAGACGCTGCAGCTGAACGATGGCCCGCTCGCTGGAGATGTCGCCGTAGGCAGCGGCCGTCACGAAGCAGTTATCGAACCGGTCGAACTTGTTGTTGCCCGGCAGGTGCGCTTTTCCCTTGAGCTTAAACTGCATCGGCACCAGGTTATTCTCCCCGCGCACCGAGGCGTTGGCATCGGCGCCTTCAATAACGATGGCGTCGGAGAACGTACCGGTCGGCACCCAGAAGGAGGTGTCTTTCGCTTTGGGCTCAAACGGCGAGTAATCAAACGTCTGGTTATCGATCTGGCCCCTCTGCACGGGCGCAGGCGCAAAGGTATATTCTGTGCGAGGCGGTGTATAAGCTGCGCTCTGCTGACCGCCCGGAGCGGTCTTAGACTGGTTCTGCTGATTTTTCAGCTGTTCCATCAGGTCGCTGACATTCTGTTGCAGGGACTTGTTGTTGTTCATCACGTCCGACATCTGGTCTTTCAGCGACCTGAAGTCTTTCTGCATTAAGGAGAGCTGCTCCCGCGCTTCCTTCTCGCGGTTCTGTGCGCTCACCAGCAGCGAGCCCTGCCCCGAACCGTCAAACGTATTCACTACGCCGCCGCCGGTCAGGTCCGGCTCGGCGGCAGCTTTATCGGGCTTACCCGCTTTGTTCACCGCATGACCGGACACGCCTCGGTTGGCAAGGTACAGGCCGCCGATGATTACGGCAGCGGCGGCCAGAATGATGGCAAACAGCCGGCGCTGCTTGCTGCGGACCAGGCTGTTAAGGTTCATCCGGGCCTCCTCGGGTGCGGAACACAGTGATCACCGACACCTTTGCACCCGGCTCCAGCACGTCCAGCTGTGGATGAAAAGCGACGGCCATTACGCCCGGACTCCAGAAGTAGCGCTCACTCAGGCGGATGCGCTGCGAAGAGAGGCTGGTTAAGTCGGTGCGCACGATGCGGACCCGGTCGCCCTGCCACGCGGTCACCGGACGCAGGGCAAAGGCGCTTTTCACCGATTCGCTTACCGGTACGTCGGTATTTTTGCTGAACACGTAGCCAGCAGGCTTGCGGTTGGTGATAAAGCGCCCGACAAGGCCGCTGATGAGCGCGCTGTAGGTGTCCTGCTTCTGCTCGTACTCCCGTGCCTCCTCAGTACCCTGTACCTCGCGGTTATCCACCGTCAGGCTCAGCCCCGCTCTTTTGCCAGGCGTGGCCTGCACAGAGAAGGCAAAGCCTGACTCTGTCTGAACGAACATGGTGAACGGCTTATCGGTTACGGTAGAAAATACGATTGCGCCTTCCGGCGTGGGTGATTTGGCGCTCAGCACCCCCTGCGCCGCCTGTACGCTCAGAATACGGTCGTCATTTACGCGCAGGTAGTTTGGGTTAGTGTTGCTCACTGCCGCGTTTACGCGGGCGCCAGGGTTAAGCGTCAGCTGTTCGGCGCGGGCACCGAAGGCGGTAAGCAACGCCACGGCGCTGATTAACAGGGATTTACGCATCAGGAACCTCCAGGAAAGCGCTCCAGCAGAGACGGTTGTTTCGGGTATCGGTGCGCAGGCGGTAGTGCTTTTTCACCGGGTCCGCATCATGCAGTCCATAACTCAGTTGCAGATCGCCGATGACGTCCACGATGCCCTTATCTGGCCAGACGCTGACATCCTTCGGATAGAACACCGAGCCGCCGCTGTTTCCCTTCACACGTGAGGCTTCGTCTGCCAGCACGCCTTTCAGGGACTTCTCTGCGCCGTCACAGGCACCGGCCAGCAGCATTTCGTGGCTGGCGTCCGCGTTGCTGTCGGAAATGTTGAGGCGCAGGTTCAACCACGCCAGCGCCATCAGGCGAAGGTAGCGGGCGTCGCCGCGCTCGCCGGTAAAGCTGAACGGCGTGTCCGCGCCGTAGGGAATAACAATGGTCTGTCGGTTGTTAACGAGCTGATTCATGAGCGCCCGGTTATCGCCGTAAATGCGCCAGCAGAGCGCCAGCGCGAGGATCGTGATAACGAGCAGCACCAGAATAGCCACGGCCATATTGCGGTTTCCCGCCGAACGCAGCTTTAATTCCATGTTGTCTCCGGAGGGGGGGTCAGGCGACCCAGTGCCGTTTGTAGCTGTCAGGCAGGATGCTGATAAAGAAGCGCATCACTGATGTAGGCAGGCACCAGTACGCCAGGTTGAGAAGATACTGAGAACCGCGGCCTTTCTTGAGATGACGAATTCCAACCACGGCGGCTAATAGCGTGGGGCCGAAAATCCACATGTTGAGGAAGATTGCGAGCAGTGCCAGTGGCACGTACAGGCAGAACTCATCAGGTGGCAGCCCCACGAACCGCTTTTGCTCGGAAAACGTAGCCGCAAAGGTATACCGGTCACGTTTATCCATTAGCGCGAATTAAGAGGGGATGATGCCGAAGGCGACGTTGATAAACACCATGACTGCGGCGATACCGCCAAACATGGCCAGGTTCTTGGTTTTCACATAGGTAAACACGGCAGCGATGATTTCGAGGATATACAGAATCCAAACTACTGTACTTCCAGACCCGAACGTATCGTTAATGGTAGTTTTCCCGTTTGCGAAAAGGTCTTCCGCGTGGGCTGGCATCGCAGCAGCAGCCAGGATCGCCATTCCAGTGAATAGAGCAGATTTGTTTGCTTTGCTCCACGCTACCGCCCCTGCCTTGCGGCAGTAATTTACACACGAAGAGAGAGTGCCCTTCATAGGAATTTTCCTCAGTTAGGGTTATAATGGTCAGTTGGTTGAACTACCTTTTGTCACTATCTGTATTGCCTTAAGTCAGATTCCTTTTTTGCCAGTTACGCCTCCTTTAAACATTATTGGTATTGCAACAGATGCTTACGTTTCCCTGGTTGACTGACGTTTTTTTACGCTCCTGGATCACACACTTCAATTTAAGTTATTGATCTTACTGATCAATTTCACTTATCGTCATAGTCAGCAATTTTACTTAAGTCCATAACTGGTTGAACGGAAATGAAAAATCATGGCTGACGCTGCCGACTTGATTGTTCGAATCGCCGAACCGGCGGGTTTTGCGGCGAAGGTTTTTAGGAAAAACGATGAGGCAGCCTTATGTAAGCTGCTTGAAGAAGCGATTTTTCGTTACAAACGCGACCCGGGCTGGTTTGAGGTCACGACGGCAGAAGGCCGTTTTTATGCCTGCCAGCTGGTGACTATTCCCCTGCTCGCCTTTATTTCAAAACGCGTTCCCGGCAGTCAGCTACGGGCCGCAGCAGAAAAAACACTCGCGTATATCAGAGAGCATTATGACGTATGCGATCCAGACACCTGGATAATGATAAATGCCGATTTCCTCACTCCCCTTCCCCGCCCCGGCGTCAACCTCTGGCAGGCTAGAAAATTAAAGAACAGTCTGGATAAAGCGATATTTATCGAGTCGGGAACGGACATTAAGACGGAGAATAAAAGCACTCCGTCAGTTTTTAAAAAATGTGATGAACAGACCGCAGGAAATACAGTTTCTACTGCAGGAAAAAGAAAAAACAGTCCCGATGAAGAAAAAGTAATGGAGCGTGTCATGCTGGGCTGGCGCGTAAAGGATATATGCGAAGAACAACACTGCTCTGAAGCCTACGTCTACAAGCTTATAAAGAAGCTGAAGGGAAAATCAGCAATGGATTATCGCTGGAAGCAGTGGGAATTGATTGCAGCAATGTATCATGCTGAGCCGAAAATGACGGTTGAGCAAATTGAAAAGGCATGCGGCGTATCGCGAGCAGTGATTTACCATGCAGTAAGAAAAATAGCCGAACGTGACGGAAAAGAATTAACGCCCAGGGAAAGAGAGAGAAAGCTTTCACAGGAAGACGTTGAATTAATAAAGCAGAAACTAGCAGATGGAATCCTGAGAAAAGATATTTGCATCGATTATGGCATTACCCTTGATACGCTCATTAAATACATTGGTATACGTGAAGACCACAAGGTTATATCCGACGAACTTAAAGATTATGCTGTCCGCCTGCGCGTGCAGGGTAAAACACTGCAGCAGACAGCCGATATCATCGGGGTGACGGTGGGGACAGTAAAAAAGGCATGGAGCAAAGTGAAAAACTCCCCTCAAATTAAGGAAAATCGCGTCAAGTATGATAACCGCAATGTACTGTCTAAGCGCGACCGCGATCAGGCCGTAAATGCAGTCCTGCGGGATGGACATACCCGAAAGCAGATTTATACGCAGTACGGAATTAATGCTCTTACGTTACGCCGTTATATCAGGGATGCACTAAAAAAAGAGACGCAATTATTAAGGACGACCGAGGCGGATACTGATAAGGATGATGATAACTGAGAGGGAAAGCCTGATGTGCTGCCGTGGACATCAGGCATGAAATGCTTATTTGAAGTACTCCAGCAATTTACCCGCAACCCGATCCTTCATTTCTTTAGGCCATTCCGGGTCAAGCAGACTTTCATTTTTTACGACTTTTGTCTGGTCAATCGTTTCTTTCATAATCCCAAAAATCGCGTCAATGATAAAACCGTTCATCAGCGCATTTTTTGCAATTAATTCCAGCTTCTGATCCAGTGTTTTCTCTGAAGCATCTTTATTAATTTTGTTCTCGTGAACTCTCAGCCCGAGCTTAAACATTTCCATAATGAAGGATGAACGGTTAGCCGTATCCCGGGATTCACCATCCTCTAGTTTTTTTTCCACATGCGCATCTACTTTTTCCAGCAGTGAAAAAGGCACGGTGAGATTTACCCTGTTTCTTTTCGATGACATTTCTTCGCTCATATTTTTTTCCGCCCTTTAAAAATAAGACTTACTGCTTAACATATCCGATGAGTGTGCATACCAGCGTCCAGATGCACGCAGTTTGAGCCTGAGAAAGTAACCATCGGGTAACCAACCCATCAAATCTGGGTAACCATCCGGTTACCATGTAGCTTTTTAATAGTCTAACTTACTGTTTTAAAATAAACAAACCTTGGGGTAACCCATAAGGAACCTGATAGCAACCAATAAGTTACCATCTGGTAACCATGTGCGTGGCTAATTTTTCTACAAATATCAATTAAGTCACTGTTATAAAAGAGATAAATAAGCAAAAATAAATTTGCGAGTGGTGTGTAAAAACCTAACTCTTATGATATTATTGAGCCTGACACCTCCCCCGAACTTTTCAAATCAGGAGCCGCAATGCGTTTATTCACTCACGCTGCAGCCCTGCTGGCGACAGGCATTTTCTCCGCCAGCGTGAATGCGGACTGTTTTATTAAAGCCGGTAAATGGTATTCCATCGACCCGGACTATCTGCGCGCTATCGCCTGGCAGGAGTCCCGCTATAATCCGGCGGCTATAAATACCAACCGGACGAAAGACGGCAAACCCGGTAGCAGTGATTACGGTCTCATGCAGATTAATTCGGAAACGATGCGGCGGCTGAAGAAAGAGTACCCTGGCCTTAGTAAGGAAAAGTTGCTCAGCGATCCGTGCCTGAACATTTATATCGGTGCGATGCTACTTCGACGTAATTTCAATCAGTACGGCACAACGTGGCTGGCGGTGGGAATGTACAACGCGGGGATGAAAAACAAGCCTGTGACCGTAACGAACCGTTATAACTATGCGATGCTGATTGACAAACATTACAAGGCGATTAAAGCAGGTACGATCCCGCGCAAGTCATTCAACGGCTAATCAGGTTTTAGTGCCATTAAGACCCGAACCTCATTTTAATTTTTCTGTACCAGATAATCTTAATGCCAGCAATGAAACTTGCGCACAGAATTACCTGAACCCGGTTCAATTCCGGAAACGGGTAACCTAAGCAATCCTCTTTTTTCTTACGTTCCGTCTGTTCCAGACATCGTGCCGGTTTATATCTATCCGTCTCCGGTTCAATACCGGCGGTGGATAACAGGCAAAAAGAAAGGAGCCTTCAGGCTCCCCTTTAATTACGGTTTTAGTTCTGAAAGCGTTCTGTTTATTTCACCCTGTATACCCTGACTGTGCCAGAAGTAATCCCGCCCGACCCGGTAAAGCTCACCGGCATTAAAACGCGCCAGCGTTATTTCCTCACCCTCCAGACTTCTGCCATATTTTTTAGCGATGAGATCCACCGCTTTTTGCTTCATCCCGTCCGAATAATCCCGGTCGGTAAAAACGTAGCCCACACCCCCATAAATCCGGTTGAATGGAGAGGCACAGGAAACGGACATATCTTGCATGCCATCAAAATAACTGTCTTTGTACTTGTCTGTTACGGTTTTTACTTCTTCCTCTGTAGGCCCATCGGTCCAGTTAACGCTTACGCTGTCATAGCTGCGCTTGCGCACGGAGAATTTAACGCCCGGAAATTTCTCCTTCAGCTCCTTACGAATATTAGATGTTACCTGCACGGCTCCGTTTTTATGCTGCGAGAGCGCGGCATATTCCGTTGCCGTTTTTAAACGCTGGCATTCAGCTGCATAATGGCGTTCTGCCTCTTCTTTTTCCTGCTGCTTACGGCGTTCTTCAGATTCCGCATGTTTCACAATGCGCGCCGTATCTTCTCCGCTTTTTATTTCCTGAAATATACTCCACTGTTTCCCGTGCAGGATACTTTCAGGCAGCCCACGTGATATTCCGCCGCTCTCAAACGCAATATCAAATGTCGCATTCCCGCCGTACGACACACACCCCGAAAGTGACCCTACTGACCCCGGACTCTGTTCGCCGTGAAAGGCGAAAACCACACCCCGCCCACGATTGTAAAGAACGGTACTGACCACCTGACCCACGACCACAGCCTGCGCATTCTGCATTTTCATTTCAGTTTTCCCTGAATTTGTAGAAAGGAAGAAACGGCCCGCCCCGGCAGGCCGCGCAACGTTTTCAGAACGGGATATCGTTTAAGGTGGTATCAGCGGCAACGGCAGTTACCTGATTTTCAGTCACCGGCTTCAGGGCGTTTTCCAGTGAGATAACGCCACGCGCAACGTCGCTTGCCCGGTAATAATCCAGGCCCGCATCACACGCTGCGTGAAAAAGGTCAAAAAACTTTTTTGCCTCTTCTGCCATCACCGATGAGGCGCGACGAATATATTCCCGACAGGCTTCCTGCCATGAATCCGTGCGGTAAAAAATCTGGCCACGGCTGGCAATGAGGTAACGCCCGGTTGCGTTTTCTCCCAGGTCGTACAGCGCTGTCATGCCCCGGCCTGAACTCGCCAGACGCGGCAACGTGGTATGTCCGGCAGCCAGCACTGCTACGACATCCGTTTCATTAAGTAGCAGCACGTCCGTGCCATAACTGCCGTTTTTCGCCGGAAAGTGCTTTCCTTCAGCTGGAATGATTTTTCCGCCCTCTTCGCCTGTGGCATGCCAGCGCGTACGCAGATCGTTCGCATTGACGCAGATTTTTTGGGCGGTAACCCATGTTTTGGAAGATTCTGAAGCGGCGGTGTTGACGTTTTGTGTGTGCATGCTGGTTCTCCTCTCAGGTGGTTAAG
>NZ_JAOCKJ010000018.1 GCF_029844725.1 Pantoea sp. GD03673
AAGCACGCTAAGCGTGCGTGGAGGCTGGCACCCAGCGGTACAGCGTCGGAATGGACACGCCGAGGTTCTTGGCCACGTCCTTGGGCGGCACCCCGCTGGCCAGCAGCTTCTTGGCCGACTCGATCTTGCTGTCGGTCATCTTCGGCTTGCGGCCGCCTTTGCGGCCGAGCTGCTTGGCGACTTCCAGCCCGGCGCGGGTGCGCTCGACGGTCAGCTCGCGCTCCATTTCGGCAAGGCTCGCCATGACGTGGAAGAAGAACCGCCCGGATGGTGTGCCGGTGTCGATGGAGTCGGTGAGGCTCCTGAACTGGACACCGTGCTTGTGCAGATCGCCGACCAGATCGACCAGTTGCTTGACCGACCGGCCCAGCCGGTCGAGCTTCCAGACGACCAAAGTATCGCCTTCGCGCAGCATTTCGAGCGTCTTGGCCAAGCCAGGCCGGTCTGCCCGCGTGCCACTCACCTTGTCCTCGAAGACCTTTTTACATCCGGCCTTGCTCAAGGCTTCGCGTTGCAGCTCCAGGTTCTGATCCTGCGTCGAGACGCGCGCATAGCCAATCAACATGGCTTGTCTCGCGCCCGGTCGATGCGTTCCTGCATCGCCTGCATCACTTCTTCGTGGGTGTACGATCTGGCGTTGGCGTCGGTGGCTTGCCGCAGGGCTTCCTCAACCTCGCGCGTCATCCGCTCGTAATCCTCCGGCCACAGCGCTTGCTCCATGCGCAGCGACGCCTGACCCAGCAGGTGCAGCAGGCTGAACAGCCGCATGTCGTTGGTGGCGACGATGCGCTCCCGAATCTGCTCCTGAATAGCTTCGCTAGCCCGATGCGCTTGTGGTGTGGCAGTCCCCTCGTAGTCAGCGGGGAATTCCGCTTCCTCGGCAATCCTTGCCCAGGCGCTGGCCAGCGCCTCGATGGTTGACGTGCTCATTTCCGCCGCTCCTGTGCTCTTTGGCGAATCAACCGGCCAAGGGGCCTCGACGCGAAAACCAGCAGCATCACGCCTATCGGATACCAGGTCGAGAAGACCACCAAGGCATCGAAGGCTGGCCGTCCGGTGTTGGTAGGCAGTACGGCGGTCACAGCCATCAACCCGCCGACCGTCCAGATGATGCGCCACACGTAGGGCATCACGCGGGGCACGTAGCCGTCATCGAAAGCGGTCTGGTAGTAGCGGCGCAGGCCGCGCTCGGCAAGCGCCTGGCGCTGCCGCTCCGACAGCGCATCCGTCCGGCCATACCAGCGCCGGAATGGTGGACAGCGCAGCAGCAAAGGGGTGAAGAGGATCATCACCGCCACGATCGCGACACCCCACGCCATGACGGCGCCGGCATCGGGCCGCTTGGCGTTCTCGATCACGGGCGCGAAGACGCCCGGAGCACCGATCATCCAGAACAGCGCAATGTGCTGATGGAAGGAGAGCTTCATTTGCTCATCCACTTGCGCAGCAGGCGCTTTTTCAGGGAGGCGCGTTCTTGCGGGTTGCGTCCCTTGTGATTGGCGATGCGATCCGCCGTGGCGGCCTGGCGCTTGACGGGCCAGTAGGAGCGGCCATCCTTGCCCATCGACCAGACGCTGCTGGCCTGGTTTTCCAGCAGGGGCAGATGGGCGCTCAGGGCTTCGGGCGACGCGCTGGTCAGCGCCGTGCGCTCACGGGTGCGCCAGCGCTGATGCCAGAGCTTCTTGTCCTCGCGCTCGCTGCCGCAGGTCGTGTGCCCGACGATGGGTGTTTTGCGGCGGCTGCGGCTCATAACGTAGTGGTCTCCAAGAACATTCAGGACTGATCCCAGGCGTCGATGGTCAAGACCTGATCGGCAGGACAGGCGGCTACGCGGTCGGGAACTGGATGGTGTTCAGTCTCATGCCGACCCCATTCGATTGATCGCGTCGCTTGCGGCACGCTGCGACGCAAGGAGGTTTGCGACCTGGTTTAGCAGCCGTGTCCGCTGCATGTCTGTTACCTATCTCCCCGACCGCTCATTGGACCAACTCCAGAGATTGGGCTCTATCGCTCAGCCAATACGAAACCGGCATTGGCTGATGCCACAACCGAGACGAACACAAATGGCTCGGTACCTGTATTTCGCGCCCCGTGCACTTGGCCCGGTCTTGCCACGGCTATCTCACCTTCCCTGAGGGCACGAACAATCCCATTGCCCTGAAAGTAATCAGCCATTCCCGACAAAACAGTCCACGTGTCTTGGCCGTGAGGATGAATGTGAGCCGCAATTTCCTGCCCGGGATGGACATGCCAAACCACGATAATTGAGTCTCGGGTTTCAAGCACAACGGAACGAATAGGCTCGCCTTCGGACGGCTGAACATACTCGGCTACAGAAAATATTCTCGATTCAACAGTCATCGGAGATCCCTCTTTCACAGTGCCCCCAGACAGGCTGGATATGAGTTCTAACTCGAATTTGAACGGGAGGCTGGTCGTGCGGTCGTGCAGTTGCCGATGAGCGTGTCGGCTGCTGCCTCCTTGCCCACCAGCGAACTCACGTCCGTTGCGGCCATCCAGAAGGTCTTGCCCGAGCGCGGCTCATAGGTCGCGGGATCGAACACGCCAGAGGGGCCGAACATCGGCGGCTTGATTGGTCATGGCTCCATGCCTTTGTCGTTACGGTCTTCATCGTCGGCATCCTGACGCACGGCGGGCAATTGCTGGAGCAACGCCGGCAGCCATTCCTGTACCGTCTCCCACACCACATCGAGGTTGATGTCGAAATAGCCGTGAGCCATGCGATTACGCATATTGCGCATGCTGCGCCACGGCACGTCGGCATGCGCCTGGGTGAACTCGACGTAGCCATCCATCACCTTTGTGGCCGCCTCGCCGATGACGATCAGGCTCATGATGACGGCCTGCTGGGTGCGCTTGTCGGCCAAGAAGTCGTCCTTGGCCATCCCTTCCACGAAGCTGCGCGCATCGGTTGCGGCCTGCTGAATGTGGTCGAGGTAATCGGGCAGGCGGTTCTCGCTCATATCGGTTGCGCCTCCGCGAGCACCTTGGCCCGGAACTTCGGCGGCAGGTCGCCGGGAGTCAGCAGATCGACGTCAACGCCGAGCAGCGATTTCAGTTCTTCTTCCAAATCGCCCAAGTCCAACAACGTGGCACCGGGCAGCGCATCGACCAACAGGTCGAGGTCGCTGCCATCCCGGTCGGTGCCATGCAGCACCGAGCCGAAGACGCGCGGGTTCGCGGCGCGAAAGCGGCCTACCGCTTCACGCACTGCGCTTCGCTTCATGTCAAGCACAACAGACGGTCGCATGCGCATCCTTTCTTATCGAAACTCGTTGAGATGATATGCAATCAAGAATAGAATTTCAAGAACTATTTTCGAGAATCGCAATGCCTTGATTCCCGTGCCGCGCTGTCGTTTTCAGAAGGCGACTGCACGAAATATCAGGAGTCGGCTGCACTGCCAGAACTGGCCGCCTGCAAGGCAGCGTAGAGAGCGGTTTTTCCTACCTTGAGGCGTGCGGCGGCCTCGCGGACATTCAAGCCGTTGGCGACAAGCTCCCGCGCTCGTTGCAACTTGTCGGCAGTGACAACCGGCTTGCGTCCGCCTTTGCGCCCGCGTGCGGCGGCAGCGGTCAACCCGGCCTTGGTGCGCTCGCGGATCAGGTCGCGCTCGAACTGGCCCAGCGCACCGAACACATGGAAGATGAGCCGTCCGCCCGGCGTGGTGGTGTCGATGTTTTCAGTCAACGAGCGGAAGCCGACGCCCCGTGCTTCCAGCTTGCCGACCGTCTCAATCAGGTGCGGCAGGGAGCGGCCAAGCCGATCCAGCCGCCAGACGACCAGCACATCGCCATCGCGCAGATAAGCCAGCGCATCGGCCAAGCCGGGCCGGTCTGCCTTGGCCCCGGATGCCGTGTCCTCGAAAACCCGTTCGCAGCCTGCATTGCGCAGCGCATCCGTCTGCAAGGCGGTGTCCTGTTCCGCCGTCGATACCCGCGCATAGCCGATGAGTGCCATTTCCGCCCATTTGTCCGTTATACCGTCCGCCTATCTTATTGTCCGTCATCCCGTTGCGCAAGATGTTTTCGGACAGGCGTCCGGTTTGGCCGCCTAATGATCGTTTGGCGGACAAGGCGACTGGCATCAGCCGAACAGCTCGCTATGGGAGCCAAGCCGCGCCAGTCGCAGGGTGTCGGCGTCGGACTTGCGGTAGATCAGCAGCAGGTCGGGCTTGATGTGGCATTCGCGGTAGCCCGCCCAATCGCCGGAAAGATCGTGGTCGCGGTATCGCACATCCAGGGGCTGATCGGTCGCCAGCGCGACCAGAACCGGCTTGAGGTCATCATTCGTGCAGCGGACTCCTGATACTGTTCGTTCAATAGACGACTGCACAACAGCCTTCAAACCGCGTTGTCTGGTGCAGTCGTCTTCTGAAAATGACAACAGCTGCACACGTCGGCTGACGGTGGATTGCGATATCGATAGGCGCTCCGCCGCTCGGCGGAAGCTGCCGGCCTCGGCGACCTGAACGGCGTACTTCAGGTATCGGAGATCAAGAGTCAGGTCGGGCATGAGACCCGTCCGATCATACCGGCGGTCTCATCGGCGAACCGCCTGCGCCCGGTGAGCGGCACCCATGCACGTCCACTTTCATCGAGCCCACCCCCGCTAGCGCCTGGGGAACGAGCACGTCCGTTGATCTCAGATGTGGAATCCGAGCTGAGCCCCTCAATGAGCATGACCATGTCCGAATCTGTCATAGATGCATGCGGCGGTCATACATTTTCACACGCTTGAAGTCTATGCGCGAAGCATATATTCTTGCGGTATGGAGCCTGAGGTCGCCAAGTACCATTTAGGTGCACTCGCGTTGGCCGTTGCAGACAGCATCGCCAGTGTCTCGGCCTCGTTTTCACCAAGCGGCCCGGGGACCGCCGTGATGGTGTTACTCAGCATGGAGCCCGGACTGCCGATCAGCGTTTTGGCTACCTCGATCGGGCTTTCTCATGCCGGGACGGTGCGATTGATCGAGTGAGGCAGCGAAGCGCGAGCCAGCCGCTCGACATATCTCGCTTATTAGTATATGGTATATGGTATATGGTATATGCGTCGCGCATATACTGCAACGCCTGCCCGAAGCACGTAGACGACGTTCGTGACGTTCCCACGGGACCACTGTTGAGGAATTTTAGATGAGCATTTTCGACCGTTATGAATTTCTTGTCCCCGAGCACGGTCGGAGGGATCTTGGCCTGCTTAGATGGGCTCTCGTGATCGTATTTCTGTGGTTCGGCGCGATGAAGTTCACAGCGTACGAGGCCTATGGTATCGCCCCGTTTATCGAACACAGCCCGATCATGAATTGGCTCGGCATGTTCGGGACGCAGGGGCAAAGCTATTTCATCGGCGTTATCGAGTTATCGACCGGTCTCGTTCTGATCCTTGGTGCATTTCGTCCACTCTTCTCTGCGCTAGGCGCACTAATGTCAGCAGCGACCTATCTGATCACGCTGACCTTTTTCATCACCACTCCAGGTGTCGCGGAGCAGACTGCCGGCGGCTTTCCTGCGATTTCGGCTGCACCAGGGCAGTTTCTACTGAAGGACGCAGTTCTGCTAGCGGCGTCCCTCGTGCTGCTGCGTGCTTCGGTCCGCCACAGAGGGGCGCTTGTGCTCTCGTGACTGTGGTCCTCTCGTGACGGCGGGCGTGCAAATCCTGCAGAACCTCCGCGGGGCATGGATGCTCCGTCGCGATATCGAGCCCGGAGGCGCTCAGCTGCATGGCGACGCGGTCTTCGCCCGTTTCGCCGCAATCCCCGACGTCGTGGAGCACGGACTGTTCCTCAATGGGATTGATACAATCGTGATCGCGCGCGGTGACACGATGGAAGTGCGACGCCGGGGGCAAGCTAGGTCTCGCTGATCTGCACCTGCGCGGCCTGGATGACAGCGCTGACGCGGAGTGATTCTCGGGCGCGACCTACGGCGATTCCGAGCGAAAAGGCTTGCCCTATAGCCGCCAGGTATCAACGGTTCCGCGGCCTTAACGAGCCGGACCCGTTTTTTTCGGCGCGCTCGATCAGTCGAAATCCTCCGAAACCCTTCTAAAACAGGACATTTTCCACAAGCCGCGCGGAGGAAGAGGACCACGGTATGGCTTGCTGTCTATGCTCCGCGCACATATAGATGTGGCAATGGATGGACCTCGAGATCGAAACATTTTCGGGGCGTTCGCACTCATGATCAGCGACGACATCGTTCGCGCTAGTTCATCGCGGGCGCCGGAAGCTGGACCCGCCGCCTCAGCGCTGGCGTTGCTCGCGCACAAGCCCGGGCTCTCGATCCGTATGCTTGCGATCGGGGTGGGCCTTTCACATGCTGGAACTGTTCGCCTGGTGGATAGATTGGTAAGCGAGGGATTGATCGAGCGTAGGGAGCATTCGACAGACGGGCGCGCGCGATCCCTCTATCTTACTCCAACTGGCAAGGTCGCGAGCGACGAGGTCCTGGCCTCGCGCGATCAAGTGATTGCCGAAGGGCTATCGATCCTTAATCCAGACGAACTGAAAACCTTATCGGACATCGCTGAACGCGTTCTCCGAAATCGCTTGGAAAACCTCGAGCAGTCATACCGCATCTGCCGCTTGTGCTGCTACGAGGGCTGCACGAACTGCCCCGTCGATGCCGAATTGCATGAGCGAGGTGTGGACCGCGAGAAGAACGACGACGCGTAGGAGACTCGCAATTGCGGCAGCTCAACGCTGCTCAGATGGCGGGGCTTCATAATGTCAGCGAGCCTACCATCAGCCGCATTCTTTTGGCTACGCGTCAAGCCGGCCGATCGGGCATGGCGGTCTCATTCTAATATGTCGGTGATCGCCCCACTTTTAGCCGCTCAATTGATCGGAACGCGGTTTCGGAAGCGGCCGTTCAAACCACTCGCTGCATTCCCATTTCTCTATGTCCGATAGGTAGTTTCGGGGAAAAGCAGTCGGGAACAGGTTTCGGGAACGCATGCTCCGGCAGGAGCGCAGCGCGCGTCCCAAACGCGTTTTCCCGGTAGAGCTTCCCAATCGGCAAAGTGCGGGCCACCTCAGACTGCGAACGCGAAAAACCGCCTGGCTGGTCACTCAAGGCAGGGTAACGACGATTTTCGCTGCGGATACACCCGCCTTCAGGGCTTCCAAGGCAGCCTGGAGCATTTCAAGGCCCTGGCCCACGATCTTCGCCGGAGGGGCGGGGACGAACGTGCGCGCCGCGAGAGCCTGCGGCAGGAATTCGCGGTAGATCATTGGACCAACCTCGTCATCCTTGAGGCTCGTCCCGGAGATGTGCGTCGCCTCGACTCCAAATGAACGCTCGTCGGGCGGGGCCAGCGTCGCTGCCACCCGGCGCGAGCCCTCGCATCTCGCAACTACGGCAAAACAGTCTTTCATGTGACCGGTCGCGTGAAGCGTTCCAGCGAGACTGCGCCCGCGCATTGCCTCAATCACGTCTTCCACGATGGCTGGACTCGAGTGGTCAAGAACCTCGCTTGCACCCAGCTCCTTCAACAGGCCGACGTTGCGCGCCGAAGCGGTGGCGACGCACCTGTAGCCCGACGCCACCGCGAGCTGGATGGCGTTGCAGCCAACGCTCGACGATCCACCCCAGACCAGAACGACCTCTGGACGCGCGGTCGGCGAGTGTAACGGTGGCGCGAGAGCCAACTGTGTCCGTCCGTAGAGCCCGCTTGCGGCGGTGCCAAGGCCAAGCGGGAGGACTGCCGCATCAGCGAAGGCAATGTTGTTGGGGATCGGCGCCGCCATGTGGTCCAGCACGATCGTGTGGTGCTGGAACGCACCCTGCGCAGGTTGATTTACGGTTGTCCCGACCGCCTGTCCGATGACTCGATCGCCGACCTTGAACCGCTCGACCGCGCCACCGACCGCCGCGACCTCACCGGAGACGTCGCTGCCGAGAATCGCGGGATAGTCGAGCCATGGCAAAAGCGCGACGTCCTGCAGAATCCAGTCGAGTGGGTTGATCGCGATGGCCGCGTTGCGGATCAATATCTCGTTCGCCGCCAGATGCGGCAGAGCGGTGACACCGATCCTCAGTGGCTGCCCCGGCGCTTTCTGCCAGGCGGCCTGATTAGTCACGGTTTCGGTCATCATCAACTCTTTCTGTCAAGTATTACAGCTGGGCGTTCGTCTGAGCGGTCCAACCGCCAGGTCGGGCGCACGAAGTGGCAGCTATAGCCCCCAGGATAGCGCACCAGGTATTCTTGGTGCTCTGGCTCCGCCTCCCAAAAGGGTTCTTCTGGGTTGATCTCCGACACGACCGGGCCTGGCCAGCTTCCTGATGCCTCGATTTCCGCGATGGTTGTGAGGGCGACTTCCTTCTGCACTTCGGTGGTGTAGAAAATCGCCGATCGATAGCTCGGACCGACATCGCTGCCTTGTTGCTCGTAGGTCGTGGGGTCATGTATCTGGAAGAAGAGTTCCAAGAGCGAGCGATAGGCGAGAACGGAAGGGTCGAAGGTCACTTCCACTGCTTCCGCATGGCCGTAATGTCTCGCGTAGGTCGGATCAGGCATTTCTCCGCCTGTGTAACCGACACGCGTCGAAATGACTCCCCTGGCTCGGCGCAGCAAATCCTCCATGCCCCAGAAGCAGCCGCCTGCGAGAATTGCTCGCTCTGTCGCGGCCGCCCTATTGCCGGTAGGCGATTGGCTCACAGTCCGTTCGCCCTCCTCCGTGTGCGCCACGGTCAAGCCAGCCTCGCGGGATCCGCAGCCTGACTGGCGCTCAAGAGCTCGGTCTGCACGTCCGAACCCCGGATGAGACTCAGATCGACGGGACACCGATCAGCGATCGCGAGGATCCGAGCGCGCTGATCATCACTCAGCGGCCCATCGAGGACAATGGTGCGGGTGAACCGGTCGGGTGGCATCATGTCCGGCACCTTCTCGTGCTGCACGGTCGTGCTCGCCCGTTCGAGCGGAAAGCCCTTGCGGTTCGCATAGAGACGCATCGTCATCACCGTGCAGGCTGCGAGGCCGGCAGATACGAGTTCGTAGGGAGATAGTCCGGTCCCGAGGCCACCGACCGATGCTGGCTCGTCGGCGAACAGAGTGTGCTCGCCGCTGCGGACCTTGAGCTGGAACGTCCCTGCAAGAGTTTCGGTGGAGACGACGCCCTCCGCAACCTCGACCTGCGGAAGATCCGCGCTGAGTGGTGGGAGAAAGCGGCTCGCCCAAACCGCCACCATGGCCGCGGCGTAGTTCGCGTCCGCGACGTCGGTGAGAAGGTGATCCGCGTTGTCGAGCGAGATGAAGCTTTTAGGGTGCCTGGACGCGACGAAGATGCGCGACGCGTGGTCGATGCCGACCACCTGATCCAGCGGAGAGTGCATGACCAGCACCGGCCGTCGCAGGGAGGCAATGGCCTTCTCGACGTCGATCCCCTCAACCGCCTCAAGGAACCCTCGGCGAATGAGGAAGGGCCTACCGGCAATCTCCACCGAGGCCTCGCCCTCGCTCGCGATGGTGTCCAGATCATTCGGTCCGAAGAGGCGCAAGATATGCTGAAGGTCGGCCGGCGCACCAATCGTCGCTACCGCCGCAATATCAGGCATGTCGGCGGCGGCTACGATCGCAGCGGTGCCACCCAGGCTGTGCCCGACGAGGAGGGACGGTGACATGCCCGCCGCCGCCATCGCATTTGCGGCGGCCCGAAGGTCCTCGACGTCCGACGCGAAGTTCACAGGTTCTCCCGTCCCACCGCCGATCCCGGTCCCGGCGAAATCGAACCTCAAGACCCCGATGCCCGCACGCGACAGCGCGCGCGAGATGTGAACAGCGGCGCGACTGTCTTTCCCGCACGTGAAGCAGTGGGCGAAGATCGCCCAGCCCCGCGGCGTCCCTTCCGGCGGTTCGAGGTGCCCGGACAGCGGAGAGCCAGCCCCACTGACAAACGTAAATGATCTTCCTGCCATGTCCATCAAACCTCCAGCACGCGGCTTGGCGGTTGCGCTCTCAGAACCTTCGACGGAGCTGAGCGGAGCGCACCGCCAACCGGTAATCGTCATCTCAGGCTATCATTTATATGTCTGGCGCATATAGACAAGCCCCTATACCATGATTATATGCGCCAAGCATACTTCTGCGACCTGCTTTCCAAAGGCGGTCTCACGGAAGAGGTATCAGTCAGGCGCGTGGGCCAAAGGACTATGGAACTCAATCAAGTCAGCTATTTCATCAACTTGGCCGAGACGCTGAATTTCACAGCGGCCGCTCGCTTGAGCGGTGTGTCACAGCCAAGTCTGACCCGCGCGATCCGCCGCTTGGAAGATGAGCTTGGCGGGCCGCTGATCTATCGCGACGGGAAGAACAGCCGCCTGACTGGCCTTGGCCATGACGTCGAGGCAGAATTCCGGCGCATGGTGGTCGCGATGAAGAGCGTTCGCAATCACTCGGAGCACTGGGCGATGGGGGGGCACCGCGTGCTGGATGTCGCCGTCGCGCCCACCGTCGGACCAAAGGAATTTACGGCATTCTTCGAGAGCGCATTGGCGGAGATGCCATCCATCGAAATCAAGCTGCACTCGCTCCAGTCGAACGAGGACACATCGGAGGTGCTTTCAGGAAAATACCACGCGTGCATCATGCCGCGTGAAACAAGACCGGAACGCAAGCTGGATGTGCATCCTCTATTTCGGGAGCGCTTCGTGCTCGGCTGTTCTGCAAACCATCCCTTGGCTGCCAACGAGATCGTGCGCGGCGAAGACCTGCTCGAGTTTCCTTTCGTCGATCGCCTGAAATGCGAGTTTCGCGATCGGATCCTCGATCACTTCGCGCGACGGGACTTGCTCATGCGACCTCGCTTTCGATCAGATCGCGAGGACTGGGTGCAACGGGTCGTCGCTGACGGCCACGCCATATGCATTCTTCCGGAACGATCGCCGACCGTGCAAGGCCTCGTCACTCGGCCGATCGACGGATTTGTCTTGGAGCGCGAAGTCGTGATCGCGACAGTATCCGGCTCCACGGCAACGGTCGAGATACGGAACATCGCGCAGCTGGCAGCCCGGTATGAGTGGAACTGAATCACGACGTGAAGAGCTTCGGCGCTATGGAAACTATACGCGCAGCGTATTGGATAAATCTGGGGCGCACTGCTATAGTCGGCGCAATGACTGCAAAGATAAATGACAGTGTGTCGAGCTCTCTAGATTAATTATTGGAGACTATCATGAAGTTTGAGAAGTCACAGGCAGCAGTTGACCGCCTGACCCCCGAGCAACGCCGGATTACCCAGGATTCGGGGACCGAAAGGCCCTTCACGGGTGAGCACAACGACAACAAGGAGCCTGGCATCTACGTCGACATAGTGTCGGGAGAGCCGCTGTTCGCTTCAACGGACAAGTTCGATTCGGGTACTGGCTGGCCCAGCTTCACCAAGCCGATCGTTCCGGCAAACGTGAACGAGGTGCGGGACAGTGCACACGGCATGGTCCGGACGGAGGTCAGGTCGGTACACGCCGACAGCCATCTGGGCCACGTTTTCCCGGACGGTCCTTCCGACCGCGGCGGTCTGCGCTACTGCATCAACTCTGCGTCCCTTCGCTTCATCCCGCGCGACGAGATGGAGTCCGAGGGATACGGTGAATATCTCGATCAAGTAGAGGAGGCTTAACATGCATCAGCGCGCTGTTCTCGCAGGAGGATGTTTCTGGGGCATGCAGGATCTGATCCGCAAGCGGCCCGGCATCATCTCGACCCGTGTGGGTTACACGGGCGGCGATATTCCGAACGCCACGTATCGTAATCACGGCACGCATGCCGAGGGGATCGAGATTGTCTTCGACCCGACAGTGACGAGCTACCGGCACATCCTGGAATTCTTCTTCCAGATCCACGATCCGACGACGCTGAACCGCCAGGGCAATGATCGTGGGCTCTCCTACCGGTCGGGCATCTATTATGTCGACGAGGAGCAGAAGCGCGTCGCCGAGGATACGATCGCCGATGTGGATGCCTCGGGGCTGTGGGATGGCAAAGTGGTGACCGAGGTCCAGCCGGTCGGCGAGTTCTGGGAGGCCGAGCCCGATCACCAGGATTATCTGGAGAAGCGGCCGGGCGGCTACACCTGCCACTTCGTCCGTCCCGACTGGGTTCTTCCAAAGCGGCATGAGGCCGGCGATGTGAGCCCTGCGGCCGGGGCTGCAGCGGAATAGGCTTCGCTGCCGTTAGTGCCGCGCCGATCCGGTTCGCAACCTCCGACGACCGCGTCAATCGACGCGGTCGTCGAACCCGGCCTTGAAGCAGATCATTCCATTCAGCCGCCGTCGCAGTGCCAGGATCCAGATATGACAGACCTCTCCTCCTTTCCCATCACGCAGCGCTGGCCAGCATCTTATCCGGATCGCTTGCAACTATACGCGGCCCCCACGCCCAACGGCGTCAAGGTCTCGATGATGCTGGAGGAGACTGGCCTGCCGTATGAGCCCCACTTCGTCGACATCTCGAACAACGAGTCGAAGGATCCAGCGTTCGTGTCGTTGAATCCCAACGGCCGCATACCCGCGATCATCGATCCGGCTGGCCCTGACGGCCAGCCCATTGGCATATGGGAAACCGGTGCGATCCTCATCTATCTGGCCGACAAGACGGGGCAGCTCATCTCAACAACACCCGCCCAGCGGTACGAGACTCTGGCCTGGGTGTTCTTTCAGGTGTCGGGCGTTGGGCCGACCTTCGGACAGCTAGGCTTTTTCCTGCGATTTGCCGGCAAGGACTATGAGGACAAGCGACCTCGGCAGCGCTTTGTTGATGAATCCAGGCGTCTTCTCGGGGTCCTGGATCACCGGCTGGAGGGCCGCGAATGGATTGTCGATGATTACTCGATCGCGGACATTGCGACGTTTGGCTGGGTGAATGCGCTGGTCGAATTCTACGCAGCGGGCGACATCCTCGGCCTAAGCAGCTATTCGAACGTGCAGGCATGGCTCGAACGCGGGCTGGCGCGACCGGCTGTACAGCGTGGCCTGCGAATTCCTGCGAGGCCTGCATGACCATTATCGCCGCATATTATTACAACGAAGGTAAGCGAGTCCGTGAAATCAGGCTCGATGAGCACGTCGAACTAAACGAGAATCGCTCGGGCTTCTGCTGGATCGCGCTTAGCGAGCCCACCGCAGACGAACTCAGCGCGATCCAGACGACGTATAACCTCCATCCTTTGGCGATCGACAACGCCATGCACCCGCTGTGCCCGCCCAAGCTCGAGGTCTACAACGATGAGTTGTACGTCGTCGCCCAGACCGCCGAGCTGGTCGGCGACCGGATCAGCTACGGCAAGATGGCGATCTTCACCGGTCACAATCACCTTATCACCGTGCGGCACGGCAATGCCGGAGCGCTGGGCAAACTTCGGGAGCAACTCGAGGCATCGCCGACGCAGTTCGGCAAGGGTGTCGACTATGTGCTGCACGCGATCTTGCACCGAGTGGTCGACCAGTATCTGCCCATCTTCGAAATGATCGAGGACGACGTCCTGGCGATGGAGCGACGGTCGCTGCACGATTTCCTCGAGCCAGAAGAGGTGGCGCGAATCTTCGAACTAAGGTCCGAACTCACGCGGTTCCAGCGCACGCTCGGGGCTATGGCCGAGCTGGTGCGAAAGCTCGTTCGCGGCCACTTTCCCTGCATCAGCGCCGAAATGACACCATATTTCCACGACGTCGCGGACCATGTCCACCGCGTGCAGTCCATGGTCGACGGCCTCCTGCTTGTCCTGTCCACGGTCTTCGAGGCCAGCAGCCTTCTGGAAGCGCAAAGGATCGGTGTGGTCACTCGCCAGCTCGCGGCCTGGGCGGCGATCTTGGCGGTCCCGACGGCGATCGCCGGAATATATGGCATGAACTTCAAGCACATGCCGGAACTGGACACGCCATATGGCTACTTCGTCGTGCTCGGAGTGATAGCGGTGTTCTGCCTTCTCCTATTCATGCGCTTCAAGAAGGCCAAGTGGCTATGAGTAACGCACTTCGCGAGCTTCTCCGTCCGCCGAGTCACAGCGCGCTTTGTGCGCGAGCGTGTCCAATCCAGTTCAAGATGAAGGTGCTTCCATGACCTCCCAGGTGACCGACGTTCTAGAAGCAGTCCAGTCATTCATCGCCAAAGGCTATGACCGCGAATACCGCGTCAAGGACGGCAATCTCGTCGATCTCGAACTAGGGTCAACCCTCGATGCATGCAGCATTCGCGTCGATGCGGCGTTGCGCCTCGAGAGCGGGGACGACGGCGAAGATGCCTCCAACATCTACGCGATCACCGATCCGGCGACAGAGCATAAAGGCCTGTTGATCGACGCCTTCGACGTGTTCCACGAAATCTGCCCCCGCGACTTGTCCGAGCGCCTTGTGGCGCATCGGGAAACAGCACCGGCAGGTGACCAGGACGCGCCGAGCAAGCACGGACTACGGAAAGTCTACAAGAGCGAGTTTCACAGCGATCCCGAGCGTTACGTTCTGCGCGAGGGCTTTCCAGACTTCCCGCCATGCCCTTTCGGCCAATCCTTCAGCATCCTCGGCTTCGATACCGCCGAGCAGGAATATGTCTGGCTCGTCACGAGCATCATTCGAGATCCTCGGCTGATCAGGGTTCCATACCAGGGCGAAGACGTCATCAGCGACGAATAGCGGTGTCGCTTAGCCGGAAAGGCTGGCCTTCCTGGCCCACACATCTGCAGGCTGAACTTTAAGAACATCGAAAATTAGGAGGTGATTATGGACTGGAACAAGGACCACATACGAGAAACTATGCTCTTGCTGGAGACAGCAGCGTTGCACAGCGCTCGCGAAAACTACCTGGACTATGTCTCTACCGCTCGGCTCGATCGGAGCGAACCGATCGAAAACGACGAACTAGCTCAGGCCGAGGTCGCGAGCGACTTCGCTGAAGCGCTCGATGACACGCTCCATGACTACGCCAATAAACTCGAAAAGCTCAGGACGATCGATTTCGGCCCCAAGTTGGCCGTCAACGAAGGCGCTGTCGTCAAGCTGTCCGGCCGCCACTTTGTGATCGCGGTGTCAACGAGCAAGTTTACCTGTCAGGGGCGTGAGCTCATGGGCATTTCCACGATGGCGCCGATCTTCGAAGCGATCGAGGGTGCCCGAGCCGGGGAGACCGTGCAGTTCAACGGCCGGGACCTCACCGTAGAAGACGTGGAATAAAGCCCTCCACCGCAGCCGGCGCGCTAGTGCCGAACGCCCTGCATCTCTTTCTGCATGCATACGGTCACTTGCAGCCGCGTTGACCTGGCTCATCAAAGGCAAACTCATGACAACACCTTCATTCTTCATCACCCCCGGATACGGGACGCGCCTGCATGACGCGCTTCATTATTCTCAGGCAATGCGCATTGGTGACCGCGTGGAGATCTCCGGACAGGGCGGATGGAACGACGATCTCGTCATTCCGGAGTCGATTGAGGAAGAGATCGAGCAGGCGTTCAAGAACGTGGAACGGACGCTCGCGACCGCCGGAGCACGCTGGCCGCATGTGGTCCACGTCAATTCCTATCACGTCGGTGGATTCCCTCCCGTGATCAACGAAACAATGGCCAAGCTGTATCGCCACTACATGCCCGACCGCGCTCCAATCTGGACGCAGTTGGGAATCGAAGCGCTGGGGCTTCCAACCATGCGTATCGAAATTCGCGTAACAGCTATCATCGCCTGACCCCGCGGTTCGTGCAGGCGCCGTGCCGCGCTAATCCCGCACGCCCTGCGCCCGCTTCTCCATGCATATCATCGTATCGAGAGATCCGGTTATCATCGGCGTGCTCGGAGAACGGGGGGCCGCCTTGGCCTGGTTGGCGCGCCTCGGCTGCCTGCGGGCGATGGCCAGCACTGCCAGGAGCGTGAGCAACGCCGCCGCATAAAGGAACAGGCCGCCAGGGCCGACGATATTCATTGCAGCTGCTCCTATTAGGGGGCCAGCGGCTGTCCCGATCCCGTTGAGCAACAGAAGCCCGCGCGCGGTGCCGAGTAGCCGACCGGCCGGAAGATCGTCGTTTGCGACGGCGAGACACAACGAATAAATCGGGATGCCAAAGCCGCCGAACAGCGCACCTGCCGCAAGGAGCAGCGGCAGAGGCGCTTCCACCGCCAACGCTACGCCGATGGCAGACGCTGCGGACGCCAGCGCCGCACCGGCGATGACAAGATTCCGGGGCACTCGATCCGAAAGCCAACCGAGTGGCCAATGGAAGGCGAGCGTTCCACCAAGAACCGCAGCCATGAAGGCGGAGATACCGCCCACATCGAGGCCGATGCTCTGGGCGAAGTTCGCGCCCATGCCCCAGAAACCACCGATAGCCAGGCCGGCCAGGAAAGCGCCAGCCGCAGCGAGAGGTGATACGAGGACGAGGTCCCTGAACGCGACCCATTCCTGTTCCACCTGGGCCGGCGGATGACTGGGCAGCAAGGTGATCGGAACCACCGCCGCTGATATCAGCAGCGACACGATGAGGAACAATGTCACGTCGGCGGGCGGTGCGATGTTGAGTAACGCCTGCCCGATTGCCCATGAGCCCATAGAGACAACTCCGAATATCGACAGGAGCTGCCCGCGTGTGGATGGCAATGCGTGGGCGTTGAGCCAACTCTCCGTTGCGAGGATCATGCCCGCGTAGGCGAAGCCGGTAATCAGGCGAAGCGGCATCCAGGCGATCGGCTCCACGAACGCCACATGGAGAAGGGCGGTCATCGAGGCAATGGCCGCGAAGCCGGCGAAGGTTCTGACATGTCCCACGGAGACGATGATCGGTGGCAACACGAGCGCGCCGATCGTGAAACCCGCGAAATAGAAGGACATCATCGCGCTGATCGCGCCGGTCGAGAACCCCTTATGGCCGGCTCTCACGATCAGGAGCGTGCTCAGCAGGCCATTGCCCAGCAGCAGAGCGGCGACGCTCAGCAGCAGCGCCGCCACCGGCGCGAGAACGAGGCCGCGCTTGCCCGCCGACCTCATGGTATCCATCGCCGGGCTCGTTCTCGGGCCTGACTTGAGGGTTGATACTCTGCCGCACTGATGAACTGGTCGAATGCTTCGCACCAGATGACGACCGTGTTGTAGTCACGGACATCGATGCCGGCAGGCACCTCGACGATGAAGCCGTTGAACGTCTTCACATCGCCCACGCGGACTGATCTGTCCTTGATTAGGAGAAAGGCCTCCTTCGTGTCGACGAAACGTGGTGCGAGGTAGAGCTTGTAGTCGGGACCAGGGGCGAGGCGCCCGATATGGGCGATACGGTCGCGCGAGACCCGGATCTCGCCTTCCCCCCAGTGAAGCAGGTCGCTGCCTTTGAGATCGCGGGCCAGACGCCCTGCGTAGAGCGTCTCGGCTGAGATGGTCCGCAAGGCCGCCGCGTCCGGGGCCTGGGGGGCGGTCAGGATCGGCAGCGTGTAGACACCGCCCGCGAAGCCCATGGCGAGCATCGCGAGATGGGTGGCAATCAGGATGACCCAGCGCCGCATCGGTTACACCAGCTCCAGTCCCTTCACGAGCTGATCGGCGTCGAGATGGAAGTCCGAGAATACGATGCGGCCGCCAGCGTCCATCACGGAGAACCAGGGCGTTCCCCGCGTGCGGTAGTCCTCCATGAAGGTGGGAAGCGTCGCGCCGGCAGGTGGCTCGTCCTGACCGAACGCGACAGGAAGCGCATACTTGAGCTGGTTCACGCGCAGCTTCTCGAAGGTGTTCTCATCCGCTCCTTCGAAGACGGTCTGGATCACCGCGAAGCCCACGCCCTTGGCGCTCAATGCACCATGCAACCTTTGTAGCGTCGGAAATCCATGCAAATGGCAGCCACGGCACCAGTGCTGGAAGGCGAAGAGGACTTTCGGGCCGGTGCCGAGATCCGACAGCTTGAGCGGCGCGATGCTTTCTCCATCCGCGCCAATCCATCTCTGCACCCGCAGCTCGGGGGCTTGTCGTTCGTCGACGCTCATCTGATCCTCCAATTCCGATGCAGAAGTCCGATGAGTGGTCGCGTGTGGCGATGGCACGCGAACCTCACCGCCTTGATCCCCTACAGGTTGTAGGATGCGAGTTCGCCGACCGATACCTCGTGGCCAGCCCCGCCGTTCTTCCGTCGGTGTGTCACCGCCGCCCCTCAATGACAAAGGCGCGATAGCGGGAACCGGCAAAACGGTGCGCAGCGATGGTTTGGTAGGCGGGGCTATGATACCAATCACGGGCGGCCTGCATCGTCGGGAACCGCAAAATTACGGCCCCTTCGACGGGCGGCCCCTCCAAATGCTCCATCGCGCCATAAGCGGCGAGAAAGGTTACGTCGTGGCCATCGAACGATGGGCCGACGCCTGCAGAATAGGTTGCGAGTTCTTCCGGATCGGTGGTTTCTTCGCGGGTGAAGACGACGAACGCTTCCATCTTAAAGTCTTTCATAAGGTCGCATCTGCAGGCCACCGCCGCTGGCGATGGCCTTAAAGTCGTCAGGCTGGCAGCTCGAACCCGATTTTCGTGAGTGCCTCGACGCACGCATCCTGATCCTGCTGATAGTTGCCTCCGGAGATGCCGATCCCGCCGATCAACTTCCCGTCTTCCAGGATCGGATAGCCTCCGCCGACAGCGACCATCCGGGGGCGATAGGCCAGCGGCGCCACTTTTGGATCGTTCGAAACATAGTCGTTCCAGACATGGGTGGGGTACCCAAACGAGGCGGAACTCCAAGCCTTGTCGATGGCAACATCGACGGTGAGAAACGGCGCGTCATCAGTGCGCTCGAACGCGCGCAGGTTACCGGTGGCGTCGACGACGGCGACCGCAGCCGGGATGCCGATTGTACGTGCCGCGGCGATCGCCGCGTCGATGAGGGCGACGGCGGTTTCGCGGTTGATCGAGGCGGTGGCAATGGATTTCGTCATGAAATTTCCTTCGCCGTGGCGTAATCCGTCCGGCGTTCTTGAGGTTAGAAAAGACGTTCGGCGGTGGCAGTCATCAGAAGCCTTCGAGGACAATCTTGCCTCTTGCCGCGCCACTTTCGATCAGTGCGTGCACCGTCTTCAGATTGGCGGCATTAATTGGCGACAATTTTTCGGTTAGCGTCGTGCGAATTTTGCCGTCGTCCACCAGCACCGCCAGCGAATTGAGGATCTTGCCCTGCTCATCCATGTCGGGCGTGCCGTAGAGCGACCGTGTGAACATCAGCTCGTGGTGGATCGACACTGCCTTGCGCTTGAACAGCATGACGTCGAGCGCCTTGGGATCGTCGATGAATCCGAACCGTCCTTGCGGGGCGATCAGTTCGGCGATGTCGGATGCATGCTGCTCGGTATGCGTGGTCGAGAACACGAAAGCGGGAGCGCCGATGTTGAGCTCGGCAATCTGTGGCGCGAGCGGCCGAGAGTGGTCGATGACATGATGAGCCCCAAGCCCTTTAACCCACTCCTGGGTTTCCGGCCGAGAGGCGGTGGAGATGACGATGAGATCCGTGCGCTGTCGAGCGATCTGGATGGCGATCGACCCGACCCCACCCGCACCACCGATGATGAGGATCGCCGCCGCCCCGGGAACGGGCTTCGTCACGTCCAGGCGATCGAACATGGCTTCCCAGGCCGTCAACGTCGTGAGTGGCAGCGCCGCCGCTTCCGCCCAGTCGAGCGACGCGGGTTTACGACCGACGATCCGGGCGTCGACGAGATGGAACTCCGCATTGGTGCCAGGCCTTATGAGCGATCCGGCATAATAGACCTCGTCGCCTACCGCGAACTGCGTCACGTCGGGGCCGACCTCTTGCACGATCCCGGCCGCATCCCATCCCAGCACTTTCCAATCGCCATCAGCGGGCGGCGTGCTGCTGCGGATTTTGTAGTCGACCGGGTTGACCGAGACAGCCTTCACCTCAACCAGGATATCGCCTCCTTCAGCGACAGGCCGAGGCAGATCAATGTCGACCAGAGAGGCGTCCTCGGCGATGGGTCCCGGAACCTTGTAACCAACGGCTTTCATCGGTGTCTCCAGCTTGCTGTATCCTGAAGTCTTATCGATCAGATCGAAATTTCTTCCGAAATATACTCAGGATTTAAAGATTTCGCGTGTCAGACTATGAAGGTATGCGCGCAACATATCCAATAGCGGTACGACATAGTTTCCATACCTCGGAGCCGGATTCAGAAGTTTATCGAAAATAGCGGTTTATTGCTGTTCGGCGGGTGAGCATCCGGATGGAGGCGATAAGCGCCCAAGCGGTTGAGGAGTCGACCTCTCAGCGGTCGCGTTGGCAGGGGCGATCTCGCCCGCCGGTCTCACACCAACGTTGGCAAGCGACGGCGTCCGCTCGAAATCCGCTGACGGGGATACGCCTGCAATGCCGATTCGAAGCTATCGAAACTATAGCTACAGGGTATTGGGAAATCATACTGGACTGACGCTATAGTCTTCACGCATAACCACGACTCAAAATGGTCCAACACTTTTCTCTACGCTAATAGGGGAGCCCGCAGAATTCGGAAAAAATCGTACGCTAAGGTTTTCCGGGCATCCGTAAGGGCCGAAACTTCCCGTCTTCCAGTCTGCGGCTCTGCCGCCAGACGTAATCGCCGGTTCATGTACAGGACCTTAAGCGGCGAGTCCATTTAAAACGCCTTCCAAGGTCCTGTTCTGTATCGACTTTCTCTGCTTGGTTCGGCAGGCGTTCTTGGCCAAATAATCGGCAGCCCATTCCAATCTTTCCCTTATTTCTGTCAGCGCCCTATGGGCCACTGCTTCCAATAGCGGTAGCCACCACGTCGCACTGTTCTTCGACGCTTTCAGCATCGATAGCGCCCCACTCATCACACTCTGCGCGACCCGTCTCTTCATCACCAGCGACAGCAGGCTCGTCCACACCAACCCCTCGGCAATCGCTTTCTCGCCCGTCACAAACCCCTTGAGCCGGTTGTGCGATTTCCACTCTTTAAATAACAACTCCACCTGCCAACGGCAGCGATACAGGCTCATCACCTGCTCTGCTGACCATGCTGCTCGCGGTAGGTTCGTCATCCACAGACAGAACCGCTTTTCCTCAGCAAACCAGCGCCGGATCAACCGGTACTCGACCTGGCCGGACTTCACCACCATATCCAGTACCTCGGCCCGACAGCGTCGCCGTCCGGCCTCTCTCAGAGATAGTCCCGCCAGCTTGGGTACTTCCCGTCCATCACCGCGCCAGGCTTGGATTATCTTGGGGTTCAGGCTTTTCGTGCCGCGCACCAGATAAAATCCGCCAGCGTCGTTCACCTGCTCAAACCAAGCCCTGTCAATGTAACCTGCGTCAGCCAGCAGCAGGCAGTTGGTCAGCGTGTGGGCTTCAGGCAGAAATTGCCGTTCCCCTGCGGTATCGGCAGACACACTCATGCACAACGGGCTCTGCTCCGACAGTGACATGGTCATATGGCACTCGATAGCTGCCGGACTGATGGTCTTGAACCGGCCGGGAAAATCAGCAGCAAGGCGCCGATGCACCGCAAAGGAGGTGCCATCGTGCAGTAACACCT
Source organism: Pantoea sp. GD03673 (assembly GCF_029844725.1). Lineage (GTDB taxonomy): Bacteria > Pseudomonadota > Gammaproteobacteria > Enterobacterales > Enterobacteriaceae > Pantoea. The sequence continues at coordinate 21,516 of NZ_JAOCKJ010000018.1, forward strand.
GCTTGAACGCGCCGAGGGAGGCTGCTTTGAGTTGATGGTCGATACGCAAGGCGATGGCCCGCTCGACCAGGGCTTTCATAAACAGGGCAAAGCTCTCTTTGCGCAGCTGATTGTGAAACGGTTTGTAAGAAACCTGATGGGTGTTTACCAGTTGCAAGGCATTGAAATGGCGGTGTAAACCGGCAATGTCATTGACCTGGTCGCCTCCCATGGCCCGCAGCAGTGCAGGTACGAGCATGGCTGGGGTAATGGCACGCTGACGCAGACAAAACTTGCAGAGCCGAGCAATGCGCTCGAGTGCGGCGGGAGCCAAGAGTTGCTCCAGATAGTAATTAGCGTTGATAATAGTCATAGGCTTCGCGCGTGTTGATTTTGTTTGGCGATAAAATCAGATCACAAACGAAGCCTTTTTTATATCTATTTCAATTGGTTGCCGCTAAAGATCCTGTACATGAGTGAGGGTTATGGTGGCTATATGCTGGATATTGCTATTCAGATGACAGCCATATGGGGAAGATTACAGGCGCCTGAAATAACAGCAGAGTATGGAGTGACTACCACGGCTGGAGGTTGGCACGGGCTGATCCCCTCTCCCTTTGGGAGAGGGTTAGGGTGAGGGGAGCTGGCTGACCGGGTGTAGCAACCAGGCGGCATTACACCGCTGAATCTTCAGTTATTGAAATTCCACGCGATCGGCAGTTCGACGTCGAAGATAAGTGCATCCCCGTCGAGGCGAAAGGCCAGGCTGGTCTGGTGCTGGTCGTATTCGTTGATAATCAGGCAGCTCTCGGCGAAGTTGGACTCGTAGTTGATATGGGCCACTCCTTCACGGCCGTCAGCGAGTTCGATGCTGAGCACCCGCAGCGGGTTCTCCTGACTGAGGTTGACCCGGGTGTCCCCCACGTCCACCAGCCGTTCCAGCAGAGGGAAGAAATCTTGTCTGTGGGTCGTTATGGCCTGGGTGATGGCCTGCTCCAGCTCAGCCTGGGTGGCGAAGGGGCCGCCGAGTGGGTAGCGGGTCTGGATCCTTTCCTGAGTCATTGCGTTTCCTCCTGAACTGAGATGTGGCAACAGTTTGGCCGCTGCAGTGACCTGTCATGTACAGGATCTTTAGCTACAACCAATTGAAATAGATAGAAAAAAGGCTTCGTTTGTGATCTGATTTAATCGCAAAAAAAAACCGACACGCCCGAAGCCATGACTATTATAAATGCAACCCAGTACCTCAAGCAACTTCTTAGCTCTTCTGAACTCAACCGGATCGGTAAATTTACCGGTTTTTGTCAGCGACTCCGGGATATCCAGCCTGCGAGACTACTCCCGGCTCTGCTCTCAGGGCTTGGTTGCGACAAGGTGGATGGTATTGCTGGTTTGCATCGCCATTTCAATGCGTTGCAGCTCCATGATACTGACCAAATAGCGTATAAACCCTTTCACAACCAGTTACGCAAGCAGGGTTTTCCCTTGTTCATGCGCGCACTGGTTGAACGAGCCATCGCCTTACGCCTCAAGGAGTGTCTACCGGACGCCCACGGACTGGCAGGCTTTGAGCAGGTACTGCTGCAGGACGGGTCGTCATTCGCGTTACATCCGCAATTGGCAGAACATTTCCCGGGCCGATTCAATAAGCACAGCCCCGCTGCGGTAGAGTGTCATATGACCATGTCCTTGCTGGACCAGTCGCCGATATCGATGAGTATCACGGCGGATACCGAATCGGAGCGCAAGCATCTTCCGGCCGAAAATTCGTTAAATAACAAACTGTTATTGGCGGATGCCGGTTACATCAGCCGCGAGTACTTTGCTGATGTGACCAAAGCCAAAGGAAGCTATCTGGTCAGAGGGAGTCAAAATCTCAATCCCAAAGTACAGGCAGCTTACCGACAGGACGGCAGGGAAATGCCCAAGTTACTCGGAAAAAAGCTCAAGGATATCGATCGGAGAAGCTGCAGAGCCGAGGTTCTGGATCTGGATGTGAGTTCGGGAAAGTATAAATATCGACTCATAAGACGTTGGTTTGCAGAGGAAAAACGGTTCTGTATATGGATGACCAATCTTCCGCGTGAGCGATGGCCAGCCGAGAAGGTGATGGCATTGTATCGTTGCCGTTGGCAGATCGAACTGTTGTTCAAAGAGCTGAAATCACATAACCGGTTGAAGGCGTTCGCGACACGACAAAAAGCGATAGCGGAAGGCTTGATCTGGGCTAGTTTGCTGGCCTTGCTGGTCAAACGTCGGCTGGCGCTGACGCTGATTGGCAGCGCGGAGTTATCGATGCTGAAGATTGCCAAAAACAGCGCGCTTTGGTTAATGCCGATATTGGCGAGCATCATCCATGGTGCGTGGCAGGAAATAACAGAGAAGTTGGAGTGGGCAATGGTGTATTTATCCAAAAACGGCAAAAAGAGTAGGCAGAGAAAATCCAAGCAAAACAACACGTTAGACGGTATTATTAATTCGCTTGCCGCTTAAGGTTCTGTACATGATCGCCGGTTAGGTTGATGTGCTCCCAGCCCAGCGGCGACAGGAATTGCAGCAGCTCGCCGTCCACCGGCTTGCCGGCCTCGACCAACCCCTGGGTGGCGCGTTCCAGGTACACCGTGTTCCACAGCACGATAGCCGCCGTCACCAGGTTGAGGCCGCTGGCCCGGTAGCGCTGCTGCTCGAAGCTCCGATCCCTGATTTCCCCAAGGCGGTTGAAGAACACCGCCCTGGCCAGCGAGTTGCGCGCCTCACCTTTGTTCAGGCCGGCATGCACGCGGCGGCGCAGTTCAACACTTTGCAGCCAGTCCAGGATGAACAGCGTGCGCTCGATCCGGCCCAGCTCGCGCAGGGCCACGGCCAGTCCGTTCTGGCGCGGGTAGCTGCCGAGCTTGCGCAGCATCAGCGAGGCGGTGACGGTGCCCTGCTTGATCGAGCTGGCCAGGCGCAGGATGTCGTCCCAGTGGGCACGCACGTGCTTGATGTTCAGGGTGCCGCCGATCAGCGGGCGCAACGTCGGGTAGGCTTGCACGCCCTGCGGCACGTACAGCTTGGTTTCGCCGAGGTCGCGGATGCGCGGCGCGAAGCGGAAGCCTAGCAGGTGCATCAGGGCAAAGACGTGATCGGTGAAGCCGGCCGTGTCGGTGTAGTGCTCCTCGATCCGCAGGTCGGACTCGTGGTACAGCAGGCCGTCGAGCACATAGGTGGAATCGCGGACGCCGACATTCACCACGCGGGTGCTGAACGGCGCGTACTGGTCGGAGATATGGGTATAGAACAGCCGTCCCGGCTCGCTACCGTACTTCGGGTTGACGTGCCCGGTGCTCTCGCCCCGGCCACCCGCGCGGAAGCGCTGGCCATCGGAGGATGAGGTCGTGCCGTCGCCCCAGTGGGCGGCAAAGGCGTGGCGATACTGGTGGTTGACCAGCTCGGCCAAGGCCGCCGAATAGGTTTCGTCGCGGATGTGCCAGGCTTGCAGCCAGGACAGCTTGGCGTAGGTCAGGCCGGGGCTCGACTCGGCCATCTTGGTCAGCCCGAGGTTGATCGCATCACCGAGGATTGCGGACAGCAGCAACGTCCTGTCTTTGGCCTCGGCCCCGTCCTTCAAGTGGGTGAAGTGGCGGCTGAAGCCCGTCCAGTCGTCCACGTCCATCAGCAGTTCGGTGATCTTGATGCGCGGCAGTAACTGGCTGGTTTGGTCGATCAGCGCCTGCGCCCGATCCGGCACCGCCGCATCCAGCGGGGTGATTTTCAGCCCTGACTCGGTGAGGATGGCATCGGGCAGCTCGTTGTCCTTGGCCAGGCGGGTGACGGTGGCCAACTGCTCGTCCAGCAGCTGCAAACGCTCTTCCAGGTACTGGTCGCTGTTCGGGTTGATCGCCAGGGGCAGGGCCTGCTCGCGCTTGAGTGCGGCGAACTTCTCGGCCGGCAGCAGGTAGTCGTCGAAGTCGCGGAACTGCCGCGAGCCCTTGACCCAGATGTCGCCGGAGCGCAGGGCGTTCTTCAGCTCGGACAGGGCGCAGATTTCGTAGAATTTCCGGTCGAGGCCTTCCGGGGTGATCACCAGCGGCTTCCAGCGCGGCTTGATGAAGGCCGTGGGTGCATCGGCCGGCACCTTGCGCAGGTTGTCGGCGTTCATCTCACGCAGGGTCTGCACGGCTGCCAGCACGCCTTGCGCGGCCGGCGCGGCGCGCAGTTCCAGCACCTCCAGCAAGGCCGGCGTGTAACGGCGCAGGGTGGCGAAGTTCTCGCCGACCAGGTGCAGGTGGTCGAAGCCTTCCGGCCGGGCCAGCAGCTCGGCCTCGCTGACGCTCTCGGTGAACTCGTCCCAGGGAATCACCGCCTCGATGGCGGCATAGGGGTCGCTGCCGCTTTCCTTCGCTTCCAGCAGCGCCTGGCCGATCCTGGAGTACAGGCGCACCTTGTCGTTGATCGCCTTGCCCTGCTTCTGGAACTGCTGCTGATGCTTGTGCTTCGCGCCGCTGAACAGCTTGACCAGGATGCGGTCATGCAGATCGACCAGCTCATCGATCACGGTCGCGGTGCTCTCCAGCACCACGGCGGCCAGGGTCGCGTAGCGGCGCTGCGGCTCGAACTTACCGAGGTCTTTGGGCGTCATCTGCCCACCCTCGCGGGCCAGCTTGAGCAGGCGGTTCTGGTGGATGTGCCGGCCCAGGCCTTCGGGCAAGTCCACCAACTGAAATGTCTTCAGCCGCTCGATGTGTTCCAGCATGTGCCGAGAGTTGGGTTTCAGCGGTGCCTGGCGCAGCCAGGTCAACCAGGTGATGCTGCTGCCGGCCTTGAGCTTCAACAGCTCGTCCAGCTTGGCCCGATGCGAGTCCGTGAGTGGTTCGACCAGGGCGCGGTAGACCCGCCGATTGGCTCGCGCAATGGCTTCCGAGCAGGCCCGGTCAATCACGCTCAGCGCCGGCAGGATGCGTCGTTTCTGCCGTAGGCTCTCCAGGGCCTGACCGGCCAGCAGCAAGCCTTTGTCGGTCTGCTGGGCCAGCTCGGTTAGCTCGCGCACCAGGGCGCGGAAGTCGGACAGGCCGAACGGGGCCAGTTGCAGGTAGGTGCGCAGTTCCTGGGCATGCTCGCGACGGGTCACGTCGCGCTCGCCGTACTTTGCCCAGCTCGCCGGCTCGGCCTGGACTTGCTTCGCCACCCACAGGATGACCGGCTCGGGCAGCTCGCTGTCGGTTCCCAGCGCGTAACCGGGGTAGCGCAGCAGGCAGAGCTGCACGGCGAAGCCGAGGCGGTTGGCGTCGCCGCGTCGCTGGCGGATCAGCGACAGGTCGGAGTCGTTGAAGGTGTAGTAGCGGATCAGGTCATCCTGGCTTTCCGGCAGCGCAAGCAGGGTGTCCCGCTCCGTGGCCGAGAGGATCAAGCGACGCGGCATGTGTCAGTCGTCCGTGCGGAGGTACTGGTAGAGGGTTTCCCGGCTGATGTTGAACTCGCGGGCAAGCTGCGCCTTGGGCTCGCCGGCCGTCGCTCGCTGCCGCAGGGTAGCAGCCTGCTCATCGGACAGGGCTTTCTTGCGGCCCCGGTACGCGCCACGCTGCTTGGCCAAGGCGATGCCCTCACGCTGCCGCTCGCGGATCAGGGCGCGCTCGAACTCAGCGAAGGCCCCCATCACCGACAGCATCAGGTTGGCCATCGGCGAGTCCTCGCCAGTGAACACCAGGCCCTCCTTCAGGAACTCGATGCGCACGCCGCGCTGAGTCAGCTTCTGTACCAAGCGACGCAGGTCATCGAGGTTGCGGGCCAGCCGATCCATGCTGTGCACCACCACTGTATCGCCTTCGCGGACGAAGCTCAGCAGCGCTTCGAGCTGGGGGCGCTGGGTGTCCTTGCCCGATGCCTTGTCGGTGAACACCTTGCTCACCTGGGTTTGTTCCAGCTGGCGTTCCGGGTTCTGGTCAAAGCTGCTGACCCGGACGTAGCCGATGCGGTGCCCCTGCACGATGTCTCCTTGGTTGAAGGCGGCTTAAGTGCACTTTCTGTTCCGTTGTGCCTCAAAGCCCATTTCTGTCAGGCTGAAATCTATAACCTTCGCGGGCATGTGTCAAAAAATGGGAAAGCAGACTCTATTCTGACGAAGCGGCGCGGCCCTGCCTGACATCAAGTTAGGGTATGCCTCAATCTGACGGCTGCGAACCGCCAGGGACAGGCGCAATGTCAGATTCTGTCGCGGCCTTGGCGCGTGCCTGGAAGCGTTCATAGCAATCCAGCCCGCAGAAATGTTCGACGTATTCCGCGCCTTCCGGGGTGAAGGCGGCATCGAGCGGAATTTCTTTGCAGCATACGCAGCAGGTGGTGCAACTGGCAGTGTTCGGGGCGTTTGCGTTCATGGTGGTACTCCTCCAGATTGGTAGCGAAGCTCAAAGCTGCCCACTCTCGGCTGGCTGGGAAGCGGTCATGATCTTCCCTTGAAGGCCCGCAGCAGCCGCGTCACAGACAGGACAAACAAGCCGGTCAGCGTGAGGGCTGCAATACCCCAGTGCTCCCCGATGAACGCGCCGGCCGTCGTGCCGGCTAGCACAATGGCGAGAATCGGCAAATGGCAGGGACAGGTGAGCACGGCCAGCGCGCCCCACAAGTAGCCGGTGATCGGTTTGTGCGTCTCAGACGGCAAGTGCTCTGGGCTGTTCATGGCAGACTCTCCGCGTGCTGTGCCGGTTCGGTTGGCATGGCGGCCAGTTGCATTTCGAGGCTGGCCAGGGCCTCGCGCCGACGCTCGACGAGTTGCCGCAACACGGCAAGCTGCGCAGACGCACCGTCACCGTCCGCAGCATCCAGCGCCCGGCACAGCCGCGCCAGTGCGTCCAGGCCGATACCCGCTTCGAAGGCAGCCCGTACAAAGCGCAGCCGTTGCAACGCGGTGTCATCGAACAAGCCGTAGCCGCCCGTGGTGTACGCGACCGGCCGTAGCAATCCGCGCAGCAGGTAGTCGCGCACGATATGCACGCTCACCCCGGCATCAAGGGCCAGCCGGGACACTGTGTAGGCGCTCATTGAACACCTCCTTTTCCTCATCCGGCGCAGCACGAAAGCTGCTTCACGTCCTTGCTGAAGGTCTGCGCCGCGAGCTTCAGCCCTTCGACCATGGTCAGGTAGGGGAACAATTGGTCGGCCAGTTCCTGCACGGTCATACGGTTGCGAATGGCGAGCACCGCCGTCTGGATCAGTTCACCCGCTTCCGGGGCCACCGCTTGCACGCCGATGAGCCGTCCGCTACCTTCCTCGATGACCAGCTTGATGAAGCCGCGTGTGTCGAAGTTGGCAAGCGCACGCGGCACGTTATCCAGTGTTAGCAGGCGACTGTCGGTCTCGATCCCGTCGTGATGTGCTTCCGCCTCGCTGTAGCCCACGGTGGCGACCTGCGGGTCGGTGAACACCACGGCCGGCATTGCGGTCAGGTCCAGGGCCGCATCGCCGCCAGTCATGTTGATCGCCGCACGAGTGCCGGCCGCTGCCGCCACATAGACGAACTGCGGCTGGTCGGTGCAGTCGCCGGCCGCGTAGATGTTCGGGCTACTGGTGCGCATGCCCTTGTCGATGACGATGGCCCCCTGCGCATTGACGGCTACCCCCGCCGCTTCCAATGCCAGGCTGCGCGTGTTCGGTGTCCGGCCGGTGGCGACCAGCAGCTTGTCGGCGCGCAATTCACCGTGCGTGGTGGTCAGCACGAATTCACCGTCCATATGGGCGACCTGGCTGGCTTGCGTGTGCTCCAGCACCTCGATGCCCTCGGCACGGAAAGCGGCTGTCACCGCCTCGCCGATGGCCGGGTCTTCACGGAAGAACAAGGTATTGCGCGCCAGGGCCGTGACCTTGCTGCCCAGCCGGGCAAAGGCTTGCGCCAGCTCCAGCGCCACCACCGACGAGCCGATTACGGCAAGGCGTTCGGGAATGGTGTCGCTCGCCAGGGCCTCGGTGGAAGTCCAGTAGGGTGACTCTTTCAAGCCCGGAATCGGCGGGACCGCCGGGCTGGCACCCGTGGCGACCAGGCAGCGGTCGAACATCACGACGCGCTCGCCACCCTCGTTCAAACTAACGATAAGGCTCTGGTCGTCCTTGAAACGCGCTTCACCGTGCAGAACGGTGATGGCTGAATTGCCGTCCAGGATGCCTTCGTACTTGGCATGACGGAGTTCTTCGACACGGGCCTGCTGCTGGGCCAGCAGCCGCTCGCGCAAGATCGTCGGCGGTGTGGGTGGCATGCCGCCGTCGAATGGGCTTTCCCGGCGCAGATGGGCGATGTGGGCGGCGCGGATCATGATCTTGGACGGCACACAACCGACGTTGACGCAGGTGCCGCCGATGGTGCCGCGCTCAATCAGCGTGACCTGCGCGCCTTGCTCGACGGCCTTCAGTGCTGCCGCCATCGCGGCTCCACCGCTACCAATGACGACGACCTGCAACGGGCGTTCGTTGCCACTGGGCTTATCAGCGGCCCCTATCCAGCCGCGCATCTTGTCGAGCAGGCCGGCGCGGTTGTCCGTCGGTGGCGCATCGGCAAGCGTTGCCTCGTAGCCCAGTCCGGCCACGGCGGTAGTCAGCGCATCCGATGACGTGCCCGCCTCAATGGCGAGTTGCGCTGTGCCCTTCGGATAGGACACCAGCGCCGATTGCACGCCGGGCACTTTCTCCAAGGCTTCCTTGACGTGAGCCGCGCACGAGTCGCAGGTCATCCCGGTGATTTTCAGGGTGGTCATGTATTTTTCCTTTTCTGTGGTGGCTACGGCTGTTGCCGTCAGCCACGTTGTTCTGGCAATTCACAGCTGTCCGGCCCGCAGCGGCGATGTGCTGGCGAGATGAAATCCCAGACCGACACCCCAACCATCAAGGCCAGGCCGACATAGAGCAGTCCACCGCTCTGCCAGCCGTAAGCCCGCATTAAAAACACCGCTGCCAGCACCAAGATCGGGCCTATCGTGCCGAGCGCCGTGCGTCGCCACTGTCGATGATTGAGCCAAGCGATAGCATTGGCGAGTAACGCGATGCCGGCGAACATCGGCAGCAGGATGCCAATGAATAGCCCCTCGTACTGGCTCAAGAAGCCCAGTCCGATGGCCGCGCCAAAGCTGGCGATGGCAGGAAAACAGGCGGCGCAGCCCATCGCGGAAACGACGCTGCCGAGCGCGCCGGTTTTGCCAGCGATGCGCGTGATGAGTCCCATGTGTCGCTCCCGAGTTCGGTTAACGGATCAGCGTTTGAGGCTGGACGGATAGCCCGCGTCCTCGGTCGCCTTGGTCAACTTCTGGACGTTGGTCTTGGCATCGTCGAAGGTGACGACGGCCTGGCGCTTGTCGAAACTTACGTCGGTCTTGCTCACGCCCTCAACCTTGGAAAGCGCGTGCTTGACAGTGATCGGGCAAGAGGCGCAGGTCATGCCAGGCACGGACAGCGTGACGGTCTGGGTGGCGGCCCACACGGGGGCAACAACGGCAGCGAGGGCGAGGGCGGCAAACAGTTTTTTCATGATGAACTCCTGTGATTAATAGAAAAATGGCATGACGTAGGGAAATCCGAGCGAGACCAGGACCAGCGCGGCCACGATCCAGAAAATGAGCTTGTAAGTAGCTCGCACTTGGGGAATCGCGCAGACCTCACCCGGTTTGCAGGCTTGCGCCGGGCGGTAGATGCGCCGCCAGGCGAAAAACAGCGCGACCAGCGCTGCGCCGATGAAGATCGGGCGATAGGGTTCCAGCACCGTCAGGTTGCCGATCCATGCCCCGCTGAACCCCAAGGCGATCAAAACCAGCGGCCCCAGGCAGCAGGCCGACGCAAGAATGGCGGCCTGCCCACCGGCGAAGAGCGCGCCGCGCCCGTTTTGTGGTTCAGACATACGCTTGTCCTTTCAAATTTGGTTTGGATAGCTTAAGCTTACTTCCGTAGTTATGTACGGAGTCAAGCGATATGCAAATTAATTTTGAGAATCTGACCATTGGCGTTTTTGCCAAGGCGGCCGGGGTCAATGTGGAGACCATCCGGTTCTACCAGCGCAAGGGCCTGCTGCCGGAGCCAGACAAGCCCTATGGCAGCATTCGCCGCTATGGCGAGGCGGATGTAACACGAGTGCGGTTCGTGAAATCGGCCCAGCGGCTGGGCTTTAGCCTGGACGAAATCGCCGAGCTACTGCGGCTGGAGGATGGCACCCATTGCGAGGAAGCCAGCGGCCTGGCCGAGCACAAGCTCAAGGATGTGCGCGAGAAGATGGCCGACTTGGCACGCATGGAGGCCGTGCTGTCTGAACTGGTGTGCGCCTGCCATGCGCGGAAAGGGAACGTTTCCTGCCCGCTGATTGCGTCACTGCAAGACGGAACGAAGCTCGCTGCATCGGCGCGGGGGAGTCACGGGGTGACTACGCCTTAGCGTGCTTTATTTTCCGAATTCTGAGACGACCCCTTTTTTCACTCGATTCCGCATCTGCAGGCCAAAGTCTTCCAGTGGCATATACGAAGAAATACCGCTGACATCCAGAAAGCTTTCATCTATCGAGTAAATTTCCTGGCCTGGTGCCATTTCACCCAAGATGGCCATCATTCTGGCGGACATGTCGCCATTTATGTGGAATGGAAAATCTACAGAAATTATTGATGCTTTGAGGTCCGCTATGAGCGAATAGCGGACAAACTAATAGATATTGGCAAGCCTGAATATTCTGGAACACTGGCATACAGTTCAGCTACGCCCAGGGATTATGTTATCCAGACCCGCACTGCGCCACATGCGGAGTAAGCGATGTCGGGAATGAGGGTATCCTTCCCGCATAAGCTGAAGAGATGTAAATCGCGTTACGTCGAAATGGCGGAAGGCATTACGTTTTTCACACCATGCAGCAAGGACAATATCACCGGAGAAGTAACCTAAAGCGAAAGGCCATATCGTTCTTTCACTCACATTACCTAGCCTGTCTGTATAACCTGTCCGGATTTTTTGTCTTCGCCTGATGGCGCTTCGAAGAGCATTCAGATTTTCAAAATTGTGATGGGCAACCTGAGTCTTTCCGACTAATAACGTCGAGTCATCAAACATCGTCTTTAGCTGTGGGGGCAGACCTTGCCGGATCTTACCCGTCACCTCAGAAGCCGCTTTTGCTATACCCGCATCACCATATACAGCTACCCATCGCAAACCGAGCGCCAGCGCGTCAAGCTGCTCAGGGGTAAACATCACAGGCGGCAAATGATGGCTCCGGGAAAGCAGAAATCCCGTGCCGGCTTCCCCTTGAATGTCTACCCCCTGAGCACGCAGTGCGTGAACATCACGGTAAAGCGTGCGAAGGCTGACGGAAAGCTCCCGAGCAAGCCAGTGTCCGCTTACCGGATAGCGATGCTGATACAAAATCTGCATAAGATTGAGTAGGCGCTCTGCACGCGTCGGTCCCGATGCTGACATGTTCTGTCAATGCTCCATGCAATAGTGAAGCCTCATTCTTTTTGAAGCGAGAGACTCATGATACCTAACCTGATCATTCTTTATGTTGATGACCCGATTGTCAGCAGCAGATTTTATCAAAATCTATTCAATACAGAACCAGACGTGATGCTTCCAACGTGGGCGGCTTTTTCCTTCAATAACGGCCTGAATCTTGGACTATGGTCAACAACGGCTAGTGACTTTGTATCCTGCGGTAAGGGTAACCGAACTGAGTTGAGTTTTATGGTTAAAGATATTCAGGCGGTTGAAGCGCTTTATCAGCAGTGGTCAGACAGCGGTGTGCAGATAGAACAGCGGCCCAGACAGGCTGTTTTTGGCAGGACGTTCGTTGCGCTTGATCCTGACGGGCACCGTATCCGGGTATGTATACCGGATTAATAAGTAAAGACGCTTACCTGCCCATATTTAAACCTGAAGCGTCCGCTTCTGGCACTAAGCGGACCGAGACCGGTAGCAGGTCTGCTTAGAGCGAAAAGCGGACCTTACTCATCCCTGCTAACATTGGCTCTGAGTAGTCGGAAGTGAACTTAGCGATTAATTGTGAATTTCCGACCGTCTTTTCTACCAGTCGGACTCACCGTAACAATTGAATAACTGATCTTAATTAACCTATCCATTGTTGCCATAGTGGTGAAAAAAATGAAATTTGAAACCGGATTCATGACCATGAATAACGGTCTTGTTCCCACACAATAATCGTATTAGGTCTTTATGCTGATAGCCCAGGTTTCAGACATTCACGCCTCAACCGAAAATGATCATCTGTTTCGGTTCGACCGGGTACTAAATTGGCTTACGCATTTGCAACCGGACTTACTGGTACTTACTGGCGATCTAACGGATGGGCATTGGCAGGAAGGTTATAAACAGATAGCTGACCGCCTGAATCAGCAAAATTACCCTTCGTTGATCCTGCCAGGTAATTCAGACGACCGAAGTCTGATGCGTTCTGTTTGGGATGAGAACAGGTGGGCGCTTGATGCCCAGGGAGAGGCCCTACACTTTACCCATAACATGGGTGGCATTCATCTGATTGGTCTGGATTCGACGATTGATTATAAGGATTACGGCAGTGTGGCTGACCATCTGAGATGGTTAGATAATCAACTTAGCGACGCAGACAACCCTCCGTCATTGCTGTTTCTGCACCATCACGTATTTGCATCTGGCATACCAACGCTAGACGAAACGATGTGCAGAGGTCTACCTGAGATGGAAGAGTTGATTAGGCGCGCCCCGGCCAGATTACTCGCCATTTCTACAGGTCATGTCCACAGACCAATAGCAGGTACATTTGCGGGCATACCTGCCTACATTTGTGGCTCCGTCTGCCCGGCAAATCCAGTCTGGTTTGGAACAGTAAAAGCTCCTCCTGCGAATGACCCGCCAGCGTTGATGATTCACCGCTACGTCAGTAACTCTCTTACCAGTCATTACGTTTGCGTTTGCGTTTAACTGACATTCAGAAAACGCATAGATCACATAGAAAACGACCACATCCCCAGTGTTTAACACATAATATTGTGCGGAATCAGCGTCCGCCCTTGGCACAAAGCGGACATGAATCATGTATAAAACTCGTTAAGAGAGAAATTGATATTAACAATCTTTCCTACCTCTTATGAGGTAATTAATAACATCAGCATGGGCTAATTACTGGGTGACAGGTTAGACCTTTTTGCAATTCAACCTAAACATTCACTTTCTTACGCCTGCTATAAAGTTAATGAACAGTTAACCGATAATGATGATTAAGATGCTTTCAATCTGCATTATTTTTGTTCTTATAATAATTAATTCAGCAGGATGTAAAAATGAA
>NZ_JAOCKJ010000019.1 GCF_029844725.1 Pantoea sp. GD03673
CAACCCGTTTCCCGTTGCCGGTGTACCGTGTCGATGGAGGCGCATTATAGGGAGTTCGCGCGGGCTGACAAGTGTTTATTACGAAAAGATTACCGTTCGCAGTAATTTTCATCAAATCGCGCTATTTCGCTACGATTTGCCTGGTAACTGTGCAAAATCATTGGCAAAAGTGCGGACCTGCTGCCAGTCCGTATACTCCACTTCTTTTGTCGGGTCAGTCTCACCGCCAGTCATACGCATAATCAACTGAATCATGACGCGATCGAACCAGCGATAGCGCGGGTAATAGAGTGCACCCGCGAACACTGCACAGCAATCGGGCTGCCAGGGTGAGTTCGCTAAGAATTTCTGGGTATAGGCGTTGGTTTCAGGCGAACGCTTCTCCGGTTTACGCGCCGTCAGATTCACCGAAAAGAACCCGCTGGTACGCTGCTGCAATTCATTGAGGTGGTGCTTCACGAACTTATCGACGACCGGCTGGAAATGACCGTAACGGATCGAGGCGCCAATCAGTACGCGATCATACTGAGCCCAGTTGGGCAGCGTGGCATCCTGAATGTCCAGCACATCACATTGCTGTTGCTGACGGATCGCCTCAGCAATTGAAGAAGCAATCTTCTTTGTTTGTCCGTCGCGGGTGGAATAGAGAATCAGCGCTTTCATGTCAGCATCCTTATTAATTATTCACGCCAGAAAGTAGGCGTGAACAGCACCAGCAAGGTGAATACCTCGAGACGCCCGAACAACATGGTAGAAATAAGAATCCATTTCGCCACGTCATTCATTGAAGTGAAGTTATCGGCCACAACCCCTAAGCCCGGTCCGAGGTTGTTGAGCGTCGCGGCAACGGCAGCAAAAGCAGAGAAATCATCGACGCCGGTGGCGATAATCGCCAGCATGCTGACCAGGAACACCAGTGCATAAGCCGAGAAGAATCCCCAGACGGCTTCAAGAATACGTTCCGGTAGCGCCCGATTGCCCAGCTTAATGGTGTAAACCGCATTCGGGTGAACCAGACGTTTAAGCTCACGGTTGCCCTGCTTGCATAACAGCAGGATGCGAATCACCTTCAGGCCACCGCCGGTTGAACCGGCACAGCCGCCAATAAAAGCGGAGCACAACAGCAGTACCGGCAGGAACAATGGCCAGCGTGCGATGCTGTCGGTCGTGAATCCCGCCGTGGTCGCCATTGAAACAACCTGGAAGAAGGCCTGGTTCAGCGTCTGCCAGCCACTGTCATAAACATTGTGAAACCAGAGCACCAGTGTACAAATCAACACCAGCGTCAGCTGAACGCCAATGAACATGCGGAATTCCGGGTCGCGCCAGTACACACGCAGATTGCGTCCGCTTAGCATGGCAAAATGCAGGCCGTAATTACAGCCTGAGATCAGCAGAAACACCGCCACAATAGTATTGATAGTGCCACTGTGAAAATAGCCGAGGCTGGCATCATGGGTTGAGAAGCCGCCAATGGCGATAGTGGAGAAGCTATGGCCGATAGCATCAAACGCTGGCATTCCCGCCAGCCACAGCGCCAGTGCGCAGGCGACGGTCAGCAGAACATAGATCAGCCAGAGCGTTTTGGCCGTCTCGGCAATGCGCGGCCGCATTTTGTTATCTTTCAATGGACCCGGCATTTCAGCGCGATAGAGCTGCATGCCTCCGACGCCCAGAATCGGCAGTATTGCCACCGCTAATACGATTATCCCCATCCCGCCCAGCCACTGAAGCATCTGGCGATAGAAGAGGATCGCTTTGGGCAAAGAGTCCAGTCCCACCAGCGTGGTGGCACCCGTTGTCGTTAGGCCAGAAAACGATTCAAAGAACGCATCCGTCACTGAAAGATGCGGCTGCTCGGCAAAAATAAAGGGCATTGCCCCTACGCTGCCCAGCACCGTCCAGAACAGGACGACAATCAGAAACCCTTCCCGCGGCTTAAGCTCGGTTTTCTTTTTGCGATTCGGCCACCACAGCAGCGAGCCGATCACCAGCGCCATCATAAATGTCTGGCTAAACGCCCGCCCCGCCCCATCGCGATAAATGAGGGCGACCAGACCGGGCAAAATCATCGTCACTGAAAAGAGGATCACCAGCAGACCGACTATGCGGGTAATGGCGCGAAAGTGCATTCAGCCGTTCCTTTATATAAAAGAGATGAACATCAGGGTGTGAGCGGGATTAGCGATAACGCGCCCCGACTAAAGTCTGACAGATTTTTTTTGAATCCGTCGATCTGTCCGTAAGGGAGAGCCAGCGTCAACACAATGCGATCCTGAAACTGGCTGTCGGTCACCTTACCGTCGAAACGCTGTACCAGCCGTTCAATATCGCTGAGCTGGGGGTAGTCGCAGTGCAAGGTGAACAGCTTCATCGGCACTTTGCGCTGCCGTGGCAGCAGTTTAAGCCCCTGCTGGACACCCCCGCCATAGGCTTTTACTAAGCCCCCGGTTCCCAGCATGATGCCGCCGTAATAACGCACCACTACGGCGGTAATCTCACCAATGTCCGCGCCCATCAGCTGCGCCAGCATCGGTTTCCCGGCAGTGCCCGACGGTTCACCATCATCCGAGAAACCGAGCTGCTGAGAATCATGTGGCGCGCCCGCGACCCAGGCCCAGCAGTGATGCCGGGCTGCGGGATGCTCGCTTTTGACCTGCTGGACAAACGCACGTGCCGCCTCTGCCCCCTCGGTATGCGCCAGTAGCGTAATGAAGCGACTCTTTTTGATCGTCTCCTCGCTGCTGCTCACTGGCACAGCCGGAATATCAAAAGCGTCCATCAGGCCAGATGCAGATCGCGGGTCATGTTCTCAACGCGATGCGCATGGATCACCACGTTATCCTCGATACGAATCCCGCCATAAGGCCGAAGCGCATCAATGGCCTGCCAGTTAAAGTGCTGGCTGAAAGAGCCTTCACGCAGCGGTGCCAGTAACGAGTCGATAATATAGAAGCCCGGCTCAATGGTTAAGACCATACCCGGCTGCAGTACGCGGGTGCAGCGAAGATAAGGATAGTGCGCGGGCGCGGCGAGATGGGTGCCCTGATCATCCTGCATAAAACCGGCCACGTCATGCACCTGCAGCCCCAGCGGATGCCCCAGGCCATGAGGCATAAACGGACCCGTCAGATTTTCAGCCACCAGCGCTTCTTCGCTTATCCCCTGTACCAGCTCAAACTTCAGCAGCATCTTCGCAATACGCTGATGCATCTGAAGATGATAATCGGTGTAGCGCACGCCCGCTTTCAGCGTGGCTATCAGTGCCAGCTCTTCAGCGTTCATCGCCTCAACCATTCTGGCATAGAGCGAGCTGCTCTGCGCCGCATAGCTGCGGGTCAAATCGGCGGCATAGCCAAGATACTCAGCACCCGCATCAATTAAAAAGCTGTGGCGTTTTGCCGGTGGCTGATGATCCAGCCGGGTGTAGTGCAGCACGGCAGCGTGTTCATTCAGCGCAATGATATTGCCGTAGGGCACATCCGTGTCACGATGCCCGGTCGCGGTCAGATAGGCCTGATTGATATCAAACTCACTTAATCCCGCCGAGAACGCCTCTTTCGCAGCGCGATGACCAGCAACCGCCAGCTTCTGCGCCTGACGCAGACAGGCAAGTTCATACTCTGTCTTGATGCTGCGATGGAAGTGCAGGAAGTCAATCACCGCTTTGGGATTGATATTGCCGGAGGCGATACCGAGCTGAGCTGCGCGCGCGTTGACCGGGCCGATATAGGCAACGTTATCACGCTGTGCAGGCAGCAACTGCCCAATCTCATCGGCATTTTTCAGGCCGATAACCTCGACATCCTGGGTCCAGAAGCTGTCTGGCAACGGTTCAACGTTATGCCAGTAATCCACCGGAGAGTAGAACCACAGTTTCGGTTTGTTCACCCCGTCAATCCACAGCCAGCAGTTGGGAACCTGCGTCACCGGCACCCAAGCCTTGAACTGCGGATTCACCTTAAACGGATAGGTATGGTCATCCAGAAACACCGTCAACAACTCACCGGAATGGATCAACATCGCATCCAGTTTGTTGCGTGCCAGCACCTGCTGCGCCCGTTGTTGCAACGTGGCGATGTGCGCGTGATACAAGGTCTTCAGTGAATCCATTGACGTCTCTCCAGTGTCGCGAAATGGCCGCAGTTTAGCATACCCCTTGCGCAGATGCCGAAGTCGGAGGAGCTGTGATCTTGTTAGCAAATAAGCAAAGAGCCGTTTGCAAATAATTAACATCACTCCCACACTCACGATCATCTGGTATGACCAGATCACCTTTCGCGGTTTCAGGAGACGCACATGCTCTACCAAGGCGCTAACCTTACTCTTCACTGGCTGGACGATGGCATCGCCGAGCTGGTTTTTGACGCTACAGGCTCGGTCAACAAGCTCGATACGCAAACGGTCGCCAGCCTGGGCGAGGCAATCGCGGTGCTGGAACAGCAGCCGGAACTGCGCGGCCTGCTGCTGAGCTCCGCTAAACCCGCTTTTATTGTGGGTGCGGATATCACCGAGTTCCTTTCGCTGTTTGATGCACCCACCGAAAAACTGAGCCAGTGGCTGAGCTACGCCAACAGCATCTTCAACCGTCTGGAAGATCTACCGGTGCCGACCCTGGCCGCCATTGACGGCTATGCGCTGGGTGGCGGCTGTGAATGCGTGCTGGCAACGGATCTGCGTATCGCCACCGCCGACGCCCGCATCGGCCTGCCGGAAACCAGACTCGGCATCATGCCCGGCTTTGGTGGCAGCGTGCGATTACCGCGCCTGCTGGGTGCTGACAGCGCACTGGAAATTATCGCAGCCGGAAAAGATGTGGATGGCAATGCCGCCCTGAAACTGGGTCTGGTCGATGCGGTGGTTGCCCGTGAGAAACTGCGCGAGGCGGGGATCACTATGCTTAAGGCCGCCGCCGCCGATGACAGCTGGCGCGCACGCCGTGCACCCAAGCTGGCTCCGCTGAAACTCAGCCCCATTGAAGCAGCGATGAGCTTTACCATCGCAAAAGCCATGGTGCTGCAGACCGCCGGTAAACATTATCCCGCCCCGCTGATGGCAGTAAAAACCATCGAAGCGGCGGCCAGCCTAAGCCGTGATGATGCACTGAAACTTGAAACCGCGGCGTTTGTCCCGCTGGCACAGTCTGATGAAGCCCATGCGCTGGTCGGCATCTTCCTCAACGATCAGTACGTGAAAGGCCTGGCGAAAAAGCGCGGCGGCGAAAGCAACGCACCGGTGCAGGCAGCGGTTCTGGGCGCAGGCATCATGGGTGGCGGTATCAGCTACCAGTCTGCCTGGAAAGGCGTGCCGGTCAGAATGAAAGACATTAATCCGCAGGCGTTAACGCTGGGCATGAATGAAGCCAGCAAGCTGCTCAATAAGCTGCTGGAACGCGGCAAAATCGACGGTAACAAGCTCGCCAGTGTGATTGCCACTATCCAGCCCACGCTGGATTACGCAGGTTTCGACCACGCAGATGTGGTGGTAGAAGCCGTAGTAGAGAACCCGCAGATCAAAGCCAGCGTGCTGGCTGAAACTGAAAAGCATCTGCGTGACGATGCCATTCTGGCTTCCAATACCTCAACCATCCCCATCAGCCAGCTGGCGCAGGCGCTGCAGCGCCCGGAAAACTTCTGTGGCATGCACTTCTTCAATCCGGTGCCGCGAATGCCGCTGGTTGAAGTGGTCCGTGGCGAGAAAACCAGTGAAGCGACCCTGAGTAAAGTGGTGGCGTGGGCCAGCAAAATGGGC
Organism: Pantoea sp. GD03673; assembly: GCF_029844725.1. Lineage (GTDB taxonomy): Bacteria > Pseudomonadota > Gammaproteobacteria > Enterobacterales > Enterobacteriaceae > Pantoea. The sequence goes on from NZ_JAOCKJ010000019.1 coordinate 5,752, forward strand.
AAAACGCCTATTGTGGTGAATGACTGTCCCGGCTTCTTTGTGAATCGGGTGCTGTTCCCCTACTTCGCCGCTTTCAGTCTGCTGCTGCGCGACGGCGCTGATTTCCGCCAGATTGATAAAGTGATGGAAAAACAGTTCGGCTGGCCGATGGGGCCTTCATGGCTTCTGGATGTGGTAGGCATCGATACCGCGCACCATGCGCAAAGCGTGATGGCGGATGGTTTCCCGGACCGCATGAAGCATGACTATCGCGATGCGATCGATCTGCTGTTTGAAGCCGGTCGTTTTGGTCAGAAAAATGGCAAAGGCTTCTGGCGCTGGGAAGAAGATAAAAAGGGCAAGCTGAAGAAAGTGCCGGATGCTGAAGTGGATACGCTGCTGCAACAGGTCTGTCAGCCTGCACGGGTCTTCAGCGATGAAGAGATCATGAACCGCATGATGCTGCCCATGCTGAATGAGGTGGTGCGCTGCCTGGAAGAGAAGATCATCGCCTCGCCCGCTGAAGCCGATATGGCACTGGTCTACGGCCTCGGCTTCCCGCCTTTCCGTGGCGGTGCTTTCCGCTACCTCGATACCCTGGGCAACAGCAACGTGGTCGATCAGGCCCGACGCTACAGCACACTCGGCGGCCTGTATGCCCTGCCTGCGCTGCTGGTGCAGAAAGCCCATCAGCATGAAAGCTGGTATCCCGCCGCCAAACCGATTGATGAAGCCGCGCTGAAAAGCGCCTGAGGGCAAAAAGATGGAAAATGTGGTGATTGTTGATGCGGTGCGCACGCCAATGGGACGTTCAAAAGGCGGAGCCTTTCGGAACGTGCGCGCTGAAGATCTCTCTGCGCACCTGATGCGCGAAATTCTGAGCCGCAACCCGGCGGTGAATCCGGCCTCGCTCGACGATATCGTCTGGGGCTGTGTACAGCAGACGCTGGAGCAGGGATTTAATATCGCGCGCAATGCCGCGCTGCTGGCTGAAATCCCGCACTCCGTACCCGCCACTACCGTCAACCGGCTGTGCGGTTCGTCAATGCAGGCGCTGCACGATGCCGCTCGCGCCATTATGGTCGGCGATGCGCAGTGCTGTCTGATTGGGGGCGTGGAGCATATGGGGCACGTGCCGATGAATCACGGCGTTGACTTTCATCCCGGCCTGGGACGCACCGTCGCCAAAGCTGCGGGCATGATGGGCTTAACCGCCGAGATGCTGGCCCGTATGCATCATATCAGTCGTGAGCAGCAGGATGCGTTTGCCCTGCGTTCACACCAGCGCGCATGGCAGGCGACTCAGCGCGGGGACTTTGCAACCGAGATTGTCGCCACCTATGGTCACGACAGTGACGGCATTCTTAAACGCTACGATGTCGATGAGGTGATCCGCGAGGAGACCAGCGCCGAAGGGCTGGCGGCACTTAAGCCCGCCTTTGATCCGGTTAACGGCACCGTCACGGCAGGCACATCGTCGGCGTTATCAGATGGCGCAGCGGCCATGCTGGTTATGAGTGAATCACACGCCCGTGAACGGGGGCTGACGCCACGCGCCCGCATTCGCAGCATGGCGGTGGTCGGCTGTGATCCTTCCATCATGGGTTATGGGCCGGTTCCGGCCAGCAAACTGGCGCTGAAACGGGCCGGACTGAGCATCAGTGACATCGACGTGTTTGAGCTGAACGAAGCCTTCGCCGCGCAGACCCTGCCCTGCATAAAGGATTTAGGTTTGCTGGAGCTGATGGATGAGAAGGTCAATCTGAATGGTGGCGCGATTGCGCTGGGCCATCCGCTGGGCTGTTCCGGCGCACGCATCAGCACAACGCTGCTGAACATCATGGAACGACGCGATGCCCGTTTTGGCCTTGCCACCATGTGTATCGGGCTGGGCCAGGGGATCGCAACCGTATTCGAACGTCTGTAATACGTTGAGTTTTACGTTGTCAGATTTACCCGCCGGTGATCGGCGGGTTTTTTTCTGTCTGCTATCTGGAATCAGATAAAGGCAAACGCATCGCCATACATCTGTGACTCCACGGCACCACGCTCGGCACAGAAGCGATCGCGGGCAATTTTTGCCATCTCAAAACGTCCGGCGATGTAGATCTCGTGCTCGCTTAGCGTGCTGAAATCCTGCATCACTGCCGTCAGTACCGTACCTGAACGACCCTGCCAGCCCGCCTCAGGCTGCTCGACCACCGGGATCACCTTGAGGTTCGGGTGCTTCACGGCCAGCGCCTCCAGCTCGTCCATATCATAAAGATGCTTAAGCTCACGACCGCCCCAGTAAATGGCGATGTCGCGCTCAGGCTGTTCTGCCAGCGCGGTAAGCAGAATTGAACGGGCATAAGAGAAACCGGTGCCGCCTGCAATCAGGATCAGCGGCTTGCTGCTCGCTTCACGCAGCCAGGCATCGCCGTGCGGCATATCGACCGTGATCTGGCGATCGTTACGGATCCGATCCATAACGGCCATGGCATAGAGATTCAGATCGGACGCCCCGATATGCAGCTCAATGATATCTTTTTCCATCGGCGTTGAGGCCAGTGAGAACGGGCGCTTGTCACGCTCATCCATCACGACCATCAGATACTGCCCCGCGCGAAAACTGAATTCCGCTTCAGGGATCAGGCGAACGCGATAGACCGTGTCGGTAATCGCCTCAACCGAAGTTACTTTACAGCTTAACGTTGTCATGCGTTCCCTCTGTCGGGTCGTCTTTATGGTTGTGCTCGCCATCAACGCTGTGGCGGCTGATCAAAAATACCTAGCTCATCCCAGATAGCATCAATGCGCGCGGTGACCGCCGGATCTTTGACGATGGGTGTGCCCCATTCGCGCTGCGTTTCACCCGGCCATTTATTGGTCGCATCCATGCCCATCTTCGACCCCAGTCCGGAAACGGGCGAGGCGAAATCAAGATAATCGATCGGGGTATTTTCCACTAATACCGTATCGCGGGCCGGATCCATACGCGTGGTAATCGCCCAAATCACGTCGTTCCAGTCGCGTGCATTAACATCATCGTCACACACAATAACAAATTTGGTGTACATGAACTGCCGCAAAAACGACCAGACGCCAAACATGACACGTTTGGCATGCCCTGCGTACTGCTTTTTAATCGTGACGACCGCCAGCCGGTATGAGCAACCTTCCGGTGGCAGGTAGAAGTCCACGATCTCCGGGAACTGCTTCACCAGAATCGGCACCAGCACTTCATTCAGCGCGACACCCAGTACCGCAGGTTCATCCGGCGGACGGCCGGTGTAGGTAGAGTGATAGATGGGCTTGTGACGCTGCGTAACATGCGTAACGGTAAACACCGGGAAGCTGTCTACTTCATTGTAGTAGCCGGTGTGGTCGCCGTAGGGACCTTCCGGTGCCATATCGCCCGCTTCAATATACCCTTCCAGCACGATTTCAGCGCTGGCAGGCACTTCGAGAGTGTTCGACAGGCACTTCACCACTTCGGTTTTGTTGCCGCGCAGTAATCCGGCAAACGCATATTCTGACAGCGTATCAGGCACCGGTGTTACGGCACCGAGGATAGTGGCAGGATCGGCACCCAGCGCCACCGAGACCGGGAAACGCTCACCCGGATGCGCCTTCGTCCACTCCAGATAATCGAGCGCGCCGCCACGGTGCGACAGCCAGCGCATAATGAGACGGTTTTTGCCGATCACCTGCTGCCGGTAAATGCCGAGATTCTGCCGCTCTTTATGCGGGCCGCGCGTGACGGTCAGTCCCCAGGTAATCAGCGGTGCCGCATCGCCAGGCCAGCACTTCATCACCGGAATGCGTGTCAGATCGACCTCATCGCCGCTGAACACAACTTCCTGACAGGGTGCATTACGCAGACGTTTTGTCGGCATATTCAGCACCTGCTTAAACTGCGGCATCTTGTCGAACAGATCGCGGAAGCCTTTTGGCGGCTCCGGCTCTTTGAGGAAAGCCAGCAGCTTGCCGACTTCACGCAGTGCGCTGACTTCCTCCTGGCCCATGCCCATTGCCACGCGCTTCGGCGTGCCAAACAGATTGCACAGCACCGGCATGTCGTACCCTTTCGGGTTTTCAAACAGCAGAGCGGGGCCACCGGCACGCAGGGTACGGTCGGCAATTTCGGTCATTTCCAGGTCTGGATCGATCGACTGGGTAATGCGCTTTAGCTCACCGCGCTGTTCGAGCAGCGCGAGAAAGTCCCTTAAATCGTGATATTTCATGCGGCTTTAGCTTTCCGGCCAGAGTGAGTCGGCCATTATAGGTCTGATTACGCGGATATGCTGAGGTTTATACGGCAGCCTCATACGCACTCAAAGGGAACCAGCGGCTGTAACGCACGGGCATCGTGATATCCCTGAATCGGCTCACCGTGGCGAAACAGTTTAAAATCTTCGTTACGCACGCTGTGATAACGCAGCTGATTGTCATGCAGATGCAGAAAACTGCCTTCACGCAGCGCGATGACTGACTCGGTGGGATTAACCGCACAGAACTCTGCCAGCCGTTCATCGCGGGTTTCGCCCATGTGGCCGCTGACGCTGGCATCCAGATAGTGAGGATTGATCTGCACCGGAAAGAGGCCCAGCGCAGGCAGTACCACGCTGCTGCGCACCGGCATATCGTTAGTGGTGCGGATGGAGGGCGTGGCCACATTGCAGCCTGCGCTCCAGCCGACATAGGGCACCTGCCGCTCGCGTACTGCACGCTGAATCGCGCCGATCAGACCCTGCTCGTGCAGCATCTGATTCAGAAACCAGGTATTGCCACCACTGACTAAAATCAGCTCTGCCTGAGCAAGAGCGTCAGCTGGCGAAGCGAATGCCTGAACCCGCTCTACCTGAATTCCCAGAGAAGCACTGAGCTCGTCAGCACGTTGCTGCTGGTCGCCACGAATAATCGCGTAGGGGATGAGTACCGCCGACCGGATAGCACGCCGGGCGATCATGGCGTGCAGCTGTGGCTGCGCATAGCCCAGCAGCGGCGCATCATCCGCCAGCCTGCCATTGCTCAACAGAAAGAGTTCCATCAGAGGATCCTTGTGCAGATGTGATGGCCATCGAGTCTGATACAGAGCAATAGCAGACGTCAATTACCCATCAACTCTTTTACTGCCATGAGGTATGTTAGGAAAAGTCTCAGTTTATTTTCACTGCAGGACGCTTTACCCTGCCCCTGCGCTATAACTCTGGCAGCAGGTTTGCTATTCTTAGCGTCCATTCAATGGGAGCAGTTATGGAATCCTGGTACTTACTCTATTGCAAACGTGGACAGCTATTGCGCGCGAAGGAGCATCTGGAGCGGCAGGAAGTGCATTGCCTTAGTCCAATGATCGCTCTGGAAAAAATCGTGCGTGGCAAACGCACCACGGTGAGTGAGCCACTGTTTCCAAATTATCTGTTTATCGAATTCGACCCGGAAGCGATTCACACCACGACGATCAGCAGCACACGCGGTGTCAGTCACTTCGTGCGATTCGGCACCACGCCCGCAACCGTGCCGTCGGCGGTGATTGAAGCGCTGGAAACCGACGTTCCGCAAATCCTGCTTGACCCTGAGACGCCACAAAGCGGCGATGAAGTTGTCATCACCGAAGGGACGTTTGAAGGGCTGCGCGCCATTTTTGCCGAGCCGGATGGTGAAACGCGCTCGATTCTGTTGCTTAATTTGCTGAATAAGCAGGTGATGCGCAGCGTGGACAACAAGCAGTTCCGCAAGATTTAAGCCAGTCTGAACAGCGTCCGCGCATTCTGATCGACGCGGGTCGCCAGTTCCTCAGCACTCTCGCCACGCCATGTCGCCACCTGATGCACAATATGCGGTAAGAAGCAGGGTTCATTGCGGCGCGAGGTCGGACGCGGACGCATGTCGCGTGGCAGCAGATAAGGCGCATCCGTTTCCAGCAGCAGGCGGTCAGCGGGAATCAGCGGCAGCAGCTCGCGCAGCGCCAGCCCGCGACGCTCATCGCAAACCCAGCCCGTAATCCCTACCGACAATCCCATTGCAAGACAGGCTTCCAGTTCATCACGCGTGCCGGTAAAGCAGTGGATCACCGCACCAGCCAGTTTTGGCAGCCAGGGTTCAAGCACCGCGGCGAAACGCGTATGGGCTTCACGGCAGTGCAGAAACACCGGCATGTTGAGTTCAGCCGCCAGCGCCAGCTGCGCGTCAAACGCATACTCCTGCTGCTCGTGCGCCGACAGGTTGCGGTTGAAATCGAGTCCGCACTCACCGATCGCGACCACTTCCGGTTTTTCAGCCAGGCGACGCAGGGTGCTGGCAATGTCCGTTGACCATTCACTGGCATGATGAGGGTGAACGCCCGCAGTAGACCAGCAGAAGTCAGGCTGCGCTTCAGCCAGTCGCTGAGCCTGCTGGCTCTCCAGCGCGTTAGTGCCGGTAATAAGCATGCCGGTGACGCCCGCATCACGCGCGCGTTTAACCACCTTTTGCCGGTCGGAGGCGAATTGCGTGCTGGTCAGGTTTACACCGATATCAAACATAATATTTCCTACAGTTTTTAAAACAAAAAACCGCCCATCTGGGCGGTTTGGAGTGATCGCTTCCCGCCAGTGCGGGTCAGGCTGTCAGCATCAGGCGTCGGTATTCTCTTCCTCATCCTGTAACCGTCGGCCTTTACCCACGTAGTACCGGGAAAAGAATACGCCGACTTCAAACAGGCAGTACATCGGAATAGCGAGCAAAGTTTGGGAAAAAACATCCGGCGGTGTGAGCAGCATCCCAACCACGAAGGCCCCCACCAGAATATAGGGGCGCTTCTTCTTCAACTCGTCCGGACTGGTGATGCCGGTCCAGCACAGCAACACAATCGCCACCGGCACTTCAAACGCCACGCCAAATGCCATAAACAGTGTCATGACAAAATCGAGGTATTTAGAGATATCCGTTGCGACGGTCACGCCGATTGGCGCGGTCTTGGTGAAAAAACCAAAGGCCAGCGGGAAGACCACAAAGTAGGCAAAAGCCACGCCGAAGTAGAACAGGAAGGTGCTGGAAAAGAGCAGCGGCATCACCAGCCTGCGCTCATGCCGGTAAAGCGCCGGGGCGACAAAAGCCCAGACCTGATAGAGGATCACCGGCACCGCCAGAAACACCGACACAATGATAGTCAGCTTAATCGGGGTGAAAAACGGTGAGGCCACATCGGTCGCGATCATGCTGGAACCGACCGGCATCTGGCTGATCAGCGGTGCAGCAACCAGCTGGTAAATGTCGTTGGCGAAATAAACCAGCATCAGGAAGATCGCCAGTACGGCGATAATGCAGTTCAGCAGGCGCTTACGCAGCTCAATCAGATGACTGATGAGCGGTTGGGTATCTTCAACGGCCATTATCGTTCATCACTTGCAGGAGAGGAGGGTGCGGAATGACGCGCAGAGTCTGCCGGTCTGGCAACATCAGCAGCGGGTGCCTGTGCTGGTGCGCTGGCCCCGGCAGCCGGTGCGGCAGAGAATTGCCCAGCCGGAGCAGATGAAACCGCTGAAGGTGCCTGTGCCGGAGCAGTAGCCCCCGTGGCAGGTGCAGCGGAAGGTTTTACCGTCGGGCCTGATTCTGAAGAAACAGAGGGCGTCTGAGCCGGGGCACTGGCCTGATGCGCTGCTGCAGCCGGTGTCGCCGACGGCGCAGCCGGGTCAGGCTCTGATGCCTGCACCGTGTCAGACGCTGCATGAGGCGCGGGCCGGTGCTGAGCCGAATGGATAGTGTTCGCCTCGTCTTCCTCTTTTTCAATGTCGATGCTCTGACTGACCGAGCGCTTCATTGAATCCGCCGTTTTACGCAGCTCTTCCATCGACTCTTTCAGCTCAGGGGAAAGCGTGCCACGGCCCGCTTCTTCCACCTTTTTCAGACTCTCCTGCAACTCCTGCAGCTTGAGCTCCTGCGCCAGTTCATGTTGTACATTGGCGGCCAGCGAACGAATCGCCCTGATCCAGCCCACCACGGTTTTCACCGCAACCGGTAAACGTTGCGGGCCGAGAACAATCAGCCCGATAACGAACACCAATACCAGTTCACTAAAACCAATATCGAACACGGTTTACACCTGCTTGTCGTTCTTGGCGTCTTCTTTGTTAGCCGAAGTTTGCTGTTTGTCAGCCAGCGTTTTGGCCGCGAAGTCAGCATCCTGCTCTTTAGGTTGATCCTTTTTATCGTCCTCGTCACTCATGGCTTTTTTGAAGCCGCGAATCGAAGAACCTAAATCTGAACCCAGATTGCGTAATTTGTTGGTACCGAACAGAAGAACAACAATCACGGCAATGATTAACAACTGCCAGATACTGATACCGCCCATGAGATAGCCTCTAATATTCTGTGAAAACGATGAGGTAATGCACCACAGCGTGCCCTTTTTAACCGGGCCTGAGCCAGCGACATTACCTTTTTTTAGACGGACGTGACAATCAGTTTGTCTTACGCCAGCCGATTAACCAGGAGACGATTCCTGCTGCCATCAACACTGCCGGAAAGAAGTCCCAGTCCGGTCGGGTCAGCAGTACTGCCGTTCCGCTTAACAGCAAGGTTGCACCGACGCCAAACAGGTAACGCGCCTGATGGTGACGGACGCGTTGCGCATTCATGTCACCCACTAACTTATCGACGCTGTGCCGTAAGAGCTTGTGCTGCCGCATGCTGTCGTAAAAGAGTTCCGGCAACTCAGGTAGCTTTTCAGCCCAGAATGGCGCTTTCTCTTTGACCGCACGGATAATGGCGGGCAAACCGACCTGATCCTTGATCCAGTCCTCCAGGAACGGCTTGGCCGTTTTCCACAGGTCGAGCTGCGGATAGAGCTGACGGCCAATACCTTCAACGTAAAGCAGCGTTTTTTGCAGCAATACCAGCTGCGGCTGCACTTCCATATTAAAGCGGCGTGCCGTGTTAAACAGGTTCAGCAGCACGTGGCCGAAGGAGATCTCAGCCAGCGGTTTTTCGAAAATCGGCTCGCAGACCGTACGAATCGCAAACTCGAAATCTTCAACGTTGGTATCAGGCGGCACCCAGCCTGAGTCCACATGCAGCTCCGCGACCTTACGGTAGTCACGGTTGAAGAAGGCGATGAAGTTTTCTGCCAGATAACGCTTATCTTCTTTGTTCAGCGACCCCACGATACCGCAGTCAATGCCGATATATTGTGGATCTTCCGGGTGTTCATAGCTGACAAAAATGTTGCCAGGATGCATATCTGCGTGGAAGAAACTGTCGCGGAAGACCTGGGTGAAGAAGACCTGTACGCCACGTTCCGCCAGCAGCTTCATGTTCACACCATGACGCTCCAGCGTGGCAACGTCGGAAATCGGAATGCCGTAGATACGCTCCATCACCATCATGGTTTCGCTGCAGTAATCTGAATAGACTTCCGGCACATAGAGCATGCGGCTATCTTCAAAATTCCGGCGCAGCTGAATGGCGTTGGCGGCTTCGCGTAACAGATTCAGCTCATCCAGCAGGGTCTTCTCATAATCGCGCACCACCTCGACCGGACGCAGACGACGGCCATCCGGCAGCAGACGCGGAACCCAGCGTGCCAGACGATAGATCAGCTTCATGTCCGCTCTGATGATCGGCAAAATATCGGGGCGAATCACTTTGATGACCACTTTCTTACCGGTCGATTTCAGCGTGGCGGTATGCACCTGCGCAATAGAGGCCGAAGCCAGTGGCTTAATATCAAAATCATCAAACCAGGTTTCAATCGGCGCGCCCATTGAGGCTTCAATCTGCGCTTTAGCTTTGACGCCATCAAATGGCGCAACGCGATCCTGCAGGATCGCCAGTTGATCGGCGATCAGCGGCGGGAAAAGATCGCGGCGCGTCGACAGCATCTGGCCAAACTTGATCCAGACCGGCCCAAGCTGCTCCATCGCCATGCGCATGCGTGCGCCAATCGGCTCATGTTTATACAGATTCGGGATCCAGAAAACAGAGCGACGCCACAGGCGAAACAGGAAAGTGAGGCGTGTCTGAGGAATCAGTTCATCAAGGCCATAGGTCAGAAAGACCTTCATGATCAGATATAAGCGGCGGATCTCTCCAAAACTCATTTTGCCTCCAGCTGCGCCAGACGCGCATCAAGCGCCTCAAGCGAACGTTCCATCGCGTCGACCTCTTCAGCAAACCAGGCTAACTCCAGCGAGCCAGGCGCAACACGCCACTCTTCGGTGATGGCCTGTCCGAGATAATCCTGGCGACGCTGCACTTCACCTTTGAAAAAGCGGAATGCCTGTTGTGAGCGCTGACTGATGCCCTGCGCGGCGATATCGCCGACCCAGGGAGCCAGATATTCTGCCGGATCCAGCTCAGCCAGATCCATCAGCGCGGAGAACTGCTGCACCACCTGCAGGTCACCTTCAACCTGCAGCTCACCGCTGCGGATCAGCGGCGTCAGCTGCTGGCGATCGCGCAGCTTTGGCAGGGTTTTCAGCGAGGTGATCACCGTGCAGTCACTGCGGTCCTGCCAGTCTGCCAGCACGTCCAGCTGTTGTTCACTGAACACCAGCACCAGCGGATGAGAGAACTCACTCAGGCGCAGCGTCAGCACTTTGCCATTCAGGCGTTGCCGCGCCGGTTTCAGGCCGCGATCGCGATAGAGAATACGGTTCAGCGCCGTTTCCAGGCCCGCGGTAATCAAGGGCGTCAGGTTCATTACCATCTCACTCAGAACTTAAATCCACGATGCAGCGCCACGATACCGCCGGTCATATTGGAGTAAGTGGTATTTTCAAAACCGACATCATTCATCATCGCTTTCAGGGTTTCCTGATCGGGATGCATGCGGATTGATTCGGCCAGATAGCGATAGCTCTCTGCATCCTGTGCCACCAGCTGTCCGATGCGCGGCAGAATGTGGAACGAGTAGGCGTCATACGCTTTGCTCAGGGGGTCCAGCACGGGCTTAGAGAATTCCAGCACCAGCAGACGTCCGCCCGGCTTGAGGACGCGGAACATAGAGGCCAGCGCCTTCTCTTTTTCCGTGACGTTACGCAGGCCAAAGGAGATGGTGATGCAATCGAAATAGTTATCGGGGAACGGCAGAGCTTCTGCGTTGGCCTGCACGTAGCTTACGTTGCCAACCACGCCCTGATTGCGCAGCTTTTCGCGGCCCATCTTCAGCATGGAGCTGTTGATATCCGCCAGTACAACCTGACCGGTTTCGCCCACCAGGCGAGAGAACTTAGCGGTAAGATCGCCGGTGCCACCCGCCAGATCTAACACACGCTGACCGCGACGTACGCCGCTGCTGTCAATGGTAAAACGCTTCCAGATGCGATGGACGCCAAACGACATCAAATCGTTCATCAGGTCATATTTTGCTGCTACGGAGTGAAACACGTCCGCGACTTTGTCAGCTTTTTCGCTTTTGGCGACCGTCTGAAAGCCAAAATGGGTAGTTTCCTGCTGTGATTCATCTGCCATCGGTTTTACCTGCTCCACAAACAATACTTCCCGAAGTGTATCAGAGTCACGGAAGTCAGGCACGCTGCGCCCATACTATTCGTGGAGGCGTCTCACACGCATTGCACTTTCATCCGCATCCCTGTCGTCATCTGCATCGTCAGCCGCCCGGTTTTCCGGCATGGCGCGTTCGGCCAGCTGAGGATTGATGGGGCGTTTGATCTCCACGCCCAGCGCACGGAATCCTTCCGTCTGGGCAATCAGATTGCCGCGTCCTTCTGCCAGCTTTTTCATCGCCTCGCGATAGCTGTTCTGCGCCTTGTCCAGGCTGTGACCAATGCCGCTCATGTCATCCACGAACAGCCGCATCTTGTCATAGAGGCGTGTTGCCCGGTCCGCAATACGCTGGGCATTGCGGCTCTGATGCTCGTAGCGCCAGAGATTATTAATGGTCCGCAGTGCCACCAGCAGCGTAGTGGGACTGACCAGCATAATATTCTGCTGCAGCGCCTCGCCAATCAGCTCAGGCTGGCGGTCAATCGCCAGCAAAAAGGCCGGCTCGACCGGAATAAACATCAACACATAATCCAGCGACCGTAAACCGGGCAATTGTTGATAATCTTTTCGTCCCAGCAGGCGAATGTGCGCCCGCATGGCGCTGACATGCTCCTGGATCGCCTGCTCACGTTCGATCTCATCATCGGCATTGAAGTAGCGCTCATAGGCCACCAGTGTCATTTTGGCGTCCACCACCACATCTTTGCCCTGCGGCAGGCGCACAATCACATCCGGCTGCATCCTGCCCTGCTGTTCTGACTGGATGCTGACCTGCGTTTCATATTCGTAGCCTTCACGCAGCCCGGAGGCTTCGAGAACCCGGCTCAGCACCACTTCACCCCAGTTACCCTGAATCTTATTGTCGCCCTTGAGCGCTTTGGTCAGGTTAAGCGCCTCCTGCGCCATCTGCGCATTCAGCTGCTGTAACTGCCGGATTTCATGCGTCAGGGTGTGCCGTTCACGCGCCTCGGCGCCAAAGCTTTCATGCACCTGACGACGGAAGCCATCCAGCTGCTCACGCAGCGGGCCAATCAGCCCGTCCAGACTCTGGCGGTTCTGTTCATCGACGCGACGGCCGCTGTTTTCGAAAATACGGTTGGCGAGGTTTTCAAACTGGGCGCTGAGGCGTTGTTCGCTGTTGGTCAGCAGGCGCTGTTTCTCTTCAGCGGCAAAACGGGTTTCTTCAAGGCGGATGGTCACTTCGCGCAGTTCCGCTTCCTGGGCGCTGTTAACCTCCAGCTGATTGCGCAGTTCACGATTGAGCTGTTCGCTTTCATTACGCCAGTAATCGAGCTGTTGCAGACGCTCACTGGCACCGCTCAGCGCGCCGTGAAGCTGACGCAGCTCCTGCTCACGCTGCTGCGTCTGCTGCTGCAGCTGTTCAATGTGTTGCTGCTGACGCTGTTGCGCCGCTTCCAGCAGACGGCGCTCGGTCTGAAAACTGGCGACCTGATGCCCGGCACGTAACTGTGCCAGTATCCAGCCAATTCCTAACCCGACAAGCGCCAGACAGGCGCTGATGATGATGTGCTGATCCATGATTTCCCCGCGACTCAGGCTGCTGAGGAAAAAGGTAGAGTCGCACTGTATGAATGTCCAGATAAATTTACGCGCATTCAGCGCCTTACAGGGCCGCCACCGTCAGCTTTCCAGCCTGCCACTCATCAATCAGGAAGAAGGGCATCGGCAATAGCCACTCGCCGTTTTTGACCTGTGCCAGATAATGCCAGGTTGTATCGCCTGACGTGATCGCAACGCGCTGACTGCTTCCTTCAGCGGCGCTGGATTTACCGGTCATGCTGGCAAAACCGGCATTGCTGCCAACGTGGAAATGGGGCGTCTGCCAGCGCACGGGCGCATGGTCAGGCCACGGCCGGGCCTGATGAAAGTTGAACAGCTCGTCATGGCTCAGGAGGCTTTCACGCACTGTCGGCCATAACGCCACTTTGAGGAAATATTGATCGGTGAAGCGCTGACTACCCTGATACTGCGCAATGAAATCGCGCATCGCCTGTTCAACATTCTGGAAGACGCCGTGACAGCCGCCCCACATCCCGGCCAGTAACAGTTCGGTGTGCGAGAAGTAGTCACGCATATGGTGGAACCAGTAAGGTGAGGCCAGCCAGGCGTTAACTGCGGCCGCTTCACGCTCCGAGAGCAGCGAGTCGGCATCGCGCACAATAAAGCGTTTCACGTCAGGATCGTCCAGCACCAGAAAACGCCACAGGGTCGGAAACAGCGTTTTTTCGTGGGACATGTCGACCAGCTGGACGTGGGGCTGATCAAGGCGCTGCCAGACGTGCTGCGGCACGCTGTCATCAAGGTAGATGCGGCAGACCCAGCCGGGATAGAACCCGGGTACCACCTCAACGTTTTTAATCAGGGTTTCGCAGTAGCGTGGCTGATCGCCATACAGGCAGAAGGCGATGACATTCTGGTGTGGCTGGCTGAGATCGACAGGTTCAGGTTGCGGAGCAGGAAAAGCGGCACGCTTACCCTGACTGAAACGCGCATCAGAACGCATCAGCGACGCCAGACCGTAACGTGCCACCTCGTCCTTTTTGTCCAGCCAGCCGCACACTTCGGTCAGGCCGTCCAGCCAGGTTTCAGACGCGGTAGCCTGCACAGCGGGCGGTGACTGATAAATCTTCTGGTAGATTTTGTACGATTTATTGTACTGCCCCAGACGCAGCAGGCAGAACGCGTAGTCGCTCAGCACCTGCATCTGATTAGGCATTGAACGCAAGACCTCTTCACAGCACCGGGCTGCCAGCGCGTGGTCACCCTGCTGCATAGCGGCACGAAAACGTTCGGCGCTGCGTTCCAGTCGGGCATTGATTGCCGCAGGATTAGCGCCAGGGGCAGGACGTCGGACAGGAATCGTATTGCGCATAAAAACTCTCAGGTTTCACTGATGTTACGCGCCGTTAACTACCGGCAGCAGGGTTTGAGTCTGGACAAAAAACCTGCTGCCAGACGCGGTCGCTATAATAAACGACGCGCCGCTTCGACCACAATCTTCACTGCGTCACTTTCTGTCTGTTTCATGGTGACCGCATCCGGTATCTCTTTCTGAGTCCGGTTCACAATCACGCCCGCCACCATACCGGCTCGCAGACCCTGGCTGGCGCACATGGTTAACAGCGTTGCCGATTCCATTTCATAGTTGAGAACGCCCATCTCCTGCCACTCTTTCATCGATCCTTTGAAACGGCTGACGACACGGCCTGACACAGTGTCGTAACGCTCCTGGCCCGGATAGAAGGTGTCAGAAGAGGCGGTGATGCCAATATGGGTCGTTGCGCCACAGGCTTCTGCGGCGGCAACCAGTGCGGTGGTGCAGGCGAAGTCAGCGACAGCCGGGAATTCCATCGGCGCAAAATGCAGGCTTGCTCCGTCCAGGCGAACGGACGCGGTGGTGACCAGCACATCGCCGACGTTGATATGAGGCTGGATAGCCCCCGTGGTACCGACACGCAGGAAGGTGCGCACGCCAAGCTGTGCCAGCTCTTCAACGGCAATCGACGTAGAAGGACCGCCAATCCCGGTTGAGCAGACAATGACCGGCTTACCATCAAGTTTTGCCAGCCAGGAGGTAAATTCACGGTGTGAGGCGAGATGCGTGGCATCGTCCATCAGTCCGGCAATTTTCTTCACACGCTCCGGGTCGCCCGGCACAATCGCCAGGGTGGCACCCTGCAAATCGGCTTTCGTCAGGCCAAGATGGAAAACGTCAGACTGTGTCATTTTCAGACTCCTGTTAAGGGAAGGTAGCGCGCCACTCTACGCCAGCACGCCCGATAAATATGTGACAACATTCACTTAAGAAAATGAAAGTTACATTTCCGGGAAGATAAAGTGTGAATTTCATCACACAATCACATCTTCTTCGTCCGGATAGCCTTTTGCGAGGCTGTGTCAGCGTCAGCGCAATGTTAAAGAGGTGGATGATTTTATTCGCTGCTGATTCTGTTACCCGACACCTGGACGCATACGCTTTGCGGCCAGGCTATAGTTACGTGATTGCGCACATGCTTGCACGGAGAGAATAATGAAACCCAGTGATGATATGGCACAAAAACCGGCGACGGGCGGCTTTGCCCCTGCCGTACAGCCCACCGCCTCCACCACCATTATTACCGACAGCCCGGCGATTCATTCAGGTGAAACCTCAGTGCCGAGTCAGGGCGAAAACATGCCGGCTTTTTTTGCAAAACCGCACTCAGCGGAAGGCCCGTTGCCTGTCGTGCTGGTGGTGCAGGAGATCTTTGGCGTCCATGAACACATCCGGGACATCTGCCGTCGTCTGGCGCTGGAAGGCTATCTGGCGATTGCGCCTGAGCTCTATTTCCGCGAGGGCGACCCGACTGAGTATAACGATATCCCGACGCTGTTCAGCGAACTGGTCAGCAAAGTACCGGACACACAGGTATTGGCCGATCTCGATCATGCTGCCAACTGGGCTGCGCGTAACGGCGGTGATATTCGTCGCATGGGGATCACGGGTTTTTGCTGGGGTGGCCGCATCAGCTGGCTTTACGCCGCGCACAACCCGCAACTGCGTGCCGCCGTGGCCTGGTATGGTCGGCTGACCGGCGAGCGCACGCTGAAGCAGCAGAAGCACCCTATTGATATCGCGGTCGATCTGAATGCGCCGGTATTGGGCCTGTATGGTGGCCAGGATGAGAGTATCCCGCTGGAGAGCGTCGAGCAGATGCGTCAGGCGCTGCATGCCGCTAATGCGACCGCCGAGATCATCGTCTATCCCGATGCGGGACACGCGTTCAATGCGGACTATCGTCCGAGCTACCATGCTGAATCTGCTCATGATGGCTGGCAGCGGATGCTGACCTGGTTCAGACAGTATGGCGTGGCCTCAGCGTAACGAAAAAAGGGGCGTGGTTTACGCCCCTGATGCTTCCCCTGCCAGATCGCACTTCTTACGCCGTTTCTCCACGTAGTTTCTTCGCAGCCGTCACCATGTTCGCCAGCGCCTGACGTGTTTCCGTCCAGCCACGCGTTTTCAGACCGCAGTCCGGGTTCACCCACAGTCGCGTCTCCGGAATCCGTTTTGCCGCCTTCAGTAACAGCGCCTCTATCCAGTCCACGCTGGGAACGTTAGGCGAGTGAATGTCATAGACGCCGGGGCCGATCTCATTCGGGTAGTCGAAGTGTTCGAACGATTCCAGCAGTTCCATATCAGATCGCGAGGTTTCGATTGTGATCACATCTGCATCCAGCGCCGCGATAGCGTCCATGATGTCGTTGAATTCGCAGTAACACATATGGGTGTGAATCTGGGTTTCATCTTTCGCCACCGCCGCATTCAGCCGGAAAGCGTCGACCGCCCATTTCAGGTATTCGGCCCACTCCGACTGATGCAGTGGCAGGCCTTCACGCAGTGCAGGCTCATCAATCTGAATAATCCCGATCCCCGCCTTCTCCAGATCTTCCACTTCGTCACGCAGCGCCAGCGCGATCTGCTTCGCGAGGGTTTCCCGTGACACATCTTCACGCGGGAATGACCAGCACAGAATCGTTACCGGGCCGGTCAGCATCCCTTTTACCGGCTTATCGGTCAGCGACTGCGCATAACGGGCCCACTCGACGGTAATCGCCTCCGGACGACTGATATCACCAATGATGACCGGCGGTTTCACACAGCGCGAACCGTAGCTCTGCACCCAGCCATTCCGGGTAAAGACAAAGCCCTCCAGGTGCTCGCCGAAGTACTCAACCATGTCGTTACGTTCCGCTTCACCGTGAACCAGCACATCCAGTCCCAGCCGCTCCTGTTCGGTAATTGCCTGTCTGATGTGCTCTGCGATACCGGTGCGGTAATGGTTGCTGTCGAGACGGCCCTGCTTAAAGTCGAGGCGCAGGCCACGAATTTCAGTGGTCTGCGGAAAAGAGCCAATGGTGGTGGTGGGCCAGGCGGGCAGATTAAAACGCTGACGCTGCAGCACGGCCCGCACCGGGTAGGCGCTCTGGCGTTCACTGTGCTGCGGTGTAATGGCCTGTAGCCGCTGTTCCACAGCCGCATTATGCACGCGGCGGGAGTGAGCACGGGCGCGCACCGGTGCGCTCCAGGCGTCCAGCAGCGTGGCATCATTACTTTTCAGTGCCTGACTCAGCAGCGAAAGCTCAGCACATTTCTGCAGGGCAAAGGCGAACCAGCTTTTGACTTCATCATCCAGCCGGTTCTCGACACTCAGGTCGATCGGGCTGTGCAGCAGCGAGCAGGAGGAGCCGATCCACAGCTGTTCACGCTGGGCAATCAGCGGTTGCAGACGGCTAAACCAGCGGCTCAGATCGGCACGCCAGACGTTACGCCCGTTGATCACGCCAAGCGACAGCAGCCAGCTGGCGGGCAGTTGCTGATTGAGGTGCTCAATATTATCGCGACCATGGACCAGATCGACATGCAGCCCCTGCACCGGCAGGGCACGAATCACATCAATGTTCTGGCTAATGCTGTCAAAATAGGTCGTCAGCAGCAGGTTGCTGTGACCCTGCAGTGCGTCATAGGCTGGTTTGTAAGCTTCACGCCACGTCTGCGGCAGTTCCAGGGCCAGGGCAGGTTCATCGATCTGTACCCATTCGATGCCGCGCGTTGCCAGCTCTGCCAGCACCTGCTGGTAAACCGGCAGAATTCTTTCCAGCAGCGACAGCCGTTCAAACGGCTCACCTTTGACTTTACCCAGCCACAGATACGTCACCGGCCCCAGGAGTACGGGCTTGATGTTGTGGCCCAGCGCCAGCGCCTCATCGACCTCGTCCAGCAGTTGGGTCCAGGTCAGTTTAAAGGTCTGGTCCTGAGTCAGTTCCGGCACTATGTAGTGGTAGTTGGTGTTAAACCATTTGGTCATTTCTGCTGCGGCCGCAGGCTCGCCGGTTGGCGCACGACCGCGCCCGAGACGAAACAGCGTGTCGAGATCAACGGTGCCCGCCGGGTTCTGATGACGTGCGGGTACGTTGCCCAGTAGCAGGCTGGTGGTCAGGACGTGATCATACCAGGCAAAATCGCCGACCGGCAGCAGGTCGACGCCCGCCTCTTTCTGCTGCTGCCAGTGTCGGGCGCGCAGCTCACGCCCCGTCGCCAGTAACGCCTGCTGCGAGCTGTCGCCCGCCCAGTAACTCTCCAGTGCTTTTTTCAGTTCACGGCTCAGGCCAATACGGGGAAAGCCGAGGGTATGGTTCAGAATAGTCATGTGTGGATCTCCGGATAATTTTTCACTCTGGCTCAAATGGGCAGCCAAAGATGTTTAGCCGTCCAGATGTTTACACTGCTATACTGTGCGGGTACTGTATGTTGCTCAAGCGCAATATGTTCATTTTCGATGTGAAGGACGCTCATGATCGAACTCAAGCACCTGCGGACGCTTCAGGCTCTGCGCAATACGGGATCGCTGGCGGCGGCGGCGGCCCAGCTTCATCAAACGCAATCGGCGTTGTCTCACCAGTTCAGCGATCTGGAGCAGCGGCTGGGATTCCGCCTGTTCGTGCGTAAAAGTCAGCCCCTGCGCTTTACGCCGCAGGGCGATATTCTGCTGCAGCTGGCAGAGCAGGTGCTGCCGCAGATTCAGCAGGCATTACAGGCCTGTCACGAGCCGCATCAGACCACGCTGCGGGTGGCAATTGAGTGCCATAGCTGCATTCAGTGGCTGACCCCCGCGCTGGATAAGTTTCGTCAGAGCTGGCCGCAGGTGGTGATGGATTTTAAATCGGGTGTGACTTTTGATCCCCAGCCCGCCCTGCAACAGGGTGAACTGGATGTGGTGCTGACCTCCGATATCCTGGCGCGTTCGGGTCTCTTCTACTCCCCGATGTTTGATTATGAAGTGCGGCTGGTACTGGCAACGGATCACCCGCTGGCGCAGGTTGCGCAGATTTCGCCGGAAGATCTGGCCGGTGAGGTATTGATGATCTATCCGGTGCAGCGTCAGCGTCTGGATATCTGGCGGCATTTCCTCCAGCCCGCTGGCGTCAGCCCGGCCCTGAAAAGCGTGGATAACACCCTGCTGATGATTCAGATGGTGTCGGCGCGTATGGGGATTGCCGCGCTGCCGCATTGGGTGGTGGAGAGTTTTGAGAAGCAGGGTCTGGTCGTCACCCGCACACTGGGCGAGGGTCTGTGGAGCCGTCTTTATGCCGCCGTGCGTGAAGGCGAGCAGCGTCAGCCAGTGCTGGAAGCCTTTATCCGCTTTGCCCGCCAGCACGCCTGTGAGCATCTGCCTTTTGTGCGCGACGCCGCGCTGCCCGGTGCGGTATTACAGCGGTAATCTGACGGGCACAAACCTGCGCGTACACGGGCAAAATCCCCTATAATGCGCAGCCTGTCGACTGACCATGAGAAGATCTCACCATGACTAACAATGATATTCTGCGCAGCGTGCGCTACATGCTCAACCTGAGCGATGCCAAAATGGTGGAGATTTTTGCGCTGGCCGAATGTGAGGTGCCGCAGGCAGATATTCAGGCGTGGCTGAAAAAGGATGACGACGCCGCGTTCCGTCCCTGCCCCGATGTGCTGATGGGTTACTTCCTGAATGGCCTGATCTTTTTCCGTCGCGGTAAGAGTGAAGATGCGCCCGCGCCGTCAATTGAGCGCAAAATGACCAACAACATCTTCATGAAAAAACTGAGAATTGCTTTCGATCTGAAAACCACCGACATTCCTGAGGTGCTGAAACGGGTGAACTTTACCGTTTCACAGGCGGAAGTCGGCGCAATTTTCCGCAAGCCCGACCACAAGAACTACCGCGAGTGCGGCGACCAGATTCTGCGCAACTTCCTGAAAGGTCTGGCGATGATTCAGCGCCCTAAGAGTGAGAAGCCAGCTTAATTTTTGATCGCTTCTGACCCCTGCGTGGTCAGAGGTGGCGCATCTGATCGCAAAGAAAGCCTGCATCCATGCAGTACGGCCTCGCCATCCTTGGCTCGGACGCTTTGCTCCTCAGCTGCGCCACCCCTTCCCTCCCGCTTCATCAGGGCTTTGACAAGAGCAGCACCGGGCCAGCCATGCGGCGGACGCTTTACTTCTCAGCCCGCCATTCCCTCCTTCATGCTCGCGCTGAGCCACGCATTTAACAGCGATGAGGCTGTCGCACCTCATGGGCTGGCGCGTCAGAAGAGCGAAGCGTCCGGGCCAGGGATGGCCCGGCCGATCCACAGGGAGGTGAGATTCCTTCGCGGTCGGACGCGCCAGCCCGGGAGGCCGCACCCCGGTTACAGCCCCTGTTTATGACCGGTCACTGCGCCCTACGACCCAGCGCTTATGCACCCACAGCGAGGCGAAAATCACCAGCGCGCCCGCAATAAAGCTCGGCCAGTGCGGTTTCTCCTGCCAGATAGCCAGGTTCACCAGCAGCCCGGCGGGCACGTGCATGTTATTCATAATACCCAGCGTGCCCGCATCAACCTGCGTTGCACCGTAGTTCCACATAAAATAGCCAAGACCAGAAGCCGCAACGCCCAGCCAGACCAGAACGCCCCACTGCAGGGAGGTGGTCGGTAACTTCTGCGGATTACCCCAGGCAGACCAGGCGATCACCGCAATAATGACTGCGCCCAGATAGAACCAGGAGAAGGCCGTGTGCTGCGGCATGGGACGGGTCTCCTGCAGGCGCTTATAGCCCACCATGCCCGCCGCGAAGCAGATATTTGCCAGCTGCACTAACAGCAGACCAAACCAGAAATGATCGCTGACTTTGTCATAACGAATAATGGCCGCGCCAGCTACCGCCAGTAGCGCACTGAAGATATAGCCGATACGAAGCGGACGACGACTGAGCAGATCGTAAATCAGTGTCACATAGAGCGGCGTCATCACCGTAAACAGCAGGAATTCCGACACGCTAAGGTAGAGATAGGCCTGGAAGCTCAGCAGATACATCACACCCAGCTGCAGCACCCCGACCAGCATATACAGCAGTAGCGTTGAAGGGCGATAACCCCGCCAGCGCAGGAAAGGCAAAAACACCAGCGCAGCCAGCGCCAGCCGCATCAGCACAGAGAACCAGCTGTCTACCTGGCCCGCCAGATATTCGCCGATCAGGCTAAATGAAAAGGCCCACAAAATGGTGGTAATAATCAATAAAAACACGGCAACGACCCCGAAATTAACAGGCCGATAGTGTAAACAATGTGCCGCCGTCAGGCTGTAAAATCTGGTTGACATCTGATTACAAAACAGGCAACTAAAATACCCGTCGGATAGCCTGTTACACGCCCTGATATAACTGTCGTCGGAAGGTCTTTAAAACCAGATAAAATGCGCGAAATAGTCCATCAGATGATCGCTTACGCTCTATCTTGTAATAAAAGTGTAACAAATGTGTCATTCATCACAGTAACGTTGCGCAACTAACACTATTCTTTGCGCGAAATGGAACATCCTGCATCCGTTTTGTTCTGCACTTACCTGCCCCACCCTGCTGGGAATGAAAAACCATAATGCGCCCTGGAGGGCCTCACTCATGCTGAGCATTTTTAAACCTGCACCACGGCAGCCGCAGGTGGCGGAAGATCACGTTGATCCGCTCTACCGCCGTCTGCGCTGGCAAATTTTCATCGGGATCTTCTTTGGTTATGCGGCCTACTATCTGGTCAGAAAAAACTTCGCCCTCGCCATGCCCTATCTGGTGGAGCAGGGTTTTTCACGTGGCGACCTCGGTTTCGCCTTATCCGGCATCTCCATTGCCTACGGCTTTTCAAAATTCATCATGGGCTCGGTCTCTGACCGATCAAATCCGCGCGTCTTCTTACCGGCAGGCCTGATTCTGGCTGCGGCAGTGATGCTGATTATGGGGTTCGTGCCGTGGGCGACCTCCAGCATCATGGTGATGTTCGTTCTGTTGTTTATCTGCGGCTGGTTCCAGGGCATGGGCTGGCCACCCTGCGGGCGCACCATGGTTCACTGGTGGTCGCAGAAGGAGCGCGGCAGGATCGTGTCGGTCTGGAACTGTGCGCATAACGTGGGAGGGGGGATTCCGCCGCTGCTGTTCCTGCTGGGTATGGCGTGGTTTAACGACTGGAAAGCGGCACTCTACATGCCTGCGTTTGCCGCCATTGCCATTGCCATTCTCGCTTTTGCACTGATGCGTGATACGCCACAATCATGTGGCCTGCCGCCCGTTGAAGAGTACAAAAACGACTATCCGCCCGATTACGATGCCAGCCACGAAGAAGAGCTGACGGCAAAACAGATCTTCATGAAATATGTGCTGCCGAACAAGCTGCTGTGGTACATCGCGCTGGCTAACGTCTTTGTCTATCTGCTGCGCTACGGCATTCTCGACTGGTCACCGACCTACCTGCGTGAAGTTAAACACTTCACGCTGGATAAGTCGTCCTGGGCTTACTTCCTCTATGAGTACGCGGGGATCCCGGGAACGCTGCTGTGCGGCTGGATGTCGGACAAAGTGTTCCGCGGTAATCGCGGGGCTACCGGGGTGTTCTTTATGACGCTGGTGACCATCGCGACCGTGATCTACTGGCTCAATCCGGCGGGCAATCCTGGCGTCGATATGGCCTGCATGATCGTGATTGGCTTCCTGATCTACGGTCCGGTAATGCTGATTGGCCTGCACGCGCTGGAACTGGCACCGAAAAAAGCGGCAGGGACAGCGGCGGGCTTCACCGGCCTGTTCGGATACCTGGGTGGATCGGTCGCCGCCAGCGCCATTGTCGGTTACACCGTCGACTACTTCGGCTGGGATGGTGGCTTCATGGTGATGATTGCGGGCTGCGTGCTGGCCGTTATCCTGCTACTCATGACGATGGTAAGCGAACACAAACACAAAAAGACCCTCGCCTGACAGTGACTAGTCCTGGCATAGATTGACACGTTATGTCGTTAAAACGCCTGATGCACTGCATCAGGCGTTTTGTATTTCAGCGACAGATGCGGACGCTGACCGTTGTAGATTTTTACCGACTCCGCCACCATTCTTT
>NZ_JAOCKJ010000020.1 GCF_029844725.1 Pantoea sp. GD03673
GACCCGTTTCCCGTTGCCGGTTTGCCGTGTCGATGGAGGCGCATTATAGGGATCCCGTTTCAGAGCACAACCCTTTTTTAGGATCTTTTATCTGAACGGTTATAAATGATCCAGATTGGTGAGATCGCCAGCGATCCAGTCCAGAATGGGCTTGTCAGATGGCTAAAATCGCATCAGGCTGCATTGAAAACAGAACAAAGGAGAACAAGATGACTTCCGCCCTACGTCCCTATAACGATCTTTTCCCGCAAACCGGCCAGCGCGTTATGGTCGATCCGAGCAGTGTTGTCGTCGGTGATGTCATCATGGGGGATGACGTGAGCATATGGCCGCTGGTTGCGATTAGAGGTGACGTGAATCAGGTCCGCATTGGTGCCCGCACTAATGTGCAGGACGGCAGTGTTCTGCACGTCACGCACAAATCAGCCGCCAACCCCCAGGGCTTTCCTCTTATTATTGGCGAGGACGTTACGGTTGGGCATAAAGCGATGCTTCACGGCTGTACCATTGGCGATCGCGTGCTGGTCGGAATGGGCTCGATTCTGCTTGATGGCGTAATAGTAGAAGAAGAGGTGATGATTGGTGCCGGAAGTCTGGTGCCGCCAGGTAAAAGGCTGGAGAGCGGCTATCTCTATCTGGGAAGTCCGGTAAGGCAGGTCAGGCCGCTGAATGACAGTGAGAAGGAAGGTTTACGCTATTCCGCAAATAACTATGTCGGCTGGAAAGATAATTATCTTGCTGGAGATAACCAGACCCAGCCCTGAACATCCACATTATCCTGACGAATAGCCGATTCGGCCTCATCTTCCAGATCCCAGCGATGGTGCTGAAACAGCGTCATCGCCTCTCCCTCACCAAAACGCGACGTCAGCGACTCACGGCTGATTGCGCAGTTCAGCCGCATGCCGTTGACCAGAACCGGGAAACAGACCGCGTTCAGTCCGGCATCGTAAGTTTCCTCATCAGGGAACTGTATCGCCTGATTCATGGCTGCATGGCCTGCTTAAGCTGAGCAATCACCGGCGTGATTTCCGGCATCACACCGTGCCACAGATAAAAGGCATGCGCAGCCTGACCCACCAGCATACCCAGCCCATCTGCCAAATGATCACTGCCCTGCACCTGACACCAGCGCAGAAAAGGCGTCAGCCCACTTTGGTAAAACATGTCATAGCAGCGTACATCAGCATGGATCACTTGCGCAGGTAAAGGTGGCGTTTCGCCATTCACACCACTTGAAGTGGCATTGATGATCAGATCGAAGTGCTGATCCGCCAGTTGCTCAAATCCACATGCCTGAATAGCACCACTCTCTCTGAACAGACTTACCAGCTCTTCCGCACGCGTGGCCGTACGATTCACCAGCGTAAGCGTCACGCCCGCTGAAAGTAACGGCAGAATCACCCCACGGGCGGCACCGCCCGCCCCCACCAGCAATACATTGTCGCCAGCGTTGATCATCATCAGCCGTTCAAGATCGCTTAACAGGCCGATACCATCCGTGTTATCGCCCAGGATCTTCCCATCACTCAGTTTTTTAACGGTGTTTACCGCACCGGACAGCGCTGCCCGTTCGCTGAGCTGGTCGGCAAATTCCCATGCCTGCTGTTTGAAAGGTAACGTTACGTTAGCTCCACGACCTCCCTGCCCGAAAAAGGCAGAAAGCGCATGAGGAAAACCATCAATCGGGGCACAAATACGACCATAGCGGTGTTCAATGCCCGTCTGCTCAGCGAAAGCCTGATGGATCAGAGGAGATTTACTGTGATTGATCGGATTACCGAAAACGGCGAAGTGATCCATGATTTAACCCTGACGTATAAGTTCGCCGCTAATGACATCGCGGATTTCAGAGGGATTCAGTCTTCCACCCGTTTTACCCGACAGAACCGGGAAGTGCTCACCAAACTGCTGTTTCACTTCTTCAGCTGTGCGGCAGGGAGGCTGGCCTGACAGATTTGCGCTGGTCGAGACCAGCGGTTTACCAAATGCACGGCAAAGCGCCTGCACATCAGGATGGTCACTGACGCGAATGGCCAGAGAGTCAAACTGTCCGGTAAGCCAGCGAGGTGTTTGTGGTGGCACGGGTACGACAAAAGTCACCGGGCCGGGCCAGCAGGCAAACATCCGCTCACGCTGGATAACAGACAGTTCGCGCGCCGAGATATAAGGCTCAAGCTGGCTGTAATCAGCCGCAATCAGGATGAGTCCCTTTTCGACCGGACGCTGTTTCAAAGCCAGCAAGGCCATAACGGCAGATTCACTGTCAGGATCACAGCCCAGACCAAACACAGCTTCAGTAGGATAGGCGATGACCGCCTGACGATTCAGATGCGCTAAGCAGTGGTCAAGTGAATCGGCGAGGTGTTGATTTTCCATTATCTATCAATTCTCTTCAGCAATGGCTTTGCCACAACTCTTACTGGCACAAAAGCGTTTAACGCCCTGCGCCGTCTTTTTTTCAACGAACAGCGGATACTGGCAATGAGGGCAGATTCCGGCTACGGGGGTCAGATTGACGACAAACTGGCAGGCCGGATAACGATCGCAGGAGTGAAACGTTTTGCCGTAACGGGAACGCCGCTGAACTAACCGGCCTTCATGACACTGTGGACAGGCCAGCGTGGTTTCATCCGGTTTGTCGATGGTTTCAGTGTATCCGCATTCAGGATAGAGGCTACAGCCAATGAACATGCCAAAACGTCCCTGCCGTAATACTTTATCGGCACCGCATTCGGGACAGGCGTGGCCCTCCAGCACTTTAACCACGTGGCCATCTGCCTGCCCTTTCAAGGGCCGAATGTAGTCGCACGCCGGATAATTCGCGCAGCCCAGAAAAGGACCATGTTTACCGGAGCGGATAATAAGTTCTGCCCCGCAAGCGGGGCAGGGATCCTGTTTACGCACGGTGAAGAGTGCAGCTTTACTCATAGCGATCAATGCATGAAAGGAAATTTAATGCAGCATACCTTCATTGACGTCGAATAGCAGTTCTTCCATCTGCTGATAGGCATTTTCACATCCCGGGATGTTGAACAACACCATCAGAACCACCCATTTGAGATCCTCCAGGTCAAACTCAGAGGTATCAAGCGCCATGACCCGTTCGATAACCATTTCGCGGGTTTCCAGGCTGAGCACCTGAATCTGCTCAAGGAACAGCAGGAAACCACGACTTTCAGCATCTAAACGTTTGCTTTCTTCATCGGTATAGATGCGCATTGAGAGCGGATCGTTGGTCAGTAAAATTGGCGCAACCAGTCCTTCCTGATAATCAGCCAGTCTTTCCAGCCAGTTCAGCGCACTGTAAACATCTTCCCGATGGAACCCGGCATCCGTCAGGTCATCTGTCAATCTGTCCTGATCAACACCCATTTCTGCTTCGTTGTGGATATATGTCTCAAACAAGTACATCAGTACGTCGAACATGGCATGCCCTCCTCAATCGGACATAGCCGCCGGGTACAGCTGCGATCCATCCTGCTAACTCCAGTTCCAGCAACTGAGCTGAGATAACTGGCACAGATTGGCCGGCACGTTCAGCGACAACGTCAACAGGTGTAACATCATCACCTACGTTAGCCAACACATCAGCAAATGGCAATGGAGCATCGTCACTCACCTCAGAATAAATTTCGTCGGCCCGGCTAACGGGTAGCCAGTTAAGTGCACCTGCCAGATCTTCCACGATGTTATTGGGATGTGCCACCAGCAGCGCGCCCTGCTGAATCAGCCAGTTTACACCTTCGCTTAACGGGTTGCCGAGCGCGCCAGGTAAGGCATAGACATTGCGATTTTGCTCCAGCGCGTAACGGGCCGTCACCAGTGAGCCACTCTTCAGCGACGCTTCTACTACCAGCACACCATGGCTCAGGCCGCTGATGATGCGGTTACGGCGTGGAAAATTAAGCGGATGCGGTATGGTCGTCAGCGGAAACTCAGACACGATAGCACCGCCCTGTTCAGCGATCTCTGCGGCAAGCCGGACATGGTTCCTGGGATAGAGTCGCTGCAATCCACTTCCTAGCACGGCCACCGTTTTACCGCCCACGTTCAGTACTGCCTGATGCGCAACACCATCAATACCCCGCGCCAGTCCGCTGGTGATGGTCAACCCGCCCAGGCTTAAATGCTGGGTAAACCAGTCGCACCAGTAACGACCATTGGGTGAACAATTCCGGCTTCCTACAATCGCTAACTGTGGTGTACGGATAACGGCAGGATCGCCTTTAATATAGAGCAGAGGCGGAAAGCGATTTGTTTCTTTAAGACGGGCCGGATAAGCATCATCCAGGGCGGTGACCAGATGATGAGCCGGACTCTGTGCCAGCCAGGAATACACGTCTTGACAGTTTTTTTCATCAAAATCAGAATATTGCTTTCGCTGGCTGGCATCCAGCCCAAGCCGGGTTAGCAGCTCACTGTCCGCCCGTTCAGCGCCTGTCTGCTGCGCCACTTCAACCCAGCGTTTCCCTGTCATCCCGGTGACGGCTGCCAGCCGTACATACTGCGCTATTTTGTCCATCTCCTGCTCCCTGATCGCCCTTGCTTCCTGCCGCACAATGCTGTCAATCAGGCCTCGAAAAGTCTACAATATGAGGCAGTAATCTTTTCTTAACCGAATACAGATCTGGATATTTATGTCAGTTTTGCAGGTATTACATTTTCCTGACGAGCGTCTTCGCAAAGTCGCTGCGCCCGTCAAAGAAGTTAACGCAGACATTCAGCGTATCGTTGATGATATGTTCGAGACGATGTATGCCGAAGAAGGTATCGGTCTTGCGGCTACGCAGGTCGATATTCATCAGCGCATTATCGTGATTGATGTCTCCGAAAGTCGTGAAGAGCGTCTGGTCCTCATTAACCCCGAGCTGCTGGAAAAAAGCGGCGAAACCGGCATTGAAGAGGGTTGTCTCTCAATTCCGGAACAGCGCGCATTTGTTCCGCGAGCCGAGCGGGTGAAGGTTCGCGCACTTGATCGTGATGGTAAAAGTTTCGAGCTGGAAGCCAGCGAGTTACTGGCCATCTGTATCCAGCATGAGATTGATCATCTGGAAGGCAAACTGTTTATTGATTATCTGTCGCCTCTGAAGCGGCAACGAATCAAAACTAAGTTAGAGAAACTGGCGCGTCAGAACGCGCAGGCTTCCTGAGATCTTAAGAAGGGATAAACGTGTCTGCCCCGCTAAAAATCATCTTTGCCGGCACACCTGACTTCGCAGCGCGTCATCTTGACGCGCTGCTTGCTTCTGAACATCAGGTTATCGGCGTATTTACCCAACCCGACCGTCCTGCGGGTCGCGGCAACAAACTAACCCCTGGCCCGGTCAAAACGCTGGCGCTGGCACATGACATACCGGTTTACCAGCCTAAGTCACTGCGACCTGAAGAAAATCAGCAACTGGTTGCTGATTTGAAGGCCGATGTGATGGTGGTCGTGGCCTACGGATTGATTCTGCCAAAGGCCGTGCTGAATATGCCACGTCTTGGCTGCATCAACGTTCATGGATCGCTGCTGCCTCGCTGGCGCGGAGCCGCGCCTATTCAGCGCGCACTGTGGGCTGGCGACAGCGAAACCGGCATAACGATCATGCAGATGGACGTGGGGTTAGACACCGGCGATATGCTGTACAAGCTGGCTTGCCCGATTACCGCCGGGGATACCAGTGCAACGCTTTATGACAAGCTGGCACAGCTTGGGCCACAGGGGCTGCTTGATACCCTGACGTTGCTGAGCACTCAACAGGCGTCACCTGAAAAACAGGATGAAACGCTGGCAAACTATGCTGAGAAGCTCAGCAAAGAGGAGGCTCGCCTTGACTGGACACTCTCTGCAGACCAGCTTGAACGCTGTATTCGCGCCTTTAATCCGTGGCCGATGAGCTTTTTCACTATTGACGATCAGCCGGTTAAAGTCTGGCAGGCAACCGTCCTGCCCCACTGCGATCGTTCGCCTGGCGAAATTATCAAAGCTGATAAGCAGGGCATCCAGGTGGCAACGGCTCAGGGTGTACTGAATCTGCAGCAGTTGCAGCCCGCCGGTAAAAAACCGATGTCGGCTCAGGATCTTCTCAACTCGCGCCGTGAATGGTTTGAACCTGGAACCCTTCTGGACTGACTCCCAGGCCCGGTCACTCACCGGGCCTTTTGTTTGATGACAAAACCCTATGACTAAATCAACCAACCTGCGTAGCCTCTCTGCCCAACTGATTGAGCACGTGGTGGACAAAGGCGAATCCCTGAACACGGTTCTGCCTGCCGCCCAAAAAAAACTCACCGACAAAGATAGCGCGTTAGTGCAGGAGATCTGTTTTGGTGTTCTGCGCACACTGCCACAGCTGGAAGCGTTAATCGGCAAACTGATGGAGCGTCCACTGACCGGCAAACAGCGAGTGCTGCACTATCTGATCATGGTCGGGCTTTATCAGCTGGAATATACCCGTGTGCCTGCTCATGCTGCACTGGCAGAAACCGTCGCGGGTGCCGAAGTTCTGAAGCGCACCAGCCTGAAAGGTTTGTTAAATGGCGTTTTGCGCCAGTTTCAGCGTCAGCGCGAAGAGCTGCTTGCCAGCATTCAGGATGGTCCGCAGCGTTATCTGCATCCGGGATGGCTGTTAAAGCGGTTGCAGCTTGCCTGGCCGGAACAGTGGCAACAGATCGTCGAAGCAAATAATCTGCGTCCACCCATGTGGCTGCGCGTTAACCGCCAGCATCACGATCGCGATGCCTGGCTGGCCATGCTGGTCGAAAGCGGCCGGAATGCACAACCCGCTGACGATGTGCCGGATGCGCTGCGGCTTGACGTTCCCGCCCCTGTCAGTCAGCTACCCGGCTTTGATCAGGGTTGGGTGACCGTGCAGGATTTATCCGCTCAGCGCTGTGCTTTACTGCTTGAACCGCAAAACGGCGAACAGATTCTGGATTTATGCGCTGCCCCCGGCGGTAAAACGACCCACATTCTTGAAATCGCGCCGGAAGCCGACGTGCTCGCCGTGGATGTCGATGCGCAGCGCCTTAAACGCGTTGAGGAGAATCTGCAGCGGCTCGGTATGAAAGCAGAGGTGAAACAGGGTGATGGACGAATGCCACAACAGTGGTGTGGTGAGCGGCAGTTCGACCGTATTCTGCTCGATGCGCCCTGCTCTGCTACTGGTGTCATCCGACGTCACCCTGACATTAAATGGCTGCGTCGCGACCGTGATATCGCCGAGCTGGCAAAGCTTCAGAGTGAGATTCTTGACGCTATCTGGCCGCACCTGAAACCTGGCGGTACGCTGATTTATGCTACCTGTTCAATCCTGCCTGAAGAAAATCATCAGCAGATAGACGCTTTCCTGCAACGCCAGCATGATGCACAGGCAGAGTCTCTCAGGGATGCGCCGGCGAACGGATTACAGGTCTTCCCGCAAGCCGAAGGCGGAGATGGTTTCTTCTACGCTAAGCTGATAAAGAAATCGGGTACAAACTGATATGAGTATTGATAAGCGATGAAAATAATCATTCTGGGCGCAGGACAGGTTGGCGGAACCCTCGCAGAAAATCTGGTGGGTGAAAACAACGATATCACGGTGGTCGATACCGATTCTTCACGGCTGCGTCATCTGCAGGACAAGTTCGATTTGCGCGTCGTGCAGGGGCATGGTTCCCATCCGCGAATTTTGCGTGAGGCGGGAGCAGAAGATGCCGACATGCTGGTTGCCGTGACTAACTCGGATGAAACCAACATGATTGCCTGTCAGATTGCTTATTCGCTTTTCAATACGCCGAATCGTATCGCCCGTATTCGCGCGGCTGACTATCTGCGTGATGCAGACAAGTTGTTTATACCTGAAGCGGTGCCTATTGATCACCTGATCTCACCTGAGCAGTTAGTGATCGACAATATCTATCGTCTGATCCAGTACCCTGGCGCATTGCAGGTCGTTAATTTTGCCGAGGGGAAAGTGAGTCTGGCAGTAGTGAAAGCGTATTATGGCGGGCCCCTGGTGGGCAACCCGCTCTCTATCATGCGTGAGCATATGCCACACATCGATACGCGTGTAGCCGCTATCTTTCGTCAGGATCGCCCTATTCGCCCTCAGGGCTCAACCATCGTAGAAGCGGGTGATGAGGTCTTTTTCATCGCTGCCAGTCAGAACATTCGTGCGGTGATGAGTGAAATGCAGCGGCTGGAGAAACCTTACAAGCGGATTATGCTGGTGGGTGGCGGTAACATTGGTTTTGGTCTGGCCCAGCGGCTTGAGAAGCACTACAGCGTTAAGCTGATTGAACGTAATCCCCAGCGCGCAGCAGAACTCGCCGAACATCTGCATGACACTGTGGTTTTTTATGGTGATGCGTCAGATCAGGAACTGCTGGCGGAAGAACACGTTGAGCAGGTTGACCTGTTTATTGCCGTCACCAACGATGATGAAGCGAATATCATGTCAGCGATGCTGGCGAAAAAGATGGGGGCGAAGAAGGTGATGGTGCTGATTCAGCGCCGTGCCTACGTCGATCTGGTCCAGGGCAGCGTTATCGATATTGCCATTTCACCTCAACAGGCCACGATTTCTGCCCTGCTGGGTCATGTACGTAAAGCAGATATTGTGGGCGTTTCATCGTTGCGACGCGGTATTGCAGAGGCGATCGAGGCGATAGCCCACGGTGACGAATCCACTTCACGCGTGGTCGGCCGCTCGATTGATGATATCAAACTGCCGCCAGGGACTATTATTGGTGCAGTCGTTCGCGGTGACGATGTGATGATTGCCAATGATAACCTGCGTATTGAACAGGGTGATCACGTCATCATGTTCCTGACTGACAAGAAATTTGTGTCTGATGTGGAACGTCTCTTCCAGCCAAGTCCCTTTTTCCTGTAAATGCCGCGTTAATTGGCTGACAAAGCCTGTAGCAGGCAAAACTGCCGCTTAATTCACTGAATTGATGGCAAAAACAGTAAGGTTTGTTAGACTTTATGGCATTGACCTGGGCAAGGAGATAAGTATGAGTTTAATCAAAGAGTTTCGTGATTTCGCAATGCGCGGCAACGTAATGGATTTAGCCGTGGGTGTCATCATCGGTGCGGCATTCGGTAAAATCGTTTCATCATTAGTCGCTAACATCATCATGCCGCCCTTAGGCCTGCTGATTGGTGGTGTCGATTTCAAATCATTTGCCTGGGTCCTCAAGCCTGCAACTGGCGATGCGCCTGCCGTGGTTATGCAGTACGGTATTTTCCTGCAGACCATCTTTGATTTCGTCATTATTGCTTTCGCGATCTTTATGGCGATTAAATTGATGAACCGTCTGTACAAGAAAAAGGAAGTTGAGAAGCCGGTTGCTAAGCCATCAAACGAAGAAGTCCTGCTGACCGAAATCCGCGATCTGCTGAAACAGCAGAACACCCGGGTCTAGTGAATAAGCCGCCTGACAGGCGGTTTTTTTGACCGTAAAAGCAGAAGGGCAGTGATAAGACGCTTTCTTATCACTGCCCTCCCATCCACTCCCCTTACCATGTTTCTCTTTCCGCTTAAAACTGCCTTTACCCTTTTGCTTCTGCTCAATGCGTTGTCGGAATAACGGGTCGTGTAACAGAGCCTGTATCGCGTTATCGCGAATTTGCCCTTTGGTGTGCTGATATTTACTCATGTTGCCTCCTGTTAAGATGGTGAGATACTTTATTCCTTTGCAGCAAAATAACAAGATGCTTATTTGCTCAACGCCTCTCCCCGCTCCAGCGCCTCAAGAATTGAGCACGAAATGCTACTGTGACTGTCGCCACAACAGGCATCCGAGAGGTGGCGCAGAGAACGCTGCATCGTTTCTAATTCTGCAATCATCTGAGCAACTTCACTCAGCCGTTTTTCAACGATTGCTTTTGATTCCTGACAGGTATGGTGCGCAGGATCGACCCGGATAGAAAGTAGTTCTCTGATGGCTTCGAGGCTAAACCCAAGTTTTCGACCGTAACGAATGAATTTCAGACGCTGAAGGTCGGCTTCAGTATAAAGGCGAAACCCGCCTTCTGTGCGACCATCATGGCCCATCATCTGCTGCTTCTCATAAAAACGGATTGTATCTGGCGTGACTTCCGCAAGCTTAGCTAACTGGCCGATGCGAAACATCTACTTCTCCTCGCGGAAATGATGCTGAATGGCTGTGGAATAGTCGCCATGCAGAAAATCAGTGCTTAAACCCGCCTGCCGCAAGCGCAGTTCCAGCACCTGAAGCCGATGACAGTGATCCTGATAGCCTTGATCCGTAGGATCCAGCTGGCGAATAAGATCGTTAACTTCCATGGCCTCCCGCCTGAGCTCTAACTCTGGTGGCAAAAAGCCCGAATTTTTTAGTAGCCGATAGCCCGCTCTTAATTCAGGAGGAACATGCCTATCGTCATCGAGTTGCAACGGCTTGCCCGAGCCGGGAAGATTACTCAGCTCGCCTTTTTCTAACGCCGCTTTAATGTGCTGCTCCGCAAGTTCGTCAACCAGCCACATAGTTAGCTCCCTGGAACGTGAAGACTACATTCTAAGGTAGTAAATTTCAGGCAATAAAAAACCCGCCGAAGCGGGTTTTTTACGTTGCTACAGATTACTCTGCAGCTGCTTCTGCTTGAGCTTCTGGACGATCAACCAGCTCGATGTAAGCCATCGGAGCGTTGTCACCAGCACGGAAGCCACACTTCAGAATACGAGTGTAACCACCGGCACGGCTCGCGAAACGCGGGCCCAGCTCGTTAAACAGTTTTGCCACGATCTCGTTATCACGAGTACGGGCGAATGCCAGACGACGATTAGCTACGCTGTCGGTCTTGGCAAGAGTAATCAGCGGCTCAACTACGCGACGCAGTTCTTTGGCTTTCGGCAGAGTCGTTTTGATGATCTCATGACGAACCAGAGAACCGGCCATGTTGCGGAACATAGCCTGACGATGGCTGCTGTTGCGGTTCAGTTGACGACCACTCTTACGATGGCGCATGACCTTATCCTTCTCAGTGAAACCTTAACCTGTGATCTGATTATTCATCAGCAATGCTTGCTGGCGGCCAGTTCTCAAGGCGCATGCCCAGAGAAAGACCACGCGAAGCCAGCACATCTTTAATCTCAGTAAGAGATTTTTTACCAAGGTTAGGCGTTTTAAGCAGCTCAACCTCGGTACGCTGTACCAGATCACCGATGTAGTGGATAGCTTCTGCCTTAAGGCAGTTAGCAGAGCGGACAGTCAATTCCAGATCGTCAACAGGGCGCAGCAGGATCGGATCGAACTCTGGTTTCTCTTCTTTAACTTCCGGCTGACGTACATCACGTAAGTCAACGAAAGCTTCAAGTTGTTCTGCCAGAATGGTTGCCGCACGACGAATCGCCTCTTCAGGATCGATTGTGCCGTTGGTTTCCATTTCGATGACCAGCTTGTCCAGGTCGGTGCGCTGCTCTACACGCGCTGCTTCAACATTGTAGGCGATACGGTCTACAGGGCTGTAGCAAGCGTCAACTAACAGGCGGCCGATTGGGCGCTCATCTTCTTCCGAATGAATTCGGGCAGAAGCCGGCACATAGCCACGTCCACGCTGAACTTTGATACGCATGCTGATAGCAGCGTTCTCATCGGTCAGATGGCAAATGACATGCTGAGGCTTGACGATTTCGACATCACCATCATGGGTAATGTCGGCTGCAGTCACAGGGCCAATGCCAGATTTATTCAGGGTCAGAATAACTTCATCTTTACCCTGAACTCTTACCGCCAGCCCTTTCAGGTTGAGCAGGATTTCCAGGATATCTTCCTGTACGCCCTCTTTGGTGCTGTACTCATGAAGTACACCATCAATTTCAACCTCGGTCACCGCGCAACCCGGCATGGATGAAAGCAGAATACGGCGCAGTGCGTTACCAAGAGTATGGCCAAAGCCACGCTCTAAAGGCTCAAGGGTCACCTTGGCGTGCGTCGAACTCACTTGCTCGATATCTACCAGGCGCGGTTTTAGAAACTCTGTCACAGAACCCTGCATTGTGTCCTCTCTTTGGTACTAAGCTTTACTTAGAGTAAAGCTCGACGATCAGGTGTTCGTTAATGTCCGCAGACAGATCAGTACGTTCGGGAATACGCTTGAACACACCTTCCATCTTAGTCGCATCAACTTCCAGCCAGGTTGGCTTTTCACGCTGCTCAGCCAGCTCCAGAGCGGCCTTCACGCGAGATTGCTTTTTGGCTTTCTCACGGATGCTAACGACATCATTCGGAGATACCTGATAAGAAGCGATGTTAACAACGCGGCCATTTACCAGAACAGACTTGTGGCTCACCAGCTGACGTGCTTCTGCACGAGTGGCACCAAAGCCCATACGATAAACTACGTTGTCCAGACGACCTTCCAGCAGAGCCAACAGGTTTTCACCGGTGTTGCCTTTCAGACGAGCTGCTTCTTTATAATAGTTACGGAACTGACGCTCCAGCACGCCGTAGATACGACGAACTTTCTGCTTTTCACGTAACTGACCGCCGTAATCAGACAGACGCGGTTTACGCGCACCATGCTGACCAGGGGCTTGTTCAATCTTACACTTGGAATCAATCGCGCGAACGCCAGACTTAAGGAATAAGTCAGTGCCCTCACGACGGCTCAGCTTGAGCTTAGGACCCAAATATCTTGCCATTTTCTTTCTCCAACTATCCTAAAAAAACGGGCGTTATACGCGACGTTTTTTCGGCGGACGACAACCGTTATGAGGGATCGGAGTCACATCAGTAATATTAGTGATGCGGAAACCAGCGGCGTTCAAAGCACGAATCGTAGATTCGCGACCTGGACCCGGACCCTTTACCATAACTTCCAGGTTCTTAATTCCGTAATCTTTTACCGCTTCTGCACAGCGCTCTGCAGCGACCTGAGCAGCAAACGGAGTGGATTTACGTGAACCGCGGAAACCGGAACCACCGGCGGTTGCCCAACCCAGTGCGTTACCCTGACGATCAGTAATGGTAACGATGGTGTTGTTAAAAGAAGCATGGACATGAGCCACGCCATCTGAGACTTGTTTTCTTACACGCTTGCGTGCACGAACTGGTGCCTTTGCCATTATTTACTCACCCCGATTATTTCTTGATCGGTTTACGCGGACCCTTACGGGTACGTGCGTTGGTCTTAGTACGCTGACCGCGAACCGGAAGACCACGACGATGGCGCAAACCACGGTAGCAACCAAGGTCCATAAGACGCTTGATGCTCAGGGTGATTTCACGGCGCAGATCACCTTCTACAACGAATTTCGCAACTGCATCACGCAGCTGATCAATTTGTTCTTCAGACAGCTCACTGATCTTAACATTTTCAGCAATACCCGTTGAAGCGCAGATGGCTTTTGAACGGGTTTTACCGATACCGAAGATCGAAGTTAATGCGATAACGGTATGTTTTTGATCAGGAATGTTAATGCCTGCTATACGGGCCACTATGCACTCCTATAATTAAACAAGCACGTCCCATGCTGAAAAGCCCGTTTTCAGGATACTCAAATGGAAACGTACTGACATACAAAAGATTGGCTGGCTAATCTAGCCAGCTCAACCCGACTTTGCAAGAAAAATATGTGACAAAATCAGCCTTGGCGCTGTTTATGCTTTGGCTCGGCGCTGCAGATCACACGTACGACACCGTCGCGACGAATGATTTTGCAGTTACGACATAATCTCTTGACGGAAGCACGAACTTTCATTTTTACTCTCCGTAACTTCTCAACCAACTGAATTAACGGCCGTAGCCTTTCAGGTTAGCTTTCTTCAGTGCCGACTCGTACTGACTTGACATCATCAGAGTTTGCACTTGAGCCATAAAGTCCATGATGACGACAACTACGATGAGCAGTGAAGTACCGCCAAAGTAGAAGGGAACCTTCATCGCATCACGCATGAACTCCGGGATAAGGCAGATAAAAGTAATGTACAGCGCGCCGATTAAGGTCAGTCGCGTCATCACTTTATCAATATACTTCGCCGTTTGCTCTCCCGGACGAATTCCCGGTACGAATGCACCAGACTTCTTCAGGTTATCTGCTGTTTCACGTGGGTTGAAAACCAACGCCGTATAGAAGAAACAGAAGAAGATGATTGCAGTCGCATAGAGTAGCACATAAAGCGGCTGTCCTGGCTGCAAATACAGCGAAATTGTTGTCAGCCAGTTCCAACCGGTACCGCCCCCAAACCACGATGCAATCGTTGCCGGGAACAGAATAATGCTGGAAGCAAAGATGGCTGGAATAACGCCCGCCATGTTCACTTTCAACGGTAAATGTGTGCTCTGTGCAGCGTAAACGCGACGACCCTGCTGACGTTTTGCGTAGTTCACCACAATGCGGCGTTGACCACGTTCAACGAAGATAACAAAGAAGGTCACTGCGAATACGAGTACTGCAACCAACAGCAACAGAAGGAAGTGCAGGTCGCCTTGCCGCGCTTGCTCGATGGTATGGCCAATGGCCGGCGGAAGACCCGCAACAATACCTGCGAAGATAATGATCGAAATACCGTTACCGATACCACGCTCAGTAATCTGTTCGCCCAGCCACATCAGGAACATCGTTCCTGAGACCAGACTCACAACAGCGGTAAAGTAGAAAGCAAAGCCGGGATTCATTACCAGGCCTTGCATCCCTGGCATATTCGGCAAACCGGTAGCAATACCGATCGACTGGAATATGGCCAATACCAACGTACCGTATCGGGTGTACTGACTAATCTTACGACGGCCAGCCTCCCCTTCTTTCTTAATTTCCGCTAACGCTGGATGTACCACCGTTAATAACTGGATAATAATTGATGCCGAAATATACGGCATGATACCCAGTGCGAAAATTGAAGCACGGCTGAGAGCACCACCAGAGAACATGTTAAACATTTCAATGATGGTGCCACGCTGTTGCTCAAGCAGTTTGGCAAGTACAGTGGCATCAATACCAGGGATTGGAATAAAAGAGCCAATACGGAAGACAATCAGTGCGCCGATTACAAACAGCAGTCTGCGTTTCAGCTCACCAAAGCCACCTTTGGCACTTTGAAAATCTAATCCCGGTTGTTTAGCCATCTGCTACTTATTCCTCGATTTTACCGCCAGCAGCTTCGATTGCAGCACGAGCACCTTTGGTGACACGCAGACCGCGAATCGTTACCGGTGTAGAAACTTCACCAGACAGAATTACTTTAACGAATTCAATCTGAACACCGACAATGTTGGCTGCTTTCAGCGCGTTCAGGTCGACGATACCGCCTTCAACCTTCGCCAGATCAGACAGACGAATCTCTGTGGTGATCATTGCTTTGCGAGAGGTGAAACCGAACTTCGGCAGACGACGGTACAGAGGCATCTGACCACCTTCAAAACCGCGACGTACGCCACCGCCAGAACGTGAGTTCTGACCTTTGTGACCACGACCACCGGTTTTTCCGAGGCCAGAACCAATACCACGACCCAGACGCTTGGTAGCGTGCTTAGACCCTTCGGCCGGAGACAGAGTATTTAAACGCATCTCTTACTCCTCCACTTTAACCATATAGTAAACCGCGTTAACCATACCGCGTACTGCAGGCGTGTCTTCACGCTCAACGGTGTGACCAATGCGACGCAGACCCAGGCCAACCAGAGTGGCTTTATGCTTAGGCAAGCGGCCGATTGAACTACGGGTTTGAGTGATTTTAATAGTCTTAGCCATCGTGATTACCCCAGAATTTCTTCAACGGATTTACCACGCTTAGCAGCGACCATTTCCGGAGATTTCATATTGCCCAGGCCGTCGATAGTTGCACGAACCACGTTAATCGGGTTAGTAGAACCATAGGCTTTTGCCAGTACGTTATGAACTCCAGCGACTTCCAGAACGGCGCGCATTGCACCGCCGGCAATGATACCGGTACCTTCTGAAGCCGGCTGCATGAACACGCGGGAACCCGTGTGTGCACCTTTAACAGGGTGCTGCAGGGTGCCGTTGGTCAGCGCGACGTTAACCATGTTGCGACGGGCTTTCTCCATCGCTTTCTGGATCGCTGCTGGAACTTCACGCGCTTTACCGTAACCAAAACCTACGCGACCATTACCATCGCCTACCACAGTCAGTGCTGTGAAGGAGAAGATACGACCACCTTTAACAGTTTTAGAAACACGGTTTACCGCGATCAGTTTTTCCTGCAGTTCGCCAGCTTGTTTCTCGATGTGTGCCATCTTAGACCTCTACCTTAGAACTGAAGGCCAGCTTCACGGGCAGCATCTGCCAGTGCCTGGACGCGACCATGATATTGGAAACCGGAACGGTCGAAAGAAACACCAGTGATGCCTTTTTCGATTGCGCGTTCTGCGATAGCTTTACCTACTGCAGCTGCGGCTTCTTTATTACCGGTATACTTCAGTTGTTCAGTGATAGCTTTTTCTACAGTAGAAGCAGCGACCAGAACTTCGGAACCGTTCGGGGCGATTACCTGTGCGTAAATATGACGCGGGGTACGATGTACCACCAGGCGAGTAGCACCCAGCTCTTTGAGCTTGCGACGTGCACGGGTCGCACGACGGATACGAGCAGATTTCTTATCCATAGTGTTACCTTACTTCTTCTTAGCCTCTTTGGTACGCACGACTTCGTCGGCGTAACGGACACCCTTGCCTTTGTAAGGCTCAGGACGACGGTAGGCGCGCAAGTCCGCTGCAACCTGACCAATCAGCTGTTTATCAGCGCCTTTCAGCACGATCTCAGTCTGAGTTGGACATTCTGCAGTGATACCCGCGGGCAGCTGGTGATCGACTGGATGAGAAAAGCCCAGAGACAGGTTAACCACGTCGCCTTTAACGGCTGCACGATAACCTACACCAACCAGCTGCAGCTTCTTAGTGAAGCCTTCGGTAACACCGATAACCATTGCGTTCAGCAGCGCGCGAGAAGTACCCGCCTGCGCCCAGCCGTCAACGAAACCTTCGCGCGGAGCGAAAGTCAGAGCGTTGTCAGCATGCTTAACTTCAACAGCATCATTGATAGTACGAGTCAGCTCGCCGTTTTTACCTTTAATCGAAATTACCTGACCGTCGAGTTTTACCTCTACGCCGGCAGGAACAACGACAGGTGCTTTAGCAACACGAGACATATGTATCCTCCGATTACGCTACGTAGCAGATAATTTCGCCACCAAGACCAGCCTGGCGCGCTGCACGATCAGTCATGACACCTTTGGATGTAGAAACTACAGCGATGCCCATACCAGCCATTACCTTTGGCAGCTCATCTTTTTTCTTATAGATGCGCAGGCCAGGACGGCTTACTCGCTGAATGCTTTCTACAACAGCTTTGCCCTGGAAATACTTGAGAGTAAGTTCCAGTTCCAGCTTGATGTCGCCTTCGATTTTGAAATCTTCAATATATCCTTCTTCCTTCAGAACGTTGGCAATTGCCAATTTCAGCTTGGAGGAAGGCATGGTGACCGCAACTTTGTTCGCGGCCTGACCGTTACGGATACGGGTCAGCATATCCGCGATCGGATCTTGCATGCTCATCTGTGTTACTCCCGTGATTCAATTGGTGACAATTACCAGCTAGCCTTTTTCAGGCCCGGGATTTCACCGCGCATGGCGGCTTCGCGGACCTTGATACGGCTCAACCCAAACTTCCGCAGGAAACCGTGCGGACGACCTGTTTGACGGCAGCGGTTACGCTGACGTGAAGGGCTGGAATCACGCGGCAGACTCTGCAGCTTCAGAACAGCATCCCAACGGTCTTCGTCGGAAGCGTTCACATCAGAGATGATCGCTTTCAGTTCAGCGCGTTTAGCGAAGAATTTGTCTGCTAATTTCGCACGCTTAACTTCGCGTGCTTTCATAGATTGCTTAGCCATTAAGTAACCCTACCTTACTTACGGAACGGGAAGTCAAAGGCAGCCAGCAGAGCACGGCCTTCATCATCAGATTTCGCAGTAGTGGTAATGGTGATATCCAAACCACGAACGCGATCGACTTTGTCGTAGTCGATTTCTGGGAAGATGATCTGCTCACGTACACCCATGCTGTAGTTGCCACGACCATCGAATGACTTAGCGGACAAGCCACGGAAGTCACGGATACGTGGAACTGCAATGGTGACCAGACGCTCAAAGAACTCCCACATGCGCTCGCCACGCAGAGTTACTTTACAGCCGATCGGATAGCCCTGACGGATTTTGAAGCCTGCAACTGATTTGCGTGCTTTGGTGACCAGCGGTTTTTGACCGGAGATTGCTGCCAGGTCAGCTGCTGCGTTATCCAGCAGTTTCTTGTCAGCGATCGCTTCACCAACACCCATGTTCAGGGTGATCTTCTCGACCCGAGGGACTTGCATGACAGAATTGTAGCCAAACTCTGTCATGAGTTTCTGGACTACTTCGTCTTTGTAGTAATCATGCAGTTTCGCCATCGTACTACTCCAAATTACTTGATAGTTTCGCTGTTAGACTTGAAGAAACGGACTTTTTTGCCGTCTTCGAATCTAAAGCCTACACGGTCAGCCTTACCAGTTGCCGCGTTGAACAGTGCAACGTTAGAAACCTGAATAGCAGCTTCTTTTTCAACGATGCCACCTGGCTGGTTCAGAGCCGGAACCGGCTTCTGATGTTTCTTCACCAGGTTGATACCTTCAACGATGACCTTACCAGAAGACAGGACATTCTTAACTTTACCGCGCTTACCTTTATCTTTACCGGTTAACACGATAACTTCGTCGTTACGACGGATTTTAGCTGCCATTGTTCGCTCCTTAGAGTACTTCTGGTGCCAGAGAGATAATTTTCATGAACTTTTCAGTACGAAGTTCACGAGTTACCGGCCCAAAAATACGCGTACCGATAGGCTGCTCACTGTTATTGTTCAGAATAACGCATGCATTACCATCGAAGCGAATGACAGAACCGTCCGGGCGACGAACACCCTTCCTGGTGCGCACCACTACCGCCTTCAGGACATCACCTTTTTTGACTTTACCACGAGGAATTGCTTCCTTGATGGTAACTTTGATGATGTCACCGACGCCTGCGTAGCGACGGTGCGAGCCACCCAGAACCTTGATACACATTACGCGACGTGCACCGGAGTTGTCGGCGACGTTCAGCATAGTCTGTTCTTGGATCATTTTAGTGCTCCGCTAATGTCAACTACTACTTCGGGACCTAAACCTCAGGTCGTTAGAAAGCCCCATAATTGAGGGCGCGGCATTGTAACACCGGTTCTCACAGATGGGTAGAAAAAATAAACGGCTCTCAATCGAGCCGCTGATTTTCCCTGATGACAGGGAGGGCGTATTCTAGGGAATAGTGCGAACAGTAGCAAATGTAATCTGCCTTATTTTTCGTCGCTTCCCAAATAAAGTGCCCTTCTGGCTCAACCAGCCAGTTTTCTTGCCAGTTGGTTATGCTGCCGCACCACGGCGGGCAGTTCAATTCCGGCCAGTTGTCCGTTACGCACCCTGACTTTCCCGTTGATGATGCTGTAAGCGACCTGTCCCGGATTACAGAACACCAGCGCCGCGACAGGATCGTGCCCTGCCCCGGCAAGACCCGGGCTATTCAGGTCAAAGATGGCCAGATCAGCCATCATGCCCGGCGCAATAACACCCACATCATCACGGTTAAGCACTTTTGCACCGCCCAGCGTCGCCAGCTCCAGTGCCTGACGTGCCGTCATCGCATCCGGACCGAAACCCACACGTTGCAGCAGCATCGCCTGACGTACCTCTGCCATCATGTCCGAGCTGTCATTGGAGGCTGAACCATCCACGCCGATCCCGACATGCACACCGGCATCACACATGTGCCGTATCGGTGCTATGCCTGAGCCGAGACGCATGTTTGAACAGGGACAATGGGCGACACCAGTACCGGTGCGGGCAAAGAGCTCCATACCGTGCTTATCCAGTTTGACGCAGTGCGCATGCCAGACATCAGGCCCGACCCAGCCGAGATCTTCAACATACTGTGCGGGGGTCATATTGAATTTTTCGCGGCTGTAACGGATATCGTTATCGTTCTCCGCCAGATGAGTGTGCATGGAGACTTTGAAGCTGCGTGCCAGCACAGCGGACTGTTTCATCAGCTCACGGCTCACCGAGAACGGCGAACATGGCGCAACCACAATACGTAGCATCGAACCGTGACGGTCATCGTGATAGCGTTCAATAACACGCTGTGTATCTTTCAGGATTGCGGCTTCATTCTCAACCAGCGAATCAGGCGGCAGGCCACCCAAAGATTTACCCACACTCATGCTGCCCCGGCTGGCATGAAAACGCATGCCCATCAAAACTGCAGCCTCAATGCTGTCATCAAGCTTGCAGTCGTTAGGATAGACATAAAGATGGTCGCTGGTCGTGGTGCAGCCGGAGAGCATTAACCCGGCCATCGAAATCTGCGTTGAGATATTAATCATCTCAGGTGTCAGATTTTGCCACAGGGGGTAGAGGTGGGTCAGCCAGTTAAACAGTTCGCCGTTTTGTACTGCAGGAATCGCGCGAGTCAGGCTCTGATACATGTGGTGGTGGGTATTAATCAGGCCGGGTATGACAATGTGTCCTTGCAGATCGATAATCT
Organism: Pantoea sp. GD03673; assembly: GCF_029844725.1. GTDB lineage: Bacteria > Pseudomonadota > Gammaproteobacteria > Enterobacterales > Enterobacteriaceae > Pantoea. The sequence continues at coordinate 20,566 of NZ_JAOCKJ010000020.1, forward strand.
CATCCGCGCTATCAGGTATCGATCCTGCTTCCCCGACCTCAACGATCTGGTTTCCTCTAATCAGAATAGTGGCGTTACGTAGCTCCCGACGATCGGCATCCATGCAGACCACGCATTCAGCATTCTTCAGTAATAACGTTCGTTCCATGCTATTGCCTGTGGGTTGTGGGTATGTGCTAACCCATAATAGCGGCAGGTTTTTGGCAGAGCGAATAGCAGCTAACAATGCCAATTGTGGCAGTGACCTGCGCAAGCAGTCATAACGCTTTATTTGCAGGCACATTTCCGCGTGCGGGGATGATAACGCCGGTCTGAACAGACTGGCGATTTAAGGCCATATCGCCCTGAAAAATTACAGACTGATCCTCACAATCCACCCGACTGGTGAGCACCATCAACCTGCATTGCCACAGGCACAACTGGATCACGTCAGAATAAATGCAAAAAAAACCCCCTGCCGGAGCAGAGGGTTTTCTCAGAAAAAACAATTCTTATTACAGAACCGCTTTCTCGATTACGCGAACCAGGGTCCAGGATTTAGTCTTGGACAGTGGACGGCATTCGCGGATTTCTACCACGTCACCAATTCCACATTCATTGTTCTCGTCATGGATGTGCAGCTTGGTCGTACGTTTGATGAATTTGCCGTAGATCGGGTGTTTCACGAAACGTTCGATAGCAACAACTGCAGATTTCTGCATTTTGTCACTTACTACACGACCCTGCAGAGTACGGATTTTATCGGTCATTACGAACCCGCCTTCTCAGTCAGTAAAGTCTTAACGCGTGCAACATCACGGCGAACCTGTTTCAGCAGATGAGTCTGCTGCAGTTGACCAGATGCTGCCTGCATGCGCAGGTTAAATTGCTCACGCAGCAGATTAAGCAGCTCAGTGTTCAGCTCTTCAACGCTTTTTTCACGCAGCTCAGTTGCTTTCATTACATCACCGTCTTAGTTACAAAGGTGGTTTTGATAGGCAGTTTTGCTGCTGCCAGCTTGAATGCTTCACGGGCCAGCTCTTCTGGTACGCCGTCCATTTCATACAGGACTTTACCAGGCTGGATCAGGGCAACCCAATACTCTACGTTACCCTTACCTTTACCCATACGCACTTCCAGCGGCTTCTCGGTGATCGGTTTGTCCGGGAATACTCGGATCCAGATCTTACCTTGACGCTTAACTGCACGGGTCATAGCACGACGTGCTGCTTCGATCTGACGAGCAGTCAGACGACCACGGCCAACAGCTTTCAGACCGAAAGTACCGAAGCTGACATCCGTACCCGCAGCCAGACCGCGGTTACGGCCTTTGTGCACCTTACGGAATTTCGTACGCTTTGGTTGTAACATCAGCGACTCTCCTTACTTACGGCCTTTACGCTGCTGCTTTTTAGGTTGAGCAGCCGGTTCCGGTTGTTCAACAGCAGCCATACCACCCAGGATCTCACCTTTGAAGATCCATACCTTAACGCCGATTACACCATAAGTGGTGTGCGCTTCAGAGGTGTTGTAGTCAATGTCAGCACGCAGTGTGTGCAATGGCACGCGACCTTCACGATACCATTCGGTACGTGCGATCTCAGCGCCACCCAGACGGCCGCTAACTTCAACTTTAATACCCTTCGCGCCAAGACGCATGGCGTTCTGAACTGCACGCTTCATAGCACGACGGAACATCACACGACGCTCCAGCTGTGAAGTGATGCTGTCAGCTACCAGTTTCGCGTCCAGTTCCGGCTTGCGGACTTCGGCGATATTGATCTGTGCAGGAACGCCAGCGATTTTCGCGACGACCGTGCGCAGTTTTTCGACATCTTCGCCTTTCTTACCGATAACGATGCCTGGACGAGCAGTGTGAATAGTCACACGGATGCTCTTCGCTGGACGCTCGATAACGATACGAGAGACAGATGCTTTAGCCAGTTCTTTAGTCAGGAACTGACGTACTTTAAAATCGCTGTCCAGGTTGTCAGCGAATTCGTTGGTGTTCGCAAACCAGGTAGAGTTCCATGGTTTTACAATACCCAGGCGAATACCATTAGGATGTACTTTCTGACCCATTGCTAGTCTCCAGAGTCTCAGCGATCGGACACAACCACAGTAATGTGGCTGGTGCGCTTCAGGATGCGATCTGCACGACCTTTGGCACGCGGCATAATGCGTTTCATGGTCGGACCTTCATCAACGAAAATTTTCGTGATTTTCAGATCGTCGATATCAGCGCCATCGTTGTGTTCGGCGTTAGCAATGGCAGATTCCAGAACTTTTTTGACCAGTACAGCCGCTTTCTTATTGGTGTAGGTCAAAATGTCCAGTGCCTGCGACACTTTCTTACCGCGAATCAGGTCAGCAACAAGGCGAACCTTCTGAGCAGAAGAACGAGCGTGGCGATGTTGAGCTAAAGTTTCCATCTCTTCCTCCTACTTATTTCTTCTTGGCTTTTTTATCAGCCGCGTGACCGCGATAAGTACGTGTCGGCGCGAATTCACCCAGTTTGTGACCAACCATTTCGTCGGAAACAAAGACAGGAACGTGCTGACGACCATTATGGACAGCGATGGTCAAACCGATCATGTTAGGAAAGATCGTTGAACGACGGGACCAAGTGCGCAAAGGCTTCTTGTCACCGCTTTCCACCGCTTTCTCTACCTTCTTCAGCAAGTGCAGGTCAATAAAAGGACCTTTCTTGAGAGAACGTGGCATGGCTTATCCTCTAATATTATTTGCTACGGCGACGTACGATAAATTTATCGGTACGCTTGTTGCTACGGGTCTTCTTACCTTTGGTCTGAACGCCCCACGGACTGACCGGGTGCTTACCAAAGTTACGACCTTCACCACCACCGTGCGGGTGATCAACTGGGTTCATCGCGGTACCACGAACGGTCGGACGAACACCACGCCAACGGGCTGCACCAGCTTTACCCAGAACGCGCAGCATATGCTCAGCGTTGCCGACTTCGCCCAGTGTTGCGCGGCAGTCAGACTCGACTTTACGCATTTCACCTGAACGCAGACGCAGGGTAACGTAAGAACCTTCACGCGCAACGATCTGCACGTAAGCACCGGCTGAGCGAGCAATCTGACCGCCTTTGCCTGGTTTCATTTCTACGTTATGCACGGTTGAACCCACCGGGATGTTACGCATCGGCAGAGTGTTACCTGCTTTGATCGCAGCATCAACGCCAGATTGAATCTGGTCGCCGGCTTTCAGGCCTTTAGGGGCCAGGATGTAACGGCGCTCGCCGTCTTTGTACAGAACCAGTGCGATGTTCGCAGAGCGGTTCGGATCGTACTCAAGACGTTCAACAACTGCCGGGATACCATCTTTGTTGCGTTTGAAGTCAACAATACGGTAAGCCTGCTTGTGACCACCACCGATATGACGGGTAGTGATACGACCATTGTTGTTACGGCCACCGGATTTGCTGTTTTTTTCTACCAGCGGGGCAAATGGTTTGCCCTTGTGCAGCTCCGCGTTTACCACTTTAACTACATGGCGACGACCCGGAGATGTCGGTTTACATTTAACAACTGCCATTGTCTTTCTCCTCCGACTTACTCAGCGCCGCCAGCGAAGTCCAGATTCTGGCCTTCTTTCAGGGTGACGTAAGCTTTTTTCCAGTCGCTACGACGACCGATACGCTGTCCTTGACGCTTAACTTTGCCCTTAACTACCAGGGTGTTTACGTCTTTAACTTCTACTTCGAACAGTTTCTCAACAGCAGCAACGATCTCTGCTTTGGTCGCGTCATTAGCAACTTTGAGAACGATGGTATTGGTTTTTTCCATCGCGCTAGATGCTTTTTCAGATACGTGCGGCGCGCGCAGTACTTTCAGCAGACGTTCTTCACGGATCATGCCAGCATCTCCTCAACTTGCTTAACTGCATCAGCAGTCATAACGACTTTGTCGAAGGCGATCAGGCTAACTGGGTCGATACCAGATGCATCACGCACGTCAACCTTGTACAGGTTACGGGCAGCCAGGAACAGATTCTCATCCAGTTCACCGGTGATGATCAGCACGTCTTCCAGAGCCATGTCTTTCAGTTTCTGTACCAGCAGCTTGGTTTTCGGTGCTTCTACAGCAAATGATTCGACAACGATCAGACGATCTTGACGTACCAGTTCGGACAGGATGCTTTTCAGCGCGCCGCGGTACATCTTTTTGTTAACTTTTTGACTGTGGTCCTGCGGCTTCGCAGCAAAGGTCACGCCACCTGAACGCCAGATTGGGCTCTTTACAGAACCTGAACGCGCACGGCCGGTGCCTTTTTGGCGCCATGGCTTTTTGCCTGAACCGGTTACTTCAGCGCGAGTTTTCTGCGCACGAGTACCCTGGCGGGCGCCTGATGCGTAAGCAACAACAACCTGGTGAACCAGCGCTTCGTTGAAATCACGACCGAAGGTAGTTTCGGAAACAGTCAGCGCGCTCTGCGCGTCTTTCAATACTAATTCCATTGCTATCCCCTTACGCCTTCACAGCTGGTTTAACGATCAGGTCGCTTCCGGTAGCACCGGGAACTGCACCTTTAACCAGCAGCAGGTTGCGCTCAGCGTCAACACGTACTACGTCCAGACTCTGAACGGTTACGCGCTCATTACCCAGCTGACCTGCCATTTTCTTGCCTTTGAACACTTTGCCCGGAGTCTGGTTCTGACCGATAGAACCCGGAACGCGGTGAGACAAGGAGTTACCGTGAGTAGCGTCCTGGGTACGGAAGTTCCAGCGCTTAACGGTACCGGCGAAACCTTTACCTTTAGAGGTACCGGTTACGTCAACTTTCTTAACTTCAGCGAAAATCTCAACGCTGATGCTCTGACCTACAGAGTACTCTTCACCTTCAGCGGTGCGGAATTCCCACAGGCCACGGCCAGCTTCAACGCCAGCTTTAGCAAAATGACCAGCTTCAGGTTTGGTCACACGGTTTGCTTTTTTAGCACCGGTGGTAACCTGAATTGCCTGGTAACCATCGTTTTCCAGGCCTTTGACCTGAGTAACGCGGTTCGCTTCAACTTCGATTACGGTGACGGGGATAGAAACGCCATCTTCAGTGAAGATGCGGGTCATGCCCACTTTTTTACCGACTAAACCAATCATTGTTTCAACCTCTCAATCGCTCGATGACCTGATTAACCCAGGCTGATCTGCACGTCAACACCGGCAGCCAGATCCAGACGCATCAGAGCATCAACCGTTTTTTCAGTTGGCTCAACGATGTCTACCAGACGCTTGTGAGTGCGGATTTCGTACTGATCACGCGCATCTTTGTTAACGTGCGGAGAGATCAGAACAGTAAAACGCTCTTTGCGGGTTGGCAGCGGGATTGGACCACGAACCTGCGCACCAGTGCGCTTGGCGGTCTCAACGATTTCCGCGGTTGATTGATCGATCAGGCGATGATCAAACGCTTTAAGACGGATACGGATTCTTTGGTTCTGCATGAGACCAGAGCTCCAAACTTTTTATAGACGAAAAAAATTACTACTCGAACCCATTACGATTGATGGGAGAGTGTAATCGTTCAGCATATAACTCCTCAATTGGGAGTATTGTCAGGCGGCCTAAGTTTCAGCCGTCTGCGATTCTGCTCGAATCGCGCCTGCAATATCTGCAGGCCCGCGCATTATACGTAAATCTGTTCAGGAAGCAACCCGTGTTGCGGTATTCCCTGTTAATTAATGGTCGGTTCATGCGGCGTGTGTCGCATTGCGCTGCCGCAGAGCGGTTAAATCACAAATTTAATTGTGAGCGCTTTTCCACCGTTATTCATCCGGAGGTGACGCAGAACAAGAAGCCGATGAAAGTGCTCTCAAACTGTCATCCGGAGCAACATCATGTCATTGATCACTCAATTCGCAGTACTGGCGGGCGGAGGCGCACTGGGAAGCTTTCTTTCGCTGGCCTGTCAGCGCTTCTCTCCCGCCCTCTCACCGGCTCAGTGGTTTGCCGCACTCTGTTTTCCCGGTTCACGCGGGGATTGTTGCCAGCAACGCCTGCTATGGCGCGATACGCTGCCACTGATTAGCTGGGTACGGTTAAAAGGCCGATGTCGCTTTTGTCATCATCCGTTCGGCGCAAAAAGCTTCATCATTGAATGGCTGTTCGCATTGCTCTGCCTGCTGGTGCTGCATAGCTTCGACAAACCCGCTGAGGCTTTTTTTGTGATCGCTGCCTCCGGCCTGATGCTACTGATAGCGGTGATTGACCGTCAGCACTTCTGTATACCTGACCCGCTGAACTACCTGCTGCTCTGGCTGGGACTGCTTTACGCCACTCTCAACGGAACCGCATCAACAGCCCTATGGGGGGCACTCTCAGGCTATTGTGCCTTGTGGCTGCTCGCATGGAGCTATCGGCAGGTACGTGGGGTAGACGGGTTAGGCTATGGTGACATGAAGCTTTTCGCGGCGTTGGGTGCATGCTGTGGCTGGCAGGCATTACCCCTTATTGCCCTGGGTGCGACTATGCTGGCACTGGTGGCAATGGTGTTGCTTCAACTGTGGGGGATAATTCAGAGGGACAGCCCGCTGCCGTTCGGCCCTTTCCTTGCCATTGCGGGCTGGGTAACAATCGTGCTGCAGACCCGGTTCACTCTTCTTTGATTTGAGCCTGCAGATAGTTCTGGATACCCATCTTCTGGATCAACTCAAGTTCCGTCTCAATCCAGTCAATGTGATGCTCTTCATCAGCCAGAATTTCAATCATCATGTCACGGCTGACATAGTCATGCACCTTGTCAGCATAGGAGATAGCTTCACGCAGATCTTTAGCGCCTTCCAGCTCCAGATTCAGGTCTGAACGCAGCATCTCTTCAACATCCTCACCGATGCGCAGACGTCCCAGATCCTGAAGATTTGGAATGCCCTCAAGAAAAAGAATGCGTTCAATGTACTTGTCGGCATGTTTCATCTCGTCGATCGATTCGTGGTACTCCACATCGTTGAGGCGCGTCAGACCCCAGTTTTTGAACATGCGTGCATGCAAAAAGTACTGGTTGATGGCAACCAGTTCATTTCCAAGCAGTTTATTGAGATGACTGATAACTTTAATGTCGCCCTTCATTGTTAACCCTCCGCATCTGGTTTATTAGAGCGTAGATGTGGTTAAAAAGAAGTCAAAAAAACGCGACAGATATTGTGGTTATTCACACACCAATCGTCAGTCAGGCTATTTCTTTGTAGAGCGGTGCATGTTGCATCTCTTCATCCATAATTTCACGCGCAGCGCGAACGCATTTTCCGCACTGTTTGCCGACCGGTACAAACTGGCGTAGTTGCTGGATAGATTTAGGTTGATAGCGACGCACGACTTCACGAAGGGTTTTATCACTGATGGCATTACACAGGCAGACGTACATTGATTCATCACTCAGGTACATTTTCTGTACACAGTGTAAATGCGAATCGTTTTTATTACAAACCCACCCTTTGCAGGGTTATGCCCGTTTCTGAGCGAAAAAAAAGAGCACCGAAGTGCTCTTTTCATTGTGTTGCAGTGGCCGTTTACACGACCACAGCAGATATCACAATTAAGCGATAACTTTAGCAACAACACCCGCGCCAACGGTACGGCCG
>NZ_JAOCKJ010000021.1 GCF_029844725.1 Pantoea sp. GD03673
TCTGTGCCTCTCAACCCGTTTCCCGTTGCCGGTGTGCCGTGTTGATGGATGCGCATTATAGGGAGTTCGCGCAGAGGCGCAACCCATAAAATGCATAAAAAAGAGCGTTCGCTGCATTCCACAGCAAAAGCCGCTGTTATACGCAGTTACGCACAATGTTATCCACACACAACGGCCCAAATGAATTTAGGCGAGCATCACGCAAACGTTTTCGCTACAATGCCGGGCAATATTCCGGACACCCCTTTTCGGGGCGTTACCTGAGGTTTTTGATCTTTTCTTCTTATATAGAAGAGAAAACCGCTGTCAAAGCCTGACGTAACGCTCTTATATACGCGAAACAAAGCCAAGGGATAAACCACCATGCAACAACCTCGTCCTGTACGCCGCGCATTGCTCAGTGTCTCTGACAAAGCCGGTATCCTCGAATTTGCTCAGGCGCTCTCAAGTCGCGGTGTCGAACTGCTCTCCACAGGTGGAACAGCTCGCCTGCTGGCAGATGCGGGTCTGGCTGTCACGGAAGTCTCTGACTACACCGGTTTCCCGGAAATGATGGATGGACGCGTCAAAACTCTGCATCCGAAAGTGCATGGCGGCATTTTAGGTCGTCGCGGCCAGGATGATGCCATCATGGCGCAGCATGACATCAGCCCAATCGACATGGTGGTCGTTAATCTCTATCCCTTTGCACAGACTGTCGCCCGTGAAGGATGCTCACTGGAAGATGCGGTAGAAAACATCGACATTGGTGGCCCGACCATGGTGCGTTCTGCTGCCAAGAACCACAAAGATGTCGCCATTGTGGTCAGCAGCGGTGACTACGATGCCATCATTGCTGAAATGGATGCGCATGAGAACGCGCTGACGCTTGAGACCCGTTTCGATCTGGCGATCAAGGCCTTCGAACATACCGCCGCTTATGACAGCATGATCGCTAACTACTTCGGTACCCTGGTGCCCGCCTATCACGGTGAACGTCATCAACCCGCTGGCCGTTTCCCGCGTACTCTGAATCTGAACTTTATTAAAAAGCAGGATATGCGTTACGGCGAGAACAGCCATCAGGATGCTGCCTTCTATATAGAAGAGAATATCACTGAAGCCTCTGTGGCAACCGCGCAGCAGGTTCAGGGTAAAGCGCTCTCCTATAACAATATTGCTGATACGGATGCTGCACTCGAGTGTGTCAAAGAGTTCAGTGAACCTGCGTGCGTCATCGTCAAACATGCGAACCCCTGTGGCGTAGCGACCGGTGACGATTTGCTGTCGGCCTATGAACGCGCTTATCAGACCGATCCAACCTCTGCCTTCGGCGGCATCATTGCTTTTAACCGCGAGCTGGACGAAGCCACTGCACAGGCGATCATCAGCCGCCAGTTTGTTGAGGTGATCATCGCTCCCGCAGTTTCCGAGGCTGCACTGAAAATTACCGCTGCGAAACAGAATGTCCGTGTGCTGATCTGCGGCCAGTGGCAGAACCGCACTGCGGCGCTGGATTTCAAACGCGTCAACGGCGGCCTGCTGGTTCAGGACCGCGATCTCGGTATGGTTGATGCCAGCCAGCTGCGCGTGGTCAGCAAGCGCCAGCCAACCGGGCAGGAACTGCGTGATGCGCTGTTCTGCTGGAAAGTTGCGAAGTTCGTTAAATCTAATGCCATTGTTTACGCACGCGATGGCATGACAATGGGTATTGGTGCCGGACAGATGAGCCGTGTTTACTCCGCGAAGATTGCAGGTATCAAAGCGAGCGATGAAGGTCTGGAAGTTAAAGGCTCAGCTATGGCGTCGGACGCATTCTTCCCGTTCCGCGATGGTATTGATGCTGCTGCAGCCGTTGGCGTGAGTTGCATCATCCAGCCAGGCGGCTCGATCCGCGATGAAGAAGTGATTGCGGCAGCGGATGAGCACGGCATTGCCATGATCTTCACCGACATGCGCCACTTCCGCCATTAATCGTTCTGGAGAGTAACAGATGAAAATTTTAGTAATCGGCAACGGCGGACGTGAACATGCTCTGGCGTGGAAAGCAGCCCAGTCGCCCCTGGCAGAAACCGTATTTGTCGCGCCGGGTAACGCAGGCACTGCATTAGAGCCTGCACTGCAGAATGTCGCGATCAGTGCGACAGATATCCCTGCCCTGCTTGAATTTGCGCAACGTGAAAAGATCGATCTGACAATTGTCGGCCCCGAAGCCCCCCTGGTGATTGGCGTGGTAGATGCCTTCCGCGAAGCGGGGCTGGCGATCTTCGGTCCGACGCAGGCCGCTGCACAGCTGGAAGGCTCTAAAGCCTTCACCAAAGATTTCCTGGCACGTCACCAGATCCCCAGCGCGGCGTACCAGAACTTTACCGAGGTTGAGCCTGCTCTCGCCTATCTGCGTGAGAAAGGTGCGCCAATCGTTATCAAAGCCGACGGCCTGGCCGCAGGTAAAGGCGTGATTGTCGCAATGACGCAGCAGGAAGCTGAAGACGCGGTGCAGGATATGCTGGCAGGTAATGCCTTTGGTGATGCCGGGCACCGCATTGTCATTGAAGAGTTTCTTGATGGCGAAGAGGCCAGCTTCATCGTGATGGTGGACGGCGAGCATGTACTGCCTATGGCCACCAGCCAGGACCACAAGCGCGTCGGCGATGGCGACACCGGTCCCAACACCGGCGGAATGGGTGCATACTCGCCGGCACCGGTTGTCACCGATGAGATCCACCAGCGCGTGATGGACCAGGTTATCTGGCCAACCGTGCGTGGCATGGCCGCTGAAGGCAACGTCTATACCGGCTTTCTCTATGCCGGCCTGATGATCGATCATACCGGGCAGCCAAAAGTGATCGAGTTCAACTGCCGCTTTGGCGATCCGGAAACGCAGCCTATCATGCTGCGCCTGCAGTCGGATCTGGTCGATCTTTGCCTGGCCGCCTGTGACGGTAAACTGGATCAGAAAACGTCACAATGGGATCCCCGTCCTGCGCTGGGTGTGGTACTGGCGGCGGGTGGTTATCCGGGTGACTACGCTCAGGGCGATCAGATCCATGGTCTGCCACTGGAAGAAGTTGCTGACGGTAAGGTATTCCACGCCGGAACACGGCTGGAAGAGGATCGGGTTCTGACCAACGGCGGCCGCGTGCTGTGTGTTACCGCGCTGGGTAACGATGTGGCTGCGGCACAAAAGCGGGCTTATGAGCTGACAAAGCCGATTTCATGGCAGGGTAGTTTCTGCCGTCGCGATATTGGCTACCGGGCCATTAATCGCAAATAAGCTAAGGGGGGCATTTTTGCCCCCCTTTCTTCACATATCGTCTTCTGTCGGCTGCTGTGAGCAGTCATCCTGCTGACTGACCCGCAACAGTTGTATCCCTTCCGGTGCTTCAAGCCATGACACCATCAGCGGTGCCGATGCCCCACGTTGCTGTTGTGTCAGCATCTGCAAATCGTCAGCATCGAAAGCGGGTCTGACCTGCTGGCCTTCACAACTCTCCAGCAAATTATTACCCAGCCAGTGTCCCTGTCTGAGGAACACCCGGCCGCTTAACAGCGCATCGCTGAGGTTACGCATGCGCTGAGCATCAAATTTGTAGAGCTCAACCGCATCCGGGCTGACCGCTTCACGCCGGCCTGAAAGCTGGCGCTGCATAAAGTTGAGACCGCCCGCCTGGTCAAAGCGCAGCGTCACATCATCAGGTTGCCTGCCCTTCACCTGACGCTGAATGCTGATTAACGCCTCTTCCAGCCAGACGTAATCCGTCACCTCGCCCTCACCGCTACTGAACGGCGTATAGAGGGTGCGGATATGGACCGACTGGTGATCGCTGTTTTTGCGCCAGATACGAACAACACCACGATCGGCAAGATAGCCACTGGCAGAAAAGGGAGGAATATCGGGCTTAGAACTACAGGCGAAAAGGAACAGGGAGAGAAACAGAACAGATAAACGCGGTAACAGCGGGGTCATGATAGCTGGCCTCTTAAACAAAAGGGGCGAAACGCCCCCTGTTTTAAAGCTTAACCGCAGTGCGACGTCTTACTTAACGGCGTCTTTCAGCGCTTTACCAGACACGAATGCTGGTACATTTGCTGCAGCGATTTTGATCTCTTTGCCAGTCTGCGGGTTACGACCGGTACGCTCAGCGCGGTGGTTCACTTTAAAAGTACCAAAACCAACCAGTTGTACAGCATCACCATCTTTCAGAGACTCAGTGATCGCAGCCAGAGTAGATTCCAGCGCTGCCTTTGCCTGGGTTTTAGACAGGTCAGCTTTTTCTGCGATCACATCAATCAGTTGAGTCTTGTTCATAAGTTATCCTTAAAGTGTATTTATCGCTTGCTAAGCAACGAGTGCGAGGGAAAAGCCATATTCTGGCACTCTTCTGCCTGCACGCACCGATAGCCACAATTTTCAGCCCCCCAAATGTAGACCAGACAGGGGGCCAATGTGAAGCCTTCAGGCTCGCTAATTCGGGCCTGAAGTCACGTTTTATCGCCTTACTGCTGGAAATTTATACCGATGTTGCTAATTCCCGCTTCACGCAGGTCAGATCGCAGACCTTTAATCAATTCAAGGTCGCGCTCTTCACACTCCGCCAGCAGGCGGAAAATCTCCCACTGAAGGTCCCACTCATCGATGATAGCCGGGTTTTCACGCAGCTCTTCATCGGTCATTTCGCGTCCAGCCTGAGTCATCTCCAGCATGGCGACGGTGGTAATTGAGGTCTCGCTGACTTCAATGGCATGCTCAAGCGTTTCGCCGCTCAGCTGCGCATGGAGGACTTCGCTTAGTGCCACACAGGCATCAATAGCCGGATAAACACCGTAAACCTCAAAGGCATCGCCATCAGGAATAGCGGCTTCGAGCTTTTCGAGCTGGCTGTCGAAGTTAATCTTCGCATCTTTGACCGTCAGGTTTTCCCAGATCAGATCAAGAATCCGGCGATAGAGTGCCGGATCGGCAAATTCAGTCTGCTCGCAGAACGCACGATAGTTGGGATACATGCGCTCGCACAGGCAGGCCATAAAAGTAAGGTGCTGCCAGCTTTCCAGCTTCGCCAGACGCAGATGAACGGGGTTTTGTAACATAAAGGTGGCTCTTAGTCGTTTCTCTGGCCGCAGTGTAACTGCAAAACCGCAGCACAAACAGTGTTAAAGCGCGTTTTGCCAGCGCTGGAAAGCGGTTCGGTTAGAGGCGACCGCATCTGCCCAGCGGGTGGGTTCCGGCAACCGGTAACCCCGCGTACAGTTTTCGACCCACTGCAGCGCAGTATCCAGGCTCACACGATGGCCGGTGGCGACAAACAGCGGATTACAACGCAGCTTGCTACGCCATACCCAGCCTATCTGCTCACCTTTGTCGATCAGCGGCTGACGGCTGCCAGGCTGCGCGTCCAGATCGTCGAAGCGCCCGCAAAGACGACTTTTCGCGACGCCAATCGTGGGTACATCGACCAGCAGGCCAAAATGCGAGGCGACGCCCAGTCGTCTGGGGTGCGAAATACCATGCCCATCCACGAACAGCAGATCCGGCTTTTGCGTCAGCATTTGCCAGGCAGCCATCAGCGCCGGATACTCACGGAAAGAGAGAAAGCCTGGAATATAAGGCATGGTGGTCTCAACACGCGCGATGCGGTGCTCCACCAGCTTTAGCGAGGGGTATTCCAGTATCACCATCGCCGCCCGCGTGACCGTGCCTTCCTGCTCAAATCCAACGTCTGCCCCGCCGATAAAGCGGGGCGGCAGCACGTCAAAGTCATCTTCACGCACCACGTCAGCGGCGCGTTGTAACTGCTCAGCGCGAAGTGCGGCAATGTCCATGATTACTCCTGATGCCAGGGACGTGATAAGCGATGCACAGCGTCAACAAAGACACCGGCATTTTCGGGTGGCACATCCTGATGAATGCCATGCCCCAGATTAAAGACGTGGCCGCTGCCCGAGCCAAAACGGGTCAGGATGCCAGCCACTTCCTGCTCAATACGCTCAGGTGCTGCATAAAGCATAGAGGGATCCATGTTGCCCTGCAGCGCGACTTTATCCCCCACGCGACGCCGTGCGTCATCAATATCGGTGGTCCAGTCGAGACCCAGCGCATCACAACCGGTGGCAGCCATCGCTTCCAGCCACTGGCCACCGCCTTTGGTGAAGAGCGTCACCGGCACCCGGCGGCCGTCGTTTTCGCGCAGCAGACCATCGACGATTTTGTGCATGTAGTGAAGTGAGAATTCGCGGTAATCCCGGCCGGTCAGCACGCCGCCCCAGGTATCAAATACCATTACGGACTGCGCACCGGCGCGGATCTGCGCGTTGAGATAGAGAATAACGCTGTCAGCCAGCTTATCCAGCATCGCGTGCAGCGTAGCCGGATCGGCATACATCATCTTTTTGATTTTGGTAAATGCCTTGCTGCTGCCCCCTTCTACCATATAGGTGGCGAGCGTCCACGGGCTGCCTGAGAAACCAATCAGCGGCAGATCGCCGTTCAGATTCTTACGGATAGTGCGGACCGCATTCATTACATAACCCAGCTCCATTTCAGGATCGGGCACCGGCAAACGTTCAACGTCAGCGCGACAGGTCACAGGGTTAGAGAAACGCGGGCCTTCGCCGGTTTCAAAATAGAGACCCAGTCCCATCGCATCCGGAATAGTCAGGATGTCACTGAAGAGGATGGCGGCATCCAGCGGATAACGGCGCAGCGGCTGCAGGGTCACTTCACAGGCCAGCTCGGCGTTTTTACACAGCGACATAAAGTCACCCGCCTGGGCGCGTGTCGCTTTGTACTCCGGCAAATAGCGCCCGGCTTGTCGCATCATCCATACCGGCGTGACATCAACCGGCTGACGTAACAGGGCGCGCAAATAACGATCGTTCTTCAGTTCACTCATCTCAACACTCTCTCAATAACAGGCGTGTAGTGTAGCACTTTCACACTTCGGCGCGGCACAGGGCGACGGTATCTTCAATCAGGCGGCGCGCTACGGTGCCCGGCGGCGGCAGCAAAGGCAGTTCATCAAAACGGAACCAGGCCGCATCGAGCAGCTCTTTGCCGTCGTGTTGCAGATCGCCACTGTCATACTCCGCCATAAATGCGGTCATCAGCGATTGCGGGAAAGGCCACGGCTGGGAGGTCACATAACGGACGTTTTTGACGCGGATATTGCTCTCTTCCATCACTTCGCGGGCTACCGCCTGCTCCAGCGTCTCACCGACCTCCACAAAACCCGCCAGCACGGTATAGACCTTGTTACGATGGCGGGCATGATTCGCCAGCAGGATTTCGTCGCCGCGACGGATAGCCACAATGATGCAGGGCGCGATCTGCGGATAGTAACGCTCGCGGCAATGACTGCAGAGACAGGCAAATTCATGCTTGCTGTGATGCATCTCATGGCCGCAGTAACCACACCAGCGATGAGAACGGTAGAATTCCGCCAGCTGTACACCGCGACCCGCCAGCTGAAACAGCACCACATCCTGATCGATGAGCTGTCGCACGGAGAACATATCGGAGGAACGCGGCTCACAAATCAGCCAGACTTTTTCGCCCTGCCACTCACCAATGGTCCGGGCTTTACTGCCGGTCAAACCAAATTTTTCGGCGTTTCCGTGGGGTAAATCACCTTGTGGCAACCAAAGTTTCTGTTCATGGCTGACAATCCACCATCCAGCGTCTACGCTTGAGATTTCGCATTGCATTTATTTCGTCATCCTTAGCGTCAACTCGCACGCTGAAGCCCTGATGTTAAGTGTGTAGATAAACAACTATAACTCACATGGAGTTAGATATGCTTAACCAGTTAGACGTCCTGGCTGAACGCGTAGGTGGCAGTAATGAACTGGTGGATTCGTGGCTTGCAGCGCGTCGCCAGCTTCTGGTGACCTATTATCACCTGGTCGGTCTTAAACCTAAAAAAGAGGCGCTGACGCGTCTTGATGAGCAGGCGTTAGACAACTTCTGTCACGGCCTGGTCGATTATCTTTCTGCGGGTCACTTCAGTATCTATGAGCGCGTGATAAGCGAAATGAGTGGTGACAGCCCGATGGTCGCCGCCGCGCAGATTTACCCTCCGCTGGAAGCCAACACTGAGCGTCTGATGCAGCTGTATGACGGCCACCTGCAGCAGGCGATCGACGATGAAAACTGCATGACCTTCCAGCAGGCCCTGTCCGAAGTGGGCGAAGTGCTGGAATCACGCTTTACGCTGGAAGATAAACTGATCCAGCTGGCATGGGACAACCAGCTTGCCACGCTGCCCGTTGCCAATGACAGCCATATCGCACGCCCGGCTTAACGGTTAATAGGGGTTGAGATAATCCCGTAGCCCTTTTATGCTGAACAGGTTCTGAGGAGCAAACGCCAAAGAACCTTTTTTATTTTTGCTTTCAAATATTGGGTTTTTAACGCCCCACTCTGTTTTCAGATGCGCGCGTAGAAACAGCT
The DNA here is from genome assembly GCF_029844725.1 of Pantoea sp. GD03673. Lineage (GTDB taxonomy): Bacteria > Pseudomonadota > Gammaproteobacteria > Enterobacterales > Enterobacteriaceae > Pantoea. The sequence continues at coordinate 8,426 of NZ_JAOCKJ010000021.1, forward strand.
TCTTGTCGGAGTGCCCAGTCGGGCTGAGACCGTTAATTCGGGATCCGCGGAACCTGATCAGGTTAGAACCTGCGAAGGGAACAAGAGTAAATATCCTCTGTATGCCAGCGCATTTACGCTGTCTGTACGGTTACTCCTTCCGAACTCCGGACAAGCATCATTTCCCCTTAACAGGAAGATTGCTATGTCTGACCCAAAAATGACCCGTCGTGAACAGCGTGCCCAGGCGCAGGAATTTATCGATTCCCTGCAAAGCGGCAGTGCCTTTCCCCAGTCCCGTCGCATCTGGATTACCGGCAGCCGGGAGGATATTCGCGTGCCGATGCGTGAGATTACGCTCAGCCCGACCCACATCGGCGGCAGCAAAGAACAGCCTCTCTATGAGAAAAACGAAGCGGTGCCGGTCTATGACACGGCAGGCGCTTATGGCGATCCCGCGGCACAGATCGATGTGCATCATGGCCTGGAAAAACTACGCGCCCGCTGGATTGCTGAACGCGACGACAGCGAGCTCCTCGAACAGAACAGCTCGGGCTATACCCAGCAGCGACTGGCTGACGAGGGACTGGATCATCTGCGCTTCGATCACCTTCCGACGCCCCGCCGCGCCCGCGCAGGCCGCCGCGTCACGCAACTGCACTATGCCCGCCAGGGAATCATCACCCCGGAGATGGAGTTTATTGCCCTGCGGGAAAACATGGGCCGGGAGCGAATCCGCAGTGAGGTGTTGCTGCAACAGCATCCGGGCTACAGTTTTGGCGCGCATCTGCCCGCCAGCATCACACCTGAATTTGTTCGTCAGGAGGTTGCTGCCGTACGCGCCATCATTCCGGCCAATATCAATCACCCGGAATCAGAGCCGATGATCATTGGCCGCAACTTTCTGGTTAAGGTCAACGCCAACATCGGCAACTCGGCAGTGACCTCTTCCATCGAGGAGGAGGTAGAAAAGCTGGTCTGGTCAACCCGCTGGGGAGCCGACACGGTGATGGATCTCTCTACCGGCCGTTATATTCATGAAACGCGCGAGTGGATTTTACGAAACAGTCCGGTGCCCATCGGCACCGTGCCGATTTATCAGGCGCTGGAAAAAGTGAATGGCGTGGCTGAGGCGCTGAACTGGGAAATATTCCGCGATACGCTGCTGGAGCAGGCGGAACAGGGCGTGGACTACTTCACTATCCACGCTGGCGTGCTGCTGCGTTATGTTCCGATGACCGCGAAACGTCTTACCGGCATTGTCTCGCGGGGAGGATCGATCATGGCGAAATGGTGCCTGTCGCACCATCAGGAGAGTTTCCTCTATCAGCATTTCCGGGAGATTTGTGAAATCTGCGCCGCATACGATGTCTCGCTGTCGCTGGGCGATGGCCTGCGTCCGGGCTCCATTCAGGATGCCAACGATGAGGCGCAGTTTGCCGAACTGCGTACGCTGGGCGAACTCACACGCATCGCCTGGGAATATGACGTTCAGGTGATGATTGAAGGTCCGGGCCACGTGCCGATGCATATGATCCGCCGCAATATGACCGAACAACTCGACCTGTGCGATGAAGCGCCCTTCTACACCCTTGGCCCGCTGACCACCGACATCGCCCCCGGCTATGACCATTTCACCTCAGGTATCGGTGCCGCCATGATTGGCTGGTTTGGCTGCGCCATGTTGTGTTACGTCACGCCCAAAGAGCATCTGGGCCTGCCAAACAAAGAGGATGTGAAGCAGGGCCTGATCACCTACAAGATCGCGGCACATGCCGCCGATCTGGCGAAAGGCCATCCGGGTGCGCAAATTCGTGATAACGCCATGTCCAAAGCGCGCTTTGAATTCCGCTGGGAAGATCAGTTTAATCTGGCGCTGGACCCTCATACGGCGCGGGCTATGCATGACGAAACCCTGCCGCAGGAGTCGGGCAAGGTGGCGCATTTCTGCTCAATGTGCGGCCCTAAATTCTGCTCGATGAAGATTTCTCAGGAGGTGCGCGAGTTTGCGGCACGCCAGGATGCCCGCGCCGAGCCGGTTGAAGTCGGCATGGCGCAGATGTCAGACCGTTTTCGCAGCCACGGCGGTGAGCTTTATCACCCTGCCGATGCCATTAAGGAGGAGTAACGATGCCCGCATTTCCCGCTACCGCCCCGTGCCTGGGGCTGTATCCTGTGGTTGATAGCCTGGAGTGGATTGAACGCCTGCTGGAGGCGGGCGTTCGCACGCTGCAACTGCGCATCAAAGATCAGCCTGATGAGGTCGTCGAGCCCGTTATTGCCCAGGCGATTGCGCTGGGTAAACGCTATGGCGCGCGCCTTTTTATCAACGATTACTGGCCGCTGGCGATTAAGCATCAGGCGTATGGTGTGCATCTGGGTCAGGAGGATCTGGACGTTGCCGATCTGGACCGCATTCATCAGGCAGGATTGCGGCTGGGGCTCTCCACCCATGACGATGCGGAACTGGATCGCGCACTGGCTATCCAGCCCTCTTACATCGCGCTGGGACATATTTTCCCGACGCAGACGAAAGAGATGCCTTCTGCACCTCAGGGCATTGAGCAGCTCAGACACCATCTGACACGCCTGACGCATATCCCTGCCGTGGCGATTGGCGGTATCTCGATTGCACGGGCTCCTGACGTGCTGGCAACCGGCGTGGGAAGCATTGCGGTGGTGAGTGCGATTACCCAGGCCGCTGACTGGCGTGAAGCAACACGGACTCTGCTGGCGCTGGCAGAACCCGGCAATCAGGAATGTGTGGAACCTCTCTCGTAAACCAGCTGCAAAACAGGAAACGCCAGTGTTATTCCTGGAAAGTGGCGCGTGAAGGTGCCTGTTGACCCTGGCGTGTTCTGAGTCAAAACCTTAACGTGGCATCCGTCAGGTTAAGGCTAACTGACCAGGGCCGGTTTCCTCCTCTTGCCGGCCCTGCCTCTTCTTTCGCTACGCGGATGCAGAGGCAGATGTCCGGGTCTCATGCTGGCACGAAAGCATAGCGCGCTCGACAGCAGCCCCCACCAGCGCCAGTGCCTGTTCAGTCTGATCGTTGATCGGCAGCCCGTAATTTAAGCGCAGACAGTTACGGTATTTCCCCGACGCTGAAAACAGGGAACCCACGGCAATCTGAATTTTTGACTCGCGCAGTTCACGGTTAAGACGGACGGCATCAAAAGCTTCGGGGAGTTCTATCCACATCAGGAAACCGCCCTGAGGACGAGAAACGCAGATGCCGCAGGGGAAGTAGTGGCGTACCCAGCAGCTGAAGGCTTCATAGTTGCGGTGATAGATTTGCCGCATCCGGCGCAGATGGGGCTGATAATGGCCCTGGCGAATAAACTCAGAAACTGCATGCTGAGGCTGTGTGGCGGTGGAGCCCGTGACGATATATTTCATATGCAGTACCCGGTCCCGGTAGCGGCCAGGTGCAACCCAGCCAACGCGCAGACCTGGTGCCAGCGTTTTCGAAAAGGAGCTGCACAGCAGCACCCGGCCATCGAGGTCCAGTGCTTTGATGGTGGGCGGGCGCGGATATTCCCAGGCTAACTCACCATACACATCATCTTCAATGACTGCCGCGTCAAACCGCTGTGCCAGCGCCAGCAAAGCCCGCTTACGCTGCTCAGGCATGATAAATCCCAGCGGATTATTGCAGTTCGGCACCACGACAACCGCTTTGATTGGCCATTGATCAAACGCCAGCTCCAGCGCTTCCAGACTGATACCGGTGACCGCATCGGTCGGAATCTCGATGGCACGAATGCCAAAACCGCGCAGGGTTTGCATGATGCCGTGAAACGAAGGCGACTCTACGGCAATGATATCACCTGGCTCACAGACGGCACGCACGGCGACCGATAACGCTTCATGGCAGCCGGTGGTAATTACAATATCATCGGCGGTGAGCTGGCAGCCGCTGTCTATCGCCAGACGCGCAACCTGTTGCCGCAGCGCGAGAACCCCATAAAGATTGTCATAATTCAGCAGCGCCATGTCCTGCTTCTGCCCCTGGCGGCTGAACGCTTTCCACAGCGGCTTAAGCGTCGGCTGGGTCAGGTCGGGCATGCCGCTGCCCAGTTGCAACACATCATCTTCCAGACGGCTGTTAATCAGCTCCAGCACCGCATCCCACTGCGTCACCTCAACCGGCCGCTGTGCGGGACGGGTCAGCGCAGGAACTGGCGGCGTGGCTTTGCGCGAGGCCACAAAATAGCCGGAGCGCGACTGCGGCGTAATCATCTGCTTCTCTTCCAGCAGATGATAAGCCTGCTGCACTGTGCTGATACTGACGCCATGCTCAGCACTCAGACTGCGCACCGAAGGCAGGCGCTCACCGCTGCGATATAAGCCTTGTTCGATACGCTGAGCCAGCAGCGTAGCCAGATGTTCATATCGGGTCATTGTATTTCCTCTGGCTCAGATGCTGAGCAGTAACCAGTACAGTTCGGCCTCTTTTTTACCATTCAGATCGTCATGACGGCAATCTGTATGTTAATTAAAAGTGTTTTTTGCGTCTGTATCATACAGAGCGATCCGCTGAAAATGGTTCTCAGACAATTCACTGAGGGCACTATCATGGGATACGACGAGAATCGCGCAGCTAAACCGTTTGCAGGCACGCCTTACCACCTGGTTCGTTATCTGTGGCGCAGTTACAAACGCTGGCAGCTGCGGCGGGAGACGCGCGTCATCCTGTCGAAGCTGAGTGACAGTCAGCTGAAAGACATTGGTCTTAGCCGCAACGACTGGAATGCCTGAATCCGGGACAAAAAAAAACCCTGCCGTGGCAGGGTTTTTATCAGGCAAAGGACGATTAATCGTCTTTGTTGCCGCCGAGACCGGCGTTCAGCAGTTCAGCCAGGCTGGCTGAGGCTTCATCCGCAGTAACCTGCGGTACAACCGGCACTTCACCTGCCGCTTTGCGGCGCATACGATCCTGATGGTACGCATAACCGGTACCGGCCGGGATCAGACGACCCACGATGACGTTCTCTTTCAGACCGCGCAGTTCGTCGCGCTTGCCTGCCACTGCGGCTTCGGTCAGGACACGCGTGGTCTCCTGGAACGAGGCTGCAGAGATGAACGATTCGGTCGCCAGTGACGCTTTGGTAATACCCAGCAGGTCACGCATGAAGGTTGCACCCACTTTTCCGTTCGCTTCAAGTTCACGGTTAGAGATCTTGATGCGAGAGAATTCAGCCTGCTCACCTTCCAGGAAGTCTGCACTTCCTGCGCTCACGATGGTTGCTTTACGCAGCATCTGACGAACGATGACTTCGATGTGCTTATCGTTAATCTTAACGCCCTGCAGACGGTAAACTTCCTGCACTTCGTTAGTGATGTAACGGGTCACCGCATGCACGCCACGCAGACGCAGAATGTCATGTGGAGACTCTGGGCCATCGGAAACCACGTCACCGCGCTCAACACGTTCACCTTCGAACACGTTCAGCTGACGCCATTTCGGAATCATCTCTTCGTATGGCTCACTGCCATCCAGCGGCGTGATAACCAGACGACGCTTACCTTTGGTCTCTTTACCGAAGGAGATGATACCGCTGATCTCCGCCAGGATAGCTGGCTCTTTCGGACGACGCGCTTCGAACAGGTCAGCTACGCGTGGCAGACCACCGGTAATATCCTTGGTACCGCCAGATTCCTGCGGAACACGCGCCAGCGTGTCACCGGCACTGATCTTAACGCCATCTTCCAGCTGAACAATCGCTTTACCTGGCAGGAAGTACTGAGCCGGCATGTCGGTGCCCGGGATCAGAACGTCGTTGCCATTGGCATCAACAATTTTCAGCGCAGGACGCAGATCTTTACCGCCCGCAGTACGTTCAGCACTGTCCAGAACCACCAGCGAAGACAGACCGGTTAAGTCATCTGTCTGACGGGTAATGGTCTGGCCATCAACCATATCCGTGAAGCGAATGAAACCGCCCACTTCGGTGATAACCGGCATGGTATGCGGATCCCAGTTTGCGACGGTTTCGCCCGCTGCAACCTGCTCACCATCACCCTTCGCCATGGTAGAACCGTAAGGAACTTTATAGCTCTCTTTGGTACGACCAAATTCGTCGATCATTTTCAGTTCGACGTTACGCGAGGTGATCACCAGCTTGCCTGCCGAGTTAGTTACCGACTTGGCGTTGGTCAGCTTGATGGTACCTTTGTTCTTCACCTGAATGCTGGATTCAGCAGCCGCACGTGATGCCGCACCACCGATGTGGAACGTACGCATCGTCAGCTGTGTACCCGGCTCACCGATGGACTGTGCCGCGATAACACCGATCGCTTCACCTTTGTTGATGATGTGACCACGTGCCAGGTCGCGACCATAGCAATGCGCACACACACCAAAGTCGGTTTCACAACCTACTACTGAGCGGACTTTCAGGCTGTCAACAGAGTTCAGTTCCAGCACGTCACACCAGTGCTCATCGAGCAGCGTGTTGCGTGGGACCAGAATATCAGCAGTGCCAGGCTTCAGAACGTCTTCAGCGGTCACACGACCCAATACACGTTCACGCAGTGGCTCTTTAACGTCGCCACCTTCGATGACAGGTGTCATCATGATGCCTTCGTGCGTACCACAGTCATCTTCGGTAACGACCAGATCCTGTGCAACGTCAACCAGACGACGCGTCAGATAACCGGAGTTCGCCGTTTTCAGTGCGGTATCCGCCAGACCTTTACGTGCACCGTGGGTTGAGATGAAGTACTGGAGTACGTTCAACCCTTCACGGAAGTTCGCCGTGATAGGTGTTTCGATGATGGAGCCATCTGGCTTAGCCATCAGGCCACGCATACCGGCCAGCTGACGAATCTGTGCAGCAGAACCACGCGCACCGGAGTCGGCCATCATAAAGATGCTGTTAAAGGAAACCTGTTTCTCTTCTTCGCCGTCACGGTTAATCACGGTCTCAGTAGAGAGGTTTTCCATCATCGCCTTGGCAACACGTTCGTTAGCTGCGGCCCAGATATCGATGACTTTGTTGTAACGTTCACCTGCGGTAACCAGACCAGACTGGAACTGTTCCTGGATCTCAGCCACTTCTGCTTCCGCTTCGGTGATGATTTCCACTTTCTTCTCTGGAATAACCATGTCGTCGATACCGACTGACGCGCCTGAACGGGCTGCGTAGGCGAAACCGGTGTACATGGTCTGGTCAGCAAAGATAACGGTCGGCTTCAGCCCCAGAATGCGGTAACAGGTGTTCAGCATTTTGGAGATCGCTTTTTTACCCAGCGCCTGGTTCACGATAGAGAAAGGCAGACCTTTCGGCACGATCATCCACAGGATGGCACGGCCAATCGTGGTGTCGATCAGGCTGGTTTTAGCAACCCACTCATCCTGCTCATTTTTCTCGTGTTCGGTGATACGCACCTTAACGCGAGCGTGCAGTGACGCCAGGCCAGCGCGATAAATACGCTCAGCTTCTTTCGGACCAGTCAGCACCATGCCTTCGCCTTTGGCGTTAACACAGTCACGGGTCATGTAGTACAGACCCAGTACAACGTCCTGAGAAGGAACGATGATTGGCTCGCCGTTCGCAGGTGACAGGATGTTGTTGGTCGACATCATCAGCGCACGCGCTTCCAGCTGGGCTTCCAGCGTCAGCGGTACGTGAACAGCCATCTGGTCACCATCGAAGTCGGCGTTATAGGCCGCACAAACCAGCGGGTGCAGCTGGATCGCTTTACCTTCGATCAGTACTGGCTCAAACGCCTGGATACCCAGACGGTGCAGGGTTGGTGCACGGTTCAGCAGTACCGGGTGTTCGCGGATCACTTCGTCCAGGATATCCCAGACGACAGCTTCTTCACGCTCAACCATTTTCTTCGCGGCTTTGATGGTGGTGGCCAGGCCACGCAGTTCCAGCTTGCCGTAAATGAACGGTTTGAACAGTTCGAGTGCCATTTTCTTCGGCAGACCGCACTGATGCAGACGCAGGTATGGACCTACGGTGATAACCGAACGACCAGAATAGTCGACACGTTTACCCAGCAGGTTCTGACGGAAACGACCCTGCTTACCTTTGATCATGTCAGCCAGCGATTTCAGCGGACGCTTGTTGGAACCGGTGATCGCACGACCGCGACGACCGTTGTCCAGCAGTGCATCGACCGCTTCCTGCAACATACGCTTTTCGTTGCGCACGATGATGTCTGGCGCAGCCAGATCCAGCAGGCGCTTCAGACGGTTGTTACGGTTGATCACGCGACGATACAGATCGTTCAGATCCGACGTGGCGAAACGACCACCATCCAGCGGTACCAGCGGACGCAGATCCGGTGGCAGAACAGGCAGCACGGTCAGGATCATCCACTCTGGCTTGTTGCCAGACTGTACGAACGCTTCCAGCAGCTTGATGCGCTTGGTCAGTTTTTTACGTTTGGTTTCGGAGTTCGTTTCGTTCAGCTCTTCACGCAGCTGCTCGCACTCCTGCTCCAGATCCATGTTTTTCAACAGGGCCTGGATCGCTTCGGCGCCCATTTTGGCGTCGAACTCGTCACCGAACTCTTCCAGAGCGTCAAGGTACTGCTCTTCAGTCAGAATCTGACGCTTCTCGAGGTTGGTCATGCCACCTTCGATAACAACGTAAGATTCAAAGTAGAGTACGCGCTCGATGTCACGCAGCGGCATATCCAGCAGTAAGCCGATACGCGATGGCAGTGACTTCAGGAACCAGATGTGCGCAGTCGGCGACGCCAGTTCGATGTGGCCCATACGCTCACGGCGTACTTTAGTCTGGGTCACTTCAACGCCGCACTTCTCACAAATCACACCACGGTGTTTCAGACGCTTGTACTTACCGCACAGGCACTCATAGTCTTTTACCGGCCCGAAGATACGGGCACAGAACAGACCATCGCGCTCTGGCTTAAAAGTACGGTAGTTAATGGTTTCTGGCTTTTTCACTTCACCAAAAGACCAGGAACGGATCATGTCTGGCGAAGCCAGCGCAATTTTGATCGCATCAAACTCTTCGGTCTTAGTTTGCGCTTTCAGAAACTTAAGTAAGTCTTTCACGGATTAGCTCCCGTCGGAGTGAGACTCAGGGGGCGTCCAACCGAAATTGAACGCCCCGTAACCAGTACAATTGCGAGCGCTTTAAACCCTGCGCTTTCAGGCGGCAGCGAACTGCAGCCTGAAAAGGGGTTACTCGTCTTCCAGCTCGATGTTGATACCCAGCGAGCGAATCTCTTTCAACAGTACGTTGAAGGATTCTGGCATGCCCGGTTCCATCTGATGGTTACCGTCAACGATGTTTTTATACATCTTGGTACGGCCGTTGACGTCATCAGACTTAACAGTAAGCATTTCCTGCAGGGTATACGCGGCACCGTATGCTTCCAGTGCCCATACTTCCATCTCACCAAAGCGCTGACCACCGAACTGCGCCTTACCACCCAGCGGCTGCTGAGTAACCAGGCTGTAGGAACCGGTAGAACGTGCATGCATCTTGTCATCAACCAGGTGGTTAAGTTTCAGCATGTACATGTAGCCAACGGTTACCTGACGTTCGAACTGCTCACCGGTACGGCCGTCAAACAGGGTAATCTGACCGGAAGAAGGCAGGCCGCCGAGCTGCAGCAGCTCTTTGATTTCGCTCTCTTTCGCGCCATCAAACACAGGCGTGGCAATTGGCATACCTTTCTTCAGGTTCTCAGCCAGACGCAGTACTTCGTCATCGGAGAAGGTGTTCAGATCAACTCTCTGACGCAGATCGGTACCCAGGTCATAAGCGCGCTGGATGAATTCGCGCAGTTTCGCGACTTCTTCCTGCTTCTTCAGCATAGCGTTGATTTTTTCGCCGATGCCTTTCGCTGCCATACCCAGGTGGGTTTCCAGAATCTGACCGATGTTCATACGCGATGGTACGCCCAGCGGGTTCAGAACGATGTCAACCGGCGTGCCGTTTTCATCGTAAGGCATATCTTCGATCGGGTTGATCTTGGAGATAACACCTTTGTTACCGTGACGGCCTGCCATTTTGTCACCCGGCTGAATCTGACGCTTAACAGCCAGATAAACCTTAACGATTTTCAGCACGCCTGGTGCCAGATCATCGCCCTGGGTGATCTTACGACGCTTACCTTCGAGTTTTTTCTCAAACTCGTGCTTCAGTTCGTCGTACTGCTCTGCCAGCTGCTCCAGCTGGTTTTGCTTGGCTTCGTCAGTCAGACCCAGTTCCAGCCAGCGCTCGCGCGGCAGCTTATCCAGTTTGTCTGCTTCAACGCCACCCGAAATCAGTACATTCTGGATACGGCTGAACAGGCCCGCTTCCAGAATCTGCAGTTCTTCAGACAGGTCTTTTTTGGCCTGCTTCAGCTGCATCTCTTCGATTTCCAGCGCACGTTTGTCTTTTTCCACGCCATCGCGGGTAAAGACCTGAACGTCGATCACGGTACCTGACACGCCATTCGGAACGCGCAGTGACGAATCTTTCACGTCAGAGGCTTTTTCACCGAAGATAGCGCGCAGCAGTTTTTCTTCTGGCGTCAGCTGGGTTTCACCTTTAGGCGTTACCTTACCAACCAGAATGTCACCACCGGTCACTTCAGCACCGATGTAGACGATGCCTGACTCATCCAGTTTAGAGAGTGCAGCTTCACCCACGTTAGGGATATCAGCGGTGATCTCTTCCGGCCCCAGTTTGGTGTCACGCGACACGCAAGCCAGTTCCTGGATGTGGATGGTCGTAAAGCGATCTTCCTGAACTACACGCTCGGAGACCAGGATGGAGTCTTCGAAGTTGTAACCGTTCCACGGCATGAACGCGACGCGCATGTTCTGGCCCAGCGCCAGTTCACCCAGATCGGTGGACGGGCCATCTGCCAGCACGTCGCCGCGCTCAACCGGCTCACCCAGAGAAACACATGGCATCTGGTTGATGCAGGTGTTCTGGTTAGAACGGGTATATTTGGTCAGGTTATAGATGTCGATACCGGCTTCGCCAGCATGCATTTCGTCTTCGTTAACTTTGATAACGATACGTGATGCGTCGACGTACTGTACGGTACCGCCACGTTTCGCTACGGCGGTTACACCGGAGTCAACGGCAACAGCACGTTCCATACCGGTACCAACCAGCGGCTTATCAGCACGCAGAGTCGGAACCGCCTGACGTTGCATGTTCGCACCCATCAGAGCACGGTTGGCGTCATCGTGTTCCAGGAACGGGATCAGGGATGCACCGACAGAAACCACCTGCTGGGTGGAAACGTCCATGTAGTCAACCTGATCGCGGCTGAACAGACTTGATTCGCCTTTGCTACGGCAGGTGACCAGGTCATCAACAAACGCGCCATTGTCATCAAGAGGGGCGTTCGCCTGAGCGATAACGTAGTTACCCTCTTCGATAGCAGAGAGGTAATGAATCTCGTCAGAAACCAGACCGTCAATAACGCGGCGATAAGGCGTCTCAAGGAAACCGTACTCATTGGTCTGTGCATAAACAGACAAGGAGTTGATCAGACCGATGTTCGGACCTTCAGGGGTTTCGATTGGGCAGACACGACCGTAGTGCGTTGGGTGTACGTCACGCACTTCGAAGCCGGCACGCTCACGCGTCAGACCACCCGGGCCGAGAGCAGAGATACGACGTTTGTGCGTAATCTCTGACAGCGGGTTGTTCTGATCCATAAACTGAGAAAGCTGGCTTGAACCAAAGAACTCTTTCACCGCGGCCGAAATCGGCTTCGCGTTGATCATGTCCTGTGGCATCAGGGTATCAAGATCGCCCAGTGACAGACGCTCTTTAACCGCACGCTCAACACGTACCAGACCGACACGGAACTGGTTCTCAGCCATTTCGCCGACTGAACGAATACGACGGTTACCGAGGTGGTCGATATCGTCCACTTCGCCTTTACCGTTACGAATGTCGATCAGCTTCTTCATCACTTCGATGATGTCATCTTTGCTCAGGATGCCTGAACCTTCGATTTCATCACGCAGCAATGAACGGTTGAACTTCATACGACCGACAGCAGAAAGATCGTAACGATCTTCAGAGAAGAACAGGTTCTCGAACAGGTTCTCTGCTGCTTCGCGTGTTGGCGGCTCACCAGGACGCATCATGCGGTAGATCTCAACCAGTGCGCTCAGACGATCGCTGGTTGGGTCGACACGCAGGGTCTCGGACATATATGGACCGTGGTCCAGATCGTTGGTGAACAGCGTTTCGATGCGCTTGTGACCGGACTGGCTCAGTTTAGCCAGCAGATCCAGTGACAGTTCCATGTTCGCTGCAACAATCAGCTCACCGGTGCTCTCATCGATGTAATCTTTAGCAACCACTTTGCCCGCGATATATTCAACCGGGACTTCGATGTGCTGAATGCCATCTTTTTCCAGCTGACGAATATGGCGCGCAGTAATGCGGCGACCTTTTTCGACGTAAACGGTGCCGTTCGCTTCAATATCGAAGGTTGCGGTTTCACCGCGCAGGCGCTCTGGCACCAACTCCATCTGCAGCTTGTTGTCACGGATTTCAAACACCACTTTCTCGAAGAAGATGTCGAGGATCTGAGGTGTAGTGAACTGTAACGCACGCAGGATGATAGTAGCCGGCAGCTTACGACGACGGTCAATACGGACAAACAGGTTATCTTTCGGGTCAAACTCAAAGTCGAGCCATGAACCACGGTAAGGGATGATACGTGCGTTATAGAGCACTTTACCCGATGAGTGGGTTTTACCCTTATCGCTATCAAAGAACACGCCAGGACTACGGTGCAGCTGAGAAACGATAACGCGCTCGGTACCATTGATAACAAAGGTACCGTTGTCGGTCATGAGCGGAATTTCGCCCATGTAGACTTCTTGTTCTTTAATGTCTTTTACGGTGCCTTCTGGCGCTTCGCGCTCATAGATCACCAGACGCAGTTTCACGCGCAGCGGTGCCGAATAGGTCACGCCACGGATCTGACACTCTTTCACGTCAAAGACAGGTTCACCCAGGCGGTAGCTGACATACTGCAACTCAGAGTTGCCGCTGTAGCTCGCAATAGGGAATACAGAACGGAATGCAGCTTCCAGTCCGTACTGACCTTCTGGATCTTGCTCGATAAACTTCTGGAACGAGTCGAGCTGGATGGAAAGGAGATAAGGTATGTCCAGTACTTGCGGACGTTTACCAAAATCCTTACGAATACGTTTTTTCTCGGTATAGGAGTAAACCATAGGGTTCCTCAGCTAGCTGACAAGTCGACCCACGCTGTCCGTCCTGACAGGACAGTTCATGCAACACGATTTTGTTTGATTCACTGGCTGCGCGGCAGCAGTGCAATACCTCTTTCTATCACGCTTAAATCATTTCATCGCTTTTGAGAAGGCAGGGAACCCACACAGGAAAGCGGTATATTAAGTCGTCGATAGAGAAAGATATTGAAGAGTAACAATGGACAAACAGTGTGAAACCCCATTGAGACCCTGTAGCGCAAAAAGGCTGGTGACCAAAAAGTCACCAGCCATCAGTCTGAAACTACTCAGACTGCAACCCGAAGGTTGTCTTACTTAACTTCAACTTCAGCGCCAGCTTCTTTCAGAGCAGCTTCAAGTGCAGCTGCGTCATCTTTGCTGATGCCTTCTTTGATTACGCCAGTTGCTTCAACCAGGTCTTTGGCTTCTTTCAGGCCCAGACCAGTTGCAGTACGTACGGCTTTGATTACTGCTACTTTGTTCGCGCCAACAGCTTTCAGTACGACGTCGAATTCAGTTTTTTCTTCAACAGCTTCAGCCGGGCCCGCAGCAACAGCTACAGCAGCAGCAGCAGAAACGCCGAATTTTTCTTCCATAGCAGAAACCAGCTCAACAACTTCCATTACGGACATCGCTGCAACAGCTTCCAGAATTTGGTCTTTAGTGATAGACATGACAATTGTTCCTAAGAATCAGAAAAAGTTTATACGTAAGCAGGTACGAAGAAAAGAATAAGGCCTTAAGCCGCTTCTTTTGCATCGCGTACAGCAGCCAGAGTGCGGACCAGTTTGCCGGCAGCGGCTTCTTTCATGGTCGACATCAGACGTGCCAGTGCTTCTTCGTAGGTCGGCAGCGTTGCCAGACGGTCAATATTGGCCGCCGTGATCAGCTCACCTTCAAAGGCTGCAGCTTTGACCTCAAATTTTGCATTCGCTTTCGCGAAATCTTTGAACAGACGAGCAGCAGCGCCCGGGTGTTCCATAGAATATGCAATCAGGGTCGGACCAACAAACGTGTCTTTCAGGCACTCAAACTGAGTACCTTCAACGACGCGGCGCAGCAGGGTGTTACGAACAACACGCATGTAAACGCCAGCTTCACGGCCTGCTTTACGCAGTTCGGTCATTTTATCAACGGTAACGCCACGGGAATCCGCAACAACCGCTGAAAGCGCACCTTTGGCTACTTCGCTGACTTCAGCAACAATCGCTTGTTTGTCTTGAAGATTTAATGCCATTAGCTTTTGCTCCTGGATTTGACCGGGAAAGGATTTCCCCGGAACTCACTTCACTTACTTACCCCAAGGGGTAATAAGCGCTCGAACACGGTGAGCAGAATCCAGCTAAGAAAAAATTCTTTTGGTTCTGTCACCGTCTACGCAGGGTATTAAGCAGAATATCCGGAGATAAACAGCTCCTGCGGTCTTGGACGGAGGCCAGGATAAGGCCTGGCTCCAACCTAAATTCTGTGCGACGCAGCAGAGTCAGAGGGAATGGCGATAAACGCAACAGTCGTTTCTGGCTCTCTGGTGTCCTGTTCTGTTAATAACAGAACAACGGGCGTAAGATTCTAGGTGAATTTTTCGCCCGTTTCAAGCAGCAATTAGTTTGCTGTTGCGTTCAGACCAGCCTGGTCAACGGCAACGCCGGCGCCCATGGTGGTTGAAAGGCTGACTTTCTTGATATACACGCCTTTCGCCTGAGATGGTTTAGCTTTTTTCAGCGCAACCAGCAGAGATTCCAGGTTTTCTTTCAGTTTGTCAGCGTCAAAGTCCACTTTACCGATGGTAGTGTGGATGATGCCGTTTTTGTCGTTACGATAACGAACCTGACCCGCTTTAGCGTTCTTAACCGCTTCAGCAACGTTAGGGGTTACAGTACCAACTTTCGGGTTTGGCATCAGGCCACGTGGACCCAGAATCTGGCCCAGCTGGCCAACAACGCGCATTGCATCCGGAGAAGCAATAACAACGTCAAAATTCATTTCGCCTTTCTTGATCTGATCAGCCAGGTCTTCCATGCCTACCAGCTCAGCGCCTGCTGCTTTAGCAGCTTCAGCGTTAGCGCCCTGGGCGAAGACAGCAACACGTACTGAACGACCAGTACCGTGTGGCAGAACGGTCGCGCCGCGAACGTTCTGATCAGATTTACGTGCATCGATGCCGAGGTTGACAGCAACGTCAACGCTTTCTACGAACTTGGCAGTCGCCAGTTCTTTCAGCAAAGCAACAGCTTCAGCAATGTCATACTGCTTGGTCGCGTCAACTTTGTCGCGAATTACGGTCATGCGCTTGGTCAGCTTAGCCATTTCTTAGTCCTCTACTACCAGGCCCATGGAACGAGCAGTACCTTCGATTGAGCGAGTCATCGCTTCAACGTCAGAACCAGTCATGTCCGCAGCTTTGGTTTCTGCGATTTCACGTACCTGAGCACGAGTCACTTTACCGACTTTATCTTTGTTCGGCTTACCAGAACCAGACTTGATGCCCGCTGCTTTTTTCAGCAGTACGGCAGCCGGAGGCGTTTTGGTAATGAAGGTGAAAGAACGGTCGCTGTATACGGTGATAACAACAGGAGTCGGCAGACCTTTTTCCAGAGATTCGGTCTTAGCGTTGAACGCTTTGCAGAATTCCATGATGTTAACGCCCTGCTGACCCAGTGCTGGACCAACAGGTGGACTTGGGTTCGCCATACCAGCTGCAACCTGCAGCTTGACGTAGGCCTGGACTTTCTTAGCCATGATATTTCCTCAATTGGGTTATAGCGCCTGTAAAGGCTCCCCGTGATAACGATTTATACGCCGTTGTTAGCGCATAAAAACAAAAGGCGCGAAATTGTAGTTAAATTTCGCGCCTGCTGCAACAGCTAATTTGTGAGCGGAAAGAGGTTAACCTTTCTCCACCTGACCGAAGTCGAGCTCAACCGGTGTTGCACGACCAAAGATGGAAACGGATACCGTCAGGCGGCTCTTCTCGTAATCCACATCTTCAACCACACCGTTGAAGTCAGCGAACGGACCGTCATTAACGCGAACCATTTCACCTGGTTCAAACAGCGTTTTAGGACGTGGCTTGTCGCCCACCTGCTGCAGACGGTTCATGATCGCATCAACTTCTTTATCGCTGATAGGTGCAGGACGGTCAGATGTACCGCCGATGAAACCCATCACGCGCGGGACGCTGCGTACTAAATGCCAGCTGGCGTCATTCATCACCATCTGAACCAGTACATATCCCGGGAAAAACTTGCGCTCGCTCTTACGACGCTGGCCACCACGGATTTCAACGACTTCTTCAGTCGGAACCATGACTTCACCAAACAGCTCTTCCATGTTGTGCAATTTGATATGCTCGCGCAGCGATTGGGCTACGCGGCCTTCAAAACCGGAAAACGCCTGTACGACGTACCAGCGTTTCTTTGGAGCTTCAGACATCTCAGAACCTCAGGCCAGTGATAAACGATACCAGACGGACCAGAATACCATCCAGCCCCCACAAAATCAGTGACATCACGGCAGTAACCGCGGCAACGATTAACGTGGTGTGCAGCGTTTCCTGGCGGGTTGGCCAGATAACCTTACGCATTTCTGTTCTTGCTTCACGAGCAAAAGCCACGGTCGCTTTGCCTTTGGTCGTTAAAAGCGCAATGCCGCCAGCCGCTGCAATCAGTACAACTACGGCTAATGCACGCAGTGGCAGTGACACATCACGATAGAGGTAGTTACCTACAATCGCTGCAAGCAGCAGTAATACAACTACTACCCACTTTACCGCTTCCAGGCCACGCCCGCTCCCTTGAGCTTCGGTATTCGCACTCATAAACCAACCTGCCACAATAATTCAGAAACTATTCTGCCCCGCAGTGCGAGGCGTCCAAACCGAATGAGCTTTTGGGGCGTAACTCGGTATCCAACGCCGCATAACAGAGCCTGTCTCAGCAATGATTATGATTCAAAAAATCACTGATGAGCCAGGTTCTATGAAACAGCGTGCAAAAAGGGCATCAAATGATGCCCTTTCCGTGTGCATTGCGTCAAACGTTATCGGTAATTATGCGATAACTTTAGCAACAACACCCGCGCCAACGGTACGGCCA
>NZ_JAOCKJ010000022.1 GCF_029844725.1 Pantoea sp. GD03673
AAAAGGGATAAACAGCAGCAGGCAGCAGAGAGAGAAGACCGTGAGACAGCGTCCCGGAGAGAGAAAGCGCAGGCGAAGGGAGAGAGGCGGTGCGTCAGCACCGTCTTTTCCCGGCCCGCAGGGCCGCCAGGGTTTTATGCGATGCCGGCAGCGCCTTCATGCGGATCAGGACGAAAGCCGATTCAGGCAGGCGCGGGCCTGCCTGTATTTAATTATTTACGGACGGAGCTCAGCAGCCTGGCTATCAGCCCTCTGGGAGCTTCCGGGCCGGCGGGCGTAAAGAGCGGTGCAGCATCCACGCGGGCGCGTGTTGTCAGCTGATCGACCACGTCATTCCATGCCCACTCTTCGTCATCAGGCTCTGACACCACATAGCAGCGCAGCGTATGGCCAGAGGCCGCTGCAATGCTGCGCGCGAGGTTCAGCAACCAGGGTGCTCCTTCGCCCGGATATGAGTCAGTGATGAACTGCCCGTTAATGTAAAACGCCTCGGCGCCCGTGTTCAGCGTTATGTGACAGCACTGGCCCAGCACACGCACAATCTCACCCTGCGATACCGGAAATTCATTACTCATCCCTTTCATGCCTGACCTCCCTGTAATTTTCTGACCGTGGCCATAAAGCATGGCCAGTCACTGAACCGCATCGCCGGCATGCTGGCAGGTCTGCCCTCGCGGTAAGCCTGCGCAAAACGCTGCGCCTGCACTTCTGTTTTCTTACTGTAACGCATCAGGTAACTCCTTCGCTTCTGCTTTAACCGGCGCGTTTGCTGCCGCGCCGGTGCTTCTGACGGCATGACTGCCGTGTTTTACCAGTCGTAAGTTACAAAAGCCGGCTGGATGCCTGCGTCGCGGTCGAAATGGAACATGCGTGTGCCGGACAGCCGTGAGACCGTCTCCAGCAGGTAACAGAGGCTTTCCGAAAGACCCTGATTACGCAGCCACCGGAGCCTGTCTCCGTCCATGTCGAGGCATATAAGGTGCCCATAACCGGTATCGTGTATCCACATCCAAGCCCCGTCCCCTTTCTCTGAACGACGTGAGAGCCAGTAAATCCGATCGCTGTCTTCCAGGGACATGTGCGCGGTGCTCAATATCAGGCATTTTTCGATGCTGGTGGCTGCCTGCCCTTCCCTCCATCTTTCCGAGGGTTCCTGAGCGGCGGTGTTGACGTTCTGTGTGTGCATTCCGGTTCTCCTTTAGGTTGGTTAACTCATCTCTCGTCGGGACCTTTCGCGGCAAAGGGCGTGCACGCGACGGCGATCGGACAAAGCAGGGCCGGCGAAGCCGTACACTTCAGCCTTGCTTTTTCCGGACGACGATGCGAAACCCGGCCCTTCGCGAGAGAGCCGGTGAGAGATGAACAACCTTACAGAGAGGGAATGCGCACACCCGGCGCGCCGTTCAGGCGTGACGACATGAAAGCGGCGGCGGTCGTATGCCGGCGCGGTGAAGGCGCGGGCGCAGGCCCGCTGCAGCAGTTATCTGTTAAAGCCATCAGACCCTGGCTGGGAGGCCCGGAACGCAACGCGGTCCGGCGGAGCTTACCGGCTCTGCCGGTTAGCGCAGTGGGGGTGACGACCCGGCAGCGCCGGGGAGCCGAAGGGGGCCATCAGGCTGTTCATGCTGTTAACCTTCATCAACCAGAAGCCGGAAAATATTCTGCAGTACAGCAGCTGGAAGCAGAAAGAGAAGGCCGGGAGACAGCGTCCCGGAGAGAGAAAGCACAGACGACGGAAGATAACCGGGGCGTCAGCACCGGTTTCACCTGGTCCACAGAGCCACCCGTTTCTGGCGAGAGGCGTCTGTTCAGAAATTAGCGGCAGAAAGTGTGCTGAGGTTCATATTAAGTTTTACTGTGATTGTCAGGTAAGCCTTACTGGCTGCTTTTGTCTGACTATGAAAAAATGGCGAACTGAATTTCAGGACAACAGAGGGATGTGTATGTCGGCTTTTCATAACTGGTTACTTCAGATTGCAGGCGGAAATTACTTTCTTTATATCAAACGTCTTTCCGCTAATGACACCGGCGCCACCCGGAGCCATCAGGTCGGGCTTTATATCCCTTCCGGTATTGTTGAAAAGCTCTTTCCGTCTATAAACCACACCCGCGACCTTAACCCTTCGGTCTTTCTCACCACACATGTGTCATCTCATGACTGTCCGGACAGCGAGGCCCGGGCGATTTATTACAACAGCCGTCACTTTGGCAAAACCCGGAATGAGAAACGTATCACACGCTGGGGAAGAGGCAGCCCGCTTCAGGACCCTGAAAACACCGGGGCCCTGACGATTCTGGCCTTTAGGCTTGATGATCGCGGCGGGGACAGTACGGCTGCAGACATCTGGGTCTGCGTCAGCCCGGACGAAGAGGACGTTATCGAGACCGCTATCGGTGAAGTGTTCCCCGGCACGCTAATATCCGGGCCTGCCGATCGCATTCTGGGCGGCCTGTCTCTGCAGCAGGCGACCGTTAATCATAAATACGTTATCCCGGCGGACTGGCAGCAACGCTTCCCGTCAGGAAGTGAAATCATTGAGTATGCCGCCGGGCATTACGTGAAAAATTCACACGATCCGGATGAGCAGCTTGTTGACCGCCGGCGCGTCGAGTACGACATCTTTCTGCTGGTTGAGGAACTCCACGTTCTGGACATCATCCGCAAAGGATTTGGCTCCGTGGATGAATTCATTGCACTGGCTAACTCCGTCAGTAATCGCCGTAAGTCGCGGGCCGGTAAGTCACTGGAACTGCATCTGGAGCATCTTTTCATAGAGCACGGGCTACGGCATTTCGCTACGCAGGCAGTCACAGAGGGGAACAAAAAGCCCGACTTTTTGTTCCCCTCCGCCGAGGCTTATCACAACGCTGAGTTCCCTGCAGACAATCTGCGCATGCTGGCCGTCAAAACCACCTGTAAAGACCGCTGGCGCCAGATACTGAATGAAGCCCACAGAATTTCTCCGGTTCACCTGTTTACGCTGCAGGAAGGGGTGTCACAGGCGCAGTACAGGGAAATGCAGGCGGAAGGGGTCAGGCTGGTCGTGCCGTCATCCTTACATAAAAAATACCCGGAAGCGGTAAGGGCAGAATTAATGACGCTGGGCGCCTTTATTGCCGAGCTGATAGGGCTTTACGCCGATCTTCCCTGAATAATCTCCCGGCATACCCTGCCGGGAGACGCACTCAGATGTTTTCTGCCTTCTCAGCATCGGCAGAAACGGCTTTCAGGATGTAAGGTTCCAGCAGTCTCGCAACCGCTTCAAACACAGGAACCACTACGGAGTTCCCGAACTGACGGTAAGACTGCGTGTCCGATACCGGAATACGGAAAGGTTTTCCGTCGGGCTTCTCGAAGCCCATGAGGCGCGCGCACTCACGCGGCGTCAGCCTGCGTGGACGATGCGCCTGATTTTCTTCGTTCGCGAAATCTGTTTCACCCGTAGCCATATCCCAGCCGCGATCAATCAGAATTTCAGAACCGTCTTTGTGATAGCGGGCCGAAAGCGTACGGGCAACGCTTTCCCTGTTTTCAGGGTTGACCAGACCAAAACCGAAGCCGTTCCCCTTAGCAGCGTGCTTTTTGGCGTAATTGTAGAGATACTCCCAGAGCTTCGGCGTCAGGATATATTTGCTGTCAACCACGGGCTCCAGCAACTCGCCAAATGACGGTCGCTGTTCCGGATAAAAACGACTGACGTCCTTCAGGGTAAAACCCTGATGAATATTCAAATCGCGACGGAAACCGACCAGCACGATGCGTTCACGGTGCTGAGGCAGGAAATGCTTTCCGTCGATGACTTTCGGATCGCCTTTGCCCATGTCAGCCGCATCCGCCACTTCATAACCCAGCTCGTCCAGAGTCTCCATAATGACTTTAAAGGTTTTACCCTTGTCATGGCTCTTCAGGTTTTTGACGTTTTCCAGCACAAAGACAGCCGGCTTTTTGGCACGGATAATGCGCGCGACATCAAAGAAAAGCGTTCCCTGCGCTTCACATTCAAAACCGTGCGCCCGGCCAAGTGAATTTTTTTTGCTTACCCCAGCCAGGCTGAACGGCTGACACGGGAAACCGGCCAGAAGTACATCATGATCCGGCACGTGCTCGTCAATGTAGGCATAAGCATCGGTTTCGGGTACGTCAGGTTTGTCACTGAGCGTTACCTCCCGAATGTCGAGATTAAACGTGTGCGCCTGCTCATCGTTAAACCAGTTGGCTTTGTACGTGCGCACAGCCTCTTTATTCCATTC
Organism: Pantoea sp. GD03673; assembly: GCF_029844725.1. Taxonomy (GTDB): domain Bacteria; phylum Pseudomonadota; class Gammaproteobacteria; order Enterobacterales; family Enterobacteriaceae; genus Pantoea. The sequence continues at coordinate 4,252 of NZ_JAOCKJ010000022.1, forward strand.
GCTGGTAAACACGCACTGACCGCCGATGGCTTCAAACCCTTTTCGTATACCGCCAATGCCGGCAAACAGGTCAATAAACCGGAAGGCATAGTCCGGGTGGTGCGCAGGCGCTTCCGGCAGCATTTTTCGCAGAAGCGCTTCTTCTGCTGACGTCAGCGACTTTGGCGGGCACTTACCATTGATCCAGCGATTAAGCGTCTCGCGACTCCACTCATTTTTACCGACTTTTCTGAGCAGCTCTGCTACGTATTTCTGGTCATAGATTTCCAGTACCTGCCCGATGAGCTTTTTGTCGTTTTCCTGACGTAGTTGTTCTTCCACGGCTGCTTTTTCGAGCAGATCCTGTGCCAGTAATTCAAATTCAGACATATTGCCTCCAATGGGTCTTATGGGTGAAACTCTATCACTCATATGACCCAGAGGGAAAGAATTAATCTGGATATTTAAACAGTGTCATGTCAGAACGCCTGATGAACACTCAATGGTCTTGTCTCAGATAACACTTTGCAGAGGGCAGCCAGACACAGTGAAAATTAAGCCGTGAACATGGCTTTTCCAGCTATGCGAGTTATTCCTAATTATCCCTCAATAGTCGGTTTATTCACGACGCAACACATCAACTTCGCTAAGATGTTTCTGACCCTCACAGGGAGAAATAATCCTTATCTCCCTCGCCCCATTCCCCCGGGACTGTAATCCGTTTAAAACCCGCTCAGGCGGGTTCTTTTTGAAATGCAAAAAAAAACGATGCCGTGAAGCATCGTCAAAACGGATTTACCATCAATGTGTATCCCTGGTGAAGGATTTGAACACTATCGGCGCCACAGCCTAAAACATTAACAGGTCTGACCGGTCGAGATATTCTGTCTTCATGCAGGCGCATAGTTGACTGACAGAATGCTCTCTATTCTCAATCAGTCCGGGCACGCTGGCGCCACACCCACGTCATATCCAGCAGATCGTTCACCCGTACACCACGACGTCGCCAGTGCGAGTACCATTGCCGGTATGTGCGAACTGACTGGCTGGCCAGCGCCGTTTCGGCCTCACAGATAAGTCTTTCCTGCGCTTCAGCCTGGTGCATCATCGCCAGTGAAGTTCGTTCTGACGCCACAGAAGCAGGCCGCCCGATATTCTCAGGCAGGCTCAGCAACGTGTGTACATGGGGGCATGCGTTATCCTTTCTTGCTGCCATCCTCGCCTGGGCTACAGACTGCGCAGGGAGTGAAAATACATTGTGCAGCCTGCAGACCCTGTGCCGCTGCGGATAAAGGGGAGGCGCTGCAGGTACTATCATGACGGTATTCATACGCGCGCTCCTTTTCTGCCCAGTACCGCCACGATTTCCGCTGGCCTAATGCCCGCTGAGACCATCTCTTCAATGCGCGTCAGCAGCCGGCCGATACTTTCCGGCTCAAACTGTTCAGTGTTCAGAACGTACAGCCCGGTGTGATCGGGATTTATCCAGATAAGCCCGTGCCAGAAAGGCGACTCGCTGCCCGGGCTCAGGATGTCGAGCGTGACGAGCGGATTTTTTCGGTGCGTCAGGCGGAGATGAACCGGGAACACCCCGCCCCACTCTCCCCGGCATTCGCAGTCGGTAAGCCAGGTATTACTGAGCTGAAGGGCATTCAGTACGGTCCCGCACAGCCGCCGGCGAAACTCCTCACCGCGCGCGCTGTAGGCCTCAAAGTCGCCCGGCGTGAATGCCTTAAGACGTTGCAGTGTCACGCTCTCATCGCGTGTCAGTTCGCTGCCGCAGCAGCTGCGGTAGCCACCACGACGGCGACCGTAGTACGTGGAAGACTTGCTGTTACGAATTTTTTCTTTAGACTGAGTCGCTGACATATCGAGTTCCTCATAATTTGATTGTCATGCCCTGCGCGGAGTGACAGCTCCGCCAGGGCAACCATCCCGGCCGTTCCGGCCGCATTTCTGCTTCGTTTACCTGCTGTTTTCACCAGATTCGCCGCCTCGCGTGAGCGAAGCCGCAACTCTAGAACGGGATGTCGTCGTCAAAATCCGTCGGCGGATAGTTGCCCTGCGGCTGTGACTGGGGATCAGGCTGCGGCTGAGCCGCACCACGACCGCCCTTACCGCCTTTGCCGCCGTTACCTGCAGCTGGCTGTGCTGGCTGAGCGTTTTGTTGCCCGCTGAACTGCTGTCCGGTCTGCCCGCCGGCGCCATTGCCGCGCCCGCCCAGCATCTGCATGGTGCCGCCGACGTTCACAACCACTTCTGTGGTATAGCGATCCTGACCGCCCTGGTCCTGCCACTTACGCGTGCGCAGCTGGCCCTCGATGTAAACCTGCGAACCTTTCCGCAGATATTCCCCCGCTACTTCGGCGAGCTTTCCGAACAGCACCACGCGGTGCCACTCTGTGTTCTCTTTGTTTTCACCCGTCTGCTTGTCGCGCCACGTTTCTGACGTGGCCAGCGTGATGTTTGCGACCGCGCCGCCGTTAGGCATGTAGCGCAGCTCCGGGTCCTGTCCCAGATTGCCGACCAGAATGACCTTGTTGACGCCTCGTGAAGCCATGTTCGTTCTCCTCATGCAGTTGGGTTTTAACCACGTCACCCGTTGAGTTTCGGGAGCCGCGGTGTTGACGTTTTGTGGAAATCGGCTGGTTTTTTCCTCCGGTATTCACTTCACCCGTTTGAGATCCTTCGCCGCGAGGGCGTAAACCAGCGCGGGTGACGGCAGACGTCCGGGGCGACGGGGACATTTATTTCCGGTCTAACGCAGTGGCCGGAAAAAAATTTTCCCGGCGTTCACTTCACCCTGGACGGCCACGGCGCCTGTGCTTGTCTCAGCCCCGGCGAAAGGACTTAAACCGGTGAAATCCGGCGGAAAAGCACAGCACGATGCAGCAGCAACGGCGGCTGAGCGGCAGCGAAACGGCGTTGCGCCTCAGAGCGGCGGCGATTTCTTGCCGTCGCGGTTCGCGCCAGCCACGGGCTGGCTGCAGGTCCCTTAAGGTCCCGCTGTCTGGTTCTGTTTTAGGGTGTTTGTCTGCGGCAGGATGCCGCTATCTGAATGCGTCAGTGCAGGCCCGTGCGCTGCAAGCGGCAGGCAGTACCGGGCTGGAGAGAGGAGATAATGGTTTTCATAACAAGCTCCCTGTTTATGTAGTCCCTTAAGTGAGCGCTAATCATACACATCAGGACCGTGATAAAAAGGCTGCTGTCAGGTTTTCAGATGAGCGCCAGCACGTAATGCGCTGTTTTTGCAGACATCAGACCCTAGCCGTCAGGCCCGGAACGCCTGCGGTCCGGCGAAGCTTGCCGGCTTTGCCGGGTAGCTGAGTAGGGCTGACGCCCCCCCCAGGGGAAGCCGAAGGTGGCCCTTATCCACATCTTTTCTGCACATCCGGCGCATAAAGCTGTTGATGAACGTCTGCAGGCCGCGTCAGCAGAAGCCTCAATGGAACAGGCTAAATATTGCACTATCGCTTCGCTGTAACTCTATATAAATCAATGGTCCCGAATAACCATTACGACAGTGCTGCATCTGCCATCTTGCACCTTGCGGTAAGCCAGTTAATACTACTGTAAATACATACAGCATTTTGACAGGGATTTTTGCTATGTTTAACGCCTTTGAGTTGATGCACCCGGCGGACAATCCGCCGCCCAGCTTCAGGCCTCTTTTCCTGGAACGTGTGCCCTGCGGGTTTCCCTCACCCTGCCAGGACTATGCGGAGCAGGAGCTCGATCTTAACGAATATCTTATAGCCCACAGGGCAAGCACCTTTTTCCTGCGCGCGCAGGGCAACAGCATGCAGGACATTGGCCTGTATGACGGCGACCTGCTTATTGTCGATCGCTCCCTGACGCCGGAGCACAACGACGTGGTTATCGCCGAGCTTTACGGCGAATTCACGGTAAAGCGCCTTTTGCTCACACCGAAGGGACCCGTTCTGCAGCCCATGAACCCCGCCTATCCCGTTATTATTCCGGACCCGGACACGCTTGAGATCTTCGGCGTAGTGGTGCACTTCGTGCATACCCCTCGCAAAAGGAACTGACATGTTTGGCCTGATTGACGTGAACAGCTTTTACGCCAGCGCGGAGAAGGTATTCCGGCCCGACCTGAAAAATGCGCCGGTGGCCATCCTGTCGAACAACGACGGCTGCGTTATCGCGCGCAGCAAGGAAGCCAAAAAATACGTGAAAATGGGCGATCCGTGGTTCAAGATAAAAAATCAGCACTTCCCTGAGAAAATACATATATTTTCAAGCAATTACGCTTTGTACCATTCAATGAGCACGCGGGTAATGTCCTGCATCGAGGAGATGGTGCCCCGGCTGGAGGTGTATTCGGTTGACGAAGGGTTCTGTGACTGCACGGGTATGGAAATGACTATGCCATATGAGGACTTTGGCCGCATGATCCGGGCGCACGTCAGGACCTGCACAGGCCTGACGGTCGGCGTCGGGCTTGGGCCAACGAAGACTCTGGCGAAGTCAGCACAGTGGGCCGGTAAGGAATGGCCCCAGTTTGGCGGGGTGCTGGCACTCACGCCAGGCAATCCGGGGCGGACCGAAAAGCTGCTGTCTCGTCAGCCCGTGGGTGAACTCTGGGGCGTGGGTTCGCGGCTTGAAAAACGCCTGCAGCTGCTCGGCGTGACAACGGCGCTCGATCTGGCACGCGCCTCTCCTTCCTTCATCCGCAAGAATTTCGGTGTGGTACTGGAGCGCACGGTACGCGAGCTTAACGGCGAATCCTGCATCCCGATAGAAGATGCGCCCCCGCCCAAACAGCAGATAGTCGTAAGCCGCAGCTTCGGCGAACGCATCACGGAATATGACGCAATGCGACAGTCCGTCTGCGCGTATGCAGAACGCGTGGCGGAAAAGCTTCGCGAAGACAGGCAGTTCTGCCACCACATCTCCGTTTTTATCCGCACCTCCCCTTTCGATACCGGACAGCCTGGTTACGGCAACACGGCGTTTGTGAAACTGCGCGTTGGCACGCAGGACACGCGGAACATCATCGAGGCAGCAGTGAAATCGCTGGATACCATCTGGCGCCCGGGCTATCGCTATGCGAAAGCCGGCATCATGCTGAGCGAACTGCGGCCGAACGGCGTGGCGCAGCTTAACCTGTTTGATGACGAGGCGCCGCGTGCCGGCAGTGAAGCGCTCATGAGCCTGATGGATTCGATGAACCGCTCCGGGCGCTACAGCATAGGCTTTGCGGGTAAAGGTATTGACCCTGACTGGAAGATGAAACGGGAGATGCTGAGTAAAGCCTGGACAACGAACTGGAAGGAGCTACCAGTTGCAAAGGTATGCTAAAGGGATCTATTAAGTATTTAATGTGTACATTTTAAATACTTTTTATGCATTAAATTTGCATCAGAAGCATAGACCGGGGCAGCTAAAAATTTTACTGCCCTTTTCTCTTACGAGGATGAGTTTGCCAGGTGAAATTCATCAATAAAACGCATTACGAGCCCTAGTTTTTTACCAGTGAAATAGCGACTGCGCGGCAACCTGTCACCGGCGTTAAGTCGCTGCTGCCACTCTTCGAACGCAGGCCGCTTTCTGCGTACATTTCCTTTAAGCATTTTTACGCTCTGTGTACCCGTGATTACCGGGTCACCGTTCCTGAACGTCCTGTATATCTCTTCTAACTGAGTCATTTGCGTCCTCTTTGTTCTGTATCATCAAAGAGCATTGATGTTTAAATGACTCAGGCTGAACATACTCACCACCCCACACACAGATACTTATAAAGTACCCATAAAGTACCCTTAAAGTACATAAAATGTACATTTTTTGTATTTATAGTATATCTTCTGAATGTTAATGACTTCAGGTAATGTCCTGCTACATTCAGTCTTTCTTACTATCAAACGCGCCATCGCGCGCAAGTTTTTCGCGAAATGCTTCAAGTATATAAGGCGTCATCAACAGGGATGTGACGTTACGCTCTTTTAGTGAGTCATATGCGTCCCAGAGATCTTCGGGAATTTGAACATTTTTGGCTCTGCGCACAGCTTTCGCTTTACGGCGTGGGACGGAAGGTTCGTTTTCAGCCAGCTTCTCTGGTTCTGCAGGTCTGACTGCTTCGGTCGCGACAGGCTGTTGTTCAGCCGGTGCAGAACTCCCTGCTTCGTGCAAAGGTGCGTTTTTTGAGAGCTGTGAAATGCGTTCGAACATTGCTGATTTAGGATTCGCCATCAGATACACCATTCATATTTAAAAAGTACATTTTCAATACTCATTGAATATCTTAATCATACCTTTTCTATAGCATTGCGCATATCTAAAAAGAGCGAGCGCATAGCGTTACCTACATTGCTGTAGCGTGTTGTCATATGCTCAACAACCCCCATGCCCTGACCAAACTGCTGTGGTGCAGCTTTATCCATCGGAATAGCCGTCTCCATCCGGACGAGATTGTCGAACTGGGCAATGTAGTTATCGATGTCGCTGTAATTGCGTCGATTTGGCGGGACCTTATTCATCACAACATGGGCAATTTTTTTCACACCCAGATCCGCCGAAATTTCATTCAGTACCTTACTGAATTCGTGAAGGCCCAGAATATCGGACGGGTCATCCTTCAGCGGAGAAATAATGAGATCAGCAAGTGCTACAGCAGCACGGGTGATCGAGGAGTCAAAACCACCGCAGTCAACCAGTACGGTCTGCCCCTTCTCTTTAGCTTCAAGAACATCGGCGATAAAGCGGTCCACGACATTTTCCATGTCGTCGGTCAGGCGGACTACATTCCACCGAATATCTTCATCACGAAAGCCATTAAACGTCGTCACGGCCGGAGTAGGGTCAGTGTCGTAAAAAGTATCAGGCTTAAGCTCGGGCGCTATGTTCAGACTGATAAGCGATTTGCCCGTACCGCCCTTTTTGATTGCTACCGCTATAACTTTTCCCGCGTATGGATTTGATGCGTTATTCATACTTTCCCCATCCCTAAAATGTACATTTTCAGTATCTGTTAAGCACCTTAACAGTACATCTATCAATGTGCAATAAAGAATACTTACTGAATACTAAAAATGTACATTTTTAGTATTTAAAAGATGTGTTAGATATACACAAACAGAACACGCATATTCATTAGCATTGCTCTTCGAACCAGGGCAGGGGAGGGGTACAATCAGTTTTTCTGGCGTGGTTATCTCAGTAAGATACCTGCGTTTCTTTCGGTTTTTTTGGAGAAGATATATGGATATGTTTTTCTGGTTTTTGATCGCTATCGCTGTGATCGCTTACCTGGTTTCAGGTGGAAAACGTAAACGGAAGGGGAGCGTATACAAACGCAAAACAGATTATCAGCCACCGAAGCGTGAAAGTTATGACCGTGCTCAGGAGGTTGTCAGGGAGCAGTCTGTAGCAGAGCGCCAGCTGGTTACGGTCAGGGGCAACGAATTTTATAAGCGCCCACTGATGAATAAAAGTGAGTACGGCGTATTTTGCAGGCTTGAAAAGTTGCTTTCAGCATCACATCGTGGCTACCGCGTATTCTCCCAGGTATCACTCGGTGAGATTCTTGGCTCGGATGACAAGCAGGCTTACCTGGCGATTAATAGCAAGAGGGCAGACTTCGTGATCATAGACTGGTCAGGGCAGCCGATAGCCGTTGTTGAGTATCATGGAAGAGGCCACTTTAAAGGCGACGCCATTGTGCGCGACGCGGTCAAACGTGAGGCATGCCACAATGCGGGTATAGCCTTTATAGAACTATCTTCAAGCTATACAGACGCTGATATTAAAGCCATCAGTAACCATTTGCACGCAAGAGCAGCCTGAAGTCAGTGACACCACCAGTGAAGTCGTCTCTTCTTTTCATCTAGAACGCGCCGCAGCTCCCTGCGGTAACGTTTTAGTTCTTGCAAAAAAATACGCTCTTTAAGTTCGTAAAAAACCTTATTACATACAGCAGGATAAATGCTATCAATTTCGTTTTCACAATAAGCTATCGATGATAGCAACCAATCATTATACAGGTTTAAATGAGAATCTTCTAATGACATAAGTGCAACTTTTGAAAGCATTCAATTACCTGATGTGAAATAACCAATAAAAAATTAAAAAAACATAACTATATTTATCATCATAAGCGTACATATTTACACCTCATCAACCGCATATAAAAAACCATTGAGACAAAAAAGAAATGAATGCCACTTCAACATTAGTAACTAAGAGATTTTAGTTCTTCGATAAAATCGCTAAGTGTCATGAGTTCTTCTCTAATCTGACTAGGGTATTTATTATGTAACTCACGAGGAACAACCAATTGTATTCCTGCACTTTTCATTTCCTGAAACTGATTAATTGACACACCTTCCTGCAAAGTAAAAAGGTGCTTATGATAAATTTTATTTGCTTCTGAAACAGCTTGCCTCCAACGATCTTTGCATGTAGTTTTTACTGCCAGCACTCTTAATTTATCAACTGGAAAATAGGGTTGTTGGTATGCAACTTGAGAAGGAAATATAAAATCCGGCTTTTTATTTCCTTCTGTAACAGCTTGAGTCGAAAACTGAGTCACCCCAAACTCAATTAGTATATTTTCAAGGTGAATTTCAAGAGAGCGCCCGCCCCTTGATTTCCTTCTATTACTTATAGAGTTTGCAACTTTTATAAACGAATCTACTGAGTCAAAACCTTTATTAATCATATTTGCCGCATGTAATTCCTCAACAAATAAAAAAACATCATATTCAATGTTACGCCTTTTCATCAGCAAAGCGTCAGGATCTCTAGAGAAAAAATAATTATCCAACCTAGAAGAAAATTCAATAATATCTCGACCAGAGGGAAATTTCTCATGCCAGCTCGGAGGAATATTATATTTTTTTTGTGGAGTCTGATTCTCCACAACCCCTCCAATTACTTCATAAGATAATCCATATGCAACTGTCCCGGGAAATATCTCTCCAATAAGCGACTGAATTATTTCTTCTTGATAAGAGTTACTGCATACCCACACATCGAGAAATTTACAATCTGGTTCATTTCCAAGCTCAAATGAAAATATAGCTAAAGCACCCGTATAATCAGGGTTCATTAAAGGGCTAAACCTCCCTCCCCAACGGGTCAATCGAGGTTCATTCACGCTGCCATCAAAAAACTTATTATTGTAATAAGTTGCTATGATTTCTCGAGGAGGGCTAAACTGAGAAGAAATCTTTGCAATCAAAGACGTACTCGGATTTCTGTCGTGATAATGACAAATGGAAGGAATAACCCTCCTCATTATTTCTAGAGGAATGTATACACCTGATTGATGAGATCCAGAAGCCCCTGTATCATTTGCAGAAAGCCTCTTTATAAAAAACAAATGATTTTCACTTGCCTTTCTATTTAACCATGTTGCTAAGCGCGGCATAAATACCCTTTAAATTTAAGAATGAGAATTTTAATCAAAGCTTTCATCGACAATTGTTAGCAAATACTCCCCCTGCTTTCTTACAACCTTTTTCAACTTGATGCCTGCACCAGAATCCTTTATGGCTTTAACAATAATTTCTTTATCATGATCAGATGTTCTCTCTCCTAAAATAACACTCTTGATGCAATCTTTAGGAAGCGAAATATTTATCCCGTCCTTATTTTTCTTTGCTAATTGTTCTTCGTCTGGGAATGACAATAAGTATATAAGCCTTTTTTCTTGCTCATAAGACCATTCTTGAGATTTAGTTGCTATCATCCCATTAAATATCTCCCATAATATGCTCCTTCCTTCCTCGAAGGCTTCTTCATAGAGTTGCTCAAATCCATCTGTATAACCTTTATACATCGCATCATTGTTAAACTCTATTTGGTCTCCTATTAAAGTTAGTACTGCGGTGTCAATAGAAGGAGGATGCTTCACATATTTAACATCAAACACATACATTTCTTCTAACTCATTAAATTTTTCTTCATCAAACTCTATACATATTCCTGTTCGGTCTCTTGCATAGTGTGCCCACATCGTTGGGTTTGTAGCCGTATTCGTGAAGCAGGATATTCGCGCAGAGTCCAGCAAATCTGGAACGCTGGGTTCAATTTCTCTCATTAAATCAATATATTCTCTATATTCATCTTCAGAAGGTAACCAACCGGATTCACCGCACCAAGTTTTTAATATTAAATCATACCTTTGGCCTTTTTCATTATAATCAGGGAAACCGCTTACAACTGAACAAAAACCTTCAGCACTATCATTCATCCTATTAAGATGATTTAGATACAATGTATTTTTCACTAAGGAACTTACTGAATATTCGGTGATAGGACAGTATTTAAATAACATTTATTTTTCATTCTGTATGTTAGGGTTATAAAAATTTAACTTAAGTTCAATTTTCTTTCAACTTTTCTTCACCTTAACATATAGTATTTTGCTTTCACAATATGGTTAATAAACGATTTTGATCTTTATTATCTTTAACATAAAAAATTTCTAATCACATGTTTTATTGTAAGCAACAAAACCATTAAATGCCTAATTGTTTCAATTGTGTAATATTTTGATTGTAAATAAACTAGCACTTACCTTTTAAGTAACTTTTCTATCATCATATCTACGTCCGATAACGGTCGTTTTCGGACACCCGTCACAGCGTATGTACGTAAGTCAGTGTTTTTAATTTCGTACATGCGTTACAATAAGTACACCCATTTAGTACACGTAGTAACGCCATGTCACGAGTTTTTGCTTACTGCAGGGTTTCAACCCTGGAACAGAACACTGAAAACCAGCGTCGAGAGATCGAGGCTGCTGGTTTTGCCATTCGCCCCCAACGTCTGATAGAGGAATACGTCAGCGGTTCGGTTGCAGCTGCCGAACGCCCCGGGTTTATGCGACTCCTCGACAGGATGGAAAATGGTGACGTCCTGATTGTGACAAAGCTCGATCGCCTCGGGCGTAATGCAATGGACATCAGAACAACTGTCGAGCTTCTTGCTACATCAGAAATTCGTGTGCACTGCCTCGCGCTTGGTGGAGTAGACCTGACCAGTCCGGCCGGCAAAATGACGATGCAGGTGATCTCAGCAGTCGCTGAGTTTGAGCGTGATTTGCTCATTGAGCGTACCCATGCAGGCATCGCCAGGGCAAAGGCGTCCGGGAAAAGATTTGGCCGTCCTCCTGCGCTTAACGATGAACAAAAGCTTGAGGTTCTTGCGCGAATTGACTCAGGTGAAAGCATCAGTGCGATAGCGCGTGAATTTGAGACTACGCGGCAAACCATACTCAGGATTAAAGCGTCCCGGTCTGGCGGAGACGACGCGTAAAACGGAACTCAATAAACGGATTGGCTGGCGATCAGGATTTACATGATTAACGCTATATCGCCACGCCATGACTCAGAGAGGACGCCAATATGTCAGACATCAAAACATATCCTGTCTGCTTCACGGGACAGGTAAAAACCGTTGAGTGTGATGCAGCATTTCAGAAGGATCAGGCAGAGACATTCAAACACTACATCCGGTTTGCACGACAGAACAAAGCGACGACGCTGATTACCTGCCAGTGCATGAAGGATGGCGAAGGCGAAAACCGCCGCCGCCTTAAAGCCTGCTATTCCTCCACGCATGATAATTACTGGCTGGCTCGCTGGTCCTACAGTGGTTCAGAACACGCATCTGACTGTCGTTTCTATTCTGTATGGGCAGATGAAAAGCAGGGTGAGATTTACACCTCAGACGTGGTTAAGGCCGTCTCTCCTGGTCATTTCCGTATCAAGTTACCTACCGGGCTACAAAAAAAAGAGGCTACGGAGCGCGATGCGACGAAGCAGCCAACAGATACAAGAGCAGAAGGAAAACGCAAACGACAGCCAGCTATGCGTCTTCTTGGCCTGCTTCACTTCATGTGGGAACAGGCTGAAGTTAATCACTGGCATCCTAATTTTGACAAGCGTACTCGCGATAATGCCTGGGCTGCATGGCGCCTGAAGCAGGTTGCTGAAAAAATCAGCATTGGGAAAACGCTTCTGAAATCTGTTCTGGTCATCATGGCGCGACCAGGGACGCAGGAGATCAGGAACAACTGGGCAACGATTGACGCGGCAGCTGCGTCAAACAAGCGTCTCATAATGATTACTAGCCTGAAGTCATGCAAAACCGAGGAAGAGGCCAGCCTGAACGGCACGCTTCCGCTCGCTGAGGCTGCGGGCTTTCCGTCTCTTGATGTGCCGGCAGATTTAATCAGTCGGCTTAACCGGAGCTTTTCTCGCGAGCTGGGCGACTGGCGCCGCGGGCAAAAAGTTATGCTGATAGCTGAAACCGATCCGCCGGTAAAAAAATTCAGGCAGCGTGATGGCAAACCTGTTCCATACAACACCTGTACAGTCATCGATGCGGCGCTGATGACAGTCAGCCCCAGATTTATTCCTCTCGATTCGTCATGGGAAGGCGTCATTGAGAAAAAGCTCTGGCAGGAAAAACGTCAGTTCATTAAGCCTTTGCGCTATGACGGTGAGGCAGACGTGTTTCCAGATTTCCTGCTAAAAGACGTGCCTGGCCGGGAGATCGTGCCGCTTGAAGTGTTCGGCATGAACACACCAGATTATCTCGATCGTAAAGCTGTGAAGCTTGAGCATTATCGTGAAGAGTACGGGGAGGGTAACTGGTGGAGCTGGGATGCGCATAAAGCTGATGCCTTAAGTAACATTCCAGCGTTTCCCGTTAAAGGTTAAAAGCCTATTTATCAGCTTCCGGCTTTGCATAAACAGGATCATTCCCGCGAGGGAACTGTAGTGCAGCATTCCTGTAAAAAGTCAGTCTTTCACGGAAGTAGTCGCGCCACTGTTCTGGCTGCTGACGTTCAACTTCAGCAGCCAGCACCGGCATATTCATGCGCTCTTTATATGCAACGCCGGAAGCAGCCAGATCAATATTGACCCGTTCACGCTCCTCAGTCGATCGCCGGGCTATATTGTTATCGCTGCGTTCAATCATCATTTAGCTCCTTTTGCATTTTACCTGTGGGCACACACGTTACTTTACTCGCAAAGTTTCGCTCAGGCAGGTGGTATAACGCGGAGAAAGCATTTCGCGTTTCATTTTCCATACGTTGTCTGTTCCCTGTCCTGCAAACCACACCTTACCCAGCCCCGAACGGTTTATCTGATCGACAGCAGACATCAGAGCATCCGCGTTTGCGCGCGGCAGCTGCTGACTGAACATGTCCAGCTGTGCGACACCTGACTGGTAAAAATCCCCCAGGGTGACGCCCGCTTTTGCGTACCGGTAACCGTCGCGCCATATTGCGTCAAGAGCACGCAATGCCAGGCCGATAATGTCCCGTGTGTCACTGGTTGGATATTCGCACGTCATAGCCGCTGAGTTGGCATACTGTGGTTCGTTCCCGTATCGCCCTGTATTAACTGACACACTGACGTGCTGACACTTTGAGCCCTGTTCTCTGAGCTTTTCACTGGCACGCGTGGCGTACGTTACGACAGCCTGCTGCAGATCTTCGATACTGGTGACACGCTGTCCGAAACTGCGGCTCACAACAATCTGCTGCTTTGGCGGCGGGGCATCTTCAAGAGCCAGACAGGATTCACCGTTAAGTTCGCGAACCGTACGCTCAACTATCACATCGAAGCTTTTCCGAATCATGCTGATGTTACTGTCAGCCAGCTGGAGCGCTGTACTAATCCCCATCGTATGCAGTCGCTTACTCAGCCTGCCACCGATTCCCCAGATGTCATCGACGCTTACCAGTGCGAGTAATTTTCTCTGCCGCTCCGGGCTGGTTAAATCGACGATACCTCCTGTTCGCGTCCATTTTTTAGCAGCAAAATTAGCGAGCTTAGCCAGTGTCTTTGAAGGTCCAAAACCAACGCCGATCGTCAGTCCAATTTCTTTTTGGGGTCGTCTCAGAAA
>NZ_JAOCKJ010000023.1 GCF_029844725.1 Pantoea sp. GD03673
ATTAATCACCTGACAGGAGAACCAGCATGCACACACAAAACGTCAACGTCGCCGCTTCAGAATCTTCCAAAACATGGGTTAACGGACCAAAAATCTGCGTCAGTGCAAACGATCTGCGCACGCGCTGGCATGTCACAGGCGAAAACGGCGAAAAGGTCACGCCGTCAGAGGGGAAGCATTACCCGGCGCGAAACGGCAGCTATGGCACGGACGTGCTGCTCCTTGATGAAACAGATGTCATCGGGCTGATGGCAGCCGGACATAATGCGTTGCCGTGTCTGGCGAGTTCATGCGGAGGCATGACGGCGCTGTACGACCTGGGCGAAAAGGCCGCAGGGCGTTACCTGATTGCCAGCCGTGGGCAGATTTTTTACCGCACGGATTCGGGTAATGACTCCAACTTACTGATAGTGTTTTATGTTCAGATAATGCCCGATGACTTTGTCATGCAGCTCCACCGATTTTGAGAACGACAGTGACTTCCTGCCCAGCCTTGCCAGATGCTGCCTCAGATTCAGGTTATGCCGCTCAATGCGCTGCGTATATCGCTTGCTGATAACGTGCAGTTCTCCCTTCAGGCGTGATTCATAAAGCGGCCAGCCATCCGTCATCCATACCACGACCTCAAAGGCCGACAGCAGGCCCAGAAGACGCTCCAGCGTGGCCAGCGTGCGTTCACCGAATACGTGCGCCACAACCGTCCTCCGTATCCTGTCATACGCGTAAAACAACCAGCGCTGGCGTGATTTAGCACCGACGTAGCCCCACTGTTCGTCCATTTCAGCGCAGACAATCACATCACTGCCCGGTTGTATGCGCGAGGTTACCGACTGCGGCCTGAGTTTTTTAAGTGACGTAAAACCGTGTTGAGGCCAACGCCCATAATGCGTGCACTGGCGCGACATCCGACGCCATTCATGGCCATATCAATGATTTTCTGATGCGTACCGGGTTGAGAAGCGGTGTAAGTGAACTGTAGCTGCCATGTTTTACGGCAGTGAGAGCAGAGATAGCGCTGATGTCCGGCAGTACTTTTACCGTTACGCACCACGCCTTCAGTAGCTGAACAGGAGGGACAGCTGATAGAAACAGAAGCCACTGGAGCACCTCAAAAACACCATCATACACTAAATCAGTAAGTTGGCACCATTACCTGAAAATCTGTCAAGTGGGCAGGAGGGTTGAGAAAACGCAGGTGGTGCAGCAAATCTGGATTCAGAAAGTATTGGCGAGGTGTGTTATTGATGCAAATAATTTCCAGACCGACTAGGTAGCCGTGATTTGTATACTGCACTGGACGCACAGTTCGGATTTTGGTGACATCAAGCATTGGAGGAAGGGGGTACGGTGAGCTTCCATCCAACAGAATTTCGGCCTTAACCATAGTTACATTTGGGAAAGTGTGAAAAACAATATCACATTTAACCTTCTTACCCACCGGATCCCATACAACATTGGAGGAGAACGATATATTGATCCTAGACGCCATGATGTAGAGGTGGTAATCCCTCGTCAACCCATTGGCATGTACGTAATCGCCCCGCCGAGTCACAAACGATTGAGGGGCGCCGGTCAGGCTGGCATTCTTAAGCTTAGAAGGAGCATTCGGCATCATGAGAAGAGGAAATCCAGAAAAGTAACTAATTCGTTGCTTTATCATTTAGTTTCCTTGAATAGTAGTTGTCTGACTCAATAGTGTAGTTCTCCGGAGCCATCAGAATTGAATTTACCAGCCTCATGCAACCTACTTTGACTCTTAATTAGTAGGAAGAATAATTGCCGCCGGGCGGTTTATTTATGCCTCTCTCCGGGCACTCGATAAAACCACATATTTCCGAACCGGCTAAAAGATACCAGACGCGTCAAATCAAACGCTGTGAGCTAACAGCAGTTTGTTTATCTCTTTTCCCTTTCCTACCCGAAAATCAAAAACATACGTACAGCCTTTGGTAGCCAGAACACGATAAAGCTCGTAGATAAGATCCCGGTTAGGTCCCTCGCCAATTTCAGCCTTTTCCAGCGCCAGCGGTGAGGCGCTAATGAATACTACATGATGCGGACAATCGAGCTGTAGCACAGCATCAATCATGCCCTGAATCTGGCTGCGCTTATAGGTCGTGCCTTCGTAGTTGAAGATAAACGGGGATTTCCGGGAACCCTGTTCGATAAGTACGCGCGCGAAACCAAGTCGGGTTTGCGGGTCACCACTACCTGTTACGTATATTTGAGCTGTTTCCATTCCGACTAAACACTCCATGCAAGTTAGGTTGATTCACACCCTGAGCTGGTAAGGATCATAAACGTTGTCACTAAGCGGTCAGTTTCATAAAGGCGGTCACTTTCATAAGGGATGCCACTTTTCATTCTGGTAAAGCGGTTACTTTCATAAGCCAGGACGTGAAGGCGGTCACTTTCATAATCTTCCGCTCTCCAAAACACCATTTGCGCGATTTTTGTGGATCACACTGTGTCCCGCAGAGCTTGTTTTATGAAAGCACCCTACCTTACGGGCACTGATTTATGAAAGTACCCTACTCTACGAGGAGGCCTTATGAAAGCACCCTACCCTGGGCTGCGCTTCTTATGAAAGTGACCACCCTAAACGTTTTTATGAAAGTAACCGCTATTTTTTGGCTGAGCGTCCAATCGCCTGAAGCTTTGGCGAACGACTGTTAATGACAAACATGATTTCCCTGCCTTTTTTGTACTCGGTAAAGTCGAGATAGCCGATTCTTACCAGGTCAGCCAGTGCACGTCGAATAATGGCGTTCTGGTCTTTAATCTGCGATTCAAGCGCGAGACGTTCACGAAAACGCTTCATCGAGATATAGAGGGGGCCGGCCGGCATACTTTCCAGATACACATACAGGGACTGTGCCGCTTCTTTGCGGGACAGCTCTGAAAGAGCTTTTAAACCGAGCAAAACTTTATGATCGTAGCGGTAAAGCTCCCACAAACTACTGTCGCCAACGATTTCAACCTGGTCTGTTTCATGATTGAGCATAGCTCGCTGAACCAGATGAGTAACCAACGATTTTTTAGTATTTTTGCCACGAAAAGAGAGGGTTACGCTTGAAAGATTAAAAAGTGAATCGTGCAATCGTGCGCGGGCCCTTCCGTTAATATCAGTAGGTTTAAGACCACACATCCGGGCAAACTCAGAGAACGGCAGCGTGATTTTCTCGCTGCTATAGCCGTACTTTGAAAAGGCAGAAATTACGCCGATCCATGTTTTAAAATCAGTGGACATGCTTAGCTTTGCCCCCTGGATTTTAATGTCGGTGTAACCTTCCTGCCTTGCCACTTCCAGACTGGATAGTTCTTCAGAAGCATCAATCAGGAAGTCGCGTTTACCCTTTTCTTTGGGTGCGACAGGTGTGAAAACGCTGAGGCGAAGTAGAGCCACAGGCTGAACAGACTTGTTGCTGTTTGGTGTAAGTTCATAACTTGTGTTGGACTCTTTTTTAATAATGCAAAAAGGGCTCTCTATCTCGCTGTTTTCCTGTACTTTTTCCATTTATCCACACCGAATGAGCAAATAATATCCAGATTTATGAAAGTAACCGCTTTAGGGTTATGAAAGTAACCGCCTATTTTATGAAAGTAAACGCTTTTATTATGAAAGTAACCGCTATACTTATGAAAGTGACCGCCCAAAGTGCTATTTTTTAATTACCAATCATCAGGTTACGGAGGCGGTGATCTTTATTGATCTTTACTTGATCTCTATATGATCTAAAAGAATTGATCTATCTACTGGATATGTGGATAAAAATTTTCTAACTCTCTTAATTTTAAAGATATTGGAGCTGAGATGGCTTTTCAGAACCCGGCACAAAACTTTGCAGAACAGCGGCTCAATCTGGGCGATCTGGTTACCCTATCTCCTCATTCTACGTTCCTTGTACGTAGCGACAGCAGTTATCCTGAAGCAGGAATCATGCAGGGCTCAGTTCTGGCCATTGATCGCGCGCTCACCCCGCAACACCGACACATCATTGTCGCTGAGATTGAAGGAGAACTCGTGCTTCGCAGGATTCTTATAAACCCCGTACCGGCGCTGCAAGAGTTAAGAGGAGATGAGACCATTACTCTGCTCGATGAAAGCCAAGAACTGCCTGTCTGGGGCGTTGTAGCCTATGCGCTTACCGATGTCGCAGGACTGGGATTCAATCATCCGCCAGGTGAATGACCCAGATAAGCTATGGGGTGTATAAGCTGTAATGAGCGAGAACAGCCGGAGTTTAAAAATGTTCGCACTGGCCGATGCCAATAATTTCTATGCATCCTGCGAAACGGTGTTTCGACCCGATTTGAGAGGTAAACCCATATGCGTAGTGTCAAATAATGATGGCTGCGTGATTGCCCGTTCTGCAGAAGCCAAGCGAATGGGTATCAAAATGGGCGCCCCTCTGTTTAAAAATGAGCGCTACTTTCGGGAAAATGGCGTTCATATCTTCAGCTCTAACTACGCCCTATAGTAAGTTAAGTGGAATGCAACATTGGCTGAGTAAACTTTGAGCAGCAATACCGCTATCAGAGGTGAACACAATGCTGATCCCACCGGATGAACATATCCTCTTGCTGGCAGAGCGCTGGCTGAAACTGCTGTCCGACCTGGGCCGGGCGCAGGCCACACTCACCGCCTACCGCAGTGCCCTCCGCCATTATTTTGCGTTCTGCAGCCAGTACAGGATTGCACCTGAAAAGGCACGGTTTGAAGAAATGGCCGCCTACATCAGCCCTCAGCTGCCCGACATGCCTTTTTCTGCGGCCAGCGCCACGCTCCAGCTGCGCCTGTCTGCGATCCGTCTCTGGTATGATTTTCTGGTTTATCAGGATATATGCAGTCTCAATCCGCTACCCCGTGCGGGTTTACCTGGTACCATTTATACCGGGCGGGGGCTGGTCCCGCGCATCACCCGCTTACCTGTGATACCTGATAACGAGCAATGGCTGAGATTTCTTAAACATGTTTCAGCGGCCTCACTGCGTGACCGGCTGATGCTCGCGCTTGCCTATTTTGGTGCTCTCCGCCGTGCAGAAGTGACAGCCCTGGTGCTTGAAGATATTGATCCTGCTCATCGCCTGATTCGTATTCGTGCAGAAACAACCAAAGGCAGGCGGGAAAGGGTCGTGTGTTATGGTCCGGACGTGGCGCCGGTACTGGCAAACCATTTTCGGCAACTGAAGCAGGCTGGCTGGACACAGGGTGCGTTGTTCCGTTCATTTTCCGACCGTAATTACGGCACACCCCTTTCTGTGTGGAACTGGAGTAAAACCATACGTAGATGGGCTCTGGATACCGGTCTTCCACAGATTACAACACATACCTTCCGCCATCTTCGTCTGACGCATCTGGCACGGGCTGGCTGGAAGCTGCATGAGCTGGCGACTTATGCAGGGCACAGGGATCCGCGCACCACACAAATTTATATCCATCTGTCAGGTTCCGATCTGGCTGGCCGGATAGCCGCAGCCGTGGCTGAAACCGACAGGAAAGTCGCCGGACTGATTTTTCAGGCGGAGACCTGCCGATGAACGGAAAAACAGCCAGAGTCACTTATGTACCTTTTAAACGCACAGATTATCAGTTGAGTGATGCGTTAAGTCCTGAGGAAACAGAAGCGATAAGCACAGGCTACCGGCGGTCAGCTGCGCTCGATCAGCCAGGGGCCCTGCCGTTTTTGCTGCTGCCTCTGCGGGACATTGCCTCACGCAGCAGTATCAGTGCCAGACTTGTCAGAATTATCCTCCTTGCCGTCCTTGCAGAAACGCACCGTGCGGGTCAGCCCTGCTGGCTGTGGACGCAGGAAAGGTGGTTAACGGTCTGTCGGCAACACAGTTCCGGCAGGCCTTTGCTTGCTGCTTTTGCCTTTCATCTCGGCCCGTTTCCCTCTCCGCTCAGCCTGCCAGTGCATGGCGCACCGTCGCTGTACGCCAGTGCCATCTATGGCCGGAATTTTGTCAGCCATGAACTTAACCGCCTGACGGACGTTCTGATTTCACTGGGATATGTCGGGCAGAATCAGAAACACAATCTGTCGGGTATGCTGGGTGTTCTGATGCTGATGAACAATGATCCGCAACTTGAAACTTTTACGACAGAACTGCTGTGGCGGGGGCAGAACTGCCACGACCGGGGGATCTCAAGAGTTACAGGAAAAATATCCTATGCACTTGCTGCTATGGGAATTATAAAAAGTCCTCTGAGAATGCGGAATTATAAAGAATGGCATGAAAAGCCAACAGAAGGTATCGCGCCTGACTGGGTCCGGTGGTGCCGGAAGTGGCGGGAAACGTCGGTGATCCGCCCCCGCTCCAGAGAAAGTCAGTACAGTTTCATTCTCCGATGCGGCCTGTGGCTTGCCCGGGAAAAGCCGGAAATATGTGTGCCGTCTGACTGGACAATGGAAACCTGCGTCAGCTTCATTGCAATGGTCGGCAGAATGAAAGTGGACGGACTGTCACTGAACACCCATAAAGGGGGCAGGCGATCAAACCGCTCAGGAGAGCCTCTGATGCCGCATTCCCGTAGCCGGTTTGTTTATGCAGTTCGTCGTTTTATGCTTGATTATGAAAGCTGGGGGTGGGGGAAATTAAAATTCAGTCCGGCCCGTCATCTTTCCACGCCTGACACACCGCTGTTTCGTCAGGGCGTAAGCCCCCGTGTTATTGATGATCCTGTCTGGCTGAAACTGGTCTGGGCAAGCCTGAACCTGCGTCAGGAAGATCTGCTGAGCGAAATTCATTACCCCCTGTCTATGCTTCAGGCTATGGCGGTTATCTGGACACATGCCGGGCTGCGACAGAACGAGCTGATGCGTCTGACAACGGAGTGCGTTACTCCACAGGCGGATGACATTCTGCAGGAAAACGGCAGTGCTATCCCGGCGGGTACTCTGTGCTATCTCAGCGTGCCCGCCGGCAAAACGTCTAAAGCATTTGTTAAGCCGGTCTCGGCTGTTGTGAAAAAATATGTTGATATCTGGCTCAGTGAGCGCCCTCAGGAGCAGGCAGCACTTACGGATGAACGCACCGGTGAAAAAGTTCGTTATCTGTTTCAGAACCGGGGTAAACCGGTGGGAAGGAACATAATAAATCTCACTGTCATTCCGCTTCTCTGCGCCAGAGCAGGAATGCCTTCAGAAGATTCACGGGGTCCTATTACAAGCCACCGTGGCCGTGCTTCTGCCGTTACAGCACTGGCCAGTGTTCCCGGGGGCATGTCTTTACATGAGCTGATGCAGTGGTCAGGTCACTCATCCGCACAGTCGACAATGCACTATATCCGCATCCGCCCGACTCAGCTGGCTGCATCGTTCGTAAAAGCAGACAGGGTCGCTCACATGATCAGCGTGCTGATTGACCACGATCCGGAAGCCGCCAGTCTGACCGGACCCGCGACGTACTATGATCTGGGTGACTCATACTGCACGAATCCCTTCTGGAGCAGCTGTCAGCACCGGATGGCCTGCATCGGCTGCGATTTTAACCTGCTCAAACAGAGCGCGCGCGGGCTGGTACTGGAAAGCAAAGCCTCTGTCAGACGTTACCTTGAAGAAGTTCCGCTTACACCAGATGAAAAGGCTATTGCAGAAAAGGACGCTGAAAAATTAGAACGCGCTCTTACAAGGTTAAGTGATAGATCTGAAGGATAAAAGGGTCCGTTTTGTGCTTTGATTTCAACTGGTTGATGCAACGCTATCCTTAAACTAGAAGGGCGTTGATGGCTTTTTTTGGTTAGCGATCGGGTTTGCTGCTCGCAGAATGACCTTCATCAGAATAATAATGTGACGAGGTAGAAACCCGCAGCGGTCATCAGGACTGAACCGGCCACGTGAACCAGTACCGATATGAATGCCCACGTATAATTCCCGGCCTGTAGCAGGGTGAATACTTCGACAGAAAATGTAGAAAATGTTGTCAGGCCGCCACACAGGCCGGTAACAATGAGCAGTTTCCAGGAAGGATCGAGATGCGGATGGCGTAGGAAATATGCCACTGCTGCTCCGATGATGAAAGCGCCCAGAAGGTTAACGACCAGCGTACCGGGCGGAAGAGAAGGAAAAATGCTGTTCAGTTTGACGCCAAAAAACCAGCGAATGACACATCCCACGGCCCCACCGGCCATAATTGCTAACAGCTGACTCACTGCTTCACTCCTTTTCTCAGTTAAGTGTAATTTTTAATACAACATTAACGCCAGCATCCAGCCTGTAGACCAGTGGCACTGCCACTGGCATATGCAGTCTTTTTGTCGCAGTCTCAGGCCGGTTTTCAAGCAAAACTATCAGTGACCTGAGCAGGTTCGTATGGGAAACAATCTCCCGGTTTTCTTTATGGGTAGGGATGACCGGGCACAGGCACAACGTCCGTAATCCCTTTACCTGATTTTACGCTGACCGGCCAGGGAACGTTACTATTTATGATAAAATACAATTTTTATCAATTAGTTAAGAGATGATTAGTGACAGGGCTATCTTTCACCTTATCTGAAGGACGTATTTACACTCATCGTATTAACTGTAACAGACAGTCTGAACTCAACTTTTAGAAGGAGGCTGTGTGCCACAGTCCACGATCAGAAATAAAAAAAATCTTCCTGCCGTTGTCAGCGGATTTATCAGCTCGCCAGCGGCAGGTGGCATTATTCTTATCCTCGCATCCGCAGCGGCCATCGCAGTCGCTAACTCTTCCCTGCGTGAAGGGTATGAATTCCTGCTGAAGTACAAAACCGCCGGTCTGTCTGTTGAACACTGGGTGAATGATGGACTCATGGCCATCTTTTTCCTGTTTGTCGGGCTGGAAATCAAGCGGGAGCTTCTCGCCGGTCAGCTGTCCACATGGAGCCAGCGCGCGCTGCCCGGTTTCGCGGCGCTGGGTGGCGTCGCGGTGCCGGCTCTTATTTATGCGGGCTTTAACTCCGGTAATGCGGATACGCTACGCGGATGGGCCATACCTGCTGCGACGGACATAGCCTTTGCACTTGGTGTGCTGACCTTACTGGGAAAACGCGTTCCGGCATCCCTGAAGATTTTTCTCTCTGCCCTGGCCATCCTGGATGATATGGGGGCTGTGGCGATTATTGCGATTTTTTATACCAGCGATATTTCACTCCTGATGCTTGGCAGCGCTGCGGCAACCGCCCTGCTGATGGCAGGCATGAATAAAGCAGGCGTGAAGCGGTTGCTTCCCTATCTCCTGGCTGGCGGGCTGATGTGGTTTTTCATGCTTCAGTCGGGAGTCCATGCCACTGTCGCAGGTATTCTTATCGCGCTGTTTATACCGTTGAATACGAGCAGCTCTTCTGACTCACCGCTGGAGCGACTGGAACATGGTCTTGAGCCCTGGGTCGTTTTTCTTATTCTTCCGATATTTGGCTTTGCCAATGCCGGCGTGTCACTCTCAGGTCTGACTGCGGATGACCTCCTGTCACCCATACCGGTTGGTGTGGCTGCAGGGCTTTTTTTTGGCAAGCAGGCCGGTGTTTTTGGCCTTTCGGTGCTTGCTATCAGTCTGGGACTGGCTAAAAAGCCCGCGAACAGCTCATGGCTTCAGCTGTACGGCGTCGCTGTACTGTGCGGCATTGGATTTACCATGAGTCTCTTCATTGGTAACCTGGCCTTTGCGGGAAGTCAGCTGCTTATTGATGAAGTCAAAGTTGGCGTGCTGGCAGGATCGGTCCTCTCTGCATTTGCCGGAGCCCTTATCCTGATGCTTTCGCGCCGGCATTAAGCCGAAACCTGTGCAGCAACTGATGCAACCTCAGATCGAAGTAATACCTGACCGAACACTCTGGCCACTTACAGCAGGTTCTTATTGTGAATGATATTACCGATGAGCTAAAAAATATTGATGCCGCACTTCTTGAAACCCCACTGACCGAAGAAAAGCTCAGTGTTTCAGTAGTGGCTCATCCGCCCCGCATCCTGATGCTCTACGGCTCGCTGCGGGAACGCTCTTACAGCCGGCTGACCACGGAAGAAGCCGCCCGGCTGCTGACGGCCATGGGCGCAGAGGTGAAAATCTTCAATCCGTCGGGACTGCCCCTGCCCGACGATGCCCCGGAGACGCATCCGAAAGTCGCGGAGCTGCGCGAGCTGGTGCTCTGGTCGGAAGGCATGGTCTGGTGCTCGCCGGAACGGCACGGCGCGATGACCGGCATCATGAAAGCACAGATCGACTGGATACCCCTGACGTCCGGCGCGGTCCGGCCGTCACAGGGGAAAACACTCGCGGTCATGCAGGTCAGCGGCGGCTCACAGTCATTTAATGCCGTCAACCAGATGCGAATCCTCGGCCGCTGGATGCGCATGATCACCATCCCGAACCAGTCATCCGTGGCAAAAGCCTGGGCCGAGTTTGAGGAAGATGGTCGCATGAAACCTTCTCCGTATTATGATCGCATTGTTGACGTGATGGAGGAGCTGATGAAGTTCACCCTGCTGACGCGCGGATGCAGTGATTACCTGACCGATCGCTACAGTGAAAAGAAAGAGAGTGCCGCACAGCTCTCAGAGCGGGTCAATCAGCGCAGCATATGAAAAAGCCGGCATCTGCCGGCTTCTCTTCTTGCATCTCCCGTCCTGTCAGACGCATGCTCCAGGGTCAGCGACTAATCCGGTTACCGTGCTCATCAGTGACCTGCTCGCCATCTTCTTTCGTAAATGCCCCTTTCTGCGGGTCCGGCAGAATATCCAGAACCACTTCAGAGGGACGACAGAGCTTTGTGCCGAGTGGCGTCACCACCACCGGACGATTAATGAGGATGGGGTGTGCCAGCATGGCATCCAGCAGTTCGTCATCGCTGAACCGATCCTCTGCCAGACCCAGCTGCTCATACGGCTCCGTATTTTTGCGCAGCAACGCACGCACGCTGATCCCCATATCCGTAATCAGCTTTTTCAGCTCGTCGCGTGACGGTGGTGTTTCCAGATACAGAATTACCGTGGGTTCGGTACCGCTGTTGCGGATAAGCGCCAGGGTGTTGCGGGACGTTCCGCAGGCCGGGTTGTGGTAAATGGTAATGGCAGTCATAAGCGATGCTCCGTTAAGGCGCTGCGTATGCAGCCCCGGGTTAAGGTTAAACAGACAGGCGCAGGGCCAGCGCTGCCAGCGTCACAAAAAGCACCGGCAGGGTCATCACGATGCCCACGCGGAAGTAATAGCCCCAGCTGACGGTGATGTTTTTCTGTGCCAGGACGTGCAGCCACAGCAGGGTGGCGAGGCTGCCGATGGGGGTGATTTTCGGGCCAAGGTCACAGCCGATGATGTTGGCGTAAATCATCGCCTCCCTCACGACGCCCTGAGCAGTGCTGCCGTCAATCGACAGCGCACCAACCAGCACGGCAGGCATGTTGTTCATGACCGAAGAGAGTGCAGCGGTCAGAAAACCGGTGCCCAGCGTGGCGCCCCAGACGCCGTGCTCTGCAAAGCGGTTCAGGATGGCAGAGAGATGATCGGTCAGCCCGGCGTTGCGCAGGCCATATACGACGAGGTACATGCCCAGCGAGAAGATAACTATCTGCCAGGGCGCACCTTTCAGCACCTTCCCGGTATCGATAGCGTGCCCTTTCCGCGCAACCAGACAGAGAATAAATGCTGCCACCGCCGCGACCAGGCTGACCGGCACACCGAGTGGCTCCAGACCAAAAAAGCCAGCCAGCAGCAGAAGCAGTACCAGCCACCCTGTTTTAAAGGTGCGCATGTCCCGGATAGCGTCACGTGGCGCTTTCAGCTTCGCCAGGTCATAGGTTGCCGGGATGTCTTTGCGAAAAAACAGGTGCAGCGTCACCAGCGTGGCCGCCACGGAGGCAATATTCACCGGCACCATGACGGACGCATACTCGCTGAAGCCCAGCTTAAAGAAGTCCGCCGTCACGATGTTGACCAGGTTCGACACGATGAGCGGCAGGCTGGACGTATCTGCGATAAATCCAGCCGCCATCACAAAGGCCAGCGTTGAACCCGGACTGAAGCCCAGCGCCAGAAGCATGGCGATGACGATTGGCGTCAGGATAAGCGCCGCGCCATCATTGGCGAACAGCGCCGCCACTGCCGCGCCAAGCAGGATGATATACGTGAACAGCAGCCTGCCTTTACCGTCTCCCCAGCGGGCAACGTGCAGTGCTGCCCACTCAAAAAAGCCGGACTCATCTAACAGCAGACTGATGATGATGACCGCAATAAACGTGGCCGTGGCGTTCCAGACAATCTGCCAGACAGCCGGAATATCACCGATGTGTACCACGCCGGCCAGCAGCGCCAGCGCGGCCCCGATACAGGCACTCCAGCCAATACTGAGTCCTTTCGGCTGCCAGATAACCAATACCAGCGTCAAGAAAAAAATCGCACCCGCCAGAAACATACACCCTCCTTCAATACTGTACCTGTAAGAATATGCACAACGAATTTAAGAATATATATATGTTAAAACATATATGTAAGGTTAAATTTTTAAATGCAGACAGGCTTGCCGTTAGTGGTTGCGTTGTCCCGCTCAGCCTGCCGGCTGAGTTGCAGAATGTCATTCCGCTGACAAAGGTATGCCTGCTCAATCACCGCTGCCGCCCAGGCAGGCATGTGAGGTGACAGCCGGTAATGAATCCACTTGCCTTCCCGTCTGTCGATGAGCAGGCCAGTATCTCTTAGCAGGGCAAGGTGACGGGATATTTTAGGCTGGCTTTCTTTCAGTATGAGTGTCAGCTCGCAGACACAGAGCTCGCCTTTCTCGCGCAAAAGCAGGACAAGGCTTAAACGCGTTTCGTCAGACAGACCCTTGAAGAGCTGAAGAGGTAAAAGCTGAGGCATGATAATTCCGGATAGCAGGCTTAAAAAAACAGTGTGACTTTCAACGCATATGGCGTCAATACATATTCATAAATTCACATATGTAAAGCCGGGCTAGCCCGGCTCGTGTCTGACCTGCGCCATGCGCAGACATTTTTAATATGCGCATTTCTGCTGCTGTCACCGATTCTGTTCTGCATGCTGAAACGTTGACCTCTCACCGCTTTCGATTATAGTTTAGCGCCTGTCCTGATAAAATCAGGCTTAGCCGTCAGCGCGCCTTCCCGGGTTCCGCTGGCTTACTTCAGTCCTGAAGGCACCCTGTTGCCGTAAAGGAGTACTTAAAAAATCATGCGTCTTACGCCACCCTGAGTCGTAACCCTCCTCTGCCGCACTGAGTAACCTCAGTCGCGCACTCTGAAACATCCCGTCTGCGGATGTGCTTTTTCGTACCTGAATTTTTTGCCCGACGGGCTGACTGTATTCAAAATCTGAGAAATTATTATGCTGCTGTCCTCAACGCGTAAGGACTGGCTGGGCAACGTCCGTGGTGACGTGCTCGCCGGTATTGTCGTTGCGCTCGCGCTCATTCCTGAAGCGATCGCGTTTTCCATCATTGCCGGAGTCGACCCGCAGGTCGGTCTTTACTCGGCGTTCTGTATTCCCGTGGTTATGGCCATCTTTGGCGGACGCCCTGCGATGATTTCATCGGCCACCGGTGCGATGGCGCTGCTGATGATAACCCTGGTGAAAGACCACGGCCTGCAGTATCTGCTGGCGGCGTCGGTGCTCACCGGCCTGCTGCAGCTGGCCGCCGGCTACCTGAAGCTTGGCAGCCTGATGCGCTACGTGTCGCGCTCGGTCGTGACGGGCTTCGTCAACGCGCTGGCCATCCTGATTTTTATGGCACAACTGCCGGAGCTGACCAACGTGACCTGGCACGTTTATGCGCTTACCGCCGCCGGTCTGGCAATCATCTACCTCTTTCCCTACCTCATTAAAACCATCCCCTCCCCGCTGGTCTGCATCGTAGTGCTGACCGCCATTTCCATGTGGCTGCACCTGGACGTGCGCACCGTGGGCGACATGGGCAAACTGCCCGACAGCCTGCCGGTGTTCCTCATTCCGGACATTCCGCTGAACCTGGATACATTGCTGATTATCCTGCCTTACTCCGCCGGCCTTGCCGTGGTGGGACTGCTGGAATCCATGATGACCGCCACTATCGTGGACGATATGACCGACACCCCAAGCGATAAAAACCGCGAGTGCAAGGCGCAGGGCATCGCCAACGTCTGCACGGCGTTTATCGGCGGCATGGCGGGTTGCGCCATGATTGGTCAGTCGGTGATTAACGTGAAGTCCGGCGGGCGCGGACGCCTCTCCACCCTGACGGCCGGACTGGTGCTGCTCTGCCTGATTATCTTCCTTCGTGACCAGGTGTCGCAGATCCCGATGGCGGCGCTGGTAGCAGTAATGATCATGGTGTCCATCGGTACCTTCTCCTGGCGTTCCATTACCGACCTGCGTCGTCATCCGCTGTCAACCAGCGTGGTCATGCTGGCAACCGTGGTCGTGGTGGTGGCAACCCACAACCTGGCCTTTGGCGTGCTGACCGGCGTGTTGATTGCGTCACTGAACTTTGCCACCAAGGTAGCGCGCTTTATGACGGTCAGGTCGACACTTGAAGGTGATACCCGGACCTATACCGTAACCGGCCAGGTCTTTTTTGCCTCCGCCGACCGTTTTATGAGCCATTTTGACTTCCGGGAAGCGGCAGAGCGCATGGTCATTGACGTCACGCACGCCCACTTCTGGGACATCACCTCCGTGAGCGCGCTGGACAGGGCGGTGATTAAGTTCCGTCGGGAAGGCGCGGAGGTGGAAATACTGGGCATGAACGACGCTACCCGTACCCTCGTTGACCGCTTCGGGGTGCACGACAAGCCGGAAGAAGCGGAAAAACTGATGGGCGGTCACTAACCGACAGGAGATTCAGCTATGAACAATACCGTTGTGGCCTGCGTGGACGGTTCGCCGTCAACCGGGCCGGTCTGTGACTACGCGGCGTGGGCCGCCGCCGGCCTCTCTGCGCCGCTGTCCCTGCTGCACGTGCTGGAAAAAGACGGTCATCCGGCCGTCTCTGACCTGAGCGGCAGCATTGGCATCGACAGCAAAGAACTGCTGACCGAAGAGCTTGTGCGCGTGGAGGGTGAGCGCAGCCGTCTGCTCATGGCGCAGGGTAAAGCCATTCTGGCCGGCTGCGCGGAGCGGCTGTCCCGTGCGGGGGTTACGGAAGTGCGCCAGCTGCAGATGCACGGCGCGCTGGATGAGATCCTTGCCGGGCTGGATGACGTCAGGCTGATGGTTCTCGGACGACTGGGGTCGGAACATACCGTGGGCAGCCAGCTTGAAAGCGTCATCCGCCTGCAGAAAGCGCCCGTGCTGGTCGTGCCGGAAACGTTCAGCGCGCCATCCCGGGTGCTGTTTGCCTGGGACGGCAGCGAAGCGAGCCGCCGAAACCTGACCCGTCTGACCGTGAGTCCGCTGCTTCGCGGCCTGACCTGCGATGTGGTGATGGTGAACGGCGACGATGCTTCACTTCAGGATGCGCAGCAAATCCTGAAGGCGGCCGGTATCGATGCAGAGTCCCGGCTGATTGAGGATGAATCCGTCACGCGCGGGCTGTGCGGTTACGCGGAGGAGAACGGCACGGACCTGATCGTGATGGGGGCCTGGGGGCACTCCCGGCTGCGCCGGTTCTTTATCGGCAGCCATACCACGACGATGCTGGCTGAAAGCCGTCATCCGCTGCTGATGCTGCGATAACCTTTACAGGCCTGCAAACGCAGGCCCTTTTCATAACGCGCTTCCGGGACTGATGTTCCGGAGGCGTTCATTTGCGCAGCACCCCTTTCAGCCGCGCTCAGGGAAAATTATGCGTCAGCTGTTTCGCTTTATGTATCAGCACGGCAGCCATCTCGCCTTTGGCGCGATACTGATGGCGATGTCGAGCTTCGGACAGACTTACTTCGTCTCGCTTTACGGGCAGGACCTGCGCCAGGCATTCGGACTCAGCGATGGCGGGCTGGGCGGGCTGTATGCCGCCGGCACAGTAATGAGTGCCGTCACCCTGCCCTGGGCAGGCCGGCTGATTGATAACACTACCACCCGGCTGTTTACCCTGGCCGTCACCCTGTTGCTGGTGACAGCCTGCCTGCTGGTATCCGGCGCGCAGGCGACGTGGATGCTCTGCGCCGGTTTTTACCTGCTCCGGCTCGGCGGGCAGGGCCTGATGGTGCACACCTCGCTGACCGCAACTGCACGACAGTTCCCGCTGGACGCCGGGAAGGCGCTGGGTGCCATCGCGCTGGGCCTGTCGCTGGCGCAGGCGCTGTTTCCGGTGGCGGCCGTGCAGATTAACCACCTGACGGGATGGCGCATTGCCTGGCTGATTAACGCGGCGGTTCTGGTTGCCGGCGTTGTGCTGGCTGTGAGCTGCCTTCCGCGTGGGGCCGAAAAGCCGCTGCGGACGTTCAGAAAGCGGGGAACAGTGAAGGCCCGGGAGATTTCAGTATGGAAAGACCGGAACCTGCTCCTGGCGCTGCCGGCGGTGCTCGCGTCACCTTTCATCACCACGGGCTTCTTTTTTCATCAGGCGCGGCTGGCAGAGGAGAAAGGGTGGGCACTGTCGTGGGTGGCTGCGTGGTTTATTGCCTACGCCGTTACGCAGGCGGCGGCCCTGTTGTCATTTGGTCCGCTGATTGACAGGCTCACGCCGCGCCGGTTGCTGCCGTGGTTTCTGCTGCCGCAGGGCGCTGGCATGCTGGCGCTGTGGCTGAGTAACAGCATGTGGGTCACGCCGTTTTATCTCATCGTGACGGGCATATCGTCAGCCATCGCGTCAACGCTGGGGACCGCGCTGTGGGTGCAGCTGTTTGGCCCTGAGCAGCTTGCAAAAGTGCGCTCGGCGGTTGAGGCAGGCACAGTGCTCGCCAGTGGAGCCTCGCCGGTCATCATAGGTATGCTGATTGACCATCATGTTGCTCTCAGGATACAGGCACTGATATGCCTGATCTTCATTCTCGTAGCCAGCCTGGTCGCAGCCCTGGTTAAAGCAGGCACCGATGGGGACATAAACAGATCGAACTCTCATAACAGGCCGGAAGTTCATTAAGGCAATAAATGTCTACATCGAAGCGGACAATGTCCGCTCCTCGCTCATAGCGGACCTTGCAGCACGTATGTCCGCTTTGTGCCAACGTTACGTAAGGAAGGAATTAAGCCATCCCGTAGGATGGCTTATGGAATACTGTTACTGAGATGACAGGCCTAAGAAATGCGCCTGGCAGCACGCCGTTTACAGACATATAAAAAGCACTTAACAGAAATTTTAACCAGCGTTTGTGCGGAACACGCTAACC
>NZ_JAOCKJ010000024.1 GCF_029844725.1 Pantoea sp. GD03673
CCAATATTAAGCCCTTCTTTAAAATCTAGGCACCCTCTTTCCCATATTCTTTCAGCATCAATATTTTCATCATTCTGGCTGTAAGAGTTTCGAATGTTTTCGATAGCGGCGTTGTAATCTAAAAAGTTCGTGAATGAACTATTTTTTCTGACATAATCTATTGATTTAATGGCATCATTTTTCATCATCTCGCTGCTTATTTTATTACATCCCTCCCCGTCAACAAGGAACGAGGCTGTCCTTTCACTCCAGCTAACTGTACATTTAGGGTATTTGTACTCATAACCCGCCATGAAATCCCAGTATTTTTGTGGTAGGGGTTTATCGTTATTTTTAGCGAAAACAGTTGGGCAAAATAAAGCGATAAAATAAAAACTTGCTTTCAGCATCTTAACACCTTTTTAATCATTTTCTTTGTGTGGTTCTTTATGGGAAATTTAATTTATAGTGTAAATTTTTATTGATTTGCCGCTAGTTAAGCTTTTTATGTTTTAGATGTTAAAACTGCATGGAATGAAAGGAAAAGGATTTTCTTGAGATTCTGCTCTGAGAATCGTAATCTCTTAGCCTGTAAACGAAAAAACCACCCTGGCAGGTGGTTTTTCGAAGGTTAGTCAATCCTGGCAGATTTTCTAACCGTGGTAACAGTCTTGTGCGAGACGTGTCACCCAATCTGTCCTTCCAGTGTAGCCGTAGTAATGGCACCACTTCAAGAACTCTCACAACATCTCTCGCACATCCTGTTTACCAGTGGCTACCGCCAATGGCGATTTGTCGTGCCTTTTCGGGTTGGACTCAAGTTGATAGTTACCGGAAAGAGCGTGGTAGTCGGACTGAACGGGGGGTTCGTGCATACAGTCCAGCTTGGAGCGAACTGCCTACCCGGAACTGAGTGTCAGGCGTGGAATGAGATAAACGCGGCCATAACAGCGGAAATGACACCGGTAAACCGAATGGCAGGAACAGGAGAGCGCACGAGGGAGCGACCCATCGGAAACGGTGGGGATCTTTAAGTCCTGTCGGGTTTCGTCACCGCTGTCGGATTCATGGTTGAGCTCAGGCTCCCACAGATGCACCGAAAAAGTGTCTGTTTATGAATTCCGGCAGGGGGGCGGAGCCTATGAAAAAACGGCAACGCCGCATCCTTTTTCCGGGCCCTCCTGATTTGAGTACTGCTTGCATGTCCCGTCATCTGTGAGCCGGTAACGCCCGCCGCAGTCTCACGGCAGGAGCGTAGCGACCGAGTGAGCGAGGAGGCGTCATTTCATCCTTACCTGCATGTTGCACTTACGCCTGGTAGCCGCATTTTTTCCCTTGTCACATGAAGCACTTCCATAAATTACCAGTCCGCCGTAACATATTTAGCCAGTATACACTCCGCTAGCGCTACGTGACTGGTTCAGGGCTGCGCCCCGAAACCCGCTAAAAGCCACTGACGCGCCTGCGGCTTGTCCAACACCGCGTCGTCCGGGAAAGAATTTCCCGCCCGTCCCGGTGTTATCAGGAGGCCGGATGGCAGACAAACGCAGCAAAATGCTCACCATGTGGGTAACGGAAGACGAGCACCGGCGTCTGCTGGAGCGCTGCGACGGTAAACAGCTCGCGGCCTGGATGCGCCAGACGTGCCTGGACGAGAAGCCCGCTCGCGCAGGCAAACTTCCGTCGATCTCGCCGGCGCTGCTTCGTCAGCTCGCCGGCATGGGAAACAACCTCAACCAGATTGCCCGACAGGTTAACGCCGGTGGCGGTACCGGGCACGACCGCGTGCAGGTTGTCGCCGCGCTGATGGCCATCGATGCCGGACTCGAACGGCTGCGGCACGCCGTGCTGGAAAAGGGGGCAGAGGATGATCGTTAAATTTCATCCCAGAGGGCGCGGCGGCGGTGCCGGTCCGGTGGATTACCTGCTGGGGAAAGACCGGCAGCGCGACGGCGCCAGTGTTCTGCTGGGTAAGCCGGAGGAAGTCCGGGAGCTTATCGACGCCTCGCCCTACGCAAAAAAGTACACATCTGGGGTCCTGTCCTTTGCCGAAAAGGATTTACCGCCCGGGCAGCGCGAAAAGCTGATGGCGAGCTTTGAGCGGGTTCTGATGCCCGGACTCGACAAAGACCAGTACAGCGTGCTGTGGGTTGAGCACCAGGACAAAGGGCGACTGGAGCTGAACTTCCTGATCCCGAACACGGAGCTGCTGACCGGCAGACGTCTCCAGCCGTATTACGACCGCGCCGACCGTCCGCGCATTGATGCCTGGCAGACCATAGTGAACGGCAGGCTGGGGCTGCACGACCCGAACGCGCCGGAAAACCGGCGGGCGCTGGTCACGCCGTCCGCGCTGCCGGAAGCGAAGCAGGAGGCCGCCCAGGCGATTACGCGCGGCCTGCTTGCCCTTGCCTCATCCGGGGAGCTGAAAACGCGGCAGGACGTTACAGAGGCGCTGGAAAACGCAGGTTTCGAGGTGGTGCGCACCACGAAAAGCAGCATCAGCATTGCCGACCCGGACGGGGGGCGAAACATCCGACTGAAGGGAGCCATCTATGAACAGTCTTTTAACGCTGGCGAAGGACTTAGAGCAGAAATCGAAAGCGCAGCAGCAGACTACCGGCGAGATGCTGAAAGCCGCATTCAGCGAGCACGAGAAGTCTGTCAGAGCGGAACTGAGCGAAAGCGAGAAGAGAATCAGCGCCGCCATCCTCGACCACGACCGGAAGCTGTCCTCAGCCATGAGGCAGCGCACGAAAGGCATGGTGCGTATGGTCAGCCAGACGTGGCTGACCATCGTCCTGGTCTCCGCGCTGCTGATCGCCTCGAGCGCGGGCATTCTGTGGTGGCAGGGGCAGCAGATACTCGACAACTACACGACCATCCGGGAGCAGAAGAGCACGCAGGCCATGCTTTCAGAGAGGAACAGCGGCGTCCAGCTCACGACCTGCGGGGAAGAGAGACGCCGCTGCGTGAGGGTGAACCCGGAAGCGGGAAGATTTGGAGAGGATTCGAGCTGGATGATACTGGCGGGGAAATAGCACATGACGGAGCTGGAAAAACAGTTGCTGAGCGCATTAGAGCAGCTACAGCAGGACTACTCGAAAAGGCTGGACGAGTGGGAGAACGCCTTCGCGGAATGGCGGACGATGTCTGGGCTTATGCAACGGGAGAACGCGGCGCTGAGCGAGCGCGTCACGGGCTTGAGCAGGCAGGTGCAGAGTTTGAGCGAGCAGCTGCGCCGGTTGTCGAGCGGCTGAACGCCGTCGAGCTGCGTCAGCAGCATGAGCGGGAGCTACAGCACCAGAAAATGCTGGAAGCGGAGCGGGTACAGCGACAGAAAACCTATAACGGACCCACCCTTGGATAAGGGTAAAAAAAGAGTGGATTAAAGGCTGCCTTCTTTTCCCTGATTCCGGCCGGGCCTGCCTGCACTGGCTAAAGCCCTAAAACCGCGCAATCACCCGCGCGGGAGCGGTTCATTACCTGTTTTCACTGTCATACTTATTTGCCGGCTCTCTGATCGGTACCGGCTCTCTGTTTGCACAAATTTTGTCGGACATCCTGACCCTCGATGTCCGTTTTTTTTGTTCAAAATCCCCGCTTGGTTACAACATCCGCCTGAAACCGCCCGCCATTCATCTTTGTGCATAGCCATGCAGCCGGTCAGAAATTATCAGGGCGGATTTTTGCGGTTTCGGGCAGGGATAGGGCCGGGTTATGGCCCGGAGGCCGCAGAATGGCGCTGAGGGCCTCTGCGGGGTGCGCCCAAGAACTCTTATGTTAAATATGAGTGCTTGCGCAACGGTGATTTTCTTTCCAGGCTAAAAGGGTGCTGATCCCTGCTGGTTTCGGCACGATGCAGTAGATTATGGACATGATTTGTTGTTCAGCCCGCTACGAAAGATGGCGGGTTTTTTACGTCTGGCTCCGTACAGCTGGCCGGCTGAAAAAAATCCCGAAACCGTGCGGAATGAGTCGGGATGGCAAAGCTGCCAGTGAAATTCGCGTCAAGGAAACACGCAACCCATCGTACCACAGTCTGAGGAGGCGATTTTTTCAGCGCGCCGGTGTGCGTTATGAACCCGCTTCACTGCAGCAAAGACAAGAGCGAATACTGGCCCGGATGGCGGTGCGTGACCGAACTCTTATGTTAAATCAGAGTGGCCGGCAGACACGGAATATCTCGCTATGGCTGCGCTTATGTTCGGGAAGAATATGCCGATAACTGTACATGTCCTGCACCAGGGACTGTCCGTTCTAATCCACTGTGATGCTGTATGCATTGCTCCCGTACTCCCGTGTGCGGGAGCTTTTTTTCTGCTGTCGGGTCAGATAATGAAAAAGGCCACACAAGGCGGCCCTTTTCCAGAGAAATGAATCAATGCGGGATTTCAGAGACTTCTTTAACATCAGTTTTATTGATTTGCTGTTTGACGCCATTTGCGTCTGTATAGCCCAGCAGGCCCGTGTCTGATTCTTCAGGCTTACCGTCGCTGATAATCGTACGTCCGTCGTTGGTGTGAATGGCATAGCTTGTGCGCGTGCATCCGGTCAGGGCTGAAAGCATAACTGCCGCTGCGAACACTGAAACAAAAATCTTTTTCATGGCCAGCTCCTTTTAACCGTATCAGTTGTCCAGTTCACTCATGTTGCTTATTTTATCGCGGTTTATCTGACTGTATCTTCCGGTTGTTGCGTCTTTATAAGACACCAGGCCGGTATCATTATCGATTTCAGGTTTGCCGTCTGTAACGATAGTGCGGCCATCCGTTGTTTTGATTTGCTGATTTGAAGAGCATCCGGCAGCAGCAAACGTCACCAGCGTGACCATGATGGTCGCCAAAAGCATTTTTTTATTCATGATAGATTCCCTGCTTAAAAGTAAAGTGGATATGGTCACTAACCCTCTAAGTATAGGTCATTTTTCTAGGCGAAGAGAGGCTGGAAGGCGGCCACCATCATGAGTTCGGCAATGCACTCTTATGTTGAATCTGACCATACATGCTCCTGACGTTACGACTTCAAAAAACCTTAATGCTGCATGTCAGACCGCTGTCACGTTACTGTCGGGTTATGATCGTGGTCGCGTAGGATCACGCGGGCAACACTGGGCGCTGACCACCTTCCATTCGGAGACAGGAAATGAGTGATACCAACAAATTCAGATCGCTGCGTCTTGCGCGCGCCTGGTCCCAGGAGCAGCTTGCCGAACTGTCCGGGATGAGCGTACGCACGGTTCAGCGTATCGAGAACGGCGATCAGCCAAGCCTCGAAACACTGAGCGCCCTGGCTGCTGTATTTGAGGTGAGCGTGGCGCATCTTTCCGGCCCTAACGCGCTTGGCGATGACGCGCTTGACCAGAAAATTGCCGAGGCAAAGAGCAAAATTGCTGAGGAAGGCCGTTTTTACCGATCGGTTATTACGGCTATCGTCGTCTGCGCGCTGCTGCTTGTTCTTAACCACTTTACGGCTCCGGCCAGCGTATGGTCATTGTGGGTTGCGGGGATCTGGTGTGCGCTACTGGTTATTAGTGGCATGAGGACGTTTGTTTTTCGCGGGCTTATCAGCCGCTGGCAATGGAAGCGGCTTCGACAGATGCTGCGGCGATAACTGAGATGCCTGAAACCTGGTAATAATCTGTGACGCTTTTTCTGCCGCTCCCCGGCGGGGAGCTTTTTTTCGCGCCTCACGGGGGCAGCAAAAAGAAAGCTCCCGCTATCACAGTAATATATAACGCTACATAAGGAGTAGCCGATAACCATGGTAGTCCTCACATTATCCGAGCTATCTGATGCATATGCTTTCACTTAAAAATATGTTCTCCCTGAACCGCCAGCGATCAGCCATTTCGTATGACGCCATTTGTCAGAATAAGCCTGTCATTGAATTCAGTCCGGAGGGGGTGATACATAAAGCCAGCCCGCTTTTTCTCTCCACTATGGGGTACAGGGCTGATGAAATAATCGGTCACCACCATCGTATATTCTGCGCACCCTCGCTGGTAAATTCACCAGAATACAGCCAGTTCTGGCAGCGCCTTGCCAGGGGCGAAAGCTTTAGTGGCAAGTACCTGCGGCTGGCAAAGGGAAATCGTTCCGTATGGCTTGAAGCCAGTTATATCCCCGTTACTGACCGGCGCGGCCGTGTGACCAGAGTCATTAAAATTGCTGCCGATATTTCTGAGCGCGTGCATTCTGCGCTTGAGCAGGAAGCAGTCGTAAATGCCATAAACCGTTCTATGGCCATCATCACCTTCAGTCCTGAAGGGATCGTGCTTGAAGCAAATGAAAATTTCGTCAATGCCACTGGCTATAAGCGGGATGAAGTCATCGGTAAGCATCATCGTCTGTTTTGTGCCGAGACGCTCTACAAAAGTGATGAATACCGACAGTTCTGGGAGAGGCTGAATCAGGGTGAGTTTTTTTCTGGTCAGTTTCCACGTCTTAACCGTCAGGGAGATCCTCTGTGGTTCCATGCAACTTATAACCCTGTCTTTAACAGTGACGGGCAGCTTTATAAAGTTGTGAAATTCGCTACAGATGTCACGGCTGATGTCCTGCGAAACCAGAGAGAGCAGGAGGCTGCTTTGCATGCATGGGATATGGCCGTGCAGACCCGAGGAAGTGCGCAGAACGGTGCCAGTGTTATTGAAAATAGCATCCTTATGATTGACAGAATTGCTCAGGGGATGGGGGCTGTCTCCACCGATGTCTCTCGGCTCAACAATCAGTCTGAAAGTATTGACGATATGGTGGAAACCATCCGGAAGTTTGCCATGCAGACAAGACTTATTGCACTGAATGCCGCGATTGAAGCAGCAAGGGCGGGCGCATCCGGAAGAAGTTTTGCGGTTGTTGCCGCAGAGGTGCGTAATCTTGCGGCGAGCGTCAGTAGCGCGACTGAAGAAATTGAGCAAGTCGTGGCCAGCAACAGTCAACTGGCCAAGGATGTTCTCAGTGGCATTGAAAACAGCCTGATGAACACCCGGGAAGGGGTTACACTCATGCGCGAAGCGGGTGAAGTGATGACCAGCATTCAGAGGAATGCTGCAGGGGTTGAGACTGCGGTTAAGGATGTCGCCATTTCAGTTAAAGCCGGATAGGCCATGGTGCATATCTCCACCACTGGCCGCGTTCAATGCGGGAATGGCGCCTGTATGCCTGTTCTGCTGCCACCGCCACTTAACACTGCTGACTGAGATACCTGAAACCTGGTATTAATCTGTGACGCTTTGTCTGCCGCTCCCCGGTGGGGAGCGTTTTGCGCGCCTCACGGGAGCAGAAAAAAAACGTACCCGCCGGGGTGCGAAAGCTGTTCATCATGTTCCGTGCAGAGCGATGACAGAGAGTCGGCACGGAGTAGTACCATTCCGGGTCGGGTCCAAGTTCTTTTTGTTAATTTTATCTTATAAATCATTTATATAAATCAAAATAATTATCACTGCGCGTGACGCTTTCTGATGCATCTTTTTCTGCGCCTGCGCCTGCGCCTGCGCCTGCGCCTGCGCCTGCGCAATAGCACTTTTATGTTAAAAGTGTGACGCCCGGCGGGTATGAAGAAAAAAGATGCCGGCTTCGCTTATGTGCGCGCAGAGGAGGCCGATACCCAGAGTGTGCCTCACCAGGGGCGCATGGAACGATACTGCTGCTGTCTGTGCTGAAGGCTCCCGCTGCGGGGAGCCTTTTTTTGCTGCCAGCGCCTGCTGTGGCTTTGCGGAAGCGCGTTCTTGTTGCACACTTAAAGAGTGCCGTTCCATGCTGGTTTCGGCACGTTGTTGTGTATTTTGAACGCGCTACGTCGTTCAGCCCGCTGCGGAAGATGGCGGGTTTTTTATGATCGTAATTCAGCTCAGGCTTCGTAAACCCGGCCACTTCTTCGTAATCTCCTGCAGTTCGCGTTCCAGTTCGCCGATCCAGTCTCCATTTTTGTCGTTCTGCGAGCTTTTGTCGTCGCTGGTGCCGCCGTCTGTAGATTCTTGCGGTGATTCCCGGTCGTTCTCGTCGCGTGTCATCTGTGTTTCTCCCGCTCTGTACCGGAATATTGTCGGCCGCATAAGGAAAGTGTTCAGTGATCTTACGCATTATTTTTCAGCGGAACGGGAGCTGCAGGGCGCGATTTGAGATTGCTGTGAGGAAGGGCGTAACAGGGATGTTATGGTAAATTTGTGCTCTTAGTTTCGTATATCAATCCCTGAAACATATTCCCTTGCTCTTAAAGCAGCATAATAGGAACAGTCCACGATGCCTTTCATTAGCCTTGCATAATTCCATCCATCAGAGTAAAGATTAATAACTGCATTTATTTTTAGCCAGTCGTATTTTTTTATTGATTCAGCTGGATTATATGTCTTGCTAAAATCG
>NZ_JAOCKJ010000025.1 GCF_029844725.1 Pantoea sp. GD03673
AGCGTAGTGACGTGAAGCTGTCTCATACTCAACGTGTGCGGTGTTGATGGTGATACCGCGGGCTTTTTCTTCAGGCGTGCTGTCGATCTGATCGAATGCACGAGCCTGGCCGCCGTTGGTTTTAGCCAGTACGGTAGTGATAGCTGCAGTCAGGGTGGTTTTACCGTGGTCAACGTGACCGATGGTGCCCACGTTTACGTGCAGTTTGTTACGTTGAAATTGCTCTTTAGCCATCGCTAGTCCCTCTAAGACACGGATATATCAATGATATCATCACATTAACCAGGCAATGCCTGACTGCAAGGAAGTTACAGAGAAAATCAGGAGGGAGATTAAAGGAAGTGGTGCTGATACCCAGAGTCGAACTGGGGACCTCACCCTTACCAAGGGTGCGCTCTACCAACTGAGCCATATCAGCACATCTGGAGCGGGCAGCGGGAATCGAACCCGCATCATCAGCTTGGAAGGCTGAGGTAATAGCCATTATACGATGCCCGCATCCTGGAACTCGGCTACCTGTTCTTTCTGTAGCTTGCAGATAACAGTGAATGTTTCTCTGCTATCTACTGTCTGCCAGCGAAGCTGACAGACGTTGACTTCGCTAACGCTCAGTCTGAATTCAGGGTGATAAATGACTCACCTGACAGATAAACAGGCTGTCTATCTGTGCTCAACCGTGAGGCTGAGATGGTGGTGGGAGAAGGATTCGAACCTTCGAAGTCTGTGACGGCAGATTTACAGTCTGCTCCCTTTGGCCGCTCGGGAATCCCACCTACTTGATGGTGCCGGCTACCGGAATCGAACTGGTGACCTACTGATTACAAGTCAGTTGCTCTACCAACTGAGCTAAGCCGGCATCAAGTGGAGCGCATTCTAGGAAGGTCGGGCTCTCGATGCAACTAAAAAATCGCATATTTTTTTCTATCGCTTACTATTTGTGCAAATCATCTCAATTTAGCCCTTTTGTGCAGAATATTTGTGCAATATGGTCCTGTTTTCACAGGGTCAGACTGAGCCCATCATCACCACAATTCTTTCGGCACCTCTCTTTTGAGCAAACAAAATGAGCGGCCAGCACTGTTTTTTTTTGCGCTCGCATACTGAATGAAGATTTTTTGACCTTACCTGACGCCTTTTTCTCATGGACAGGCGTGCGTCAGTCGAAAGCGCAGCCATTTTCTCATGCGTATTCTTTCTCACTATGAAGACTAATACTGAATCGAACCGTAGAAATGATTCTGTGTCTTTGACGGGAGGTATGTGCGAGACACGCATCAGTCTCGCTATAAGCGCTTTATTACAGCTTCAGCAATCGGCATAGCGATGACTTTGCAGGCAGCGTAACCGTCTCACATTTGCAGTGCCTGCCTGCAATATCATAAACAACGATAAAGCAGTAAAAATTAAAGTTACTGTAACGTTTTGTGGGTATGCCGACGAAAGCACGATCGGGTTTATCTTTTTACTTCTGTTAAAAGCCTTACTGGTGATACCCTCCAGCCCATTGTTCTCACTGATAAACCAGCGATTCGTGATTCACGTCACCTGTGCTGTCCTGCTTATCGGATAACACGCGGTTGATAGCAATGAATTTGCGGTCAGATGCATGCTTATGGATAAAACAACCCCCCTGACAA
Organism: Pantoea sp. GD03673; assembly: GCF_029844725.1. GTDB lineage: Bacteria > Pseudomonadota > Gammaproteobacteria > Enterobacterales > Enterobacteriaceae > Pantoea. Next base: position 1,638 of record NZ_JAOCKJ010000025.1, read on the forward strand.
CGCCTTATCTGGAGTTCACTCGTGAGCAGTGGGCTGCATTACGTGATTCCGTGCCGATGACACTGTCTGAGGAAGAGATCGCGCAGCTTAAGGGCATCAACGAAGATCTTTCGCTGGAGGAAGTAGCAGAAATTTATCTGCCACTTTCGCGTCTGCTTAATTTTTATATCAGCTCTAACGTTCGGCGGCAGGCCGTACTGGAACAATTTCTGGGCACCAATAGCCAGAAAATCCCGTACATCATCAGTATTGCCGGGAGCGTCGCCGTCGGTAAAAGCACGACGGCTCGTGTACTGCAGGCATTGCTCAGCCGCTGGCCTGAACATCGTAAAGTGGAATTGATCACTACGGATGGCTTCCTTCACCCTAATGCCGTGCTCAAAGAGCGTGGCTTAATGAAGAAAAAAGGCTTCCCGCAATCCTATGATATGCACCGGCTGGTCAATTTCGTCTCCGATTTGAAATCGGGGGCCAGTCAGGTGACCGCCCCGGTCTATTCCCATCTGATTTATGATGTCATCCCTGATGGCGATAAAGTAATTCAGCAGCCTGATATTCTTATTCTGGAAGGTCTGAATGTATTACAGAGTGGCATGGACTATCCCCATGACCCACACCATGTCTTTGTTTCGGACTTCGTTGACTTCTCCATCTACGTCGATGCAGAAGAAGATCTCCTGCAAAGCTGGTATATCAATCGATTCCTGAAATTCCGTCAGGGTGCCTTTACCGATCCAGACTCCTACTTCCATCATTATGCCCAGCTCTCAGAGGCAGAAGCGGTTGAAATAGCAGGCAACTTATGGAAAGAGATTAACTGGCTCAACCTGCAGGAAAATATCCTGCCAACGCGCGAAAGGGCCAGCCTGATCATGACCAAAAGTGGCGATCATGCGGTCGATAAGGTTCGCCTGCGTAAATAACAGCGGTAATAAAAAAGCCTGCATCAGCGCAGGCTTTTTTATTCAGACAGGTCGCAGTGATATTTCACCGCCTACCCAGGCCTTTATTTCGCCGTCCTGTTCCAGTAATAACCCTCCCTGACTGTCAACGCCCCGCGCAATACCATGCACTTCACGTTCGCCAATGAGTAACTTCACAGGCCGATGAATAAAATTATCCAGCGCCGACCAGCGCGCGATAAAGGGCGTTAATCCCTCCTGCTCAAACAGCGGCAGGGCCTCGCGCAGACTGTTAATCAGACAGGCCGCCAGTTCGTTGCGGTTCACGGTGACGCCGGCTTCCTGCAGGTTAATCCAGCCCTGGTTAATCTGTGAAGCATCGGCTGTCCGCATCGCCAGATTAATTCCGGCACCAATAACGATCTGAGCAGCATCACCGGTTTTCCCTGTCAGTTCGACCAGAATTCCCGCCAGTTTGCGATCGTTAAGGTAAATATCATTAGGCCACTTTACACGGACATCATCAGCTCCCAATGAACGTAATGTCTCAGCCATGATAATGCCAATGACCAGGCTAAGACCCATTGCCGCTGCCGGGCCCTGCTCAAGACGCCAGTACATAGACATGTAGAGGTTGGCACCAAAGGGTGAGAACCACTGACGGCCTCGACGGCCACGACCTGCCTGCTGGTATTCTGCTATGCAGGCGGCTCCGGACTGCATCTCATGCATGCGCTCCAGCAGATACTGGTTGGTAGAATCAATCACCGGGATAACCGAAACGTTGCCCTGCTTGACCTGTGAAAGAATCGCCTGCTCATCCAGTAGCTGTATCGGAGCAGAAAGACTGTAGCCTTTTCCTGTGACGGTATAGACGTCAAGACCCCAGCTTTTTAATGTCTGAATGTGCTTGTTGATGGCTGCGCGACTCATGCCCAGCGTTTCACCCAGCTGCTCGCCAGAATGAAACTCACCATCCGATAAAATATCGACCAGCTTTAATGGGACATTATGATCTTTCATGCGATCACTCCCACAGCATTGCACTCACCCTGCGCCTGAATAAAGCGGACTTCGGGCTCCAGCCAGACATCAAACTTTTCACCCACCCTGGCGCGCACGGTCTTTGCGAGCGCAACGATATCGTCAGGCGTGGCATGGTCAGCGTTAATCAGCACCAGTGCCTGTTGCTGGTGAACGCCGGCCCCCCCGACGCGATACCCTTTTAGCTGGCACTGATCGATGAGCCACCCCGCTGCCAGCTTGGTTTCCCCGTTTGGCATCAGATAGTGTGGCATCGCAGGGAAATGAGCCAGCAGTGAGTTGCACTGCGCTTCGGTGACGACCGGGTTTTTAAAAAAGCTACCGACATTACCGGTGACTTTGGGATCGGGTAACTTACTCTGCCGCATCTCGCACACCGCGTGATAAACATCCCAGGCATTTGCTGTCACCGGGTTCAGCGTTTTCAGATCGCCATAGGTTAATACGGGCTGCCATTGCTTAGGCAGGATTAGCCCGACCGCGACGATGACATAGCCGGACTGATAGTGATGTTTAAAAATGCTGTCACGATAGCCAAATTCACAGGCTTCACGGTCAAGGCGTTCCGTCTGTCCATTGTGCAGATTCAGGACATCCACGTATTCACAGACATCTTTTAATTCCACACCATAAGCACCAATGTTCTGAATCGGTGCCGAGCCGGTCATACCCGGGATCAATGCCAGATTTTCCAGGCCAGTAATCCCTTTCTCCAGCGTGCTTTTAACCAGCTGATGCCAGTTCTCACCTGCCCCGACATGCAACTTCCAGCACTCATACTCATCCTGAATTCTGATGCCTTTGATGCGGTTCAGCACCACGGTACCTGCGAAATCTTCCAGGAACAGGACATTGCTGCCTTCACCGAGCACAAGAAACGGTGTGTGATTACGCTGGCTATCCTGCCATGCAGCCAGAATAGCTTCCGGCGTCTCAGCGACGATGCGTTGTTGTGTATGTACTTCAAGCCCAAGCGTATTGTCGGCTTTTAAGGAGGGATGCTGGCTGGACATTTAACGGCCTTTACTGAGTTATCTGGCGGTAGTTTACCGTATCAGAGAAGGGTTCTCAGGCTGTTTTGCGGGTTCTGATGAG
>NZ_JAOCKJ010000026.1 GCF_029844725.1 Pantoea sp. GD03673
AGCGTGCGACCCTTGCGTGAAGGCGCCCGGGTGCCAGGTTTCTGCACGGCGAAGGGACTCAGGGAACAAAACAGAACGCGGGTGATGAACAGGGCACAGCCCCGGACGGCGGCTTTCTGCCGGTCCGGTCCTCAGCGGCCACGGCTTTTTGTGGCCAGTGAATGCGCGGGCGCACGCCCGCTGCAGGGGTTGACCCGGCCGTTGCCATCAGACCCCAGCCGTCAGGCCCGAAACCCGGAGGGATTCGGCGAAGCTTACCGGCTTTGCCGGTTAGCGCAGTAGGGCTGACGACCCGGCAACGCCGGGGAGCCGGAGGGGGCATAAATATTAAATTCGAAATTTTTGGTTTTCCTGAGAGGTAATATATTTAAGATCTATATAAACTCATAAAGCAACCTAACTAAATACTCAAATTACAAGTGTATATCGTAGTCTAAGCCATCGTCTTTAACTACAAATGGGCTTCCAAGCTTAACTTTATTTTCTTTAACTTCAAAAACTACACCTTCAACTTTGAAAAATGATATGTCACCCACCTTCAACTTCAATACATCCCCCGGATGATATGTAGCACGCCTTATTGTCAATACAGGGATTTTACCTTCACCATCCGCATACTCAATTTTTCTTATGGTAGGATTGAAAACATAAAAGTCATCCTCTATGTTTTCATGCATCTCTACCTTGTACTCACAGCGTATATTATCAGCATTGTTTACGCTGGACGATCTCTTGAATAGTACGATATTGTACTTTTCAATTGACTTATTACTACCCTTGCTAACTTGAGTGGAGTTAAATGTAATACCATCAAGCTTAAGAGAGTTGTTAATTGACAAGTATTCTGATACCGCCTGTGTTATTAAATATTCATTTTCCGCATTCTTTCCTGGAACTGGGATGGTTAATATTTTTGATAGCGTACGTAAAAAAGATGACTTTTCAAGCCTTTTAATGACTTCTGGATTAAACTTACTGCCTTTCTCATGAGAGATTAATTCTAAACTAGAAATATCTAAAACTCTTAGTGCTCGCATGGCTTCAAATGGTGCAACTACCACATAACTGCCTACTGCAGGTCTTACCTCAGCTATAGCTACTTCAGCAGAGGCTGCTCCATAAAACACTGGTATACCTGATGCGTTCATTCTACCAGCTCGTGCAATCTTACTAGGCGGCGGCCCAAATTCCAGCTCAGGATGTTTTAACGCAACTTCCACTTCATTAATTGAATCAAATACTCGCGCCCGAAAAAAAACCGTGTTTATTTTTATTTCTTTAATGGCAGAAGAACTCACTTTTGTTTTATAAGTATCTATATCGCTAAATAAATCATCAAGAAAATCCTTAACCCCCTGATTAAAGTATCTCGCCTCGCTCTTTAAAGATTCAAGCATTTTATTCCACGCCAAATCAAGCACATCTGAATTATAATCCATTTTCACATAGTTAAAATCATCACTGTACTTTTCATATTCATCCAGCCTGAATGGATTACATTCCTCCTTAAGATATTCATAAATATCTGCAACTAAAGCTTCATCATCAGTTTGCAACTCATAATGTATAACCCCCGTTGCATCATCGCCCGCTGGAGCATCCCAATAAACATCATTCTCAAAATTTGGCTCGTAATAGCTTTCAAATACCGCATGCATCATCTCAGCAACATCACTATAAGGTAAGCTTTTACGGGCTTTTAAACAGTAACTGCAACCGCCACTTCTATTGCCATGTTTCTTGATGTAAGATTTGACATACTCTTCGCCAATGCATTCATGGCATACCTTCTTATCTTCTTCCATTTTTTTCTCTCTTTTAAATTGAATTATTTTGAAATATTAATTCAATTATAATGTTATGTGTTGTTTTGTTTCGCCATCAGACCCTAGCCGGCAGGCCCGGAACGCTTGCGGTCCGGCGCAGCTAACCGGTACAGCCGGTTAGCGGAGTGGGGCTGACGACCCGGCAACGTCGGGGAGCCGTAGGGGGCCATCAGGGTCTTCATGTCTTTGACCTTAAGGAGAGGAAACCATAAAAGCAACTGCAGCCCACACAGGAATAAACAGCAGCAGAAAGCAGAGAGAGAAGACGGAGAGACAGCGCTCCGGAGAGAGAAAGCGCAGGCAAAGGATGAAGAACCGCCGTGGCGGCGCAGCCGCCACAGCTGTTATCACCCGCCGTTGACGTTTGCGGTCTCAGCTGACGGCGCTAATCCGGCCCCGCATGCGCGGAACCGGTATGGCAGGCAATCAGGCATCAATGCGGACAATCATTGCTGAAACGTCCGTATATGCGAACGCCCCGCGTGGCAGCACTTCCTGATGCGTCGCAATATCCTTAAATTCTTGCTGCTGACGCGGACCGTTTGCGCAGACCGCAACCAGGTTACCGCCCGGTGCCAGCATTTTCAGCGCGTGCCGGATGTGCTTCAGATCCTCGCCGTTACGGAAAGGCGGATTCATGATAATCCGGTCATAAACCGCCTGCGGGGCGCAGCTCAGAAAGTCCGCGCAGGTAACGGCCACTTCAGGAAAAGTGGCGCTGAGATGTTCAGCCAGCGCCGCGTTCATTTCCACGCACTGGCATATTACCCCCGGCACGACCGCAAGCACCGCGCGGACAATGGCGCCGGTCCCGGCGCTCGGCTCCAGCACCCGGCTGCCCGGCCGGGCATCGGCCAGGGTAACAAGCTTCCGGCACACCGGATCGGACGAAACAAACAGCTGTGTATCTGCATGCACCCGGGCCACGGGCTGCAGGCCGCTGAGTTTCTGCTGCATCTGCGCAATTCGCGCGCTGAGTTTGGTACGCATTTATCGTTCTCCCGTGCCGGTATTACCGGCACGCTTTGTATAGTCATATGTATATACATCATCTCCCCGGCACCGTCGGGGAGCACAGGCTTTTAGCGCGGTATTTCAACCGTCTTCATGTCAGTGATGTAAACCGGCGACAGGGTGTAGCCCGTGGACATCACGCGGCGTAACCGATAAGCCTTGTGATCGTCACCGGCCGTTATGCCCTTCACCTGTTTAAAATCGGCGTGCTTTTTACTCCACTGCTCTTTTGTCATGTGCTCAAAGCCGTCCCCCGGATAATTCACAATCGGCGGGCGCTTTGCGGCCGCCTTCGCCGTTTTTGCTTCCTCTGCGCCGGGCGCTTTGTATTCCGTAATGCGATCGGGCGTGATGGTGATGACGGCGCCGTTTCCCCGTGACATGAATGAATACTCAGGCGTAACCAGCGAGCTGATTCTTCCGCCGCTGCGGTTTACGCGAATGATGGTCAGCCACTCCCCGCGGCTTTTAACCTGGCCGCCCGGCACCATGTCCACATCTGAGGCCAGCACGCCGCCGTGCTCGTCCAGCATGGCGCGCTCGTAGGCAATGCGGTTGCGGTAGTGCGCCGTCCAGCGGCTTAACCGCGTGATGGTGCGCTCATGGCAGGGTATGCAGATGTCCCGGGCCTGTTCGGCGGTAATAATGTCATCTTCAAGGGCTGACCAGATGCTGCGGCTACCTTCATACTGGCTTTTCTCCGGCGGGCGCGGGTACTTCTCCAGGGTAAAGCAGCAGTAAAGGTGATCGATACCTGCAATAACAAGGGCCATTGCCCGGTTAAGGTTTTCAGATGACCAGAGTTTGATAAATTTCTGCACGTCCTGAAGCCGGCGCTCAGCCTTGCGCAAATCGGCCTCAATCTTCTTAATCCGGCGCCAGCGCACGTCCGGGCGCTCTTTGTAAGCAGCATGACGCAGCGAGGCCTCTGCGCGGCGCTCCCAGTATTCAGACGTTTCAAACAGGTTGATTGCGCGGCGCATGCCGTTTTCAATTTTCTGCGCGTGCTTACGGGCACGGCGCTCGCTGTGATGTCCGACAAGAATCGGCTGCCCGAAGGGAATGGCCGAAGCCAGGCTGTCCACGGCTGCCAGCACCTGTCCGGACTCGACGGCGCGTTTTTCGCTGTACTCTTCAAAGCGCTCCGCGCGCTCCTCCTGGCGGTCAAACAGTGACTGATCTTCATCCTCAATTTCGCCGGCCAGTTCGATCAGCAGGTCTTCACGATCGGGCGTCCACATCGGCGCAACAAAGAGCCCCTGACGTGGCGCATGCTTAAAGCCCGCATCCTTAACACGCTTATACATTTCTTCATCAAGACGGTGCAGTGGGTACAGGCGCAATTTGTTGTCATCCGGCGAATACGTTGCACGGTAGTCCTGGTCGTTAAAAAAAGATGATTCTTTAGATTCTGAAGCCGTGGTGTTGACGTTCTGCTGTGACATGTTGTTTCTCCCGTTCAGGTTTAAGTGATGTTTCTCTGAGTTCCTCGCCGTGAGGGCAGAGCGGGCGACCGGGCA
>NZ_JAOCKJ010000027.1 GCF_029844725.1 Pantoea sp. GD03673
AGGAGCATACCGAAAGATCTGGTTCTATTCCGCTTCCTCGGTCATTCGCTCACTTCGTTCGGTCATGACACTGCGGCGAGCGGTACGAGATCAGATGAAATGCCATAACACAAAGAGGCTGTCAGGAAGGCTGCGCCCGAAGGGCGTTTTTCCATAGGCTTCGCCCTCCTGGCGAATGTCACAAAAAGACACTCAAGCCAAAAGTGGCGAAACCCGACAGGACTTAAAGATACCGGACGTTTCCACCCGGCGGCTCCCTCGTGCGCTCTCCTGTTCCCACCATACGGATAACCCGCATCATTCCGCTGTTAATGGCCGCGTTTTCTCATTCCACGCCTGATGCTGGGTCCGGACAGGTGGTTCGCTCCAAGCTGGGCTGTAAGCACGAACTCCCCGTTCAGCCCGACTGCCACGCCTTCAGAGCAACTGACCTCTTGAATCCAATCCCTGAAGACACGATGAATCGCCACTGGCGGCAGCCACTGGTAACTGATTCACGGAGCGAAGTTGTTAAGCTAAGTTAACTGAGTTCTTGAAGTAGGAGCCTGACTACGGCTAAACTAAAAAGACGAATTAGGTAACTGCGCTCCGTGAAAGCCAGTCGCCACGGTTCATTAAGTTCCCCAACTTAATGAACCTTCTAAAAAACCACCTTGCAGGGTGGTTTTTTATTTTCATATGTACCCAAAAGACACATATGAAAATATTGCTTAGCATCCAGCTGGGTTTATCAGCTGATCAAATTGATTCGCAGGATAGAAGAAAGTCTTATTGTCATCAGACTTAGCTGAGGCCATGAATCCCATTCTGGTATAAAAATCTTTTGCATCAGGGTTTGCATCAACAAACATGGCATAGATTCCTATCTGCCCAGAAGTTGACCTAACCTTATGAATTGCATCTACAATAAGCAACTCACCGAATCCTTTCTTCTGGATTCTTTTATCGATAGCCAGCCTTCCAAGTAGAACGGCTGGCATATTTGAATACGGGATTTGCTTGCGAGCGCGGCTACTCAAGTGACCGCGCTCAAATGATGCTCCGCTTAACGTGTAATATCCCATAATCTCAGGTGTATCATCGTCTGTTACTAATACATAACCCTTTAATAAGTTACGAGATTGCAACTTTGCTAGGTTAACTTTCAAAAATTCATCCAAATGGTCGATGCCACACGAAAAATTTTCCATGTTGTATTCAGTACAGGGATCAAACGCCTGAAACCCAGGTATTAATCGCAACTCCAGCTCTCCTCGGAGTTATAGCGTTCGAATGCTTTACACATACTTTGGGTCGGTGCTGGCGGGCGCTCTAAAGCTGCCATTACTTGTTCCCAAACGCTCTCTTCAACAACTAAACGTCTATGCTCGTTTATGACAGTTTCTGCTCTGCAAGTTGCTGATTCCATAACAAATTGAGAGATGGAAATTTTAGATATAACAGCTGCTTCTTCTATACGGCGCTTCGCAGCTTCGGGCAGACGAAACTCGAACCGCTCCTTTCTTACTGCGCTCATAATTAACTCCTGAGATAACGCTTTGATGGTTAGTCCATCGACAGGTGTACGGTTTTTTTCCGTACACAGAATTTGACGTGATTGTGATCTTATAAATTAGGGCAGTCAAGAAGACTCAAGGGAAAGGGATGTTTTTGGCGAAAATATTTAAGTGAGGTGATAAATCTTGATTAAAAAACCTTTAAATTCAAACACTTAGGCTCTGGTTGTTCACTTACGGAGGAGGCAAACCCTTAAGGGTTTGCCTCCTCCGTAAGTGAACAACCAGATTATTTTATCACGTTTTTTCACTTAAATCAATAGCTCTTTTTTTAGACGGTTATTTGCCGCTCTTGCAGAAAAACGCGTATTTATCACAACCTAGCGCCGCCGATACATCTCGCTCACGAGGAAACTAAATTGCAATGTAATCGCTATATCGAGGCCCTCGACACCCTATAGGTAATTTCAACCTACAGAGGCTGTATGAGTACATTCAACACACGAAAAGACCGTTACCCTGACGGCAGACCTCATGGTCATCGCCATTCTCCGGCGTACTGGATCGGACATAATCCCGGACGCTGGAATCGCCTTTACACAACGCGAAAACGCCGCGCGTTTGATAGGCACAACTCTTGGCTGGTGATCGCAGGTTGTGACCCTGACGGGATGGTCTGGATGCCGGAACGGCGACCAACTGAGTACTACTGGTAACAGAAAGCCGCCTTCGGGCGGCTTTTTTTGTATCTGCTACATGACCGAATTGAACATAACATCCCTTGCCCGCCCCCCCTGAGAAGCCCTCAGCGCGATTCTGCGAGATTCAGGCTGAAACCCGGCCTTTCCCTGCCCGAAACCGGGAAAATTCACCCTGATAATTTTTAAGCGGCTGCATGGTTATGCATGAAACCGCATGGGACGGAATTTCGTTGACGAAATCTTTTCGGACGCCGGTTTCCGGCACAAAACCCACAGAATAACGGTGAACGGGTGCGCAGTTTACTGTGCGGCCGTGAGGCGTTGGCAGGGTGTCGGGGCGCAGCCCTGACCACGGTTTTGTGAGCCGCCATTATGATGGCGGTGGACACAAAACATTTCCTGTCCACAGAGTTAACTTCGGCTGGTCTTATAGTTTTCTCGACAAGGCAGTCATGCACATGAAAGCCTTATCGGGTCAAGGTTGGCTATAGCCAGTGCATGATGTGAATGAAGTGATAGTCATGCACCCTCAGACCTTGTGCCGCAAGGGCTGAGGCGTAGCATTGCATAATGCGTTGGGTGTGACAGATTTTGGTGGCCGTTAGTCAGCAGAATATCCTGATCGTCGGATGAACGGATGTGTCGTGTAACCCGGATCAGCGGCAGAAACGGAGTATTACCATCAGGTAAGGGTGCCGGGGATATGCCTTCCCCGGCACTTTGTCAGGAAGCGGGAGGATTCAGCCCGGAATCGTCTTGAGGGGCATCGGGAACGGCATTCTCGTCTACTATCTCCCTCAACTCGGCCATCCCCTGCATCAACTCGTCAAAGAGGTTACGTTCGCTCATAAAAGGGGTCCTTATTGTCTCACTTTGTCCCGTGCCAGAAGCGCCACCATGGCTTTCTGGGCGTTTCTGACGTTGCCGCAGAATCTTTATACTCAAGGCGAAGCAGCAACGACTTCAGTTCGCCAACCTCCTGCCGGAGCGCGCGAATTTCTGTCATCATATCGCCTTCATTTTGTGTGCCATGTGACTGTGTCACGCTGTGCCGTTCATCAGTGCCACTCTGCTCAGGCTCACCATAAACACGGATCAGCTCTGACGTTTCAAACTCGCGGTGTCCCTTCCCGTTAGTTCTATACGAAACACGGCCTGAAGCCATATCGCGATAAAGCGTCCTTCGGCTTTTACCAGTGAAGTGTTGAGCCTGTGACACACTGTGCCATGCCATAGAATAGCCTCCATAAGTGGCACACTTTTTAGATTTGAGTAGAAACGTAGCATAAGAGCGTC
>NZ_JAOCKJ010000028.1 GCF_029844725.1 Pantoea sp. GD03673
ATCTCCAAAACCCAGGACCCCGCGTCGGCCCGCGAAGGCGAAGGCTGACAAAGCCGCAGTGGCGGCGGTAGAACAGGCGCTGGAAAAAATCGACATCGAGATGCTCCCGCTTTCGCGCCTGGCGGTTTCACCCCTCAACGTGCGCAGCAAAGTCTACGTGCAGTCGCGCATTGAGTCGCTTGCCGCCACTATCAAAAATGTCGGCCTGCTGCACAACCTGATCGCACACGACATGGCTGACGGGATGCTGGGCGTGGCCTGCGGCGGTCGCCGTCTCACCGCGCTGCAACTGCTGCTTTCGCAGGGCGTATATCAGCCCGATCAGCTTATTCCGGTCAAACGCGTGACGGAGGAGCTGGCACGCGCGGCCTCAATGGTCGAAAACGGCGAGCGTGAGGATATGCACCCCGCCGAGCAGATTGCCGGTTTCCGGGCGCTGGCCGACGAGGGCAAAACCCCTGCGCAGATCGGTGACCTGATGGGCTACAGCTCGCGCCACGTTCAGCGCTGCCTGAAGCTGACTGACCTTGCTCCTGCCATCCTTGACGAACTGGCCGCCGATAACATCACGCTTGAGCAGTGTCAGGCGCTGGCGCTGGCCGACACGCATGAACGCCAGCTGGAAGTGTGGGAGCAGGCCTCCGGGTATTACAACGCCTCCGCAGAAACCATCCGTAAGCTGATCACCTCCTTTGAGACGGCGATCAGCCACTCTCCAAAGTTCGCCTTCATTGGCAAAGATGTTTATCTCGCGGCGGGCGGCTCTATTCGCGCCGACCTGTTCAGCAATGAGGACGAGGGCTATATCGACACGGCGCTGGTTGAGCAGCTGACGCTGGATAAGCTGCAGAAAATTGCCGACGCCGTGCAGAAAGAGGAAGGATTTGCCTGGGCAGAGGTCAGGATGGACAGCCGCCTACAGAGCTGGAGTAGTGAGGTGAAAAAAACGTATCAGCTGCTGCCGGAGCGCTGCCCGGAGCTGACGCCGGAAGAAGACGCAGAGCTGAGCGATCTGCGGGCGCAGCTGAGGCTTTCAGAAGATGATTCTCTGAACGAGCAGCTGAGAAAGCAGATCGCCGCGCTGGAAGAAACCGGGCTGAAGCGCAGCTGGTCAGGTGCAGATAAAGACAAAACGGGTGTTGTTATCTGCTTTGAGCGCGGCAACTGCTTCATCCAGCGTGGTGTGCAGCGGCAGGCTGACCTGCCGAAGAAGATGAAACCTGAGAATAAAAACGATCTGCAAAACCTTTCAGAAGACTACTCCGCCTCGCTCGTGCGCTCAATGTCATGCGATCGCTCTCTGGCAGTACAGGCGGCGCTCAGCAAAAAACCAGATATAGCAGTAGCAATGCTGACCTGGACACTGTGCCGGGCCACTTTCAGTCATCGTAGTTATGAAGGGACTCCGATGAAAATCAGCCTGACCGATAACAGCAGCGCCCTGATCTCCGACTCATCAGCGAAGGAAGACGGTAAGGCATGGCAGTTTCTGCAGCAGCAGAAAGCGGAATGGCAGGCGTTACTGCCGAAAGGCTGGGAACAGGATTTTCGCTGGCTGCTCGACTGGAGTACTGACGACGTACTCGGGCTGCAGGGGTTTTGCAGTGCCACGGCGGTGTGCTGCTTTCAGGATCGAATGTACGGGAAAAGTCAGACCAGCAATCTTGATGCTCTGGAGCTGGCAATGGGCTTCGACCTGGCAGACTGGTGGCAACCAACCGCAGAAGGCTTTTTTAAACGTATCAGCAAAGAGCAGATCGCAGGTGTACTGACGGAGGTGGGTAAAACAGGTAACGCAAGCGATGCAGAGAAGATGAAGAAGGGAGATGCGGCTGACTTTGCGGAATCGTCAATGAAGAATTCCCGCTGGGTGCCTTCCTGGATGAAGCCACTGCAGTCTGCAGCTACTGGCACTTCACACGATGCAGACAGCGAAGCCTGACCGCAGCAGACCGCCCTGACGGGCGGTCTTTACCTGAAGGAATATAATAATGAACACTATCCCCCGTCACCTCTCGCTGATTCCAGCCTGTCCGTACACCTTAGCCATCAGCCAGGCCTTTGCCGATGTGGAAAAACGCCTGAAGGGCAGGGCGGCATGTAGCCCGCATGCCTATGCCAGCGCTTTCATGCGGCATTACTGCGGGACGCGCACCATTAAGTCTGACCAGCTGCGCCGGGTCATGCCCGAATACTCGCCTGGTGATCGCAACGCACCACCTGCGCGAGACTATCTGGCCGCGCTCGATACGCTAATCGCCACAAGGGGCGAGTGCTGTCCTGCGCCGCTGTCGCAGGATACCGGCACACGGCTGTTTCCCCTGACCGCCGCCCGCTTCACGGAGCGACGGGAAAAGCGCCTCTCACTGCGCCAGAACAGGGAGCACAACCGGGAATCGCGCGAGCGCGAGCAGAAGCGCAGGCGCTATCAGAACCGGCTGGCACAGGCGGCGCTTGAACTGGCGTTTCATACGCCGCTCACGGCAGGGCGCTGGTACGCGTGCTGGCAGGTGCAGGAAATCTATGAAAGCGATCTGCACTCACTGGTACTGGCCTGGCTTAAGCGGTTTGTATCATGCAGACATATCGATCCGTGGGAGTGGCACAATGAACCTCTGTGGCGCGTGATGCTCGACATCAGCATTATGGCCGGTGAAATGAACGCCTTCAGCAGAATGACTGACCGGTTCGCTCTGCCCGTGATGCTGACGAACCAGGCCTGATCCTGTTAAGCCGGGCGCATAGTGTCCGGCTTGCTGCCAGCATTTGGCACGGCTGAAAAGCGGGCGGCCCTGCGGGCCGGGGGAAGACGGTGCTGACGCACCGTCTCTCTCCCTTCGCCTGCGCTTTCTCTCTCCGGGACGCTGTCTCTCCGTCTTCTCTCTCTGCTTCCTGCTGCTGTCTGTTCTGCTGCTGTGCTGCAGCTGCTTCTCCGGCTTCATTTCACTGAAGGTCAACGTCATGAACATCATGATGGCCCCCTCCGGCTCCCCGGCGTTGCCGGGTCGTCAGCCCTACTGCGCTAACCGGCTGAGCCGGTAAGCTCCGCCGAATCCCTCCGGGTTTCGGGCCTGACGGCTGGGGTCTGATGGCAACGGCCAGGTCAACCCCTGCAGCTGGCTGACGCCAGCGCGTTCACTGGCCACAAAAAATCCGTGGCCGCTGAGGACCGGACCGGCAAAA
>NZ_JAOCKJ010000029.1 GCF_029844725.1 Pantoea sp. GD03673
TGCCCGGTCGCCCGTTCTGCCCTCACGGCGAGGAACTCAGAGAAACATCACTTAAACCACACGGGAGACACAACATGTCACAGCAGAACGTCAACACCACGGCTTCAGAATCTAAAGAATCATCTCTTTTTAACGGCCCGGGCGATCATGGTGGAGCGGGGGAACTGCTGGGCGATAGCTTCTTTGCGCCGGTAGAGTCGGATCTGATTGATTCGCTGCTGGGACGCTATCAGCACACCCGGGCGAAAATTGAAGCCATTGCCAGCATGGTGACCAGCGGTGAGAACGCCACGGCGGTAGCGCATTTTATCAGCGGCAATCTGAGCAGCCGCCGGGGCTATTACGGGCGGACCGTGGGCGAGATGTTCAGCGTGCCGGGCGCAGTCGCATCCCTGAATTCGGCATTCTGGCAGGAGGCGTTAGACCTGACGGATGTTTACCAGTACATGCCCAACGACCGTCGCAACGAGTGGAATGAGCAGATCCGCGAAATGGCCGCGCCGGATTTTGAGGAAAAAACGGTACGCGCCACGCTGTCTGAGCTGCTGTTTTCGCGAGAGAAATTTTTTGCCGAGCGCATAGACGGGATTTTCCGCAGCCTGTCCGGGGAACACGTCACCAACCGCCCGGAGGGCTTTGGCAAGCGTATGATCATGGCGCGCGTGTACGATGAGTGGGGCGGCAACAACTACGAACGCACCGGCTACATTGATGACTTGCGCCAGGTTATCGCAAAATTCATGGGCCGCGATGCCACCAGCTACCGCACCACAGACAAAATCCTGCAGATTGCCCGCAAGCGTGCCGGGGAATGGCTGACCCTCGACGGGGGCGCGCTGCGCGTGAAAGCCTTTCTGAAAGGCACGGCACACCTTGAAATTCATCCTGACATGGCCTGGCGGCTCAATGACATTCTGGCGTTTCTGTATCCGGCAGCGATCCCGGCGGAGCATCGTCAGAAGCCGCGCACAAAGGCGAAGAGTTTTAACCTGACGTCGAACCTGCTGCCGTTCAGCGTGCTGAGCGAACTCAGCGAGCTGGAGATCGAGCGCACTGAGCCGCAGCAGCGTAATCGCTGGGAAGAGCCGCGCGAGCCGGTTACCACAAATCCGAATAACCGCCGCTTTAAGAACCTGATGAACTTCGACAAGGCCGTGCGTGCGGAGGCTGAAAACGTGCTGATCAGCATCGGCGGCGTGAAGATGGCCAGAAACGCGTTTACATGGTTTGAGTTCGACTACGACCCGACCACGGCGATTCAGGATATCCAGCTTAGCGGCGCGCTGCCGGATCAGAAAACGCACCAGTTTTACCCGACAACCCAGGCGCTTGCCGCGCAGCTGCTTGACGAAGTGAACATTCAGGAGGGCGAAACCTGCCTGGAGCCAAGCGCGGGTATGGGCGGACTTGCCGACCTGATGCCGCAGACGCATACCACCTGCGTGGAAATCTCGCCGCTGCACTGCCGCGTACTGGAGGCCAAAGGGCACACGGTAATTGAGGGCGATTTTCTGCAGTGGGCGCAGGAAACCCGTCAGCGTTTTGACGTCGTGGTAATGAATCCACCTTACAGCGAAGGGCGCGCCGTAGCGCATCTGAACGCAGCCGCTGCGCTGGTAAAAGAGGGCGGGCGACTGGGGGCCATACTGCCAGCGGGGGCGGATAAAAAAGGCGTGCTGCCGGGCTGGGACTGCAGCTGGTCTGAACCAATGGACGGCATGTTTGCAGGGACGGGCGTTCGCGTGATGCGTCTCGTAGCGTATAAGCCAGAGTAACGGACAGAAAAAAGGCAGGGTGTGAACCCTGCCTGATTCCGCCCCTGGTATCTACGACGAAGCCGGGGCATCAGAGAAACACTGACCACAGAACAGGAGATCAATGTGTCTACAGCGCAAACCTTATCACTGGATAACCAGCCAGTAAACCCGGGATTACCCGCGACGTGTGAGCCGGTGCGAATGGACGTTATCGAAGAGATTGCCGCGACGGCTGCGGAAACTGAGCGACCGGCGCTTATCTGGGGAAATACGGACCGCGCAACGGTTGCGGCCGAGGCATTATGGATATATGCCCGGCGTACCGGTCTTGACGGAAGCGGGGACGAAGCTTACACGGCTGTGCAGGATCTGATAGCTAACCTGATGCACCTGTGTGAACAGGAAGGCATAACGGACGAAAACGTAACATTTGCGTCGCTGGTAAGTATGGCGGAAATGCATTATCAGGCCGAGCTGGACGAATGTTAAGAGCAGTGAGCGCGGGGCTGTTTATGGCCCTGCAGCTGCCTGAGCCGCGGCTTAAAAGAGTGCGGCCCTGCGGGCCGGGAAAAGACGGTGCTGACGCACCGCCTCTCTCCTTTCGCCTGCGCTTTCTCTCTCCGGGACGCTGTCTCACGGTCTTCTCTCTCTGCTTCCTGCTGCTCTCCGTTCTG
>NZ_JAOCKJ010000030.1 GCF_029844725.1 Pantoea sp. GD03673
ATTAACCACCTGACAGGAGAACCAGCATGCACACACAAAACGTCAACACCGCCGCTTCAGAATCTTCCAAAACATGGGTTGAAACCCCCGAATCCGTTTATTTTTCGCAGAAAGTAGCTGCACTGATTGATCTTGCGAAAATTGAGGGCGATATGCTGTTTTTCCGTACCCTTGCGCGCCTGGGTATCGAGCCTGATGACGCAGATGAGGAATATGACGCACCCTGGATTGCACGGGACAGAATTGAGCGGCTGGAAGAAATGGGTGCTGTCAGTTCTCCTGTGGTGTACGAAATGGTGCGTGACGTCGATGCAATGATCAAAGCGACTGATTCTGAGCTATCGCGTGGTGAATGGCCAACGCTGAAAGAAATGCAGGCCAGCGCAGCAGACATCAAGGCTGAGGTTATGGAAAGCCTTAAGCCGTTTAGGTTTAGCGTGGATGTCTTAGGGCAGATGGAGTACCCGGAGGATGATCCGGTATATGGCACATACTGGCAGGATGGATGTATCCAACTGGGGCGCGCCTGGACGGTAGGGGAAGCAATGAACATTGCGGCGGCAGTATGGCTTGAAGATGAGTGGGACCCGCGCGAGCAGGGTGAGTGCTACTGGGACAGTGATTTTGGCCGGGATATGGGGCCAGTAAGCTTTTCGCCACGCTTGATTGTTATCAGGGACGCGCAGAACAGGAAGGTGCTGACGGCAGATGCAGCAGGCCTTAAATGGAACTCACACGTTACCAGTGAAGAAGAAATCAGTCGCATCGCCGCAGAAAAAGAAGCGCTGATGAGCGAAGCGGCACAGGAAAGTGGCTGGGACAACTTTGAAACGGCGAGACAGCTGCGCGCAAAGGCTGAAGCCACGCAGGCGGGCGTTGTTGATGCCGCCTGGCAGGGACATCCCGATGTGATGGCCGCGCTGGCGGCATTTGTCCGTCCGGAGCGTAAAACGTGGGGCGACAGACTAAACACTCGCGGGCTTTCCAAATTCATGGCAGACGATATGACGTTTCTGGTCAGCCTCAGTGATCGCAGCTGCCCGGCATCAAAGAATGAGCGTTATGAGCTGGTACATGGGCTGGCGCTGAGCATTGCCAATCACGTAAGCCGCGCCGTTACTGACTGGTCATCGCGACGGCCGAAAATTCCTGCGGCGGTGATTGCCGCCTGGCTGCTGACAAAAGAAATGGTGCTTGAGCTGTTCGGTGAAAACGGTCAGGAAATCTGGTCAGGTATAGAGGGGGCACTTAAATCATACCTGGCTGAATACTATTTCGACTGCTGACATCGCAAATCATACCGGCAGGCAACAGAGCGGAGCAGGGGGAGATCCTGCCCGCTTTGGGCGCGGCTTAAAAGCGGGCGGCCCTGCGGGCCGGGAAAAACCGGTGCTGACGCACCGGTCATCTCCCTTCGCCTGCGCTTTCTCTCTCCGGGACGCTGTCTCACGGTCTTCTCTCTCTGCTTCCTGCTGCTGTTTATCCCTTTTCTGTACTGCAGCTGCTTCTCCGGATTCCTCTCCATAAAGGTCAACAGCATAAACAGCCTGATGGCCCTCCCCGGCGTTGCCGGGTCGTCGAGCCCCACTCCGCTAACCGGCAGAGCCGGTAAGCTCCGCCGAATCCCTCCGGGGTTCGGGCCTGACGGCTAGGGTCTGATGGCAACTGCCAGGTCAACCCCTGCAGCGGGCTTTCGCCCGCGCGTTCACTGGCCACAAAAG
>NZ_JAOCKJ010000031.1 GCF_029844725.1 Pantoea sp. GD03673
GAAGGTGTGCTGTGAGGCATGCTGGAGGTATCAGAAGTGCGAATGCTGACATAAGTAACGATAAAGCGGGTGAAAAGCCCGCTCGCCGGAAGACCAAGGGTTCCTGTTCAACGTTAATCGGAGCAGGGTGAGTCGACCCCTAAGGCGAGGCCGAAAGGCGTAGTCGATGGGAAACAGGTTAATATTCCTGTACTCGGTGTTACTGCGAAGGGGGGACGGAGAAGGCTATATCAGCCGGGCGACGGTTGTCCCGGTTTAAGCGTGTAGGTGGAGAGTCCAGGTAAATCCGGTCTCTTGTTAACACTGAGGCGTGACGACGAGGCACTACGGTGCTGAAGTGATAAATGCCCAGCTTCCAGGAAAAGCCTCTAAGCATCAGGTAACACAGAATCGTACCCCAAACCGACACAGGTGGTCAGGTAGAGAATACCAAGGCGCTTGAGAGAACTCGGGTGAAGGAACTAGGCAAAATGGTGCCGTAACTTCGGGAGAAGGCACGCTGGCGCGTAGGTGGAGGGACCTGCTCCCCGAGCCGAAGCCAGTCGAAGATACCAGCTGGCTGCAACTGTTTATTAAAAACACAGCACTGTGCAAACACGAAAGTGGACGTATACGGTGTGACGCCTGCCCGGTGCCGGAAGGTTAATTGATGGGGTTATCCGCAAGGAGAAGCTCTTGATCGAAGCCCCGGTAAACGGCGGCCGTAACTATAACGGTCCTAAGGTAGCGAAATTCCTTGTCGGGTAAGTTCCGACCTGCACGAATGGCGTAATGATGGCCAGGCTGTCTCCACCCGAGACTCAGTGAAATTGAACT
This sequence comes from Pantoea sp. GD03673, assembly GCF_029844725.1. GTDB lineage: Bacteria > Pseudomonadota > Gammaproteobacteria > Enterobacterales > Enterobacteriaceae > Pantoea. The sequence goes on from NZ_JAOCKJ010000031.1 coordinate 817, forward strand.
CGCTGTGAAGATGCAGTGTACCCGCGGCAAGACGGAAAGACCCCGTGAACCTTTACTACAGCTTGACACTGAACATTGAGCCTTGATGTGTAGGATAGGTGGGAGGCTTTGAAGCGCGGACGCCAGTCTGCGTGGAGCCAACCTTGAAATACCACCCTTTAATGTTTGATGTTCTAACGTAGGCCCGTGATCCGGGCTGCGGACAGTGTCTGGTGGGTAGTTTGACTGGGGCGGTCTCCTCCTAAAGAGTAACGGAGGAGCACGAAGGTCAGCTAATCACGGTCGGACATCGTGAGGTTAGTGCAATGGCATAAGCTGGCTTGACTGCGAGAGTGACGGCTCGAGCAGGTGCGAAAGCAGGTCATAGTGATCCGGTGGTTCTGAATGGAAGGGCCATCGCTCAACGGATAAAAGGTACTCCGGGGATAACAGGCTGATACCGCCCAAGAGTTCATATCGACGGCGGTGTTTGGCACCTCGATGTCGGCTCATCACATCCTGGGGCTGAAGTAGGTCCCAAGGGTACGGCTGTTCGCCGTTTAAAGTGGTACGCGAGCTGGGTTTAGAACGTCGTGAGACAGTTCGGTCCCTATCTGCCGTGGGCGCTGGAGAATTGAGGGGGGTTGCTCCTAGTACGAGAGGACCGGAGTGAACGCACCACTGGTGTTCGGGTTGTCATGCCAATGGCATTGCCCGGTAGCTAAGTGCGGAAAAGATAAGTGCTGAAAGCATCTAAGCACGAAACTTGCCCCGAGATGAGTTCTCCCTGACTCCTTGAGAGTCCTGAAGGGACGTTGAAGACGACGACGTTGATAGGCCGGGTGTGTAAGCGCAGCGATGCGTTGAGCTAACCGGTACTAATGACCCGTGAGGCTTAACCTTACAACGCCAGAGG
>NZ_JAOCKJ010000032.1 GCF_029844725.1 Pantoea sp. GD03673
AGCGGCCACGGCTTTTTGTGGCCAGTGAATGCGCGGGCGCACGCCCGCTGCAGGGGTTGACCTTGACGTTGCCATCAGACCCTAGCCGTCAGGCCCGGAACGCTTCGCGGTCCGGCGGAGCTTACCGGCACAGCCGGTTAGCGCAGTGGGGCTGACGACCCGGCAACGCCGGGGAGCCGGAGGTGGCCATCATGATGTTCATGACGTTGACCTTTATTGAAAGGAAACAGGAGAAGCAGCTGCAGCACAGCAGCAGAACAGACAGCAGCAGGAAGCCGCGAGAGAAGACGGTGAGACAGCATCCCGGAGAGAGAAAGCGCAGGCGAAGGGAGATGGCCGGTGCGTCAGCACCGGCTTTCCCCGGCCCGCAGGGCCGCCCGCTTTTCCGGCGATGCCCGATGCAGACACATATCTCTTTTCCTGATCGCTGACGTAAAAAAAGCCCCTGCCGGGGCTTCTTTCTGATAAGGCTTTTATACTGAATTAGTGAGCAGTGCCTCATAATCCACGGCGTCACGTTCTTCATCTGGATGTTCAAGGTCCGGGTGGACAAAACTTGCCAGTGCAGCAGTTACATCTGCATGTCCCTGCCAGGCGCTATCGACGATGCCTTTACCCGAATTTTCCGCTTCAGTGCGAAGCTGGCGCGCCGTTTCGTAGTTATCCCAGCCGCTTTCAAACCGCGCTTTATCCAGCAGTTTCTCCTGAGCCGCTTTAATGCGTTCAATCTCAGCGGGATCGATCACATGTTCATTCCAGCTCAGGTCAGCAGCATTACCAGTCAGAACAGTTTTGCCTTTTTCATCGCAGATGACGATAAGTGAAGGGCTGAAGCTGACAGGACCTAAGTCACGCCCGGATTCCTCGTCATAGTAACACTCACCATCTTCGCGGGGGTTCCATTCGCCTTTAACCCAGGTCGCTTTTGCCAGCTCCAGTGCCTCAGTGATTGTCCAGGTGCGCCCCAGATGCATACTGCTTTCTGTCCAGTACGTTTCTCCGTATGAGCTGTATTCTTCCCGGTACTCCATTTGTCCCCGCACATCTACGCTGAAAGGCTTAAGGCTTTCCTGAATATCTGCCAGACATTGCGCTTTTTGCTCTCTCGCCGCCGCACGCAATGCGTTTAATGATGGCAGCGCATCAGGTGACAAGGTCGGGTCCATCTCGTTGATCAGTGCATCGACTGCGCTCACCATTTCATATACAGCCGATGAATCTATGCCGCCCATTGCTGCCAGCACATCGATCCTGTCATGCGCTATCAGCGGGATATATGCGGATTCGTGCAGATCTTCATTCTCAATGCCGAGGCGTTGCAGCGCACAATACGCCATCATGTCGCCTTCAATCTGGGCTAGCTCAGCAAGCGCAGCTGTTTTACGTGTGAAGTAAATGGATTCAGGGGTTTTAACCCATGTTTTGGAAGATTCTGAAGCGGCGGTGTTGACGTTTTGTGTGTGCATGCTGGTTCTCCTCTCGGGTGGTTAAGTCATGTTTCGGTTAGTTCCTCGCGGCAAAGGGCTGAGAAGCAACGGCAGGCAGCAGATACAAGGGCGCCGCAGGCGTGCATTTCACCCTTGTATCTGATGAATGACGGTGCTTTGATTCGCCCG
>NZ_JAOCKJ010000034.1 GCF_029844725.1 Pantoea sp. GD03673
ACTGGAAATAGCAGGTGGCAACGTGAGTTATTTCAGCAGTCTGCACGTGCGTGACACACAGGGTAATTATGTTATGGCAAGCGTAAGCCAGATCCTTACAGAGGCTGAGCGGGCAATAGATTTTCGTTATCCAACCGGCACGGTATTTACCTCAGCAGAAGAATCAGCCGAATTTTTTCGTGCAAAACTGGCCGGGCGCGAAAGGGAAGTGTTTGCCGTGGCGTTTCTGAATAATCAGCATCAGCTGATAGCTTATGAAGAGCTGTTTATGGGCGGCATTGCATCAATTGAGATCCAACCACGGGAAGTGGCTCGCGCGGCATTACGGCTTAACGCTGCAGCGGTGATCATGAGTCATAACCACCCTTCATTCAGCAAAGAACCATCACGCGCAGACGAACAAATAACAGCACGACTGAAAAAAGCGCTTGAGCTGATAGCTGTGCGGGTAATCGATCACATCGTTGTGGCAGGAAATGACGCGGTATCAATGGCAGAAAGAGGGCTTATCTGATTCAGGACAGAAAAAAGGCAGGGTGTCAGCCCTGCCAGATTTCGCCCCTGGTATCTGCGACGAAGCCGGGGCATCAGAGAAACACTGATAACAAAGAGGTAATCGACGTGTCTGCAGAAAAAACCTTATCAGCACAGAGCGCAGCAGTAAACACGGATGTAAACCACGAATGCGAGCCGGTGCGGATGGACGTCATTAAGGAGATCGCCGCGATGTCAGCAGAAACAGAAAGACCGGCGCTTATCTGGGGCAATACAGACAGGGCGACAGTTGCAGCGGAAGCGTTGTGGGTATTTGCCCGGCGCACAGGGCTGGACGGGTGCGGTGACGATGCAATAACAACAGTTCAGGACCTGATAGCCAACCTTATGCACCTGTGTGAGCAGGAGGGGATCACGGGCAAGGAAACGACATTTATGGAGATGGTCTGCATGGCTGAAATGCACTATCAGGCAGAACTTGAAGGGGAATAACACATTTTGGGGCGGGGCTGATAATGGCCCTGCAGCAGCGTTGGCGTCGTTAAAAGCGGGCGGCCCTGCGGGCCGGGGAAACCCGGTGCTGACGCACCGGCCATCTCCCTTCGCCTGCGCTTTCTCTCTCCGGGATGCTGTCTCTCCGTCTTCTCTCTCTGCTTCCTGCTGCTGTCTGTTCTGCTGCCGTGCAGCTGCTGCTTCTCCGGCTTCATTTCACTGAAGGTCAACGTCATGAACATCATGATGGCCACCTCCGGCTCCCCGGCGTTGCCGGGTCGTCAGCCCTACTCCGCTAACCGGCAAAGCCGGTAAGCTCCGCCGAATCCCTCCGGGTTTCGGGCCTGACGGCTGGGGTCTGATGGCAACGTCAAGGTCAACCCCTGCAGCGGGCGTGCGCCCGCGCGTTCACTGGCCACAAAAAATCCGTGGCCGCA
>NZ_JAOCKJ010000035.1 GCF_029844725.1 Pantoea sp. GD03673
AGCGTGCGACCCTTGCGTGAAGACGCCCGGGTGCCAGGTTTCTGCACGGCGAAGGGACTCAGGGAACAAAACAGAACGCGGGAGATGAACAGGGCACAGCCCCGGAACGGCACAACACGGTGCCGGTCCGGTCCTCAGCGGCCACGGCCATTCGTGGCCAGTGAACGCGCTGGCGTCAGCCAGCTGCAGGGGTTGACCCGGCCGTTGCCATCAGACCCCAGCCGTCAGGCCCGAAACCCGGAGGGATTCGGCGGAGCTTACCGGCTCTGCCGGTTAGCGCAGTAGGGCTGACGACCCGGCAACGCCGGGGAGCCGGAGGGGGCCATCAGGCTTTTCATGTCGTTGACCTTCAGTGAAATAAAACTGCTGCAGCACTGCAATAGTAAACGGGGAAAGAAGCTCACAGGACAGTATCCCGGAGAGAGAAAGCGCAGGCGAAGGGAGAGAGACGGTGCGTCAGCACCGTCTTTCCCCGGCCCGCAGGGCCGCCCGTCGTTATAACGCGACTGACGTCCAGAGGCAGACCGGACCTGCTGCGCCCGGCTTGAATCATTTCTTAACTCAAACGCTCAGGTTCACTTATTAAGACAAAATATCGGTGTCGCTGATCCAGCAGATATTCTCGCGCTTTTTCGCTTATGTATGGCCGTGCCGCGTCTTCTGTATAGCGATTGTAAGATTCACATTCCGCCAGAGTCATAATGTGTCCTGAGTAAGTTACATAGCCTGCCTTAAGCGGGTTTTTAAGCGCTGCCGCCAGACGTTCCTGTGTGTTCATGATTTGTTCTCCTGGTTCCCTGCGGCATGCCGCAGGGATTGAATAGTCAGGCTTTCAGGCGGGAAAACTGCCAGTGACAAAATGGACTGTATTCGTCAGCCAGAGGCAGGTTTTGCTGCGCATATTTACTCAGGCCTTCATGCTCCGACCAGAACAACTCAAGTGCCGCGACATTCAGATCACCTGCGGCTTTATAAACGTTGGTTGTCTGGTATTCGGTATTTTCTGCGTATTCTTCTTCGCCAATTGGATTAGCTGAATGCACGATCCGGGTTTCATAGGTTTCCGGTGCAGCGCCTGCCTTGGGAGCATACACAGATACAGTGATGAGCAGTTTTTCGTGCGCGTTAATCAGCAGCATCTCGATTCCCGAGCGGTACTTACCCGTATCAAATTCCACTTGATCACGCGTAAATGTTGCCGCGGTCAGATATTCCAGATTCATAGAAAAATCACTCCGCAGTGCTGCAGTATTTACATTGAACTGCGGATAGCCAAAGTAAAAAAGATTGCGACGGAAGGCGCGCCGGATAGCGTCATAGTTGATGCCTTCTGATGGCTTTGCAGTAAAAGAA
>NZ_JAOCKJ010000036.1 GCF_029844725.1 Pantoea sp. GD03673
ACGGAATCTATGGTCACTCCCGTTTTTGCAACACCGATTTTGACGACAAGTTGGCTTGCTTGAATCTATCCGGCGTCTGAATGGGATTTTATTCCCGCGCCTTGATGAGTTCCGCGCCTGATGAACCTCCAGAAAATATACGGCTTCAATGAGCCTTTCCGTTTTACAGGTTCCTCAACAGGCCGGTGGGCCGTTAGTATCATCAATATCAGTATTCGCAAAACCAGATCAGTAATTCTTTAAACCGGTGTATTTCTGCCGTTATGCTACATAAGTTTGCTGTCGTGCCGTTAGGGCCCAGGCTATTCTGGCCAGCTTGTTTGCCAGAGCACAAGTGACGACAAAGTTGCTTTTCCGGCACAGTAAATCCCTGACCCAATCGGCCAATTTGCCAGACTGGTGTTCCAGTTTTTGTATGAATACCCTGGCACATTGAACCAACAAAGTTCGGATCTTTTTATTACCTCGCTTACTAATTCCCAGCAATGTCGTCCTACCTCCCGTGCTGTACTGCCGAGGTACAAGCCCTGTTGCCGCCGCAAAGTCACGGCTGCTGGCGTACTGCTTCCCGTCGCCAATCTCAGTTGAAATAGTACTCGCTGTCAGTGTTCCGACGCAGGGAATGCTCAGCAAGCGCTGTCCAACCTCATCTTCGTCCAACTTTCGTTTCAACTGGGATTCCAAATCTTTAATCTGCTCAACAAGATAGTGATAATGCTGTTGTAATTTCAGCAATAACTGGCTGAGGTAAAGAGGCAAACTATTATCCTCAAGAATGGTACTCAGTCGGCTAATAACGGCAGCTCCTCGGGGAACGCTAATGCCAAATTCCAGCAGAAAAGCATGCATTTGATTGGTTGTTTTTACCTTATCCTGAACCAGGGATTCACGGACACGATGCAGAGCCCGCATTGCCTGCTGAGATTCCGTTCTGGGCTGCACAAAACGCATAGACGGACGCGATGCAGCTTCACAAATAGCTTCGGCGTCGACAAAGTCGTTTTTATTGCTTTTAACGAACGGGCGGACAAATTGTGGTGATATCAGCTTTGGGGAATGCCCCAACTCTTCCAACTTGCGTGCCATAAAGTGAGAACCGCCACAGGCTTCCATTGCGATGGTTGTAGCGGGGCATGTCGCCAAAAATTCGATCAACTTTGGCCGGGTAAATTTTTTACGGTAAACAGCCTTCCCGCGACGATCCTGGCAATGAATATGGAAAGAGTTTTTACCCAGATCGATACCAATGAGCGCAATGTTTTCCATGATAGTTCTCCGAATGAAAGCCTGTCCTCAGCATAGTACCGGGAAGGAGGGAGTGACCATCTCATTAAATA
>NZ_JAOCKJ010000037.1 GCF_029844725.1 Pantoea sp. GD03673
GTCGCTGCCGCAGCTTCGGTGCATGGTTTAGCCCCGTTACATCTTCCGCGCAGGCCGACTCGACCAGTGAGCTATTACGCTTTCTTTAAATGATGGCTGCTTCTAAGCCAACATCCTGGCTGTCTGTGCCTTCCCACATCGTTTCCCACTTAACCATGACTTTGGGACCTTAGCTGGCGGTCTGGGTTGTTTCCCTCTTCACGACGGACGTTAGCACCCGCCGTGTGTCTCCCGTGATAACATTCTCCGGTATTCGCAGTTTGCATCGGGTTGGTAAGCCGGGATGGCCCCCTAGCCGAAACAGTGCTCTACCCCCGGAGATGAGTTCACGAGGCGCTACCTAAATAGCTTTCGGGGAGAACCAGCTATCTCCCGGTTTGATTGGCCTTTCACCCCCAGCCACAGGTCATCCGCTAATTTTTCAACATTAGTCGGTTCGGTCCTCCAGTTAGTGTTACCCAACCTTCAACCTGCCCATGGCTAGATCACCGGGTTTCGGGTCTATACCCTGCAACTTAACGCCCAGTTAAGACTCGGTTTCCCTGCGGCTCCCCTATACGGTTAACCTTGCTACAGAATATAAGTCGCTGACCCATTATACAAAAGGTACGCAGTCACCCCATAAAAGAGGCTCCCACTGCTTGTACGTACACGGTTTCAGGTTCTGTTTCACTCCCCTCGCCGGGGTTCTTTTCGCCTTTCCCTCACGGTACTGGTTCACTATCGGTCAGTCAGGAGTATTTAGCCTTGGAGGATGGTCCCCCCATATTCAGACAGGATACCACGTGTCCCGCCTTACTCATCGAGCTCACAGCATGTGTGTTTTTGTGTACGGGAGTATCACCCTGTACCCTGCGACTTTCCAGACGCTTCCACTAACACACAAACTGATTCAGGCTCTGGGCTGCTCCCCGTTCGCTCGCCGCTACTGGGGGAATCTCGGTTGATTTCTTTTCCTCGGGGTACTTAGATGTTTCAGTTCCCCCGGTTCGCCTTGCAGCACTATGTATTCATGCTGCAATGATGCACAGAGTGCACCGGGTTTCCCCATTCGGACATCGACGGCTGTAGCGGTTCATATCACCTTACCGTCGCTTTACGCAGATTAGCACGTCCTTCATCGCCTCTGACTGCCTGGGCATCCACCGTGTACGCTTAGTCGCTTAACCTCACAACCCACAGGCGTTTTCACGCTGCGCG
>NZ_JAOCKJ010000038.1 GCF_029844725.1 Pantoea sp. GD03673
CTGTATGGAGACTTTCATGCACGTGATAACCCACTATTTTCCGTGAGAACGCGTCAGTCACCAGGCTCACGTAAGCCGTGCCGGTCCTGACCGGAAGCCAGGTAATGTCCGCCACCCACACCTGCTCAGGGCCGGAGATGACGGCCTGCTCCGGACCGGCTTTCAGCAGGTTCGGATGCTTATAAAAACGATGATGGCTGTGGGTTGTTTTATGATAAGCCCTGGCCGGACGTACCAGCAGGCCGGCCTGCCGCAGGACGGTAAACAGGCTGTCCCGCCCGATATGCAGTGCAGGGTCATCCCGACAGTTTAGGATATGGTGCAGCTTACGCGTGCCCAGCCGCGGCTGCTGCATCCTGAGGTTTTTCACCTCCCCGGTAATGCGGCTGGCCTGCTCTGCCTTACGCTGCCCGCGCTGACATCCCTGATACCAGGCCTGACGGCTTATCTTTAAAAACCGGCAGACTCTGACGATGGTCAGTCCGGGTGTTTTTGCCTGCGCGATAACGAAGCTAACTGCTTTTTTGTCAGCGTGGCGCCGAACTCAGTGTTCATGACCTTCACGACGGCCTCAAAGAACTGCGCCTTCACTTCGGATTCGGCCAGCTGCTGTTCAAGCTCTTTGATACGCTGTTCGGGGGTAAGGGGAAGGGATTTTGTCATGAGTCCTCCACGTGTGCTGCGCTGCGCTGAAGAGTGCCAGTCCAGCTGGCCATACTTACGCAGCCAGTTAAGAACGGTGGAGCACCCCTGGATACCGAAGCGCTCCTGAGCCTGACGATATGTCATCTCACCTTTTTCAACCTGCTCAACGACGGCCAGTTTAAAGGACAGA
>NZ_JAOCKJ010000039.1 GCF_029844725.1 Pantoea sp. GD03673
TGTTAATGAGGCTGACTCTGTCCGTATGGAATCATTAATCAGCACGGGTGCCTATAATCTGGATATGTTTGCTCAGGACTCAGAGAAGCTTTTTTCGTCTGATACAGGGCTGAAGCAGAAATTCAGTGCCGATGCAGACGCGGCCGTACAGGAAGCCAAAAATGCCCTGAAAACTGCAGGGGCGTTATTTATTAGCCGCAGTATGACGAATCAGAATCCTCAGGACTATGCCGCAATTTTTACCAGCGCGATTAACAGATTCAGCACCTACGCGATTGCGGGCGGTAATGAACTGAATGACATGCTGAACCAGCAGATTACGGACCACCGGAATGCACAGTATGGTTTGCTGAGCGTTCTTCTCTTTATGGTCCTGCTTTCTGTCTTTTTCGCATTGATCATTATCCGTTCTGTTACACGACCTATCGGTGCCGCGTCAAAGCTTGCGCTTGAAGTAGCAGAAGGTGATCTGACAGCATCTTTTTCCGTGACAGGACGCAATGAAACAGCCGGTCTGCTTAAGGCATTACTGCAGATGAGTCAGCGCCTGACGGTGACGGTAGAAAACATTAAATCTAATGCCGTCACCATTGCCACCTCATCTGAGGAGATTGCCCGCGGTAACGGCGATCTTTCTGCGAGGACGGAAGAACAGGCTGCATCACTGGCTGAAACAGCCGCCAGTATGGAACAG
>NZ_JAOCKJ010000040.1 GCF_029844725.1 Pantoea sp. GD03673
TTGTTCCATACTGGCGGCTGTTTCAGCCAGCGATGCAGCCTGTTCTTCCGTCCTCGCAGAAAGATCGCCGTTACCGCGGGCAATCTCCTCAGATGAGGTGGCAATGGTGACAGCATTACTTTTAATGTTTTCTACCGTCACCGTCAGGCGCTGACTCATCTGCAGTAATGCCTTAAGCAGACCGGCTGTTTCATTGCGTCCTGTCACGGAAAAAGATGCGGTCAGATCGCCTTCTGCCACTTCAAGCGCAAGCTTGGACGCGGCACCGATAGGTCGTGTTACAGAACGGATAATAATCAATGCGAAAATGACAGAAAGCAGGACCATAAAGAGAAGAACGCTCAGCAAACCATACTGTGCATGCCGGTGGTCCGTAATCTGCTGGTTCAGCATGTCATTCAGTTCATTACCGCCCGCAATCGCGTAGGTGCTGAATCTGTTAATCGCGCTGGTAAAAAGTGCGGCATAGTCCTGAGGACTCTGATTCGTCATACTGCGGCTAATAAATAACTCACCTGCAGTTTTCAGGGCATTTTGAGCTTCCTGTACGGCCCCGTCGGCATCGGCACTGAATTTCTGCTTCAGCCCTGTATCAGACGAAAAAAGCTTCTCTGAGTCCTGAGCAAACATATCCAGGTTATAGGCACCCGTGCTGATTAATGATTCCATACGGACAGAGTCAGCCTCACTAACG
>NZ_JAOCKJ010000041.1 GCF_029844725.1 Pantoea sp. GD03673
GCTTCTTTCCTGGCAAGCAGTGAAGTCCCGAACGCACGAATTTTACCCAGACTTTCGGTAAGCTCAGGCAATGATGAGAAATTGCTGGTAATCAGGCGGTACGTACTGATATCTGAATCAAGCGACAGACCGTAAAAATCCAGCACGTCGCGGTTTGTGTTAAGAAGTTTGCGGATGAGTTGCGCATGTGCGTCAAGGCTGGCCGTTTGATCCAGTTTCGAAGCATCAATGTCCTGCTGCAGCGCGTCCCACTGTGCACGCACCCCATTAATTTTATCGATTAAACCCGCACTGCCTTCTGTCTGCGCCATCTCTTTCTTGATGACATCGGTGATAGTAACAATGTCATCTCTAACACTTAGACGCGATGAGGTGGCAGGATTTTTTTGCGCAATAGCGAGGGCTGTTTCAGCGCGATGGCGCTGTATCAGATTCAACAGGGCAAGGATTTTGTTTTCAGCAGGCACTCCTGTTACTTCTTTCTGCTTGTCCTGAATATATTTATTACCTTCTGACACAAAAAGCACGGTAGGAACTGAAAAAAGAACAAGGCAAAACAAGCCCAGAATTGCAAACTTAGCGGTAAGATTAATATTGTTAAGAATATTA
>NZ_JAOCKJ010000042.1 GCF_029844725.1 Pantoea sp. GD03673
GCGTCCCTCAGATTAGCGGCTCGACTTGCAAGTTCATCAGCAGACGATGCTGACTCTTCAACGAGCACGGCATTCTGCTGTGTGACCTGATCCATCTGAGTAACGGCAATATTTATCTGCGATACGCCTGCACTCTGCTCTTCTGAAGAAGATGAAATCTCTCTCACCAGCTGTGCTGTCTGTTCAATCGCATCCATACTCTCCTTCACTTTTTCACCTGCATCCCGGGCCATCGAAATGCCCTGCTCAGCATTCTCCACAGACTGTTCGATCAGTCCTTTAATTTCTTTCGCCGCGCCAGCCGAGCGCTGTGCCAGCGATCTGACTTCCGCCGCAACAACCGCAAAGCCCTTACCGTGCTCACCGGCCCGGGCAGCTTCAACAGCCGCGTTTAACGCGAGAATATTCGTCTGAAACGCAATCCCATCAATGACAGAAATGATTTCCTTAATCTGCCCTGCACTGCTGCTGATTTTCTCCATGGAACCCAGCACTGATTCCATTGCCTGACCGCCACGCAATGCCGCGCTGGTAGCCGAGCTGGCCATTTCTGCAGCATGGCGGGTGTTTTCAGCATTGTTGCCGATGATCGAAGAGAG
>NZ_JAOCKJ010000043.1 GCF_029844725.1 Pantoea sp. GD03673
CAGGTAAAAGTGGAATGGGAAACCGGCGTTGGAGGATCAAAGGATTTTCCCGGATTTGGTGACGATGCCAAATATCTGGCATGGAGGAAAAAAATAAATGCTCAGAAAAAACAACACAGCATCGTTGTACCGGTACCGGACTATACCGGTCAGGATACCTGCGGCATCACGGTACATTTCCTGCCCTGTGACCAGGTAAAAGTGACCACCAGTTGCGCAAATTACAGTCGTCCGGGTTATCCAATAAAAGACCCGATTAAGATGGCGGAGCCGAAAGTCTGTCCGAAATAATCACCGGTCTGGTGGTTATCACGTCTGTTTACACTCTCTGAGAACTGCTCAGCCAAAGTTGCCCGCGCGATTATGGCTAAGCAAAGTGCACGTAATCCGTCCATTAAACAAAGGAATGCAAAATGATGATTAATCATTATCTCATTGCAGCCTGTGCCCTGCTGCTGGCGGGCTGTAGCCAGCCGTCAGCGACGGCCCGGAGCGGCGGTGGCGGCACCATCGAA